>CATOSD010000001.1 GCA_951812395.1 uncultured Dehalococcoidia bacterium
TGTCCAGCAGGCGCTCAGTTTCGCCCGGTTCATGCCACTCAACCCCTGTGGGCGACGCTTCCATGAGTTCTTCCACGGGACCGACCGTCATAAGGGGTTCAGGCAACGTCCACCAGCGCCAGTAGTCGCGGACAGGCGGCGCCATCTGGTCGTAGGCCTTCTTGACGGCTTTGGTGAACCAAGGATAGGCGTCGCGGTTTTCCTCTTGGGCGAACGGAGAACAATCCACTTGAGCGTCAACGGCGACTACGAACACGCGAGGCCGAGACTGGGGAAGGAATCGACGCGCGTCCATCACCAGCGGCCCAAACTGCATTCCCAAGTCGACGAGCGCTTCGCACACTGCGGAAAAGGCCTCACCGTACAGCAAGCCCACAACGTTCTCGATAACCACGATGGGAGGACGTTCTCCCCGGCGCGATAGACTGTCCATGAGCCGCCGGAACTCCCAAAACGTGCCGCTGCGTTCGGCGCTCATGCCCTGTCTTCGACCCGCCAGCGACAGATCTTGGCAGGGGAACGACGCCCAAGCCATGTCGACACCCGATGGGAGTGCCTCAACTGCCATATCCGCGATGTCGCCCAGAACGAACTCACCGCGGCCGAACCATTCTTCGTACACATCCTGCTTTCGGGGGTCGATGTCGTTGGCCCACACGCAGGCCCATTCGGGTTCTAGACCTAGTCGAACCAGCCCTGCGCCGGCGAAAAAATCCAGGAATCGGAGCGGCCCGCCATTGGAAGAGACACCAGGGCGCGCATTGTTACCCGCCGCTGAATGTAGGGGCAGGTACATCTGGTGGGCGTCGTCCGGCGGCGCCTCGTGGAGGAGTTTCGCTTCAGCGCCGTTGTCGGTGGTGTACTGAGAATGGACCATTTTGTTAGTCCTAGCAACATCCTGATGCTGCATCAGAGTATTGGAAGGGGGGATGGCAGTCAACTGGGCGCAACCCGGCATGGCCCGCGATGGCTTGTGTGTGCTCAGAGAGTACCGTGCTCCGGGACAGCATCCCCTGGAGCAGACCGCCGAGGGCAACGTTGACGATTGGCTCTGTCTGGTACGGCAAGGGGCGACCTCACGGGAGTTGTCGGTGGTTTCACGATTGTACAATATCCGACAGAACATTTGCTCATGACGGGATGGCGGGAGTGGGGTGACGTTCTTCGCGGAGGGCGGGTTGGGAGAATGGCGCTGCCGTGTGGGTGAGCGAAGGCTTTAGATTCCTCGGCTACGCTCGGAATGACATGTGCCGTGGTCGGGTCGGAGACTCGCCGCTACCGAGGGCAATTGCGCGGGTGGGGAGATGGGAGGTGGGAGATGGCGGGGCTTGCCTCCAGTCGTCACCCCCAACCTAGCCTTCCCCCTGCCAGGGGGAAGGGACTATTGGAAGGCTCACTCCCGATACCTACCCCTGCCACCTCTGCGTGAGGGGGAAGGGACTCTTCCTACGGCCCCGCCAGCGCCCGCTCCAACGCGTTGCCCCACACCTCCGCGAGGCTGGCGACGGGCAAGTCGAGCGCTGCGGCGGCGGTGCTCCCTTCCTGGCCTTCCCCCGTCGAGGTTGAAGGGACCGATCGGAGCGCCAGCGCGTCGCCCCCCGTGCGCCCCAGCGACACCCACGGCGCGCCCCTCCTCGGCGCAGATGCGGCGCAGCTCCGGCTCGCGCTCGGCGGGCAGCGAAACCACGATGCGAGACTGCCGCTCGCCGAACAGCACCGCGTCCCACCGCTCCGGCACCGCGAACTCGCCGCGGAATCCGACGCCGCCCGCGATGCTGCACTCGGCCAGCGCGACTGCGAGGCCGCCGTCCGAGCAGTCGTGAGCGGACTCGACGACGCCCTCGCGCACCAGCCGGCGGCAGGCGCGCTGGACCACGACCTCCAGGTCCAGGTCGATGCGAGGCCGGCCGGCGGTGAGGCCGTGGACGACGTGCAGGTACTCGCTGCCTGCCAGGTCGTTGGGGTCGCCGCGCGCCTCGTCCGCGCCCAGCAGCGCCACCAGCCGGTCCGGCCCCGCGAACGCGATGCCCGCGTTCCGGTTCACGTCGTCCAACAGGCCCAGCGCGCCGATTATCGGCGTGGGCCAGATGTCCTGCCCCATCGTCTCGTTGTACAGGCTCACGTTGCCGCTCACCACCGGCGCGCCCAGCGCGCGGCTGGCGGCGGCCATGCCCTCGATGCACCGCTCGAGCTGGTAGTAGGTCTCCGGCTTTTCGGGGTTGCCGAAGTTGAGACAGTCGGTGAGCGCGATAGGCTCCGCGCCGGCGCACGAGACGTTCCGGCACGCCTCCGCCACCGCTATCTGCCCGCCGGCGTAGGGGTCCAGGTAGCAGTAGCGCCCGTTGCCGTCGGTAGACAGCGCGATGGCGCGCCGCGTGCCCCGGATGCGGATCACCGCGGCGTCCGCGCCCGGCGGCTGGACGGTGTTGGTCTGCACCTGGTGGTCGTACTGGCGGTACACCCAGCGCTTGCTCGCTATATTGGGCGATGCCAGCAGACTGAGCAGCGCGTCGACCGCGCCGCCGTCGGGCAGCGGCAGGCCGGACAGGTCGTGGCCCTGCGCGGCGTCGAGCCATCCCGGCCTCTCGCCCTGCAGCCGGTACAGCGGCGGGTCCGTGAGCAGCCGGACCGGCGCCTCGCCCTCCACGCGGTCGCCGTCCCGGACGCGCGCGATGCCGTCGGCGGTAACGGCGCCGATGACGCTGCACTCCAGGTCCCACTTGTCGAATATGGCCTTCACCTGCTCCTCGCGGCCGCTGCGGGCGATGACGAGCATCCGCTCCTGGGACTCGGACAGCATGACCTCGTAGGGGGCCATGCCGGCGTCGCGTCGGGGCACGCGGGACACGTCCAGGTCGATGCCGGCGCCGCCCTTGGCCGCGGCCTCGACGCTCGCGCTGGTCAGCCCGGCGGCGCCCAGGTCCTGCATACCCACGTAGTGGTCGGTGGCGGCAAGCTCCAGGCAAGCCTCGATGAGCGACTTCTCCATGAAGGGGTTGCCCACCTGCACCGTCGGCCTAAGCTCCCTGTCCTCCTCGAACGACCGGGACGCCAGCCCGGACGCGCCGTGGATGCCGTCGCGTCCGGTGCGCGCGCCCACCAGCATCAGCGAGCTGCCCGGCGCGTCGGCGGCGGCGCTCACCAGGCTGCGCTTGTCCAGAATGCCGACGCACATGGCGTTGACGAGCGGGTTGCCGGAGTAGGTGGAACCGAAGCCTATCTCGCCGCCCACGTCGGGAATGCCGATGCAGTTGCCGTAGCCCGAGATGCCGGACACCACGCCCTCGAGCAGGTAGCGGTTGCGCGGCTCGGTCAGGTCGCCGAAGCGCAGCGAGTTGAGCAGCGCGATGGGCCGCGCGCCCATGGCGAAGATGTCGCGAACGATGCCGCCAACGCCGGTGGCCGCGCCCTGGTACGGCTCGATTGCCGACGGGTGGTTGTGGGACTCGATCTTGAACACCACCGCGATCCCGTCGCCGATGTCCACTGCGCCCGCGTTCTCGCTGCCGGCGCCCACCAGCACGCGCGGGCCGTCGCCGGGCAGCAGCCGCAGCAGCGGCTTGGAGTGCTTGTAGCCGCAGTGCTCGCTCCACAGCGAGCCGAACAGCCCCAGCTCCAGCTCGTTGGGAACGCGCCCGAGGCGCTCGACTATCGCCTCGTACTCCCGCTCGGACAGGGCGAGGCTGTCGAGGGCGTCGCGTGTTTCGGGGGACAGCGACATATCCGGCGGTCCGGCTATCCCGCGCCGGAGCCGATGGCGGCGAGCCCGGGCAGCTCGGCGAGCGGGATGACCACGCCGGTGGACTCGAAGGTGTCGATCAGCCGGCGCACGTCGTCTGGCACCGGCCGGGAGACGCGGGTGTCGTCATCGTAGTTGACATATACGGACTCGCCACGCGTGAGCGGTTCCTCGGCGCGGCCGCGGTAGATTTCGCAGAGGGCCGTCAGGCTGGAGTTGCCGACTCGCTGTATCTTCCAGTAGACGCGCAGCACGTCGTCGAGCTGGGCGGGCGCGAAGAATTCGAGGGACATCTTGACTGTGGCGAGGTCGAGGTGGCGGCGCATGGCCGGGTCATAGATGGCGATGCCGAGATGCCGGAAGTACTCGACCTGTCCGATTTCGACGTAGTTGGCGTAGGCGGCATTGAACACCACGCCCTGGACGTCGCACTCGGCCCACCGGACCCTGAGCGTGTGGCTGAAGTTGAAGTCGTCCCTGGCCATAACGGGCACAGTATACCAGCATGGGACGTGGGACGTGGTGGGCTTCCGCTACGAGGCGAGCGCGCTGCCGGCCTCCGGCAGGAGCGGGCTGTACAGGTGCCCGCACTTGCGGCAGCGGTAGACGGTGTTGTCCCGTTCGCGCAGCTTCTCGAGCGCGATGACGAAGTCGGAATCGCATCGCGGACACCACAGCTCCAGTCCCGTCAGGGGTAGGAAGCCCCTGCCGGGCAGCCGATCCCCCACCAGTGCGTCCACCGGAGGCCGGTGGCCGCACTGCACGCACCTGACGTCCATGGTGTCCGTCGCGTCGACGTCGCCGCCGCACCTGGGACATCTCCTGAGTAGAAACACCTGCAAACCTCCGCGCCGCTGCCGGCGAATCGCGCCCGGATCGCGCCGGGCGGTTCTGAGCCTGAGAAGTGTCGCCGCGAGCCCCGCCCGCTCTGACGAATGGCATTATACGCACCGCCGAACATATGTGTCAATAGCGTTCATGCGCGGGCGTCGGATAGAATCTTTGAGCAGAGCGCCGAGCTGGCGCTCTCCGGCGGGGACCTGGCGGACGGAGTAGCATGGCAGACCGGGAGCGCACATACGGCGGGCTTGCCGACCTGGTGAGGGAGACGCGGCGCGGCAGGGGCATGACGCAGCGGCAGTTGTCGCGTGCCCTGGGCATGAGCCAGGGCTACGTGGGACACCTGGAGAGAGGGCGTGTGCGGCCTACGGTTCGGACGCTCAAGGCGCTTTCGGCGGCGCTGGGGATGCTGTACGGCACGCTCGCCGTCGAGGCAGGTTACATCACAGCCGAGGAGTACGAGAGCCCGCTCGAAGACGAGCAGCTTGCGCGGCTGCACGAGGTGAGCGACCTGACTGCCGACGAATGGGAGTCTGTGCGGGACTTCGCCCGCTACGTGCGGAGCAGCCGGCGGGCGGGTTCGTCACCCCCATCCTAGCCTTCCCCCATCTGTACACCCATCAAGGGGGGAAGGGACTCGCTTATAGCGGCCGCGGTCAGGTCGGCGACGAGTGGGAGCTTGGCCTCGGGGATCGCCAGCTCCGCTGCGCTGAAGCGCCAACCCTCCGGTCCGCCGAGCAGACACGCCGCGAATTCCTCCGCCTGCCTCTCCGCCTTTGCGCGATTAACCCACTGCCAAGACTCCAGGTAGAAGCTCGTGCCCACGTGGAGCAGGTGGTGACCCGTAGCGTGCGCCACCAGCCAGCGGAACTCGGCGCGGGAAAGCCCGGGCCGAACGCCAATCACGCCGTCTATGATCACCTCTTTCACCCTGCCCCTGAAGGGGAACTCGACGACACGAAGTCCGAGCGCCCGGGTCAGCCTCCGCAGGTCGACAGGCGCGCGCAGGCCGTGATCTCGCCAAAGCTCGATTGCCCTGATTCTGCCGTGCAATTGGCGCCTCTTTCGCAGTGTAGAACCGTTGTGCTATCATGATGGCCAACCGCGTTCACGCTGTCAAGCGAGCCTGTTTCAGATTACCAGGCGCCCCCAAAACCATCTCCCTCGCGAAAACCCGCCCTGGCGCCCGACTCTGAACCAACGGCTATTCGCATTTATGTTGTTGAGCCAATGTCCCCCTGCTGACTCCCCAACGTTCGCCCCGGCCCCACCCCCTCGCCCACAACCGATCCTTTCGCTCCCCAGCACCCCGAAAAAACCGTCACTTTCCTGCGCCGCCCGTGCTCTAGCCCTGCCATCCAAACGTCCGACAGGCGCCCAACCACTGGCCCATGTCTGCGCAGTTTCTCCCCACCGTTCCGGCCCAATCCCGCAGTCTCGCCACCCCCTCTTGCAATATACGTACATACGTGCTACCCTCGCCCAGGCGAGGGACAGACCCCGCGGCCCGGAATCCCTACCCCCAACAGGGACAATGCCCCATGGCATCCGTAGGAGCCTCGAAAACCGGCCTCCGACCACCGGCCACCGACCCGCCCCCTGTCCTACTCTGCCATGCGGCGCGACACTTGTGCATACATATCCCGCACCGGGCATTACAGATTCGCGAAGGACCGGCGACCGTCTCAGCTAGGAGGCGCACGGAATGTAGCAGAAACTAACAGAATTCGCTTTCCCACTTTTGCGGGGACAACGGTGTAGGAGCGCCTAGCAATCTGAAACAGGTTCCTGTCAAGCGCGAGACTTGACCCGGCTCGCAGCGGCGGGCGTATACTATGCGCTCGCAAATCGACGCGGGAGCGCGACAAGCTGTGTCTCCCGCGCCAGGAAGGTGTTCAAAACATGGAACAACTGGACGGATATCCGGACGCGAATGGGTACGCCGTCTCCGCGTCCGGATTGGTGAAGCGGTTCGGCGACGTGGAGGCGGTGAAGGGTGTGGACCTCACGCTGTCGAAGGGAGAAATCTACGGCTTTCTGGGGCCGAACGGCGCGGGCAAGACAACCGTCGTTCGTATGCTGACCACGCTTCTCGTGCCCACGTCCGGCGGCGCGACCGTCGCCGGCTTCGACGTTACGCGCGAAGGGCAACAGGTGCGGTTGCACGTCGGCGCGGCGCTGCAGGACGCGGCCCTGGACGACAAGCAGACGGGTCGGGAGCTGCTGAGGCTTCAGGGTCGTCTGTACGGGCTGAGGGGAAGGGAGATAAACCAGCGCATTTCGGAACTGGCCGTGCTCATCGACATCGGCGACGCCATCGACCGCCTGATAGGCACCTACTCGGGCGGCATGAAGCGCAGGCTGGATTTGGCGGCGGCGCTGGTGCACAACCCGGAGGTGCTGTTCCTGGACGAGCCGACCACAGGGCTCGATCCAATAAGCCGCAATCGAGTCTGGGACGAAGTCCGGCGCATCAACCGGCAGCTCGGAGTAACCATCTTCCTCACCACGCAGTACCTGGAGGAGGCCGACGCGCTGGCCCACAGGGTGGGAATCATCAACGAAGGCGAGCTGGTGGCCGAGGGCACGCCGGCCGAACTGAAACGCTCGGTGGGGCTGGACGTCATCGTGGCGCGCGTGGACGGCAGCGCGGACGCGGCAATCGAACGCCTGAACGCCATCGACGGCGTGCAGCAGGTTGACGCCTACGAATCCGAACTGTCAATCAGCGTGGCGAACGGCGCGTCGCTCGTCAGCGCGGTGGCGCTCGCGCTGAACGAGGGCGGCGTGAACGTGCGGGAGCTTACGCTGCGCACTCCCACGCTGGACGACGTGTTTCTACAGGTTACGGGCGCCCGCCTGCAGGAGGATGCCCCGCAGGACGTTGGAGAGAACGAGCTATGACGACCATCGCTTCTACACACATAAGGGCCAGGCGTTCGAACTTTCTGCGGGACGTCGCGAGTGTGGCCGAGCGCGCGCTGCGCTCCATCCCGCGCGACGTCGAGGGCGTGATTCCGGCCCTCGTCATCCCCGTGTTCTTCTTCGTCGTGAACGTGGGCGCGCTCCAGGACCAGACCGAGCGGTTCATGCAGGTGGACTACAAGGCGTTCCAGTTGCCCGTCGCTATTCTCTTTGCCGTAACCGGCATATCACGGGCCATAACCGTGGTCACAGACATCCAGAGCGGCTACTTCGACAAGCTCTCGCTCACGCCCGTCAACCGGCTGGGCATGCTGATAGGTTTCACCGTGGCCGACTTCGCGCTGGTTGTGGCGCTTACCGTGCCCGTCATCATTCTGGGACTCGTCGTTGGCGTACGTTTCGAGTCGGGCCCGGTCGGACTGCTGGTGTTCGTCTTGATGGGAGGCGCCTGGGGCCTGGCCTTCGCCGGCCTCCCCTACGCCATAGCGCTGAAGACGGGCAACCCCGTCGCGGTCAACAGCAGCTTTCTGTTGTTCTTTCCGTTCATGTTCCTGACCACCGTGTTTGTGCCGATGGAGGCGCTGACGGGCTGGCTGGCGACGGTGGCGGTGTACAACCCCGTAACCTACCTGCTGGACGGGCTGCGCTCTCTGATAACGGTAGGTTGGGACACCGAGTCGCTGCTGAAGGGCTTCAGTGCGATAGCCGGCGTGGGCGCCCTGAGCTACACACTGGCGCTGATGGCGCTGCGAAGCCGCTCCAGGCGCCGCTAGCGGCCACGCCGTATCCCTCCGAGCGTCGCCGCTAGTCCACGCGGCGGAAGCCGGGATACGCGATCACCAGCGCCACCGTCCCGACCAGCAGCAGCACGCCGGTTACGAAGAGGGCGTTGGGCGTGCCGATGTTCACGGCCAGGAAGCCCAGCGGGATGGAGCTCAGGGGCTGGATGCCGAACGTCATCATGCCCAGGCTCATCACCCTGCCGCGCATTTCCGGCGACGCGTACACCTGTACGAGGGTCATGGCAAGGGACATTACCAGCGAGCTTACCAGTCCGGTAAACAGCAGCAGCGGCACGGCGGCCCAGAAAGAGGTCATCTGGGAGAAGGCCATCAACCCCACGGCCCAGCCTGCGCAGTTCGCCAGCAGCATCAGCCCGCGCTTGCCGACGTTGCCCATCGCGGCGAGCGCGAGCGTGCCAACCAGCGCGCCAATACCCATAACCATCAGCAGAAAGCCCAGGTCGTCTGAACCGACGTCCAGCGCCTCCCGGCCCCAGGCGGGCATCAGTGCGAAGTAGGCGAAGCCGAACAGCGAGCTAATCAGCATCAGCATGTTAACGCCCAGAATCGGCGGGTTCGAGCGGACGTACCTCATGCCCTCGCCGATGTCGCTCGAAAGTCCCCTGCGGGATCGCGACGCTGCAGTCTGGCCGGCGCGAATCATCACCACCGACAGTACGGCAAGAGCGTACGTCCCGGAGATGAGATAGAAAACTCCGTGCGTGCCTATGAAGATTATGAGAACGCCCGCCACGGCCGGCCCCGCGATGCGCGTCGCGTTCATGGCCGAGTTGGTCAGCGATATGGCGTTCATCAGCGTGCGCTCAGGCACGATGTCCGACAGTATCGCCTGGCGGCTGGGCATGTTGAGCGCCATGAGCGAGCCGTTCACCACACCGATCCCGAGCAGCATCCCGAAGGTGATTACGTTGGTCACGTCGAGGGTGGCGACTAGCGCCGTGACCAGGATGTTGCCGCCCTGGCTGAGGATGACCATACGCCTGCGCGGAATGCGGTCCGCGAGCGCGCCGCCGATGATGGCCACGACGGTGACAGGCAGCGAGAACGACGACATGACCATCGCGAGGGCGAGCGGCGAGTCGTCGGCCAGCTCCAGCACCAGCCAGCCCCGCGTGATCATCTGCATGTTCATGGCCATGTAGGAGGCGAGCGAGCCGATGAACATCCAGCGGAAGTCGACATACTGGAACGACTCGAACACCGGCCAACGGGACAGCACGCGTCTGGCCAGCCGTGGCGCCGTTGCGGTGCGAGAGTCCTCCTCGCTCAGCGAAGATCCCGGCGGCGGCTCGGTGTCTCTGATAGTGGCTGTTCTCCTACCCAGGTGTAGCGCGGCGGTGCGGCCGCATCTGTCGGCTTACGCTGGCGGTCTTCAATTATACAGCCTCGACTGCCCCACCTGCTCACCGCATACCCGTGTCTAAACGCTTCCGCCGAAACTGGCCAAAAGCTTGACAAGAACACACGTACTGTTCTATTATGTTCTATAGACGAGCAGACCATTGAACAGCACAGCCTCGGAAAGGAGCTCGGCATGGTCACCAAAAGTCACGAAACGGCATCCCCGCAACTGCCCCTTCCCGGCTTGGCCGTCGCCGACCGACAACCTGCGGCGCTGCACTGCGGCAGCGTGGCGCCCGGCCAGAAAGTCCGGTACGTGGGCAAAGTGAGCGGCGGCCCGCGCTTTCTCTCGCGCGGCGTTGTCAAGCAGGCGCTCCGGCGCAAGGCCATCGTGGACCTGGACCACGGCGGCACCTGGCACATCCCCTACTACTTCCTGGAGATGCCCGAGGCGGCCTAGCGTGGGGCAGGAATCGGGAATGAGCCTTCCCATGAGTCCCTTCCCCCTCGCAGGAGGAAGGTTAGGATGGGGGTGTCGAAAGCGAAACGGCCGTCGCCACTCTCAAAACACACCCTTGTCAGCCCATCGAAGGGAAAGCAGTGGGGAGCGGAGATTCCGGGCGCTACCCGAAGAAGCCTTCCTCGTATTGCTGTGCGATTACACCCGCCACCAGCTCCGGGCGCTGCAGCGGCACGTCGTGGATGCTGTCTTCGAGCCACACTATCTTACTGGTGGGCACCAGCGCGGCAGCCCTCTCCACCGACTCCTCCCGCCGGAACCGGCGCGCCGCGGGCGACTGCTCTCCCGCGCGTCGCGCCGGCATGATGAGCACGGGCTGCCGGACGCGGGCGTAAAGCTCGGACGGCCTATGCTCCCACAGCGCCTCGATTATTCGCATGTGGTTTTCGCGGCTCAGCCTCGCCCGTATGGTGCCGTCATCCAGAACGCGGAAGTTGGCGAGCAGCGTACCCTCGAGTTGCTCGTTCATCGCGCCGAGCCAGCGGCGCGTGCGGGCGCGCTCCAGAAGCCGGTCCGGCGTCATTCCCTCGAACGACGGCGGCGCCATCTCTCGCTTGGCATCGTCCAGGGTCGCGCCGGGCCTGCCCGAAATCTCTATCATCCCGCCGTCCACCCAGCACAGCCCCGTCGGCAACTCCGGGTAGCGCACCGCGAACTCCAGCGCCACGCTGCCGCCCCAGGAGTGGCCCACCACCAGGGGCTGCTCCATTCCCATCTCGCGCACGAACTCACGCAGGTCCCCGCAGACCGTGGCGAAGTCGTACCCGTGGTCGGGCTTGTCGGTCAGGCCGTGGCCGCGCTGGTCGACGGCGACGACGCAAAAGTTCTCGGCGAGGATGGGCGCCACCAGGTCCCAAATGCGGCACGTCGACGCCAGGCCGTGCAGCAGAACCACCGGCTGGCCGCTGCCGCCCCAGTCACGGTAGTGCAGGCGCAGCCCGTTGGCCGAGATGTACTTGTCCTTCACGGCGTGTTCCATCGCCGCTAGCCGGCCTCGCCGCCGTCGCGGGCGTCCCGCTGGCTCTTCAGAAACTCCTCCAGGTCCTCCACGAGCACGTCTGGGCTGGGTAGTTCCTCCTCCTCGGCGTGCGCGGCGTCGTATCGCCGCTCCAACCGGCGCACGTAGGGGGCAAGGTCGTTGTCTTTCTCGACCACCCGCGAAAGCTCGGTCCCGAACTTCTCGCCGGCCTCTCGTATCTCCTCGAGATCGGCATCGAAGCTCACGAGACTGTGCAGCTTGACCAGCAGCGAGTGGCTCAGTATGGGGTTGGGCGACCGGTTCGCGTAGTGCGGCACGTGGCCCCAGATGCTCGCGTGAGGCAGCTCGCTCGCCTCGCAGCCGGCCAGAAACGCCGTGTGAATGCCGGTGGGCCCCTGGTAAGACGAGTTTCTTATGCCCAGCCACTCTGCCTTCTGGGTGAGGCCCGGCAGGCTCGCCCTGCCCGACACGCGCGGCGGCCTGGTGTGGGGCACCGCGTCCAGAAGCGCCCCCAGCGTCACCACCAGCTCCACGCCGTGCTGCCTGGCGACGCCGGTGAGAATGCCGGAAAAGCGGCGCCAGCGCAGGTTTGGCTCGGTGCCGACGTACAAGAGCAACCCGCCGCTGTCGCCACCGGAGTCCGCGTGGTAGAAGTCGTTGCGGGGCCAGCGGATTGTGCGCTCACCGCGGCGGTTGACGCGCGTCCTGGGCCTTGTCAGCGTGAAGTCGTAGAACTCTTCGGGATCGATCTCGGCGAACTTCCTCGCGCCCAGCTTTCGCACCAGGTAGCGAAGCCCGCGCGTCGCCGCCTCGGCGGCGTCCGGCCATCCCGCGAACGCCGCCACCATCACGCGCAGCGGCCCCGGGGGAGTCTCGTGAACTATCAAACCGTCCAAACGGTCCCTCCATCGAATCTCATGCGGCTGCTGGAGTGTACCACCCGCCCGAACGCCATGCCAACCGGCGCGCGGGCCCCGAACCTGTATCGGATTGCCAGGTGTGCCAAAGACCGCCTCCCTCGCCCTTACCCGGCCCAATCGCGCCTGAGTACCCGAAAAACCGTCACTCCCACGCCCCACCCGTGTCCCGACCCTGACCCACACACGTCCCACGCACGTCCCGTCTCTGCCCCCAATCTGCGCCATTTCTTCCCACGAATTCGCCCCAATCCCGCATTTTCGCCAGCGCTATTGAAATATACGCACATACGTGCTACCCTCGTCCAAGCGAGGGACAGACCCCGCGGCCCGCAGACCATTAAGGCCCCAGGCATCCTGTAGGGGCGTCCCTTGTGGGCGCCCTATGACAGCTAGGGGCATCCCTTGTGGGCGCCCTATGGCAGCTTGGGGCATCCCTTGTGGGCGCCCTATGGCAGCTAGGGGCATCCCTTGTGGGTGCCCTATGGCAGCTAGGGGCATCCCTTGTGGGCGCCCTATGGCAGCTAGGGGCGTCCCTTGTGGGCGCCCTATGGCAGCTAGGGGCATCCCTTGTGGGCGCCCTGTGGCAGCGAAAACATGGCTGGTCGACCCCGCTCCGCCCCCTGTCCTGTTCTGCCACGCGGCGCGACACTTATGCCCCGAACTGCCCACTCTGGCGTTACAGAATTGCGCACGACAACCGAAACTCCCAGCTAGGGATTGCGCAGAATGTCGCAGAAACTAACAGATTTCGCCCCCCCCCGCGAAATTTCTCCAGTGGAAGCATGTCCTGAGCTTGCCGAACGGGCGCGGAGCGGGAGTACCGGAGTTGCGATGCCGGAAATCTGAATCGGGTCCGCAGCCCGTGCTATACTCGCCTCCGGGCCGCCCACCGTTCGCGCGGCGCAACTGATTACCATGATCAGGGCGACAACAGCAGGACTGCCGATGTTCGAAAGCCTCACATTCGCCGCGGTTGCGGCGACACCACACTCGGAGTGGACGTTCGCCGAGCTCCGTGACGCCGACGGCGCTACGGCGGTAGTCGAGCTCACCTGCGGCGCCGAGACGGCCCGCGCCGCCTCCCTGCTCGCGGAGCTGGTGTCCGCGCTCGCCGACCGAGACGACGTCGACGAGACGACGCCGGACGCCGCGCTCGGCCTGGACACCGGCCTGATAGCGGAAGACCGCGCGCTCGCGGCCGCCGTCAGCGCTCTGCGGTCGGCAATCGTCCTATGCCGCGCCGTCAGAAACGGCGTGAGCCTGCGCCGCGAGCTCGGAGGCGGCGAGTACGCGGCCAGCGTCCCGCTCTACGCCAACGTCAACCGCGGGCTGCTGGGGTCGGCGCGCCGACCGGCCGAATTCGCCGCGGCGGCGGAGACGGCGGTCCGCGAGGGATTCGACACCGTGAAGTGCGCCCCATTCGACGAGGTATCCCCTCCGTCGTCACCCGACCGCATTCTGGAGCTGGCGCGGCCCGGTCTGGAGCGCGTGGCCGCCGTGCGGTCCGCCGTCGGCCCGGGCGTGACGGTGCTGGTAGACTGCCACAGCCGCTTCGAGGAGCACACCGCGCCAATCGTCGCCGAGCAACTGGCCGCGCTGGAGGTCGGATGGTTCGAGGAGCCCGTCGAGCCGACGCGGCATGCCGACGCACTGGCTAGGATTGCCCGCGCCGTGCCAATGCCCGTCGCCGGTGGGGAAAGCGGCTACGGCGAGAGCTTCTTCCTGGACCTGGTGGGAAGTGGAGCGGTGGACGTGGCGATGCCGGACGTGAAGTACTGCGGAGGCGTCGCGGCGGCGCACGCGGCGGGCCGGCAAGTGATTGAGGCCGGCGGGCGCGTGTCGCTGCACAGCCCGTCGGGGCCGGTGGCGCAGCTCGCCGGCGCGCACGTCACGGCGGCCATCGCAGGCGACGGCGAGGTCGGCACGCCGCTGGAGTACGCCGCCCACGAGGCCGACTGGCGGCCGAGGGCGCTGAGCCCCCCGGAGCGCATCGAGCGCGGGCGGCTCGTCCTGCCCGAAGGCCCGGGCCTTGGCGCCACGCTCGACTGGGACGAGGTGCGCCGCCGCGGCCGCGTGTGGTCGCCCTGGCAGCGCGGCCGGGCCGTGAGCGGTTTGACCAACAGTTCACCCGCGAGGAGGAAACAATGAAACTCACAATCGACAGCACTCAGCGGCTGGGCGTCATCGAAGACCTGCCGTACGCGAAGGCCATCAAGGACGCTGAGTTGCGCGAGCTCGTCTATGACGCCTGGGCGATGTCTCTCTCGTCGAGCGGCTTCGACAGGATAAACGACATACCGTGCTCCGGCGGCCCGGGAGGGCCGGAGCTGAAGGGACGCGGCCAGGAGGCCCATCTCAACGGAGTGGCCCGCATAGGGGTGTCCATAGCGCAGGGGCTCACAGACGAGGTGGGTCACTTCAGGGTGGACCTGGACGAGGTTATAGCCGGGGGCCTGTGCCACGACCTGGGCAAGACATGGGAGTACGACCCCGAAAACATCGCCAGATGGAGCGACCACCGCATCACCGGAGCGCCGTCAATTCGCCACCCGGTGTTCGGCGTGTACGTGGCGCTCACCGCCGGCCTGCCCGAGCAGATTGCTCACATCGCGGGCGCACACTCGGCAGAAGGACTGAACGTCACGCGGAGCCTCGCCGGCGAGATAATCGCCATCGCCGACGAGACCTTCTGGAAGGTGCTCGCGAGCGGCGGCCTGCTGGAAGGCTAGGTCGGCCCTGGCCGCACGCCTCGCAATTCGCGGCGTTCGGGGCCGCCCCTACCGGCCGCCCAGCATGTTGTACGCAAGCGCGATCATGATCTTGGCGCCGCTGACGAGGCTCTTTACGCCCACCGACTCGTCCGTGCCGTGGGCCATGCTCAGCATCGGGTCGTCGTCCGGGTGCGAGCCGGAAAAGCCGTAGGTGGTGACGCCCAGCGGCCGCGTGAAGCGCGAGTCGGTGAAGCCGTTGCTGATGGCCGGCACCCACTGGATGTCGGAGCGCTCAAGCGCCAGCGCCGTCGCCTCCTGTATGCCCGCGGCCAGATCGGACTCGAACGGCGACGAGTTGGGCACCGCCATGTAATCGATCTCGTAGGACACGCCGGGTATGCCGCTCAGGATGGTGTCCAGTTCCTGGCGCAGGTAGGCGTCGTCTTGGTGGGGCAGCGTCCTCACGTCGCAGGTGAGCCTGATCGACTCGGGCACGCTGTTGGACTTGATGCCGCCCCTTATCATGGTGGGCGTGAGCGTCATCCGGGAAAGCGCGCGCAGCATGGAAGCGAACCGCGGGTTGTCGTCCTGAACGTCCGCGATAATCTCGTCCACGTTCTGGGGCGAGGGCTTGTGCTCGATCGCGAACGTGGACAGGTGGTCGAACAGCACCGTGGAGGTGTCGCGCTGCGGCTCGTACGACTCGATGCGTGAGAGCACCTGGCCCAGCCGGTACAGCGCGTTTGTGCCCTGCCACGGCACGGAGGCGTGTGAGCTGACGCCCTTCACGTCGATCTCGACCTGCAGGCGGCCCTTTTCGCCCACGCCGAGCACGTAGGTCAGGTTGCCCGCGGCCTCTATGGGCGTGCCGCCGCCCTCGTTGACCGCGTAGGGAGCGTAAATCTTCTCGGGGTGGTGCTCGGCGAGCCAGCCGAAGCCGTAGCGTCCGCCATGCTCCTCGTCGGCGCCGGACACCAGGATCAGGCTGTCGTCGAACTGAACGCCGTTGCGCTTGAGCAGCCGCATCGCGTAGAGCTGGGCGGTCAGCAGGCCCTTGCAGTCCGACGCGCCGCGCCCATACACGCGCCCGTCCGCAAGCGTGGCGCTGAACGGCTCGAACCGCCACTTGTCCGCTTCCTCTACCGGAACGACGTCGGTGTGCGACATGAACGAGAGCCCGGCGTTGCCGGAGCTGCCCTCGATTCTGGCTATGATGTTGCCCCGGTTGGGTGCCGACTCCAGAATCTCGGACGGGATGCCGTCTTCGGCCAGCCAGTCGCGCGCGTACTCGCAAACGGGCGTCTCGTCCCCCGTGGGCATGAAGCCGGTGTTGACCGACGGGATGCGAACCAGCGCCTGTTCCAGAGCAACGATGTTGTCGGTCTCAGCGTCCACTTGAGCGAGCAGTTCTTCCAGGCTGGGCATTGCGATATCCTCCTGTGTGGCAATGGGGCGCGGCCGGTGCCGCGGCTAGGGTTGGGGTCGGTCGTCGAGGTGGGCGGCCATCAGCAGCACGGCTATGGTCTTCGCGTCCCTGATACGGCCGTCCCGGATCATCTCGTGCACCTCTGAGAGCGGGACGCGTTCGACCTCGATATCCTCGTCGTAGTCCGCCTCCAGCCTGCTGGGCACGAGGCCCCGCGCGACGTAGGCGTACATGAACTCGGAGCAGAAGCCGGGGCTCGTCCAGAAACCCGTCAGGGAACGCATGTCGTCGGCTCGGTAGCCAGTCTCCTCCTGCAGCTCACGCTGGGCGCAGTCGTCCGGGTCCTCGCCCGGCTCGACTATGCCCGCGGGCGCTTCGAGCAGCGCCTCCTCGACCGGGTAGCGGTACTGGCGCACCAGCACCAAGCTGCCGTTGGCGTCTATCGGCGCGATGACCACGGCGGGCGCGTGGTCTGCAACCTCACGCACGGCCTCGCGGCCGTTGGCCAGCCGCACGTTATCGACCCGCACCTGAATGACGCGGCCCTCGAACACCGATTCCGAAGTCAGTCTGGTTTCTTTCATGAGCCTCCCTTGGGAATGGTCCGATCTCTCCGGAGCGGGAATGCTCCTCCGGCGCGCTACGCCCCGCCCCCGGGCTGGCCGGAGCGGTACACCAACCCCAGGCGCTGCGTGAGAGTGGTGTAAAAGGCGCTGGGCGAGCTGGCCCGAAGAAAGCGCGCGGTGTGGGGGCTGCGTGTCACGCGAACCCTGTCGTGGGGACTTATGTGAGCGTCCACGAATCCGTCGGGTATCACGGTGGCGCCGCTGCGGTTGGCCGGGCGCAGCTCGACGACGGACTCGTCGGGCACCACCAGGCCGTCGCGCAGGCCGGTGTGGGCGGCCACGGGCTGAATCAGCATGACGCGCGCCTCGGGAAACAGGATCGGTCCGCCCGCGGCGAGCGCGTAGCCGGTGCTGCCGGTGGCCGTGGACACTATCACCGCGTCTGCGCGAAAGCTGGTGAGGGGCACGCCGTCTATCTCGGTCTGGATGTCCAGGAGGCTGGACACGTCGGAGCCGCCAACCACCACGTCGTTCAGAGCATGCACCGTAAGGCGGGGCGCGTTGTCGCCCGCGGCGGTGACCGACGCCTCCAGCATCATGCGCTCCTCGGTGCGGGCGTGTCCGGCGATGTAGTAGGGGAGCCGCGTTATGGCGTCCTCCACCCTGAGCTCGGTCATGAACCCGACGCGGCCCATGTTGACGCCGACGATTGGGATAACGTGCGGGGCGACGGCCCGCACGGTTCGCAGGATGGTGCCGTCACCGCCGGCAATGACCAGTAGGCCGGTAGATTCGAGCTTGTCGCGCAAGTCGCCGATCTCGTCCGCGGCGCACTTCCAGTGGCGGTCCGCGAGTCCCAGGCCGGCCACCAGGGACGCCAGGAACTCCGGCGCCTGCGGGGCCTGGCGGTTGTAGACCATGCCGATGAGGCCGTCGGAGGCCATGCTCATGCTAGGACACCAGGACGGCCGCGGCGGCCCTCGATAGCTCCAGCAGGGGCGTCGGATACACGCCGAAGAACAGCACACTCGCGAACGCCGCCAGCACCGCAAGCCGCAAGGGCAGCCCGGAGTGCACGCGCTCGTCGCTCGCCGGTTCGGACAGGTACATCTCCTTGACGATGCGCAGGTAATAGTATGCCGACAGGACGCTGTTCACTACGCCGGCCACGGCGAGCCACTCGAGGTTGGCGTCCACGGCGGCGCCGAATATGTACACCTTGGTGATGAAGCCGACGGTAGGCGGCACGCCTATCAGCGATATGAGCGCGAACCCCAGGGCGGCGGACAGGTAGGGCGCCCGCCGGGCCATGCCCGCGAAGTCCGTGATCCGGTCGCCCCCTTCCCTGCTGGTCACGGCTATCACCACGGCGAATGCCGCGAGGTTGGTCGCCGCGTAGCCCGCTAGGTAGAAGATGACGCCCGACGCGCCGACGGACTCTCCACTAGCCGTCCTGGAGGCCACGGCCGCCAGGCCCACCATCAGGTAGCCTGCGTGCGCGATGGTGCTGTAGGCCAGCAGTCGCTTGATGTTGGTCTGGCGTATCGCGACAAGGTTGCCGAACGTCATCGACAGCACGCTCAGCATGGCGAATATCGCGCCCCACTCCAGGTTGAGAGACTCGTCCGCGAACGCAACGTAGAACACCCGCAGGATCACCGCGAATCCGGCGGCCTTGCTCGCCACGGAGAGGAACGCGGTGATGGGCGTGGGCGAGCCCTCGTACACGTCGGGTGCCCACATCTGGAAGGGGACACTCGCTATCTTGAAGCCGAATCCCGCCACCATCAGCACCACGCCGAACAGCAGCGCGTTTCCGGAGCCTCCCGCGGCCACCTGCGCGGCGATGCCGGCTATCGACGTCGTGCCGGTGAAGCCATATACGAGCACCATGCCGTAGAGCAGCACGGCGGAACTGACGGCGCTCAACACCAGGAACTTTATGCCCGACTCGCTCGAGCGGCTGTCCCGCAAGAACGCGGCCAACGCCGCGATGGGCAGCGCCGTAAGCTCCAGCGCGACGTAGATGGTGATCAGCTCCACCGTCGACGCCAGCAGCATCATGCCGCTCGTCGACAGCAGCACCAGCGCGTAGTACTCCCCCTGGATGCGCTGGAAACGCCGCACGTAGTCGCAGGACACGAGCACCACGAGGGCGGCCGCGGCCACGAGCAGGAACTTGAAGAACAGGCTGAACTTGTCGACGACCAGCACGCCGAAGAGGCCGGTCATGCGTTCGGCGGATTCGCCGTCGCCGACGTCGAGCCACAGCGCCACGCTGAACGCCAGCGGCACGGCCAGTCCAAGCACCGACGCCCAGGGCAGGATGTCCTTGCGCCGGAACAGCAGGTCGAGCACGATCACGAGCACGGCCACGCCGGCGATGCTCAGCTCGGGAGCCAGCAGGTAGAAGTCGCGGGATGTCAGCTCGAGTGTTGCCATGTGTGGTCAGCGAACGCTCGCCAGAGCGGCCTCCTGCAGGGTTTCGGCCAGCGGCTCCAGGCCGGACGCGAAGACGTCGGATATGATCGCCGGGTAGATGCCCACTATCAGCACGCTCGCCGCGAGCGCGACCACGGGTAGCATGTCCAATGCGCTTGCGTCCTTCACACCCTTGAATCGCTCCACGCTCGGGCCGAACAGCGAGCGCTGCACCATCCACAGTACGTAGCCCGCCGCGAGCACCACGCCGAACGCGCCGAGCGCGGTCAGCCAGCCCCACACCGGGAAGGCGCCAAGAAACACCGTTATCTCGGCCACGAATCCGCTGGTGCCCGGCAGACCCAGAGATGCCAGACCGGCCAGAAGCATTGCCGACGCCAGCAGCGGCATTCGCGTGGCCAGCCCGCCCAGGTCCGGTATGTAGCGCGTGTGCACCTTGTCATACACGAAGCCCACGACCAGGAACAGCAGCCCCGTTATGGTGCCGTGCGTGAACATCTGCAACGACGCGCCGGTGAGTCCCAGGCTGCTGACGCTCCCTGCCACGCCCACAACAGACGATATGCCCAGCAGAACGAAACCCATGTGGCTCACGCTCGAAAACGCTATCAGCCGTTTCAGATCCGTTTGCCGCATGGTGACCACCGCGCCGTAGAGCACGTTCACAACTCCCGCCGTCGCCAGGAGCCAGGCGACGTCCGTAACGACGTCGGGGAACATCGCAACTGAGACACGGATCATGCCGTAGGCGCCCATCTTCAGCAGCACTCCGGCCAGCATGACGCTGGCGGCCGTCGGCGCGTCTGTGTGCGCGTCGGGCAGCCAGGTGTGGAGCGGCCAGACGGGCAGCTTCACAGCGAACGCCACGAACAGCAGCGCGAATATCAGCCCTATCGGCAACACGAGGCTGGCCCCACGTATTGCCTCCGGCAGCAGCGTCATGTCGAAGGTGTGCGGGTCGGTCGAGAAGAACAGCGCCAGGATGCCCACCAGCATGAACGCGCTACCGATGAAGGTGAATATCACGAACTTCATCGCCGAGTACTCTTTACGCCCGCTGCCCCATATCGAGATGAGGAAGAACATGGGCACGAGCTCGAGCTCCCAGAAGATGAAGAACATCAGGAAGTCGAGGGAGGTGAAAACGCCCATCACGGCGGTCTGGAGGGCCAGCAGCCACACGAAGTACTCGCGCACGCGATGCTTCACGCTCCATGATCCGAACACGGCAACCATGCCCAAGAGCCCGGTGAGCAGCACCATCGGCGCGCTCAGCCCGTCCACGCCCAGGAAGTACTGAACCTGGAATGACTCGACTGGTATCCAGTCCTGCACACGGTCGACAAACTGCAGGCCGCCCTCGCTCCGGTCGTACAGCGCGAACACCGCGACCGACAGCGCGAAGTCCGCCACCACGGCGGCCCCCGCGAGCACGCGCGCCCAGACGACCTCCCGCCCGAACAGCGCGATCAACACCGCGACCGCAAGGGGCAGGAACACCGTCAGGGTCAACAGACCCGGAACTTCAACCAACCAAGTCTCCTCGCTTCTTCATTACACCCATCCCTTCGACAGGCTCGGGGCAGGCTCCTAACCTCTGCCCATCTAGGGGGAAGGGACCGTGGGCCACCCTCACCCTAACCCTCTCCCTGGGGGAGGCGGACTCTGTTATAGGAATAGCAGGTACACGCCGAATATGACCAGGATGCCGGCCGATATGGCCAGCCCGTAGCCCTGAAGTTGCCCCGTCTGCACCTGGCGCAGCGGCCTGCCAACGTTGAGGCCCATCAAGCCCACGTAGTTCACCACCTTGTCCACCACAGCCCTGTCGGCCCAGTCCAGCGCGCGGGCCAGGCCACCGTAGAATCCGCGTGTCACCACGGCGTCCTCGTACAGCTCGTCCATGTAGTACTTGCGCACCAGCAGCCGGTGAAGTCCCCGCACTCGCGCAACCATCTGCTCCGGGGACAGGGTCGCCCGCACGTACATCATGTAGGCGAGCAGTATGCCCGCTGCGGCCAGCGCGGTGGACACGACCGCGGTCACCACGTCGAACTTCGCCGCCTCCACGTGGACGGGGCCGGTGCCCAGGAACTCCGCCAGCCAGTGGGCGGGCACGATGCCGATGTCGAACGGCGGGTTGACCAGGAAGCCTATGGCGAAGGAGGCCGCCGCGAGCGGCAGCAGCGGCCAGACCATCACCGCTGGGGCCTCGCCGAAGTGGGGATCGCCGTGCGGCTCCGCGTCGGGGTCGGCGGAAGCGCCGCCCCTGTAGCTGCCCTCGAACGTGAGGAACAGCGCGCGGAATATGTAGAAGGCCGTCATGAAGGCCGCCGCGAGGGCCAGGGCGAACACCAGCCGGCTCACCCCATCCCCTGCCAACGCGTGCGCCAGTATCTCGTCCTTGCTCCAGAATCCCGCCAGCGGAAACACGCCCGCGAGGCTCAGCGCGCCCACCAGGAACGTCGCGTGCGTCCAGGGCATCACCTTGCGCAGCCCACCCATGTAGCGCATATCGAACGTGCCCGTGGCGTGGTTCACGCTGCCGGCGCCGAGGAACAGCAGCGCCTTGAAGAAGGCGTGCGTGAACAGGTGGAACAGCGCGGGCCCGTACGCGCCCACGCCCAGCGCAAGCATCATGTAGCCGAGCTGGCTGACCGTGGAGTAGGCGAGCACCCGCTTGATGTCGGTGGCCACCAAGCCCATAGTCGCCGCGAACAGCGCGGTGACGCCGCCGATGAGCGCCACCAGCGTCATCGCCTCTTGGGACAGCTCGAACAGCGGCATGAAGCGCGCCACCAGGAACACGCCCGCGGCCACCATGGTCGCCGCGTGAATCAGCGCGCTCACCGGCGTGGGGCCCTCCATCGCGTCCGGCAGCCAGGTGTGCAGCGGGAACTGCGCGGACTTGCCCGCCGCGCCGGCGAACAGGCCAACGGCGATCCAGCCGGCCACTCCCGCCGCGATCAGGTCGCCTCCCACGGCCTCGTAGACGTCGGCAACAACGAACGGATTCAGCCCTTGCGCCGCGAATGCGTCCGCGTTAAAGAACAGGTACATGATCGCGAGAAGGAACCCGAAGTCGCCGAGCCGTGTCATCAGGAACGCCTTCTTCGCCGCGGCGGCCGCGGCGGGCCGCTGGTACCAGAAGCCGATGAGCAGGTACGAACCCAGGCCGACCAACTCCCAGAACACAAACAGCAAGATGACGTTGCTTGCGATCACCAGTCCCAGCATCGAGGCCGTGAACAGAGACATGTAGGCGAAGTAGCGTGCGAAGCCGGGGTCGCCGCGCATGTAGCCCATCGAGTATATCTGCACTAGCAGGCTAACGGCGGTAACCACCACCAGCATGATCGCTGTGAGTGGATCGAGCAGCACCCCCACCGTCAGCTCGAAATTGACCACGACGAGCCAGGAGTGGTTGGGGAGATCGACGACGCCGTGGGCGTCCACCACGCTCGCGAAGGCCCAGAGGGACAGCACGAAAGCGATGCCCACCGTGGCTATAGTGACCAGCCCGGCGAGGTGGGACTGTTGATTGAGGAACGGGCGAATGACCAGGGCGCAGATGACAAAGGATGCGAGCGGCAGAAGCAGTATCAGCCACACCGCAAGTTCTGAAATCATCTAGCGTCCTCTCGGCATCGGCAGATTGGCGTCGAGCGCGCCGCAATCCTGCGGAGCGGGAGCGCAGACTCCCCCGGCGGCACGCCAGATAGTTTAGCGCAAGGGCAAATGCTAGGCAATGCTGGGGGGGGCGAACCAGTCCCTTCTCCTGGGGGAGAGGGTTTGGGGTGAGGTGGCGTTAATGCGGGGTAAAATGCTAGACAATGCTTGGGAGTGGGAGAACCTGTACCAGTCAGCCAGGCGTTCTGAGCAGTCACTGCCTTCGAGTGGCTCCAGTTGTTACCGGTTAAGCGCAGGAAGTGGTACAGCTATCGTGGGTAGATTGCTAAAGACCTCCAAACCATCCGTTATCTCTGACCTAAAGGACCCAACTCAGCACAATGGAGTCTGTCAGTGAGCACTGGGGTAGCATAGTTTGCGTCATCGGGGTTGCCATCTCGGCTATTGGTTTAGCCTGGGCAATCAGAGAAGCCAGATGGGCCCGGTCAGCGGCGGAAGCGGCTGAGAAGGCGACGGAAAAGATCAGAGAGGAAATCGGTCGGAATCTGCTAGTCGTAGACCTGGAGCGGGCTGTTGCCTTGATTCATCGCCTGAAGCTGCTTCACAGCACAGACCCGCTGGGAGAGAGCTCTAGAGCAGTATCAGGCGCTGAGGGCCATGACTTCTGGAATCACCGGCCATTATCCGATATGGAGCCTGCACAACGAGAGCGGTTAGTAATTGCCTGAGGATCCATCAGCGCGATGGAGGATTTCGTCGAGGCCAACGTCAATCACGGACTGGAAGACAGCGATATAACCAGATTGAACCAGGAACTGAATGCAATGCAGATTGACTTGGAGGACATGGCCAGCACAATGCGGCTGGGGGAACAGACAGGCGGCAACTGAAATGGGCAAGATTGACGACATACTGGTCGGACTAACTGAACGCACCGACGAAGGAAAGCCGAAGTGGCGTACCTCCGCTAATCCCGACGGATTTGTAGCCGCCGTTGGCGACATCGCAGTTGTCATCTCACGAGACCGCCGAACGGGTATTGGCGCCGATGGGTTTAAGCTTGAGATTCTGAACAGTGATGAAACAGCGGTTGAGGCTATTGAGACTGTTGATGAGTTTGGACTGACCCGGGTGGACAGGCGAGTCAGCAACGAGTAGGCACAGAATCTGAGGCGCCTTTTCGCACTAGCGAGGCGGTCAGCACTCGATGTAGATTCAACTTTGGACGAACTGGTGAAGAATCTCGGTGCTTTCAGGTGACTCAGAGTTTCACGGTTGTTCCAATTCAGGACGCCCCGGCCCCCGGGTCCCGGATCGGGAGCCAGAATGACGGTTCAGTAATGGTCTCCCTCAAACACAGGCGCTTTGTGTTTTGTGCTACAGCGCAAATCGCAGACGCGAACAGTCGGCCCGCCACGCCAGACTGAGCCGAGTGCCGGTAATCCGTTGGGCGGCCTGCCAGGGTTCGATCAGACGACCTACGTGGGCATCCACCGCCTCGCCGCCTCGTGTTGCGCGGAGCCGTCGGTGCACGGGGGGTGCGACCCAGGGACACGGCGCTGGTGGAATGAAGGGGCCAAGAGGGCGAGGCCCACCAGCAAGACTCGTTGGTGGGCCTTCTCAGGAACGATGCCTGTTGAGGCTGCTCGTCGCCGTTGGCTATTCGCTTGATCTCAGACTCCCTCTCTTCGTCGGACATGCTCAGCAAACGCTTGGCGAGTTCCTGCTCACCTTCTTGCCTGCCTTTCCGCCTACCCTTCATTCTCCACCGCTTCTTGAATATCTCTGCCAGCATCTCAAATGCGTCCACTCCAAATGCGCGTCCTCGCGCGCATTGCCAGCGGCTTTGCGGCTGTGAGAGCCTGACCTGTTCCTGCAACTTTGCGTGCTCGACAGACCTCTTCCCTACCCTCACCCAGATCCACCGCCTAGTTGCAAAAGGAGGCCTCGTTGGAGCCGGCTGTAAAGCCGGCTATGATGGTAGGTAACAACAACAACCCATCACCAACGAGGTGCGACTATTATGCAGCAAGCAACGCTTCCTTTCCACTACGCAGAGGAGACCGAGTCTACTGGTATGACGGCGTTGTCGGGGTTGCCGGCATACCTGGACCTGGCGTTTGTTGCGCGACTGGGGCAGTCGGTGCGCCGTCACGTGGGAGTGAGAGAGGGCACACAGGGGTGGACGGACGCCCAGAATGTGACGGCGCTTGTGATGCTCAACCTGGCCGGTGGTGAGTCGGTGGATGACCTGCGGCTGCTGGAGAAGGACGAGGGGCTGGGCAGGGCGCTGCTCACCGCGGAGACTCACGGGGTGCGGCGGGCAGAGCGCAGGGCGCAGCTCAGAAGGTGGCGTAAGGAGCGTAGCCGCACTGTGCCGTCGCCCACGGCGGTGTTCAGGTATCTGGACCGTTTCCACGACGAGGCTGAGGAGGCCGGGAGACGGTCTCGCAAGGCGTTCATACCGGCGGCCAACGACGCGCTGAGAGGGCTTGGGAAGGTCAACGCGGACCTGGTGAGGTTCGCGGGAGGCCATTCAGGACACACCGAAGCGACATTGGACATGGACGCCACGCTGATAGGGACGCACAAGCGGCAGGCGTGCTTCTGCTACAAAAAGCACAAGGCGTACCAGCCGTTGACCACCTACTGGTATGAGGCGGACCTTGTGGTGCACTCCGAGTTCAGAGACGGCAACGTGAACGCGGGCTACGAACAGCTCAGGGTGTTGAAGGAGTCGCTGGAGTGTCTGCCCCCAGGGGTGAGCAAGGTGATGATGAGGTCTGACTCGGCGGGCTACCAGAAGGAGCTGTTGAAGTACTGCGCCGAGGGGCGGGATGAGCGGTTCGGAGTGATCGAGTTCTGTGTGGGAGTGAACGTGATGGCCGAGTTCAGGGCGGCGGTGAGTGAGGTAGAGGAGGAAGGATGGCACGACCTGTACAGGACAGAGGGTGAGCAACGAGAGGCCACAAGACAGCAGTACGCCGAGGTGTGCTACGTGACCAGTTGGACGGGATACAGCAAGAACAGTCCCGACTACAGGTTCATCGCGATAAGGGAGCGTATGCCGAACCCGCCGCTGTTCGACATGGATGGGGAGAAGCTGTCGGTTCCCGTTATGGAGATGGGGGATGGCAAATTGTACAAAGTGACAGGGATGGTGACGAACCGAGAGCTGCCTGGGGATGAGTTGGTCCGGTGGTACAGGCAGAGGTGCGGCAAAGGGGAGGAGGTCCATTCGGTGCTGAAGGAGGATCTTGCGGGGGGCAGGCTGCCGTCGGGGAAGTTCGGGTCGAACGCGGCGTGGTGGGCGATAGTGGTGTTGGCGTTCAATCTGAACTCAGCGATGAAGCGGCTGGTGTTGGGGGAAGAGTGGGTGAGCAAGCGTCTGAAGGCGGTGCGCTTCGGCGTAATCTGCGTTGCGGGGCGAGTGGTCAGACACGCAAGGAGGCTCATCATCCGTCTCGCGAGAGGACACCCAACCCATGACCTGCTCGTGAGTGCGCAACGCAGGATACACGCTCTGGCAAACACGCCGCTCCGGGCCTGATTCTCCTTAGGAATCCACCCACACTCGAGATGACTGAACCGAAGTCGTCGGCTTCGCCGTGTCCGAAACTCGCCCAAAACCCTCCAACTACCCTCTCAGGAACCGCCTCACGCCCCCAGACCGTCGCATCGACCTTCCCCACGCCAACTGACCGGCCCCAAAACGCACATTCACCCTCGCCAACCCACCACACCCCCCCCCGCCGCGGTTAGGCGGTGGATCTGGGCCTCACCAAAAAGGTTGTGCGCGCCTGCCTATGGTGGTAAACTAGGCCTCGATAATAGTGGTGGTCTTTCTTGAAAGTGGGTTGCCCCCACTTTCTTTACTTAATGGGATTTTCGCGAGGGACCAACTCGAGGCGAACGGCACAAGTCTACTCTGTAGGAGGTGGCCGAAAGTATGAAGAGCGATTTCGTAATTGCCCTAACTCAGCTTGCCGCCGAACGCAATCTCCCCAGGGAGATTGTGCTTTCCGCCATCGAGGCCGCCCTCGTGTCCGCCTATAAGAAAGACAGCGTCGCGGCCGGGCAGGACGTGAGCGTGAAGCTGGACCCCGGCACCGGCGACGTCAGCGTCTTCATCCTCAAGACTGTCGTCGACTTCGTAGAGTCACCCCAAACCGAGATAACCTTGGCCGATGCCCGCAAGATCAGGGCCGACGCGCAGGTGGGCGAAGTTGTCCCAACCGACAGCTTGCCCCACAGCGCCGGCCGCATTGCCGCGCAGACTGCCAAACAGGTGGTGCTCCAACGCCTCAGGGAGGCCGAGCGCGACCTGGTGTACGAGGAGTTCGCCGACAAGGAAGGCGAGGTCATCTCCGTAACCGTCCAGCGCGTCGACCCCAGGTACGTCACCGTCGAGCTGGGCCGCGCCGAGGCCGTTCTGCCGCCGACCGAGCAGATCCCGACCGAGCGCTATCGCGTCAGCAACAAGATGAAGGTGCTTCTCCAGTCGGTCACCCGCTCGACCAGAGGGCCCGAGATTATCGTCTCGCGCGCCGACAAGCTCCTGATGAAGCGCCTGTTCGAAATGGAGATCCCCGAGATCTACAGCGGCTCGGTGGAGATTATGGCCATCGCCAGGGAAGCCGGTCTGCGCAGCAAGGTTGCCGTCCGCGCCACCCAGGCCGGCATAGACCCGGTAGGCTCGTGCGTGGGCCTGCGGGGCGTGCGCATCCAAAACATCGTCAACGAACTGCAGGGCGAGAAGATCGACGTTATCGAGTGGCACAAGGACGCCGGCGTGCTCATCGCGAACGCGCTCAGCCCCGCCCAGGTGCTGCGAGTGGAGATCGATCCGGAGAACGAGACGGCCACCGCCGTCGTCCCCGACCGGCAGCTCTCTCTCGCCATTGGCAAAGAGGGGCAGAACGCCCGCCTGGCCGCGAAGCTTACCGGCTGGAAGGTGGACATCAAGAGCAACGTTGAGGCAGACCTGATGCCCAGGCCGCAGGCCGCTCCCAAGCCGCCCACACCCGCCGTAGCGCCGGAGGACATCGCGCTGCCCGCGCAGGTCGAGGAGGCGCTGGACGCAGCCGTGCGCCAGGCCGCGCCGGCCGTGGAGGCGCCGGAGCCAGCCGAACAGCCCGATCCCGTCGTGGCCGAGGCCGTCGTGGCCGAGCCTGTCGTGGCCGAGGCCGACACGGCTGTTGCAGATGCCGAACCGGTCGAAGTCGCCGAAACCGAGGAGCTCGTCGAAGCGCCCGTCGAGGTCTCGGCAGAGCTGACGGAAGCAGTGCCGGTCGCCGAGGAAGAGCCGGTCGCCGAAGTCGAGGAGCCCGAACCGGTCGAGGCGGAAGAAGAGGAAGAAGAGGAAGAGCAGCCGGCGCCAGTACCGGAGCCGGTGTTCGAACTCGAACCCATGCCGGAGCCGGCCGCTCCCGTGCTGGGCCGCACGTCCTCGCTGCGCGACGTGCCCGACGACGTGTGGTCCCTGAGACGCAGGCGCAACGAGCCGGAGCCGGGCCGCATTCGCTTTGCCGAGGATATCGTCGGACTGCGGGGCGGACCGCCTTCGCGCCGCGACAGGGACAGCGGCAGAAACAACCGCCGCACCAAGGCCGGCAAGAGGCGCCGCCGCTAACCAATGCCGCCCAGACCGCGCCGCCAGCCAGTCAGGACGTGTGTCGCCTGCGGCAAAAGGACCGAAAAGCGCGAGCTGGTACGCATCGCCTCAGCGCCGCAAGGCGTGGTCTTAGACCCGTCGGGCCGTATGCAGGGGCGCGGCGCCTACGTGTGCTCGTCAGGAGACTGCCCGGCCTCGACGACACTGAAGCGCGGTCGGCTCGAACACAATCTGCGAACGAAGCTTTCCGATGACGACTGGACGCGACTGCTCCAGTCACTAAAGGCACTGGCGAACACCTGAGGGTGTTTCCCTAAGGGCCTACGCTCCCTCGATGGGAGAGGACTGTAAGCCCGCCCTGAGCCTGTCGAAGGGTGAGTGTGAAAGAGCCTTCGGAATCATCACCTGGCCACCGCATAACCAGGCGGTTCGGCAACGGAGACCATGAGTATGACTAGCAGCACCAGGGGAAGACGACCGGCAAGGACCAGCAATGGCGCGGGGAGGCAAAACTTCGCCCCCCCAGGCGCCCAGCGCCCCGAGCCCGTCGACTACGCGATTGAGATTCCCGCCGCCATCACCATCCACGACCTTGCCGACATGATGGGCCTCAACCCCATCGAGGTCATCAAGGAGTTCATGCGCAACGGCTTCATGTACACCATCAACGAGGTGGTGGAGCATGAGACCGCCGCGCTCGTCGCCGATTCCCTGGGCTTCGACGTGCTACCTCTCGCCGAGCCCGACAAGCAGGCCGGCTCCCTGGTGATATCGCCGGACGGCGAAGACCCCGACCTTCTGGAGGCCCGCCCGCCTGTGGTGACCATTCTCGGTCACGTCGACCACGGCAAGACCACTCTCCTGGACTCGCTGCGCAATAGCGACGTCGTGAGCGGTGAGGCCGGCGGCATCACGCAGCACATCGGGGCATACCAGATCGACTTCGACGGCTCCCCCATCTCATTCCTCGACACCCCTGGCCACGAGGCGTTCACTGCCATGCGCGCCCGCGGCGCGCAGGTCACCGACATAGCGATACTGGTGATCGCCGCGGACGACGGAATCATGCCGCAGACCATCGAGGCGATAGACCACGTGAAGGCCGCCGGCGTCCCCATCGTCGTCGCCATCAACAAGATCGACAGGCTCGACGCGGACACCGAGCGCGTCAAGCGCCAGCTCGCCGAACAGGACCTGCTCATAGAGGAGTGGGGCGGTGACGTGATTGCCGTCCCGATTTCCGCCCTGAGGGGCGACGGCATAAGCGACCTTCTCGAAAACGTGATGGTGGTTGCCGAAATCGGCGAGCTAAAGGCCAATCCGCAGCGGTCCGCCCGCGGCGTCGTAGTGGAGGCCCGCATCGACAAGCAGCGCGGCACGATAGCCACGGTGCTCGTGCAGACGGGCACGCTGAGCGTGGGCGACAACATCGTGCTCGGCGAGGTGCGGGGCAGGGTGAAGGCCATGTTCACCGACAGAGGCAGGCGCATCAAGAGCGCCGGCCCGTCCCAGCCCGTCGAAATCCTCGGCGTGTCCGGCCTGCCGCAAGCCGGCGACGTACTCGAGACCACGCCCGACGATAAGACCGCGCGCCAGATTGTGGAAGAGCGCCAACGCCTGCGCGAGATAAAGTTCGGCTCCGGCCCCACACTCGAGGACGTGTACACCAGGATAGAGTCGGGCGAAGTCAAGACACTGAATCTGATTGTCAAGACCGACGTCCAGGGCACCGTCGACGCAGTCCGCAACGCGCTGGAGCGGCTCAACAACGAGCAGACCAAGGTCACCCTGATCCATGCCGCGAGCGGCAGCATAACCGAGAGCGACATCCTGCTTGCGGTCGCGTCCAAGGCTATCGTGATTGCGTTCAACAGCAGAATCGAGCCTGGCGCGCGCTCCCTCGCGAGCCAGGAGGGCGTGGACATACGCTTCTACAGCATAATCTACAACCTCGTGGACGACGTGGAACGGGCGCTCACCGGACTGCTGGACCCCGTATACCGTGACGTGCTCGAAGGCAGGGCCACAGTTCGCGCCATATTCAGCCTGGGCCGCAGGGCCAAGGCAGCCGGCTTCTACGTCAATGACGGCAGGATCACCCGCGACTCCAAAATCCACGTCTTGCGCAGCGGCCAGGAACTGCACGTCGGCCCCATTCAAAGCCTCAAGCACTTCCGCGACGACGTGAGAGAGGTCGCCACGGGCTTCGAGGGCGGCGTAACGCTGGAGGGCTTCCACGACTACGAGGAAGACGACGTGCTGGAAGCCTACCGCACCGTGCAAGAAAGCTAGCGCTCCGACCGCGCAGCCGCCCGAACTTCCCACCCGGAGAGGCTCCTAATGAACCGGCGGATGAACCGCGTAAACGTTCTCTTGCGCAAAGAGATAAGCCGCGTGATGGCCAACGACCTCCGCGACCCCAGGCTCTCCAAGGTCGTCAGCGTAACGCACGTCGACACCTCCTCCAACCTCAGGCACGCCAAGGTCTACATCAGCGTGCTGGGCGACGACGAGGACAAGCGCGGCACCATGAAAGCCCTCAAGTCCGCGTCCGGCTACATCCACCGGGCCGTGCGGGACAACGTCACCCTGAAGAGTATGCCGTTCCTGAGATTCGAGCTGGACGACTCGATCGAACGGGGCGCGGAGCTGTCGGACTTGATAGAAGAGGCGGTCGCTGAACCGGACGCCCAGACCGCGGAGAACCAGTCCCCTCTCCCCTGACGGGAGAGCGTTAGAACCTGCCCTGAGACTTGTCCTGAGCTTGTCGAATGGTTTGCCAAAGGGGTGAGGGGGAATGGCCAGAGCACCAAAAGAGCCGGCGATAAACGGCATCCTCAATGTCAACAAGCCCTACGGCCTCACCTCCATGGAGGTCGTGCGCCGCCTTAAGCGGGCCAGCCGCCAGAAACGTGTGGGCCACGGCGGCACTCTCGACCCCGTCGCCACCGGGGTGGTGCCAATCTGCTTCGGACAGGCGACCCGGATGATGGAGTACCTCGTCGACGGGCGCAAAGAGTACCGGGCCGAGATAGAGCTGGGCGCCACCACCGACACCTACGACGCGCTGGGCAAGGTGGTCGAGCGGCGCCCATCGGACGGCGTCGCGCTGGAAGACGTAGAGGCCGCCATCGCTCCCTACCTGGGCACCGTGAAGCAGGTGCCTCCGATGTACAGCGCGCTCAAGAGGCAAGGCAAGCGGTTGTACGACCTTGCACGTCAGGGCATCGAGGTCGAACGCGAGGCGCGGGACGTGACGGTGCACTGGACGCGCCTGCTGGACTGGTCACCGCCCGTCATCAGCGTCGAGGTTGGCTGCGGCCGCGGCTTCTACATGCGCTCGCTCGCCCACGACGTGGGCCAGGCGCTCGGCTGCGGCGGGCATCTGAAGAGCCTGGTGCGGCTGCGAAGCGGGTCCTTCTACGTCGCCGACGCCGTGGAACTCGACGACGCGGAGGAGCGCTTCATAGAGGACTCCTGGGCCGAGATGATACATGCCCCGGACGCCGCCCTGTACGAGCTGAAGGCGGCGATAGTGGGCAAACGATTGGAACAGCTGATACGGCATGGCCAGCCGATACCGCCCGAATCACGCATCCCCGGCGCCGAGGACGGCGAACGCTGCAGGGTGTACGGCGTCGACGGAGCTTTCGTCGCGGTGCTCAAGTACGACTGGGACACCAAGCGCTGGCGACCCGAAAAGGTGTTACACCAGGCCAGGCCCGGCCGCAGGTAGGCGGCCCGCCGCGCGGCGCGGCAGACCGGAGCCGGCGGAAACCAGACATCCGGAAGAGGTGAGAATGTGATCGAGCTACAGTTGGACGAGAAGGGACTTGTGCCCGCGGTAGCGCAGAACGCCGCCACCGGCGACGTCATCATGCTGGGTTACATGAACCCAGGCTCGCTCAAGCGCACGCTGGAGGGCGGCGAGGTGTGGTTCTACAGCCGCAGCCGGTCGGACCTGTGGCACAAGGGCGAGGTCTCTGGAAACTACATGCGCATAGAGTCCACGTCCCTCGACTGCGACGGCGACACGATCCTGCTCAGGGTCAACCCCGACGGCCCCATATGCCACACCGGCAACGAGACCTGCTTCTTCACGTCGTTCGAAGAGCTGCCCGACTTCGTCACGGCAGAAGGCGGGCCGGGCGTCATAGAGGACGTGTTCGCCGTGATTCAGGACCGCAAGCGCGAAATGCCCGAGAACAGCTACACGGCGGAGCTGCTCGGCGCAGGCGTGGACCGCATCAGCCAGAAGGTGATCGAGGAGGCGGGCGAGACCGCCATCGCCGCCGTCAAGGGCGACCCCGAGGCGATGGTCGGCGAGATCAGCGACCTGCTGTACCACACCCTCGTGCTGCTGGCCGCCACGGGCGCGCGCCCCGAAGACGTCTGGGAGGAGCTGCGCCGACGCCAGGGTTAGGGCGCGTTCACCCCCATCCTAACCTTCCCCCTGCGAGGGGGAAGGGACTCCGCACCCCCATCCTGACCTTCCCCCTGCGAGGGGGAAGGGACTAGCCTGAGGAGGCGTCGGCGTCCAGGGTCAGGCGCATGGCCTCGATGGCGATCTCGATCTGGTCGTCGGTGGGCTCGCGGGTGGTGAGCCGCTGCAGCGCCAGACTCGGCCCCGTGATCAGTCCCACCAGCGGGTTGCCGGCAAACATCCCACTCAGCCGGATCAGCTCGTAGCTCGCCGCGGCTATCACCGGAATGAGCACCACGCGGGAGGCGACCAGCCACCACAGCGGCTCACGTCCCACGAAGACGAACGCGACCACGGACACCACCATGACCACGAGCAGGAACGCCGTGCCGCATCTTGGGTGTGCCGTGGAGTACTTGCGGATCTCCTCCACCTCCAGCGGGTCGCCCCGCTCCTGGGCGTGCACGGTCATGTGCTCGGCGCCGTGGTACATGAACACGCGCCGGATGTCGTTCATGCGGCCGATGAGCACGATGTAGGCGAGGAACAGCACCAGGCGTATGACGCCCTCGGCGATGTTAGCCGCGAGGGCCGAGTCGAACAGGCCCTCCAGCCACTCGCTGGCGAACAGCGGCGCGAGGAAGAAGACGCCGATCGCGAACGACAGCGACACCGCCATCATCAGCGCCATGGCCGCGCCGCTCATCTCCTCGCCCTCCGCCTCCATCCCCACGTTCGCCGAGAAGTTGAGCGCCTTCATGCCCAGCGTGAGAGTCTCGGCTAGCGCGATGACGCCGCGCACGAGCGGTATCCTGCGGGCGGTTCCGGTGAAGAGCGGGCTGAGGCGTTGCCGCCGCACAGCGACGGTGCCGTCGGGGCGGCGCACGGCGACGCAGACGTTGCGCTGCCCGCGAATCATGACGCCCTCGATAACCGCCTGGCCGCCGTAGGTGGGCCTAGACCGCACGGCTCATTTCCCGGACGCCGTGGACGCGGGCGCGGTTTGGCGAGGTCTCAGGACGGGGCCTACCGGAGGTTGAAGCGGCGCTTGAGGCGCTCGACGCGGCCCTCGGTGTCGACGATGCGCTGCTCGCCCGTGAAGAACGGGTGGCACTGGTTGCAGATCTCCACACGCAATTCGGGCTTGGTGGCCCCGGTAGTGTAGGAGCGCCCGCAGGAGCAGGTTACGGTCGCTTCCGGGTAGTAGTCTGGGTGTATTCCGGTCTTCATCTCGTCTCTCGGCTCGGTAAGTCTTGCTTTAGCGGTCCGGCCCTGCCGGACCCTGGCGCCGCTAAACGGCGGCTACGGGGTAGACGCTGGCCCGCTTCTTGTCCTTCGTCTTGAACTCGAACTTCACAGTGCCGTCGATGAGCGAGAACAGCGTATGGTCGCGTCCCACGCCCACGTTTGTACCGGGGTGAATCCTGGTGCCGCGCTGCCTGACGATAATCGAGCCGGCGCTGACGAACTGGCTGTCGTACCGCTTGACGCCCAGACGCTTGGAGTTGCTGTCGCGTCCGTTGCGTGTGCTTCCTCCGCCCTTCTTGTGTGCCATTGTCGTCTGCCCTTTCCTGCAGGCCGCGGGAGCCGTGCTCCTGGGCCCGCTACTGCTGGGAGATGCCTATCACCCGCAGGTCGGTGTAGTGCTGCCGGTGGCCGTTCTTGCGCCGGTAGCGCGTCTTGGCCTTGTACTTGAAGACGATAATCTTCTTGCCGCGGCCCTTGCCCACCACTTCGGTGGTCACGCGCGCGCCGTCGACCGTGGGCGCGCCCACGGACACATTGCCATCCTGGGAGAGCATCAGCACCTCGTCGAACTCGATGGCGTCGCCTTCGTCGCCGGGAATGCTCTCGACGCGAATCGTGTCGCCCTGCTTGACGCGGTACTGCTTGCCGCCCGTCTGAAAAATAGCGTAGTCCATTTCTTGCAAACCTCGCACTAATTTTAGGCGGTGGGGGTGCGGGCGTCAATGGGTGTGAGCGGCTCGAGCCCGGCTCAGAACGCCTGGCGCCCCCATCGCCGGCGCTCCCTCCCTGGATTTGGACGATTCTGTGACGTTCTGTGCGTTTCGTAGCTGAGAGAGTCGCCGGTACTGCCCAAATCTGTAATGCCCGGCGCGGGTTTCTGGGACACAAGCGTGACACCGCGTGACAGAGTAGGACAGGCGTCTTCGCTGCCACCGGGCGTCCACAAGGGCGCCCCTACGGATGCCTGGGGCCTCACCCCGCCTGGGGGTACGGCTTCCGGGCCGCGGGGTCGGTTCCTCACGTGGGCGAGGGTAGCACGGATGTACGTGTGTTTCAAGAGCGTTAGCGAGGTTGCGGAATTGGGGCGGAGTGGTGGGAAGAAATGGCGCAGGCGCTGTGAAGAGGTGGAGTCTGTGTGGGGTTGGATGGGACACGGCCGTAAACAGGTGAAGCGGGAGAGTGACGCCTTGTTTGGGGTACGGGGGAGCGAATGGGCCGGGATGGTAACGCCTTTTGGCGATGCGGTGGAGCGAATGGGTCGAGTGTGGGCGAGGGGGTGCAGCCGGGGTGTGCACTGGGGCGTATAGGGGACGTTGGCCAGGCAGTATGATTAACATAAGGCGATGGCGGTGGGACCGGAGTTGCCCGCAGAGGCAGGCTGTTGGCAAAGGAGACGGTCTTGGGCGCACCTGGAAGTCTGAGACTGGCTCGGGATGTGAGTAGTTAAGCAAGCAGCGGCGGGTGTAAGATGGAGACAGACTCAGACTGCAAGTTCTTCTCGAAGACCTTCACCAAGGGCGTTAGGGTCAATCCGACCTTGCACCACAGCCTGTTCGATCAATACCTTGACGCGCCTCTTAGTGAGTCGTCGGCATCGATTCGCCTCTATGGCGCCGGCGACGTTGCGAGCCACCATGCCGAGTCGAACGTAGTCAAGCGCGGACACATCAACGTGCATACCCACCATGTCTGTCGCGGGGGTTCGCCCCTTGGTATCCGTCATAGCATGATGTTCGGACTGGAGGTCCTCGTAGTCCACCCAGACGATGTCGAGCCTATCAATCCGGTTCCCTGCCGAAGCAATTGCCAGCGCGGCCCCGTCGACATCGTAGTCCGAATCTGTTGAGCAGCGCCAGAAGGACAGCGAGTTGCTCTGAGTTCTCAAATCGGCGGTCACCGCATCGGCCGGAATCTCACCTTCCGACAGCTCGCGTGTGACCGCCCACTTGGCGCGTGAAATCTTGCGCGCGAGGAACAATACCTATTCGCTCAAGTCGTCGATGACGTCGTATAGGTACTGCCGCAACCAGGGTTCTGGCTCTGAATGTGCCCTTAGCACCTCGAGCATCTCGGAATCACCCCACGATTCCGCAGCCTGAATTGCCGCGTCCCTTATCTCGACACTGTCCATGGCTAGGCCGTCGCGAACGAGGTCCACACGCCATGACACCGATCCCCCGCAATCAACACGTGACAGGCAGCGCAGAACGGATGCGGCGAAACCAGGATTTGAGGCATCGACGCAGAAGTCCCTAAGCCAGCGAATCGCCCGCTTATCGCCAGCCTGCACCAGCGCCTTGGCGATTATCCGCTCAGCCGGGTGCCCCACGCCATCTTCGACGGGAAGGTCTCCGAAGCTTGCCCACAGCTCGGCGGCAAGCCGGTCCCGGCGCTTGTCGACCGTCTGTAGAATCGCGAAGTCCATTTTGCAAACCTCGGGTGAATTCTATGTCGTGGCGGTGCGGGCGTCAATGGGTGGCTTGCGCCATAGTTGGCGACCGCATATGCTCAGGACGGACGCAGGTCGAGGCTGGCGCCGGCGCTCTGCGGTGTAGGACTAGCTTCAGTTGGGAAGGTGCTCCATGAGCACGAACAGGATTGAGTCCATCAAGATACAGGGGTTCCGTTCCCTTGCCGACGTCGAATTGTCGGATATGCCGCAGGCGACGGTGCTCATTGGCGCCAACGGCTCCGGCAAGTCTAACTTCATGCGCTTCTTCGAGATGCTTAGCTGGATGCTTAGGTCGCGGCAACTCCAGGAGTACGTACAGCGACAGGGCGGCGCCGACGACCAGTTGTTTGGCGGCAGCGCCACGACGCCGCGCATACAAGCCGAGATTCGAATGCGGATGGAAGTAGACCGGGAAGTGCACCGGCGAGACTACGGGTTCACGCTGGCCTACTCCCAACCTGACCGGTTCGTTTTCAGCAGCGAGAGGTTTCGGCTCAGTATGCCGGTTCCCGGGACCGGAGCGGACTGGCATTACTTTTCTCGCGGACACCTTGAAGCCAAGATCGTAGAAGCCGCTCATTCGACGGCCTTCCCGGTGGACGTCAAGAACAAGGCGTGGATGGTGTGTTCCCTAATGAGTAGTTTGGGACTGTTTCAGTTCCACGACACTTCCGACACTTCCGCGTTCAAGAAGAGCTGGGACGTTTCCGACTGTTTGGGACTACGCAACAACGGGGGCAATCTCGCTGCGGTGTTATACCGGTTGGAGCGGGAAGACCTCACACGCTACGAGACGATCTGCCGCCAGATTGGGCGCGTGCTACCCGGGTTCGACCGCTTCGAAATCGAGGAGGCCAACGGGAAGGTGCTCCTGAGGTGGCGGGCCAAGTGGAGCGACAAGAGCTTCGGCGCGCATCTCACCTCGGACGGCTCGCTGCGTTTCTTCGCCCTGGCGACGCTGCTCAACCTGCCGCCCAACATGCTCCCCGGCATCATTATGCTTGACGAGCCTGAACTCGGGCTGCACCCCGCCGCCATCGCGCTGGTTGGGGGCCTGATAAAGTCTCTCTCCGTCGAACGACAAGTAATTGTGGCGACCCAATCTCCGCTGCTGGTGGACTCCTTCGACGTGGATGAGATCTTCGTGCTGGACCTCGAAGAGGGACGAACCACCTGCCGTAAGCTGGACGCCGGGGACTACCGGCATTGGCTCGACGACGGTTACGGCGCGGGCGAATTGTGGCGAAAAAAACTGTTTGGCGGGCGGCCGTGATCCGTCTGGCAATAGCGGCAGAGGGCGAGACGGAAGTAAGGTTTGTAGCGGATGTGTTAGCCAGTCACCTGCTCCAGTTCGGTGTTGCTCCTACACCATTTGACCTTGCAGGACAGATAACTGCTGCCAAGCTGGGCAGAGAAATGGCGAACCTGTACTGGAACTTTGACAGCGTGACATCCCTTGTAGACTTCTACGGATTTCGCGGCAAGGGAACCGACACAGTCGACCAGCTCGAGCAGAAGGTCTTCAACGAGGTAGACGCCAAGATCAGTCGCTCCTGGAATCAGTCGAGAGTCTTCCCCTACGTCCAGATGCACGAGTTCGAAGGGCTGTTGTTTACCGACGTCAGAGCGTTTGCGGCTGTGCCCAGCGCGTCGCCTGAGACAATTCAAACGTTGGGATCTATTCACTCGGGCTTTGCGACGCCCGAAGACATCAACGACAGTAGCGAAACAGCGCCGAGCAAACGTATCGAGAAACTACTCCCCAGGTATGACAAAGTCGTTCACGGGCCGGACCTCATCGCTGACATCGGCCTGGACGCCATTCGCGAGCAATGTCCCCGCTTCAATGGATGGCTGTCCCGCCTGGAGTCGCTGGCCCAAGATTCAGCCTGAGCCCCCAACCTACAGCGCCACCACCGTCCCCGTATCCCCCGCGGCGAGCGCGTTCATGTAGGCGAGGATTAGGTCGCGGGTGCTGCCGGAGTTCGGCTACTCGCTGGCTTGTATGAGAACGCGTCCGCCTTCTCGGACCTGGATGGTCAGGTCGTGGTCGTCGAGCAGGAGCATGCCGACGAGCGGCGTGCTGCCTGTCACGTCGGCCTCGATGTCTCTCGGTTGGCCGTCCCAAAGCACGGTGGCGTAGTGAACGTCGAAATTGACGCGAGCGTCGTTTGCCAGAATCGCCTGGCCCATGTAGGCGTAGGTCAGGTCTAGTTCGGCCACTAAAGCAGTCGGCAAGGTCAAGAAGCCGCTGTAGCCAGTGTCCACGACGGCGTCGATTTCCCGGGTCCGTCCCTCCGATTCCTGTAGATGGAGCGTAACTACTGCTTCATGGGCGGCATTCACCACCCCCTCGATCACTCGGTCCTCCGAAGCGAACCGGCCCCGAAGCTGCGCAACGCGCGGTATCCGACGCGCTCGCACAGGACGTCGACGGCGTGAGGCCGCCGCGCCCGCAGACGCTCCACCGCGATACGAGTAGTGTCGGCGACGGCCCAGTCGCCGGTCTCAACGTCGATGGCGACGTATTCTCCGAAGTGGTCGGCTTCGACCTGGGGCAGAATGTCCCGCTCGTATATATCCTTACCCAAGCGGACTGCCTCTTCGCGAGGGCGACGAGTGGGCATGGTGGTTCCCGACCCTTGAGTCGGCGCTCTAGTATCTCCGTTCCTCATGCGTCCTCCTTTCAAAGGCGTGCCTTTGAAGTGTTCAGATTACCACCATGAGCGCAGTTGCGGCAAAGAAGATTGACCCGATACTAGAACGCCACCTTCGTCCCCGTATCCCCGGCGGCAAGCGCGTTCATGTAGGCGAGGATGAGCTCGCGCGTGCGGTAGCTGCCGAACCGGGCCTCGTCCTGCCTGCGCACGATGGGGAAGGTGTCCAGCACGTAGGCGGCGTCGTCGCGGTTGAGGCCGTAGAGGTGGAAGTAGAGCGCGTCGAGGCGGGCGCGCAGATGGCGGCGCTCCTCCTCGTCCCACTTGAACGGCGGGCCGAGGTGGCCGAGGTCGCGGGCGAACGGTTCCATGTCGTGGGCGGTGTAGGTGAGCCGCAGCACGTGGCGGCGGACGAGGTCGCGGGCCGTCTCGTCGCCGAAGCGGCGGTTGTAGTCGTCGGGTGCGATGACGGGGAGTTGTTCGAGGATGAACAGGTTCATGGTCGTGCCCTGAATCTTCTGCCTTGTCACATAGTCAAAGCAGATTGAGTTCAGATTGGCTACCAAGTGATAGGCGGGCGAAGCGTCGTCCACTCGCAGCAGGGGCAGTTTATTTCCATACCCGGCCCATGGGACGATTGAGGCTATCATCGTCCTTACGTCGGTTGGTCTGGCAATGTCACGGAAGCCCAGCGCGTAGCCGAGGCGTACGGGCAGGTTGCTCTCCACTTCGGAGGCTGGCACCCAGTACTCTGTCTGCGGCAAGAAGTCTGGGTCTGCGTGCTGCCATTCCTCTACCGGCTCGCTCAGGTAGGGGTTGTGTGTGTTCTCGGGGTTGACGGTGACGGAGTTGGCCCGATGGTCGAAGTGCGAAATCATCCTTCCCTGGTACAAGGGAAGATACAGGTCCTCACCCTTCTTCCAACGGTTACTCTGTACGGGATAGTAACCCCCACCTTCCAGTTGGGCGGCTGTCCTGAATAGCCCCGAGTCGTTGGTCATGTCAAACATCCGCACGTACTTCACCGGCCAGACTCGCCCTTCTTCACGCTTGGAGTGGTCCACGAGAACAGGGTGGCGCTCGTAAATGCCTCGGGTGATGACGGAGTTTCGGCGGGTGCGGAACACGGGAGCGGTGCCGGTGTTGGGGTTGACGCGGGCGAAGTCGGTCCGGGCGAGCGGGAAGCAGCGGTCGGCGTCGTTGATGGTCGTCGGGTCGTGGAGGAAGAAGGCGCAGTCGGTCTGCGAGAAGGTGCGTTCCTCTCCACCGAATACGAGGGCGCAGAACTTGAAACGGGAATCGACGTCGGGGAAGAATGGCGGCAGGCCGGTTCCGATTCGCCGGTTCTCGAAGTCGAACAGGCTCGAAACGCGGCCGGAGGTGGAGACGGAGCGGAAGAACCGGGCGGCCGTCAGGTCGGCGTAAATGCCGGACGGAGTTAGCAGTCCCACGTAGCCGTCGGGCTTGACGAGGGACATGGCGCGTTCTACGAACAGCGAGTACAGGTTGATGTCACCGCGGCCGAGCAGAGGGTAGTCGCCACAGTTGCGCACCACGCGGCCCAAACCGTCGGCCTGCCTCTTGGCCGCGTCGAACTCGTCAGCCAGAGGGTCGTAGTCGTCGCGCAACTGGCGTATGGCCCGCCGCCTCGCGGCCGCGGTGGGAGCTAGCGCGATTTCCCTGTTGCGGGAGGGGAACCACTCGACCTCTTGCAGTTTGATGCGGTCCCAGGGTGGGTTACCGATTACGGCGTCGAAGCCGCCGATGGGGCGTTCGTTTTGCCAGCCGTGCCAGACGCCGGGGAAGGCGGCCTCCCAGTGGAGGAAGCGCTCGCGGTCGGCGACGGCCCGGGCGTCCCGCCACACCTCCTTGAAAGAAGCGAGGGCACTCTTCAGGGTATGATCACTCAGATCTCCAGCGTCTTCCGGGCCGTGTGCTAGCAACGTCATCGCAATTGGGGAGTTCTGCTCCAGCACTTCGACCAACGGCTGCTCAAACTCGTTACGCGCCTTGACGGTCATGCCGGCGGTCAGCCAGCGTAGCCCGGACAATAAGTCCAGCAAGCCGCGCAGCTCTGCTGTTAAGCTCTCCACCTGGTGGAAAAGCTCGGCGGACTCACGCACCTCGGCGATGTCGGCGTCCGAGATTTCCTCTATCCGGTGCATGCTGTCTGCTGCGTTCTCGGCGCCCGCAATGGCGCTCTGCGCGGCCAGGCCGCTGAGACGCCGGAGCGCCTCCCTGCCGTGCAGTACCCGCAGGCCGACGAGGGAGTCGCCGCAGCGCAGGTGGTGGTCGAGGAACGAGAGGGGCGCGCCGACGGTGAAGCTGTGGAGCCAGAGCGAGACCTTGGCAAGCTCGACGGTGAGCGGGTTCTTGTCCACGCCGTAGATGCACCGCTTCAGCACCATGCGGCGGATGATGGCGCGGTCGGTGAGTTGGACCGTGTCTATGGCCCAGCCGGACTCGTCTGCGCGGCGCATGATGTCGTCGCGGATGGCGGCGACGCGGGCCACGAGCGGCGACTCGTAGGGGTCTTTGAGCCAGGGGACAGCGACGGGCGCGGACTCGACCAGCTCGGCGATGGCGTCGGACAGGAAGTCCACGGCGGTGACGAGGAAGTGGCCGCTGCCCATGGCGGGGTCGAGCACCTTGAGGTCGAGGACGGCCTCGGCAGGGTCCAACTTCAGCAGCTCGGCACGGCGCTCCGCGTGGGGTCTGCGGTCGGACTTCAGCTCGGCGGCCTTCGCCTCGAACGCCGCGCGCCGTTCGTCCGCGAGCGGCTTGAGGGTGCGGTCGATGATGAGGTCCACCAGCTCCTGGGGGGTGTAGAAGCTGCCGCTGTCCTTGCGGGCGTAGGCGTTGGGACGGATGGAGATGGCGCCTTAGTCGTCACGGGCCGGCTCGTGAACCAGAAGCCGCTCGTAAATCGAACCTAGCTGCTGCACCGACATGTCCCGGTAGTTGACGAACTTGGGGGACGCTTCAGCCGTGTGGCTCAGCGCGTAGATGATGGGGGCGAGCTCGGCGTCGGACAGCCGCGCGCGATCCAGCAGCGGGGCGGCGTTCGCGCTGAAGAGGCCGCCGTTGTAGGGGGGCAGGCCGATGGACGGGTCGCCCTGATCGATCATGCGGAAGAGTTCGGTGAGCCGGTTGTAGTAGTTGGCGGCTCCCTCAGAAAAGACGTCGTATTGGCTTGTTCTGCGGGCTACGTCGTCGCGCACGCGCTTGCGCAGACCGTAGTCGTCGTATCGAGAGTCGTTGACTGGCAGCAGGCCGCGATCCTCGGCGTAGAGCACGAACAGCAGCCGGTACAGGAAGATGAGGGCGGCGTCGCGGACCTCGCGCATGTCGTTGGCGGGATCTCGGGCCAGCACCCTCACAAGGTCGGGGAAGACCTTGTCGAAGACTATCCTGGAGAGGTCCTGGGCGACCCTCTCCTCGTACCGCCTGCCCTCCGCGAGCGCACCCTCCAGAAAAGTTCCGGTGTCGCCCTCCCTCTGGATGAACGAGTCGCGGCGGAACAGCAGGTGGAACACGCGCAGGCGGTCGTGGTCGTCGCGCGCGAGGGTGTCGGCGAGATCGACCTCGAAGTAGGCGGTGGCCCGTGGGCGGGCCCGGCCGTCGTAGAGCCGCCACACGCGGCCATTGGTGAGGATGCCCCAGCGGATGCGGCCGTCCGAGACCTCGGCGGCGGTGGCGAGGTAGCGCAGCACCTGGCCGTGGGGGGTGTCCGAGCGGCGGGCGGCGTCGCTGCCGCGAGCGTCGAGTGGCAAGCCGAAGCGCTTGCTCTCCTGGACGACGAGGGCGTCCTGGTAACGTTCGACGGGAGTGGGTCTCCGGGCGGCGCGATCCTTCTCGTCCGCGCCGGCGAAGAGCAGGTGGTCGGGGATGTCCTCGTTGCGGTCGGCGCCCTGCTGGGGCAGGTAGTCGGCCCAGCCGAGCAGCTCCAGGACGGGACGAATCAGATCCTGCTCGGTGGTCGCCTCGTTGGGGGACACGGCGGCGGAGAGGGCGTCGTGGCGTGCGCGGAGGCCGTCGCGGAAGGCGTCGAACGCGGCGGTGTCGGCGTCGGACGCGCGCCATTCGGGCGTTTCGCGTATGCCTTCGGTGAGGAAGTATTCGGTGAAGAGCCGGCCCTGCAAAGTGGATGCCTCGTGTGTGTGGTGGGTGTAGTGTGGCGTAGGGGTCAAGAGAAGGCAAGGACTGAGGGTAGGAAAGTCCCCTCTCCCTCGATGGGAGAGGGTGAGGGTGACGGCGTCCCTACCCCTCGCCCGCCGGACCCCTCGCCCGCTGGCCGGAACCACCGCAAACCCCCTGTCCCAAACCACCCCAGCCGCGTAACCCAAACGCCACTCCCCCGCCCTGTCGCCGCCCCACCTCCGCCACCTATATGCCACTACTTTGCCACAGAAATTCCCACTCTCAGGCCCACTCCCGCGACTTTATGTCAAGCAGCTCCGCCCTGCGCCAACAGATCGGCGAATTCACCCTGACGCAGCGAAGGTTCCCTGACCCTTCCATTCCGAGCGCAACGCACCTCAGCACTGTCATTCCGAGCGTAGCCGAGGAATCTGGGGGTTCACGCGCGCTCGTGATCCTGCCCACCCTCTTGATTCTACAGCACACACGTGCTATTTTCTAGCTGATAGGCGCGCCGTGATTGCCGAAGTCCTTTCCCCCTTGATGGGGGAAGGTCAGGATGGGGGTGAAGACCACCGTCGCGTTCTGCGACATTCGGCGCAATGCCCGTGACAGAACTTGACCTCGGGGTACAGGCGAATGAACAGAAAATCGGGCCGCGCAGCTACGGGATGGGCAAAATGTAGCAGAACAGAGCGGATTTTTCGCAAAGCCACGCGTGGGGGCGCGTTCGCCGCCCGGAATGGCAGGAGCAGCCGCTCAGTCTATGGGCGTCTCGCGGGGCCGGATGGGGAGGCCGCGGTCCGTTAGGTAGCTCTTGGCCTGCCGGATGGTGTAGTCGCCGTAGTGGAAGATGCTGGCGGCGAGCACGGCGTCCGCCCTGCCCGTCTCCAGAGCGTCGTACAGGTGCTCCAGGTTGCCGGCCCCGCCGCTGGCGATGACGGGCACGCCCACGCCGTCGGACACGGCGCGAATCAACTCCAGGTCGTAGCCGGATAGCTGGCCGTCGGTGTCCATGCTGGTGACGAGAAGCTCGCCGGCGCCAAGGTCGGTGGCGCGGCGCGCCCACTTGAGGGCGTCGATGCCGGTGGGCGTGCGGCCGCCGTGGGTGTAGACCTCCCACACCGAGTCCGCGTCCACGGGGAGGTCGGAGCCGCCGCCGCGGGCCTCGGCCTCGGCGCGGTCGCCGTCGGCTATGCGCTTGACGTCCATGGCGACCACGATGCACTGGCTGCCGAAGAACTCGGCGGCGTCGGACACCAGCCGCGGGTCGGCGACGGCGGCGGTGTTGAGCGACACCTTGTCCGCGCCCGCCTCCAGCATCCGGCGCACGTCCTCCAGCTTGCGGAGTCCGCCGCCCACGGTCAGCGGGATGAACACCTGCTCGGACACCTGCTCGACGACGCCAAGCATAATCTCGCGGTGGTCGGAACTCGCGGTGATGTCCAGGAAAACCAGCTCGTCGGCGCCCTCGCTGTTGTAGAAGGACGCGAGCTCCGCGGGGTCGCCCGCGTCGCGAATGTTGACGAAGCTGACGCCCTTGACTACGCGACCGGCGTCCACGTCCAGGCACGGGATTATCCGCTTGGTGAGCAACTGGGGCCTACTTGCGCATGATGATCATGTAGTGATGGTCGCTCAGATTGTGCGAGCTCTCGACGCGAAAGCCCTGCTCCCGCGCCATCTTCCGAACTTCCGGCTCGTCGAGCCGCCGATTCACCGGCGGGCCGTCCTCCGCCGTCTCCTTGTGTTCCAGCGCCGCCAGCCAGCCGCCCTTTCGCAGGCAGCGCAGCGACTCCGCGAGCATCTTGGCGGGCGTTTCGGTCTCGTGCAGCACGAACGCGATGAACGCGCCGTCCAGGCTTTCGTCCTCCAGCGGCAGCTCGTTCTCCCCGGCCAGCTTCACCTCCACGTTGGTCAGGTTGACTTCCCTCACCTGCTCAGCCGCGGCGTCCAGCATCTCCTGCTGAACGTCCACGGCGTAGACCCTGCCGTCGAACAGGTACTTGGCGAACGGTATGGTGAAGAAGCCGGGGCCGCAGCCGATGTCGGCCACCTCGTGGTACACCATCATGGGCAGCATAGAGATCAGGCGCTGCGGGTCGGTGCTGTCGTAGCGGTCGGCCGACAGCAGCTCCGCCTTGTCGTTGTGGTCGAACTTTTCAGGCATGGGTTCGTGTCCTTTAGTGGTTGAGGGGACTTTTGGGTTGGAGGCTGCGAATTGCGTCCGGCAGGCTCACGTCGCCGGTGTAGAGCGCCTTGCCGACGACAGCGGCCTCCACGCCGATGTCCTGCAGGCGCAGCAGATGTTCCACCGACGATATGCCGCCGGCGGCAATCAGCCCGGCGTCGATCTCTCCCTGCAGGGCCTCGATGGCGGCGTAGTTGGGGCCGGACAGCGTGCCGTCGCGGGCGATGTCGGTGTACAGAAAGCGTACCACGCCCTGCGCGGCCATGCGTCGCATCAGGTCCGCGGCGCGGACGCGGGTGCTGCGCGTCCAGCCGTCCAGGGCGACCAGGCCGTCGCGGGCGTCCACGCTCACCACCACCGCCTCGGGGCCGAGCGCGGCGCACATGGCGGCGACGGCGTCGGGGTCGCTCACTGCGGCGGTGCCGGACAGCACGCGGTCAACGCCCAGGTCGAGCGCGGCCCTGGCGGACTCGAGCGAGCGTATGCCGCCGCCGAGCTGCACAGGCACAGTGGACGCGGCGGCGATGCTCTCGATAGCAGGCAGGTTCACCGGCGCGCCGGCCTTCGCTCCATCCAGATCCACCACGTGCAACCGGGACGCGCCAGCCTCGATCCAGCGCGCGGCAACCTCGGCCGGCGCGTCCGAGTACACCGTCTCGCGAGCGTAGTCGCCCTGGTACAGGCGCACGCACCGGCCGCCGCGCAGGTCTATCGCGGGGACGACTTCCACGCCATGTCCCTCTGGTCGCTTTTGACATGCTCGACGAAGTTGCGGTATAGCCTTAGGCCCACGTCGCCGCTCTTTTCGGGGTGGAACTGGATGGCGAACACGTTGCGCCAGGCGGCCGCGCTACAGAAGTCCACGCCGTAGCTGGTGTAGCCGGCGACGACGTTCTTGTCGGCGGGGTCCGCGTAGTAGCTGTGGACAAAGTAGAAGTGGGAGCCGTTGGGTATGCCGTGGAGCAGCGGATTGTCGACGCGGAAGTCGACGCTGTTCCAGCCCATGTGCGGCACCTTCAGTCCGGGACCCAGCCGGCGGACGCGGCCCGCGAGCACGCCGAGGCCCGGCTCCACGCCCTCGTCCGAGCCCTCGAGCAAAAGCTGGAGTCCGAGGCAGACGCCGAGGAAGGGCTTGCCGGCGCGGATGTACGCCTCGATAGGCTCGACCAGCCCGGCGGCCCTGAGGTGGCGCATCGACGAGTCGTTGGCGCCCTGGCCGGGAAAGACGACGCCGTCCGCGCGCTCGACGTCGGCGGGGTCGCTGGTGATGGCGGCGCGCGCGCCGAATCGCTCCAGCGCCTTCTGCACGCTGCGCAAGTTGCCGGCCTGGTAGTCGATCACGGCGATGTTGGGGGCGCTCATGGCCTAGATCCGGGTGCCGGTCACCGCTTCGACCGGCAGCTCCCTGTCCTCGTATCGGGCGAGGATGAACAGCAGGTCCGAGAGCCGGTTGACGTAGCGCAGCAGCTCAGGATTCGAGACCATGCCCTGTTCCTCGAGGGCGACCATGCGGCGTTCGGCGCCGCGAAGCGCGGTGCGGGCGAGGTCGAGCGCGCTGGACGCGGGCGACGCGCCGGGGATGATGAACTTGGGCGGCAGCTCGACCTCTTCCTTGAGCTCGTCGATCAGCCGCTCCAGGTGCGCCACGTTCTCCCCGGATATCGCGTGAAACGTGTTGGTGAACAAGTGGTAGTTCTCGTCGTCCGTCGCAAGCTCCGACTCGACGGTGAACATCTCACGCTGGGTCAGCAGCAGGATCTCCTTCACGCGCCGGTCGTTGGAAAACGCGCGCGCGAGGCCCATGGCCGACACGGCGAGGTCGGCCTCGCCGTAGGCCTCACACCGCGGGTGAGTCTTGGGAACGCGGCCGCCGAAGAGCAGGCCGGTGGTGCCGTCGTCGCCGGAGCGTGTGTAGATGCGCATGGGGGATCCTCCGAGCGAAAATTATAGCAGGTCGGGGCGGAGGCTGTGGGGCGGGGGTGGCTTGACCGGTTCGTTCGGGCTGTGCAAAACTTCGACTGTGCAACATCGCATGATAGTCCAATGGTCGCCGAGAGCAGTCAGGGATCTTCGGCGCCTCTCTAAACGAGTCGAAAACCTGATAGTTTCCAAAGTCGAACAGTACGCGGAGAATCCGGCATCGCTCGCCAACCAGGTTAGGGCATTGACGGGAAGCAACCAAAGGCGACTGAGAGTTGGTAACTATCGCGTAGTTTTCGCTGTGATTCGTGGCCAAACCAGAATTCTGCGGGTTATGAGAGTTCGACACAGGAGCGAGGCTTATGACTAGCAAAGAGACCGTTACGATTCCGAGATCCAAATACGAAGCCCTTCTACAACGTTGTGAAGACTTGGAAGACACCCTCGCTGCCATGGAAGCGCACAACGGCTCATATATTCCTCACGAGATTGTGCTCGACCTACTAGCCGACACCAAGCCAATGCTTGCCTATCGCAGATATCGTGGCATGACGCTGCGCGAGCTTTCCGAGACGACGGGCTTGGGGGCAAGTTATCTTTCGGAAATCGAGCGGGGTCGCAAGACCGGATCCCTAACGGCATTGCTCCGCATAGCCGCGGCGCTCGATACTACGATCGACATCCTTGTAGGGTGGGAAACCGACGAGCGCGAAGGAGATGAGCCGATGACGGGACCACACGACGTGGGCGGGCTGCCCACAGACGAGCCGATAGATCGCGGCGAGCACGAGTGGGCCGACTGGGAGCGCCAGACGGCGGCGGTGATGGGCGCCGTGCGCTCCGCGGGGCTGATGACCGTCGACGAGATGCGCCGCGGCATCGAGGCGCTGCCGCCGGACGAGTATGAGGCGCTCTCATACTACGAGCGCTGGGCCGCCTCGATGGAGACCATCCTCGTGGAAAAGGGCGTCATATCGCCCGACGAGGTGGACGGCAGAGTGAAGTCGCTCGAAGAGCGCTGGGGGTGACGCGTGGATAGCCTGAAGACGCGCTATTCGCCCGGCGACCGCGTGAGAGTGCTGGACGACACGCCGCCGGTGCACCACCGGACGCCGTGGTTCGTGAAGGGCAAGACGGGCCGGGTGACGGTGGTGTGCGGCGTGTTTCGCAACCCGGAGTCGCTGGCCCACGGCGGCGATGGCCTGCCACGCCGGGCGCTGTACCGGGTCGAGTTCGCCCAGGCCGACGTGTGGCCCGACTACGCCGGCCCGGCGGACGACACCATCACCGTCGACCTGTACGACCACTGGCTTGAGCGGGCGTAGGGGGCTGAGTTCCCACACTATCATACCGCTGCCGCGGCGGGTATAATGGGCACCGGCTGGCGACGCGCCCGGCCACCGGCATCAGGCGGAAACACGACAGGGGGGACTTCCACCATGGCGACGAAGGTAGGCATCAACGGCTTCGGACGCATCGGCAGGCAGGTGCTGAGGGCGATTCTCGAGAGGCATTCCGGCAAGCTCGAGGTGGCCGCGGTCAACGACCTTACCGACACCCAGACCAACGCGCACCTGTTCAAGTACGACACCAGCTACGGACGCTACCCGGGTAGCGTGGAGGCCACCGACGACGGCATTTCTATCGACGGCTCGGAGATCAAGGTACTGTCCGACCGCGACCCGTCCCGGCTGCCCTGGGGCGACCTGGGCGTGGACGTGGTCGTGGAGTCCACGGGCTTCTTCACCAGCGCCGCGGCCGCGTCCGGCCACAAAGAGGGAGGCGCCAAGAAGGTCATCATATCGGCCCCCGCGTCCGGTGAAGACCTCACCATTGTGCTCGGCGTGAACGAGGACAAGTACGACGCCGACAACCACCACATCCTCTCCAACGCCTCCTGCACCACCAACTGCATAGCCACCATGGTGAAGGTGCTCCACGACAGTTTCGGCGTCGAGCGCGGTCTGATGAGCACCATCCACTCGTACACCAACGACCAGAAGATCCTCGACCAGCAACACGAGGACCTGCGCAGGGCGCGCGCTGCCGCCATGAACATCATACCCACTACCACAGGCGCCGCCCGAGCGGTGGGCCTGGTGCTGCCCGAGCTGAACGGCAAGATTCACGGCATGGCCTTCCGCGTCCCGACGTCCACCGGCTCGGTGACCGACTTCGTGGCCGAGCTGGGCAAGGACGCCAGCGTAGACGACGTGAACGCCGCCTACGCGGAGGCCGCCTCGTCGAGCCTCGCCGGTGTGCTGGAGTACTCGGACGAGCCGCTCGTCAGCAGCGACTTCATCCAGAACTCGCATAGCTGCATCATCGACTCGCTCTCCACCATGTCGATGGGCGGGAACATGGTCAAGGTTGTCGGCTGGTACGACAACGAGTGGGGCTATAGCTGCCGCACCGCGGACCTGGCCGCCTTCCTGGTCGATAAGGGCGTCTAGCCCATGACGCTGGCGCGCGCGCGGCAGGCGAGGGCTCGCGTCAATCTGGTGCGCGAGCTGTCCAATGGGCTGGCCGCGCACATCTACACGCTGCCGGACGATGTCTGGCGCAACGCCGCGCAGTACGGCAGCCCGTGCCCCGGCTGGAAGCTGGCCGACGTGATTACGCATCTCGTCGTAGGCGCCAACATGCTGTCGCTCAGCATCGCGCGCGCGCTGAAGGGCCAGACCTCGCCGCCCATGGGCTACCGCAACTTCGACGGTGGCGATGCCACCGCCGACCTCGTGTCGCTGCGCGAAACCTACCATGAGGACCTGTTCCCAGAGTTTAACGCGAGCTGCAGGCGCCTAAACAATGTGCTGGCCTCGCTCGACGCAGACTCCATGGACGCGCCGGCGTTCCACCCCGCCCGGGAAATGTCCATCTCGCGCCTGATCGACATACGCGCGCTGGAGTTGGCGGTACACGGCTGGGATATTCGCTATGCTCTCGACAGGTCGACGACGCTGCCGGCCAGCGCCCTGCCCTTCCTGTGCGAATGGCTGCCCAACTGGCTGTCGGCAGGCTACCGCACGGGCGAGCCGCTCGACGCGCCGGTGACCTACCGCTTCGCGCTCACCGACGAGGGCGCTGCCGCGCGGGACGTAGTGGTGCGCGGCGACGGCTTCAGCGTGGCAGAGGCCGGCGACGGTTCGGCGGACGTAACCTTTGCGTGCGACACCGACACCCACCTGCTGTTCTGCATGGGTCGGCTGCCGTTCGCGCGCAGCGTGCGCCGTGGCCGGCTGTCGTTCGAAGGCGACGAGCGGGCGGCGGCGCGCTTCACGGAGTGGTTCGGGCCGGTTTAGCTAGAGAAGGCGCCGTCCCCCTATCACGTGGGCGCGCCTGAAACCCTTCTCATTGGCGCCACAGACCGTGGCCACCGCCGAGTTTCGCCACATACAACAAGGAGGTACACCCATGCCGGACCAGATGCTCGAGCGCGCACGCGCGCTGCACCGCCAGATCCCGCTCATCGACGGCCACAACGACCTGCCGTGGCGCTACCGCGAGCTGGTGGACCGCGCCATCTCCAAGGTCGACATCGACGAGCACCAGCCGGAGTTGCACACCGACATACCCAGGCTGCGGGAGGGCGGCGTCGGCGGCCAGTTCTGGTCCGTCTACGTCCCCTCGTCGCTCAGCCCGGACGAGTCGGTGGGCGTCACGATGGAGCAGATAGACGTCGTCCACAACCTCGTGCGCGCCTACCCCGGCGCGCTCAGGCTCGCGCACACCGCAGACCAGGTCGAGGGTGCCTTCCGCGCGGGCAGGGTCGCCTCGCTCATAGGCATGGAGGGCGGGCACTCCATTGACAGCTCGCTGGCCGTGCTGCGCATGTTCTACCGGCTCGGCGCGCGCTACATGACGCTCACCCACAACGACAACACGCCCTGGGCCGACTCTGCCACCGACGACCCGCGCAACAGCGGCCTGTCGCCGTTCGGGCGCGAGGTGGTGCGCGAGATGAACCGTCTCGGGATGCTGGTGGACCTGTCCCACGTCTCGCCGGACACGATGCTCGACGCCCTCGACGCCGCTGAGGCCCCGGTCATCTTCAGCCACTCTTCCGCACGCGCTCTCAACGACCACCCCCGCAACGTGCCCGACAACGTGCTGGAGCGCGTGACCGCGAATGGCGGCGTGGTGATGGCAAACTTCGTGCCGCCGTTCATCTCGCCCGCGGTCATGGCGCGGGAACATCAGCGCCGCGCCGAGCGGGAGCGGCTGGAGTCTGCGCACGGCGCGGGCAGCGACGCCGCGGCGGACGCATTGCAAGCCTGGGAAGCGGCCAACCCTGAGCCGGAGTCCACGCTGTCCCAGGTGGCCGACCACATCGACCACATCCGGGCCGTTGCCGGCATAGACCACGTGGGCATAGGCGGAGACCTGGATGGCGTGACCTCCACGCCCGTCGGCCTCGAGGACGTGTCCAAATACCCGGAGCTGACGGTGGAGCTACTGCGCCGCGAGTACAGCGACGAAGATGTGCTGAAGGTGCTGGGCGGCAACGTGCTGCGCGTGATGCGCGCGGCCGAGCGCGCCTCGCTGCGGCTGCGGGAGCAGCGCCGCCCGTCCGAGGCCTTGATCGAGGATCTGGACGCATAGCCCGCGGTGTAGTCTGACTCCCTCTCCCTCGATGGTAGAGTGTCGGCGTGAAGCTGAAGACGAGCCGTTACCAATTCTCTGTCTCAACAGATATAATATGCGCGCCCGCGTTGCTCCTATTGAGATTGAGACGCGAGGCCACGCATTACACCAACAGGAGGGACACAAGCCTATGTCCGAACAGCAACCCTACCGGAAGCCGCTGCCGGCTCCCACGCCCGAGACCCAGGAGTTCTGGGACAAGGCGCGGCAGCACGAGTTGTGGGTTCCCCGCTGCAACGCCTGCGGGCACACCTACTTCCCGCCCCGCTTCATATGCCCCGAGTGCCTCTCGCGGGACGTCGCCCTCACCCGGCACTCCGGCAACGGAACGCTCCACAGCTACATGATCAACCACCGCGCGCCTCCCGGCTTCGAAGAGGACGCTCCCTACGCCATCGCCGTCATCCAGCTCGACGACGGCCCGCGCATCATGTCCAACATCGTGGGCATAGAAAACACGCCCGAAAACCTGGTGCTGGACATGGCGCTCGAGGTCACGTTCGAGGACGCGGTCGAAGACGTCTCCATCCCCAAGTGGAAGCCCGCCGGCGCCTAAGTCCCTTCCCTCTCGCAGGGAGAGCGCCAAAAGTCCCTTCCCCCTCGCAGGGGGAAGGTTAGGATGGGGGTGGCCGTGTCGCCAGAACTCCCTCTCATCCCAAACAACCACGCACCCTTAGCAAACAAAGGAACACCACATGTCACTACGCTATAAGGTAGCGGTCGTCGGAGCGTCCGAAACAACGCAGATCGGGGTCGTGCCCGACATGACTTACCAGCAGCTCGCGGTCGACGCGGCGCTGAACGCGATCGAAGACTGCGGAATCGACAAGAGCCAGATAGACGGACTGGGGAGCAACGTGCCCCCGGCCGAGCTCGCCCAGTACCTGGGCATCGTCCCCCGCTGGGTGAACAACACCTCGGTGGGCGGAACGTCGTGGCTGATACAGGTTCGCCACGCCTCGGCGGCCATAGCCGAGGGGTTGTGCGACACCGTGCTCATCACCATGGCCGAGAGCGGCCGCAGCCGCGTCGGCGAGACGCGGCCTCCCATGGGCGCCCTCACCGGCGGCGCGCGCCGCGACAGCACCTGGGGCGGCCAGTTCGAGGCCCCCTACGGCACCGTCGGCCCCACCACCCTGTTCGGCATGGGCGTGCTGCGCTACATGAAAGAGACCGGCACCACCCGCGAGCAGCTCGCATCGGTGGCCGTCGCACAGCGCAAGTGGTCCAACAAGGTGCCGCGGGCCATGTTCGGCGATCTCATCACGGTCGAAGACGTGTTCAACAGCCGGATGATCTGCTACCCGTTCAACCTGTTCATGTGCTGCCTCGTCACCGACGCCGGCGGCGCCGTTATTCTCACCAGCGCCGACCGCGCCAAGGACTTCCCCACGAAGCCTGTCTACATCCTAGGCACCGGCGAGTCGGTCGAGACGCCGCTGGTCAGCCAGATGTACGACATGACCACCTCCGCGGCGTTCCGCACCTCCAGCACCAAGGCGTTCGAGGAGTCCGGCGTATCGCGCGACGACGTCGACCACCTGATGGTCTACGACGCCTTCGCGCACCTGCCCATCTACGGCCTGGAGGACCTGGGCTTCGTCGGGCGCGGCGAGGGCGGCGCGTTCATCGAGGAGGGCAACACCTCGCCCGGCGGCAAGCTGCCCATGAACACCAACGGCGGCGGGCTGTCCTACACCCACTCCGGCATGTACGGCATGTACGCCATCCAGGAGTCCGTGCGCCAGATTCGCGGCACGGCGCCGCACCAGGTCGAGGGCGCCAAGATCTCATTCTGCCAGGGCGTGGGCGGCATGTTCATGGCCGCCGGCAGCCTGGTGTTCACGAACGAGGAGCCGCACGGATAAGAGGCGGCGCGCGCGGGTGGCGCGCACACCAAAGCTAGGATGTCGAGAGGGGTCAGGCCTGCGGGCCTGGCCCCTTTGGCGTCTCAAGGCGTTTCGGAGAACGCCTTCGCCCTCGTCAACTAGAAGTGAACGGAACCCGAACTCCCGCTAAATCGGCTGCATTAGCCCGTCCACGAATTGACGGTCTGGGCCTCTCCGTACTGCCGTGAGCAATTCTTGCGCCAGTTCGATGCCTTTCACCTTGTCGATGTTGGCGTTGCTTATATCCCATGACTTGGCCGGCTGGATGCAGTTCGGGCAGCCCTTAGCACAGTGACAGTTGCTAGCGACTTCTACGCCCTTTTCGAGGGCGAGATGCCAGACATCAAACAACTTCTTAGCGACCCCGATCCCACCAGGGTAATTTTCGTAACAGTAGGCCGCCAACTCGCTTCCGGTGCGTGAGTAGGTGCTTGTGTCGAACCTATCGGCTGGAATCACGAACATCGCGCCAACACGTATCATGTGCTCTATCGCTCCGATACCGTCAGCGGCTGCCGCACTCTGGGGCAGGTCAATCCAGAAGGAATGAAGGTTGTCCAAAGAATGGGCATCTTTATCCCCTCCGGCTCTAAGAGTCTCACCAGTGCGTTCATTTACAAGATTATAGCCGTCGAAGTTCATCACGACGTTCAGCGCCCCGTAGTTCACGGTTATGTTGCCGTAACCACGTCCGTCAAAGTAGTCCGCATTCGCCAGAAAGGTGTAGAAACGTGGCTCGGTTCTCAAGTGTTGCTCGCAATCCTCAAGAACGACGGCTTGTTCCTCGTGGGACCTTACGTGATAGCGTTGGCCAAAGAACGGGAATATCGCACCGATGTAAGCTTCGCGAAAGCGCCGTATCGCCGAAATCTGGCCCACCTCTTCCCTGTTCCTTCGTAAGGCGAACGACTGTCCGATGCCTCCTCTGAGGTTAAGTCGGTGCTGCGGGCTTGATCTCCGTGGTACGGTGCCGGTGTTGCGCGCCGCCGCGTTGTAGAACGGCGTTCCCAGGATCTCCTCTTCGGAAGGGCTGACGCGCCCGCCAGACTCCTCAACTAGCGAAGGTAGATGTCTCTTGATTAGCTCCTCGTTGCCCGAGTCCACCACCAGTTCGTCGAATGGCTTATCCAAGAAAGCGGTCAGGTTGTTAGCGAAGAACTGGTCGATTGGGTCGTTCATCGCGTAGAACAGCACGAAGGCATCTTTGTCCCAACTCCGACCGGCTCGCCCTACCTGCTGCCAAGCGGACATTATGCTTGGCGGAAAGCCTGCCAGAATTACGCCGTCCAGTCCGCCTACGTCCAAGCCGATTTCTAGAGCGTTGGTCGTGAACACAACCCTGATTTCGCCAGACTTGATTCGCTGCTGAATCTGCTGACGATTTTCCGCCTTCAAGTCGGCGTGGAAAGCCGTCAACTGATTGCGCCCAAAGCCAGCCTCTTCCGCCTTACGACGTGCGTTATGGAAAGCCGTTTCCAAGAACCGCTTGGTCGGACAAAACACCAACACTTGCAGCCCTTCCTCCAGGGCTGCAAGCGCAGCCTGCTCTACACGCAGGCGCAGAACGTCGCCAGACCGAAAGTCGGATATCTCAGGCCGAACGAAGATAAAGCTCCGCTTTGGGCGCAACACGCCCCTTGCCGACACCAGTTCCACATCGCGGCCCGTCAACGCTCTCGCATGTTCCTGCGGATTCGCACAAGTAGCGGTTGATAGAAACACTTGCGGATTCGCGCCGATTCGGTTCAGGTGCAGAAAGAACCTTCTCAATAGAAGGGCCATGTTGCTGCCGAAGAAGCCACGGTATTCGTGCATTTCGTCAATGACGACGAAACGCAGGTTTCGCAGGAACTTAGCGCCCTCCGGGTGCCTGTCCCAAGCCTCACGGCTGCCCAAAAACGAGGCGTTCACGTATTCGGGATTAGTGAACAGGATGGGGGGAGGCTGCTGGCGCAACCACGCCTTATTGCTGTCATTTTGGCCTAGAGACCACTCCCCGGCTCCCCCGAGGCTCGAGCCGTCAGTGTCGCCATCGTAGTTCCACGACTCAATGGATAAAGTATCTCCGATGCGTCTAATCTGCTCCCGTTGGTCAAAGGCCAACGCCTTCATGGGGTATATCATCATCGCGTGCGAATCTGGGTCTCGCTTGAGGGCATGGAGCATCGGAGCGGCAAATGCGAGGGTCTTGCCGCTGGCGGTCGGGGTCTCCATTACCACATCCGCGCCGCTCAGCGACTTCACTACAGCGTCGAACTGATGCTGATAGGGGCGGTCGATGCCGGAAGCAATAATGGCATTGCGAACATGCCGGTCAAGTTGCGCGGGCCAATCCTCGGCGAAAGTAGGCTGGATGCGGTCCACTTCGTCGCGTATCACCGTGTCCGTGTCCCTTAGCCCGTCAAGCTCTTTGAGCTTGGCCAAGAATTCGTTGACGCCAAACCCGGTTATGTGTCCTTCTCCATGCAGTTCCTCTAGCTGGCTCTTGTTCAGCGGCGCGGGGTTCGGCCCGTGGGAAGACTGCGGCAGCGCGTCCCGCCCTTTGAGCACATGCCTCTCATACCGCTCTCTGAACTCATCGAGCGTAACATGCTTGAAGTGTTCTTCTAGAATCTTCCCGGCAGCCTTCGGGTCAATCACTATTGTTGTCCTTTACGGGCCACTGCTCTCTCGCCAGATACGGCTGATGCAGGTGTTCGTGTCTCGAACGGCTATCTGCACGTGCGAGCGGTCGTAGAGCGCCGAGCCGGGATTGACCGGGCGGCCTTCCGGAAAGGCCGAACGCACACACGATATGCGGGTTCCACTATCCTCAAGCACGCTGACAGCGTAGTTTATCACTTCACGGTCCAGCGTATGTGCACCTCCGGATTGTGTCGGCACTGCTCGTCCAATCGCCCTGCGGCGCCTAGCGGATTCGCCGTAAGCACTGGACAGAACTTCGTTCCACCCAACATCCAACAAGTCCATGCAATCAGCCAAGCGAATGTCGGCGCCTACGACCGCTGCGTCGTCTCCGTGTTGGCCGCGCGCCCACTGCCATGCCCTGAGCAAGCCATCCTGGAAGAAGTAGACTCCATCGCCGAGCCAGTCATAATCGTTCCGGCTTAACTTGAACCCTTCCCTTTCAATTGTGTCCGCCATAGCGGAACTCGTTCCATGATAGCCTTGAACCCGCGGTCCCCTCTCATGGAGATTCACTAGAGATTCTCACACTCCGGCGTAGATAGCTCAGTCTGATTGTAGCACTTTGTCATGTCGAGACTCTCCGCGATCGGCAACCATCCCTTCAGGGCACTGCGCACAGAGATCACACGCCAGGAAGGCCGCGCCCCCCGCCGCCATCACAGTGTGTCAAAAGCAGATGTTGCCGAGAAGCGCCCATTGCCCACGTCGCGCGAATTGACTATCATTCTCCCATGGGGCGACGGCCCCGATACTCGACCGGACAGGTGAACCGAAATGGCGACAAACCGTAACTACAAGCCACCAACCCAAGGTCTCGGCGGCAAGTACAGAACTCTGCGCACGTACCTGGAAGCCCATCCCAGGCGGGAGTGGCGGACCACGTTCAGCAACATCGAGTCTATCCTTGGCTTCAAACTGCCCGCGTCCGCACGCAAGCACAGCGCCTGGTGGTCGAACGAGAGGAACGGGGGCCGCCACAGCCAGGCCGTGGCGTGGACTGCCGCAGGTTGGGAGACGGCCGAGGTGGACCTGGACGCGGAGACGCTGCTGTTCAAACCGAAGAATCGGTCGAACGCCGAACGGAATTTCGACCTCGTCGAGCTGTTGCCGCGTCGCAGCCTTGGACCGTGGCCAAATGGTCTCAGACTGAGGCGGGAGGACATGTACGAGGACAGGATCTGACGTACGTGTTCATAGACACGAACTTGCTCGTTGCGTACATGAACGTCGACGTCCCAGAGCACCTGAACGCCAGGGCGATTCTTGACAGGGCATTCCAGGAAAACGAACCGCTACAAATCAGTCGTCAGGTGCTGAGAGAGTATCTGGCCGTCGTCACCCGGCCCCAGTCTTGGTCGGCTCCCGTGGCAATGCCAGATGCCCTCAATGATCTGGACAGGCTAACACGCGCGTTCGAAGTCCTCGAGGACGGACCCGCGGTCACCGAGGCGCTGATTGCGCTGTGCCGTGAAGTGCCAGTGGGCGGCCGGCAGATTCACGACGCAAACATCGTCGCAACCATGCTGGCGCACGGCGAGCGTCGCCTGCTGACGTTCAACACGGCGGACTTTCGCCGATACGGCGACCGCATCGCGCTGGTGAGCGCCTAGCTTAGCCACCCTTCTACGCCCCGAACGCGCTCGTGGGCATGACCAGGACCCCCTAACGCAATGTCCGCCCACTACGGTTCTCGGGCAACCTCATGTAGAATGCCGGCAAGTAAGGCCCACTCCTGGATTCCCTCCAGTCGAGGGCGAAAACGGCCTCCAACAACCTCCGCGCAGAAAGAAGTGTAGCATGCAAAACGTTCAGGGATTTGGCGGGTTCTTCTTTCGGACAAAGGACCCGGAAGCACTTGCGAAATGGTATCAGGATCACCTCGGCATCAATCCTGCTCCGACTAACATGGAGATGGAGCCTTGGGTGACCGAGTCTGGGGTCACGATTTTCTCGCCCTTCGACGCTGACACGGAATACTTCGCAGCGGACAAGACTTTCATGCTGAATTTCCGCGTGGCCGACCTGGACGCGATGATCGCACAACTGAAGTCCGCGGATATCGAGGTCAGCGAAGAAAGCAAGATGGAGGGCATAGGGCGCTTCGCCCGCATCCACGACCCCGACGGAAACCCGATCGAACTCTGGGAACCCGCGTCGTGAGATTCGACATTTCAAACTAAACCACTGCCACTGCCCCAGAATCTGCGGGCACAACTTGGCAACAACACATGCAGGTTCTACCGCCCCAATACCCAACCGGTCAGGTGAACCGAAATGGCGACGGAACGTGATTACAAGTCGCCAACCCAAGGTCTCGGCGGCAAGTACAAGAAGCTGCGCGTATTTCTGGAAGCCCACCCCCGCGGGAGAGGCGGACCACGTTCAGCAACGTCGAGTCTATCCTGGGCTTCGAGCTGCCGGCGTCTGCGCGCAAGTACCGTCCCTGGTGGGCCAACGAGAATTGCGGTGCTCGTCACAGCCAGACCGTGGCGTGGACTGCCGCCGGTTGGGAGACGGCCGAGGTGGACATGGAGGCTGAGACGCTGCTGTTCAGGCCGAAGAAGCGCCCAAGAGTATTGACCGCTGACATCCTCGATGCGGAGTGGCCCGGCCGCGACATGGGACCGTGGCCGGAGGGCCTGAGCCTGAGGCGGGAGGACATGTACGAGGACAGGATCTGACGTAAGTGTTCATTGATACCAACGTCCTTGACCACTCACGAAATGCCAGGGCACCGGAATATTTGCACACCAAGGCGATGCTTAGTAGAGCTGCTGTAGGAATAGATCCGCTACGAATCACCGCATCGCGCTGGTGGACGCATAGCTGTAACCCCCTGCCCCGAATCCCGTTTCAGATTACTGCGTGTGCCCAAACCGTCTCTATTGCGAGCAGCCTACCCCCGCACCCATCTGTGAAACTACCACCATCGCCTTGCGTTCGCCATATTGCATAGCCAATGTCCTCCGGACGCCCCAACGCACACCCCAACCGCACACCCTCGCCCACACCTGGCCCTCTCGCTCCCTGGCGCCCGAAAGAAAGCGTCACCCTGCCGCGCCACCCGTTCCCCGGCCCTGCCCCATCCATTCCTGCCCACGTCCGACCTATCCCGCCCCTCTGCGCCATTTCTCCCCACCAATAAGCCCCAATCCCCCAATTTCGCCCAAATCCACCGCCTAGTTGCAAAGGAAGGCCTCGTTGGAGCCGGCTGTAAAGCCGGCTATGATGGTAGGTAACAACAACAACCCATCACCAACGAGGTGCGACTATTATGCAGCAAGCAACGCTTCCTTTCCACTACGCAGAGGAGACCGAGTCTACTGGTATGACGGCGTTGTCGGGGTTGCCGGCATACCTGGACCTGGCGTTTGTTGCCCGACTGGGGCAGTCGGTGCGCCGTCACGTGGGAGTGAGAGAGGGCACACAGGGGTGGACGGACGCCCAGAATGTGACGGCGCTTGTGATGCTCAACCTGGCCGGTGGTGAGTCGGTGGATGACCTGCGGCTGCTGGAGAAGGACGAGGGGCTGGGCAGGGCGCTGCTCACCGCGGAGACTCACGGGGTGCGGCGGGCAGAGCGCAGGGCGCAGCTCAGAAGGTGGCGTAAGGAGCGTAGCCGCACTGTGCCGTCGCCCACGGCGGTGTTCAGGTATCTGGACCGTTTCCACGACGAGGCTGAGGAGGCCAGGAGACGGTCTCGCAAGGCGTTCATACCGGCGGCCAACGACGCGCTGAGAGGGCTTGGGAAGGTCAACGCGGACCTGGTGAGGTTCGCGGGAGGCCATTCAGGACACACCGAAGCGACATTGGACATGGACGCCACGCTGATAGGGACGCACAAGCGGCAGGCGTGCTTCTGCTACAAAAAGCACAAGGCGTACCAGCCGCTGACCACCTACTGGCATGAGGCGGACCTTGTGGTGCACTCCGAGTTCAGAGACGGCAACGTGAACGCGGGCTACGAACAGCTCAGGGTGTTGAAGGAGTCGCTGGAGTGTCTGCCCCCAGGGGTGAGCAAGGTGATGATGAGGTCTGACTCGGCGGGCTACCAGAAGGAGCTGTTGAAGTACTGCGCCGAGGGGCGGGATGAGCGGTTCGGAGTGATCGAGTTCTGTGTGGGAGTGAACGTGATGGCCGAGTTCAGGGCGGCGGTGAGTGAGGTAGAGGAGGAAGGATGGCACGACCTGTACAGGACAGAGGGTGAGCATCGAGAGGCCACAAGACAGCAGTACGCCGAGGTGTGCTACGTGACCAGTTGGACGGGATACAGCAAGAACAGTCCCGACTACAGGTTCATCGCGATAAGGGAGCGTATGCCGAACCCGCCGCTGTTCGACATGGATGGGGAGAAGTTGTCGGTTCCCATTATGGAGATGGGAGATGGCAAATTGTACAAAGTGACAGGGATGGTGACGAACCGAGAGTTGCCTGGGGATGAGTTGGTCCGGTGGTACAGGCAGAGGTGTGGCAAGGGTGAGGAGGTGCATTCGGTGCTGAAGGAGGACCTTGCGGGGGGCAGGCTGCCGTCGGGGAAGTTCGGGTCGAACGCGGCGTGGTGGGCTATAGTGGTGTTGGCGTTCAATCTGAACTCAGCGATGAAGCGGCTGGTGTTGGGGGAAGAGTGGGCGAGCAAGCGTCTGAAGGCGGTGCGCTTCGGCGTAATCTGCGTTGCGGGGCGAGTGGTCAGACACGCAAGGAGGCTCATCATCCGTCTCGCGAGAGGACACCCAACCCATGACCTGCTCGTGAGTGCGCAACGCAGGATACACGCTCTGGCAAACACGCCGCTCCGGGCCTGATTCTCCTCAGGAATCCACCCACACTCGAGGCGACTGAACCGAAGTCGTCGGCTTCGCCGTGTCCGAAACTCGCCCAAAACCCTCCAACTACCCTCTCAGGAACCGCCTCACGCCCCCAGACCGTCGCATCGACCTTCCCCACGCCAACTGACCGGCCCCAAAACGCACATTCACCCTCGCCAACCCACCACACCCCCCCCCGCCGCGGTTAGGCGGTGGATTTGGGTTTCGCCACCGCTCTTGAAATACTTGGACATCCGTGCTATTCTCGCTCTCGGTAGGGGGCGGGTTTCAAACCCGCCCTCGTGACAGACCCCGCGGCACGGAAACCCCTACCCCCAACGGGGAAGGACCGCAGGGGCGTCCCTTGTGGGTGCCCTGCGTCCCTTGTGGGTGCCCTGCGTCCCGTGTGGGTGCCCTGCGTCCCGTGTGGGCGTCCAACGGCAGCGAATACACGGCAGGTAGGCCCCTTCCGCCCCTGTCCTCTTCTGCCACGCGGAGGGACACTTATGCCCCAAATTGCCCACGCCGGCATTACAGAATTGAGCAGGACCGGCGACATCCTCAGCTAGGAGGCGCACAGAATGTCGCAGAATCGAACACATTTCTCTTGCCCGCTTTCGCGGGAACAATTTTGGGGCGGCCAAGTGGCTCCGAAACAGGTTCCTTGCCGCCTCGCCACTTGACCGCCCCGCCGCGCGGACTGTAACCTTGAACCCATAGCGGCGCGCTCCCCACACCCAAACCGGCGCGCGCACTCCCCCCAACAGGAGACGCCACGTGTGCACCTACAACATCGAGAAGGCCGAGATTACCGGCAGCGGCAAGGGTCCACAGGGCTGGTTCAGCCTGAACGAGGCGCGGGTGTACTACGACCACCCCTTCCACTCACCGGCGGACCATACGCTGAACATCGACTTCGTGAATGACGCCCAGGGGCTGGGCGCGCGCGTCGCCGTGGAGCTGAGCGCCGAATCGGCCCTGAAGCTGGTCGACGGCATCATGGCCGCGCTCGACACGGCGCAGGCGCAGCACGAAATAGCGGCCCTGCAATCGCGATAGACGCGCCCGCCCCAACGCGGGCCCGGAGAGACATCTGATGAGATTGGCCCGCAGAATGAGCCGGCTGGGTACCGAGACGGCGTTTGAGGTGCTCGCCAGAGCGCGGATGCTGGAAGCCGAGGGCATGGACGTGGTCCACCTCGAGATTGGCGAGCCCGACTACGATACGCCCGAGAACGTGGTGCGCGCCGGAGTCGACGCCCTCGGCGGCGGCTTCACCCACTACGGCCCCTCACCCGGTCTGCCCGATGTGCGCGCCCGCATAGCCCAGGAGATCGCCGACACCCGCGGCATATCCGTTTCGGGCGACAACGTGGTGGTGACCCCCGGCGGCAAACCCATCATGTTCTTCGTCCTGCTCGCGCTCGCGGAGCACGGCGACGAGGTGCTCTACCCCAACCCCGGATTCCCAATCTACGAGTCGATGATCAACTTCGCGGGCGCCGAGGCAGTCCCCATGCCGCTCCGCGAAGACCGGGATTTCAACGTCGACGTCGACGAGGTCGCCGAGCAGATAACACCCGCGACCAAGCTGATGATCATCAACTCGCCCAACAACCCGTGCGGTAGCGTGATGGGCAGGGAGGAGTTGCGGGCGCTCGCCGAACTGGCCGTGGAGCGCGACGTGCTGGTGCTCGCAGACGAGATTTACAGCCGCTTCCTGTTCGAGGGCGAACACCACAGCATAACCGCCTTCCCCGGAATGACGGAGCGCACCATAATCCTGGACGGCTTCTCCAAAACCTACGCCATGACCGGCTGGCGCCTGGGATTCGGCGTGATGCCCCTAGAGCTTGTGGAGCCCATATCGCGGCTGATAACCAACAGCGTGTCCTGCACCGCGAGCTTCACCCAGATGGCGGCGATCGAGGCGCTGGACGGGCCGCAGGACGATGCCTACGGCATGGTGGCGGAATTCAAGCGCCGCCGCGACCTGATAGTCAACGGACTCAACGCCATCCCCGGCATACGCTGCCCCATGCCCAAGGGCGCGTTCTACGTGTTCCCGAACGTGGAGGGCACCGGGCTGAGCAGCGCTGAGTTCGCCGACCGGTTGCTGCAAGAGGCCGGGGTCGCCTGCCTGTCCGGCGAGTCGTTCGGCGAGTACGGAAAGGGCCACGTGCGGTTCTCGTTCGCCAATTCGGCGGAGAACATCCAGAAGGCGCTGGGCCGCATAGCGGGCTTCGTCGTGAAGGCCCCCTAGCCCCCCGACCGTGTCCGCGCCACTGCCAGTCCCCACACCTCGCGCGCGCCGTTTGCCTTGAGCGCCTCGGCGCAGGCAGACATCGTCGCGCCGGTCGTCACGATGTCGTCGACCAGCAGCAGGCTCAGACCGTCGACCGACTCCTCGCACACGAAGCTGCCCGCCACGTTGCTCCAGCGGTTCACGCGACCGGCCACGCTAAGCTGCGACGGCGCGTCGCTTGTCCGCGGCAGCAGCGACTTCCTCACCGCCACTCCCTTCTGCTTGCCCAGCTCGGCGGCAAGCAGCGCGGCTTGGTTGAAGCCCCTCTCGCGCAGCCGCCTGGGATGGGACGGCACCGGCACTATGGCATCGGCGGTGATACCGTACCGCGCCATGCATTCGGCGAGGTGGCCGGCAAGCTCCTCGGCCATGTCGCGCACGTCCCCGAACTTGAAGTCGATCAGCGCACGCCGGACGAGGCTATCCCGGGAGTAGACGTAGGGCGCGCGTATGCCGTCCACGGCCACGGGCGCGGCGCGGCACCACCCGCAGCGGCCGAGCACGTCCGGCTCGGCACACACCACGCAAAAGCGCGGCGGCGCCAACCGCGGCAGGCCCGGCTCGCAGTCAGCGCATATGCTCTTGCCCTCTCTACCGCAGCCCACGCACACGAACGGGAACAGCGCGTCGAGCGCTTCTTTGGCGAACAGCTTAGTCAACTTCTCAAACATGGTCCAATCAATTCGGCATTCCATGTTGTGACGCCGGCCGGCCCTGGCGGGTTTGGCCTAATCTCACCCTAAGTAGCCTTCCAATGGCCAACCGTCGGGTCTAAAATGCCGACTGTCGCGCCCCGTGTTTCTTCGGCGTTTCTTCGGCGAATTCCATGCCGGAAGTGACGGTTTCTCTGTATCCCCTCTCTCTGGTGGGAGAGGGTTAGAGCTTCCCCGTACTCGATACGGGGATGAGGGGGATTTCGAGTCCTGCGTGTGCCAAGGCGGAATCGTCGGCTAGCCATTCTGCAGGGGCTCGAACGGCCTTGTTGATCAACTACAAAAAACTCGGTCCCCCGAAGAGGACGATAGGAAGGGTGCGCACCCTTCGAACGTTCGACGCCTTCCACAATCGCAGCTTCCGCTTCCTGTGGCCCGCGAACTTCTTCTCCTACATTTCGCGGTGGATGCAGATGACCATGCTGGTCTGGTACGTGCTCGAGCTGACCGGCTCGGCGTTCCAGGTCGCGCTGGTGGGGTTCTTCGGCATGGCGCCTATGCTCTTGCTGGGCATGGTCGGGGGCGCGTTTGCCGACCGTTTCGATCGGCGTCGCCTTCTGCTGGGCGTTCAGTTCACCAACTTCGTCGGGGCGGTCGCCACCACAGCGCTGCTGCTGACCGGAATGCTCGAAGTTTGGCACGCCTACGCGCTCATTTCGATCAGCGGCGTGGGCTGGGCGCTGGACTCGCCCTCGCGGCGGTCGATAATCCTGAACCTGGTGGGCAGGGCCGCCGTGACCAACGCCGTCGCGCTGGACTCGATGGCGATGCACTCGAGCCGCATGGCCGGCCCCGCCCTGGCCGGGCTTCTCATCAGCCTCGTCGACGTTCCCAGGGGCTTCGTCGTCATACTTGTCTTCTACGTCCTGTCGCTCTCCCTCATGTGGCTGGTCAGGCTTGCGCCGGAGCAACCTGGCGGCGTGCAGCCGCGGGGAGCGCCGGCGCAGAGCATGTTGCGCAATCTCCTGGAGGGACTGCAATACGTGCGCGGACACCGCACCATCGTCGCGACGATTCTCGTCACCATCATAATGAATCTGTTCGTGTTCTCCTACATGCAGATGGTGCCGGTCATCGCCGTGGAGGTTCTCAGGGTGGGCCCGGAGCTGGTCGGCCTGCTGATGGGCGTGGACGGCTTCGGCTCGCTGATGGGGTCCGTGCTGATAGCCTCGTCCGGTAACTTGCGCCATCACGGCAGGGTCTACCTCGCCGGCTCGACCATAGCGATAGTAGCGTTGTTGCTCTTCTCGCTGTCGCGCTCGTACGCGCTGTCGTTCGGGATACTGCTGGTGCTGGGACTCGGAGGGGCGGGCTTCGGCACGATGCAATCGCTCATCGTAATGCTGGTGTGTCGCGAGAGGATGCGCGGCCGCGCGCTGGGCGTGGTGAGTCTGGCAATCGGGACGGGGCCGCTGGGCCTGCTGATGACCGGCGCGGTAGCGGACTGGCTGACGCCTTCCATGGCCGTAGGGCTGAACGCGGTGGCCGGCCTGGCGTTCATGGCCCTGGTGGTGGTGTTCATGCCCTCACTACGCCGCGAGACGCTGCAGCCGGACGAGCCCCAGGAGCCGTCGCAGCCGGCGGGACCGACGCTGCGCCCGGCGTGATACTCAGGACCTCCAGCCGTCACTGTGGGCGCGGTCGAACTTGGGGTTGTTCCTGACCAATCAGCGCATAGGAAACCTGGCCTAACCCCTGTTGGTAGACAATGGCATGGCATAAACTAGAACGTGTTCCTGAAGCGGTACAGCGTCATCTCGGGCTCGATGGGTGCGACGGGCATGTACTCCGCCTCTTCCTCTATCTTGGCGACGATGAACCAGGGGCCGTCTTCTTCCAGCGCCTGCATCAGCACCGTCTGCAGTTCCTCTTCCTCGCGTACCGTCGCCGTGTTCGCGATGTTACAGCCGCGGGCCACCTGCTCGAGGTCGGTACCGTAGGCGGTGTGGCTTAGCTGGTTACCGGTCTGCGCCCACTGCTCGTTGTCCCACACGACCACCACGAGGTTGCGGGGCTGCTCGCGGCCAATACTGGCTATCGTTCCCATGTTCATCAGCAGCGAGCCGTCGCCGTCGAGCGAGACGATCTTCTCGTCTGTAGACAGAGCCATGCCCAACGCAATCGAGGAACAAAGCCCCATCGAGCCGTATGTGTAGAAGTTGCGGTCGCGGTGACCGGCGTGCCAGAGCTCGTCGGTTGTGGGGCCCAAGTTGGCCACTATCGGCAGGTCGCCGACCAGGTCCAGGATCATGCGCGTTGCAGAGTATCTATGCAAGCTTGCCTCCGTGGAGCAACGGGGTCATGCACAGCGCGAGCGGCTGGCGCGATGCGTAGCACAGCGCGAGCGCGCCGGATACGCGCTGGCCGAGCCTGTCGTCACTGTCCAGCGTGTAGTAGGGAATGCCCAAGGTGTCGAGTATGGGGCGGGTTGTGCGGCCCATGGCGACCTGCGCTATGTTGAACTCGCCCACCTCGCCGCGCAGGTTGATGAACATCGGTATGGGCAGCCGGCACGGGATGCACAGGCTGGCGATGGCGTTGACGCAGTTGCCGAAGCCGCTGGACTGCATGAACACGGCGGCGTTGCGGCCCACGGCGTAGGCGCCCGACGCTATGCCGATGGCCTCCTCCTCGCGGGTGGCGGAGACCACGTGAAAGTAGTCGTCCTCCTCCAGCAGCCGCGTCACCTGGTGAATGCTGATGTCCGGCACGTAGGCCACCAGGGACACCTCGGCATCCTTCAGAGACTGCACAATAGTCTCAGCCCAGTTCATGGAAACACCTCGCCTACATCAATTGTCAACCCATCCAGAGTGGGAGCCGTCAGCGCCTGTCCGGGTTCATATGTGCCTGCGGTCTCATAACCGGTCTCCCCAAGCATCAGTACCGTGACGGTCCGGGCCTCCGGGTCCACCAGCCAGTACTCGCCCACGCCGTGGCGGGCGTATAGATCGCGCTTGTTGCCCCTGTCCACCGACTCCGTGGACGGCGAGAGGATTTCGACTACCAGGTCGGGCGCGCCCTGCACGTTGGCCTCGGTGATGATATCCAAGCGTGCGGCGGAGACGAACAAGAGGTCCGGCTGCACAACATTCGCCTCGTCGCCTTCCCACAACACGACGTCAAACGGCGCGACAAAGACCCTCCCGAGTGCATGCTCCTTGACGAAAGTGTGGAGAGCCGTCGAAAGCTCTATCGTCAGTGCCTGGTGCATTGTGTTTGGTGACGGCGCCATTACCAGTTCCCCGTCCCGGAGCTCGTAGCGTTCGCCCTCCGGCGTGTTGAGGTAGTCTTCATAAGTGGCTCTCGTTCTCTGCCCTCGCGTAGTCATTTCCGCCCCCTCGCCAGAGTGGCTGGCCCCTAGATCCCCATCACGTTGTAGCCGGTGTCGACGTGGACGACCTCGCCCGTGACGCCGCTCGACAGGTCGCTGCACAGGTACAGCGCGGTCTTGGCCACCTCGTCGACTGTGATATTGCGGCGCATGGGCGAGCGCTCGGCGTGTATACGCTTCATGTCGCGGTAGTGCCGGATGACCCTGGACGACAGGGTGTCCAGCGGGCCGGCGGAGATGGCGTTAACCCTGATGTTGTCGGCGCCAAGGTCGGCGGCCAGCAGCCTTACCTCGTTCTCCAGCGCGGCCTTGGCGGTGCCCATCACGTTGTAGCCGGGAAAGGCGCGCTCGGCGGCCTGGAAGGTGAGCGTCACGATGCTGCCGCCGCCGGTCATAAGCGGAGTGCCGTAGCGTGCTATGGACACCAGGGAGTAGGCGCTGATGTCGAGCGCAATGCGGAAGCCCTCGCGGCCTGTGTCGATGAACCGCCCTCCCAAGTCCTCGCGGTTGGCGAAGGCGATGCTGTGGACGATAACGTCCAGCCCGCCGAGCGCGTCGCCGGCCTGGCCGAAAGCCGCCTCGACGTTGGCGTCGTCACTGACGTCGCACTCGATCAGCGGCGCGTCGTCCTCCCACGGTGCGACCAGGCGCTCGATGCCGGACCTGACGCGCTCGTTCTGGTAGGCGACGGCGATGGTGGCCCCGGCCTGGTGCAGAACAGACGCAATGCTCCACGCAATGCTGCGCTGGTTGGCCACACCGAACACGATGGCCCTTTTGCCCGCCAGGTCTATGGGATACATGCGCTCCTCCGATCAAGCGTGTGAATGGATTCCGGGGTACTCGCCCAGGGCCGTACTACGTCGGGAGCCACCAGCGGCGTCCATCTATGCGCGCGAGCCGCCCGAATCCGGGCGCGGGGTAGTGTCCCGCAATCAGCAGCCCGTCGTCGCTCTCCACGCGGTCCATGAGTGCATGGCGCGACTGGGTTGAGAGCACAGGGTCGCGGTCGGCGCGGGGACACCAGTCCGTCTCGTGCGCCTGCAACGGCAAGTGCGTCGCGTCGCCCGCGATAACCGCCGTCTCGCCCTCGGACGATATTCGCAACGACGAGTGACCGGGGGTGTGACCCGGCGTGGGCATGGTGACCACTTCGGACGTGAGAGAGACCTCGCCCTCGAACAGCTCCAGCACGCCCAACTCCTCGAGCGGCAACACCTGGGTTTGCAGGTAGGGTGCGCCGTTCATCCGCGCCATGCGGGAGAAGGCACTCCAGTCCGCCGTAGCCACCTGGTAGCGCGCATTCGGGAACGCCGGCGCAGGGCCTTCTTCCGCGGCCTCGACGTTCCACCCCACGTGATCCACGTGCAGGTGCGTCATCAGCACGACGTCGACGTCCGCGGCGGAGACTCCCATCTCTGCCAGGGCTTGGGGTAGCAGGCCGGAGTGGGCGTCGTCGAAGCCGGAGGCGTCTTCGCCAATCCCGGTGTCCACGAGAATCACTCGGCCCTCGGAGCACACCAGGAACGAGCCGACGTTCAGCTCCAGCTTGCCCTCGGCGGTGAGCTCGTCGCGGTACTCCTCCCACCGCTCGGCGGGCACCGAGGGGAAGAAGTTGCCGGTCGGGAACCTGATGTAGCCGTCGGACAGCGACGTAATCTCGACGTTGCCGACGCTTATGGTGTGTGCGGTCATCTATCACCTCTTCCGGGTGTCACCCGTGGTAGCGGGGCACCACGTCGCGGCCCAGCAGTTCGAGCTGCTCCATCATCCTCTCGGGCGGGCAGGCGGGACGCGCGACGAACTTGGTGGCGCCGCCCTCGATGTAGCGATCGATCAGCTCTGCGACGTCGTCCGCGGAGCCGAAAGCGGAGAACGCCTCGTAATCTACGTCCGTGCGCCTGCGGAGCATGTACGGCTCGGCCTGCCTGCGCGCCTCCTCGTGGCTGTCGGCGATGCTGAAGCTGAACAGCGCGCCGTAGTGGTCGTCCTCGATGTCGTTGCCGTACTCCACGGCCCAGGACTTGATCTTGCTCACGCCGTCGGACACCTCGTCGGGCGTGGCCTGGGACACGAGCCAGCCGTCCCCCACCCGCGCAGTGCGGCGCAGGGCGGCCTCGGTGCGACCGCCGATCCACACCGGCGGCAGCTCCTTCTGTACCGGCTTTGGATGCACGCTCACGTCGTTCAGGGTGTAGTAGCGGCCGTGATAGGTGACGCTGTCCTGCGACCAGAGCAGCCGCATTATCTCGATGGCCTCTTCGGTGCGGCCCACGCGCTGGGAGCGCCGGGTGCCGCACGCCTCGTACTCGCGCTCCTCCTCGGTGCCTAGCCCGACCGCGGGGAGCGAGCGGCCACCGGACAGGAAGTCCAGCGTGGCCACTTCCTTGGCGAGCACCGTGGGGTTGCGCAGGGGCAGGGCCAGCACGCTGGTGCCGAACTTGAGCTTCTGCGTGCGGGCGGCGATGAACGACAGGGCGATCATAGGCTCGACGTTCATGGCCTCGGACACGATTCTGTCGCTGAGCCAGAGCGAGTCGATGTCCAGCTCCTCGCAGGCGTCCACGTACTCCCACAGCAGGCCGGGGTCCTTGTGCGGAAACGGCCACCCGCCGAACCCAATGCCAATCTTTACCGACATGGTGACACCCCTTTCTGATGGGTCTTTGTCATTTACAGGGATGGTTTGTAGCCTGTCCCGATTATGGGCGTAGGCCGCTGCTCCGCAAGGCCAGATCTACGGTGTCGCCGCAGCGCGCCAGATTTACCGGGCCGCTTTCGCCCTTGAACGTTATCCGGTTTTGCGGCTTCAGCAAATCCACGCGTTCCTTCCGGTGTATCCCACCTCCATGCACCGCGATGGCGGCGAATCGCACGGGTGCGTCGGCGGGCACAATGCGTTCGGCGAACCTCGCCCCCGCTCGAAGCTGGCGGACGACCTCGCTGGCGTCCAGCTTGCCGCCCTTCAGTTCCAGCGCCGCCACGCGGGTGTCGTTGCCCTGTGCGACGAAGATGAAGTCGCACCTTTCTTGGTTCCGCCCGACCGGAGCGTCGTCGCTGTCCAGATCTATGAGCACACGATTTGTGGGTGCGTCATTCATCGACAGCGAGCAACTTCCCTTGCGGCATTGCGGCGTCTGGCAGCCGGCGGGCAGTGTCGCCTTCATAGCGTCAATGACGTCCGGCATTCGTCTTTAGCCTCTCTTCGCGCCGGATTATCTCCGCCTGGTCGTTGTAGGTGGCCATAGCCACCCTGTCGAAGCCCGAATCGAAGTTGCCGATGTCCGAGTTGAAAGGTATCTCCCGAACCACGGACCCCTTGGGGCGCTTCTTCGGCTCGAAACGCCACACTCCGAGTTGGTCACGTGTCAAGCCGTAGTCCCCGCCGCCTATACCCTTTCTTTGTGCCTCTGGAAGATCCGAAAGGCGCACTAGGTTGGCGAGCTCTTCCAGCACCCACTCGCTGTGGGTAGTTATGATGACACGCACGCCTGCACGCACGGCCGCCGCCAGGTGCCTTGTGAACTCGACCTGCAGCGCGGGGTGAAGGTGGGACTCCGGCTCCTCGATAATTAGAGTTTCGCCGGGGCGGACGACGTAACGGAGGTACAGAACGACGGGCGCAAGCTCCGACACCATGGAGGATGTGTTCATCAACCCCAGGTCCTCTTTCCAGCCCTCGGGTCGATACAGAAATTCTGGATAGCCCACCGGCGACCTCGCCATGCGTATTTCACCTTGGAGAATCTCACTTTCTATCTGTTCAGCAAGAGACTCTCGACGCCTCCTAGCGCCCCTCACCTTCGGTTCTTCCAATCCGATGAGCTGTTCGAGGAAGTCCGCCAACACACCAGATAAGCGGGGCAACGGAGTGTCGCGCTCGAAGCCCGCGCGCGCCGCCTGGCCAATGAGTGACCCTACAACCACTCTATGCGCGTGCATTACGCCCGTACGGCCCGCAGGCAGATAGTGGGCCGCACTATCAAACGGGGTTACCATGCCTTTGCCAACCGACTCCGACAGGTTGGCCAACAGACGGCTTGCCATATACGTAATCTCTTCTTCAGCTTCGTTGTCTATTACATCAATCAGTGAGTACAACTCATTCAAGGTGTAGTCGCGCCATCCCGGTTTTACAAGCAGCCGCAATGGCGGCCCGCTTGGAACCAGAGGCGAAAATTCGTGCTGATTGCGCCTCATAGCGAAGCTGTATCCAAGCGATATAGACGGGTCTTCAGCGTCCGCTACGGCGCGGCCCAAATCTACACGGCTGCCATTTGCGGTCCGGTTACGCACTAGACTTGCGGTGTCTTCCAGACCGAAGCACCGCATTATCTCAGCATCAAGAACCTGGCCGAATTCACTGACGTCGTTGAGCACAGGTCGAACCAATTTCGCAACAGATTCAGGGAGAATGGCATCTATGTCCTCTTCTTCACCGGGGTTATCCTCGGCACTTCGCAGAGTGTGCTCAAGCCACTCAGTGAGCGACTCCAATTCATCACGAGGGAACTCCTTTATGGCCGGAGATGTCGGTCCTAGGTCAAATATAGTTCGCGTCCCGAAGTACGGCCATTGACGTGGCCGCGACGCTCTGCCGCTAAAAAACCGGTGCAGCGCGTAGATGAGTATCGCAAGATACGACTTGCCGGTGTTGCTGGGGCCGACGAACACGGTCATGGGGCGCAGCTCAATGTCGGCCTTGGCGATGGGGCCGAGGTTCGTGACGCTGAGTTGCAGGTGCTTGGAAAGCTCTGGCGATGTCATTTGCGCTTTCCTCTCAGTTCATGGTCGCCTTGAGGACGCCTCTCGTGTGGCAGCATTATACCACCAGGGACGCGTCGTCCTTGCCGCGGCCAACAGACGGTGCAGCACTCGGAACTTGGCCCTACCCTTCCACCACTATGCCGAAGCTCTCGAACAGCAACTCGCGCGCCTGCGCCGCCGACACTATCGCGCCCCTCATGCTGGCCGTGGCCAGCGCGGCGTTGGATACGTGCGCGCCGCGCAGGTCGCAGCGGTCGAAGCGGGTTTCGGCGCTCACGTTCACGCTCGCCAGGTGGCAGCCGTCGAACCGCGTGCCGCTGAGGTCGCAGCCGGTCAGATCAGCCTCGGTGAAGTTGACGCCCTCAAGCCTGCCACCACCGATGCGCTTGAACCGCAGCGACGCCATGCTGAAGTCGACGCGCTGCATGGTCACGCCGTCCAGGTTCGTCTCCGAGAGGTCGACCGCGCGCAGCCGCGAGCCGGTGAGGTCGGCGCCGAACAGGTTCACGCCGTCGAACCGGCACGCCGAAAAGTCAGAGTCCACCAGCTTGGCGAGGTTCAGCTTCGCGCCGAGGAAGCTGGCCCCCTGGCAGTTGCAGTTCTCGAACACCGCCTCGTGCGCGTCGATACCGTCGAAGCGCGCGCCCTCCAGGTCGCAGCCGGACATACGCAGCCGTTCACAGACCAGGTCGCGAAAGTCGACGCGCCGCAACGAGCAGTCGCGCAGATCGAGCTCCGTGACGTCCAACTCCCACAGCTCCGCGTCGTCGAAGTTGCAGCGGTTGAAGACGGCGCCTTCGCGCAGCAGCGCGTAAAACTCGTCCGCGTCCGCCACGGTGAGGCCCTCGTAAACGGCCACGTCCGCGTGCCCTGGGCCTAGGCGCCCAGAAGGCGGTCGCCCAGCTCAGAGAAGTCGTCCACCACCAGGTCCGGCAGGTAGGGCGTCTCCTCGAAAGGCAGGGCGTATCGGTTGACGAACGCGCCGCGGTAGCCACTGGCGCGGGCGCCCATGATGTCGAACGAGTGGGCGGCGACCATCATGATCCGGTTAGGCTCGGACTCCAGGATGCGCGCCGCCGCGCGGTACACCCCCGGATGCGGCTTGAAGGCCCCGCCCTCCTGCACCGAGATTATGGCGTCGAACTCGAACCTGATGCGGTTGCTGGCCAGGTGCTCCAGGAACTCCGGCTCGCCGTTGGACAGCGCCACCAGCCGGTAGCGCCCGCTGCGGCGCAGGCGATGGAGGCCGCGCACTGCGTCGTCGAACGGCGCCAGGTCCTGGTAGCAGCGCATGAACTCGGCCACCTCGGCATCGGTGTAAGGCACGCCGCCGGCCTGCAGGCAGTACACGAACGCGCGGCGGCAAGACTCCTGGTAGCCGCAGTGGCCCGCCATCAGCAGGGCGTCCTGGTACTGGTCCACCCGCTGCCGTGCGCGCCAGTCCGCCCAAAGCGTCTCGGCGTCCACGTCGGTGTCGCGGCCCTCCAGGAAGGCGCGGATGGGCGGCACCAGGCTGCCGGTCAGGTCCAGCACGGTGCCGAACACGTCGAAGGTGAGGGTGTCTACGCATTCGAGCGGGTTTGCCATGTGGCCGCTCCTCACGAAGCCGAGTCGGGGAGCCAGCCCCAGGGGTGCGGGCCCCAGTCGGCGGCGAACACCTCGCCGCCCTTGACCGTGAGCACGGGAGACAGCGCCTTGTCCCCTCTCAGGGTGTCGCCCTCAGTGTCGTGGAAGAGCCAGTCGCCGGTCGCCTCCTCCAGCACGCTGATGTCGGCCGCGCGGCCCGGCGCGAGACTGCCGAGCGCGTCGTCCATGCCGATGGCCCGCGCCGGGTTGAGGGTCGCCATGCGGATGGAGTCTTCGAGCGAGAAGCCCAGCGCCATGAAGCGGGAGAGCATCTCGGTCATGCTGTGTACGGTGTTCAGCCTGCCCGGAATGGTCAGGTCGGTGCTGATGCTCAGGGGGCGGACGCCCTGGTCCAGGGCGCGCCGGGCGACGTCGAAGCTGAAGTTCTGCCTGCCGTGGGCGGTGTCCAGGAACACGCCGCGCTCCTGCGCGTCGAACACCTCCGGCAGCACGTTGCCCTGCCCGTCCAGGATGCGCCCGGCGTTGCCGGAAAACAGGTGCGTGATGATGTCGCCCTCGTCCATCAGCGGCAGCAGGCCCTGCGTGAGTGTCGGGCCGTCGCCGGCGAACCTGTCGCCGATGTGCACCATCAGCCGCACGCCGCTTTCGCGCGCGGCCCGTTTGGCGAGATGAAACATGTCCAGGCCCATGTCCGGCACCGCGGGTCCAACCGCGCGCAGCTTGATGCCCTGCACCAGCGGCCTGTTGGCCTGCACCACGCGCACGGTCTCCTCGAGGTCGATGTCGTCACGGTCCGAGATCTCCGGCTGGTAGTTGAGGCCGGTGCGGGAGATGTGCACCATGCAGACGATGCGCGTTCTCGCGTTGGGCACGACGTACTGGGGGAAGCCGCCGAACGTGTAGCAGCCCGCGCTGCCGGCGTCCACGACCGTGGTGACGCCGGAGAGCACGCCGGCGAGGTCCGGGTTCACGGCGGTCTGGTTCACGCCCTCGTAGACGTGGGTGTGGAGGTCTATCAGGCCCGGCGTCACCAGCTTGCCGGAGACGTCGATCACGCGGGCGGCGCCGTTCGGGGCGATATCCGGCGCGACCTCCGAGATGAGGCCGTCCGCTACGGCCACGTCTAGCCTGGCGCGCGGCCCCCGTGAGGGGTCGAGCACGTCGCCGCCCTTCAGTATCAGGTCAGTCACGTTCGCGGCTCCTTCCGGCGAGATTCGCGCTGCCGCGCGGTGGGGGCGATGGTATACCACGCCGCTTTGACGGCGCAACACGCCCCCAGCTTGCCGGGGCCGGGCGAGACCGGTGACAATAGGCTTGCCATGCTGCCCGCGTGCAGACGCGCGTGTTTCAGACTACTTCATGCCTCCAAACCGGTGTTCCCGCTTTCGAGGGAACACGAAATCTGTTAGTTACTGCGACATTCTGTTTGTTTCGTAGCTGCGAGTGCCGGCTGTCCTTCGCCGATCTGTCATGCAGACACGGGGCCGACGGGGCACAGGAGTTGAGCCGCGTGACAGAGCAGGACGGTGGCCGGTGGTCAGTGGCCGGTTTTCCGCGCCCCTACGGACGCCTGGAGTCTTAGCCTCGCTTTGGGGGTAGGGTTTCAAGGCCGCGGGGTCGGTCCCTCGCGTAAGCGAGGGTAGCACGCATGTACGTATATTTCAAGGGGGGTGGCGAGAATGCGGGATTGGAGCGGATAGGTGGGGAGAAATCGCGCAGGCGTGGGTATAAAGTGGGGCGAATGCAGGGCGTCTGTGGGTCAAGGTCAGGACACGGGTGGCGCGGGAGAGTGACACTTTTTTGGGCGCCTAATGATCTGGAGAAGGCGCCATGTTGAGCCACCGCTTGACAACCGAGTTGACGTAGCAGAACATATGTGCAGCGAAGCCGCGAAGCATAGAGAGGCCGTGAGTCATGCCATCGACGATCGAATGGACTGACGAGACCTGGAACCCGGTGACGGGCTGCACACGGGTCTCGCCCGGCTGCGACAACTGCTACATGTTCGCGCTGTACCCGCGGCTGCGGGCGATGGGAGTGCGCGGGTACGAGAGCGAGCCGCAGCACGTACAGCTTATGCCGGACCGGCTGGAAGCTCCGCTGACCTGGAAGCGTCCCCGCCGCGTGTTCGTCAACAGCATGTCGGACGTGTTCCATCCGCGGGTGCCGTTCGAGTTCGTGTCGGCGATATTCGACGTGATGCGTAGGGCCGGCGACGAACGCGGCCACATCTTCCAGGTACTGACGAAGCGGCCCGGTCTGGCGGTTGCGTGGTGGAACGAGTACCGGGGCGATTTCGACGACTCCTGGCCCGCGAACGTGTGGATGGGCACGTCGGTGGAGTCGCAGAAGTACGCGCCTCGGCTGACGGTGCTCGCGCGCGTGCCCGCCCGCGTCCGGTTCGTGTCTGCCGAGCCGCTGCTGGGTGCGGTGGACCTGAGTCCCTGGCTCGAGACCGGGGACGTGCACTGGGTGATAACGGGCGGCGAGAGCGGACGCGCGGCGCGTCCGATGGACCCGGCCTGGGCGCGGAGCCTGCGCGACCAGTGCAAGAGGGCGGGGGTGCCGTTCTTCCTCAAGCAGCTAGGCGGGCGGCGCGGCAAGCGCTCGGGCGACCAGGCGGTCATCGATGGGCGCACGTGGACGGACGCGCCCGGTGCGGTGACGGCGGGGGTGGGTGCGGAATGACTGCGCCACGGTTTGGAGGGCCCTGGACGCAACAGAAGCTGGAGATTCTCCGGCGCTACCTGGACGCCTACACCACTGCTCTGAAGAACCAACCTTTCTCGCTCACCTACATGGACGCATTTGCGGGGGCTGGCGCCTATTCCACTCCCGATGACGAATACAGGGAGTTCAATGAGCTTCGGAGAGGCTCAACGCAGTTAGCGATTGAGGTCGATGACAAGCCCATTGACAGGTTGATTTTCGTCGAACTGGTACGCGAGCGCGTGGAGTTGCTGAGGGGATTACGAGACCGGCACGCTGACCGTGGGATCATCGTCGTAGAAGGCGACGCAAACGAGGAGATTCCGGCATTCTGCAACAGTATGAACTGGGATGATAGAGCAGTCGTATTCCTTGATCCATTCAAGACGGAAGTTTCCTGGAGCACTGTCGCCGCCATTGCAGAAACCCAAAAATAGACTGCTGGATTCTATTCCCGATTATGGCGGCAGCGCGGATGATGCCTACGGATAGAGAGCCGACCGAGGCGGAGAAAAGAATCCTTGACCGAATGTTTGGAGGGCGTGAGCATTGGTTTCACGTATATCAGGAACAGATACAGTTGGGCTTTTTCGACGACGAACACAGGATGGAGCGCCATCGGGGAATCGAACAGATTGCCGCCTGCTACAAGAGTCGTCTAGAAGGCGCGTTCGAGCGCGTAGCCCGAACCCCACGAACACTGAACAACTCAAGAAACACTCCCCTCTTCCAACTCTTCTTCGCGGCCGGAAACAAGAGAGGTGCCCCAATTGCCGTCGACATAGCTGACCACATTCTGTTGAAGGATTGGTGAGGCGACAGGCAACGTCCAAAGTTTCGCTTTCGGTAAGTTCAGATAGTCAGTCTATGTACTTTAGAAAGGAAGTGCCCCTAAACATCAGGGTGTTTCGATTGTCTCCTGACTGCGGCATCTTCACGCCATGCCATGTGGAGGCTATCGAAGCACCTTAGACCCTTCGGCTACGCTCAGGGTGACAGGATAAGACAATCGAATGAACCTGCCCTACACACGACTATGTTTGGGCAGCCCCACCCCAAAACCATGTATAATCCCGCCCATCGCACCCTGCGCGCGTGACGCCGCGACTCGCTAGGAGACTGCCTTGACCCTTGCCGATACATTCCGCTACCGGGACCCCGGCGTGCGCGTGTTTTCGGGCACTGACGCGCTGCCCCACCTGAACGGCGAGGCCCGGCGTCTCGGCGCGCAGCGCGCGTTCGCGGTGTGCAGCCCGACCGTGGCCCGCGAGACGAGCCTGCTGGACGACGTGGCGCGCACCCTGGGCGATATGTACGCGGGCGCGTTCACCGGCGCGGGACGCGAGTCCCCCATCCCGTCGGTGGTCGCGGGGGTGGAGGCCGCAGCAACAGCGGACGCCGACCTGATCGTCGCCGTGGGCGGGGGCAGCGCCGTGGTGTCCGCGCGCGCCATCACGATACTGCTCGCGGAAGGGGGCACGGTGTACGATCTGTGCACCTTTGCATCGTGGTACCTCGCCGCTTCGGCGTCTACATGGCCGCGCACGTAGTCAATGTGATCGAACAGCAGATGCTCGTGGGTTGATGCACGTAGGCGCGGTGGTGGGATCGTGGGCGTGCTAGGAGGTCGCTAGGCAAGTTTTCTGCTATGGGAATGTTCGTAGGTAAGGCGTAGGAGCTCATTCTTGCGGTTTTCAGCCGGGGATCTTGACTCTCAATCCCCCCACAGCGTAGGGTTGCTTCATGAGCACTCTATCGGACCAGAGATTCCTGCGGTGGCAGTACAAGGACTCCTCCAAGCTAAGTGCAAGGGTCAATCTGCATGCTCGCTTCAGCATGGAAGAGTACCCTTGGTTTCATTGGGTCTTCGACCATTTCGACATCCCAAAGAACGGGTGCGTACTTGAGCTCGGGTGTGGCACGGCCCTGCTGTGGCGCGAGAATCTTGTGCGAATACCTGCTAGTTGGAAAATAACCCTTTCCGATGCCTCACAGGGGATGGTTCAAGAGGCTGAACAGAGTCTGCCCCAGTCCGGTTTGCAGTTCACATTCGAGAAGATCGATGCCCAATCGATTCCCTATGGTAGGGACAGCTTCGACGCCGTAATCGCCAACCACATGCTGTACCACGTTCCAGACTTGGCCAGGGCACTCTCCGAGATACATCGCGTGCTAAAGCCAAAGGGAACCCTGTACGCGACCACAGTTGGGCTGAATCACATGGTCGAACTCAGAGAACTGCCTGAAGACCTGGGTATCGGAGCGTTGGTTAGCGGAGACAAAATGGTCGCACATTTCAGCCTTGACAACGGTGCAGACCGGTTGGCTCAATGGTTCCCAAATGTCGAGGTCGAACGCAGGAACAGTGCCTTGGTCGTCACAGAAGCAATGCCACTGGTTGAATATGTGATGTCCAATGCACAAATGTCTGATGAGATAGCGGTTGCACTACATGCCTACTTCAATAGGCAAATCCAACTTAAGGGTGCTTTCCGAATAACCACGGAATCGGGAATCCTCAAGGCGGCCAGAGATTCGTAGCCACAGCGTCGGGCATGGATGTACGGGCGCGTGGAGGAGGTCTTAACAGGCCCAACCCTGAGATGTCCTGACTGTCGGGACCGGTGAACCGAAAGCCTCCGCGCAACAGGCGGAGGCTCTGTCTCGAATCGGCGGTTTCGCGAGCTTAGTTTCTAAGATAGCCGACCTTTTCGTACTCGCTCTTCACGATGGGTCTGAGGTCGACTTCCAGCCAGTCCTCCAGCAGTTTGGTGTACACGCTGCGGAAGGCTAGGTCGCCTTCGACGAGGTCTTTCAACTAAAGGGACAGGTAGTAGCTGCAGTGGCCGCCCTGCACGCCATCTTCGATGACGAACGCTACCCCGCCAGAGCCATCGTCTGTCCCATTGCCGTTGTCGTTGACGCAGCGTCCGAACTCGGAGAATACCAATATGAGCATGTCCTCGCTCTGATCGTGCTTCCTCATGTCGGCGTAGAAATCGTCGATTCCGCCTGAGACGTCGTCGAGCAGTCCGGCCTGCTGGTTGGTCCCATTCGTGTGCGCGTCGAAGCTGCCGTGCTGGGCGTAGCATACACGAGTGCCGACGGCGACTGGTAACACATTGTCGCTCGCATCCAGAATTCAACTAGGGTTGCCCAATAACAGGTGCGTTACGATGTCGCCCTCGTCTATCAGCGACAGCAGTTCCTGTGTCAGCGTCGGGTCGGCGTCGGCGAACCAGTCTCCGATGTGCACCATCAGCCGCACGCCGCCCTCACGCGGCTCGCTTGGCGAGGCGCCAGGCTGCCGCACGGCCACATCTTCCAGGTGCTGACGAAGCGGCCGCGGCTGACGGTGCTGGCGCGCGTGCCCGCCCGCGTCCGGTTCGTGTCCGCCGAGCCGCTGCTCGGAGCGGTCGATCTCAGCCCCTGGCTCGAGGCGGGGGACGTGCACTGGGTGATAACGGGCGGCGAGAGCGGACGCGGCGCGCGTCCGATGGACCCGGCCTGGGCGCTGAGCCTGCGCGACCAGTGCGAGCGGGCGGGAGTGCCGTTCTTCCTCAAGCAGCTAGGCGGGCGGCGCGGCAAGCGCTCGGGCGATCAGGCGGAATTGGACGGGCGCACGTGGACGGAGGCGCCCGGCGCGGTGACGGCGGGGGTGGGTGCGGAATGACTGCGCCACGGTTTGGAGGGCCCTGGACGCAACAGAAGCTGGAAATTCTCCGGCGCTACCTGGACGCCTACACCACTGCTCTAAAGAACCAACCTTTCTCGCTCACCTACATGGACGCATTTGCGGGGGCTGGCGCCTATTCCACTCCCGATGACGAATACAGGGAGTTCAATGAGCTTCGGAGAGGCTCAACGCAGTTAGCGATTGAGGTCGATGACAAACCGTTTGACAGGTTGATTTTCGTCGAACTGGTGGCGGAGCGTGTGGAGTCGCTAAGGGCAATGCGAGACCGGAACGCTGACCGTGGGATCGTCGTCGTCCAAGGCGACGCAAACGAGGAGATTCCGGCATTCTGCAACAGTATGAACTGGGATGATAGAGCAGTCGTATTCCTTGATCCATTCAAAACGGAAGTTTCCTGGAGCACTGTCGCCGCCATTGCAGAAACCCAAAAAATAGACTGCTGGATTCTATTCCCGATTATGGCGGCAGCGCGGATGATGCCTACGGATAGAGAGCCGACCGAGGCGGAAAAAATGATACTTGATCGAATGTTTGGAGGGCGTGAGCATTGGTTTCACGTATATCAGGAACAGATACAGTTGGGCTTTTTTGACGACGAGCACAGGATGGAGCGCCATCGGGGAATCGAACAGATTGCCGCCTGCTACAAGAGTCGTCTAGAAGGCGCGTTCGAGCGCGTAGCCCGAACCCCACGAACACTGAACAACTCAAGAAACACTCCCCTCTTCCAACTCTTCTTCGCGGCCGGAAACAAGAGAGGTGCCCCAATAGCCGTCGACATAGCTGACCACATTCTGTTGAAGGATTGGTGAGGCGACAGGTAACGTCCAGAGTTTCGCTTCCGGTAAGTTCGGATAGTCCGTCTATGTACTCTAGGGAGGAAGTGCCCCTAAACATCAGGGTGTTTCGATTGTCTGCTGACTGCGGCATCTTCACGCCATGCCATGTGGAGGCTGTCGAAGCGCCTTAGACCCTTCGGCTACGCTCAGGGTGACCGGATAAGACAATCGAATGAACCTGCCCTACACACGACTATGTTTGGGCAGCCCCACCCCAAAACCATGTATAATCCCGCCCATCGCACCCGCGCGCCAGACACCGCGATTTGCCAGGAGGCCGCCTTGACCCTTGCTGATACATTCCGATACCGGGACCCCGGCGTGCGCGTGTTTTCGGGCACTGACGCGCTGCCCCACCTGAACGGCGAGGCCCGGCGTCTCGGCGCGCAGCGCGCGTTCGCGGTGTGCAGCCCGACCGTGGCCCGCGAGACGAGCCTGCTGGACGACGTGGCGCGCACCCTGGGCGATATGTACGCGGGCGCGTTCACCGGCGCGGGACGCGAGTCCCCCATCCCGTCGGTGGTCGCGGGCGTGGAGGCCGCCGCGGAGGCTAACGCCGACCTGATCGTCGCCGTGGGCGGCGGCAGCGCCGTGGTGTCCGCGCGCGCCATCACGATACTGCTCGCGGAAGGGGGCACGGTGTACGACCTGTGCACCAAACACACGCCCGGCCAAGCGCCCGTCAGTCCCCGGCTGATGGAGCCGAAGCTGCCCAACTTACAGGTGCTGACCACACCCACGAACGGCGCGAACCGGGGCGGCGCGGCGGTGCTGGACAGCAAGCGTCCCCACCGGCTGGAGCTTTTCGACCCGAAAGTGCGGCCCACCACGATAATCCTGGATGCCGCCGCGCTGCTGACCGCTCCGCTGTCGCTGTATCTCGACACCGCCGCGACCACGTTCAACGGCGTCGTGAGCGCGCTGCAGTCGCGCAACCTGAATGCCTTCAGCCACGCCGACCTGCGCGAGGCGCTCGACCTGTCGCTCGTCTACATGCCCAAGCTACTGGAGAATCCGGAGGACGCCGAGCCGCGGCTCAAGCTGGCGTCCGCGGCGCTGCTCGCCAACCGCGCGTCGGACGCCGCGGGCTTGGGCGGGGGCGGCGTGAGCACGAGCCTGGACAGGCAGATACGCTACCGGTACGAGGGCGTCGGCCAGGGCGCCGGCGGCGCGGCGTTCCTATGCGCCACGATGCGCCGCAACCGCGACGCGCTGCTGGCAGGCCAGGCGCGGCTCGCGGAGCTGCTTGGGGTGCGAGACGGCGGAATGTCGGACGAGGCCGCGGCCGACGCGGCGGTTACAGCGGTCGGGGAGTTCTTGTCCACGGTAGGAATGCCCACCCGCGTCAGGGACCTCGGAGTGCCCGAAGAGGACCTGCGCTCCATCGCCGAGGACGACGCGCAGGAGCCATCGTTCTCCTGGGGCGCTCCGAGAGCCGACTCCGCGGATGACCTCTATGCTTTTCTGAGAGAGGCGTGGTAGGACGCGGAAACGTCTCAGCCACAGGGATGCTCCGCGCCCATGGAAATCGACCAGAGACAACCCGGTGTTCAAGGAGGACGAAAGTTTGACCAGCCAGGCTGAACCGCGCTCATCGCACCCATATTACATGTACGAATCCATCTTCGGCCAGCCCTCCGCCATTGGCCGCATCCTGGATGAGGAGAGGGAGCCTATTGGCGCTCTCGCTCGGGCCGTCGAGTCCGCCAACCGGGTTCTGGTCGTGGGCATCGGCACTTCCTGGCACGCCGCGCTCGTGGGCGAGCACCTGCTGAGCACGGTCGGGGGACTCGAGGACGCGCGCGCCTGGAACTCGTTCGAGTTCGACGCCTATCCCCCGGCGATAGGCCCCGGAGACGCGGTCATCGTGTTGAGCCACCGGGGGACGAAGCGCTACTCGCTGCGTGCCTTGGAGGCGGCGAGGGCCGCCGGAGCGACGACCGCTATCGTGACCGGCATAGGTTCGGAGGCCCGCGTCGACCTCGCCGACGTCGTCGTGCGCACCTCAACGCAGGATCTTTCGTCGGCCTTCACTGTCAGCCACACCGGCGCCATGACCGCGCTCGCCATGCTGGCGTCGGAGCTTGGGGCGAATGTGGGCCGTCCAGGAGCCGAGCAGATTCGCCAGGAGCTGAAACGGCTGCCGGGCCTGGTCGATACCGCCCTCCAGTTGGAGCCTCAGGTTCGCGACTGGGCGCGCGAGGGTGTGAACGCCGAGAGGCACTACTTCGCCGGTTGGGGTCCCAACGCCTCCACCGCCTACGAGGCGGCGCTGAAGATCAAGGAGAGCAGCTATCTCAAGACCGAGGGATTTCAGATCGAGCAGTATCTGCACGGCCCATACGTCGCGACGCATCCGGGGGTGATGGCCACGTTCATCGCGCCGCCCGGCCCGGGTCGTGGCCGCGCCATCGAAATCATGGCGGCGGTCAACATGGTGGGCGGCCACACGGCGGCCCTCGTCGAGGAGGGCGACGAAGAAGTCTCCGGCATGGTGGAGATCTCGCTGTCGCTCCCGGCCGTGAGCGAGGCGTTGACGCCCATTGTTTATCTGATCCCCCTTCAACTCTTCACCTACTGGCTTGCGTTGGAATCGAAGCGCAACCCCGACGTGTTCCGCTTGGACGATCCCGCCCATAACGCCGCACGTCAGAACTACGAACTTTAGAACATTTTCAAAGTCCTCTCTGCTGACGGGAGGGAGGCCAAGGGGTGGGTGTACGTCCCATGCGCAACTTCAGGCTCGCGCTGGCGCAGATAAACACCACGGTGGGCGACCTGGAGGGCAACGCGCGCAAGGCGATCGAGTTCATCGGCCGGGCGCGCAACGCGGGCGCGGACCTCGTCGCGCTGCCGGAGCTCACCGTCACCGGCTATCCGCCAGAGGACCTGGTGTTCCGCTCCCAGTTCGTCCGGGAGAACCTGGAGCGTACGCGGCAGATTGCCGCCGCCACCTGCGGAATCACGGCGGTTTTCGGCTTCGTGGACGACTCCGGCGGTCTGCGCAACGCCGCGGCCATCGCCCGGGACGGCCGGCTCGACGGCGTGTACCACAAGCGGCGGCTGCCCAACTACGGCGTTTTCGACGAGGCGCGTTACTTCGTGCCAGGCGAGAGCTTCCCCACGCACGACGTTGCCGGCGCCGCGGTGGGCGTCAACGTGTGCGAGGACATCTGGTTCGAGGATGACGGCGACGCCGTGCCGGTCCAGGTCGCAGGCGGCGCCCGGCTGATTGTCACCATCAACGGCTCGCCCTACCACGCCGAAAAGCTGCGCCAGCGCGAGAGCCTGGTGTCGGGGCTGGCGTCCCGCTATGACGTCCACGCCGCCTACGTGAACCTCGTCGGCGGACAGGACGAGCTGGTGTTCGACGGCGCGAGCCTTGTGTTCGGGCCGGGCGGCCACGCCATCGCGCGGGGAGCGCAGTTCGAGGAGGACCTGCTCGTCGCGGACCTCGCCCTGGGCGCGGGATGGACGCCGGGCGCGCCCGGCCCTGAGCTGCCGCCCATTCCCCCAGTCGAGCGCGCTCGCTACGATGGCGACGGCGAGGTGTACGCGGCGCTGGTGCTGGGCACGCGCGACTACGTGCGTAAGTGCGGCTTCAGCAAGGCGCTGGTCGCGCTGTCCGGCGGCATTGACTCCAGCCTCGTCGCGACCGTGGCCGTGGACGCGCTGGGCCGCGACAACGTGGTGTGCGTTGCCATGCCGTCGCGGTTCTCGTCCGAGGGGAGCGTGTTGGATGCACAGGCTCTGGCCAAGAACCTTGGCATCGAGCTGTGGGAGCTGCCCATCGAGCCGCCATTCCAGGCGTTCCTGGACACCCTCGCCCCGCGGTTCCAGGACACTCCCTGGGGCGTCGCGGAGGAAAACATCCAGTCCCGCATACGCGGCAACCTGATAATGGCGCTCTCCAACAAGTTCAACTGGTTGGTGCTCACAACCGGCAACAAGAGCGAGATGGCCACAGGCTATGCCACCATATACGGCGACATGGCGGGAGGGTTCGCGGTGATAAAGGACGTGCCCAAGGTGTTGGTGTACCGCCTGTGCGAGTACCGCAACACCCTGGGCGACGGTGAGGTCATTCCCCGCAGCGTCATTGACAAGCCTCCGAGCGCGGAGCTTCGCCCGGATCAGAAGGACGCCGACAGCCTGCCGCCCTACGAGGTGCTGGACCCGATTCTGAAGGCCTACGTGGAGGACGATTACAGCTACGCCGACATCCTGGAGATGGGCTACGCCGAAACCGACGTCCAGCGCGCCATCACGCTCGCGGACCGCAACGAGTACAAGCGCAGGCAGGCGCCGCCGGGCATCAAGATAACGCCCCGCAACTTCGGCCGCGACCGCCGAATGCCCATAGCCAACAGGTACAGGCCGTTCTAGTAATGCACCCCTTAACCACACAAGACCGCTTCCGCGGCTGCCTGCTCGGGCTGGCAGCGGGCGACGCCTTGGGCACGACGCTCGAATTCAAAAGCCCAGGCACCTTTCACCCGATCGACGACATGACCGGCGGCGGGCCGTTCCGGCTGCTGCCTGGCCAGTGGACAGACGACACCTCGATGGCGCTGTGCCTGGCCGCTAGTCTCATCGAGTCGGGCAGATTCGACCCGCTGGACCAGATGCGCCGCTACGTGCGCTGGCGGGACGAGGGCTACATGTCCTCGACGGGCTTCTGCTTCGACATCGGCAACACCGTATCGGACGCACTGAGGCGCTTCGTCGCCACGTCCGACCCCTACTCCGGCTCCACGGACCGCATGTCGGCGGGCAACGGATCGCTGATGCGGCTGGCGCCGGCGCCCATGTTCTTCGTCGCCGACCCCGAGGCGGCCGTGGCGCGCTGCGCCGACAGCTCCCGCACCACGCACGGGGCCGAGGAGGCGGTGGACGCGTGCCGCTACTTCGGCGGGCTGCTAGTCGGCGCGCTGAACGGGGTGGACAAGGCCATGCTGCTCTCGGACGGCTACTCGCCGGTCGAGGGTCTGTGGCAAAACAACGAGCCGGCGGGAGGCGTCGCGGCTGTGGTCCGCGGCTCGTTCAAGGACCTGCAGCCGCCTGATGTAGCGGGGACGGGATACGTCGTCAAATCGCTGGAGGCGGCGCTGTGGGCGTTCCACAACTCCCGCGACTTCCGAGAGGGCGCGCTGATGGCGGCGAACCTCGGCGACGACGCCGACACCACCGCCGCCATCTACGGCCAGATCGCCGGCGCCCACTACGGCGCGTCCGGCATCCCCGCCGGGTGGCGCGCCAAACTCACCATGGCCGGCGAGATAACGCGCATGTCCGACGACCTGCACGCCGCCGCGATAGGCCATGCGCGGGGGCGCGGTGGGTAGCAGCGCGAGAGAGACAGGCAAGTATGGAACTGATCGAGCTTGGGTCGAAGGACGCACTCGTTCAACCGACAGGGACTGACAAATCTGCTCAACCTTTACATCTGCATCGCAGAGCGGTTGAATTGTGGCGGTCAGCAGTGATTGATTAACTAATAGAACATCTGTATCTTAACTGAGCTTCAATGACTTTACCCGAGCAGACCAAGACCTTTAGAGACCCGGTCCATGGCTACATTGGTGTTCTTGATTGGGAAAGAGAGATCATTGATACCGCTGCCTTCCAGCGGCTGCGTGGCATTCGGCAACTGGGACTATCGTCGTATGTCTACCACGGCGCCGAACATTCCCGGTTTGGTCACTCCATAGGAGTGATGCATCTGGCAGGAAGGTTCGCCCAGAAGCTACTCCGACACCCTTACCATAGGGGGGTGATCAAGGACCGTCAGGGATGGTCTGAGGGCGAGTTTGATGACAAAGTCGACCAAGTCGTAACTGAAGCCCGGCTAGCGGGACTATTGCACGACATTGGTCACGCGCCGTTCTCACATGCAGGCGAAGAGCGACTCTTTCCGGACGGCAAGCGGCACGAAGACTACAGCGTGGAGATTCTGCTTTCGCCCAATTGCGAAGTCGGGACCATCGTCGACGAAGAGTGCAGCGAGTGGGGCGCTTCCAGTGAAAGGGTATCCAGAATAATTGGCAAAGGGGAAGTCTGTGAAGTTGGCTTTGTCAAAGAACTGATCGACAGTGTTTGGGACGTGGACAAGATGGACTATCTTTTGCGCTATTCCCTGTACTGCGGCGTTCAATACGGCCGCTTCGACTTGGATAGGGTTGTGGATACTATCACCCTCTATGATGAAGACCCAAGTCGGGCGCTTAGACTTGGTATCGAAGGTGGAGGGATTCACGCGATTGAAGGATTCATTCTCGCCAGATACTTCATGTTCACCCAGGTGTATTACCACGATGTGAGACGGGCCTACGATCTGATTCTGGCCGAATTCATCGGCGAACTCTTAAAGGAGGATGGGGTATCAGGCCGTTACCCCGAAAGACTCGAACAATACCTTGGATGGAACGATTGGCGAGTCCTTAACTCAATGAATCAAGTTAAGAACGAGAACAATAGAAATGCGGCATGGAGACTTGCGGCCAGACAGCATCCCAAACCCATTTATGATTCTGGAGGACATGGTAGCACTGGGACTATAATCTCGGCGATGGCCAAACTGCCCTATGAACTCTCGCAGCGATACCCAGAAACGCGGATATGGACGGATCAGGCATCTGACCATCCAGAACGATTCAGATCCGGAGAATATGACTGGCTTATCAAGAGAAGAGGCTCTTGGTACAAACTTGCTGACCTCACCAAGGCACTGGCTGGACTGGATGAACTCTATCAGTTCAGAGTGTACGCTGACGTTCGCGGCAATCCAACTTTGGAAGAGGAACTCAGCGATTTTTGCAACGAACTCATTGCGTGATCAGAAAGGGGCGTGCTGATGGACAGACTCCAGATGGACGTGAGACGCCTAGCGTCTATTCAGGCAATCGTGGAACGCCAATCGGACGTTGGAAAGACCAAGATCCAAAAGATCTCGTACTTCCTTCAAGAAGCAGTTGGAGTCCCTTTAGAGTATCGCTTCAGAATGCACTACTTCGGCCCCTACTCGGACGACCTGGACAACGCCCTCTCTCTGTCCAGGGCGCTGGGCTACGTCAAGATAGCTCCGGATCCTAACGGATTCGGCTATCACGTCACCCCCGGAGAAGTTACGGAAGACAGGTGGTTTCAGGACTACGACATGACCAAGGATACAGGCGTGGATGTCAAGACGATCGCACAAGTCATTGACATCCTGGGAAAGTTGAAGGTGCACGATCTTGAACTTTACGCCTCAATCCATTTCATAGGAAACTCCAAAAGCGGCGGGTCCAAAGAAGAGACTCTGGCCACGGTGGGCAAAGTGAAACCGGGTTTCAAAGCCGGACAGATAGAGCAGGCATACCAAAAGCTCCAAGATGCCAATCTCATTCATCTGAGTTGATAGGGGCTTAATCTCATGGAACTGATCGAGTTGGGGAAGACAGGCGAACACGTACCCGTGGTGGGGCTCGGCACCTGGAATTACACCGGCGGCGACGCTCCGCTGCGGCGCGGCGTCGAACTGGGCGCCTTCCTCATCGACACGGCGGAGATGTACCACACCGAGGAGGCCGTGGGGCGCGCCGTGGAGGGCATACGCGACCAGGTATTCATCGCCACCAAGGTGCTGGGCAGCACGCTGCGATACGACCAGGTGCTGACGGCGGCGGACCGCAGCCTTGGACTCCTGAACATCGACTGCGTCGACCTGTACCAGGTGCACTGGCCCAACTCCGACGTGCCGATAGCCGAGACGATGGGCGCGATGGAGCGGCTCGTCGACGAGGGCAAGGTGCGCTACGTGGGCGTCAGCAATTTTTCAGCAAGCGAGATGCGGGAGGCGCAGGCGGTTATCAAGCATCCGATTGTGTCCAACCAGGTGCTCTACAGCCTGACCGAGCGCGAGATCGAGGGCGAGCTGCTGCCCTACTGCCAGCAGAACGACGTGACGATCATGGCCTACACCCCGCTCGGCGAGGGCGCGCTGGCCCGTCCGCCACGCCCGGACGACGACGCGTCGCTGCACTTGCTACGCGACGTGGCCGAGGAGGCGGGCAAGACGATGGCGCAGGTCGCGCTGAACTGGTGCATCGCCCACGACAACGTGATGGTGATACCAAAGTCCGACAGCGTGGCCCGCACCGAGGAGAACTGCGCCGCGGCGGGCTGGCGGCTGTCGCCAGAGCAGATGAGCCGCCTGAACGAGGCGTTCGGCGGCTAGGCGCAAAGTGGGCATTGGCCACGCCGACATTGCGCCCCCGCTGCCCATCTTCTATCGTGTAAGGCGAATAGCTTCCGAGGAGCGGATGATGATACAGATTACGGTAGAGCTTGATCAAGACGTCTATGCGGCGGCCCACCGCCGCGCCAAAAAGTTGGGCACCTCGTTAGAGGGTCTGGTTAGAGGCTACCTCCGGAGCGTAGCTGAAGGAGAGGTGGGTGAACCGCGCTTCGAGGAAGTTAAGCGGCGCAGCGACAGGTCTGACGAATGGGACAAGATGGTCGCGGAGAGCACGGCAACGCTTCGACCCAGGGACTTGGACGAAGTAATCTCTGACTTCGAGAGGCGAGGCGTAGGTCTGGACATGTCCGAGAACCAGACTCGCGAAGAGATGTACGACGAAGCGAGAAAGCGTCCCGATGCGTTTTCTTGATACCAACGTCCTTATCTATGCTGTCAGCAGGCGGCCGGAGGAGGCCGAAAAACGCCACCGCGCCGCTGAACTGCTGGAGGAAGACGACCTAGCGTTTTCGGCGCAGGTGGTAGGGGAGTTCTACTACCAGGCGACGCGGGCTACACGGCAGTCGCGGCTTTCCCACGACGACGCGGTGAACTTTGTCTGCACACTCCTGAAACACGAGATACATCCAGTCACCTATGACTTATTCCGCGACGCCGTGGAGCTTTGTGCCCGTTACTAGTTGCAGTATTGGGATGCCCTCATTCTTGCAACGGCGCGCAAGCACGACTGCGAAGCGGTGTACTCGGAAGACATGAGCGCTCAGCAGGACTACGCCGGACTGCGCGTCATCAACCCGTTCGCGGCTCTCTAGCTCGCACCATAATCGGGGACATCATCTGCTCCCTAAGTTCCAAAGCCACGTAGAAGAAAGCTGCACCATCGTCGGCCGGGGCCGCACGGCCTTTCCACTCCATGGGGACGGCGAGTCCCTCGCCCCCTACTCCACCAGCGGCTGGCCCACCAGGTTCCAGTACGGCACTGCCACCAGGAACACCACGCCGATTGCCACGACGGCCATCGCCAGGGCGAGCCGGAAGACTGTCGCGGCTTCTATTTCGGCCCGCTCGTAGATGAATACGCTGGAGCTCGACGCGGCGGGGTAGTAGACCAGCGAGTCACCCACCACGACCACCGCCATGCCCACCACCAACGGGTTTAGCCCAAGGTCTCCGGCCGCGGCCATCGCCACCGGGATCACCAGCGCCAGGTAGCCGGCGATGTTGGGCACCACCAGGCGCACCAGGGCGAAGGATACACACAAGGCCAGCAGCGCCAGCAGCGGCTGGTCCGCCATTACATCCAGGCCACCCACAAGGGTGGACGAAAACCAGGCGGCGGCCCCGCTGCTCACCAGCGCGTGGGCCAACGACAGGGAGGTGGCGATGACGAAGAAGTTGCTCCAACCGACGTTGCTTTCGAAGTCCCGCCAGCTCAGCATCCCGACGCGCGGCATCAGGATCACCGCAAGGGCGATCAGCGCGGGCACGGCCGGGTGCAGCCCGTGAGCGAAGTCGGTGAACCACAGCAGCGCGGTCGCCATGGTGATGACGGCCATCCTGATTTCGGAAGGCTTCAGTCTGCCAGGGTCGATGTCCGCGATGCCCTGCACGTTCTCCAGACGGAAGCCGGCGCGGTAGGCCAGGAATACGATGACGCCTCCCACTACGAGGAGAACGTAGAATGGCACGCTCATCAGGACGAACCACCGCGACCAGGAGAAGTCGCCCAGCAGCCCCGACGCCACCACGGGCGTCACGCCTCCCGCCAGCAGCGCCGTGGAGCCCAGCCGGTTCAGCGAGCCCATGGCCAGCATCACCGCACGGTTGAGGGCGTGCGACCTGGGAATGTCCCAGCGCTCCATCACCCGCTCGTACACGTGCACCATGATCGCCCCGCGCGTGCTGGCCGACGGGAGGGCGAACGTGAGCGCGGCGAAGGAAAAGAGCATCTGGACGTACAGCATCGCCGGGCTTCCGCCCGCGCCGCGAATCAGGTAGATCGCCATGCGCTCGGCGAGGCCGGAGCGCCGCACGGCCAGGCCAAGCGTGAGTATGCCGAGCAAGAAATAGGCCACCGGCTGGGAGAATCCGTAGAGGGCGGGGCCGATGTCGGGGACGCCTCCCAGCAGCACCAGCAGCAACACGCCCAACAGCCCGGAGACGGCGATTGGGAACACCTCCGCGACCCAGAGGACCACGACGAGAGCCACCACCGCCAGCGCGACCTGGCCGGGCCTGCCCAGGCTTTCCGGCATGGGGAGCAGCAGAAGCGCGAGGAAGACCAACGCGGCGACGGCCAGCTTCGCGACCATTCGCCAATCGAGCGTTAGCCCATTCCCGTGCTCTTCGTGTTGGTTGGACAATCTGTATCTTCTATCGCAAAATGGTACGGGCGCCTGTTAAGGGGACGTCCATGCGGGAATCGTCCATGGCGGTGCCTGCGGGACGACCGCGAATCCAGACCTGGAAGGAAGAACGTTGCTTCGCATATCCCAAAGCCACGTAGACGAGATGATCGCCCACGCCGTCGCCGACGACCCCAACGAGTGCTGCGGCATCCTGGCCGGCAGCGATGGCGCTGTCGCCCGGCTCTACCGCATCACCAACACGGCGCACAGCCCCTACCGCTACCTGATGCAGCCGCAGGAGCAGCTAAACGCCATGCTGGACTCGGACCGAAACGGCTGGGACGTGCTCGCCTTCTACCACTCGCACACCCACAGCCAGGCGTATCCGTCCGCCACCGACGTGCGCATGGCCCAGGAGAGCGGCTGGCTGGGCGAGTACGTCATATACATCCTGGTGTCGCTCGAAGACAAAGCCAACCCGGCCGTGCGCATGTTCAACATAGCCGAGGACGGCCAGATAACCGAAGCCCCGTTCGAGATCATCCCCGAACCCTAGCCACTGGCCACTCCCCTACGCCAGCACCTGCATGCTGTAGCGCGATTCCAGCAGCTCGCCCGTCTCGAACCGGTTCAGGTTGAGCATAGATATGTCCACGCTCGACGCCTGGCCCTGCGTGATCAGCTCCGACATCACCACGCCAATCATCGGCGACAGCTTGAAGCCGTGGCCGCTGAATCCGACGGCGAGGTACAGCCCCTCTATGCCGGCCACCTTGTCCAGCACCGGATGCCAGTCCGGCGTGATGGTGAACAGCCCCGACCAGCCGCCGCGAAACAGCGCCTGCGACATTCCCGGCATCCTCTTGACGATGGACTGGAACGTCCGCTCCACGTCCGGCATGTCCACGCCTTGGTTGTAGTCGTCGGGGCCGACGCTCTCCTGCTCGCCCACTCCCACCAGGGTCAGATTGCCCGCGTCCGGCCTCGCCGAGAAGTCGTTCACCACGTCGCCCATGATGGGGTGCTCGGGGACGATGTCCTGGGGACGACGCAGCATGACCACCTGGTGACGCACCGTGTCCAGGGGCACGCTGACGCCGACGTCGGCCAGGAAGGCGCGCGACCAGGGGCCGGTGGCGACCACGGCGATGTGCGTCTCCACCCTGCCGTCCTGGGTGAGCACGGCGGTAACGCGCCCGCCGGTCACCTCGATGCCGGTGACGGGCGACTCGGTCCGCACGCGGGCGCCCATCTCGCGGGCGCGGCGGGCGTAGCCGGTGGTGACCGAATAGGGGTCCGCGTAGCCGGACTGCGGCTCGTAGGCGAACACCTCGTCGCCCTGCGGCTCCATCATCGGCGCGATCTCGCGCACGTCCTCCACGCCGACCACGTTGGCGTCTATGCCGATCGCGCGCTGCATGGCGACGTTCTCCTCCAGCGCCCGCCTGTCCCCGCTCTCGACGATGATGAAGTACCCGGTGCGGACGTACCCGGACGGGCTGCCCACGATGTCCTCGAAATCCCGGAATATGCGCAGGCTGTCCCACGCCATGCGCGCGGTGACTTCGTTTGAGTAGTGCATCCGCAGAATCGCCTGGGAGCGGTTGGTGGAGCCGGACGCGAGCACGTCTCTCTCCAGCAGCAGCGTGTCGGTAAGTCCGCGCTCGGCGAGGTTGTACAGGATGCTGCAGCCCATCACGCCGCCGCCCACAATCACCGCTTCCGCTGTCGTCGGTAGTGTCATGCCGTTCACCTTCTGGCGCCGGCGCGGGGTTGTACTCCGCGCCGGGACTGGAGTTTACGCGGTCCCGGGATACGGGGTCCGTGCCAAGGCCTAACTCTCGCAGAAGTCGCGGCGCGGGGCAAGCCATTTGCCCCATCTCGGAGCGCTGTATAAAATACACAGGCCCATCGCGCATACTCAGACCTGGCCTGCTGCGGCCTCCGGCTCGCGGCAAATCCCACGGCCCACAGCGTCGCCGACTTGAGGCCTGCCCTTGATTGACTTCCACCCGGCGCTCATCGCCGTGTTCGCCGTCTACTTCGCCGCCCTAATCATCATCGCCGTTGTGGGCGCGAGACGGATGCGCCACATGTCCGACTACGTGCTGGGCGGGCGCCGCGTGAGTAGCGTCACCTCCGCGCTCAGCGCGAGCTCGTCGACGACCAGCGGCTGGACCATGCTGGTGCTGCCCGCGCTGGCGTTCGCCGAGGGCGCGGTTCACGTGTGGACGGTGCTCTCGATCATTGCCGGCGCCTGGCTCACCTGGACCTTCATGGGCAAGCGGCTGAGGCGCTACACCATAGAGCTCGACTCGCTGACCATCCCGGACTTCCTGGAGAAACGCTTCGACGACCGTACCGGCGTGCTGAGGGGATTGGCCGCCGTGCTCACCATTCTGTTCATAATGTTCTACGTCAACTCGGGGCTGATCGCCGGAAGCAAGCTGTTGCAGACGGTGTTCGACACCAGCCATTTCGTCGGCGTCGTCATAACTTTGATAGCGGTGGCCTCCTACACCTTCATAGGCGGCTTCCTAGCCGTTTCTCGCACCGACGTGTTCCAGTCGCTCATTATGCTTGCCGGCTTCATCATATTGCCGCTGTGGCTCATAGCGGCAACCGACTCGCCTTTCGAAGGATTGGGGGAGGCTACCGCCATTGTGGGGGACGTTACCGAAGCCGGCGCCGGCATTGTTTCGCTGTGGTTCACGCTGTTTACCGACCCCACAGCGGAGTTTACAGGCCTGGACAGTGTTACCGGACTCTTGAACCCGTTCACCCAGGCCGACGGAGGCTCACTTTCGCTGGTGTTCATGCTGGGCGCGATCGGTTGGGGGTTGGGGGCGTTTGGCTCACAGCGCGTGCTCCAGCGCTTCATGGCGGTGGAAAGCGAAGAAAAAATCAAGCCGAGCCGCAACATCGGCATCGTTTGGATCGTGGCGATTTTCTCATTCGGCTTCCTGTTCGGGCTGGTGGCACGGCCCGCGCTGGCCGAAATGGGACTGCTGGACGCGGTAACCGACCCGGAGCGCATCTTCTTCGTGGTGGCCGAGGAGTTCTTCGTGCCCGTGGTGACCGGGCTGCTGCTTACGGCGGTGGTCGCGGCGGTGATGAGCACCGCGGACTCGCAGCTGCTCCTGGGCTCCGCCATCGCCACCGATGACGTGCCGCTGGTGCGACGGCTGGTGCGGCGCGTGACCACCGTCCGGTTTCTGGCCGCCGACGGTCGCGTGTGGCTGGGGCGGCTGATGCTGCTCATCATAGGTGGACTGGCCGCGGTGAGCGCGATAGTCGACCCGGACTCGGTTGCCAGCCTGGTGGGGTTTGCCTGGGGCGGAATGGGGGCGGCGTTCGGCCCCGTGCTCATCCTGTCGCTCTACTGGCGCAGGTTCAACTTCTGGGGAGCGCTGTCCGCCATGGTGGCGGGCACCCTGGTCGCGCTGGTGTGGCAGATCTGGGACGGCGGCCCGCTGGACCTGTTGGACATGTCCATCGCCGCGACGCCGGGCTTCATCGTAGCGACCGCCGTCGCGGTTGTGGTTACGCTGCTCACCTCCAGGCCGGACGAGCGCGTGGCCGGCACGTTCGACCGCGTGAACGCCCCAGACTACCGGCCTTCGGCGGAAGCCGCGGCGTCGGCCTGATGCGGCGCCGGCTATCAAACACTTCGAATGAAAGCAACCCCAGTCCGAATTGAGTAGCGCACTTTACGCCAGGCCGCTCGCCGTCGCCTGGCTGCTGCTCCTCGTCGTGGCGCTCCTCGCCGGATGCGGCGGCGACCGCGCGCCCAACGCCGGTGAGCGGACCGACTCGTTGGTGATTTACGCCGCGCGCAACGAGAACCTGGTGGGCGAGCTGATAGAGCTGTTTGACGAGACCACCGGCATCGAGACGCTCGTCAAGTACGGCAGCACCTCGGAGATAGCGTCCACGCTCAACGAGGAGGGCGCGAACAGCCCCGCCGACGTGTTCTACACCCGTGATCCCGGCGGGCTGCTGGCGGTCTCCGAGCTGCTCTCTCCCCTTCCCGACGACATTCTCGACAGCGTGCCCCAGTGGGCGCGCTCGACAGACGGCAACTGGGTCGGCGTGTCCGCGCGCGCCCGCGTCGTGGTTTACAACACCGACAGGCTGGCGGAGAGCGACCTGCCCCAATCCATCGAGGACTTTAACAAGCCGGAGTGGAAGGGGCGCGTGGGCTGGTCTCCCACCAGCGGCCCCACGCAGACGATGGTGACGGCCATGCGCATACTGTGGGGCGAGGAGAGGACGCGGCGCTGGCTGGAGGGCATGAGGAGCAACGGGGCGACGGCCTACGCCAACCACACCGCCACCGTCGCAGGCGTCGGCTCCGGCGAGGTGGACGTGGGACTGGTCAATCACTACTACCTGCTCAGATTCCTCGATGAGCGGGGAGACTCGTTCCCGGTGCGCAACTACCACCTGCCGCACAACGGCCCGGGCAACCTGCTGATAGTGGTGGGCGCCGGCATCCTGGAGACGGCGCAGAACCGCGCCAACGCGGAACGCTTCCTGCGCTTTCTGCTGTCCGAGGAGGCCCAGCGCCACCTGACCGACCGCGCCTACGACTACCCGCTGGCCGGCGGCGCGGCGCCCAACGCCGCGCTGACCCCGCTGGACCAGATACGCCGCCCCGACGTCGAGCAGGCCCAGCTCGGCGACGTGCGCCCCACCGAGCGCCTGATGCGCGAGGTGGGCGTCATCCCATAGCGCGCTCGCTGGACCTGCCTGCAGTCGTTCCGGCCACATAGCCGGAGTCCAGGGGGTTAGTCACCCATCCTGACCTTCCCCCGAAAGAGGGGAAGGTCAGGATGGGTGTAACGACGCCACCACACTCTCTTCCATTCCTAACGCCTACCTATGGCAGCGGTTTAGTGGGGACCAGCTATTTGGCACCAAGCGAACGGTGAATGCTGTGGAGAAAGTCGACGAGTTCTTTCATCTCCGACTCGACCTGGTCTAACGTGATTCTACCAGCCATCTCCTCGGCTAGAGTCGGTTTCCACCAATTCCTTCCTTTTTCGCGACCAAGATGATTGCGAAGGCCTTCAACTCTCTTTCCAACAGGAATAGACTTCTCTGCTTCCTTACTGAACGTACACGCAAGGACTTCTTGCAAGACATCCCAAGGATAGTAGTCTTCCAGGTTGCCCTTGTCCAGAATCAAACAGTGTTCAGGCTTTACGTGCTCTCCCTTAATCGCACGCCTAGCTTCGTTGGCAGCACCCTTGTCCAAGATGATGTACAAGGGAAGCCCGGCATCTCTTCCTACCTCTGCCCAGAATTCGATCTTGCGTCTTCCTCTAGAATCACCGTTTGCCCGCACAATTCTCACATGCCTCTCCGCTAGAGGCGCATTGACTTTGTTGCTGACGATGTTGAAGAACGCTTCGTCTGACGCGCCTTCCACAAGCAGAATCGCATCGCTGAATAGCACGTCGCTTGGCCGCAGCCCCATGTCATACAGGATGCTTCTAAGTCTCTTGATATTCCGCACGGGCGCGACCACAGTTCTATCGCCTTCCTTCTGTACGACGTAGAAGGAATCGAGTGACGACTGTTCGATGAGGAATGGTGAATGTGTGCAGACGAAGAATTGTCTGTTCGCCGCCCACGTACTGGTCAGAATTTGGCCTACCTGTTTGACCAAACCAGGATGGAGATGGGTCTCGGGCTCCTCAATCGCCATAACTTGTGAACCGCGCTCGATCCGATCAATCAGCCGTAGCATTGCCTGGCCTCCCTCACCAGTCATGCCGACTGGGAAGGTGAGGTAGTTTTCCTCTAGCTGTATTGATGACGATACTCCCGCCAGTGTCTGCTGGTTCGGCGCAATTTCTTCGTAGCGCTGTTTCGTCCTCATCCAAGGCTGGCGCTGGCTGCCGCTTGATTGGGAGAGGTCCCACATCTCACGAACGTGCTGGGCGTCCACTATGGTTGGGCGCTCAGAGAATCTGTTCTCCCAATTTCGAGGGGATTCGGTCGTGTAGATGACGCTGAAGGCGGAGCTCAACAACGTCGCCAGCCGGGGCACGATTCGGTCGTAATCAGCCAGTACTGGCGGCTCATCGTTAGTTCCCGGGCTTAGCGTCAGCCCTTCAGATTGACATTCACCGTCGATAACGGCTTCATTTTCCCCGAATCTGAGAGCGGAAGTGACCCAATTCACACTCCCGCCCGTGACCGCAAGCCGCTTTTGGAGAACGACCTTGACCTCTTCCACTCTTGAAGCCGTCTCTTGGTTAGTATCAAGAATTTCGGCCCACTCCGTTGCGGTGAGCGTTATGGTGGCGGTGATTTCCGGATTTGGGCTCACGTGGACGTTGTGCTGATAGAAGAGATGCTGAAAGGCATCAACAGCACCCAGATCTCGTTTCAAATCGGTTCCGAATTCGGAGAATAGTAGGGCCAATGCGTCTATCAAGTTTGACTTGCCCGAACTGTTCTTGCCGATGAACACCACGAGGTTAGGCAGGTCGGGAAGGTCTATGTCTGCCAAGCTCGTGAAGTGTTGGACCTTGAGGCTTTTGATTCTCATATCGCTAATCCTGTGTTGTTTTCATTGCGTCAACAACCCGCCCCGTCAGAGCGCATAAGCAGCAGATACTTTCAGCGATTGTAACCCATATGGTTCTTTTATTTCCCGTGCCGTCGCGTCGTCCACCCCACACAGCAACTCGGCGATGTCTCGCCATCTAAGGACCGGCGGGCGAACGCTCCCATGTCCGTCTGAGTGATGAGCGGTTTGGCCGTCTTCGACCCAAAAACAGCCTGCCGGCTTGCGTCAACACCCGATACAGGCATACAGGTGTGGTGGGCGCCGGCATCCTGGAGACGGCGCAGAACCGCGCCAACGCGGAACGCTTCCTGCGCTTTCTGCTGTCCGAGGACGCCCAGCGCCACCTGACCGACCGCGCCTACGACTACCCGCTGGCCGGCGGCGCGGCGCCCAACGCCGCGCTGACGCCGCTGGACCAGATACGCCGCCCCGACGTGGAGCAGGCCCAGCTCGGCGACGTGCGCCCCACCGAGCGCCTGATGCGCGAGGTGGGCATCATCCCATAGCCCAGCCCGGTCCACCAACCACCCACCTTTCTCTTTCCATAAGTTAAGGCGGCCTCGCGTGAGGGCATAATCCTTCGTGCCCTTCGTGGTTAGCCTCTCGCCCAAAGGCGGGCTATTGTTCTATAATCGCACCACCGATGAGATTCGCCGAAGTCGCCGTAGACGCCCCCGCTGGCTTCGCCCGCACGTTCAGCTACTCCATTCCCCAGAAACTTAGCGTACAGCCGGGCCAGTTGGTCCGCGTGCCTTTCGGAGCACAGCGGCTGCAGGGCATGGTGTTCTCGCTCGAAGACACGCCCCAGGTGCCACAGACCCGCGACATCCTGGCCGTAGCCAGCGCCGAGCCCCTGCTGACGCCCACGCAGCTAGAGCTCGCCGCCTGGATCAGCGGCTACTACATGTGCCCGCTCATGGACGCCGCTGCGCTGATGATGCCTCCCGGCCGCCGCGTGCGACCGCGGACCGTCCTCTCCCTGGGCGAGCGCGCAGACGCCGACGACCTCTCCCTGACTCCGCTGCAACAACGCGTGCTGGACTACGTGCGCAGGCGCGGGCATGTCGACGAGGGGCGGCTCGCCGCTGCGCTCGGTGAATCGGCCCGCGCGTCGGCTGCTCGGCTCGCACGCCGCGGCGTGCTGGAACGCAGCACCGGGGAGAGCCGCCCCGCTTCCCGACCTCTGCGCCGCAAGCGCCTGCGACTGGTGGACGGAGGCGTCGAGGGCCTGCGAGGTTGGCTCGACGAGGCCGAGCGCCATAAGCGGCAGGTCGCCCTCGCCGAGCGGCTGATTGCTACAGGCGCGCCTCTGCTGCTCAGCGAGGCCAACGATCGGTACGGCAGCCACGCCGCCAACAGGCTGGTCGAGACGGGCTGGGTGGAAAAGGAGGAGGCGACGTTCGAGCGCGACCCGCTGGCCGGAAGAAGCTTTCAGACCGTCGCGCCACCCGTGCTGACGCCGGGCCAAGCGGACGTCGCGAAGGAGATTCGCGCCGCCCTCGCCGACGAGTCCGCGTCGCCTAGGGCCTTCCTGCTACAGGGCGTGACCGGCAGCGGCAAGACCGAGGTGTACCTCGACGCGGTGGAGGAGTGCCGCCGCCTCGGCAAGCGGGCCATCGCGCTCGTGCCGGAGATCGCCCTCACCCATCAGACCATCGAACGCTTCTCGGCCAGGTTCCCAGGGCGCGTCGCCGTGCTCCACAGCGGCCTCGCCCCCGGCGAGCGCTTCGACCAATGGCAGGGCATCAGGCGCGGCGACTACGACGTGGTGATTGGCGCCCGCAGCGCGCTGTTCGCGCCTCAGCCGGACCTGGGGCTTATCGTCATCGACGAGGAGCACGACTGGAACTACAAGGAGTCCAACGTCAGCCCCCGCTACCACGCCCGCGACGTGGCCCTGAAGCTGTGCGATCTGAGCGGCGCGGCGCTGGTGATGGGCAGCGCGACCCCGGACGTTGGCACCTACTACATGGGCCTGCGACGCCAGATCGGCCTGAGGCTGCTGCCCCACAGGGTTCGCGCCGGGGCCGGTCCGGCGGACACCGAACAGGCGCCGCTCGCCCGTGTCGCATTGGTGGACATGAAGGAGGAGCTCAGGGCCGGCAACCGGGGCATGTTCAGCCGTGGTCTGACGCGGGCCATCCAGCGCAACCTGGCCACCGGGGAGCAGATCATCCTGTTTCTCAACCGGCGCGGCGCGGCGTCGTTCAGGCAGTGCCGCAGGTGCGGATTCAGCCTGCGCTGCCGGCGCTGCGACGTGTCCCTCGCCTACCACAACACCCTCGACAGGCTGCTGTGCCACCACTGCGGCTACAGACGCCGGCCGCCCGCCAAGTGCCCAAGCTGCCTCGGCTTTCAGATGGCCTACTATGGCTTCGGCGTCCAGAGCGTGGAGGAGGAGGTCGGACGCCTGTTCCCGGGCGCCCGCGTGGCGCGCTGGGACAGCGACGCCGTGAGCGGGGCGCGAGCGCACGCGAGAGTGGCCGACAGCTTCGGGTCGGGAGAGGCCGACGTGCTGGTGGGCACGCAAATGGTCACCAAGGGCCTTCACTTCCCGTCGGTGACGCTGGTCGGCGTGGTGTCCGCCGACGTCGGCCTCAACGTGCCGGACTTCCGGGCGGGCGAGCGCGCATTCCAGTTGCTGTGCCAGGTGGCCGGACGCGCCGGACGGGGAGCGAGTCCCGGCACGGTGATAGTGCAGACGTTCCAGCCGGACAACTACGCCGTGTCCTCTGCCGTGGCGCAGGACTATCAGCGCTTCTACCGCCAGGAGATGGCCCACCGCTACGCGCAGGCCAACCCTCCCTACACCAAGCTCATCAGGCTGGTCTACTCGCACCTCAACGCGCAGGCGGCCGAGGCCGCGGCCCGCAGGTTCGCACGCGCGCTCAGGGAGCAGCGCGAGGCGTGGGGCCTCTCGGACGTCGATCTGCTGGGCCCGACGCCGGCCTACCCCGCCAGGGTGAGGGCGCGCTACCGCTGGCAGGTGCTGCTCCGTGGCCCTGAGCCGCGCAACCTGCTCGACACCGTCGCCGTCCCCAACGGCTGGACGGTGGGACGTCGACCCGGCGACGCTGGCGTAGGAGAGGCGGCCCATTCCCATGCTGAGGAGGTTGAGGGAGGAAAGGAAGCCAACCACGAAGGTGAACTGCTAGGTCCTTGACCGCGTCTCAGTTTGGTCTCCTTCTTTTGTTTGACAAGGCGACCCGTATGATATAGCATTTTCTTTGATTCCCCCTGTTGCTTCTGGTGGCAGGGTAGCAAGGCCACCTCAAAAGGTGGCCTTTGCATTTTTGCGAGAGTATGACGGCCAACATCTACATTGATGGGTTCAATCTGTACTACGGCTCCGTCAGGGAATTCCCACAATTCAAGTGGCTAAACCTTGCCGAGTTGTGTCGGAGGCTCTTGCCAGACCTCCAAATCAAGAGAATCAGGTACTTCACTTCTCGCGTCAGTGCTTTACCAAACAACGCACAAGCGCCTGTAAGACAAGACCTCTATCTTCGTGCCCTCAGAACGTTGCCTAACCTCCAGATCCACTTTGGAAGGTTCGCCTCGCGGGAAGTTTATCTACCACGTTCACCGCTCAGGTATCTCCACGGTCAGAACAGGCCCGAGACCACACGAGTTCTCAAGACTGAAGAGAAACGCTCCGACGTGAATTTGGCTAGTTATCTGTTGCTGGATTGTTTCGAGGACGATTTTGACGATGCAGTTGTGCTCTCTAACGATTCCGATTTGACGTTGCCTATTGAGATAGTCGCCAAGAGATTTGGAAAATCGGTTGGCATGATAAACCCGCATCACAGGAGGATTCTGAGTAGAGAATTGATGAGAGTTACCACATTTCAGATAAGGTCGATCAACAGGTCAGTCTTGGCCGCCAGCCAGTTTCCCAATGAGATGACGGACTCGGGTGGAACATTCCGCCGACCTCCCCGGTGGCGGTGAGTGACCTAGTTTGAGATAAGGAAATCTACTGTTTCGCAGAGGCGTCCCTTTGCGCGCGCACTGCGGTGAGCCGTCCTCGCGGCCGATTCCACACGCCCTTGACCCCCTCCGCACATTCGCACTGCTATTCCTTCTGACAAGGGACTGACCCAACGGCTGGACCGTGGACGTCGACCCGGCGACGCTGGCGTAGGAGAGGCGGCCCTTCCTCCCCTTGTCTGCCTGAATCGACTCTGAACTGTTGCCAGCGTGCAGCTTCGATAGCGGGTTCGCTAAGAAATGCGGTAATATGTTGCTGGATTGACCTTCATACGAGGTAAGTCATGCGAATCTCCGAACGCGGACAGATCACCATACCCAAACGATTCAGGGACCGCTTCGGCATGACCAAGGACGTCGAAGTAGAGATTACGCCCACCGAGCACGGTCTGCTCATCCAAAAGCGGTCGACGGCGCAGCATCCGGTCGAGAAGATTAGCGGAATCCTCGACAGCGTTGCCGACGTCGACCGCTACATCGAAGAGATTCGGGGAATGGCCCCCGCAGTCTAAGTAAGCGTCCAACCTCATTCCAGCACTCACTTCCTGCGTCACTCCAGCCCTGACGCCCTCTCCTCCTTGTTCGTGCCCTTCGTGGATGGTCTCCCTAACACCGCGCCTTCCGCGCCGCCCCGCGGACACGCCAGGCCCGCCAGCGTATTCCCCCGCTTCGCCCGCAACGGTATACTATGCCAAACGCAGCAGATACCTCCGGCGACGCGCCGGCGAAAGGGGGAGGCATGGCAGACTACGTGGCCTATTTCAACGGGGACTGGGTGCCGTTCGACGACGTGAAGGTGTCGCCGCACGACCGCGGCTTCATGCTGGCGGACGTCGTGTTCGACGTGGCGCGCACCTTTAACGGCAAGAGCTTTCGCATGAAACAGCACGTCGACCGGCTGTACCGCTCGCTCAAGTTCGTTCGCATCGACCCTGGGCTTTCGCACGAGGAGATGATGACCATAAGCGAGGAGTCCATCGAGCGCAACATGCACCTGCTGCCGGAGGCGGGCGACTTCACCGTTCGCCAGTGGGTCACGCGCGGGCCGGGCCGCTGGGCGCAGACCGCGGGGCCGCCCTCCGTGTGCGTGGAGGTGCAGCCCATCTCGTTCGAACGCTTCTCCGGCCTGTACGGCGACGGCGCGCACGGCGTCATAGCCCGCACCCGCAGCTTTCCCGCCGAGACCCTCGACCCCAAGGTGAAACACCACAGCCGCATGAACTTCAACCTCGCCGAGCTTGAGGCCGCCGACGTCGACGAGTCCGCCTGGCCGATTCTGCTGGACGTGGACGGAAACCTGACCGAGGGCACCGGCTACAACGTCTTCCTGGTGACCGACGGAGTGCTGAGGCTGCCCGGCGACACCACCCTGCTTCAGGGCGTGTCGCGCGGCATGGTGGTCGATCTCGCCCGGCAACTGGACATTCCCATCGCTGAGGAGGAGCTGCAGCCCTACGACCTCTACACCGCCGACGAGGTGTTCTTCTCCGGCACCAGCCCGTGCGTCCTGCCCGTCACGCGGGTGGACCGTCGGGAGGTCGGCGACGGCAAGCCGGGGCCGGTCACCGAGCAGCTTCTCGCCGCGTGGAGCGAGACCGTCGGGCTGGACATCGTGGACCAGGCGCTGCGCTTCTCGGCAGGATGACCCGGCCATCTAGCTCGAACATCGGCGGGAGCGTGAGCACGGAACGCCGTTGATGGACACCGACCGGCAGGACAGCGCCGGCGCCCCAGCTCGCGCCGGGCGAGACCGCGCGACATGGCTCACAGTCGGGGCGCTGGCCGCGATCCTTGCGGTCGCGCTCGGGCTGCGGCTCTACGGCCTGGGCTGGGACAACGGCTACGACTGGACGCCGCACCCCGACGAGCGCGCGATCCTGTCGAAGACCGTCCAGCTCTCGTTCCCCCTGGACGACCTCGGCTCGCTGCTCGACGCCGAGCGCAGCACCTGGAATCCGCGCTGGTTCCCCTACGGCAGCATGCCCCTGTACGCGCTGTCCGTCGTCCGCTCGGCCGCGTCGACGCTAACCGGCGCCGAGCTAAACGACTTGCGGCTGATGGCGCGGGCCATATCCGCGCTCGCGGACGTTGCCACGGTTGCGATGGTGTTCACGCTGGGTTGGCGCGTCTATAGCCGCGGCGCTGGCCTGCTGGCGGCCGCGTTGACCGCCGTTGCGGTGCTGCACGTCCAGCTCAGCCACTTCTTCGCCGTAGACACGCTGGCCACGCTGTTCAGCGTAGCGGCGCTGTACTTCCTATACCGCGTGGCCAGGCACGGAAGACCCAGGGACTCTGTACTGGCGGGCGTGCTCATAGGGCTGGGCCTCGCCACCAAGGTGAGCCTATTCCCCATCGTGGCCGCATTCGGGGTCGCCCACCTGATACACGTCCTGGGCGCGCTGGAAGGCCCATCAAGACAGTCCAAGGCCTTCTCGCTACGCCTGTCAAGCGCGCTCTGTGGCGCGGTGGCGGGCGCCGCCGCGATTGCCGCCGTGTTCGTGCTGACCCAGCCCTACGCCCTGCTGGACTGGCGCCGTTTTCTGTCCGACGTCACCGAGCAGTCGGAGATGGTGCGCCGTATCCGGGACTACCCCTACACGCGGCAGTACGTGGACACCACGCCGTACCTCTACCACGCGCGTCAGCTCGCAACCTGGGGTCTGGGCTGGCCGCTGGGAGTAGTGGCCCTGGCGGGGCTGGTGTACGCGGCGGTGCGCGGCATGAGGCCGGTGTACGGTCTCGCCTACCTGGCCGCGGGGTGGGTCGCGCCCGCGGCCATGCTGCTGCTCTGGGACGGCATACTCGCGATCGCGGCGGCCTCCGCCGTCTCGCTGGCCGCGCTGCTCGCCACGCTTGTGGTGCGTTCGGCCTCGTCCAGGGTGGACGTGCTGCTGCTGAGCTGGGTGGCGCCATACCTGCTCATCACCGGGGCCTTCGAGGTCAAGTTCCTGCGCTACTTACTCCCGGTCACGCCGTTCCTGTTGCTGTTCGGCAGCCGGATGCTGTGGGACCTTTGGCGTCGCGCAGGCGACTGGCGCGGCGGTGAGGCACGGCCGCTGGTGTCTGTAGGCATAGCGATAGTGGTGGGCGCCTCCGCGCTGTACGCGCTGGCCTACGTGGCGGGCGTGTACGGCCAGCCGCTCACGTCGGTGCGGGCGGGCGAATGGGTGAGGGAGAACGTGCCGCGCGGCGCAGTGATCCTCAAGGAGCACTGGGAGGAGGGGTTGCCCAGGCTCGGAGGGTACGACATTCGGGAACTGGAGATGTACAATCCCGACGGCGCGCGCAAGCAGAGCCACGTCGCGGAACGGCTCGCCGAGGCCGATTACCTGGTGCTGTACAGCAACCGCCTCTACGGGACCGTCTCGCGGCTGCCGGAGCGCTACCCCATGGGTCGCGAGTTCTACCGCCTGCTGTTCTCCGGACAGCTCGGATACGACATCCGCAACGTCGAAACGGCCTATCCCAGCCTGCTGGGCGTGGAACTAGTCGACGACACTTTCGGCCGGACCGGTCTGCCGGAGCCGCCGGCGTCGCGCGAGCAGGCGGACTTCACCGTCGCGCTGCGGCTCGGCTACGCCGACGAGAGCTTTACGGTGTACGACCACCCCAAGGTGTTCGTGCTCGAGAACGTGGGCCACTACGACGCCGCCCAGATAAGCGCGCTGTTCGAGGGACTTCCCGCCCCCGCTTGGCCGCCCGCAGGCGGCGACCAGGACGCTGGCGGGCCGGACGACGTCCTGGGGCTCGTGCTTTCGCCGGAGGACGCCGCCACGCAGCAGTCGGGCGGCACCTGGCGCGAGATTGTCGACGTCGATGGCTGGGCGAACCGCGTCCCCATGCTGGCGTGGCTAATCGTGGTCGAGGGCCTGTCGCTGCTCGCGCTGCCCGCGGCGCTGCTGCTGTTCCGGCCCCTGCCCGACCGGGGCTACCTGCTGGTGAAGGCGCTGGCGCTGCTGGCGGCGTGCCTGGTGGTGTGGCTGCTGGCGAGCCTGCGGTGGATGCCCTTCTCGCAGGGCGCGATCGGCGTCGGTGTGGCGGTGCTGGCGCTGGCATCGCTGGCGGCGCTCGCGCTACGTGGCGGCGAGATACGCGAGTTCGTACGCGACCGCTGGCGGCTGATAGCGATATGCGAAGCGGTGTTCCTGGCCGCCTTCCTCGCGTTCGTGCTGCTTCGGATGGCGAACCCGGACCTGTGGCACCCATACAGGGGCGGCGAGAAGCCGATGGACTTCGCCTATCTCAACGCGGTCGTGCGCTCGACGTTCATGCCTCCCTACGATCCCTGGTTCGGCGGCGGGTATCTGAACTACTACTACTGGGGCCAGTTCATGGTCGCCACGCTGATCAGGGCGACGGGCATACAGCCGGCGGTCGCCTACAATCTGGCGGTGCCCACCTTCTTCGCGCTCGCGGTCGGTGGCGCTTTCTCGGTGGTGTACAACCTCGCCGCGAGCGCCCTGCGTCCGGCGCGTGCGGCGGCCGGAGCCGGCTCCCTCTACGCGCGGAGGACTGCGGGCGTCGAGCGGTCCGCCGTGGCCGCGGGGCTGTGCGGCGCGCTGTTCGTGTGCGTGCTGGGCAACCTCGACGGCGCGCGACAAGTCGTTGTCGGCCTGTGGACAGAGCTTGAGTGGGGCGAGCCGTTCGCGTGGGGCGAGCTGTTCGCCTTCGACTACTGGCGAAGCACCCGCATGATGCCGCCGGACCCGCCCGGCCACGAGATCACGGAGTTTCCGTTCTTCTCGTTCCTGTTCGCCGATCTGCACGCCCACATGATGGCCATACCCTTCGCGCTGCTCGCCATCGGACTGTCGCTGTCCGTCGTGCTGGCAGCCCGGCGATTCGGCTCACTGGGGGAGCGCTGGGACGCGGGCGAACTCGCGCGGCTGGCGGTGCTGGGAATCGTGGTGGGCGCGCTGCGGCTCATCAACGCTTGGGACTTCCCTACGCAACTCCTGTTGGCCGCGGCGGCGGTTCTGCTCGCCGAGTACCTCGCGCAGGGCGGACTTGGACTAGCCGCGCTGACACGCGCAGCCGTCAAGTCTCTGCTGGTCTTCACGGTGGGCTACGTCGCGTTTCTGCCGTTCCACCTCAACTACGAGACGTTCGTCGGCGGCGTCGAGACCACCACCAACACAACCACCATTTTGCAGTTCCTCGCCATTAGCGGGCTGTTCGTGTTCGTCATAGGTTCGTTCGCGCTGGTAGAGGCCAGGACGCTCGTCTCCGGCCTGCGGCTGCCTGAGGTCGGGGCGAGGCTGTTCCGGCTGCGCGACGGCGTGGGGCGACGCCAGGTCGCCGTGCCCGCGCTGGCCGCGCTCGCTGCGGCGCTGCTCGCGGTGGTCGCGTTCTCCGACACGGTCGGCGGCACGGCGCCGCTTGTCTTCTTGTTGCTGACGCTCACGGCAGGTGTCTGTGCGGCGCGACTGGTGGCGATGCGCGGGGACGCGGCGCAGGTGGCGTTCGCCGCGCTGCTGGCGTGCACGGCGCTCGCACTGGTGGCCGGGCTGGAGTTCGTGCGCGTGCAGGCCGACATTGATCGCATGAACAGCGTCTTCAAGTTCTACCTGCAGGCTTGGACGCTCCTGGCGCTTGCTTCGGCATTCCTGCTGTGGCGCCTGGTCACCCGCTGGCGCGCGTCCGGGTCGCGGCCCTCGGCGCCAGCGGTCGCCTGGGCCATCGCCGCTGCGGTGCTGGTTCTGTGCGCCGCAGTGTACCCGGTCCTGGGCACGCGCGCTCGGCTCGCCGACCGGTTCGATGCCAACGACGCGCCGCTGACGCTGGACGGCTCCGAGTACGCCAAGGGGACAGTGTACCGCGACGCGGAAGGTCCCATAGACCTCGCGGCCGACTTCGAGGGCATCCGGTGGCTGCTCGAGAACGTGGACGGCTCGCCCGTCACGCTGGAGGGCCAAACGCCGCTCTACAGGTGGGGCGGCCGGGTGAGCGTTTACACCGGACTGCCGGGCGTGGTGGGCTGGGAGTGGCACCAGATACAGCAGCGCGGCGTGCACGGCCGGGAGGTGAGCCGCCGCGTCGACGACGTGGACACCATCTACTCGACGCGGAGCACGCAAGAGGCCGAGCGGCTGCTCAGGAAGTACGACGTCAGCTACGTGTACGTGGGCCAGTTGGAGCGGTTGTACTACCCGGAGGCCGGCATACGTAAGTTCGAAGACGGCATGGCGGGCGTGCTGGAGAGGGTGTACGCGGGCGAACTGGCGACTATCTACTGGGTGGTGCGCTGACGCCATGCACGGCCCATACCACGAGTGCCGGGGAATCCTGGACACGGCACGGATGCTGGTCGGGGTGGCCGGGATTGAACCGGCGGCCTCCTGCTCCCAAAGCAGGCGCGCTCCCTCTGCGCCACACCCCGCTAACCAGATACATTCGATTATAGATTGGCCAACACGGGTGGGCAAGGCGCGCCGAGATGCGGCAAAAAATGGACGCCCCCCGTAAGGGGGACGTCGGCCCAGAGATGCGATCTCTGGGGTGGTAACATCATTTTACCGCAACCCGCCGAGTTGTCAATGCCAATACACACAGCCCTATCCGGTTGGCGGGCCGCTTTGGGGTGAACGTCCCTGAGCGAGTAAGCTTAAACAGAGACGCCCCCGCAAGGGGGACGTCGGCCCAGAGATGCGATCTCTGGGGGGGTAATAATATTATAGCGCTGTCCGCCGGGTTGTCAATACCAAAAACAGGACGTTTCGAATGCAGCGTGTGAGAATGTACGTCGATGGATTCAACCTGTTCTACGGCATCAGAGAAAGAGGCTGGAGACGGTACTACTGGCTCGACCTCCACCGCCTTGCTGAAAATCTGCTGCGGCCAGGGCAACGTTTGGAAGCCGTCAGGTACTTTACCGCGAGGGTCGAACACGAACCCGGCGACCCTGGCAAGCAGGCGCGCCAAAACACGTACCTCGAGGCGTTGGCCACCCTGCCGGCCATGCACATCCACTACGGCTATTTTCAAGCCAAGCCCCAGAGATGCCATAACTGCGGAGCCGCCTGGCGAGCCTATGAAGAGAAGATGACCGACGTCAACATCGCGGTCGAACTGCTCGGCGACGCTCAAGATGATGCATTCGACTCGGCCGTCCTAGTGTCAGGAGATGGAGACTTGGCGGGCCCTATATTGGCGGTGAGAAAGCGTTATCCCGCGAAACGGGTCCGAGTGGCATTCCCACCCAGTCGGAGTTCAGTGGGTCTGTCCAATGCGGCTGCGGCGTACTTCACCATTGGCAGGGATGTGTTACGCGACAGCCAGCTTCCGGCGCAGGTAACCAGGGCCGACGGTTTCGTACTGGCGCGGCCTCCCAGCTGGGCGTAAGGTCGCCCGGATCAGCACCCCCCTACCCGTGTGCCCGGCGCACAGCCTCCGCCTTTTCCGCGTCGCGGGCGGCGCAGCGCTCCCACTGCTCGAGGGTGATCCGAGCTCGCTCGTCCACGGGCACGTCGATCATCATGCCGCTGCCGGGGTATGGTATGGCCGCCGTGCCCCTGGCGATGGCGTCGGCGAACAGCCGGCGGGTCTCCTGGTAGAACTCCAGCCGCTCCTCGGTTGGGGTCTGGGCGCGGTTTACCGGCTCGACCCACGACGGATGCGGGCAGATGGTGGCGGCGAACCCCAGGTTCTTGCCCCTGAGGGCGAGCCGGTGTATCTCGTCGGCGTCGTCGAACCGGGGCAGCACGCCGTAGGGGTGGCTGACGCCCACCGGCTGGACCTTGGCGGCCCGCGTCTCGATGGCAATGCGTCCCTTGGCGTATTCGAACGGGTCGAACTCCTCGCAAGGAGCAATGCCGAGAGCGCGGCACAGCGCGGGCTCGTCGAGACCGACCGCGGACACCCTCCCGCTGGCGGCGATGATCTCGCGCACGTTCCAGACGCCCCGGGCCGTCTCCAACAGCGCCACGATCTGCAGATGCCCCTCGGGTATGCCTTTGCGGGCCTCCATCTCGCCAAGAATCGCGTCGGCGCGCGCCACGTCCTCCGCCCACTCGGCGCCGCCCAACACGACACCCCGTAGCCCCGGCGCCGCGGCGGCCTCGACGTCGGCGTACAGCAGGTTCTTGTTGACGCGCACGAACACCTCGGCGGCGCCCCTGCCCGCGATGGGTATGGCCTCCGCCAGCGCCGAGCGCGCCTCGGCCTTGCACGAGTCGGGCACGGGGCCGGCCAGGTCGAGGATGACGGCGTCGGCGTTGTGCGTCCAGGACGCCGCGACGTCGTCTTCGTTCAGCGGCGATACGACCAGGTAGGAGCGTCTAACGAACGGGTCCATGTGTCTACATCCTCTTGTCTTGCGTTTGGTAGCCCAGAAACCGGATTGCCGGAAGGCTGTGAGACCACCCTCACCCTAGCTCTCTCACTCCGTAAAGACCGGGGAGAGGGGATTTGCGCCGCCGGTTCGGTTATCCCCCGGCGGCCTCTTCGGCCGCAAGCGACGCGGCGCGTTTGGCGGCTTTCTCGGCGTCTCGCCTGGCACAGGCGGCGGCCCACTCGATGAGCTCCCTCGCTCTCGCCGCCTCGTATGCGTCCACCGTCTCACCGTCGATTTCGGCCTCCACCTCGCCGCGGGCGTCGGTCTGATCGAACACGGCAAGCACTCGCCGCGCGTGGTCCACCTCCTCCGGCGTGGGCGTCAGCCCAATGTTCTGGGGCTGCACAACGTTGGGATGCAGCCCGCCGCCGGACCGAAAGCCAGCCTTGCGGTTGGCGATGGCCTGCTGAAGGGTCCGGTCGCCATCGGTGACGCTGCCGGAAGTGTCGGACATGTAGACGCTACCCGCGCGGTCCAGACCGAGCGCCATGGCTATCAGCTCGCCCTCGCCGCGGTTGTAGAAGAACTGGTCGAAGCCCACGAACATCTCCAGGCCCATGTCCATGGACATGTCGTAGCCGGTGCCGGGGGGGAAGCTCCTCACTCGCGGGCTGCTGGAGGCAATCTCGTAGGAGTTGGCCACGCCCAGCGTGGTCTCGATCATCGCGTTGATCTCGACGGTGCCCGGGCGCATTCCGCGCTCACGCTCCAGCCGGGTGATGATGGCGTCGACCTTGCGAATCTGCTCGGCGTGCTCGGTCTTGGGATGGGATATGCGGCTGACGCCCGGGCGCACCGCCGCATTCAGGTCGGCCTCCGGGTAGGCGCAATTGATGCGCACCGAGACCTCGGCGCCGCCCTTCTGGCCTATCTGTATGGCGTTCGGCAGCACTGCGCGGGCCTTATCCTTCTCCGACTGTGGCACCGAGTCCTCGAGGTCGTAGTCCAAGCTGTCGCTGTGGCGCAGCCAGGAACTCTTCACGAATCGCTCGGTGTTCACCGGCATCATAAGGCCCGAGCGTCTGACTCTTGTTGTCATCGTGGTCCCTCCTGTGGAGCCTGTGTCGGTTTGCTGAACGGGGGTTCTCACGCCCTCACCCTAACCCTCTCCCTTCGACGGGAGAGGGAACTTGGTGGTCGCCTCTACTCCTCCACCTTCAGACCGTCGCGGGCCTTGCAAGACTCGGCCCAGGCCAGTGTGTCGTGGGCGATTGCGCGCTCATCCGGGCTGGCGTTCGGGTCGGACGCGGCAGCCCTGGCTTGCGCGACCTCTTCGGCGGTGGGCGTGAAGCCCTCGTTCAGGGCGCGGGCCTGGTCGGCCTTCATGCAGAGCGCACCGCGAAAGCCCGCGCGGCGGCCGTCGATGGCAGCGCGTTGCGTATCGTCGGGCGACGCGGCGAGGCCGCGGGATGTGGCGCGCCACCAAGCGCCGACGGGGCGCACGCCGCAGGCATTGGCGACGATTATGAGCCGCTGGTTGAGATATGGCAGCATGTGCAGCTCGCCCGAAGGCTCTTCCCGCAAGTCCATCGTGAGATCGGCGCGCCCCAGACTCACCGACCGCACCCTGTCGCTGGCTTCAATCAGATCCTCCGCGTCCCAGTTGGCGCGTCCGCTGTCGAGGCACAGGTGAATCTCCAGCGCCTGTTCGGGTCCCCTGGGATCGTCTGCCTCGAGTATCTCACCCAACTGGGGCGGTCTGACGACGCCGCGAGCCCCCTCGAATTCGCCGAGTAGCCGGTCGGCCTCGCGCACTTGGTCGGCGGTGGTCAGTCCGGGCAGCACCACGCCGTGCAGGCCGCGCCACACCGACGCGGCGAAGTCGGCGTACAGCAGCTCAGGGTCGCAGCGAACGTACACCTCCGAGCCGTGGGCCCGCATCTCGGAAATCGCGTTCTTCACGCGCACCCTTGCCACGTGCTTCTTCGTCTCGTGCACCGTGTCCTGGAGGTCCAGCACCACCACGTCGGCGCCGCTGCCGGCCGCGGTGGCCAGGCGCGCGTCGTCATTGGCAGGCGCGATCAGCCACGACCTTTGAACCCTGTTTCGCATAGGCTGCCCTCCGTTCTGGGTTAACCCGCCCTCAGGCGAGCCTCGAAATCTGTTCCTCGGTGAGTCCGACCTCGCCGCCGAAAACCTCCGCGTTGTGCTCCCCCTGACGTGGCGCGGGGCGGTCTCCCGACACTGGGTTGCGACCGTCGATCAGAAAGCCTGGGCCGGGATAACGCAGGGCGCCGGCAAGCGGATGGTCGATGCCGACGAAGGTGCCACGCTCGGCCAGATGAGAGCACTCGGCGACCTCTTCGGGGCTCTGCACCACGCCCACGACCAAGCGTCGGTCCATGGCCTCCGTCATGAACTCGTGGGCCTTCCAATTGCGCAGCTTGGACTGCACTATCGAGAGCAGATCGGCGGCGTGTTCCGCCCTTCCCCTCGGCGTGACGAACCTGGGGTCGAGCAGGCGCGGCTCGTCCAGGAAGTCGGCCCACGTCTGCATAGGATTGCCACCTGTCCCCGCGGTGGTGAGCGTAACGTCGCTGTCCGCCGTGGGCAGATGCATACCATCCATCACGTTGCCCTCGCCGAACCCCCGGCCAGCGATAGCGCCTGTGTAGCTGTACTGGTGAATGAACGCGGGCGGGGTGCTAACAACCGCCTCCATGATGGACACGTCGATATGCTGGCCTTCGCCGGTCGACTCACGCTGGAGTATCGCGCCCATCACGGCTATAGCGGCGTTGCGCGCAGCGGCCACGTACGTCTGCTCCAGGGCGGTTCCCATCGGCGCGCGGTCCGACTCGCCGGTAGTATACAGAAAACCGCCCACGGCCTGGGCGACGAGGTCGCTTCCCTTGTATGCACTGTAGGGGCCGGACTGCCCGAACGGAGTGATGGACACGACGGTAAGGCCCGGGCTGTGAGATCGCATGCTCTCGTATCCCAGGCCGAGGTCGTCGAGATGGCCGGGTATGAAGTCCTCCACAAGGATGTCGCGCCCGGAAATAAGCCTGAGCAGCGCATCCTTGCCGGCGTCCGATCCGGCGTCCAGCGTCACGCCTCGCTTGTTTGTGTTGAAAGCCAGAAACTGTGAACTCTGACTGCTGCCGGACGCGCTCTCCAAAAGGGGAGGCTCGCGCCGCGCGGGATTGCCCTCTGGCGGCTCAACCTTCACCACGTCCGCGCCCTGGTCCGCCAGCAGCTTGGCGCAGAAGGCGCCTGCCGGCGTGGTGCTCAGCTCCACAACACGAATGTCGCTCAGTATTCCGGTCACGTGTCGAAACTCCTCATGGCGACTCCAACCTCACCCCCAAACCTAACCTTTCCCAATCGAGAGGAAAGGGCTTCTTGTGCAATCGCCTGCCTCCGGTTCGCGGGTTACCGCTGCACGGCGGCCATCGCTTCCGCCGTCCGCTGGCTGTAATCGGGGTCGTAGAGTCGATCCGGCGCGCCGCGTTGGCGCCCATCGGCGGGCGGCCTCTCTTGCACGCGGGGCCGCGTGGACAGCACGCTCTCGTCGGCCAGGCGTTGGATCTCTTCGTCCGAGAGGCCTCCCATCTCGTGCAGCACGTCAAGGTTGTGCTGCCCGAGCGAGGACGCGAGCTCAAGTGAGAGCGGGATGCCGGGCGTCCGGAAGGGGCGACCGGCGAACACTCTCGGCCCGACCTGCGGGGAGTTCGGGTTGTCGAAGACCTCGAAGTAACCTCGCTGCCAGAGGTGTCCGTCAGACATCAGGTCCTTTGCCGTGTTTACCGGCCCGGAGGGCACTCCGAATGACTGGAGCAGATGAAACAGCTCCTGGCTATCTTGCCCGGCGGTCCATTCGGCGATGCGCGAGTCTAGCTCCGCTCGGCGCGCGTGGCGGATCTGGACGGTGTCGAGAGAACCGTCGGAAGCCCAGCCGGGCTCGCCCATCGCCCGGCGCAGGGCGTTCCACTCTTCATCGTCGGAAACGGTGATGGCTATCCAGCGGTCGTCGCCGCGGCAGGGATAGACGTTGTGAGGCGCCTTCCATGGGTGCGACGGACCGAGCCTGGGCCGTGTCACGCCGCGCTGCGCCTCGAGAACGGCGGGGGCGATGCAGGAGACGCCGGTCTCGTACATGCTCAAGTCGATGCGCGCGCCCTGGCCTGTCTTGCGCTTGCGGTAGAGCGCCAGAAGCAGCGCGTATGCCACGTTCAGGCCGCCGGTGTGGTCCATGTAGTTTGCGCTGGCGCGCAGCGAAGGCCCGCCCTCGTAGCCGGTGAGGTACGACAGGCCGCACGCGGCGTCCACGGTGCGGGCGCGGGCGCCGTAGGCCCGCCAGGGTCCGGTGTGGCCGTAGGCGGTGCAGCTCAGCGTGATGATGTCGGGCTTCACCGCGGCGAGCGAATCGTGGTCCAGGCCGTAGCGCGCCGTGGTGCCTGGACGGAAGTTATCGGTCACCACGTCGGCGTTCTCGACGAGCCTCAGGAAGGTTTCCCTGCCCAGCGGGTGCGCCACCTGCAGGCAGATGCTCTGCTTGTTGCGGGCCCAGTAGGCGAATGTGCCGCATTCGTTCCACCACTCCTCGCCTGGGGCGTCCTCCGGGAAGGGGCCGGAGCGGCGGTCGTTCATGTGCTCGGCGCTTTCGACGCGAACAACCTGCGCGCCGAAGTCGGCGAGGAACGCGGTGCCCCAGGGCAGCACGTGCACCTGCTCGAGGGAGAGCACGCGGACACCCTCGAGGGGCTTGGCGTTGGTCATGCGGCGCCTCCTTGCGCGGGCTACGGCTAGGGGTTTGACATCGCCCCTTCCAGCAGACTAAGCAGCTCCTCCACCTGGCCCAAGCCCCTCTCCACATCTTCCTCGGTGAGCCAGCCTTCGTAGAAGTTGGTGTGCAGCGTGCTCGCCAGCCGAAACAGATCCCGGATTAGGGGTTGTTCCAGTTCGTCAGCTATCCGGCCCGCCACCCTGAACAGGTGGCCGTGGCGTTCGTGGAGCCATCCGCGCTGCTCGGCGATTACCTTGACCGTGTGAGCGGCGGCGCCCCAGCCCTTCTCGGACGCCTGAAGCACGTCACCGGCGTCAAGCTCGCGCCCGGCCTGTTCGAGCATGAGTCTGCTGGTTTCTATGTGGAAGTCGACCGTTGCCAACGCGCTCCTCCCGTTGGATGTCGTCCATACTTCGTCGATCAGCCGTTGGACAGCGCCCCTTCCAGCAGGCCTAGCAGTTCCTCCACCTGACCCAGGCCCCGTTCGACATCTTCCTGGCTCAGCCAGCCTTCGTAGAAGTTGGCGTGAAGGCCGTTTGCGATATGAAACAAATCCATGATTCTGGGCTGCCCCGATTCGGCGACGATTGCACGCACCACGCCAAACAGGTGGCCGTGACGCTCGTGCCGCCAGTCGCGCTGTTCGGCGATCGCTTTGATCGTGTGAGCGGCGGCGCCCCAGCCCTTCTCGGACGCCTGCAGTACGTCACCGGCGTCAAGCTCGCGCCCGGCCTGTTCGAGCATGAGTCTGCTGGACTCTATGTGAAAGTCGACGGTTGCCAGTGTACGCCTCTTGTGTGTTTCAGATGTTGCCTGATTTGGCCTACCTAGTATGAAGCCAAGGGGGCGCCGCCTGCAAGCGTTCCAGGGCAGCCGACCGGCAGGAGTGCTATAATCGCCTTCGCGGGCACCAAGCTAAACCACAAGGAGACGCCATGGCCAGCACGATCGAAGAACGCTATCTGCAACTGCATCCGAAGTCGTCCCTAATGTCCGACAAGTCTGTTGATCTGTTCCCAGACGGCGTTACGCACGACGGTCGCAAGTTCAGCCCCTTCCGCGTCTACATGGACCACGGGCTCGGCCCCAGAAAGTGGGACATCGACGGCAACGAGTACATCGACTATCGCACCGGCCACGGCGCGATGATACTGGGGCAGGCGCATCCGGCCATCGTCAAGGCCGTCTCCGAGCAGGTCGCCAAGGGCACACACCTCAGCGCCTCGACCGAGAACGAGGTGAGGTGGGGAACGCTCGTCAAGGAGCTCGTGCCGTCTGCCGAGCGGCTGCGCTTCGTCAGCTCCGGCACCGAGGCGATGATGATGACCTTCCGCATGGCCCGCAGCCACTCGGGCAAGAGCAAGATCGTCAAGTTCGAGGGAGCCTTCCACGGCTGGGCTGACGGGCCGTTCGTAGGCGCGGCCAACGACAGCCCGGAGGGCGGCATACCCCCACAGGTGCGCGAGACGATGATCGTGCTGCCCTACGACATCGCGGCCGTGGAGCGCACTCTAGACGAGGACGACGACATAGCGGCGGTGGTGTTCCAGGGCAACCAGGTCATCCACCCGTCCTTCCTCGAGCAGCTCAGAGACGTCACACGCCAGAAGGACGTCATCCTCATCTTCGACGAGGTCGTGAGCGGTTTCAGGTTCTCTCGCGGCGGGTGCCAGGGACTCTACAATGTGATTCCCGACCTTACGGGCATGGCCAAGATACTGGCCGGCGGGCTTCCCGGCGGCTGCGTCGCCGGTCGCGCCGACATAGTGAACACGGTGTCGCCGGGCCGTATCGCACACCCCGGCACGTTCAACGCCAATCCGCTGTCCTCTGCGGCGGGCGCGGCGGCGCTGGAGCTGGTGGCCAACGAGCCGATCAACGCGACGGCGGACGCCAGGGCCCAGCAGCTCAAGAACGGCCTGAACGAGCTTCTCACCAAGATGGAGATTCCGGGCTGCGCCTACGGCGTCTCGTCGATCGTGCACATGCGCTTGGGCGTCCCGCACGAGTGCGACAAGGTGTACTGCGAGGCGGGCGAGCAGGCGATGATGACGGCCGCGGGCGACGATACGACGCATCTGCTGAACCAGGCCACGATAAACGAGGGCATCTGGGGCAACCCGACCAGCTTCATCCTGTCGGCGACGCACAGCGAGGCCGACGTCAACCTCACGCTGGAGAAGTACGAGACCGCCCTGGGGCAGGTGCGCGCCGAGGGGAAGATTTAGGACGTACAAGCGCAGGCCGATCATTAGAATGGGCGGCCCGTCTTCGATAGGTACAGGTCTGACATCCACCCGAATGTGAGTTCGGGGCTATGTACAGTCGCTGGCTAAGTGCTGTCGCCTCTAAGCAGGGCATAGCCCCGTTGATTCTCGATGTGGGTTGCGATTCGCCTGATCAAGTCCGGCTTGCGCTCCCTTGAGGGAGTCCGTATGCCGAAGCTGCCGGCCAGTGCCTTCAGCACGGCCAGTGGCTCGCGTGCAAGCAGGTCAGCGATGCCGGACGTCTCGGATTGGACGATTGAGTCTTTCAGTTCGCCCGCTCTTCCGTTTACATCTTCACCGGCGGTGGGTCTTCTGCTTCTGTAGCTCGTCGTGCCACGCAATCCTAGTATCTTACGCAGGCCAGCGTCCCGATTCGCTCGCGCGGTGAGCGCATCGAGGCGCGAAAGGCCGGCGGACAATTCCCGGCTGGATTCCATCGTCGGTATAGCGTCCACCAGCGTACGCAACTCCTCTAGAAAGTCCTGAGCCTCCCGCAAGTCACGCAGCAGTTCTCGCTTTTCCTCTTCCGTAGGAAGTGAGTTGAGCAGTCCCTTCAGTCCACGGAAGAGGGATTCTATCGAGTATGATGAAGGCTGCGTCATGGCGATTGGCGTTGCGGGGTTAGGCGGGTGATGAGTTCCCAGGCGATTTCGGGATATGCGTTATATGCGGCGGCCCTCCGAGCATTTTCCGAGTCGTGCTCCCAAACTGGAACCTGGTTCTCAGCAGCCTCACTGAACCCAATCAATTCTGTGGTGTAACGTTGAAGCACCATGCCCGGAAATTGGTTGGTGGTGATATCGGTCATCGTTGCGCTATGCGTATTGGTAATCATGGTTCCGCCCATTCTCACTTTGACGAACAAAATGCCCCCCAATTCCGCTACCGAATGTTCGCTCTCACCGGCTAACGGCTGTGCATTGGCGATGCCTTACCCTATCTCCCGAATTTTCCTGGTAAGTATGTTCAATCCTATCGTAGACAGATGGTCCGGAACTGCCGTGACCACGTAGTAGTCGCTGGCGTGAAGGGCGTTCTGCGTCATCAGGTACAGATTCGTGGGGACAGTCAATCACTACCCAGTCATAGTGATCACCGACCTCTTCGACAACCTGTTTCAGGAAAGAGCGTTCTCGCATGTAGCGCTGGGCGTTTTGCCGTAAGGCCTGCATCGTCGGGAAACTGCCGACAATTTCGCCATCCCTGCTCAAATCCTCACCCAACAACTCTATATCACACGGAATCATATCCAGACCGGGGATAGGCTGGCGGCGAACGACCACCGTACCGTTCCAGATGAACCGCCTTACGTCCATAGGCTGACCTTGGGTAAACCGTTCGTAGAGGTTCTTGATCGTCCCTACACTTCGCTTACGTCTCTCCCATTGTTCGATGCTAGCGCAGAGGAAGGTAAGATTAGTTTGCGGATCGATGTCGATCATCAACACCCGCTGGCGGCGATGTTGCGCTAGGGAACAGGCCACGTGATAGGCGGACGTAGTCTTGCCAACGCCCCTTTGTAGTTTATGAACGAGACTACCGTCGGCACTCACTACCTCGTCGGAACAACATCGCCTTCCCGATGATTGCCTTGTGTCAATCTTACAGATGTTCTGGCGTTCAATCAATCGCCCATAGGATGGCTCTCTGAGCAAACACGAACAGACTCTGCTGCGGCGGGTCGGGATGGCGCAGGCCGCGGTCGCTAGGCGCCGAAGATGTTGCCCTGGCTCATCATGCGGCGCATCTGGCGGGAGCCGCGTCCGGAGGTCATCTGGCGGAGCGTCTTCTGCATCTGGCGGAACTGGTTGAGCAGCATGTTCACGTCCTGGGGCGTGGTGCCGCTGCCGCGCGCAATGCGCCGCCTGCGGCTGCCGCCGATCATCTCCGGTTTGCTGCGCTCCTGAGGCGTCATCGAGTAGATGATGGCCTCAACCTTCTTGAGCTGTCCGTCGTCGACCTCGGCGCCGGACAGCCTGCCCTTCAGGTTGCCCATGCCAGGGATCATCTCCACTATCTGGCTCAGCGGTCCCATGCTCTTGAGCTGCTGTAGCTGCGTCAGGAAATCCTCCAGGTCGAATGTCGCCTGGCGGATCTTGCGCTCCATATCCAGCGCCTGCTGCTCGCTGATGTTCGTCTGAGCCTTCTCGATGAGCGTGAGCACGTCGCCCATGCCCAGGATGCGCGACGCCAGCCTGTCGGGGTAGTACGCCTCCAGCGCGTCGACACGCTCGCCCGTGCCGATGAACTTGATTGGCACGCCGGTGGCCGCGGTTATGGACAGCGCCGCTCCGCCTCTTGCGTCCCCGTCCATCTTGGTAAGCACAAGCCCGGTGACGCCGATGCGCTGGTGAAACTCCTGCGCCGCGTTCACCGCGTCCTGGCCCGCCATCGCGTCCACCACCAGCAGCGTCTCCACGGGCGACACAGCCGTCTTCACCTGCTCCAACTCGGCCATCAGCTCGTCGTCCATCTGGAAGCGGCCCGCGGTGTCCACGATCGCCCATGCCGCGTTGCGCTCCGCTGCGCGTCGCACGCCATCGCGGGCCACGTCCAGCGTGTCCGGCGTCCCCGAGGCGCGGTACACCTCCACGCCAACCTGATTGCCGAGCGTCTCCAGTTGTTCGGGCGCAGCGGGGCGCTGAAGGTCGGCGGCCACGAGCAGGGCGTCCTGGCCCTGCTGCGACAGGTGGCGCGCCAGCTTCGCGGCGGTGGTGGTTTTACCGGAGCCGTTGAGGCCCACCATCATCGCCACCGACGGTCGGCGAGGGCTGGTTTCCAGCCGGTGAGAGCCGCCGTCCAGCGTGAAGGTGAGCTCCTCGTTGGTGATCTTCACCACCTGCTGCCCGGGGCTGAGGCTCTTGAGCACTTCCTCTTGCAGGGCGCGCTCGCGTATGCGGCCCACCAAGTCGCGGGCGACGCGGAAGTTGACGTCGGCTTCCAGCAGGGCAAGCCGCACCTCGCGCAGCGCCTCGTCGACGTCACGCTCGGTGAGGGTGCCCTTGTTGCCCAGGCGCTGGAACACGCCGTTTAGCTTTTCGGTGAGGACTTCGAACATAGTTAGGCCTCGTGGCAGGTTCGCGGGACGGAGTCACCCCCACCCTAACCTCCCCTCTGCGAGGGGGAAGGGACTCTTGGCGCGCCTTTCCCATCAGGGGGGAAGGGACATGCGGTTGGCGGGCTAGCTGCCGACGCTTTCGACCATGTCGCTGAGAATGGCGGACATGAGCCGCACGCCGGCGATGGCGCGGGAGTACTCCATGCGCGTCGGACCTATGGCGCCCACCGCGCCGTAGGCACGGTCGGGTATGCCGTAGCCGCACAGCACCAAGCTCAGGGGCGAGAGCACGTCGCCGCTGTTTTCGTGGCCAATCACCACCTTCACCACCCCGCCGTCGGGCCGCCCGCCCAGGATCTCCTTCACCAGCGAACCGTCCTCCAGACCCTCTACCAGCGAGTGCATCCGGTCGTTGCCGGCGAACTCGGGCTGGCTCAGCAGGTTCCGCAGGCCGTCGACGTAGTAGTCCCGGTATATGGCCGTGTCCTCTTCTCGCAGGATGACCAGGGTCGCGTCGATAACGTCGTCCTCCAGAGGCGACGAGTCTGGGTTCAGAGCCTCTATCTCGCCGCGGGTGAGACCGGTTATGCGACTCTTCACCCTGTTGACCGAGGCTTGGAGCTCTTCGGGGGGCGACGGCTTTTGCAGGCGTATGAGCTGGCGCCTCAGGCCGGCCTGCTCCAGCACCACGATGAGCATGGCCAGGATGTCGCGGATGGGCACCAGCTCGACGTGCTTGACGCGCGGCTGCATGGCCATGGGGAAGGTGGCGATGGCCATGTTTCCGACGATCTTCGCGAGCACCGCCGCGGCGACGTTGGCCCACTCGTCGATCTCGCGTTCGATGCGGTTGAGCTCGCGGCGCACGGCGGCCTGGACTTCGTAGGGCAGGTGGGCGTCCTCCAGCGTGAGAATGGACTCGACGTAGAAGCGGTAGGCCTTGTCGAGAGGCACGCTGCCGGCCGAGGTGTGGGGGCGCGTGAGGTAGTCACGCTCTTCGAGGTCGGCGACGTCGTTGCGGATCGTGGCCGGGCTGACGCCCAACTCCCGGTGGCGCGCGATGCCGTCGGACGATATCGGCGCCGCCGTGGTGATGTAGTGGTTGACGATCAGTCTGAGAATGGTCTCTTGGCGATTTGTAACCATGGGACCCGCCCGTGCTTGTGCGGGCTGCGGCGGGCGTAGCCGAGCCGCCGAGCGCGCAAGGAATAATTGCTGTTGGAATTAGGCCAGTTTAGCATACGGCAGCGGGGGTGGGTAGTGATGGAAGGCAGTCGGGGGTCGTCTTTTCACCCCCATCCTGACCTTCCCCCTGCGAGGGGGAAGGGACTTTTGGAAGTCTTACTCCCGATACCTACCCATGTCGGCCCGTCAAGCGGGAAGGGACTGGAATCGGAGCCTAGGGCACGCCGCGATAGCCTCGGAGACGCGGGTCGAGGATGTCGCGGAGGCCGTCGCCGGCGAGGTTGAACGCCAGCACCGTGAGCGTTATCGCCATGCCGGGCCAGAACATTAGCCAGGGGTTGCGCGACATGTGGTTGCGCGCCTCGCCCATGATGTTGCCCCAGGTGGGCGTGTCGGGGTTGACGCCAACGCCCAGGAAGCTGAGTCCCGACTCGATAAGTATCGCGAGAGCGGTGACGAAGCTCGCCATCACCACCACCGGCGCCAGCATGTTGGGGCGGATGTGGCGAAGCAGCACGCGCGGGGCGCTGGCGCCGATTGCGCGCGCCGCGTCCACGAAAGGCTCGTTGCTCAGGCTCAGCACCGACGAGCGGGCTACGCGGATCGTGCCGGGGGCGAGCACAATGCTGAGCGTGACGATGATGTTGAAAACCGTCGCCCCCAGCAGGGTCATAATCGCGATGGCCAGCAGAAACGCCGGCATCGCCATTATCCCGTCGACCACCCGCATGATGATCTTGTCGGCGAGCGGGTAGTATCCGGTGATGAGGCCCACGGCCATGCCAATAATGGTCGTAAGAAAGGCGACGCCGAAGCCGACTATCAGCGCCACCCGCCCGCCGGAGAGCGTTCGCGAGTAGAGGTCGCGCCCGAAGCCGTCGGTGCCGAACCAATGGTCGAGCGACGGCCCTTCCAGCCTGTCGGGCACGTTGGGGGCCTTGGGGTTGTGAGTCGAGAGCACGGGCGACAGCAAGGCCGTCAGCACCATGAACGCCAGCAGCGCGACGGCCGTGGCCATGGCGGGGTTGCGCGCCGACAGCCGCAGTCCGGCCCTGAGGTACGCCGACGGGCTGAAGGTCGTGCCGATCGCGCCCGATGCGGTGGCGCCGGCGCCCCGCGCGCTTCCGGGAGTGTTCATGTGTACCGTATTCTGGGATCCAGGTAGCCGTAAGCAAGGTCGACTATCATGTTCACGAAGACGTATATCAGTGTGGCCAGGATCAGCAGCGCCTGCACCACCGGGTAGTCGCGCACCAGGATGGACTGGGCGATGAGCGCTCCGAGTCCGGGAATCGCGAAGAAGGTCTCGGTGATGATGGCCCCATTGAGCAGCGCCGCCACTCCGAGGCCGATGACCGTGAGTATGGGCATGGACGCGTTCTTCAGAGCATGGCGCAGCACCACGACCTGTTCGGTAAGGCCCTTCGACCGGGCGGTGCGGATGTAGTCCTGGCGCATCACTTCGAGCATGGTGGACCGGGTCATCCTGGCTATCAGCGCCACCAGGCTAATGCCCAGCGTCACGCACGGCAGCACCAGGTGTCGCGCGTAGGACGCCAGGCCATTGTCCAGGCTGGTGTACCCGAGCACGGGCAGAATTCCCAGGTTGAGGCTGAACAGCCAGATCGCGAGGAAGGCCAGCCAGAAGACCGGCATGGCGAAGCCGACGGAGGCGAACAGGATGATCGCCCGGTCTATCCAGGTGTTGGACTTCCAGGCGGCGAGCACGCCCAGGGGCACTCCCACCAATATGGCGAACACCTCGCTGACGATGGCGACGACAATGGTGGGCGTCATGCGCTGCCCGATGATCGTCGAGACGGGCACGCGACTGCCCACGGACTCGCCGAGGTCGCCGCGCACGAGCTTGCCGACCCAGGTGAAGAACTGCACCGGGACCGGCTTGTCGAGGTCCAGAGACACGCGGATCGCCTGCATTTGTTCCGGCGACGCCTGCTCCCCGGCTATCAGCTGGGCCGGGTCACCGGGGGCGAGGCGAAGCAATGCGAAAACGAAGACGACGACGAGAATTAATACCGGTATCGCCGACAGCAGCCTCGTCGCGATGTATCGCTGCATGGCGTCCTATCTTCTGCTGGCGTCCTTCCAGTACATGCCGGGGAAGTACGGACCGTTGACTATGGTGTGCTGGTAGCCCTCGAGGTCGGTGCTCATCGGGTGCATGAAGAAGAACATGCCCAGCGGGATATAGGGCGGGTCATCGAAGGCCACGCGCTGCATCTCGTCGTAGATTCTGATCTGATCATCGAACGTGGCCGCTTTGGCAAGCTCCCCTTGCAGCGCGAAGAAATCGTCGCTCTGCCAGAATCCTAGCTGGCCGTCGTACTCCAGGAACCGGTTGGCTATTGGCGAGAAGTGCCAGGTGCTCAGCCAGCTTGTGGAGATGTGCCAGTCCCGGTTTTCGAGCTGCACTTCCCTGTCGGCGAGCACGATTGCGCTGGACGCGGCGGGGTCCACCGGCTTCAGCGTCACGTTAAACCCCACAGCCTCCATCCTGGGCTTGAGCAAGGTGGCTATGACGTGGCCGATGCGGAACTGCACCTGGTCCAGCAGTATGATCTCTTCGCCGTCGTAGCCGGCCTCGGACATCAGCCGCTTGGCCTTCTCGTTGTCCTTCTGGTTGTAGTACTCGGGCGCGACCGACCTGCCAAACGCGGTGCCGCACGCCCAGAACGAGTCGCACAGCGTCCACAGGTCGGGCGGGCCGGCGATGGCCGTCATCATCTCCTCTGGGTCGATTACGGCTGCAATAGCCTGGCGCAGCTTTCTGCCCTCGGGCGAGTTGTCGAGCGGCGAGTACAGCTTCTGAATCCAGAACAGGGGCTGTCCGCCGGGCTTGGCGAAGTAGAGCTGAACGTCGGGAACCTGGAGTAGCCCGTCGTAGAAGTCGGTGTCTATGGAGTGCAGGAAGTCCATCTCGCCGTTCTGGATCGCGGCTACGCGCACCTCCTGGTCCGGTATCTCGGTGGCGTCGAGCACGTCAAAGTAGGCGATCTTCGCGCCGGAGGTGCTGTCGCCCGGCTCATCACGCGGCACGTAGTTCTCGAACCTTTCAAGCCGGAGCTTGTGGGTGACCTGCCACTCGGCGAAGACGTAGGGGCCGGAGCCTACGTGGGTGACCACCGGCTCGCTGCCGGGGATCATGGCCTCGTCGATGGGGTGGATCACCGGCACGGGGCCGTCGCCCTTGCCGAGGGCGGGAATGAACACGCCGTTGGGCTCGCTGAACTCGAACACCATCGTCTTGGCGTCTACCTTGTCCGCTCGGGTCAGGGTAGGGTTGATGAACGGGCCGTAAGAGTCAGCATTGCGCCAGCGGTCGAACGAGGCGAGCACGTCCTCGACGGTGACGGGGCGGCCGTCGTGGAAGGATAGGCCGTCGCGAAGGGTCAACACGAAGCGCTTGCCGCCGTCCTCTACGGACCAGGTATCGAGCGCCTGCGGGTGCAGTGCGCCGTCCTTATCCCAGGCCAGCAGCGTGTCGTAGACCATAAACGACAGCCCGTTTACGAGGGCAAGGCTGCTGGTAGGGTCGGTGGTAGTGAAGCTGTGCGACGGCACCCACCTGAGCGTGCCACCGTACTTGTCGTCATCAGTCGCTTCCGGCATGGCGACCGCTGCGGCCTGCGTGGGCGTCGCCCGCGGGGCCGCGGGCATGGCGGTGGCGGCCGGCGCTGCGGGCACGGGCGTCGGGTCGGGCTGCGCTGGCAGCACGCCGCCGAGTGACGGCGTGGGCGCGGCCGGAGGCGTCGCAGTGGGCGTTGGCTCCGCCGGCTCCTCCGCGGAACCGCAGGCCATGGCAAGCACAGTCAGAAGCATCGCGGCCCCCAATATCCATAGCCACTTCAGTTGAGAGCGTCGGAATAGAACCACGTAACTGCCTCCTCTACTACCGTTTCCGGCCAACGCGCCACTTTGGCTGAAGCGGGATGTCCCGAACATTCACGGCCGCGTCTGGCGAAGTGTACTTCCCATGTTAGGCAAAGTCAAAGCTGGCTTGAGCGGGCCTATCCCTGTGCGGCAGGCGTTCTGGCGGGCCGGTCCGGGCGGGTGGGGCAGGGTCTCAGGGTGCCCGAAGCACAGGATTTTCGCGAAAAGTGTTTCATTCTGTTTCATTCTGTTTCATTCCCTAGCTGGGGAACTTGCCGGTCGGGGCATCCGGGATGCCTTGATGAGGACCGAGTCAGCTACGCTTGGAGCTAAACCAAGCGGAAATGAGACAGGTCGCGCGGGGCGCCACGCGGGCGTCTTCGTTCCTATTCACCCCCATCCCCGTATCGAGTACGGGGCAGGCTCTAACCTCCCTCCTGCGAGGGGGAAGGGACTACTGCGAGGCGGGGTCAATCTCTTGTCGCAGGCGAGAGTAGCACAAATGTGCGGCCCATTCAAGAGGGGTGTTGTTGGCTGAGGTTGGTGATGTTCTGGGGCTTCACGCTCACCCTGGCCCTCTCCCTGAGGGAGAGGGGATATGCGTGCGCCCTCACGCTGGCCCAGGGCCTGCACTGCTTGGGACGCGGTGGTTCTGTTAAGATGCGTTTGGGTACGAAATTCGCACTCGATGGCGCGGACCTAGGACGCGGGAGGGACACAGATGGACGACCTGACATTCCAATCGGCGAAGAGCATTGCGCGGGCGGTTCGGGACAAGTCCGTATCGGCGCGCGAGGTCGCGGAGGCGCACCTGCGGCGCATCGAGGAGGTTAACCCGATCATCAACGCCGTCGTGCAGCTCGCGGCGGAGCGCGCGGAGGCGGAGGCGCGCGAGCTCGACGACGCGCTCGCGCGGGACGAGCTGCGGGGGCCACTTCACGGCGTGCCCATCACCATAAAGGACTCGTTCGACACGGAGGGGATCATATCGACCGGGGGCACGCTGGGACGCGCCGCATTCGTGCCGGAGCAGGACGCGACGCCGGTAGCGCGGCTGCGGGCCGCGGGCGCGGTGCTGCTGGGCAAAACCAACACGCCGGAGCTGACGATGGCCGCCGAGACGGACAACCTGGTGTACGGGCGCACCAACAACCCGTTCGACGTGTCCCGCACGCCGGGCGGCAGCAGCGGAGGCGCCGCGGCCATCATATCGGCCGGCGGCTCGCCGCTCGACCTGGGCACCGACACAGGCGGCAGCATCCGCTTCCCGTCCCACTACTGCGGCATTGCGGGCCTGAAGCCCACCTCCGGGCGGGTGCCGCGCACGGGCCACATCATCGGTTACGACATGGGCGCCGCGCAATCGCTGACGGTGGTCGGCCCGATGGCGCGCTACGTGGAGGACCTGGAGTTGGCGTTCCCGATCATCGCCGGGCCCGACTACCGCGACCCGCACATGGCGCCGATGCCGATTGGCGACCCGGGCGACGTGGACCTGGCCGGACTGCGCGTGGCGTACTACACCGAGTCGGCGGGCGCGTCGGCGTCGCCGGAGACGGCGCGGGCGGTGCGCGACGCCGCCGCGGCTCTCGCCGACGCGGGGGCGACCACGACGGAGGAGGCGCCGGCGGCGCTCGCTGCCGGAGAGGAGCGCTTGATGTCGTTCATCGGCTCGGACAACTGGGCGTGGGGCGACCGGCTGCTGGAGCGTTTCGGCACGACGCGGGAGCACGCCTGGATTACGATGTGGCGAGGGATGGCGGAACCGCTGGAGACGGGCGACTTCACGGCGCTGCTGGAGGAGATAGACCGGTTCCGGTCCGAGATGATCGCGTTCATGGAGACGCGCGACCTGATAGTGTGTCCGATTTCGGCGCAGCCGGCGCTGCTGCACGGCGCGTCCTACGACGAGGAGCACATGCGCGGGCTGGGCTTTTCGGGCGTGTACAACGTGACGGGCTGGCCGTCGGCGATAGTGCGCGTGGGGACGTCGCCGGAGGGTCTGCCGATAGGGGTGCAGATGGTGGCGCGCCCCTGGCGCGAGGACGTGTCGCTGGCGGCGGCGCGGGTGCTGGAGGGGGCGTTCGGGGGGTGGCGGCGGCCGGCGGGGGTGTGAGGGGGGGAATGGGGACGTCCCGCATCTGATTTCGGAGCTCTGCTTCACATGTTGCAGTTCTCAGACTCTTTGACTGGGTCTCAGAAACTCGTCCCCATCAAAGTGAATCAGGTGATCGGGAATCTCAGCTATCCAGACTTCGGTTTCCCATGCGATCTTTTCGATATGCTGCTTGAATTGCCGGAAATCCGGGAAGGCGCTGACATATAGGCGCGAAGCGACGCAACCCCTGAGCGCGACTTCCAACTCCTCGACCCGCTTGGGAGTCACCGGCCCGTGAGACGTTACTGCCTCCACCAGAAAGAGCCTGTTCCGCTCCTCGACATAAAGCACTACGTCCGGCAGCTTGTCGTGTTCGGTAAGTGACACGCCGATCTGCTTGAGTTTCTCCCTGTCCAAGTGCAAAAGCTTGTTCGCTGTGTCTCCCAAGTACAATAGAGTCGAGCCAGGAGCGAATCTCGGGCCAAATCCCATCACAATCTGGGCCTGCAACGTGTTGTGCCTTCCAGGGGAAAGTCGAATCTCTTTCCCTTTCGGCGTGCGCACAGGTATTTCGTGCATCCTGCGCCGCCTCTCGTACAGATCCAGCAGAGCTCCGTGACTGGAACGGAAGGCAAGCAGTCCAGATTTCCAGCCGTCAGACTGGTACAGGCGTAGTACACTAAGCGCTTCGTCGGTCAGGCCGTAGTGAGTCCTGGGGCTGTTGGTGGGAAGGTCAGGGGCATCAGGGTTGCGATCCACCACGCGCGCCTGCTCCAATTGATGAATGACTTGGCGCCGAACGACCTCTCGTGTGTTTTCGGCGTAGTCCCTGGCATACGCTTCTCTCATGTATACCAATATCTGGTGGATGGTAAGTGAAGGCTTGGAAGCGTCACTCCATGCGTCGTCTTCCGAGAGCCCGGCGAGAGCCAAAAGGGTTAGGCACGAAATGTCGTTCCGCTGAGCCGGAGGCATTCCCAGTTGCTCCAGAATGTCCCTCGCCTCTTCAGTTTTGCTCATTCCACTACAGACTCTAGGCCTGTGCACAGTTCAGGGGAAATCTCGAGAATTCCGGCGACAAGGGCGTCAAGCTCACGAAGTTCCGTACCGAGCCTGGGTTGGGCCTTGACCGCCGCTCCTATTGAGCGAATGTCGCGCTCAGGCGGCAGCGGTAGGGCGCGCAATTCGGTAGCGCTGACTTGGGTGTTTCCATTGGATATTCGGAAGTAGCGATCCAGGAACGTCGAATTGAAAAGCGCCGAGAGACCGTAGGCCAGTTCCTCATCCAATTCTCTCGAATCGCCTCGAACAAAGTTCAGATGGTTCTCCAGCCCCACCATGTCAGAACCCAGGGAACCTCGAATGAGGGGTGCGGACACCAACCTGCGCTTCTCCTCCTTCGCGCTGAAGCGGCGGAGAAGGACATACGTCTCATCCTCCAATAGAAGCTTGGCGGATTGAGGCCCGGCATTGATCCATTGCGGCTTCTCCTTTGCCGTCGAGGGCCAAGTCGTTCTCATGGGGCGAACGTGGTGCATCCACAACAGAGGAGCCAGTGAGCCGCCGGCTGGGGCGTGGGACAGGAACTGAGTTGCTCTGAACGGAACGACGGGGCCGGTAGATATTTTCAAGCCGAGAGTGTGGAGCCTGTTGGGCCAAGTCCGCAGGATTTGCACCAGTTTGACGTCCTCCTCACATAGAGGGATGGACAGTTCCCTGTTCTCACTCGCTGGGTCCATCACCGAGTCAAAGTCCACCAGGAGGCGCCGTCGTTCGGCAAGGTCGTGAGCACCCTTGCTATGGGACACGAGCACTTGAAGCTCACCCGGGGTCTTGTCTTCTGTCCGCCTCCGAGCCGTGATGACGATGTTCTCTTGGAGCACGGACTGGTCCTTGAACACGTCCTTCCTGGATTCGAAGAGATGGACGGACTTTGGAGCGACGCGCCGGAAGAATGTCTCCCTGAATCTCCTGAAGTACGGCCCTGACGCAAAGCTCCTTGGCACGATGTACACCAACTCCCCGAACGGCGCTAGCAGTTCGGCGGAAATCGCCATGAAAAGCGCGTATATGTTGGGCTGTCCATGAACGACAGACGCCCAAGCGACAGCCCTCGGATCGTTCTTCCCTATCTTGAAATACGGTGGATTGGAAATTACCAGGTCGTACTCAGCGCGGAATCCATCGTTCACGTCATAACGGTTGGCGTCCGACGCAGTCTTGAGTTCGGGCGCGTACTCCAGCACGAAGTCCCTGTTTCTGACGTCGTATGTCAATTCTACATCGCGCCGTGCAAGCCAGTCGCGCGAATAGGCAAGAGTGAGGCTAGTAAACCGTGCCAGCAGAGGATCGGTCTCGTAGGCGTCAACATGTAGACTCTTGATGCTATCCCTATTCGACGCCGCCTCGCACGTTGCGGCAGACAAAATGCCCGTTCCGCTCCCCGGGTCCAGCACCCGCGCGTGCGGCCCTGAGAGCGGAAAGCTATCCGCCATGAATCTGGCGACGGCGACAGGCGTAATGTAGTGGCCGCCGCTCTTACGGTAGTTGCGCTTGGATGAAGACACGTAAGCGTCTCCGATTGCCTCTGCGTACGCAACTGGGGTACAGACCGATTTGGGTATGGGAACTATCAGTCCCTCCAGGAGTGCGCCGGGCGGCGTTTTGAGAGCGTCCTTGGTCGGGTGTATCATTCCTGTTGCCTTAGTCATCATCTTCCAAAGTGACCACTAACAGCCCCTTCAGCCATCAACTTTACTTTCCCAGATCCCGACTTCGGTAACTGAGTTGCCTTACCTAGCTCACCTAGTTAGCGCACGTATGTTCTCACAATGCGCAAACTGCTGTCAATGTTCCCTTCAGACGTGAAACTGCTCAGCGGAACGCCGATTGCAATAGGGCAGACGAAGACGCGGGGGACCAAGTGGCGGTCGCGCGAAGCCCCCTACCCCGCCTTCCGCGCCACCGCGCGGCGGGCCGCCTGCGCTACGTCGGCGGCGGTTAGGTGGTACTTGGCCATGAGCGCGTCGGGGGGGCCGGACTCGGCGTAGCCGTGCAGGGCGACCGTCTCCTGGGGCGTGGGAGCCTCGCGGGCGAGCGTCTGAGCGACCATGCTGCCCAATCCGCCCACGACGTAGTGCTCCTCGGCCGTGACGATGGCGCCCGTCTCGCGCGCGGCGACGACGACTGCCCGCTCATCAAGCGGCTTCACCGTCGCCATGTTGAGCACCCGGCACGATATGCCCTCGGCGGCCAGCGTCTCGGCGGCCTCGAGGGCCACGCCGACCATGATGCCGCAGGCCACTATCGCGGCGTCGTCGCCCTCGCGCATCGTCTCGGCCTCGCCCAGCCGGAAGTCGTAGTCCTGCGCGTGCACCACCGGCGTGGCCGCGCGGGACAGCCGCACGTAGAACGGGCCCTGCGTGGCGACGGCGCTGCGGACGGCGCGGACGGCCTCCGGGCCGTCGGCGGGCACGACCACGGTGAACTCCGGCAGTGCGCACATGAGCGCCAGGTCCTCGATGCTGTGGGCGGACACGCCGTCCTCGCCGGTGATGATGCCGCTGTGGGTGGCGATTACCTTGACGTTGAGGCGGGGCTGGGACACGCCGACGCGAAGCTGGTCGTGGGGCCGGCTGGTGGAGAAGACGGCGAACGTGCTGACGACGGGGATCTTGCCGGAGGAGGCCATTCCGGCGGCCACGCTGACGATGTTCTGCTCCGCGGGGCCGAAGTCGAAGAAACGGTCGGGGTATTTTTCGCCGAACAGGAAGGCGAAGGTGGAGACGTTGAGGTCGCCTCCGAGGACGACGAGGTCGGGGAACTCGGCGCCCAGCTCGGCCAGCGTCTGCCCGGCTACTTCGCGTGTAGAGGCGGTGTCGGCCATTTGGCGCTCTCCATCAATATGTTTGGGGGCTCGGCGCCCCCATCCTAACCTTCCCTCGTCCGAGGGGGAAGGGATTTTGCGGCATCCCCAACCTGGCCTTCCCTCGTCGAGGGGGAGGGACTCGGTACCCTAGCCTGGCCTTCCCCATGCGACGGGGAAGGGACTGTCGGGACGCTAACCTATCTCTTGCAGGGCCTGGGCGAGCTGATCGCCGCTGGGGGCCTTGCCATGGAAGTTGGCGTTGTTCTCCATGAAACTGACGCCCTTGCCCTTGACGGTCTTTGCGATGATGGCGGTGGGCTTGCCGCTGGTGCGGGCAGCCTCGTCGAATGCGCCGATGAGCTGGGCGACGTCGTGGCCGTCCACCTCGAGCGCGTTCCAGCCGAAGGCGCGCCACTTCTCGGGCAAAGGTTCGAGGTTCATCACCTCGTGGGTCCAGCGGTCGTTCTGGATGCCGTTGCGGTCTACGATGGCGACCAGGTTGTCGAGGGCGTAGTGGGACGCCGACATCGCGGCCTCCCAGATCTGGCCCTCGTCACACTCGCCGTCGCCGAGCAGCACGTAGGCGCGGGTGGGCCGGCCGTCCAGCCGGGCGGCGAGCGCGGTGCCGACGCCGAACGACAGCCCCTGACCCAGCGAGCCGCCGGACATCTCCACGCCGGGCGTCTTTACGTGCGCGTGGCCCTGAAGGCGGCTGTCTAACTTGCGGAAGGTCATCAGCTCTTCGGTCTCGAAGTAGCCGGCCTCGGCCAGCGCCGCGTAGAGCACGGGGCAGGCGTGAGCCTTGCTGAGCACGAAGCGGTCGCGCCCCTGCCAAGAGGGGTCGGAGGGACGGTGGCGCATGGTGTGAAAGTAGAGGGACGCCAGTATCTCGACGGACGAGAGGGAGCCGCCGGGGTGGCCGCTGTTGGCCTCGGCAATCATGTTGAGGATGTTGCGGCGCATGCTCCGGGCGGTGGACCGCAGAGCGTCCAGATTGGGCTTCCGGTCACTGCCGTTGGACCCTGGCGTGTTGCTGGCGGGCGGGTCCGCCGCCGGGCGTTCGTCCGAGCTGACCACTAGCGTATGCACCTCCCTGTTCGCGATGCGGCAATTATAGCAATCGAGACGGGCAGTGGGTAGTGGGGAGGGGACGGCGGTTAGCGGACAGGTGTCAGGGGTCAGAGGGGAACATTGTTCGAGAACGTCGAAATACGCAGCCAGAATTGCGCTAGAATTGAAACAGTCGCGGTCATAGTCAAAGATACCAGGCAATGTAAGCCAGATTCTACATTGATCCGGAGACGGGTCTTCCCCATGTTATGTCGCACGGCGTACATGAGAACGAAGTCGAGGACATCCTGGCGTCCCCCGGCGAGGACAGGCCGGGGCGGGACGGTTCCCGGGTGGCGATTGGCCGGACATCAGGCGGGCGGTATCTTCGCGTCTCTACGTGCCAGACCAAGAACCAGACAGTGTGTTTGTGATTACCGCGTACGAATTGCGGGGAAGGCCGTTGGCCGCGTTTCTCAGGCGGATGAGAAGGAGAAGCAGATGAGTTCCAGGGTAGACTTTCTAGAGGGTTGGGACGAGGAGCGCGTTCGTGGCGTCCTTGAACACTACGAGAGCCTGGACGAGGATGAGACGGTCAATGAGGATGAGGCGGCCTTCGAGGACTCCTGCCAGACAGCGATGGCAATTCCGAACGAACTAGTGCCGCAGGTGCGCGCGCTTCTTGCAGACTTCGCAAAATAGGGGCATGACGCGCACCTGGGGATAGGTGCAGTCATACTCCTCCGAACGCGCTTTCGCTACTGGCCTTCGCTTAGCGCGGCCCAGGCGGCGCTGAGGGTGTCGACGTCGGGAGCGAATACGAGGAGGGTGTCGGTTGGGCCGGCGGACAGGCGGACGACGCGGCCCGGCAGGTCGAGCAGCTCGCCGTCGCCGTCGTCAGCCGGGCGCCAGTCGGTGTCGGACTGGGCGCTCAGCGCGGCGCGCGCGGCCACGTAGAACTCCGCGGCGTCGTCTTCGGTGTCCCAGACCAGACGCCAGGCAAGCACCAGGCCGCCGTCCTCGTGCTGCCACAGCACGAGGCGGTCGCCACCCCATCCGGCGGCGCTCGACGCGGCGGACTCGGCGGTTGCGTCTTCCTCACCGACCATGGCCAGGTACGAAGAGATCAGGAACTCGCCGAGAGTGTCCTGTCCCGCCTCGCTCCACGCCCCGCCCAGCGCGGCGGCCAGGCTGGGCAGCACCACGGGGACGGGCGTCTCGTTGTCGAGAAACTTGTCAACGTGGAGCACCTGCTCGGTGGACACGGGCGGGTTGGCGAAGGCGTTGTCGATGATCTCCCAGCCGCCGGCCTGTTGGAACAGCTGCACCGTGAATTCGAAGCCGCGCGTGTACGGGAACAGCAGAGAGTCGCGGACCAGTTGCGGGGCGTCGGCGAACGGATCATCGGACGATGTGCTCTCCTGCCGGGCCTCCTGCTGCTGCTCCCCGGTGAGCTCGTAGTTGAAGTAGAGCACCTCGACGATCGTGGCGTCGCCCTCCACGAGACCCCGGTATGCCAGGGTGCGGTCGGAGTCGGCGTCGTCCAGCGCGTCGAGGGCGTCCTTCAGGTCGAAGTTGCGGTGCTGCAGTGCGTGGGCGTACTCGTGGGCGTAGGTGAGGATGTCCCGAGGGGAGACGTCATCGTCGTTGTCGACCACGTATATTTTGTCCTCGTCGGCGTCGAAGAAGCCCAGCACGGAGCTGGAGTAGAGGCTGACCAACAGCTCGAAGAGGTCCGCCTCAGCGTCCAGAATGCCCAGCGTCGTGTAAATGCCGTCGGCCAGGGCTATGTCCTCCCTGTTCTCCTCCAGGCTCTCGCTGAGTCTCGCGCGCAGCTCCGCCCGGTCGATGAACTCGCGGTCGACGTCCAGGAAGGCGAAGCGTTCGCGCAGGCTCGAGGCCCGCCGCTCCACGTCGTCGAGCGTGGCGTCCAGGGCTCCGGACGGCGCAGTCGTAGGCACGGGGGTGGGTAAGGCCGCGACGGTGGTGGGCAGGATGACGGGGCCGGGATCGAAGGCGGGCGCCGGGGTGAGGGTGGCTGTGGGAGTGGCCGCCGGCGTCGGGGTGGGCGCGATGGTGGGGGTGGCTTCCGACGCGGCGGTCGGGGCCGCGGTAGGCGTGGGCGTTGGGGCCGTGTCGCTGCCGCAGGCCGCGGCAAGCGTCGCGAGCAGGGCAAACGCAGCGAGCGCCATGATAGTTCGCGCGGCGCCGGCGCGGTGAAGTGACAAAGTTACGGCCTCCGAAGCACGCTTGGGGGTTTTCATTCGGCGATGCATAGCATATCGAAAGGTGGGGCGATAGGCTAGGGCTTGTGGGACTCTGCCGCGGGTCTGGCGCGCCCACGGGTCACCGGTCGATTCACGAACCGTCCCTACGAGAAAAGGACCCGTCACCCCCCTTCCTAACCTTCCCTTTTGTATAGACCGGGGACATAGGTTACACATATTCGGGGACATGGGTTACACCTACCTTGACGGGGGAGGATCTGGCAACCGTCCTATGGAATTGCGGCTGGAACGCTGATACACTTCCGGCAGCACGGTGCTACACCGACTACCCTACCCGACGGCTCGCGAGTCGGGCCGCGCCTGGAGAGAATCGCAGATGCCAACACGACAGTTTACGGGCAACCCATCGCAAATCATGGTCGAGCAGCTCGCCGCTTCGGGCATAAGGTACGTGTTCAACAACTCCGGCTCGCGCGAGGCGCACTTCTTCGACGCGCTGCACTCCCGCGACGACATTCACGGCATTCTGGCGCTGCACGAGGGAAGCGTCGCGGCGATGGCCGGCGGCTACACGCAGGTGGGGCTCGACCCCGCGGCGATGGTGGTGCACCTGGGCGCGGGTCTGGCCCAGTGCATGGGCCAGCTCATCAACGTGTGGGACGGCAGTCTGCCCGTGGTGGTCATCACCTTCGCGGGCGACACCGGCAGCTTCGCCGACCGCATCATCCTGGACCTGGACCACAGCTTCGGGCCTACCTCCATAGCCGCGCCCTTCACGAAGGCCAACTGGACCATCATCGAGCCTGAGGGCCTGCCGCAGGCGATCGACCGCGCCATCCGCGTTGCTATGACGCCGCCAGTCGGGCCCGTGCACCTGGCGGTGTACGACCGCCTGCTGGGCACTCAACAGGTGGAGACGCAGATCATAGACGGCGGCGTGCAGAACGTGCGGGCTGGCTACCCGTCCGACGACGACCTGGAGCAGGTGGCGCGAGCGCTGCACGAGGCGGAACGTCCCGTGATCTACGTGGGCGACGGCGTGTGGAAGAGCGGCGCGCAGGAGAAGGTGGCAAACCTGGCGGAGCGTTTCGGCGCGGCGGTTGTGTCGTCGTTCGGCGACCTGAGGGCCGTCCCGATCAAGCACCGGCTGCACTGCGGGCGAATCGACGCGGCCATGCCAGCCTTGAACCCCGACCTGATCCTGTCCATCGGGTCTCGTCATGGCGGCGCCGGCGCGGCGACCGACTTCGACGTGTTCGCGTCGGCAAGCAAGGTGATCGCCATGGGCGTGGACCTGGGCAGCCTGCGGAACGTCCCCGGACTGGACCTTGCGATACTCGCGGACGAGTACCGCACGCTGGAGCAGCTCGAGGAGCTGTTGCTGAGCGAATCGACGCCGCAGCGATACGACGATCGGCGCGAGTGGGCGCTGGGCCAGGCGGCCGGTCTGCGCGAGCGGCGCAGACGGGAGGCCGCTGCGGTTACGGCGGGGGCGTCGCAGGTGCACCCGACCGCGGCGCTGAACGCGCTGGACGCGGAGCTGGAGCGCCGCGGGGGCGGGGTGATCACCGTGGAGCAGTTCGCGATGCCGCTGGACACGCTGGGCGGCGAGGACTCGCCGGGCAACAACGAGTACATCCGCGCGGCGGGCGGCTCGGAGGGCTACGGCGTCGGCGCCGCGGTGGGCGCGAAGCTGGCCGCGCCGGACCGGCCCGTGGTGGGTCTAGTGGGCGACGGCTCGCTGTACTACGCCGACTCGGGCATGTGGACGGCGGCGCACCACAACATCCCGATGCTGTGGGTGATCCCCAACAACCAGGCGTACGGGATCGTCGCCAACTCGTTCGAGCGCGCCGGAACGTCGATGAAGGACTCGGGTGACTACGCGGGCGTGGTGCTCAGCGGCATCGACCCTGTGAAGCTGGCCGAGGGGTTCGGCGTGGAGGCCATGCACCTGCAGGACGAGGACAAAGCGACGGAGACGATCGCGCACGCGCTGGACACAGTGGAGCGCGAGAGCCGGCCCTTCCTGCTGAACGTGCACCTGCCGATGGGCATTCCCAGCGGCGGCCGCCCCGCGCGGCAGTTCCGCATGGCGTAGCGCCGTTGAGCGATTTCAGCGTTACGCTGCTGGGCACGGGAACGCCCGAGCCCCTGGACGACCGGATTGGCATCAGCACACTGGTGCGCGCGGGCGGCGAGACGCTGCTGTTCGACTGCGGACGCGGCACGGGATTGCGCCTCCACCAGGCCGAGGGCAGCTACAAGACCGCGACGGTGATGTTCCTGACGCACCTGCACTCGGACCACGTGTCCGGTATCCCGGACCTGTGGCTGACAGGCTCGATTCCGCAGATGCGCGGGCGAGAGGAGCCGCTGCGGATGTTCGGACCCACAGGCACCGAGAACCTGGCCGAGCACCTGCAACTGGCCTATTCTGCGGACGTAGAGGCGAGGCAGCCGTCGCGGGACATGGCGGGCTTCGGCGCATCGCCCGCGCGCCTGGAGGCGGCGGACATCTCGCCGGGCGTAGTGTACGACCGCAACGGCGTGCGGGTGATCGCCTTCCCCGTCGAGCACCTGATAATCGAGCCGGCGTTCGGATTCCGCGTCGAGTACGGCGGCCGATCGGTGGTGCTGTCGGGCGATACGACCTACTGCGAAAGCATGGTGGACAACTCGCGCGGCGCGGACCTGGTCATCCACGAGGTGGCGGCGGTGCCGGAGGGTGTCGACTCGACCTCGCCGCTGGTGAACCGCGTAGTGTCGTGCCACACGTCGCCGGAGGACGCCGGCAGCCTGTACAATCGCACGGCCCCAGCGCTCGCCGTATTCTCGCACATCCACTACATCCTGGGTGCGAGCGACGACGACATCATCGCTGGGGCGAGGCGCACCTACGACGGCGAGATGGTGGTGGGCCGCGACCTCGACACGTTCGAAGTGGAGCGACGCAGCGTGCGGCGCGTTTAGCGTACAGGCAAAGGCCGAACGCTTCGCGACCATAGCCCTGACCATGGTAACATGCTCTCAGTACTTGCCTTAGGGAGCGCTCCAATGACCGAAAACAGTGACAAACCAGGCGGTACCCGGACCATCAAGGCGTCGGAGTTCAAGGCCAGGTGTCTTCAGCTCATGGACGAGGTGGCCGACAATGGCGGCGAAATAATCATCACAAAACGGGGCAAGCCGGTTGCCAAGCTCGTCCCCCATCGCGAGCGGCCGAAGTCGCTCTTTGGCGCCGACCGGGGTCGCATGAAAATCGTGGGGGATATCATCAGTCCTATCGACGTCGAGTGGGAAGCCGAAGTCAATCCAGACAGAGTGCTCAACCCGCGATAGTGCTGGATACGCACGCGCTAGTCTGGCTATGGACGGGCGATGATAAACTGGGGCCAACCGCCGGAATTGCGATTGACAACGCGCTTGACGACGAGCAGGCCGCGGTATCCGCCATGACGTTCTGGGAAGTCGCCTTGCTCAAGAGCAAGGGTCGTCTAAACTTTCCAGAGGATGTCGGCCGGTGGCGTCAGGAGTTGCTCGGACAGGGGATCACCGAGATCACGGTCGACGGCGAGATTGGCATCCGCGCGAACGAGTTGCCAGGGTTTCACGCTGACCCCGCCGACCGAATCATTGTGGCGACGGCGCTGACTGGACGCCATCTCATCATCACCGCGGACGACCACATTCTCCGCTGGAGCGGCAATCTCGACCGGATGGACGCCCGGGAGTAAAGTCGTAACCTAAAGGAGAGAGTCGGCTGTCACGGTGAGCCAGTGAAGGCGTCTTCCAATATACCCTGGTATCCCTCCGGGGACCTTGTGCGCTCTGCGGGGCGGTACATCGAAGGGTGAGCCGGAATCTCGAACTCCATTCCCGCCAGCAACTCCTGTATAGTGAGAATCTGAATTTTGGGGAAGTCCCGCTGCCAGATGTCGGAGTGGTGGAATCCAGCGGCGGCAGCCTCTCTGCGCATCTCTCGCGTGGGATTCTCAAGAGTGATGAACAGCCCCAAAGTCGCGTTCTCGCGCTCGACCGTGCCGACAAGGTCGCGCACCTGTGAGACTTCCACCCGACCGCTCTTGACCTGAACGATTGCCCTCATAGTGGTCCTGCGGGGGCCGTCGATGAAGTGCACAATACCGTCGATGCCCCTGTCAGCGCCGCGTCTGCCTCGCTCACGCGGCAGCGCTTCCAGAAGCGACATGGCCCAGTACTCGAACTGGAAGCGATCCTGCTCGGCCAGTGCGCGCGCGCTGCCCACGTCCACAGGCTCGCCGACGACGTCATAGTTCCTGCCAGGGAGCAGGTCGAATCCCGTCTTGAGCCGGTTCTTCATGAGCGCAACCGCCAGATGGGTGATGTCTATGCCCATCCACTGGCGGTCCAGCCTGTGGGCCGCCGCGACGGCCGTGCCGCAGCCGCAGAATGGGTCGAGCACGACGTCGCCCTCGTTGGAGGACGCGGTGATGATGCGTTCGAGGAGCGCTTGCGGCTTCTGCGTGGGGTAGCCGAGGCGTTCCCTTGCGCGGGAGCCGATTGGATTTATGTCGGTCCACATGTCTTGCAGCGAAACACCGGGCATTTCGTCGAGGTAGCGTTTGTGACTCGGTGTCCCCTCTTGCGTATACGCGATTCGACCTTCCTCGGCCATCGACGTGAGCAATTCCTTGGAATATGCCCAATACCTGCGCCTGTACGGCGCAACTCCTCTGTACTCCCATCCTTCAACAGGGTGAAGGTACTCGTTGGTCAGGTCTGCTTCCCAGTCGCCGTCTTTGGGACGCTTGATTCTCCATTCGTAGCTGGTGTCTCCCCCGGGTCTGGCCGCGGTCAGGTTATCCATCCGGTATCTCCGGCCTGTGCCAAGCTCCGTGTGACGGTAGAAGCTGTCTATGTAACTTTGGTCGTACGGTGTGTAAATCGGATTCCACGTCCAGTCGCGACCCTTGGTGTAGTAGAAGATTGTGTCGTGTATGCGGCCGTGCTGTTTACGGCCCTGCCTGGTGTCGCTGTGCGCGCTGGTCCGCTTCCAAATGATCTCCGTGCGGAATTGCTCTACCCCAAACACGCTGTCCATCAGCACCTTGAGGTAGTGGCCCGCGGTGGGGTCGCAGTGCAGGTAGATAGAGCCCGTGGGCTTGAGGACGCGGCGCATCTCCACAAGGCGTGGCGTCATCATAACCAGGTAGGCCATCATCGAGTTACGGCCCAGGAACTGGCGCAGGGCCGAGACCATGTCTTTGACGCTGGAAGGAGTGTCGCGGTTGAGAATAATCTCGTTCTCGTAGGTACGCTCAGACTCCAGCGTCCAGTCCCAGGTATCGGTGAACGCACTAATCTGCGCGGGCGACTCCTCGCCGGTCTTCTCCCTGAACAGCACATTGTAGTTGGCGTTGGAGTTGAAGGGCGGGTCGAGGTATACGAGGTCGACCGACTCGTCGGGGATGTGCTCTCGCATGACGCCCAAATTGTCGCCGTAGTAGAGTGAATTTGGCATGGCTGTTGCGCAGTCTCCAATTGGATGCTCGTCCACAGAGTGTACCCCGCACCTCGTCTCTGCCGCAACGTCGCGTGTGGACCGGCAGAGTTGCCACACGCCGCGCAGGCGGGCACAATGGGGCACAGAATTCGAGGCGTCCGGACGCCACCACGGGAGATTTGATTATGAGCTTCAGATTGCTGCTGCTGCCGCCGGGGGGCGAGGAGAACGCGCTGGTGGGCGAGACCTGGCCCGCCAGGCTGAGGGAGGCGGTGCCCGGAATCGACGTGCGCGTGGCGCACTCGGTCGGCGAGGCGATGGAGATGATCGAAGACGCCGACGCGGCCTTTGGCGACATCGCCCCGGAGCTGCTCGAGCTGGGCACGAACCTGAAGTGGATCGCGTGCCCCCAGGCGGGGCCGCGCGCGGGCTACTACCACCAGGCGCTGGTCGAGAGCGACGTGGTGGTAACGAACACGCGGGAGATCTACAACGACCACATCAGCGCGCATATCATGGCGTTCGTGCTGGCGTTCGCGCGGGGGCTGCACGTCTACGTGCCCAGGCAGCTTGAGCGGAACTGGCGCCCCGGATACGAGACCACTCATCTGCCCGGCGCCACGGCCATAGTCGTGGGCGTCGGCGGCATCGGCGCGGAGACGGCGAGGCTGTGCGCGGAGTTCGGCATGAGGGTGCTGGGCGTGGACCCGCGAGTGGCCGAGCCGCCGAAGGGGGTCGCGGAGTTGCACCGGCCCGACGCGCTGGACGACGTGCTCCCGCGGGGGGATTTCGTCATCATCACCGTCCCGGAGACGCCGGAAACGCAGGGCCTGTTCGACTACGGGAAGTTCCGGCTGATGGATCCGGGCGCACGGCTGATTAACATAGGCCGCGGCGCGGTGGTTGTGCTGAACGACCTGGCCAGGGCGCTTCAGGAGGGCGAGATAGGCGGCGCGGCGCTGGACGTGTTCCAGGTGGAGCCGCTGCCGGCGGACCACCCGCTGTGGGAGATGCCCAACGTCATCATCACGCCGCACGTGGCGGGCAGAGGACCCTATCTGGATGACAGGCGCACCGAGCTGTTCATCGAGAACTGCGTTCGGTTCGCCCGGGGCGAGGAGCTTCGGAACGTGGTGGACAAAGCCAACTGGTTCTGAGCCTCTGGAGGGCCTGCGCCGCAGCGCGAGGCGTCCGAGCGCGGCCGTCTCGCTCAGCGTCAGGACCGCCGTGAATCGGATGACCTCTTCGGTGACGGAGCCGGCCAGCAGGAAGGCCTCCAGCGGCTCGATGCTTGACGTCGCGCTCATAGTCTGAGCGCATGTCGCCATCGAGGGCGTCCTCGAGCAGTTCCATCGCGGTGGCCAGGTCCGCGTAGACAAGCCAGTCAAGCGGAGCCGGGGCCATGCCCACAAGCGAGGAAAACCCATCGGTGGAACTGAGCGGCTCAGTTTCGCTGGTAGCCGAATCGTGAAACGCTCTCAGGCTGCGGTAGGTGCTCCCCAAAGCCGCCCAATCCTCCGTTACGAGATAACCCGGATCGTAACCTTTGCCGAGAAGGTCGAACTACTGTGGCGTGGCGGTCACCACCTCGTAGTCGCCCAGCTAACTCCTGCCTACTTCAACCCCCGAGTCATCCACCAGCCTTTCCAGCGCGCGCCTCATTCGCCTGTCGTCTTGCAGGCCGGCGAGCAGCAGGACGTCGTAGACCCCGGATCGAAAGTCACTGGGCAGCAACGACAATGCGATTTCGCCGTTCAGGGAGTCTATCACGTCGTCTTCTACATCGACCCCGATTTCGAATTCCACCTCGTCCAGAATGCGCTGGAATTCGCTGTCGCCGTAGGGATCAAGATCATCGACCGTCCGACGAACCTCTTCCCAGGTCTCTTTGATGCCGTTGGTGGCTAGCAGCAGAACCGTGTCGGCTGGCAGAGCCTCCGGTGACGCTAGCGGGAGGTCGGAGTCGATGGTGAACCCGTCGTCGGGCTGCTCGGCGGCAAAGTCGACACGCAGGCCCCGTTCGATGAACGACATGGACATTGCCATGTACTCTGGCGTGCTGTCCTCGATCTCGCGGATGACGTCGTCCTGATCGCCGAAAGGGTCTTTCTCGTCACGCAACAGATCCAGTATCCCTTCGCTTCGCAGGAATACAGACATCACCCTCTGCGACGGCAACGACTCGCGGGCCGCCGTGAAGTCCTCGTCAGCCAGGAGAGGCAGGTCCGGGGGCGACTCGATGTCGCGAATCGCGCATTTGAGGGCGCCCTCGCCGTCCGCCAGGAGAAGGTACTCGTCCGTCAGAGCGAAGCTTGCGTCTTCGTCCTCAGACAGCCACAGGTCGGCCTCCCTGTAGGCGGTGCGGTCGAACTCCGCTTGGGACTCGTCCACGAAATACGATACGAGGTCTTCCACGAAATCGAGCGCCGCGTCCCGGTCGCTGACGTGCACCATGGCGACCCACTCTGGACTGTCGTCTTCTACGTCGATCAGGGCGAACGACACGGACTCCCCGAGCCAGGTCTCCACGTCGTCGAGGAAGTGGATGCCGGTCTCGTCCTCCTGCTCGTCCAGCAGGTCGTCCCTGCGCTCCACCAGGGCGTCGGTCTGCAGAGTGGATATGACGCCCCGGGCATGTCTGAGTTGCTGTATCCCGGGGCGCAGGTTGATGGATGCGTAGGCCAGGGTATCCGAGGGTATGAAGAGCGCGGTTGCCTCTCCAGGACGGCTGAGCGACCGGAAGAAGACGAACACCACAACTACCGCGACAAGGGCCAGTATTCCCACGGCTATGCCGCCGGCGAGTAGAATGAGCCTCTTGTTGCTGGTTCTACGTCGCCGTTGACGCTCGCCAGCCACGCCTACAGCTCAACCGGCTCTTCAGACGCGGACCATTCGGAGTAGGAGCCGTCGTAGAGGCGCACAGGGATGCCGAGCCGCCGCAGGGCGAGGTAGCCGAGGGAGGCCCTCATGCCGGAGCGGCAGTAGACTATCGCGGGCTCGCCGTCGGAGATTCCTGCGGCAGCCAGCGTATCCCTGGCCTCTTGCTCCGCCGAAAGATAGCTCTCGTCCTCTCCTACAAACTCTCGCCACATGACGTGCCGCGCGCCAGGGATGTGGCCGGGCCTGGGGTCGACCTCGAGCTGGCCGGTAAACTCCTCCACGGTGCGCACGTCCAGAAGCTGGCCCGCCCCGCGGTCGCGCACGTCGGCGATGCTCGCCCGTACGCCGGGATCGACGCTGGGGGCGAACTGCGCCGCAGTGGGGACGACAGGCCGGTAGAAGACTCCCCGCCTCTGCTCTTTCCAGCCCTCGAAGAAGGTGTCCAGCAGGTACACGTCGGACACGCCCAGGTATTCGAGCGCCCAGGACAGCAACGCGCCGTTCTGCCCGTCGTAGGAGTCGTAAACGATGGGGACGGTGGAGTTGGACAGGCCGGCGGCGGCGAACATCGCGGCGAGCTCGTCCGGCGCGAGCAGTCTGCCGTCGTCGCCGAACAGGTTTGCGGCCTTGAGGTGCACGGCGCCCTGCAGGTGGCCGACGAGGTACTTCATCCAGCCGCGCGGGTCCAGCACGAGGGCGTCCTGCGCTTCGATGCGCTCGGCTACCCAATCTGCGTCGACAAGGTGGATCATGGCGTGTCCCCTTGCAAGGCGGGCGTGTCGGCGCTACGGGCGGGTTTGAAACCCGCCCCTGCGGATGTACTTCGCAAGGTGCGGCGGCCTTACACCGACTCGAAGTCGGTGCTGAGGCGTGCGCCCTTGAGGACGGTCTGGGTTACGGGCGAACCTTCCACGGCCAGGCGCCATATCTCGCGCAGCGCGGCCTCGTCGGCATCGGCGCGAACAAACACCTTGGCGCTGATGTCGCCGTAGCCGGGGTTGCCCTCGTCGACGCCCGCCCACTTGCGGATGTTCTCGAAGTTGCCTTCGAGCGCGATCTCGAGGTCGTGGATCTTGATGCCCTGCTTGGTAGCGTTGAGCACGAAGCCGACGGTCATACAGCCGCCGATGGCCGATAGAAGCTGCTCGTGCGCGCTGGCGGCGAGGTCGGTGGCGTCCAGGTCGGTGGGCTCGTCCATCTCGATGGCGTGGGTGCGCATGTACGCCTTCGCCCTGAAGCCGCTCTCCCAGCGCACTCGCGAGCGCCAGGGGCCGCTAACCGCCTTGAACACGTCCTCCTGCCGGAACGATTCGAGAATCTCGTTCAGCTTCTCGGGGTGCAGTCCGTTCAACTCTGCCTGTGCCGTGTCGGCCATGTGGGATGCCTCCTTGCCTTGTGCTGACTTGCCTGGTTTCCTAAGTGCCTTCCCCAGTTTGGGAGAAGGTCGGGATGGGGGTGAGATGCAGCGACGCTTTAACCCTCACCTCAATCCTCTCCCTCAAGGGAGAGGATGCCCTTGACGGCCTAGCCATACTCCTGCCGCAGCATCTGCGCCGCGGCGTTGATGGCCTGGAGCTTGCGATAGGCCACGTCGGCGGTGTTCACGTTGCGCTCGGCGAAGGTGCCAAACCCGCAGTCGGGGTTTAGGAACACCTTCTCCGGGGAAAAGTACTGCAACGCCTCGTGGACGCGCTCGACTATCTCCTCCGGCGACTCTATCTCGTCGGTCCTGGGGTTGACCACGCCCAGGCCGATCTCCTTTTCGTTTGCGTACTCCTTGAACACCTCCATCTCGCCGGCGCGCGGGGTCGCGAACTCCAGCACGAGCTGGTCGATGTTCATCTGGGTGAGGTACGGCAGCATTGGGCCGTAGTTGCCGGTGAGCAGCACGTCCTCACGGCGGCTCCAGTTGCCGCGGCACACGTGCACGCCGAATCGAACGCCGTCGATGCCGTCCACGGTCTCGTTCATCAGCCGTACGGCCAACTCGAGCTCTTCGGACGGGTCCTTTCGCTCGGCCATGGCGGCGCACATGAAGGTCTCGGTGCTCTCCTCGCCCAGCACCACCTGGGACAGCGTGGGCTCGTCGAACTGGATGAAATCCACGCCGCGCTCCTTCAGCGCCAGCACCTCATCACGCAGCAAGCGGACTATCTCGCCGGACAGGTCGTCCTCGCTGGGATAGGCGTTGTCGGACAGGCCCGCGAACCAGCTCGACTTGAGCAGCAGGTAGGGACCGGGCAGCGGCACCTTCACCTGCCTGTCGGTGTGCTTAACCAGGAAGTCCACCTCGTCGAGCGACAGGCCGTCTCGCGCCTCAATCTTGTCCACAACGATCGGGCTCTTGATGGCGAACGACGGGACGTCCAGCGCGCGGAGCGTCTCCTCGAAGCGGGCCCTGTCGGTCATGTAGTCCATCAGCTCCGACACCTTCATCAGCTTCATGCCGGAGAGCTTGGCGACCACGAACGAGTAGAAGTTGTCGCGGCGTTGTTCGCCGTCGGTGACGATGTTTACGCCGGCGTCCTCCTGGTACTTGACCGCAAGCAGCACGGCCTCGTCGGCAATCTCGTCGAACTCCTCCTTGGTCATGGCGCCGTCCTGCCACCGGCGGAGCGCCTGAATGAGCCAGGGAGGCCTGGACCAACTACCTACACCGGTTACAGGAAAGAGTGTCTGCGTCGTCATTTTCCCTCTCATCGTCGGCACGGTCGAATGGGCCGAGCCGGGTCGGTTTCCGCTTGCGATAATATGTTAACGTAAGCGCGGCGCTATTGCCACTTGCGGGATACGGCCGCTCTTGCGAGCAAGGTCTCTAGCCTTCCCCCCGACGAGAGGGAAGGGGCAGCCGCGCCCCCATCCCAAACTTTCCCCTTGATGGGGGAAGGGACCGTCTGTTCCCACCTCGCCTGTTACACTTGCCACCATGCGCAGATTGGACTACGGCTGGGTGATTCTGTGCGCCGGATTCGCGGCGCTGTTCGTGAACAGCGGCTCGCGAATGGCGTTCGGGCTGCTGCTCAAGCCAATGACCGAGGACCTGGGCTGATCGCGCTCGTCGCTCTCGCTCGCCGCCACCACCTTCTTCTGCGTATCCGCGCTCGCCATGCCGCTGCTGGGCCGCCTGGTGGACCGGTACAGCCTGCGGGCCGTGATGGGCGTGACTGCGCTGACTGGCGCGATCGGCATCGGGCTGATGGCGTTCGCCGCGTCGCGCTGGCAGGTGTTCGCGCTGTACGGGCTGGTGTACGCCGCCGGCAGCGCGGGCTCGTCGGTGTCGATGGTGGGCGTGCTGGTGAGCCGCTGGTTCGCGCAGCGGCGGGGGCTTGCGAACAGCGCGGCCATATCGGGCAACGCCGTGGGGCAGCTCGTGATCATCACGCTGCTGGCGTCGTTCCTGGAGTCGCTGCGCTGGCGCGGCGCGTACCTGGCCCTGGGCGCGGCCAACCTGGCCCTCGCGCCCCTGCTGCTCGCGCTGGTGAGGTCCAGGCCATCGGATGCGCGGGGCGGCGCCGAGCAGGCCGTCCGCGTCACGCCGGCCGGGGAGGAGACCGCGCCCGGCGCTGCCGGCCTGCTGCGCTCGCGGCAGATGTGGCTGCTCGTAGTCGTGTATGCGATATGCGGCTTCCAGGACTTCTTCGTGGCGACGCACGTCGTCGCGTTCGCGGACGACAAGGGCGTATCGCGAGCGCTGGCGGGCAACCTGCTGGCGCTGATGGGTCTGCTGGGTATGCTCGGCGTGCTCGCCTCCGGCTGGCTCGCCGACAGATCCGGCGCGGGTCTGCCGACGCTGCTCAGCTTCATCGCGCGCGTCGGCATATTCGCCATCGCCCTGCTGTTCCAGACCACGCCGGGCATTGCCGCATTCGCCGTACTGTACGGCTTCACCTTCCTGATGACCGCGCCGCTGGTGATCGTGTTCGTGGGCAACGTGTTCGGTTCGTCCCGGATGGGCGCTATAAGCGGCGTAGTCAACATGACCCACCAGATTTGCGGAGGCCTGGGCGCATACGCGGGGGCGCTTATCTTCGACGCGCGGGGAGGCTACGACGGCGCGTTCGCGCTGATGCTGGTCCTCTCAGTCGCCGGCGCGATCGCGACCCTCGGTGTGCGCGAGCGGCTGCGCTGAGGCCCGCCCACCGTCGTCGTCTTCCGGGAGCGCGGGCTTGTCACGCCAGAAGGCGGCCGCGAATCCGAGCGCGCCGGCGACCGCGCCAATGCCCACGACTCCGAACGTGGACGCCGCGCCGAACACGGTGGCGACGGGCCCCAGCGCGAACGAAGTGCCGCTGTTGCCTATGTCCCACGCGGATTGAAGCGTGGCCATGGCCGGACCTCTCTCACGCGGTGTCACCCTGTCCACTACGAGCGACTGCATCCCCGGTTGGAGCAGCCCGAATCCGGCGCCGGCCAGCACCGCCGATGCAATGAACATGAGCTGGTTCTGCGCGTACATGAGCACGAACATTCCTAGCGCGACGGACACCAGGCCGGGCAGAATCACGGACGACCTGCCGAATCGGTCGGCCACCCTGCCGGAGCCGAGCAGAAACACCATCATCACCAGCGAGTTGACGGTGTAGAAGAGGCCCGGGTTGCCGAGCGCACGCTCGGCGACGACGATTGGCATGAAGCTGTTGACCGGTCCCGTGGTGGCGGTGAAGCTGACGAAAATCAGCGTGGGAAGGATGGCCGCGCGGGGGATGAGCGGCGTCTTCTCGCGCCGGCCCGCAGGCTCCGCGGAGGCCGGGTTGGTGCGTTGCGAGGATAGGGCCATGGAGAGCAAAAATCCCAGCAGCGCCGTAAGGCTTGCGAAGAAGAATGCGGCGCTGAACCCAAATCGGCTGGCCAGCGCATCGGTGAGGAACGGCGAGTACAGTGACGCCGTGCCGATGCCTATGCCCATATAGGCCAGCCCCTCGGCGCGCCGGGCCGCGGGCGCCAGGTTGACCACTATGGTGCTGGTGGCGACCGGTGTGGCCGCCAAACCTATACCGCGCAGCATCCGGATGGGCACCGGCCACAGAAATGCCAGGGCAGGCACACTCGCGAGCAGAGGCGTCGCCTCGAGCCAGGAGTTGACCGGCAGAACGTACAGCAGCGCGGCGAGGGCGAACGAAGCCAGGCCCAGCACCGCCACGGGCTTCGGCCCAAACATCGCGATGAGCCGCCCGACGTAGGGGCGAACGAACAGCGACAGCACGCCGAACGCGCCGACGACGACTCCGATGTGCCAGTTCTCGCCACCGAGGTCCTTCACGTAGTTGGGGATCACGGTGAACATCGACGTGTAACTGACGAACAGGAAATGCCCTATCAGCAGGGTCAGCACGTAGTCCCGCGACCACAGCCTCCGGCTTGGGGCCGCACCGCCCCGGTGCGGCAACGTCATGCGTGAACGCCGATTCGCCGAGATGGCAATATCAAGGGTGGCTCCTGCCCGGCGTGGCTTCCGCCGGATGCGCCCGCGGCCCTGTGTCCGCGACGCGGACGGCGCAGGGGCCTGGGGACTGGCTACCATTATAGAGCACAGGTACGCCCGTCCCCAATAGGCAGGGGGCGGTTGAACCCAGGGCTACCGCGTACCACTCCACAATCGTTAGCGTTAGCACGAATCAGGTGTGATTCTTGGTGACTATGAGCCAATCAGGGGAGTTACATGCCCCAGGTGGCGCTCGATTGCGCTGTTTCGGGGCAGACTCTGAGCCTTCAGATGTGAGCGCACATCTGATTTGGGGCCGAGAAATCAGTATGCGATAGCCCTGCCCTGCGCCCCGAGACCGGTTGACAGAGTTCAGCGTCAGCGTATGCGCACGCCCCGCCAGAAATCGCCAATTCTGAACGTGACAAAAGCTCCGACTTCGTACTCAACACCGGGGCACGCGGACCACGATTGGCAACGGTCACTAAGGCCACTCAGCCAGACACTTTCACAACCGCACGTCACCTGTCCACGCCACCCGCAGAATTGCGACACGCCGCGCTGTGCTGTGCTGTAGAATGTTGCGTAGCGTCATACAGGGTTGTACACAGCCGTGCAAGGGGGCCTATCGACGGCAACGGGAAGTAGCATGGAACCTGAACTCACCAAAGACGAACGGGAGAGGTTACTCGGACACATTTATGGCGACGAGTGGGAAGAGCACACCCTCCCTGACCCCGTAGTATGAACGGCAGCATCCGACAACGTAGCCTCGGCTCAACTCAAGGAGACGGGCATGAGGCTTGAACTACAATGGTGGACATGCTCAGGAGGAAGCCGGTGGTGTTCGCTGGACGACGTCAACCTGGGCAATCTCACCATTGGTGGCGTCTACCTGATATGGCATGCCGGCTCCCCGGGCCGGTGGGTGTACGTCGGCAAGGGCCATATCAGGGAGCGGCTGGAGGAGCACCGCTGCGATCCCAGGATAGGCGAGTACCGGCCTTACGGCTTGTTGACGTCATGGGCGGTGGGGGAGCCGAGTTATCGCGAAGGTGTCGAGCGCTTTCTTGTTGAAGCGTGCAGACCGCTCGTGGGGGAGAAGTGGCCGGAGGTCCCTCCAATCGAGGTGAACCTTCCCAAGTAGGGATCGCGTTGCTACGCCACGATCCTGTGCTAAGCCATAATCCCGACGGAGATACCACGCATGGAACCACAGATGCAACCGCCGCCAATGGACCCACGGGAGTACGCGACGAAGGACGAGTTGCGGACCTGCTACCCGACCAAAGCGACCCTCGAAATGCTCAAGACTGATCTCGTCGACCGTATCCGAAAGTCGCAGCAATGGACCATCGGCACTCTTCTCGCAGCCTTGGTAGTGTCTACAGCCATAGTTGCAGCTGCTGTTTTGCTGACCCAGGACTAAGAGAGATATGAACGCCTGCACCCGTCAGCGCAGCCCCGGCACCTCAGACGCGGACCTCATCAGATACATAGGCATGGAGTGTTTCGTCGCCTACTTTGATCTGTTCAACGACTGGACTCTCCGAAACCGAGACGTTGCCGGAGTTATTCACCAAGACCGCCGCTGCACCTGGAAGTCCTGCCAATCCCGTACAAGCAAGTCTCGACGCATCATACGGGCTGGACGCGCAACGAACGTCCTGGAGAACATCATCACCTCGGACCGCGTATCCAACCAGACCAGAAACAAAGCCGCTCGTGTTTTGAACCGCGGGGGAACGGTTACTCATCAAACGTGATGCACTTTACTTACCACTGTCCAACGAGAAGAGCTCCATAGGCGGCGAACGCTCTTTTGATTCACGGTTACCTCCAAGTTTTGGGTAACCATAATTCTGAGGCACATTCTCCACTTCGGTAACCATTTGATTGAGGTCACGCGGGTTCTTGACGTCTCAGCACATCCGTGCTACACTCTCCTTCATCACAGCCGACCCGCAACTTAACAACCGAAGACTCGCCACCGACCACCCGACTAACCCCCCGTGTGACACTCGTGTCAATCAACCGTCGAATCCGGTCGCACATCCAACCGGAATCCGTCGCATCTGTAACGAGGAACGCAGACCGGCCAGCTACAAAATATGAGGAGATAGGACAAAAGAAACATAATGTTACACTACTAAAACAGGCGAATTTGTCACACACGGCGGGTAGCCCTCTCCCAACGCCCGACGCGACTCCGCTCGGTAGCCCGTCACCCGTCCATCCCGCACCGACTTGTAGGCCCTGAGCTTGCCGAAGGGTCAGGATGGGGGTGACCGAGGCGCAAAGCCGGCCCCGACCCGTACCGCGCACGCCACCTGGCCGGCGCGGAGTTCCGGTCCCGGTCCCGCATCACCTTGCCGACCGCTCTCCCGGCCCAACGTGCGGCAGCCGGCCCCGAGGTGCTGTGCGGCCTGTCTTCCAGGCCGCCGCGCAGCCAGTCCCGGCCCGCTCCGCCAACCCATATGGGCTACCCGCCTCCAACTACGACGAAGCGGTGGCGGCGGCGACTCGCGAAACTGTTCGCCGACCAGGCTGATACAGGCTCGGGGGCAACGCATGGCCCGCGTGGGGCACTAAGCTGGTCTATAATGGACTATGCAAATCATCGGAGGAAGACAATGCTCAATGCAGAATCCAAACGCGTCTGGACAATTGCAGAGGCCAAAGCCCGGCTGTCAGAGATTCTGCGACTTGCCGAAGAGGAGGGTCCCCAGCGCATCGGTACGCGCAAGTCCTTTGTCGTCGTGCCCGCCTCGGTCTGGGCGGAAAAGACACAGCCTCGCAAGCATTTGGGGCGCTGGCTTGTGGAGAACACTCCACGCGGAACGAACCTGGAGGTTCCACGTCAACGAGGAAGTCACCGCAGAATTCCGTTTATCGACGATCCATCAGAATGAGTGGTTATCTCCTGGACACGAACGTGATTTCGGAACCTACGAAAGAAAACCCGAACCCAACCGTAATAGACTTTCTGCACGCACATGACAATCTGTGGCTGTCGGTTATCGTGGTAGAAGAGCTAGGGAACCTCTGAACAACTGAGGTCATCTCGTATGTGATGGACAGTAAGTGGGCTGTCCGAGGTATTTCTTCCTCCTACGGTGTGTCGATAGAGGTCTTGTGGTCCTGAAACGGCTCTGCTAAGGCGTATCTGCGTTCGTTTGTCCAGCTTGGGCGCACTCCGCCCTTGTCAGGCTGCCAAGTACCGCTCCGCCCTTATCAAGTTCGTCATTCCCAGTAGCAACGCCAGTCGTTGCGTGTTCTTTGCCAACCCTCGGTAACGCACCTTGGCGTATCCAAAGTGGCGCTTCACGTACAGGAACGGATGCTCCACCTTCGCCCTGGTCGACGCCTTGCGCTTCTCCACTAGCACCTCATAGCTTCCCGGCTCCAGTTGCCGACGTCTCCCGGGTCTCAGCGCTACCTGCCAGTCCACATCCAACTCGCGGTTCTCCAATCGCTTGCCGACTCCCTGATACCCCGCATCGCCCCACACCCGATTCTCTCCACCGTGCAGTAGCCGGTGAGCCTCCGTCACGTCATGAACGTTCGCAGGTGTCGTCGTTACGCTATGTACTACTCCCGTCTCAGCGTCCGCACCGATGTGTACCTTCATCCCGAAGTGCCACTCATTCCCCTTCTTCGTTTGACGCATCTCAGGGTCTCGCTCACCTGCACGATTCTTCGTCGACGATGGCGCCTCAATGATGCTCGCGTCCACAATCGTTCCCTCCCGAAGCCGCAGCCCCCGGGACTCCAGGTGACGGTTGATCTCCTCGAACAGAACCTGTCCCAACTCGTGCTCTTCCAGCAGATGGCGGAAGTTCAGGATCGTCGTCTCGTCCGGGAGCGGGCCTGACAGCCTCAACCCTACGAACCGTCTCACCGACTCGACCTCGTAGAGCATGTCCTCCATACCAGGATCACTAAGGTTGTAGAACGCCTGCACACAGTGAATCCGCAGCATCACAGATAACTCATAAGGTCGCCGGCCCCGGCCTGCCTTGGGATAGAACGGGCGGATGCGTTCTACGAGCTGCTCCCACGGGATCAGACCGTCCATGCGCTCAAGGAATATCTCCCGCCGGGTCTTGCGCTTCTTGCTCTCGTACTCCAAGTCGGCAAATGTTGGCTGGTCCATCGTGTCTTCACCCCAAACATCTCTGCTTTGTGTATGGCATTTTACTATGCCACAACACACCAGACTTGTTCAGAGTATCCCTAGAGCTGGGGGTGCAACTACTTCCAGAAGGGCGACGCCGTAGGGAACTGAGGGCATGGTTGACCTCGCTCCTGGCGGATTTCCAGGGTCGCGTCTCTCCCATTGGGAGGCGGGAAGCCGAATGGGCTGCGAGATTTCAGGCCCAGGTACATCGAAGTGGTGGGCAGTTAGAACTCGGCGATGCGCTTATCGCCGGGACCGCAATGGCCAACGACATGGCTATCGTCTCGCGCAACATTCGGGACTTCGAGAGTCTCGATGTCGAGGTGTTCAACCCATGGGGTCAGCCATGACTGCCGGTATCGAGTCCGGCGGCAGGCAAGCCACGTTAGATTAGCTTGCGCTCGTGGGTGGGTTGAAGTAACGTTGTCGCGAACCGCGTGGGCCGCATGGACGAGCTTGTGCGCCCCGCGCGAGCGCGGGCCCTCCTGCACAGGGCGCCGACGCAGGCAGGGTAATGAACCGGTACTTTCCCGCGCTGAAGCATCGCGACTTCAGGACCGTCTGGACGGCGGGCATGGCCGCCTCCGCCGCCGCGTGGGCGCTGATCATCGCGCGCGGCTGGCTGGCCTACGACCTCTCCGACTCCTCGCTTTCGGTGGGCATCGTCACGTTCATGGCGATGATCCCGCGAGTTGTCGTCACGCCCTTCACCGGCTACCTGAGCGACCGCTTCGACCGGCGCAACGTGCTCGCCGCCATGTTCGGCCTGAACCTGGTCCACAACGTAGTGCTCGTGGTGGTGGTGCTGCTGGGCACGGTGGAGGTGTGGCACCTGGTGATCCTGGCGTTCGTGAACGGGTCGGCGCGCGCCGCGCACATGCCCGCCGCCCAGGCGCTGATTCCCAACGTCGTGCCGCGCCATCTGCTTCTCAACGCAATCGCGCTCAACCAGGCCACCAACCACGGCGCGCGGCTGCTGGGGCCACTGAGCATTCTGCCGCTCGTCGCGTTCGTCGGCGTAGAGAGCGCGTTCGTCCTCTGCACCGGCTTCTACGCCGTGAGCCTCGTGCAGGCGTTGCGGGTGCGCACGGCGTCCACTGGCGAGATGGACCGCCGTAAGGCGTTAATCAGCAACCTCACTGAGGGGCTGTTCTACGTGTACCGCACGCCCATCATGCGCAGCATGGTGATTATCGCGGTGCTCCACTGCGGGCTGACCATGGCGTTCGAGTCGCTGCTGCCGGTGCTGTCGGCGCGGCAGCTCGGCAGCGAGGGAGCTACGGCGTTCACCTACCTGATGATGGCCGTGGGCGGCGGCGCGCTGGTGTCCGTTTCGATACTCGCCGGTATTCAGAGCGAGCAGAGGCGCGGGCAGGCGTTCCTGTACCTCGGCATATTCAGCGGGCTGTGTCCGGCGATTCTCGCGGCGTCGATCAACCTGCCCATGGCGCTGGTCGCCGCGGCCGGAATGGGCGCGGCGCAGGGTGGGTTCATGACGCTGACGCACACCATCATCCAGTCGGTCGTGCCCGACGGAGTGCGGGGCCGCGTGGCCGGGGTATACTCGATGCACGTGGGCGCGCTGATGGCCTCAGTGAACCTGCTGAACGGATTCCTGGCCGACTACATCGACCCGGCGCTGCTGCTCTGGGTGACCGGAGCCGCGTTCATAGTCTCGGTGCTGGCGAGCTGGCGCAGCCAGATATTCCGCGGCATCTACACGCACGGGCTGCGGCGTGAGCTGTACGTCCCGCAGGCGGCGTAGCGGGCGCGGAGGTAATGGAAGTCGAGGTGGTCGCATGATGAACTGGAGTAAGTGTCCGGCAGTGGAAAGTGTACCCGGCCGACTTGGAGGGGCCTGGGTGTTTACCAACACGCGCGTGCCCGTATCAGCCCTGTTCGGCAACTTGGCGGAGGGGGTCACTGTGAATGAGTTCCTGGACTGGTTCCACGGCGTAGAGGAATGGCATGTCAGGGAGGTACTGGAGCACGTGGTCAGTGGCCTCGACGCCAGCGTAAGGCATGAGAGTACTGTTTGACCAAAGCGCCCCCAGGCCGCTCCGCGTTCACCTTCCGGAACACTCCATCGACACAGCAGCAGAGTTGGGATGGTCCCAACTAGGTAATGGCGAGTTGTTGGCCCGCGCGGAAGGTGAAGCCTACGACCTCCTCATTACCGCCGACCAGAACATGCAGGATCAACAGAACCTCACCGGCAGGCAGCTCGCAATTGTCGTCCCGGGTTCAAGCAGATGGCCCAGGGTGCGACAGAGGATAGACGCCGTTCGCGCCGCTGTCGAGCAGATTCAACCGGGAGAATTGAAAGAAGTGCCTATCTGAATGCTGTGGGCGGGGACACGCGACTCAAGATGAAGGAGCTGACACCATGAAGATGTACACCTGGACTCGTTGAAGCACCTGCAAGAGGGTGAAGGCGTTGCTTTCACAGGAAGGGGTGGAGGTCGAGGAGCGGGACTTTTTCAAGGAGCCGTTCGACGAGGCCGAGCTTCGCGGGCTGCTGGGCGACGACTCGCCGCGGGACATATTCTCGTGGCGCAGCCCGTCGGTGAAGAAGATGGGGCTGGACAGGGACGCGCTCTCCGACGACGACCTGGTCCGTCTGATGGTGGAGGAGCCGCGGCTGGTGCGGCGTCCGCTGCTGGAGGTTGACGGGCGGCTGGTCGTCGGCGCCGCGAAGAACGCCGCCGATCTGGCGAAGGGGTAGCGGCAACCGCCAACGGGCAGACTTGAAACCTGCCCCTACGAGGACTCGCCGAAGGAGATGAGGCACGCTGGGAACTGCACCGCCCCAGATTCCTCGGCTACGCTCGAAATGATAAGGGAAAGAGGGCCTACGGCGCGGTATCGACCGGGACTATGTACACGCCCTTGGCCCTGGGGAGCAGCGAGCTCTCGTAGTTCAGGTGGGTCTCCACCGCGACCCTGAAGCGTCCGCCGTCCAGCCGCTGGAGCGCGAACGGCACGGGGTTCCAGCCCACCATCTGCAGCAGCCGCTCCTTGCGGCCCACTTCCCAGTCCAGTCCGCCGCCTTCGATTCGCAGCACGTTCGCGGTCATGGCGAAGTCGTCGGCAACCTCCTTGCCGGTTACGAACAGCGTCATGGACTCGTCCGGCGACTCGCCGTCGGCGGTCAGGGCGAACCAGCTAAGCAGGTGGTCCCAGGCCACCACTCGTGCGTAGCCGCCGGGATCGCTGTGGAAGCCGCTCCCCGACAGGGCCACGCTCCACAGCCCGCCGCCCTCGTCCCTGAAACCGTACAGCGAGTTGAGCATGTGCGCGCCGTCTTCGCTGAACCGGGGAGAGCCGCCGTACAGCCGACCGTTGTCCGGCGGATCGGGAAAGCGCGACAGCGGATACTCCAGCAGGCGGTAGTCGCCGGGGCGATCGAGATCGACGAGGTAGACGGACTGCCAGCGCGGGTCCGGCGTCGGGCCGTCGGGCGCGGGCCAGCCTTCGGAGCTGACCAGCCACCGGCGGGCGTCGTCCGGCAGCGGTTGCGCCATCAGTGGTATGCCGGGCGCCGTGTGCAGGTGCTCGGCCGAGCCGTCGGCGGCGATACGCAGCAGCCGGTAGCGTTGCGCCTTCTCCGGTTCCAGCGAACGCCGCATCACCACGTAGTGGCCGGACTCGCCGCTGCCCTGCGGAAAGGCGCGCGGCGCGTAGAGGGTGTCGCAGTCGTCCAGCCAGGGCGCGCCAAGCTCACGGGCGCGCTCTGCGACCCAGTAGCCCTCGAACCCGAAGTAGCTCAGCCCCTCGCCGGCGCCCGTGCGGACCTCACGCCAGAGGCGCTCGCCGTAGCCCGGCGTGGACGTGGCCGTGCCCTCTGGGTCGGCGGTGTGCCCGGGCGTGAAGCGGAACCCCGCGGACTCATGCAGAGCGCGGTATCCGGCGTCGCGGACGCTTTCGGCGTACACGCCGCACTGCTTGCGGGCGAGCGCGGGCGCTGGGTAGCGCTGGTCGTCGAAAGGGAGCGCGAGTATCTCGGCCTCGAACTCTTTCGCAAGGTCGGAGCCGGGGGCGTTTAGCGCCCTCGCGTTCACGTGGAAGTGGGTCGGCGGGGGCAGGCCGTCGCCGTCGCGCCGCCACTCCGACGGTGCCTCGCTGGGAATCACGAGCAGCGTGCCGTCGGGGAACAGCTCGGCCGCCACGCCCTCAGTCTGCCGGCCGGCGAGGAACTCGAACCGCACGGCGTGGAACAGGCCGTGGTCGAATGCATCCGGGGCGAGTCGGGCGGCCAGGTCCGGGTCGAGCGGCGCGCCCATGGCCTGCAACCTGTGCAGCCGGTGAACGGGGTGCTCGCCGAGCTGTTCCGGCGCGAGGGCGAGGGGGTCGAGGTAGCGCGCGCCGTCGTCGTGGGCGAGCCGGACCTTCGCCCTGCCCTGCCGCAACGTCAGCAGGTCGGGCCGGCCCTCAGCCGCTACCAAACGACCGTCCTCGGACGCCGCGAAGAAGTGCGGCTTGACTAGATCGTCGAACGGCGCCTCAGTGTTGTATTCGCCTCTGGGGGCCACCAAGGCGGCGGGGACTTGCACGCTCATGGAGTCGTCGGGGGCCTCGGACGCGGAAGCCGGGCTCGCGGGATCGTCTTTCAGGGTCGTGGTGTGGCAGGCGGCGGCGAGCAGAGCGAGCGCGGAAAGCGCGAGCACGAGCGCGCGGCGCGGGGCGGCCAGCGGCGCTACTCCCACTCCTCGACGCGGACGAGGTTGCCCACGTCGTTCACCACGTCCAGCTCGCTCAGCAGGCCAAGGGCGTTGGTCATCGCGGCCTCTCTGGCGCGGTGGGTCATCATCACTATCTCCGCGCGCTGAGCCGCCTCGTCGGTCTCCTTCTGGATGACCGAGGCGATGCTGATGTCGAGGTCGCCGAGCAGCTTGGCGATCCGGGCGAACACGCCGGGTCGGTCGTCGACGTTGAGGCGCAGGTAGTACTTGGTCTCAAGGTCGGACATCGGGCTTACGCGCACGTTTTCCGACAGCCTGAGCGGAGTGGGCGGCGTGACGTTGCCGACGATGTTTCGGGCGATGCCGATTGCGTCGGCCACGACCGCGCTGGCGGTAGGCTCGGCTCCGGCGCCGGGGCCGGTGAACAACACGCGACCCACCATGTCGGCCTCCACTTCTACGGCGTTCAGCACTCCCTCGACCTTTGCGAGCATCACGTCGGAGGGCACGAACGCAGGGTGCACGTGGGCCTCCACCACGCCGTCACGCATGTTCGCTATGGCGAGCAGCTTTATGGTGTAGCCCAACTCCCTGGCGTACAGGAAGTCGCGCGCGTCGAGGCGGGTGATGCCCTCGCGGTACACGTCGCTATCCTTGATGCGGGCGCGAAAGGCGAGCGTGGACAGGATGGCCAGCTTGTAGGCGGCGTCGATGCCCTCGACGTCATTTGTGGGATCGGACTCCGCATAGCCGAGTTCCTGGGCCGCGCGCAGGGCATCGTCGAAGCCCACGCCCTGGTGCACCATCTGGGTGAGGATGTAGTTGGTGGTGCCGTTGATGATGGCGTGGATGGAGGAAATCTCGTTGGACACGAGGTCGCGCAGCAGCGGGCCGATGATAGGGGTGCCGCCGGCCACGCTGGCCTCGAACATCACCTGTACGCCCTTCTTGCGGGCCAGCGTGAGCAGGTCGGGACCCTGTTTGGCCATCACCTCTTTGTTGGCGGTTACGATGTGCTTGTCGAGCGATATGGCCTTGACAATGTAGTCCAGCGCGGGAGTCTGGCCGCCCATCACCTCGACAACGACGTCCACCGCCGGGTTGTCGAGAATGTCCTCGACCCTGGTGGTGACAAGGCTCGAGGGCACATCGAACGAGCGGGGCCTGGAGGGGTCCCTGACCAGCACGCCCTCCAGCGAGAGCTTGCAGCCGGCGAGCTGCCGGACGTGGTCGGCGCGCTCCACGAGGGTTCGAGCGACGCCGCCGCCCACTACGCCCAGGCCCAGCAAGCCTATGCCCACCGAGGTCTTCATGCGCGCGCCAGGCTCACGTTCCTCAGAAACCGAACGGCCCGAGGGGCTGCGGCGCTTCTTCTTCCTCTTGCGGCGCGGCGGACAGTCCGAGTTGCTCCAGCATCCACGCGTAAATCTCGGAGTCGAAGTTGGAATACACGTCGAACTTGGCCCGCTGCTCGTTTATCCAGGTCTGTAGCGCAGCCGTCTTCATCGTGTCGAGGTCTTCGGGGTCCAGTTCGCGCGCCTCGGCCCTCTCCGAGACGATGAAGTAGTACAGGATCTGTTGGTCCTGGACGCTCGTGCTGACCTCGCTCAGCTTGCCCACCTCGAGATCGAAGAAGGCGTACTCGTGGTCTTTCAGGATACCGCGGGGCACCCAGCCCAGGTCGCCTCCGAGCCGGACCATTTCCTGGGAGTCGCGGGAGAACTCGCGTACGATACCCTTCACGGCCTGACGGATTTCTTCGGGTTCGGTGGCATCGCGCAGGGCGTCCTCCAGCTTAACCTGCATGACGTCGACCTCGTCGGTGGGAGACACGATTATCTGTTGGAGGCGGACCTGCTCAGCGAAAGTGGGCACGCTATCGCCAATGAACTGGCGCGTCTTCTCCCTGACGATGGACCGCCTGGTGAGCTGGTTGTACTCCTCTTCGCTGTACTGGATGGCGTTCAGGTAGCCTTTGTAGCGTTCCTGGAACTCGCGCTCGACCTGCCCGGGGTCCATGCTGCCCGACGCGGCCGCGCGCGGCGTGAATATTTGGCGAATCTGGGCACGGATCTCGTCGTCGGTGACGCTTAAGCCGAGCGACGGGGCGGACTGGGCGATGATTTCGTTTTCCACGAATAGCTGAAGGGTCTGGAAGATGTCGTTGGTGGCGTTGAACTGACCGCCCAGGAACTCAATTCCCTTCTGGCTGACGCGGAGGAGCTTCACCATGTCTCCGCGAGTGTAGGTCACGTCGTTCACCCTGACCACAACCTCGCGGGAGGGCAGGACGAAAATCAGGAAATAGCCGACGACTACGATGCTGGTGATGGCGAACAACATCACACCGATTACCGCCAGTGCGATACGGCGGCGGTTGACGTCGTGCTCCGTTCGCACTGCCTGGTGCCGCCTGTCGACGACTACGGCGTGAGGTGTAGGTGCTCCGGTCTGCTCTGCCATGGCTGCGCTTCCGGGTTATCTGCGGGCGTACCGGTCGAATGTTGGGGAGCGGTGGTCGGGGCTGAAGGGAAGCAAGGCGAGGTGTCTCGCGCGCTTGATGGCGGTGGAAAGGCCGCGCTGGTGCTTGGCGCACACGCCCGTCTTGCGCCGGGCCTCCAGCTTGAACCGGTCCGAGAGGTAACGCCGGAAGCGGTCGAGCTCCTTGTAGTCGATGTACTTCACGCGGTCGACGCAGAACGAGCACACCTTGCGCCGTGCGTAATACCTGGGTCTGCCCCTTCTGGGTCTTCTTTGTCCTGTGGTCATGACTATCCTTTTTGGTGATCAGTTTTCAGTGGTCAGTGGTCAGTTCCTTCCCGGTCTCCGGGAGAGTTTGGAATTGGTGTAGGCCACCTTACCAGGGCAGATCATCGTCATCCTGGGGCGGAGGGCCGGAGGCGAATTGGTCGCCGCCGTCGAACGAGTCGCGCGGGCCGGACCTCTCTCCGGCACTGTCCAGGAACACCACTGCGGAGGCGTTTATCTCGTTGCGGAAGCGCGTTTGACCGTCGTTGCCCACCCAGGTGTCGCTCTTCAGGCGGCCTTCGGCATACACTCGCCTCCCCTTGGTCAAGTACTGGTTGCACTGTTCGGCGAGGCGATTCCAGGCCACGACCCTGAACCATTCGGTCTCCTCGCGGTTCTCGCCATCCCGGGTAGTGTACCTGCGGTTGGTGGCGACCGAAAACGAAGTCACAGGAATGCCGCTGGGCGTATAACGCATCTCCGGGTCGGAACCCAAGTTGCCTATTACCATGATCTTGTTCAGCACGATGAATCTCTTTCTGGTGTATACTGGCTAACTGCCGCGCCTCTGCTCTATTCCGTAGTTGGTATGAAAATGGAGCGCCGCCTCTAGAGCCAAGAGGTCGTTCCCAAGCTTTTCAGCTTGCCACAAGGCAGCTTTTCGCACCCTTAGCGAGTCTCGTCAATGCGAATGATGTCCGCCTGGATCAGGGCGATGGCTTGGGCCAAGCGGTTCATCGCATCATCGCGCCGTCGCTGGGATTCCTCCACCTGCCGCTGGTTTTCCTCCACCTGCCGCTGGTTTTCCTCCATCTGCCGCTGGTTTTCCGCCATCCGCCGCTGGTTTTCCGCCATCCGCCGCTGGGATTCCTCCATCCGCCGCTGGGATTCCTCCATCAGGAAGTGTATCTCCGTGGAGATTTGTGCGAAATCCTCCATTCTTCTAAGCCGTTCTTCCAAAGGACGCCTCCCAGGTCCCTAATCGTAGCCATCCCGCAGACTTGCCAGGAAAGCGGGGTCTACTGTTCGCCGCCGCCTTTCGTGACCGGCTCGTCGGGCGTTTCCACTTCCGCGGCGGCTTCCGCCTCGGGCTGGGCGGCCGGTTCCGCGGGGACCTCGTTCTCAGCCTCGGCGACTGGCGCGTCGGACGTCTCCACTTCCACATCCGTCGTCTCAGCCTCGGCGACTGGCGCGTCGGACGTCTCCGTTTCCACATCCGTCGTCTCAGCCTCGGCGACTGGCGCGTCGGACGTCTCCGCTTCCACATCCGTCGTCTCAGCCTCGGCGACTGGCGCGTCGAGCGTATCCGCTTCCACATCCGCCGCTTCGGCCTGTGCGACCGGTGGGTCGGACGCCTCCGCCTCCGCTTCCTCTGCCTGTACCGGCTCTGCTTCCGGTTCCAGCTCGGGCACCTCGACCTTAACGGACTTGTCCAGCTTCATCGTGAGATGTCTCATCACGTCGTCCGACGCCTTGAGACTGGTGTCCAATTCTATGATCTCGGCCGGCTCCAACGCGAAGCGGGTGAGCACGTAGTTGCCTTCCTGGAACTTCTGTATCGGGTAGGCGAGCCGACGCAGACCCCAGTTCGACTGTTCGTAGATCAGGCCACCGCGGTCGGCGATGAAGCCGGCGACGCGGGCGCTGGCGGCGTCGATTTCGGTCTCGTTGGCCTCGGGGCTGATGATCATCATCAGCTCGTAGTTTCGGGTTTGCTGTTCAACCAAGCTGTTCTCCTAGTTCGCTCTGTAGGGGCGAGGCCCCAAAGGCCTCCCGCGCCGGTATCCAACGGGGCGGAGGGCTTGTTCAGGCCTGCGCGGGGGCACCACAGTTCGTCCGTCCGCACGGCAGAATAAGGCAAATTATAGCACGCGCGCGCGGCCAGCTTCAACGCGGTTTTGGGGCCGGGAATCTGTATCGGATTGCCTGGCGTGCGCCGACAGCGTTGTTCCCGCGAAGGCGGGAGGGTGAAATCTGTTAGTTTCTGCGACATTCTGTTTGTTTCGTAGCTGGGGCTGCCGGAGGTCTTGCGCGAATCTGTACTGCCGGAGCGGGCATTTTTGGACACAGACGTAGCACCGCGTGACAGATGAGGACGGGGGCGGATCGGTGGTCAGTGGACGGTGGTCAGTGGCCAGGTCTTCAACGTCCCAAAGGATGCCTAGGGACTTGCCCCGTTTGGTGTCAGGCTCTGCGTGCCACGGGGTCGGTCCCTCGCGTGAGCGAGAATAGCACGAATGTACGTATTTTTCAAGCGGGTGGGCGAAATTGCGGTATCAGGGCGGATTGGTGGGGAGAAATTGTGCAGACGTGGGGATGGGCAGGACGTGCGTGGGGATGCGGTGGAGCACGGGCGAGAACGGGTGGCGCGGGAAAGTGACACTTTCTTCGGGGTGCTGGGGAACGAATGGGTGGGGTGTGGGCGCGGTTGTGCGCTAACCGCATCGGTTGGCCGCGGATTGATACGGAACGGATCGTGGCACGGCGGTTTGACAGGCTTTGGGGCGGCGTATAGATTGGCCCCGTTCCCACTTTGTACAGGAGGCCCAACTGATGACTAAGCGCAGCGTTCCCACCAAGCAGGAGGTGCTTTCGTACCTGAGAGACCGCCGCAACTGGGGCAGATGGGGCGATAAGGGCGCCGCGGGGGCGATGAACCTGATCGACGACGCCAAGCGGCTGGCCGCGACGCGGCTGGTGCGGAAGGGACGCACGGTGTCGCTGAGCAGGCCGTTTCCGGTGCAGGCGTCGCCCGGCAATCCCAGGCCCGCACACCACTACGTTACGCGCGGCGTGCGGGAGCCGGACGGCGGCAGCGCGGGCGACTACTACGGCGTAGCCTTTCACGGCTGGGCCACCACCCACATCGACGCGCTCTCCCACGTGTGGGACAGCGAGGGAATGTGGGACGGGAAGGATCCCGACGACGTGATCACCTTCAGCGGCTCGACCTACGGCTCGGTGGACAACTGGAGCGACGGCATCCTGACGCGGGGCGTGCTGCTGGACGTGCCCAGGCACAGGGGCAAGCCCTACGTGACGCGGGAGGAGCCGGTGCACGGCTGGGAGCTGGAGGACGTGGCCGCCGCACAGGGCGTGGAGATCGCGCCCGGCGACGCGGTGATGGCGTACAGCGGGCGCGAGGCCTACGTCCGGGACACGGGCCTCTGGGGACCGTCGCCGCGCCCGGGGCTGCACGCCTCGTGCCTGCCGTTCGTGCGCGACAACGACATATCGATACTAGGATGGGACATGATGGACATCGTTCCCAACGAGTACGACGTGCCGTGGACGGTGCACGGCGCGATATTTGCCTACGGCGTGGCGCTGCTGGACAACGCGCTGCTGGAGCCGCTGGCGGCGGCGTGCGCGGAGGAGGGCCGGTACGAGTTCATGGTGACCATCAACCCGCTGTACGTGGTGGGAGGCACCGGATCGCCGGTGAATCCCATCGCGGTGTTCTAGGGGGTTGTTGCTCTCGCGGCTTCCCACAAGATGGTAGAGTATGTGTGTAGAGAAGTGCTGTGAAAGGGAGGATGTATGAAAGACTCTGAGACCGCAGCACCCGCCCCGGAGGGGCACACCGCCGCACCCTCTCGCCGGCCTATCGACGAGACGGCCCGGCTGGGCGATGAGATGTACGAACGGAACATCCGCTCAAAGGTCGAGGCGGACCACCACGGGGAGTTCGTCTCCATCGACGTGGACAGCAGAGGTTGGGCCGTCTCGGACGACCTTCTGACCGCAGCAAAGCGTCTGCGGGAACAGTGCCCCGACGCCATCGACGTATGGTCGGTGCGGGTTGGGCACCGCGTGATAGGCAGCATCGGAGGCGGATCCCTTCGGAGGACCGGGTGATCGAGGGAGTCGTCAACGCCTCGTATGAAGCCATCGTGACCCTTCTCGTGCAAGGCCCGGCAGGGCAGTCGCTAGAAGTCGAAGCTGTGATAGACACCGGTTTCAACCGCTTTCTTACTCTTCCGCCCTCGCTTGTGGCAGAGTTGAGTCTGCCCTTCGTGACCAGTGGAAGGGTGACGCTGGCGGACGGCAGTGAGGCGTCCTTCGAGGTCTACGTCGTTACCATTCTATGGGACGGTCAACCCAGAGACGTGTATACCTACGCGGCTGATAGCACACCACCTGTGGGGATGGCTTTGCTCGACACCCATGACCTGAGCATCCAGGTCCGGGACGGCGGCCGCGTCGTCATCCAGGCCGGGGAGTAGCCAGGCTGCAACTCGGAGAATTGCATCGAAGCGCCCATGCATTCACCCTTACCCTTCGGCAGGCTCAGGGCAGGCCCTCGATCCTCTCCAGTCGGCTCTCAATACTCTCCCGTCAAGCGAGAGGCGGACTAATGGGTAGGGCCCGCTCAAGTTAGCAGGCCTATCGACGCGGTCGCGAGGCCGAGGAACAGCAGGAAGCCGAACACGTCCGTCGCGGTCGTCACCACCACCGCCGACGCCACCGCCGGGTCCAGTCCCATTCTGCGCAGCAGCAGCGGAACCGCGGCCCCCACCGAGCCGGCGATGACCATGTTCCCCAGCATCGCCACGCCGAGAACCAGGCTCAGCCCCGGGTTCTGCTTCCAGGCGAACGCGATAGCTGCCACGAGCACGCCCAGCCAGACGCCGTGGAGCAGGCCGAGAAGCGCCTCCCGCAACAGCAGCCGCCGCGCCTCGACGCCGGCCAGCTCGCCGAGCGCGATCGCCCTTACGATGAGCGTGAGCGTCTGCGTGCCGCCGATTCCGCCCTGCCCCGCGACCACGGGCAGGAACGCCGCCAGCACGACCACCTGGGTCAGCGTCGATTCGAACAGCGCGACGACGGCGGCGGCTAGGAACGTGGTGCCCAAGTTGACGGTGAGCCAAGGCAGGCGCGAGCGGACCGAACCGGCCAGGGGGCCGTCCACCGTTTCACCGGCGACGTTGGCCACCTGCTGCATCTGGCGCGTGTCCTGCTCGACGGTGACGCCGAGCAGCGAGTCGGCCAGGATAACGCCGGTCAGCCGGGGGCCGTCGACTACCGGAAGCTGCGTCACGTTGTAGTGCCGCCGCAGCCGGGCGCACTCCTCGGCGGGCGTGTCGGTGGTGACCGTGGCGACGATCGGCGACGCCACGTCCCGCACAGGCGTCGCGTCGTCGGCGAGCGCCAGGTCAACCATGCTCACCTGGCCGGCCAGCTCGCCGCCGATGAGCACGTAGACGTGGGTGATCTTGTCCCGCGTCTCCGCCAGTTCTCCCAGGTTCTGACGCGCGGATTGGACCAGGGCGCCGGCGTCAACTATCGGCAGCTCCGCGACCATCAGGGATCCCGCGGTGTCGGGCCCGTGCGCGAGCGCGCCCTCGTCTTCCAACGGCCGGTCGAGGGACTCCGCGACTTTGTGGGGGCGCAGGAAGGGCAGCCGCCGCAGCGTAGCCAGCGCCTGGGCCGGGTGAAGCTGGCCGAACACGAGGGACAGCACCTTCACGCCGAGGCGGGTCCCGACGCGGCCGGCCTCGACGGGGTTCATCTGCCTCAGCATCCAGGCCACGGTCTCCGGCGACATCACGCGGACCATGGCCTCCCTACTCCCGCGCGGAAGGCTCGCCACGACGCTGCCCATGTCTGCCGGGTGCAGGTATCGGATAAGCTCCCAGGCGGTGCTCTCGCGTCCCGCCTTGACGAGTCGCTGGACCTCGGTGGCGATCTCATCCACCCTGTCCAGCGAAATCGCGATGGGCTGCCCAAGGCCACCGTCACCGGGCCGGGCCATGTCGGGGTTCCTGGGATCGAATTCCATGTGCCAACTCCTGAGCGTCATGTAGCTCGCATCGCCTTGAAATGGCACGCCTTGTTCCCTGGAGGCGCGTTATGGCGGATTGAGCGCGTATAAGTATAATCAGAGCAGCGGCTCGGACGTATCCCGACAGCAGCCATGGTAATCAACGAGCCTGAAGGCGATCCGCGAAAGAGGGGGCGCTCGGCTATGGACATACCATCGACGACCGTAATCAGGGCAGGAACGCTGATCGACGGCACGGGCGCAGCGCCGCTGGAGCGAGCCGTCGTCGTGATCGAGGACGGCACGATCGCGGCGGTGGGCCAAAAGGGCAAGGCGCCGCTTCCCGACAGGCCGGGCGTGCGCGAGCTCGACTACCCGGAGGGGTATCTGCTTCCCGGGCTGATCGACGCCCACACTCACCTGATGTTCGGCACGGTGGGCAACCACGGGTATCACGACGGCCCCTACGAGACGGTGATCGAGCGCGATACCGACGAGATCATGCTGCTGCGGGCCGCGCACAACACGCACATCCACCTTAGCGCGGGCGTGACCACGCTGCGCGACTGCGGCGCGCGCAACCGCGTCACGTTCGACCTGCGGGAGGGCGCGCGGCAGGGGCTGGTCACCGCGCCACGGCTGCTGCTGTCGGGCCGCCCCGTGACGATCACCGGCGGCCACTTCTTCTGGTGCAACGGCGAGGCGGACGGCGAGGACGGCGTGCGGGAGGCGGTGCGCCAGCTTGTCAAAGAGGGGTCGGACTTCATAAAGATCATGGCGTCGGGCGGCGGCACCGCCATCACCGACAACCGCAAGCACTCCTACGGCGTCGGCGAGTTGCGCGCGATCGTGGAGGAGGCGCACGTGCACGGCAGGCTCACCACGGCCCACTGCCTTGCGACACAGAGCATGGTGAACGCCCTCGACGCGGGCGTGGACATGATGGAGCACGGCGGGTTCATCGAGCCGGACGGCTCCTACATCTTCCGCCCGGAGGTGGCAGAGCGTATCGCGCGGCAGGGTATGTACGTCAGCCCGACCGTCCAGACCGGATACCGAGGCAGAGAGGCGCTGCTGGAACAGGCGCGGTCATCCCCGCTGGACCCGGTGGAGCGGCTGCGTCTGGACGCGCTGGAGGCGAAGTGCGAGAGCCAGGTGGAGTTTCTGGGCAGGCTGTGGAGCGAGTGGGACGTCAAAATCATTGCGGGCACCGACGCCATCCAGACGTTCGGCGACTACTGCCTGGGGCTGGAGCTGCAGAGCCAGGCCGGCATGAGCAACATGGAGGTCGTAAAGTCGGCGACGGGAGGGGCCGCCAGAGCTATCGGGATGGACGACCTGGTTGGTACGGTAGAGGCCGGGAAGGCAGCGGACCTGATAGTGGTGGAGCGGGACCCGTTGGAAGACATCGCGGCTCTGCGTACAATGTCCATGGTGATGCGAGACGGCAGAGTGATAGTCCCATACCGTTCAATGGAGGAGTGAGATCGATGGCACGCAAGGCGCCCAGGAGATCGATGAAGGCCGGTAGGGATTACGGCGCCATAGCGGCTGACGGGAAGACAGTGCTTCTCTCAGGCGGCAATCCGCAGATCGCGAAGGCGGACGGAGACGCGCCGGTGCAAGCGTACATCGCGGCCATGCCGGGCTGGAAGAGCGACTTGGGCCGCCGCCTGGATGACCTGATCGTGAGCAACGCGCCCGGCGTGCGCAAGGCCGTGCGTTGGAACTCGCCCTTTTACGGCATCGAGGGCCAGGGCTGGTTCGCAAGCTACCACGTCTTCACGCGCTACGTGAAGGTGACGTTCCTCAACGGCTCGGAGCTGATCCCGGAGCCGCCGGGCTCGGGCAAGGACCCGGACGCGCGCTGGGTCGACATCTACGAGGACGGGCTTGACGAGGAGCAGTTTGCCGAGTGGGTACGCCAGTCGGCCGCGCTGCCCGGTTGGAAGGGGTTCGACACGCTGTGAAGGTCGATTAGCGAACCGCGAAGCCACGCGCAGCAAGAGGCCGCGCCCGCTGAACGCAGGCGCGGCCTGTGTCGTCTTCGAGCGGGGACAGCGGCGCTAATGTTTCTACCCTCGCGGAGCCGGTGTCTAGGCCCCGGGCTAACAGTTTGGAGCATTTCGGAGGGGCCGTGGCCATGTTTCCAATGCCGTCTTCAAACATGATCATGTCGTCGAACCGGGAAATCACCTTCATGTACCGCGTCGGCGCCATTGCCGTGCACAGCGGTCGCCTTCTTGTCGAACAGGACGCCGCGAACGGATTCTGCTTCGTCCCCGGCGGGCGCGTTGAGTACGGCGAGAACGCTTTAGCGGCGTTGGCGAGGGAGATGCGTGAAGAGTTTGGCGAGGAGGCGGAGATCGGGCGCCTCGTTGTGGTTGCGGACAACCTGTTCGAGCTGGACGGCAATCGGTTTCAGGAGCTTGGCTTGTACTTCCTGGTCGAGTTCGCTCCCGGCTCAGAGATTCCCGGGCGTGAAGGCGAATTCGAAGGAACTGAGCCTGGCATCGTGTTTCAGTGGATAGACCTGGACGGGCTGGAAGAGGCCAACCTTCTGCCAGCCCTCCTCCGCGGGCGAGTTCGTGAGATTCCCCAAGTGCCAGAGTACGTATCACATCCTCCGTCCCTGCATTGCCAAGGGTCGCCGTAGCCCAGCGAGTAGAAGCTCGCAACGCAAGGACGAATCGCAGGAACTCGGTCAAGCCCAGACCATCAACGCGCTGCCGCTTGTCCGTTGCGTCATCGCGGAGCGCCAACTATATTTGATGATGCGCGATTGGGCCGGTGGGCCAGAGTCAACACGCGAACTGGGAGAACGCGATGACACGAGGCATGATAGATCTGGAGTCTTTGCGGTCGGCAGTCCGCGACGGCTCCATAGACACGGTGATCCTGGCATTCCCGGACCACTACGGCCGGCTGGTGGGCAAGCGGCTGGACGCCTCGTTCTTCCTCTCGGACGTGGAGGAGGGCACGCACGTTTGCGACTATTTGCTGACGGTGGACATCGAAATGGAGCCGGTGGAGGGTTACGACTTCTCGAACTGGGAGCGCGGTTACGGTGACTTGCGGCTGGCGCCGGACCTGGCGACGATCCGGAGGCTGACGTGGCAGGACAGGACCGCGCTGGTTATCTGCGACGCCGAGATGGAGCCGGGCGGCGGGCCGGTGGCAGTCGCGCCGCGCTCGATCCTACGCCGGCAGATGGAGCGGCTGGCCGGCCGGGGGTTCGTGGCGAAGGCCGGATCGGAACTGGAGTACTACCAGTTCCGGACGTCCTACGAGGACGCCGCCCGGAGCGGATTCCGGGGGTTGCGCGAGGCGGGCTGGTACCTCGAGGACTACCAGCTACTTCAGGGGACGCGGAACGAGGACATGAACGGCGCGTTTCGGCGCCATCTCGCGGCGTCCGGGGTGCCGGTGGAATCTACGAAGGGAGAGTTCGGACGAGGACAGCACGAGCTGAACATCCGCTACGCGCCGGTGCTGGAGATGGCGGACCGCCACCTGGTGCTAAAGCAGGCGGTGAAGGAGATTTCGGACCGCATGGGGTGCAGCGTCACCTTCATGGCGAAGCCGGACGCCGAACAGGCCGGCTCCAGCTCCCATCTGCACCTGAGCCTGTGGACCGACAGGGACGGAGAGCAGTCGAACGCCTTCCCCGGAGACGACGACCTCTCCGGCATCGCCTGTTCGGACGAGTTTCGCTGGTTCCTAGGCGGCTGGATGCGGTACGCAGCGGAGCTGATGGTGTGCTACGCGCCGACCGTGAATTCGTACAAGCGCTTCATGGCCAGGAGCTGGGCTCCGACGGCGCTGGCGTGGGCGCCCGATAACCGCACAGCGGGGTTCCGGGTCGTGGGCAGGGGGTCGAGCCTGCGGATCGAGTGCAGGGTCCCGGGCGCGGACGTGAACCCGTATCTCGCCTACTCCGCGGCCATCGCGTCGGGGCTGGTTGGCATCGAGGAGCGCATCGAGCCGCCGCCCGCGTACATTGGCGACGTGTACTCCGCGCCCGCCGAGACGGCGTTGCCCCGCAGCCTGGAGGCCGCAGTCGAGACGTTCAGCCGCAGCGAGCTGGCGCGCTCGGCGTTCGGCGCGGACGTGGTGGCGCACTACGCCCACTTCTTCGCCAGCGAGGCGGAGGCGTACCGGCGCGCCGTGACGGACTGGGAGCGCGCGCGGTACTTCGAGCGCATATAGCGCGGCTACACCGGGCCAGGCCATCCACGCTGCCGGCCGGTACTTTGCGCCCAAACGTATCTGAGAAAGGACTATCCATGGAACCACGCATCAGCATCATCACCCTGGGGGTGACCGACCTGCCCCGCTCGATCGAGTTTTACCGGGACGGGCTGGGGCTGCCCCTGCAGGACGGTGAGGACACCGAGTCGATCGCATTCTTCGAGCTGAAGGGCACCTGGCTGGCGCTGTACCCCCGCGACGCGCTGGCCGACGACGCCCAAGTGCCGACGGAGGGCAGCGGCTTTTCGGGCGTGACCCTGGCGCATAACTGCCGCACGCGGGAGGAGGTGGACGCCGTTCTGGACGAGGCGGTGACCGCGGGCGCCACGCTGGTCAAGGCCGCGGAGGACGTGTTCTGGGGCGGCTACTCCGGCTACTTCGCCGACCCGGAGGGCCACCTGTGGGAGGTGGCCTGGAATCCCTACTTCCATATCGAGTGAGCTAACGGAGGTACGACATGAGCGAGGATATCTGTTTCGCGCCCGCAACGGAACTGGCGGCGAGCATACGCCGAAAGAGTCTCTCTCCGGTGGAGATCGTCCAGGCCCATCTCGAACGCATTGAGCGGCTCAATCCGGCGCTCAACGCCATCGTGTTCCCCGCGGCAGACCCGCTGGCCCAGGCGAGGGAGGCCGAAGCCGTCGTCATGCGCGGCGACGAGCTGGGGCCGCTCCACGGCGTGCCATACACGCTGAAGGACTGCATCGAGACGGCGGGTCTGCCCATGTCGCTGGGTTCGCGGCTGTACGCGGGCTATGTTTCCGAACGGGACGCCGAGGTGTACACGCGGCTGAAGGCGGCGGGCGGGATTCTGCTTGGCAAGACAAACATGCCCGAATTCGCGCTGTGGTGGGAGACCGACAACGACGTGTTCGGCCCTACCCGCAACCCGTGGAATCCCGAGCGAACGGCGGGCGGCTCCAGCGGCGGCGAGGCTGCGGCCATAGCCGCCGGGCTGTCGCCACTTGGACTGGGCACCGACCTGGGAGGCTCCATCCGCGCGCCGGCGAGCCTGTGCGGGATCGTGGGAATCAAGCCGACGCTGGGGCGCGTCCCCTACACCGGGATACAGCCGCAGGTGCTGCACCGGGCCATCCACGTTGGACCCATGGCAAGGACCGTCGGCGACATCGGCCTCGCAATGTCCATCCTTGCCGGGCCAGACGACGTGGACCTGTACGCGCCGCCGGCGCCGGTGCCGGACTATGCGCCGCTGGTCGCGGACCTGAGCGGCCTGAGAGTGGGGTGGAGTCCCTCCGCGGGCGTTCCGGTACAGCCGGAGGTGCAGCGCTCGGTGGCCGAGGCGGCGGCGGCGCTGGGCGAATTGGGAATGCGGACCGAGCAGGTGGAGATTCCCGCGCTGGCGGAAAGGGACGCCGGGGCCGTCTCCCGCGTCATCTACAGTATGGAGGCTCGCCGCCACCTGGGGCCGATCATAGCTGGCCGGGAGTCGGAGCTGACGCCGATCATCCGCTCGCGCTTTGTGGATGGCGACACGTTCACGCTGGACGAGTACCTGGACGCCAACCAGCAGTGGGAGGAGCTGCGCCAGGCCGTGAAGGACTACTTCAACCGATATGACCTGTTCTTGTGTCCGACGGTTCCCATGACGGCCTTCCCCCACGGCCTGGACGAGTTCCACATCGAGGGAGAGGTTCTCGTCGGCAGGCACACCCTCCGCCTCACGCTGCCCTGGGACCTGACCGGCTCCCCGGCCATATCGGCGCCCTTCGGCTGGAGCGCCGACGGCTTGCCCATAGGCGTGCAGCTAGTGGGCAGACACTTCGACGAGCTGACGCTGCTGCAAGCCGCCCGCGCGCTGGAGGCCGCCGGCCCGGCGGCGAGGCGGCCGGTGGTGGGGTGAGGGGAGGTCACACAGTGCATATCAAGGCTCGATACCCTCACCTGAACGGCCAAGAGTATCTGTTTGTTCATCGAAAGCAGCCGTGGGCAACTACGGCAGCATTGAGGCTAACCGGCGCAGGGCCCGTTCGATCGATTTTCGGATTTTTTCAAACGATGGTTGGATTTTTTGGAGATATTCCCGCCACCGGTAAATGCTCCAGCGGTCGTCGGTCCAGGCTTCTTCTTCTTGGAGTTCGACGTGACCGGGCAGACCCTCGAAGGTAAAGCTTCTCCTGATATCGGGGTGGAAGTAGAGGCGGTCCGCGGCAAGGACGCTCATAGCTGGATATAGAGGCTGGAAGCCGTACGTGGGAAGATACGCATTCGCCTGGGCGACGGATATCTGTCGCGTTTCATGCCACTGGTTCAGGATGCGCTGGAAGTCGGCTGCCGACAGGTAGCCTCTGGTAACTTCGGCCATCTGGAACGCAAGCTCACGGTACGGCTCGCCTTCACGGCGAAGCCTGTACTGTCGGGACGTCTGAACAGCCCGGTACATTCCGAAGCCCAAACCGAGTATCACAAAGGGAACGCTCCTCAGCAGCCACGTGGGGAACCAGTCCAGCGGCGCCCAGTCCTCGGCATCGTGCCAGCCGTCGCCGTCGGTGTCCGAATTGGTCGGATCGGTGCTCACGGTGTAGGAGATGCCCAGCAGGGACCGTTGGAAGCCCGCGCTCTCCTCGCCGTCCGTCTTTCCGTCGCCGTCGCTGTCCGCGTTGGCGGGGTCGGTACCCAGCTCCCGCTCGTCGCCGTCGCCGATCGTGTCGCCGTCGCTGTCCAGGACCGCCGGGTTGCTCGCGCCCTCAGCCTCCTTTGCGTCGGGGATGCCGTCGCCGTCGGAATCGGGGACGGTGGGGTTGGTAGGCCAGCGACTGCCGTTGTACTCTGTGCCGGTTACCTCCTGGTAGTCGGTAAGTCCGTCGCCGTCGGTGTCCGGCAGGTTGGGATCGGTGATCGCGACAAATTCGATGCCTTCAATGGTGATCACGAAGCCCCCGATCTCGGCTGCGTCGGAGAGGTTGTCATCATCCGAATCCGCCACAAGGGGGTTGGTGACGTAGATAACCATGGTGTCGTTTATCGAGACTCTGGAGCCCACCACTTCGATGCGATCCGGCAGGGTGTCTCCGTCGGTGTCGGGGTCGAGCGGGTCCGTCGCGAGCCACCTCTCGCGCAGGTCGGTGAGTCCGTCGCCGTCGGTGTCGGAGCGACCCGGATGTGTTGGAAGCCGGGACTGCGGGTCCGAGGGATCGGTGCGATTTATCTCGTCGCCGTCGCTGATCGTGTCGCCGTCGGTATCCGGCAGGCAGGGGTCGGAGGCCACCGGGCCAAGCCGGCCGCCGTCCAGCCTTCCGAGATGTTCCGGCCCGTCCGCCAGGCCGTCGGAGTCCGTATCCGCTTCGGTGGGGCTGGTGCACAGGCCGATTTCCACCTGGTCGCCGAGGCCGTCGTCGTCGGTGTCGGCCCGAGTGCAGTTGGTGAGATTCTGGTGCTCAAGCGGGTCGGTCAGGCCGTCCCCGTCTGTGTCCTCCAACTGCGGGTTGCATCCGTGGCTGAATTCGAGGTCGTCTCTCAGCCCGTCCTCGTCGGTGTCAGCGCGGGTGGGGTCGCTCTGCACTACCAGTTCTTCTCCCAGCAGCTCCAGCGTGACGCCTCCTCGCTCCTGGCTGTCCATGAGGAAGTCGTCGTCGGTGTCGCTGTCGTTGGGGTCGGAGTAGACGAGAACCTGCAGACCACCGATGGACAGGATGTAGCCCTCGACTTCGACAAGATCGGAGAGCCCATCGCCGTCGGAGTCGACGGTCGTTGGGCTTGTCTGGTGGGCGCGCAGTTCGACGCCGTCGTTAAGCCCGTCGCCGTCGGTGTCGGCCCGCTCCGGGTCCGTATGCGGCTCGGCGACCTCCTCGCCGTCGAACAGACCATCGCCGTCGGTGTCTTCCAACAGCGGGTCCGGGAAAACCTTGACTTCCAGGCCCATAGGCGAGATGGAGAATCCTCTCACTTCCTGGCCGTCGGCGAGTCCGTCACCGTCGGTGTCGTGGATCTTGGGACTCGTGGAGTGTGTGTTGACCTCTTCGCCGTCGGAGAGGCCGTCGCCGTCGGTGTCAGCGACGTTCGGGTCGGTGGCGTGAGTACGCACCTCGGCCCCGTCGTTGAGGCCGTCGCCGTCGCTATCCAGGTTAAGGGGGTCGGTGAAATGCTGTAGCACCTCGGCGCTGTCCGTCAGGCCATCGCCGTCGGTGTCGGACAGCAGCGGATTGGTATTGTGAGTGTTCACCTCGTCACCGTCGCCGAGGCCGTCGCCGTCCGTGTCCCTGTTGCGCGGTTGGGTGCGGTGGATGTCTATCTCGTCCTGGTCGAGAAGGCCGTCACCGTCGCTGTCACCTGAGGAAGGGTCGGTCCCTCTCCTGACTTCGATGGCGTCATCCAGCCCGTCGCCATCGGTATCTTTCTTCGTGGGATCTGTGAGATGCGTGTTGACCTCGTCGCCGTCGCTGAGCGTGTCACCGTCGGTGTCAGCCAGCAGCGGGTTGATGCTGTGGTCCACCTCGTACTTGTCCGAGAGGCCGTCCTCGTCGGTGTCCTTCTTCAGCGGGTCCGTATGGTGCGTGTTGATTTCGTCGTAGTCCGAGAGCGCGTCGCCGTCGGTGTCGACGGACACGGGATTGGTCTTGTGCGTATTGACTTCGTCGCCGTCGGCAAGGCCGTCGCCGTCCGTGTCGCTGCTGCTCGGGGACGTACCCCCGCTAATCTCCACGCCATCGGCAAGGCCGTCACTGTCGGTGTCAGTCTTGGTAGGGTCGGAGGAGTGCCGATTGACCTCGTCCCCATCCGAAACACTGTCGCCGTCGGTGTCCTGGACCTCGGGGTTGCTGTTGTAGGTGTTGACCTCCGCGCCGTCCGAAAGTCCGTCGCCGTCAGTGTCCGAGAGGTTGGGGTTCGTCTTATGCCGGTTGATTTCGGCGGGATCGGTCAGGCCGTCGCCGTCTGTGTCGGCCAACACGGGACTTGTCTTGTGCGTGTTGACCTCCGCGCTGTCGGTGAAGCCATCGTCGTCGCTGTCCGTATCGTTGGGATTGGAGCCGTAGGTGTTCACCTCCACACCGTCGTCGAGTCCGTCGTCGTCGCTGTCGGCATCTTTGGGGTCGGACTTGTGCGTATTCACCTCCGCACCGTCTTCCAGGCCATCGCCGTCCGTGTCCGGGAACAGCGGCCTGGTGCGATGTTTGTTTAGTTCCGCTTCGTCGGAGAGGCCATCGTCGTCCGAATCCGAGTCTGTTGGGCTCGTGTTGTGAATAGTCGCCTCGTCGCCGTCGCTCAGGCCGTCGTCGTCCGAGTCCGTGTCGTTCGGGTTCGAACCGTATATTCTGACCTCCGCGCCGTCGGAGAGGCCGTCGTCGTCGCTGTCCTCGTCCAGAGGGTCTGTCTTGTGAGTGTTGACCTCGTCGCCGTCGCCCAGGGCGTCGTCGTCACTGTCTTCGTCGTTGGGGTCGGTATCGTGTGTGTCTACCTCGGCGCCGTCCTTCAGGCCGTCGGCGTCGCTATCGTCGTCGTTTGGATCGGTCCCGAGCTCGGCTTCCTCCGCGTTCGTGAGGCCGTCGTCGTCGGGGTCGGCGGTATCCTGGGCGTACGCCGGGGCGGCGAGGAGCGTGGAGATGGCGAGAAGGCACAGCGCGATCGCCAGGGCGAAGTGCGGCAGCGAGGCGTACATGGCGGAGCGGAGCGGGCGGGCCGTCATCGCCGGCGCCTTTGTGCTCCGGGGAAGTACTGGCGATAAATGTTATCCAGAATGCCCTCCACCACTTCGCGACGCGCGGCAACCTCCTCGTCGGTGTTGGCCAGCTTCAGCATGTCGTCGGCCACGCCCAGGATTCCCAGCGGAAAGCGCCGCATCGCGACGTTTGCGATTTCACGGTTGCAGAGCTGACGCGCCTCGTCGATTCGTTCTTGCAGGTCTTCCAGGCGGGCCTGGCTTCCCATCCGTTGGTGTTCGAGCTCCTCGACCGCGCTGAGCAGCCGCGCAATCGCGCTGGCCGGGCCCAGATTGGCGGCATCTCGCAACGCCTCCGTGTGGAATCCCGCACGCTGGCGCTCGTCGACGAGGCGGGAGATGGTCTGGCGATGGGCCTCGGTCTCTTGCCGCACTCCGTTGAGCTTCGCTTCTAAAACCTCGACGAGCCTGAGCCTGTCTTCGACCGGTGATTCGTCCGACCTCGGGTCCGGCATTTCGTCCAGCCACTCGGTCCACATCTCGTCTTCACGCAGGTTCTTGGCAAGACGCCGGACTCGGCCCACGGAGTTCCGCAACTCCGGCAACATCTGCTCGGCCCGTTCGCGCCGGTTTCTGGGCAGTCTCGTTCTCCCGCCCTCGGGCCTTCCGGTGAGGAGCCACCAGACTGTGAGCATGGCTACGACGGCGAGCACGAACGCCATGACAAGAATGGCCAGAAGGTACTGCCTGGCATCCCGGAAAAGATCTGATACGAGTGACCATGGGCCTCCCGTCAACCCGTGAGTCGACGTCTCGCCGCCGGCCTGGGCGGCGAGTTCGCCGGCCGCCTCGCCCAATGGCGAGACAATCGCGTGCGGCGGCTCCGCGTCCGCGGAGTCCACGGGAGCGCCGGCTTGCGCGGCCCCGACCAGAACCAGCACCGGCAGCATGCCGAAGGCAAAGACTCGACCGTAGGAATGGGCCAGAACACTCACTCCAAAACTCCGTAACACGCACAAGCGGGACTAGCCGCGCCCGGCCCCTCTGATTCCGGGCAAGGTCGACGCGCCCCGCTCCAAGATGGTTTCCTCGGGCAGCCGCCGGAGCGCGTCGGCCAGGGACTCGCCGGCCTCAGGCGCCCAGCCGGGGTCCCCCAGGGCCTGCCTGATTCCCTGCTCTATCTTGGGAAAGCGGGGCCCGCCGAGCAGTACCGTAAGGCGAACGTCGGTCATCTGGGGGAAGCTGGCCATGAAAAAACGCGCGGAGCCGGACGAGGAGCTGTCGCTGTCCAGGCAGCCCCTCAGTTCCTCCTCGAAGCGCCCACGTTCCCTGTTGTCCGCAATCACGCGCCGCAGATAATCTTCAGGTCCCGCCATCAGCGCGAGGGCGTTGCTGGCGGAGTTTGGTTGGCATTCAACCACCGTGGCGTCGAGCGCCTTTTGGAGCATGTCCGAGAGCGCCGGCATTTCGTCGTCCGAGTCGGCGCGCACGATGTTGCCTGTCATGCGCCTGATACGCTCGGGTGCGTTGGGTAGCGGGAAGATCGAGAACCCGGCGGCGATGAACTCGTGCAGACCGTCGCCCCTGGGCGACAGGGTGGTGCGCACGTTGGCCGCGTCGAGTTGTGTCCCAAACGGGTTGAAGTGGTAAGTAGTCTGCGCCGACAGGAAAAGGGGCATGAGGGCATCCTGCAGGAAACGGTTGATGCCTTCTCTACCGATGAAATCCGGATGGCCCATATCTTCCATCAGCAGGTTATCGGCCAGCATCACCCCGTTTACCGACGGCGTCTGGGCGAGGTAGTAGAGAGACGTGAGTAGATTGGACAGCAGTCTCGGTTCCCCCCACTCGGTGCCCGTGGCGATGTCGCCGCGGCCCTCGGGCAGGACGCAGAGGCTGAACGTGGTGGTGGGCGGCGGCTGTAGGTTGCGCTGCATCCACTCGGTAACGATGGGCACGATGCCCGAGCCGGTGCCCCCACCCAGCCCGCTGAACGTGAGCAGGTAGCCGTTGTTCTCGCGGCTGAAGACGCCCCCGTCGGCCAGGGAGTCTCGGATCGTGTCCGTGGCCTGCTCGTTTTCGAAGATGTTGTAGATAGCCGAGGCCCGGCCCAGCAGGGTGAATCCTCCCGCGCCTCCGGTCCTTCCCACCGTGTAGCCGCTGTCCTGCTGCTCCTCGGCCGGATCGAGGCCGCCCTCCGGCGCCATACCAAGAAGCCGCCCGAACTCCGCCGGGGGAGGAGGGTCGAAGGATAGCTGGACGCGAGGGTCTCGCCAGCCGAAGAGCTCGTTCATCTTCTCCGGCAAGTCGGACTGGGTGTCCACGACCACGGCGCGCACCGGATAGTGGGACGCGAGATACGTAGACACGAAATCGGGCTTGAGCCGGAAGACGCCGGCCAGCTTGCTCCCGGCCTCGCCACAGCCGATGAGACAGATAGAGTGGGCCTCGCGCCGCGCAGACTCTTCCTGGTATTGGTTGACGGCGGACCGGACGTCCAGGCCGGATTCGCCGGATTCGTCCGGCCCGCCGACAGACGGCTCGAAGGACACGGGGGAGGCGGGCATCGTGTCCGGTATGTTTGTTCGCTGTTGCATCGAGTCAGATCAATCTCCAGGCCGAGCGCGTCCAGAGCGGAAGGCGCGCGGCGGCGTTACGGTCGATCGGCAGGGCGACCAGAGTATTTTACCAGCAATGGGAAGTTGTGAACGAGGCCGTCGCGGTCGATGAGCCGAACGTCGTCTCGCTGCTACGCGGTCGCGCAACAGATTGTCTGCGTTTGGCGCACTCAACGCCAACGCCGGAGTTGTGCGGGAGTCCTCGAAACGGGATTGTCGGCCTCCCCATCTGCTGAGGCCAGTGTCGGGCGCTGCTGGAAACCGCATCAGCTTGATAATCGTCCGCTTTGGAGAACGAGGGGCACTCCGTCGGCCTGTACTGGCCGAAAAGACACAGCAATGAAATAACAATCTGTTAGAATGGCGCGTATAACGGCTGTTTCGGGTGGGTGACAGCAGCTGAGGATGCTTGGGTGTGCGCCAAAGTGGCGCGAGTGGCCTCGTCGAAGCAGGGCTGCAGCGAGGGGACGACCGTGGTGAGCCTGAGGCGCAATGTCGACAATTCCGTTCTGGACGATGTGACGATAACCGTCACGTCTCCGCCCCCTCCGCCCCCTCCCCCCACGCCCACCCCCACGCCGGCGGTGAGATTCAGTTTGTCTTCATACTCGGTTGATGAAGGTGCACCCCAGCCCCAGCCCATCGAAGTGCGCCTGAGCCGGGCGAGCGGTCAGAACCTGGACATCCCCATCACAGTGTCTGGCGGCACGGATACGGATAGTGGGGATTACATCGTTGATGGGCTGAACAGCGGCAAGCTTAGAATCAACAGTGGCGACACATCTGAGACGTTCACCATAAGGGCCAACCAGGACACGGACTGCAACAACGAGACGGTGAACCTCGGCTTCGGGACCCCGCCCTCCGGCGTTGGCCTGGGTTCGCCTTCCAATGCGACGCTCACGATTGACGACGACGATCCTTGTCCGCCTACCAACCTGGAGATAAGGTACCTCGAAACCTCCACCACCAGCCTCGTGGTGAGTTACACCCATAGCGCCTCGACTGAGCGCTTCTATCAATTCGAGCTTCACAGATCTCTGACAGCCGGTGGCGGTTACGCTGCCTTGCCACCATTAGAGCGAGTAAATGTCATTGTGGCGGACGCGGTGTTCCACGACCTCGACGCAATGCACTGGTACAAGGCGATGGGGAGGACGTGCAAGACCGAGCAACGAACGGGATGCGGCGAGTGGAGCGATGCATCGGCCGCGTTCTTATTCGACGCGCCACCGACCATAACAAGCGTCGCGGTCGACCCGGACGACGCGGACAAATTGGTGGTCAACTACACAGGAGCCACGGCGCAAACAGGACATTTCCGCTTCCAGATTCTACGTTCCCCCACACAAAGCGGAAGCTACGACGAGGTGTACACCGTCGACGATGCTCTAGCAACTGATGGTGTGGAGTTCGACGGCCTCGACCACAGCCGCTGGTACCAGTTTCGCGCGAAGAGTTGCCAGGCAGGGTGGGACAACTGCCCCGATTGGAGCGGCTACACTGACAAGGTGTTCCTGCTCGCCAAGCCCGTCCTGGACGTTGAGCCACTACCGGACGTTGAGCCACTACCGTTGCGAACGGCGAAGCTGAGCTGGGACCCCGTGGCCGTTCCTTCGACTCATACCGCCGAGTACGACCTGGAGATTCAGGAGGCCGGCGGGAGTTGGTCCTTTCTGCGCACAGAGATCCTGACAGACGCTTCCTTAGAAATAGATCTGGATGACATAATGTTTGGAGACGGCCTTGCCGACAATCCCAAGTACGAGGTTCGCGTGAAGGCAAGGCAGAAGGGCATAGGCGGCGCTGCCGATGGTATGGACGGCGGCTATAGCGACACCATCATCATCATTGACACTCCCATAACCGAGGCGAATGGCAACAGCCCCGGGAGTCAAGGCCAGGCCAAGCTCAGTTGGCGGACAATAGCGAACGTGTTGGGGGACGCTTCGTATCTTGGAGGCACGTATAGCTTCCGCTATCGCCGGGCAGCCGGAGATCATACTCAGCTTGCGTGGAGACCTGGCACGTTTGTCTCCGATGAAACAGTGGATCAGGCGCATATGATAGGCGCCAACAGGGACACGATCGGCGGCCTCACAAAGGAAGCCATTTATGCGATCCAACTCAGATACGAAAAGACTGGAAAGTCTAAGGTCTATGCCGCGCGGGATGTGTATGTCTGGCCGTCGGGCAGAGCCGCGGGTGGCGGCGAACGTGTGGCGACCTTTCCGTTGAATTACCCGCTATCGAACAAGACCTACTCATACGTTGTTTGCGAAGAGACTTTTCCCAGTGGAAAGGAGAGCGATTGGAAGAAGTTCATAACCCACGCCTTCAGCCAGTGGGATCTGGCCACTAATGGCCTTGTAACTACCGAGCGTGTGGACGGAGAGTGCGCCGATTATTCGGAGTTTGTCGATGAAATAAGAACTGCAGTCGAGAGTTTCGCAATGGGCAACAACCTTCCTGGAGTCCCCCCAACCGAAGCGGAAATCGCGACGCATACCATAGCTCTTCTGAGTAGTTTCAACCAGTCAGGCATCAAAATCAAAATGACCAGAGATCAGGACGCCGTATTAAACGAAGTCCTGATGATCGACGATGACCCTTCCGACATTCTGGTAAGCGTCTCGGTGTTTGACGAGGTGTCGGAACAGGTTGGTCATGGATGGTGCCCCTATGCTTGCGCGCAAGCGAATGGCTCAACAGTTGACATACGCTTCTTGGGCAGCCTTTTCAATATAACAAACCTCACTGTGCCAGGTGGTGATGACAGAGCCAACGCCGGAGAAATCCCCTTTAACTCCTGTGATCCAGTGGACTACAGGTACACTGACGTCGTCCACGAAGCTGGTCATGCTCTAGGAATCAATGGCGGCGTAACCGGAATTGATCAAGGTCAATTTCACCCGCACATTCAAGACTCCGTTATGAGCTACAGCAATGCCCCAAATGTTAGTTGCTCGCCACGCCCGTTCGACGTGATGGCCATGTACGCCTTGTACCAGAGCAGATGAACGAGGATGCAGTTCATGTCGCGCCCAAAACGCTCCACCACGGAAATCGCAGGCTTGGCAACGCTGTTGCTGTTATTGGTTCTAGTCGCGTGCGGTGACAACTCAGGGAAGGGTGATGAGCCTACCGCAACCTCCACCCCCACACCGGCGGTCACTCCTACGCCAGAACCCGTCTATGACGTTGAGGAGGCTAGGGCCGAACTTGCCACGGCCAGGAAGCGTTGGGAGTCCAACGGGTCAGCCGACTATGATCTTGAGTCCCTTGTGTTGTGCCTATGCCCAGAAAGCAACAGGCCCCTCAAGATCACGGTCAGAAACGGGGCAATCGAGTCAGTTATTGACCTGGAATCGGGGAGGGCGTTGACTGTAGGAGAGTACGTTGACGCGTACACCTATCACACAATCAGTGATCGGTTCGACCAGATCGAGCGTGCTTTGAGTGACCCTCGGCCGGCCCACTATCTAAAAGCAGAATATCATTCCTCCCTAGGATACCCGAAATACATAGATGTCAGCTATGTCTATAATGTCGCAGACCATGGCTTCACGTTGCAGCGGCTCATCTACGAACCATTAGACCCTTCGCCGCCCTTGGCGACATCAACGCTTTCGCTGGACACGGAGGGTCGCCACACCAGCGTCTTCGACCTGTTCTCCGGTGGCGACGCCATGTCCAGCGTCGGTCCCGCAGCCACGGTGAAGGAGGTGATCGAGAAGGGACTGCGTCTGGCGGGCGCTTCGCCGGTGCACCTGGTGATACGAGGGGCGGCGGTTGTGAACTCCGCACGGTGCGACTGGAGAGGCATCGCCAGGACTGCCGAACAGCGAGAGGACGCGATACGGTTCTGGCTGGGTCTAGACGCGGACGGCGAGATGGCCATGTACGCCTTGTACAAGAGCAGATGAACGAGGATGCAGTTCATGTCGCGCCCAAAACGCTCCACCACGGAAATCGCCGGCTTGGCAACGCTGTTGCTGCTGCTGACCCTCTCCGCTTGCACGGATGTGGCGACACCTACGCCCATGCCCACACCCACACCCACAGTGACGCCTTGGCGTACGCCGACGCCACTACCAGTCTATGACGTTGAGGAGGCTAGGGCCGAGCTTGCCGCGGCCAAGGCCCTCTGGGAGTCGGAAGGCTCGGACCACTACACGATTGAGTATGACGTTTTTCGTTACCCACCGTGGGAACCAACGCAGTTGACTGTCAGGAATGGGGTTATCGAGTCGGCCACGTTTCTGGAGGGGCGCGACTCCGGCATGCCTGTCCCGCCAGACTACATGGTCGGTCTTCTAACCATCGATGGCCTGTTCGACAAAATCAAGGGAGTCTTGTCAGATCGCCCAGCATGGAACATGAGTGCGGAGTACGACGCGGAGTTGGGCTATCCGAGAGAGTTCGGCGTCAGTTATACAGACACCCCTGACAATTACTTTGCGGCGAGCATTTGCTGCTACAAGCCGTTAGCTCCTCCTCCGCCGCCCACCATGGTGCCGGCGACATCAACGCTTTCGCTGGACATGGAGGGCCGCCGCGCCAGCGTCTTGGGCCTGTTCTCCGGTGGCGACGCCATGTCCAGCGTTGGTCCCGCCGCCACGGTGGAGGAGGTGCTCGAACATGGACTGCGCCTGGCGGGGGCTTCGCCGGTGCACCTGGCGATCCGAGGGACGGCGGCTGCGAACTCCACACGGTGCGACTGGAGAGGAATCGCCAGGACCGCCGGGCAGCGAGAGGACGCGATACGCTTCTGGCTGGGTCTAGACGCGGACGACGTGATGGCCATGTACGCCTTGTACCAGAGCAGATGAACGAGGATGCAGTTCATGTCGCGCCCAAAACGCTCCACCACGGAAATCGCAGGCTTGGCAACGCTGTTGCTGTTATTGGTTCTAGTCGCGTGCGGTGACAACTCAGGGAAGGGTGATGAGCCTACCGCAACCTCCACCCCCACACCGCCGGTCACTCCTACGCCGGTCACTCCTACGCCAGAACCCGTCTATGACGTTGAGGAGGCTAGGGCCGAGCTTGCCACGGCCAGGAAGCGTTGGGAGTCCAACGGGTCAGCCGACTATGATCTTGAGTCCCTTGTGTTGTGCCTATGCCCAGAAAGCAACAGGCCCCTCAAGATCACGGTCAGAAACGGGGCAATCGAGTCAGTTATTGACCTAGAATCGGGGAGGGCGTTGACTGTAGGAGAGTACGTTGACGCGTACACCTATCACACAATCAGTGATCGGTTCGACCAGATCGAGCGTGCTTTGAGTGACCCTCGGCCGGCCCACTATCTAAAAGCAGAATATCATTCCTCCCTAGGATACCCCACATACATAGGTGTCAGCTATGTCTATAATGTCGCAGACTATGGCTTCAGGTTGCAGCGGCTCATCTACGAACCATTAGACCCTTCGCCGCTCCCGGCGACATCAACGCTTACGCTGGACACGGAGGGTCGCCACACCAGCGTCTTCGACCTGTTCTCCGGTGGCGACGCCATGTCCAGCGTCGGTCCCGCAGCCACGGTGGAGGAGGTGCTCGAGAAGGGACTGCGCTTGGCGGGCGCTTCGCCGGTCCACCTGGTGATCCGAGGGACGGCGGTTGTGAACTCCGCACGGTGCGACTGGAGAGGCATCGCCAGGACTGTCGGGCAGCGAGAGGATGCGATACGGTTCTGGCTGGGACTAGGCGCGGACGACGAAATACCGGACGCGGCATACTTAGAGGCGCTGTTCACGATAACCCTGGACACGTTGGCCCCCAACTTCAGGGAGACCGCGAAGTCCAACTTCATGGCAATCGCTCGCGGGGGGCTATCAGATGATTACCTGTTCCTTACCTGCTTCGCGGACTACAGTGTGAGCGAGTACCTGCTGGGCACGGGCCCTGCGTCGCTGAGTGTCGCGTACGACCGCAGGGGTGAGGCCCGTTCGTACGGGCTGTATCTGAGAGAGCACGCCGCCGGCGAGTTCGGCCCCGCGACCTCCACGCCGCTGATGAGCGAGGGCGAGTACCAGGCGTACCTCGACATAACAGTATCGGAAGCCGAGTCGACGCTGGCCGACATCCTGGAAGGCCGCGAGGCCGTCGTCTTCCTCGCTCCCATGGGCGCACACAATGCCATCGCCGTGGAGGCGTGGCAGGCGGTGGCGCAGTGGGACGTGCAGCCAGCGGAGGCGGCGATATTAATCAAGTCTCTGTATCGACTTCCCCGTGCCCTCCCTCCACGCCAGGGCCCACGCCAGCGCCAACTGGGAGCATCACCGCATCACAGGCGACCATAGAACTGAACCAGTCTACGACTGTCAGCTACAGCTATTCGCCATCAACTATGTCGGTCTCGCTCCACTACTCCAACGGCTACGTTACGCCGGACGACTCGTGTGTCACGGCCGAGTCGTTGGACAGTGGGGCAATCAGGCTGTCGCCCACTGGGCAGGGCAGCAAAGTTGTGATAGGTTGCAGCCTGGGGACGACCGTGGTGAGCCTGAGGCGCAATGCCGACAATTCCGTTCTGGACGATGTGACGATAACCGTCACGTCTCCGCCCCCTCCCCCCACGCCCACCCCCACGCCGGCGGTGAGATTCAGTCTGTCTTCATACTCGGTTGATGAGGGCGCCAACGCGCCCATCGAAGTGCGCCTGAGCCGGACGAGCGGTCAGAACCTGGACATCCCCATCACAGTGTCTGGCGGCACGGATACGGATAGTGGGGATTACAGCGTTGATGGGCTGAACAGCGGCAAGCTTAGAATCAACAGTGGCGACACATCTGAGACGTTCACCATAAGGGCCAACCAGGACACGGACTGCAACAACGAGACGGTGAACCTCGGCTTCGGGACCCCGCCCTCCGGCGTTGGCCTGGGTTCGCCTTCCAATGCGACGCTCACGATTGTCGACGACGATCCTTGTCCGCCTACCAACCTGAAGATAAGATACCACCTGATCCATTCTGACCGGCTGGTCGTCACATACGACGAAAGCACGTCGAATCAGAGGTTCTACCAGTTCTACATTTACCGCTCGCACAGCGAGAACGGTGGTTACTTGCATCAGAAGACGGAGGAGGATGACGCGTCCCCCGTCGAGTTCTCAGGCACAGGTATAGTACACGGTAAGTGGTACAAGGCGAAGGGGAGGACGTGCAAGACTGAGAGCCGGACCGGATGCGGCGACTGGAGCGATGATTCGGCCGCGTTCTTTTTCGACGCGCCACCGACCATTACGAGCGTCGCGGTCGACCCGGACGACGCCGACAGATTGGTGGTCAACTACACAGGAGCCACGGCGCAAACAGGACATTTCCGCTTCCAGATTCTACGTTCCCCCACACAAAGCGGAAGCTACGACGAGGTGTACACCGTCGACGATCATATAGCATATGGTGGTGTGGAATTCGACGGCCTCGACCACAGCCGCTGGTACCAGTTTCGCGCGATGAGTTGCCGCGCCGGGTGGGACAACTGCACACATTGGAGCGGCTACACCGACAAGGTGTTCCTGCTCGCCAAGCCAGTCCTGGACGTGGAGCCAAGACCGTTGCGAAAGGCGAAGCTGAGCTGGGACCCAGTGGCCGTTCCATCGACTCATACCGCCGAGTACGACCTGGAGATTCAGGAGGCCGGCGGGGGTTGGTCCTTTCTGCGCACAGAGATCCTGACAAACGCTTCCTTAGAGATAGATCTGGATGACATAATGTTTGGAGACGGCCTTGCCCACAATCCCAAGTACGAGGTTCGCGTGAAGGCGCTGCAGAAGGGCATAGGCGGTGCTGCCGATGGTATGGACGGCGGTTACAGCGACACCATCACCATCATAGACAACCCTTTGCTTACCGGAGGACGGGCCTACGGTTCCAGCGGAGGTGGTCGAGCGTCCCTTGAATGGACAACCGATGCAAGCGCAACAAGCTACCAGATTCGTTACAGGCAATTGGGGCATTACAATGCGTTTCTGAGTCTTCCAGCTTACCACACGAGCCTTAAGTGGCCCAAGGGCACTACCTGGCCATACTATCACCTTGCCCAGACTGAAGATTCGGATACGCTTGGGAACGAAACCATCGCGGGTCTAAATGATGGGGAGTTGTACGCCTTCCAGGTTAACTACAACACGAACGCAGGCATGGTGTTCTCGGCGCGGGATGCCTACGTGTGGCCGTCGTCAGACTACCCTGGCGACGGCGAACTGGTGGGGACATACACGTTCTTTGGACACCACCCGAATGGAGAGTTTGAGTACATTATCTGTAAAGACACCTTTCCTGCTGGCCAACGCAATCAATGGGTGAAACTCATCAAGAGCGCCTTCGGACAATGGGCAACCTCAACAGACCAGTTCATCACCATGATACCCCGAATTGACGGTGAGGATGGGTGGCGCTGTGCTGATAGAACTGGTCCCATCGGTCAGTTCATCATGGATGATGATCAACGCAATGAAGTCAGAATGCTCGATGGAGGCCAAGGACTGTCTAAAGTTCTGGCATTCCCCGAGGTCAATTCGGACGTGTTCAAGTTGTGCATCGCGGGAGCGCCAGCCTGTGTGACCTCATTCTCTGGTTATTCCGGCATTGGTGCCAATGACACCCTGAGGACGCAGTATGCTCAAGCGCATGATGACTGTGAGAACGGTGATCCCGATGGCTGTGCTAACCTAGTAGACCTCCAGTGGAGCATCCTCTTGGCAGCATTCTTTAGCAACAGGGAAGCAGAGAATGAAATTGAAAGTGTCGACGTGATCTTCAACCAGGGGAGCTTCGCGAATCCAGGTGGATTACCAATTGGAACACCTGCCAGTACTCAGTTCAATACCTGCCTGTCAAATGTAAATCCAGCTGTCGCCGCTCCCGACCATGATTACGAGGCTTACAGGATTGCTGTGCATGAAGCAGGACATGCCCTGGGGCTTTCCAACTTCAGTTACGCAGGTCTTGTTACGGAACCTCTCTGGACGTTTTTTGAGGAGGTCCAACCGTATGAGGCGGCACACCCGACAATTCCTGACGCGGTCATGAACTATGACAAGGGCGTGCCTGAACATTGGGCAACGTGGGCCCCTTTGCCACTCAATGAGCCCGATTGCTCGCCACACCCCTTCGACGTGATGGCCATTTACGCGCTTTACCAGGCTGACCCATGAACCTCAGGAATGCATTGACACACAGGACGGCGCGGTGGGCGGCTCTACTTGCGCTGATACTCCTCATAGCGCTGGCGGGGAGGGCATGTGTGAACGTCTGGCACAGCGGTGGCAATTGGTTTGAATGTAAGCTTTCGAGAGCATTCGGCATCGAGTCGGGCATTGTGCACTATACCGATTCAGACCTCAACTACATCTACTACCGGGACTTGCTCAGACTTTCGCCGCTCTGGACTCCGGATGGAGCACACATAGTCTTTGCGACCCAGTCAGACTGGTACGCTACTAATAGTAGAATTAGAAGTCAAGTGCATATCGTCTCGGCAGATGGATCGAGTCTGCTCACAATAGGCGAAGAGAGTGGCATGATTCACTCGCCGGTTGTCTCTAGTGACGGCTCTCGCATCATGTACTCTTCGTACAATGATGTGGACGAGGACAAGCGTTACTTTGAGATAGTGACCGCCGGTCTCGACGGATCCGACCGGAAGAGGCTCACTCACGAGGTGGGATTCGATGTCCCATCCGATTGGCTGCACAACGACACCCGTATCGCGTTCACCAGAGACGCCGAGACTCCTTGTGCCCACGACTCTTCGGATATAGGACTCTACACCATGAGGCCTGACGGCTCTGACGTTCGCAGGATCATACCGGGCAAAGACTGGGGCATATCAGGGAGAGAAATATTGACTGGAACCATATCGTGGTCTCCAGATAGACGGACTGTTGCCCTGATTGTTGATGAGTCGCTGCGCGAACGCGACCCGTCGACCGCTATCAATAGCACCAATCGCCCTTCCCTCGTTGTGGTCGACGTCCATGATTCCAGCATGACGAGGCTGGTCGTCGGCGAGGAAAGGCCCGCCGGATCAACGAAGGGGAGGTCGTTTGTGGGTCCGCTCGTGTGGTCTCCAGATGGCAGCAGAATCACTTTTCTGAGGTTGTTTCGGGACCCAGATTATCGCCTGAAACTCTACTCCATCAATTCTGACGGGTCAGACTTGCGGGAAGTGGTTGGGCCGGACGCGGACTACGCAAGACTTGGAGGCCGCTGGGTGTCTTGGTCTCCATATTCCATAGGTCCCCAGATCGTGTTTTCTCCAAGTGGGTCTCTGTATCTTGTTCATGTAGATGGCTCTGAATATCGTTTTGTAGATGCTGGGAGGCGCAGGGTTCACACGTCCTCGGCTCCTGACGGATCCAGAATCGCCATCAGCGTGACACATAGCGTCAATGCCGTGTTGCAGCTTGGTTCCGGTGTGGCCCTGCTGACATCTGCGCCGGGCGGGTCTGACGCGAGAGTGTTGGTGCGCCGAGGGGAGAACGGCGTCCTGGAAGTCGTGGCGACCGAACGGCAAATGGATGGGCCCTTTGACATCGTACCCTGTAGCCCAAGAGACCCAGACTGTCTCCAGGTCGTGAATGGGAGATTGATCTTCGACAATCCGTGCTCGGGCGGTTTCGTGGCGCCCGAGCCCGAGGCAAACGCTGGACTTGTTCGGGACTGCGAGGCGCTTTGGGAGCTCGGTCGCTGGGCGGTGGAGGTTCGGCAGCCCGGCTACTTCGAGCAGCCGAGTTGGGACGGGCTTACGCCCATTTCCGAGTGGGAAGGTGTAGTCGTGGGAGAAACCTCCACCGGACTGAGAGTGGTGGAACTGTCGCTTAAGGGTTGGAAGCTGAGTGGTCCCGTCTCCGGTCGATTGACAACCGAAGTGACCAAGCTGACTGCCCTGGAGTCACTGGATCTAAGCTACAACGAACTGAGTGATCCCGTACCCTCGGAGTTGGGCAACCTGCCAAACTTGAAGCGTCTGAAGCTCAGCTACAACCGGTTGAGCGGCTGTGTCCCTGAAGGGCTGCGCGAGAAGGTGCACGGCTACCTAAGCCCCAAGCACTGCAACTAGTGAGCAAGTGAACATGAAGGCGGTCGTGGCGAATGTCCTGTGCGCGCTGGCGTTGCTGCTGGCAGCATACGGTTGCGGGCAGGATGCGGCTCAGCCCCAAGCTGAACCGGAGCATAGGGTCACTCACACTACGGCGGCATCTCCAGTGTCCACACCTACCGCCGCGGCAGGCCGTGAAGGCAATTCGGCATCGACGGAGTCGGCAACGTCTCAACCCGCGGTCGCGGCAACCTCTACGCCCCTACCTGCCGCGACTCCGAGTGTTCCCCGCATACTGCCAGATCTCTTCTCAGGGGGAGCAAGAGGAGGTGCGGCCTCGGGGGACGATACGGACACGGCGAGCCTGGAGGACGTGCTGGAGCGGGGCCTGCGCCTGGCGGGAGCGTCGCCGGTGCACATCGCGTTTCGCGGCACGGCGCAGGCGGACTCGGTGCGCTGCGAGTGGCGCGGCATCGCGCGGACGCCTGAGCAACGAGAGGCGGCGGTCCGCTTCTGGCTGGGTTTGGACGCCGACGCCCCCTTGCCGTCTCCCGCCGAGGCCGAACGCCGGTTCACAGCGGAACTGGACCGCATGAATGCGGTGTACCCTTCGACGCTCAAGGCGAACTTCCGCTCCCTGGCTCGCGGCGGCCTGACGACCGGGTACGTATTCCTGAGCTGTTTCGCCGACTACGTGGTGAGCGTGTATCTGATTGGTTCAGGCCCGACCGATTCCAGCACGCTGAGCGTGGCGTATGACAGGATGGGAGAGGCCCGTTCGTATGAATTGTACAGGGCGGCGCACGCGGGAGGGGAGTTCGGTCCGGCGACCTCCACGCCACTGATGAGTGAGGGGGAGTACGAAGACTGGCTAAGCCTGTTGGTGTCCGACGTGGAGCTATTGTTGGGCATCGTTCTGGAAGGTCGAGAGGCCGTCGTCTTCCTCGCTCCCATGGGCGCGCACAACGCGATCGCAGTGGAGGCGTGGCAGGCGGTGGCGCAGTGGGACGTGCAGCCAGCGGAGGACGGCACGCTGTACGCGGTGCGCTACGGCGCGCGCGAGGGCGACCCCGAGCACACGCAGACGCTCGCCAACCTCTCAAGAGCCGCATCACGGCGGCCACCACAGCGACCTCGACCACCGCAACTTCCACTGCGACCTCGACTACCGCGACTTCGACCACCGCAACTTCCACCGCGGCCACGACGACCAGGATAGCCACCGTGTCGGGGCTGAACCAGTACTACCACAACATCGGTGTTGCCGATGGTATGGACGGCGGTTACAGTGACACCATCACCATCATAAACAACCCGATACTGACTGGCGGGCGAGCTTATGCCTTTAGCAGTGATGAGGCGAAGCTCGAATGGACAAACGACGCAAGCGCAACAAGCTACCAGATTCGTTACAGGCAACTGGGAGATTACAATGCGTTTCTGCATGCTTCAGCCGACCACACGAGCCTTGGCTGGCCCAGGGGCAGGACTTGGCCATACTATCATCCTGCCGAGACTGAAGACTCGGATACTCCTGGGAACGAAACCATTGTGGGCCCAATTGATGGGGAGTTGTACGCCTTCCGGGTTAACTACAACACGAGCGCCGGTATGGTGTTCTCGGCGCGGGAAGCCTACGCGTGGCCTTCGGACAGGCCCGCCGTGAACGGCGAGACGGTGGCCACCTTTCCGCTCAACAACTTTCTAAGAGACCGAACATACTCCTACTATATGTGCAAGCAGAGCTTCCCGGAGGGCAGGGGTGAGGACTGGGCCAGGTTCATCAAAGATACTATGTACCACTGGGCCACGTCGACCGATGGGCCGATTCGGATGGAACACTTGGACGACATACCGGAGGGCAGTGGGATATGCGCCGACTTCGGGGAAGACGTCGATGAGATTGTCGATGACGTCAACGCGATACAGCCCACCCTTACTAAGACCGAGATCAAGGCTTACGTGGAGAGCGTGTTGGACACCATGCACGACCTGGGCATGAGGAGAATGGAGCAGGTCACGGCCAACGGGATTTGGATGATAGGCAGCACGAGCGACACGTCGGATGTCTTCTACGAGGTGTCGCGCCTTGTCGCTCGTGGTACATGCGGGAGCGCCGAAGCCTGCGCTGTTGCCATAGCCGTAGATGAGGGTGGAGCAATAAAGAGGGGCGGAGACTGGCTGCTAAAGGGTGCGGAAGAACTCTATGTTCACCCGGATTATGATTACTACATCGACATATTGCTTACTGAGCGCCTGTTGGGAGATCCACCAACGCCGCCGAATACTCCGCCTTATGTCGCGAGTCTTGTCGACACCAACAACCGCTCAAGGTGCCCCGAAATCTACCAGACGCTGTTGCATGAAGCCGGACATGCCTTGGGTATCGGCTACAGGAATACTCCTTACGTCAATTATAGAACTCTTAGGCTCTACCGCCACCATTCCTGGACCGAGATAGGCCCCACACTCATGAGGATAACGTCTTGTACTCCCACACCTTTCGACATCATGGCAATCTACGCACTGTACCAGACGTACCAGGGAGCGGAATGAGATGAAGTCTATGGCTCGACCACTAGCGCGGCTGTCGGTGCTGGTGGCGCTGCTGCAGTGGCTGGCTCTCGCAACAACGGCGCATGGGCAGCCGAGGGACGACGCACCGAGGGTGGTACGCCCATCCTTGTCCACAGTCACGCCAGTTTCATCAGCCGATGTGGCACTGGGTTGGATTCCTCCTGCACTCCCTTGTCATGTAAACATTGCGAATTACTACTCGGAAGACGTGCATGACCAGTTTCTGGACTGGGCCTCGGATGGGTCGCAGATCATTTTCAGTTACGGCACGACCATACAATCCATCGACTCACGAGGTTCACGCCCACAAACCATCATCGACGTGAACCCCCGAGGGAGCAACGCACACCCTCCCCAGTTACTCTACTACCACTTTCATGCCGACGTGTCGCCGCTCAACTCTCGCATCGTCTACACCACCTGTAGATTCCCGACCGATCGACCATCCCGTCAGACGTCGATATTCTGGAATGACCCGCTGTTTTTTGAGTGGTACGACTACCTATCTACCCCGTACCACTATGAGCTGGCCGCAACGAACCTGGATGGTTCGGAAAGTCTGCGGCTGACGGAGAACCTTCTGCTAGACCACTACCCGGTATGGTCCCCCGACGAAACGCGCATCGCCTACATGTCCCATCCCACGGACCCAACCCCGGATCAGACTGGGGGGCACCTTTACACGATGGCCGCGGACGGGTCCGACGTTCGGCTGCTCACGCCCTCCCTGGACAATGTCGCTCTTTACCCCCCGGCGTGGTCGCCGGACGGTCAGCGCATCGCGTTCACGACCGTGGAGCGTTACGGCAGGCGGGCGCTGTACACCGTCGGAGCGGACGGTTCGGGCTTGACCAGGGTAGCCGAGAACCTCAGTGTGTTGTCTCCCACGTGGTCGCCCGACGGCTCTGAGCTTGCGTTCGCGATGAGCGGTGAGGACGAAGCGGGCATCTACGCTGTGCGCACCGACGGGAGCGATCTCAGGCTGATGGCTCCCAGCGAGGGTGAAGCCAGCATCTATGCGACGCGCTCCGACGGGAGGCGGCTGCGGCTGATAGCACCAGGCAAAGCCTCGCTGGTGTCGTGGTCGCCCGATGGCACAGAGATACTCTTCATAACCGACGCGGTCTCCCTGGCAAGACCGGACGGCGGCGGCCTTAGAAGCCTTGGCGACGCGAACACCATCGTCAACGCCGCGTGGTCTCCCGACGGCTCCAGGATAGCCCTGTTCTCTTTTGTAGATACAAGTAACTACGGTTGGTCAGCTGGGAAATATGCCGACACGTCCGGCTCCATCAGCACAGTCGCCCGTGACGGGACGGACCGGCGTCTGCTCGTCAGTTGGGAGCCGCATCGGGACTTGTACGCGTCCCACCGTCCAGGCCCGCTGGCGGCGGCCAACCCGGACCCCATGAGCGCTGGGGAGGCCTGCGGAAGGGGCGTCGTGGTGCCGCAGCCCGAATCCAATCCGGGCCTCGTCGGGGACTGCGAGATTCTATTGTGGTTCAACGACATGGTTTCGGACACCGCCTACCTGAATTGGGGAGCGCGCGTTCCCATCACCTATTGGGAGGGCGTCGCCGTGGGCGGTTCTCCTCCCCGCGTGAGGGAGTTGGGGCTGAGAACCCACCAGTTGTCGAGCGCCATACCGCCGGAGTTCGGAGGACTGAGGGCGCTCGAACGGCTGTATCTCGGGGAGACCGACCTCAGGGGAGCCATACCGTCCGAACTGGGCCGCCTCACGGCGCTCGAAGAGCTGCATCTTCCAGCCAACTCTCTGGATTCTTACATCCCGCCGGAGTTGGCCCACCTCGCAAATCTGAAGCGGCTGAACCTTAGCGGCAACCGGCTGGTCGGAAGCATTCCACATGAGTTCGGCGGATTCACCTCGCGCGTAGAGGTTGGACTTGTCCGTCTGCAGGAGCTGGACCTGAGCCATAACAGTCTGACCGGGTTCATCCCTTGGAGGCTGAAGAATATCGAAACATTGGCCGTATTGCGTCTGGGTGGCAACAACCTAAGCGGCGGGCTAGATGGCTTGGGCTACATTACCAACCTACAGGTGCTGGACCTCAGCGATAACCACTTCAAGGAGCCGTTTCCACCTCCATATCGGTGGGGGAACATGAAGGAACTGAGATGGCTGGACCTGAGCCGCAACTCTCTTCACGGAGAAATTCCATCATACCTGGGCAACTGGACCAACTTAGAAACTATCTCAGAATCCTGACCCACAAATACATTGGCTGGTTTCTGGTCTGATTCATATAGTTTCTCCAAAAGCGTCGGGAGGAATCGTATGGGGAATCAGGAGACGTTAGGAACCATCTGGGAAGTACCGGACGAGCTTTGGGAACGCATCGAGCCTATCATTCTGGAGCGAGACCCACCCAAGGCAAGGGGCCGCAAGCGCGCCAATCCTCGACAGATGCTCAACGGCATCATCTTCCGGATGCGCAGCGGGTGTCAATGGAACCGATTGCCGAGAGAGCTTGGGGACGACAGCACGATCCATCGCACCTTTCAGAGGTGGGTGGAACGGGGAGTCTTGCGCCGAATGTGGGGAGCGTTGGTGGAGGGGTGCGAAGAGTTGGGCGGCGTGGACTGGGAATGGCAGGCTGCGGACGGCGCCATGGGCAAGGCACGTTTTGGGGGGACCTGATTGGGCCCAACCCGACGGACCGTGGCAAGGCTGGTAGCAAGCGGAGTCTCCTTGTGGATGGAGAGGGCGGCCCTTTGAGCATTGCGGTTGCGGGAGCAAACGTCCATGACGCCAAGTTGTTGGAGGCGACCCTTTCCGCCATTGTGGTCAAGCGGCCGCAGCCCAGCGAGGAGGAACCCCAACACCTGTGTCTGGACAAAGGGTATGACAATCCTTCGGGGCGTCGGGCTGCCGCCGGACACGGCTATCGGGAGCACATCCGACGCATCGGAGAGGAGAAGCTGGACGGCTCTGGACAGAAGCGGTATCCGGCGCGTCGGTGGGTTGTGGAACGGACGCTGGCATGGCTCTCAAAGTGTCGTGCGGTTCTGGTTCGCTACGATAAGAAGGCGTCGAACTACCTCGGAGTACTGCAACTCGCTTGCACGCTTCTGTGGTTCCGTCGTCAGTGGCGTCTGACTGTTTTGAGATAGTTTCTTAGAGGTGCTGGACCTCAGCGGTAATTTTCTCGAAGGGGTTATACCCCCGGAATTGGGCAACTTGACCAACCTGGAGGGGCTGAATCTCAGTAGGAACAGGCTGGCGAGGAACATTCCCCCGGAACTGGATAACTTGACCAACATTGAGAGGTTGAATCTCAGCTATAACCGGCTGACGGGGAACATTCCCTCATATCTGGGAAGCTTGGCGAATCTCAAGTGTTTGAACCTCAAGGGCAATAACCTTGAAAAAGGCATTCCAGAGGGATTGGACAGACTGGATGCCCTGGGGGAATTTTATTTCTACAATGGACGTACCACTAGGAGTTTGTTCTGCTAGCAATCTGAACAGGGGCGCACGGGTCGTGGCAACTCCAGGACTAATCTAATGAAGATTAACCTCACAACGTGGCGACACATCCTGGTGGCGGGAGCAGCGGTCTTGCTTCTAACTGCATACGGCTGCGGCGGTCATGAAAGCGAGCCGACGCCACAGGCCGATGAGGGTGCTTTTCTGGTCCGCGAGTCGCCGCCGCCATCCGACTTTCCCGTGCCGAATCAGAGCGCCACACCAGCACCTTACATCGATTCATCCTCTCAGCATCGTTAACGACGAAAGCCCCTCGAGCAGCGATTCAGACTCCCCCGTACCGCCGCTTCCCACTGCGCCCTGCGACAATGTGGACGCTTCCACAGATCTTTGCGCACCACGAGAGGTCAGCTTCTTCCATCTATTCGGCGGCTCTCAAGGCAGCGCGGCAGGGTTCATCGAGAAAAACACCTCCAGCGTAGAGGAGATACTGGAGAAAGGGTTAAGGCTGGCGGGCGCTTCGCCGGTGCACCTGGTGATACGAGGGGCGGCGGTTGTGAACTCCGCACGGTGCGACTGGAGAGGCATCGCCAGGACTGCCGGGCAGCGAGAGGATGCGATACGGTTCTGGCTGGGACTAGACGCGGACGACGAGATACCGGACGCGGCATACTTAGAGGCGCTGTTCACGATTACCCCGGACACCGTGGACCCCGTGTTTCGGGAGACGGCCAAATCCAACCTCGACGCAATCGCGCGCGGAGGCCTGTCGGAAGAGTACCTGTTCCTGACCTGCTACGCCGACTACACAGTGAGTGAGTACATTCTGGGGACAGGCCCGATGGGCGTCACCCCGTTGAGCGTGGCATACGACCGTATGGACGAGGCCCACTCATACGAGCTTTATCAGAAGGAGCATACCGCAGGCGAGTTCGGCCCCTCGACCTCCACGCCGCTGATGAGCGAGGGCGAGTATGAGGCTTTCCTCGCCAAGATTGTAGAGGCATCGGAGACGGCACTGCAAAAGGTCCTAGAGGGTCATCAGGCCGTCGTCTTCCTCGCTCCCATGGGCGCGCACAATGCCATCGCCGTGGAGGCGTGGCAGGCGGTTGCGCAGTGGGACGTGCAGCGCGCGGAAGACGGCACGCTGTACGCGGTGCGCTACGGCGCGCACGAGGGCGACCCCGAGCACACGCAGACGCTCGCCAACCTCAAGAGCCGCATCACGGTGGCCACCACAGCGACCTCGACCACCGCTACTTCCACCGCGGCCACGACCACCGCAACTTCCACCGCGGCCACGACGACCAGGATAGCCACCGTGTCGGGGCTGAACCAGTACTACCACAACATCGGCGTTGCCGATGGTATGGACGGCGGTTACAGCGACACCATCAGAATAATCGACAATCCACTGTTGCTGGACGGAGGGCAGGCTTATGCTCTTAGCAGTGATGAGGCGCTGCTCAAATGGACAACAGATACAAGCGCGACTAACTACGAGAGTCGATACAGGAGATTAGGCTACTGTACGGCATTTGGCATAGGGAGTAAGGATCATACCAATCTCAATTGGCCTAAAGGCGCTGCCTGGCCATACTACCACGGTACTGAGACCGAAGCTCCTGATACCCCAGGAAATCAGACAATCGATGATCTTGACGAGGGAGAGATTTACGCCTTCCAGATCAACTATGAAATCGGAGACACCAAGGTGTTCTCAGCGCGAGATGCCTACGTGTGGCCGTCGTCAACTCAACCTGCAGCTGAACAGCGAGTAGCGACATACCCGTTCTTTGGGCACCATCCCAGCAGTCTGCCAGACGTTGCAGGGGAGTTTGAGTACATCATCTGTGATTCTGATTTCCCCCCAGCTCTTCTGACAGATTGGAGGAAACTTGTTAGACACGCCTTCGGTCAGTGGCAGGAAGCAACGGGCGGATTCATTCAGATGACTCCTCGAATCGATGGTACGAGTGGCTACCAATGTTCTGACTCTCTGGGCAAGATCAGCGAGTTCATCATGGACGATGATTTGAAGAACGAAGTTAGGATGCTCGACGTATCCGGTAACAAAATCGACATCCTCTCGGCCGCGTTCCCCGAGTTGAAGTCCGATGTCTTCAAAATCTGCCTGGCGGAGGGCGTAGCATGTGTAACGTCCTTCACTGGCTACTCTGGTCTAGAAACAAATTGCGACGTGAGTGGGGATGTTTGCGAGACAACCTATATGAGTACCCAAACAGTGCATCCTGGTTCCGCTCCGGGCCTTGTTTCCGTTCCATTACCCGCAACAATAGACCGAACACTGATTGCGGACCTTCTTAGGAAGCAACTTGACGGCTCCATTAGTGCACTTGAAACAATAACCTTACTGGAAATCATCCAAACCGCCGCGTACAATACCCAAGCTGCACGGAATCCCTTGACGGGCGTCGACGTGACCTTCAAGCACGACAGCTTCATTCTCCGGGGGCCTTCTATACCCGGAGATGGGGATGAGGTTAATGAACCCGGCGAGGTGCAGTTCAACACTTGCCGGGACTCGGGTGGAAACCCAGATCCCGATGACAGCGGTTACTTCGCTTACAAGACTGCGGTTCACGAAGCAGGTCACGCCTTGGGTCTATCAAATTTCGATTACGGCGACCTCGTGTTGCATGATGCTCAGTACTACGACGCGGCTCATCCAACAATTCCGGATTCCGTGATGAACTATGACAATGAAGAAGACATCAGGCACCCCGTAGGGCACGGATTCTCCGAACCCGATTGCTCGCCACATCCGTTCGACGTGATGGCGATCTATGCGCTCTACCAGTCAGCGCCTAGCCCGTGAGCCCAAGGGAAGAGAAAAGTTGAGGAAAGTGTCTTTAACAGCTTTGGGACTCTTACTTGCGCTGCTGGCGTTTGGAACGTACCGAGCTTACGAGTTCTTGACCAAGCCCTTTTGCCTCTACAGTATGACAGCAGAGCGCTTTGATAGATACTTTGATGTCAGAAATGATATGACTCGGCATTCGGTCCCACGATTTGCAATACAATGGACGCCCGATGGCTCTCACATAGTCTTCACTCACATGTCCGGCAGGCATTCTTATCAAGAACCTCTGAAGCCAAGGAGCGTATTGTACGTTTCCGCATCCGAAGGGTCACAGCTGATAGTGATATCGGAAAGTAGTGATGACCCTGAATTCAATATCGCCCATTCGCCAGATTTATCCCCCGACGGATCTCGCGCTGTCTATACCAAGTACAGACTTGGTCAAGAGTGGACATCGAGAAAAGATTTCATACGATACTTCGAATTAGAGGCCGCGATGCTTGATGGCTCAGAACAACGCAAACTGACAAATAGATCGGGGGAAGGTGGTTTTGACGTTAGCCCAGTGTGGTCTCCAGATGGAACCAAGATTGCCTTCATTAGGTACACCGAGCCACGTTGTAGCAATCAGCCTGTGTCGCCGACTGAAATATATACGATGAATGCAGAAAGCGCAGAGACCCTCAAGGTGATGGATTCGAAAACTACGTTGTACGATGAGATGGGGTCGACGTACATTACTGGTCTTGCGTGGTCGCCAGACGGCAGGCGCCTAGCTTTGGCAGGCTATCACACTTGGTCCATTGGCGGTGAAAGGTCGGTGCAGTCATTCCTTTACACAACAAGAGTCGATGGGTCGAATCTAACACTTCTAGCCGTTACGAACAGCATAGGTAGCAATTGGCGCGGCTCCTTTGCAGGCCCAATCTCCTGGGCTCCCGACGGTGAACGTATAGCGTTTGCGAGCGACGGCAGGCTCACTACTATTGGCAGTGATGGTTCTGACTTGCACATTGTCTCACAGGAAACCCCCAAGACCATTTCTTGGTCGTCTGACGGATCGCGGATGCTGTTTTCTGCGCATACAGAAGGGATCCTACCTGGAGAGGAAATCGTATATTTGATCAACAGGGACGGTTCCGGGATACAGCACCTCGGTAGGGGCGAAGCAGCTACCTGGTCCCCTGACGGCTCTAGAGTCGCCATTGTTGTAGCGAACGACTCCTCAAGTATGTCAGGAGTTGTGCTCTACACTATGGCATTGGATGGGTCGGATGCGCGCGTGCTGGTACGGAAGGGAGAAGGCGGCTTGCTGGAAGCGGTGGGGCCCCAGCAGCAAGGAGACGGGCCCTTTGACATCGTACCCTGTAGCCCGAGAGACCCAGACTGTCTCCAGGTCGTGAATGGGAGATTGGTCTTCGACAATCCGTGCTCGGGCGGTTTCGTGGCGCCCGAGCCCGAGGCAAACGCTGGACTTGTTCGGGACTGCGAGGCGCTTTGGGAGCTCGGTCGCTGGGCGGTGGAGGTTCGGCAGCCCGGCTACTTCGAGCAGCCGAGTTGGGACGGGCTTACGCCCATTTCCGAGTGGGAAGGCGTAGTTGTGGGAGAAGCCTCCACCGGACTGAGAGTGGTGGAACTGTCGCTTAAGGGTTGGAAGCTGAGTGGTCCCATCTCCGGTCGATTGACAACCGAAGTGACCAAGCTGACTGCCCTGGAGTCACTGGATCTAAGCTACAACGAACTGAGTGATCCCGTACCCTCGGAGTTGGGCAACCTGCCAAACTTGAAGCGTCTGTACCTCAGCTACAACCGGTTGAGCGGCTGTGTCCCTGAAGGGCTGCGCGAGAAGGTGCACGGCTACCTAAGCCCCAAGCACTGCAACTAGTGAGCAAGTGAACATGAAGGCGGTCGTGGCGAATGTCCTGTGCGCGCTGGCGCTGCTGCTGGCTGCGTACGGCTGCGGGCAGGATTCGGCGTCGCCCCAAGCCGAACCGGAGCATAGGGTCACTCACACTGCGGCGGCATCTCCAGTGTCCACGCCTACCGCCGCGGCAGGCCGGGGAGGCAATTCGGCATCGACGGAGTCGGCAACGTCTCAACCCGCGGTCGCGGCAACCTCTACGCCCCTACCTGCCGCGACTCCGAGTGTTCCCCGCATACTGCCAGATCTCTTCTCAGGGGGAGCAAGAGGAGGCGCAGCTTCGGGGGGCGATACGAACGCGGCGAGCACGGAGGACGTGCTGGAGCGGGGCCTGCGCCTGGCGGGAGCGTCGCCGGTCCACATCGCATTTCTCGGCACAGCGGAGGAAGATTCCGTGCGCTGCGAGTGGTGCAGCATCGCACCGGAGGGGCCAACGGCGAGTGGACGAGCCTCGCCGCCGTGACCTCCACCGACCAGGCGTTCAGCCCGGACGGCGGACCCTCGTGCGAGTCCACCTACGATTTCCGCGTAAAGGCGCGCGGCGACGGAGAGACCTACATCACCGAGTGGGGCGCGCCGTCCGGTGTCGTTCCGTACCCAACCGGGGCGTGCAATCGCCCGCCGGCGTTCAGCACGTCGCCCTACGCCTTCTCGGTCGCCGAGGACGCCGCGACGAGCGCCACTGTGGGCACAGTGTCGGCCAGCGACTCGGACGGGGACACGGTGACGTTCTCGATAGCCTCAGGCAACGGAGACGGGGTGTTCTCAATCAACTCGGACACCGGAGAGGTCATCGTAGCCGGCGCGCTGGACTACGAAAGCGTATCGTCGTACACGCTGACGGTGGAGGCACGGGACGGGAAGGCAGGCGGCACGGCTGCCGCGACGGTGGAGATTAGCGTCACAGACGTGGCGCAGACTCCTCCGCCACCGCGGCAAACCGTAACCGCCAATTCCACCCAAGACAGCGTAACGCCATCCTCGGAGGCGCCCGACGATTCGCAGGCCGCGGGCTCCACAAGCTGCGGCGGACGCCGCTGGAGGGGGGAGAGGGCACCGATTGCGCACGAGGGCGACACCGGCAACTCCAAGACGGTGAAGGCCATCGACGCCGCGGGGGCGGGTACGGTGTCCGGATTCGCGAACCCGAAAACGCCGGCCCAACCGTAGCGGGAGCGTCCCGTTACGGGCCCCCCTGACGCACCGGGCGTGCTATCCGGGAGGCCGCGCCGGGGGAGCAAGCGCCGTGTTTCAAAAACTCTCGGACTTGACAACTGCCTCTTGTTCAATAATACTTCCCCTCGTGGCAGACGACTGTGACTCAGGCTAGGAGACCGGAGGAAGGGCCTATGGCTAATCTACTTGAAGTTAGGGACCTCGCAACCTACTTCTTCACCCAGGACGGCGTCGTCAAAGCGGTGGATGGCATTAGCTACTACCTGGAAGAAGGCGAGGTGCTGGGCATCGTTGGAGAGAGCGGCTGCGGCAAGAGCGTGAGCGCACTTTCGGTTATGCGCCTGGTCGCCAATCCCCCAGGCAGAACCGTAAACGGCGAGGTCGTCTTCGAAGGCGAGGACATCCTCAGGGTGGACGAAGCCGAGATGCGGCACATCCGGGGCAACCGCATCGCCATGGTGTTCCAGGAACCCATGACGTCACTCAACCCGGTGCTCACCATTGGACGCCAGTTGACTGAGACGCTCGAGTTGCACCAGGGTATGTCCCGGGCGGAGGCGCAGACCAGGGCGAGCGAGCTGCTCGAAATGGTAGGTATCCCTGACTCCGTGACCCGCCTTCGAGACTACCCCCACCAGTTCAGCGGCGGGATGCGGCAGAGGGTAATGATCGCGATGGCGCTGAGCTGCGACCCCAAGCTCATCATAGCCGACGAGCCCACAACGGCGCTCGACGTTACGATTCAGGCCCAGATTCTGGAGCTCATGCGCGACCTCGCGCAGGAGCTGGGCACCGCCATGATCATCATCACGCACAACCTGGGCGTGGTAGCACGCTACGCCGACAGGGTGAACGTGATGTACGCCGGCAAGATAATCGAAACCGGCTCTTCGGAGGAGATCTATCACAACCCCAGGCACCCATATACACTGGGGCTGCTCAACTCCGTTCCGCGCCTCGACGAAACTCGCCGCGTGAAGCTGGACCCAATCGAGGGCTTGCCCCCCGACCTCATCGATCTTCCGCCGGGCTGCAGCTTTGCGCCTCGCTGCAAGTACGTCTATGACAAGTGCTTTCAGGAGACCCCGGAGCTGGAGAGCGTTCTGGAAGGACACACGGCGGCCTGCTGGCGATTCAGGGAAATTCGGGAACTCGCCGCAGCGGCCGGCGCCCGCTAAGGAGACGACCAATGGTAGAGATTGAACGCGAGAGTCGCGCCCCATCGGACGAGGTGCTGCTCGAGGTCAGAGACCTCGCCATGCACTTTCCGGTAACGTCTGGAATCATCTTCCAGCGCACGGTCGGCCACGTTAAGGCGGTGGACGGCGTCAGCTTCAGCATCAGGCGGGGTGAGACGCTCGGCCTGGTTGGCGAGAGCGGCTGCGGCAAGACCACGACCGGGCGCTGCATACTGCAGCTCTACAAGCCCACGACAGGTGACGTGATCTTCGAGGGCGAGAACCTGAACGATCTGGACGGCGCCGCGATGCGCGCCATGCGCCGCAAGATACAGGTCATCTTCCAGGACCCTTATGGCTCGCTCAACCCGCGCATGACGTGCGGCGACATCGTGGGCGAGCCGCTGGTTGTGCACAAGCTCACATCCGGCAAGGGCGAGTACAGAGACCGGGTGGCCGAGCTGCTTCAGGTGGTTGGCCTGAACCCGTACATGGCAGACCGCTACCCGCACGAGTTCAGCGGCGGCCAGAGGCAGCGCATCGGCATCGCGAGAGCGCTCGCGGTGAACCCGAGCTTCATAGTTTGCGACGAGCCGGTGTCGGCGCTGGACGTGTCCATCCAGGCGCAGGTGATCAACCTGCTTGAAGACCTGCAGGACCAGTTCGGCCTAACGTACCTGTTCATCGCTCACGACCTGTCGGTGGTGCGCCACATCAGCGACCGCGTGGCCGTGATGTACCTGGGCCACATCGTGGAGATAGCAGACCGCCTCGAGCTGTACGACAACCCGCTGCACCCATACACCCGTGCGCTGCTATCGGCCGTGCCGATTCCCGACCCGATCGTGGAGGCGCAGCGCGAGCGCATCATCCTGCAGGGTGACGTGCCGAGCCCGAGGAACCCACCTCCGGGCTGCGTGTTCCACACGCGCTGTCCCGTAGCGATCGACGACTGCCAGGCCGGCATTCCCGAGCTGCGGGAAGTCAGCCCTGACCACTGGGTCGCCTGCATACGGGCGGAGGGCTACGGAGCTCCTACCTTCTAACGAGGGCGGAACAACGGAGCACACAAAGCGGGGGCAAGTCTTCGGACCTGCCCCCGTTCTTTTCCATCACGCCACTCCCGTCATTGCGACCCTATTCTCTCCGTCATTCCGGCCCCCAAGCCGGAATCCAGCCTGGCGACTACTAGCCCCTCCCCCCGCAGGGGGAAGGTTAGGATGGGGGTGAAAGGCCCCACGGCGCACCATGCGGGTTACGCGTCGATGAGCACTCCCGGATTGAGCACGCCGTTCGGATCAACCGCGCGCTTGGCGGCGCGCAGCGCCATGGCGAACGGCTCGGGCCGCTGCTGGTCGTACCAGGGGCGGTGCTGCCGGCCCACGGCGTGGTGGTGGGTGATCGTCCCGCCAGCCTTCATGATGGCGTCGGACGCCGCCTTCTTGACGTCGGCCATCTGCTGGGCCGTGCAGCCGGCCCGGTACAGCCCGGCGAACGTGTAGTACGGCGCGGGGCCGTCGGGGTACACGTGGGTGAAGCGGCAGTTCAGCGTTCCGCCGCCGCACACCTCGGTCAGCGCGCGCATCGTCGCCTCCCGCACCTCGTCATCGAAGTCGGGCCAACGGTCCCACGTGATGGCGGTTTCGAAGGTGCCGCTCACCATCCCCAGGCCGTCGGTCAGACCGCCCCCGATGTTGATGAACGAGTTGCGCCACGCCCCGGCGGCGCCGCTCCTTCCGGTAGGCGTGCCCGTGCCGTCGGAGATCTCGATTTCGGCATTGTCGACCTCGCCGCCCGCGCCACGGGCGATTTGGATTGCCATTCGCATCGGCCACTCCTGCGGCGTCTCGGCGGACTCGAACCCGATTATCAACAGCGCGCGCGTGCCGTCCAACCCGGCGCCGTCGCGCGTCAATTCGGGGTCGAGCAGCCGCAGGTTGGCGGGCCACAGCTTGGCCTGGGCGATCTGGCGGGTCGCCTCGTAGCCGGCCTCCCATGAGGGCAGCAGTACCCCCGCGGTGGCCCTGAAGACGGGCCGCTTCTGTATGCGCACCCAGGACTCGGTGATGATGCCCAGAATCCCCTCACTTCCGATGGCGAGGCGGTCGGGGCTGGGCCCCGCGCCGCTGCCCGGCAAGCGGCGGGATTCCCACCAGCCGGCCGGCGTGAGCATCCTCACGGACTCCACGAAGTCGTCTATGTGGGTGTGGTTGGTGGCGTAGTGGCCGCCAGAGCGTGTGGCAATCCATCCCCCCAGGGTGGAGCCGGTGAAGCTCTGCGGAAAGTGGCGCAGGGTGAACCCGCTGGGCCTGAGCTGGTCTTCGAGGGCAGGGCCGAAGACACCCGCCTGTATGCGCGCCGCCCTGGACACGTCGTCGATCTCCAAGACCCTGTCGAACCGGCTCATGTCGATGGTCACTATGCCGTCGTAGCCCTCCGGTGGCGTGACCCCTTCCACCACAGAGGATCCGCCCCCATAGGGTATGGTGGCGTATCCGCCGTTCGAGCACCAGTCCAGGCAGGCCTCCAGCTCGCTGTCGTTGGCGGGATAGGCCACCACGTCAGGAGGGTTGGGGAACTCGCCGAACACGGCGCGCTCCTTGTCCGCGCCGTAGGAGTGGGCGGCACGCTCGTGGTTGTCGGTGAAGCAGAAGGCGGCGATGGAGTCCGGGGGCGCGATTCGGGGCGCGCGCAGTTTCAGGTCGCGCGCCCGTGGGATTGGTGGGCACGCGAGCGACACGCCCAGCTTTTCGGAGAGCCGTTTCGCATACTCGGCGCGCTGTGCGTCGGAGGGCTCATCGGCCTCCAGTCCCCAAGTCCAGATGCTGCGTTTCGGCAGTGTGGGTGAGGCCACGTGTGTGCTCCTGTACGCTCGTCGAGTCCGGTGCGGGTGGGAGTTCATTGTAACACCGTGGGAAGGCAGGCAAACGCAGAGGGGCGGGCCCGAAGACCCGCCCCTGCTATGGCGATGGCGATGTAGGGCGCCGTCGCCCCTGAACGTCTACTGCATGTTGATGCGCGAAGGGTCGAGCCTGCGCACCATGGTGTGCCTCCGAAGGACCGGCGGGAGATCGATCCGCAGAAAGTCCGGGATGTTCTTGTGGTCGTCGTCTTGAGGCAGCGCCTCCTGCAGCAGGTCCTTGAGCTGCTCATCGCGGTCGAAGGCGAGCTCGCCGCTCGAGAAGCCCGTCGCTATGATGGTGAGCTTGATCTCGTTCTCCATCTTGGAGTCGGTCGCCATGCCGAAGATGATGTTGGCTTCAGGGTCCACCTTGCGCTGGATGACCTCGGCGGCTTCGTGCAGCTCCATGAGCTTCAGGTCGCTGCCACCCGTTATGTTGAAGAGCACGCCTCGGGCGCCATCTATCGAAACGTCCAGCAGGGGGTTGGAAATGGCGCGCTGAGCAGCCTCGCGGGCCCTGTGCTCGCCAATTCCCCAGCCTATGGACATCCACGCGGGGCCGGCGTCCTGCATGATGGCTTGGATGTCGGCGAAGTCGAGGTTGATCTCCCCGGGGACGGTGACGAGCTCGGCAATGGACTGAACGCCCATGCGCAACACGTCATCGGCCATCTTGAATGCGTTCTCGGCGGTGATTTCTTCCTCGCAGATTACGCGAAGGCGCTCGTTGGGGATGGCCAGCAGGGTGTCGACGTGCTGCTTGAGGCGGTTGATGCCATCCTCGGCCACCTGCGCACGGCGCAGACCCTCGAACTCGAACGGGCGCGTCACCACGCCGACGGTCAGCGCTCCGGTCTCCTTGGCGAGTTGGGCCGCGACCGGCGCGGCTCCCGTGCCGGTGCCTCCGCCCATGCCCGCCGCAATGAACACCATATCGGCGTCGCACATGGCCTCGTACAGCTCTTCCCTACTCTCCTCGGCGGAGCGCATACCCAGGTCCGGGTTGCCGCCAACGCCCTTTCCTCCGGTGAGTTGCTCCCCGACACGTATCCTAAGGGGCACGTCGCACAACTCGAGCGCCTGGTCGTCGGTGTTGACGACCATGTAATCCACGCCCGGAATACGCTCCCTGTACATCCTGGAGACGGCGTTCGAGCCACCCCCTCCTATGCCTACGACCTTTATCCGCGCCGCCGAATCGGGGTGCGTGTTGCTGACCGCCATTATGTCCCTCCCTTTTTGTTGCGCCTTGTTGCTGCTTTAGCTAGTGGCATCCGTTTCAGTTTCGCGGCTTCAGGTTTTTCATCAGTTCCTCAAAGCCTTGAACGGCCTGGCGAAAATGGACGTTGCCCCATTCTTGCCCCTGGAGCCGTTCGCTTTGCCGTTGCCATTGGTATGAGAAGCGCCGTTGCTGAGGGCGCCGTTGGTGTGAACGCCATTCGGCGCGGGGGAATCGGCCTTGTCCGTCGCCCAGAGCAGTATGCCCGCGCTGGTGGAGAAGGACGGCGCCTTCAGGTCGTCCGGCATTACAATGTTGCCGTTCGGCGAGCCGATTCGTATATTCGGAGTGACCACCCTGCCCATGAGATCAAGCATCCCTGGCATAAGCGAAGCTCCGCCGGTAAGCACGACCCTCGAGTGGGACGTATTGCGGATGCCCGCCTCCCTCTGCTTCATCTTGATAATCTCTGCCAGCTCCAACGCGCGTTCCCGCGTGAGCTGGCAGATGTCGTGCAGATACACCTTTCGTTCTCTCGCCGGCCCGAGCACCTGGAGCGTGATCTCTTCGTGGGCCGGAATGCCTTCGGGTTCCGTGTGGGCGTAGTTCAGCTTCACGCTCTCGGCCGTCGAGTACGACGTGTCGTAGATGAGCGCGATGTCGTTCGTGAACTGGTAGCCGCCTACGCCGATCGCCGAGGTATAGCGTGGTAGTCCGTCGTCGAACACCACCATGTCAGTGGTGCCGCCGCCGATGTCCACCAGAGTGACTACACCCTGCCGCTCGTGCGGGTGCAGCACGGCGCGCCCGCTCGCCAGCGGCTCTAGCACCAGCCCATCCACCTCTATCTCAGCCTGGCGAACCGAGTTCACCAGCATGTCGACCAGCCACTTGGCGCCCGAAATGACGTGTGTGGTCACGTCGATGCTCTGGGTGTGCATGCCGATAGGGCTGATAATGCCGGGGTTCCCGTCCAACGCGTAGCTCGTAGAGAGCGCGTGGATGATGGTCCGGCCCGGGGCCTCGGCGGCCTGGGCCACCTTCAGCGGCACGAGCTCCATGTCATCGCTGGAGATCACGCCCTTCTGTCCCACCCAGTCCATGGTGTCCGTTCGATTCGCGAATTCGATGTGAGCCCCGGTGACCCCAACGTATGCCGACCTTATAGCGACGCCGGCCTGGTTCTGAGCATCCGCCACCGCCATGCGTATCGCCGTGGCGGTGGCCTCCCTGTCGGCGATAATGCCTTTCTTGAGCCCTTCGCACGGCACGACGCTATACGCCAAGACTTCGGGATCTGCAGAGCCGTCCTTGACTCCGGCGATGACGCAGACTTTGGTGGTACCCACATCGATCGCGGTTATCAGCCTTGCGTTTGCCATGTGTTCCTTACCTCTATGCCGGATTGTGGGATTTTATGGTTGCTTAGGCGTTATATCTTTTGGGCAACGCGCAATCGCGCGCTTCTGCTCCGGGGGTTGGCCTTCACCTCATCGGACGAAGGCCTGACCACCCTTCGGCTCACCAGCGTCAGCCTGGCGGAATGTCCGCAAACACATTGCGGCATCGCCGGCGGGCAAACACAGTCGGCCGCCTCACGGCCCAGGGTGCGCTTGACCAGCCGGTCTTCGAGCGAGTGGTAGCTTATGGCCACGAGCCTGCCGCCCGGGCCCAGAACCTCGATCGCCTGTTCCAGTCCTTGTTCCAGGTTCTCCAACTCCCCATTCACATGCATTCGCAGCGCCTGAAATGTGCGGGTGGCGGGATGTGCCCTGCTTCTGCGGGGTCTCCCCTTGGCCATCGCCACCACTCTCGCCAGCTCGGTGGTGGTCTCGATTGGCCTGTTGCGAACTATCGCGCCGGCTATTCGCCTCGACGCGCGCTCCTCACCGAGCCCGAATATGATGCCCGCGAGCGCGGCCTCGGCGTAGGTGTTTACCACGTCGTAGGCCGACTCCCCCGTGCCGGGGTCGAAACGCATATCCAGCCGCGCCTCCCTCAGAAAGCTGAACCCCCTGCTCGGAGTTTCAATCTGTCGCGACGAGAAGCCCAGGTCGAAGAGAACTCCGTCCGCGCCCAGGAACCCGTGTTCCCGCGCTACATCCGCAACGTTCGCGAAATTGGCCTCCGCCAACGCCGCCCCGGAACCGAAAGAAGCCAGTTCGTGGCTCGCTGCCTCGATCGCATCCGCATCCAGGTCCAGTCCCAGAATGCGCGGACTCGGCTCGGCGGCGGTGAGAATGGCCCGCGAGTGTCCGCCATCCCCAATGTTGCAGTCGACGTACCTGCCCCCGGGCTTCACCCCGAGAGCATTCACGACCTCCCGCTCCATTACCGGCGTATGAACTCGCTTCCATGCCATTCCGCGGGGCCGCTCCCGCCTTGCTGATCCGGCCCGGACCGGCGCCTCACTTCCCCGCGAACACGGTCCACCGGCTGTATCTAGACAATCGTGGTAAGATTGAGACTACCCGATACACTCCAGCAGCTTGGGCAAGAGTGTCACAGACGGACGCAGACGCTTGCAAGGCAAAATCGCCCTAGTTTTATACAGAGTATATTAATTTGTATAGCCGACTTTCAGGAGGCGGACAATCTTCAAATACGCGATTCTCACCATCAGCGATGCGGGGTCCAGGGGCGAGCGCGCCGACACCAGCGGCGACACCATAGCCGAAATGATGGACGGCGAAACGTTCGAGTTGGGCCTGCGCGGCATAGTGCCGGACGAGCGCGACCAGATAGCGCGGCGGCTGAGCGAATGGTGCGACTCCGAAGAGCTGGACCTGTTGCTCACGACCGGCGGCACCGGCCTGGGGCCGAGGGACGTCACGCCGGAGGCCACGCGGCAAGTGCTCGACGTGGAGGCCCCGGGCATAGCCGAGGCCATGCGGGCGCAGACGCTCGCCAGCACGCCCCTGGCGATGCTCAGCCGGTCCACCTCGGGCGTGCGCTCCGGCTGCCTCATCGTCAACCTGCCGGGAAGCCCCAAGGCGGTGCGCGAGTGCCTGGGAGTGGCGTTGCCGGCGCTGCCCCACGCCCTGGAAATGGTCAAGGGATGGCGGACGCACTAGCGGGCCCGACGCGCTTTCACGTTCTCACCATCTTCCCGACCATGTTCGTGAGCCCTTTTTCCGAGGGGATTATGGCCAGGGCCATCTCGAACGAACTCGTCGAGGTGCGCCCCCACGATATTCGCGACTACGCGCCGGACAGACACCGGACCGTCGACGACTACCCGTTCGGGGGAGGTCCAGGGATGCTGATGAAGGCCGCGCCACTGTTCGACGCGGTAGAGGCGGCGCGCTCAACGGCCCGGAGCGCCGATTGTCCCGTGATTCTGCTGTCTCCCCAGGGCCGCCCCCTGACTCAGGCTGTGGTGGAGGAACTCACGCGCGTGCCCGAGATGGTGCTCGTGTGCGGGCGCTACGAGGGCGTGGACGAGCGCGTGAGGGACTACCTGGTCACGGACGAAATCAGCATTGGAGACTACGTACTGAGCGGCGGCGAGCTGGCCGCGATGGTGCTCATCGACGCGGTATCCCGCCTGCTGCCGGGCGTGGTCGGCTCGATAGAGTCCACCGAGGACGACAGCTTCACCACCGGGCTCATACAGCACCCGCAGTACACGAGGCCCGCCGAGTACAGGAGCTGGCGAGTGCCCGATACGCTGCTGTCGGGCAACCACGCCGAGATCGCCCGCTGGCGTAGGCGCGAGTCGCTGCGCAAGACGCTGCGCCGCCGGCCTGACCTGCTGGAGACCGCCGAGCTGACCGATGACGACGAGAAGTACCTGCACCAGTTGCGACAAGACCAGACCTTCCATTAGTCCCTTCCCCCTCGCAGAGGGAAGGTTAGGATGGGGGTGAGTCAGGAGAAAGAAACATGAGAAACACAACCAGACTGCGCCAGATACTGAACGACCCCGGGATCATCGTAGCGCCGGGCGCCTACGACTGCCTGACGGCGAAGATCATAGAACGCGAGGGTTTCCCCGCCGTGTACATGACCGGAGCCGGCACCTCCGTGAGCAGGCTTGGGATGCCGGACCTGGGCCTCGCATCCGTGTCCGAGATGGTCGCCAACGCCGCGGACATCGCCGCTTCGGTGAACGTGCCGCTCATCGCGGACGCGGATACCGGCTACGGTGGCACGCTCAACGTGCGCCGCACCATTCGCCAGTACGAGCGCGCCGGAGTAGCCGCAGTCCACGTCGAAGATCAGGAGTCGCCCAAGCGCTGCGGCCACCTGGACGACAAGCGGGTGGTGTCCACCGAGGATATGGTGCGCAGGCTCCGCGCCGCGGTTGACGCTCGCACCGACGACGATTTCGTGATCATCGCGCGCACCGACGCCCTCGCCGTCACCGACTGGGACGACACCATGTCGCGCTGCGAGGCCTACCTGGAGGCGGGCGCCGACGTACTGTTCGTGGAGGCGCTCCGCACGCCGGAGCAGGCCGCACAGGTCGTCCGATCGTTCGACGTGCCCATGCTCTATAACTTCATCGAGACGGGCAAGTCGCCCCGTCTCTCCGCGTCCGAGCTGGAAGAGATGGGCTACAAGATAGTCATCTTCCCGGTCAGCGCCTTCACCATGGTCGGCGAAATGGTGACGCGCCTTATGCGCGAGCTGAGGAAGCGCGGCACCACCGAGAGTATGCTCGACACCATGATGGACCTCGAGGAGTGCTTCGACATGGTGGGACTGCATGAGATGCTGTCGATCGACGCCGCCTACGCCGAGGGCGCTCCGGCGCACGCCGGCCAGGCCTCCGGCTAGGGGCTGCGCGGGGAGCTCCCGGCGCGGCGGGCGTACCCCGGAGCCTGCCCGCGCCCCAGCAGCACACCGGCGAGCCGCGCCAGCGACGGGGCCGCCAGCGGCCCCAGCGACAGCACCAGCGACCGGAACTCGCGGTTGCGCGCGGCGCGCAGTATCGTCTCGCTGTGCCAGTCGAACGAGAAGTCCCGCGCGCCCACCAGCTCGTCGCACATGCCGTCGCCCACCACGCGGGAGAGCAGCCGCTCGATCTGGCTGTCCGCCAGGGTGGAGTACAGGAGGCGGGCGAAGTAGCCCACACGCAGCTCCCTGCCCAGCAGCACCTTCCAGGCGCGCTCGTAGCCGGCCAGACGTCGCGCCGAGTAGTCGGCCGCGGCGAACGCCCCGCCGGCGGTATCCGCAGCGAGCTCGCCCGACAGCCGCGCGTAGTAGATGCCGCCGCCCGTGGTGGGCTTCACCTGTCCGGCGGCGTCACCGACCACCAGCACCCTGTCGGCAAACGTCCGAGGGGGCGGCCTGAGCGGTATGCCCCAGCTCCGCACGCGCCCGGCAACCCGGCGCACCCTTCCCTCACGCGAGAGGCAGCGCAGAAAGTCGTCCATGTGCCCGTTGAGCCGCTCTTGCGACATCAGCCCCGCCAGCGCGGTGGACTCGCCCGTCGGCACCAGCCAGCCGAACGACCCGGGCGCGATACTCCGTCCCAGGTACACCTCCGCGTCCACCAGGCCGTCCGCCTCCACCTCAACCTGCGAACCGATCATCAGGTCGCGACGCCGTCCCCTTGGCAGTCCGGCCATGTCCATCAGCGGCGACCGGAAACCGCTCGCAATCACAAGCATCTGGCCGCGGAACCGGCCCACGCCCCGGCCCGAAGCGCCGCCGGTCGAAACCTCGACACCGCCCGGCCTGACCTCCACGCCGGTGACGCGGTCGCCCAGCCGGTACTCGGCCCCTGCGTCCATGGCGCGCCGCGCGATGCCTGCGACGTATGCGGCACGGTCGATCACCGTCGCCTGCGGCTCGCCTCGCGCGATACGGTAGCGGTTGCCCGCGGGCGACACGACCGTCGCGGCGGCCGCCCGGTGGTGCACAACCGAGTTGTCGAGCGGAAAGCGGCGCACGCAGTCTATCCCGATGATGCCGGTGCACAGCTTGTCGCCGACTGCGCGCCGCCAGTCGAGCACGGCGACGTGGTGGCCGCTCTCGGCCAGCGAGAGGGCGGTCTGGTTACCGGCGGGCCCCGCGCCCACAACTATCGCGTCAAATGATTCCATGTTCCTTCCGTATTCCCTTCCTCCTCGATGGGGGAAGGTGAGGATGGGGGTGTCGGAGCGGACACAACCAACACCCCCAATCACAGCACACTTGCGGGCCGTGAATCGGGCCGCATAGAATTATGGTGCGCGGCGGGGCGGGCCGCAACCCTGTACAACGCGGCACAATGCCGCAAATCTGTCCCAAACGCACAGGAGGCGCCGGTGACCATACGCAAGGCCGTGATTCCCGTAGCCGGATTCGGCACGCGCTTTCTGCCCGCCACCCGCTCCGTGCCCAAGGTGCTGATTCCCGTGCTGGACCGCCCTCCCCTGCACCTGGCCGTGGAGGAGGCCGCCCGCGCCGGCGTCGAGCACGTCGTGCTTGTCGTCTCCCCGGACCAGCAGTCCGTGGCCGACTACTTCACACCCAAGCCGGCCGTGGAGGACGCCCTGGAGCGCCGCGGCAACCACGCCCTGCTGGGCCAGATGCGCGACATCGCGCGGACGGTGGACGTTAGCTGCGTAACCCAGCACGAGCAGCTTGGCCTGGGTCACGCAGTGCTGATGGCGCGCGAGGCGGTGGACGACGAGCCGTTCTGCGTGCTGCTACCCGACGACGTCATCTGGAGCGACGCGCCCACCATCGGTAGCATGGCGGAGCACCACGACTCGCTGGGCGGTCCCGTAATCGCGGTGAAGCGCGTTCCCGACGAGGCAGTGCCCAGCCTGGGAATCGTGGACGTGCGGGACGCCTCCGGCCCGCTGTCCCGGATCGCCGGCATGGTGGAAAAACCGCGTTTGGAAGACGCGCCGTCCAACCTCGCCATCATCGGCCGGTACGTGCTGCCGCCGCGGATTTTCGACGCGCTCGAAAACGTCGCCCCGGGCGCCGGCGGCGAGATACAGCTGACGGACGCCATAGCGGCGCTTCTCCCGACCGAGGCCGCCCACGCCTACGAGTTCCCCGGCGTGCACTTCGACGTCGGCACCCCGCTCGGCCTGCTCAAGGCGTCCGTCCACGACGCGCTGCGCCGGCCCGACACCGCCGCCGAGTTCCGGCGCTGGCTCGCCGAGACGCTGTAGCGTCCCGATGCCCGACACCCACCGCCGGATGGCGCGCCGGTGAACTGGCGCGGCGACCCCAACCTGAGCCACATGAGCGACGACGACTACCTGCGCCAGCTCATCCAACACCTCACCGACGAGGCGCACGCCAACCCGGACGACGCGCGTACCTTCTTTCTGCGAGGCAACGCCTACCTCGACCGCGGCGACCCGGAGAACGCCATAGCGGACTACTCCCGCGTGCTGGAGCTGACGCCCAGAGACCCGGTGGCCCTCAACAACCGCGGCATCGCGCTGCGCCAGTCCGGCGACCCCGAGGCCGCGATAAGGGACTACGCCAGGGCCATAGAACTGGATCCCGAATACAGGGACGCCCACAACAACATGGGCATAGCCCTGTCGGACAAGGGGGAGTACGACCGCGCCATCGCGTGCTACAGCGAGGCCATCCGCATAGACCCGGCCTACTGGTACGCCTACAACGACCGGGGGCTGGCGCTGTGGACGGTGGGCAGGCGCGACGAGGCGCGACAGGACTACGAGACTGTGAAGAGGCTGCTGGCCGGCTAGGAGCCCCGCCCGCGGACGCGGCACCCGAAACCGATGCGACGCCGGCCTGCGGCGACCCACTGGTAGGCCCGGCTGCCGAGAGCGCCCATGCCCGGGAGCCACGCCAGCGGCGCGAGCGGCATCAGCAGCGGCATCCGGGCCGTCAGGGCGCGGAAGGCGTAGTATCCCTCAAACAGCCGCCCGTCCGCCGCGCGCAGGTACGCCGCACGTTCGAGGTCGTCCCAGACGAGGCCGGGCGGCGGCTCGGACAGGGACTGGAACGGCAGCCACCGCACGCGGCGCGTCACGTCCAGCGCGGCCAGGCAGAACCGCGTGGCGCGGCAGAAGCCGCAGTCGCCGTCGTACAGCATCGTGTCCATCGCCACCCTCACACGCGCGGTCCGGATTCAGAGGTCCGGATGGCCTCAGGCTAGAGCGACGCCTTTCTACTGTGTATGCCCGTCGCGCCGCTCGGCCTCGCGGGGTTGACCTCTGTTGTCTGCGGCGTGCCGTTGCTCTCCACGGCCCGCACTTCGAAGGTGTGCCGCCCCGCATCGAAGGGCCAGTCGTATCTCCAGATAACCCAGGTGGTGTCGGAGAGCGGCGACCTCAGCCGGGCCTCGTGCCACGGGCCTTCGCCATCGACGCGCACCTCCACCCGTGACACGCCGCGCGCGCCCGCGTATGCGATGCCGCCGATTGGGATGAGCCGCTCATCCCCTTCCCCTATGATCGAGTCGACCGCTACCGTGTCCACAACCGAAGTCCCGTGGACGCGCGCGATCTCGTCCCAGCCCCGCTCCACCCAGTATCCGTCCCTCACCGTGCGCTCGCCCACCACCTCGATTCCGGTTATCCACTTGGGCTGCTTCATGCCGTACCGGTCCGGGATCCAGATTCTCAGCGGGAAACCGTGATCGAACGGGATGGGGCGTCCGTCCCAGGCGTACGCCAGCATGATCCGGGGATCCGACTCTATCAGATCGAGCGCCACCGTCTCGTAGAAGCCGTCGCCGCTGGTGATGTCCAGATAGCGCGCCTCCTCGCTCGGTTGCACGTCCCTGAGAATGTCCTGTAGGCTCACGCCTGTCCAGTAGGTCGTGCTTATCAGGTCGCCTCCGACGCTGTTGGATATGCAGGAGAGCGTGACGAACTCGCTCCTGGGTTCGTAACTATTCATCAGGTCGTCGAGTGTGAACTCGGTCGGCGCGTTAACCAGCCCCACTACGGGCAGCGTCCATGTCGCGCCGTCGATAAGCGTGGGCTCGGAGCGAATGAACACCTTGTAGTGGTCCCTCACCTGCGTATACTCGGGGCGCGTCCCCAACGCCGGCTTGACCGGGTCGTCCTCGTTGGGCAGCTCCACCATGGCGACCGAGCCGGGCATGTTCCCTTCAGCCGCGGCCAACTCCTCTTCCAGTCTGCTCTGGTCGCTCATGGAAAGCACTCGGCCGAGCCCGACCCCGGCCACCGTCACCGCGGCGGTCGCCGCGCCCATCCGGATGAGGAACTGTCGCCGCCCGTAAACCACCACCGAGTTGTCCCCGTCTTCCGATTCATAGACGGTGGAGGTCGAGAGCACCAGCCTGCGCGCCACCCACACGGAGGCGAACCCCCACGCGAGGAACAGCGCGACCAACCACACTAAGACGAGTATCAGGCTCGCCGACGACTGGGTGATGCTGACGGTCATCAGGGCCGTCGGCACGCCGACGATCGCCCCGAACAGCAGCCCAAGCTCCCGCCGCAGCTCCGGCCCGCGCCACTGGACGATGGCATAGATCACCGCGGTCGCGACCACTCCTGCCGCGAAGAACCCGCCGATAGCCATGATCTGCTCGGCGGTCTTGGCGAAGTCCTTCACGCTCAGGCCGACGAACATCAGGACCTCGATCATCGTGTCGATTCCGAACGTGACCAGCGGCCCCGGCAGCTCGCGTGCCACCAGGTCGAACGTGTCGAATGGGGGGAACGACAGGTCCAGCCACCTGTCCGCCAGGTACATGACGGCGACCATTGGCGCCGACAACATGACGCCGGTCAGGGCGGCAAGTCCGAGGCTTCGCAATCTCATCGAACCAGCTCCTGTATCAAGCTAAAGCATTCCAATTTGTGCTGCCACCAGTGTAGCAGATTGAGGCATTTTGACGCACTTGCGGGCAGCCCGGGCGACCCCGGCGTGGAAGCCGGCGGAAAATCACCGAATTCAAGCACCGAAACCGGTTGACGCGAACGCATGTGCTGATATACGCTTTCCCTCACGGTGCTCGCGCTTCCTGCCCCGGCAGGCGCGCGAGGACTCGAAACATACACACATTCAGGAGGACCATTAGATGGGTAACCCGGTAGTCCACTTCGAAATTGGCGGCAAGGACGCCCAGAAAATGCGCGAGTTCTACGGCGGGCTGTTCGACTGGGAGTTCGAGCACCACGACGTCATGGGCGGCTACACCACGGTCGCCGTCGGCGACGACGGCATAGGCGGCGGCATCGTGCAGACCGCGGAGGGAATGCCCCCCAACTACACGGCGTTCTACGTGCAGGTCGACGACGTGCAGGCCACGCTCGACAAGGTGGAGGCGAGTGGCGGCTCGACGCTGCTCCCGCCCACGCCGATTCCCGACATCGGCACCATTGGCATGTTCGCCGACCCCGATGGCAACGCCATAGGCCTCTACACCAACCCGTAGGCCGCCCGGGCCCGTTGTCCCTTCCCCATCGCTGGGGGAAAGTTAGGATGGGGGTGACGGCAGCGCCCCTACCGCGGCTCCACGAACGCCAGGATGCTGGCCGGGTTGTGCACCAGAATCTTCTCGATGGCCTCGTTGGTGTAGCCGCGTGCGCGCATCCTGGGCACGATGCTGTGCAGAATGTAGAAGTAGCCGTGGCCGCCGTAGCGCACCAGGCGCTGCTTGGCGCAGATGTCGTGGGCGACCACTATCTTGTCACCGTACCCCAGCGAAATGACGTACGCGATGTCGTCCATCTTGCGCGCGTCGCCCGGCATGTCGATGTTGGTGTTCGCAGAATAGAATGACTGTTCAGAGCCGAACAGGTCCCACTCCAGGTAGCAGCCGCTCTCGGCGATGCTCTTCAGCGTCTCGTGCAGGAAGACGGTCCTGTCCAGGTGGCCCATTATGGTGCGGCTGAGATCGGTGCCCACCTCGCTCAGCACCTCGATAATCTCAAGCGGCGCCGTCTCGTCCCGCCCCGGGTGGATGAGCAGCGGCGCGCCCGTGGCGAGCTGCGCGCGGCCCGACGCCCGCAGCACCTTGCGCTCGTTGTCCGTGAGCGGCCAGCTACAGCCCACCTCGCCGATGATCCCGGAGCGTATGCCCGTGCCGTCCACACCCTCGGTCACGTCCTCGACTATCTTGGCGAAAATGGAGTCCTCCGAGCGGTCGTCCATGTCCTCCGGGTGGGCCGGCGCGACGTAGTGGGACGCGCCCATGATCACGTTGACGCCCGTGGCCCTGGCGATGCGGGCCAAGCCTACGGGGTCGCGGGCTATGCCAATGCTGGTGGCGTCGACGATAGAGCCGCCACCGTATTGCTTGTAGAGGTTCACCTCGTCGATGGCCGTCTCGACGTCGAAAAGCTGGCCGTTGTCCCAGTTGACCATGTTGTGGTGCCGGACGTAGCCCAGCATCTCCTGCGACATGGGCCGCCTTATGAAGGCTCGTCCGCTCGCCTCCGCCGGCTCCTGCCGGAACCACGCCAGGTTTATCAGCAGGTGCTCGTGGGTCAGCGTCGCGCCGAGCCGATCCGGCGCCACGAGGCCGTCGACAGTCTGAATCATGCCAACGCTGTTGTGTTCCGACATAAGGGGGCCTCCTTCTATGCGGTACTGCGTCCATCGCGGCATTGCATCACGGCGCCGCGCTCCGCCCGTCGCGAAGGCAACCGCCGCACGGCCCGCATTGTACACGAAAGCTCTCGGCGCGCGTGCAGTGTTATGGGGGCGGAACCGAGCGGTATGGGGACTCGAATTTGATGCATGAAAACTCGCCTTGAGCCTTGGTCTGCGGCATTGTGGTAACGTGTACAGCCAGCGCTGATATTGTCCTGCCGGTGGGGGACAACCATGACTTTGCCCATCGACGACTACGGTGACCTTTGACACCAGTGAATTATCATACCGGACGCTTTCCTCCAAAGAATCTGGATTTGCAAAGACTGACGCCCTTGATTGGACCGGCTCACGCCTCGGTAGCGGCCTATGACGCCCTTCTTTACGGAATTCCAAACACAGATGTGATGTTGTCACCGCTCGCCTCACAGGAAGCCGTATTGTCAAATCGTATAGAAGGAACTCAAACGACACTGACGGAAGTTCTTGCATTCGAGGCTGAGGGCAATCTTTCTGACGAGAGCACCCCTCGTAATGCCGACATGCGAGAGGTGCTCAACTACCGCATTTCTCTCTATCACGCAGTCGGAATGATGAACAAGATACCCTTATCGCAGAGATTGATCAGGGAGACTCATCAGGTGTTGATGCAGGGAGTGCGAGGATATGACAAGGCGCCTGGCCAATACAGGCGACTGCCGAACAGCGTCTGGATAGGAGCTCCGGGTGGCGCGATTGAAGACGCTCGGTTTATTCCCTGTCCAGTTGAAGAGTTAGACTCAGCCATGAACGCATGGGAGTACTACATTCATGGTGACGAGCTGGACTCTCTGGTGCAGCTCGCGATCGTTCACGCGGAATTTGAAGCAATTCACCCATTCCTGGACGGGAACGGGCGGATTGGGCGTTTGCTGGTTCCACTCTTCATGCTTTCGAAGAATCTTCTTTCCAACCCACATTTCTATATCAGTGAGTATCTCGAGAGTCACCGCGACGAATACTACGATCGCCTGTTGGCAGTTTCGCGGGATGATGACTGGACTGGATGGTGCTCGTTCTTCCTGACCGCCATAACTGAACAGGCAAGAAAGAACCAATCGAGGGCTCGGCGCATTCTGGATCTGTATGAGGAGCGCAGAGAATGGATTGTTGAAGCGACGCACTCGCAGTACGGGGTCAGAGCCCTTGATTGGATATTCAGTAGGCCAATCTTCCGAACATCAGACTTCGTCGGCAGTGCCGATATTCCAAGGTCTACAGCGAATCGAATCCTCCGGGTCCTCAGGGACCATGACCTGCTCAGAGTTCTGAGCGCTCCCAGGGGTCGCAGGCCTGCCGTGCTTGCCCTCGCGGAATTGCTGAACATCGCAGAAGATAGGGAAGTCTTTTGAGGCTCACGTGTTGACGTCTAGTGTGTTTGTGTGTCATACAGGGCGTTATGTGAGCCACAACGCTGGTAGCTGTTCACCGATGGGCCACAAAGCGAGTTGGTGGCGCCAGGCATCTACAATGGACGCGCCATGGACGTAAGACCACACGTCCCAGATATGCGGCTCCCCGTGCCCCCGCTTGACCCGCTGCCGCGCCCGCCAATATAATCGCCCCCGTTATCCCCCCTATTCCCCGCCGGCGCCACCGCCGGCTCAACTACGTGGAGGTATCACGCGATGAGAATTGGCGCCGGGCTATCTGGCTCGCTTAAGGACGCTCCGGAGGCCGCCCGGCTGATAGAAGACCGCGGCTACGACTTCCTCACCACCGGAGAGAGCTCCCACAACCCGTTCCTGCCAATCACGCTCGCCGCGGAGCACACCAGCCGCGTCGATCTTGTCACTTCCATCGCGCTCGCCTTCGCCCGCAGTCCCATGGACACCGCCTACATCGCCTGGGACCTCCAGCGCCTGTCCGGCGGCAGATTCGTGCTCGGACTCGGCAGCCAGGTCAGGGGACACGTAGTCAGACGCTACAACATGGACTGGTCCGCCCCCGCGCGCCGGATGCGCGACTACGTGCTCGCCATGCGCGCCGTGTGGGACAAGTGGCAGAACGGCGGCAGGCTCGACTTTAAGAGCGACCACTTCAACTTCAACCTGATGCCGCCCTTCTTCGACCCGGGGCCTATCGATAACCCCAACGTGCGCGTCTACCTGGCCGCGGTCAACCCGCTCATGCTCAGGGTTGCCGGCGAGGTTTGCGACGGCGTGCTGCTGCATCCCTTCAACACCGCCAAGTACAACGAGGAGACCGTGCTTCCCAACCTGAAGCGCGGCGCCGAGTCGGCGGGGCGCACGCTGGCCGATGTGGAAGTGAGCGCCGGCATTCTGCTAGCGACCGGCGCGAACGACGAGGAGATCGAGGCGAACAGGCAGGCCATGAAGGCCCGCATCGCCTTCTACGGCTCGACCCGCGTGTACGCGCCCGTGCTCAACGCCCACGGCTGGAACGACACCGCACAGAAGCTCTATCGTATGTCGGTGGATGGCAAGTGGTCGGAGATGCCAGGCGAGATCAGCGACGAGATGCTGGAGACGTTCGCCGTCACGGGCGGCTACGACGAGATTGTGGACAAGATCAAGAGCCGCTTCGGCGGTTTCGCCGACTCCACCACATTCTCCATACCGGTGCGCTCGTCCGGCGGCGAGGGGCAACTACGCGCCATGGTGAAGAGCCTGCAAGCGGCGTAAAACTCCCCTGGGTCCCTTCCCCGCGTACACGCTCACGTCATTCCGAGCGCAGCCGAGGAATCTAGAGTCCCTTCCCCCACGCAGGTGGAAGGTTAGGATGGGGGTGACTCCCCGCTCCCCTAAAGCTGTAGCAGTCGCTCAAGCCGGCGCACTCCCCGGCACGAACCCACGACCGCCATGTTCAGCTTGTCGGTTACCAGCACCTGGTTGCTCACGCGGTTCAGGTCGTCCCGGGTAACGGCGTTCACTCGTTCCACCACGTCGTCCACGTCCAGAATCCGGCCCAATAGCAGCTCCTGGTTGCCTATCCAGCCGGCGACCGCGCGCGTGTCTTCCAACCGAAGCATCATGCGGCCGGAAATCAGCCGCTTCGCCCGCTCCAGCTCGTCCTCCGTGACGCTGTCGCGCAGTCCGCCCACCTCCGCCAGTATCAGCTCCACCGCCTCATACACCCGAGCGGGATCAACGCCGGCCGTTACGACGAAAGCGCCGCAGTCGAGAAAGTGGGACACTCCGCTGTGCACGTCGTAGGCCAGTCCGCCCTTTTCCCTTACCTCCACGAACAGCCGGCTGCTCATTCCCTCGCCCAAAATTATGCTCAGCACGTCCAGCGCGTACCGGTCCGGGTCCACGATGGAGAAGCCTGGCAGGCCGATACACAGGTGCGTCTGCTCCGTCCTGCGGTACTCGAGCCGCACCTGGGGCGACTCCTGTGTGTGGGTGACGGGGCTCCAGCCACGGGCCTGCGCCGTCGGCCAGTCCGCGCTCAACTCCCCCACCTGGCGCACCACGTCCTCGTGGCGCACGTTGCCGGCCGCGCTGACGACGACGTTGCTCGGCGTGTAGTACTCGCCGAGGTGTTCGAGCAGCATCTCGCGCGTGATTTCACCGACAGTCTCCTTTGTGCCGCCGATCTCGCGTCCAAGGGCGTGCTCGGGCCACATCATCTCATCGATAAGCGAGTCCGCCCTGTAGGTGGGGTAGTCGTTGATCATGTTCAACTCTTCGAACACTACCTGGCGCTCCTTCTCGATGCTCTCGCTCTCGAAAAGCGAGTTGCGCAGGACGTCCATCAGCACGTCGAGGCTCTCTTTGAAGTGCGGCTGCGCCACCTTGCACCAGTAGACCGTGAGCTCGTGCTCGGTGCCGGCGTTGATCATGCCGCCCGTGCCCTCGATGGTCGAGCTTATCTCAACCGGCGTGGGGCGGCGCTTGGTGCCCTTGAAGAGCATGTGCTCTATGAAGTGGGAGATCCCCGCCCGCTCGTCCGGCTCGTAGCGCGACCCGACGCCCACGTAGACGTTAACGCTGACCGAGCGGGTCAGCGGCATCTCACAGGTCGTCACGCGCAAGCCGTTGGGCAGGATGGTCTTTTGAAAGGGGTTGGCGTAGCCGACGACGTTGGTATCCATATCAAAATTGTAACCGCGCGCTTTTCGGCGCGTCAACGTTGGGCGAGCGCTTCTTAGGCCGATTGACACCTTGGTCTAGCCGTCGGGTTGGGAGCGCACCTGAACTCCCGCCCGCTCCTCCTGTAGCTGCGCCACCGCCCCGGCCGCGAGGCGGCCCCAACCTCTGTTCTGGCCCTCGATGTAGCGCTGCTGGACGATGTTGCCAAGCTCTAGCGGAACGTGCAGCCGCCTGGCCATCTCGGTCGCCAGCCCCACGTCCTTCGCCGCGAGGTCGAGCTGGAAGCCCGGCTCGAAGTTGCCGGCGAACAGCCCGTTGGGCATCCCCTGCATGGAGCGCGTGCTGCCCGTGCTCCGCGAGATGGCGTCGAACAGCGTTTCGGGCGGAGCGCCCGCCTTGACGCCGAGCGTGAACGCCTCGGCGAGCAGCACGCCGAGACTCAACCCTATGAAGTTGTTGGTGATCTTGCATATGGCGCCGGAGCCGAGCGGACCGCAGTACATCACCTGGTTTCCTATGAGCGCCAGCGTCGACTCGTACCTGTCGTATGCTTCCCGGTCGCCGCCGACCATGATGCACAGCGTGCCGTCTTCCGCGCCCACCGTGCCGCCGCTCACCGGCGCGTCCAGCACGCTCACGCCCCGCGCCTCGGCCTGCGCCGCGATGCGGGAGATGGTTTCGGGGTCGGTGGTGCTCAGGTCGAACACCACGCTGCCGGGCGCCGCGCCGCTCAGGATCCCGCCCTCGCCCGTGGCGACCTCCTCAACGTCCTGCGGCCTCGGCAGCGACGTGAACACCACGCCGCATGCCTCGGCCACCGCGCGCGGACTGTCGGCCCACTGCGCCCCCATAGCCAGCAGCTCTTCCGCCGACCCTTTGCGGATGTCGAACAGCGTCAGCTCGTGGCCGCCGTTCAGCAGATTGCGGGCCATGTGCCGGCCCATGAATCCCACGCCAATGAACCCTATTCGCATGTCGTCTCCTGATATACTCGCCGCGTTGCGAAACGGACTATCAGCGCCGTGGTGTCGCGTTCCGCGAGTGCTAACCCAAGTATGGGCGAATCTGTTATACAATGAAAGAGCGCCCAATTGCCACCGTAACCAACCACCGCGCGTCCGTCGCCCGTGGAGGGCGGGACGCCAGTACCTATCGCGAGTTTGCCATGAACCCCTACAAGAACCTGGCTATCGGCCTGCTGCTGGCCGCAATCGCCCTCTTCGCGGCCGTGTCGTGCGGTGAAAGCGAACCGGCACCGACGGTAACCGTCGCCGGAACGGTCGCGCCGGCTCCGGACACCAACGGGACGGCCGAGGCCGCCGCGGTCGCCGCGCCTACGGCCATGCCTGCGGCGCCAACCGCCACGGCGACCACCGTCCCGGAGCCGACCGCGGTTGTCCCGGAGTCGCACGCCAAGCTGTTGCCTCCTACCACTCCCGCGCCCGAGTTTCGCAACGTCACGAGCTGGATCAACACCGAGCCGTTTACGCTCGCCGACCAGCGCGGCAAGGTGGTGTTGATTGACTTCTGGACGTACACCTGCATCAACTGCATTCGCACGATGCCTTACTTAAAGTCGTGGCACGCCAAGTACGCCGACAGCGGCCTGATCATCGTTGGCGTCCACGCGCCGGAGTTCGAGTTCGAAAAGGACCGCCAGAACGTGATCGACTCGATGGAGAAGTTCGGCCTCGAGTACGCCGTCCTCCAGGACAACGACTTTAGCACCTGGCGCAACTACGACAACCGCTACTGGCCCGCCAAGTACCTGATCGACAAGGACGGCTTCATCCGCTACTCGCACTTCGGCGAGGGAGCCTACCAGGAGACCGAGGACCTGATTCGCGTGCTGCTGGAGGACGCCGGTTCCGACTTGAGCGGCATATCCCCGGAGTCCGCGCCCGAACCGGTGCGCGACTCGGCCGCCGGTGCCGTGGACCCGACCATGCGCCAGACGCGGGAGCTGTACGCCGGATACGAGCGCAACTACGGCGCGCTACAGTCCCAGACCGTTCCACCCTACATACTGCACCCCGAGTACTACGCAGAGTTTGGCGTCGAAGTGCTCTACAACGACCCCGGCGACCACCGGAACCAGTTCCTGTACCTGCACGGGCTGTGGCGCAACGAAGCTGAACGGCTCGTACACGCGCGCAGCACCGAGGGCTACGAAGACTACGTTGCCCTGAAGTTTTTTGGCACGAGCGTAAACGTGGTGCTGGGCCTGGAGTCCGCGGAGCCCTACACCGTGAGGGTGACGCTGGACGACCAGCCGGTGACGGCCTCGCAAGCCGGAGTCGACGTGATGTTCGGCGCCGACGGCGACAGCTACGTTCTCGTGGACGAGTCTCGGATGTACAACCTGATCAACTTCCCGGAGTACGGCGGGAGCGAGCTGAAGCTCAGCTCCGAGTCCGACGAGTTCGCCGTGTTCGCGTTCACCTTCGGTGCCTACGAAGGCGGCGAACCGCAGCCGCAGTCGTAGTTCCGACCTCTTATGCCGATGAAGGCCAAGCTGCTATCTGTCATGGCCCTGGTGCTTCTGGCCGCCGCCGGCTGCTCCGGCGCGTCCGAGCCCGAGGCGGCCGAGACGCCGGAGACGGCCCAGGTCGAGACCGGCGTGCCAAAGGAATCGCCGCTGATCAAGGGGCCGATCTCCGACTCCGGCCTGCAGATCATCTTCGGCACGCCCGACCTGGGCGTCGGCCCCAACCGCATCGGCTTCGTACTGACCTCTAAAGACGGCATCGTCACCTCGCCGGCCGTGAGCGTGACCTCGGAGTACCTGCCGGAGCGCGGCGCTCCCGCCGAGACGCGGCAGACCGCGCTCGCGGTGTTCCGGCCCTGGCCCTACGGCACGCGCGGGCTGTACACCACCGTTCTCGACTTCCACGCCGCCGGCGACTGGGCGCTGCGCGCGAGCGTGCTCGACCTGGCGGCGAGCGGCGACGGCGACAGCGCCGAGCTGTTCTTCGAGGTGGCCGAGACGACTCACGCGCCGGCCACCGGACAGCCCGCCGTAGCGAGCGACAGCAAGACGCTCGCCGATGTCGCCGGGTTCGAGAAGATCACCACCGGTTCGCTTCACGACGGCGACCTGTACGAAGTCTCCATCGCGGACGCGGTGGCGAGCGGCCGCCCGACGGTGATTGTGGTAGCAAGCCCGGCGTTTTGCACCAACGCCGTTTGCGGTCCCCAGGTGGACGTGCTGAAGGAACTGAAGGATAAGTACCGGGGACGCGCCAACTTCATCCACGTGGACTACTTCGACAACCCGGACGAGATTCAGGGCGACCTCGACAGGGCGATCGTATCGCCGACCGTGCTGGAGTGGAATCTGCCGAGCACGGAGTGGTCCTTCGTAGTCGACGGCGAGGGCGTGGTCACGGCACGATTCGAAGCGTTCGCGACACTCGAGGAACTGGAGGAGGCGCTCCTCGACGTGCTATGAGCGGGCCGGCGTGCCGCTTCACACTCGCAGTGGGCGGCGCTGCCCGGGCCGCTCCCCATCGGCGGAACGCCGGGGGCCGTCGCGGCATCCCATCGCCAGAGTGCGGCCCCGGCGGTGTGTCCAGGATCGCGGACACCGCTGGCCGCGCAGTTCCTGGTACGACCCCACGCGCTGGTCAGCCGGCATGGAGGACTCGCGGCTTTCACCATAATTGAGGATAACTTGCTCGTCACACTGCTCGCGCGAATCATGTCCGGACTGAGGCACTTAGTCTGGTCGATGAATGACGTGCTGCCGCCGTACCGCACGGTAGAAGGCTATCTGGAGACGAAGGCGAGAGGCATGGATTCGGGCAAGCACTTCATCTGGGTCGCCTCGACCAGGATAGAGGTGGACGCCGAGACTTTCGACCTGCTGATAGTGGGCGAGAACATGCGTGTGATGTGCACCAGAAGCTACCGCGCAATCAACATCGATCGGCTGATACAGGGCAGCGGCCCCGGCTAGCCCACGCGAGCAATTGCGGACGCCGGCCTGATGCCGGCGGTGAGACGCTGCTTGTCCTTGGCAAGAAGACGAAAGTCGCGCTCGGACTGTACGCGATGCCAGAAATTGTCCGACTGCCCGAAGAACGCCCCAAAGCGGATGGACATGGCGGGGGTGATGCTTCTGCGCCCGTGAATAATCTCGTTGATAGCCCGCGGCGCGACTCCTATGGCGCGAGCCATGGCGTTTTGCGAAATGCCCATGGGCTTGAGATACTCTTCCAGCAGCATTTCACCGGGGATTACAGGCGTGGACATGGGGTGAATACCTTATCGGGACACATGGGACTAACTTCCCTATAACGTGTAACGTCATATGGGTCTTGCCAATGGTAATCGACTATCGAAACGTCCTCGGGTCCGAAAGGCGTCCAACGAAACACGATTCGCCATTGGTCGTTGACGCGGTTTGAGTGATAACCCGACCTGTCGCCCATAAGAGTTTCAAGGCGATTGCCAGGTGAAACCGCAAGATCACTGAGGTAGTCCGCACTGTGTAGCCGTATCAAATTCCTCAACGCTACTCGCGATATGGAACTGAACCGTCGGTTCGTCTCTGAAACGAACAGGTCTTCGGTATCTTTGTCGGCGAAGGACAGAATCACTTGAGCGTACCGGCTAAAGAGCCTCCGCCAACACCTCCACCAGGTGCAGCGCGCGCCGACCGGTGCCCTGCTCTATCTGCTGCCTGCACGACACTCCTTCCGCGACCACGCACACTCCCTCGTCGTGCGACCGGATGGCCGGAAACAGCGTCTGCTCGCCTATCTGCATCGAAATGTCGTAGTGCTCCTTCTCGAAGCCGAACGACCCCGCCATGCCGCAGCAACCCGACGGTATCTCCGCCGCGTCGCAGCCCGGCAGCGCCTTTAGCACCCGCATCGCCGCCCGCGTCCCCACCAGAGCCTTCTGGTGGCAGTGGCCGTGCAGCAGCAGGCTCTCCGGCGGATTCGAGAACTCCAGGGTCGCGCCCTCCTCCTCAATAGCGTGCAGCACGAACTCCTCGATCAGCATGGTGTTCTCGCTCACGCTGTGGGCGTCGTCGCCACCCAGCAGGTCCACGTAATCGTCCCGGAAGCTCAGAATGCAGCTCGGCTCGATCCCCACCAGCTTGGCCCCGCTGCGCACGTACGGCATCACCGAGCGCACGTTAGCCGCGGCGCTGCGTTTCGCCTTGTCCATCATCCCCTTGGACAGCATCGGGCGGCCGCAGCAGCGCACCCGCGGCACAATCACCTCGTAGCCTAGCGCCTCCAGCACCTTCACCGAGGCCATGCCTAGGTTGGGGTGGCTGTAGTTTGTAAACGTGTCCGGATAAAGCACCACCCGGCCTCGCGCCGCGTCCGCGCGCAGCCGCTCCGGCCTGGTCTTGAACCACTGCGTAAACGTCTGGGTCACGAATCGGGGCAGCTCCCGCCTGCGGTCTATGCCCACGTGCTCGTCCAGCATGTTGCGCACGAACCCGAGCCTGAGCGGCAGGTTCGACAGCGGCGCGAACATCGACCCCAGCGCGCTCCACCGCGCCACGTCGCCGAACAGCTTGTCCCGCAACGAGTGGCCGTTCGCCTCGTGGTACTTGCCCAGGAACTCGTACTTCAGCTTGGCCATGTCCACGTTGGACGGACACTCCGCCTTGCAGCCCTTGCACTCCAGGCACAGCGCCATCACCTCGTGCATACGCTCGCCGGTCATCGCCTCCGCCGGCAGCGCGCCCGACATCGCCGCCCGCAGCGCGTTCGCCCTGCCGCGCGTCGAGTGCTCCTCGTCCCGTGTGACCATGTACGACGGGCACATCGTGCCCCCCAGCACCTTGCGGCACGCGCCCTGCCCGTTGCACATCTCGATCGCGTGGGCGAAGCTGCCCTCCACCGAGTAGTTGAACCCCGTCGCGGGCGTCAGCGCCGTGTAGGCCGGGCCGATGCGCAGGCTCTCCGTCATGGGAGCCGAGTCCACAATCTTGCCCGGATTCATGATGCCGTTGGGATCGAACGCGGCCTTCACCTCGCGGAATGCGTCGTAGAGCGTGCTGCCGAACATCTTCTCGTTGAAGCCGCTCCGCACCAGCCCGTCGCCGTGCTCGCCGCTCATCGACCCGCCGAACTCCAGCACCAGGTCGCTTATCTCCTCCGCGATAGACACCATCCGGTCCACGCCGTCCTGCCGCTTCAGGTCGATCAGCGGTCGGATGTGCAGGCACCCGACGCTCGCGTGACCGTAGTAGCCCGCGGTGGTGCCGTGTTCCTTCACAATCTCGTCGAACCGGCGCACGAACTCCGGCAGCACCTCCGGCGCAACCGCGGTGTCCTCCACGAAAGGGAGCGGCTTGGCGCTGCCCGGCGTGTTCATCATCAGCCCCAGCCCAGCCTTGCGCACGTCCCACACCTTCGTCTGCTCGGCCGGCGTCATAAGCCGGCGCATGGCGTAGCCCATGCCGCCGCGCCTCATGCGCGCCTCCAGCAGGTCGAGCTTGGCGGTAACCTCCGGCTCGGTGTCGCCGACGAACTCGACCACCAGTATCGACTCCGGGTCCCCCTCGATGAAGTCCGTCAGCCGCGAGTAGACCAGGTTGTTGCGCGCCTGCCGCAGTATCATGCTGCCGATGTGCTCCACCGCCGCCGGCTCAAGCTCCATCGTGGCGACCGTGGCCTCCATCGACTCTATAAGATCGTTGAAGTGCAGCACGCCCAGCGCCCTGACCTTGGGTCGCTGCACAATCTTCACCTTCGCCTCAGCGATGGTGACGAGCGTGCCTTCCGATCCCACGGCGAATCGCGCCATGTTGAACGCGCTCCCTCCGACGAACTCGTCCAGATTGTAGCCCGAAACCCGGCGCTGGATACGTGGATAGCGCGCCAATATCTCGTCGCGGTGAGCCTCGCCGATGGCGAACAGCTTGCGGTAGATGTCGCCCTCCAGCCCTTCGCCGCGCATTTTCGCCTCGAGCTGGCCGCCGTCCATAGCGCCGAAGTGCGCCCGGTCCCCGTTGGGCAGGATCACATCCATCTCCAGCACGTTGTCCACCGTCTTGCCCCACAGGGGCGAGTGTGCGCCACAGGAGTTGTTGCCCAGCGCGCCGCCAACGTTGCCGCGGCTGCTGGTGCTCGGGTCGGGAGTGAAGAGCATGTCGTGCAGAGCGAGGTGGTGGTTGAGCTCGTCGAGAATGATGCCCGGCTGCGTGCGCGCCCAGCCCTCTTCGGCGTTCACCTCCACCACGTTCCGCATGTACTTAGAAAAGTCCATGATCACGGACTGGCCAACCGTCTGGCCCGCTAGGCTGGTGCCGCCGCCTCTGGGAAGCACGGACACGCCGTGGCGGTTCGCGGCCTCGACCACGGCAATCACGTCCTCGGCGTTGCGCGGCAGCACCACGCCAACCGGCTCGATCTGGTAGATGCTCGCGTCCGTGGCGTACAGCAGGCGCGTCATCTTGTCGAAGCGCACCTCGCCCGCGACCACGCGCCGCAGCTCCTCTGCCAGTGCCTGTGTATCGGAATCGATGTGAGCGACCATGGGAACAACCTTGCGTCTTGACTAAATGTCCCTTCCCCCTGCGAGGGGGAAGATTAGGATGGGGGTAAGAGCGCCGTCACTCTCGTCATTCCAGCCCCTGAGCCGGAATCCGGAAGGGCAGGACCACGCGGGCCTACTGACCGCAAGTTACCAGATACGCCATGCCAAGACAATTGGATTCCGGGCGCGCGCAACGCAAAGTCCCTTCCCCCTCGCAGAGCTAACAAGGGTCAGCACCGGGAATGACCGCTCCAATAGTCCCTTCCCCCTCGCAGGGGGAAGGTTAGGATGGGGGTGAAAGGCCCCGCCTCACTCCACGACAGCCCGTCGCCGCAGCGGCTGCCCCCTGCGATACGTCGCCACCCGCCACAGCCACTCCGCCGGCCCGTACACGAACCGGCCCAGCCACGCCTGCGACCACCACAGTTGAAGGCCCCACACCGCGAACACGAACACCAGCACCGCGCTCCGGTTCACGTAGCCCGCGTCGCCCAGCAGCGTCGTCAGCACGAGCACGCCCAGCGCCGTCTGCGCCAGGTAGTTCGTCAGCGCCATCCTCCCCACGTTGCGCAGCCACCGCTTCAAACGGCTGTCCGCCCGGTTGCTCCACAGGATGATGAGGCTCATGTACCCCAGCGAGGCCGGTATCGTGCCAAGCGTGTTTGGAATCTGGCCCACGAAAGCTATCTCGCGGGAGTAGTCCGCTACCGCCGTCACCACCACTCCCGCCACAGCGAGCGGCAGCCCGACCGCCAGGCCGACGATCGCCGTCAGGCGGTAAGTTTTCGCGGGCAACCGCCCGTTCATAAACCCCGCGCGGTACAGGCCCGCGCCTATCAGAATCAGCCCCAGCGCGCGCAGGAAATAGCCCAGCAGCACCGGCACACTGATGATCTCCTCTGTCGGGAAACCGCCCGGCGTCCACAGCCCCGCGAGCGACACGTCGGTGGTGTTGGCCATGTACTGTGCGATCAGGGCGCACCCGGCCGACATTGCGAACACGACCGCGCCCACCGAGACGAGCGCCCGGTTCGGCAGATTTCGCAGCGCGACCAGGAACACCGACGCCACCGCGTACGCAACGAGCACGTCGCCTTGCCAGACGAGGCCGTGCACGATGCCGATGAGCAGCAGCAGCGAGTTGCGCCACAGGTTCAGCATCACCGCGCGCCGGCCCCTCTCGCTCGCGCGGTCGATGAACAGGATCATCCCCGCGCCGAACAGCAGCGAGAACAGCCCCATGAACTTCTGGTCGACGAACACCTCGCCCGCGATGCCGACGGCCCAGTCCAGCCACGTCTCCGAGCCGCCCGCCGACAGGTTGAGATAGGGCGTGGACCCGAACTTGAAGGACACCGCGTTCATCAGCAGAATGCCGAGCACCGCCACCCCGCGTATCAGGTCGAGGCTGACAATCCGCTCCGACTCGTGAACAGGCCCGGATTCGGCCGGCTGGGTCTGTTCCGCCATTGGAGTAAGCACCTCGCTTGGGACGACTGCCAAGAGTCCATTCCCTCTTGATGGGAGAGCGCCTAATATCCCTTCCCCCTCGCAGGGCTGACAGGGGTATGTTCCAGGCGTGAGCCTTTCAAGAAGTCCCTTCCCCCTCGCAGGGGGAAGGTTAGGATGGGGGTGACGGCTCCCTACCACCGCACACGTCATTCCGGACCCCCGCCCCGGAGTCCAGGGTGGCGAGACGCACCTCGCCACACCCGTATCGCACACAGCCGCCGGCCAGCCGAATCGGTTGGGAAGTCCTTAAAACACCCCGAACCACTCAGCGTCCACCGTCACATCCTCCACGATCCTCTCTTTGACTTCGACGCCCAACCTTAGCTCCTTCACCTTGTCGCCCAGCTTTTCGCCATCGATAAGGTCTATGGGTGGCGCTCCATCCCTCGTCGCCTCCCTCCTCGCCTCCGACGTGAAGCCGCCGGTGGTAATTGTCAGCCCCTTGTCCCCTCGGCCCTGCATGGCGCCCCTGAAGTCCCTTACCGCACCTGCCGTCACGTTGCCGGAATAACGCTTGCACTGGAAGTAGACCGGAAAGCCGATCATCCCCCCAGCCAGCTTGATTACACCCTGTCCGTCTATTCCGCCGTCGCCTGGCCTGCCAGTGACGGCGACCCCTTCGAATCCTGATTCAAGCAGCAGCCTTCTGCAAAACCGCTCGAAAGCGCCAGGGTCCATCGCGACCAGGACTTTCAGTAGTTCTTCCTGCCATACACCTTCATCTGTATCGTTCTCCAGCACAGTTGGTCCTGCAATTGGCTCTCCCTGGCTTCTCTCCTCACCCCGTGCCGACATCTGTCGAACGCGCCTGGCAAGCTCCTGCCCATCAATCTCATCTGCATCTCGTCCCTTCGGTGTAAGGGACCATACCCCGCGTTGGGAGTTGTCAACCAGACCGTCTTTCTTGAGGTAAGTCTTTGCCCATCCTACTCGATAGCCTACAGCTGTCTGTGGTCCATCTCGGTGAAGTACGTCCGTTACTTCTGGAGGAAGTTTCATTTCTTCAATCACGGCTTGAATGAGCTCGGAGTTGGTTGCGCTTCCACCGCGTTCTCGCAGGCAGGCTAGAACCGGATTCATGAATTCGATGTAAGTTGGGGCCGTGGTGCCGGATTCACCTGTGGTCAACATCGTCCTCCAGTCTGTTCTCAGCCCCTCGAATTGCGCGCCGGGACCGGTATTCTTGCGTTGGTAAAGCAATCCAATTCTACGCACCGCCAACCAACCCCGCAACGACCGCCCTCGACCGACAGAGTCTGTTACCCGTCTCTCATGTCTGTACGACGGATTCGGGCCTGAATGGGTTGATCCCGCCGCCCCTCTCTTTCGTCCCTCCCCCACTTGCCCCCATCGTGCCCTTCGTGAATGATACTCCCCTAGCTCACAAACGCATCCAGAATCCCCTTCCGCGTCCGCGTTATCAGGCCCATCTCGCTCAGCGCGTTCAGGTCGCGCGTGATGGTCTTTTCCGTATTTCCCGCATATGCCGCCGCCAGCCTCGGCGTGAGCAGCCGGATGTCGCGCCGCCGCGCCGGTTCGTCGCGCTCGGACAGGTCCAAGACAAGGTACCTGCGCCTGACGTCGGTTGGACTCGCCCGGTCGCGGAATCTCATGTGAACGTAGTTCGTCCACATATCCTCTCGCATCTGCCCTTTGATCGCATTGATCTGTTCCGTCAAGCCGTCCACGAATCCCTGCAGCGCGTACACCAGGAAGTCCATCACACCGCTGAGCGGTTCCGTTTGCTTAGCGGGTATCACAAACACGCTCAAGCCAGGCCAAGTGGTTTCTAGACCCCGAAATCAAACGGAACCGGTGAGGGGAAACGCCCACACGTGGCACGATTCGGCGGCATACCCCTGAAGCGGAAACGGCAGGCAGACCTCATAGACCAGAAGCCCCAGCGGTACAGGACTGAACGCAACGAGCTTATCAAACGGCTCCTAGCGGACACATGCGAGATGTGCGGCTCAACAGTGGATGTAGAAGTCCACCATGTCCGCGCCCTTCGCGACCTGAACGTGAAAGGCCAACGGGAAAAGCCCAAGTGGGTACAACTCATGGCGGCTCGGAAACGCAAGACCCTCGTGGTCTGTCGCCCTTGCCACCTGAACGCCCACGACGGCAGTTGGAAACCGCGTAAGCAACAGAATGTAGTATCACGACTCGGACGACTGAGGCCCCAGCAACGTTTTCCCCAGCAGGCACATAGTCACGGTACGGATACCGTTAGTCGCACCAGAGTTCACGCTCTGGTACCTGACATCCCCGCCGTACTCTGGTAAATTACCAGTTACCCCTGCACTGGGAGGATAGCACATGACTTCTGAATACGAGCATACGATTAGGCAACGCCCCTCGCAGCAGGCCCAGGGCCGCAAATGGCCCATCCTCGTCTGCTGCTTGGCTTGGTCGCACTAGCCTTAGCCCTGACCGCCTGTGGCGACTCGTCCAGCACCAGCGCCCCTGATGCCACCAGCGCCCCCGATGCCACTGGCGCAACGAGGGTACCGGAATGGGAAGAGACGGTCGAGTTCTCCGTGGAATGGCTAGACACTCACCTCGTGGAAATTCCCGTTGAGAAGTGCGAGCGAGTGAACTTCCATCTGGTCGCCTCCGACCTAGTGACGGTAAAGTACCGTGACGTTAGCGACTGGTCCGACAGTAGCTCCAGTGCGATATATACCGGCACTTGGGGCGCATATGACGACTTTGGCTCACACCAAGCGACAGAAGAGTCGGGCATCTGGACCCTAATGGTCTCCTATGGGGGTAGGGTAATGAAAACCACCCCTGTCGATGTCACCGTCTCGTACCGCACATCTCCGTACAGCAGCGGGTTTTGTTATGGTTCCTAACGGCCTGACTGCCTAACAACCCACAACCACACGTACCGCGCCACCCGGCGCGGTATCTGCTCTTACTGACACTACCCACACCGACACAGGAGAGCCGGACGCGGTAAAAGCCGCCCGTCCGGTTCGGAGGGGGGCCGACGGAAAAGTGCTCCGCCAACGCGGGGTAACTCGCCAGCGGCCTACCCTACTCTCGGCCACCGCCGACGCCTTCGCCCGCGACGACGCGACCGAAAGCCTCTGGTTCGTCTCGATGGTCGGCTCCCAGAGCGCGCTCAAGGCGATCTGGGCCTCCCTCCTCAAGCAGCCCCCGGACGTAGCCCACATCATCAAAGGCGCGGACGGGACGGCGCTGAGCAGGAGCTACCAGCGGTGCCAGGCGCCATACGAGACCATCGGAACGTGGACGACCAAGATAGCCCGGCTTCGCGGCACGGGCGGCTGGCACGCCCTCGTCCAGTTTGAGCCCATCCAGCACCACTGCATTTAGATACTTGACCCGTTCCGCGCCAAGTGCCGGAACGGGTTCGACGTCGAGCATCTCGTTGAATCCGCGCAGAATGTTCTTCACCTCTATGCCGAGGTACTCCTTACGATGGCGGCAACCGAAGCTCACCCCGCGCCAACAAGGCAACCTGCTCTTCCGTCAACGTGTTGCCCTCGATAGCCGTCGTCGCCCGAGCGCCCCTTTCCAGCGAGACCCGGTTCAACTCCCGGGCGGTCTCGAGCATTAGAGGTATGCCTGATATGACCTCGCACTTCGAGCAAGCATCCCCCAACAGGGTCCAGAATCTCGTGGGGGCCCTCGTGAGGTCCAGCTCGAAGGTTATCCACGGATTAGTCTCCAAATAGCCCAAATTGCGCCTCACCACAGAGAATACGCCCGAACCACGGCATACCCACATCTTGCAGCCCATTTTGTCCCATGCAAATGTCCACTACCCGATCCGATCCACATCAACACCCCCCGCACCCCCTTCCCGAGACCACGGCGCCCCGCCAAGCTTCCCAATCATTGACATGGCGCGCTACTGCTGGCTATGATGAAATGTGCGTGGCGCACCCCCACGACACGGCTGGGCGCGCCCGACGACCCGCCCCAAACCCGGGCGCGGATACGAACCACAACGAACAGGCCTGGAGGCGCACACATGGCCGAATACACCAAGGACGAGGCCCTGGACTGGGCACGCGAAAACCTGCGCGGACAGTGGACCACCTTGATGACGCCCTTCACTCCGGACGATGAGCTGGACGAGGAGGGGCTGCGCGGCAACATTCGGCACATCCGCGAGCTAGGCACACAGGGCGGAGGCTGCACCTGGGGCATGGGCGAGTTCTGGAGCCTGACCCGCGAAGAGCGGATGCGCGTGTTCGACGTCGTGGCCGACGAAGCCGGTGGCGACTGGCCCATCGGCGCGCACGTTACCCACACCTCCTACAAGGAGATGCTGGCGCTCGCCGACCACGCAGAAGAGGCCGGCTTCGACCTGCTCATCGCCGCCGCGCCCTACATGGTCACCAAGACCGAACACCAGGTCGTCGACTACATCAAGCTGCTGGCCGACCACACCCCGCTCGCCATCATGTTCTACAACTCTCCCCAGTTCGGCATCGTAATGAGCGCCGAGGGACTGGACCGCATCTGCCAGCTCCCCAACGTCGTGGGCGTCAAGGAGGCCAGCTTCAACCAGGAGCTCTCCATCGAGGCCCACCTCCGTCTTGGCCGCGACGCCATCATCAGCACCCCCGACGAGTGGATACTCCGCAAGGGCAAAGAACTGGGCTTCGAGCAGCAGGTCATGTTCGCCAACACCTCCGACTGGCGCTTCGACCGGCCCGGACGCAACTACTACGTCCAGTTCATCGACCGCGCCATGCGCGGCGACCTGGACCTCGAGTTCTACGACGCCCACATCGCGCCGGTGAAGCAGGTCTCGGACAAGTGGTGGGGCCGCACTGTCCAGAAGTTCGGCGGCGCCCTCCCCGTCCCCCTGTGCAAGTACTGGGGCGAACTGATGGGCATGGCCGGAGGCCACGTCCGCGCCCCCCACGGCAACCTCACCGACGACGAGAAAGAAGAGCTCAAGGCCGATCTCGAGGGCGTAGTCTAAGCCACTTCCCCCTCGACACAGAAAGGTTGCCTAAGTCCCTTCCCCCTCGCAGGGGGAAGGTTAGGATGGGGGTGATTGAGGCAGGCTCCTCCCCCTCACACACAACAGCCGGGAGAATCAGATGATACTGATGGTTAGCGTCCAGGACCTGGACGAGGCCCTGCAGGCCGTCAAGGGCGGAGCGGACATCGTAGACGTGAAGAACCTGCAAGAGGCGCTGGTCGGCTCAGCCCACCCGCACGTGGTGAGGCAGGTGCGCGAGGCGGTTCCGATGGCGAATCACGCGAGCGTGACGCTGGGCGTGGTGCCCAACCAGATCGGCACCGTGGCCATGGCGGTCTACACCGCCGGCGTGCTGCAGGCCACCTCGGTCAAGGTCGGATTCATGAACACCGAGTACGACGCCGCGGTCGAGACGCTGCTCGCCTCCCGCGAGGCGCTGAAGGGCTTCGACACCAAGCTAATCGGCTCGCTGTTCGCCGACAACCCCCTCTACGACGGCCTCGACGCGCACCACATGCCGCAGCTCGCCGAGGACGGCAAGTGCGACGGCTGGCTCATTGACACCCTGACCAAGGACGGCCGCAACCTGTTCGACTTCATCCCCGAACCGGAGCTCCGCGCCATGGTGTTCGAGGGCAAGCGGCAGGGCATGAGCACAGCCCTGTCCGGACACCTGCGCGTCGACGACCTCGACGAGCTCGCGCGCATCAACCCCGACATCGTCGGGGTTCGCGGCGCGGTATGCGCCCAGGGCGAGCGCACCTCTGGTGTGTACTGGGAAGCCGTGGCGGAGTTCAAGCGCCAGCTCGACTTGCGCCAGACGGGCGAAATCGACGTGTTCGCGGCCACCCCCGCTGCTGCCTCCAACGGTGGCGGCGCGAACGGCGACGCCGGCAACGGCTGGGTCATAATCGACGGCACCGGCAAGACGTGCGCCGGCATTATCGCGGCGCTCTCCGAACACATGTCTCAGGATGGCAGCTCGTTTGTGGAAGTGATAATCCCGGGCGTCCTCAACACCTACGACGTCATTGAGTGGGCCGAGAACGAAAAGCACAGCATTCTCACCCAGCGCAAAGACCCGGACGGCGCGATGAGGATGCTGATTCAGCCGTAGCGCGCCGATAGCCTCGGCGGCTTTTCGATTGCGCGGGAGATTGGCCTCGTGCTAGCATAGTATTAACCAAAGCTTGGAGCATTGATTGGAAACCGTCTCGAACGTAGCGCTGATACTGGCTATGGCCCGGGACGTCTTGCTCTTTATTCTCCTGCTGGCGCTGCTCGTGGGCGCGCTGATCGTCATGCGAAAGGTCGCCGCCCTGCTCAGCGATGCCCAGAAGGTCGTGGCAAACACCAGGGAGATGGTAGAGACGCTGACGGAAAACGTCGTACAGCCCGCCGCTTCCAACTCCGGCGTTGCCTACGGCGCGGGCAAAGTAGGCGCTTTCATACTTGGCTTGAGAAGAAACAAACGGAAAAAGGGAGGCAACGACAATGGCAAATAACGACAATGGCGGGTCGTTCGTCTTGGGCTTTCTGATTGGCGGGATTGTAGGCGCTGCGGTCGGCCTGCTTATAGCCCCCCGGTCCGGGCAGGACACGCGCGCGGAACTGGCAGGACGCAGCGAGGCCTGGCGCAACCGCGCCGAGGAGATGGCGGCCAATCTGCGCGAGAGGGCCGGCGCCGGCGTGGACAGCGCCCGCGACCGCATCGGCCCCACCATAGACACGGCGAGAGAGCGCATCAATCCCACCATCGACTCCGCCCGCGAGCGTATTAGCCCGGCGGTAGAGGGCGTGCGCGACAGGGTGTCGCCCATCGTGGAGCAGGTCAACACCCGGCTGGGACGCACCAACTCGGAGGAGACGGGCCCTGCCGACACCTCCCAGGACGCGGCCTCCAAGAACGGCGGCCTCGACCAAACCACGGAAGAGCGAGCCTAGCACACAACTGCCGGCAGCCAACTATTGCCAGGGCCCCACGTGTAGAGCGTGGGGCCTTAGTGTTGCGCCAGGTTCGGAGCCCCGCGGGGCCTCGGTCGTGCGAGCGCGCGCGGCGGCCCCTTGCGACACCCAGGGGCGTGGCCTAGAATCTCCCCCGGGACGGAGCACGAGCAAGAGGGATGTCGGGAGGACACGATGACTACACGGCTGGCATACCTCGGACCCGCGGGAAGCTACGCCGAGCAGGCGGCGGTCGACTACGACGCCACCGCCCGTCTGGTGCCGTTCGTGTCCATTCCGGCTGTCGCGTCCGCGGTTGGGTCCGGGCTGGCCGACGAGGGCGTGGTGCCCATCGAGAACTCGCTGGAAGGGTCGGTCACCTTCACGCTGGACCTGCTCATCGGCGAGACCGACCTGTTCGTGCGCAACGAGCTCGTGATACCCATCGACCACTGCCTGGTGGTCGTCGCCGGCACCGACATGGAAGCCATACGGGCGGTATACTCACACCCCCAGGCGCTGGCGCAGTGCCGCTCGTTTCTGGAGAGGTGTTTCCCGGCGGCGGAGCAGATGGCCTCGCTGAGCACCTCGGCGGCGGTCGAGCAGATGCGGAGTAGCGACGTGCCCGCGGCGGCTATCGCCAACCGCAGAGCGGCCTCGCTTTACGACGCCCAGATCATTGCCACCGGCATACAGGACAGGCCCAATAACCAGACCAGGTTCGTGATCCTGGCCCCGTCCGACCACGCCCCCACCGGCCGAGACAAGACGTCGATATGCTTTTCTTTCGACGAGGACTCGCCGGGCATGATGTACTCGGTGCTCTACGAGATTGCCAAGCGGCATATCAACATGACCAAGATCGAGTCGCGGCCCACCGGCGAGACGCTGGGTCGCTACATCTTTCTGATCGACATCGAAGGGCACAGGGAGGACGCGATTGTGAAGGACGCCCTCAACGCGATACGGTCGCAGGTGTCGATGTTCAGGATATTCGGGTCGTACCCCACCACGCCGCCATCGGCTTAGCGACAGAAAATTACTCCTCCGCGCTCCCCAGTCTCTCCACCAGGTCGTCACGGCCCGCGAGCAGCAGCCAGTCGCCGCGCTTGAACTTTTCGCCCTGCTCCGGGTGCAGGTTCACGCGGTCGCCGCGCTGGATTGCGAGCAGCGAAAGGCCGTTCTTGTCCCTCGGGTCCGAAAAACCGACCTCTCTCAGCGTCATGTTCAGGAACCTGTCCGGCACCCGCAGCTTGCTCACGCCGACCCTGGGCGTAAGCTCCAGGTACTCCGTGACGTTGGGGTTAAACAGGCTGTGCGCCAGCCGAACGCCCATCTCGGACTCGACCTCGACCACCTTGTCCACACCTATGCGCTCCAGCGTGTTGGCGTGGAGCTCGTTGTGCGCCCGCGACACGACGTAGGGTACGCCGAGCGTCTTGAGCAGCACTGACGTCATCACGCTGGACATGATGTCGAGCCCGATGGCGACGATCGCCGCGTCGTAGTCGATCACGCCGAGCTCGCGCAGCACGTGCTCGTTGGTGGCGTCGCCCGAGAGCGCGTGCGTCGCCTGGCCCATCACCTCTTGCACGCGCGCCTCGTCCTTGTCCATCGCCAACACGTCGTGGCCGAGGTTGTACAGCTTTCGTGTAACCGCCGAGCCAAACCGGCCCAACCCAATTACGATCACTTGTCTCTTCATACCGCCTCTCCCAGCGCATTTCATCCGCAGGTCTGGGAATTGCCCGGCTCGGCGCGGCCGGCCCCACGCCTGCTCAACCTATTGTAACCCGTTCCTGGGCGAACCGGTACGCCTCTACATCCGTTCGTTGGCCCAATGCAAGCCCCAACGTTACCGGGCCAACCCGGCCGATGAACATCGCTCCTATCAGGATTAACTGCCCCCACGCCGACACAACCGAGGTAACTCCCCGGCTCAGCCCCACCGTTCCAGCCGCCGAGAAACTCTCGAACAACAGATCGAGAAATGGCAGGCCGCTTTCGGTCACGCTTAGCAACAGCGTACACAGAAAGACGAACCCGACGAAGAACAGGCCGATGGCCATCGCCTGCTGCACCTGCGACCGGGGCACCTCGCGCCTGAATGCCGTTGCCCGCTCCCTGCCCTTGATCATAGCCAGCAGAGTGAGCACGATGATTGCGAAGGCATTGACCTTTATGCCGCCCGCGACGGAACCGGTCGCGCCGCCTATCAGCATCAGCCCGCAGAACGTCAGCGAGGTGAACTCCCTCGTCTCGCCAAACTCCACGGTGCTGAAGCCGGCGGTGCGGCCGCTGGTGGACTCGAACGCTGACACGAGCAACTGCTCTCCAACCGGCAGATCGCCTATCGTGTTCGGGTTGTCGCGCTCGAACAACAGGAAGGCGCCGCAGCCGAACAACAACAGTGCTCCGGTGACTATCAGCACGAACTTGGTGTTGAGCGCGAACAGCGAAAACCTGCGCGTGAGCACCATGTCGGCCATGGTGGCGTAGCCAATGCTGCCCAGCAGGATAAGCCCGGCCATAATTCCCATAACCGCTACGTCGTCTCTGTAGGCCGTGAGGGCGCCGGGATTGGTCAGCGACATGAAGCCGGCGTTGTTGAAGCTGGAGATCGACAGGAAGGCGGCCTGCCATACGGCCTCCCCTTGCGGCATCACGAACCAGAATCGGACCAGGAGGGCGCCGAATCCGACGAGCTGGATCAACGTCGCAACAATGACCACGCCGACGGTGAGCCTCACCAGTCCGCCAATTCGGTTGACGCCCAGGCTCTCCCTTACCAGAAGGCGCTGCGTGAGCGTGAGCCGTTGCCCGATGAGGATGAGCATGAACGTCGCGACTGTCATGAAGCCCAGCCCGCCCACGTACACCAGCGCGATGACGATTATCTGGCCCACGCTGGTCCAGTAAGTGGGCGTGTCCTGAACGACGAGGCCGGTGACAGCGACGGCGGACGTTGCCGTGAAGAAGGCGTCCATGAAGGGCGTGAATCCTTCTTCGTGGTTTGTGGCCGGCAGCATGAGCAGCACGGTCCCGGCCGCGATGAGGCCCGCGAAGATGTATACGAGGATGAGCGGCGATGCCGATGCCCGGGACTGACGCCTGCGCGAGGCGGTAGTCATGCGCCGCCGGCGACTTGGCATTGGCGAGGGTGGCCGGCACCCCTTTCGCCAGGCTTTAGCCTGCGGTCGACTCGCGACATACCGTTGCAGCGTCCTCCCAGCGGGCGACTTTCAATCGGATTTTATGAACGGTTCTTAGAAAAGTCAATCAGTTTGGAGTCGTGCGGGGGCGCGCCGCAGCCCGGGAATTCGGACTCCGCGGCCCTGCGCGTCCGCGCACATCGCAACTGGAGGGCGACAAGGACGAAACTTAATCCGCGCGTCATTTGGCCTATTCGAAACCACGCCCAGCTAGCGCCGCTATCTGCGTGCATCCTAAACTCACAGTCTGAAGCGCCACGGAACTCTGCCCCGTTCGCGCCGGGCATAGCGATTGGAAACGGACGATTCGGTGAGCCTCCAGACGACCACATCCAGTCTTTTCAGCCGCCTTGTGTCGGGCATCGTGGACCGCAGGGCCAAGGGCAGGCTGGGCCAGTATCTCTTCCAGTGTGGGCTCGGTACGCTCACGCTGCTCTTCATACTGCTCATCGAGGACGCCCTGCTGAACGCGGCAATAGTGGTCGCCATCGGCTCCACCGTCTTCATCGTCTTCATAGTCCCGGACAGCGTGGCCGCGACGCCGCGCAGAGTGATCGGCGGGCACGTCGTCTCCGTCATTTTCGGCAGCGCCTTCGCCTTCATGCTACTATTCCCTAATCTGGAAACTCTAGCCAATAGCGAAGACTACATCCGGGTATTCGCCGCCGCGCTGGCGGTGGGCGTCAGCATGCTGGTGATGGTCCTCACCAACACCGAGCATCCCCCGGCCGCCGGGACGGCGCTGGGCCTGTTCTTCCCCGGCTGGGAACTCTCCACCGTCGTGTTCATCGTTTTGAGCGCGGTCGTGCTCTCCGCCATCCGCATAGTGCTGCGCCCCAAGATGATCAACCTCCTCTAGCCATGCGTGTGCTTGTCACCGGCGCCGCCGGATTCATCGGCTCCCACGTTACGGACGCGCTGGTAGACGCCGGCCACTCCGTCGCGGCGGTGGACGACTTTTCAACCGGCAAAGAGGAGCACCTCAACACGCAAGCGCGGCTGCACGTGGCCGACGTCACCGACGCCGACGCGCTGGACGGCGTGTTCGCCCGCGAGAGGCCCCAGGTGGTCTATCACCTGGCCGCGCAGGTCAGCGTCCGCCGATCCATGGCGGCGCCGTCGCTGGACGCCGGCGTAAACGTGCTCGGCTCCATCAATACGATCCAGAGCTGCGTCGAACACGGCGCCGAGCGAATCGTCCTCTCCTCCACGGCCGCAGTATACTCCGAGCCCCTCTACCTGCCGGTGCGCGAAGACCACCCCAAGCGGCCGCAGTCCGCGTACGGCATGGCCAAGCTGGCGGTCGAAAGCTACCTGCGCCTCTATGCCGACGTGTACGGGCTGCGGTACAAGGTCCTACGCTTCGGCAACGTCTTCGGCCCACGGCAGGACCCCCACGGCGAGGCGGGAGTGGTGGCCATCTTCACCAACCAGATGCTGGAAGGGGTTCGGCCCACCATCTTCGGCGACGGCACAAAGACCCGCGACTACGTCTACGTCGACGACGTCGCCTCGGCAAACATGCTGGCGATGGCCCCGCGCGGCGACAACGACGTGTACAACATCGCTCGCGGTATCGAGACCTCGGACTTCGAGATATTCGACGCCGTGCGCACCGCCACGGGCGCCAGCGTCGAGCCCGCCTACCGGGTCAAACGCCCCGGCGAGGCCGACAGAATCGCCCTGGACAACTCCAAGGCCCGGCGCATCCTGGGATGGACCCCGAAGATGGACTTGGCCGAGGGCATCGCCCTCGAGGTAGAACACATACGCAGCCGCCGCTAAGCCCCTTCCCTCTCGACGGGGGAAGGTCAGGATAGGGGTGACGCGCCCCTAGCCCCTGCCGATGTACGGCATCGCCGTGGCCATGATCGTCATGAACTGAACGTTGGCCTCCAGCGGCAGTTCCGCCATGTACAGCACGGCCCGCGCCACGTCGTCGGCGTCCATTCGCGGCTCGGCCAGCGTGTGGCCGCTCGCCTGGGGCACGCCGCCGGTCATGCGCGCCGTCATCTCCGTGGCCGCGTTGCCGATGTCGATCTGGCCACAGGCGATGTTGTACTTGCGCCCGTCCAGCGACGCCGAGCGCGTGAGGCCCGTCATGCCGTGCTTGGTCGACGTGTACGGAGCGGAGTTCGGGCGCGGCACGTGCGCCGAAATCGAGCCGTTGTTGATGATCCGCCCGCCCATAGGGTCCTGGCTCTTCATCAGCCGGAACGCCTGCTGGGTGCACAGGAACGCGCCTGTCAGGTTCGTATCGACCACCGACTGCCACTGCTCGTAGGTCAGGTCCTCCAGCGGCACGCTGGGCGCGCCGAACCCGGCGTTATTGAACACCACGTCCAGCCGTCCGAAGGCCTCCTGGGTCGCGTCGAACAGTCGCTGCACCGCGTCCGGCTTGCCAACGTCCGTCGGCACGACCAGCGCGCGATCGCCGTCCTCGCCCGCCTCCTGCTTCGTCTCCAGCAGAGGCTCCTCGCGGCGTCCGGCCAGCGTCACCGAGTAGCCCTCGCTCAGCATCAGCAGGGCCGTTCGCTTGCCTATGCCGGTTCCCGCGCCCGTTATGACGGCGACCTTTCCATTAGAGCTCATGGAGCACCTCTCGCGTGTTTTCATAGTCTGTCAGTGAGCGTTCGGGCGGCAGTGGCGGGGAGACGCCATCATGGCCGGCCGGCGCGCGCATAACGTTAGCAGCTTTGGCGCGGCGGCGCCAATCCGGGCGTCTATCTGGGGCCCGCGTCAGGTACGCTGGCGCCCCCATCTCCTTTACTCCCGCGAAAGGGAGAAGCGAAATCTGTTAGTTTCTGCGACATTCCGTGCGTCTCGTAGCTGAGGGAGTCGCCGGAAGTGCCCGAATCTGTGACGCCCGGCGCGGGATTTTGGGGACACAGGAGTGACGCCGCATGGCAGAGGAGGACAGGGGACCGGGTCGGTGGCCGGTGGCGCCCCTGTGGATGACTGGGGCTACACCCCGTATCGGGACAGAATATCCGCTCCGCGGGGTCTGTCCCTCGCATACGCGAGGGTAGCACGGATGTCCGTGTGTTTCAAGGGGGTCGGCGAGAAAGCGGGATCGGGGCAGACTGGTGGGGAGAAATAGCGCAGGCGTGGGGATGAGGCGTAGCGCGTGCGTGTCAGGGGCGGGTCAAGCGCAGGACACAGGTGACGCGGGAAAGTGACGGTTTTTTCGGGTGCGGAGGCGGGCTGCTTCACCATTTGAGGCTAGGCCGCATCACCTTTCACCTCGTCGTACACGGCCTTCGCAAGAAGGCCGAACACTACCTCCCTGTACTCCCGGTCGGTCATGTACTGGTCGACCAACTGGTCGTTCGCGCGGCGGCGTTCGTTCATCAGGTCGTCAATCCTCTTCTGGATGTGCAGAGCGAAGTTGTCGAATGGGTTGACCTTGGCAGTCTCGCGCACCTCTTCGTCTCTGACGGCTCGCTCCTTCACCTGTTCGAAGAACAGTCGGTCCTCGTCGGTCAGGTTCGTGCCGAAGCGGTCGTTCAGCGTCCTTATGATCTCGGACAGCGGGGCGGTCTCCTCCTCGGGGTTGCCCGTGCCGACCTCGGTCGGGCTCGCCACGTAGGTATCGGCCTCGTCTTCCGACTCGGCGAGTCGGAGGTCTCCAGTCGAGACCTGCTGCAGACGGTAGAAGGACAGATCCACGTTTTCGCCCAGATCGATGGGACCCACGCGCGGTAGCGCTTGAGGTTGGCCTGCGCGCGCTCGAGCGCGGCAACGGCGGCATCGAGGCGGGTGAAGTGCGTTTCGATGGCAGCGACGATGCGGCGCTGCTCGGCGAGGGGTGGGAGGGGGAAGGGGTAGTCAGCTAGTTGGCCGAAATTCACTCGCGGCCTATCCCCGGCGTTCAGCCTTGTTGCGAACGACGCAAACCCGGCTTGATTGAGGAAGAGTTTCAGATAAGCGTTGCACAGCGAAGGTTGGTTAGGGAAGACGATGAATTCGCCAGACGCCAAGCCGTCGAATCCTGGCATGTGAACCTTGTTCAGATATGGCCTTAACCGCCCGTAGAGAACGTCGCCCTTGCTGAACACAGAACCCGAACTCGTGACGTCGCTTGCCTTGCCGACTGCCAGAAGCCGCGTGGTATGCGGTTCGACGTCCTGTAGTCCGATAAACGGCGCGTCACCCATCTCACATGGTTTAGCCTTCACACCGCGCGGGTGGGTGACATCGCCGAGGGTGGTCAACGCCCAATTCTGTGGGGGACTATTCCCATGCTTATTCACCTACCGACCTCTTGAACGAGAAGCAGGATCGCCGCTGCTGTGACGTTGATGGTGTACTGTGCCAGATGCTGTTCAACGTTTCTGGGCTGTGTTCCCGCGCCATGTGCGGTGCTTAGCCTATTTCTAATGACGGCTGTTTGTATGAGCGGTTCTTTGAGAAAGGTAGGTAGAGTTGTTTGACCCAAAACGGTGTCTAGAAGTTTCCTTGCGGTGTCCTTCTTGGGCCAGCCCTTGTGCTCGCCAATTACCTTCATGACGCTTTCATAAGCGCTTCCGCACTTTGTCACGCAGTCCCCGTAGTCTCCCTTCCGGTAGTCCTCGAGGGCGTTCAAGAACTCCCTATTGGCTTGACCGAAGGCTTGACCTCGCAGAAGCTCAAGGGCGGGCGCGATTGCCATCTGATGCAGGACCTCGCTGTCACGACGTATGATCTGCGGATACGTAACAATCTGGTGTGTTCCGAACGGGTGTGCCCCGCCAATCTCAGCATGTGTGAAGTCAGTCAAGAAAAAGGGCAGATCATCTTCTTGGAAGAACGTGTTTACGGCAGCGATGAGATCGCGGACGGGTGTACTACTATGGTAGATGGTTTCAGACTGAAAGCTGAACTCGATGAAGTCAAGGAAGTGGTCATCGCTACACTCATCAAGGAAATTATCAATGTCATCTTGTACGGAACTCGCCGCTTTGGCGGACAAACGTATTCGCCCAAGCGAACATAGAAATTTGTCACGGACGTCTGACCATAGTGGCGATCCGACGGAGAGCCCCGACCGTGAGAAATCTTTTGGGAATGTCCTCACCCAAAGAACATACGCACGAACTCTGAACTCTCGCGTTAGGGCAATGCCATTCTCTTGGGGCAGCCTATCCCGCTTGGAAAATACGTTGAAGATTCTATCGAAGTCCATTTGAAACCCCTGCAAAGAAGTTCTGGGTTTAGGAGAGTGCGGATTGCCGAGGGCATTTCACCGTCGTCGAAGTGGCACAGCACCGCGTCTCGCAGCATGAACTTCAGGTCCTCCCAGTCGTCTCCCTCGGTGAAATCGTCGTCCACTCCCAGCCGTCGGTCAGTTCGCGCAGTGTGGCATCCTCGAACGCAACGATTTTCGTATGTTGGGATGGAGCAAACATGTGTGAGCTCCTACCTGCCAATCATCCGCATGTACTCGTCATGGCTGCCGATCCAAGCCCAATACAGGTCTGGTCCTCTTTCGATGGCAACAGCTCTGTAGGAACGCCCAACCCGTACAACCCAGTAATCGTTGACCTTCTTGAAGTGAAGCGAGGGGTGCCTCGGGTTGTCCTTGAGCAACTGAAAGTTTCGCCTCGCGGTTCTCTGAACTGTTTCGGGTTGCCGCTCGAAATGCGACCAGAATTGGCGCGTGGTGCGGTGCACTACAGGTCCTTCAACGTGCCTTCCCCCTGTGCCTGCTCAACCTCCGCTTTAAGAAAGTCCAGCTTGCCGGCCTTTATGTCCTCTCCGATTTGCTTGTCCCATGCCTCTTCCGCCAACTCGTGAAGCCAGTCCATAAGCTTGGCATACTCGGTTTCGGGAAGACCCAGGACTGCCTGCTTGATTTCATCAGCAGTTGTCATAGGATCGATTCTCCCTTCTATTCTCCTCAGCCGGGGCGTAAGGCGTTCTCACACCGGTATGACCTCACTCTGCACCATGTGGACGCGAATTGCTGCGGGCGCTTCACCGTCGTCGAAGTGGCATAGCACGGCATCCCGAAGCATGAACTTCAGGTCCTCCCAGTCTTCGCCCTGTGTGAAGATGTTGTGGTCAATAGCGCTCGCTTCGTACCCGCCCTCAGGCGATTCGAACACCTGGAAGACTATTTCGGTGTCGGCCATGTCCATCACCCTATGCAGTCGTCAGGGCGTCGGCAGCGGCTTGACGTGCTCTTCCAGCCACTCCCGCAACTGCGCGAACCGGAACGAGTTCGTCTCGAACAGGTGCATGAAATGTTGGTGTGCTTCGTCGTTGTCGCAGTCGATGAAGCTGCCGTTCTTTCGCAAGAATGCGTCGGTGGAGTAAAAGGCGGTGCGCTTGTTGCCGTCCACAAAAGGGTGGTTCATCGCAAGGCTCTCCAGAAGTGCGGCAGCCTCGTCGACCAAGCCGTCGTAGTAGCCGATTTGAGGGCGCATGATGGCGGAAGCTAGCGCGCCCATGTCACGCAGGCCGTTCATGCCGCCGAGCACACGAATCGCGACGTCGTGTATGGCCACAACCTCATCCATCGTTAGGAATTCGCGCATCACGAATCCGCCAGCAACTCGCCGAGCCTCCGGTTCCTCTCCAGGCTGTCGTAGAAGTGGGCCATCACATCCGGGCGGACTTTCGGCTGGACCTTGCTGTCCAGGTATTCCCGCATGGCGTCTTCCAGTACCGACTGGAAGTGGCGCCCCTCGATTCGGGCGACCTCACGCATCTTAGTAAGCAACTCCGGTGCTGCCTGGCTGGAAAATTTCTCGCGTGCGACCATCAGTTAGCTCCTCCTGCCGATTTGACTAAAATGATAGGACAGTGGGTCAACTACGTCAAGATGCATCTTGATGGCGACAATGCTCAGTCTACGCCGCCAGCTCCAGGTTGAGCTCTTCCAGCAGGGCGGGCAATTCGTCGCCGAACAGGGCGTAGGCGCGCGCTAGGCCGCCGTTCTGGGTGAAGGGCGCGTAGGCGAAATCGCCGATGTCTATGCTGACGCTGCCCGCTATGTGGTCGCGGATGTCGGCGAGCCAGCGCAACTGCTCGTCGGTGAAGGCGCGGCCGGCGGCCTGCTGCGAGGCCAGCCAGGCGTCGTATCGCGCGCGCACCCCGTCCGCAAAGGGCGCGAGCTCGTCGGCGTCGCCGATGGCGTAGCGCACTACGGACACTATGTCGGCCAACTGCCGTTGCCCGGACCCGCGCACCTTGGACCGGTCCAGCCGGCGGTACGCTTCCCACAGCCGTTCGGTGGTCCAGGAGTGGGGCGGCGACCTGAGCGCGTCGGCCAGCGCCCTGATGTCGGCGTGGCGCAGCCGCTGTGCGTACGGGCGCGCGTACAGCAACTGCAGCGCGGTTATCTCGTCCTGATTGGCCTCGACGTACTCGCGGAACGATTTCACTGTCTCGTCGGCGTCGGCGACGGTGAAGCCGGCCTCCAGGACGGTGTCCACGCTCACCGTGTCGATGGTCTGCTCGTAGGCGCGGTGAACGTCCGCCAGCTTCTGGCGCAGGTCAGGGTTAGCGGCGAAGGGTAGCGCGGCGTCCTCCAGCAACTGCTTGCGCGCCTCGACCACCGCCGACTCGGGCGGATCGTCCAGGCCGGTGGCGGCTTGCGCGGCGTCCAGGGCGGCGTCCGGGTCGTCGGCGTTGGCGAGGCCCGCGATGAGATCCCGCAAAGGCACGTCGTTGGCCGCGGACTCGATGCTCGCGCGGTCCGCGGGCGAGAGGCGGCGGTTCAGCCGCGCCAGCCTGCTTGCCAGCGACGTCAGGACATCCGGGTCGCGGTCGCCCAGGCTCACGCGCTCCAGCAGCTTGTCGAACGGCACGGTCCGACGCCTATCCAGGGTGTAGGTGTCACCCAGGCTGGCCTCAGTGACACCAACGGCGTCCACGATGACGAAGCGTTCCTTGCTTTGAGCGTCTGGTGTCACGGCGGTGAAGTCAGTGTCCGAGATGGTGCGGACTCCGCGGCCCTTCATCTGCTCGAAGAAGTTGCGGCTGCGGACGTTACGCATGAAGAAGACTATTTCCACAGGCTTTATGTCGGTGCCGGTGGCTATCATGTCCACCGTCACCACTATGCGCAGGTTGTAGCTGTTGCGAAACTCGGCCAGCAGGTCCTCCGGCTTGGCTCCGGTCGTCCTGTAGGTGATCTTGCGGCAGAAGTCGTTGCCCTTGCCGAACTCGTCGCGCACCACCCGAACGATGTCATCGGCGTGGCTGTCGTCCTTGGCGAAGATGATGGTCTTTGGCACGTCGCGGCGGTCGGGGAATATCTCGGTGAACAGCTTATCGCGGAATGTGCCTATGACGGTGCGTATCTGGTCTTCGGCCACCACGTCGCGGTCGAGCTGGCCGGGCGAGTAGGTCAGGTCGTCCTCCAGTTGCTCGTAGCGCACCTTTCGGGTTCGGCGGTCGCGCCTGTCGACGAAGAAGCCTGCGTTCACCGTGCCGCCCTGCTCGGTTATCCCGGTGCGTATGCGGTAGGTGTCGAAATCGACGTTCACGTCGTCGACCACCGCCTGCTTGTGGTCGTACTCCATGACGATGTTTTGCTGGAAGAAGCCCATAGTCTGCGCGGACGGCGTGGCGGTCAGCCCTACAAGGAAGGCGTCGAAGTACTCGAGCACCTGCCGCCACAGGTTGTAGATCGAGCGGTGGCATTCGTCGGTGATGATGAAGTCGAAGGTGTCTATGGGAACGTCGGCGTTGTATTCGACGGGCGCGGGTTCGCGCCGCAGCGGGTCCCTGTCGAATCCGGAGAGCTCTTCCAGCTCCGGGTCCAACTCTTCGCCCTTGAGGATGGAATAGACGCGCTGGATAGTGGATATGCAGACGCGGCTCACCGGGTCTATGCTCGCGGATTGCAGCAGTTGGACATTATACAGCTCGGTGAACTTGCGCCCGTCGTTAGGGACGGAAAAGCCCTGGAACTCGCGCATCGTCTGGCGGCCCAGGTTGGCGCGGTCGACCAGGAACAGCACGCGCCGCGCGCCGGCGTGCCGGATGAGGCGATAGACCTGGTTGCAAGCCATGAACGTCTTGCCGCTGCCGGTGGCCATCTGCACCAGCGCGCGAGGCCGGCCCTCGGCCAGCGAACGCTCCAGGTTGCGTATGGCGCGCGCCTGCGCCGACCACAGCGCCGATTCGTCGAGCGGCGGCATGGCGCGCAGCCTGCGACGCAGGTTGGCGGCGGTGCCGTAGTCGACCCCGCGCTCCAGGAGCAGGCCGGATTCCGCGGCGGTCGAGTCGGCCACGCCCAGCCACTCGGCCAGCGTATCGGGCTTGTGGAAGGCGAACGTCCTGCGGCTGCGCGGTTCGGGATCCAGCCCGTTGGTGAACTGCGTCTCGGCACCGGTGCTTTCATAGAGAAAGGGCAGCGGTCGGCGGTGCGCGGGCAGGTTTGGGGGCAGACCGTCGCCGTACTTTTCGGACTGTACCTCCACGCCGGTCAGTGTCGCGCCGACGGGCTTGGCCTCGACCACGCCCGCGGCCATGCCGTCGACGTACAACAGGTAGTCCGCGACGCCGTGGCCGGGTTGGAGCTGAAACTCGCGCACCGCCACGCCTGCAGCGGCGTACAGGTTGGCGGCGGCGGCGTCCTGAACGGCCCATCCCGCTTGCTCAAGCAAGTCGTCTATGGTTATACGCGCTTGTAGCTCTGGAGTCATGTCTCCGATTACGATATTCGCACTTGCCTGGCAGGTCAAGACTGTTCCTCCAGTCGTACGCCCGCGTTGACACTTCCGCGAGCCGTCTCGTATCATCATTTGATACGCGGCGCGCCCAAACGGCGCCGCCGCACTCGCAAGGAGACACACCACATGAACGCAATTTCCGGCGCATCCGCCGCCACGGCCACACCCGCGGTCGCCCAGTCGGCGCCGCCGGACCCCGCGCTCGACGAGCGCGCGGTCGTCTTCCGCGGCGACGGCGAGCCGAAGACGCCCGCCGGCATGATCAGCCGGCTGGCCGAGCTGGAGGCCGAGTCCGCGCTGAGCCCGGACAACTACTCGCTGGGAGGCAGCGTCGAGGCGCTCGAAGTCCACTTCGCTGATATGCTCGGCGCCGAGGCCGCGATCTTCATGCCCACCGGCACACTCGCCAACCATCTCGCCATACGCCGCCACTGCGGTGCCCGGCCCAGGGCCATAGTCCAGGAACAGAGCCACCTGTACCACGACTCCGGCGACACCGTGACCCGCCTGAGCTCCATCAACCTGGTGCCGCTGGCTCCGGGGCGGCCCCACTTCACCGCTGCGGAGCTCGAGGAGGCGCTCGGCGCGTCCACCTCCGGCAGGGTGATCAACGAGGTCGGCGCCGTGATGATAGAGAGCCCGGTGCGGCGACAGAGCGGCCAGGTCGTTCCAATAGACGAGATGCGGCGGATCACCCAAACGTGTCGCGAGCGGGGCATACCGACGCACCTGGACGGCGCGAGGCTGTTCATGATGGCGGCGGCCACCGGCATACCCGCGGCGGACTACGCGGCGCTGTTCGACACCACATACGTGTCGCTGTACAAGTACTTCGGCGCTCCCTTCGGGGCGATACTGTGCGGCGGCGCCGATTTTGTCGATGGACTGTACCACGAGCGCCGTCTCTTCGGCGGCGGTCTGCCGGCGTCGTACTTCGCCGCGGCGCTCGCCCTGAGCGGCGCGCAAGGATTCGAGGAGCGGTTCGCCGCCGCCATGGACAAGGCGGCCCTGCTGTTCGAGCGGCTGAACGCGCTGCCCGGCATCAGCGTAGGACGCTACGAAGACGGCTCCAACATCTTCCCCGTAGATTTCGACGACGGCGTGGATGCCCACCTGGCGGCCGAGAAGCTCGCCGAGCGCAGCGTCTTCATCCACACCCAGGAGGACAGCCAGGACAGCTTCGCCCTCACCGTCAACACCACCATCCTGAGGCAGAGCAACGATGAGATCGTCGACGCCTTCAGCGCCGCGCTCCAGTAGTGGCGGCGGGACGAATCGCAGGCCCGCCCGGGCCGCTGGCTGACTTACGGCGAGAACAATGGCGTCATTAAGCTCAAGGCTGCGCGACGGCCAGACGTTCATCTCGAGGACAAAGACTCGCGCGAAGGTCGTCGAGCGGCGTCTGACCAGGATATTCGTCATCGATCTCCTCTTCCGCACGGTCAAGGAGATGTCCGACGACGACGCCACGCACATGGCCGCCGGAGTGGCCTACTACGCGCTCTTTTCGCTGTTCCCGCTTCTGTTGGGACTTATCGCGGTGTTCAGCTACTTCATCGACTCCTCGTCGGGGGAGGGCAACGACCTCGCCGCAGAGGGCGTGACCACGTTCGTCTCTGAATACCTGCCCGGCTCGGAGACGTTCGTAGCCGAGAACCTTGAGATACTGCTGAATCTGCGGGGGGCGGCAACCGTGGTCGCCGTGTTGGGAATGTTCTGGTCGGCAAGCGCGGTGTTCGGCGCGCTTAACCGCGCGGTAAACCGCGCGTGGGACGTTCACCAGGACCGCCCGTTCTACCTGAGCAAGACGCGCCAGCTACTGATGGCCGTGGGGGTCGCTTGCCTGTTTCTGCTGTCGTTCGGGGCCGCGACGCTGGTCCGCGCCGCCGGCCTGCTCGGAGACCTGGACGCGCCGCAGGTCTCGTTCATGGTCAACCGCATCGGCACGGTTGTGTTGCAGGCGACCTCTTTCATGTTGGTGCTGAGCGCGTTTCTGCTGATCTACAAGTTCACGCCGAACACCACCACCTACTGGCGCTACATATGGCCGGGCGCGTTCGCGGCGGCGCTGCTGTTCGAGGTGACCAAGAACCTGTTCATAATCTACCTCAACAGCTTTGCCAGCTTCGACGACACCTACGGTCCGCTGGCGCCGGTGATCGTGTTGCTGCTCTGGACGTACGTCAGCAGCCTGATAATCATTGGCGGCGCGGAACTGAGCTCCGAGTACGGCAGGCTGAAGCTGGGTATAAGCCGCGGAGCGCCGTTCCTCCCCCGGTCCAAATCGCCGGAAGCGCAACCGACGCCCGGCGATTGACCGCCCGCGCGCGCCTGCGTAGAATACTCCCGATGGGCGCGGGTACGCGCCCCGCTGCATCGGAGTACTCTACATGGTGTTCAGGTCGCTGTTCGGGGGACGCAAGAGGAAGCCCACATCCCCGGAGGAAGACACCCTTGCCAACGCGAAAGCCGGCGACGTGGTGGTTATCGCCGGATTCGCCCCCAACCTGGACGACGCCTACTTTCTGGTAGAGTCGCGCAACCGCTACGAGGCCGCGACCGGCGACTGGTACGAGTTGGTGGGCGTGGACGGCGACCGGCGCGTCTGCATCGAACACTCCGGCGAGGAGGCCTCGCTGTTCATTTCTGTGTCCGAGTACGGCGTCGCAATGAGCCTCGAAAGCCTGGGACTCGACGAGGATCGGCTGATCGAGATCGACGAGCAGCACTCTATCGACAACTTCGTGGACTACGAGGGCGAAAGCTACTACTACGCCAACAGCCAGGAGGTCTTCTTCTTCGCCAATGACAGCGATGAAGGACAGGGCTACTACGGCTGGGAGTTCATGAGCCGGGATCGGAAGAAGATGCTGGCGGTGGTGAAGTGGGAGGGCGCGCCGTTCGAGGTGTACGCCTCGGAGGTCGTGTCGCCGTCCATCGTCAGCGTGTACCGAAACGTGTAGTGAGACTGAACCTGCCGCCTGCCTGTCCTACGCAGGCGCCGGAGGAGATAACGCGATGGAAGACGCCTTTGTCGACACGCTTACGGTCATACCGCGCGGCCTGGTATTCGTGGCAATGGGGGTCGTGGTGCTGGCGCTGGCCCGGCTGGCTCAGGACGTCGTTACTCCCTACCGCATAGGCAACCAGCTCACCAACCGCGACAACGTGGCGCTGGCGCTGAGCATCGCCGGCTACTACCTGGGCGTGATCGTCGTCTTCCTGGGCGCTCTGTATCAGCCCTTTTCGCTGATAGTCGATGGCGGATTTGGCTTCACAGAGGACTACTGGCTCGGCGTGCTCGAGGTGTTCCTCTACTCGCTGGGCGGCATAGTGGCGCTGAACGTCGCCCGTGTGGTAGTCGACAAGCTGGTGCTGCACCGCTTCAGCACCGAGAAAGAGATCATCGAAGACCAGAACGCGGGAACCGGCGCGGTGGAGTTCGGCGTGTATGTGGGGACCGCCCTCGTCATAGCCGGCTCCATCTCCGGAGAGGGCGGCGGCCCGCTCACGGCGCTGGCGTTCTTCGCGCTGGGAATGGCCGCGCTGATACTGTACTCGTACTTCTACCAGCTACTCACGTCGATGGACGTTCACGACGAGATAGAGCGCGACAACATAGCCGTCGGCGTGGCCCTGGGGGCGAACCTGATCGCGATAGGCGTGGTCGCGCTGAAGGCGGTGTTCGGCGACTTCGTCGGCTGGGGCGAGGGGATAGCCTCCTTCGCGGTGTACGCGGTGGTGGGCTTCGCGCTGCTGGCGGTGGTGCGTCTGATCATGCAGTTCGTGCTGTTTCCGAGGGTCAACGTGTCCAGGGAGCTTACGGTAGACCGCAACCTTGGCGTGGCGCTCATAGAGGGCGTGTCCGTAATCGGAATCAGCCTGATACTGCTGTTCGCCGTTTAGACGGCCCCCGGCTCAGTCCAGCGCGCGCCTGAGCGCGTCTCGCGCGGCGAGACGCTCGCGCTCCTGCTCCGCGGCCTCCTCGACCTGGGTGAGCCCGGCGTCGATCACCCAGTCGAGCGCGGCAGCGTCCACCTCGTCGCGGTCCAGTGCCGGGCGAAGCAGGCCGTCGTAGAAGCTCGCCTCGTGAATATCCTCCCGCCACCGCGCCAGGCTCTCGTCCAGCGCGCCGTCGTACAGCCGAAGCAGAAACACCACGCGGAGCGGGTCAAGCCCCTCGTCCTCGTACACCTGCGCCCGCAGGTCGAGGCCGCCCCGTGCTCCGAACTCCGCTATCTCGGTCTCTTCGTCCACGCGCACGCTCCCGAACACGTCGTAGCGGTCGACGTAGTCCTCCGTCTCCGCTATCAGCTCGCCCAGGTAGCCACGGCCCTCCTCCGTTATGGCGAAGGCCTCGCCGTCGGCAGGTGGCGTGACGAGCCCCCGGCCGTGAAGCTCCTCCGCGATGGGCAGCAGGCGGCGGTCTTGTTCGTCGTCCGGCCCAGGTGACAGCTCGAAGCCGTGTTTGTCCATGAAGTAGAGCAGCACGCACGCGCGCATCCAGCCCAACATCTCGTCCGCGTCGCCGCCTTGACGGGCGAACCACGCCAGCGTTTCGAAGGTCTGCTCCAGCACCAGGTCCAGCACCGCCGTGCCGCCGGGCGAGTGGCCGAGGTGGTCCTCGACGGGCCGGCTGGGCTCGACGCGAGGCCCGTTGTTGGCGTAGATCCGTAGCTCGCAGCGTCCGTCTCGCCAGAGACGCGCAACGTCCAGCAGCTCGCGGTACATGTCCGGAAGGTCGGGGTTCGCCACAACGTCGAGCGCGCCGAAGATACTTTGCCGGGTAGTGCCGTCCTCGCCGAACACGCTGTCGAGAAGCCCGCCGACCGTCAGCCGCGCGCAATCCTCAGGCAGCGTCACGTGGAACGCGTCGCGCAGATCCATGTCGCCAAGGGACACACGGAGCGACACGGGGCCAGGGGCGTCGAGCCCGCTGGACGGAGCGCCGGCGGGCGGCCTGTCGCCGAGACGCTTCCGGTACTTTGGAGCTTCGCTAGCGCACACCGCGGCGGCCCCGCTGGAGCCCGATCTGCGGCTGGCCGCCGCCGAAGCCGCGCGCGCCGCCGAAGCCTCTACTGCCGCTGCTGCGTGTGGACGACCCCCAGCTACTGCGGACGCCGGTGCCGCTGGTCCTGAAAGCTCCGGTGGCCTTCTTGGAGGACAGGTAGGACTGCCGGGAGCTGCTGAGATTGCGGTTCGCGTTGGTGTATTGTGACCCGGCGGCCGTCTTCTGTCGCGAGAAGTAGCTGCTGTTGCGGGACACCTGCGTGCGGTACGACGGGGATTTGCGGTAGTTCGCGCGGTCCGTCCTGATGTCGCCTACCGTGCCGCGCGGGGTGTGGTAGTAGTATGACGGGCCGAACATCGTGGACGCCACCAGATAGCCGAACAGAAAGCTGCCGCCGCCAAAGCTGCTGTAGTAGTAGCCGTTCGCGCCGTGGCCTCTGATCTCGTTCTGGTTGTTGTTCTCGGTGATGCTGAACAGGAGATCGTCGGCTGAGTCCTCAATCTGTCCGTCGCCGTTAAGGTCCTCGAACGCCTCAACCATCTGCCGGTCGCCGTCCTGGCTGGCGCGGATGAGCACGACACCGTCGCCCTCGTAGATGCGGTTGACCCGCTTTTCGAACTCCGTCGCGCTCTTGGAGTCCTTGTAGGCCTCCTGCACCGCGTCGAGGTTGATGCGCCCGGCGGCGCCATCCGTGGCGGCCCATTGGTCGTAGGTGGGGCCGGTGCTGCAGGCGGCGAAAACCGGGCCCGAAACGAGGACACCGCCCGCGAGTACGGCAAGCGTGCGCTTTCTCAGTTTTCGGCCCATAGCGTCCCTCCCCCCATGCGGACAGCCCTCATTATAGCGCACGTGACGACGGTTGGGGGCGCGCCGGCATTTGTCTCCCTACGTCAGTCCGAGTTCGTCGAGGAATTCGAGGGCGGCCGCGGTGGACGCGCGTCCGGCTGACCACCGACTATCAGCTCCAGGTCCCCCGGGACGGTGGACGCCGGCTCTCCGCCGGCGAAGGCTGTTTGGGCGTCGAACCGCAACATGCGCCGCACCGCCTCGGCGTCCGCGTCGCGCCTGAACGCCTCGTACGCCTCCGAACAGTGCATAACGCATTCTACGAGGGCGCCGCGCAGGTCGTGTGCGGCGAGGCTCAGGCTGACCACGAGTTGGTGGCAGTTTTCCAGGTGCTCGCCCCAAAGTTCGTCCGACGCCTGCAGGTGCAGCAACTTCAGCAGCCGGCCGGCCGCCGCGTCGTCGAGCGATTGCACGCGCGCGTCCAGCCGCCGCGACAGCAGCGCGCCAAGGGCCTCGCCGAGCGCCCCCGGTCCCAGCCCCTCCAGGTGTCCGGCGTCCTCGCCGAAGTCCAGTCGCAACTCCTCGCACACGCGCGCGAAGCCCCGCGGGTAGTCGAAACCGGCGCCCGCCGGCAGCCACCTTGTCACCATTGCGGCGGCGTATTCCCGCGCGAGAGCGTCGCAACGCGCGCGGAAGTCGTCCGCTTTCAAGACCTCACGCCGCGCCGCGTAGTAGTCGAGCGTCTGAGCATCCAGGATGCGATCAAACTCGAGCGCCACGGCGCGCTCAGCGGCGTCGTCGCGCTCGGCGCGGCCCTGTATCTCGGACAGGCCCCTCTCCATTCGCGCGCCCTCGATGCGCACCCGGCCACTCGGCTCGGCGATGGCGTCGTCGGCCGCGACACCGGAGCCCGCGCTTGCGAACGCCAGCAGCCGGTCTTCACGGGACAGGATGAAGCGTGACGCGCCTGGCGCGCCCTGCCGTCCGGTGCGGCCCATTAGCTGCCTGTCGGTCCTGCCGGACTCGTTGAGTTCCGTTCCGATGACGTACAGGCCTAGACCGAACTCCAGCGCGACGCCACGACCACGGTCTGCGCCATTGCCAACGGTGACCTCCGGCTCGTTTGGCCGAATCGTCCATGGTGTGCCGTCGCGGCTGAGCGCCGCGCCCAGGGCCACGGCGTCGTCCGCGCCGGCACAGCGCACCACAAGACTGCCCGCACCCTCGCGGAGCAGCCGGACCGCCAGGCGGGCGAACGCCGCCAGCACGCGGTCGTTGACGCCCGGCTCGACGACGATGTCCGCGCCCCGACCCGCCATGTTGGTCGCCACGGTGACGGCGCCGAACAGGCCCGCACGGCGCACGATCTCCCCCTCATCTTCGCGGGCGGCGGCGTTGAGCAGGCTGTGCGGCACTCCGCGCTCGCCGAGCCGCCGGCTGATCTCTTCCGATTCGTCGATGGTGTGCGCGCCAATCAGCACCGGACGCCCGACGGCCTGCCAGAACGCGGCCTCGTCCACGACGGCGGCCAGCTTGTCCGTGCGGCTCCCGTACAGGCGCGGGCCCAGGTCGGAGCGCAGTTCCGGGTTCGACGGCGGCACAACGTGGACGTCCAGGCCGAACCGGGACATCAGCTCGCGCTCGGAACCCCGTGCCGTACCGGTCATGCCGGACAGGCGCGCGTACTGGCCGATGAGTCCGCTCACGGAAACATGAGCCAGAGTCTTGGCCTCGTGCCGCACCCGCAGCCCCTCTTTGGCCTCCAGCGCGGCGTGGATACCGAATCTATACCTGCTATCGGGCAGCGTCCTGCCCGTCTCCTGGTCTATCAACACAATTCGCCCATCGTCGACCAGGTAGTGGACGCCCCGCTTCAGCAGTGTGTAGGCGCGCAGTAGCTGGGTGATCTGGTTGGCCTGCCCGTGCCGCCGCGCAATGCGCCGGCGCAGCTTCGCCGCCTGAGCGCGCAGCTCGGCCAGCGGCGTGTTGGCGTCGCTCTCCAGCGCCTCGAGTTGACGCTGGAGGCGCGCGGTGTCGAACACCGGGCCGGTCCGCCGCTCCATGAAAGCCCGGCCCAACTCGGTGAGCACCACCGCCCCGCGGCGGGCGTCGGCGAGAAAGTACAGACCGCGGGCGAGTTCGCACTCCGGGTCGGAAAGGTCGCTGTCGGCGACGATGGCCGCCGCGCGTGCGTACGCCCCTTCGCTTCCGGCGGAGAGCGCGCGGGCGGTGTCGCTGTCGTGGTCGGCGCACAGCAGACGGGCAAGCAGCATGTCGCGGCTTTCGCGAGGAAGAGCAGTCTCGCGCAGACAGTCTTCCAGTGTCCGAACGACGGCCCCCTGTTCGGATACCAACTCCGCCATCGCCCGGCGAGCGCGCTCCAGGCCGCGCATGACGCCGGACGGCCCGCCGGAAATGATCAGCGGAGAACGCGCCTGGTCCAGCAGCACCTGGTCGGCCTCGTCCACGACAGCGGCGAACAGCGCGCCCTGCACCGGAGGGTCGGGCGGCAGCCTGAGATTGTCCCGCAGAAAGTCGAACCCGAACTCGCGCAGCGTGCCGTAGACGATGCTACGGCCGTAAGCATCCGTGCGCTCCGGATCAGTCATCGGGCCGAGCACCGCGCCCACGTCCAGGCCGAGCGCGGCGAATGCGGGGGAGAGCAGGTCGGCGTCGCGCGCGGCCAGGTAGTCGTTGGCGGTTATCACGTGAACGCGCCCGCCCGCCACTGCGTGGAGTGCGGCGGGTAATGCCGCCGCGACGGTCTTGCCCTCGCCCGCCTTCATCTCGACCACAGCTCCGCCGTACATCAGCAGGCCCGCCGCCACCTGCTCGTCCGTGGCTTGGAAGCGCGGCCCGTCCGCCTCGGTCAGCCCGCGGGACAGCGCCTCGCGCACCACGGCGGCCGCGAGCGCAAGGTCTCGTTGGCCGCCGCGGTTCGAGGCGCCTGCGCGCGGCGACCGGAACAAGCGGCGCAGCTCGCCGGCGGGGAGCGCCGACAGGTCGATTTCGCGCGCGGCGGCGGCCGTCTGCATAGCCTCCTCGACGGCGGCGGACTTACGTCCGGGCAGCAGCCGCGCGAGCGCCGCGCCGGTCCGTTCGGCGAACCTGCCGGCAGCGTCTGCCAGACCTCCGTCATTCCGGCCCACGAGCCGGAATCCGTCCGGCATCTCAGCGCGCACCGCGTGAGTCGCCGCGGCGGTCGACGATCCACCTGGTCTTCCTGGCGGCGTCGAAGTAATCCGGCTCGGCGTAGGAGAATCCCAGCGTCAGCAGTCGGCTACCCACTAGGAAATCGATGTCGGGATGACTGCGGATCAGGTCTCGGCGCATCCGGGCCTCGGCGTGCCGTAGCGGCTCCGGCAGCACGATGGTAAGCCATTCGGTGTCGTCGCGCGACAACTCGAGCTGCATGTGTCCCGGTTCGTCCGCGTGGGCGTACACGGCGCCCAGCACGGCCCCGTAGCTCAGCTTGGCGCCCAGCACCGAGAAGGAGTCCCCTGCCCGACCCAGCACGTCCACCCTCGGATACGGCAGGCCGCACGGGCACTCGCCCGCCACGGGTCGCACCCTGTCCTGCAGGGCGTAGCGCAGCAGCGGCGGCGAACGCTGGAGCAGCGTGGTTACGACCATTTCGGCGGTGGCGGCGTCCTCGCCCTTGGCGAGCTCCACCACCGTCCTGTCAGTGAACAGGTGTATCCCCCCGTGCTCGCCGCACTCCACGCCCAGCGCCGACGTCTCCGACGCTCCGTAGTACCCGAACACCTGCGCCCCCAGCCTCGTCTCCACGGCGTGGCGCACGCGCGGCGACAGGGGCTCGCCCACGTATATGACCCTTCGCGGCGCGCGCACTCCCGCGCGAGCATACGCGTCGATGAGCGGTTCCAAGCAACGCTCCAGAACCGAGGGCACGGTGACTATAGCCGTGGGCGCCAGCCCGGTCAGCGCCTCCAGCGTGCGCTGGAACCTGGGGCCGATGCTGAGGGCGTAGGACTCACGCACACCCAGGGCATCCAGCGCCTTCGTGAACGAGACCATCAGTGTCAAGGGGTCGGTGTCGAGGCACGCCGTGCTGTCCGCGCCGGATACGCCACATATGGCGAATAACTCGGTCAAGAACTCCGTCTCCATCCTGTCGTCTTCAGGCGTGATGAACCGTCTCTTGCGAGGGCCGGTCGTCCCGGACGACGTCTCCACGTCGATGATGGGCGAGCCGGCGCGAAGGCTCTCGTTCGAGAGAGCGTCCAGCCCGTGGCCGTCCAGCAGCGGGAGCCGGCGAAGCACGTCCAGCGGCGGCTCGTTCTCCAGGTCCGCGGCGCTGATGCCGAGCCGGCGAAACAGGTCCGCGTAATAGCCGTACCCGCACCGTGCGAACCGCAGCGTGTCCCGCAGCCTGGCGGATGCGACCTCGTCGACCTCGCCCAGCAGCAGGATGGAACGAGACGGTTCGCTCATTGCGAGAGCAGCGGCGCGATCTCCGTCCAGCTACGCCGCTCGACGGCGATGTAGAACAGCGAGTCGCCCCGCTCCAACTCCAAGTCCAGAAAGCTCAGGTGAGGGATGCCGTCCTTGATTATGCCCACCAGGTTGACGTCGTGGTCCAGCAGAGCCTTGGCCACCTGCGTGTAGGGCATGGAAGTCGGCGGATCTCTCTCGACGAACGTGCTGAGCAGCGTGCCCTCCACAACGTTGCTGGTGACTATGTTGAGAATGAGTTGCACACCCGGGTCCTGCAGGTCCTGCACCATCAGCTTGTCCACCATGTTCAGCGCGAAAACGGGCTTTATGTTCGTCGCCCCCTTGAACAGCACGTTGTGAGAGAGGTACTGGCACTCGGCTACGCCGGGGATTTCCGGGTTAAGGTACTCCACCACCGCGACGATCGCCGCCACCAGGCTGTCGCTGTTGGGGTCATCGTAGCCCGAGCCCAGTATCATCACGCCGCTCGCTTCCTTGAGATTCGCGCGCGCGTAGGTCTCCTCCTCCAAGGGCGAGCCTCGAACGAAAGACACCCGTGGCAGGCGGTAGGGCAAAGACTCGATCTTGTCCGAGATTATCACCACGTCGTCCGAGAGGTGCCCACTGTCCTGCACAAACTCCTCGATTATCTTCCGCGCCCGGTCCGCCGTGGGCGGATTGACTATAAGGAGATGTCCGCTCGCGTGTACTGATGTCATTCCCAAACGCTCCCTCTGGTGGCGTTCCAAGATGCGGTCTATGCCTATGCCGATTGCCGAAGTGAAGGCCGCAAGCCCGAACAGCACCACGAACAGCACGGTCCCCAGTCGCGCGCCCAGCGTGGAGGCGGAGTAGTCGCCGTAGCCGATCGTCGTAATGGAGACCACGCTGTACCACAGCGCGTCCGGCGCCGTGATTCCCGGATCGACCGCGCTGTCAAACAGGTAAAAGGTCGTCGCGTTTCCGAGTACGCTCAGCACCAGCACGATAACGGCGAAGGCGAACCCCACGTCTCTATGCTGTCGCAGCGTCCTCCATATGCGCGTTAGGCCTAAGAGCATCGTGACTCCCGCGGTGCTATCGCTCGGGCGCGTCGATGACGTTGGGCTTGTCGGCGCGCACGAACACCGCAGCGCCCTCGTCCAGGGAACCGACCTCTAGGCAGGTCTCGATTCTAATCATGGGCTGAACACGATTGAACAGTTGCGTCGCCACCAGCCGGCCCCTCCCGGACGTCTCGAACAGGTACTCGTCGCTGTTCAGCGCGTAGCTACGGCAGTCGTCCGACTGGCCGAGAAAGCCAAGGCCGTCCACGTACAGCAGGTCAAGCTGGGAGCGCGAGGCGAGCGCCCGCCGCCAGCCGAATGTGACGCACAGGCGCACCGTCTCGGGCAGCCGCGCCTCGTCCTGATCGTCGCACGGCGCGACGATCAGATCCGGCCGCACGTGGCGCAGCAGATCGTAGACGCGAGGGCCGCTGTCGGCGATGAACAGGTGCGTCGTCACGCCGGCCCTTATCAGCGCCGTGCACAGCTCGGCGCCGAAGAACCGGCGGAATCCCGGCGTCAGCACCGCGGCGACCGCGTCCGGCGCCTGCCCTGAGCCTGCCGAAGAGTCTAAACGCTCCTTCACGGCGTCGACGAACAGGTCGCACCGAGTGGCGCTCTCCTCCGGACCCTCGGCCACCGCCAGCCTGTCGGCCAGTTGGCCGGCGTACTGGCCCATTATCCACTCTATTTCGCCGGGCAGGCTCACGGTATCGCCCAGGGTCGAGCGTCGGTACTCGGCGATGGGGGTGACGGGCAGCTCGCGAAACTCGTCCAATGACCGCACTCCGCAGCGTCCGCCGAGCCGGCGGCGATAGAACGCCGTCCGGGCCGCTGCCGCGACCACCCCGTCCAGGCGGGCCGGCAGGTCGTCCCGGGCCTGGTAACGCCTAAGCATCGGCGCCCAGCTCGACCACGACGAGGCCCGCGTCGTGGCCCGTGCCGTGGTACTCGTCGAATCGCTCTATCAGCCGGTCGCGCGCCGCCCACACCGCCGCAGCAGCGTCGGGCTCCTCTGAGGCGAAACGGCTGCCAAGCGTGGTGTCGAGCGTCCATTCGCGCGTGATCTCGCACCGGAGGCCGGCGCCCGTGCTCGCGGCCGCGTACTCGCCGCGCAAGCGCTCGAAGGCGGCGTCGCTCCTGTACGCGAGCGGCGCGACGTAGTAGCCACGCGAGATGTACAGCCCAAGCTCGTTGTCGAACACCTGCATCAGGTCCACGTCCTCGATCCAGCCCTCCATCGCGAAGTACAGGTCCTCTACGATGCTCTGGTCCACGCGGTGATAGTAGAAGCGCTCCTCGCGCAACGCCATTCTGACCGGCACAGTACGTTTGTCCTCGTCACGTAGCAGACCCTGGGTGTCATCCCCTTCCAGGAACAGGAAGGGAATGTTGCCGTTGGTCGCGTCGACGAGAACCTCCTCACCGCCCATGTTATACACAAGGGCAACGTGCTGCCAATAGCGCATGTAACGCTTGGAGAACCGGAAGTCGAAGGTGGTCAGCATCTCCCGCAGCCTGTCTTCGGGAAGGGGCGGAGCCGCGTCCGCGCCGGCGAGCACGTAGCGCGACGGCAGGCCCAGCCGGTCCGTGAGAAACTTCAGCGCCTGCACCTTCTCGGAGCAGATGCCGCCCGCGCCCTCGGAGATGTTCCGCACCGTCTCGTCGCCCGTCTTGTAGGTTAGCATACGGCCGGTAAAGCGCGAGTAATTCTCGAAGTGGCTCTCCCACACGCGGCTCGCCAGAGCGAGCAACACGCTCCTGGCGTGCGCCGGCGAGTCCGCAGCGGCCAACTCCACGGCTCGGGGGCCGTAGCACCGCTCCAGCGACTCACGCACGAACGCCGCGTACGTATCGGCGTCGGCATCCCAGCGCCGCTTGTGAAAACCGGCCCAGTTGCGATCGTAGCCCGCGTTCAGCCTGTCTACGGCGACGTCGATGAGCGAGACGTCGGCGTCGCCCACGCGCACAGTCGCCGCGGTGGGCGCGCCGTCGAGGGGCACGGGCGCACCGCCCTGCCGGAACTCCACGCCCGGATACACGTCGAGCAGCGTCCCCTCGTCGGACACGGCGTACACGTAGTCCTGGACCGCCCGCAGGCTCTCCGCGGACCGCGGCGTGATGCGGCGCGCGGACAGCAGCTCGTCCAGGGGGCAGTCCCTCAGGTAGCGCTCCAGGAGGCGGTGGAGCGTCCAGCCGGCGTGTTCCGGCTCGATGCGCAGCGCGAATCGCCTGCCGGTAACGCCGTCCGTGACCTGTAGCACGCACCCCGAAACGTCCGACATTCGACCACACCCTCAGCCGGCTAAAACTTCATCCGAGTATATGATTGAGCACCAAACCTGTCAAAGCCGCCCCGCCAAGTCCGTTCCCCCAGCCCGCAATCCCTCGCATTCCATTCCGAGCGTAGCCGAGGAATCTAAAGCGCCTGCATTAGCCACCCGACAACCCTCTCCCCTCTTCGTGCCCTTCGTGCCCTTCGTGGATAATCCCAACCCCCTCTTGACCCCACCCGCACATCCGTGCTATTCTCTCTCCATGACGCGCCGACACCTCCATTCGCCAACCGCGAACGCTTCCGGTGGGACCACCCGCCGGATGTCCCATGTCCGCCATGTATCGTGCCGTTCGTTCCTGAAGTCGCCCCCGGCAAGGTTCCAAACGGCGCGAAACGGCAACCCTTCCAGCTATGAAGTGGAACGGAACGGAACAGAATGGAACACATTTCGCCGAAATCCCTCCACCACACGCCCGCTTGACACCGCTCGCGTCGCCGCCCAAGATGGACTCACGACACACAGGAGGCCCATCGTGAGCACAACAACCGCCGCTACCGACAACGACGCGCTCTTGACCGACCGGGACGTATCGCTGCTCCAATCCGACTGGGAGGCCAACCCCTCCTTTCGGCTCATGCAGAACGTGGTCGCCCAGCACGACGTGAACGACGTCGCCCTCGACCGCGCCCTCATCACCGGCGCCGAGCACAACTTCTCCAACATTCTCGACAGTTGGCAGCCCACCGACCAAGGCAGGTCCGGCAGGTGCTGGCTCTTCGCCGGCCTCAACCTGTTCCGCGTCGACACGATGAAGGCCCTCGACGTCGAACAGTTTGAATTCAGCCAGAGCTACATGATGTTCTGGGACAAGATCGAGCGCGCCAACTTCTTCCTCGAGTCGGTCATCGACACCGCCGACCGCCCCACCGGCGACCGCCTCGTGGACTGGCTGATGGAGGCCCCGGCCCCGGACGCCGGCCAGTGGGACATGTTTATCAACCTGGTGAAGAAGCACGGCGTCGTCCCCAAGTCCGCCATGCCCGAGACCGAGAGCTCGATGAGCACCATGCGCATGAATTCGTCGCTCTTCTACCTGCTCAGGCAGGGGGCCCAGCGCATACGCGGCCTGTACGCACAGGAGGCCGGCATCGACGCCATGCGCGAGTCCAAGCGCCAGACGCTCAAGGTCGTCTACCGCGTGCTGTGCATACACCTGGGCACCCCGCCCGCCAGCTTCTTCTGGCAGTGGAAGGACCGCGAAGGCCGCTTCCACCGCGACGGCGACATCACCCCGCTGGAGTTCGCCCGCAAGTACGTCACCACCCCCTACGACGAGTACGTCTGCCTGGTGCACGACCCCCGCGAGTCCAGCGAGCCGGGCAGCACCTACACCATCGGCTACCTCGGCAACGTTGTGGGCGGCTCCGCCGTCAAGTACCTGAACGTGGACATCGAGTTGATGAAGCGCGTGACCCTGGACTCGCTCATCGACGGCCAGGCGGTGTGGATGGGCTGCGACGTCGGAAAGCAGATGCACCGCGACCAGGGCGTATGGGACGCGGACCTGTTCGACTACGGCGCGGTGTACGGCGCCGACTTCGCGCTGGACAAAGCCGCCCGCATGGAGTACGGCCAGACCCGCATGACCCACGCGATGCTCTTCACCGGCGTGGACGTGGTGGACGGTAGCCCCCGCCGCTGGCGCGTCGAGAACAGCTACGGGGACGCCATAGGCGACAAGGGCTTCTGCGTGATGAACGACTCCTGGTTCGACGAGTACATGTTCGAGATCGCCGCCCCCAAGAGCCGGCTGCCGGAAGACCTCCAGCGCGCCCTGGACGGCGAACCCATCCCCCTGCCGCCCTGGGACCCCATGGGAGCGCTCGCAATGAGCTAACGAAAGCCCCTTCTCCCTCGTAGGGGCTAACAGGGGTAATTGCTATGAGAGAGCCTTCCGGATTGTCCCTTCCCCCTCGCAGGGGGAAGGTCAGGATGGGCGCGCCCCGTATTCGATACGGGGATGGGGGTGCACCCTCTAGGAGCAGAACCGCGCCGGGTCCAGCCCCTCTATCTCCACGTCGGTTGAGCCGCGCGTGATCAGTTCCATCACGACCTTCGCCATGCCCGGCCCCAGCATGATGCCCTGGCGTCCGCCGGCCGTCGCCACGAACGCGCCCTCCGTGCCCGGCGCGCGGCCAAGCAGCATCTGCCCGTCCGACGACACCGGCCGCAGACACGCGGTCTGCTGCGCGAGCCGCGCGTCCTCCAGCGACGGCACCATCTTCAGCAGCGACGCCATTATCTTGTCCCGCGCCGCCGCCGTCGGCCTGTCGTCGAACCCCGCCTCTTCTTCCGTCGTGCCGGTCCACAGCAGCCCGTCCGGCTTGGTGGTGGCGTAGTCGCCCGCATATCCCAGTGAACACCGGAAGGGGTCGCCCGGCGCCTGCAATCGCAGTATCTGCCCCTTCAGCGGACGTACCGGCACCGGCACGCCCAGCCACTCCGCTGCCTGGGCACTCCACGGCCCCATGGCCAACACCACCGTCTCGCACGCTATCTCGCCGCCCTCCAACGCCACTCCGCGCACCCTCCCCCCTACCACGCGCAGCCCCGTAACCGTACCGTGCCGCACCGTCGCTCCCTCGCGCTCGGCCGCCTGCACCAGCGCCAGCGTCAGGCGGTAAGGCTCCACGTCGCCCCCGCCCTCCACGTACACCCCGCCAATCGCCTCTGGATTAACCCTCGGCTCAATCTCGAACACTTCCTTCGCGTCCACCCACCTCACCGACGGCCCCTCCTCGTGCCGCCGCCAATCCAGGCTCGCCCGGAGTTGCGCCGCCTCCTCGTCGGCGAACGCCAGCGAGAGCGACGGCCTCAGCCGGAACTCCGTGTTAACGCCCGTCTCCTCCGGCAGCTCAGTGCCGAACCGTTCGTGCAGCCGCCACGACTCCGCGAGCACCGGCACGTTGGGTCCCGTACCCCTCGGCCTGCTCAGCCCACCGTAGGCGAACCCCGACGCGTGGCTCCCCACCGAGTCCTTCTCCACGATGACGCTGCTCACACCCTCCTTGGCGAGCAGGTACGCGGTGGACACGCCAACTATGCCGCCGCCTACGATAACGACGTCCGCCGAAGTCGAACTGACCATATCTGGCAGTCTCCTATTCTTATCTATTGCGATTTTGGGGCAAGTATAGTGATGGGGGGCAGGCGCGTCAAAGCGGCCTCGTGCGCTTCAGCCATGCCGGTCTCGCTACGGCATCGAGCTGCCGTAGCGCGTACTCTGAACGCCGACGGTCGCCAAACAGCCTAACTTTCTTCACAATTCTTCGTTATAGTGTTGTCTAACGCATTCCCGGTCATCCGTCCGGCGAGAGTCCGGGCGAGCAGATGAAGGACGTGGATTGGACTGGCTGAAACGTATATCCGCGGCGCAGATCGCCATGCTGGTGCTGACGCCGGTACTGGTGTTCGGCGGCATCCTGGCAGGTTACTACTGGTTCTACGACCGCGCCGAAGGGGAGGAAGCCGAAACCGACCTGCAGGTGCCCGTGCGCCGGGGCAACCTGGTCAATGAGGTCTCCATCAGTGGCAGCCTGGTGTATCCCAACCGCGAGTCGGTGAGCTTCGACGTAGAGGGCGTGATTGGCGAAATCCTGGTGGAAGAGGGCGATCGGGTCAACGAAGGCGAACTGCTGGCGCGCCTGGACCGCGAGAGCGTATCCGCGTTGGAACGCGCGGCGGCAAAGGCCAGGGTGGACGTGCGTGACGCCGAGCAGGCGCTGGAAGACGCGGCGGCGCCCCATTCCGCGCTCGAATTCGCAAAGGCCGAGGCCGCCATTTCCGACGCCCTGCTCGCATACCGCGACGCCCAGGAGGCCTACGACAACATCGGCGTGGTCACCGATTACGACCTGGCAAAGGCCCGCGAGAAGGTCGCCGCCGAGCGGCTGGCGCTCTCCCAAGCAGAAGACGCGCTTGCCGAAACGTTAGCCGGAGCCGACACGGACGACATAGCCGACGCCCATTCCAACATACGCACCGTTACCACCAACCTCGACAATGTGGAGCGGGACGAGGAGTTGGCGCGCCGCGAGTGGGACCGTAAGCTGGACGCCGCCCGGGACGCCGTGCAAACCTCTCTGGACACCCAGAGGGACTACTACCAGAAGTGGTTTGGCGTTCAGCTCGATGACGAGGATATCGCCAGGGGTCTGGACGCTGTTCTAGAGTCCTGGGGCGTCGACCTGGAGTCGCTGTTCGACCCCAACTCAGTGGGGGCGCTGGACCGCCTTCCCGCTCCCGACGGCGCCCTGGCCCCTTCGGCGGTCCCCTGGGACCAGAACACCGTCATCTTCTGGCTTAAGCTGTACCCCGGCAACATCGCAACCACGTGCGAGGAGCCGCTCAGGACCGACACCATTTGCGTAAGGTCGGACTTTGACGGCGCCTGGGATGCGTACACGGAGAGGCTGTCGGAGTTGAGCGACCTGGAATTGCAGGCTACGCGGGCGCTGTCTGCCCTCGAGGAGACGGTCACCAGCGCGAGCGAAAAGCTGTTCAACGCACAGTACGCCCTGGCCGACGTACTGGCAGCGCCGGACTTGGTGGATCTGGAACACAAGCGAAAGGCCCTGGAACTCGCCGGGGAGGCCGTCAGCGTGGCCGAGCAGGAGCTCGAAGACCTGCAGAACGGACCTGATCCCCTTGACGTAGACGCCGCGATCGTGAACGTGGCCCTGAAGGCCGCGGCGCTCGAACAGGCGCGAGAGGACCTACAGGAATTGCGGCGCGAGGCAGACCCCCTCGACATCGCCCTGCTGCGGGTCGACGCCGAGGCCGCGCGCACCGCCCTATCCGGCGCGGTCACCGACCTCGAATCGGTCGTCCTGCGCGCGCCGTGGAGCGGCATCGTCTCCGAGATTCAGTCGGAAGAGGGCCAGCAGGTGAGGGTAGGCGACGCGATTGTTCAGATGGTCGACCCCAGCGTCGTGGAGATGTCCGGCATAGTGGACGAAATCGACGTGCTCTACCTGCGGGAGGGCGCCGCCGCCACCGTGCACCTCGAGGCTCTGCAGGGCCAGACGCTGGCCGGCGTGGTGTCGAGTATAGCAACCGAGCCGAACAGCCAGCAGGGCGTAGTGAGCTACCCGCTCGACGTCACGCTGGAGACCACCACTGGCCTACAACTGCTGGAGGGCCTCAGCGCCGTCGCCAGCGTCGTAATCAGGGAAGAGAACGACGTGCTGCTCATCCCGCTCCAGGCGCTGCACGGCACCTTCGACCGGCCTGCGGTGCGCATACTTAGCGAAGGCGGAGAGGTCGAGCTGAGGGAGATCGTCCTTGGCAACAGCGACGACTTCTGGACCGTGGTGGAAGGCGGCCTCAGCGAGGGCGAGACGCTGCTGATGCAGTCGCAGGACGCATCCGAATCGTTCTTCGGATTCGGACGAGGGTTCGGCGGCGGCGCGACCCGCACCCTCGTCGCTCCCGCCGGCGGTGGCAGGCGCTAGCCCTGGGTGAGGGCGAGCCTGGCGGTATGCACACGGCAAAGGTAACAGGTACGCAAGCGTGATCAGGCTGCAGGACGTATCCAAGATCTACCGGATGGGCAACGTGGAAGTTGCCGCGCTTCAGGGCGTCAGCATATTCATCGAGCAGGGCGAGATGGCCGCCATAATGGGGCCGTCCGGTTCCGGCAAGTCCACCATGATGAACATCATCGGCTGCCTCGACGTGCCCACCTCCGGCAGCTACACGCTGGAGGACGAGGACGTCGGCGGTATGAGCGACGATCGGCTCGCCGAGATTCGCAACAGCAAGATTGGCTTCGTCTTCCAGACCTACAACCTGCTGCCGAGACTGTCCGCGCTCGCCAACGTGGAACTGCCGCTCCTGTACGGCAGCCGCAGGAACCGACGGCAGCGCGCGCTGGAGGCGCTCGACCGTGTGGGGCTGGCAGACAGGGTCTCCCACAAGCCCACCGAGCTTTCGGGCGGACAGCAGCAGCGCGTAGGCATCGCGCGGGCGCTGGTCAAACGGCCATCTATTCTGATGGCCGACGAGCCGACTGGCAACCTCGACAGCCGCTCCAGTGAGGAGATTCTCGCCATTCTGCAGCGGCTCAACCGCGAAGAGGGCATGACGGTGATCCTGGTCACGCACGAGGCCCCCATTGCCGCCCGAGCCCAGCGCGTACTGTCGATGCTGGACGGGCGCGTGGTCAGCGACGAGCTCCAGTCCGTCACCGAACCGGCGTGGGGTCCCCGGTGACGCCTGCCGACGTTCTCAGGACGGCCTTCGTTTCGCTGGGCGCGAACAAGCTGCGGGCCGTGCTGACGCTGCTCGGCATCGTCATCGGCGTCAGCGCGGTCATAACGCTCATGTCGCTCGGAAGAGGCGCCCAGGAGTCCATAACCTCCCGCATCGAAGGGTTGGGCACCAACCTTCTCTTCGTGCGACCTGGCGAGTCCACCGCCGGCGGCGCCTTCGGCGGGCTGGGCAGCGCGAACACGCTGACATTGGGGGACGCCTACGCCCTCGTGGACGCGCAGGCCGCGCCGTCCGTGGCTGCTGTCGCGCCCGAGATTCGCACCAGCGGCCAGGTGGTCGCCATGGGCAACAACACCTTCACCCAGATTGTGGGCGTGACGCCGGAATACGAGGCCGTGCGCAACTCTCCCGTCGAGCAGGGCCAGTTCATATCCGAGGCCCACGTCAGAAACCGCTCCGAAGTCGCGGTGCTGGGCGCGCCCATCGCCGAGCAGCTATTCGGATTCCGAAGCCCAATCGGCCAGCACATGCGAATAAACGGACGGGATTTCACCGTCATTGGCGTGCTACCCAGCCAGGGCGGCGGATTCTTCGGAATCTTCGGCAACGAGGTGCTCGTTCCCATTACCACCGCCTACTACCGGCTCGCCTTCGAGCGCACGGTTCAGGGCGACGTGATCGTCGACTCCATCAACGTCAGCGCGAAGGACGACACCGCGTCCCAGGACACCATAAACGAGATTACGGCGGTGCTGCGGCTACGCCACCGGCTGACCGACGAGAACGACTTCACAGTAACCAGCCAGGAAGAGACTATCGAGGCGCTGGAGGAGACCACCAACACCTTCGTGGTGTTCCTGGGAGCGATAGCCGGCATATCGCTACTCGTGGGCGGCATCGGCGTTATGAACATAATGCTGGTGTCAGTCACCGAGCGCACCCGCGAGATCGGCATACGCAAGGCGATGGGGGCCAAGCGGCGGGACGTGATGTTGCAGTTCCTGACGGAGGCCACGCTGCTCAGCGTCGGCGGCGGAGCGGTCGGCGTCGTCGCGGGCCTCGCGCTGTCGCGCGCGCTGGACGGGCGCGACCTGATCGGCACCGGCGCGTTCGAGACCAGCTTCAGCGGCGACATCGCCGTGCTGGCCATCGTAGTCTCCGCGGCGATCGGCATATTCTTCGGCCTCTATCCCGCGGTGCGAGCCGCGAGCCTCCACCCCATAGACGCGCTGCGCCACGAGTAGAACCACAATGCTCTGCCGCAATCGAAAACCACGACAAGAGAGACTGCAATGAACGGGCGAATATTCTTCCTCCTGCTGATAGTGGTGGCAGTTATCGGCGTCGCAGCCGCCGCTGGCGTTATCGCGTACTTGGAGCGCGGCGACAATGAAAGCCAGACCACGCTCGCGGAACTGCCGGAGGCTCCCGCCGGAGCTCGGATTGGCGCCGCTTCCGAGCCTGCCGCCTCCCCGGACGGCGCCTCCGAGTCCACACTCGCGGCGGTCGAGGCGCTGGCGGGCACTGTCGAGAGCGTCGAGGAAAGCAGCCTGACTCTCGCCATCACCGAGGGCGCCGAGACTGTTGTCGTCGATGAGGACACGCAGTTTACGCTGTTTCTCGACCGCTCTCCGGAAGACCTCGAAGAGGGCGCGAGCGTCACGCTGATGGGACAGCGGGACGAGCAGGGTGAGATGCGCGCCGCAGTGCTGCTGTTGGGGGACGCCGGAGCCGGAGCGTTCGGAGGCCTTGCCGGAGCGTTCGGGGGCGAAGGCCTCCAGGCGGGCGGCAGGCAGATCAGCCCCGAGGACCTCGCCTCCCTGCGCGCGCAGCTAGGCGCCCTGGCCGGCGCGGGCGAAGGCGGCCAGATTCCACCTGAGGCCCGGGAGCGGCTCCGGGCGCTCGCGGCGCAGCCGGGAGGCGGTGGCGGCGACGGGGGACTCGGCGCGGGCGCCGGATTCGCCCGGCGCGGCGGCGTAGGCGGCACGATCACCCAGGTGGGCGATGGCCGGATCACCATCGACACCGACCGCGGGCCGGTTGAGGCAATCCTGGACGAGGAGACGCGGGTGATCGAGGTCACCGGCGAGGGTACGCTGGCCGACCTGCCCGTCGGCGCCCAAGTGACCGCGGTGGGCAGCCGCGACAACGAGGGGGCCTTCCACGCCGCGCAGGTTGCCATGACTCCCGACTTCGGCGAGACGCTGGGCGGCCTGTTGAGCCCCGGCGGCCGCCAACAGGAAGGCTCAACCGGCCCCTAACACCCCCTGAGCCTGCCGAAGTGCCAGGACGGGTGTGAAAGAGTCCCCTCTCCCCCGCGTGGGAGAGGGTTAGTGCCTGCCCTGAGCTTGTCGAAGGGGTGAGCGGGCCTCCCGCGCCGCCGCCAAGTCCCTTCCCCCTCGCAGGGGGAAGGTCAGGATGGGGGTGTGTCAAGCGCGGAGCTACGCCACAAGCTCCCGCAGCGTCGCCGCCACCAGCCCCGGATCGTCAATCTCCCCCATCCGCACCTTGTGCCGCGCGCCAATCCCGCTCGCCACCAGCACGCTCCCCCGGCCCGTGAGCGTCTCGACGAACCCCCTCGTCTCCGAGATGGAGTTGATGGCGTTCACCGGTATCTCGGTGGTATCCAGCCAGATGAACCGGTACATGTGCACCGCGCGCCGGCTTGTCACGTAGTAGGTGGTGTCGTGATTCACCCAGTACTTGATGACCCCACGAAAGAACATGTACATGCCGAACAAAAATGGCCCCATCGGACACCAAAGGAGCATTCTTGGTCAACCCTCCTTGCGTCGAATGCCTCTGACCGAGGGTCGGGGGCGAGCGCCGCCTCCGGTCGATTGGGACGCCCGGGGACGTACTGCGCGAAGTCAATGACCGGTTTGTGTCGCTGCTCTGACGCGGCGATTCGGACGAGGGGATGGCGGGCGTCCACTTACCGGTGGGGAGGTGAGAAGAAAGAGACAGGCTCCGGTGGAGTCAGTCCATCGGGGCCTGTCGTTTCTGGGGTTGCTTGCCGTCTTCGTCATCTATGGTCTGATGTCCACGGACTTCAAGACGAACGACCCGCTCTTTACGGGCAGCACAAACCCGTTGCCTTCGAGCATCACGATTTCACGTTCGCCCTTAGTGTACTTGATGCTGCGCGTGTTCTGCGTGGGCGTGCCGTTCACAGACACGCGGGCGTCTATGGAGACCGAGACCCGGGCGCTCATGCCCCTGATGGGCGCAACGCCGGCGGGGGTGTAGGCGTGACCGAGGGCGTCGAACGGCAGGTGTATGCCCGCGCCCACCGAGTACGTGTTGGTCGTGTCGGTGAGGGCGTCGTATTCGGTCATCGTGTTGCCGTTGAGGGTGGTATACGATCCCTGGTACGTGCCCGTGCCGTAAGTGCCGAGGTCGAGGGTCGGGGACGTGATGATGGTCTCCGTCCAGTCGGTCTGCGAGCGGTATTCGAGCCTCCGGGTCTCCTTGAAGCGTTCGATGGATCGGGTCCCAACGGCCACCGACGCCCCGTAGACCTCGTAGGTGAGCGTAATGGGCGGCAGCGGGTCCGCCAGGCCCGGCTTTGCGGGTCCCGCGAAGGCCAGACCGAGCGCGATTGCCGCCGCGCCCAGCGCCAAAGCGAGCGTCGCCAAGGCGAGCCCCTTGTGGGCGGTTATCTTCCGTATCATGGTCTGCTCCTTAGTCCAAAGGTCCCGTGTGTTTAGTCCGTCGTGGATTGACCGGGCGGGCTTATTCGAGGAAGTGGTCGTTCCAGCCGCCCCCGACCATTATCCACGCCGAGTGGTTGCCGGGGCCTATCCTGAGCCTTCGGTACTGTATGCGCTGTCTGACCAGCGCCCCGCCGTGCAGGTCCACGTTGTCGTCGAAGGTCTCGTAGTGGAGGTCGTCGAGTTCAGGAGGGATGGAGCCGCTCAGTCGGTTGTTATGCAAACTGACGGAAGTAACCCGACTGCCGAACAAGGTGGATACGCCGTACCATTCGCCGAGGGGCGCACTGCTAAGCTAGTTGATATTGATATTCCAGTTCGGGCCATCCGTGGCATTGTACAGCGCAACCAACGCCGCCCTTTCGGACTCAGCCGTTTGCGCGTCAGAGGTATGCTTTGGCACAAACAAAGCGCTTGCAATGATGAGCACGATCAGCACACCCACAGTCAAGCGTGATGTAGACAGGCTAGGCAAACCGTCCCTGCGTTTGTCGGCAGTCTTGCCATAGGCTTTGGCTATGGTGGTTACGCCCATCGGCGTTTAGACGCCCTTTCGGTGCTCCATGGCTCTCATCTTTAAAGTTGTACTACAGCGTCTGTGGCTAGGCAGCCTAGAAGTGCTGTGGGCACCCTAGCGATTGTGCAATCCTCTCGGTTGCCATCCTGAGGTGTACCTCTCGGCGAGCTTGATAGTGTCCTGGTCTTCCCCTGATAGCTCATGGTAGAACTGAGAGCGAACCAGCGTGTTGACCGCCGCAGTAAGCCCGTCGCCGAATGTTTCGACTAAGGCGTCCCAGAAGAGCCGCTTCTGAGGGTGGCCGTTGAGATAAGCATAATTGACCGAAGTACGCAGGAGCGCAAGAACAAATCGATCGTCAACCAAGTGCTCACGCAACCTGGAAGCGAGTCTACTCCGTTCCTCACCCTCTAACCAGTTCAGTGGTCGAATCGAAAGAGCAAAGAGGTTCCATTCGTTTGTAAGCTCCTCTGTCGTCGCGGATTTCAATCGATTCACCAACTGCTCTTCTAACTTCCTCGCTCGGTCTTCATTGATGAGGTTGTCTCCAACCGACTCACGATGTCCAACCATTTCGACTAGCTCAAACCAGCCGGATAGGGTGTCTACCCTTTTTATCATATCCGACACGCAGTCACCGAGGGCTATCGGGTCCTCTATCCTTGTCAGCAACCGAACCACTATACGAGTGGCCTTGAATCTCGGTGAGAAACTGAACATACCGGAATCGTGGGGACTTAGCCTCCCCATACGATTCACAATCACCGGCACGGCTACATGAGCGGCTTCCACCGGAAAATCCTGCTCATAGTCCTCAAGCCGCTCAAGGCTTGCCTCGAATTGCTGTTCGTCTAGGGCATCAACAAGCCTTATGAGTTTCTGCTCGTCAGTCAGCGCCTCCACTAGGTCCTTGAGTTCCCGTGATGGAATCATACCCTCATCAAGCCCACCTTGCAGGTATATTCGAAACACTTCCTCACATGCCACACGTCTCTGTTTGCGCCAGACTGCATCCCACTCTGGTCCATACCCCATTCGTCCAAGAAACGTTTGAGTTGCTGGGAACAGAGTCTCAAAGACGGAATTCAATATCCCTCGGTCGCTTCCTGCACGATCAAGCATCGCCGAAAGTTCCTTTTTGATCTCCCTGTTGCGGACCTCTTCATTCAACCACGATTCTGGTACTGACTCGGAGCGCACCAGACAATTGACGTGTGCTCTCAAATCATTGAACAACGACGGCCTGAGCACACGAACCGCTTCCAAGCTGAGAAGGTCGGCCAGAGCCACCTCTTGGCCGATGGTGTCGAGGGTTACGGGGATCGAGTATAGGTAGCGCTTAACGTCCCGAAGATTGCCAAGAAGAGGCTTGACCACTTCGTAAAACACCCGCCCCCACACGTCTCTATCCAACTGAGCGAGGTCTCGCCCTCTTATCAACTCATCAAGCCACGGCAAGAACATGCTAGGCAAAATCTCTTCGCGAACGATGGGAAGGTCGTAGCTGACCTGAACGATCTTTTCCAGGTACTCTCGACCCTCTGTCTCGTCCTCCCCCAAGCTCATCGCGATGTGCCGACCATCGAACGCCAATAGGAAGACTACATGGGGAAGATCAGACGTCAGCCGCACAAGCCGCATCACTTCTCGAGTCTCGCCGGCCTCCAGCCGGTCTATGTCGTCAACGACGACGACGATTCTCGACTTTGCCTGTTCCAGTGCTTTCCTGAGACGGTCACGTTTCTCATGCAGGCTAGGTTGTTTCGCCCATTGGTTCGTGGCTCTACCAAACAGCTTCGCAACCAAGGTTGTGCCGGGTACAGGGCTTAGTGGGGCAAGAGATTGACCTAGTTCAGCGATCGCCTTCGCTACATCCTTCAGCTTCTCTGAACGAACCTGACCCAGTTGCGCGCTCAACTCGCGAAAGAAACACGTTACCAGGTCGTCTGCGCTGCTGAAGAGCCAGGGGTTGAAATGAAGTATGGCTACGTCATCATCACCCGCAAGTGCTTCCGCGACCATATTGAGAACCGAAGTCTTCCCCGATCCCCACTCGCCCACGACAGCGACGGTGAAGCCATGCTCAGCGGGAACGGCACACACTTGCCGAGCTATCGCTTCCGCAAATGCCCGCCTACCCATGCGATCCTGCTCACGGTTCTCGATAGGTCGGTCAGCCTCAAAGTAATTGTTGTCAGAAGTGTCCTGCTGGCTGCTCATCGCGAGCGTTTTCTGCTCCCTAGTTGTGTCTGCATAGCCTAGACAGTTGCAGGTCACATTCTAATTGCTTGTGGATCAACCTTCAACAAACGAGCAAGGTGAAAGCCCTTCCTTGTGGACTTTCCGGCCTCCCCGCGTCCGAAACAATGCCAGATTGCCAGGCCAACAAGAAATCGCCACTCCCGCGCAGGCGTCTCCTAGATGATCTGCCACGTCATCCCGGAAACGGCCCCCCTCCAATCGCCACCGCAACCGACGCCCCAATCCCCGCCATCCCCCAAATCCACCGCCTAGTTGCAAAAGAAGGCCTCGTTGGAGCCGGCTGTAAAGCCGGCTATGATGGTAGTTATCAACAACAACCCATCACCAACGAGGTGCGACTATTATGCAGCAAGCAACGCTTCCTTTCCACTACGCAGAGGAGACCGAGTCTACTGGTATGACGGCGTTGTCGGGGTTGCCGGCATACCTGGACCTGGCGTTTGTTGCCCGACTGGGGCAGTCGGTGCGCCGTCACGTGGGAGTGAGAGAGGGCACACAGGGGTGGACGGACGCCCAGAATGTGACGGCGCTTGTGATGCTCAACCTGGCCGGTGGTGAGTCGGTGGATGACCTGCGGCTGCTGGAGAAGGACGAGGGGCTGGGCAGGGCGCTGCTCACCGCGGAGACTCACGGAGTGCGGCGGGCAGAGCGCAGGGCGCAGCTCAGAAGGTGGCGTAAGGAGCGTAGCCGCACTGTGCCGTCGCCCACGGCGGTGTTCAGGTATCTGGACCGTTTCCACGACGAGGCTGAGGAGGCCGGGAGACGGTCTCGCAAGGCGTTCATACCGGCGGCCAACGACGCGCTGAGAGGGCTTGGGAAGGTCAACGCGGACCTGGTGAGGTTCGCGGGAGGCCATTCAGGACACACCGAAGCGACATTGGACATGGACGCCACACTGATAGGGACGCACAAGCGGCAGGCGTGCTTCTGCTACAAAAAGCACAAGGCGTACCAGCCGTTGACCACCTACTGGTATGAGGCGGACCTTGTGGTGCACTCCGAGTTCAGAGACGGCAACGTGAACGCGGGCTACGAACAGCTCAGGGTGTTGAAGGAGTCGCTGGAGTGTCTGCCCCCAGGGGTGAGCAAGGTGATGATGAGGTCTGACTCGGCGGGCTACCAGAAGGAGCTGTTGAAGTACTGCGCCGAGGGGCGGGATGAGCGGTTCGGAGTGATCGAGTTCTGTGTGGGAGTGAACGTGATGGCCGAGTTCAGGGCGGCGGTGAGTGAGGTAGAGGAGGAAGGATGGCACGACCTGTACAGGACAGAGGGTGAGCAACGAGAGGCCACAAGACAGCAGTACGCCGAGGTGTGCTACGTGACCAGTTGGACGGGATACAGCAAGAACAGTCCCGACTACAGGTTCATCGCGATAAGGGAGCGTATGCCGAACCCGCCGCTGTTCGACATGGATGGGGAGAAGCTGTCGGTTCCCATTATGGAGATGGGGGATGGCAAATTGTACAAAGTGACAGGGATGGTGACGAACCGAGAGCTGCCTGGGGATGAGTTGGTCCGGTGGTACAGGCAGAGGTGCGGCAAAGGGGAGGAGGTCCATTCGGTGCTGAAGGAGGACCTTGCGGGGGGCAGGCTGCCGTCGGGGAAGTTCGGGTCGAACGCGGCGTGGTGGGCGATAGTGGTGTTGGCGTTCAATCTGAACTCAGCGATGAAGCGGCTGGTGTTGGGGGAAGAGTGGGTGAGCAAGCGTCTGAAAGCGGTGCGCTTCGGCGTAATCTGCGTTGCGGGGCGAGTGGTCAGACACGCAAGGAGGCTCACCATCCGTCTCGCGAGAGGGCACCCCACCCATGACCTGCTCGTGAGTGCGCAACGCAGGATACAGGCCCTGGCAAACACGCCGCTCCGGGCCTGATTCTCCTCAGGAATCCACCCACACTCGAGGCGACTGACCCGAAGTCGTCGGCTTCGCCGTGTCCGAAACTCGCCCAAAACCCTCCAACTACCCTCTCAGGAACCGCCTCACGCCCCCAGACCGTCGCATCGACCTTCCCCACGCCAACTGACCGGCCCCAAAACGCACATTCACCCTCGCCAACCCACCACACCCCCCCCCCCGCCGCGGTTAGGCGGTGGATTTGGGCATCCCAACCCCTCTTGACACACCCAGTACATCCGTGCTATTCTACCCCTCGTCACAAACAACCGACCGCCGGCCACCAACGTGACACCGACGTCTAACAACCGTCGAATCCGGTAGCACATCCAACCCAAATCCGTCGCACCTGTAACGAGGAATCCAAACCGCCCAGCTACGAAATCTGAGGAGAAAAGACAAAAGAAACATAACGAGACACTTCTACAAAAGGCGATTTTGTCTCACCCGGCAGCTAGCCCCTGCTTCAGCCCGATCGCGACTCCGCTCGGTAGCCCGTCGCCCGTCCAAGGACGAGTGACTCAGGCGAAAAGCCGGCCTCGACCCGTACCGCGCACAGCCAGCCCCCGTGAAAACGGGGCCGCCGGGCCTGCGCGGAGTTCCGGTCCCGGTCCCGCATCACCCTGCCGACCGCTTTCCCGGCCCAACCAAGCGGTAGCAGGTCAGGAGGTGCTGCGCGGCCTGTCTTCATGGCCGCCGCGCGAGCCAGTCCCGGCCCTGCCGCCTACCCATCCGCAAGTGGGCGCTGCCCTCCCTCCGTTAACAACCGAATACACCAGCCGACGACCAGGCCTACCCATGCCGCGACCCGCGACAACCCGTCCCGTCTCAGTCCGAATGCGACCCGAATCTGCCCCGCTGCTACCGGAAATCGTCACGCGTCTTCTGCCACGACCGCCCGTCTCCAACTAGCGGGCAGGTGAGAAAGTGACAAATGTGCCGGAATGGAACAACCATCGAGAGATTCGCTTGCGCCCCCGCACTTTCTTTGATTGGCCTGATATGCGACAATGCACAAAACAATTGCGCGCGTCACCACCTGAACAAAAGCCAGTCTAGGGGGCAAGTATGGCGGTATCTGCCGTTGAAGTCGTGTACCGAGGTATTTTCCAGAAGACCCTGTCCAGAAACATCTGCCGCGCCATCGTGCTCGCGGCCCGCAAGGAGGGCAAAATCGGCACGGCCTTTGGCCGCTACGGAGACTCCCCGGAGCGCAATGGCATCCCCGCGAAGTATTTCGCCGTCGTCGCCGATGACGACCTCGAACTGGAAGAAAGCCTCGCGAAGTACGAGCCGAAAGATGTGGACGTGACTATCGTCGTGGACGACACCCTGTGCAAGGGCGTGGAGTCGTGGGCGTGGTACGGACTGCAGCCCATCAACGAGCTGACCGTCAACGGTGGCACCGTGTTGGTCACCTCCATTCAGCCGCCCGAACAGCTATTGCAGGACATCCACGTCAAGGACGTGCCCTACAACCTGTCCATCGTCAAGGGCGTCAAGAGCTTTTCGGGCCTGTGGGTGTACAAGGACGACCACACCGACGTGCGCATACTCGGCGCGCTCGCCCGCGTCTGCCCCCAGTTGGTGGGCCTCGACGCCTACGTCGACACAATCCGCGAGGATTCGGGCGACGACAAGGCCGGCTCCGCGCAGCGCGCCTTCGAGCGCGTGACCACCTACCCGGTGGAGCCCGGACAGGGCAACTCCGAGACCCCGTTCAGCTTCGACATGCCCGGCTGGACCAAGATGGATGAGGCGCTCGTCATTCCCGGCATCGAGGCCGGCGGCGGATTCCGCGGCGGCGACGGCGGCTTCCAGCCCGTGCGGAATGAGTTTTTCAAAAAGTGGTCCACCCGCACCATGCGCCCGGTGATCAACTTCGAGACGTGCACCAAGTGCACCCTATGCTGGCTGCAGTGCCCCGACTCGTGCTTCGACGTTACCCCCGAGGGGCTGTACGACTCCGACATGGAGTCCTGCTGCGGCTGCGGGGTGTGCGAAGAGGTGTGCCCGGTGCCCGATTGCATCACCATGGTGAACGAGGAGTCCTTCAGCGGCAACACCAGCCAGCACGACCACTGGAAGAGCGACAGGGACGGCTACATGAAGTGGCTGGAGGACAAGATTGCCGCCGCCAAATCCGAGAAGGGCGACGCGGGGCGCTCCCACGGCCTTTACGAGTGGACCGGCTACGAGAAGCAGATCGCGGCGACGGGAGTGAGTGATGACGACTGAAGCACAGCCCGCGCTCGAGCGCGAAGAGCTGATTAGCGGCTCGGAGGCGATCGCCATAGCGTGCGCGCTTGCCGACGTAGACGTGATAACGGCATACCCCATCCGCCCCTACGACACGGTTATGCAGTTCGTGTCCCGCCTCATCGCCAACGGCGAGCTGAAGTGCGAGTACATAGTCGCAGAGAGCGAGCACTCGCAGTTTGAAATCGTCAAGCACGCCTCCGCGGTGGGCGCCAGGGTGTTCTCCGGATCGAGCGGCGTAGGCTGGTTCTACGCCTTCGAGGCGCTCGCCGTGACCTGCGGCCTGCGCCTGCCGATGGTGGCGATGGTGGGCAACCGCGCCCTGGACGACCCGGGCGCTTTCGGCTGCGAGCACAACGACGCGCTCGCCGTGCGCGACCTGGGCTGGATGCTGCGCTGGGTCGACACCGGCCAGGAGGCGATGGACGCCGCGTTCATGGCGTGGCGCGTGGCCGAGGACCCGCGAGTGTATCTGCCCTGCGCCATCAGCACCGACGGCGCGTTTCTCACGCACTCCCAGCAGATTGTGAAGGTGCCGGACAAGAACCTGGTCGACGAGTACCTGCCTCCCTACGACAGGGGCAAGTTCCTGCTGCACCCCGACAATCCAATCACCATCGCGCCACAGGTAAACGAGGACTGGCTGCTGGAGATTCGACGCCAGACCGACGACGCCATGCGCCGTTCCAAGGGCGTGATCACCGAGGCGCACGACGACCTGAAGCGCATATTCGGGCGCGGCGGCGACAACCCCTTCATAGAGGAGTACATGACAGACGACGCCGACGTGGTGCTGGTGGGCATGGGAACGCTCGCCATGCCGCTGCGAGTCACCGTGCGCCGGCTGCGCGAGCAGGGTCGCAAGGTGGGCTTCGTTCGCGTCAAGTGGTTCCGCCCCTTCCCCGACGAGGAGCTGCGCGACTGCCTGACCAAGTTCAAGGCGGTCGGTATTATAGACCGCGACTACTCGCTGGGCGCTCCGTACAACGGGGGCGTGCTCTACAACGAGGTGCGCTCGGCGCTGTACGACGCCGACAAGCGCGTGCCCATTATGGGCTTCATCGCCGGGCTGGGCGGAAGAGAGATCACCGTGCCGGCCACCACCGAAATGTTCGACGCGGTGCAGCAGGTGGCCGACACCGGCCGCGTGGACGAGCCGCTTCGCTGGATAGGCGTCCGCGAGTAGGGGCGTCCCTTGTAGGCGCCCGTAGGGGCGGGTTTGAAACCCGCCCGCAACGTGGCGAAGGAGAAACCAAGATGACAACTTCCAATGTCCTGGCCACCATCAAAGGCGTCCACGACTCTCCCCTGGAGGAGTACTTCACCTCCGGTCACCGCACCTGCCAGGGATGCGAGTCCGCGCTGGTCATGAAGCTCATGGTCAAGTCCGCCGGACCGCGCACCATCGTGCTCGGCAGCACCGGCTGCATGTACGTCGCCAACACGACCTACTACTCCACGCCGTGGGTGGTGCCCTGGATGCACACCCAGCTCGGCTCGTCCGGCTCGGCCGCGACCGGTACCGCCGCGGGACTGCAGGCGCTGATGAGCAAGGGCAAGATGAAAGAGGAGAAGATCAACGTCATCGCCTTCTGCGGCGACGGCGGAGGCGCCGACATGGGCCTCTCCTCCATTTCCGGCTCGCTCACCCACCAGCAGTACAACCTGCTGATCCTCATGTACGACAACGAGTCCTACGCCAACACCGACATCCAGGTGTCCGGGTCGTCGCCCTGGGGCGCGAACACCACCTTCAGCCCGCCGGGCAAGGTGCACCGTATAATGCACAACAGGTGGAAGAAGAACATGGCCCCGATGATGGCCGTGGGGCATCCGGGCGTTAAGTACGTCGCCACGGGCTGCGCCTCCTACGCCGTCGACCTGATGAACAAGGTCCGCAAGGGCCTGTCCATAGGCGGCCCCACCTTCATCCACTCCTACGACCCTTGCCCCAAGGGCTGGGACTACGACCCGATGTACTCGCACGAGCTTGGGATGCTGGCCGTCGAGACCGGCATCTGGGTGCAGTACGAGATCGAGGAGGGCAAGCTCTCCCTCAATGGCCCGTCGCGAATGATCGCCCAGGGACGGCGGCCGCGAAAGCCGGTCTATGACTTCCTGAAGCGCCAGGGCAGGTTCGCCCACTTCACAGACGAGGACGTGGACTACTTCCAGTCCCGCATCGACGAGATGTGGGAGCAGTGGTGGCTGCCGGGCGTCATCCCCGTGATGAAGGACGGCCTGCCAACGACGTAACCCGTGGCCGCTAACGGCGACAGGGACGCCGGCCAGGACAAGGGCGGCGACCGAGATTCCATCTGGAGCGTCGCACGCGGCGCCTTGGCGTACTATTTTGCGCTGTTCGCAACGTTGGTGCTTGCGGGCGTCGCCCTGCTGATTTGGAAGGCCGACCTCCCGGAAGGCGACTTGGCTACGCGCGCGCTATACGTCTGGCAGGAGTCAGGGTCCATCGTTGTCCCATCTGCCGCGTACGCCATAATCATCTTGGAAACAGCGAGGTGGACAATGGTAACAGCAGGATTGTTCGAAGCTAAACTGAAACGTAAACGCGAGCAGGAACGGGCCGAGGTCCGGGCTGAGGCCCGGTCCGAGGGTCTAAAAGAGGGCCTAGAGGAGGGCCTAAGAGAGGGCCTAAGAGAGGGCCTAAGAGAGGGCCTAAAGGAGGCGGACGCAAAGTGGCGCGCCTGGTATGAGCGAATGCTCGAAGCTCGGGCCAAGGGCGAGCCGTTCGACGAGCCACCGCCCACCGTGGAAGAGGCCAATGGCAAGGAGCCTCGCTCGTAGATCTTGCTGCCGCCGCAACTGCGACAATCTTCACGGAAGCGATACCCATGCCAGACCTGATCAATCTCCTGAGTCAATTCAACCGGCGGCCAATCTCGCTCGGCAACCTGACAGCGCACACCGCCACCACAGTCACGGGCAAATAACACGGCCGGAAGACCAGTCCCCTACCCTCGATTCGCCGCCGCCGGGTTGACGCACGACACCATCTCCCCGCCCGTCAGTGCCGCGACAACGTTCTCCGCGGCCATCATCCCCATCCTTCGCACCGTCGCCGCGCTGCCGCTCGAGATATGTGGCGTCACGATGACGTTGGACATACCCACCAGCGGGTGGTCCGGCGGAAGCGGCTCAGGGTCGGTGACGTCTAGCGCGGCCCCCGCCAGACTGCCCTCGGTCAGCGCCTCGCAGAGCGCCTCCGTATCCACCACTCGGCCCCGCGCCGTGTTGATGAGGAACGCCGTGGGCCGCATCAGCGCCAGTTCGCGTCGCCCAATCAGGCGGTCGGTCTCCGGCGTCAGGGGAACGTGCAGCGACACGAAATCGGAACTTGCGAGCAGTGAGTCCAGGTCGGGCGACCACTCGCCGCCGTAGTCCCGCTCCGCCTGGGACCTGCGCGAGCGGCTGTGGTAGAGCACCCGCATGTCGAAGCCCATGGCCCGTCGCATCACCGCCTCGCCGATGCCGCCCAAGCCCACGATGCCGAGCGTCGCGCCGTAGACGTCCGTACCGAGATAAGGCGACTGGTCGAACATCGTCCACGCGCCCTCCCTCACCTGCCGGTCGGCGTACGGCACGTTGCGGGCCAGCGCCAGGATCATGGCGAAAGCGAAGTCGGCGCAGGACTCCTGGAGCACGCCGGGGGTGTTAGACACCAGCACGCCCAGCCGGGTGGCCGCGCCCACGTCCACGTTGTCCAGGCCCACGGCCCTGTTCGCCACGACCCGGAGATTGGGAGCTGAGCGCAGCGCGGCCTCGTCCACCACGTCGTCGATCTCGGTGACGATGGCCTCGCAGTAGGCCAGCCGCTTAAGCAGCTCCTCGCGCGGCGGCGGAGTGCGCTCGGGCCACACCTCGACGTCGAAGCGCGATTCGAGCAACGCCACCGCCCCCGGCACGCGGCGCCGGGTGAAGAACACCCGCGGCCTGTTAAACACGCCGGACAAAACGCCAGCCTCTACCAGCCGATGGCGTAGCCGTCCCTGCGCGGGTCGGCGCCGCCCTGAAACACGCCGGCGTCCGAGTCGACCTGTATGCCCTGCGCACCGCCCACGGACATGGACCACGGCTCGATGACCTTCACGTCGTGGCCCCGGTCTTCGAGGGCGCGCCGCACGTGGGCGGGGAAGCGCTCCTCCATCTCCACCTGCGTGCCCTGGACGCACTTGAATCGTGGCGCCTCGATGGCCTCCTGCGGATTCATGCCGTAGTCCAGCACGTTGGTCACGAACTGGGGCGTTGTCTGGAGGATGCCGTAGCTGCCCGGGGTGCCCATGCTCAGGTAGAACTTGCCGTCCTTGAAGGTCTGGGTCGGCGCGACGACCAGGTCGACGCGCTTGCCCGGCGCGATGAGGTTCGGGCTGCCCTCTTCGAGGTCGAACCAGTAGCACATGTTGTTGAGGAACAGGCCCGTGTCGCCCATCGCCACGGCGGAGCCGAAGCCGCCGCCGAGCGTCTGCGTGATCGTGACCACGTTGCCGTCGCCGTCGGCGACCGCGAAGTGGGTGGTCATGCCGCCGTCGAAGTCCAGCGGGCTGCCGGGGGTGAGCGCGTTGGGCGGGCCGTCGGTCATGTAGTGCTCGCCCACCACTGGCGCGGCGCTCTCGCGGTCGATGCGCTTCCGCTGGCTATCGGCGTAGGCGTCCGACAGCAGGCTGTCGAGCGGCACGTCCACGTAGTCGGGGTCTCCGCCGTAGCGGATGCGGTCGGTCACCGAGAGCTTGGCCGACTCCATGAACAGGTGGAGGGTGTTGGGATGCTGGAAGATCACGTCCTGGCCGCCGAAGCCCTCCATCGTCTTCAGAGTCTGGAGCACCTGGAAGCTGCTGCAGCTCGGCGGCGTGGTGTTAATGCGGTAGCCCCGGTAGTCGATGCTGATGGGATCGTTCCAGGTGGCCTTGTAGGTGGCGAGGTCGTCCGCCGTGAACAGGCCGCCCATCTGCTGGTTGGCCTTCACGATGCGCTCGGCGAGCTCTCCGTGGTAGAAGGTGTCCAGCCCGTGCTTGGCTATCTGGCCCAGGGACTCGGCGAGCTGGGGCATCTTCAGCCGGGTGCCCGGCCTTGGAGCACGACCCTCGTCGTCGAGGATGATGGGCGCAGACGGGAACCGCGCGAGCCGCGGGGCGTTGTTCCGCATCATGCGGCTGTTGAGGGGCGTAACCGGCACGCCGTCCCGGGCGTAGCCGATGGCGGGGGCGAACAGGCGCTCCCTGTCCATGCTGCCGTAGGCCTCGTGGAGGGTGAGCCAGCCGGCGACGTTGCCCGGCACCAGCGGGGCGAGCACGCCGGTCTGCTTGGTCTCGTAGGTGAACCTGTCCGGCTCGGCGCCGCTTGGCGCTCTGCCCGAGAAATCGAGCGCACGGACGCGATTCTCCTTCGCGACGTAGGCGAGACCTACGCCGATGCCGCCCGCGCCGGACATGTACGGCTCGGCAACGTTCAGGGTGGCGGCGACCGCGACGGCGGCGTCGAAGGCGTTGCCCCCGTCAATCAGCACTCGCAGCCCCGACAATGACGCCAGCGGGTGGGCCGACGCGACCATACCGTTGACGCCCATGGCGACCGGCCGGTTGGAAGTGGGGAATACGGAGAGATTAGCCATCGAAGCGCTCCTGCCGGGGGGTTCTTCAGTGGTGAGTGACCGGTTGACTGCCAAGCCGTAGTTGAGACGGCTTGGCCATTGTACCAGAACAGGGTCAGCTAAGGGGTAGCCTCCGCGAGGGCCAGCGCTATCTCTTCGGCCACGTCGGTGTCGGATTCGGTGGGTTGGGCGGCGCGCAGGGCGGAGCGGGCGGCCGGGCCGCCGATGCGGCCGAGGGCCCAGGCGGCGTGCGAGCGCACCAGCGTGTCGTCGCCGGACAGCGCGCTCGCCAGCGCGGGGACGGCCGCCGCGTCGCCGAGATTGCCCAGGGCCACGCAGGCGTTGCGCTTGAGGCCCGATAGCTTGGCGCGCTTGATGGGGCTGCCGCGGAAGCGCTCGCGGAATCCCTGCTCGTCCAGCTCCAGCAACGGTATGAGCTCGGGGGCGGCAAAGTCGCCGCGCTGGCGGAAGGCGGCCTCGCCTCCGAGCCGCGCCTTGCGGTTGACCGGGCAGACGTCCTGGCAGATGTCGCAGCCGAAGACCCACGCGCCCACCAGCGGCCGCAGTTCGCGGGGAATGGAACCACGCAGCTCGATGGTGAGGAACGAGATGCACTTGCGGTTGTCGATGACGTAGGGCGCGACGATGGCTCCTGTGGGGCAGTCGTCGATGCAGCGGACGCAGTTGCCGCAAGTCTTGGCGAGCGGGTCGTCCGGCGTAAGCTCCAGGTCGGTGACCACCTGGCCGAGGAACACCCAGGAGCCGTGGGTGGGCGTGAGGATGTTGGTGTTTTTGCCGAACCAGCCCAGGCCCGAGCGCGCGGCGGCGGCACGGTCGTTCATGGGGCCGTCGTCGACGAACACGCGGGTGCGCACTTCCCTGCCCGCCAGCGGCGTCAGGGCATCGGCGAAGCGGCGCAGGCGCGGCTTCAGCAGCTCGTGGTAGTCGTCGCCCCAGGCGTAGCGGGCGACCTTGCCGCGCAGGGCGTCGTCATCGTCGCCCGGCTCGCCGGTGTTGTAGCTGACGGCGAGCGAGACGACCGACTTCGCGCCCTCAAGCAGGCTCTGCGGGCGGTTGGCCTTGCGGACGCGGTCCTCGGTGTACCAGGGCAGGCCGTCCATCAGGCCCTGGCGAACGCGCTCCACCGCCGCGCGCTCGTCGCGCAGGAACGGCTCCGCCGTGGTGACGCGCACGAGGTCGAAGCCCAGGTCGCGGGCGCGCTGCTTGACGCGCGTAGTCAGGTCGGACACGTGGGGCGCTCTAGAGCCTATCCGACAACCCATTCATCACCCCCATCCTAACCTTCCCCCTGCGAGGGGGAAGGGACTCATCGGATAGGCTTCAGCCGCTGTTGGCGGCGATGAAGGACTTGATGACGGCGTTGAACTGCTCGGGGTGCTCGCGGAAGGGGTAGTGGCCGGAGCGGTTGAAGATGTGCATCTGCGAGTCCTTGACGTTGGGCAGCACAAGGTTCAGGCAGTTGATGCCGATGGGGTCCCACACCGCCGAGGGGTCCTCCAGGCCCCAGACCACCAGCGTTGGGCACTGCAGGTCGCCCGCGCGGATTCTGTCGTGGATGTCGTGCTGCATGGCGGCGAGGTTGTCGTCGAACTGGCCCTGCAGCTCGGAGTTCTTTGCGGTGGCGCGTTGGACGGAGTCCAGGGCGTCCATGCGGATCTTGCCGTCGGTCCACTCGTCGGTGATGTGGTCGGCGCCGAACGAGTTCTGCGCGGTGAGGTACTTGGACAGCTCCTTGGGGTCGTCGAAGTGGGGCGCGGCGTCGGCTACATCCTGGTAGAAGGTGATGGGCTGCATGAGTGTGGCGCTGTCCACGATGACGATGGTGCGCACCAGCTCGGGGCGCTCGATGGCGACGCGGGCGGCCAGGTAGCCGCCGCGGGAGTGGCCGACGATGTGGGCTGGCGCGATTTCGAGCGTATCCAGGAAGTCCATCGAGTGCTGGACTGCGGAGGCGATCACGTAGTCCTCGTCGTTCGGGGGCGGGTCGCTGTAGCCCTGGCCGGTCTTGTCGATTGAGAAGACGTGGAAGGACTCGGCGAGGGCGTCGAAGTTGAGGAACCAGTCCTCGGCGCTGGCGCCGCCTCCGAACTGACCGCCGTGGACGAGCAGCATCGTCTCGCCCTCGCCCGCCTCGAAGTAGCGGGTGTTGATGCCCTTTACGTCCGCGAACTTTGCGTCTTTGTAGCTGACCATGTTGTGTTTGCCTCCTGTGTGCCTATCTCGTCCGAGCGTCGTGTCTGCGCCGGGTTGTGGTGGTATCCTACCGCAAAAGTCGCTCTGGCGCAGCCTCCCAAGCGGCCGGGAGCCTGTGGCAGGCCGGTTGGCGTAGTCGGAGAGGGCCGACTTGGGCAGGTTAGAGAAGGCTAAACCCTGCTCGTGGGTGGGAAACACCGATAAGTTGTTCCATTCTGTTCCATTTCGTTCCACCTCATAGCTGGGAGGGCTGGCCGTTCGCTCCGGCTGGAGGCGTAGATGAGCACGGATTCGGCATGGATATCCACAAGATACGGCACAAATGGAACAGGCCGTCGGGAGGGCCCAACTGCTACCTCTTCACTTCACCCCCATCTCTTCGGCAAGCTCAGGGCAGGCTCTTCAGCCTGCGAGGGGGGAGGGACAATGGGGATGGACGGGTGACGGGCTACCGAGCGGAGTCGCGTCGGGCGTTGGGAGAGGGCTATCCGCCGTGTGAGACAAAACGCCTGGAAATTAGTGTCTCATTCCGTTTCTTTTGTTTTATCTCCTCAGATTTCGTAGCTGGCGGTCTGTGTTCCTCGTTACAGATGGGACGGATTCGGGTTGGATGTGCGACCGAATCGACGGTTGGTTTACACGGGTGTCACACGGAGGTTAGTCGGGTGGTCGGTGGCGAGCCTTCGGTTGTTAAGTTGCGAGCCGGTGTTGGTGAAAGAAACAGTAGCACGGATGTGCGAGGGAGTCAATAGGGTGCATGACCTTGAGCCTGTGTCAGATTACTAGGCGGACAACACACGGAGACCTCCGCCCCTAGGTTCCTGCTTACGCGGGAAGCAAGGTTAAGAGCGGGTTTCCGCTTGCGTGGGAAGGATGATTCCTCGCGCACATAGTAATCTGAGACAGCTTCCATGACCTTAAGAATGTGATTACCGAATACTGGGAGGTGACCTTGAATCACAAGAGCGTTCGAGAGTACGCGAAGCGGCAGCGAGTGGGGCGCCGACTAAGCCGATACACTTTCGCCCGGCGTCGATCAGCTTGACTTGTCCGAAACGTTGGGCTACAAATGGGCGATGGATGATCGGGACGACGGCCCGGGCGGAGGCGAACGAGAGGGCGACGACGGGGATAACGCGCTGACCCACGGGGACGCGGCCTAGACGCTCAGGATCGAGGAACGCTGATGTACGAGTACAAAGTGATACAGGGTAGGAGTCTAGGCAGCCCAGGGTCGGACCGCGAAAGGGGCCTTGAGCTTCTAGAAAGGATACTAAACAATTACGCCGCCGAGGGCTGGCGGGTAGTAGCCGGGGGTGACTATAGTACGTTCGTACTCGAGCGGAAGAAATCGCCATGACCACGCCCAACTTCGCGGACAAGACCATCTGGACCGGCGACAACCTCGACATCCTGCGCGGGATGAACTCGGCGTGCGTCGACCTCATCTACCTCGACCCGCCGTTCAACTCCAACCGCAACTACGCCGCGCCCATCGGCAGCGCGGCCGCGGGCGCCGCCGACCACCTCGACAACCTCCAGCTACTGTGCGGCGCCTGCAACTCGTTCAAGGGCGACCGGCCGCAGGAGTACCTCGTAGCCAGGCTCGCGGAGATGCAAGTGACGGCGTGAAAGGAGGCAGAGAATGTCCAGATACATAGACAACGATAGAGAGATAATACTGCTGGAAAGATTAGAATCTAAGCGCGATGACATGCCAAACGAAGAGAAGTATTGGCTTCTCGATGCAGGACTGGCCGATTGGTGCTTCACATTCGGTATCGGGCACGGTAGCTCTCAAACGAACTTTACTCAGCAAGCTGGCCGTGGTTTTCTGTGCCTCACTCAGAAAGGCAAGGATAGGCTTGCACAGTTGAGAAGCGCCAACCAATGAACGGCTCCATCCGACAACGCAGCGCCAGTGCGGGAGGGGGACGCCCATGACCACCGGCACGATGTACTGGCTAAAGCTCGGTACGCGCCGCACCAGGAGCCGCGTCCACAATATCAGTTGCAGGCACTGCCGCCTGGATGACAACGCGCAGCCAAAATCAAGGGACCGGATACGAAGGGAGAACTGGTGCGGCCCCTACGCCACCGATGAGGAGGCTATAAATGCCAGCCTGTCCTTAGGCATCACCCCCAGCGATTGCAGGCACGGGTGCGTATAGCAGCACGTCAACCCCGCGAGCTAAGGAGTAGGCCATGGAAGACGAGAGTCTGTGGGAACAGGCAAAAGCAGAAACACCGGCACTGACCGACCCGAACAGCGCTGTCTATCGACTTATGGTGCGGCTAAGCGAACGACTGAATCGAAGAGAGCAGAAGATAGCGAAACTAGAAAGGCCATTATCAATAGCTGTAGATGAGGCCTATGAGAGGTATGAGCAGGAAGTCGAGGCTAGCAACCTCTCCGAGAGTAGCAAGTTCACGTACATCTCTCACGCTCACCAATTCGTACGATGGCTACAGGGTGATTTCGAACCAGGTGGTACACTCCGATGAACGGCTGCATCCGACAGCGCAGCGCCTGAGCCTGGCAGTTCACCGTCGACCTGGGCCGCGACGCCCGCGCCTAGCGCCGGCGCAAGTACGTCGCCGTTCGCGGCACCAAGGCCCTGATACCCGGAGGTGAGGGTCGGCAAATGCCGACAACTCTGCACACTCTGCCACAGCCCGATTGAGGCTCACCCAGCTACGAGAACAACGTCTATCGTCCTCGATACGCCAGAATTTCCGAATCCCATCATCCGCTCCAGCCCCGCCTTTCACCCCCATCCTAACCTTCCCCCTGCGAGGTGGAAGGGACAATTGGGAGGGCATTCTCACACTACCTATCCTGTCAGCTCTGCGAGGGGGGAGGGAACTCTGAGATTGCCTCCTAGATGACCATCAGCTCCGACGTGGGCATGAACGTCGTCACCCACTCCGGCCCGTCCTCTCTTATCACGACCACGTCCTCTATGTGGTAGCCCTCGCGGCCGGGCCAGCGCACCCGGGTTTCCACGCTGAACACCATGTTGGGGCGCAACTCGGTGTGCTCGTCCGCGGACAGCATGGGGGCCTCGTGGATGTACAGGCCGACGCCGTGGCCGGCGAAGGCCAGTCCCTTGAACGGGATGTTCACGCGCTCGTAGCCCCTGGCCGCCACGTCGAACACGTGCGACGCCGGCACGCCGGGCCGCATCGACTCTATCGTTTCGCGGTGCACCTCAGCCAGCCGGGAGTAGACCGACCGCTGCTCCGGCGTCGCCCTGCCCAGCACCGCGGTGCGGCCGATATCGGAATAGTAGCCCGCAAAGTATCCGCCGCAGTCCGTTTTCAGCAGGTCGCCCTCGCGGGCCACGTAGTCGGTGGGGTCGGGGTGGGCGTGGCCGGTGTTGGGGCCGACGGTAAGGTACAGGAACGCGGGCAGGTCGGCGCCCGCCTGCAGGATGTGCGCGCCGAGCCGGTTGACGAGGCTGCGCTCGGTGTCGCCGGGCTGGGCGGTGGAGTAGGTAGACATGAGGGCGCGCTCGGTGGCGACGGCGGCGCGGGTCAGCAACTCGACCTCGGCGGGCGTCTTCACCATGCGGGCGCGCTCGAACAGCGACTCGCAGGGCGCGAACTGGGCCTCGGGCATGGCGGAGAGCAGCTCGGCGTGGAAGTCGGCGGACAGGTAGCTGGGCTCGATGCCGACGCGGCCCGCGCCGAGCCCGCGCTCGCGCAGCACGTCGGCCAGCACGTCGATGGGCGACTCGCGGTGCTGCACGTAGCCGCGGATGTCACCTATCCAGGACTTCTCGCGCACGTAGCCCTCCTCGTTGGTGGCCACGATGAAGGTTGGGTCGCCGTCCCTGGGCCACACCACCAGCGCGAGCCGGTCGCGTATGGTGCGCTGGGTCCACAGCAGTACGCCGGAGGTGTAGGGCACGTTCTCCGGCGACATGGCGACGATGGCGTCGAAGTCGCTTGCGGCGACTTCGCGGTTGAGTTCGTCGAGGTTGCCGAGGATTTCTGTCATGGTTTTTTCACCCCTATCGTTACTTTCCCCCTCACCCATTCGGCAAGCTCAGGGCAGGCTCTCAATCCTCTCCCGCCAGGGGAGAGGAGGACAGCAGCGTCACCCCCATCCTAACCTTCCCCCTGCGAGGGGGAAGGGACTTTCGGTACACTAGAAGCGGCGGGAGGAGACGCGGAAGGACTGCGCGACGGTGGCCTTGAGGAGGTTGACCACGTCGAGGGACACGCTTTCGGGCGTGCCGTCGCAGGTGGGGGTTGTCATCACCGTGGCGCCGTCGGCGCAGCCCATGTTGGCGAGGTGGTGGAGCACGCGGCGCTCAACGGCGGCGTCGTGCATCATGTCCTGGTTGTCGTTGACCATCGCCAGGGCGGCCTCCAGGCCGGAGATGCCCCAGTTGGACGTGGCGGCGACGATGAGCGCGTCGGATTCGACCACGCTGACTATGCCGTCCTCGCAGGGGCAGCGGCAGGTCTCGCCCCAGTTCACAATGCCGCGGGTCTCGTCGAAGATCGAGCCGAAGCCTATCTCGTTGCCGCCGTCGCCCACCGACACGGTGAGTATGCCCCGCTCGCGGGCCACGTCCACGATGTGGTCCACCTTGCACCTGTCCTGGGGCTCGCGCTCGGTGCCGCCGGCGCTGTGGTAGCGGCCCTTGCGGTTGCGGCCCAAGCGCTCGGTGGTGACCACCAGGGAGAAGTCGTGCCTGTCCATCAGCTCCTCGGCGGCTCTCCGGCTGCCCTCATGGTCGGTGATGGGAAACTCCACCACGACCGCGGTGTGGTCGCGCTCGATGGCCTGCTCGTAGGGCATGGGCAGCAGGCCGACTGCGCGGCAAGCCTCCTCCATCAGCCCGACCAGCGGCGGCTCGTTGGCGAAGAAGGGCTTGGCGCCCAGTCCCAGGTCGAGCGACAGTGCGAGGGTCGCGCCGCCCGGCGGGCCGTCCATCTCGCCGACGGGAAAGTGCAGCGGGTGGTAGCTGCCGGTGAGGATGAGCACGTTGTCGTCACGTTTCACGCGCTCGGAGATCATCTCGGCGGCCAGCAGGCACAGCGGGCGTCCGAACCTGGCGCGCGCGGCGTCGTACATGTCCACGGCCTTCATCGGCTGGAACATGTTGCCGCGGGACTTGCCGACGGGCGTGGTCACCAGGCGGTCTATCACCTCTCCGTACTGCTCGAGGTCGGCCTGCGGGATGGTTGGCATGGGGGTTGCTCCTTGGTTGTCAGTTATCTGAAACTCTTCCTAGGACCTCTTCAGCCGGAAGGTGACGGCCACTACCACAGTGGATGTCACCAGGCTCAGCAGCCCTCCGATGAGTATGTCTATGGGCACCAAGATGCCGGGGATGGTCTTTATCATCAGGAATATGGGCACTATGTAGGTGGCGTAGGCCGCTATGCCCAGCGCGAAGCTGTTTTTGGCCGCCTTTAGCAGGCTGTTCTCCCTGACCGCCGGCTCGATGGCTAGGTAGCTGTTGCCGAACGCTATCAGCAGCAGAAAGGCTAACAGGGCTAAAATCTCGCCGCCGCCCCACAGGCTCATTTCCTTGCCGTAGGCATCAAACATCTTGTCGTGGCCGCTCGCCTCGTAGAGGTTCTTGTACATCCCCTGCGCGATGGGCGAGAGGTTCCAGCCCACGTCGATAATGGTATAGACCAGGAATGCCGCTATGAATCTGACGTACTGCATTCTTGCCTCTCATCCTGTATAGCTGCCGGAGAAATGGCCAACAGGGCGTCTTCACAGTTGGCGTCGAATCCAAGCAGCCTGGTCACCGGCTACTGGCCGCTCGCGTCTTCCGGGCGCCTGCTGCTCCAGTCGTTGGCTTGCTCGTAGGCGTGGGCGGCCTGGAAGACGGTCTCGTCCTCGTGCATGCGGCCGCTGAACTGCAGGCCCAGGGGCAGGCCATCGCCGGAGAAGCCGCAGGGCACGGAGACGGCGGGGAGGCCGGACATGTTGAAGGTGGTGCTGTTGTTGCGGACGGCGAACACGCCGCGCACGACCTGGTCTACCGTGGTAATCCTGGTCTGCGTGGCCTCTATCGGCGGCGCCGGACCCGACGTCGTGGGGGACACCAGAACGTCGACGGTCTCCATGAGTTTGAACATTTCGCGGCGCAGTAGCGCGCGCGCCCGCTGGGCCTTGCTGACCATCGACGCCGGCACGATGTTCGCCAGCAGCAGACGCACACGCGTGGCGTAGTCGTAGTCGCCGGGGCTGTCGTACAGACGCTGCTCGTGCAGACGGGGGTTGTCGACGTCGCAGAGGGACATGTAGATCGCGCCGGCGTACTCGACGATGGGGGCGGACACCTCGTCCACGATGGCGCCCATGGCCGCGAGCTGCTCGGCGGCGGACTCCACCGCCTGCCGCGTTTCCGGGTGCACGCCCTCGGCTTGCGTCAGCTCGCGCAGCACGCCAACGCGCAGGCCCTCGACACCCTGCCCCAACCCGGACGTGTAGTCCGGAACGGGGCGGTGCGAGGTGAGCCGGTCGTTTTCGTCCCGCCCGGCGATTGCGCCGAGCATCCAGGCGCAGTCGCGCACCGTGTGCGTCATCGGGCCGGCGGTGTCCAGCGACCAGGAGAGCGGCACAATGCCGTGGCGCGAGACCGTGCCGCTGCTGGCCTTCACGCCGACGATGCCGCAGAACGACGCCGGGTTGCGGATGGAGCCTGCGGTGTCCTCACCGATAGTTGCGGTGGCCAGCCCGGCGGCGACCGCTATGCCGGAGCCGCTGCTGGAGCCGCCGGGGGCGCGCTCGAGGTCCCAAGGGTTGCGCGGCAGGCCGTAGGTGTGGGCGAGCGTGCCGCCCATGGCGAACTCGTTGAGGTTGAGCTTGCCGAGCAGCACGGCGCCCGCGGCGTCCAGTCTTTTGATGATGGTGGCGTCCTCGTCCGGGACGAAGTCGGCGAGGATGCTCGAGCCCGCCGTCGTACGGACGCCCTTCGTGTAAAGCTGGTCCTTCACCGCGACGGGTATGCCGTGCATCGGGCCGCGGTACTCGCCGCGGGCGATGGCGTCGTCGGCCTGTTCCGCCGAGCGCAGGGCGTGTTCGCCCATCACAGTGATGTACGCGCCGAGCCGCTCGTTGTGCCGCTCGATGCGCTCCAGGAAGTTGCGGGCCAGCTCCAGCGACGACACCTGCCGCGACTGGAGGAGCGGGCTGAGCTGTTCTATGCTGGCGAACGCCAGGTCTTCGCTGTTCATGCTACACGTCCTCGGGCCGCGAGACCCATGTCACCGGATCCACGCCCTGCCATTCGAGACTGTCGATCTTGTCCATCGTCCAGAGCAGCCCGTTGAACCGCGCGAGCACCTCGTCCAGCTCTTCCGGACCGACGGGCACGCCCAGTATGTCGGCGATGATTTGGATGTCTTTTGCGGAAAGTTCTTTCATGGTACCCCCTGTTTGCGCCCTGAACGGGGCGAGGACGATGAACCTGGTTATATTGTCAGGTCGGTCCTGGATGCGGTACGCGATAATCTCGGCCCTTCCCTCGGCTGCCCTTTGCGAGCATATGGCCGCGGACGGCTCTCCACAGCGCTCCATGTCGTCCAGCGCGGCGGCGGTGCTGGCGGACGCCGCCTGTTCGGCCTGCGGCAGGCAGCGCTCCAGGTAGGCTCGACACTCGGCCAGCGCCTGCGGATGAGAGTACACGACGCTCACGTCCGAGGCACTGACGCCCTTTCGGGACACCAGGCAGTGGTCGGTCGGCAGGTCCAGCCGCCCGCGGACCACGACTCCGGGCCGGTGGACCAGCAGTTCCGCCGTGGCGGCCACCGGCCCGCCCAGGGTGCTCTCGAACGGCGCCACGCCCTGGTCGGCGCGCCCGGAGGACACCGCCTCGAACACCTCCGCGATGGAAGCCAGCGGCAGCAGTTCGGCGCTGCCGTCGTGCCGCATGGCGGCCTCCTCGCTGAAGGTGCCCGGCGGGCCGAGGAACGCGGTGCGCCTGGTCATGTCACTGGACGGGTCCCCGCCTGATGGTCGCACTCTACCACCGAGCAACTCACTCGCACACTCCTCGCGCGCCTAGATCGGGCGCCCGCCCAGGCCCCGCAGGCGCGGGTCCAGGGTGTCGCGCAGGGCGTCGCCCAGCAGGTTTATGCCCAGCACCGTGAGGCTGAGCGCGAGGCCGGGGAAGAAGAGCATCCACGGCGCGGAGCGGACGTACTGTTTGGCCTCGCCGCCCAGCATACCGCCCCAGGAGGGTATGTTGAAGGGTATCCCCACGCCCAGGAAGCTGAGCGTCGCCTCGGAGACGATCGCCAGCCCCAACAGCACTGACGCCATGACGATTATTGGCGCGAAGCTGTTGGGCAGTATGTGCAGCATCGTGATGCGGATGTCGCCCGCGCCTATGGCGCGCGCCGCCTCCACGAACATGCTCTCGCGCAGGCTGATGACGGTCGAGCGCACCACGCGGGCGACAACGGGAATGCTGACGATGGAGAGCGAGGTGATCACGTTCGCGACCGAGGGGCCGAGCACAGCCATGAACGACAGCGCCAGAAACAGCGCCGGAATCGCCAGGATGATGTCCATCATGCGCTGGAGGGTGTTGTCCACCCAGCCACCGAGGTAACCGCTGACCAGCCCGACGATGGTGCCGACCGCCAAGCTGATAATCACCACGGAGAAGCCGACCAGCATAGAAATCTGCGTGCCGATTATCAGGCGGCTGTATATGTCCCTCGCCAGGTTGTCGGTGCCGAACCAGTAATCGAGCTGCGGCGCAACCTGGCGCGCGCCCGAAAAGCTCTCGTAGGGGTCGTGCATCGTGAGCAGCGGCGCGAACACGGCGACGAAGGTCATCAGGGCGAGCAGCAGCGCGCCCGCGACACCCAGCGGCTTGCGAGCGGCGAACCTCAGGCTAGCGTGGGCAAAGTTCGCCAGTCCGGAGCGGGCGCGCGCCGAGCCGGTCAGCGTGTCGCGGCCGGTGTCGCCCGCTGTGTTGTGAGTCTCGTTGGCCATGTGGCGTTTACCTGACGCGAATCCTCGGATCCAACAGCCCATAGCTGAGGTCCACAAGGAGGTTAATGGTCACAAATGCGAAAGCGATTATCAGGATGATGATCTCGACAATGGGATAGTCCCTTCGCTGGATCGACTCTATCAGGAAGCGGCCCATTCCGGGCAGGCTGAAGACCGTTTCGATGACCACGGCGCCGCCCATCAGTGCGCCCATCTGCAGGCCGAACAGCGTGACCACCGGCAGCACGGCGTTGCGCAGCCCGTGGCGGTAGACCACGAGCGACTCCACGAGGCCCTTGGCCCGCGCGGTGCGCATGTAGTCCTGGCGCAGCACCTCCAGCATCTGGGCTCGGGTCATGCGGGTTATCGCGGCGTTGTTGAAGTAGGCGATGACGAGCACCGGCCACGCCAGCGTCTTCAGGTTGGTAAGCGGGTCGTCCCAGAAGTAGACGGTGCCGAGCGGCGGGAACCACTGGAACACCTTGACCAGAAACAGGAGCACCAGCAGTCCCATTACGAACGTGGGGATGGCGAGGCCGGTTACGGAGAACACCATTATGGAGCGATCGACTATCGTGTCCTGACGCACTGCGGCGAGCACGCCAATGAACACCGCAGACACCGTGGCTATCGCCATGCTCAGGAAGGCAAGTTCGAGGGTAAGCACCATTTTGGGCTTGAGTTCGTCCACGATCGGGGAGTTGAGGTATAGCGACGTGCCCCAGTCGAGGGTTACGAACCTGCCCAGCCAGCTCAGGTACTGCACATACATCGGACGGTCCAAGCCCATTCTGGAGCGGAGGTTGTCGTAATCTTCCTGGGAGAAGGGGATGTCGCCGGAGCTGCCCGCCAGAATCAGGAGGGCGGGGTCGCCCGGCACGAGGCGCACAAGCACGAATACGAGCAGCGACGCCCCTATCAGAGTGGGGATGAAGAGCAGCAGACGCCTGGCGAGGTATTGGCCCAAACGCCTACCTCCGTCCCAGAGATGGGGCGGCGGCCCGGGGCCGGAAACCACCGCCGTGACTTAGGCAGTGGGCCGCGCCGTGCGCTTCCGCGCCACGACCGCGGCCCACCACCGATATAGCTAGTCTATTGCCGGGCGCCCACCGGGCCGCCTATCGGGGCGACCCGGCAACCACCATGAAAGCCGTTATTGCTTGAGCCACACGGACGCGAAGTTCGAGTGGTGCATGATGGTGTTCCAGGGCACGAATCCCTGCATCGATGACGAGTACACAAGCTGAATGTCGGGGCGTATGGCCCAGCTCGTGTTGAGGTCCTTGAGCTGGATGTCGACCATCTGCCTCAGCAGCTCCGAGCGCCTGGCGCGGTCTAGTTCGCTGCGCTCCTGCTCCCACAGCGCCGTGTACTCCGCCTTCAGGCCCTCGTCCTGCCAGTGGACGTTGGGGGACAGGTAAACCTGGTCGACGAAAGAGTCGGGGTCGGCGTAGCCGGTGTTGGTCTCCCAAACGGTGGCGACAAAGTCCTGGTTGACGAAGGCCGTGATTCCGGCGCCCGGATCGAGCGCGCGCACCTCGGCGTTGATGTTGATGTCGCGAAGCTGGGAGGAGATGACCTCAGCAAGCTGAGGCGCCGGGAACACGCCGCTCTGGACCATGATGGCCACATCGGCGCCCTCGCCGCCCGTAGCCTCTTCGACGAGCTGCGTGGCCCTGGCCAGGTCTTCGGTCTTGTCGGCGCGGATGCCCGGGTACTTCAGCCAGTCTTCCATGGACAGCATCCAGGTGTCTGCCCAGTAGGGATGGCTGGGCTGGCCGGAGCCCTGTCCGACAATCTCGATAAGCTGCTGGCGGTTGATTGCCAGATGCATGGCCTCGCGGATCTTGACGTCGCTGGTGCTTTCCGCGTTGACGTTCATGAACCAGAACAGCGCTCCGGGCGGCACGTAGCCGTGGACGTTCAGGTCGTCGGGCCGGGCGTTCTTGAGGTCGGTGGCTTCCTGCTTGCTGATTGCGGGGAAGCCGGAGTGTATCTCGATGCGGCCGGACTCCAGTGCGGAGAGCCGCGTCGCGTTGTCCGGAATCACGTAGATCTCGATGCCGTCCAACAGGGGGAGGCCCTCGACGTAGTAGTTGTCGTTGGCTTCGAGCTTGGTGACGTCGTTGCGCTGCCACTCCTGGACCTTGAAAGCACCGTTGCCGATCCAGTCGTTCTGGGTCAGGTCGGTGAGCTCGGCGGCGGTGTCGATCGTGTCGGTCACGTGCTTGGGCAGGATGTGGAAGAACGGCTGAGTCCAGCAGGCGAAGTAGTTGACCGCCGGCTTCTCGAGGGAGACCTTGACGGTTGACTCGTCTATCTGCTCGACGCCGTCCACCAGCGCGTTGATGCACTTCAGGCGGCCAATGGGCATGTCGTTGGGGCGGTCGAGGACGCGCTGGAACGAGTTGACCACGTCGTCTGCGCCCAGGGCCTCGCCGTCGTGCCACTGGATGCCCTGGCGGATGGTATAGGTCCACTCGGTGCCGTCACCGCTGGATTCCCACTTCGTGGCAATCTGGCCCGCTATTTCGTCTCTCTTGTTGGGATCGACGACGGCCAGATGTTCGAACACGTTGCTGAAGAACATGAGCGCGGGGGTCGCGCCGTTGCGGTGCGGGTCGAAGTGGAAGACGTCGTAGGGGACGCTGGCGCGCAGCGTGCCTCCGCGCTCGCCGCTCATCATAGCCGCGGGCGCCGCCGCGGTCGCGGCGGGCATGGCGGTGGGGACCGCTGGCATGGCGGTCGGGGCCGCGGACACGGTGGTGGGGGCGGCGGGCGCCGGTGTAGGCTCATCTTCCTCTTCTGCCGCGCAGGCGACGAGCGCCAGTAGCAGCACAGGCAACGCCAGCAGTGCGAGAATTTTCATTGCTCCTGCCTTCATAACGGTGGTCCTCCTCTTGGTCTGGGCGACTGTGCCCGTGTAATGCTGATGGCGGTGGCTGACGGTCCGCAACCGGGCGAGCCAACGGCTGGGCGACGCCAGTATGCAAGACCGAAATACTTTACACCCACCTGCAGGGGGCGTCAACCTGATACACGCGCTCGGGACTGTTTCGGGCTACCCGGCGCACCCAGCAAAGTTGTTCCCGCGAAGGCGGGAGGCGAATTCTGTTCGATTCTGCGACATTCTGTGCGACTCGTAGCTGAGTGTGAGGACGGTACTGCGCAATTCTGTAATGCCGGCGTGGGCAATTTGGGGCATAAGTGTCACGCCGCGTGGCAGAGTAGGACAAGCCCGTTCGACAAGCTCAGGGGAGCCTCAGGGCAGGCTCCGCAGGACAGTGGGCGGGTCGGTGGCCAGGGGGTCGGTGGCCGGTGGCCGGTTTCCAACGCATCTACGAATGCGTGGGGGCTTCGCCGCGTGTGGGCAGAGATTCCGGGCTGCGGGGTCTGTCCCTCACTTGAGCGAGGATAGCACGGATGTGCGCGTGTTTCGAGAGGGTTGGCGAAGATTTGGGATCGGGGCGGAATTGGTGGGGAGGAATGGTGCAGACGAGAGGAAGCGAGGGGACGTGCGTGGGGTTTAGGTAGGACAGGGACAGGAACGGGTGGAGCGGGAAAGTGACGGTGTTTTCGGGGTACGGGGTGGCGAAAGGGTCGGGTGTGGGCGAGGGGGTGCGGCAGAGGTGTGCGTTGGGGCGTCCGGCGGACGTTGGCTAAGCATTATGGCGAGCGCAAGGTGATTGCGGTAGGCCGAGAATGTGCTCGGGGCAGGCTGTCCGTGAGCGGGTCGGACATGGACACAGCTGGTTATTCCAGAAAGGCTCCTCGCCATCGGAACCGGTGTCAGATTGCCAGGCGGACTCCACACGGAGGCCCCGACTCCTTGGGTGCCCGCCCCCGTTTTCACGGGGGTGACGTTCTTTTGCGGGAGAGACGACTTCCACGCGCCCGCAGGTGAACGCCGGGTCCGCAGGCGGGCGTGGGCGTGGGCACCGGCCGCGCCGGGCGCCGATCCACGGGGGTCGTGCGCGCGGCCGACGTTGCGGACGCCCTGGAGCCTGTTTCAGATTACTAGGCGGACAACACACGGAGACCTCCGCCCCTGGGGTCCTGCTTACGCGGGAAGCAGGGTTAAGGGCGGGTTTCCGCTTGCGTGGGAAGGATGATTCCACGCGCACCTAGTAATCTGAGACAGCTTCGACGCCCTGTTCCGCGTGGACGGCGCGCGCTGAGGGGGCGTATAATTTGGGTTTCAGCGTACCGCGCAGTGCGGTGCGCCGGTGTCCCTGGGGAGAGGGGGCGTATAATTTGGGTTTCAGCGTACCGCGCAGTGCGGTGCGCCGACGTCCCTGGGGAAGTGTCGGAATTGGCAGACGAGCATGATTTAGGATCATGTGCCGAGAGGCGTGGGAGTTCGAGTCTCCCCTTCCCCACCACGCTCTCAACTTGACCACCAGACGGGAATTGAATCGAGCACGAAAGTTGCCTGAGCGTAGATTGTCGCAGCGTAATGTTCCACTACCTCGAAACCTATCGGCCCGTCCTGCTGCGGTTCCTTCTCGTTGAACAGTCCGCTCGCTCGTAGTCTGTCTCTAATCAATTGAGTACCTCCGCGCCTAACGTATTCCATCTAAGCAAAGCGTGCCAAGGACTCGAACAAAGGCCCCGAAAAGTCTAGACTTTTCGGGGCCTTGACTACGCAGTAACTTAGGGCCTACTGGTCATTTATCACTGCGGACTTCAAGAGGAAGTAGTCGCCGTACTTCATGGGGATCGTGTAGTCCACACCACTCAGCACGATAACCTCTATCCCGTTGTTTGAGAATTTGACACCTGAGGCGTTGTCGGAGCAGTTGCCGTTGATACAGACCTGAGCGTCAGTCGTAACACCCGTGCCTGTAACGTCCGGGCCTAGAGGAGACTCCACAGGCGTACTGGTGAACGCGAAGGCCCCATTTGGAATCTCCGTGCTAGAACCATCACGAGTGTGGCTCTCCATGTACCCGTCCATAGCGTCGTACTCCGTTATCGTGTTGCCGCGCACCTCGTAGTAAGAACCGACATTTGTGCCCGTACCGTATCTGCCCAAGTCCAGCTCAGGAGACGTTATGACGGTCTCACGCCAATCGTTCTTGCCTCGGTATTCGAGCGTTCTGATCTCTTTGAAGCGCGGGATGGTTCGGTCGCCGACGGTTGCCCCTGTGCCGTAAACCTCGTAGGTCAACGTCATGGCAGGCGGGTCAACCAGCGTTACTGTCTGCCCCAAGTTCCCCGCAACTGCGACGGCGAGGGCGCAGAGGATTGCGATAAGCGCTGCGGCAGATGCAATCGCGAGCTTCCTGTTGGCCGTTATCATCTTCTTCACGTCATGCTCCTTTCGATGAGTACGATTCCGTTTGTTGTCCGGTCGTAGGAGCTTACGCTAAGAAATGCTTGTTCCAAGTCCCTCCGCGGGTCTTGAATTCGTTGTTCAGCAGGTCGAACCACTGGAACTTCAGGCGCAGTCTGACCAACGCGCCCCCTGTCAGATTCACGTCCTGACCAAGCGTATGGTAGTCGAGCGTTCCAGGTGAGCCTGTATAGCGCCAGAGGCTATCTGAAATCCGCGCCGGTAGCTGTGTTCAAGATGTACCCTAACACACTGAAACAGTGATTGCTCTCACAATGATTGACGGGCCAGCTAAGCCACGCGCTTCACCATCCATCTCTTGTCCTCGATGATTCCAGCCAGGGTCTGGGTCAGCACTGTGTCGGTGGGCAAACATCAATGTGTGGGTCTAGAAGAAACCGCTGTTGCTGCCCCACGGCCGGCGGACAGTCAGTTGCTGCCTGTGCTGGGACCCTGGGCTTGGCGTGGACGTCTGATTCGGCCTTTTCCTTGTCCTATTTTCCAGACCGTCACGCCACCACGGGCGTCCAGGGCGGCGAGCCCGCTTCCGTCAGGCCGCCAGTACAATTCGGCTACGGAGACCCCAAGATCTGCCGCCCCTATCGGTCCGCCTTTTCCATTTCCTTTCAGCGACCACACAACCACTGCCCCATCGCGCCCCCCCGATGCCAGGCGCCTGTCGCCGGGCGAAAAGGCGAGCGTCGTAATGGGTTGTTCATGAAACTTCAGAACGCCGGGCCGCGTGCCTTCAGGGCCTTTTCCCCGGAATACCCAGACCGTAACCGCCTCGCCGCCTCCGGTGGCCAGAAGGGTGCCGCTACGGTCAAAAGCCAGGGCCGACGGCTTGGCGGCATATCCCCACATCTCGGAGTCCTGACCCGTGGCGCGGCGCCAGAAGTGTACCGAGTTGTCCTGGCTGCCGCAGACCACGATGCCCCCGTCCGGGCTTAGCACCATCGACACTAAAGACCCCTGCCACTCCAGCTTTTGCCGAGCCTCGCCGGTGTCCGGACTGAAAAAGGCCACTCGACCGTAACAGGCAGTTGCCAGTTCCCTCGGGCCAGACCAGGCGATGGCGCTGACGGTGCTGGGGTGATCATCAGATCGCCAGACCTCCGCGCCGTCCACGTCATACACGCAAACCTGCCGGGAGCAGGAGGCCGCCAGTCTTTGGCCGTTCTTCGACCACGCCACGTTTTCCGCCCAACCGCTCCCGACGTCGATAGCCCGGGTTACCCGTCCTTCGGCGGCATCCCAGAGCAAGACTCGTCCGTCCTGGCCGGCCGTGGCGAAGGCGCTTCCCTTCGGGTGGATTGCCACCGAGAGCAAGCCACCGTCATGAACCCTGTGCTGTTCCCATGCCCTCTCGCCCGACTCGCCGTCAAAGGCGTAAACGCCGCCCTCGGCATCGCCGACCACCAGCGTCTCTCCGCCCCCGCTCCAGCCTCCGGCCATAGCGTAGTCGCCGACCATCGCAAACCAGCCCTGCTGAAGAACGCCCATCGCGCTGCCGGCATCTAAGTCAGACATGCTTCGAACCCCTCTCTCATACTCTGTCCATCGAGGTTGCGGCCGATGAAGACTAGCTGATTGCGGCGGGGCGCGTCCCCCCATTCGCGGTCCGGCTGGCCGTCAAAGAGCATGTGAACCCCCTGGAAGACGAAGCGACGCGACTCCCCCGCGACACTGATGAAGCCCTTCATCCGGAAGATGTCCACCCCGCGCTCCCGGAGCAGTTGGCCGAGCCAGTCGTTGAGCTTTTTGGGGTCGGCGTCACCGTCTACCTCAATAGAGATCGATCCCACCTCGTCGTCGTGCTCGTGCTGGGCGACCCAGGTTCGCTCGGCTACGGCGGGAACCGCCGCTCCCTTGATGCGTTGTGTGTCTGTCTCTGTCTCTGTGCAGGCAGGCTCGGAGCAAAAGTTGCCCCCCAGTTTGAAAGCCTCTCCATCCGCGTTCCTCAGTTGGAGATCGAATTCCTCAGCGAGGTGCTGGGCGTAGAGGCCAACCCTCCCCGGGGTAGCGACCTCAAAGAAGAACGACTTGCGTCCTGGGGAATCGAGCCGGAGGCTCACATGCTTTCCAACCGGAATCTCTTCCTCCGGCTGAAAGACCTCCGCAGGTTCGGCGTACTGCCGTACACACCACTCGGCGCTCTCCCGGAGGGCAGCGTCATCCGTGCCCTGATTGGGCACGACGACGAGCGACATCGCCGGATCAGGTCCATCGGCGAGGTTGAGTTCGTAGCGGCCGGTATCGAGCGAATAGACTCCCGTCCATTCGAAGGGATACTCAGGTTCGAGGAAGGTGGGACGACGCTCGAGCACCTGGTCCAGGTCGAATGCGCTGAGGTCTAGTACAGTGTCGACGGGTACGTTCGCACGCTCGCTGCGCACGACTCGCGCCATTCGGTTCATGCCCCGGAGTCGAGATTCCAAGGTGTCGAGGGCCTCGCCATTTACGAGGTCTGTCTTGTTGAGGACGAGAACGTCTGCGAACGCGATTTGCTCCGTGCTTTCGTCGCTTCGGCCGAGTTGCTGATCGATGTGGGCTGCGTCGACGAGCGTGACGATCCCGTCAAGGGCGTATTCAGCACGAAGCTCTTCGTCCATGAAGAACGTTTGGGCGACCGGACCGGGATCGGCGAGCCCGGTGGTTTCCACCAAAACATAGTCGAACTTGTCGCGGCGCTTGTTTAGATTGTTGAGCACCCGAATCAGGTCTCCGCGCACCGTGCAGCAGATGCAACCGTTCGACATCTCGAAGACCTCCTCGTCAGCGTTTATGACGAGGGCCTGATCGATGCCGACCTCCCCATACTCGTTCTCGATCACGGCAATGCGCTTGCCGTGCTCCTCAGTCAGGATCCGGTTGAGCAGGGTCGTTTTGCCAGACCCGAGGAAGCCGGTGAGGATAGTAACAGGTACTCTTTGCCGCGTGTTCATATGGAATCCTCCTTCTGATATTACTGATACGAGATATCGTTTAGAGATCGCAACCTGCCGAGAGTGTTGTGATTGCAATGATGTATCAACCAGGCGATACACACTGCCAACGCGGGCGCGCTGGCTTCGCCGGTCCACCTTACTGAGGGTCACTCTCCCTTGGTGAACGGGGTGGTCTTACCGGCTTCGGTTGTGTCCGACGACGACCATCAGGGGTACCTGCGCTCACCGCGACAGTAACCTTGCCCAGACCCGCGTACTCGTCCGTTTCCACGCTGCTCACTTAGGACTCTGTTGAGTAGGGTCGTCTGGCCGGAACCGGGAAGCCGGTGATGATGGGTAGCGGGTACTTTGTGCTGCGTGTTCACATAGAATCTCCTTTTTGGGCTGTAATGCGACTAAGTATCATTATTGAACAACTATTTTCCTAAGAATGTGAAGAGGCCATCGTTGGCCTAATTGAGATGAAGTACCAACATACTAATGTACACTGGCGACGTTGTCATTGTCAACCAGGAGAACTGGAGGTGAGTTAGTGTTAGTTCAGTTTGAGGCTGAGGTAGACCAGCGCAATGAAGCAAATGAGCATGGCAATGCTCTTACTGTATTCCCTTGGCGCGTCGGTACAGAGGTTCAACTTGTCCCTTAAGCCGGAGTGTAGTCTCTCTGTTGCGGATGCACCTCTCCGTCACCATGCTGGGCATCATGGCGGCGGGCCCTCCGGCCTCGCCGCCGCCTACACCACCCGACACAGGTGTGACGGGTGTAAACCCTGCGCTTCGGGGAATTGTCGGAACTGGCAGACTAGCATGACTTAGGATCATGTGCCGCTAGGCGCGTGAGTTCGTAGCGAAGTTCACCTCAGCGCCCCGACAATGCGCTCCACGTTTGTGCGCACCATGCCGAGGTACGTGCCGCCTGCGCTGTCCTTTTTGCCCAGGGAGTCCGCATAGAGCTGGACAAGCACTGCGCCGGTCTCTCTTGCCACGGCCCGCGGCAGCTTTTCGCTGACTGTCGTTTCGCTGAATACTGCCGGCGCGTTGTGCTCTCTGACCACTCTGACCACTCCCGCTATGTGCTCCCCAGAGGGTTCCACTTCGGGCGCCAGGGAGGGAATGAGGAGGCCGATGATCTCAAACCCGTAGACATCCGCAAAGTAGGCGAAGGTGTCATGGGAAGTAACCAGCAGTCTGCGCTGCGGCGGCACCACCTCAACCTGTTCTTGAATCCACGAATGTAGCTCGTCGAGCCGCACCTCGTAGTCTGCCGCGTTCTGAGAATAGTATTCCGCGTTCCCAGGGTCCAGGTCCGAAAGCTGAGATGCTATTTCTCCGACCGCGATCTTCACACGATTTGGATCGAACCAGAAGTGAGGGTCCATGGGGCCGTGGTCGTGTCCATGATGGCCACTGTCGTCACTGTGATCCTCGTGCTCATCCCCCTGACCCACAATACCAACGAAGGCGACTTTGGTGGGGGCTCCCGCCACGTCCCAGTGCCTGACTACGTCGAGGTCGTGCTCGTCCAGTTGCAGCACCTCGCCTCCCACCGAGTCAGTGATGAAGATTGCGCCAGGCGCCGTGGCCAGGTGGGGTCGCCCCCAGAACCCTGTCTCCACCGGTGTCGTCAGGAAGTCGTCCTTGGACGCCTGCAGGCGCCCATCATGGGCGTCGTACACACGAAGCTCTCCGTCGCTCATTACGACCAGCAGAGTTTCTCCTCCGTCACCAAGCTGGACCTGGATTGGGCGGAGATTCTCTGTGGCTGGGATGAGCAGCTCCAACTCCTCCTCTTCCGGGTCCACGACGTACAGCCCCACCGCCGAGCCCAGTGCGAAGAAGTGGTCCAGGCCGTGGTAGCCCCAGACGGACGTGAACCGGAAGCCCTCGTCGACCCCTTCCGGCGCTATGAAGGTGTGGGAATACTCGCCACCATGAGCTTCCAGGACCAGGACGCCCCCGGTACATCCGAATGCGGCCATGTGTCCGTTGCCGGCGTCTCCGTGCAGTGAGTCGCAGCCTTCGGCTGTGTGCAGCACGTTGCCGTCCAGGTCTCTGATCTCCGCGCCAATGGGCAGCCGAGCGTCCGGGTTGTCCGGATAATCCGGGTGCTTGAGGCTGATGGCGAACAGGTCTCCCTCCAGCGGTACAGCCGCTCCATGCTGAGGACCTACGTTCATACGTATGGGGGTATAGCTGTCCCCCAGCTCGCTGAGCTCATGTTCGTTGACAAGGGCCACATCGCCGGAGCCGTCGTAGAAGATCGTTGCCCACTCATCACCCGCATAGAGATGGACGGGACGGTTCCCGTTCAGGTCCAGAGCGAGCTTACGCATTTCACCCTCGGTCAGATCGAAGTGGTCTCCGTGAGCTTCCAGGAAAATCCCACCATCGAAGATGTGGGCCATGTCGGCATCTGTGGAAACGGCTAGTGCATAGCGACCGCTTGCGGTGGAGTAGATTCGTCCGGCCCGCGAGCCTACGTCGAAGAGGCCGTGGTCCACCTCTCCCGTTTCCAGATCTATGACGGAAATATTCCCCTCCTCCCCATCACCTACGAGCAGACGCCCAATCGGCATACCCCCATGGTCCTCACCTCCTTCATCCATGTGATCGTCGTGAGCGTCGGCCCCGGAGAATTCCAGGGGATTGATCCCGTCGCCAAGCGCAATAATCTTAGACTCGTCTGCACTGGCGTTGCGGACCAGATCCTCCAACCAATCGGCCTCGAGGCCAAGACCGACAGTCAGCACAACGTCCGCCTCCGCCACTCTGGCGACGTCGCGAGCTCCCGGCACGAAACTGTGCGGATCGCTACCCGCTGGCAAGAGGCTGAAGACCTCTGCCCTATCCCCGCCTATAACCGCAGCCCAGTCGGCGACAATGTTGGAGGTTGCAACAACCTGGAGAGGCGGGGTTGAGGGCGTAGGCGTGGCCGTGGCAGCGGCCGCGGCGGTAGGCACGGCCGTTACCGCCGGCGCCTCCTGCGTTGGCTGGGCATCTATAGACGCACCGGACGACGCGGCTGTTGGCGATGGGGCTTCTGTTCCCCGCGTGTCCTGGTCATCCGAGCAGGCCACCAGGAAAGCCAAACCGAACACGACAAGCCCCACAGCAAATGCCTGGGTCAGGTGTTGCAGACACTTATTGAGAGTTCGTATCATATGCAATCCGAATTTCCCCTTCGTTATCATCGTAGTTCGGGGTCTTCTAAGTGAGTTCTGCCGCTGCCTAAGCAGCGCTGCTTGTTGTCACCTGGCGATGCGCGGTACCGGGGTCTCAGCCGGTTGGAGCACACCCACCATCTACGCCCACTCGGCGGGGCAATTGCCGCAGATCACGTACAACTCGATCCGGTGGTCGACGACCTCTCCCGGAAGTTCGTGGCCGATGGAACTGAGCAACCGCTCGACCGAGGCAGCCCTGAACTCCTCCACCGCGCCGCACGCGACACATACGTAGTGGTGGTGGTGGCCGGCCCGGGAGACGGTGTAGACTTGGGATCCATCCATCAAGGCGAGTTTGCAGACCCCTCCCACCTCCAGAAGGAGTTTCACGGTGCGATACACCGTTGCCCTGCCCACCGAAGGCAACTCTTCACAGAGCGCCTCGATTGTGAAGCCGCCGCGCCTGTGCTCCAGATGATCGGCTATCGCTTTCCTGGGACTAGTGACCCTGACGCCGCGGTCCTTCAGTGCGGCCATCAATACCTGATGTATGTTCGAATCTCCTATTTGATATGCTATCTCAGTTTAAGTTAAAGTACTATTGGCTAGACATTCCTATAGAATGACATACAGTATCATATAGGATTTGACCCTGTCAACACCAACTCTTTCCTAGATTCGTCACTGAAGCGAGACCATCCAGCCAGGAGTTAACAATTGCGGATGCACCTCTCCGTCACCATGCTGGGCATCATCGAGGTGGCCGTCGGAGAGGACCCGTCGGTAGACGATGGATAGCGCTCGGTCATGGACGGACGCCATCGTTCCCTACAGTAGGACCTCCCACCGAAAAGTTCGCAAATCGGTACGCCTTGGCCCACCAGTTCATAGCTAAGACCTGAGAAGACTCGAACTTCTCTGACGAACACACCTACGGCTGGTCCCATCCGACCGTGCTGTGTTAGCCGCAATGGAAAGCTGCGACGAATCGGTGGGCGGGCGAGCCAATCTTGAATTCCTCCGCAGCCGTCAGGATTCAAGCGTCACCTTAACGCGTCCACCTCATCTCAACCGATAGAGTCGGACCTTCGGGCGTCACGCAGCTGGGCGCTTTCCTACGGGCTCATGAACGCCGTTTCTTGCCACTGCCAGAGTACTGGTGGGCGCAATTGACAAGTTACATGATACTTACTATCATCACGTTGTCGCTGATTTCAGCAGTCACATGCCTTATAATATATTCGCACTCGGACAACTGAGCGGCATCTGTACTGATACGAGATATCATTATATGTCGCATTCATCCACAACATGGTACGGATGTAAACATCTGCTGTCGATCTTATCCTCGCAATGTAGGCGGTGTGAAATACAGGCCCTAGGAAAGCCACGAAGGACGACACCGGCATGATGGTCCATCGGAAGATGCTGGCGCTGACGGAGGGCGCGCGCGCTCGAATCACCCTCACCGTGGCGTTGGGGTTAGCGATCTCCGGCACATTCATCGCGCAGGGCGTGGTCGTGGCCCTCGTGGTCAGCCGCATCCTTGCCGGCGAGCCTTGGACGGGGGTGCTCGCCCTCGTAGGCGTTGTCGCTCTGTTGGCGGCGCTTCGCGCGGTACTGCTCCGGTGGCGAGAGATGAGCTCCATGCTCACCGCCGCGGAGGTGAAGGTGGCCCTGCGCCAGCGGCTCTACCGGGTGCTTCTTGCTCTCGGTCCTGGGTACATGGAACGGACGCGGACGGGAACGGTGCAATCCACCCTCGTGGACGGCGTGGAAGCTCAAGAAGCCTACATGGGCTACTACCTGCCACAGTCCATTGTCGCGCTGGCCGTGCCCTTGGCAGTGGTGGGGTACATCTGCGTCCTCAGCCCTCTGGTGGGTGTGGTCGTGCTGGTGTGTGTGCTGGCTGTTCCCCTGGTGCCGCGCCTGTGGGATGGGCTGCTAGGCGAGTACGGCCAGCGGCACTGGCGGGCGTATACGGACCTAAACTCCCAGTTCGTGGACAGTATGCAGGGAATGGTGACGCTGAAGGCGCTCAACGCCAGCGAGCGCCGGGGGCGAGTCCTCCAGGACGCCACGCTCGCGCTCTACCGGGCGACGATGGCGCAACTCTCCATCTCCATGATCCGCAACGGCGTCGTAGGGCTGGCGATGAGCGCAGGCGTGGCGATGGCCGTTGCCGTGGGCGCGTTCCAGGTGGCGGACGGAGCGCTCAGCCTGACAGGGCTCCTCGTGGTGCTGTTCCTCACGGGGGAGTGCTTCCGTCCGTTGGTGGAGTTGGACTCATACTGGCACAAGGGTTACATGGGCGTGTCCGCCTCCACGGGCATCTTCGCGCTTTTGGAAGCAAAGCCTGAAGTGGCTGACCCTGTGGCCGCGCCGACGCACCCGGAGCCTTCGAGCACGCCGAAGTCCATCGCCTTCGTTACTGTCACCTTTGCCTACCACCCGGATAACGCGCCAGCACTCGACGGCCTGTCGTTCAGCATGGACGCAGGGCAGAGCCTTGGCCTCGTTGGTCAGTCGGGGGCGGGGAAGAGCACCGTTGTTGCGCTGCTGCTGCGGTTCTTCGACCCCCAGCAGGGGCGCGTGGAGATTGAGGGCGTGGACATCCGCGACTACCCCCTGGAGATGCTGCGCGGCCTCATCGCCGTGGTGTCCCAGGACACCTACCTCTTTCATGGGACGGTAGAGGACAACCTCCGGCTCGGGAAGTCCGGAGCCTCCCTAGAGGAGCTGGAAGCGGCGGCGCGGGCGGCGAACGCCCACGAGTTCATCACCGCACTCCCCGATGGATATCAGACCGTGGTCGGAGAACGGGGAGCGAAGCTCTCCGGGGGCGAGCGCCAGCGCATCGCCATCGCGAGGGCGTTGCTAAAGGATGCGCCTATCCTCATCCTGGACGAGGCGACATCCAGCCTGGACGGCGTGAACGAGAGTTCCATCCGTGACGCGCTGGAGCGGCTGGCCCGGGGACGGACGACCATCACCATCGCCCACCGGTTCTCCTCCGTCGTCCACGCCGACCGCATCGTGGTCCTGGACGAGGGGCGGGTGGTTGAAGCTGGCCGCCACCAAGAGCTGATGGAGCGGCGCGGCGCGTATGCCCGCCTCGTCCTGGCGCAGCAGGAGGCTATATGAGCACCATATCGACCAATCGCCGCAGCGAATGGGAGTTCGCGCCACGCAGCGGCAGATTGGGGTCTGGGTTCTGGCAACTGCTCCGCATCCTGCGCCCGTACTACTGGCTGATGGGAATCAACGTGCTTACGGGCATCTTGAACCACGGCTTCATGATCACCGCCGCTGGGATTGGCGCTTACATGGTGGGAAGAGTAGCGACGGGGGCGGCGGCTGAAGATCTCTACTTCAGCGCCTTCGTGCTCGGCGGCGCCGTGGTCGGCAGGGCGGTGGCGGCCTGGGCGGAGATGTGGCTGGCGCACGACCTCGCCTACCGCATCCTCGCGGAGCTCCGCATCTGGCTCTATCAGGCGCTGGACCGGCTGGCGCCGGGCTATCTTCTTGACCGGCGCTCCGGCGACCTCTCCGCCGCGGCGATGGCCGACGTGGACACCATCGAGTGGTTCTACGCTCACACGGTGGGGACGTTCATCGTGGCGGTCCTGGTGCCGATGGGAGCGCTCCTTACCCTCGCGGCGATGCACTGGCTGCTTCCCCTGGCGCTGCTCCCCGCGACTATGGCGGTGGCGACCGTTCCCTTCTGGTTGCGCAAGCGGTCGGCAGCCCAGGGCCGGAGACTGCGAGAGACCCTGGGTTCGCTGAACGCGGAGGTAGTCGACGGCGTTCAGGGACTCCGTGAGGTCGTGGCCTTCGGGCAGGGACGGCGCTTCCTGGAAGGGCTGCTGCAGAGCAGCCGGAGCCTGGTGGGCGCACAGGTCGCCCATGGACGCAGAGCAGGTGGAGAACATGCGGTCACGTCCGTCCTTATGACGCTGGGGATGGTAAGCATTGTCATCTCCGCAGCCTACCTGGTGTCCTCCGGCTCCCTCGCGCCCGCGCTCTATCCGGTCGTCATCATCCTCGCCATCTTCATCTTCGGGCCAGTGACCAACATCACCGGCATCGCGGAGAGCCTTGGCGTGGTCTTCGCGGCGGCTGACCGGGTTTTTGCCGTGCTGAACGCGCCCGCTCCTGTGCGGGACACGGCGGTGGCGCCGCCCTATGGCCCGGTGGTACCCCGCATCGAGTTCAAGGCTGTGAGCTTCCACTACGCCCCGGATCTGCCTCCGGCGCTGGACGCAGCTAGCTTCTCCGTAGAGCCGGGCGAGAGCGTGGCCCTTGTGGGCCACTCCGGCGCGGGGAAGTCCACCTGCATCCATCTGCTCATGCGATTCTGGGATGTCACGGACGGCGCCATCACTGTCGGCGCGCATGACGTCCGGGCATTCCCGCAGAGCACCCTGCGCGAGCTCATCGCCTGGGTGTCGCAGGACATCTACCTGTTCAACATGACCATCCGCGAGAACATCCGCCTGGCGCGCCCGGATGCTTTGGACGCGGAGGTTGAAGAGGCCGCAAGGGTCGCTCTGGCGCATGACTTCATCATGCGGATGCCCCAGGGGTATGAGACCAACGCCGGTGAGCGGGGGGTCCAGATGTCTGGGGGCCAGCGACAGCGTATCGCAATCGCGCGGGCGGTCCTCAAGGACGCGCCCATCGTGGTGATGGACGAGGCCGTCTCCAACCTGGATGCCGAGAACGAGCGCCTCCTCAGGGAGGCGATGGCCCGCGTCCGCGCTGGCCGTACCACCCTCGTCATCGCGCACCGGCTGTCCACCATCCGCAGCGCCGACCGCATCATCGTCCTGGAGAAGGGACGCACTGTGGAGGCCGGCCCACATGACTCCCTGCTCGCCGCCGGGGGTGTGTACGCGGATCTGGTCGCCTTCCAACGGCAGGCCATTCCCTTGTGAACATCATTAACCGAAATTGTGACCACGCTGCGGGCCCGGCTTCCTCGCTTTCCAGCCCCGCAGCTGACCGATCAGGCAAGCACAAAACAAGCACACAGGAGAGAGGTCTTATGAAGTATGTAATCGTAGTCTTGGTTCTGATGCTGCTGGTGGGGTGCACCGAAACAACGCCAACCGCGACCCCGCAGCCGGAGGCCACACAGGCGCCCGCCGCCACGGCGACGGCAACGCCAACGGCGACCTCGCAGCCGGAGGCCACCCAGGCGCCCGCCGCCACGTCGGCGCCCCCCACGGCGGCAACGCCAACGGCTACCGCGCAACCGGAGGCCACCCAGGCGCCCGCCGCCACGTCGGCGCCCCCCACGGCGACGCCTTCCACCGTCTCGCTGACGGACAGCACGGGGGAGCGCCTGACCTTTACGACGCGGCCTGTCCGCGTGGCATGTCTCACGGAGATCTGCCCGGACATCATGGCCGAGTTGGGACTGGAGCCCGTGGCGGTCAATGACCCGCTCTCCTCAGATCCGCGGTTCTTCGGTAGCAGGGCGGACGAGTTCCGATTGATCGGCGGGTCGTTCTTCGAGCCCAGCCTGGAAGACATCGCTGCCGCTGAGCCGGACCTCGTGATCGGGCTCGGGGGCGTGCATGACGGCCTGCGGGACGCGCTGCGGCCCATCGCGCCGCTATACATTGTGAACCCCCTGACCTATGAGGACTCCATCCGCTACCTGAAAGAGATTGGGGCGGCGATGGGACGGTCGGCGGAGGCTGAGGAGGCGGCGCAACGATTCCTGAGCAAGCTGGAAGACTACAAGGCGCGCTCGCCCAAGGACCGCACGGCCTTGGTGATGTATGGTTCCGACGTCAATTTTGGCATCGACACCGAGGGCGCACTGACCGGCGGGCTTCTGGCGGAAGTGACCGGCTACCCCTGGCCGAAGCCGCCTCCGGACCAGGGCGGACACGCGTCTGGAGGCATGCAGTTCTCCCTGGAGGGGGTCCTCAGCATCGACCCCGACGTAATCTTCATTCAGACCATCGCTTTCCCCGGGTTCCAGCCGCCGCCTCTGGCGGAACAGCTCGCCGCGAACCCGCTGTGGGGCGAACTTCGAGCGGTTCAGAACGGCGAGATCCACGAGGTCAGCTTCAGTCTCTGGAGCACCGGTCGCGGGACCCGGTCCCTGGGACTGGTGCTGGATGAGGCGATGCCCCTGCTCTACCCGGACGTATTCGGTAACTAGGGCGCCTTGTCCAGGAGCAGCCAAGCAGCGACAGCCGGGCCCGTGAGCACGCGGCGGGAGCCCGTCAAGCTTCTTCTGATTGCCACGGGCTTGCTCCTGTGCATCTTCTTGGCGGCCTCGCTCTCCCTCGCCAACGGCATACCCAAGCTCTCGATGGCGGAGGCATGGGGCATCCTCTGGGGAGAGGAGGCGGAGCGCCTGGCGTGGTTGTCCGTCCGCGAGTTGCGCGCTCCCCGGGTGGCGCTCGCCGTCATCAGCGGGGCGGCGCTGGGCTTGGCGGGGGCGATGATGCAGGACGGGCTTCGAAACCCACTGGCGGCCCCGGAGCTCCTGGGCGTGGCCTCCGGGGCCTCCCTTGCCGTGGCAGTTGTCACCCTCTTCCAGGTTCCGCTGCTCCTGGTGTTTTATCCCTGGGCGGCACTCACGGGCGGCCTGCTCGCGGGGGCCGTGGTGATCTTCGCAGCAAAGCGAGCGCAGAGCCCTCTGCAGGTCGTGCTCGTCGGCGTCGCGGTGACGGCATTCATCAATGCGTGCATCATCGCCCTCATCAGTCTGGCGGGGACGAGCGGGTCGGTCCTCGTCCTGTTCTACTTCCTGCTGGGCAGCTTGGCGAACAGAACGTGGGAGCATGTCTGGATAGCCGCGCCCTGGGTGGTGGTCTGCCTCCCCCTGGGCCTGCTGCTGGCGCGACCGTTAAACACGCTCCGCCTGGGCGACCATGCAGCGCAGTCGTTGGGGATGAGAGTCGGACGCGTTCGGACGCTGGTCCTCCTGATCGGCGCCGGGCTTGTGGCCGCGGTGGTGGCCGTCACCGGCCCTATCGGGTGGATAGGGCTGCTTGCCCCGCATCTAACCCGTCGAGCCCTACGCAGTGAGGACCCGCGCAAGGTGCTTGCCTTCTCCGCGCTCACGGGCGCCGCGCTCCTCACGATGGCGGACGTTGGAGCGAAACTCGCCATCGCCCCCGCGGAGACGCCCGTGGGGCTATGGACGGCGGTGCTGGGCGGGCCGGTCCTGCTTCTGCTGCTCAGGGACAGGATTCTCAGGAGCGACCATGAGCGCGACTGACGGGCGGACAGACGCAGCGGACGGGCGCGCTTGGGGGGCCAGGCGATTCTCCATGCTGCTCGCCGTGGGGCTGGCGCTCATCGGAGTGCTGTTCGTCGTGCATTTGTGCACGGGCACGGTGCGCCTGGGACCGGGCGAGGTACTGGCGGCGCTCCTGGGACGGCATACCGAGGACCTGCATCGGACCGTGGTCTGGGACCTGCGACTTCCCAGGTCGCTAATCGCCATCGTCGCTGGAGCGCTGCTGGGAACGGCTGGGGCGGTTCTCCAAGTCGTTATGCGGAACAACCTGGCGGAGCCGGGCATCACCGGCGTGACGGCGGGGGGAATTCTCGTCGCCGTTCTGTGGATCGCGGGAATCGGAGGGCTTCCGCACCCTGGGCGTTTCATGCCCCTCGTCGTGTTGCTTGGGTGCTTGGGTGCAGGCGCGGTGGTCTTCGCCCTGAGTTGGCGCGGCGGAGTCCATCCGCTGCGGCTGGTGCTCAGCGGGGTGTTGGTCAGCGCCATCTTATCGTCCGTGACGGCGTTCATCATGCTGCGCGCCCAGGCCGGCGTGGGCGGCATCCTCCCCTGGATCATCGGATCGTTGAATGGCCGCGTCTGGGTTCACTGGGACCAGCTGTGGCCGTGGGCGGTGGCAGTGCTGCCGTTGGCGCTCCTGGCCGCCCGGCCTCTGAATGTCCTCCAACTTGGGGACAGCGTGGCCGCCACCAAGGGGATGCGGGTCAACGTGACGCGCACCGCGCTCTTCTGCCTCGCCGCCCTGCTCACCGCGGCGGCGGTTTCGGTTGTGGGAGCGGTCGGGTTCCTCGGTCTCGTCGCCCCGCACATCGCGCGATGGCTGACCGGGGAGGATGCCCGCCGCCTGCTGCCGGTGGCCGCTGTGGCTGGCGCCGCGCTGCTCGTCGGAGCGGACATCGTTTCCCAAGGGGTCACCATACGCCCACCCTTCCCGTCGCCGCAACATCGGCCGGGGCTTCCAGTAGGAGCGGTTATGGCGTTCATCGGGGCGCCGTTCTTCCTCTATATCCTTCGCCGGGGGGCGGCGAGATGATGCGAGACACGGCCGTATTGGACGCCCAGGCCGTCTCCGTGCGCCTGGGCAAGAGTCCGGTGCTGAACGAGGTGACACTCTCCATTCCGCGGGGGATGGTGACTGCCATCATCGGACCCAACGGGTCCGGGAAGTCCACCTTGCTTCGCACGCTGGCCCGCCTCCTGCGCCCCGAGACGGGTGCCGTGCTGCTGGATGGCGCAGCCATAGCCAGAATGTCCCCCGGCCAGGTGGCACGACAGATCGCGACGCTGCCGCAGTCGCCGGGCGCCGTTCCGGGGATGACGGTGCAGGAACTGGTCGAAACAGGGCGGTATCCCCATACCGGCCCGCTCCGGATACGTTCGGACAGGGACCGCGCAGCGGTTGAGCGGGCGCTGGAGCTCACGTCCTCCAGCAGTTTCCGTCACCGCCTCATGGATAGCCTCTCCGGGGGTGAGCGCCAGCGGGTCTGGATAGCGCTTGCCCTGGCTCAGGAGCCTCGCATCCTCCTCTTGGACGAGCCCACGACGTTCCTGGATGTCAACCATCAGATCCAGGCGTTAAACCTCATCCAGGCGTTGAACCGTGAGCACGGCCTTACTGTGGTCATGGCGCTCCATGACCTGAACCAGGCGTCTCAGTACGCGGAGCGCCTGATGGTTCTGCACGGTGGCCGCATTGTTGAGGAAGGCCCGCCCACGGCGGTCATTCGAGAGGACATGCTCGCTTCGGTCTTCAACGTCCGGGCGCACATCAGCGTCTCCCCTATCGACGGGGCCCTTCTCTGCTATCCCTACGCGGCCCTCACAGGGGAGGACGACGGCGTGGACTCGGGGTTCGCAGGCCCCGTGTCGTAAGCATCTCCGCTCCTCACCACCTTTCACCATTCCACAGTCCTCCCGCGGGCTCCAGAGCCTCCGTTGTACGCCCCTATGCGAATTGCGACAGACTGATGGCGCCAACGCTGACATCAGGCGGCGCGGCACCATGTCTGAATGATCCGGAATATGTTGCGCGCCTCACATAATCGCGCCAGAATGGTGCCTGTGCGCATCGGAAGTCTTCTCGATATACGCAGTACAAGCGTCCGTGGACGCTGACAGAGATGGTCAAGATGGCTTGTTCCAAGAGTGCGGAATCGGACCTACCTGAATGTGGACCTCCCACCGAAAAGTTCGCAAATCAGTACACCTTGGCTCACCAGTTCATAGCTAAGACCTGAGAAGACTCGAACTTCTCTGACGAACACACCTACGGCTGGTCCCATCCGACCGTGCTGTGTTAGCCGCAATGGAAAGCTGCGCCGAACCGGTGGGCGGGCGAGCCAATTTTGATTTCCTCCGCAGCCGTCAGGATTCAAGCGTCACCTTAACGCGTCCACCTCATCTCAATCGATAGAGTCGGACCTTCGGGCGTCACACAGCTGGGCGCTTTCCTACGGGCTCATGAGCGCCGTTTCTTGCCACTGCCAGAGTACAGGTGGGCGCAATTGACAAATTTCATGATACTTACTATCATTAAGTTGTCGCTGATTTCAGCAATCACATGCCTTACATTGTATTCGCAATCGGACAACTTAGCGACATCTATACTGATACTTGATATCAATATGGATGTCGCATTCATCCACAGCATGGTACGGATGTAAACATCTGCTGTCGATCTTATCCTCGCAATGTAGGCGGTGTGAAATACAGGCCACTTACCGGATGCCTGTCAAAGATGCCAGTCAGACCAACCTGACTAAAACTAAGGAGAGCAGAAAACCCATGACCAAGTCTCTAGGACAACTCATGCCTAACACGAACCAGTTGCTAGCAGCTGCTTTCTGGCTACTTACCTCGGCGCTATTGTTGTTCCTCGTCGCATGCGGTGGTGACGATGCGTCTACAAGTGACAACACGGCAGCCTCCAACCGGTCGGTTGCTCCAACTGTCCAGCCAACAGCGGTTCCACAGGCGATACCCACGCCAGCGGCCACACAGGTCCCCACGGCTACTCCCACGCCCGAGCCAGCAGGCGTGACTATCAACAACTGCGGCGTGGAGACTGTCTACGAGGTGGTCCCACAGCGCGTAGTCGCCACGGATACGAGCGCACTTGAGGTGCTTGTGGCGCTCGGGTTACAGGATCACGTCATTGGTTACTTCGGCGGTGCGCCCGACCGGCTCCAGCCCCGACACCAGGCCCGCGCGGCGCTAGTCGAACGCCTGGGTGGCAGCTTCCCTTACCCCTCGCTGGAGGCGGTACTCGCTCCAGGTCCCGACCTAGTCTTCAGTTACGGCTTCAACGAGAGTGCAGGGCTCACGGGACAGGGCCTGCGAGACGCTGAAGTTCACAGTTTCTCGTTTACTGAGGCCTGTCCAGACTTCACCAGTAACGTCACACTTGATGTGATGTTCGAGGATGTCCGCGCCTTGGCGCTGATTTTCGACGTCGAGGACCGCGGCGAGGAACTCATCGCCATGTGGGAGCAGCAGATCGCAGAGGTCAGTGCGGCGATCCCGGCCGGTGAGCCCGTCCGCGTTTTCTACTTCGACTCGGGTGAAGAGGCTCCGTTCACAGCGCTCGCCGGCTCCGTGATGTCGGACATCATCAGTCGCGCCGGCGGCATAAACATCCTCTCGGATGTGAGCGGTACGTGGGGCACCGTGGAGTGGGAAGCGGTTGTGGACGGCGACCCGGAGTTGATTTTCTTCGTAGACTACGGATTCGGAGGCCCGGACGCGAACCAAGCGTTCCTAGAGTCCAACCCATCTCTGTCGGGCATGTCGGCGGTCGTGAACGGTCAGTACATGACGCTGACATTCCTCCAGAGCGTGCCTGGGCCACAGAACCTTGATGGCCTCATCGAGGTTGCAACTGCGGTGCGCCATGTGAACGCTGCTCGTTAGTTTGCAGCAAGCGCCGCCGCCGGGATGAGCACTCATCCCGGCGGGCTGGGTACTCCACACCTTGATGAAAGCCGCGTTAACGGTCACAACAACCTAGAGGGAGGAACGTGGTGAAGCGGGTCCTCGCCTTGAGTTACCCGATCATCGTCGCGAACCTGTCTCAGATCGTGATTGGGATCGTCGACACCGTGATGATCAGCCGCGTGTCCACAGAGGCGCTCGCAGCGGCGGCTGTCGCATCCTCCATCAACATCGCCGCAGCCATGCTGTTCGGCGGGTGGGCAACTGCGGCACAGGTGATCTCAGCCCGCCGGTATGGCGAGGGACGTCTGACGTCAATAGGGCGGTTGCTGGACGTCTCGCTGCTCGTCGGTATTGGTGCAGGCCTTGTGGTGCTCCTCGTCTTGAGCATCGGCTCAGGCCCGCTCCTCGCCGCGTTCGGATTAAGCGAGGCTGTGCGGGCCGAGGGCGTGCCGTATCTCCGGGTACTCGCGTTGGCCGCGCCGCTCGCGGCAGCCACGGCTATGTTCCGAGCCGTCTACGCAGGAGTGGGCGAGACCAGCGTGGCGATGCGTATGACGGTCCTTGTCAACGTGATAAACATCCCTCTGAACTACGTTCTTATACTCGTGGCCGGATGGGGACTCCTCGGCGCTGGCGTCGGGACTGCAATCGCCGTTGCAGTGGGCTGCTTCTACATGAGCCTGTTCGGGTGGAGACGACTCCGGGACACGTATGAATTGTTTCGTTTCGGACGACTGCACCACAGCCAGAAGGTGCTTCCGCACCTCTGGTCTATCGGTTGGCCAGAGACTGCCATGCTCTTCCTGGGTTACTTCAATAACGTGCTCGTGCTACGGATTGTCGCCTCGCTCGGAACAACTGCAATCGCCGGAATGCAGCTCGTCACAAATCTACAGCAGGTCCTATGGACAATTGTCTGGGCGCTTTCGACCGGCGTGTCTATCCTAGTCGGGCAGAGCCTCGGCAGCCGCGATGAGCGTACAGTGGCGCTGACCCAGCGAGCCGGGCTGCTGCTGATGGCTGCTCTTCCAGCGATCATCCTGGCGCCGGTACTTGTCGCGCCGTCCACAATACTGCATCTGCTTACCCCTGATGATGAAGTCGTAGCAGAGGCAGGACGCGCCCTTCCCGTCCTGGCCCTGCAGGTGCCCCTCATGGCTACGAGCATGGTGCTGGCCGCCGTGCTACGAGCCGCCGGGGACTCCAAGTGGGTCCTCTACACCTCCACGGCTTCCAGCTACCTGGTCATGGCGCCGCTATCCTGGCTGCTCGCCATATCCATCGGATGGGGGCTCACGGGAGTGTACGTCGCCGGGATCGCCTTCTTCGCCGCGCGGACGGCAGGGGCGTGGTTGCGCTACCGGCAGGGGAATTGGCGAACGGCAGAAATATGAGATTGCGATTTACAAACCGGCTAATCCGTTCCAGCGCAAGGAGTTCAGCGGGTGGCGCTTCACGCCCTCACTGGGCGCCCGGGCTCGGCTTGACGGCGGTGCTAATGGGGCTCAGCGTTGGCCTCGTCTTGTCGATAGTCCTGGCAGTGACCTTGGGTCCGGCGGATATCTCTCCTGTGACAGCCTGGAGGATAGGGATACACCAGTTCTGGCCAGACGCGGTCTCGTCCGACTGGTTGGCGGCCCACGAGCGGATCGTGTGGCACATCCGTCTCCCGCGCGCCTTGCTCGCCGTGCTGATCGGCGCAACGCTTGCCGTAGTCGGCACGGTGCTCCAGGCAATGGTGCGGAACCCTCTGGCGGATCCGACCATTCTCGGTGGGACCTCAGGCGCCGCCGCCGGCGCCGTAAGCGTCATTGTGCTCGGATGGGCCTTCGCTGGAATCTACACGCTGTCGGTTGCGGCCTTCGCTGGCGGCCTTGCCGGTTACGGGCTAGCTTTCCTATTGGCGCACTCGGCGGGCGGCCTTAGTCCGTTACGGCTGGTGCTGGCCGGAATCGCGGTGAGCTACCTGTTCGCGGCCATAACCAGCATGCTTATCTTCATTAGCGAGCAGAGTCATACGGCGCGCATCGCCCTCTTCTGGATGCTCGGTGCGCTTGGTGGCGCTCGTTGGGATCAGCTCGGACTGCCCGCGCTTCTACTCGTTATCGGGCTCGTCTATCTCCTGGCCCAGGCCCGCGCACTGAACCTGCTTCTCTTCGGCGATGAGACCGCTACGAGCATGGGGGTACCGCCGGACCGGCTGCGCCGCGTCCTCTTCGTAGTCGTCGCACTCCTCACGGGCACCTCGGTCGCACTGGCAGGTGGGGTCGGGTTTGTGGGGCTCGTCATCCCGCACGCCGCGCGGATGGTGGTGGGCTCCGACCATCGCCGGGTCCTTCCTCTGGCAGCGCTCGTGGGCGCGATGTTCCTCCTGTGGTCAGACGTGCTCGCACGGCTCGTGATCCAACCCCGCGAGCTGCCTATCGGGGTTATCACCGCGCTCGTCGGCGCACCGGTGTTCGCCTTACTCCTCCGCTCCCGACTGCGAGGATCAGATCATGCCCGCTGACCAGTCGAAGAACGATACTTCCAAGCCGCCATTGGCTCTCACCGGCCCTGGTCCACTATCGCTGACTCTATCCGAGATAACGGTGGCAATTGGCTCCGCAGAGATTTGCTCGGAGGTCAGTCTGGTGGCCGAGTCCGGCCAAGTGGTAGGTATCGTCGGGCCGAATGGTAGTGGAAAGACGACACTACTGCGCGCCGCTTATCGGGTGCTGCGCCCGCGACTCGGCCGTGTGGTAGTGGGGGAGGATGATCTCTGGGGACTACGGCCGTCCGAGGCTGCCAGGCGTATCGCCGTCGTGGTGCAGGAGCCGCGGTCTGATTTCGAGTTCACCGTGCGAGAGGTGGTTGCGATGGGACGCAGCCCTCACCAGTCGGCCTTCGCCAAGGAGTCATCCGAGGATCGAGACAGCGTCGACGAGGCTCTCGCTCACGTGAGCATTGCGGATCTGGCGACTCGGTCGTTCAGCACATTGTCCGGGGGAGAGAAACAACGGGCGCTGATAGCGCGCGCACTTGTGCAGGAGGCGCGTGTCCTTATCCTTGACGAGCCTACCAATCACCTTGACATCCGCTACCAGCTCGAAGTCCTTGAGCTAGTCCGTGGTGTGGGTGTGACCACTCTCATGTCGATACATGACGTGAATCTGGCAGCGGAGTACTGCGACCACATCGTCGTGTTGCACCGAGGGCGAATCCAGGCAGCTGGGTCGGTAGAGATGGTCCTGATACCGGAGGTGCTTGAGCCCGTGTTTGGAGTGAGGGTTGAACGCGTAGCGAGGGAAGGGGGTCGGCCCCTATTCTGGTTCCATAGCCGCGCTCACTGATTCATTGCGTCTGGGAACCCAGATTTGTGGACTGATGACGGGCGCTACCTGCCGGACTGCCGTGCACCTGAAGAAAATCGAACGTTCGGTTGAGGTGGGATGGCGGTATGCTGACAACCACATGCACATTTCAAACACGGTGCTGCCTACAGTCAGCTCCGGCCCACCAGACTTGACGAAATCAAGAACCTTGTTTCGGTGCGCTTGTTGCGGCTTCTTCGGGGCCTCTCAGCCGTTAGGGAGCTGCGATTGGTCCTGGCGACACTGTTTCGCTCCGTACCTAGCATGGGCCACATCGCAGTCTTGCTGGGCATCGTCCTCTATTCGTATGCTATTGTCGGGTTCAAGAACTTTGGAGAGCACGACCCAGCACACTGGGGAAGTCTAGGCGTTTCTGTCTTGACTCTGTTTGAAATCGTGACGCTGGATGGATGGAGCAATGTCATGCGCCCTCTCATCAAGGTAGAGCCGTTGGCGTGGCTCTATTTCGTCAGCTTTGTGATATTCACTGCCTATATCGTAACCAATCTATTCATAGCCGTCGTAATAAGAAACCTGGACGAAGTCAGGCAGGAACGCCCGCATCCAGGGAAGAAATCCTCCGGAAACTGCGCTCAACCCAGGAAGCGCTTCACCGCCTCGAAGAACGCTTGCAGCAGCTCCCCGATTAGTCGTATCCTTTTGGCACAATCTCACCGCCCAACACCGCCGCTGAGAATGAGGGGGATCACCCTATGATCAATGCATCGCATGACACTTCTACCCCCCGACCCTGGCGGGCTAAACTAACCTCACTGCAAGCCGCCGCCGCGCCGCGAATTGGCCTAGCCACGCTGGTCATGTTCTTTGTGCTGGCCTGCGGGCCACCGCCACCAGTTGAAATCGCGTTCGTGAGGTGGCATGATTTCAACCCTGAGATCTACGGGATGAGCGCAGACGGTTCCGGTCAGACAAGACTGACCGATATCCCGGTGCCTGATGGATCCCCAAGCTGGTCGCCGGACGGAGATCGCATCGCGTTCGACTCGCTGCGTGACGGGAACGGTGAGATATACGTGATGAACGCGGACGGCTCCGGCCAGACACGACTGACCGATGACCCAGGGTTTGACGGATCCCCAAGCTGGTCGCCGGACGGAAGCCGCATCGCGTTCCAATCGTTCCGTGACGGCGACGCAAACCCGGAGATCTACGTCATGAACGCGGACGGTTCCGACCAGACACGACTGACCAATAGCCCGGTGCTTAGTGGGTCCCCAAGCTGGTCCCCGGACGGACAACGTATCGCGTTCGAATCCCTGCGTGACGAGAACCCTGATATTTACGTGATGAACGCGGACGGTTCCGGCCAGACACGACTGACCGATGACCCGGAGTATGATGGTGCCCCAAGCTGGTCGCCGGACGGAGGCCGCATCGCGTTCCAATCGTTCCGTGACGGGAACGGTGAGATATACGTGATGAATGCGGACGGTTCCGGCCAGACACGACTGACCGATAACCCGGAGTTTGACGGGTCCCCAAGCTGGTCCCCGGACGGTGGCCGCATCGTGTTCGAATCGCTGCGTGACGAAAACTCCGAGATCTACTTGATGAACGCGGACGGTTCCGGCCAAACACGACTGACCGATAACCCGGCGACTGACGAGTCCCCAAGCTGGTCGCCCGCGCCATAGGAAAGTACGTGATACGCGGCGATAGGGACAACTTCCGTCTCAGAACGGCTTCAGGCGAGAGGTTGTCAGAAAGGAGTTCACTATGAATGACCGGATGACTGACCCGGTTGCGGAGGCAATCAAACATAGACATCCCAAAGAATGGGTTTTCTTCTGGCTAAGTGCGCTGATAACTGTTGCGGTGCTCTTGATTTTGCTTGTTTTAGCAATTTTCAAGACCGACGTCATTGACATGCTGGAAACCAACTATATTGAAGGCTATCGCGCTCAACACCCGGACGCCGCAAGTCTGACCGACGAGGAGATTCTGCCGCTACTCCCGGCAGATGAACAACAAGTGCTGGATTGGGTTTCCAAGCTGTACGTGCCGGTCGTTGTATTAGTGCCCGTTGGCCTCTTCATTTTGTTTGTGTACCTAACAGGCAGATTATATGGAGAGCAGCGGGCGGGGGCCGTGCGTATTACGTCCGAGCAGTTTCCTGAAGTCTATCAAATGTGGGAGAGCATGGCCCTTGCCCAGGGACTGAAGAAAGTTCCCGAGCTATACACCATCAACGGCAATGGCGCTCTGAACGCCTTCGCTTCCTGCGTTCCGGGGTTCAGGTATTTCAGCTCTATCTATTCGGATATTCTGGAAGCCTGTTTGAGAAACAAAGACTGGGATAGCCTTAGGTTCATACTGGGCCATGAACTGGGGCATATGCGGTTGGGGCATGTTACGTGGTGGTATTTTCTACTCTCCTCCCTGGGCAACTTGCCCTTCGTTAACTACGTTCTCGGCCTCCCGCTAAGTCGCGCGAGAGAGTACGGCTGCGACAAGATTGGTCATGCGATAGCGCAGGACAACGCTTACAAGGGTTTATTGATGCTGACGGCGGGTAAGCATCTATACAATCAACTTGACACGCAGGCCCATATAGAGGAGTCCACAGAAAAACGGGGGTTTTGGATGGCAATTGCCAATCTGTCCTCCCCCCATCCAATCGTTGCATGGCGTATCAATGCCGTGCGCAAGAACCACAATGGCGGGATTTTCTTCTATAGAAAGTAAGAATCTGCATGGGCGCCCCGGGTGGGGCGCCTGCCGAAGTTTTGTGTCCCCTCCCCCTAAACGGAGGCCGTCTCATAATTCGCCAGCATACATTTCTTTAGCAAAGTGCACCACGATTACCGTCGCTATAGGTACCATTCACTACGAAACATAACCACCTTCACCGTCATTCCTGCGAAGGCAGGAATCCAGAATTGCCTGATAAGAGAGGCTGGGTATTTTTGAGACAGCCTCCTAAACGAAGAAGAGGGGCGGGATTAACTGTGAATTTCGCACGGCTGCATCTTGCCAGGCTCTTCGCGGGCGCGGCCACAACCGCAGCGCGGGCCGTGACGCGGTCCGGGGTTTCATGCAGGCGGATATGCTGAGGGCCGTGGGTAGAAAATTGGAGATATGTTGCGTCGTCGGTCTCTTGGCTCTGACTGTTGCGGCTGGTCTGGCCTGTGGCGATTCTGTGCCCATACCAACTCAAACACCAGCGCCCGGGTTGACCGCGACGCCGACGGCGACACTTGCTTTGAGCCCAATGGCCTCGCCCGTCCCAACCATTGCTCCAACGCCAACTCATCCACCTACGCCAGTACCTGAGTTAACCGTGGCGCCGACCGCGACACATACTTCAATCTCAATGTCCTTGCCCACCCCAACTGCTACTCCGACATCAACTCCGATACCCGCGCCTGAGCCGACCCCTACCATTCCTCCAACGCCAATACAGACACCCACGCCTACCCCGGCAGGAGAGCGGATAGACTGGACCCGGTGCGAATCATCCGAGCTCGAATGCGGATTTGTAGAAGTCCCCGCGGACTACCGTGACCCCGAGGCTGGCAGCATCAGAATTGCGGTCAACGTGCACCGGGCCACGTCTCCGCAGGAACGGATAGGCTATCTGTTCGTGAACCCCGGCGGTCCGGGCGAGAGTGGTGTAGATTTTGTCAACTATCTTCCACTCTTGGGGTTCACGGATGAAATCGTCGCGCATTTCGACTTCGTCGGCTTCGACCCACGCGGGGTCGGAGCGTCCGAGCCTGCGTTCGCGTGTGGCGAGCCCGGTGAGCAGCTCGCGCTGCTTGCCACGATTGACGGGCATATAGACACCCCCGACGAGATCGCGGCCGGCGAAGCGGCGGCCAACCTGTGCATCCGGTCCATGGGGCCGGTTGGCGGCCTGTTGCACAGCGAATATGTCGCCAGGGACATGGATGAAATACGCAAGGCCTTAGGCGCCGATCAGATTTCTTACCTGGGATTCTCCTATGGGTCTGTGTTGGGGGTCTGGTATGCAACGCTCTTTCCCGAGTCGGTCAGGGCGATGGTTGTTGACGGAGCCGACAATCCGGTAGACCCGGCCGCCACCCAACAGGAACGCATTGGCGAGGCAATCGAGGAGGTTGCACCGTTAGCTGCCTTCCTGGAAGAGGCGCTGACAGCATGTGCTGATCCGGGATGCCCGATGTACAACGACGGCGACCCGGTTGACTACTTCAAGCGGGCTGCAGCGAAGCTGGACCTTGTCAATGCTGCGGCGGACAATAATCCCGACGCGGGCCTAGCTGGGGTGATCTCGACCCTGTACAGTGAGGAGGACTGGCCCGGCCTGTGGCAAGGCCTGTTCGAACTCAACGAGCACGACGACCCGTCTATTCTTCTCGATTTCGCCAGGACAAACCTGCCCCCGGAACCCGACGCTGCCGACTTAACTGGCCACATCAATTGCCTGGACCGCTGGGTCCTGTATCCGGAATTGGACCGCAACGTACAACTGGATGACTCAGTACCCGTTGCCGCCACCATCGAGGAAATGTTCACCTTGCTGGCGGCTATAGGGTTCCCCATGGTGGCGGCAAGGGGCCCCTCGTTCCTCAGCCCCTGCCCGTTCTACGACCAGTTCGCCCCCGAACCCCTTGAGGGGCCTCTCGATGGTGGAAGCGTGCCGATACTGGTAATCGGCAACCACTCCGACCCAGCTACTCCGTTCAGTGAATCCGAAGAGCTCGTAACCGAGACCCTCAGCAGCGGCTACCTGCTGGAAACCTCTCACTTTAAGCACATTGTCTACCCTGAGAACAACTGTGTTAACAACCACGTTCACAGGGTTCTGATTGACGGCGTTTACCCAAGTGAACGGCGCCTCTTCTGCGAGGAGGAAGCCGGCCCAACTCCACCGGAGCAGACCACCACTCCGGAAACGCCGCCGGCCGGGGAGTTTGCCTCCGTCAGCGCCGGGGGAATCGACACCTGCGGCGTGAAGACCGACGGCTCGGTGGCCTGCTGGGGCTATGACGATTCTGGCCAGTCCACACCTCCGGCCGGGGAGTTCGCCTCCGTCAGCGCTGGTGGATTGCACACCTGCGGGGTGAAGACCGACGACGCCGTCGCCTGCTGGGGCTTTGACGGCCTTGGCCAGTCCGCACCTCCGGCCGGGGAGTTCGCCTCCGTCAGCGCCGGTGGATCGCACACCTGCGGGGTGAAGACCGACGGCTCCGTCGCCTGCTGGGGCTTTGACGGCCTTGGCCAGTCCGCACCTCCGGCCGGGGGGTTCGCCTCCGTCAGCGCCGGTGGATCGCACACCTGCGGGGTGAAGACCGACGGCTCCATCGCCTGTTGGGGCGATGGCGACTTTGGCCAGTCCACACCTCCGGCCGGGGAGTTCGCCTCCGTCAGCGCTGGTGGATTGCACACCTGCGGGGTGAAGACCGACGACGCCGTCGCCTGCTGGGGCTTTGACGGCCTTGGCCAGTCCGCACCTCCGGCCGGGGAGTTCGTCTCCGTCAGCGCCGGTGGGTCGCACGCCTGCGGGGTGAAGACCGACGGCTCCATCGCCTGTTGGGGCGATGGCGACTTTGGCCAGTCCACACCTCCGGCCGGGGAGTTCGCCTCCGTCAGCGCTGGTGGATCGCACACCTGCGGGGTGAGGACCGACGGCGCCGTCGCCTGCTGGGGGGGCTTCTAGTCGGCCAGTTCATGCTGATTGGTGGGGGGGTTCGCCTCCGTCAGCGCCGGGCAAAGTCACACGTGCGGCGTGAGGACCGACGGCTCCGTGGCCTGCTGGGGCCTCGACTATTTCGGCCAATCCAGACCGCCGACCGGTGAGTTCGCATCCGTCAGCGCCGGCGACTTCCACACTTGCGGCGTGAAGACCGATGGATCGGTGGTCTGCCGGGGCGCTGGGAGAATAGACTGATAGCGTGAGTTGCAGCAATAAAGAGGCGGATATGCGACTGAAAGCTCGACGGATAGTTCAGGCCCGGAGGTTCGAATACCTCCTTGCCATACTCATCATCGCATCTGCGGTTATGCGAGGGCTGGCAACTTCCGACGATCTAATAGACCACTTGGCAGTGGTACTGTTGATGGCGTTGGTCTGGTCCCTGACCCTGGCAGTACTCGTTCTGGAAGCTCTGCTCAAGATGATCGCAACCTCACCGAGGGTCGACCGGTATTTTCGGGATCCTTGGAACGTCTTTGATTTCCTGCTCATCGGCTTGGCATTCTATTACCCCACCCTCGCGATACTCATCATTACGGTACGCCTGCTGCGGCTTCTCAGGGGCTTTTCAGCAGTCCGGGAAATAAACCTGATCCTGTCGACCCTGGTCCGATCTGTACCAAGCATGGTATACATCGTGATCCTGCTGGGGATCATTGTTTATATGTATGCCGTTGTCGGGCATAACTTATTCCATGAGCATGACCCGGCACGCTGGGGAAACTTGGGCCTTTCCATTTTGTCGCTGTTCCAGATGGTCACACTGGATGACTGGATCTCGATCTTGCACACTGCCATGGAATTGGAGCCGCTGGCATGGGTCTACTTCGTCAGCTTTGTCGTGATCGCCACTTTTGTCGGGGTAAATCTGTTCGTTGCCATCGTGGTAAGAAACATGGACGAAATCAATGAGGAGCGTCTGCGCCGAAGCGAGCAACCCCCCACCGGCGACTCCCTCCTCAACGAACTCCGCGCTACCCAAGACGAGCTCGGCGCCACCCAAAGCGAACTCCGCGCTACCCAACAGACCCTGCAGCGCTTGGAAGAGCAACTGCAACGCCAGCTATCGCGGAATGACTGTTAAGAGCCTTCTTCCTTTTAGTACGTCGAAGACCAGGGACTGTTCAGATACAAAGCTCGCCTCAGTCAACGCCGGGGGAAGGGCACACCTGCGAGCTGAAGACCAAGTTGGCCAGTCCGGCCCACCAGACTTGACGAAATCAAGAACCTTCGAATTGCGGTTCAAGCTGGCGGTGTAGCTAAGGGCTTCACCCCGACCCGCCGGGCGAAGGCTTGCCAGTCCAATTGGAGACAGCCGCTTGGCGTTCGACCGGTCGATAGATGCGCTGGCGAAGCCGGGCCTATGACTATTGAAAGGAGCGACATAGTGATGAATAACCTCGTCAAGGGACGCTCTGCATGGATGTTGCTCTGGGGGATTCGCCGCCCTTGCGCTGATTCTGGTCGGCCTGCTCGCCGCCTGTGGCGGGGATGCAGTGCCTGGAGAAGATGCTGCCACCGCTGCGCCTGCCACGGAGGCGACCGAGAGAGTCCGTGCGCCTGCACCTGGCTCGCCCGCAACGGACAGGGAAATCTTGGTCACCTTCTACAATGCCTTGGACGGACCAAACTGGGAGAACAGCGAGAACTGGTTGAGCGACGCGCCGTTGGGCGAATGGGAAAATGTCAATACTGACGAGAATGGCCGGGTTGACCGTTTGCAGATAGGGGGGCGAGAGACAGGAGTTGAAGGGAGAGATTCCTCCGGAAGTCGGCGGCCTCGGAGCCCTACGACATTTGTCCCTTTTGGGTGCCACAAGGCGAGTAGACGGTGTATTGACCGAAGATACGTTGCACGGAGCGATTCCGCCAGAACTGGCAGACCTGTCTAACTTGGAGACTCTGGGGATCAGTCACAGCGAAGTGAGCCAGATTCCGCCAGAACTGGCAAACTTGTCCAACTTGATCTCTCTGTCTATCACTGTCAGCGAGCTGAGCGGGGAAATACCGCCGTGGCTTGGAGACCTCAGCGGTCTGGAAGACCTTCGGCTCTCTGAAACCCGATTAAGCGGCGAGATTCCCCCGGAGTTGGGTAAACTGACCCGTCTGAGAGATCTGTACCTAGGGCGTAACCAGCTAACCGGAGGGATACCGCAAGAGATAGCAGACCTCCCCAGACTGTCCACTCTGTTCTTGAGAGGCAACCAGTTGAGCGGCGAAATACCGCCGTGGCTGGGCAACCTCTCGAACCTGTCACGCCTGGACCTCATCGAAAACCAGCTAAGCGGGGAGATACCAGCCGAATGGGGAAACTTCCGCATTCGGCTGGGAACGCTGGACCTCAGCGGAAACCAGTTGAGCGGCGAGATACCGCCGTGGCTGGGCAACCTCTCGAACCTGTCACGCCTGGACCTCAGCGAAAACCAGCTAAGCGGGGAGATACCAGCCGAGTTGGGTAATCTCGATAACCTGAAAATTCTGACTCTACACGAAAACCAGCTAAGCGGAGAGATACCTTCCGAGGTGTGGAACATGCTTGAGCGGGAAGTCGAGATTGAGATCTATGGCAATGATTTCCCGTGCCTAACGGATGGGTTGCGCCACCTATATGTCAAACAACGGGCCAACTGTTGAGCCCCAGGCGTGCCACTTCTTTCGACTCTGCGGGGATTGCACGTGGTTTGCCCAGGGGAGATACCGGGGGAGCTGGCCGTCGTCACCCGCCCGCAGACGTGGAGCGTGGGCATCAGCCGCGCGGAAGCCTTCGACGATGTGAGCAGACTCCTGGGCAGCTTCGAGATTCTTGAGGACGGCCCCTCGGTCACCTCCGCACTGGTGGGACTGTGCAGCGAGGTCATGGTTGGCGGACGGCAGATTCACGACGCCAACATCTTGGCGACCATGCTGGCCCACGGAGAGCATCGGCTGCTGACGTTCAACGGAGCGGACTTTCGCCGTTACGGCGACCGCATCGAGCTGGTGGACGGCTAGAGGATTGGGACAGTTGCATGATTTCTTCCAATGACCAACACATTTACAGGGAACTGATGCGAGAGGCAAAGCGCCGTATCGAAGTGATCAATTCCTTTCGTTCCGACCCTTCTCGTGCGTTGTACAACTGGACTTGGGCAGAATTCCTTTCTCTACAGCTTCGAATGATCCTCGAATCAATAGCCCTCGGCTGTCTGGTAGCGAATCAGAGCGACTGGCCTAAATCGCCTGGGGAACTTCAGAAAGCGTGGCACGCAGGCAGGATTCTGAGTGAGCTTGAAAGGGTCCAGCCTGAAAGTTATCCAACTCCCTTGATAGAAATTCCCCCAGACACTGGCCTTGGAGACTCGCCAATGCAAGGGAGATTCCGAGGAGAATTGGTGGATCGTCCTCCTGGAGACTGGTTGACCAGGGACGGTTTTACGGAGCTCTATGGCCGATTGGGAAACGTTTTGCACGCCAGGAATCCACTGGCACCATTACCGGAGTTTCGACATTACGAAAGCAACATCCCTATTTGGCAAGAAAAAATCATTAACTTATTGAACCACCACAAGATAGGCATACGCGGCAGTGGCAGAATGTACGTCGTACAGATGAACGCCATTGGGGAAGGGCATACGCACGGAGACGTTCAGGTAACGGAATTCGTAAGACAGGATTGAGTCGCAGCCCCCAAAGTCTGTTGGCCGAATACTCAATGTGCACCAACGTAAGGAGGCAACAGTAAATGGAGAACGCCATTTGCACCCCGGAGGGCTACACGGATCGAATACGACAAGAGATCGCTAACTGCCTCATTGAGACGAATCTTACTCAAGGTGAGAAATACATAGGCAAAGTACGGGATCGATACGATCTCGGGGATCGTATGGCACTCATCACCACCGACCGGCAGAGTGCCTTCGACCGGGTGCTGGCCGCTATCCCCTTCAAAGGGCAGGTCCTCAACATGACGAGCGCATGGTGGTTTGAACAGACCCGCCATATTGTGCCAAATCAGGTTCTGTCCATCCCCGATCCAAACGTCACGATTGCCAAAAAATGTACCGTCTTCCCGATTGAGTTCGTGGTGCGCGGCTACATCACCGGAACCACGAACACCTCCCTTTGGACGGTCTACCAAAGTGGTGAGCGTCACTACTGCGGCATCGATTTGCCCGACGGCCTAGTGAAAAACCAGAAGCTCCCGACGAATTACCTCACACCGACCACCAAAGAGGAGGATCACGACCGTCCGGTCAGCCCTGACGAAATCGTGTCCGAGAACTGGATGACGGCCGACGATTGGGTACAATGCAGCCGCATCGCGCAAGAACTTTTCGCTTTCGGTCAAGACAAGGCAGCCGAGCATGGCCTAGTTCTCGTCGATACCAAGTACGAGATGGGCCGTGACGAGAACGGTGAGATCCTTCTGATCGACGAGATCCACACCCCTGACTCTAGTCGCTACTGGATCGCCGACTCTTATCAACAGCGTATGCGGGATGGGCAGGAACCCGACAACGTTGACAAAGAATTCCTCCGGCTCTGGTTCATGGAGAACTGCAACCCCTACGAGGATGAGGTCCTGCCGCCAGCGCCGGATGACCTTGTAGTCGAGCTCTCAAGACGCTACATCTACCTTTACGAGAAGATCACCGGTCGCTCTTTCGAGTTTCCAGAGGCGGACCAACCGATCGAGACACGCTTGGAAAGCAACCTTGAAGGGATCACATGAGTGAAAAAATACATCCTCTTCGACCATGATGGGGTTTTAGTCGAAACAGAAAATTGGTATTACCTGGCAAACAAACGAGCGCTGGCATCTCTCGGCATTGATCTCCCACGGGACGCATATTTGGCGGATATGGCCAATGGGGTTTCCGCGTGGGAGGCGGCACGAGTTTCGGGACTATCCGAATCTGAGATTGAACGCGGCCGAGAACTGAGAAACAGGTACTACCAGGAATACCTGATCACCGAAGACATCGAAATCGAGGGTGTCTTGGAGACGCTGGACGTACTCGCAGGTGAGTACAGGATGGGCATAGTCACTACCTCCAAGCCACCTGATTTCGCCCTGATACACGAAAGGCGATCCATCCTGGATCATATGGTATTCTGTTTGGCTCGGGAAGATTACGAGCGAGCCAAACCACATCCCGAGCCCTATCTGAGAGGACTCCAACGCTTTGGTGCTACTGCCGCTGAGACGGTGGTTGTCGAAGACTCGGCGAGAGGGTTGAAGTCGGCAATAGCGGCCGGTATAGACTGCATCGTAGTCGCAAACGAGTTCACTGTAGCTCAAGATTTGTCCAAAGCAACTGCCAGGGTCGCTACGTTCAGGGAACTGCCATCCGCTGTAAGGGGCTTAACAAGTTAGCCAGGCGATGTTAAGCGCACGCCGACTAACGGCGCCAGGTGTTAGAAGACGAGAGTCACAGAATGGTTGAGCCTCCAACCCTGGCGGATTGGAAGCTCGTGGGGTGCTTTCCGGAGCCGCGTGACCGCCTCCTCAGATACGAGCCTCCCACCGGATAGTTCGCAGTACAGTCTCCCGTTCCCCACCACCGATCTTTCCGATTGCGATCCCCAGATGCGCCAAAATGTCGCCATTTGACTGTTGAGAGAGGCTCATATGGGGAGAAATTCGGGAGCCGATAACTGAGGAAAACCCAACAACCCGCCGGCGAGTAGTGTGCTATACTTGCGCCGTGCGAACGACCAACAAGGTCTAGAGAGAAATCAGAGCAGGAGGTGGCGATATGCCGGTTTGGGACGATTTCCTGTCCGAGAATGACAAAAAGATGCTGGCCAACCGCAAGCCCATGCGGCCCAAGCCACACGCGCAGTTCGGTGAGCGGCCCGCGATCCTCGTTATCGACATGAACAAGGGCGCCATCGGCCCCGACGAGCCCGTGTACGAGGTGGTCAAGGAGATGCCCGGCGCAATGGGCTCCAACGCCTGGGCGGCGATTCGCCACATGGAGGACCTGCTGCCAAAGGCCAGGGCCGCCGGCATTCCGGTCGTGTACAGCAGGCACTACTTCAGGGTCAGCACGGGCCTCGGCCTGTCCGACGCCGCAAGCCCCTACAGCGAACTCAACCCCATGTCCGAGATCCAGGACGAGATCGCGATGCAGCCCGGCGACCTGCTCGTCGACAAACAGCAGGCCAGCGTGTTTCACCAGACTGGCCTCATCAACATGCTCATGAACAAGGGCGTGGACAACCTCATCGTCACCGGCAACAGCACCAGCGGGTGCGTCCACGCCACCGTGGTCGACGCCGGCGGCTATCAGCTCAAGGTGTCGATAGTGGAGGACGCGGTTTTCGACCGCTTCGACCTGTCCCACGCCGCCGCCCTGTTCAACATGGGCACCAAGTACGGCGACATCGTTTCCATAGGCGAGGTGTACGAGTACATCGCCGCGATCGAGGACGGCGAGCGGGTGCCGGCGTAGCGGCCGCTGTCGCGACCAGACCTTCAATCGGGCCGGCCGTCCCGCACTCCGCGACGCCGGAGGAGCCGGACCGGCCGGCCTCAGCCACTGCGAGAGGTGTCCTGTGACCAGAGAGATAACTATAGGCGCCGCCCAGCTTGGACCCGCCTCCGAATCCAAGGGAGAAACCGTCGAGCGGATGCTCGGGCTCATGTCCGAGGCCAGGAACGCCAACGTGAACTTCCTGTGCTTCCCCGAGCTCGCCCTCACCGAGTACTTTTGCACGATAGTCAGAGACTCGGTGGATGAGTACTTCGAGACCGACCTGCCGTCCCCGCTGACGCGCCCCCTGTTCGATACGGCCAGAGAGGCGGGCATGGGGTTCGTGCTGCCCTACGCCGAGAAGGACGGAGACCAGCATTTCAACAGCTCCGCGATCGTCGACGAGACCGGCTGCATCGCGGGCACGTACCGCAAGGTGCACATACCCGGCACGTTCGAACCCAAGGAAGAGGGCAACAACATCCTTGAGAAGCGCTACTTCACCCCCGGCGACCTGGGCTTCCCGGTGGTGGACTCGGCCGGCGCGCGAGTCGGCGTCCAGATCTGCTACGACCGCCGGTTCCCCGAGAGCTTCCGGGCGCTCGGCATAAATGGCGCCGAGATCATCTGCACGCCCTACAACACCCCCGCCTTCGACGGCGACGTGAAGAAGGGCGTGGACGCCTCGGACATGTGCATCCGCTCCGCCGCCTACTACAACGGCTGCTTCGCCATCGGCGTCGGCAAGGCCGGCGTAGAAAACGACGTGCAGTTTATCGGCGGCAGCCTGCTCGTCGCGCCCGACGGGAGCATACTCGCCCGCGCCGAATCGGGCGGGGACGAGCTGATAACGGCGACCATCGATCTCGACGAGGTCATAACCCCGCTCAAGACGGCCGACAGAAGGCCGTCCGAGTACGAGGTCCTCGTCGGCAATTAGGGAAATCGCCCGCGAACCGCGGCCGGGAGGCCGCGGCCCTCGCCGCCTGGCAAGGGTTTGTTCCAGGCGTGAGCCTTCTGCCAAGACCCTTCCCCCTCGCAGGGGAAGGTTAGGATGGGGGCGCCGAAAGCGAAACGACCCCCCATTCTTAAAGCATGCCCCTGTCAGCCCCTCACGCCGCACCGAGCCTCGCAAGGAGATGACCATGGCCCTGCCGCCAGACCGCTTTGACTACTCCCCCATCGTGGACCGCCCTGCCATCAAGTGGCCCAACGGCGCACGCGTCGCCTTCTGGGTCGCCCCCAACGTCGAGTGGTACGAATACACGCCGCTCAACAGGCCCACCACGCCCGACATCCCCAGCTACTCCTACCGCGACTACGGCAACAGGGTGGGTTTCTGGCGAATGCTCGAAGTGCTCGACAAGCACAACATTCGCTGCTGCGTCTGCCTCAACGGCGCGGTCCTCGACCACTGCCCCGAAGTCCGCGACGCCATGGTGGAGCGGAACTGGGACTACATGGCCCACGGCTTCTACAACAGCCGCCCCATAACCAACTACTCGGAAGAGCAAGAGCGCGAGTACTGGCGGGACATGATCGACACCGTGAAACGGCACACCGGTAAGCAGCTCAAGGGCAGGCTGGGCGCCGGCGGCGGCAACACCGTGAACACCACCGACCTGATGGCCGAGATGGGCCTGCTTTACCACACCGACTGGCTGATGGACGACCAGCCGTTCCCACTCAAGGTTAAGAACGGCGCCAGGTTCATGTACGTGCCGTACACGTATCAGATCAACGACGCCATAGTTCCCATGCTGGGCAGGGACGCCGCCTACTTCTGCCAAATGATCAAGGACCAGTTCGACGTTCTCTACGAAGAGGGCGCCGAGAGCGGCAGGGTGATGTGCATCTCGCTGCATCCGTACTGGATAGGCAAACCCCACCGGGCCAAGTACCTCGACGAGGCCCTCGGCTACATCATGTCCCACGACGGCGTGTGGCAGACCACGGCGGACGACATCGCCGAGTACTACCTGGAGCACTACTACGACAAGGTGGTCGACCACGTGGCCGGGCAGGCGGAACAGGGGCAGACTTAGAGGGCGGGCGGGTCAATACCCCCATCCTGACCTTCCCCCTGCGAGGGGGAAGGGACTTATCGGATAGGCTCGTAGATGGTAGGCGGTACCACCGGAACATAGGAGAAGCCTCATGCCAGGAGAACGCAACTATGGCCAGGACCACGGCCACTACGACTGGTCCCCGATCGTAAGCCGTCCCGTCCTGCGGTGGCCCGGCAACGCGCGCGTGGCCCTCTGCGTGATAGTTAACCTCGAACACTTTGACTGGGACCTTCCCGACGATACGCCAATGCCCGTCAGCGTCGTCGCCGGCGCCATGGGAAGCGGCGGCCTCGGCTCGGGACTCGGGCCTTTCCCCAACATCGCCGGCTACTCCCAGCACGAGTACGGCAACCGCGTGGGCGTCTTCCGCGTGCTCAGCGTGCTGGACAAGTACGGCATCAGGCCGACGGTCGCCATGGACAAGACCGTCGCCGAGCACTACCCGTTCCTGGTCGACGAGTGCCGGAAGCGGGACGCAGAGTTTGTCGCCCACGGCGTCACCGTCAGGCAGATCATCCACGCCGGCATGTCCGAAGACGAGGAACGCGCCTACATCCGCGAGTCCATCGAGGGACTGGAGAGCGCCACCGGCGTGCGCCCCGTCGGCTGGTCCGGCCCGGAGTTCCAGGAGTCTATGAACACCCCCGGCCTCCTCGCGGCCGAGGGCATAAGCTACGTGTGCGACTGGTCCAACGACGAGCAGCCGTACCGGATGAACACGGCCGAAGGCGAGCTCTTCTCGCTCGGAGTCAACCTCGACCTCGACGACATGTTCATCCAACTGAACGGCCGCAGGCTCATCGGCGAGTACGAGCAGATCATCAAGGACGAGTTCGACGGACTCTACCGGGACGGCACGAACACCGGCCTGATGATGGTGCTGAACCTTCACCCCTGGGTCATCGGCCAGCCGTGGCGCATCAGGTACCTCGACAGGGCGCTCGCCCACGTCAACAGGCACGGCGGTGTCTGGAAGGCCACCGGCCGCGAGATAGTCGACTGGTACAAGAGCAACTCTTAATGTCCCTACCCCCGTCAAAAGGGGAGGGTTTAGATTGGGGTGAAGGCGCCGAAAAGGAGCCTTCCGAAAGTCCCTTCCCACTCGCAGGCGGAAGGTTAGGATGGGGGTGAAGACACCCATGGACCTCGTGATCAGAGGCGGCACAATTGTCACCGTCGGCGAGACGTACGTCGCCGACGTGGGCGTCCAGGACGGGAAGGTCGCCCAGATCGGCGGTCAGATGTCCGCCGACAGGGAGATAGACGCCGCGGGCAAGCTAATCGTGCCGGGCGGCGTGGACATGCACGTCCACCTGCAGCTCGCCGAAGCCCAGCCCGAGGGCGCTCCCCCGCGCATGTCGGACGACTTCTACTGGGGCACCGCAGGGGCCGCCGCCGGCGGCATCACCACCGTAGGCAGCATGACCGCTCGCCAGCCGGGCGAACCCAAGGGGCTGCTGGCGACGCTGGAGCACGCCGAGGCCGACGCGCTGCAGAACTCGCTCATCGACTTTACCCTGCACCCTATCATCGACGACCCCTCGCCCGACATCATCGCCGAGATTCCCAAACTCCTCGACGCGGGCTATTCGAGCACAAAGACATTCATGGTGATGCACGCGTTCGACGCACGCCAGAACGACTACGTGAAGGCGTTCGAGGCGGCGGGCCGAAACGGTATCCTCCCCATGCTCCACTGTGAAGACGCGAACATAAACCACCACTGCGAGCAACGCTTCCACTCGGAAGGCAAGAGCGACATCCGCTACTACGCCGACAGCCGTCCCCCCTACGCCGAGGCGATCGCGACCGCCCGCGGCATATCGCTGGCCAGGGCAGCCGGATCGCCCCTCTACCTCGTCCACGTGTCCTGCGCCGACGCCCTCGCCGAGGCGAGGCAGGCTCGAGCCGGCGGCCAGCGCGTCTACGTTGAGACCCGCCCCATCTACCTGTATCTGACGAGGGACCTCTACGAAGAGCCGGACGGCGCAAAGTACGTCGGCTGGCCCCCTCTGCGCGAGAAGTCGGACATCGAAGGCATCTGGGACGGCATCGTCAACCACGACGTCGACACCCTGTGCTCCGACCACGCCCCCTGGACGCTGTCCGAAAAGCTCGACCCCGACCTCTCTGTCGGCAGCTTCCGACCCGGCATGGCCAACCTCGAGACGCTCATGCCAATGCTATACTCGGAGGGCGTAGTCGGGGGCAGGATCTCGCTCAGCCGCTGGGTGGAGCTGACCTCCACGAACGCCGCGAGACTGTTCGGCATGTTCCCGCAGAAGGGGACGGTCGCCGTCGGCTCGGACGCGGACCTCGTGGTGTGGGACCCGGACCTGAAGCGCGTGGTCCGCGGTGAGGAGATGCGCTCCAGGGCCGGCTACGACGTGTTCGATGGCTACGAGATACAGGGCTGGCCCACGCACACCATTTCGCGCGGCGACGTCGTATTTGAAAACGGCGAGATTGTAGCGGAGAGAGGTAGAGGCAAGCGCGTCATACGCGGACCCCACGGGCCGCTGTAGCGCGGGCGCGGCTACACGCCCGGGTCGGCCAGGAAGTCCAGTATCACCCCGGCCAGCGCTTCCGGGTCCTCGTACGTCTTGAGGTAAGACCCGCCCGGCCCTATACACGTGCGGGCGCGCTTTAGCTTTGCCGCCACCGGCTCGACGGTGCGCCGCAGTCCGTCGTGTTCCCCGCTCATCACCAGCGTCGGCGCCTCTATCAGCGGCAGACGGCTCATGATGTCGTAGTGCCCCAGCGCCACGTAAGCCTCGTGGTAGCGCTCCCCGGCGATCAGCTTGAAGAGCACCTCCCAATGGAGCGTCCTGAGAGTATCCTCGCTGAATGGCCTCGGAAAGAATGGTTCGATTCGACCCGACAGCTCCCGCCACGTCTCCATCAGGTGGCCACCGTCGTCCCTCAGCTCGATGGGATGCACGTTGCTGAGAAAGTCCTCGATGGGGTTTTCCCAGTACGGCGTGCCGTCGATAATCAGCTTGTCGACCATTTCGGGAAAAGCTGCCGCGAGCTCGCACGCGAAGCTGGCGCCCGTGTGGTGGCCGAACACCGAGGCGCGCTCTATGCCCACGCTTCGCAGGAACGCCGCGAACGTCCTGCCGTAGTCCGCGGCAGTGTACTCGCGGTTGGTCGGATAGTCGGACATTCCGTAGCCCGGCGTGTCCACCGCCATAACCCGGCAACTTTGCGCCAGGAGCCTCATCACCGGCTCGTACGCGTAGGAGCTCGTGGCCGTCTGGTGTATCAGCAGCAGGGGTTCGCCCACGCCGGCGTAGCGGTAGTGTAGCTGCCCGTAGGGCGTGTCGGTGTAGGCCCTGCGAATTTTAACGCTGTCTGTCATCGGTCAGTCCTGGCGTAACGGGTTTAGCTGACGGCTTTAGTTGACGGCGCCGCGACGGCGTGCGAGTGCGTGGATGCTTGCCTGCCAGCGTAGTCGCTCTATGACTACTCGTCCTTGCCCCGGCCCCACGCCTCGTAGGAGGCGACCTCGTCCAGCGGCCGCCTGCGCGGGCGTCCGAAGCGCTCTCCCTGGGCGGGGTAGCCTATGGGAATCATCGCCACCGTCTCGAACTCGTCGGGTATCCCGAAGTACGCCTTAACCTCGCTCTCGTACGCCGTGTGCAGCGTAGTCAGCACGGTGCCCAGGCCAAGTCCCCGCGCCGCCAGCAACAGGTTCTGGACCGCGGGGAAGATTGAAGACCCCGTCGGCGAGCTGCTCGTCCTCTGGCACACCAGCACAACCACAGGGGTGTCCGCCATGTTGTTGCCGAGGTCGGCGCCAGAGCGGTACGGCTGCATGGGCCTCATGTCATCGGTAACGGCGGCCTGCCACGCCTTCAGGTACCACTCACCCAGCCGCCTCTTGGCCTCCCGGTCCCGCACCACCAGGAAATGCCACGGCTGTGTGTTTCCCCCGTTCGGCGCGTGTATCGCCGACTGGAGAATTGTGCCGATACTCTCGTCGGACACCGGCTCGGTGGAAAAGTGCCGGATTGCCCTCTGCGTGTTTATCGCCTCGAACAGCGAAATGTCTGGTTGGGTCATGTGAGTCCTCCGCGCCGGATTGTACAGGCTCGCGTCCGGCTCTTACAGAGCCTTCGCAGCCATGTAGCCCTCACGCATCGCCTCGATCAGCTTCCTGGCCGAAACGCAGTCCCCCACCGCCACCACCTCCGGAATGCGCCCGTCCTCGATCAGCGCCTCGTACAGGCTGTCGTTGGGCGCGTTGAACTCGCCGCCCACGATAGTGTCCACGTCCTCGATCACCGTTTCCTTGCCGGTGTCCACCTCGGCCAGGACGGCGGTCCTCTCGGACACCTCCTTGATCCAGTGCTCCCGGTGGAAGACGACCCCGTTCTCTTTCATCCGCGCTATCACCGGCGGCCTGCTGGTCACGATGATGTCCGAGGCGACCATTTCGCCCCTCGTGACCAGGTGGACTTCGGCGCCCGCGGCGCTCATCACGTCGGCCGCGTTGGGCGACCTGTGGTGGTTCTCGGCGGCAAGCAGCACGGCGCGCCTGCCCACGTCCACCCGTCCCTCGATCACGTCCTCGACGCTTGCGAGCGCCGGCACTCCCGACTCCGGCAGTCCCGCGACCTCCGGCTGCACCGGCGCCGAGCCGGTCGCGACGATGACCGCCTCCGCACCCTCCTCCACCAGCGCGTCGACCGTGGCCTCCGTGTCGAGCTTGACCACCACGCCCAGCCGGCCCAGTTGCAGCTCCAGCCACGCGACGATGTTGCCGAACTCGCCCCTGGTGGGCACTTTGACGACGGTGTTGAGCTGTCCGCCGAGCCGGCCGCTCTTCTCGTAGAGCACCACGCTGTGACCTCGTGTGGCGGCCACTCTCGCGGCCTCCATGCCGCCCGGCCCTCCGCCGACCACGGCGACCGCCCTGGGCGTCTCCGCCCTGGTGAGCGGCCCCAGCTCCAGCTCGCGGCCGGCCTCCGGGTTGATGCTGCACCCGATGGGCTGTCCCCTGTGCGCGCGGCCGCCGCACCCGTCGTTCGAGCCGATGCACTGGCGAATGTCCGACGGCCGTCCCTCCATCAGCTTGCGCCCAATCTCGGGGTCCGCGACGTGCGCCCGCGTCATAACGCACATGTCTGCTTTACCAGTGGCGATGATGTCGTTCGCGATTCCAGGGTCTATGATCCGGCACACGGTGAAGATGGGTATCCCCTTGGTGGCCTTCTTGATCTCCTCGGCGTAGTGCACGAACGGCGCCTGTTCCCACGTCATGTCCGCCTGCTGCATTGCGAAAGGCATTCCTCCGCCCACGCTGAAGCTGACGTTGAAGAAGTCGAAGTCCCCCTTTTCCTCCAGCAGCGCCGCCATGGGCGCCATCTCTTTCGTGGTCATTCCGTCGGGCTGCAGCTCGTCGGCGCTCAGCCGTATGCCGACCGCAAAGTCGCGGCCCACGCGCTCACGTACCGCTTTCCCCACCTCCAGCGCGAAACGCGCCCGGTTCTCCTCGCTGCCGCCGTATTCGTCCGTCCGGTGGTTGGTCACCGGCGAAAGGAACTGCTGGATCAGGTAGCCGTGCGCCCCGTGCAGCTCTACTCCGTCCACTCCCGCCTCCTTCATGTTGGCCGCGGAATGGGCGAAGCCCTCGATGACATCCTGTATCTCTGCTTTGGTCATCGAGTGTGTGTACTCGTTCCCCGACAGCGCCTTGGTGCGGGATGCCGACCACAACGGCAGCATCGTCGAGAGGCTCTGGCCGGACTTGCCGAAGTGGAGAAGCTGAACGAATATCTTGGCGCCGTGGCGGTGAACGGCATTCGCCAGTTCGCGCCACGCCGGAATCGCGTCGTCCAGGTAACCCGTGGGACTCTGAAGCCCCCCGTAAGACGACGGATGCACAATCGTGCCCTGGATGATGATGAGGCCCACGCCTCCCCTGGCGCGGGCCTCGTGGTAAGCGTTGTTCTGTGGAGTCGGCCGGCTGTTCTGGTACATCCCCGAGCTGTGCGCGCTGATCAGAATCCGGTTGCGCACTTCCACGGCGCCCAGCCGTATGGGTGACAGAAGGTGGCTGAACCGCGAGTTGCCGTTTGTCATGAAACCCTCCTGGCTGCATTCGCTGGACGACATTTCTGTTGGATAGGAACAACACTGCGGCCGCCCGCTCCCGGAGGAAATCCCAGGTCCGGCCCTGGAACTTCCGCGCCGCCACGTTTCCATTGCACATTGACGGCCTTCCGGGCAGGTGCTATATTGCCGCAATCCCGGCGATTATAGCAGAAGCGGCCTTCAGACGGATTTGGGAGATTTTGTGACGTAATTCACCAACTTCAAGCAAAAAGCAGCGTCTGTATCCCGCTTTTCGGCTGTGAGCCGAGCTTGGTTCGTGCTCGAAAAGTCTGTGGGAAAAGCCCGAGTATCCCCTGGAGTGCGCTGCACGGACTGTCAAACGAGGAGGACACCATGTCGAGAATGCCCAGTGTAGCAATCGGGCTAATGTTGATGGCAGTGCTGAGCTTGGTTGCAGTCCTGGCGGCCTGCGGAGCCGAGGAGGAGGCGGAGCCAACGGCTGCCCCCGCAGCGGCCGCCGTGCCGACCACTGCGGCGCCTGCCGCCGCCGCACCCACTCCGGCCGAGCCGGCCGCAGCGATGGATCGGCCCGACGACCTGATCCCCGAAGGCCTGGCCGAGAACTTCCCGCTCATCGCACAGTGGCACTGGAGCAAGCTCCCCCACCCGTTTGGCGAACAGCCGAAGAAGGGCGGAGTGTTCAGGCTGGAGGGCCGGTTCGACCTCAACACCTGGGACCCGCGCAACCCGGCCATCTCTTCGCTGGCGATCCAGATGAACGCCGTCTACAACCGCCTGCTGAAGGCTGATCACACCATGGAGACGGCCATCGCCACCAAGGGGCGATGTCTCCGCGAAATCTGCCTCACCGGCGACCTCGCGCAGAGTTGGGAGGTTATCAGCGGCGGCGAATCGATCGTCTTCACTCTCGCTGACGGCATAAAGTGGCAGAACTTCGCCCCCGTCAATGGGCGCGACTTCCTCGCTTCGGACGTCAAGTTTTCCTACGACTCATACATAACCGACGAGCGCGCCACCGGGCAGAAGAGCATCTTCCGCCAGGTGGAGAGCATAGTCGCCGACGACGCGGCCAACACCGTCACCTTCAACTTCTCGTCTCCCGCGGCCTACTTCATGTACAGCATGGCGGGGCCGCTGGTCCCCGTCTTCGCTCCTGAGGCCGCCAACCAGGAGGGCAGGCTGGACGAAGACCCGCCCATCGGCACGGGTCCGTTCCAGATCACGAACCACGTGTTCGACAGCATCATCGAGTACGAGGCCAACCCCACCTACCACAAGAAGGACTCATTCGGACAGCAGCTCCCCTATCTCGAGGGCATAACCTCGGTTCGTATGTTCGACGACGCCACCCGCGTGGCGGCGTTCCGCGCCGACCAGATGGACTCCTACATGTCCCTCAACGGCGACGCCCGCAAGAACATCGAGAGGACCGAGCTCGACCGCGGCGCGCAGCTCAGGGTAATGGAGCAGAACGCGGGCGGCAACTTCTTCTTTGGGCCGCCCCACGACGTCGCTCCATTCGACAACGTGAACTTCCGCCGCGCCCTGTCCATGGCGCTGGACCGGAACGCCATGGTGCAGGCCGCGTACGCCGACCAGGGGCGCTGGTCGCTCGGCTACCCGACCGACTGGCTCGGGCGCGAGTACCCCTACACTCCGTCCGACTTCGGCGAGTACTACCAGTACAACCCCGAGGGCGCCATGGCGCTCCTGGAGCAGGAGGGCCTCGACGGCATAGAGTTCGCGATCCACACCACCGCCCTCCGCCAGACCGACGGCCAGGTGGCCCTCGGAATCGAGTTCTGGAAAGACATTGGCCTCAGGCCCGAACTCACCGTCGACGAGGATGTCGCGTACAATGCCGCCTCCTTCAGCCACGACTTCGAGTACCTCCTCGGAGGCGCCTGGTACTCCGGCGGCGTCGACTGGGACGATTTCACCTACCGCATGATGCGCACGGGCGAGCCGGGCAACTACCTCAACATCGACGATCCCGTCCTCAACGACCTGCTGGACGCCAGCCAGCGCGAGTTCGACCGCGCCGCGCGCATAGAAATCAACAAGCAGGTCATCGAAAGAGAGTTCGACCAGATATACCGCATTTTCGGCGCCGTGTTCCTGTTCGCAGAGTGGACGAAGCCGGAAGTTCGCAACTGGCTGAGCCACGACATCTACTTCTGGGTCAACGGATGGGGCCTAAACGCCATGGAGACGGTCTGGCTGGATAGGTAACCGCCACTAGTCCTCTCTCCAAACACGTTGATTCCGGACCTGGCTGGAGGCGTTGGGAAACGCCTCCAGCCAGGACGTTCACGGCCCTGCCGCGACTGTGGGCCGATCCAAGGGAGTGCCTGTGCATCGTTACATTGCTAGACGACTCCTGCTGGCGGTCCCGACCCTCTTAATCGTTTCGATCGCCATCTTCTCCCTCACTCGCATCATCCCCGGCGATGCGGTGGTGGCAATCGTCGGCGACACCGGCAACATCGGTCCCGAGCAGCTCGAGGGTCTGAAGGCCCGGCTCGGCCTCGACCAGCCGTTTCACACCCAGTACCTTCGCTGGATGCGCGGCGTCATCACGGGCGACCTGGGCGACTCCTACTACACCCGCAAGCCCGTTGTAGACCAGCTTATGAGCTCTATTCCGGTCACGCTGGAGCTCGCCGCGATCGGCCTTCTGCTGGGTATGGCTTTCGCCATTCCCCTGGGCATAATCTCCGCCATCAGGCAGGACACGGTCACCGACTACGCCGCCAGGGTACTGGCTATCCTGGGCATTTCCATGCCCAACTTCTGGATCGCCACCATGGTCGTCGTGTACCTCGGCCTTTTCCTGGCATACCTGCCGCCGCTGGGCTACATCAGGCTGTGGGAAGACCCGGTGCGGAACCTATCGCAGTTCTACCTTCCCGGAATCGTTCTCGGATTCCAGCTATCGGGCACTACAGCGCGCATGGTTCGCTCCTCCATGCTCGAGGTGCTGCGCCAGGACTACATCCGCACCGCCCTCTCCAAGGGACTCGCCGAAGGAGTGGTCGTGTACCGCCACGCCGTGAAGAACGCCCTCATCCCCGTGGTCACCATCATCGGTAACCTGATGAACGCCCTCATAGGCGGCACCGTAATCATCGAGAACATCTTCGCGCTACCGGGCGTCGGACAGCTCACGCTAGGCGCCGTGACCCAGAGAGACTATCCGCAGATCCAGGCCAACATCATGTTCCTCGCCGCCTTCCTGGTGATGATCAACCTGGTGATTGACCTGACCTACGGCTGGCTCGATCCGAGGATTCGCTACAGCTAGCCTCGCCCGCTGCTGAGGAGAACGGAAATGGCAACAGGAAGCACACCGCGGCAGCCAGAGGAGGCCGTCCCAGCAAACGGGCTTGCCCGCGCCCCCCGGCGTGCGGGTTACATGGCGCGCCTGGCGAGAGTTGCCATGAACAAGCCTGTCGGGGCGGTGTCTGCCGTCGTCATCGTCGTGATGGTGCTCTCGGGAGTCTTCGCCGACTTCATCTCGCCGTTCGATCCGCTGGAGGCCCACGTGAGGGACAGGCTCCAGGGCCCCAGTCTCACCTACTGGATGGGCACCGACAACCTGGGACGCGACGTGTTCAGCCGCGTCGTTCACGGCGCGCGTATCTCGCTCCTCATCGCCATCCCCGCCGTCATCCTCGGTGTCGGCGCCGGCTCGATCATCGGCATAATCAGCGGCTACCTGGGAGGATGGTTCGACCTGCTGGTCCAGCGCGTCCTCGACGCCAGCCAGGCGATCCCTTCGCTCATCCTCGCTCTCGCCGTCATCGCAGTCCTCGGCGCGGGCATCGACAAGGTGATCTACGTCATCGCCTTCATCGCCGTGCCCTGGAACGGCCGCGTGGTGCGTGGCTCCGTGCTGTCCATTAAGGAAAACCAGTACATCGACGCCGCAAGGAGCGTGGGAGCCGGCAACCTCCGCATCATGTTCCGCCACATCCTGCCCAACGTCGTAGCGCCCATCCTCGTGCTCGTCTCGGTGCTGCTGGGCGCCGCCATCATCATCGAGGCCTCCCTCAGCTTTCTTGGGCTCGGCGTCCCTCCCCCGGAACCCTCCTGGGGCGGAATGCTCAGCAGAGAGGGCCGCGCCTACATGGAGCGAGCGCCCACCCTCGCCCTGTTCCCCGGCCTCGCCATCAGCGTAGTGGTGCTTGCCTTCAATCTGCTCGGCGACACACTGCGAGACATCTGGGACCCTAGACTGAGAGGCTCTCAGTAAACCCGTCACTCGAAAGAGAGGAGATTAACATGGCCCTGCCGCCAGACCGCTTCGACTACTCGCCCATCATCGACCGGCCCACCATACGATGGCCCGGCAACGCAAGGGTCGCCCTGTGGATTTCGCCCAACGTCGAGCACTACGAGTACCTGCCGCCCGGGAACAGGTTCCGCGACCCCTGGGCGCGCACGCCGCATCCCGACGTGCAGAGCTACTCCCACCGCGACTACGGCAACCGGGTCGGCTTCTGGCGAATGCTGGAGGTGCTGGACAAGCACGACTTCCGCTGCTGCGTCTCGCTCAACGAGGCCGTGCTCGAACACTTCCCCGAAATCCGTGACGCCATGGTCGAGCGCGACTACGACTACATGTCCCACGGCATCTACAACACCCGCTACCTGTACGGCATGACCGAAGACGAGGAGCGAGAGTTCTACCGGGATATCATCGACACCCTGAAGAAGTATACCGGCAAGCAGCTCAAGGGTATGCTCGGACCCGCCCTCACCAACACCGAGGCCACGCCCGACCTGATGGCCGAGGCCGGCCTCATCTACCACACCGACTGGTTCCACGACGACCAGCCCTTCCCCATGAAGGTGAAGCAGGGCAAGCTGGTGTCCATGCCCTACACCATCGAGTTGAACGACGTCGTCGTGAACGCCCAGGGCCATGAGGCGGAGTACTTCTGCCAGATAATCAAGGACCAGTTTGACGTGCTCTATCAGGAGGGCGCCGAAAGCGGCCGCGTCATGTGCATCGCGCTGCACCCCTACTGGATTGGCCAGCCCCACCGCGCCAAGTACCTCGACGAGGCGCTCAGCTACATTCTGGCCCACGACGGCGTGTGGAAGACCACCGCCGACGACATCGCCGAATACTACATCGAAAACTACTACGATGACGTTCTGGCCCACGTGAGCGGCTGAGCGTTCGAGCGACGCCGACAGTACCCAACACTTCAGGAGGCAGAGACAGTGCCCGCAGAACGCAAACCCGGCATGGACAACGACTACTACGACTGGTCTCCCATCACCACGCGCCCCGCGCTGACCTGGCCCGCGGACGCGCGCGTCGCCCTGTGCGTGATACTCAACCTCGAACACTACGAGTGGAGTATGCCCGAGGGCTGGTTCCAGCCGCCGGCCCCCGGCGGACTGGGCAGAGGAACCTTCCCCGACCTGCGCTCCTACTCCCACCACGAGTACGGCAACAGGGTCGGCATCTTCCGCGTGCTCGATATCCTCGACAGGTACGGCATCCCCCCAACCGTCGCCATGGACGCCACCGTGGCGAAAAACTACCCGTTCCTCATAGAGCAGTGCCGCAATCGCGGAGCCGAGTTCATCGGCCACGGCCAGAGCGTCACCCGCATGATCACCAGCGAGATGAGCGAGGAAGAGGAGCGGCAGTACATCCGCGAGTCCGTCGAAGCGCTCGCCGAGGCCACCGGCGAGCGGCCCGCCGGCTGGCTGGGCCCCGAGTACGGCGAGTCGACCCGCACGCCCGGCCTGCTGGCCGCCGAGGGCATAAGGTACGTCTGCGACTGGCCCAACGACGAGCAACCCTACCCCATGAAGGTCGCCGAGGGCAACCTGTTCTCGCTTCCCGTCCACGTCGAAGTCGAAGACCTCTTCACCCAGTGGAACCGCGGCGTCTCCATCATGCACTACAGCCAGATGATACGCGACACCTTCGACGGCCTGTACATCGACGGCGCCGAAACCGGCCGCACCCTGGTGCTGAGCCTTCACCCCTGGCTCATAGGCCAGCCCTTCCGCAGCAAGTACCTCGACCTCGCCCTGGCCCACATATCCAGGCACGCGAGCGTGTGGAAAGCCACCGGCAGAGACATCATCGACTGGTACGAGGGGCAGAGCTAGGATTCCTCTGGACGACCAGGGGGGAAGGGCCTCCCTGTGTTGACCGCCTGGTAATCTGACACAGGCTCGAACCCTCCGAGGTGTTGGTTCCCTCTTGGGAGTTGGGTCAATCCAAATCAACAGTGGGAGAGCTTATCATTCCGCCCGAACGACGTGGTCGTGATAATGGACCGAGAGCCAAGCTACTACCTGGAAGGCGTCAGCAATCTCACAGATTACGGGTCCTGGGACGAGGACCGCGCCTGGCAGCGTTACCTGGATGGAATCCGTGGTGGTCCAGGGGATTACGTATCACTCGATGTCGGCTCGATTGATGATGTAGTGTCGGACATACGCAACAGCTTGATGTTTCACTTCGAATATGCTGATGACGGACAATCCATGTGGGCGAAGGCAGGGGCTGACACATTAAGGGAGACGAGAACAGGCGCTTCCCAGACGAAGATAGCGCAAAGCTTGCGGAGACAGAGACTAGAGAGGGGCTTTCGAAACTAGGAGCAGATGCAGAGAGTGCGGAAACAGACGAAGAGCGATATAGGCGGGAATATCTGGCGGCTTGTACGGACCAAGACGCTGACCGGAGTGGCGAAGAGCTGACCGTCACACAAGTTTGCCGCACTGACTGGTTCGATTTCAGATACGCCCACTATCTGCTCAGCGTTCAATAATCGGATCGACTTACGTCTCTTGTAGTTAAGACCAAATGAACTGCGAGTAGCTTATGCCCGGCCGCGAGACCAAAACCTCGCATCAGCCCTCCACGCACGGCCTGGGGAGCCTGGTGGCCTTGACCTGTGCCTTAACCCTCCTGCTCTCCGCCTGCGGCGGGGGCATTCCCCTACCCAGCGTGGACAACCCCCTCTCCACCTCCGAGAGGGAGGCCCTCGTCGCCTTCTACCACTCCGCCGGTGGCCCGGACTGGCGGGACAACACCGGTTGGCTGGAAGGAGACCCGATAGGCGACGAGGTGAAGGACCCGGAGGGCGAAAGCGCTTTCGTGAACCCTGACGTGGACTGGTATGGAGTCCTGATCAACAGCTATACCCGGGTGGCCTTCAGGCCGGGCGGCGGCGGCAACTCTTATCAAGTTCCCTTTGTCGGCGGGTTGCAGCTTCCCGCCAACGGCCTCACCGGTGAGATATCCCCAAAGCTGCCCGGCCTCGATAACCTCAGGCGCCTGGACCTACGAGGGAACCGGTTGACCGGCCAGATACCCCCCGAACTGGGCCGGATGGACAAGCTGACCCATCTGTACCTGAGCGGCAACCAACTGACCGGCGAAATACCCTCCGAATTGGGGGACATGGATGGGCTGTATTATCTCAGCCTCGCCAACAACCAACTGACCGGCGAGATACCGCCGGAACTGGCCGACCTCGGCCCCATCCTGAGAGAGTTGAACCTCCGCGGCAACCAGTTGACCGGGGAGATACCTATCGAGTTGGGCAGCATTCGCGACCTGGTAACCCTGGACCTGCGGGGCAACGAACTGACCGGGGAGATACCTTCCGAACTGGGTGGGTTCCGCCAACTAAACCGGCTGTACCTGGGAGGCAACCAGTTTACCGGGTGTATCCCCGGCGAATTGGAAAGGATTCCCGTAAACGACTTCCTGCTGCTGGACCTGCCCATGTGCGACTCAGGCGCTCTCCCGAGCGACGAGATCAGACAGGCCTTGGTAGCCCTCTACCGCTCCGCCGGCGGAGACGACTGGCACGACAACACCAATTGGGGAAACATCAACAACATCAGATGGTACGGCGCCAGTAACCGGGGCGCCCGCAACCCTCGCCTGGTGACGATGCTCCGGCTCCCGGCGAACAACCTGACCGGCGAGTTGCCCCCGGAGTTGGGCAGCATCGTTTCGTTGAGCGTCCTCGACCTCAGCGAGAACAACCTGACCGGGCGGATTCCCCCCGAACTGGGCAACCTGGACGGACTGGTCTCCCTGCGTCTCGGCGAAAACCGGTTTACGGGTTGCATTCCAGCCAGTTTGCACGCGGTTTCCGATAACGACCTCTTGAAGCTGGGCCTGCCCTACTGCGCCCTGCTGGACCTCTACAGGGCCACCGGCGGCGATGACTGGCACGACAACACCAATTGGTTGACCAACCAGCCGATGGCTATGTGGTCCGGCCTCGGTGTCGGCCGCCAATCTGACCCCGACGATGGCATCGTCACAGGGATCCGACTCCCGGACAACAACCTGACCGGCGCAATACCCCCGGAGCTCGGCGAGTTTGCCGGAACGAACGTACTGGACCTGAGCGGGAACAACCTGACCGGCGAGATTCCTTCCGAACTGAGAATGCTCTTCCTGATAGCGGACTCTTTTGACCTGTCGGACAATCAATTGTCGGGCCCGATACCCGACGACTTCTGGACCATTCACGGCCACGGCCCTCAAACCCTGAACTTGTCGAATAACCAGTTGTCCGGCGAGATACCCCCCGAACTCGGGGGCATGCGCAGCCTGCAAGTACTGGACCTGTCGAACAACCAATTGTCCGGCGAGATACCCCCCGAACTCGGTGACAGATCGGTCCTGAGCTTCCTGCGCCTCGGCGGGAACCGGTTCACCGGTTGCATTCCGCCTACTTTACGGCGCGTGAAATCCAACGACCTATCAGAACTTGGCCTGCCCTTCTGCGGCGATGAATTCCCCGCCTCCGAAGAGGGCGAATCGGCGCTGCTGGCCCTCTACAACGCCACCGGCGGCGATGACTGGTACAACAACACCGGCTGGTTGACCGACCAGCCGATAGGAAAATGGTTCGGCGTCCATAGGGCCATTAACAGTAGGGCCGTCGGAAGGCTCCTACTCCCTGACAACAACCTGACCGGAGAAATACCCCCGGAGTTGGGCAGCCTCGGCAGCATCAGAGTCCTGAACCTCAGCGGAAACAACTTGTCCGGCGAGATACCCTCCGAACTGTGGGACATCTCCTCATTTCATACACTGGACCTGTCGGGCAATCAATTGGCCGGCGAGATACCCTCCGAACTGTGGGACATCTCCTCATTTCATACACTGGACCTGTCGGGCAATCAATTGGCTGGCGAGATACCCCCTGAACTAGGCAGCATCCAAAGTATCCAGGAGCTGGTCCTATCGGCCAATCAATTATCCGGCGAGATTCCCCCCGAACTGGGCCACCTCCAAAATAGCGGACTACGCGTCCTGCGCCTGGACCGGAACAACCTGAACGGCGAAATTCCCCCCGAACTCGGGGACATCCGCACTCTGGACACCCTGAGTATCCGCGGGAACCATTTCACCGGGTGCATTCCCCGTGCTTTGAGGCGCGTGAAAGCCAACGACTTCCATGAGCAGGACCTGCCCTTCTGCGAGTAACAAAGCGGGCGCATACGGCTGTGCAGCCGGGATAAGCTGTCCGGCCGTGAGAAGAGGAGAGGCCCGGCAAGAGTGTGTGAGGATAACGTGAGCAGAATGAGCGACGACGAGAACAATGCCGGCACAACTGAGCATCAACACATTACAACAACAATGACCTTCGCATTTGGGTTCAGGTTGGCGCTGTAGGAACCCTCAGTTGGGGGAAGACGCAGCCCTCCCTGGATTCGGGTACGCCACCTCGCACAACTATTCGTCCCATAGGAAGACCAATGAGTGACTCAGTTTCAAAAGGCTCTTTTGCTCCACTACTCAGTTACCGGAAGCGTCAGTTTCCCGAAAGTGGACTTCACCATTACACGAGCTTCGACGCGGTGAAGGAGATTCTTGTCAGTCATACTCTGCACCTAACCCACGCAGCTTTCACTAGCGATCCGACAGAACTGAGGTATGGCCTTCAGATCATAGATGAAATGCGCAGGAACAAATCCGTAAAGGATGTCTCACTTACAGAAAAACTACTTCCCCTCATGTACTACCATTTCCAGCCGTACGTATTCTGCCTATCGGAGTCCGAGGACCTGCTTACCCAATGGGAAATGTACTCAGGTCGAAATGGCTGCTGTATCACGTTCGATGATGGGATAACAGCACTGACCTCAAGTGGCTACGAAGGGTTGCGGTCTGTAATCTACAAAGAAGAAGAACAACTGAAGTATGCGAAATATCTCAACCACGAACGACATAAACCTGAGCATCGAACACAGGGCAATGTTGATGTAAACGCGTGGTTCATGTTGAGTGTTGTGTTCTCAAAGAACCCTGTTTTCAGTCACGAGAACGAGTGGAGGATTGTGAACATCGTTCAACAGGAGTCCCGCGATAGTGTTAGCTGCAAAAGTGGCAGTCGGTTTCTGAAGCCTTATGTAAGAATATGTCATAAGCCACTTCCTGTTAAGAAGATCACAGTAGGACCAGCCGATGAACAGGATCGTCTAGTCCAATCTATAAAACATTTGACGAAGATGACCGAATCTTACGAAAACGTCGTGATCAGGAAGTCAGCTATCGAAGTTTCCCCTTCGTAAAACGATGATGGCAATACTCATTCGCGCTGAGGCCTACGGGATCGCCTCGGACGGGGTACCGGATATGCCGACTGGTGATTACAACGTAGATCGGCTCTTGGGGATTGAAGGCTCATTCCGCCAGGATGAAACCTGGCTGCCTCAGGCGGTGGCCCGCTACGTGATATGGGCTGTCGGGAACTACGGTGAGATTTACGACCGCAACCTCGGCGTCATTGGCATCGTTCGCGAGAACGCCCGCGACGCCCTCTGGAATTCGGCGCCTTGCACGGACTGCCCCAAGGGCGGGCAGATGTATGCACCCGCCCTTGGAGCAAGGCCGCCACGGTCGATTGACCGGCGTGCGGCTACGACAATACTGAGTGTTCTTCGCGGCCCTGGCTTTTGGAAGTTCATTTGAGAGTTGGTAAGTGGTCAGGACGAGCCAACCAAGTGACCAGACTGGCAATGTAGGCGAGTACTCAGGAGCCGGACATAAGTGGAGGGGCCGTTGCCATCGTCGCCTCTCGTGAGTGGCCGACAACGCCGCCAGACCGGAGAGATTCGAGACCCTTCATCCAGACGTTCGTTCTGGACCAGTAGTCAGGGTGTCGCGCCAACCCGTAGAGGCGAAGCGTTAGGCCGCCTCCAGCCAAAGGGACTCCAGGCCCCGTAGAGTCACCCGGTTCCAGTAGCGCGGCTCTTCCACCAGCCGCAGGCTATCCAACCTGGACAGCAGCGCCTCAAAGCAATTTAACATCTCGTCCACAGCCTGCCGCACCTGATGCACCTGCCACTCTTCCAGTAGGGGATCGACAATCAGAGAAACGATGTTTGACCACTTGTTGAATTGCTCCCTGTCCTCCGGCAGGTCCAGGTTCAACATGCTCACCTGTGAAATGTACCCGAACGGCCATCGACCTGCGTTAGCCACATTGCTTAGCCAACGTCGCCCGGGCGCCCCAACGCACACTCCGGCGGCGCCCCTTCGCCCAAACCCGACCCTTTCGCTCCCCGGCGCCCCGAAAAAACTGTCACTTTCCTGCGCCGCCCGTGCTCTGGCCCTGCCACCCAAACGTCCTACAGACGCTCAACCACGTCTCCACGGCTGCGCAGTTTCTCCCCACCAATCCGCCCCAATCCCACAATCTCGCCACCCCCTCTTGCAATATACGCACATACGTGCTACCCTCGCCCAGGCGAGGGACAGACCCCGCGGCCTGGAATCCCTACCCCCATTCGGGATTACGCCCCAGGCATCCGTAGGGGCGTCTAAGACAGGCCACTGGCGCCGACCCGCCCCCTGTCCCCTTCTGCCACGCGGCGCGACACTTTTGTCCAGAAATGCCACGCCAGGCATTACAGATTGGCGCAGGTCCGCCGGCGCTCCCAGCTACGAACACAACAGAATGTCGCAGAAGTGAGCAGATTTCGCCTTGCCGCCTACGCGAGGGGAACCGCGCTGAGGGCATCCGGCAATCTGAGACTGCTCCAATCGACCAGCCAGTCTTGATCTGCATGTGAATGAACAATAGCATGACTCGTAGAGCCTCTGTTTGTGACTCGAAAGGGGTTACACGATATGGACCAACTGACGGTAAGAGGATTCGACGACGAACTGAGTTCCGTTATGCGCCGCCTCGCCAAGCGGGAGGGAATCTCCCTGAGTCAGGCTGCGTTGAGGCTGCTCAGGAAGGGCGCCGGGCTCGCTGATGGCAAGGGGAATCCGAACGCGATAGGACCCGCGTTAGACGATCTCTTCGGCGTATGGCGCCCCGATGAGGCAGAGAACTTCGATACTGCTCTTGAGATCTTCGAGACTGTAGACGAGTCAACGTGGACATGAGAATTCTACTGGACTCCAACGCCTACTCTGCGTTCATGAGAGGCAACTACGAGGTGAGAGATCTGATACGAGCTGCTGAGGAGGTGCTGTTCTCGGCTGTAGTAGTAGGAGAGCAGCTGTTTGGCTTCCGGCAAGGGGGCACTACGGGCGGAACCTTGCGGAGCTTCGATCCTTCCTTAAACGTCCATACGTATCATTCGTTCCTGTTGGACCGGTTACGGCTGACCGCTACTCACGCGTAATGACTGCCCTGAAGGCGAAAGGAAACCCGATTCCGACAAACGACGTCTGGATAGCCGCCCACGCTTTGGAGACCGGCGCAGACCTCGTGTCGGCCGACCGCCACTTCCAGCACGTGGAAGGAATAGCGTGGATCCGGGTTACGACTAGCTAACGCCCCGATGAGGACAGCAGGCCGACGACACCGCCACCGCGAAGATCGAGTGGGGCTATACCGCCGAAAGCAGTTATGCTAACCTTTTTTCACTAGCTGACGTTGTATCAACTGAAAGGGGCGCTGTGCGCAGTGTCCCGAACCCAGGCGCACCCTGAGAGAAAGGCGACGATGATGGCAGGCGCCGATGCCAACATTGACGTAGAAGCGCTGGTGAGTGGAGCCAAGGAAGGTGACGAGGCGTCGTTCGCCGCTCTCTATGAGCACTACTTCGACAGGATCTACCGCTACGTGAGCTTCAAGCTGCGTGATCCGGTCGAAGCTGAGGACGTTACCGGCGAGGTGTTTCTGAAGATGCTGGAGTCCATCCACTCCTTCAAGTGGCAGGGGTTCCCGTTCTCCTCGTGGCTCTTCAGAATCGCCCACAACCAGGTTGTGGACCACTTCAGGCGCAAGGACAAGAGGCCCTCCGTGTACCTCGACCAGGTGTCGCAGTCGGTGGGAGCCTACTCGTGGGACGTGGATGGCTTCATCGACCGCAAACTCACGCTCGGCGAGGTTTACGGCGCGATGGCCGACCTCACCGACCTTCAGCGCGAAGTGATAACGCTTCGCTTCGCCGGAGAGTTGTCCCTCGCGGAGACGGCCGAGGTAGTGGGCAGAAAGGCCAACGCGGTGAAGGCGCTTCAACACGCGGGCCTCAAGAAGCTGAGAAGCCTCATGGAGAAGGAGCCCTCTTTTGCGGGGGCTCTCGGATGCGGCGAGGCGTGACGATGGGAGACATGGGCCGCGATTTCGACGATGTTCTGGACGAGTGCCTGGAGCGGTTGGCCTCCGGCGAGACCATCGCCGAGTGCTGCGCACGCTACCCTGCGCACGCCCTAGAGCTGGCGCCGCTGCTGCGGTCGGCTTCCGCCGTGCGCCAGACCGCCCGGGCAACGCCCCACCTGGCGCGTGCCCGCTCTCGCGGCTACGAGCGGTTGGCGCAGGCCCTCGCCCAGCGCGGCGCCGCCCCCACATCGGCCCCCTCCCTGTGGGAGCGGCTCGGCGCGATGCTCAGGACCCCGCTGGCCCGTCCCATCCTGGCCGCGTTCGCGGCCGTCCTGGTTGTGCTCTTTGCCGCGGGCGGCACTTCGGTCGCCGCCAGGGACAGCGTGCCCGGCGAGCCGCTCTACTGGGTGAAGACCACCCAGGAAAACCTCTCCCTGCGTATGCAGCGCGACGACATGGGCCGCTCCGAGCAGCACGCCCGCATGGCCAACGAGCGCAGCAACGAGGTGCACACGCTCATAGAGAGAGGCAACCTGAACGAGGCCGAGAACCTGATCCGCCGCTTGCGCGAGCACATCACGCAATCGGCGCACTACGCGGGCGTGGTGGTGGTGGTGAACCCCGTCGAGATGCCCAACACTGTTGTGGTTCACCTGTCCGCGAGACCGCAGCTCACGCCTCTGAGGACGCTCATGGACATCAGCGAGCAGCACAGGCACAGCCGCCGCCCGGCCACCCTCCAGTCGGCGCCGTCGGACCAGAGGCTGAGGGCCCAGATAGCTATTGGACGGTGCGAGCTGTGGTACGGGGTGTTCCACACCGCTCTCAACGGCGACGGCGGAGGGCGGCTGCTCTTCCGGGCGGTGGCCGGAAGCTCATTCGGGCCGTAGCCTCTTCCAAGTGTCCCTTCCCCCGCGCAGGGGGAAGGCTAGGATGGGGGATGCCGCCAATAGTCCCCCTTCCCACACACAACGAGAGCCCCCGGAAGTCCGGGGGCTCTCTACTCTTCCAGCCTCTAGCGGAAGGGTTAGGAGGCGGCGCTGCAGACCGTGCTGAGGATCAGCTCGGTGACCTTGTAGGGGTCGCAGTTCGCGTTCGGCCGCCTGTCCTCGATGTAGCCCTTGCCGTCGCGGTGCACCTGCCACGGTATCCGCACCGACGCGCCCCTGTCCGACACGCCGTACCGGTACTCGCGGTACGAGCACGTCTCGTGCAGCCCGGTCAGCCGCTCCTCGATGCGATCGCCGTAGTTCGCGATATGCAGATCGTGGTTGCGGCCCAGCGCCTCGGCGGCGTCGATGCAAGCCTCGTAGTTCTCACGCATCTGCCTCGTGGAGAAGTTGCAATGCGCGCCCGCGCCATTCCAGTCACCCTGCACCGGCTTGGGGTCCAGCCTCGCGGTGACGCCCTTGTTGGGCGAGTCGGAGATGTGCACGTCTTCGCCCACACGGTACAGCAGCCACCGGGCGACCCAGAGCTGGTCGGCCACCAGCGGAGCGCCGACCGGACCTATCTGGAACTCCCACTGAGAGGGCATGACCTCTGCGTTGATGCCCGAAACCATCAAGCCCGCCTGCAGGCAGGCGTCGAGGTGTTTCTCGACGATGGGTCGACCAAACACCTCGTCGGAACCCACGCCGCAGTAGTAGCCGCCCTGCGGCGCCGGAAAGCCGTTGTCGGGCCAGCCCAGCGGCTTGATGCCGTCGAAGAAGGTGTACTCCTGCTCGATCCCAAACCATGTGTCGAAGTCACCGAACTTCTCGGCCATCTCCGCGCACGCGGCGCGCGTGTTCGACGGATGCGGTGACATATCCGGCAGCAGCACCTCGCACATCGCGAGAACGTTGTCGCCGCCGCGTATCGGGTCCGGGCACACGAACACCGGGTTCAGCACGCAGTCCGAGTTTTCGCCGGGGGCCTGGTTGGTGCTGGAGCCGTCGAAACCCCATACGGGAGGAGCCTCACCCTTCGGAACCACCTTGCCCTTGGAACGCATTTTTGCGGTGGGTTCCGCCCCGTCAATCCAGATGTATTCAGCCTTGTAGTAATCCATATCCTCCTCCTGGGCGGCCCGCGCGCGCCCGCTCTGGCAAAGCAATTGACTACATTTATTATTGCACCAATGGGCATTTGTGCCAAGTGGTGACTTGCCATTTAGCCTGAATCAGTTTAGTCGGCGCCACCGGTCCGGGCGTATCCTGAAAGGAGTCAAAAGCTTCGGGAGTGGTCCGGACTGATCACAGAACTCGGCGTAACGCAGCAAAACACTGATAAAGTCTCGAATTGTTGACTTTGGTTGACATACCAAGTGGGTTTTGCTTAGTATCTTCGCACGTATTTTCCTTGGAGGGCAGGTTTGGCCGCCGTCCGGTTCTTACTCTTCTGCAGAGACACTCTAAACGACTTCTTGTCCAAGAACTGTCCGTTCGTGGCGGGCGCCATCGCGTTCTACACGCTGTTCTCCATATTTCCGCTCGCCCTCGCGATGGTGTCCATAGTGGGCTATCTGCTCAGCCCAAACCCGGAGGATACCCGGCTCGCGCACGACATAGCCGAAGTGCTGCCCGTCTCCCAGGAGTTCATCGGCGACACCCTTCAGGGCGTGGCCAGGGCGCGAGCAATCACCGGCATAATCAGCGTCGTCGGACTGCTCGCCGCGTCCACCGCCGTGTTCGGAGCCATCCGCAAGGGCATCAACTCCGCCTGGGGCATCACCAGGACGCGCCCGTTCATGAAGGAGCGGCTGATCGACCTCACGCTGGTGCTGTTCAGCGGCCTGGTGGTCATATTCGTGCTGTTCGTCGCGCCGCTGTTGTCGGCCTACGTCAGCGACATCGTGCTGTACTTAGCGCCGGGCGTAGGGATCGCCCACTGGCTCCTGGCGCTGGCCGGGCAGTTGACAACGCCGCTGTTGTACTTCCTCACGTTCCTGGTTCTCTACCGCTACCTGCCGAACACCAACGTTCGATTCGCCGACGTGTGGTTCGGCGCCCTCTTCGCGTCAATTGCCTTTGGCATCGCCAACTTCATTTTCGTCTGGTACGTAACGCGATTTCCCATCTACAACATCGTGTACGGCTCGGTCGGCGCGATCATGGCTTTGTTGACCTGGGTGTACGTATCGGCTATCATTTTACTATTGGGCGCCCTGGTCACATCCCGATACACGGCCTACGTTCAGAGGTCGACGGGGGTACAGGGCGTTAGGCTTTTGTGGGCGGGGCTGCTGCGTGTTCGACTTCGGGTTATGGTGGCGCCGGACGCCGGTTAGAATTGTATCGCGCCTGGCGTTTGCCGCGTGCGTGCTGGTGTTTGCCGCCGCAGCCTGCTCGCAGGAACCCGATGCCCCAGGCGAGGCCATCGCGACCGCCACACCTGTCCCCACCGCGATCGTGACTGCGCCGCCGACCGCTCCCGCCGCCGTGACGCTTCCGCCGGCCGCCGCGCTCACCACCCTGCCCTCCATCTCCAGCCTCGTCAAGCGCGTCAATCCCGCGGTCGCGTCCATATCCGTGGAGTCGGTAACGCGGGGCGTGTTCTTCGACTTCAACGACGAGGGCGCCGGCTCGGGCGTCGTGATACGCGACGACGGCTACATCGTAACCAACTACCACGTGGTGCAGAACGCCGACGAGATTGCCGTTTCGCTGCCCAGCGGAGACACCTACACGGCGAAGGTGGTGGGCCAGGACCTGATAACAGACCTGGCCGTTATCAAGGTGGACACCGAGGACCCGCTGCCGACGGCCGACCTGGTCAACTCCGACGCGCTCAACGTCGGCGACTGGGTGGTCGCGGTGGGCAACTCGCTGGCTCTCAAGGGCGGCCCCACGGTGACGCTCGGCATAGTGAGCGCCAAGGGACGCACCATCGACACGCAGCACGGCGTGCTGTACGACATGATCCAGACCGACGCCGCCATCAACGACGGCAACAGCGGCGGACCCGTGGTCAACATGGACGGCGAGGTCATCGGCATAAGCACGGCCATCTACCGCCAGGCGCAGGGCATAGGCTTCGCGGTCAGTTCGTCGGTCGCGGCGCCCATCATCGAAAGCCTCATCGAGCACGGCAGAGTGGTGCGTCCGCTCATAGGGCTGAGCGGCACGGACGTCACCCCCGCCAACGCCAACCGCCTCGGCCTCCCCGTCAACGAGGGCATCATCGTCACCCGGATGTCGAGGGACGGCCCCGCCGCGAAGGCCGGCCTGCAGGTGGGCGACGTGGTCATCAAAATGGACGGCATTCCCACGCCGGACATGGCCAAGTTCCTCACCCGCCTCTGGACCTACGAAGTAGACGACGTAGTCGAGCTCGAGTACTTCACCGACGGCGCCTTCGCCGTCGCCGAAGTCCACCTAGCCGAACGCCCCCCCGACATCCCCTAGCCGGCCGTTCCCACGACCCAGGCAGAATGACCAAGTGAAATTGAGGTGAGCGCCTTTACAGCCCGAATAGACAGTTGGGGCGACAACCTGGCAATTCAGATACCCCAGTCTCTAGCGTCAGAGGTCGGCCTTGAGGTGGACGCCGGAGTCGAGTTGACGCCGGGAGACGGCGAGTTGGTGGTTACCGTGAGGAAGGGGGCCAAATCCAGGTTGGACATCCTTCTGGAAGGCGTAACCGAATAGAACCTTCACGCCGAGGTGGAAACGGGACGACCCGCAGGGAAAGAGGTGTGTTGAATTGGCAAATGCCGGCTCCGGCCCGTGGCGACGTGGTGTGGGTAGACTTCAACCCGCAGACTGGGCGAGAACAGGCGGGACTGCGGCAGGGGGTGGTGTCGCGGTTGCCTGCGTCGATTGTCGAGGCGGTGTTGCGGAACGTTCGAGCGCTGCTGTCCATAGAGTGATGATGACTGGGTGGAGGTGAAGGGCCCAGACGCATGGTCAACGTATCATCCGCGAAGAATCGAGCGCCAGAGACAAGCGATAGCGAACGCCTCTTGCTCCGGTGCCTCTCGCTAGACCTTGAAGTGACTCCCAAGGATAAGAGAATCCGGGCATTCGCCGGCGTGCGCCCGGACACGGGCGGGCGCATGATCTTCAACGGCCGCGGGGAAGACTTGGACTCTGCACTGGCGAGGTTGGACACCTTCGCTGAAGGCGCGGAATGTCTACTCGGGCACAACCTCATCGCTTTTGATTTGCCCCACTTGCGAGCGGCGAATCCCAACCTTCGGCTTCTGCGGCTGCCGGCAGCGGACACGCTCATGCTCAACCCGCTCGCCTACCCACGCAACCCGTACCACCACCTGGTGAAGCATTACCAGGACGGCCAGCTCCAGCGCGGGCGCATTAACGACCCGGAACTGGACGCCAGGCTGACTCTCGAGGTGTTCGCCAACCAGCAGATGATGCTACGCGATGCGGAGCCCGACTTGTTGGCCGCGTGGCACTGGCTCACCGGCGGGTACGTTGGCCCCGGATTCGACAGGGTGTTTACAGCGATACGTCGCTCCCCAAGGCCATCGGACATAGAGGCGCACCGAGCGATTCGAGCGCGGCTTGAAGAAAGCGCCTGCAGCACCCATACCAGCGAGGTGATGGCGGACGCCGCCACACTCGGTTGGCCGCTGGCCTACGCCCTCGCGTGGCTGTCGGTGTCCGGCAGCAACTCGGTGATGCCGCCATGGGTGCGCCACCAGTTCCCGGAGGCGGGTCGGCTGGTGCGCCGGCTGCGGGACACGGCCTGCACTGATTCGGCGTGCGCTTGGTGCCAGGAGCGCCATGACGCCCTTGGTGAGCTCAAGCGCTGGTTCCCCTCTATTGATAGCTTCCGTGAGGAGCCGGGATACGAGCCGGAACGGCCGATGCAGCAGGCCGTCGTGGAGACGGCGATGGCGGGAGAGCAAGTGCTGGCGATCATGCCCACCGGCTCCGGCAAATCGCTGTGCTACCAGGTACCGGCGCTGTCACGCTACGACAAGACGGGCGCGCTGACGGTGGTCATTTCGCCGCTGGTCGCCCTCATGGCCGACCAGGTAAATGGGCTCAAACGGCGCGGCATCGACTCGTGCGTGACCATAAACGGGCTTCTGTCGATGCCGGAGCGCAAGGACGCGCTCGACCGGGTGCGGCTGGGCGACGCCGGTATCCTCATCATCTCGCCGGAGCAGTTGCGCAACGTCTCCGTGCGCCGCGTGGTGGAGCAGCGCGAGATAGGAGCGTGGGTGCTGGACGAGGCCCACTGCCTGTCCAGGTGGGGGCACGATTTCCGGCCCGACTACCGCTACGTGGGGCGCTTCATCCGAGAGAGGGCCGGGGATGAACCGCCTCCTCCTCTGATCTGCCTCACGGCGACCTCCAGGCCCGACGTAACTCTCGAGATCGTAGAGTACTTCCGAAAAGAGCTCGGCGTCACGCTGAGGGTCTTCGACGGTGGGGCGAAGCGCAACAACCTGGAGTTCGTCGTTGTGCGGACTAGCGGCGCCGAGAAGTTCGCCCACGTCCACCAGATACTGGAGGAGCGCCTGCCGGCGGATGAGCCGGGTGGTGCAATCGTCTACTGCGCGACTAGGAACCAGGCCGAGCAGTTGGCGGCGTTCCTGCAGGAAAAGGGTATCGCGGCAGACCACTTCCACGCGGGGCTGACACCTGAAGTAAAGAAGAATGTCCAGGAGAGTTTCATAAGCGGCGACCTGCGGGCCATCGTCGCTACCAACGCCTTCGGCATGGGCATAGACAAACCGGACGTTCGCGTTGTGATCCACGCCGACATCCCCGGTTCGCTGGAGAACTACCTGCAGGAGGCCGGGCGCGCCGGGCGGGACCAGCAGGTCGCGCACTGCGTCCTGCTCTACACCGACGACGACGTCGAGAGGCAGTTCGGCATGTCGGCCCGTTCGCGTCTGAGCCGTCTCGAGATTCACGGCGTTCTCAGGGCGCTGCGGAACCTGGACCGCAAGAAACGCATGGAGGGCGACGTGGTGGCGACCGCCGGAGAGATTCTCCGGGAGGACGAAGAGCACGCATTCGAGCGTGACTCGAACACCGACGACACACGTGTGCGGACATCTGTGGCCTGGCTGGAGGAGTCGGAGTTGCTGACACGCGAGGAGAACCGCGTGCAGGTGTTCCCATCCTCGCTGCGTGTCAACTCGATCGAACAGGCGAAATCGAAGCTCCAGGACAGCCGCATCCGAGACGACTACCGCAAGAGGCTGTTGTCCATTTGCGGGGCGCTGTTCGCGGCGGACCCGGACGAGGGCCTTTCCACCGACGAACTCATGGCCGAATCCGGCCTGACTCCGGAAGGGGTGCGCGGCGCGCTCCACGACCTGGAGCAGCTGGGCATAGCCAGCAACGACACCGCGCTGACCGCTTTCGTCCACGCGGGCGTCCGGCGGCATTCCCGGAGTCGATTCGAAGAGGCGGCGGGACTGGAGCGCGCCGTAATCGAGCTCCTGCGGGAGACCTACCCGGACATGGCGCAGGGAGAGTCCTCTCCGTTGCATCTCCGCCTCGTCACGCCGCGGCTCAAGGAAGAGGGCCACACCTCCGCGCTGCCGGAGAGGGTTCGGAGCATCGTCCGAAGCGTCGCCGCCGACGGACGAGGCGAGGGCGGAAGCGGGGGAAGCCTGGGTGTGCGAGGGCGCGACACGGAGACACTCATGGTAACACTGCAGCGTGAGTGGCAAGATGTGGAGAGCCTCGCGGAGCGGCGCCGCGCGGCCGCTTCCGTTCTGCTGAACCACCTGCTCTCCACCCTGCCCCAAGGAAGTCGCGGCACGGACCTGCTCGCGGAAACCACCATGGGCAAGCTGACGACCGCGCTAAAGTCCGACATGACACTCGCCGGCCAGGTAAGAGAAGCCGCCCTGCCAACATTGCTGCACCGCGCCCTCTTGTGGCTGCACGAGCAGGAGGTCATCCGGCTCAACAGGGGCCTTGCCGTTTTTCGACCCGCGATGACAATCCGGCTGGAGCGCGACCGGCGTGGATTCGCCCAGGCCGATTACACGCCCCTCAAGGTCCACTACGACGAACAGGTCATCCAGATTCACGTGATGGTGGAGTACGTCCAGCGGGGACTCGAAGTGATGGCCGATGCGGTCCGGTTGGCGATGGACTACTTCAGCCTCAGAAGGGACGACTTTTTGAAGCGATGGCTGCCGGACCGCGATAGAGAAATCTCGCGGCAGACCACGCCGGAGTCGTGGCGCACCATCGTCGACAGCCTGAACAACCCTATCCAGCGGCGCATTGTGGCGGACGACCGCGAGCAGACCAACGTGCTGGTGCTGGCAGGCCCCGGATCCGGCAAGACGCGGGTGTTGGTGCACCGCATCGCATACCTGGTGCGCGCGAGACGCGAGAATCCGCGCGGCATCCTCGCGCTCGCCTACAACAGACACGCCGCCGTGGAGATTCGCCGCCGCCTGGCAGAGCTCATCGGCGACGACGCCAAAGGCGTGTTGGTGCTCACGTGCCACGCGCTCGCGATGCGACTGGTCGGCGCCAGTTTCAGCGAGCGCGCCAACCGTCTCGACGTCGTCGACTTCAAGGCGGTGTTGCGCCAGGCCGTGGACCTGCTGCGGGGCACGGGGTTGCCGCCCGAAGAAGTGGACGAACAGAGGTCGCGGCTGCTGTCGGGATTTCGTTGGATTCTCGTCGACGAGTACCAGGACATAGGACGCGACGAGTATGACCTGATCTCCGCCTTGGCGGGAAGAACCCTGACAGAGGAGGACGACAAGCTGAGCCTGTTCGCCGTGGGCGACGACGACCAGAACATCTACGCGTTCAATGGTGCGTCCGTAGAGTTCATTCGCCGGTTTGAGAAGGACTATGGCGCGAGACCTATGTACCTGACCGGCAACTACCGTTCCACCGGCCACATCATCGGCGCAGCCAACGCGGTTATCGAGCCGGCGCGGGAGAGGATGAAGGCCGATCGTCCTATCCATATCAACCGAGCGCGCGAAAAAGATCCGCCGGGCGGGGCGTGGGGCATGGCCGATCCCGTCACGCGCGGTCGCGTCCAGGTGTTGCCTGCCGGGAGTACCCCAATCACCCAGGCGCAGACGGCGGTGGCCGAGCTGCAAAGACTGGCCTCTCTATCTGCCGAGTGGGACTGGTCCAAGTGTGCCGTAATCGCTCGGGAGTGGGCATACCTCGAACCGGTGCGCAGTCTGTGCGAACTGGTAGGCATACCGGTCCAGATGGCCAACGAGGACTTTTCGGGCACCTGGCATCTGCGCGAAACCCAGTCGCTGGTGAAGTGGCTCCGCAGCCGCGACTCCCGCCTGGTGAGTGGCGAAGATCTGAACGGCTGGCTGGAAAACAAGCCAGCCGGAACCTGGCTTGAAGTCCTGGCCGAGGCGCTAGCCGAGTACGAGGCTGAAACCGGCGGCGCGGAAACGCCGGTGGACAGCTTCATCGAATGGCTCGCCGAGTGGTCGCGGGACTTCCGCCGCCGCCAGCGCGGGCTGCTGCTGCTCACCGCCCACCGCGCCAAAGGGCTCGAGTTCGACCACGTGGTCGTGTTGGACGGAAACTGGGACCGTGCCGGAATCGGCGAGGACCGGAACGCCCCGAGGCGGCTGTACTACGTGGCTATGACACGCGCCCGTCAGTCCCTGACGCTGGCGCGCCTTCCGGGCGCGCACAGGATTCAGGACGCCCTTGAGGCCGTTCCCTCCGTGCTGCGGCGAGCGGCGCCTGTCGGACTTCCCGAAGCACCGCCGGAGATGGCGCGCCGCTACCGGCGGCTCAGCCTGCGTGACGTGTTCCTGAGCTACGCAGGATACCGTGCCCCCGAACATCCGGTGCATCGATCAATCGCGGCGCTGGCGTCCGGCGACCCGCTGCGGGTTCGGACGAAAGGCGCCCGCTGGCAACTGCTTAACCGGAACGGTGTGGAGGTAGGACAGCTATCCAGCAGCTTCGAACCACCACCAGGGATGCGCTGCACAGCGGCATCTGTACTGGCCGTGGCCACATGGAGCCGCGATAAGTCTGACCCGGAGTACCAGGAAAAGCTACACTGCGATGAGTGGGAAGTGGTGGTGCCTGAGCTGGTCTTCGAACCGGCGTGAGGATGAACGTGAGAATAGGCGTTCCCAGCTTGCCGAGGAATCCAGGACCCTTGAGCGCAACGCTCAGATCGAGAGCGTTGCGCAGAGCCGAGCGTACACGGCGGCAAGGACCAGCCCAGGCGCGCCGCGCTGGTGATGTGAGCAGGGGCGAAACAGGAAAGGCCCACCAGCAGAAACTGTAGTGGGCCTCTTCCGCGCCTTATGACTCTTGAGTCTACTTGTCGCCGTTGGCGATACGCTCGATCTCCGACTTTCTTTCGGCGTCGGACATGTTCAGCAGCCGCTTGGCCAACCCCTGCTCGCCCTCCTGCCTGCCTTCCGCCTTACCTTCCTGCCTGCCTTCCTCCCTGCCTTTCATTCTCTGTTGTCTTTTGAATCTCTCGGCGAGCATCTCAAACACCTCCACTCCAACATATGTGGCCGCTCCCCCTACTACCACAACCCATTCCATGTGCTGCAGCACAGCTATGGTAGTAGCTGCAAAGCTGTCTGTATTCTTCTCCCAGACTTCGTACCTTAAAATCCAAGCCAGCCCCAAAGCCGTCAAGATGCCAAAAACGACGAAGTAGCTGACCGTGGGTCGAAACGACACCGATCAGGGTGTCCTCTTAAAGCGATTGTTCATAATTTACAATATGCGTATTCTCGCATACATTGTCAACCCAGAACCGCGCAATCCCATCCCCACCCGCGCCACCCAAGTGCCCCACCATCGACCCGCCGACGCCAACACCCGTACCCGTTTCATCCCACCCCCAACGACAGTCGACTAGCACCCAGCTGTCAGCCAAGCGATGCGCCGACCCGTCCGTACACGGCGGCAAGCCCCAACCCCGCGGCGCGGCCCTGTTGATGTGAGCGGCGACGAAACACGAGAGGCCCGCCAGCAGAAACTGTCGTGGGCCTCTTCCGTGCCTTATGACTCTTGAGTCTACTTGTCGCCGTTGGCGATACGCTCGATCTCCGACTTCCTTTCGGCGTCGGACATGTTCAGCAGCCGCTTGGCCAACTCCTGCTCGCCCTCCTGCCTGCCTTCCTCCCTGCCTTTCATCCTCTGTTGTCTTTTGAATCTCTCGGCGAGCATCTCAAACACCTCCACCCCAACATATGTGGCCGCTCCAAATCACCCCACAATTCCGCCCCAGAACCGCGCAATTCAATCCCCACCCGCGTCACCCAGGCGCCCCACCATCGGCCCACCTAAGCGCAATCCCATCCCCGTTTCGTCCCACCCCAACCACCTCAGAGCAGCCCGCGACACCCTCGCCCCCGCACCCCACGCCCTTGACAAATACGAACGTGCGTACTATCCTTCACTCACCCAGGACAACCAACCCATCCGGCCACCACGACGCTGGCGCAGCTTAACAATCCCATACCGCGAGCACGTCAATCCTCACCCCTCACTAAGCATTGGTGCCGTGCCCACAAACGGAGAGTCCCATTTCCGCCCAAAATGAGCACCGACCCTACCTCTTTGGAGCACAACCCTGTGCCAGGGTTACTCAAATGCTTACCGCTCCCAAGTACGAATGGCACGAAATGGAACGGAATGGAACATTCTTCGAAGACGAACTCATCCGGTCGCCCAAATGCGTGCTACTCCCCCTCACGCCGCCAGCTCGAACGACTCGCTCGCCAGGTCCACGATGTACCGGCTGATGCTCAGCGACGACGTCGCGCCCGGCGATGGCGCGTTCAGCACGTGTATCGCGTTCGGAGTCTCCGCGATGCTGAAGTCCTGCAACAGCCCGCCCCGCCTGTCCACCGCCTGCGCCCGCACACCCGCGCCCGGCTCGTACAGGTCCTCCGCCCGCACCTCCGGCACCAGCGTCTGCAGCGACCGCACGAACTTCGACTTCACCAACGACCGGTACTGCTCCTGGAACCCCGTCTTCCAGAACCTCAAAGACATCCTCCAGAACCCCGCGTACCCCAGGTGGCCCAGCGTGTCCCCCAGGTCGAACCGGGTCTTCGCGTACCCCTCCCGCGCCAGCGCCAGCACCGCGTTCGGACCCGCCTCCACGCTGCCACCGATCCGCTTCGTGAAGTGCACCCCCAGGAAAGGCAGACTCGGGTCCGGCACCGGGTAGATAAGACCCTTCACCAGGTGCGCCCGCTCCGGCCGTATCGAAAAATACTCGCCCCGAAACGGGATGATCCTCACCCCAACGTCCACGCCCAACATGCGCGCCACGCTGTCGGCATGAAGCCCCGCGCAGTTGATCAGCCGCTTCGCCCGGATCTCCCCCCGCGGCGTCATCAGGTAGTGCGTCCCGTCCCGCGCATCGATCCCCCGCACCGGCGTGCTCGTCAGCAGGTCCGCCCCGTTCTCGCGCATCTCGATAGCGTACGCCCGCGCCACCCGCGTGTAGTCGATGATCCCCGTGTTCGGTGAGAAGATGGCCTGCACCCCCGCCGCGTGCGGCTCGATCTCCCGCAGCCGCTCCGGACCCACCATCTCCAGACCCTGCGCGCCGTTCTCAGTGCCCCGACGGAACAGCTCCTCCAACCGCGGAACCTCCTCATCGTCGATCGCAACGATCAGCTTGCCGCACATCTCGTACTCGATGCCCCGCTCGTCGCAGAACTGCCGCAGCAGCGTCCCGCCCGTCGAGCAGAAGTTGGCCTTCTGGGAGCCGGGGGCGTAATAGATACCGGCGTGGATGACTCCGCTGTTGTGGCCCGTCTGGTGCAGCGCAACCTCGCGCTCCTTCTCCAGCACCGCCACCCTGTATCGCGGGTACTCCTGGCTCAGCCGCATAGCCGTCGCCAGCCCGATGATCCCACCGCCGATAACCGCGATGTCGTACTCCGAACTGTTCATTGTCGCCTCCCCACATGGGATGGTGCGTGTGTAGCGACGATTCTAGCACTTTCCACCAGTCCCTTCCCCTTCGCAGGGAGAAGGTTAGGATGGGGGTGAGAGTAGGCGCAACAACAGTCCCTTCCCCCTCGCAGGGGGAAGGTTAGGATGGGGGTGAGAGTAGGCGCAACAACAGTCCCTTCCCCCTCGCAGGGGGAAGGTTAGGATGGGGGTGTGGATCCCTCATTCAGATTTGAGCTGCTGGCCGACTCGTGATGCGCGAGCGCCCCTACCGCCGCCCCACACGCGCCACACGCTCCAGTCCGAACAACCCGAACAGTTCTTCCGAACTCATCTGCGAAGACAGATCCAGCGACACGTCGTCCACGAGCTGATCGAACACCATCTGCTTGCCCGCCAGAATGCGGTCGATCCGCTCCTCGATGGTTCCCGCACACGAGTACTTGATCACGTTGACCTTCAGATGCTGCCCCATCCGGTGGCTGCGGTCTTCGGCCTGGCGCTCCACCGCGGGGTTCCACCACCTGTCCAGGTGAAATACATAGGACGCCTCCTGCAGATTCAAGCCCAGACCTCCAACCCGCAGTGACAGTATCAACACCTTGTGCTCAGGACGAGTCCTGAACCGGTCGATGATGTCGGCCCGCTCCTCCTGCGGGACGTCGCCGGTCAGAGTCAGCGGCGAGTAGTCGCGCAGATACCTCGCCGCCGCCGCGACGCCGGACGTCTCGTTGGTGTACTGCGAGAACACCAGCGCCTTGTGGCCCTGCGCCGCCAGCTGGTCCAGCCTGTCGCCAATGTCCGACAGCTTGCTGGACGCGCCGCTCTTGGGGTCGGCATTGCATATTTGCTTCAGGCGCGTGATTAGTTCGAGCACGTGCCGGACGTTCACCTCGGCCCCGAGCGACTTCAGGTAGACCCCAGATCCACCGCCTAGTTGCAAAAGGAGGCCTCGTTGGAGCCGGCTGTAAAGCCGGCTATGATGGTAGGTAACAACAACAACCCATCACCAACGAGGTGCGACTATTATGCAGCAAGCAACGCTTCCTTTCCACTACGCAGAGGAGACCGAGTCTACTGGTATGACGGCGTTGTCGGGGTTGCCGGCATACCTGGACCTGGCGTTTGTTGCGCGACTGGGGCAGTCGGTGCGCCGTCACGTGGGAGTGAGAGAGGGCACACAGGGGTGGACGGACGCCCAGAATGTGACGGCGCTTGTGATGCTCAACCTGGCCGGTGGTGAGTCGGTGGATGACCTGCGGCTGCTGGAGAAGGACGAGGGGCTGGGCAGGGCGCTGCTCACCGCGGAGACTCACGGGGTGCGGCGGGCAGAGCGCAGGGCGCAGCTCAGAAGGTGGCGTAAGGAGCGTAGCCGCACTGTGCCGTCGCCCACGGCGGTGTTCAGGTATCTGGACCGTTTCCACGACGAGGCTGAGGAGGCCGGGAGACGGTCTCGCAAGGCGTTCATACCGGCGGCCAACGACGCGCTGAGAGGGCTTGGGAAGGTCAACGCGGACCTGGTGAGGTTCGCGGGAGGCCATTCAGGACACACCGAAGCGACATTGGACATGGACGCCACGCTGATAGGGACGCACAAGCGGCAGGCGTGCTTCTGCTACAAAAAGCACAAGGCGTACCAGCCGTTGACCACCTACTGGTATGAGGCGGACCTTGTGGTGCACTCCGAGTTCAGAGACGGCAACGTGAACGCGGGCTACGAACAGCTCAGGGTGTTGAAGGAGTCGCTGGAGTGTCTGCCCCCAGGGGTGAGCAAGGTGATGATGAGGTCTGACTCGGCGGGCTACCAGAAGGAGCTGTTGAAGTACTGCGCCGAGGGGCGGGATGAGCGGTTCGGAGTGATCGAGTTCTGTGTGGGAGTGAACGTGATGGCCGAGTTCAGGGCGGCGGTGAGTGAGGTAGAGGAGGAAGGATGGCACGACCTGTACAGGACAGAGGGTGAGCAACGAGAGGCCACAAGACAGCAGTACGCCGAGGTGTGCTACGTGACCAGTTGGACGGGATACAGCAAGAACAGTCCCGACTACAGGTTCATCGCGATAAGGGAGCGTATGCCGAACCCGCCGCTGTTCGACATGGATGGGGAGAAGCTGTCGGTTCCCGTTATGGAGATGGGGGATGGCAAATTGTACAAAGTGACAGGGATGGTGACGAACCGAGAGCTGCCTGGGGATGAGTTGGTCCGGTGGTACAGGCAGAGGTGCGGCAAAGGGGAGGAGGTCCATTCGGTGCTGAAGGAGGATCTTGCGGGGGGCAGGCTGCCGTCGGGGAAGTTCGGGTCGAACGCGGCGTGGTGGGCTATAGTGGTGTTGGCGTTCAATCTGAACTCAGCGATGAAGCGGCTGGTGTTGGGGGAAGAGTGGGTGAGCAAGCGTCTGAAGGCGGTGCGCTTCGGCGTAATCTGCGTTGCGGGGCGAGTGGTCAGACACGCAAGGAGGCTCATCATCCGTCTCGCGAGAGGACACCCAACCCATGACCTGCTCGTGAGTGCGCAACGCAGGATACACGCTCTGGCAAACACGCCGCTCCGGGCCTGATTCTCCTCAGGAATCCACCCACACTCGAGATGACTGAACCGAAGTCGTCGGCTTCGCCGTGTCCGAAACTCGCCCAAAACCCTCCAACTACCCTCTCAGGAACCGCCTCACGCCCCCAGACCGTCGCATCGACCTTCCCCACGCCAACTGACCGGCCCCAAAACGCACATTCACCCTCGCCAACCCACCACACCCCCCCCCGCCGCGGTTAGGCGGTGGATCTGGGTAGACTATACCGTCTTGCTCAGCCTTGACATAGCTGGCGCGCTGCTTCGAGTCAAGCTCGATGGGAAGCAGCGTCACCTGCTTCGGAGGAAGGTCCGCCAGAACATCCCCTTTCTTCCTCCGAAGCTGAAGGTCCTTATGCCGCCCCCGCAGCTCCGCTCCGGGCACGTAGCGCTTCGCCGGCCCAGCATCCTCGTGGTCCACGAACTCCACTATGGAGGCCAGCTCTTCTTCGTGATTCTCTATCGGCGTCCCGGTCAGGGCCCAGGAGCGGACTCTCCGCAACCCCTTCAGGGCTTCGCTTGTGGGATTCCGATTCTTGATTCGCTGCGCCTCGTCCGAGACCACCACGTCCCAGGCCTTTCGCCGCACCAGGGACTTTACGTTGCCGCCAAAGTCCGACCGCAGCGCGTCGTAGCTGACGAGCGTCACGTCCCGCCCGGCCTCCCACTGCCACAACCGCTCAGTCGCCGTACCGCGTATGATGATGGCGGTAAGCTCTGGAGCCCACTTCTCGAGTTCCCGACGCCACTGGTCCAGCACGCTCGCCGGAGCGACGACCAGGGCCGACTTGATCTCGTGGCGGGCGCGCAGCAACCGCAACGCCACAATCGCCTGTATCGTCTTGCCCAGCCCCATGTCGTCCGCGAGCAGCAGCCGATGGCTATTCATCAGTGCGCGCACTCCATCCATCTGAAATGGCATCAAATCACCGCCCCATTCCAGTTGCAGGTCCGGCGAAAGCGCCGGCGGGGCGCGCAGCACCGCCCACAGCCGTTGTGCCAGCGTAGCCTCCTGCCGTTCGGCAACGTAGCCTTGCTCCGCGAGACTCGCGGCGTCCGCCGCATATTCCCCGGCCCCTGTCGGAGGGTCCAGACCAACCACGGCGACCAGACCCCGATCGCCCATCAGCGCCCGGACGTGCTCGTCGGCGTAAGCCACGCTCAGCCCATCCGCCGCCCGCCGAAACGGCTCCAGCGGGTCGTCCCGCTCCATTATCGCGTCGAGAAGCCGTCGGGCGACCGCGGATTCCTGTGGGGGCCGGCTCTGCCAATTCTGACCGTCTGCGGAACGCCCGTTGCCCGCGCCCGCTGCGCCTTCAACAGCCGACAGCAGGCAGAAGGGGATGTGAAAGTTGTCCCCGTCTGCCAACGCTCCGTCGGACACTTCGCCTTGCAGCCCCAGAACCAGCGACGGCGGCAACGCCGAACGCAGCAGCCGCTCCAGTGCCTGTGCCGCCACGCCCGCGCCGGCGTCGCCGCCTTGTCCCTCGAACCGGCGCGGAAAGGCGCGCGTGAAGCAGAAGCCCACAGGCTCGCCACCTTCCGTCGTGTAGAACAGCCCCACCCTGAGTCCGCCGCCTCCCTCCTCCTCGACCAGTCTCAGCCACCCCACGGACGCGGCGATGGGCTCGCTGCCCTTCACCTCGTCCATACGACCAGCCACAACCCGACCCCTACCACGGCACATCGTCGCCCGCGTCGTCCTTGGTAGTCTTCTCCGGGCTCGGATCTTCTTCGTAGGAGGGGTGGAATTCCCGCACGTCCGTAACCGGCGCGTAGCCGGGATACAGTCTGAGCAGGTCCCACTCGCTTATGGACGCCCGCACCCTGTATCGCATCCGGTTCTGGTATCCGGCTCCACGCTCCTGTGCGGGAAGCTGCGGAGCTTCCCAGCCGTAAGCGGTGGAGTAAATCTCCCGTAACCTTTCCATCGTCACGTCGATGTCGCTGTCGGTGGGCTCGTTCAAGGAGATGTTCTCGCCTTCTATCAGCCTCATGCCGGTCTCAGCCGCGGAAATCAGGTGCCCATAGCGGGCTGCCATCTTGGGAGCAATGTAATCGCGGTCCTTCTTGCTACCCTGGGGGCTGATGATCTCCGAAGCAAAGTCCTCCGCCACGGTCCCGACCACCACCAGCCCGGGGTAAGGCTGGCTCCCCATCTGCCCCATCCACCGAGACAGCTCAGCGTAAGACCGCCCTCGCTGTAGCTGCGAATACTGGCCGGTCAACTCTATCTCGTCCAGCAGCACCACCCACCCTTTGTACCCGGCGGCCTTGATAAGCTCCATCATGAACCGAAGTCGCTGAGGGGACAGGTCGGCCGCTTTGGGCATCTTGAAGGGGTAGTTCTTCTTCTGTCCAATAATGTCTAACCCACCAGTGATCTTCCCCTTTAGAATCTTATCTCCCGCCCAGAAGTTCTCGATGTCACTATTCAGTGCGAGGTCGTTGGACCGCTCGTGTACTATCAAACTGGCCGGAAAAATCTGGCTCAGGCCGTTGGATTCGGTATCGTGCGCCCATCGAAAGTAGTCCGCGTACCGCTCGGAATTGGGCCGCAAAGTCTGTCCCAGTTCCTCGATCAAACGTCCCTCTCGATCCGGCATCCTTCCATTATCCATCGCCGACTTGAACACCCTGCCCAAGTCGTACAGCGGCGTTTCCTTGCTTATGGCCACCTTGCTGCAAACGAACCCACGCTCCAGGGCCTGGTGTTCCAGATGCGTGAGCAGGTGCGACTTGCCAGCTCCGAAATCGCCCGATACCAACATACCCACCGCGCCACCTGGCGGGTCGTCTAGCTCTGCCGCTCTGTCCAAGAGCTCCTCGAACCTCCGTTCCGCGTTCGGCTGCGTACACCCCAGTATCTTCACGGCCTCCCTGTTGGGCACACCGTTGCGAAGCGCCTCGAGCGCAACACGGCACCTGAGCTTCTGATCGCCATCAGCCTGGATTACCATGCTTCTCGCCTCCTCTCAGCCAGTCGAACCAGGGCAGACAGTGGATTCACCCTCCCCCGGTCGCGAACGTCATCCATCACGCGAGTCTGCAAAGCGGGATAAATCCCGTAACCGCGAGAACTGCGCAGGGCGCTTTCGTCGAGAAAATCCTGGTTGGTCACCACCACCAACAGCGTGGCCTTCAGTTTGTCTACGCTATCTATGAACTCCCGCAGCAGCTCGTAATGCTCCAGTGTCATCGCCCTGGTGTAATACCGAAAGTCGTCTCTGGGATTGCGCGGCACGGTTACGCGGGAGTTGTCGAAAAGAATCACCGTGCCGGCGCATCCGGCGTAGCTTACCCAGAACAGGGCAGATTCGATGAAGTATCTGGCCGTTGTGCGATTGATGTTAGTGTGAATTGCGAAGGGGCGGATGTTGCTGATTCGCGTGTTGTAGCCCCGCAACCAGTCCAGCAGCGGCTGGCCGTTATAGTCGCCGCGGCTGTACTCTAACAAGCAGAGGTGACTCATGCACACCCGAAAGTCCCTGGCCATCGAGCTGTTGCGCGCAACCGCATTCTGTATTTCGGGCCTGATTTCACCAAGCACGAAGCCAGGTTCGAGCCGGTGTGCCTCGGCGATTGCGTCGAACACGCCTTCTCCGGATGAATCTATGTTGGCGACCTCGTATCCCCGTTCAGACGCGAACCGGAGGATTAGGCGACGCGCTAAACGCCGCCAGTCAATCTGTCGGGCCAACCCGAAGAAGATGTCCTGCGGCATATGGGCCCGCATAGCCCGTTCCTTTGCATCCAGCTTCACGACCTCGTAGCCAACTGCTCTGCATCGGGCTTCCATTTCTGCGTACAAGTCTGACTTCAGTTCGTCTGGCGCAATGGCGAATTTGACGGCGGAGCCGCCTTCCTTCACGTAGGACGACAGATACTCGTCGTCGATTACCCGTAGCCAGTCCGCCAATGCTATCGTGTTCTGCATCTCCCTAACTTTCCGTGAAGCGAATGCCGTAGTACTTGGCCTCGTGGCCATCCGGCCCAACAAACGTGAACAAGTTCCTAGCACTGCGAGCGCCCGTGGACGCGGGGAAGCTGACCACTGCGCCGGACCTCGCGGATTTAACGCCACTTTTGTCCAGTTGGTACAGGTCGCGCGCGAAGTCGGTCCGAGAGTACTCTCTTTTCACCCAAGACATGGCAGTGATGTGGTCGTAGATTCTGGCCAGCAGAATTACCGGCGCGCTGCCTCCGCCAATCATGCGCGACGACGAATCGCTGGCGAGGTCCTGATACTCCCGGTAGAGCGTGTTGAGAAACCCCTGCGGGTTGGTGCGCGGCGGCTTCCGCTGCGCCTTGACCAGCTCGCCAACAAGATGCGAGGGCCTGATCGTCCGAACCAGCTTTTTGTCGATGCGCACCGCCTTTTCTGGCGGCAGTATGCTCACTATGGAGGGGTAGGAAATCAGCCGCCCGTCGCGCTCGACGATGTTCAGACTGTTGTCCGAGGCCACGCTGCGAAGTTCGGCCGCGTACCCGTCCCTCATGTACTCGACCTCCGTGTCATCGTCATACGGCCAGGCGTTCGCCGCCTCCTTCACCGGTGCGGCTAGCTCGTCCAGCGTGGCAACTATGCTCGACTGCAACCGCTTTACAGTATTGATGTTCCCGGTCTCCGACGCCTTTTTCAACTGTCCCAACTGACTCGTAAGTGCTCGGCTCGCCTTCACTGCCGCATCGCAACTGCTCGTTAAGTCCTCGAACGCTCGTTCAAAATTGACCATACTTCCCCCAAAATAGGCCGGCAGTTCGCCGCGCCACATTCAAGATTGCAATTCAATGCGAGCATACCACATGTGCCAGGTGGCGGAAACGCCAGTTGACTTGTACGGCCCTCCCACCCCCCTAGCCAGCACCCCCACCCCGTGCTAACCTGAACGCCACCCCACTCAGGAGGCCACCCATGCCGGACCGTTACCCCGCTATCGTCGTTGGCGGCGGCCACAATGGCCTCGTCGCCGCAAACTACCTCGCGCAGTCCGGCATCCGCTCCCTCGTTATCGAGCGGCGCGACTTCGTCGGCGGCGCCTGCGTCACCGAAGAACTCTTCCCCGGCTTCCGCGTATCGAGCTGCTCCTACATCTGCCACATGCTCCAGGACAAAGTCATCGACGACCTCGAGCTCCGAAACCACGGCTTCGACGTCCACTACCTAGAACCCTCCCGCTTCCAGCCCTTCCCCAACGGTGACTACCTGCTCGGCTGGCACGACGACGACCGTACCGCGGACGAGGTCCGCCGCATCTCCCCCGCCGACGCCGACCGCATTCCCGAGTGGTTCGCGTTCTGGGAGCGCGCCTGCGGCATTCTGCATCGCCACTTTCTGGAAGAGCCGCCGACGCTCACCGAGGTCGCCGCATCGGTTCGCGGCACTCCCGACGAGCCTGTGTTCGAGCGCATGCTCACCGGCAACATGAAGGACCTCGTCGAGGAGTACTTCGAGTCCGAGACCGTCCGCGGCGCCTACATCGACGCCCAGGACGCCGGCGACATTCACGCGCCTGGCAGCATCATGGCCGTCGCCTACATCAAGACCGGCATGTTCAACGACGACCGCAACGTAGGCATCCCCCACGGCGGCATGGGCGGCATAACGCAGGCTATGGCACGCGCGGCAGAGGCGCGAGGCGTCGAGATTCGCACCGGCGTGGAGATCGATCGCATCACCGTGTCCAACGGCCGCGCCACCGGCGTGGTGCTCACGAGCGGCGAGCGCATCGAGGCCGACGTGGTGCTCTCCAACGCCGATCCCAAGCGCACCTTCCTGTCCCTCGTCGACCACGACGCGCTGGAGCCGGCGTTCGTGAACCGCGTCAAGCGCTACAAGACCAACGTGTCGTACCTCAAGTTCCACTGCGCGCTCAGCGAGGCGCCCGACTTTTCGGCCTACCTGGGCGACGGCTTCGACCCGCGCTACCTGGCGCAGACCAGGATATGCCCGTCCGTCGAGTACTTCGAGCGTAGCTGGGACGAGGCCCGCCGCGGCCTGCCGCCCACCGCGCCCGTCATGCACATCCAGATCCCGTCCGTCTACGACACTTCGCTCACGCCGCCGGGCAAGCACGTCATGTCCATCTGGGCGCTCTACGCCCCCGTCACGCTGAGTCAGAGCTGCTGGGACGACGAGAGACAGGCCACGGGTGAGCGCATGATAGACATCATCGACGGCTACGCCCCCAACTTCCGCGACTCCATCATCGACTGGGAGCTGTTCACGCCCCAGGACCTGGAGCGCCGGGTGTACCTGACGGACGGCAACATCCGCCACCTCGACGTAACGTCGGAGCAGCTACTTACCCAGCGGCCCAACCACAGGCGTTCAGGCTACGGCACGCCGATAGACGGGCTGTACCTGTGCGGAGGCGGGACCCACCCCGGCGGCGAGGTCACCGGCGCGCCGGGCCACAACGCCGCCATGGCGGTCCTCCGCGACTGGGAGCTCCGCCCAGGCTGAGGGCGCGTACCGGGAACTGTGTTGCTGAAAGTATCATGCCGGGCCTTGTCTCCTATCTCCTCGCCCGTTGCTATGCACTCGCCCCCTCGATTCCCCTAGATATGCCACACCATCCCCCCCATATCGACACCGCCCGTGTCTCCCGCGTCCTCTCCCACCGCGTTATCGGCAGCCGCATTGTCCACTACCGCATCGTCGACTCCACCATGGACGAGGCCCGCGAGCTGGCCGAAGCCGGCGCAGCCGAGGGCGCGATAGTCGTTGCCGAAGAGCAGTCGGCCGGGCGTGGCCGGTTCGACCGCGCGTGGGTGTCGCCTCGCAGCCAGAATCTGCACCTCACCGCGCTGCTCAGACCCACGACCGCGCAGCTTCCGTTCGTGAACATGGCCGCGACACTGGCCACGGCGCACGCCGCCTCCCGGTTCTGCGACGCCCAGGCCAAGGTCAAGTGGCCCAACGACGTGCGCGTCGGCGGACGAAAGATCGCCGGCATACTAATCGAGACCGCCACCTCCGGCCAAAGTCTCGGCTACGCCCTCGTCGGCATCGGCCTGAACGTGAACTTCGACCCCTCCGACCACCCCGAGATCGCGGACCTCGCCACCAGCATACGCAGGGAGACCGGACTCCCCGCCGACCGCTCATCCGTCCTGGAAACGCTCCTGGCTCGCTTCGACGACCTATACACCGACGTGCGCCGCGGCGAGTCGCTAACCCACCGCTGGTCAGCCACGCTCGAGACGCTTGGACGCCAGGTGCGCCTGAGCTGGCAGGGCAACACTGTGGAAGGGCGCGCCGAGTCGGTGGACGAGCGCGGCAACCTGGTGCTCAGGCTCGCCGACGGCTCCGCATTCACCGCGGTCGCCGGCGAGGTGACGTCGCAGACGTAGGGGCACGTGGCGGACCTTAACCTGATACACTAACTCCGTCATCTACACTAGGAGGAAGCTATGCTCGAGAAACTCAGCCTGGACGGCAAGTCAATTGTCATCACGGGCGGCGGCACCGGCCTCGGCCGGGAGATGTCGCTCGCGATGGCCCGCGCCGGCGCCGACCTTGCCATTGCGTCCCGTCGAACCGGTCCCATCGAGGAGGTCGCCGACAGGGTGCGTGAGCTGGGCCGCAACGCCATCACCGTCTCCACCGACGTCACCGACTCGTCCCAGGTCGACAGTCTCATCGAGCTCTCTCTCGCCGAGTTCGGCAAGATAGATGTGCTCATCAACAACGCCGGCATCGTGCGCGGCCAGGGCGCAATACCCCTGTGGGATATCACGGACGAGGACTGGCACCTGGGCATGGACACCAACATCACCGGCTCACTCTACTGCTCCCGCGCCGTCTCCCGCCACATGGTAGACCGCGGCCGCGGCAAGATCATCAACGTCTCCTCCGGTTTCGGACTGCGCGGCGGCCGCGACAACTTCATGTACACCTGCGCCAAGGGCGCGGTCCTGCAGCTCACCCGCACCCTCGCCACCAGCCTCGGCAGGTACGGGATCACCAGCACTTGCATAGTGCCGGGGTTCATCCCCACCGAGGGCACCCGCGAAGACCGCATGAACCTGCCAGCCGGACGCTTCATTCCCCTCGGCCGAGTCGGCGACCCCCCGGAAATCGGCGCCGTCGCGGTCTTCCTGGCCTCGGACGCCTCAGACTACATGAACGGCGAGATGATCCACGTTGACGGCGGCGCCCTCGCGGGCGGCTACGCCCCCACCGGCTACGCCCCCGAAATCGAGCTGGTGAGCTAACCCCGCCCGCTCACTGACCACCGACCACCGGCCACCGGTCTCTGAACCCCCAAGGAGCCTGAAAAAATGCCCATCCCCGCAGAGTGGAACCTCACCGGCAAGGCCGCGCTCATCACGGCGGACAGCCGCGGCTGGACGCCGTACCTCGCGGCAGCCCTCGCCGAAGCAGGCGCCGACGTCGCCATAGCGGGCGCCGAAGACTCCGATATGCGCGATGCCGCTGCCGCAGTTGAGAGCGAGGGACGCAAGGCCGTCACAATCGCCACCGACGTGACCGACTCCGCCCAGGTCGCCTCTGCCGTAGACAGCGCGCTGGCTGGCCTTGGCAAGATAGACATCCTCGTGAACAACGCCCGCGTGGAGTTCGGTAAGCCCTTCATCGAAGTAACTGTAGACGAATGGCAGCGCGTGATGCAGTTCAACGTAAAGTCGGTGTTCAACTTCTGCCAGGCCGTCGGCAAGCACATGCTCGAGCAGGGCCGGGGCCGCATAATCAACATGAACTCAGGCCTCGCCCTGCGCGGCCTCTGGAACTCCACCGCCGCCTGCGCCAGCCACGGCGCCGTCCACCAGCTTACCTCCGCGCTCGCCCTGGAGTGGGCGCGGAACAACATCCGCGTCTGCGGCATCGGCGCCGGCTGGATCACCACCGACGAGCCGGACCCCGACGCGCAGCCCGACCTGCTGGACCGCTACCTGCCCTCGCGACGCCGCGGCCACCCGGCGGACCTGTGCGGACTGCTGGTCTACCTCGCGTCCGACGCCGACGACTTCGTTACCGGCCAGACGGTGTTCATCGACGGCGGCGCGCTCGCGCACGGCTAGCCCGCACCCACGCGTCCCCGCGGCCAACGCCAAAGACCACGGCCAAAATCCGCTATAATGGGGACACCCGACTTGGGGACGCGCAACGCACACATGTCGCAAAGACCGCTACTAGCCATAACCATGGGCGACGCCGCCGGCATCGGACCGGAGGTCACCGCCAAGGCCCTCCAGGACGAGTGGGTGTATCAGCACGCCCGCCCCCTGGTGGTCGGCAGCGCCGCCGCCATGAACGACGCGCTGGCACTCGCCGGCGCCGAGCGCACGGCGAGAGTCGTCCACACCCCCGAAGACGCCATCGGCGACTACGGTGCTATAGAGGTACTTGACCTCGAAAACCTCGACTACGCCGGCATACCGTACGGCCAGCTCTCCCCCGACGCCGGCAAGGCCGCCGTGGAGTGGATACTTAGAGCCGGTGAGCTTGCCGCCGCGGGCCGTGTGCAGGCCATCGCTACCGCACCCATCAACAAGGAGGCGTGCAGCCTCGCGGGATTCTCAGACGTTGGCCACATGGAGATTTTCCAGAGCCAGACGGGCGCCAAGGACGTGGCCACCATGCTCATGGCCGGCTCGCTGCGCGTGGTCCACCTCACAACGCACCGCTCGCTCCGCGTGGCCTGCGATCACGTCACGCGAGCGAACGTATTCGCCAAGCTCAGGCTCACAGACCAGTGCTTCAAGCAGTGGGGATTCGATGCGCCCAGGCTAGGCGTGGCCGCGCTCAATCCCCACGGCAGCGACGGCGGTCTGCTGGGCGACGAGGAAGCGCTGCAGATTGGCCCCGCGATCGAAGACGCGCGGCAATCCGGCATAGACGCCACCGGCCCCGTCCCCGCGGACACCGTCTTCAACCAGGCCATCGACGGCCGCTACGACGCCGTGCTCGCCATGTACCACGACCAGGGCCACATCCCCATCAAGGTGCACGACTGGGCGCGCAGCGTGAGCGTAAACCTCGGTCTGCCGTTCGTCCGCACGTCGGTCGACCACGGCACCGCATTCGACATCGCTGGCAAGGGAGTGGCCGACCACGTCAGCATGCTGGAAGCCATCAAGGTCGCCGTGTCGCTCGTGGCCGAGTCCCGGCTGCCCGATCAGTAGTCAACTGTCCGGTGTCCAGCGCCCTTGGCAACCAGGTGCTGACCACTGACCACCCGAAACTAACTGAGGAGTCCGAGCCGATGACACAGCAGACATCCGGGGCCGCCATTTCTTTCGTGGGCGGCGGCGTGATGGCCGAGGCCATCATCGGCGGCGTCCTCCATGCACGCCTCGCCGAGCCGCGAAACGTGCGCGTGGGCGAGCCGGTGGAGCCGCGGCGCGACTACCTCCGCGACACGCACGGCGTCAAGGCGTTCGCCGACAACCTGGACGCCATCGACGGTACAGACCTGGTGTTCCTGGCCATCAAGCCGCAGAGCCTGCCCTACGCGCTGCCCGCCCTGAAGGGGCACCTCGGCGCCGGCCAGACGGTCGTGTCGATTATCGCGGGCGCGACCATGGACACGCTCGTGTCCGGCCTGGGCCATCGCGCCGTGATAAGGGTGATGCCCAACACCCCCGCCCAGATCGGCGAGGGCATGAGCGTATGGACGGCCTCCCCGCGGACACCCCAAACCGCGGTGGACGCGACGCGCGACGTGGTTGGCACGCTGGGCGCCCAGCTCCAGGTGGACGACGAGAAGATAATCGACATGGCCACGGCTCTGAGCGCGAGCGGGCCGGCGTACGTGTTCATGTTCATCGAGGCGCTGATCGACGCGGGCGTGTACCTGGGCATGACCCGCGACGTCGCGCGCACGCTGGCGCTGCAAACGGTCCTGGGCAGCGCCCGGCTCGTGGAGCAGACAGGGCGGCACCCGGCTGAGCTCAAAGACATGGTGACTTCACCGGGCGGCACCACCATCGAGGCGGCCCTTGCGCTTGAGCGGAGCGGCTTCAGGGCGTCAGTGATAGACGCCGTGGTCGCGGCCTACGACAAGTCGGTCGCCCTGGGGAATCAGAAGTGAACGAGTTTATCCTCAGGTTCGTCGAGGTGCTCGGCATCATCTTGCATGTCGCCATACTGGGACGGGTGATTATCTCGTGGCTGCCCATCTCGGCCGAGCACCCGATATCCGTAATCCTCCACCAGGTGACGGAGCCGATACTCGGGCCTATACGCGCGGTGCTGCCGAAGCTGGGTATGCTCGACTTTTCGCCGATAGTGGCGATACTGCTGATCGTGGTGATCCAGAACGTGCTTCTGAGGATGCTTTCGGCCTAGGGTACGGAAGCGGCGCGCACAGATAGGGGCGTTCCGCGAACCGCCCCTATCTCTTAGAATCCTTCAAGCTTCAGCGCACGGCGTGGCCTCCCTGGCCCCCTACTCGCACTTGGTGTAGCCGCAGTCCAGGCAGGACATGCAGCCCTCCTGGTGGATGATCCGGCCGGAGCACTCGGGGCACTCGGCGCCCACCGCCAGCCGTCCGGCGCCTTCGGACGAACGGCCAAACATCGCTAGTTGCGCCGCCCCGCCATCCCGAACGTCGCCCACGTCCGGCGAGCCGGCGTCCTGCAGATGACGCTTGAGCACCTGGGCCAGCCCGTCCTCCGCCGAGCGCACCAGCACTCCGTTGTCCCAGAACGGCTCCGAAGTTATGCCGCTGAGCTGGTCGACTATCTCGGACGCGGCGATGCCGGAACGAAGGCAGAGCGACACCATGCGCGACAGGCCCTCCAGGTGCGCCGGCTCGCTGCCGCCGGCCTTCCCGATGGTGGTGAACAGCTCGAACGGGTTGCCAGTCTCGTCGAAGTTGAGCGTCACGAACATGGTGCCGTGTCCGGTGCCCACCCTCTCGGTAATGCCGCGCACCGTCGTGGGGCGCCTGCGCGGGTAGAGCGCCGCGGGCGCCTGCTGCTCGTCGGCGCCGTCCGTGGCGCCCGTCTCCAGCACCTGCATGGCCTTCGAGCCGTCGCGGTACACGGTGACTGCCTTGCAGCCCGTCTCCCACGCCAGCCGATAGGCGCGCTCCACGTCTTCGACGGACGCGCTGTTGGGCAGGTTGATGGTCTTGGAGACTGAGTTCGTCACGTACTCCTGCCAGGCGGCCTGCATCCTCACGTGGGCCTCCGGGCTGATGAGCATGGACGTGCGGAACAGCGCGGGGTCGATGCCGTTCTCGGAAAACACGCGCTCAGCGTCGGTGGGCGAGTCGGCTATCAGGCCCAGCACTTCCCTCACCTGCTCCTCGGAGCCGAGTCGGTCTCGCAGGGTCTCCCACACGGACTTGGGAGCGTCGAGCAGTCGGTCGCTGCTGCCCTCGTGGTCCTTCCAGAGCACGTTCGACCACCAAGCGTTGGCGAAGTGGGGCTCGATGCCGCTCGAGCAGTCGGCCAGCCGGCTTATGGTGCCGGTCGGGGCTATCGTCACGACGCTGGAGTTGCGCACCGGCGGCATACCGCGGGCCTTCAGCGCAGACTCCGCGTAGCCAGGGAAGGAGCCGCGCTCGTCGGCGAGTCGCGCGGACTCGTCCCAGGCGGTGTTGTGGATGAACTTGGCGACCTCGTGCGTCAGCTCGAGCGCCCTGGGCGAGTCGTAGGGAATCTCCAGGCGGATGAGGGCGTCGGCCCAGCCCATGACGCCCAGGCCGATGCGGCGCGTCGCGAGGTTCACGTCGCGCAGCTTTTCCAGCGGGAACTGGTTGACCTCTATAACGTCGTCGAGGAAGCGGACGGCGGTGCGCACGGTGTCCTCCAGCGCGTCCCAGTCGAACGCGCCGCCGAAGACGTGCTTGTCGAGGTTGATGGAGCCCAGGCAGCAGTTGCCATAGTTTTCAAGGAACTCTTCGCCACAGTTGGAAACAACGAGACCGTTAGCCACGAAGGAGTGCGTCAACGGCTCAGTCAGGTCGTACACCGGCTCCTCACCCAGCGCCTCAAGACGGTCGAAGGTGGCCAGGAAGCGCTCCTTGTAGAACCCCTTCTTGTACGCCGCCATCGCATCGCTGAGGCGGGCGTTCTTGCGCTCGCTCAGGAAGCCTATCTCGTCGGCGAACCGTCGAACGTTATCCTTGCCTATGATTACCTCGTAGTTCGGAAGCGTCTTGTACTGCCTGGTCCCGCCCTTTCCGTTGGGCATAGACGCCATGCGCTCGCCCCGCCGCAAGTATATCCTGGAGGCGATGCCGAAGTTGAGCAGCAGACGCTGCACCCCTTCAAGAAGCTGCGGGTATGACGAGTTCAGGCGCACGGATACGCCCTTCTCCGGCCCCTTGCCCGCCACCGTGCCGTCGGCGCTGAACAGTGCCTGCAGGTATCCCCGCTGCATGTCCTCGGCACCCTGGTAGACTACGCCGGGGACGTGATGCCAGTCCTGTTCGGTGAGGCCGTAGCCGCGGACGACGTCCCTGAGACGGGTCGATTGGACTATGCCCCGTCCTTCTTTGGTAACGTGCATGCCCGTGGGATAGGCCCTTTCGGGGCGTTGTCCGGTTCCCGCCACCACCGCCTGTGTCGCTTCGGACAGCGCCGGACCTAGCTCGTGATCTTCTCCGTAGAAGCTGAGGACGGCGCGCCTTACGTCGATGTGCCCGTCGCCCGTTAGCCATCCGAGCGTCAGGCCCAGATTCCTGTCGCCCAAGCTGCCGAAATACCCCTTGTGGTCGAGCAGGCGCACACGGTCGCCCCGCTTCAGCTCTCCGGCGGCCACCTTACCGCGCGTGGTGAACACCTCGTGGTCGGCGGTCAGCTTCAGGGTGTAGCCTTCGCGCGTCACGAGCCGGTACACCGGCTTGACGCCACTCTGCCACACCTTGATGGCGAACGACGCCTCTGATCCCGACCTACTGTCCAGGGACAGCGCGGGGTTCGTGCCGACCAGCTCACGAATCGGCGCGAGGCCGTCGCCCGTGTACACCAGCGTGTCACCGGTCACGCAGGGATTGCTCGTCTGTATGTCGCCCATCTGCGGGTTCGGCTGCGTCTCCCACACGCGGTCCATGAAGACCACGCCCGGATCGCCGGACTTCCAGGCCGACTCGCAAATCTCGCGCCAGAGCTGCCTTGCGCTCACCTCGGCGGCGACGGTGTTGATGGGGCCGGCGCCGCTGTCGCGCGGGTTGATCAGCCGCCACGTCTCGTCGTTGTCCACCGCTTGCATGAAATCATCGGTTATCTGCACCGATATGTTGAAATTCTGGAGTGTGTCGTCGTTGTCCTTGCAGTGGATAAACTCGCGCACGTCCGGATGGCTGACGATGAGCTGGCCCATGTGTGCGCCCAGGCGGAAGGACCCCTGGGTGAGGGTGGCGCCCACGGACGAGTAGAGCTTCATAACGGCGATGGGGCCGCACGCCTCGCCGTGGGTGGTGGCGATCCGGTCGAGCCTGGGCCTGAGCTTGGAGAAGCCGAAGCCTATGCCGCCGCCCCACTTCTCGATCATCGCGGCGTCCTTGGCCACCTCCATGATGGAGTCCATGTCGTCATCTGGGGACACGACGAAGCAGGCGGACAGGCAGCCGCGGCCTCCCGTGCCGGCGTTGACCAGCGTGGGGGAATTGGGCAGGAACTTGAGCGAGGTCATCAGGTTGTAGTAGCGGGCCTCCCATAGGGGGCGTGCGGCCTCGGACTCGCCCAGGGCGACGGCGCCCGCAACCCTGCGGAACAGATCCTCGGGGCCTTCGGCGGGGTTGCCCCCGTCGTCCCTCATCAGGTAGCGCTTTTCCAGTATGACCCGCGCGTTGTCCGACAGTTCCAGCGCGGCGTTCAGCGGCGGGATATCGCCGGACGCGGCCGCGCCGTTTAGTCCATTTGGGGCAGTCTTCACCCCCGCTCCGGGATGCGCGGCTCCGTTGTCGAGCTGCGACATTATTTCGGCCGCGCGGCCATAGGACAGCCCGTGCCGCTGGGCAAGTTCCCTCAACTCGTTTGCCAGGTCTCCCTTCGTCCGCGGGGACCGCGAATCCTGGGCGTTTCGCTCTTCTATCAACTTCGCACCCCTGATGACAACACTTGTGGATAAAGACGGTATTAGGTGTAGTTCAGACACCGATGAGATGACGCCCTCATAAGCACAAACGTACTACAAAGAGGACGGCGCCGCAAGGTTTCGCCTGTTACTGTGCGCCGGACTTGAGACGACGGCGGCCGCGGTGGCGTGGTAGCTTGCGGTTGTCCAAGAACGACATCTGACCGCTATCGTCAACCGTGGCGTCCTGGCCCTCCAAAAGGGCGTTGGCCGCGTCGATGAAGCTCTCGACGTCGCTGAAGTCGCGGTAGACGCTGGCGAATCGGATGTAGGCCACGCGGTCCAGCTCCTTCAGTTTGTCCATAACCAGTTCTCCGATGATACTTGACCTGACTTCGAGCCTGCCCGCGTTGGCGAGTTCAGCCTCGATCTCATCGGCCAGACGCTCGATGCTCGCCATGGCCAGGGGCCGCTTCGCGCAGGCCTTGTGCAGGCTCGCAACGAGCTTCTCCCGGTCGTACTCCTCGCGGCGGCCATCCAGCTTGGCGACTCGCAGGGCCCTGGTGTGCACGCGCTCATAGGTGGTGAACCTCTCGGAGCACTCCGAACACTGGCGCCTGCGCCGGACGCTGTCCCCTGAGTCGCGCGAGTCGACCACCCTGGAGTGGTCGTTCTGGCACTGGGGGCATTTCATTGTGAGCGTCCTCGCCGGCGTCTCCGGACCCAGCGTCCGGGTCGCAAACTCCCTCCGCTGTTCCGGGCCCGTTTGGTACAATGCTTTGTACCAGTACAAGACTAAGGCAAGAATACACTAAGTCTTGTATGGGTAGCGCCTATGGTACCCCATATAGTGTGCAGGCGCAAACCATTTTGGGGCCTCATTTCGCCCATATCCAAGGCATCTGGGCGAAATTGCGGCAGGCTCCGCCCCGGTGGCGCCGTGTCGGCGGTTTTTGCCGGCCCTACGCACGACTCCGCGCCAGCCTGCGGCGACCGTTCGGCCAAGGGTGCCTGTTTCAGACTGCCTGGAGCCCCCCGACACGATTGTTCGCGCTCCCCGCCCATTCGGCAAGCTCAGCGCATGCTTCCATGTGGACAGGATTCGCGGGAAGTCGAAATCTGTTAGTTTCTGCGACATTCTGTGCGCCTCGTAGCTGGGGCTGCCGGCGGACCTGCGCGAATCTGTACTGCCGGAGCGGGTATTTTAGGACACAGACGTGGCGCCGCGTGACAGATGAGGACGGGTGGTGGAGGCGCCACAGGGCGCCCACAAGGGACGCCACTATGAATGCCTGGAGCCTAAACCCCGCTTGGGGCAGGGTATCCGTGCCGCGGGGTCGGTCCCTCGCGTAAGCGATCATAGCACGGATGTACGGTTACTTCAAGAGCGGTGGCGAATCCCAAATCCACCGCCTAGTTGCAAAGGAAGGCCTCGTTGGAGCCGGCTGTAAAGCCGGCTATGATGGTAGTTATCAACAACAACCCATCACCAACGAGGTGCGACTATTATGCAGCAAGCAACGCTTCCTTTCCACTACGCAGAGGAGACCGAGTCTACTGGTATGACGGCGTTGTCGGGGTTGCCGGCATACCTGGACCTGGCGTTTGTTGCCCGACTGGGGCAGTCGGTGCGCCGTCACGTGGGAGTGAGAGAGGGCACACAGGGGTGGACGGACGCCCAGAATGTGACGGCGCTTGTGATGCTCAACCTGGCCGGTGGTGAGTCGGTGGATGACCTGCGGCTGCTGGAGAAGGACGAGGGGCTGGGCAGGGCGCTGCTCACCGCGGAGACTCACGGAGTGCGGCGGGCAGAGCGCAGGGCGCAGCTCAGAAGGTGGCGTAAGGAGCGTAGCCGCACTGTGCCGTCGCCCACGGCGGTGTTCAGGTATCTGGACCGTTTCCACGACGAGGCTGAGGAGGCCAGGAGACGGTCTCGCAAGGCGTTCATACCGGCGGCCAACGACGCGCTGAGAGGGCTTGGGAAGGTCAACGCGGACCTGGTGAGGTTCGCGGGAGGCCATTCAGGACACACCGAAGCGACATTGGACATGGACGCCACACTGATAGGGACGCACAAGCGGCAGGCGTGCTTCTGCTACAAAAAGCACAAGGCGTACCAGCCGTTGACCACCTACTGGTATGAGGCGGACCTTGTGGTGCACTCCGAGTTCAGAGACGGCAACGTGAACGCGGGCTACGAACAGCTCAGGGTGTTGAAGGAGTCGCTGGAGTGTCTGCCCCCAGGGGTGAGCAAGGTGATGATGAGGTCTGACTCGGCGGGCTACCAGAAGGAGCTGTTGAAGTACTGCGCCGAGGGGCGGGATGAGCGGTTCGGAGTGATCGAGTTCTGTGTGGGAGTGAACGTGATGGCCGAGTTCAGGGCGGCGGTGAGTGAGGTAGAGGAGGAAGGATGGCACGACCTGTACAGGACAGAGGGTGAGCAACGAGAGGCCACAAGACAGCAGTACGCCGAGGTGTGCTACGTGACCAGTTGGACGGGATACAGCAAGAACAGTCCCGACTACAGGTTCATCGCGATAAGGGAGCGTATGCCGAACCCGCCGCTGTTCGACATGGATGGGGAGAAGCTGTCGGTTCCCATTATGGAGATGGGGGATGGCAAATTGTACAAAGTGACAGGGATGGTGACGAACCGAGAGCTGCCTGGGGATGAGTTGGTCCGGTGGTACAGGCAGAGGTGCGGCAAAGGGGAGGAGGTCCATTCGGTGCTGAAGGAGGACCTTGCGGGGGGCAGGCTGCCGTCGGGGAAGTTCGGGTCGAACGCGGCGTGGTGGGCGATAGTGGTGTTGGCGTTCAATCTGAACTCAGCGATGAAGCGGCTGGTGTTGGGGGAAGAGTGGGTGAGCAAGCGTCTGAAAGCGGTGCGCTTCGGCGTAATCTGCGTTGCGGGGCGAGTGGTCAGACACGCAAGGAGGCTCACCATCCGTCTCGCGAGAGGGCACCCCACCCATGACCTGCTCGTGAGTGCGCAACGCAGGATACAGGCCCTGGCAAACACGCCGCTCCGGGCCTGATTCTCCTCAGGAATCCACCCACACTCGAGGCGACTGACCCGAAGTCGTCGGCTTCGCCGTGTCCGAAACTCGCCCAAAACCCTCCAACTACCCTCTCAGGAACCGCCTCACGCCCCCAGACCGTCGCATCGACCTTCCCCACGCCAACTGACCGGCCCCAAAACGCACATTCACCCTCGCCAACCCACCACACCCCCCCCCGCCGCGGTTAGGCGGTGGATTTGGGCGAATTTGCGGGACTGGGGCAGATTTGTGCGAAGAAATGGCGCAGACGTGGGGATGTGGTTGAGCGTGGGTGGCGCATGTGCGTGTCAGGGACAGGGCACGGGCGGCGCGGGAAAGTGACGCTTTTTTCGGGTACGGATGCGCGACAGGGCCTGGTGTGGACGAGAAGGCGCCGCCGGGGTGTGCGTCGAGGCGCCGGGGGACATTGGCCAGACAACATGGCGAACGCATGGGGATGGCGGCAGGTAAAGAGACGGGCGCGGGGACGGGCTGTTGGCGAGGGAGACGATTCAGAGCGCACCCGGCGATCTGAAACAGGCCCCGGCCGTGTCGCCCCCATCCCGCGCCGTGGCGGCTTGTGATATAGTTTTCCGCGTACATTTCCAAGCCAAGTGGGGTATGCAACATGGAACCTTTCGTCAAACACAAGGGCGTTGTCGCACCGATAGATCGCGTCAACGTGGATACAGACCAGATAATTCCCAAGCAGTTTCTCAAGCGCATCGAGAGAACCGGATTCGGGCAGTTTCTGTTCAACGACTGGCGCTTCAACGACGACGGCTCTCCAAACGAGGACTTCGTTCTGAACAAGCCAGGCTACGCCGGAGCGTCGGTGCTCGTCGCGGGGCGCAACTTCGGCTCCGGGTCCTCCCGCGAGCACGCCCCCTGGGCGCTCCAGGACTTCGGCTTCCGGTGCGTCATCGCGCCAAGCTTCGCGGACATCTTCTACAGTAACTGCTTCCAGAACGGGCTGCTGCCGGTGACCCTCCCTGAGGAGACGGTGAACCGCATCCTCGAGAAGGCTGAGACCAACCCCGGGTACAACCTATCGGTGGACCTGGAGGGCCTGCGCGTCTGGGACGACGACGAGGAGATTTCGGCTGAGTTCGACGTGGAGGCCTTCCGGCGGCACCTGCTGCTCAACGGGCTGGACGACATCGGGCTGACGCTGGAGCACGAGGACGCGATAGCGGCCTACGAGAACAGGCGCGCGGCGCGCGGGGGTGTGCCGAGCGCGTGAGGAGAGCCGGGTGACGCAAACCGCGCATCATACGCTTCCCGACGTTGACCTGTGGCGGGTCATCGAGCAGTTTCGCGCGGGCTTGCGAGAGGAGTTCGCGTCCAACTTCAGGGGACTGGTGCTCTACGGCTCCTACGCTCGGGGGGAGGAGACCGAAGGCTCGGACATCGACCTGATCGTTCTCTTCAAGGACGCCGAGACCGCCGCGGCGTCCGGTTCGAAGGTCAGCGGTCTGGCGCATTGCATTCTGGTAGAGAGCGATGCCCTCGTGTCGGCCATGCCGATGAGTGAACGCAGTTACCAGATGGGACGTTCGCCATTCTTTCTCAACGTTAAGCGGGAAGGGATTTTCGTCCTCTCGGAGGAGGCGGCGGAATTGAGCACTGAAACAGACAGGCTGATTAACGCCGCCGAGGACAGCATAACCGGGGCAAATGTACTGTATCAAGAGGGTCTATTCGGATTTTCGGCTTCCCGCGCATACTACGCGATGTTCTACGCCGCGTCGGCGGCTCTGCTCACCAAGGGCCTGACGTTCTCCAGGCACAGCGGCGTCGTGTCGGGTTTCGGGCGCCACTTCTCCAGCGCGGGACTGCTGCCCAGGCAATTGCACCTGGACTTCGATAAGGCGCAGAGGCTCCGCCAATTGGGCGACTACAGCACTGAGCCGTTCGAGCAGGGCACGGCGGAGGAAGTTCTGCGGGACGCCCGCCGGTTCGTCGACGCCATTCGCGGCTATCTCGAAGAGGTCCTCTGATTTCGGCTCGCTCCCGTCCGGACCCTGGAAGGTCTCAGACGTTCAGCACCGCGGAGAGAGGAGAACCCAACTGGCACGCATAGCCCTTCCCATGGCCTTCGCGGTCCTGCTCATCATAGCGAACGTGGTGGCCGTGAAGCCGCTCGCACTGGGCGACTGGGTGCTTACGGCCGGCATCGTCGCCTATCCGTTCACGTTCCTGGTTACGGACACTCTCTCCGAGGTGTACGGTAGACGAACCGCGACCCGCGTTGTGTGGATGGGGTTCGCGCTGAGCGTTCTCATGGCCGCGCTGGTGTACGTGGCCGGCGTCCTGCCCGCGGCAGACTTTTGGGAGGGGCAGGCGGCGTTCGACGACACACTGGGCGCCGTGCCGCGGATCGTGCTGGGGTCTATGATCGCCTTCCTGGTGAGCCAAAACACCGACGTCTTTCTGTTCCACGCGGTGGGGCGCAGGACGGGTCAGCGCCACCTGTGGCTGCGGAACAACGCATCGACGATGGTCTCGCAGGCGATCGACACGCTGCTGTTCGTATCCATAGCGTTCGCGGGTACGGTTTCGACGGGCACGCTGCTAAACATGATTGTTACGCAGTACGTGGTGAAGCTGGCCATAGCGGCGGTGGACACGCCGTTCGTGTACCTACTGGTACGGATAGTGCGGCGCAGCGAGGGCATCCCCGAGGGTGTCGAGCCGGTCAACCAGGCAAGCCAGCCTCAGGCCTAAGCGCCGATTGGCGCGACGCGGCGGTCCGCGAGCCGCACGGCGTGCGGCCCCATGCTCATCGGTCGGCTTCTGGTAGGATGTACATCATGATCACCTCACTACGGCTCGTCAACTTCAAGAACTTCGCCGACGAGACGCTGCGCCTCGGCCCCTTCACCGTGATAGTGGGCGCGAACGCCAGCGGCAAGAGCAACATCCGCGACGCCTTCCGGTTCCTGCACGGCATCGGGCGCGGCTACACGCTGGCTGAGATTCTGGGGGGGAAGTATGGACAAGGCGGACAACTGGAATGGGCCGGAATCCGGGGCGCGCCGAATGAGATTTCACGCCTGCAAAAGACGTATCCGAACGAACTGTTGTCGTTCATGATTCACCTGAACCTAACCCTGCGCAAGCGGGCCGTAGCTTACTTGATCAAAGTCGCATTCAATTCGAAATCCGGGTTCATAGCACTAAGGGAAGAGTTAAAGACGGACCGGGCACGATCTACAAGACCGTGGATCGCAGCTCAGTCACCGACCCCAAGCGCGATCAGTATCACTGGGTGTGGCGAGCAAACCCATCCATCAGTGGATCGCCAGTCAGCGGCCATGGCCAGTCTCAACCGATCTTGACTCAGTTTTTTCCAGATGGACTGGTAGGCGACCTCCTAGGCGTGTTCAGAAGCATCCGATTTCTCGAGCTGTCTCCAGAACGGATGCGGGAGCCTTCCGTCCCGGGCGCCACCATTATGGGCGACTCAGGTCAGAATCTGCCATCAGTGCTGGAATCTATCTGTGCCGACTTCCGACACAAGACGCCCCTTATCTCGTGGTTGCAAGAACTCACGCCAATGGATGTCACTGACTTTGAGTTTCCACGCGACCCTAGTGGGCGAGTGCATCTCCATATCGTCGAACAAAACGGGCGAAGGATATCCTCCTACAGCGCGTCAGACGGCACACTTCGCTTTCTGGGTCTGCTGGCCGTGCTGCTCAGCCCCAACCCGGGAGGCCTCTACTTCTTCGAGGAGATTGACAACGGCATCCACCCAGCCAGGCTGCACCTACTCATAGACTTGATAGAGAGTCAGACCAAGAGCAACGGCATCCAGGTGATTACCACCACACACTCACCCGAGATGCTAAATCTCATCAACGACGACACCTTCAGAAACACCTCCGTCGTCTACCGCGACGAGGAGTCCTCGGACGCAATTGTTCGGCCGGCGTCGGATCTGCCCAACGCCAGACGGCTTCGGAAGTCCAAGGGGCTGGGGCGCCTTCACTCCACTGGGTGGATGGAAGACATGCTCGCATTCTCGGAAGGGGACGGAGAAGTCGGAGAGTGAAGGTGCTCATCATCCCGGAAGATTTTCGCCACGACCAGTACGTACTCAAGCCCCTCTTCTCCCGGCTCTTCCAGAGCTTGGGCAAGCGGCCGGTGCGGGTCCGGGTCTGCCAGGAACTGCTGGGTGGAGTCGGGGAGGCCCTGAAGGCTGAACGCCTGGAGGAGATCATTCAAGATTACGAAGGGACGGCTGACGTGTTCATTCTCTGCGTGGACCGAGATGGCGAGCTCGGCAGGCGTCAGAGACTTGACCAGCTCGAGAGCCAGTTCGGGAACGGCGTGCAATTCCTTGCGGAGAATGCTAGGGAAGAGATAGAGACCTGGGTTCTAGCCGGCCTGAACCTGCCGAACGACTGGCGCTGGGCGGACGTTCGCTCGGAGGTCCACGTCAAGGAGACGTACTTCGAGCCTCTTGTGGCCGAACGGGGTCTCTCGGACTCACCCGGCAGAGGGCGGAAGGCGTTGGGAGAAGAGGCATCGCGCCGCATAGACGCTATCCGCCAGGAATGCCCCGAGGACTTCGACGCGCTCGTGCGGCGTCTACAAGCGGTCCCATAGCCGGGTTGAGGGGGAGCACAGAGGGCCGCGCAGCCCGGAGCGTACGCGGCTTAGTCGTCCCCTGCGCTGAACAGGTCGTCTATTCCGTCGTGCGACTCGTCCTCGGGCTGGGCGTTGTGCTGTCTGCGCGTAATGCGTCTTACTCCGGTTACCACCAGTCCCTGCAGTGCGTCCACTTCGCGGTTGATTGCGGTGCGGAAGTGCGAGCTGTACTCCCCCACGTTACGGAACTTCCTGTAGCGGTCCCGCAGAAGTCGCTTGGAGGGCGTCGAACGCAGCTCCGCTAACTCCGCAAGCAACTCCCTCCGTAGGTTGCGCGCCGCCTCGCCAGGGTTCAGGTGTGCACCGCCCGGCGGTTCCTGCACCACGCTGTCGACGATGCCCAGCGACAGGCAATCTCCGGCGGTCAGCTTGAGGGACTCGGCGACCTCTTCGGCCCTCGCTTCGTCCTGGTAGATCAGATCGGCCGCGTCCTCAGGCGAGATTATGGAGTAGATCGCGTTCTCCATCATCAGCACACGGTCGGCGACGCCCAGCGCGAGTGCGCCGGCGTTGCCGCCCTCGCCGATCACGACCGATATGGACGGCACCTCGAGCCGGGACATCAGCGCCATGGTCTCGGCTATCGCGCCGCCCAGGCCTCCCTGCTCGGCCTGCAGGCTAAGGTAGGGACCGGGCGTGTCTATCAGCGTTATGACAGGGATGTCGAACTTGGCGGCCATGCGCAACGCACGCTGGGCCTTGCGGAATCCGGCCGGCGACGTGCGCCCATCGTTGTGGTCGCCGGCGCCGTTGGCGTCGGAGCGGCCGCGCTCCTGGCCGACGACGACCACCGTCTGGCCTCCCAGGCGCCCGATGCCGCACGCGATGGCAGGGTCGTCTGCCGTGTGCCGGTCGCCGTGCAGCTCGACGAACGGCGCAAATGTGCTGTCTATGTAGCCGAGCGAGGTGGGCCGCATTTCGTGCCGGGCGAGCTGCACCGAGTCCCAGGCCTGCGGGACCTGTGTCGTACTCGTTTCGATGGAGCGCCGTTGGCCGCGCTTTCGCATAGGGGTCAACCGGTACTGCGGGCCAAGCAGGTCCAGCGTAGTCGACAAAATATCCCTCAGTCTGGCGCGATCCACCACGGCGTCGAGCGCGCCGTGGCGCTCGAACGACTCGGCGGTGTGGGCGCGTTCGGGCAGTGGCTCGCCGGTGGTCTGCTGTATCTGGCGCAGCGAGCTCACGCCAACGATGGCGCCCGGCTCGGCCAGCACGATGTCGGCCAGGCTCGCGAAGCTGGCGTAGGCCTGGCCGGTGGCGGGGTTGGCGAGCACGGAGATGAAGGGCAGGCCGCGAGCGTGCAGCCGTCCCGACGCAATGGACGTCTTCGCCATTTGCATCAGCGACAGCACGCCTTCCTGTATGCGCGCGCCGCCGCTGGTGACTATGGCTATCACGGGCAACAGGTTGCGCGACGCCCGCTCCAGCGCGAGCGCAACCTTCTCACCAACCACACAGCCCATGGAGCCGCCCATAAAGCCAAAGTCCAGCACTATGAGCATGGCCGGGCTGCCGCCTATGGCGCAGGTGCCGGTCACAGCCGCTTCGGTGAGGCCGGTGCGCCGCTGGTCGCGGAATATGCGCTGCTTGTAGGAGACCTTGGAAGAGAAGGACAGAGGGTCGAGCGAGGTTATGGAGCGGTTGATCTCGCGGAAGCTGCCGGGGTCAGCGAGCGACTCGACGCGCTCGCGCGCGTTCATGCTGTAGTGGAAGCCGCAGCGGCCGCACACGCGAAACCGGACGTACTGCGCCGACCCGGCGAGCGCGCTGCCGCAAACGAGGCAGTTCTCCCTGGGGGGCGACAGGCTTTCCTCTTCTTCAGCCCGCCCCTTTCCCACGACGGAGCCGATGAGTCCGCTCAGGCTTCTGGGCACCTTGGCACTCTCTCCACGGAGTGTAGTCGCACCGGTCCGGGGGCCTTCGGGCGTTTGCCACCACGTACATCCCGGCGCGGAGTTGCTTCATACCCGCCCGGCCAGGCGGCCGGAGCGCATCCGGGGGCGGCTTGACGGCCGGCGGCAGCGGCCCTAGACACTTCCTATTATAACATCACGCGACCTCGACCCGTCACTGGGACCGACGATGCCGCGGTCCTCCAGTTCGTCCATCAGGCGAGCGGCGCGGGGGTAGCCTATGCGCAGGCGCCGCTGCATCAGCGAGGTCGAGAGCTTGTTGTGGCTCATCGCCAGGCTGATGGCCTTATCCAGCAGCTCGTCGGCGCCGTCGGAGCCTGCCCCGGACTGCTCGCTGTCCCCTTCTCCGGGAGCGGCTTGCAAGGCTATCTCGTCCATCGGCCCCCAGGGCGTCGTCTTCCAGAATTCCACCAGGTGTTCGACCTCGCCGTCGGAGATGAACACGCCCTGCACGCGCTCCGGCCGTGAGGCGTCCAGCGGTAGGTAGAGCATGTCGCCCCGGCCCAGCAACTTGTCGGCGCCGGCGGTGTCGAGGATGGTGCGCGAGTCCACCTGCGAGGTGACGCTGAAGCTGATTCTGCTCGGGAAGTTCGCTTTGATGAGCCCTGTCACCACGTCCACCGACGGCCTTTGGGTGGCGACGACCAGGTGAATGCCTGTCGCCCTGCCCAGTTGCGCCAGCCGGCAGAGGGTCTGCTCGACGTCGAATGCCGCCGACATCATCAGGTCAGCGAGCTCGTCTATCACCACTACCAGCATCGGCATCTTGTCGGACACGCGCTTGTTGTACGACTCGATGTTGCGGACGCCGACCTCCTCCATGTTGCGGTAGCGGTCGAGCATTTCGTTGACCAAACCCTTCAGCAGGCCTACGACCTCGTCTGTCTCCACAACCACGGGCGTGAGGAGGTGGGGAATGCCGTTGTAAGGAGTTAGCTCCACGCGCTTAGGGTCTATGAGCAGCAGCCTGAGTTCGGCGGGAGACCTCTCCATGATGAGTGAAGATATCATGCCGTTGAGGCACGCGCTCTTGCCGCTACCGGTCGCTCCGGCGACGAGCAGATGGGGCATCTTGGCCAGATCGACGACCTTGGTCTCGCCGCCGGAGCCCCTGCCGAGCGCGACGGGCAGATCGCCCTTCTTGCTCGTGCGGCGGAACTCGCCGCTCTCCATCACCGAACGCAGCGACACGACGCCCGGGTTGGGGTTGGGTATCTCTATTCCGATCATAGACTCGCCCATAACCGGCGTCTCGATGCGTATGCTGGGCGTCTTGAGCGCGAGCGCGAGGTCCTTTTCGCGCGAAAGTATGCTGTCCACCTTCACGCGGGTCTTGGTCTCCTGGCGCTTCATCACCGCCCTGCCCGACTCGTTCAGCTTGGGACTTCCCGCCTCGTCGGTCTCCCGCACTTGCTTGTAGCGCCGGACCCAGCCGGGGACCAGCCCGTACATGGTTACGCGCGGACCCGGCATGGCCTGTCCCATCTCGACCTCAATACCGTACTCGGCCAGCGTGCGCCGTATCACGTCGCCGGTGAACTGAATCTCCTCCTCAGTTACGCCCGCCTCGGGCGCCTCGAGCAAGAAGTCGCGCTTGGGCAGCTTCCAACGACTCGCGCCGCGGCGAGAATGGGAATCGCCTGCCCGGTCGCCGTTGTCGTTGCCATTTGGTTCGGCCGGCGTGGTGGAAGAGTCCCACAGGCTGTTGAACTTGGTCCTGCCGGGGGAGCGGGTGCGCCGTGGCGGTTCGGCGTAAGGCCCAGCGACGGCGGGTGGCGCTGCCGCGGCCTCCCGGTTGCCATTGGGCGCGAGCGCGGGCTCGTAAGAGCCGTAGCCGTGGGCGGCCCAGTCGTCGGCGTTCAGATATTCGCCTCTGTAGCCGCGGGCGGCCGGTTCGTACTCGCGCGAGTAGTCGTCTACCTGCGGCGCGAGTCCGGCATCTTCCAGGATGAGCTCGTCGCCGCCGCTGGCGTCCTGCTCGCCGCTCTCGCCAATCGAGTCGGACGAGGCCTGACCCTCTGAGCCAACGACTGCCATGAGGCCTTCGTACCTGTACGACCCCGCGTTAGGGGAACTGCCGCCGTTCGCCGGAGATCCCAGGCCAAGCTCGTATGGAGACCCTGGATCGACCCCGTTGCCCGGAGGCGATGAGTAGGCGAACTGGTCGTCCTGCCCGTAAGCTTGCGACATCTCTTTGGACTGCTCGTTCTTCTCGCGGTGTTCTCGCAACTTGGCGGCTATCGCGTTGCTTGCGAAGGCCAGCACCACCCAACTGAACAGGGCCGCCCTGCCCAGAGCTACAGCAACTGCAACGGCGACTAGCGGCGCGGCGACGGCAACGCCGATGGCTGTTACGGCGAACAGGCGCAGCCCGCCGAGCCACGCAGTGGGGCCGACGACCGACTGCCCGGCGCGTCCGCCGAGCGACACCTCGCCGCCGAGCGTGAACGCCGAGAGCGCGCCGCTCGCGGGCGTGAAGAATGCCAGCGCGCCGAGCGCGGCGGCAAGGAGCACGACAGAGCCGAGCCACAGCCTGTAACGTCGGAACCAGCCGCGCTGCCAGCCGAGCGCGAAGGCGAAGACGGCGAGCCAGGCGACTATGGGCACGATGCCGAGCCCGAGCGCCGATATGGTGGCGTCCCTCGCCGAGGTAATCGCGTCCAGTATGGGAGCGCGGAACCAGTAAACGACTCCCGCGACTACGGAGAGCGCAACCACTCCGGCGACGAGGGCCGGAACGATGGGAAAGGGAGATTTCTCCCCACCGCCGCCGGCGGGGGCGTGTTCAAATGTGTCTTGCATAACGCCTGTTCCTGCGTAAGATTCCGGATGGCGGCCGTCGAGGGGCCGCGCCCCGAGATTTCGTGGAGGAGGTCGAGGGTAATGCTGCCCCGGCGCGGTGTCCACAGAGGCCGCTTCGCGCGCCTTCCCGAGGCGAAACGCATTGCCCGCTTGGTGATCCAGGAGCCTCAGGCGTCCCCTAGAGGCGCTCTATGGCTACGAGCACGGTTGGACGCCTGCGCGTTTGCTCGTACAGGAAGTCGGAGACTGCGCCCGCGACCCTGGCCTCCACCCTATCCCAATCTATGGCGTAGCGCGTTTCCGTTTCTAGGCTTTGCAGGGCAATTTTGGCGGTTTTTCCGAACAGGTATTGGGATTCGTCCAAATCGGTGAATCCCGAGGACACTATCGCCGGCTCTGCGAGCGCCTCGCCGGTGACTTCGTCGACGCACAGAAGTACGGCCACTACTCCATTCCGAGAGAGCCGGCGCCTTTCGTCCAGAGTCTCGCTGTACATGTTCCACAGCATGCGGCCGTCCACGTAAAGGCGACCCGCGGGCACGCTGCCCACCACGTCGGCGCCCGAGGAGTCGATCTGCAGAACGTCGCCGTCGGTGAGCACGAACGTGTTGGACGCCGGCACGCCCATGGAGCGCGCAATGGAGGCGTGGGCCACGAGGTGCCTGTACTCTCCGTGCACGGGCACGAAGTAGCGCGGCCTGACGAGTCCGAGCATCATCTTCAGCTCTTCCTGGCTCGCGTGGCCGTGCACGTGCACCATCTCGACGCGGCTGTAGTACACCTGGGCGCCGCGCATGAACAGGCTATCGATGGTTTTGGCGATGAGGGTCTCGTTGCCCGGAATGGGCGAGGCGGAGATGATCACGGTGTCGCCTGCCTCGACTTCCACGTCGCGGTGCTCACCGTTGGCGATTCGCACGAGCGCGGAGGTCGGCTCGCCCTGGCTGCCCGTGGCCATGATCACCACGCGCTCATTCGGCAACCGGGCCGCGTCCCGTGTCGACACGAGCACACCGTCTGGCGCGTCCAGATAGCCCATCTTTCGCGCCATCTTCACGTTGTTAGCCATGCTGCGGCCGACCACGGCGACCTTGCGGTCGTACTTCACTGCGGAGTCGACCACCTGCTGCACGCGCGAGATGAGCGAGGCGAACGTGGCGACCATCACGCGCCCCGGCGCCTCGCCAATCAGCCGGTCCAGCGCCTGGGCCACCACCTGCTCGGACTCGGTGTAGCCCTTCACCTCGGCATACGTGGAGTCGGACAGCAGCAGCAGCGCACCGTCGCCGGCGAGCCGGGACAGCGCGATGAAGTCCATCGGCTGGGAGTCTATCGGCGTGTGGTCGATCTTGAAGTCGCCGGTGTGGATGACCATGCCCAGGGGAGACTCTATGGCAATGCCCATGGCGTCAGGGATGGAGTGGCAGACGCGGAAGAACTCGACCTGGAAGGCGCCCACCCTGAACCGGGTGTGTGGCTCGACGACGTTGAGCCGTGCGTCCCGTATCATGCCGCGCTCGCGCAGCTTGACCGAGATCAACCCGTGGGCGAGCCGCGAGGAGTAGACCGGCACGTCGATCTCGGCGAGCACAAAAGGCAGCGCGCCTATGTGGTCTTCGTGGCCGTGGGTTATGAGAATGGCCCTTACGCGGTCCCGGTTCTCGCGAAGGTAAGTGATGTCGGGTATGGCGAAGTCGATGCCCGGAGTGTCTTCGCCCGGGAAGAGGATGCCCGCGTCGACGACCACGATGTCGTCTTCGTATTCCAGGGCCAGCATGTTCTGGCCAATCTCGCCGAGGCCGCCCAGAGGTATGACAGTGAGGGGAGATTCGGGCATTCGGCGCTATTCGAACAGGCTGAGCTGCTGCCTGGGATCTTCCTCGGCCTGGTCGACCGGCAGAGAACCGGCGTCCCGGATGAGGCCGGGCAGAGCTCGGAAGTCCTCTTCCAGGGCGACGCGCAGCCTGCCGTTGCGGAGCGCAGCGGCGGGGTGGTACATGGGGTAGACCAGCAGGTTGTTCCAGCGGCGGGGCTTGCCGCGCGCCTTGCCGATGGCCTCGTTGGGGAAGAACTTGGCGAAGGAGTATCTTCCCAGCGCGACGACGACCTTGGGCGATATGGTCTCGAGCTGCTCGTCCAGATAGGGCTGGCAGGCGGCTATCTCGCCGGGAAGGGGGTCGCGATTGTTGGGCGGTCGGCACTTGAGCATGTTGGTTATGTACACGTCCTCGCGCCGCAGCCCGATGGAGTCCAGCAGCTCTGTCAGCAGGTTACCCGCCCGGCCCACAAAGGGCCGGCCTTCCTGGTCTTCGTAGTAGCCCGGCGCCTCGCCCACGAACATGACGTCGGCGTCGAGCGAGCCCTCGCCCGGCACGGCGCGGTTGCGCTTTTGGGCGAGGGTGCACTTGGCGCATGCATTGACTCTTCGCACAAGGTCTTCGTACGTGGCGGTGCTCATAGGCAGTTCCCCGTCCGCTGCTCTCCGTTTTGGCAAGCCGTGAACCGAGTTCTCGAACCGGCTGCACACCTGTCCGGCAGACTGGGCAAACCTTACACGACGGGGCCGCGGAGCGTCAAACCCCGGGCTGGCATAGGACCTGGGTCAGCTTAGGCGGCGAATAGTCTTGCAAGTCGGCGTCGCCGAGGCTTCATCGTTATCTGGGGCGGGTAGCGCGTATGGGTGGGCGGCAGGGCCGGGACTGGCTTGCGCGGCGGCCATGAAGACAGGCCGCGCAGCACCTCCTGGCCTGCTACCGCTTGTTTGGGCCGGGGATCGCGGTCGGCAAGGCTGGGCAGAGCCTCGACCGGAACTCCGCGCCGGCCAGGTGGCGTGCGCGGTACGGGTCGGGGCTGGTTTTGCGCCTCGGTCACCCCCATCCCAGCCTTCCCCCTGCGAGGGGGAGGGGACAATAGGTCGGGGCGGGGTGGACGGGTGACGGGCTACCAAGCGGAGTCGCATCCGGGCTAAAGCAGGGGCTACCTGCCGGGTGGGACAATACGCCTAGAAAATAGTGTCCCGTTTCGTTTCTTTTGTTCTATCTCCTCAGATTTCGTAGCTGGGCGGGCTGGATATTTGGTTATGGATGAAACGGATTGCGGTTGGATGGGAAAATGTTTGACGGTTAGTTGACAAGGGTGATACGGGGTGTGCCGGTTGGTCGGTGGCCGGTCTTCGGATGTTAAGTGGCCGGTTGGTTGTTATGAAGGGGATGTTAGCACGGATGTGCTGGCGTGTCAAGGGGGGGTGGAATGACGAACCTGTAGCCCCAACTACAGGTTTGAGCAGAATTCGGCCACTGTGAGGCCAGCGGAACGGATGAGGCGCCGCAACGTTCCTTTGGCGACGCTGGAGTGAATTGGCACGGATAGAGTAGCCAATTCCCCGGGTTTGGTCATAATGACATGGCTACCTCTCTGACGAGCCACATCCCAACCAAAGCGTTCGAAGTTACGCACCGTTTGCGCCCCGCTCAGAGTGGGCAATGGCGGCATTACAGTGCTACTTCAACCTGCCGAGTCTCTATCGTCAGCGGCATACCATGTTCGGCGCGCACTTCAATGCAGAGTTTGATGGCCTCTTGTATGTTGGTCAGAGCCTCTTCTTTCGTGTCGCCTTGGCTTACGCACCCAGGAATAGACGGGCACTCTGCTATCCAAACTCCGTCTTCGTCTCTGTCAATCGTCACAGTTATCTTCAATGCTTGAGCCTCCATAAGTCGCCCGAGGCGATTGCACAGGCTGGGTTGATTGGCTGGGCGAATCTTACTAGGAGTGTCTCAGGGCGTCAACCGAGCGGTGGCTGTCACCGCTTGCCCTGCGCCATGCGCAGCGACGCGGGCATGCGTCGCAGGGCGAACATCGCCGACACGCCGACCACCGCGAGCGCGCCGTTGAGGCTGAACGCCAGACCCCAGCCGGCGGCGCCCTGCACGACGTCAAGCACGGAGCCGGCGGCGATGGGCGCGGCCGCGCCGACGCTGAAAGCTATGAACGCCTGCACGGCTTGCGTGGACCCCACCCTGCCGCGCGGCGCAAGCTCCGTCACCGCCGTGGAATAGATCGCCGAGTCGGCCGCCGTGGACAGCCCGTAGACGAAGCCGAGCGCGAGCATCAGCGCGGGCGGCGCGCCGATGAGCCATCCGACGATGAACGAGCACGTGCCGCTCACGGTGAATATGAGCATCGCGCCGGCCGTTCGGCCCGTGTAGTCGGACACGAACCCGCCTACGAGCACGCCGCCGACGCCCATCATGAACATCAGGCCCGCCCACGTCGACGCCTGGGCCGCCGCGTCCTGCGAATCCGCTCCGCCGTGAATGAACATCGCACCGAGCAGCAGCGGCAGCCACAGCCGCGCCAGGTACAGCTCGGCGGTGTGCAGCGTGTATCCCGCTATCGCGAGAACCGCCGGGCGGTTGCGCAGCACGCTCAGGTCCAGGCGCCAGCCGGCGGGGGCGGCCTGCTGCTCCGGCGCGGCGGCGGGCCGCTCAGAGTCGCGGCCCAGCATCAGCAGCAGCGCGGGCGCGAGACCGGCCAGCGCGACGAAGGCGGTCACCAGGTACGCGGCCTGCCAAGTCTCCACGGCGTTCAGCAGTTGGCCCATGAACACGTAGGAGACGGTCGTGCCTGCATAGCCCATGGCGACGAACACGCCCACGGCGGCTCCGCGCCTGCCGTGGGCGAAGCGCAGCGACACGAGCTGAATGCCGGGCACGTAGGCCCCGACGTGTCCCATGCCCGATATGAACCGGAGGGCCGAGCCGGTCCAGACGTCTGTCGCGAGCAGGGGAAACAGCAGGTTGCTCACGGCCATCACCACCACGCTCGCGAGCAGCACGCGGCGGGGCGACAGCCTGTCGGCCAGCGGTATGAGAACGACGGACGACACAGCGTAGCCGATGAGGTATGCGGAGAAGACCAGCGCGGCTTCGGCGTTCGAGAGGCGCCACTCGTCGCGAATGAAGGGCGCGGAGGAGACGTAGCTGGAGAATGGGAGCAGCGACAGGAAGAGGGCAGAGCTTATGCCGCCGAGCCACACGGCGCTCTTCCAGCCCGCGCCGGACGCGTTCGCGTCGTCTCCGGGGCCGCCGGCGCCGGGCGGCGGCTCGCTGTGTGGTTCGTGGGTCGGCTGTGCCATGCGGCTATGCCCCCGGCCGCCTTCGGGCGAGTTTGAAGCCCGCTCCTACCGTTGCCATCACCGGTCGCCGGCGGCGCTAACCCAGGGCTTGGGCCAGGTCCTCTATCAGGTCGTCGGCGTGTTCCAGGCCTATGGACGAGCGCAGCAGGTTCTGCGGCGTGCGCGTGTGCGGCCCTTCGATGGAAGCGCGGTGCTCTATCAGGCTCTCGGTGCCGCCCAGGCTCGTGGCGCGCGTGAACAGCCGCACGCCGGCGGCCACGCGCATGGCCTCATCACGGCCTCCCGCGACCTGGAAGGACACCATTCCGCCGAAGCCGTCCATCTGCCGGGCGGCGGTCTCACGGCCGGGGTGTCCCGGGAGGCCCGGGTAGTGGACCGCCTCCACGCGCGGGTGAGTGTCTAGGAACTCGGCCACGCGCGCTGCGTTCTCCGAGTGGGCCCTCATGCGCAGGTGCAGAGTACGCATTCCCCGCAGCGCCAGCCAGCAGTCGAATGCCGACGGCACCGCGCCGTAGGTGCTCTGCGCGCGCCGGACCCCTTCGAGCAACTCGCCGTCGTCGCGGCACACTACCGCTCCGCCGGTAAGGTCGCCGTGTCCGCCGACGTACTTGGTCGTCGAGTGCACCACGGCGTCGGCGCCCGTCTCGATGGGCCGCTGAAGCATGGGCGTGGCCCAGGTGTTGTCACAGACGCAGAGGGCGCCCGCCTCGTGCGCGATGGCGGCCGTGCGCTCCACGTCGGTTATCTTGAGCAGTGGGTTGGACGGAGTCTCGACCCAAACCAGGCCGGTGTTGGGTCGCAGCGCCGCCGTCAACTGCGCCTCGTCGGTCAGGTCCACGAACGACGCTTCGAGTCCCCAGCGCGCGAACACGTCGCGGAGCAGCGCGGCGGTGCCGTGGTAGCAGTCGGAGGGCGCGATCACGTGGTCGCCCGTGGCCAGCGTGTGGAAAACGGCCCCCGCGGCGGCCATACCGGACGCGAAGCAGGCCGCGCCGGCGCCGGCCTCGAGCGCGGCGAGGCGGTCTTCGAGCAGAGCGCGGTTGGGATTTCCAGCGCGGGCGTAGGTGTATCCGAGCGGATATCCGCCGTCGGCCTCTCGCTCGAACGTGGTGGACAGGTGAACGGGGACTGTAACCGCCCCCGTTGCCGGGTCCACGTGATGAGCGGCCCGCGCCGCGAGCGTCTCTCGTCTCACGATATCGCCGGGCGGGCTTTCGGCCCTACAGGCCAATCGCCTCGGCCACGCGCTCCAGGTGCTCCCTGGAGTCGCCGAATGCCAGTTCGGCGGCCTTCGCGCGGCGCGAGTAGAGCTGCATACTGTGCTCTTTGGTGAATCCTATCGCGCCGTGGCACTGGTGCCCGGTGGCGCACACGCGGCGGACGGCGTCGCTCACCCACGCCTTGGCCATGGCGACCTCGCTGTCGGCGGGCAACCCCTCTGACAGCCGCCACGCGGCCTGGCTGGTGATGTAACGTGACCCCTCGACGTCGGTGGCCATGTTGGCGCAGTGGTGCTGTATCGCCTGGAAGCTGCCAATGGGCCGACCGAACTGGATGCGCTGCTTTACGAACTCCACAGTAATGTCGAGCACCTTCTGCCCGTTGCCCACCATCTCGGCGCACTTGCCCACGGCGCCCCACTGGATCACCCTTGCAATGGTGGGCCAGCCTCCGTTCAGCTCGCCGAGCAGCGCGGAACGGGGCACGTGCGCGCCCTCGAACGTCACCTCGGACTGCCGGTCGGAGGCGATGGTCTTGAGCAGCGTCTGCGATACGCCGGGCGTGCCGGCGGGCAGGATGAAGAGCGAAACATCCTCGTCGCCTTCGCCCGTCCGGGCCGCGACCACCAGGTAGTCGGACACGTTGGCGTTGGGGACGAAGAGCTTGGCGCCGTTGATTACGAAGCCGTCGCCGGCGGGCTCGGCGGTGGTGCGGATGCCGGCGGCGTCCCAGCGGACGCTCGGCTCGATGAGCGCGAGGGTGGCAATGGCCTGGCCCTCGGCGATGCCCGGCAGGTACTGGCGCTTCTGGTCGTCGCTACCGCAGTCAAGGATGGTCATGCCACCCAGCACGACGGTTGAGAAGAATGGGCCCGGCAGCATGGCGCGGCCCGTTTCCTCGAGGAGGACGCACAGGTCGAGGAACTCCAGCCCCGCGCCGCCGTACTCTTCGGGAAAGATGAGGCCGAGCCAGCCGTTTTCCGCGATCTTCTGCCAACTCTCAGGAGTGTAGCCACGCTCGTCCTCCTCCATCGCGCGGACGAATGCCTCGGTGCACTCGGCTTCGAGGAATTCACGGGCGCTGTTGCGCAGCATCTGTTGGGCTTCGGTCAGTCCTAGGTCCACTAATGCACTCCTAACGCGCTTCGATGGCCGTCACTCTTTTTGGGCTGAAGTTGCACGGACTCATCCGCTGTCCAGTCGATGTTTACAATTGACAACGTGCTCGCAACGGTGTACCGTATCAATTGTGAGAGCCGGGCGTAACTCCCCGCGGGGGTTGTGACTGGCTCTTTTGCTTTGTCGTCCGCAGGCGGGGATCGTTGTCTGGACTATAGCCGGTAGATTCCGGGTCTCTGATAACCATCGTGGCTTGTTTGATCGACGGTCTTTTGCTCGATGATCCGGTAGAAGCGTCTCAAGGCCAGCAGGAACGCGTCGTTCATGGGTGGCCTTCTGTACAATTCCTCTTCCTCAAACTGCCTCAGTACTGAGGCAACCATATCCGCTATCTGAATCCCCGCGGATGTCTTCGAATCACCGAAAAATGGTGTATCTGTGATGTTGGTTGAAGCGCGTCCCTCTTCGGAACGGTAAAGAAACGCACTGAATTTATAGGATAGGCCGCCGAACTGTCCGGCGTCTCCGTCAAAGAGAATTGTCGCCATCTCGTGATTCGCCTCGGCGAAAAGTTGAACCCTCTGCATGAGAAAGCGGAACTGGGGCGGCAGCATAACGTCCTCTGAGTCCGGCGCGGCATCAGGTCGTTCCATGATCATGGCGAAGACTGTGATTGGCAAGTTCAACAATGAACTGAAGAACTCCTCGACGAACGCCACGATTTCGGGGCGTCTGCGGAACGTTCTACGGTTAAGCAGCCGGGACCCCTTCACCTCCATTTGTTCTTTCCCAAGTACGTCCCTCTTCAGTGCATGTAGCCGACCCGCTACGGTACGAGCCTGGGCGTCTTGAATACATACTGCGACTACCACCGGCCGCCTCGCTGGATCGTTAGGGTGCGGATGCCCACTTTCGTCAATGAAAACTAACACAGCGAGTCTGCCCGCCACCCTCACGCATTCGCAATCAAGAGCATTCGCGTCCGTGGCTAGTCGGTGCCTACGGCGAGGCAGGTTACCGTGCGGACTATCCCGTTGATGGTGTGTACCTGGCTGGTGACGAGGTCGCCCACGGCGTTGAGGTCCGGGGCTTCGACGACGGCGATGATGTCGAACGGGCCGGTTACGGCGTCTACGTTGCGAACTCCGTCAAGCTCGCGCAGGGACTCTCCGACGCTTCTGGACTTGCCCACGGCCGTTTCTATGAGTATGTACGCCTTGGTTGACATAGTCGACCTCGTCTCCGTTCCCTCCGGCAGAACCGTAGATTGTGGCAAAATGCGACTTGCGTCGGCGGTAGCAGCATTCTAAGTGCGGCCCATAGGGGTGTCAAATTCAGGATTCCACAGGGGGTTTCGCGCAGATGTGGGTTATTCTGGGAGATTCCGGGCCACTTCGTAGCCGGGAGCGCTGCCGGTCTGCGGCGTTTTGAGTCTCGAACAGCGGGGTTTTGGGCCTGAAACACCGCAAGTATCCCACAATTGCTACAGGTCGGCGAAAGACCTCAGCCTAACTGCTCGCCATTGTCCGGTTGCGGCGCAGGTGTGTCATCGAGGGAAGCACAGCACGGATGTGCGAGAGGGGTGGCGAGAAACAGAGGATGTGGCTGCCGACCGCGGCGGTGTATGCTTGGAGCGTACCACCCGGACAGGCGAGAGGGCCAATGGCGCAACGCAGAATGCACACGGACGAGATTATCGCGGACGAGGCCTTGGCAGCCAGGCTGGTCGCGGCGCAGTTTCCGCAATGGGGGGGCCTGCCCATCGAGCGTGTGCGGCACTCCGGCACGGACAACGCCATATTCCGAATCGGCGACAGCCTTGTCGCGCGGCTGCCACGCATCCACTGGGCCGTTGGGCAGACGGACAAGGAGTTCGAGTGGCTGCCGCGCCTGGCGCCCTATCTGCCGCTGGACGCGCCCAGGCCGCTGCGCAAGGGTGTTCCCGGGTTCGGCTACCCGTGGCCGTGGTCGGTGTACGAGTGGCTTGAGGGCGAAAGCGCGCTCGACGTCGCCGTCGACGACGCCACCGTGGCCGCGCTCGACCTGGCGGCGTTCATACGCGCGCTGCGGGCCGTACCCGCGCACGACCGTCCGCCGGCGGTGCCGGGCGGACGCGGCGGGCCACTGTCGGGCCGGGACGCCGAGACTCGCGCCGCCATCGCCGCGCTCGAAGGCCTGATTGACACCGAGGCTGTTACCGCCGCGTGGCAGGCGTCGCTCGACGCGCCCGCCTACGATGGCGAGCCGGTGTTGATACACGCGGACCTCACGCCCGGAAACCTGATAGTGAGAGGCGGGCGCCTGAGCGCGGTGATCGACTTTAACATGCTCACCGTGGGCGATCCGGCGTGCGACCTGACGGTGGCGTGGAATTTTCTTAACGCCCGCACCCGCCTCGTTCTTCGCGATTCGCTGTTCGCAGACGAAGCAGCGTGGCTGCGGGCGCGGGGCTGGGCGCTTTCCGGGTCGCTGATCGCGCTGCCGTACTACCTGCGAACCAACCCCGGCATCGTGGCCCAATCCTGGCGCACGCTTCGCGAGGTGCTGGCGGATTTTCGGGGACGCTGACCGCGAGGGGCGGGCTGCAAACCCCGTCCCTATCATTGGAAATTCCGTCGATGGTTACCGGTTGAATTCGGGCTAGCGACGTATGCCAGTATATTGACGAACTTTGGGGGCCAGTGCTAGTATTCGTTCAGAAAATCCCCGCCCTTAGCCCGTTTTCTGATGCCCCACCGCACTGGGACATCCACAGTTTCGAGGCGTTGACATGACCAGCTCCGCCCGCGCCGCCGACGCGGGCGCCGACCAACTCCCGGCGATGTTTCAGCGGTACAGGGCCGACATAGCCGACGCCCTGCGCGGCGGCTTGTCGCTCGGCGAAATTCCCGTGTACGACATGCTGCGCTACTACATGGGCTGGGTGGACTCGGACGGCAACCCATGCGAGGCTACCCAGGGCAAGGCGCTCCGCCCCACCCTTTGTCTTTTCGGCTGCGAGGCCGTCGGCGGCTCCGCCGGTAGCGCATTGCCGGCCGCAGTAGCCCTGGAGTTCATCCACAACTTCTCGCTCGTACACGACGATATACAGGACGAGGACGAGACGCGCCATCACAGGCTCACGCTGTGGGCCGCCTGGGACGTACCAAGGGCGCTGCAGGCCGGTAACGTGCTCAGGGTGGTGGCCGACAGGGCGCTGGAGCGGCTGCTCGACGGGGGCATGGACTATGGGCAGGCTGTCGGGATAGCCAGGATGCTGACCGGCGCCTATCTCGACATGATCGAGGGTCAATGGCTCGACATCTCCTACGAGGGGCGGCGCGACATCGCGATCGACGACTACATGGTGATGATTTCGAAGAAGACGGGCGCGCTCATCAGGTGCTCGCTGGACATGGGTGTCGCCATCGGCACCACCGACGAGGCGGCGATTCGCGCTTTCCGCTCGTTCGGGCGCTCCGTCGGATACGCGTTCCAGATTCGCGACGACTCGCTGGGCGTTTGGGGAGAGGAAGAGACCACCGGCAAGCCGGTGGGCGCGGATATTCGCCGCAAGAAGAATTCGCTTCCGATTGTTTACACCATGGCAAGGGCGGACGGCGCGGACAGGCGCGAGCTGGAGCGCGTTTACGGCAAGGAGGGACTCGACGACGGCGACGTGTCCCTGGTCCTGGACGTGATGGAGCGCGTCGACGCCCGCGGATACTCGCAGCGCCTGGCGGAGCGTCATTGCGCTTCGGCGCTCGACGCCGTGGCGGGCGTTGAGATGGCCGCCACCGTGCGCGAAGAGATCGAAGAGCTTGTACAGTTTCTGCTCGTTAGAGAGCGTTAGCGCCGGAATTGGCACGGTGTGAGGTTTGAAGCTTGCTGGGAATCGTAGCGGCATTTAAGGAAGAGACGGCCGACTACCTATCGCGAGGCCGGTTTCGCGAGGTGGAGCGCAGCGGGCCGTACCGGTTCTACCGGGCCCGCCGCGGGCCTTCGGCCGTACTTGTGCTTGGCGCGGTGGGCAAGCCCAGGGCAAAAGAGGCCACGAGCAGGCTGATCGAGAACTACGGCCCGGAGATAGTGGTATCGGCGGGTTTCGCCGGCGCGGTCCGTCCGAAGCTCAGAACCGGAGACGTGTTCGTGTGCGACCGGGTTGTGTCGATGGATGGGCCACCCGCCTTCTGGACGGTGGACAGCGCCAACGAACGTCTGTTGGCATGCGGCTCGTCGGCCACCGACGGCCACTACAACCCGACGGGCTGCGTTTCGGTTTCCCAGTTTGTGCACGTCGGCTCGATGAAGTCCTGGCTGGGCAGGGTGCTGCGGGTCGGCGTCATCGACCGGGAGAGCTATTGGGTCACCGACGTAGCGGCATCCTACGGCGTGCAGCAGGCGGTTGTACGCGCCGTACTCGACACGCTGGAGGACAACATGCCGGACTTTCTGGTCGACGCTCTCAGTCCAGGCGCCGGTTCGCCCAAGGTCCGGGCCCTGCGCTATGGCCTGAAGCACCCTCACCGCGTGCGCCGGCTGATCCGGCTCTCGGCCCAGGTCAAGATGGCCGGCCGGTCGCTGTCGGAATGCCTCGCATCCCAGCCCTGGAATTAGGCCGCGCCGGGGCAACCCAGCCGGCGAGGGCCCGCAGACCGGGCCGTGCGTCCGGCCCCAGCAAGCGTGGTGAGAGGCCTCGCAATAGCTTCTGCCCGGAGGCGCCCATGGCAACCGAGGTCGAGCTGGCCTACGAGTACTGCCGCCGCATATCAAAGCGGCGCGCCAAGAATTTTTACTACGCCTTTCGCACACTGCCCGCCCGCAAGCGGCGCGCCATCTACGCCGCTTACGCCTTTTGCCGCTACTGCGACGACGTGGCCGACGAGGACATGCCCTTGGGCGAAAAGACCCGGCTGCTCGGTGAGCTCAGGCAGTCGCTCGACCAGTGCCGGAGCGGCCGCCCCGACGGTCCAGTCTTCGTCGCCCTGCACCACGCCTCCGACTCCTTCAAAGTGCCCTACGATTACTACGAGACTGTCATCGACGGCGTGGAGATGGACTTGACCATGACACGCTACGAGTCGTTCGACGAGCTCAACGACTACTGCTACAAGGTGGCCTCGGTCATCGGCCTGATCTGCATAGAGATCGCCGGCTACACCGACCAGAGGGCCAGGGAGTACGCCGTGGATCTGGGCGTGGCCATGCAGCTTACCAACATTCTGCGCGACGTAAGGGAGGACGCGGAACGGGAACGCATTTACCTTCCGATGAACGACCTGAGGGCGTACGGATACAGCGAGGCGGAGCTTAAGGGCGCAGCTTACAACGACGCATTTCGCAGCCTTATGAAGTTCGAGGCCGACAGGGCCCGCCGCTACTTCGAACGCGGGCGACGGCTCTTTCCGCTGTTGGCCGGCGAGGCGCGCGTCTTCCCCATGGTGCTGGACGGCATCTACAGCGCCGTGTTGGACCGCATCGAGCAGCGCGGGTTCGACGTGTTTGGGGAGCGCGTAGGACTGAGCACAGGCGAGAAGCTCGCCATTACGGCCAGGCTGTGGCTCGCCTACGGCCTGCCTCCGCTGCTGCGGCTCGGCGGGCGGCGGTAGGGCGCCGAGGCCGGAAGCCATGTCCGAACGCCTCGCCTCGCCCATGCGCCGCGCCCTGATACTTGCGCCGTTCGGCGCCCACGACCTGAAGCGCCTGCGGGCTCTCGCCCACGTCGCGCACGAGAGCTGGCTGCGCTCGCGCAGGCTCTACGCGCCGGAAGAGCTGGCCGAGCGCATCAACCGGGATGGCATAGACTGCCTGGTGTTGGAGCCTGACTTCGTGTTCGACGAGGTGTTCGAGCGCGCGCCGATGCTGAGGTTCGTGGGCGTGTGCCGTGGCTCCGTGGGCAACGTGGACGTCGAGGCGGCGACGCGGTGCGGCGTGCTGGTCGTCAACACGCCCTCCCGAAACGCCCGGGCCGTCGCGGAGCACACGCTGGGGCTGATGCTCGCGTTGGCACGCCGCATCGTCGAAGGGCACAACTACGTCGCCCGGGGCGATTGGCTCAATCCCACCGAGCCCTACGCCACCATGCGCGGCTCCGAGCTCGGCGGCAAGACTTTAGGCATCGTGGGCCTGGGGGCGATTGGTCGCGAGCTCGCCCGCGTCTGCGCCGCGATGGGCATGGATGTCACGGCCTACGATCCGTACGCGGGCGAGCCATCCGCCGATGTGCGAATGCTGGCCCTCGGCGAGCTTATGGCGCGGGCGGACTTCGTCTGCGTGCACGCACCAGCTACTCCCGAGACTCGCGGGCTGCTGAGCGCGGAGATGCTGGCAATGATGAAGCCCACCGCCTTTCTGGTGAGCGCCGCCGATCCGTCCGTCGTGGCCCGCGCGCCGCTGGTGGAGGCCCTGCGAGCGCACCGGATCGCGGGGGCGGCGTTCGACGTGTTCGAGACGCACCCCGTCGCGCCGGACAATCCCCTGCTGTCGCTCGACAACGTGGTCCTGAGTCCCCATGTGGGCGGCGCTACCGGCGAAACCGTGGAGCGGCATTCGCGGGCGATGGCGGACGATCTGCTGCGCTACTGGGACGGAGAGCGTCCGCTGAACCTGGTGAACCCCGGCGCGTGGGAGACACGTGAGCGCGATGGCTGACGGCGCGGTGGTGGTGGTGGACACGGGCTCGAGCGCGGCGCGCTGTCTGGTTTTCGACGAGGCCGGGCGCGTGGTAGGCTCGTCCGCCGGCTCGTGGCGATACGACGCGCCCGCGGATGCTCCGGCGCTGGCGCGCGAGTTTCACCTGCCGTCCCTCTGGCCGGAACTGTGCGCGCTGTTCCGCGCGTCGCTTCGAGGCGCATCGATCCCGGCATCGCGATTCTGCGCGGTCGCCGTCACGGGGCAGCGGCAGGCCGTCGTGTTTCTCGACGCCGCCGGACGCGAGCTGTACGCCGGCCCCAACCTGGACCTGCGGGCGGTGTTCGAGGGCGCGCAACTCGACGACGAGAACGCCGACGCCATTCGCGCCGCCACGGGCCGCCTGCCGTCGATGCTGTTCACCCACGCCAAGTTGCGCTGGTTCCGGGAACACCGCCCCGGGGCCTATGCTAAGATATCCTGTGTTCTGACGCTGCCCGACTGGGTCGCGTGGAAGCTGACCGGCGAGCTGGCCGCCGAGCCCTCGCTCGCCGTCGAGGCCGGGCTGCTGGAGGTTCGCACGGGCAGTTGGTACGCGCGGCCGTTTGACGACGCGGGCATCGACCCTGACGTGGTGCGGCTTCTGCCTACGGGCGAGTTCACGGGCGCCGTGCGCGCGGACGCGGCGCGGGAAACGGGTCTACCCGAGGGGCTTCCGGTGCTCGTCGCTGGCCCCGATACGCAGTGCGGCCTGCTGGGCATGGGCGTGGCTGACGCAGACGAGGTGGGCATAGTGGCCGGCTGGAGCGTGCCGCTCCAGATGGTGACCAAAGCGCCGGCTTTCGAGGGCGACGCCTGGACGGGCCTGTTTCTCGAAGGCGGCAAGGGTGTGCTGGAGTGCAACGCCGGCGACCTGGGCAATCAGCAACGCTGGCTCGCGAAGATGCTGTTCGGCAGCGCCAAGAAAGGCCTCGACGCCATGCACGCGCTCGCCGCCGCCGCCCCTCCGGGCGCACACGGCGTGACCGCGCTGTTCGGACACCCCCGGATGGCCCCGGCGAACCTGGGCATGAGAATGGGCGGCCTGCTCTTTCCGGCGCCGGTTACGTTCAGCGAGATTGGGCGCGGCCACGTTGCCAGGGCTCAGATGGAGTCCGCGGCCTTCACCGTTCGCGCCAACCTGGAGCTGCTGGAGCGAGCGGCCGGAGTTCGGGCGCGGGTGGTGCGGCTTGGCGGGGGCATGGCGCGAATGCCGCTGTTCGGCGAGATAGTGGCCGCTGTGCTGGGCCGGCAGGTTGGCGTGTCCGCAGCCGGAAACGTGAGCGCGCTCGGCGCGTACCTGCGCGCGACAGCGACGCTCGGGGGCCGCTCCGCCTTAGAAGAAGCGTCATCCAGCGCGACGGTCCGGCTCGTGACTCAAGATCCCGAGCCGATAGCCGCCGCCGAGTACGAGGACGCATACGGGCGATGGCTGGAGCTGGCGAAAGAGATGGAAGGCTGGACGTTGTGAGCGGCGACTTTGGCGAGGCCAGGCGCATGGTGGCGTCCACAGCGCGGGAGATGGCGGCTGGCGGGCTGGTGACCGGGTCGAGCGGCAACGTAAGCCTGCGGCTGGCGGGCGGCCTGTTCGCCGTAACGCCGTCGGGCGTGCCGTACACGCGGCTTCGGGACGAGGACATCATCATCATCGACGGCGAGGCCGAGCCGGTGGAACCGGAAGAAGAGGCATGGTCGCAAACCGACCTCCTCGCGCCGTCGTCCGAGACGCTGCTGCACCTGGCGATCTACGCCGCGCGGCCCGACGTGGGGGCCGTGGTGCACACCCACGCGGTCTACACCAGCGTGGCGGCGGTGGCGGGCCTGGACGTGCCCCCCATCATCGACGAGATGATGCTGTCGGTCGGAGGCGCGGTCAAGGTCTCCGAGTACCGCTTCCCGGGAACGCAGGACCTGGCCGACAGCGTGGTGGCGGCCCTGGGCGAACGCAACGCCGCGCTGATTCGAAACCACGGCGCTGTGGGCGTGGGCCGCGACCTGGCATCGGCGCTCGACGTATGCTTCCTGGTGGAGCGGATGGCGCACATCTTCGTGTTCGCCTCGCTGCTCGGAGGCGCGAACCCGCTGCCCGCCGAGGCGGTTGAGACGGAGCTGGCGCTGTACCGGATGCGGCGCGTCGCGGAAGCGTGAGGTCACTTTCATGGTAACGGTTCCCGGATTTCTGCTGAGACGGCTATACGTCAAGAACAGCCTGCGGAACACCGAAGCGGGTTTCGAGTTCCAACTTCGCAACGGCCTCGGTTCCGGCTACGCCCACCGGATGCTGCCGCTCGCGGTGGACGGCGTGGAGCTGCCGCTGTGGGGCGCCTCGTTCGTGCTGGAGGACGAGGAGACGCCGTTCGCGACGGTGTCGCGTGAGCGCACCTTCACCCTTGGACTGAACACGGACATCATCATACGTGTCAGAGGCGTGACTCTGGACGCCGGGCCGCGCAGGATAGGCATGGGGTTTGAGGTTCCCGGGCTGGGCGAGCTGCGTTTCGACTTCACGGACGTGCCCGCGGATGGCTAGCGACATCCGGCGGGTGGCGGTCACGGGGGCGGCGGGCTACGTTGGGTGGTCGCTGATTGCGCGGCTGGCGCGGGACGCCGACGTGGACCACATCCTGGCGCTGGACGTGCGCCCGCTGCCGGCGGACGCCACGAAGGGGCCCGTCGTGTTCGCGCGCCACGACGTGACGCGCCCGTTTGGACCGCTGCTGCGCGAGCACCGCATCGATGCGCTGGCCCATCTCGCCTACGTGCTGCGCCCCTCGAGGGACCGCGAAGCCGCCCGCCGGGTCAACGTCGACGGCGCGGCGTGCGCGCTCGCGGCGTGCGAGGACGCGGGCGTGCGGCACATGCTCTACCTGAGCAGCACCAGCGTCTATGGGGCGCACGCCGACAATCCGCCGCTGTTGGGCGAAGACGCGCAGCCGCGCCCTCCCAGGGGCTTCCAGTATTCGCAGGACAAGGCGGCCGCCGAGCGGCTGATAGCCGACTTCGCCGCAAGCCGCCCCGGCTTCAGCGCCGTGGTTCTGCGCGCCTGCCCGGCGCTCGGCCCCAGGGCCGACAACTTCATCGCCACCGCCTTCACCAAGCCGTTCCTAGTCGGCGCGCGCGGGCACGACCCGCACATGCAGCTCGTACACGAGGACGACCTGGCCGAGGCGCTGTACCGATGCCTGCTGAGTTCGGTGGCGGGCACGTACAATCTGGCGGGCGACGGCCTGATTCGATGGAGCGAGATGGCGCGGATGTTCGGCAGGCGCGTGCTGTGGCTGCCCGGCCCGTTGCTGCGCTTTCTCGTCGGCACGTTGTGGGCGCTTAGGCTGCAGCATGACTCGCCACCCAGCGGGCTGGACTTCATCACCTATCCCTGGGCGGCGAGCACCGACAAGCTCAAGCGCGAGCTCGGCATACGACCTCGGCACACCTCGCGGGAGGCGTGGGCCGCCTTCGCCTCGCGGGAACGGACCGCAGGAGGTTAGCGTGCGGCTCCCTCTGTAACATCCCTGGAGGCGGGTTTGATACCCGCCCTCGCGCAACCGAACCCGGAAGGACAGGACAGAATCACATGAAGGCTATCATCGACACCGACCCGGGGACTGACGACGCGCTCGCCATAGCCATGGCGTTGAACTCGCCCGATCTGGACGTGCTGGGACTGACGACGGTGGGAGGCAACGCCTCGCTTGCCGACACCACCCGCAACGCGTTGGCCCTGGCGGAGTGGTTGGGGCGCTCCGAGCTGCCCGTTTCCCGGGGCGCGTTCCGCCCCGTTCGCGGCAGTTTCAGCTACGCCTACCACTACCACGGTCCGGGCGGACTCACGGTGCGGCTGCCGCGCCCCTCCGGCGCGGTCATGCCTCTGCGCGCGCCCGACTACCTGGCCTACATGGCCTACACACATCCAGGCGAGTTGGTGATAATCGCCTTGGGGCCGCTGACCAACGTGGCCCAGGCCATCCGTGGTGAGCCGCGTATGCGGAAGTGGGTCAAGCACTTATACGTGATGGGCGGCGCCGTGCACGTGGCGGGCAACGTGACGCCTCACGCCGAGTTCAACATCTACAGCGACCCGGTTGCCGCCGGCGAGGTGTTGGGGTCCGGAATCGACACGACCCTCATCGGCCTGGACGTGTGCGGCGAGCCGGTGCTTACGCCCGCCGACATAGAGGGCTCGGACGCGGCGTCGGCGGGCGAGCTGCTTGCCCGGGAAGTGGTTCGCGGGTGGTTCGCGCTCCGCCCGGACGGCGACCGGTACATGCTGTGTGACCCGCTGACCGTGGCCGCGGCGGTGAGGCCGGAGCTTTTCGAACACGAGCGGGCCGCGGTGAGCGTCGAGACCGAAGACGGCGACCGGCTGGGCAAGACCACGGCCCGCTACGGCGAGGGCAGCGTCCGGGTGGCGCGCGCGGTGCGCGCGGCGGAGGCGACCGCGGTCGTGAAGGAGATGCTGGCGGTGGGATAAGGGGCGGCGGTCGCGCCTCCGGAGTCACCCCCATCCTAACCCTTCAACAGGCTCAGGGCAGACTCTTTGCCCTGCGGGGGGGGGGGGGGGAAGGAACGACTAGGAAGGCTCAGTTACGACACCTACCCTTACCAGCCCTGCGAGGGGGAAGGGACTATGTGGTGGGGCCGCGACGGTCGGAAAACTTTGTTCCATTCTGTTTCATTTTGCTCCGGCGCCTAGCTGGGGGGCTGACGGTTGGCGCCGTTTGTGATACATAGCGGGGGCGGATCCGGACTGGAAGGCGAGGAATAGGTACGGAGACGGGACTGCCGGGGGTCTTAGCCCTCACCCCAACACGCTTCCTAGATGGGTGATGGCGTCAGTAGTTCGCGGTAGCCGGTCGACGGGGTCGGTCCCGCGTTGAAGTGAGAAGAGCGCGGCTGTTCGCCTTTGTCAATTGCCCCTGTGGCAAACATGGCCAGTAAGGTCTTTCTATTCGATGTTGTTAGGATACCAGGTTTGGACTTGTCCGCTGTTTTAAGATTTAGGTCCCGGCTCACGGCAGTATCGGACGGAGCATTCAAGCTAACCTTCGCGGTATTGCTGATAGTGGCCGCGCTGGGGTTCACGTACACGGGCTCGGGCGGCGACTTTCCCCCGTTCGAATTGCGGGGCGTCCTTCTGCGTGTGATCGCCTTCAGCGGCGGACTTCTCGTTGTGGCCCTCGCGCTTCCAAGAACCGGCGCCATTTCGAACGTGGCGTTGGCTTTGACGACTCTTGCAGGCGTGTTCACTGTATACGTGGTCCATACCGAGTTGTTCCATCCCTCGAACACCGTCTGGATGGTCTCGGTTCTGATCGCGTCGCTGTTCGCCCTCATCACGGCGTTCCGGGTGATCGAGGATCTCCGCTGGGGCGGGGTCGCGCTCACGGTCGCTGCGGCCTTCGCTGTCGTCGTTGCCGCGTGGCCGGAAGTCGGACCGGAGTTGCAGTCAGGAATGAGCACACCTGGTGGCCTGGTCTACGTAGGCAGTCCTGCAATGTGGACCGTGCTGGCCCTGGTGTGCACCGGCTTCGCGCTCACTCTGTATGTGTTGTCCAGGGCGATACACCCTTCGCGTTGGGGGGGCATCGCCTTGTTGGTCGCGGCGTTGTTCGTTGCGATGTTGTTCCTTACGCTCGAGTTCAGATTCGGCGAGGGTAGCAACGGCTACTACACTGATGGTTGGGAAGACCATCCAAACGTGCGGTCGGTCGCATTCACGGAGACGCCAAACGTCTATTTCGTGGGTTTCGACTCAATCACCCCTGAGGCTGTTATGAGCGAGTACATGGGAATCGAGACCACCGATTTCCACCGAATAATGGAAAGGGAGATGCGGCGTTTTCGCAACTTATTCGCCAATGCGGTGCCCACGAAGCATTCATTCAACACGATGATGGCGCTCGACCAGGACATCTATCTCGACAACAGTGGGTTCTACGGCCTGCCGAGCTATTTTGCGGGCCACGACCTCAGCCCGCTCGTCTGGCTCTTGAGGCAGAACGGGTACGAAACCACTTCCATATACCAGAATTCTCACTTCGGTCACACGCAAGGACCTGGAATTGACAGGTACGCTGTCAACGAAAGGCGTACGCTTTGCTCTCTGTTGGACGGAGGCATAAGGTCGTGGGCTTTCTGGGGATACTGCTGGGGATGGGGAGAAGACACAGGACGTCTCCCTGCCGGAGACTTCCTGGTCCAGCAACTGTCGGGAGTTGACAGGAGAAACCCCCAGTTCGTGATTGCGCATCTTAACTTGCCAGGCCATACTCCGAAGATATTTGATCACAAAGACAGGCGGGACAGGGAACGTTTTCTGGAGAGTTACGAAAGAAAGTTCAACAGGGCGGCCATTTACCTGCAGCAGATCATAGAGCATCTGAGGGCCAATGATCCCGATTCAATCCTGTTCGTCTTTGGCGACCACGGGGCGTGGCTATCCAGAGGGGTCGACGTCGAAGAGGCCCCAGCGTTCTTCCTGCAAGACCGGTTCGGTATCCTCGGCGGACTGTACCCCCGCGAAAGGTGCGCCCCGGAGCTCAACGAGGCGGAGCGCAAGGGATACGTGACGTCTCTGGACGTAGTTCATGCGATAATCGAGTGTCTGTCGGGCGGTCAGAGTCCACTCCTGGAGCCGAGGCGCGACAGGTTCTGGGCTTCCCCCATCCCTCAAGACCACTCGTACAACTACAAGGAGTTTCTGTATGAATAGATACCTCCTGGTGTTGCCGGTTCTGGCGTCACTCGGCGTGGCCTCCGAGTGGCCGTCGGCTACTATTGTTCAAGTAGCCGCCGAAAACAGTTCCGGCGCCGTGGGCGTCGAGGTCTTGCGAGCCTATATCGATCCTGGCGTTGCGGGCTTCGTTATCGTCTCGGTGCTGGGCTTCATCTCGTCCATTGGATACATGACTCGGTCATACCTCGGACGCGTGAAGCGGCGGCTGTTCGGGAGCGGCGAGGCCCGTGCGGGTGGCAACGCCGACGAGGAGGCGGCGAATTGCTGAGCGCTGACGGAGGGTCTTACAGGGACCCTTCGGGGCGGGTCTATCTGGTTGGTGGCGGGGACGTTGACCGGCGTGTAGTTCGAGGACTGACAGCCGCGACGGCGGCCACGGTCGAGAGGCTAATGGGAGAGCCTTTCTTCAAACGGATGATCGCGGATGGCAGCGTGGTGAAAACACGCTTTATGCCCGCCGACGACCCGGTAGCGCTCTCCGTCATGGACCGGGGCTGGGAGTCAGTCTTGGAGCACGAGGCGGTGGACTTTTTGACCTGGCCTTACGAGTGGCCCTTCTCTATGCTCAAGGATGCTGCTCTGCTGCAATTGCGACTTCTGCAAATGTGCGCCCAAAGCGGATGGATGCTCAAGGACGCAACACCGTACAACGTCCAATGGACGGGCACCAGACCGGTATTCATAGACATTCCCTCATTCGAACCGTGGGAATCTGGCGAATACTGGCAGGGCTACCGACAGTTCTGCTCCACATTTCTGATACCGCTTATGCTGACGGCGCATCTGGGCGTACCGTTTCAGCCGCTGCTGCGCTCGAGCCTGGAGGGCATACCCCCGGAAGAGGCGGCGAGGTACTTTTATGGGCTGCGGAGGTTCAAGAGGGGCGTGCCCTCTCACGTCTGGTTTCCGGCAATGGTCGAGCGACGGATGCGGAATCGGGGTGGGGACCGCCGCTCGCCTGGTGCTAAACGCAGGCAGTCTAAGACATCGGTCCTAGCCTTGCTGGACACCCTGGGCCGTCTCGTCACCGGGCTGACCTATCGCCAGGCGGCCACGTCGGACTGGTCTCTGTACTCGGAGACCCACTCGTATGAGGAGGGCGATTTCGAGCGTAAGAAAGAGTTCGTTGAGAAGTATGCGTTCCGGCGCCGCCCGCGCCTGTTGTGGGACCTGGGCGCGAACACCGGGACGTTCTCCCGCATCGCGGCGCGACACTCGGAGTTGGTGGTCGCCGTGGACGGGGATCATGAGGCGGTGGACATTCTGTACCGTAGGGCGTGTGAAGAAGACGATCGGAACATCATTCCACTCGTGATGGACCTGGCGAACCCGTCACCCGGCCAGGGTTGGGCCGGCCGCGAGCGCATCGCATTCGTCGAGAGGCGAAGTCCGGACATGGCGCTCTGCCTGGCGCTCATTCACCATCTGCGCGTCTCGGCAGGCATCCCAGTCTCTTCTATTGTCGAGTGGTTGCGGAGCTTGGACGCCACGGTTATCGTCGAATTTGTAGACCGAAACGACGAGATGTTCGGCAAGCTGATCGAGAACAGGAGCGATCAGTACTCGGACTACACCTCGGAGAACTTCCATTCGGAAATAGAGAGGTGTTTCACGATCGAGGACAGGATGGGGCTGAAGGGGGGGAAGCGGGAGATGCTGCTGCTCGAACCGAAGAGCCCGGCGTAGGTCGGTTGTCCTGGGAGGGTATGATAGGGGAGGGGCGGCTGGTTTAAGACGGAGAATTGGGAGGTGATACACATGGAATACGTCAACCTGGGGAGGACGGGGCTGAAGGTTTCGAGGGTGTGCCTGGGCACCAACATGTTTGGCGCGGGTTACGTGGACGACCGCCGCGCGGTGTCCGTGGTCGACCAGGCCATCGAGTGCGGCATCAACTTCATCGACACCGCCGACGCCTACAACGACGGCCACTCGGAGCGCGTGGTCGGCATGGCGATCAGGAGCCGGCGCCACGACTTCGTCATCGGAACCAAGGGCTTCATTCCCACGGGGCCGGGCGTCAACGACAAGGGCCTATCTCGCAAGCACCTGGTCCACGCCGTGGAGAGCAGCCTGCGCCGGCTGGGCACCGACTACATCGACCTGTATCAGGTCCACTTCTGGGATCCGGACACGCCGCTGCACGAGACGCTCCGCACGCTCGACGGGCTGGTGCAGCAGGGCAAAATACGCTACCTGGGGTGCTCGAACTTCGCGGCGTGGCAGCTCTGCAAGGCGCTGTGGGTGAGCGACAAGCAGGACCTGGAGCGGTTCGAGTCGGTGCAGCCGGAGTACAACCTGGGCAAGCGCGACATCGAGCTCGAGCTTCTGCCACTGTGCGACGACCAGCAGGTGAGCGTCATTCCCTACCAGCTTCTTATGGGCGGACTGCTCACGGGCTCCTACCGCCGCGACGCCGACCCGGCCGGGGACAGCCACATGGCGTCGCGTCACGCCCAGCGAGCGAAGGACACGTACTGGACGGACGCGACGTTCGACATGGTGGACGGCCTTGTCGCCATCGCGGCGGAGGTGGGGTGCGAGCCGGCGCAGCTCTCGCTCGCGTGGGCGCTCACGCGACCCGCCGTGGCGTCGGTCATCGTGGGCGCGAGCCGGCCGGGGCAGGCGGTGAGCAACGCGGCAGCCGCGGCCATCCGGCTCGACCCAGACGTGGTGGCGCGGCTGGACGCGCTATAGGGAGAGATTGAGTCCCCTATCCCTTGATGGGAGAGGGTGAAGCCGTTGCACTACCGACGGGCGTATGCGCGGGTTGCCGGACCGATGCGAGCGGAAGTAGAACTGCGGCGCGAGACCACTCCAAAAGGAAAAGGTCCCGTGGCAGTCGGAGACGTTAAACGCATCGTGTGTCTAGCCAATTCGCGAATGCCCTCGGGGCGCTGTATTGCCGGGCGGGAATTGCAGACGGCCGGGCGACCCAGCCCCTGGCTGCGGCCGGTGAGCGGCCGGGAGGACGAAGGGGTTACGGAAGCGGAATACCGCTACACGGGTGGCGGCGGCGCGCGGTTGCTCGACGTCGTGGACGTGCCGGTGCTCGGCTCACAGCCGGCGGGGCACCAGCGGGAGAACTGGCTGCTCGACCCGGAGCGGCGGTGGGCGAACGCGGGGCGGTAGGGCCTTTCCCATCTGCCGAAGTGGGCCGACTCGGTCGATTCGCTCTGGCCCAATGGCTTTGGCACGAGCAAAGGCCTGAACGATAAAGTGCCCGCTGCGGCAGCCAACACGCTCGACTCGTCCCTGTGTCTTATCGAGACCAAACTGGAAGTGTGCGTGTTCAATCCCAGGGCGGCCTTCGGCGATTTCAGACGGAGGGTGCAGGGCCGTTTTCGGTATAACGGCGCGGACTACCGGATGTGGGTCACCGACCCCGACCAGGAGCAGAAGTACTTCGCAGGACCAAACGGCAACTACCAGATCGGCACGTGTTACCTTACGGTGAGCCTGTCGCTCGCGGCCATTTACGGTTACCACTACAAGCTCATCGCCGCCATCATAGAGCCCTGAGATCGGAGGGCCATTGAACACTACCCAGTCCCCGGTTTACACAATCGGACACTCGAACCACTCGCCGGAGGCGTTTCTGGCGCTGCTCGAGGAACATGCCGTGGATGAAGTGGTCGACGTGCGCTCGTCTCCGGCGAGCCGCTACAATCCGCAGTTCAATCACGGCGTGCTGAGCGACGCGCTGGAACGAGCCGGCATTTTTTACGTGTTTCTCGGCGGGGAGCTGGGCGGCAGGCCGGCGGACCGCTCGTGCTATGACGAGGATGGCCGCGTCAGCTACCCACGCCTGGCGGAGACGGAGCCGTTCGAAGACGGGATCGGGCGCGTCGTCCGGGCTGCGGACGAACGCCGCGTGGTTGTGATGTGCAGCGAGAAGGAGCCGCTGGACTGCCACCGCACGCTCCTGCTGGCGGGAGAGCTCGAGCAGCGGGGCGTTGCTGTCGAACATATCCTCGCCGACGGCAGCGCGGAGAAGCACGAAGACACGCTGAATCGGCTGATTGACACTCTGAAACTGCCTCGAAACGGCGATATGTTTCGTTCAAGAGACGAGGTAGTGTCCGAAGCGTTGGTGCGCCAGGCCAACAAGGTGGCGTTCGTCGACGACAGGCTCGCCGGCGCCGGCCGGGAGCGGGCGCATTGAGGGTGTACACGATCGGTTTTACGAAGAAGCCCGCGTCCGTATTCTTCGAGCTGCTGCGGGAGTCGGGCGCGAAGCGGCTGGTGGACGTGCGGCTGAACAACGTCTCGCAGCTCGCGGGGTTCGCCAAGAGGGGCGACCTCGAGTACTTCCTGCAGAAGATTTGCCGGATGAGGTACGTGCACATGCCGGAGCTGGCGCCGACGCCGGAGATGCTGGACGCGTACCGAAAGGGGCGGATGGACTGGGAGACCTACGAGCGGCAGTTCGTCTCGCTGATGGAGGAGCGGCGCGTATGGAAGATGGGCATCAAGAGGACCATCGCCAACTCGTGCCTGCTGTGCAGCGAGGACACCGCGGAGCGCTGCCACCGCCGGCTGGTGGCGGAGCACCTGGACCGGCACTGGGGGGGCGTGGAGGTGGTGCACCTGGGGTGAGGGGACTTTTCATCCCCCATCCTCCTCGGCGAGGAACTGCTCAGCGGCCACCGCGAGCTGGCATCGAGGCGATGGGGCGGTATCGGCCACTGCCTGCCGTCCCGTGCCGTCCTGGTGCTACATTTCCCGCAGCAAGGAGGACGCGATGACCACCGGACGCGCCACCACCATCTTATACCCTGAGTCGGACGGTATGCCCTTACCTGACGGAGAGTATCAAGCGCCCCTGTTGAACGACACGGTCAGTCCTCTCCGAGTCCACTTCAGAGACGTCGAGGGAGCCCACACCAACGGCAATACCTTTCTGTACTACGTTGAGGGTGATGCGAATGTTCGCGTCTCTCCGGACTGCTACGTGGTCTTCGGCCTGTCTGAAGCCGCGCTGGAGTCGCTTTCGATGGAAGGGAACAACACCTACCTGCTGTGGCAGGTGGGCAAGCCCCCGGACTTCGTGATGGAGATAGCCTCGCCGAGCACCTGGCGCAGAGACTTGGGCGACAAACGCGACCTGTACGCCCGGATAGGCGTGGGAGAGTACTGGCGCTACGACCAGACGGGTGGGAACTTCTACCGTGAACCGCTGGTGGGAGAGCGGTTGGTGGACGGCAAATACGAACGGTTCGAGTTGCGCCGCGAAAGCGACGGATCGGTGTGGGGCCACAGCGACGCGCTGAACCTGGACCTGTGGTGGACCAACGGTGACTTGCGCTACTGGGACCCCGTGCGAAGCGTGTGGCTGCTGACCCACCGGGAGACTGACGATGCGCTCCAGGCGGCGGAGGCGCGCGCGGCGCAACTCGAAGTGGAACTGCGGCGTCTGCGCGGCGAATAGAACGCCCTGCTTGCTGCATACGCCTGCCGCCATCACCCCCATCCTAACCTTCCCCTATCGAGGGGGAAGGGGCTTCGGCGGCAGCGGGCCACACCCCCATCCTGACCTTCCCCCTGCGAGGGGGAAGGGACCAAGGGGCGGCGCGGGAAGGGACTACACATCCTCCTGGGGGAGGATTGCAATGCCCAGCTCCAGGAGCTGGTCGGGCTCGACGGGGCTGGGGGCCTCGAAGAGGGGGTCGACGGCGCTCTGGGTCTTGGGGAAGGCAATCACGTCGCGTATGTTGTCCCTGCCTGTGAGCACCATCAGCAGCCGGTCTATGCCCGGGGCGATGCCGCCGTGCGGGGGCGCGCCGTATTCCAGGGCATCCAATAGCTGCCCGAATCGCTGGTCCATCTGCTCCTTCGTGTAGCCGAGCGCGCCGAACACTCGCTCCTGCAGCTCGCGGTCGTGTATGCGGATGCTGCCGCTGGCGAGCTCCGCGCCGTTGCATACGAGGTCGTATATCCGCGCGGTCACCTTCGCGGGGTCGCTCTCGATGTACTGCTCCAGGCCGGGCTTGGGCATGCTGAAGGCGTGGTGCATGGCGTCCCAGCGCTCCTCGTCCTCGTTCCAGTCGAACAGGGGGAAGTCGACGACGAAGGCCATGGCGAGCAGGTTGGGGTCGGCGAGGCCGAGCCTGGCGCCCATCTCGTGGCGCAGGGCGCTTAGAGTCTGGTTCACGATCTTGGCGGGTCCGGCGGCAACCAGCACCATGTCGCCCACCTCGGCGTCCACGCGGTCGGCTATGGCGCGCACCTGGTCCAGCGTGACGAACCGGGACACCGCCGAGCGCACCTGCTCCTGGGTTAGCTCGTCCAGCGGCGTGCCGGGCTCGCCGGTGAGCGCGATGGTGACGAGGCCCTGCGCACCGCGGGCCTTGGCGAAATCGATCAGCTCGTCGGTCTGGCGGCGTGAGTAGGACGCCAGCCCGGGAGCGCGGAAACCCTTAACGATGCCGCCGCCCGCGAGCGTCGCCTGGAACACGCGAAAGTCGGTCTGGGCGGCGATGTCGGACAGGTCTGCAAGCTCCAGGTCGAAGCGCAGGTCGGGCTTGTCGGTGCCGTAAAGGCCCATCGCGTCGGCGTAGGTGAGCCTGGGAAACGGCCTCAGCGTCCACTTGTCGGGGAAGAGCGCCTCGACGAGGGCGGTGTACATCTCCTCGATCAGGCTGAGCACGTCGTCCTCATCCACGAAGCTCATTTCGAGGTCGAGCTGCGTGTGCTCGGGCTGGCGGTCGGCACGCGGGTCTTCATCGCGGAAGCAGCGGGCGATCTGGAAGTACTTCTCGACGCCGGACACCATCAGGAGTTGCTTGAGCTGCTGGGGCGACTGGGGCAGCGCGTAGAAGGTGCCCGGATAGAGGCGGCTGGGCACGAGATAGTCTCGCGCGCCCTCGGGGGTGCTCTTGATGAGGATGGGCGTTTCGACTTCGAGGAAGCCGCGCTCGTCCAGGAAGTCGCGGATGAACTTGACGACCTTATGGCGCGCGATGAGGGTGTCGCGCATGGAGGCGCGGCGCAAGTCGACGTAGCGGTACTTGAGCCGCAGCAGCTCGTCGACCTCGCTCTCCTCGTTGACGTAGAAGGGCGGCGTCTTGGACTCGTTGAGCACCGTCAGGGAGTCGGCGGCGACCTCTACGCTTCCGGTGGGCAAGTTGGGGTTTTCGGTGCCGGCGGGGCGCTCGGATACGAGGCCCGACACCTGGGCAACCCACTCGTTGCGCAGGGACTCGGCGACGCGGTGGGCGTCGGGCGCTTGCTCGGGGTTGAACACCACCTGGACGAGGCCCTCCCGGTCGCGCAGGTCGATGAAGATGAGGTTTCCGTGGTCGCGCCGGCGGTGGACCCACCCGGCCAGGGTAATCCGGGATCCCGCGTGTTCTTCGCGCACGTCGCCGCAGCTAATGGTCTTTAGCAAGGTTGGTTCCTCCGGTTCGTAGTGCCTTGTGCATCGGCCCCCTGTCCCTAAAACCGCCTCACAGCAATGTAAAAGGCTACCACCACCGCACCTATGCCGTAAATACTGCCTACCAGCAGCGGCCCCGGCGGGCCATCGAGCAGGACGAGCGCGAGGTACACTGCTCCCTCCAGCGATATGTCCGCGACGAGCGCGGCCAGCATTCCGACCGCCGCCGTTATCTTGAGCGGTGTCCCGCGCTTGCGGTTGGCGGCCAGTGACGTCAACTCGCCCACCACGTAGCCCACGAATATGAACGCACCCCAATGCACCATCGAGGCGAAGGGAAGGGCCGCGGCGTAGATTATGGCGCTGCCCGCGCCGGCAATCGCGCCGCTCACCGCGCCAGTGACGACGGAGACGGCCAGAGCGGCGGCCAACCTGCCGGGGGAGACGTCGAAGGTGGGCAGGCGCTGGGGACGACCGCAGTCGAGGCAGCGGATGCCGACCGCGGCGTGGACGAGACACTGCGGGCAGATGGGCGTGTCGCACCGGCTGCAGCGCAGCGTGGTCAGCACCCTGGGATGCCGGTCACACGCGACGGACTCAGCCATCGGGTCTCGGCCTCGCGCCCTCGTCGCCGGGCTGCCTTCCGGTCCACTCGTCCTTGCGAGACACGTCGCGGTCGTACAGCACCCGGTTGAACGCAACGTGGGCCAGCGAGTAGCCCTTCGGGGGGCGCTCCCAGTTGGCGGTGAGCCGCTTGGCGAGCGCGATGGCGGGCGCGCCCAGGCTGAAGTAAGCGAGCTCTACGGGCCGGTCTATCGAGAGCGGGGGGTACGCTTCGAACAGGAGCGTCACCGGCAGGAAGGTGAGCAGGGCTATGAAGGTCCAGAAGCCGGTGTCGCGGTATATCAGCCGGCCCACCACACCGAGGGTGAGGCCCAAGGCGGCGATTTCGTAAAACATGGCCAGACCCAGCATCGCGCCGATCGCGGCGCCGATGCCGCGCCCGCCGGTGAAACGGATGAAGGGCGACCAGGAGTGTCCGGCCATTGAGGCCAGGCCCACGGCGATCTGGACGCCGACGGGCTGGCCGAGCGCGCCCGCGATGACGACGGGCAGCGTGCCCTTCACCAGGCAGTCGTAGGCGCCGAGCAGCACACCCGCCCTGGCGCCGATGATGGCGGTGACGTTGGAGGCGCCCACGTTGCCGGAGCCGTACTCGCGGATGTCGATTCCGCGCAGGCGGCGGGCCAGGATGTACCCGGAGGGCACGCCGGCGGCGAGGTAGGCGCCTATGACGAACAGGACCGCGACGGGCGTCATGGGCCCGTGTCAGTAGCCGGTGGCTTTTGGCCGGCGTGGAGCTCGTCCAGCGCCTGCACGCTCTCGATGGGCGGGCCGACGTCGCCTGGCTCCGGCTCATCCGGGTTGCCGGAGGCGTGGTAGTCGCTGCCGCCGCACGGCACCAGACCCAGGCTGTCGGCGAGGGCCTTAAGCCGGGACACCTGGTCCGGGGTGTAGTCCTTGTAATATACCTCCATGCCCACCAGCCCGGCGCTCTTGAGCGCGGACAGCGTGTCGGCCAGCGACTCGACCTCGCCCATGCCGGTCTTGGACACGGAGTAGGTGGGGTGGGCCATGACGGGCAGCGCGCCGTTGTCGCGCAGAATCCTCACGGCGTCCGCGGGGGACAGCTTGGGGCGCTCGACGTAGGCGAGGCCGTTGCGTCCGAGGTACTGGTCGAAGGCGTCCTTGGGATACTGCACGTAGCCGGCCTCGACCATGGCCTGGGCGATGTGCGGGCGGCCGATTGCGCCGCCGTCCGACAGCTCTCGCACGCGCTCCCAGGAGACGGCGACGCCCAGCTCGGCGAGTCGCTCCACCATGAGGAGCCCGCGCTCCTCGCGGCCACGCCGGAAACTTTCCAGCGTCTGTTGAAGGGCAGCGTCGGCGAGGTCGATGAAGTAGCCGAGCACGTGGATTTCGCTGCCGGGCACGTCGGTGCTCAGCTCGATGCCGGGGATGACGCGCAGCCCCGGAAAGGCGAGGGCGGCCTGCTGAGCCTCGGCGACGCCCTCGGTTGAGTCGTGGTCGGTGACGGCGATGACGCGCAGCCCTCCCTCGGCGCACTTGCGCACCAGTTGGGCCGGCGTCAGCGTACCGTCGGAGTAGGTCGTGTGCAGGTGGAGGTCAGCGTGGATCATTGGTGTCTCGGTCGGTCAGTATCTCAGTTTGTCAGTTGGCCTGTTGGAGGAACCTATCGACGCGGCGGACGCTGAGCGCCCTGCCCGTGGACTCGTCTATCTCGAACAGAACGCTGTTGAACTGTGTGGGGCCGGACTTGGGGATTTTGGCCTTGGTGGGCATCTGCGTCAGGAAGCGTTCCAGGAAGCCCTCTATCTCGCCGCCGATGATGGAGTTGGAGGCGCCGACCATGCCGAGGTCGGTAACGTAGGCGGAGCCGCCGGGAAGCACGCGCGCGTCGGCGGTGGGCACGTGGGTGTGGGTGCCCGCCAGCGCGCTGACGCGGCCGTCCAGGTGCCAACCCATGGCCTCCTTCTCCGCGGTGGCCTCGGCGTGGAAGTCCACGATCACCACCGATGGGCGGTCGGGCAGGTCGGCGAGCAGGCTGTCGACGGCGGCGAAGGGACAGTCGAAGTTGCCGACGAAAAGCCGGCCGATGAGGTTGATCACCAGAACGCCGCCGAACAGGGCGTGGCCATGTCCGGGAGCGGCGGCGGGATAGTTGAGGGGCCGCAGGATGGGTAGGCCCGAGTCCATGTGGTCGACGATCTCGGGCTTGTCCCAGATGTGGTTGCCCGAGGTGATAACGTCCACGCCGCTGGCCAGAAGTTGCCTGGCGGTCTTGGCGGTGATTCCGAAGCCGCCGGCGGCGTTCTCGCCGTTCGCGACGACGAGGTCGAGGTCGAGCTCGCGGCGCAGGTCGGGAAGGACGGCGCGGACAGTATCCCGGCCGGGCCGTCCCATAACGTCGCCAATCATCAGGACACGCAAGATTGTGGGAGGCTCCTTAAGCAGCGTGGGGGCACCGGAAGGTCACCCCCATCCTGACCTTCCCCCGTCGAGGGGGAAGGGACCAGCCGGGACGGGTTGAAACCCGCCCCTGCCGGTGTGTCATCGGATGTAGGGGTGCTGACCCCGCACAGGCCTACGCCCAGGCGGTGGTGGCGGGAACCAGCCGGCGCTGGGCGGGGTCCACCGCCAGCCGCAACCCTTCCAAGGTGTAAGCCCCCAGTAGAGCGCGGGCGTTGTCATCTCCAAAGACTACCAGGGTTGGGATCCGCCTCCCGTTGACGGTAGCGAGGGCTTCTCCTATATCGCATTCGATGGGTCGTCCGTCGGCCGTTACCAAGACCACTTTGTCGATGGGCGACACGCCCAACTCTCTCAGTTGCCGGGCAGGCACGATGGTATAGCTGGCGCCGGTGTCCGCCATCGCCTCTATCTCCAGAGAGCGGCTGCCGTCCATGTTCTCCAGGGTGATTGGACAGTTGAATACACCCAAGTCCTATCTCTCACTGCCCTACCGCGCGTACTCGACGGAGCGGCTCTCTCTGATAACGGTCACCTTGATCTGGCCGGGGTAGACCAGTGTTTGTTCGATTTTCTTGACGACCTCGCGCGCCATCCTGGAGGCGGCGACGTCGTCGATCTTCTGGGGCTGGACCATGATGCGCACTTCGCGGCCGGCCTGGATGGCGAAGCACTTCTCCACGCCGTCGAAGGCGCGGCCCACCTCTTCGAGGGCCTCCAGCCGCTTGATGTAGTTCTCCACGGTGTCCCTGCGGGAACCGGGCCGCGCCGCGCTAATGGCGTCGGCGGCGGAGACAATAAACGCCTCGACGGTGCTCATGTCGTCGTCGTGGTGTTCGCCGATGCAGGTGCAAACGGGGTTGGACACGCTGTGCCTGGCAGCCACGTCGGCGCCGATTTCGGCATGAGGCCCTTCGACCTCGTGCGACAGCGCCTTGCCGATGTCGTGCAGCAGGCCGCCAGCCTTGGCGACCTTCACGTCCGCGCCGACCTCGCTGGCCATCATCGCGGCGAGCTCAGCCACCTCGATAGAGTGTTGCAGGACGTTTTCGCCGTAGCTGAAGCGATACTTGAGCCGCCCGATTAGTCTCACAATATCGGGATGCAGGCCGCGGACGCCCACCTCGTACACTGCCTGCTCGCCCGCCTTGCGAATGCTGTCGTTGACCTCTTTTTCGGACTTCACCACCATCTCCTCGATGCGGGCGGGGTGAATTCTGCCGTCGGTCAGCAGCTTGCCGATAGCGACTCTGGCTATCTCGCGACGCACAGGATCGAAACAGGACAGCGTCACGGCTTCGGGGGTGTCGTCAATGATGAGGTCCACACCGGTGGCCTTCTCGATGGCGCGAATGTTGCGGCCTTCACGCCCGATGAGGCGGCCCTTCATGTCGTCGCTGGGCAGCGGCACGGAGGTGACAGTCACCTCCGAGACGACATCCGCGGCCAAGCGGTGGATGGCCTGGGCCAGGATATTGCGGGCCGTTTCGTTGGCCTCGTCCCGCGCCCGCATCTCCATGTCGTGTTGCAGGTGGGACAGTTCAAGCTCGCTCTCCTCTTCAACCTGTCTGAAGAGCAGGGCCCTCGCTTCCGTCGCGGACAGGCCGCATATCGCCTCGAGCTTTTGAAGCTCTTGGCGGCGCAGCTCGTCCATCTCCGCCTGGAATTGCTCGGCTAGGTTTTCCTTCTGGACTATGTTGCGTTCTCTGCGCTCGAGGTTGTTGGCGCGCCGCTCTACGTTTTCTTCTCTATTGGCGACGCGTCGTTCGGTGCGCTGTGCTTCGGCGCGCCGTTCCCTGAGCTCCTCCTCTCCCGTGGAGCGAAGCTGCAGGGCATCTTCCTTGGCTTTCAGTAGAACGTCTCGCCTCTCCTCCTCGGCTTGTTCCAGAACTCTAGACGCTTCGGACTGCGCCGCTTCGAGGCGCTTACCCAGGATAATCCTCTTGCCGAAGTATCCCGCTGTTGCTCCTATTGCCAAGCCAACCAGGACGGCGAGTATCGCGGTAATTGCGATTTCCACGCATCTCACCTTCCTCATTGAGTTTTAGGGAGAATTTTGGGTACACCTCCCCAGTACACCATGTTAAAGGCGAGCGAGACTGGGTGTCAAGCGACACGGTGGCGCGGGGAATGGGGGACTATCAAACCTCACCCTAACCCTCTCCCAGTCTTGGGAGAGGGGACGCCTCACCCCCCATCCTATCCTTCCCCCGTCGAGGGAGAAGGGACAATCTGCCCTCAGTCTACGCGGAAGACCTTGAAGTAGTGGACCAAATAGTCGGGGAGTTCGCACAAATTGGGAGCGCCCTGGCGAGCGACGAACCCCTCCCACGAATGGACGTGCAGGTTTCTCAGGCCGCAAGCGCGATTCAGGCTCTAGCGAATTCCGTAGACTATGTACGTCTTGAGACTTCCGAGAACGACTTTGTGGTTTACGGCAATGGCACTGAGACAGAAGCCCAAGTTCAATGGACCACGATTGGTGCGATTTCAGGTCGAGTGCAGGCGCTAAGCAAGCGTGCTGGATTGCGGTTCAATTTGTACGAAGCAATTCACGATAGAGCGATCTCGTGCTACCTCCAACAGGGTCAAGAAGAGCTGATGAGGGAAGCCTGGGACAGACGCGTCACAGTTGGCGGAACGATTTACAGGCAAGGCCCTCTTGGTCGACCGGTCGCCATCAGGAACATTCTGAGTGTCGACATCCTCGAAGAAGCAGCCCAAGGAGCCTATCTACGCGCTAGGGGCGCGGTTCCCTGGCAGGAGAGTGACGAGATGCCCGAGGACGTCATCAGAAAACTGAGAGATGCCTGGCGACCGCAGCATCATCTATTGGGACTCGTGCGTGTTTCTTTCGTACATCAACGGGATTCAAAACCGGATGCCCATCCTGGATGCTCTCTTGGGATTCAGTTCCAGTGGCGAAAGCAGAATCAAGATACACTCATCGGCACTTACGCGCGTTGAAGTCGCGTTTGGCGCCGTAGAGAGAGCAGCCAGGAACTTGGACTCAACAATTGAACTGAGATTAGACGGGCTTTGGGACGACCCCTCCGCAGTTATCGTCGTGGAGTATCACGATCAGATTGGGCTGATGGCGAGACGGTTGATGCAAGACGGTTGATGCGAGATGTATTGACAAGAGCGTGGAGCCTGAAGCCCCTTGATGCGATTCATCTCGCGACTGCCAAGTGGCTGGCGGAGCTGGCTGGCGAGACTATTGAGTTTCACACCTACAGTAAAGACCTTCCAAGTTATGAAGTCATAACCGGCTACACGATCTGTGAGCCATATCTAGTCCAGGGACGGCTGATTTAGCTATCGGGACAGATTAGTCTACCCGGAGGTAAATGAAACGAACGGGCCGAGCGTTTCCCCCCTTACGGCGCCTCTTTCGATTGCACGAACCGCCCCCGAGCGGGCATCTCCACCTCGGGCAGGCTCTGGGCGTCCATCACGGCGTCCGCGGCCACTATCTCGTTGCGGTGCAGCAGCCACGCTACCACCGCGTATACCTCGTTCGCGCTGAGCGAGCCGGGCGCGTTGGAGGGCATGGCGCGGCGCACGTAGTCGAACAGCGTGGTCGCGTAGGGCCAGTAGTTGCCGACCGTGCGCGGGAACGGCGGCCACGGCGCTTCGGGGTCGTAGGGCATCACCAGCGCGCCGCTGAGACCGGCCACGCCCTCGCCGTTGCGCCCGTGGCACACCGCGCACTTTGCGCGCCACACCTGGTCGCCCTCGGCGGCGGCGCCGCTCCCCGGCGGCAGCCCCGCGCCGCTGGGGTCGACGTCGATGTCCCAGGCGAGAATCTCGTCCTCGGTGGCGTCGCGTCCGAAGCCGAACGGTCCGGGGGGGATCGTGGGCTGCGGCGCGGTCTGCAACGGCGCGGGCTGGGCATCCGTAGTGGCAGGTCCGGGCGCCCCGTCTTGGCCGACGCAGGCCGCGGCGAGGAGCGTGAGGCACACAAACGTCAGAACAAGTCGTAGAGGCGCCCCTCGTGGGCGCCCTGTGAAGCACCGACGCGCGCCGTTCCGCACGCTACGCAAGGCAGCCGGGGAAGCCGCGCACCAGGGCCTCGCGGTCGCCGCCCGGCGCCGCCAGCGCCGTGCGGAACGGGTCGTGGGTGCTGAGCACCGAGCCGTCCGCTTCCACGCTCCAGGCCTGTACCGCGTTGTTGTGGTAGATGGAGTGCAGTCCGCGCTCTTTTACCAGGTCGTCGATGATGGGCTGCACCGCGCCGGAGTCGTCCGTGACGCGGCTCATGAGCACGGCGGGCTTGCCGTCCCAGGTCCAGGGGTAGCGGAATCGGGTGTGCGCCTTCGGAAGCACCGGCGCCTGCAGCCGGGCGTCAGCCCAGGTGCTGCCGCCATCGGTAGTGACCTCCACCCGCGCCACACGACCCCTGCCCGACCACGCCAACCCGGTGAGCTCCCAGAAGCCGGCGGCGGGCACCCGGTAACCGCCGGAGGGCCAGGTTATCACCGACTTGGCGCCCATCTCGAAGGTGAACTGGAGCGACGTGCCGTTCGGCAAAACGTCGGTGTAGCTGGCGGACTCCTCGCGTCCCATGAACGGGCGGTCGGTGACCTCCAGGCGACGCAGCCACTTGATGTTGACCGAGCCCTCCCAGCCGGGCACTATCAGCCGCGCGGGGTAGCCCTGCTCCGGCCGCAGCGCCTCGCCGTTCTGGCCGTATGCCACCAGGACGTCGTCCCAGGCCTTGTAGGCGGGGATGCTCTTGGCGAACACGGCGGCGTCCTGAGACTCAGCCAGCAGCCATTCCGCGTTGCGGTCGGCGCCCGCCTCGCGCAGCAGCAAGCTCAGCGGCACACCCGTCCACTCGCTCGTGCTGGTGAGCCCGTGCACGTTCTGCGCGGTGTCGGTCGGCACCGGCGGAAACCAGGCGTTGGCGCTGTTGCCCGAGCACTCGATGGAGTAGGTGAGCGAGACCGAGGGGAACCGCCGGAGGTCCGCGAGGGTGAACGCCTTAGAGTTGCCGACCATTCCGTGAATCAGCAGCTTGTACGCGGAAGGGGCGACGTCGGCGGTGCCCGCGTGGCTAACCACGTAGTGCAGGTCGGAAGGCGTTATGATGCCGTAGGTGCGATCTATGGGGGCGAACCAGGAGTGCTGGCCCACCTGAATGCGGAAGGGCTGCTCGAACGGCGTGCGGGCGCCCACTTCGGTCGCGGGGAAGCCCGGCACCTTGGTGGTGTCGACGGGCGGGGGCGACTGGCCGAGCGCAAACCGGCCCGCGGCGGCGGCGCCCGCGACGCCCAGCGCGCCGGCGAGAAGCTGACGCCGGGTGAGGCGAGCGCGCAGCAGGCGCTCGGCAAGGTCCTCCGGGTCGGGCGGGCGTGTGGTCAAGGCGATTCCCTTGAGAGAGGCGTTCTATTCGCCGCGCAGGCGCCGCAATTCCGCTTCGAGTCGCGCCGCCCGCGCCTCTGCCGCGAGCCGGGCGTTTCGCTCAGAGTCCGCACGGGCCTCCGCAACGTGGCGGGCGGCGTCTGCTTCCTGGCGGGCGTCCTTCTCTTGCTGGTGGGTCAGCAGCCACACGCTTCGCACCGGGTCCCAGTACCGCAACTCCCCGTCGGTCCACCACAGGTCCAGGTTCAGCGCGTCGCTGTGGCCCCAGACCGATCCGTCGCTCTCGCGGCGCATCTCGATGCGCTGATACTCTCCGTCCACCAGCCGTTCCCCCACCAGCGGTTCACGGTAGAAGTTCCCACCCGTCTGGTCGTAGCGCCAGTATTCTCCCACGCCTATCCGAGCGTACAGGTCGCGCTTTTCACCCAAGTCTTTGCGCGCCGTACTCGGCGAGGCTATCTCCAGCACGTAGTCCGGCGGCTTGCCCACCTCCCACAGCAGGTAGGTGTTGTTGCCTTCCATCGAAAGCGACTCCAGCGCGGCTTCAGACAGGCCGAAGACCACGTAGCAGTCCGGAGAGACGCGAACATTTGCATCGCCCTCAACGTAGTACAGAAAGGTGTTGCCGTTGGTGTGGGCGCCCTCGACGTCTCTGAAGTGGACTCGGAGAGGACTGACCGTGTTGTTCAACAGGGGCGCTTGATACTCTCCGTCAGGCAAGGGCATACCGTCCGACTCAGGGTAGAAGATGGTGGTGGCGCGTCCGGTGGTCATCGTATTCTCCTTGCTGCGGCGATTTTAACACACCAACGGCACATTCTGGCAGGCGTTGGGCGACGCAGGGGGAGGCCTTCCACAAACCCCGTCCCCCTGGCTGGGGGACGGTTAGGACGGGGGTGGACAACTCCATGCAAGCCCCGCCATTCCCAAGACTCGTCCCTGTCAGCCATTCGAGAGCGAAGAGACAATTGGAAGGCTTACGCCTGAAACATATCGATGGGGGACAGCGGCCAACCGCCGCGCGGCGGCCCCTAGCCGCCGCGAAGCCTGGGGTCGAGCTGGTCGCGCATCCCGTCGCCGAGCATGTTGAAGGCCCAGACGCCTACGGTCAGCGCCACGCCGGGCCAGATTGCCATCCAGGGCGCGCGCTGCATGTACGACAGCCCCGAGCCGCTCAGCATCGAACCCCAGGTGGGGAACGGGGGCGGCACTCCGTAGCCGAGGAAGCTGAGCGACGCCTCGGCCAGTATGAACACGCCCAGGCTGATGGTGGCCATGATGATGATAGGGGCGAACGCGTTGGGCACCACGTGCATCAGGAAAATGCGCAGGTGGCCGGCCCCCACGGCGCGTGCGGCCTCCACGTAGGTGGTCTCCTTCAGCGCGAGCGCCTCGCCGCGCAGCACCCTGGACGTGCTTATGCCCCTGTCGAGCGACAGCACCAGTATTATCTGCCACAGGCCCTGCCCCACCACACTCACCATGGCCAACAGAATTATCAGCGTGGGAATGGTCATCCAGCCGTCCACGAACCGCTGCACCAGCATGTCCACCTTGCCGCCCATGTACCCGGTGCCCATGCCGAACACGACGGCTATGACAAGGAAGCCGGCGACGCAGGAGAAGGCGACGACGAGGGACACGCGCGCCCCGACCACAATGCGGCTGAAGATGTCGCGTCCGAGCTGGTCGGTGCCCATGAGGTGCGTGAAACTGTGGCCCATCAGCGACTCTTTGAGGTTCTGCTCGCGGTAGTCGTAGGGGGCGATGAAGTCGGCAAAGATGGCGGTAAACAGCAACACGACCACAATGACGAGGCCAGTCGCCGCGAGCGGTTTTTCGCGGAACAGACGCACGACGAAGTCGAGCCAGCGGTTGCGCCGCTTTCGCTGCGCCACTCCCTCCAGAGCGACCTCTACACCTACACCCTGTCTCTGTTCCATACGGGACTAACCTTCCTCTAGCGGTAGCGTATTCTGGGGTTTAGCCAGCCGTAGCTCAGGTCGACCAGCAGGTTGATGATCATTACCAGGGTGCCGGTGAAGAGGATGACGGCCTGGATTACGGGGTAGTCCCTCTGCTTGATCGCCCCCAGCATGAGCTGGCCCATGCCGGGCAGACCCCATATCTGCTCCAGCACCACGGTGCCGCCCAGCGCGAAGGCGAAGTTGATGCCTATCAGGCTCACCACCGGGATCATGGCGTTCTTGAGGGCGTGCCGGCTGAGTATGGCGCGCTCCACCAGCCCCTTCGCCCTGGCGGTGCGTATGTAGTCCTGGCGCATCACTTCCAGCACGGTGGCGCGCGTCATGCGGGCCACCTGCGAGCCCTGCGAAACGGCCAGGATTACGGCGGGGAAGAAGAACTGCTGGATGTTGAGCCAGGGGTCATCAAAGAACTCGTTGACGCCCCAGGGCGGCGACCAGTTGAACCACAGCGAGCCGAACAGCAGCAGCAACACGGCGGTCCAGAAAAATGGCACGGACAGCCCTATGATCGCGACACTGCGTAAGACGTAGTCCATCCACGAGTCCTGACGGATGGCCGAGAATATGCCAACGGACAGCCCCCACAAAACCATGAGCACGAGCGTGAATATTACGAGCTCGAACGTTACGGGGAACCGCCGCTTGATGTCCTCCACGATGTCGATTTTGGTTAGCAGCGACTTGCCCAGGTCGCCGCGCGCTATCTGGCCTATCCAAACGAAGTACTGTATGTAGATGGGCTTATCCAGCCCGAGATCTCTGCGAATGCGTTCCTTGGTTTCGGGGTCTATTTCCCCCCCGCGCCCGCCCGAGAGCTGCGCGGCTATGGTGTCCACAACGTCGCCGGGGAGCAGGCGCACCATGCCGAACACGAGCACCGTAAGCACGAACACGCTGGGAATAACCAGCATAACCCGCCTTATGATGTAGTCTCGCATACGGCCTCCCGGAAGTGGTTCTCTCTATCGGGCCTCTTCCCCCTCGACGGGTGAGGAATGAAAGCTTGCCCTGAGCCTGCCGAATGGGTAAGGGTGAGAGCGTACGCGACCACCCCCATCCTAGGCTTCCCTCCATCAAGGGGGAAGGGACCTCTGAGACCCCTCAAGCCTTCCTACAGTGGGGGAAGGTACCCCTGAGACGCCTCAGTCAGGTTACATTACGAATCGGGGCGCCCCACGCTAGCGATGCACGCGCGCGCTGGAGCGCCCCTCCGGTCAGAATCAGAAGTTCAGTCTATCCTATCTTTCCACCCAGGCCAGGGCCAGGTTGTTGCCGATGGGGTAGGAGTACTGGTACTGGTAGTTCACCAGCCAGGGCTGAATAGCCACTATCTGGATCCAGTTCGTGCTCATGGCGTAGTACTGCTTCTCCATGAGGTAGCGCTGGACGTCGGCCACCTGCTCGTAGCGCTTGGCCGGGTCCACCTCCGACTCTTCGGCGTCGATCATCGCGTCGAGGGTCTCGTCAACCAGACCGGAGATGGGCTGGACGTTGAGGGTGTTGCGGGAGTGGTAGCCCCTGTGGAGCCAGTCGCTGGGGTCCCAGCCGTAGCCCGGGAATCCGTAACCGAGCGTGAAGTCGGCCGACTCCCACGCCTCCACGCGGGCGGAGCCGTCCCGGACCATTATCTCCAGGTCGATGCCGATGTTGCGGAGCGACTCGACGACCAGCTCACCTTCGCTGAAGAAGCGGTTGCCCAGGTCGTTGGTGAGCAGGAACTTGCCGGTAATGCCGTTGTCCTCCGTGTAGCCGGACTCGGCCATAAGCGCCCTGGCGCCCTCCACGTCGAAGTCCAGGTAGCGCTCGGCGGGAATGCCGTCGCCGTCGTAGTCGCCGTACTGTCCGGGCGGCAGCCAGAACTGGTTGCCCGGGGCGAGCGGGGTGGAGAAAGGCAGTCCCCAGCCGCCGAGCACGCTCTGCACCCAGCCCTCTTTGTCTATGGAGAGCTGGATGGCGCGGCGCACGTTGATGTCATGGAACGGCGTGCCCTCGCTGAAGTTGGGGTACACGGCGCGCTGGTTGGTGGGGTCAACGAAGATCTCCCACACGGTGTCGGGGTTGCTCTTGCTGAGGTCGAGGTAGCGCTCGGTGCTCATGCCGCACGTCTCGAGCGCCAGCGCGCCCAGCTTGCCGGTGCGGAAGCCCGCGTCCTGCGCGCGCTCGTCCTTCATCACGAACATCTCTACGCTGTCGATGAACGGTAGCTGGTTGCCACGTCCGTCCTCTTTCCAGTAGAGGCCGTTCGCCTCGTAGGTGACCGAGACGTCGGGCGTCCAGCCGGTCATCACCCAGGGGCCGGTGCCGTACTGGTCTTCGACGTTGTTCATGACGTCGGCTACCAGCAGGCTCGGGTCGTCGGCAAGGCGCTTCTTGAAGCCGTCCAGGCCGTAGAGCTGCGGCCCGCGAATGGCGAGCTTGTACAGGAACGACGCAGTCGGCCGGTTGAGCGTCACTTCCAGGGTGTAGTCGTCGATAGCCTTCCATGACTCGGGGCCGTCGATTTCGGGGAAGCGCGCCCTGAAGCGGCTCGTCTCGGGACCGAAGGCGAAGTCGGCCACCTCTACCCAGTCATGGGCGGTGACGTCCCTCGACATATCGACGTCGAGTTGGTCGTCGTTGTACTTGACGCCCTTGCGGAGGATAAAAGTCCAGGTCAGCCCGTCGTCGGACACCGACCAGCTCTCAGCCAGGTGGGGCTGCGGCGTGTAGTCCGCGGGGTTGGTGCCCGGCCCCTGGGGGAAGGTCACGAGCGTCTCGGCCCAGAGCGAGATGTACATGTTGGAGTACGCGCCCTGATGCAGCCAGTCCCAGTAGCGTGGGAAGGGCCAGCCGTTGGTCACCAGGTCCACGTGCCCGCCCTTCACGGGCGCGTAGTTGGCGGGCGGCTGCGGAAGCTGCAGCGGCACGCCCATCTCCGAGGCGGCCTGTTGGATCACCTCGGACGCGGTGAGCACCGCCGAGGGTTCCTGCGGGGGCGCTTGCGTGGGCTGCATGGCCGGCGCCGACGTGGGCTGCGGCTGCGCCGGAGGAGCGGTCGGCTGCGCCTGCGCCACCGTCGGCTGCGCAGGCTCGGCCTCCGCCTCGTCGGCACTGCTACACGCGGCCAGCACAAATAAGCCAATGACCAGGGCCAAAGGCAAAACCAGTAACTTCCTCATCGTTCCCTCCTCTATTCGGGCCTCTCGTCCCGTATCCCGTCACTAGCCTGTCCAAGCCGGCGCCACGGGCAAAAACCTCGCCGTCTCATCTCGGCCGACGGATTTTGAGATATTGCCACTTTTTGCTGGCCGTGTCAATGAAAGTGAACCTGCGGAGCCTGTTTCAGATTACCTGGCGGCCCCAACACCGTCGCTCCCGTTCCGCGCCCATTCGACAGGTCCGTTCGGCAATCGCAGGGGAGCCTTTCACGGCGCCAGGCTTCGCGGGAGGGCGAAATCTGTTAGATTCTGCGACATTCTGTTGTATTCGTAGCTGGGAGCGTCGGCGGTTCTGCCCAATTCTGTAATGCCGGCGTGGGCGATTTGGGGCACAAGTGTCCCGTCGCGGGGCAGAAGAGGACAGGGGCCGGTCGGCGGCCGGTGGCCGGTCTTCGACGCTCCTACGGATGCCTGGGGTCTGACCCCGCTTGGGGTCGGGATTCCAGGGCGCGCGTCGGTCGCGCGGGCGGGTTTGAAACCCGCCCCTACTGGAGACGAGGATAGCACGGATGTGCGTGTGTTTCAAGACCGGTGTCGAAATTGCTGGACTGGGCCGGATTGGTGGGGAGAAATGGGGCAGACGCGGGGAAGGGGCGGGTCGTGTGCGGAGCGCGTGTGGAGCAGGGCCGGGGCGCGGATGGCGCGGTAGGGTGACGCTTTTTTCGGGGTACGGGGGCGCGAATGGCCGGGTGTGGGCGAGGAGAAGTGCGGCCAGGGTGTGCGTCGGGGCGTCCGAGGGACAACAGACTCGAACGCGCGAGCAGTTGATTATGGCGTTCTGTGCTAGGATTAGCGTCGCGAGCCCCACATCCAAGACCCTACCGCAGGCTCACGGTCCACCAGATGCGCACCATCAGGCTTTCCACCGAGTCCTACACCCAACGCCCCGCGCTCGACACCGCCGTGTCCCGGGCGCTGATGCTGCGCGTGGCGGAGCGCTCCGAGCCGGAGACGCTGCGCCTGTTCCGGCCCGGCGCCATCGTCGCGTTCGGCGCGCAGGACCGCCGCGCGCCCGGCTACGCGCGCGCCGTGGCGGCCGCGAGAGCGCACGGGTTCGCGGCGGTAAACCGCATGGTCGGCGGCACGGCCGCGGTGTTCCACGAGCGGACGCTGGCCTTCACCTGGACCATCCCCGACCGGAACCCCCGTGAGAACATCGACGCCCGCTTTCGAGAGACGGCCTCGCTCATCGCGTCGGCGCTAGGCCGGCTGGGCGTGGACGCCCGCGTGGGCGAGGTGCCCGGCGAGTACTGTCCTGGCGCCTACAGCGTGAACGCGATGGGACGCACCAAGCTCATGGGCGTGGGCCAGCGCATAGTCTCGGGCGCGGCGCACGTGGGCGGCGTGGTTGTGGTGGGCGGCAGCGGCAGAATCCGGGACGTGCTGACGCCGGTGTACGACGCGCTGGCGCACGACTGGTCGCCCGGGACGGTGGGAAGCGTGGAGGACGAGCTGGGCGAGGCGCGGTTCGACGACGTGCGGCAGGCCATCGCAGACGAGTTTGCGGAGCGGTACGAGTTGCACGAGGACGCGCTGCCGGCGGCGGTAACAGAGCGGGCGCTAACGCTGGAGGCGGACCACGCGGTGGGGTAAACGGGGTCCCTTCATCCGTTAATCAGGAGCGAGAAATGGGCGTGCCCAACCGAATGAGGCCGGTGCACCCGGGTGAGATACTGGGCGAGGAGCTCCAGGAACTGGGGCTGTCAGCGAATGCGCTAGCCAAGGCTCTGGATGTACCGACAAATCGCATCACGGGAATCTTGAACGGCCAGCGTGGAATAACAGCGGACACAGCCTTACGCTTGTCTCGCTACTTCGGCACGACCCCGCAATTGTGGCAGAATCTCCAGAAGGCTTTCGAGTTGCGCGTTGCGGAGATAGAGTCGGGAGAGGAAATCTTGGAACGAGTGCGCCCCCGCGAGGCTTCGCGGGGAGTACACGCCAGCTAAAGGAACGGCGCCGCCGGCTACCCCACCGCCCCCGCGTCCCTCATCGCCGCTATCTCACCCTCCGCGTAGCCCAGTTCCGCCAGCACATCGGCGGTGTGTTGGCCGAGCGTTGGCGGGGGTCTGCGGCGTGTAATGTCAGCGGCGCCACGCGTCCTTCTCTTCAGACAGGTAGGCTGCTACATCCGCTGCTGTCTTAAAGGCCAAGCGCCCCGGCGCTTCGTCCAGAATGTCTACAACAGACCGTGGCTCAGTCGTGGGCGATTGTGTGACGACTACGTCGACGGACTCCCCACGGGAAGTCCTTGATCCACGATCTCAATCTTGCCTCCCGGCAACACCGTCGTTCGTATGTGTAACGCCCTCTGCATCGTCAGTCTCCTCATGGGAAAGGAACGGCCAGCCGGCTGCACAATTGTCTCACAGAGGGGAATGGTACACTAGTGACATGACCGACCGTTTGTGCCCGCACCGGCTGTCAGTGGCGGGGCACGCTGTAGCGTAGGCGTCGCAGGCGCCGGCTACCCCACCGCTCCGCTCTCCCTCATCGCCGCTATCTCACCCTCCGCGTAGCCCAGCTCCGCGAGCACCTCGGCGGTGTGTTGGCCCAGCGTGGGCGGCGGACGACGCACGGACGCGGGGCTCTCGGACAGCTTGACGGGGATGCCGATGTTGCGGATCGGCCCCGCCTCGGGATGGTCCAATTCCACCACCATGTCCCTGGCCCGCACCTGCGGGTCGGCGTACACCTGCGCCATGTCGTTGATCGGACCCGCGGGCACGCCCTCGCGCTCCAGCGCCTCCAGCCAGCGCGCCGACTCGCGCGTCTCGAACGTGCGCTGGAGGGTGTCGACCAGCGCGTCCAGGTTGGCCATCCTGTCCGCGTTTGAGGAGAAGCGCGGGTCGGCGAGCAGGTCCTGCCTGTCGATGGCGACGCACAGCCGCTCCCAGTTGGCCTGGTTGGCCGCGCCGATGTTCACGTGGCCGTCGCTGGTGCGGAACGCCTGGTACGGCGCGGACATCCTGTGCGCCGAGCCGAGCGGCGACGGCGTCTCGCCCGTGGCGAAGTAGATGGCCGATTCCCAGAAGGTGTAGGCCAGCCCTGCCTCCAGCAGCGAGGTGTCGACGAGCTGTCCCCTGCCCGTTCTCAGCCGGCTGATGTAGGCGGACAGGATGCCGTATGCGGAGTACATGCCCGCGTTGAGGTCGGTGATGGGCACGCCCACCTTCACCGGATCGGATGCGGGCGCGCCCGTAATGCTCATCAGCCCGCTCATGCCCTGCGCGACGAGGTCGAAGCCGCCGCGGCGACTGTACGGGCCGGTGCCGCCGAACCCCGATATGTTGCAGTACACGAGCCCCGGATTCAGCTTCAGGGCGTCCTCGTAGCCCAGACCGAGCCGCTCCAGCGTGCCCGGGCGGAAGTTCTGCACCAGCACGTCGGCGCGCTCCGCCAGGCGCTTGGCCGCGGCGAGGCCGTCGGGGTGGCGGATGTTGAGCACCACGCTGCGCTTGTTGCGGTTGATGCCCAGGAATGCGGCGGACTCGCCCTCGATGAACGGCGGACCCATGCGGCGGGTGTCGTCGCCGCCGGTGGGCTTCTCCACCTTGATCACGTCGGCGCCCATGTCGCCGAGCAGCATGGTGCAAAAGGGGCCCGCCATTATCTGGGTGAAGTCTAGCACCCTCACGCCCTCCAGGGGCGGCGTCTGCGTCATAGCGTCCTCGCTGAGTGATAACAGGAAGGAAAGGCCGTTGGACCTTCCCTAAATCCCTTCCTCCTCGCAGGGGGAAGGTTAGGATGGGGGTGAAAGAAAGGCGCTCTAACGCCCTCTGAACCTGGGCTGACGTCGCTCCACGAAGGCGCTGCGGCCCTCGTGAAAATCTTCGCTGTCGAAGTTGGTGAACGGCAAAAGCCGCTGCTCGGGGGTGAGTCCTGCCAGCGCCGGATTTTCCAGCACAAGCTGGCGTATGCGCTTGTGGCGCGCCTGGGACAGCGGCGCCAGCGGCGCCATCTCACCGGCGAGATCGTACACGCTATCGTCGACGTCGGCGAGAGGCGCCACCTGGTTTACCAGGCCGATCCTGAGCGCCTCGGCGGAGTCCAGCAGCCGCGCGCTGAGCAGAATGTAGGAGGCGTTCCCCGGGCCCACGAGGTTGATGAGACGACGCATTTCGCGGTATCCGACCAGGATGCCCAGACGTGCGACGGGGATGCCGAAGCGGGAGTTGTCGGCGGCGATGCGAATGTCGCAGGCCATGGACATTTCGCAGCCGCCGCCCACGCAGAATCCCTTGATGAGGCAAACGGTGGGCTTGGAGACTGCCTCTATGGCGTCCATCGCGCCGTCGAACGCCTCGGCGTACACCTGGGCCTTCTCGGAGTTGTCGCGGTAGCTCTCGAAGTCCTTGATGTCGGCGCCGGCGGAGAAGGCGCGATCGCCCGCGCCGGTGAACACCGCCACGCGCACGCTGTCGTCGTGGTCGAGGTCGATGGCGATGCGGCGCAGCTCCAGCCAGCCGTGGTAGTCGATCGCGTTGCGCTGATCGGGCCGGTTGAACGTGACGGTCGCTATGCCGTCAGTGCGATCCAGGAGAATGTCGTCGGGCACGGCTTGGGCCTCCGGTGGGGATGGTTGGCGCGTAGGATAGCACAGACGCGGGCGGGCCGCGCCGGGGCGCACGGGATGTGCTATGATGGCCGCGCCGGCATAGCCAGACGGCCGGCGACGCCTATGCATAGCCGTAGAGAGGTGATTAACCCCATGGCCACCGACACTCAGCCCACCGACCATTTCGTGGAGGTCAACGGACTAAACTACCACTACGTGGACTGGGGCGGCGACTCGAATCGCGTATTGCTGTTCGCGCACGGCCAGGGCGGCAATGCCCACAACTGGGACCACATAGCGCGGGAGCTGCGGGACGAGTTCCGCGTGATCGCCGTGGACCAGCGCGGCCACGGCGACACCGACCACACGCGCGAGGGCTACGCGGTGAAGGACTTCGCCGCCGACCTCGCCGAGTTCGCCGAGATCGTTGGCATCGCCCCCTACGACTTCTGCGGCGCGTCTCTCGGCGCACGCAACGGCATACCCTACGCCGGCGACCACTCCGACCACCTGAAGCACTTCATCTGCCTGGACTACGGCCCGGAGATGAGCCGCGTGTCGGCCCAGAACCAGATAACCGGCATGAACGCACGCCGGCTCGGCTGGCGCAGCCTCGAAGAGTACATGGAAAACGGCATGGCCCAAAACCCCAGGGCGCGCGAAGAGCACCTGCGCAACACGTTCGAGCACGGCTTCAGGCTCAACTACGCCGGCAAGTACGTGCCCAAGCAGGACCCGGAGATGTTCTGGATCAACGGCAGCTTCGGCGTGAGGGAGGTGCCCTACCTGTGGGAGCAGTGGGGCAAGATTCGCTGCCCCATACTCGAAATGAAGGGCGCCGAGAGCAACTTCCTGTCACCCGAGATCCTGGGCCGCATGAGGGAGCTCCAGCCCGGTATGCAGCTCGTCGAGGTGCCAGAATCGGGCCACGGCATATCCGGAGACAACCCGGAGTTCCTCATCAGCGAACTGCGGCGCTTCCTGGTCGACTAAGAGCGCATCTGATGAGTGTCCCTTCCCCCTCGCAGCCCGCTCATGTCATTCCGAGCGTAGTCGAGGAATCTGGAGTCCCTTCCCCCTCGCAGCCCGCTCATGTCATTCCGAGCGTAGTCGAGGAATCTGGAGTCCCTTCCCCCTCGCAGGGGGAAGGTTAGGATGGGGGTGAAGCCCTCGTCGCCCATCATCCGACCGCCGGCCACTCGCCACCAACCACTGAGAACTGGATACTCGCCATGACAGAACTGCTTATAGAAAACGGCCTCATCGTCGACGGCAGCGGCAGCCCCGGCTACCACGCCTCCGTCAGCGTACGCGACGAGCGCATCGCGATTCACCGCGGCGAGACGCCTGAACTGGACGCGGCGCGCGTCATCGACGCGACGGGCAAGGTGGTGTGTCCCGGCTTCGTGGACTTACACTCCCACGCGGGCCTGACCATCCTGGGCGAGCCGCACCACGACCCGAAGGTGCGCCAGGGCGTGACCACCGAGCTTATCGGCATCGACGGCATATCCCACTCGCCCTTCAAGTCCCACGAGGAGCTGCGGCGCTACATCTGGCTCGACTCCGGACTCAACGGCTATCCGCCGTACCCGGCGGACTGGCTGAGCGTGGCGGACCACCTCGACAAGTACGACAACACCGTGGCCATAAACATGGCCTACATCCTGGGCAACTCGTCGGTGCGCATATGGGGCGTCGGCTGGGGCGCGGAGCCCGCGTCGGACGCGCAGCTCGCGGACATGCGGGCCGTGGTGCGGGAGGCGATGGAGGAGGGCGCTTGGGGTCTGTCCACGGGCCTGGACTACCCGCCGGGGGCCTACGCCAGCACCGGTGAGCTTGCGGCGCTTGCGAACGAGTCGGCGCGCCTGGGCGGCTTCTACCACACCCACACGCGGGCCAGCCTGCGGGCGAAGGGTCTGCTGGCGCCGTGGCATGAGGCGCTGGAGATAGGCCGGCGCGGCGAGAGCGCCGTGCATCTCACGCACTACCGCCAGGGCTCGCAGGGCGTGGGAAGCCACCTCGACTACCTGGGACTCGTGGAGGACGCCCGGGACGAGGGCATGGACGTTACTTTCGACTGCTACACGTACCCCTACTCGGGCACCACCGTCACCATCGGGCTGCCCCACTGGGCGAAGGACGGCGGCCCGGAGCGGCTGATGGCGGCGCTCAACGACGCGGACGACCGCGAGCGGATGAAGCGCGAGATTAGCCGCGAACGGCTGTACAACAACTGGCTCACCAACTTCACGCAGCCGCAGAACAGGATCTACGACGGGCGGTCCATCGAGGAGATCGCCGAGATGCGCGAACAGGAGCCGGCGGACGCCCTGTTCGACCTGCTCATCGAGGAGAAGCTGGGCATTTCGACCGTGGGCCTCGGCACCAACGAGCAGACGCTGCCCGCGTTCGTGTCGCACCCCCACGGCATGATAGCGAGCGACGCCATACTGTTCGGCGAGTTCCCAAGCCCGCGCAGCTACGGCTGCTTCCCCATCGTGCTCGCAGAGTTCGTCCGCGCCGAGAAGCACCTGCGCCTGCCGGAGGCGATACGGAAGATGACCTCGTTCCCAGCGCAGCGGCTGGGCCTTCCGGACAGGGGTCTGCTGGTCGAGGGCTTCAAGGCCGACATCGTCATATTCGACCCCAAGACTGTGAAAGCGCCCGCCACCAAGCGCGAGCCAAAGCAGTTCCCGATAGGCATAGACTACGTCATCGTCAACGGGCGCGTTGTCATCGACGGCGGCGAAAACACGGGCTCGCTACCAGGCCGCTCGCTGCGACGCGGAAAAGCGTCCACTTAAGGGCTGCGCCCGTCTATATTGGGCTGCGCGGGGTATCGACTTAGCTTCCGCACGGTGCTACACTTGCGTCCCCCAAGCGCGGCATACAGGCGTTTTTCGACGCATCGAGGCCGCTGCGGGACTCCAACACCGAGATTTCTTGCATGGCTGACTTATCGGCAACCGAGGTCTGGGAGCGGGCTCTAGACGATCTACAGATACAGGTAACGCGACCCACCTTCGAGACTTGGCTCAAGCAGACAACCGGCGTAGCAGTAAGCGACGATGCCTTCGTCGTCGGCGCGCCCAACGCGTTCGTGGCGGAAATGCTCGAACAGCGCATGTCGTCGCTCATCGCCCAGGCAGTCGAGCGGCAGGTGCGCCGGCGCCTCGACGTGCGTATCGAGGTAGGTGGCAGCCACGCGTACGCCTCACCCTCCGGCGCCGGCGAGGACGCGGCGTTCGAGCAGCCTGACGCGCCACCGGCCACAGCAGCCACGCGCCAGGCCTCGCGAGGCCGGCGCTCGCGGCTGAACCCCAAGTACACCTTCGATTCCTTCATAGTCGGCAAGTCCAACGAGCTCGCCCACGGCGCCGCCCACGCCGTCGCCGATCGGCCCGGCGCGGTGTACAACCCACTGGTCATCTACTCCAAGGTCGGCTTGGGCAAGACTCACCTGCTGCACGCCATCGGAAGGCTTGCCGGCCGCAAGGCCGCGTCGCTCATCTACACCACCGCGGAGGACTTCACGTCCGAGTACATCAGCGCCATCCGCGAGGGCAAAACGGAGGAGTTCCGCGAGACCTACCGGGCCGCCGACGTGCTGCTGCTCGACGACATCCACTTCCTCATCGGCAAGGAGCAGACACAGGAAGGCTTCTTCCACACCTTCAACGCGCTGCACATGAGCAACCGCCAGATGGTGATTACGAGCGACCGCCCGGTGACGGCGCTGACGCTGCTGGAGGACCGCATACAGTCCCGCCTCGAAGGCGGGCTGGTGGTGGACATCCAGCCGCCGGGACTGGAGGAGCGCTCCGCGATACTGCGCGCCAAGGCTGAGGCCCGAGGTCTGAGCCTGCACCCGGTGGTGCTGGAGATGCTCGCGGAGCGGGTGCGCAAGAACGTCCGCGAGCTGGAAGGAGTGCTCAACCGCGTGGTAGCCTACGCCGACCTCACCCAGTCCCGGATCACCCCTGAACTCGCCTCGAGGGCGATGGCAGAACCGGCGTCGCAGGCCTGGAGCGGTCACGCCTCCGAGCAGGCGGTGCTTCACGCCGTTTCGAGCCACTTCAAAGTGAGCGAGCATGAGATGAAGGGCGCCAAGAGGGACAAGGCGACCACTCGCGCGCGCCACGTCGCGATGTACCTGCTGCGCGAGGACGCCAAGCTGGGATCGTCTGCGATAGGACGCACCCTCGGAGGCAAAAACCACGCCACCGTGCTCCGCGGCTGCCGCACCATCGAGACGCGCCAGAACGTGGACGACACCCTGCGCTACGACATATTCGCCATACGCAGCGCCCTCGAGAGCGCGTAGCCCGTTAGCCGCGGGCAGTGACGGCGGGCCGTGGCGGCGGTGTGGCCAGCACCAGCGCGGCGGCCAGCAGGTACGCGGCGAAGAACGTCCACAGCGCGATCATGTAGCTGCTGGTCTCGTCGAACACGAAGGCCGCGAAGATAGGCCCTCCCACCGTCGCCAGTAGCTGGAACGGCGACACGTATCCCCGTATCGTGCCCAGAAAACCCCGCCCGAAGTAGTCGGCCCAGATGAGCGACTGCACCACCGCCCACGCCCCGCGCGTCGAGCCGTACACCACGCCGAACGCGATCGCCTCGATATTCGAGTCCGCGCCCATCAGCACCAGCAGTCCCGCGGCGCTCCCAAGAAGCGAGGCCGAGGTGAGATAGCGGATGTGGAACCGCTCAGCCAGAAAGCCCCACACAAGCTTGGACGGGATGGCGAATATGGCGTAGGTGGTGAGGCTGAATGCTGCTATCGTCGTCGATAGTCCCTGGTCGGTGAGAAAGGGTATCTGATGCAGGATGACACCGCTCACCGCTATGCCGGCGAGGTTCGTCGCGACGACGAGCATCCACAGCGTGGGACTGCGGAAGGCCGCCGCCGCCGTCCAGCTGTGCTCCCCGTCGGGGGCGACGCCCTGCACCGCCGCGTCGGGAGCGTTGGCCGAGGCGGCGCCGTCCGGCGACAATCCCATGTCCTCAGGCTGCCGCCGCATCCACATCCACGACGTGGGCGCGACTATCAGCCAGGGCAGCACGCCCATGACCACCCAGGCTCCGCGCCACCCCATGGAGGCAATCAACGCAAGCACCAGCGGCGCCATAACCACCTCGCCGACGTTGATCCCGGCCGCCGAGATGCCCGTGGCCCTTCCGCGGCGCCGAACGAACCACTTCGCCAGCGTGCTGTTCGTCACAACGTGGCTCAACCCCGCCTGGCCTATCGCTCCCATAACTCCGAAGAAGAGGAGGAATTGCCAGAACGAGTTCACCTGCGACATCAGAATCGTGGCGAGGCCCATCACTATCGCACCCGCCGTCATCAGGTAGCGCGGGCCGTAGCGGTCCAGCAGGGGGCCGATTATGGGGTTTATGAGGAGGTTGATAACCTGCCGGGTCACGATTGGCGCCGTCGTCACGGTCCGGGTCCATCCCAGCTCGGTGCTCATCGGCTTAAGGAACTGGCCGAACATCGGCAGCCCGATGCCCGCGCCGAGCCAGTTGGCGAAGAACACGCCGGCCACGATGCGCCAGCCGTAGTACGAGCCGCGCAGGCGCCTCCAGGACCTCGAGACGCCGCTTCCCGCTTGGCTGATGTCTAGCAAATAGTTGACCTAACCACTAAACCCGGAATAAACATTCGCCCCTTGACCATGTGCGTAACTGTCGCAAAAATGTGCGTAACTCCGCCAAGACTGTGCATAACCCTATGGATAACCACTAGCCCAAAAGCCGGCCACAACAGGTCTTAGCCACTGTATAAACGGATTCCGGCGTTACGCACACCCTGGCATAGTTCAAGCACACAGCCGACGCCCTAGCAGAGCCTCTATCCGTCCCACAAAACGCACAGCATTATTATTACTGTTATTATTCCAACAGTATGATAGACAAAGTTACTATAGAAATTAATAGTGGTAACGGTGGTAACGGCGTCGTGAGCGGACGGCGCGAGAAATATGTGCCCCGTGGAGGCCCCGACGGCGGGGATGGTGGTGACGGTGGCAGTGTGTACCTGCGGGCCGACGTCAACCTGAACACCCTCTCGGGCTTCCGGTATAACAGAACGTTCTCCGCGGGCCACGGCGGCAGCGGCGCTGGCGCGCGTAAGCATGGCAAACGAGGCAACAACCTGGTGGTCGCCGTCCCCGTCGGCACGCAGGTCTGGGTGGAGGGCGCCGAGGCCCGCCTGGCGGCGGACGTCGCGTCCGAGGGCCAGCGGGTGCTCGTGGCGCAGGGCGGCCGGGGCGGCCGCGGCAACACCCACTTCGTCACGTCTCGCAACCGCTTTCCACGCCTGGCCGAGGCGGGCGAGCCCGGCGAGAGCGTGCGCCTGCGCCTGGAGCTGAAGCTGCTCGCGGACGTTGGCATCGTTGGCGTGCCGAACGCTGGCAAATCCAGTCTGCTCGCGGCGTCCACCCGCGCGCGTCCCCGCGTGGCGGACTATCCCTTCACTACGCTGGAGCCTGCCTTGGGCGTAGTAGAACGGCGGCGAGAGAGCTTCGTCCTCGTCGACATTCCCGGGATCATCGACGGCGCGCATACGGGCGCGGGGCTCGGCCACGAGTTTCTGCGTCACGTCGAGCGTACGCGGGTCCTGGTGCACCTTGTGGATGGCTCGCTCGACGAGGCCGTGGATCAGTGGAGGCTCGTAAATGACGAGCTGCGGCTGTTCGATGAGCGGCTCTCCGACAAGCCGCAGCTGCTGGCCGTGAACAAACTGGATCTGCCGGAGACGCGGGAACGGCTCTCGGGGTTTGTGCAGGAGTTCGGGGAGCTGGGCGTGGAGGTGTGGCCGGTGTCGGCGGCGACGGGAGAGGGCGTGGACGAGCTGATGGACGCGGCGCTGCGTGCGCTGGCGGAGGAACGACCGCAGGCGCGGGACGATGACGAGGCCATTCCGGTGCTCAGGCCGCAGCCCCGGCGGCCTGTGGTGCGCGTTCACAGGGATGGCGACAACTTCGTGCTAGAGGCTCCGACCGCGGTTCGGATCGCCCAGGTGCTGAATCAGGACGACTGGCACGCCCGCACGCAGTTCTACGCGTACCTGTCGCGCATCGGGGCGATACGGGCGCTGGAGGCCGCGGGCGTGGCCACGGGCGACACCGTGCGCATTGGCAAGCTCGAATGGGAGTGGGAGTGAGGTGCGCGTAGGCGTATTCGGCGGCACGTTCGACCCGGTCCACCTCGGACACCTCGCCGCCGCGGAAGAGGCGACCGAGCTCCTGGCGCTGGACGAGATGTTGTTCGTGCCCGCGGGTCAGCCATGGTTCAAGGCCGGCGAGCCGGTGACAGATGCCGGGCACCGGCTGAACATGGTGAGCCTCGCCGTCGAATCCAACCCTCGCTTCCGGGTGTCCGACGTAGAGGTCGCCAGGCCGGGGCCCAGCTATACCGTGGACACGCTGGAGCAGCTACATGACGCCACGCAGCCCGGTACGGAACTCTTCCTGGTGCTGGGAATGGACGCCTTAGCTGAGATGCACCGCTGGCGCTGTCCGGCGCGGGTATTCGAGCTCGCCACGGTCGTGGGCGTCGCGCGGCCCGGCGCGGCGTTCGACCCTGAGGCGCTGAGCGGCATCTTTCCAAGCGCCGCCGACCACGTCATAATGCTTGACGTGCCGCTGGTTGACGTTGGAGCGACGGAGCTGCGCCGGCGCGCTGCGTCCGGGCGCTCGCTGCGGTATCTGGTGCCGGAAAACGTGGAACAGTACATACGTGAGCATGGGCTTTACAGGTGAGAAGTAGATGACGACACCGAGCGCGAAGGTCGAGACGATACTGGAGTTGGCCAAGCAGTTGGGCGCTCTGCAATTCGGGGAGTTCCGGCTGTCCGCGGGAGAGATCACCTCGTACTACTTCGATGGTCGCCTGCTGACGCTCGACCCTGAGGGCGCGAACCTGGTGGGCGAGGCGCTGCTTCCGCTGCTCGCCGAATGCGGCGCCGACGTGATAGCCGGCCCCACGCTGGGCGCGGACCCCATAGTCGCCGCCGTCGCAGTGCTCAGCCACCAGCGCGGCGCGCCTATTCCGGCGCTCATCGTGCGCAAAGAAGCGAAGAGCTACGGTATGGCCCGCTCTATCGAGGGGAAGATGCCAGACAACGCGCGCATCGCGGTGGTGGACGACACCTGTTCCACCGGCGCCAGCCTGTTCCACGCTATCGATGCTGTGGAGGCGGCGGGAGGCACCGTGGTCAAGGTGCTGAGCATCCTGGACCGCCACGAGGGCGGCAGCAAGGAGTTGCGTCGCCGCGGCTACGACTTCACAGCGCTGCTGGAAGCCAACGAGAAGGGCCAAATCGCGCCCAGCGCCGCCTATTCCCGTGCCATTCCGAGCCAAGCGTAGCGTTCCCATGTCATTCCGAGCGAAGCGGAGCGCAGCCGAGGAATCTAGCGCGCCCATCGGCGTGCCCCCAAGAGCGTAAACCATGAAGATTCTGATGATTCGCCACGGCGTGACCGCCGCGAACGCCGAGGGCCGGCTGCAGGGCCACGCCGACGTCGAGCTGTCCGCCGATGGCGTCGACCAGGCTGAGCGGCTGCACCGCCGCTTCGCGGCCGAGGACCTGCGACCCACGCACGTATACTCCAGCCCGCTCCGCCGCACCGCCGAAACCGCCCGCATCGTCTCCCGCTCCTGGGACGTCCCCATAGTCCACCTGGACGACCTGAAGGAAACGGACGTGGGAGCGTTCACGGGGCTGACCATAGCCGAGGCCGCCGTCAAGTTCCCCGAGATGACGCGCGCGTTCCTCGAGCACGACGACTGGGACGCCGTCGACAACGCCGAGGGCTACCGGCAGCGCAACGATCGCGCGCGGCGTGTGGTGGACCGCGTCATCGCCGACCACGCGGACGGTGACGTGGTGGTGCTGTTCGCGCACGGCGGCATACTTCAATGCATCGTGGCCGCGCTGCTGGGCACGGAGAGAGTTTGGAGCGTTGCCGTCGCCAACACCGCCGTCTTCGAGTTCGAGATCGACCTGGAGCGGTGGCGGCAGAACACCGATCGGCAGAACAACCGGCGCTGGCGCATCCTGCGCTTCAACGACGCCGAGCACCTGCGCTAGGCCGATCTCATGAGCACACCAGACCCAGACCCCGGCGGTTCCAGGTCACGCGATTTCTTCGTGTTCCCGGATCCGCCCAAACCCACACCCGATGATACGAACACCTTCAACCACCTAGCCGTCAACGGCAACGCCTACTTGCTGAGGGAGTTTCTGGGGAATCGCCAGTCCACGCTTCTCACCGGACGGAGATATGTCAGCCAGATGGTGACCTCGGACTTGAGAGGGCTACATTACCCCGACCTGCAGGTGGCCTTCGACGTGGACCCCGCAGCCTACAAGGCGCGCAACGCATACGTGGCGTCGGACCACGGTAAACCTCTGGACTTCGTTCTGGAGATAGCGGCGCCGAACACCGGACGCATACACGTAACCGACAAACGCGTGGACTATGCGTCGCTGGGGATTCCGGAGTACTGGCGATTCGACGAGACGGGAGAGCACCACGGCGCGAGACTGGGTGGGGACCGTCTGGTCGGCGGCGAGTACGAGCCAATTTCGATAGAGGAGATATCCGAGAGCGAGTTGCGGGGATTCAGCGCCGTGTTGAACGTGTACCTGCACTGGGAAGAGGGCGAGCTGCGCTTCTACGACCCCGCGACGGGACGGCCCCTTCGCTCGGTGGCCAGCGAGGGCGCCCGCGCCGATGCCGCCGAGCGTGGCCTTGACGGCGAACGCGCCCGCGCCGATGCGAGAGTCCGCGAGCTCGAGGAGCGGCTACGCCGGCAAGGCGACTGACAGGCGCACGCTAGAAGCCGGCCACTATCTCGCTCTCTATGCTGAGCACCTCCACGTCCTCTCGCCCCGACTCCACGTAGGCCAGCGCCTTCGCCAGCGCCTCGTCGGCGTGCTTGGCGTCGTTGGCCACGCAGGCGACGCCGAGCGTGGCCACTTGCCAGCTATCGTTGTCGGCGACCTCGGCGATCGCGACGTTGAACCTGCCGCGCACCCGCGAGCACAGCGAGGCGATGACGCGGCGCTTGCCCTTGAGGCTCCGGTTGCCGTGCAGGCGCAGCCGGACGGTGCCGATGCCGATGACCACGTCGCCCGCTACTCCGCCGGCCGCCTACGCCAGCTCGGAGGGCGCCAGCGTGGCCACGTAGGGCAGGTTGCGGTAGTGGTCCCGGTAGTCTAGGCCGTAGCCGACCACGAACTCGTCGGGTATCTCGAATCCCACCCAGCGAAGCGGCACCGGCACGGTGCGGCGGGACTTCTTGTCCAGCAGCGCGCACACCTCCAGCGAGGCGGGGCGTTTGAAGCTGAGGTACTTCAGCAGGAAGTCGAGGGTCATGCCGCTGTCAACGATGTCCTCGACCACGATCACGTGCCGCCCCGCGACGTCGGTGTCGATGTCCTTTACGATCTTCACGCCGGAGCCGCCGCGACCCGAGTAGCTCGAAACGGCCATAACCTCCACCACGGCGGGCACGTCCATCGCGCGCATAAGGTCGGTCATGAAGCAGAGCGCGCCGCGCAGCACGCCTATCAGCACCAGGTCGCGGCCGCGGTACTCTGCCGATATGCGGTTACCTATCTCGCGCACGCGCCGGGCGATGTCATCGGCGGAGTAAAGCACGCGGTCGAGACCGCGCGGAAGTGTGGCGGGAACGGGCGCGACATAGCGCGGAGTGGCGTAAATCGTTTCAGCATGAGGCAGGGCGTATTCTGGAGACAATGCAACCACCCCGAGGGCCAGGAGTGTACGCGCCCATGATAGCGGCTCCGGTTGCGTAGCGCAAACGACGGGAGCTGGGTGGCGCAAGCTCGTCGCCGAATGGCAGATCGGTCACGTCCCCAACGCGGAACATCGCGTTCTCGTGCCCTGTATCCTATCGTGTAGCCTGATTCAGACGCCTCATTTTGTCAGCCGTCGCGGGCCAGCCGCGCGCTCACCAGCCGGTTCAGACTCACGCCTTCATCTGCCGCCTGTAAGGCGAGGGCACGATGCGTTTCCGGCAGAATCCGCACCACGAACTTGCCGCTGTAGCTGCGATCCGCAAAGGGCTGGGGCGGCGTTTCGTTGGAGGCCCGCATGTCGTTGAGGGACTCGGCGACGACTTGGCGTATGCCGGCGAATGCCTCTTCGGGAGTGGGCGCGAGCCAACTCAGCGACGGAAATTCGGCGCAAAGGCCAAGGTACTCGTCATCCTCGGCCGACCAGGTGATGCGGTAAGTGTAGCGGTCCTTCATTCCGAGTATGTCCTGAGGGTGTCTACCAATCTTCAAAACTACGGGTATGTCCACAAGCGAACGCTTCAGCTCATCCAGTGGGTTCCACACTTCCCAACTTCTCTAGCGCCTTGATAACCTGCCGGACTTGGTATGCTTTTGCCATACCCTTGTCGTTTTGAATATTGATTCTCGGGTCTCCGGCCCAGGGTGTGCGATAAATCATGTGGCTGGAACTGCCTTGCCGACGACTTCCGAAGAAGTGGTCGCATGTTCTGACTAACTCGGCAAATCGCACACCCTGTGGATTCCTTCTAAGCCTAAGAATGGCCTCTTCTATATTCAATGGGCCGTTCCCCTTTAAAGTCTGTTTGGACCATGCTGTTACTCCTTCAATCTGGTGACACGATTGTTACTTTGACGCTGAACACCACTTCATACATGACACACTATATTCGCCACGTGATAGTATCAATAATGGTATCATGATGTCAAGTGGATGCGCGCGGGTAGACCGATGATGACCAACGGCCAACCCTCCCACTCTCCAACAATAGGGAGACTTTCGAATTGCGCTGTCTACGTTGCCCCGCTTGACCCTTCCGGGGATGCTGCTCTATGCTAGCGCTTGCTCGCGCGCGAGCACTTTCGCCGACCACCCCATCGAGCACCGAGGAGAACTCCCAATGGCCCAGGACGACGCTGACGCCGGCGCGAACGCCGGGGGACGCCTGTTGAACGAGGTCGATTCCAAGCGGCTGCTCTCGGAGGCGGGCATCAACACCAACGCCACCGAGCTGGCGCGCAGCCGCGACGAGGCGGTGGAGCTGGCCCGCCGGATTGGCCATCCCGTCGTCCTCAAGATCGCGTCGCCCGACGTGGTGCACAAGAGCGACGCCGGCGGCGTGTTGGTCGGCGTGTCCGGCGACGACGCGGTGGCCTCGGCCTACGATCAGATAGTCGCGGCCGTCGCCGCCGCCCAGCCCGGCGCGCGCGTCGACGGCGTCTCGGTGCAGGCCATGGCCGAGCCGGGCGTCGAGGTCATCATCGGCGTGTCGAGGGACCCGCAGTTTGGGCCGCTGCTCATGTTCGGCCTCGGCGGAGTGCTCGTTGAGGTGCTGGGTGACGTCTCGTTCCGCGTCGCGCCGCTCACCGAGCGTGACGCCGCCGAGATGGTGCGCGAGATCAAGGGCTACCCCATCCTTCGCGGCCACCGCGGCGGCCCTCCCGCCGACCTCGACGCCATCGAGCGCGCCCTGCTCGACCTGTCCCGGTTCGTGGACGCCCGCCCCGACGTGGGCGAGGTCGACCTCAACCCCATCATCGCGCACTCGAAGGGACTCACCGCCGTGGACGCGCGGGTGGTGCTGGTCTAAAGCCGTCGTCACACGTGGTAATGCACCCGTAGGGGCAGGTTTTAAACCTGCCCGTTGTGAGCACCCCAATGTCCCTTCCAACTTGATGGGGGAAGGTTAGGATGGGGGTGAAGTGTACGAGGCACTACCATTTCCTACCGAGACTGACGCAATTGAAAAACTTCCGGAGCCGACAATGAGCATCGACGTACAGAAGATAGACCGCGCCCTCAATCCCTCCACGGTCGCCGTGGTGGGCGACAAGAAGGTCACCGGCTACATGTGGCTCAGAAACATGAGCACCTTCACGGGGCCGGTGTACTCCGTGCAGATAGACCCCAGTGACATCCCCGGCATCGAGGAGATGGGCATTCCCAACTACTCCAGCCTCACCGAGATCCCGGGCGACGTGGACTACGTGCTGGTCGCCGTGCCCCGCAGGGTCGCCCCGTTCGTGCTCAAGGACGCCATAGACAAGGGCGTGGGCGGCGTGGGCATGTTCACGTCCGGCTTCGCCGAGACCGGCAGCGACGAGGGCGTCGAGCTGCAGGAGCGCGTCACCCAGATGGCGCTCGACGCCGGCCTGGTGCTGCTCGGCCCCAACTGCATGGGACTGTTCAACGCCGAGCTGGGCGTCCGGTTCGGACAGGACCAGGTCGCCGGCGAGGGCGGCCCGGTCGTCTTCCTGTCCCAGAGCGGCGGCCACGGCGGCGCGTTCTCCGTGGCTGCGCAGTCCAGCGGCGTAAAGCTCAACAAGGTGGTCAGCTTCGGCAACGGCGTGGTGCTGGAGAACGCCGACTGGCTGGAGTACTTCGCGCAGGACGAAGCCACCGAGTTCATCGCCATGTACGTGGAGAGCGTGCGCGACGGGCGCCGCTTCTTCCGGCTGCTCAAGGAGGCCTGCCAGATCAAGCCCGTTGTCATCTGGAAGGGCGGGCAGACCGCGGAGGGCAAGCGGGCCACCTCATCCCACACGGGCGCGATCGCCGAGTCCATGGACACCTGGGACGTGGTTATCAGGCAGGCGGGCGCCATACGCGCCGACTCCATGACCGAGACCGTGGACATACTCAAGGCGCTTACGACGTTCGCCCCGTTCACCGGCGACGGCATAGGGCTGACCGGCGGCTCCGGCGGGCAATCGGTATCGATGTCCGACGCCTTCAGCAAGGCCGGGCTGCGTGTGCCCATGCTCACCCAGGCGTCCTTCGACCGGCTGGAGGAGTTCTTCCAGGTGATAGGCGCGAGCTACCTGAACCCGGTGGACATGGGCGGCATGAACCGCCCGATGATGGAGTCGATAGTCGACATACTGTCCGGCGACGCCAACGTGGACGTGGTGGTGATGCAGCTCAGCCCGCGCGAGCTCCAGCGCTCGGCCGAGCGCGGCGCGGCGCACGTAGCGGCGCTCACCCGCGCGCGGGAGGAGACGGGCAAGCCGGTGGCGGCGGTGCTCTTCTCGCCCGACCCCTACGGCGACGGCGAGGCGCTCAAGGAGCTGGACCTGCAGCTGCAGGCGGCAGGCATCCCCAGCTACCCCAGCTACGAGCGCGCGGCGTTCTCGATAAGAAAGGTGGCCGACTACTACCGGAGGCGGGAGGCGTTACAATAGAGTAGCGGCAACCACCGGAGTAGGTAGGACGGGAGAAGGCCATGCCCATAATCAAGGACGTGAGGGCCAGGTTTTACAGGGGGAAACTGGTCCCTTTGCAGCCCCTCGAAATCAAAGAGGGCGAGGTCGTGACCATAAGAGTAGAGGTCGAAACGCCGGAAGAGCGCGCTGAGCGAGTCAAGCGTGCACGCGAGACGTTGAAGAGGACGGCCGGCGGCTGGAAGGGCCTGGTTGACACAGACAAGCTGTTGAAGGATATCTACGAAGCGCGGGCGGCCGGCATCGAGTTGCCTCCGGAGGACTAGGCCGCAATGCGCTATCTCGTTGATACCGACTGGATAATCCACGCTCTAAACCGGATTCCAGCCGTGGTTCAGCGCCTTAATGAGTTCCAAGTCGCAGGCATTGGCATAAGCATAATCTCGATGGCGGAACTGTACCAGGGCGTATTCTACGCCTACGACCCGGAGGCCAGCGAAGCGCTCCTAATCGAGTCCGTAAGCCAATACGAGGTCCTTCAACTGGATGACGATATCTGCCGCACATTTGGACGGGAAAGGGGCAGGCTGAAAGCGGCGGGAACGCCAATCGGTGACCTCGACCTGCTGATAGGCTGCACCGCGTTGACGTATGGGCTCACCCTGTTGAGCAACAACCGCCGGCATTTCGGGCGGCTGGAGGGGCTGGACATCATTTCGGTGGGTGACGCATGAATCCCTGGGGCACAGCCTCTGGCGTTACACGGGATCGCCCGGAACGCTCGATTACCACACGCTTGGCCAGGACGTGAATCTGACAGGGGGCGCGTTGGTCAAACAGCGCCTGAAGTTCCAGTGGTACGACCTGCTGAACAACGAATTCAAGACCCGCGGAGGGACTTGGAACAGGCATTTCTTAGCGTAAGCTCCTACGACCGGACAACAAACGGAATCGTACTCATCGAAAGGAGCATGACGTGAAGAAGATGATAACGGCCAACAGGAAGCTCGCGATTGCATCTGCCGCAGCGCTTATCGTAATCCTCTGCGCCCTCGCCGTCGCAGTTGCGGGGAACTTGGGGCAGACAGTAACGCTGGTTGACCCGCCTGCCATGACGTTGACCTACGAGGTTTACGGCACAGGGGCAACCGTCGGCGACCGAACCATCCCGCGCTTCAAAGAGATCAGAACGCTCGAATACCGAGGCAAGAACGATTGGCGTGAGACCGTCATAACGTCTCCTGAGCTGGACTTGGGCAGATACGGTACGGGCACAAATGTCGGTTCTTACTACGAGGTGCGCGGCAACACGATAACGGAGTACGACGCTATGGACGGGTACATGGAGAGCCACACTCGTGATGGTTCTAGCACGGAGATTCCAAATGGGGCCTTCGCGTTCACCAGTACGCCTGTGGAGTCTCCTCTAGGCCCGGACGTTACAGGCACGGGTGTTACGACTGACGCTCAGGTCTGTATCAACGGCAACTGCTCCGACAACGCCTCAGGTGTCAAATTCTCAAACAACGGGATAGAGGTTATCGTGCTGAGTGGTGTGGACTACACGATCCCCATGAAGTACGGCGACTACTTCCTCTTGAAGTCCGCAGTGATAAATGACCAATAGGCCCTAAGTTACTGCGTAGTCAAGGCCCCGAAAAGTCTAGACTTTTCGGGGCCTTTGTTCGAGTGTCGTCGAGTCCATGACTTAGCCCACAAGGGCAAGCGATACTAGGCGCGGGGGCTTTCCGCCGTAGTCTGGCTTGTAAGGGAAATTCCTGGTTTTGCCCCACTGTGGAGCCCCCCGGTGAGCAATCTCGCGTTCCGTTGACTCTGGTGATTAGGCCCGCTTATCCTTCTCACAGACATTTCGATAGGGTGCGACATGAGCGAGATGGATTTTCCCGCACATGTGATTCTGGCCATGTTCGTGGCGTTCGTTGTGCTCCCTGTAGCCGGTGTCTATTCGATGATAGTTTACCAGCGTCGGCAGCAGGTTCGGCAGTCCAAAGACAAGGTTAGACAAGATGAACCCAGCCTCGAAGACGACATCGACTTGCTGGTGAGTATGAATTCGCCATTCGTAGACGACGCCAAAGCTTTGCGTCGAGCCCAGACAGAACGGTGCCCCAATTGCAGCGAATGACCGTTTGGCCGATGGAAACCGTGCCTTTTCCTTCTGGTCGCTTAACGCATTACCTTCTTGAGCGGCTGTAGGCACCCCGTTCGCCCAAGGTCTTTTCGTTGTCATGCTGAGCGGAGTGAAACGGAGTCGAGATAGCCGTCGACAGCCGACAGCAGTCTGCTCTTGCCAGACGCGTTCGGTCCCACGAACACGTTCACACGCTCGTCGAACTGGATGTCCACCGGCTCGGTGAACGGCGGCACATTGCCATATCGAATCCTGGTCAGGCGCATGTCGCAAACCCCGCGCGGCCAATGTAGTTGCTTGTCAACAGGCAACCATATTGTAGCCGTGCAACAACCGTTCCGGCAATCGGGCCCGCCCCCAAGAAGCTGTCTCATGTTACCGGGTGTACAAGTCTTCGTCTTTCCCGCGAAAGCGGGAACCCAGGAGGGCCGCGGCATCCGCGTGGTGTCCGCCTGGCAATCTGACACCGCCCCCGCGCCCAACCCCGCGCCCACCGCCATCGCCCTGCGTTCACCACACCGCTCAGCCACCGTCCCCCGAACGCCCCAACCCACACCTCGTCCGCACCTCCTCCCCCCCGCCCGCCCCCATTCGCGCCTCCGCACCCGAAAAAAGTGTCACCCTCGCGCGCCGCCCGTGCTCCGTCCCTGCCACACGCATGCCCCGCGCACGTCCCGCCTCTTCCCCACGACTGCGCCAATTCTCCCCACAAATCCGCCCCGACCCCAAGACTTCGCCACGCCCTCTTGAAATATGCGCACAGCCGTGCTACCCTCGCCAGGCGAGGGACAGACCCCGCGGCCCGGCAACACTACGCCCAACCGGGGTGAGGGCCCAGGCACCCGTTGGGGCGTCAAAAGCTGGCCACCGGCCACAGGCCACTGACCACCGACGCCCTCCTGTCCTCCTCTGTCACGCGGTGCGACACCTGTTCCCCAAAAGCCCGCGCCGGGCGTTACAGATTCGCGAGAGACCGGCGGCGCCCTCAGCTATGGGGCGCGCAGAATGTCGCAGAAACTGACAGATCTTTTGACTCCCGCCTTCGCGGGAACCCAGAAGGCGGCGGATTTGGAGGAAGGTCGTCCGGTAGACTGACACAGGGTAACGCCCGCTATCGCGTTACGGCAGAGGCACACAAGGGCTATAATGTTAGCTGTACCATGAGAGAAGTTGCTCGCGAACTTATCGAGACGACCATTCTGGCGCTGCTCATCTTCCTGGCGCTGCAGTTCAGCGTCCAGAACTTTCGCGTGGAAGGGTCCAGCATGGAGCCGACGCTCCAGGAGGGCCAGTACATCATCGTCAACAGGCTCGCTTACCTCAACTTCGCCTACGAGCACCTGGAGGGGCTGCTGCCGTTCGTGGACTTTCGTGGCGACGAGGCCGCCGTGTTCCCGCTGCAGCCCCCCGAGCGCGGCGACGTGGCCATCTTCCGCTATCCCGAAGACCCCTCGCTCGACTTCGTGAAGCGCGTGATAGGCCTGCCCGGCGACACGGTCTCGATCGATCACGGCCAGGTTTACGTGAACGGCGTCGCCATCGACGAACCCTACCTCACCCAGGTAGATCACCGCGACATGGAGGAGCGGCTCATCCCCGGCGGCTCGTACTTCGTGCTTGGCGACAACCGGCGCCGGAGCGATGATTCCCGCGGCTGGGGCAACGTGCCCTCCGAGAACTTCGTGGGCAAGGCCTGGGTCATCTACTGGCCGTTCGGCAGCTTCGCCACCATCGGCGCGGAAGGCTGAGCGCGACCGTGAAGCTGCACCTGGTAGACGGCACCTACGAGCTGTTCCGCGCCCACTTCGGCATGCCCGCGCAGTCCGCGCCGGACGGCCGCCCGGTCGCGGCGGTCCGCGGTCTGATCCAGACGCTGCTCCTGCTGCTGAGGCAGGACGACGTGAGCCACGTCGCCGTGGCTTTCGACCACGTAATCCCGTCGTTTCGCAACGAGCTGTTCGACGGCTACAAGACCGGCGAGGACGCTCCCGCGGACGTGCTGGCGCAATTCGAGCTGGCCGAGCGCGCCGCCTCCGCCCTCGGCTTGGTGGTGTGGTCCATGGTCGAGTTCGAGGCCGACGACGCCATCGCCGCCGCGGCCGCGAGGTGGGCCGACGCCCCCGGTGTGGAGCAGGTGGTGATCTGCTCGCCGGACAAGGACCTCGCCCAGATGGTGCGCGGCGACAGAGTTGTGGGCCTGGACCGGCGCAGGAAGCAGACGGTCGATGAGGCCGCCGTCCGCGACAGGTTCGGCGTGGCCCCTGCGTCCATCCCCGACTACCTGGCCTTCGTGGGCGACGCCGCCGACGGCATACCGGGCATTCCGCGCTGGGGCGCCAAGTCCGCCGCCACAATGCTGTCACGCTACGAACACATCGAGCGCATCCCGCCCGACCCGGCCGATTGGGACGTGAAGGTGCGAGGCGCCGCGGCCATGGCCGGCACGCTGGCGGAACGCCGCGACGACGCCCTGCTCTACAAGCAGCTCGCCACGCTGCGTCTGGACGTGCCCATTCGCGAGACGCTCGACGAGCTGCTGTGGCGCGGCGTCCGGCGCGACGAGTACACCGCACTCTGCGACGAGCTGGGTTTCGGCGGCCTAGCCTCTCGCCCCCACCGCTGGTATGATTAGGTGTCGCGGCAACTAAGAGCCCATCCAATAGGTCCCTTCCCCTTCGCAACGAGAAGGTTGAGCCGGTCCAGTAAGTCCCTTCCCCCTCGCAGGGGGAAGGTTAGGATGGGGGTGATGAGCGGGTTGTCGGATAGGCTGTGAGGGCGACTATGCAATACTCGGTAGTTGTTCACGAAGCCGAAGAAGGCGGTTTCTGGGTGGACGTACCGGCTTTGCCCGGGTGCTACTCCCAGGGCGAATCGGTGCAGGAAACCCTCGGAAACGTGAAGGAAGCGATAGGGCTGTACCTGGAAGTGCTCAAGGACGAAGGGAAGGACGCGCCCAGGGACGACGAGGTCGTCTTTCAAGTGAACGTGGATGTGTAGTGGAATGCCTGTAAGGACTCACCAATGAAGATGCTGGTTCTCGGCGGTAGCCGCTTTATCGGGCTGCACCTGGTGCGGCTGCTGCACTCGCGCGGCCACGACGTGACGGTGCTGAACAGAGGCCGCACTGAGGCTAATCTGCCGGCAGGCGTGGGGCGTATATCCGCCGACCGCGACGACCCGGCCGCCCAGGCGGCGGCGCTGGGCGGCGCGGACTACGACGTCGCCTTCGACATATCCGCCTACACAACCCACCAGCTCGGGCCCGCCATCGAGGCGCTTTCCGGACACGTGGGACGCTTCGTGTTTTGCAGCACCACATCGGTGTACGCGCCCAGCGACACCATTCCCATATGGGAGCATTTCCCTCTCGACCGCGCGCCCGACGCCAGCAAGTACGCCCGTGACAAGATCGAGTGCGAGGACCTGCTCGCCGAGGCGCACGCGGGCGGATTCCCAATGACAATACTCAGGCCGCCATACGTGTACGGCCCTGACAACTACATCGCGGCGCGGGAGTTCAGCTACTTCGCCCGGCTCAGTCGCGGTCGCCGGATCATCATACCGGGCGACGGCCTCACCCCGATTCACCCCGTTCACGTGGACGACCTGGCAGAGGCATTCGTGGCCGCCTCCGATTCGGACTCCGCGCTGGGCGGCGCCTACACCATTTGCAGCCCCGACGCCATCACCGCCAACGGCTACGTGCGCGCCATAGCGGACGCTATGGGCGTGGCCGCCGACGTGGTGCACGTGGAGCCGCGCGACTACGACGCCCTGGGCGAGCAGATATTCCCCTTCGAGTGGCAGGCTCCTCGCGTCTACACCACTGCCAAAGCCCTGGCCGCCCGCGACTGGGCGCCTCGCTACCACATGCGCGACGGCCTGGCTATGACCTACGAGTGGTGGATGCAGCAGGGACAAGACGGACAGGACTGGGACTTTTCCGGCGAAGACGTGGCTCTGGCCAAGCTGGGCCTGGGCGGCGCTTAGCTCGCATGTCGTTGCGCAGGCACAGTAAGGCGCGCTCGCGCAAGCCACGGTTCGCTGTCGTTGTCCTCGCGCTTGCGTCACTGGCGTTGGTGGCGTTCGCCGCGTCCTGTGGCGGCGAATCCGCCGAGCCTACGCCCGTACCTACTGAGCGCCAACCGGCTGCGACTGCTACACCCCTGCCCGACGCCACGCCAACGGCGGAACCGATGTCCCTGCCAGAGACCCGCACCGTGACCGACGACACTGGCCGCGAGGTCGAGATACCGTACAGCCCGAAGAGCGTGGCCGTCACCAACGCCTGGATGGTCGAGCTGCTGATGGCGTGCGGCCACACTCCCGCGGCGCGGCCCCAGATCCCGTCCGAATACGCCTTCCCACCGGAGGCGAACGACATACCCGTGGTGACAATCTCGCACTCAGCGGGGCCTAACATGGAGGAGCTCGCGGCGGTCCGGCCCGACCTGGTGCTGGCGACACCTATGTACGCGCGCTTCGGCCCGCCCATCGAACAGGCCCTGGGCGTGCCGGTGCTGGTGTACGACCTGTCCACGGTGGACGACATCTTGGCCAAGATGAGCGAGCTCGGCGATCTGGCCGGCTGCTCGGAGGGTGCGGAGGCGGCAGTGGCCGACCTGCGCGCGCGCATGGACGAGCAGCGCCAGAACCTGCCCGCCGACGGTCCCAGGGTGCTCGCGCTGTTCGGTTCCACCGAGGGCCTGCTGGCGTTCACTTCGGTGTCCTACCTCGGCGACATGGTGGAGCTGATGGGCGGGCAGCTCGTCGCCGCGAAAGGCCCGCCCTTCATTCACCAGGGCAGGCCCGACGCGGCGTTCACCCCGTTCAGCCTGGAAACCGTGGTAGATCAGGACCCCGACCTGGTGGTGCTCGTGCGGCACGCCAACCCCACCGACTCCCGCGAAGAGGCCCTGGAGGAGCTGTTCGACAATCCCGCGTGGCAGGGATTGCGGGCAGTGGAAGAGGGGCGCCTGCACGAGCTGTCGGAGTGGCTCTACGTGCGCTATCCCGGCCCGCGCGTCACCCGGGGGCTGGAGGAGTTGCGCTCGCTGATGTATCCGGCGGAGCAGAGGTAGCGGATTGTCCCCTGCCGGAACCGCTGCCGCGGCCGCGGCGCCCGCCGCGCCGGTGTGGAGACGCGAGAGCATCAGAAGGGTCCTGACGCTCGCCGCGGGGCTCATCGTCCTCACCGCGGGCTTGTTGGCCTCATTCGCGCTGGGCGCCGTGTACGTCAGCCCCGCCGATGTGGTGGACGCGATTTTCGGCGAGTCCGACCGCGTAAGCCGACAAATTGTGTGGAATCTGCGAATACCGCGCTCGCTGCTCGCTTGCCTCGTGGGCGCCAACCTCGCCGTCGCCGGAGCGCTGCTTCAGGGCATAATGCGTAACCCGCTGGCCGCGCCCACAACCGTTGGCGTCTCCTCCGGCGCGGGACTCGCGGCGACCGCCGTGCTCATTCTCGCCCCGGGGTTGCCGGCGTTTCTTCCCCTGATCGCATTCTCCGGCGGCATGACCGCCGCCGTCGTCGTCTACCTGCTGTCGTGGCAACCGGCGCTGGGAACGTCACCCGTGCGCATGATCCTGGCGGGTGTGGCTATCACCACAATGCTCGGCGCGCTCACCACGGGACTGATGACGGCGTACAGCGATCGCGTGCAGCCCGTGGTGCTGTGGATGGCGGGAAACCTCGTGGCGCGGAGCTGGAACCACTTCGGGCTGGTCTGGCCGTACAGCCTGCTCGGACTGGCGGGGGCGCTGCTGCTGGTGCGCCATCTCAACGTGATGCAACTCGGCGACGAAACCGCTCGCGGCTTGGGCGTGCCGGTCGAGAGGGTGCGGTTCATCGCAATGGCCATAGCGTCGCTGCTCGCCGCGTCGGCGGTCAGCGTGGCCGGCTTGGTGGGATTCGTGGGCCTCATGGTGCCCCACGTCATGCGGCTGCTGGGCGGGCACAACCACGCCTACGTCGTGGCGGCGTCGGCGGTGGGAGGCGCGACGCTGCTGGTGTGGGCCGATCTCGCCGCGCGGCTGGTGATAGCGCCTCTGGAGGTGCCGGTCGGCATCCTGACCGCGCTGCTCGGCGGCCCATTCTTCATCTTCCTGCTTTACAAGCGCCGGTTCATAGGTGGCAGAGGCGTCTAGCACGCCGCGGCTCGGCGCCGACAGTCGCAGGGGCAGGTTCCATACCAGCTATGATGGACATGACGAGGACCACGCCATGACAGGGACGCCACCGCACATAGGCGCACAGGGGCTGGAGCTCGCCTACGAAGGCAAGCCGGCCCTCGCGGGAGTCGACCTGCGCGTCGCCAGGGGCGAGATGGTCGGTATCATCGGGCGCAACGGCTCCGGCAAGTCCACGTTGCTCAAGCTCATCGGAAGGCTGCTCTCGCCAGGCGCGGGCGCCGTGCACCTCGACGGCAAGTTACTGGCGTCTCTGCCCACGGGAGAGCTGGCACGGAGCATGGCGATGCTTCCGCAGTCGCCGGTTCCGCCGGCCGAACTGACGGTGCGGGAGCTGGTGGGCTACGGACGCTATCCCCACGTGCCGTGGCTGAGGCGTTTCGGCGGACAGGACCGCGCCGTAATAGAGCGCGCCATCCAGGCTTGCCGGCTGGAGGAGTTGGCCGGCCGCCGGTTGGACAGCCTGTCCGGAGGCGAGCGGCAGAAGGCGTGGGTTGCGATGGCGCTGGCGCAGCAGCCGCGGGTGATGCTGCTGGACGAGCCGGTGACGTTTCTGGACCTGGGACAGCAGCTCGAGGTGATGGACCTGATCAGTCGGCTGAACCGCGATGAGGGGATAACGGTGGTGGCCGTGATGCACGACCTGAACCTGGCGGCGCGCTACTGCGAGCGGCTGGTGGCGCTGGAGAAGGGCAGGATACACGCCGACGGCCCAACGGACGAGGTGATGAGCCCCGGCGTCCTGCGCGAGGTGTTCGGCATAGAGGCCCGCATCGGCAGCGACCCGGTCACAGGCCGCCCGGTGTGCTACCCGTACCTGTAATGGGGGAAGAGACTGCAATCTTCCGTCAGCTGGAGGGGTGGCGTCGATTGGCCCAGCAGACCGGCGCCCTACAGGGGCCGCCGCCTGGGGCGGCCCCTGTAGGATCGGTTTTTCGGGCGAGCGTCTCTTATTGCCGCCGTGAGAGCTTGCGTTATTCGGCTTCCCGAACGCTTGAAGCCAAGCTCTCTCATCATTTCCCTCATAAGGTCTTCATCGGTGCGCAGCAGGGTATCGGACTCTATCCAGCGGGCCAGAGACACAAGCTGCCCGTGGCCATAGTCGCCGATGCTGTTGTAGCCACTCATCCCTCTGCGAGGAACTCCGGGGCGCGGGCCGCGTCGTGGTGTTGGGCTACTCACCGGATTGGATGACGACGGTTCGGGAATTGGCGTTGGACCACCTTTATCGGACGCCGCAACCGCCTCTTTCCAGGCTTCTAAGGCTTTGTCGAGTTCAGCTTCACGGTTGCGAAACCACGCCGTAGACCAAATGCGATGGAATCGCCAGCCCTTGTCTTCCAATACCTGCTGCCTAAGTCGATCGCGGTCACGAGCGGTTGGAGCGGAATGATACATGGCTCCGTCCGCTTCTATGGCGAGCACCATACGTCCAGGCTCGTCAGGATGGGCGCAAGCGAAATCAACGCGATAGCCAGACACGCCGTATTGGGGAGTAACGGGGATTCCGCGTCGCTCAAGGCCTTCCTTGATGGCAAGCTCGAATGGATTGAGCGGGATGTTCTGAACGTCGGCGCCTAAGTCCCGTCCACCTGAAGTCGCGAATTCAATATACCGGCGTAGCAGGTCGACACCCTTCGCGGTGGATCGACCCGGGGACATGTCGTGGTGGCTAAACGAAGACACGACCGTGAGGCGCGAGCGGGCGCGTGTAACGGCGACGTTCAGTCTGCGTTCGCCTCCTTCTTGTAGCATCGGTCCAAAGCGGTAGGGGAGATTCCCGTTGGCGTCCTTGTGATAACCGACGCTTAAGATTATGGCGTCGCGTTCGTCACCCTGTACTCGTTCGATGTTCTTGACAAAGAAGCGCTCCTCATTCTTCTCAGCGAAGAATTCGTCGAGCGAAGGGTCATTCATTTCGGCGAGGCGACGCATGAGTGTGTTTTCGATGTTGTCGGCGTGATGCTGTCCAAATGCTATCACGCCAAGTGTCTCCCTTGGCTTTACACGAGCGTGCTCGAGAATGAGTTCGACCACCTTTTCTACCTCATCGGGGTTAGAACGTGTGCCGCTGACGCCGACGATTGGCCGGAATGGGATGAGGTAGTGTGTGACAGGTGTGTTGACAGTTGCGCCAGGGAAGGCAGTCAATGAGCCGCCGTAGATATGGATGTTGGAGAAAGCGATTAGACGGTCATCACGGCTGCGGTAGTGCCATTGCAGCATGTTGTCGCGGAGAAGTGTACCGGCTGCGTCGAGCAGGGACTCGATGTCGCCCGTGACGGCCAAGACATCATCGTTATGGTCATCGTCGTCATCGTCGCTCTGACTGCGGCCGAAGAACGAAGTTGGTGGAAGTTGACGACTATCGCCGGCAATCACAGCTTGGGGGGCACGAGCGAGACTGCCAATAGCCTCGGCTGGTGGAATCTGAGAGGCCTCATCGAATATGACCACGTCGAAGAGTCGCAGGTCTGCTGGAATCAGCTCAGCGGCCAATATGGGTGACATTGTCCAGCATGGCCGGAGTGTGGAGAGAACGTGGGGAGCTCTCTCCAACAGCTGGCGTGCGCTAAGGTGACGACGTTTCAAGGCGGCCTGATGCCGTACCAATCTGGCTTCGTCTGGGTGGTTGTTCATAGTTTCGATGATGGCTTCCGCGGTGAGGCGGCGAACACGTTGGGGTGTAGAATCGCGATGCTTGCCATCCGCATCGGCGAACTCGTCCCGGTGGCGTGAGTAGGCGTCGCTGCTGAATGCGGCCAGCCGGGAGTCTTCAAACTCAAGCTCTTCAAGGACGCGCTCAATCCAGGCGTGTTCCACCGCTTGCGCCGCATATTCGGGCGCTATGTCCTTACCAACACGCTCGATTACATTCTCAATTCCCAAGCTCCTGAACCGTGCTTCTAGTTTACGGATTCGGGGAAGTCTGGCCGCGACGTTAATGTCAGATGCAATTCGATCGACCGCACCAGCCAACCGCTCGTGAGTTAAGTGGGGTAGGCTGTCAAGACCTGCCACTGATGAAAGTGCGGCAAGTTTGTCTTCAAATGCATCGACGCTCGTAACCGCGAAATCTGCCTTTCCTGATGCGAGCGATAGCTTACTGCGGGCTCCCAATGCCTCCTTTGTCGTTCGGTACTCTTTCGACAAGACCTGGGCCTTCATGCGCAACCGCCAAGACCCACTCGCTACCGCCAGAAAACGGGCCGTTCTTCCCCATTCCCCAACTGTTTTTGGACGGGATAGCTTAGCCTCATTCAGCACACCGAAAAGGACATCGCGGGCGCGCGGAAGGAATTCTTCCTTGATGTCGCGAGCCAGCTCAAAGGCACATTGTGCGCTCTCTTCCGTGGTGATGGTGGTCTCTGCCCAGTCTGGATGGCTCTCGGCCAAGCTATGGCCGCCGAGACCAATCCACTCCCTAACGTCGTCGGCAAGCCTTTCAAAACTGTCTCCGTCGATAGAACGCGCAGAATCGGCAGGAAGACGCATTGGGGTTCGAGCGCCTTCAGGAATGCCAAGTAGCCGTTGGCGCAGTTCAAACACGCTGAGACTCCAAGGGTTACGTAGACTGTGAAGTGCGTCGTCGTTTGCGATGAGTGGATCGCGATGTGTTTGGAGGCGACGGTGGAGTGAAGAGTAGTCCTGCTCTGGAATCGTGGCGACCTTTTCCAGAGAGTCGGCGAGCGAGCGAGCGAATTCACGCCGAGAAGTAACGCCGCCATGCATGTCCATGACAAGGTCGTCGAGGCCCACATGCACCAGCCGCTTCGTAACGGCTTCGATGGCCGCTCTCTTCTCGGCGACGAAGAGTACTCGTTTGCCACCGGCAATAAGCGCCGTGATTAAGTTAGCGATGGTCTGGGACTTGCCTGTACCGGGTGGCCCCTGTATGACGAGAGACTCGCCCCCGAGCGCTCGATTTATTGCCACATGTTGACTGGAGTCAGCGTCGAGTGCCAGAAATTCGCTCGCCGGAGGATCAAAATCAGGTTGGCTGGGGTTCGGATCGCAGATGCGCGAAGCGATCGACTTGCGCGCTCCCTCATCACCAGCGAAAGCGGCGACTATGTCGTTTTCGGCAAACAAATCCGCATTGTTTTCCAGATCATCGACAAGCGGCTGTGTAGAGTAGGAGAAGCCAGATACAACGATGCGACGGTCGATGGTCAGGTCAGGAAGGTTCTTCCACGACTTCTCGAGTCGATTCAACAGGAAGGAGAACTCTTCATAGTTGGTTGGCTGTTTTTCGGCGACAACGGCCTCGTCTGGGTCTGTCTCCATGTCGTGCTCGGTGCGCAGGATGTGGGCCAATACTGGGCTGAGGAATGCCTCTCCTGCAATTTCAATCTTGAAATCACGGGCAGCAGCGCCAGTGGCTTCGACGGTCAGCGGCAAGAGGAGAACCGGTGCGTTCGGAGGAAGGCCGGAGTCGACCTCCCACTTCGCCAACCCAATTGCGGTGAACAAGGTCTCGATGCCTTTCTCCTCAAGGTTTGTGAGTGCGGCCTTGTGGATGGCGACCAGGCGGCGGCGAGCGTCGCCGAAGTCGACCCCGCCCTCCGAGTCGATTGGTGCATCCTCAAAGAGGGGGGCATCTACAAAGAGAGCGCTCAGTCTAACTGCCCTACCGGAGAGCAGTCTGTCCAACGTGAGAGGGTCTGGCCCATGTGTTGGTTGGGGCGTGAGATCGAGCGTCCCTGTCTTCAAGTCGCGGTATCGACGAAGCCGGTTGCGACCTGAGGTGTCAACGAGGTCTCTCTGCCACCTCTTGGCGGCCCGGCGGACGGCTTCAATGCGGCTAACACTTACTGATGGCATATGACCAGTGTCCTTTGCAACCTCCGTAGCAGCGAAATCACCCAGTTGGAATACTATACCGTCATTTGGAACTGTGGGGGTGAAACTGCTCGAATGCAAGCGCTTGGAGTTGACGAGTCGGTTCCCAAGCGGGGCCTGTCGTAGACCATGTCGTTTCGGCGGCCGCCGAGGAACCTCACCCTAGACGAAAGCAGCGAACTGGCACTTAGCGAGAAACCCTGCTCGCATGTGGGCCCGGCGTCCTGCGCGAGGTGTTCGGCATAGCGGCCCGCATCGGCAGCGACCCGGTCACCGGCCGCCCGGTGTGCTACCCGTACCTGTAGGGGGTGGCGCTGGCTACAGCCGGGCGAGCTGGCTGCACTTGGAGGGGCGGTGGTTGGCGGAGCGGCCGTTGCGGTAGGCCGCAGGTTGTCTAGCGCCCCCGCAGCTTGGGATCCAGCACGTCTCTCAGGGCGTCGCCGAACAAGTTTATGCCGAAAACCGCCAGGCTTATCGCGGCGCCGGGGAATATCGCCATCCAGGGCGCTATCTCGAAGTAGCGCACGGCTTCCCCCGAAAGGTCCCTGCCCCAGGACGGCGCGGGAGGCTTGACCCCAAGGCCCAGGAAGCTGAGCGACGCTTCTATCAGAATGGCCGCCCCCAGAAAGGCCGTGGCGTATACGATGAAAGGAGCCAGGCTGTTTGGAAGCATGTGCCTGAGGACTATGCGTATGGGGCTGGAGCCGATCGCTATGGCCGCATCCATGTACGGCGTCCCTTTCACCGCCAGCCCGCTGGAACGGACCAGCCGTGTAGTGCCGGGAATGAGGGGCACGGCAATGGCTATCATCACGTTGTTGACGGAGCCTCCCAGGGCCGCCACCAGGGCAAGCGCAAGCACGAGAGAGGGGAAGGAGAACATGATGTCCATGAGGCGCTGGAGCAGGTTGTCGATCGTTCCTCCAAAATAGGCGCTGCTAAGACCCAGCAAGAGCCCGATTCCGGTGCCCGCGGCGGTGGCCACCACGCCGACGTACATTGAGATGCGCGCGCCGTAGATGACGCGGCTGTAGATGTCTCTCCCCAAGCTGTCGGTGCCGAACCAGAAATCGGTCGACGGCGACTCCAGCCGATCCGTGCGAAATTGATAATTCGGGTCGTTGTGGGCAATGACCGGCGCGAAGATCGCGATGAGTATGAACACCACCAGCATGACGGCCCCGATGGCGCCCAGAGGCTTGCGCTTCGAGAAGTCCCAGGCCGAATGGAGCCAGGGTCTCCGTCCGCCTTGGCGCAACCGCGCCTGTATGTCTTCAGAACTTACGGCCATGCCGGAGCCTCATCCGTTCAAGAGTATTTGATCCTGGGGTCTATCCAGGCGTACAGGAAATCTACAAGTATGTTCACCACTACCACCACACCGGCGAAGATGAACACCAGCGCCTGCACGGTGCTGTAGTCGCGATTGAAGATGGATTCCACGAGCAGCCGGCCTATGCCGGGTATGCGGAAGACGGTCTCGATGATGACAATGCCCCCGAAGAGGGCTATCACCTCAAGGCCGATCAGGGTGATTACCGGCAGGATCGCGTTCTTCAGTCCGTGGCGGTTCATCACCACGGAGTTGCGAAGCCCCTTGGCCCGGGCGGTGCGGATGTAGTCTTCCCGCAACACCTCCAACATGCTCGACCTGGTCATGCGGGTGCCGAGGGCCGAGAGACGGAACCCGGTAGCCAGGGCCGGGAAGATGAGCTGCCGGAAGTTCAGCCAGGGGTCCTCCCAAAGGGGCGCGTACTCAACGGGCGTAAACCAGTTGAAATAGATGAGCAGCCCCAGGATTATCAGCGTGGCGATGAAAAAGTTGGGGATTGAGAGCGCACCAATGCTGACGATGCGAAGGGCGTAGTCTACCCACGAGTCTTGCTTAAGCGCCGCTACGAGACCGGAGGGTATGGCGATTGCGGTAGATATGACTATCACCATCAGCATCAGGTTGAGGGTGATGGGATACCGCGCCTTTATCTCGTCCATGATGACCTCTCCGGTATAGAGAGACTTACCGAAGTCGAGACGTATCGCGCCCCATAGCCAGCGGCCGTACTGGACGTGAATGGGGTCGTCGAGGCCCAGCTTGTCCCGCAACTGCTGGACCATCTCCTGGGCGCCCTCCTGGTCCATCTGGGCGCCAAGAATTGCCGCGGTCACGTCACCGGGAACCACGCGCATGATGAGAAACACCAGCGTCACGGCCCCAAGGAACGTGGGTACGGCGAAGACGACCCTGCGGAGCAGATATTTCTGCATGTTAGTCCTAATTCACAGCCAGGCTGGAGAAAACGCAGCTTCAGCCTGTACGAAGGGGGCATGATGAGCCTAACAGGCAAACCTGTCAGACTCAGCACACCCCCTGCTTTTGTCGGTGTGTCGGTTTCAGATAGGGCCGATGTCAGCCGGCTACCTGCACTGCCCGCCTCTGCACCAGGTGCTCTCAAGGCGGTCGTGGTTGTACGTCCAGTCGGCCAGCCTCATCTCCCAACTCTGCACGTTGTTCCAGTGCAGCGTCGCCTGCCACCAGTAGTATGGGCGCTGATCCGGCAGGTCCTCGAGAAGGACCCGCTCGATATCGTGGGTCAGTTCGATCCGCTTCTGGCGGTCCAGCTCCTGGGACTGCATCGTGAACAGCTCGTCGAACCGCTCGTTACAGTATCCGAAGAAGTTGGACGCATTGTCGCACTGGAAGCGCGCCCAGTAGCCGTCAGGATCGTCGAACGGAGTGGACGAGGGGAGAGCCATGATCGAGTATTCGCGGGCGTTCCGTCGGCTTACGATGGTTGCCGTGTCGACCGTGCTCACCTCGATGTCGATGCCAATCTGCGCCAGGTCTTGCTGGGCGGTCAGGGCGGCCTTCTGGTAGGAGATTCCGAAACGCACCAGCAGTTCGTCGCTGAAGCCGTCAGCCAGCCCCGCCTCATCCATCAGCGCCTTCGCCTCGGCGAGTCGCGCTTCCTTGTCCCGGCTGAAGAACGAGTATGTGTTGCGTTCTTCCTCAGGCAGGGCGAAGTCCAGGTGTGGCCCAATGAAGGCGCCCGGCGTTCCCCATCCCTCGATGGCGGCGTCGATGGTTTCCCACTGGTCGATTACCAGCCAGGTGGCTTTGCGCACACGCACGTCGTTCCAGGGTTCTTTGTCCAGATTGATCATTATGTTGTGCCAGGCGTTGCGCGGCGCGGTGATCAACACAGCCTCATCAGGATACTGCTCCAAGATCTGGTTGGCGACCGAGGGCTCGAGGTGTTGCGCCAGGCCTACTGTCGAAAGCTGGCGGGCGCGGAAGGCCAGAGACATCTGCGTGAGGTCCGGGAAGACCACGGCCTTGTATCCATCCAGGAAGGGGCGGCCCGGCTTCCAGTAGTCCGGGTTGGCCTCGGTCACGAACTCGACGCCCTGCTGGTGTGACACGAACCGGAACGGCCCGGTGCCGTCCAGGAAGTCTTCCTGCTTTTCCAGGCCGCTGCGGGGGTCTTCGGAGGCCACCACGGCATCGGCTATAGACTTGGGCTGAATGACAAAACGTGCCCCGGCCATAGCCGTGAGGAACGCCGCCATGGGCTTTTGCAGCGTCACGCTCAGCGTGGCGTCGTCTTCACACGAAGAGCTCTCGTAAGGAGCGAGCACGCCGGCCAGGGTGCTCACCTTGGAGTTCGTCATCTTATCCAGCGATGCCTTGGCGTCCGCGCACGTAAAGGGGGTGCCGCTGTGGAAGTTGACGTCGTCGCGCAGACGGAAGGTGTAGGTGGTTCCGGCCGAGTCCGCCTCCCAGTGCGCGGCCAGCTCGGGCAGAATGACGCCGGGGGCCCTCTGGTCGTAAGTCAGTATGGAGTTATAGGTGGAGCCAACCGGCTGAACGGCGTTGTAAGTGCCCGTCCAGTGTACGTCGAAGCTGATGATTCCCTCGTTGGTCGGGAACACGAGCGTGCCGCCGCGGTCTATGTCGCCCGTCATGGGGGCGGGCATCGCCATGGCGGCGGCCTCAACTTCAGCCCTCTGGGCGGCCAGCGCATTCTCGATTGCGGCGGCTACCTGCTCTTCGGTCACGCCGGGCCGTTCGGACAGCGCGCTCTGAATGGCCGCGGCCACCTCTTCCCCGGTTACGCCCGGCTGCTGGGCGCTGAGAGCCTTGGCGATCTCGGTGGCCACGTCGTCCGTCGTAATGCCGGGCCGTTGCTGCTCGAGCGCCGACGCGATAGCGGACGCCATCTCGTTAGAGGTGACACCGCCGGGCTGGGCGGCGAGCGCTTTGGCGATCTCGTTGGCGACGTCCTGGGACGTAACGCCAGGCTGCTCGGCGAGAGCCTGCTGAATGGTGTTTGCCACTTCCTCAGAGGTGATTCCCGGCTGCACTTGCACTCCCTCAAGCGCGCGGGACACGATCCCTTCGACGTCGATGGGAGTTGGCGTTGGTGGTGCGGGCGGCGCGGCCTCCTCCTGAGTACCGCAGGCCAAGGAGAACATCAGCAGTACCGTCGACAGCACGAACAGGAATTTGGGCCATACTCGAACGACAGTCATATCTGCACCTCTCCTACCACATCGCGTAGCGGCGTGTCTAACCACAATTGAGCCTCGCCTCTTGCTTGGACTCGCGCAGGCTAGCACAATGCCATAGGGCGGTCAACAGATACGGCCGCCGGGCGAGGCATGTCGAGTCGGCTTGCGGCTTGAAGCCAATTCCGGTGTGAAATGCCCTATCATAGGCGCCGTATGTGAATACTCGCGCGACAGTCCGCTGCCCGCCAGGGCCACACTCATGGAGGTGAACGACGATGGCGACTCAGACCCTCACTATCGATTGCCAGGTGCACTGCTACGAGCGCAACCGGCCGGAGCGTCCGTGGAGCGGGCACCTGGAGGGGCCGGAGGAGGTGACCGGCGACGACATGGTGACGGCGATGGACGCCGTCGGCGTGGACGGGGCAATACTCATCTCTCCCTTCTCGCTGTACCAGTACGACGCGAGCTACGCCCTGGAGGTGTACGCGAAGCATCCGGGTCGGTTCGGCCTGGTGCGCCCGTTCGACCCGACTTCGGAGTCGGTCGCCGCCGACGTGGCGGAGTGGACGGCGACGCCCGGCGTCGTTGGCGCGCGGGTCATGCTCGCGTACGGGGACTACGACGCCAACGACCCCGGACTGAACGCCATCTTCGCCGCCTGCGCCCGCGCGGGCGTTCCCGTCAACGTGATGGCCGCCGGCAAGCTGCCGCTGCTGGCGGAACTGGCGCGCCGCAACCCGGACACGCAGGTGATCATCGACCACGTTGGACTGGCCCAGCCGTTCGTGCCGCCGCCGCCGCCGGAGCCGTTCGCGGACCTGGCCAGCGTACTGGCGGCGGCAGAGCGGGACAATGTGGCGATCAAGATATCCGGCGCGTGCACGCTGTCCCACGAGCCGTTTCCCTACCCCGACATCTGGGATTCGCTGGGCCGGGTGTTCGACGCCTACGGGCTGGAGCGGTGCATGTGGGGCACCGACTGGACGCGGGCCGTGCGGCTGCTGACCTACGAGCAGGGCGTGGAGGCTTTCCGGGTGACCGACCGCCTCTCGGACTCGGACCGGGCCACTCTGATGGGCGGTACACTGTCCCGAATCTACGGCTGGACGCCGAGGGAATAGCGGTCTAGCGCCTTAGAGGGTGTCCATGAATCCGTTCGTCACCCCCATCCTGACCTTCCCCCTGCGAGGGGGGAGAGACTGTTCGGAAGTGCGACCGTCACTCTCACCCTAGCCCGCTCCCGTCAAGGGAGAGGGGACTCCGCGGGGTCGATAGGCTCGCCGGTGTAGAATGCGGCGGTGCGTCTTGCCGACGCAGCGGCAACTTCGGGGTCCTCGCCGGCCGCGACCGCGGCCCTGGCCCATCCCTCGCTGCTGCCGATGGTGAACGCCCTGCCGTCCGGCGACGCGGCGAAGACATCCTCGTCCGGCCTGGGATCGTCCGGGTGGGCGACGTGCAGTGCGAGTCCGAGTAATCCCATCTCCCAGCCGACGCCGACCGCGCCGGGGCCGAATGTGCCCGAGTGCTCCGAGAGGTGCGCGGTGTGGGTGATCGTGAGCCGCGCCCGGCCGTCGGCGTCGTTCGAGACGCGCGCCTCGACCCAGCTCAGGTCGCCGCCGAACTCCCAGGTGAGGGCGTAGCGCGAAGGGGGTTCGCACTCCGTGATGGTCCCGGCGGCGTTGCCCTCGATCTGGTAGCGCCCGCCGAGTGCGAAATCGCCGCTCACCGGCGCGAACCAGCGGGGGATGCGGTCGGCGTTCGTCACGGCGTCCCAGAGATCGTCGACGGTGGCGGCGTAGGCCCGGGACAGCGTGACGGCGCGGGCGGGCTGGCCGTCGCGCTCAAGCGCGGACACGGTGCGGTCGGTGGCGGCGAGGTTGGTTGCGACGTCGAATTGCATGGTGGGGGTCCTTTGGTTGGTCGGTTGGTCAGTATTTCAGTTTATCAGTGGTTAGTAGTCAGTGGCCGGGCCGAGAGCTGTCTTCGGAGGAGCTTTTCGGCGAAATGAGTTCCATTTTGTTCCATTCTGAACCACCGCGTAGCTGGGAGGGCCGCCTTGGTGGGCCGCCCCGTGTGCGATTTCGTAGCTGCTATGGTCTGGGAAACCCCGAAATGTAGCGCAAATGGTACAGGTCCTCGGAGGCGCCAGGTGTGGTGTTTGTGGGAGCCTTTTCACTCCCATCCTAACCGTCCCCCATCGAGGGGGAAGGGACTTTTGGGCGCGGTGTCGGTTTGTCATCGAACGGAGAGTAGCACGGTTGTGCGAGGAAAGCAAGGGCCCCTCGACTTGGGTAACTGTTCAGAGTCGGTGAGACGATTCTGGACAATGGGCCTTCACCCCCATCCCCGTATCGAGTACGGGGCAGGCTCTAACGTTCCCCCTGCGAGGGGGAAGGGACTCTTGGCACTCACGAAGTCTGAACAGTTACCGACTTGGACACAGGGCTAACGCATACTAACCGACAGTCGGTGGCGCTGAGACGAAACGGGTGTACGTTTGCGCGTCTATGAGTCACTCCTGGGGGTACACACGGGTCGCGAGTGGGGTTCGATTACGCGGTCTTGGGGCAGTTCTTTTGGCATTCAGGTATGCGATTTACCTGCGACCGGTTCGGGTGAAGCAGTGGCGGCGACGCGGTGCACAGGCATCGCCTCAGGATTCGGCTGCCGAGCAACAGGCAGACCAAGAGGAGGCCCCGGCGCTGAGGCTGTTCTGATGGTCGGCCAGCACCCTCTAGGGCTCGCTCAGGAGTGCAACAGAGAGGCAGCCACCGTGGTCGAACGGTGGCTGCCTCTGCCCTCAACCATATATGCGCCCCATTCTGCATTGAGTCGAGGCCATCCGCCCTCTCCCGTCGATGTGTGTGGCCATTATTGTTTGTAGCATTCACCTCTAACCGAGGCGATCCTCATGGGGTAACCGGGTGGTTACGGATGAAGTTCCGCACGGTATGGGGTCTGAGATCGAGTTCCTTGGCGATCTCCTTGACCTGGAGTCCCAGGGCGCGACCAGCCGAACATCTCCAACCCGCGGGCGCTAAGAAGGTTAGTTTCGTCATGGGCTTGCAGAGGACTCCAGTGTACGAGGGGAGGAACCCGCCGGCAGGTTAAATGGTCGAGTACGTACAGTGTCATCGTTAACAAACGCACCTCTCAGAGGGTGTGCGGCACTGCGGTCAACTCACCTGCGAAACGATAGATGATTTCTCTATCGGCGGTATGAGGCTAGTCTCTCATGCAGCGTTTCTTGATCGTATTTCACACCCGTGGCTGTCTGTACAAACACGCCTTCGTTGGCGGTCCACCTGCCTCTGCTCACCCCTTGAATCAGGTGGTGATCTTCCCGGTCCACTAAGAACAATAGATAAGTCTGTCCGACCTCGAATTCCAGGAGGGCGAGTTCAGCATCACCGCTTTGGATGACGTTTCCTCCTGGCCTTTGTACTTTGATCGTCACTTCGGGAGAGTTTTTGCCCCAGAGTGATTCCTGAACATTGACCCGAAGGGTGTCCACACGTCGGACAGGTGCAGGCATCGACGGAGAAAGCCGCCCAGCGAAGCGTTCACAGCAAGGTGCAATGCCGACTTGCCTCGATGTTACTTCACCAAGAACAACGAGGTCTGAATTCTTGACGAGCCGCTCAAATGTCACCTCAGGCGCCGCGTGGCCACCAATTGTTGGGGTGTCGGCGCGACTACTGGCTAACGATGCCCTGCTTGCTCCAGCCACAAATACAATAGCCACGGCCAACGATATCACTACTAAAGAACCGGTGATCAGCGCAACATGTCTCGGTGTCACGTTATCTCCTTAATGACCGTCTACCTGGGCATCCATAGTGTCGGCATGGTGATTCGTGGGTATCCGGAAGCATCCGGTAGCATAGACTCGCATGACGGAGGTGGTGTGAGTGGTGTGATTCAGCCAGCCCGGCGGCATGTCTGAATTCATGGGCCATGGTTTCCTGTGCATCAGGATAGTTCAGAATGCAGTTGAGTGTGCCAGTTCCGAACGAAACATCCTCATTCAGGGTAATGTCAACGTACACGAAGTGGTCGTCGTCTGTCTAACATGCCACGGTGCAGGCGGCAGATTCACTGGTGCATCCACCACCCTCCTCGATCTCGTCCTTGAAGATGTAGTTTGGGGCGTGTGAGTCTTCTTCCAATGTCATATAGTCAGTGCTGTAGTCCCAGCTGTCAGCGGCTTCGTTGAAGGCATCATGCCAACCAGAAGGCACAGAAGACTGGATTTGATACCCGTACTCGGCGTCATGCCATTGCACGTCGTGTCCGTACTGGTTGCAAACACAGGGATGTTGGAGTTGGCCCGCAATATCGTCGCCGGTTAAGGGCACGAGGGCCGAAAGGGCTACCGCATACTACGCCACGTTCGTTGGCGCTAACACTAAACAGGTACGGTGTTTGGCGTCTATGGGGCAGTTTTCGGAGACTCACGGGTCGCGAGTGGGGTTCGATTTCGCGGCTTCGGGGCGGATTTTGGGCTTCAGGAGTGAGAATGCGCGTGATTGGGGGCGAGAGCTTGGTGTGCGGTGGCCTTGGTGAGGGCCGGAGTTGGTCGGGCTTGACGGGTAGTGCAGTGTCGGGATTGTTTGTCGTTAGCCCTTTGTATAGCATGCAACGGAGGTATGCGGGGTGGGAAGTACATCGGGTATTTCGACCGTCGACTATCGGGCACTGGATTGGGAGTCCGGATGATGCAAGGCCCCGCCGTCCGGCAACTTCGGTACTTTGCCGAACTTCTCGGACTTTGGGGCAAATTCCTGATTGACTCGCCCGGACGGCTCTTGCCATGAGGCAGGCATCTCCGCCTAGGTCTACTCGACTTTGTCGACGTCCTTGCGAATGTAACGGTCGAGGCTGAACTCCTTGTAGGGAGTTGCGGAAAACCGGTGGCGGCGCAGTTCCGTTCGGTGTTGCGTACCGTGAGCTATCGCTCGATCCACGAGTTGCTCTATGCACCTTCGCTTCCACACCAGTCCAAGGTCCGAGTCGGAACGCAATCTGCCGGAATAGACGCCGACGAAGTAATTCATAGGTTTCTTCGCCTGAAAAGTCCTTCCCTCGTATTCGACGACGGCTCCTACGCGAAAGTGCGCGAACACAGGAGAACCGGACTGACCGGGGCGCGACTTACAGTCGATGACAAACACTGGCAAACCAGAGACGTCTATATCGGGTTCCGATGCGATAGAACCCTTCGACCAGATCGGGAACGGCCCCCCAATCTGACCGTACGGGTAGCCGATGACATACAGTTCGCTGCCAATGTTCCATCTATACCAGTCGTTCTTCAACGAGACGCTGTTACTCTCTCCTACGATATTCGTCATCTCTTTGACGGGCAGGGCGACAATGTCCGCTTTGTCTCCCAACGTCGGGTGTTCGGTCCAAGCAGGCGCTCTCGGATTCTCGTGATCCGCCAAGTCAATGTGGTAGTGGACTTCGTGGGGACCATGCATCGTCACGACCGCATGATCCGGTATGGCCAATTCCTTGTGCAGCGGCTCATCGGTGATATTGTTGCGCCCGGTGAAGTTGTGGCGGTTCGTGATAAGCACAGGTCCGTCTACGGACATCACGAAGAGGCAGGTTCCATGAGCCAGCGGCGTCTGTCCATAGTACATCCTTATGTACCGGGGCACTGCAGAAAAACTATCGTAGTAGCCAGCCATTTCGAGTTCGTCTTGGTTGTTCATCGAGTTGCTCCTCATTGGGATGGACAGTAGGGTTAACGTAGCTATCCGCTTGTTTCGGAGCCAGTCAACTAACCCCAACACCCTTCTCCTAGCTGCGGGAGGCATCCTGACAACTCCAAGATACGCTCCCCCTGGTGGTGTGATCAAGCCAATCCGCACAGACGCGTCGATACGCTATTGGCTGGCAGTCCAACCTACCTTGTGTATCCCTCCGACCTCACTTGGTTTTGGTCAAATCGATCGCCCACTAGTACCGCAGTTTTCCGTTGCTGTTGTGGAGCGCCAGTGTGCTGGGCTTTAGCGGGTGGGGGAAGACGCCGCCGCCCGAGAATGAGCGGTTCGCTGCCATCAGTAGTGGCAAGGCTCATACCTGCGCGCAGAGGGTGCCCGGTTCGCCCGTGTGCTGGGGAAACGATTGGCAGGGGTAAGCGTGGAGACTGGCCGGGCGTCCGCTGGCTACCCCCCGGCCCTCCCTGCCGTGTGCTACTATGCGACCCTAGGCTAGACTGGCAATCAGGAGGGGCATGGTGAAGATCGACGATATCACGGTTACGCTGTTTCGCTGGAATTTCGCGCCGTGGAAGACGGGCGTGGGGACGGCGTTCGGCGGCAGGAAGCTGCTTGGGGTGCTGACGGTGCGCACGGACGAGGGCGTGGAGGGTCACGCGTTTCTGGGATCGTCGCGGCAGGGGGCGGACGCCTACGCGGGCCCGCTGATGGAGATCGTGAAGCCCAACCTGCTGGGTCGCAATCCGCTGGACATCGGGGCGATATGGCGCGAGATGTGGAAGGAGAACCGGTCGGTGTCGACCAACGCCATAGGCGCGGTCGACGTCGCGCTGTGGGACATCGCCGGCAAGGTAGCGGGCCTGCCCATCCACAGGCTGCTGGGCACGTGCCGCGATAGCGTGCCGGCGTACTCGAGCACCGCGTGGCACGCGACGTCGGAGGAGTACGCGGAGGAGGCGCTGAGCTTCCAGGACATGGGCTGGACGGCGCACAAGATTCACCCGCACGGCGACCCCAGGAGCGACATCGAGATTTGCGACAGGGTGCGTCAGGCGGTGGGCGACGACATGATTCTGATGCTCGATTCGATGTGGGCGTACAACTACGAGGACGCGCTGCGGGTGGGCCGCGCCATCGAGGAGCTGGGGTACTACTGGTACGAGGACCCCCTGGCGGAAGAGGACATCTACAACTACGTGAAGCTAAAGAGCAAGCTGGACATTCCGATCATGTCCACGGAGTACGCTCCGGGGCGGCTGTACGGGATGGCGCAGTGGATTCAGAGCTACGCGACGGACATCCTGCGGGGCGACGTGGCGGTGACAGGGGGCATCACGCCGCTGGTGAAGATAGCGCACCTGGCGGAGGCGTTCGGGATGAAGTGCGAGATTCACCACGGCGGCAACTCGCTGAACAACGTGGCGAACCTGCACGTGACGATGGCGGCGCCCAACTGCGAGTTTTACGAGGTGTTTCCGGCGACGGGGGCGAACAAGTACGCGTTGGTGGAGGACATCGAGGTGGACGGCGACGGTCTGGTGTACGCGCCGACGGAGCCGGGGCTGGGGTACGAGATCGACTGGGAGCTGGTGGAGCGGGAGCGCGAGGGGGTGGTGGGGTAGGCGCGGGGGCTCACCCGGCGTCGGTGCGTTCGAGAGCGGCGCTGAGAGCGGACAGGGGGACGGCTTCGGAGTAGCCGCGGGACTGGCGTGTGGCGCCGCCGTATACGACGGTTCTGGCTGAGACGGCGGGGAGCAGGTCGGCGACTCTGTTTAGCGAGGTGAAGTAGTCGGATGCGACAGTCGCGCCGGACTTGATCTCGATAGCGTGGATTCCGCTGCCGGCGTCGTACAGCAGGTCGCACTCCAGGCCCCTCGAGTCCCGGAAGAAGCTGAGGTTGAAGTCGCGGCCGCGGTTGAAGCGGTGCTTGACCGCCTCCGCGACAACCAGGTTCTCGAACAGCGACCCGCGTAGCGGATGGGTGGTCACCTGGTCCGCGCTCTGGATGCCTATGAGGTAGCTCGCCAGACCGACGTCGTAGAAGTAGAGCTTGGGGGACTTGACCAGGCGCTTTCGGATGTTGGCGTGGAACGGTGGAAGCTGGAAGACGACGTAGCTGGCCTCCAGCACGGTGAGCCACTCGCGCGCGGTGGTGTGGGACACGCCGGCGTCCGAGCCGAGCGAGCTGAGGTTTACGAGCTGCCCTACCCGGCCCGCGCACAGGCGCACAAATCGCCGGAAGCCGGACAGGTTGCGAATCTCACCCAGGCGGCGCACGTCACGCTCGACGTAGGTCTCGAAGTAGTCGCCGAGCGCCTGGCGCGGGTCGAGCCCGTGGTCGAGGACGCGGGGGTAGAACCCGGTGTAGATGATGTCGTCTATCGCGTCGCTCGCTCCCGTGCGCTGCCGCTCGGCGAGGGAGAACGGCAGCAGGCGGAGCAGCGCGGTGCGTCCGGCGAGGGACTGGCTGATGGCGCGGGAGAGGCTGAATTGCTCGCTGCCGGTGAGCACGAAGAGGCCGTTGCGGCCTGATTCGTCGGCGATCACCTGTAGATAGGAGAGGAGCGCCGGGACGTGCTGGACCTCGTCGATGATGGAGCCCTCTCCAAGCTGCGCGAGAAAGCCGCGGGGGTCGGACTCGGCGAAGTCGCGCTGGTCGGGCGCCTCGAGGTTGGCGTAGTTCAGGTGCGGGAAGGTCGCGCGGCAGAGGGTGGTCTTGCCGGACTGGCGTGGGCCGGTGACGGTCACGAAGGGGTACTGGCCGAAGAGGGTTGCCAGGCGGCCGGTTATCTCGCGCTCGATCATGGTGGTAAAGATAACGCCGGTCTGCACAGATTGCAAGTGGTACTTTCAGATTGTGCAAATGGAACGGACGGAAGGAGTGCCTATTCACCCCCATCCTAACCTTCCCCCTGCGAGGGGGAAGGGACTCTTCGGAAGGCTCATTCCCAATGCCTGCCCCTGTCAGCCCATCGAGCGGGAGGGGAGCAGGCGGTCACTCCGCGAGGCCGGTGACGCGATAAACGAGGTCCATGTCTAGGTGGCGTCGGACGTGGGCGGCGAGCTTGTCGTACTCGGCGCTGGGCTCGACGTCGTCGGCGGGCGGCGGCAGTGTGACGCCTCTGCGGCGCGCGGCGCACTCCAGTATGGACCGGCGGACGGCGCGGTTGTGAAAGAGGCCGTGGAGGTAGGTACCGAGAGTGAGGCCGTCGGCGTCCATCGCGCCGTCGGGCAGGTCGACCGTCTGGCCTGACCGGGACTCCAGGACGAACGGGTGCGGCAGGCCCTCCTGCGGCGTGACGCCCATGTGAATCTCGTAGGCGGTGACCTCCGCGCCCCGGCAGCCGGCCAGCAGGCCGCGCCCCTCGACGACGCGTCCGCTGACCTGGTGCGTCGCCTTGTGCCCCGCGAACGTGGTGGTTGCCCGCAGCAGCCCCAGGCCGTCGGTGCGCGGCCTGGGGGACTCCACGCCGTCCGGGTCCAGCAGCGCGTCGCCCAGCATCTGGTAGCCGGCGCAGATGCCGACGACGGGCGCGCCGGCGCGCCGGTGGGCGAGTGTGCGCTCGGCGAGGCCGGTGGCGCGCAGCCAGTCCAGGTCGGCGACGGTGGTCTTGCTGCCGGGGATGACGACCAAGTCCGGGTCGCCGAACTCGTCGGCGCGCCCCACGTAGCGCACGGCGACGGCGGGTTCGTTGTGGAGCGGGTCGAAGTCGTCGAAGTTGGCGACGTGGGGCAGGCGCATGACGGCGACGTCCACCGCCGCCTCGGCGCCGCTACGGGCTTTGGGGTCGAGGCCGAGGGAGTCCTCCTCGGGGATGAGGATGTCGGTGAAGTGGGGGATGACGCCCGCGACGGGCACGCCGGTGCGCGCGTGAAGGAAGTCCAGGCCGTTGCCGAGCAGGGACGGGTCGCCGCGGAACTTGTTTATAACGTGGCCCTTCACCAGCGCCCGCTCCTCCGGCTCGAGCAGCTCCATGGTGCCCACTATCTGGGCGAACACGCCGCCGCGGTCGATGTCGCCCACGAGCAGGACGGGCGCGTTGGCGTGGAGGGCGACGCGCATGTTCACGATGTCGTTGCGCTTGAGGTTGATCTCGGCGGGGCTGCCGGCGCCCTCGATCACCACAACGTCGTTGTCCGCGCGCAGGGTGGCGAGCGCTGAGGTGACCATGTCCCAGACGGCGGGCTTCATTGCGTGGTACTCGCGCACGGAGGCGGCCTTGAGGGGCCGGCCCATGAGGACGACCTGGGAGAGGCGCTCGCCCTCCGGCTTGAGCAGCACGGGGTTCATCTCGGCGCGCGGGGCGGCGAACGCGGCGGCGGCCTGGACGGCCTGGGAGCGGCCAATCTCGGCGCCGTCGGGTGTGGCGTAGGAGTTGAGGGACATGTTCTGCGCCTTGAACGGGGCGACGCGGAGGCCGTCCTGGGCGAAGATGCGACAGAGCGCGGTGGCGAGCACGGACTTGCCCGCGTGGGACGACGTGCCCTGCACCATGATGACGCGGGCGGGGTGTGCGTTTGTATCCATCTGGGATATTGTACATGGGTGGGGCAGGTCGCAACTCGCTGGCGCTGGGGCAGGTCTTCTGGGCGCTGGGGACGTCATTTCCCGTCTGGGAGCAGGAGAAGCCAAGATGTTCACGGTTCAAACCGACAATGCGGAGATCTACTACGAGTCTCACGGAGAGGGGCCGGCAATAGTCCTGGCGCACTGCGCGGGCGGAAACTCGCTGGTCTGGTGGCAGCAGGTGGTCCACTTCGCGCCCGCTCACAGGGTGATAGCGTTCGATCACCGCGGCTGGGGAAGGTCTCGGTGCGAGCCGGGCCACAGAAGGGCGCGCTTCTTCGCCGAGGATATGCGTGCCGTCATGGACGACGCCGGCGTCGAACGCGCGGCTGTGGTGTGCCAGTCCATGGGAGGCTGGACCGGACTGCGGTTCGCCCTGGGGCAGCCCGAGCGAGTGTCGTGCCTGGTGCTGTCGTGCTCGCCCGCGGGGGTGCAGACGCCCGCGGCGATACGGGCTATGCAGACTTCGCCGCCCGGTCGAGCCGGCGACGCGCAGGGACCTGCTCCGTGGAACGAGCCTCACGTAGCGCTGGCCGCCGACGCATTCGAACGGATTCCCGACAGGGCGTTCCTCTACCGCCAGCTTTCGTCGCTGAATCCGCCGTTCATCGACGTCGGTCTGGCTGAACTGACAGTCGAGCGAGAGGACCTGGAGGGGTTTTCGATTCCCAGGCTGGTGATAGCGGGCGCTCAGGACCGAATATTCGGGCTGGACGTTATGACCGAAGTGTCGCAGGCTGTACCCGGGGCCGGATTCCACGTCATCGCCGATGCCGGGCACTCCCCTAACGTCGAGACGCCCGGGGAGTTCAACGAGGTCGTCGGGGGATTCATCGACGAGACCACCTGATGCGGCCGGACGTGACGTGACGCGGATTGCCAGTCACGGTTAACATGGCGTCAGCCTACCGTGGCGCATTTGGGGGACAGATGTAGAGCCAGTACGGGATGCCAGCGGGCGGACCGGAACAGGGAGAGTGATTCATGGATGACAGGATCAGGGACGCGCTGAGCGTGGATATGACGATCGACATTACGACTACCGGGCGCAAGACCGGCGAGGCGAGACGCATCGAGATATGGTCGCACTACGTGGATGGCGTGGTGCTGCTGGCGGCGTCTCCGGGACGGCGGAGCTGGTACGCGAACCTGGTGGCGAACCCGCAGTTCACCTACCACCTGAAGCAGACGATTCAGGCGGACGTGGCGGCGACGGCGCGCGCCATCACCGAGGAGGGCGAGCGCCGACGGGTGCTGACGCGGCTGAAGGAGGCGTCGCCATTCCGGCAGGGTCAGCCGATGGAGGACGTGGAGGAGTGGGTGCGGGGAAGCTGCCTGATCGAGGTGACGCTGGGCTAGCGGAGGGGACGGCTCTCTGGGTTCCCGCTTTCGCGGAAATGACGAAGGAGAAGGGGACGGAGTGACGGATGGGTCGAGACGAGGGTTGTTCGATTTGATACAGGCGCCGGTTTAGCCTAGTCTGATAGCTAGTCAGCAAACTCAGAATGGAGTGAACTATGAACAAGGCATGGCCGGTTCAAGACGCCAAATCCAGATTCAGCGAGTTTCTCGACACCGCCCTCGCAGAAGGGCCGCAGATCGTGACGAGACGTGGAGTTGAGACCGCCGTTCTCATCCCCATAGGGGAGTGGCGCCGATTGGAGCGGATGACCAGGCCCAACTTGAAGGAACTGCTGCTCGCACCAGAGGCGCGTACAGAGGAACTCACGCCGCCGCGTCGGCGTTGGCGTCTCCGAACGCCGTCGGCTATTCAGTAGGTTCACCCAAATCCACCGCCTAACCGCGGCGGGGGGGGGTGTGGTGGGTTGGCGAGGGTGAATGTGCGTTTTGGGGCCGGTCAGTTGGCGTGGGGAAGGTCGATGCGACGGTCTGGGGGCGTGAGGCGGTTCCTGAGAGGGTAGTTGGAGGGTTTTGGGCGAGTTTCGGACACGGCGAAGCCGACGACTTCGGGTCAGTCGCCTCGAGTGTGGGTGGATTCCTGAGGAGAATCAGGCCCGGAGCGGCGTGTTTGCCAGGGCCTGTATCCTGCGTTGCGCACTCACGAGCAGGTCATGGGTGGGGTGCCCTCTCGCGAGACGGATGGTGAGCCTCCTTGCGTGTCTGACCACTCGCCCCGCAACGCAGATTACGCCGAAGCGCACCGCTTTCAGACGCTTGCTCACCCACTCTTCCCCCAACACCAGCCGCTTCATCGCTGAGTTCAGATTGAACGCCAACACCACTATCGCCCACCACGCCGCGTTCGACCCGAACTTCCCCGACGGCAGCCTGCCCCCCGCAAGGTCCTCCTTCAGCACCGAATGGACCTCCTCCCCTTTGCCGCACCTCTGCCTGTACCACCGGACCAACTCATCCCCAGGCAGCTCTCGGTTCGTCACCATCCCTGTCACTTTGTACAATTTGCCATCCCCCATCTCCATAATGGGAACCGACAGCTTCTCCCCATCCATGTCGAACAGCGGCGGGTTCGGCATACGCTCCCTTATCGCGATGAACCTGTAGTCGGGACTGTTCTTGCTGTATCCCGTCCAACTGGTCACGTAGCACACCTCGGCGTACTGCTGTCTTGTGGCCTCTCGTTGCTCACCCTCTGTCCTGTACAGGTCGTGCCATCCTTCCTCCTCTACCTCACTCACCGCCGCCCTGAACTCGGCCATCACGTTCACTCCCACACAGAACTCGATCACTCCGAACCGCTCATCCCGCCCCTCGGCGCAGTACTTCAACAGCTCCTTCTGGTAGCCCGCCGAGTCAGACCTCATCATCACCTTGCTCACCCCTGGGGGCAGACACTCCAGCGACTCCTTCAACACCCTGAGCTGTTCGTAGCCCGCGTTCACGTTGCCGTCTCTGAACTCGGAGTGCACCACAAGGTCCGCCTCATACCAGTAGGTGGTCAACGGCTGGTACGCCTTGTGCTTTTTGTAGCAGAAGCACGCCTGCCGCTTGTGCGTCCCTATCAGTGTGGCGTCCATGTCCAATGTCGCTTCGGTGTGTCCTGAATGGCCTCCCGCGAACCTCACCAGGTCCGCGTTGACCTTCCCAAGCCCTCTCAGCGCGTCGTTGGCCGCCGGTATGAACGCCTTGCGAGACCGTCTCCTGGCCTCCTCAGCCTCGTCGTGGAAACGGTCCAGATACCTGAACACCGCCGTGGGCGACGGCACAGTGCGGCTACGCTCCTTACGCCACCTTCTGAGCTGCGCCCTGCGCTCTGCCCGCCGCACTCCGTGAGTCTCCGCGGTGAGCAGCGCCCTGCCCAGCCCCTCGTCCTTCTCCAGCAGCCGCAGGTCATCCACCGACTCACCACCGGCCAGGTTGAGCATCACAAGCGCCGTCACATTCTGGGCGTCCGTCCACCCCTGTGTGCCCTCTCTCACTCCCACGTGACGGCGCACCGACTGCCCCAGTCGGGCAACAAACGCCAGGTCCAGGTATGCCGGCAACCCCGACAACGCCGTCATACCAGTAGACTCGGTCTCCTCTGCGTAGTGGAAAGGAAGCGTTGCTTGCTGCATAATAGTCGCACCTCGTTGGTGATGGGTTGTTGTTGATAACTACCATCATAGCCGGCTTTACAGCCGGCTCCAACGAGGCCTTCCTTTGCAACTAGGCGGTGGATTTGGGGTTCATGTACCTACTTGACACCAATGTCGTCTCGGAACTGCGCCGGCCCCGTCCCCATGGAGCGGTTCTGGCATGGTTGCGGCGCGTGCCCGCGGAATCAATGTTCGTGTCCTCCGTGACGATAGGAGAGATTCAGGCGGGTATCGAGATAACGCGTCAGCAGGATGAGGCCATGGCGCAAGAGTTTGAGGTCTGGCTGGACCGTGTCCTCGCCTCCTATAGTGTATTGCCGATGGATGCGCCGGAATTCCGGGAGTGGGCACGGCTGATGCGCGGCCTGTCGGACACTCTGGCGGGCGACGCAATGATAGCGGCGACGGCCAGGCTGCGCAGACTGACGGTGGTCACGCGCAACGTGGGCGATTTTGCCCAACTCGGCGTGGGGCTGCTGAACCCGTTCGAGATTGAGGACGCGGTTAGCCCTTGCGCGGCCCCTTGCCGCCGTACACGTCCCTCACGTTGCGGACGCTTTCGATCCTCGCCTCGGCCTGGCGGTTGGCGGCCTCGGCGGTGGTGACGCCGTCGGACTTGGCGCGGGCTATGACGTCCGAGATGGTCTGGTACACGCCGGAGGCCATGTCGAGCGCGGCGTCCCGGCCGTAGCCCGCCAGTTCGCAGGCGATCGCGATGACGCCGCCGGAGTTGATGGCGAAGTCGGGGGCGTAGAGGATTCCGGCGTCCCGCAGCTCCGCGGCGTGGCGGTCTTCGAGTAGCTGGTTGTTGGCGGCCCCGGCGACGATTGGCGCCCTGATCCGCGGAATCGTGTCGCTGTTGAGCACGCCGCCGAGGGCGCACGGGGAGAACACGTCGCACTCGGCGGCGTAGATGTCGTCCGGGGCGACGATGGTTGCGCCCATTTCGGACGCCAGCGCGATCCGGCCCTCGTCGACGTCCGCGGCGATGATGCCGGCGCCGTCCTCGATCAGGTGGCGGGCGAAGTTGGACGCGACCTTGCCGAAGCCCTGGATGGCCACGGTCCTGCCCTCCAGTGAATCCGAGCCGAACACCTCGGCGCAACACGCCTGGGCGCCCCTGTACAGGCCGTATCCGGTGATGACCTCGGCGCCGCCAAGGCCGCCCATGGACTCGGGCAGGCCGGCGGCGTAGGGCGTCTCCTTGCGCATGTGGACGATGTCTTCGACAACCGTGCCAACGTCCTCGGTGGTGAGGAACCTGCCGCCCAGGGTGTTTACGAACCGGCCGTGGGCGCGGAACAGCCCCTCGGACTTTCCGGTGCGCGGGTCGCCGATGATGAGCGCCTTGCCGCCGCCGAGGTCCAGACCGGCGAGGGCGGACTTGTAGGTCATGGCGCGGGCCAGCCGGAGCACGTCGGTGATCGCCTCCTCCTCGGTGGCGAAGGGCCACATGCGGGTGCCGCCGCAGGCGGGGCCGAGGGTGGTGTCGTGGATGCAGATGAGCGCGCGGAGGCCCGACTGCTTGTCGGTGTACATCGCGAGTTGTTCGTAGTCGTACTCGTCCATGTAGTCGAAGATGTTCATGGTCGGACCTCCTTAGACGACTAGAGGGCGTTGGGGGCCGAGGTGCGGGTTTGTGTACGCGAAGTCAGATCTCAATAGGTCTCAGAGACGGTCTCTCAAGATCGCCGGCCGCCGACGCCCGGCAGTGCCGAACTCTGGGAGCCGACTCCCATTTCTCAATCATCTGAGGCAATACGAAGGCGAGAATTCTGAGTTGCTCACGGCCCGACATGGCGCCGCGCCTTCTGCTTATCCAAAGCGTTCGGATGCCGCTCGTCTGTAGCAGGGCCCTGTGCGACGACCGGCGCCAGCGATTCGTCGAGCGGGAACCTGGGGCTAGCGCTCTCTGAGAAGAGATTCCCAGTCACAGGCCGCCACCACGTCGCAATGTGAAACATCGAAGGTACTGGCCACCCAGTGTGGCGAATCACCCGCCTCTACCATTCCCGCGATAGTTCGGGCAGGTATGCGCGTGCCCTTGATGCACGGGGCTCCAAATTGGATTTCGGGCATCAGGACTATGCCTGCTGCGGGCTCCCAAGACGTGGCTACGTGCGTATCTTCACTGAACTGGAGGCCGTGAATCGGAATCAGGTATTCCGTCAGCATCTCGAGGGCCAGTTGACCGCCACGGCTCGCGGATAGCAGGCGGTCAGTCCAATCGACGAAGACCTGACCTTGACCGGTCCAGAGGTGCTCCGTGGCGAAGGGCCGTTCGGAACCGGTAGTGGTTCGCAAGCATCGCTCGGTACGGTTTATCTCGCGCCAGCCCACATCCGCGGCACGCAGAGCGGCCACATCTCGCGCCGAGATGAGATCTTCGAAAGCGATAAGTAGTTCCTGACCGGGGAGGGACGCTAGTCCGGGAGATGCGATGCCTCGCCTTATCCACCGGATCAGCTTTGCGGAACTCACAGGGTACACCGACAGGCCGTTGGGCGAGGCCCGGAGGTATCGCGCGGCTTCAGGAACGTCGTATATGCCGGCAAAGGATGGCGAAGTCTCGCAGGCGCTTAAGGCAGTTGTCACTTGCCACCTCCTAACCACGCCTTGAATGGCGCTTGCCGCCGAGACAAAGTGCAGCGCGAATCATCGGAAACGCTGGTCTATTCCACGATAGACCAACGAACCTAAGCGGCGCAAGATGGCGGCTCAGCGGCCAGCCGAGTGGCCAAGGAGCGTGGCGAGGGCGCGGCGGACGAGCGAGGCGGCGAGGCGTACCTTGAAGTGGTTGTCGCGCAGGGGACGGGCGTCGCGGACGGCGAGTTGTCCAATCGCATCCGCGTTAACGCCGGCGACGGGCGCGCCGCGCAGCGCGTCCTCGGCGGCCGTGGCGCGCCAGGGCGTCGGGGCGACGCCGCCGAGCACCAGCGACGCGCGGTCGACGACATCGCCGGCGACGTGCAGGCCGGCGGCGACGCTGGCGAGCGCGAAGTCCTGCGTCCGGCGCTCGCGGGCCTTCAGGTACACGCTGCGGAGGGCCGAGTCGGGCGTGGGGATGAACACGCTCGTCAGCAGCTCGCCGTTCTCCAGCACCGTCTCGGCCTCGATGTCGCGCTCAGGCCCCGCGAAGAACTTTTCGAGAGGGAGAGTCCGCGTACCGGCTGGGCCGGTTATGGTGGCGGTGGCGTCGAGGGCGATCAGGACGGGGGCGACGTCTGACGGGTGGACGATGTAGCAGTCCACGCCGCCCAGGATGGCGTGGTACTTGCTGCTGCCGTTTACGGCGAAGCAGATAGCGCCGCCCTTCTTGCGGCAGTCGAACAGCGGGCTGCGGTAGTACCAGCAGCGCGGCCTCTGGCACAGGTTGCCGCCGAGGGTGCCCACGTTGCGAATCTGGGGCGTGGCGACGGAGGCGACGGCCTGCGCGAGCGCGGGGTAGTCGCGCGCGATGGCGTCGTCGGCCTCCAGCTCGGCGAGCGTGGTCATCGCGCCGATGGCCAGGCCGTCCGGGGAGTGCTCGACGCCGGACATGCCCGGCAGCGACGCCAGGCTCACCAGCGTCGCCGGCTCCACGACGCCCTCCTTGATCTCGCCCATCAGGTCGGTGCCGCCCGCGAGCGGCCTGGCGCCGGAGGGGTCGGCCTCGAGCAGGGAGACGGCGTGGTCGGTAGAGCCGGCGTCCACGAATCGGAAGGGGTTCACTCGGTCTCCTTCAGAGTAAGCTCGTTGAGGATGACGTCCGGGGTGATGGGGAGTTCGCGCACGCGGACGCCGATGGCGTCGTAGATGGCGTTGGCAATGGCGGGGGCGACGCCCACGCTCGGCGGCTCGCCGAGCGCCTTCGCGCCGAACGGCCCCACGGGGTCCACCACGTCGGCGAAAATGACCTCGATGGGCGGGCTGTCCAGAATCGTGGGGACCTTGTGCTCCAGGAAGCTGGCGTTCAGCGTGATGCCGTTGCGCGCATCGGTGAGCATCTGCTCGCTCAGGGTGAAGCCGAGCATCTGGGAGACGCCGCCCTCCACCTGGTTGACGGCCATGTTGGGGTTGAGAATGCGGCCGGAGTCGTGGGCGGCGACGAACCTGAGCACGGTCACGGCGCCGGTGTCGGTGTCCACCTCCACCTCGGCGAAGTGCGCGCCGAACGAGTTGACGACGTACTCGCGGCTGCCCGGATCGACCGTGGCCTCCACCTGGAGCGGCGCGCCCGCGTTGTTCCGCGCGATCTGCGCCAGGGTCATGCGCGGGCCTGTGGCGTCCACGACCGCGCCGTCCACGACGTCGAGGTCTTCCGGCGCGGCGCCCAGCTCGGACGCGGCGGCCTCGACGATCCGCTGCTTGAGTTGCTCGGCGGCGCGCTTGGCGGCGAGGCCGCCGGAGAAGGTGGCGGTGGAGCCCGCCGTGATGGGCGCCGCCGGGGTGTGCCGCGTGTCGCCGGATACGACGCGCACGCTGTCGTAGGGGACGCCCAGAGCCTCCGCTGCCACCTGGGCCAGCACGGTCAGGCTGCCCTCCCCCACGTCCATGATGCCGGTCGTCAGCGTCACCGAGCCGTCGTCTTCGTTGTCCACTGGGAGCGCCATGCGGGCGATGGACCTGCCGCCGGGGCCGCCGCGGTAGACGAACATGCTCATTCCCATGCCGCGTTTTGTGGCGGAGCCGGCGTCCGGCGGGTCGTTTCGCCGCTCGCGCCAGCCGATGGCCGCCGCGCCGCGTTCGAGGCACTCGCGCAGTCCGTTGCTGGAGAACGGCACGCCGCCCTCCACCGGTTGGGTGTCCACCACCTGGTTCAGTGGCGTGACACGCTCGCCGGGCTGGCCCTCGGGGCCGACGTGATTCTTCAACCGGAAGTCCAGCGAGTCGATGCCCAGCTCCTCGGCGATCCTGTCGGCCAGCGACTCGAGCGCGAAGTGGCCCTGCGGCGCGCCGAGGGCGCGGTAGGAGCCGGCGGAGGGCTGGTTGGTGTAGACCAGGTAGCCGTCGTAGCGGGCGTTGGCGCAGCGGTACAGGTAGAGCGCGCCCTGCCCCGCGCGGCGGATGACGCCCGGCCCGGAGGAGAGGTACGCGCCGGTGTCCATGACGGTTGTGGCGTGGACGGCGGTTATCGTGCCGTCGTTGGTGACGCCCACCCGTATCTTCGTGGTGGTGGCGTGGCGGTGGCGGCCCGCGACGAACTCCTCCTCGCGGGTAAGCTCGATCTTGACCGGCCTGCCGGCGCGGCGGGCCAGGATGGCGGTGATGGCGGACAACCGGGTCTCGTCCTTGTTGCCGTAGCCCGCGCCCATGTGCGGGCCTACGACGCGCACGTTCTCCTGGGGGATGCCGAGCGACAGGGACAGGCTGAGCCGGTCGGCGTGTATGCCGCGGCTGGACTTCCAGACGGTGAGGCGGTCGTCTTCCCAGGCGGCGACGGCGGCGCGCGGCTCCAGCGCCGCGCCGGAGTGGGACTGGGTGGCGAACTCGTCCTCGAAGATGCGGTCGGCCTGGGCGAACCCCTCCTCCACGTCGCCGCGCTCCAGCGCGATGGGCTTGCCGCCAACCAGGTTGCCGCCCTCGTGGACGCTGGGCGCGCTGGGGTTCATCGCCTCCACGGGGTCGGTGACGAACCGCTGCGGTTCGTAGGTCACGTCTATCAGACCCAGCGCCTGCCGCGCGGTGTCCTCGTCCTCGGCGGCGACTGCGGCCACCTCGTCGCCCACGAATCGCGCCTTGGTGTCCAGGATGGGCATGTCGGGCGCCACGCGGCCCTCCGGCGCGTCGAACGGCGTCAGCACGGCGTGGACGCCGGGGAGCGCGGCGGCCCGGGAGGCGTCGACGGCCGCGATGCGCGCATGGGGGTATGGGCTGCGCAGAATCGCGCCGAACAGCATACCCGGCAGCCGGACGTCGGCGGTGTAGGTTGCCTCGCCGGTGAGCTTCTCCGGCAGGTCGCGACGGGGGTGAGAGACGCCGATGTTGCCGATGTTGCCGATGTTGGAGGACGCCATGGGCGGCTACGCCTCCGAGAGCAGCCGCGCGGCCTCGCGCACGGACGCCAGGATGCGGCCGTAGGCGTTGCAACGGCAGATGTTGCCGGAGAGGGCGTCGCGGATGTCGGCGTCGGTGGGCGCGGGGTTGGTGTCGAGCAGCGCCTTCGCGCTCATCAGGAAGCCGGGCGTGCAGAAGCCGCACTGGCCGCCGTCCATGGCGAGGAACGCGGCCTGGACGGGGTGGAGGTGGTCGACGCTGCCGAGGCTCTCGACGGTCTGGACGGCGCGGTCGCCCACCTGCAGCGCGAGTAGCTGGCAGGAGTAGACGGGCTTGCCGTCGAGCAGGACGGTGCAGGCGCCGCACTCGCCGCGGTCGCAGCCGCGCTTGGCGCCGGTGAGGTCGAGCTCGTCGCGCAGGGTGCGCAGCAGCGTCCAGCGGTGGTCGACCTCCAGCTCGCGCGGGCGGCCGTTGACGTGGAGGGTGATTCGGCTGTGGTGCATAGGGCGATCGACCTCGGGGTGGGCGGCTTGGGCGATTCTAGCACTTCGGGCGGGAGTGGCGCGAGTGGGGGGGCAGCCAAGACCATTCTGAGCTTGTCGAAGAATCTTCGACGTTCGTCAGATAGGCAGCAACCGAACACGGCTTCGACCTTCGTCGACCACGACCAAGGCACCGGAGGTCAGGTCGTTCTTATGTTGAATGAGCGCGGCGACCACGGTATTTTCGAGATTGACTGGCAAATTACTTTGCGTCCGAACTTGAAGCACGCTCGGCCCAGACGCGTGCGTTAGAGCAAGCATGGCGCTGAAGTCTAAATCATGGGTGAAAACTACGTAATGACGCGAGGCCGCCCAGTCCATGATTTCTCTGTCGCTTGCCCTTGGGTCACCGACGCTAGACCAGTGAATGGCCTGCCATCCGTGTCTGGCCAGGGTTGGTATCCACTGGGGCGACAGGTTCATGTCTAGTAGAAGAGTCGGTCTCACGACATGGATAGTGGAACCTCGCGTTCCTCGAGCCTCCAGGCGGCGTAGGCCAGGGACTGGTGGATGTCCTCGCGTTCGAGGTATGGGTAGGCTTCGAGGATGTCGGCGTGAGAATGACCGGAGGCCAGCAGACCAATAACCATGCCGACAGTGACGCGCATGCCTCGTATGCACGCTTTGCCGCCCATCACGCTGGGATCGATGGTTACTCGGTCGAATTTTCGCATTGTGAATGGCCTCACCAGTTCCACTTCCTAGACGAAGTCGGACGCGTCGGTTCGCCTGGACGCTACCCCGAACAACCGTCTAAGCATGTTCGTATGTTTCTACATCTGCAATTGTACCGCAACCGCGGCGCCGCAACCCTGCCTTCTTATCCGGCATTTGATCCACTCTTGCCCCGCTGGCGCCCGCATCCCCGTTTTGGCGGTGGCGCGAGTGGGGGCAATCGATAGAGCCTGTGTCAGCTTACCTGGCGCCCTCAGAATCGCAGCTACCGCGGAGCCTGACGGCGATATCTGTTAGTTTCTGCGACATTCTGTGCGACTCGTAGCTGAGTGTGACGACGGTACTGCGCAATTCTGTAATGCTGGCGTGGGCGATTTGGGGCATAAGTGTCACGCCGCGTGGCAGAACAGGACAGGGGGCGGAGCCAGTCGACCGGCCGTGTCTTCGCTTCCACAGGGCACCCACAAGGGATGCCCCTACGGTTGCCTGGGGTCTTATCCCGTTCGGCAGGCTCAGGGCAGGCTCCGTTCGGGTGTAAGTTTCCGGGCCGCGGGGTCGGTCCCTCGCGTGAGCGAGGGTAGCACGGATGTGCGTGTGTTTCAAGAGGGGTGGCGAATATTTGGGATCGGGGCGGGATTGGTGGGAAGAAATGGCGCAGGCGTGGGGATGAAGTGGAGCGAGTGCGGCGCGTCTGTGGGCCAAGGCCGGGACACGGGTGGAGCGCGAGAGTGACGGTATTTTCGGGTTACGGGGTGGCGAATGGGTCGGGTGTGGGCGAGTGGGTGCGGCAGAGGTGTGCGGTGGGTGGCCTGGGGACGTTGGCTAAACGGTATGGTGAGCGCAAGGTGATGGCGGTGGGCTGAGAATGGGCGATAGAACCTCGGTTCCTCCCGCAAGCCCACGAGGAGCTAGCTAAACCGTACCGCACGGTTTCAGTGGTGGGAAGCATGTGTTGTCTGTTGACAAGCGACAGGCTACACCACAGACTACCACTGAGGAGGTGCCATCGATGGGTATGCACAACCCTCCCCATCCGGGTACGATCGTAAGGTACGAATGCCTTGAACCGCTGGGTCTGACGGTAACGCGGGCGGCTAAAGGGTTGGGAGTAACTCGTCAGGCGCTGTCGGACTTGGTGAATGAGAGGGCTGGCGTATCGGTAGAGATGTCCATTCGCCTATCCCAGGCGTTCGGCTCTACACCTGAGACCTGGCTCGGAATGCAGGCTGCCTACGACCTGTGGCAGGTTCGAGAACGGACTGCTCAGATCAAGGTTGAGGACTTCAAGTCTGCCGCCCTGTCGTAGCGAGCGGAGGTGACGAATTGCCCCTAAACCGGCTCGCTAGATTCATCCGGCGTCTGATTGGCGGTCCAAGTGCGCGTTACGCTTCGTCGGCGGTGCTCACCTCGTCGGGCGTGGGCGCGCCGCCGCCACCTTTGCTACGCGAACCCGATGGTGCGGAACTGCTGAAGGACGTTGCGCCGGCCGGGTGGATTGCGGAGCGTCTCTGGCAGAGGACTCGGCAAACGGGTACGCTGGTGGGACGTATCATCCCGGAAGGATTCGAAGCCTACGCGCGCATATTTCATCCGGCAAAACAGTACAACGCTGCCGAAAGAAGTTGGAGCAAAGTCAGTTGGGCCACAGTGGCGTCTTGGAACGGGAAAGTCGTTCATCCGCAGATGGAATTCAGCCCGATCGCGAACCTGGATCCTTTGAGCTACGATGATCCGTCGTGGGGCGACAGACCGGAAGATGGTGTGCTGCCGGAAGATGAGTGCCGGCGCCTGTTGGGCGTTCTCAAGGAGTTCACATCCATGCCTAAACGTTGCTACTTCGCCGTTTGGGAAGGCTATGGCGGTTTTGACGACCGCCTTTACAGAGGGGCGGCCAAGCTGGACCCCCCACATTTGAGTAGGGCGTACTACATCTTTCGCGGTCCTCTGGATGGCGTCCTTTCCTTCTACGAGTGGTTGTTCTTCCACCAATCGCCGAACATCTGGTGGCCGGAAGACCGCGCCTGGTGTGTCGCGACGGACATAGACTTCAACAACACCTTCGTCGGCGGCAGCGCGGCTTGCATCGAGCGTGTGCTGGCGCACCCTGAGCTGGAGGCGCTGCCCATCGCCATCGACGCGCGGGTGGACGCCTACGGCGACACCATCAACGTTTAGAGGAGAGGGGGACCTCGCGTTCCTCAGGGCGTAGCCTTGCAACCCCACTAGTCCTCCGTCGCCAGGCCTCCCATGTGCCCCACATCGCCGGTCCGGTTGAACATGGCTAGACGAGGCGCGCCACCGACGATACGGCCGTTGGGCCAGAACTCGATTTCGGTTATCGAGGCGTGCGGGAGATCGAACTCGTGCTGCCACGGGCTTCGAGGGTCGATTCCGAGCGCCCACATGAGCGTCGCCTCGATTGTGCCCGCGTGGGACACTACGGCAACCCGCTGTCCGGGATGCCGAGCTACGATCTGCTCGTGAAAGCCCGCGACTCTTTGGGCGAACTCGGCCAGCGTCACGCCGTCGGTGCCGGCGTGGTCGGGATGCCACGCCAGCTGGTCGGGCCTGCCGGGAGGCGATGTCTCGGCGTCCAGGTCTACCTGGAACTCGGCTAGCCTATCGTCGATCGAGGTCTCCAGGCCAAGATGATCGGCAATCACCGTCGCCGTCTCAAGCGCGCGAGCCAGGGGGCTGGTGTAGACGGCGTCCAGGGCGGGTCCGTTGAGGAGGGCGGCGGCCACGGCGGCGGACTGGCGGCGTCCGAGGGCGCTCAGAGGAGGGTCGAGGTCGATGCGTCGCGACCCGGAGGCGTCGCGCTGGCCGTGGCGGACGATTAGCAGGTTTGTCGCCTGGAAGCTGTTTTGGGCGGCGTTTGTCGGTGAAGACAAGGAGGTCTCGCTGAATGTCACGTGGCGCGGGCAGTACGCGGGTGGGTCAGTCCCGGTGGACGTGGGTGAGCACCACTAGGTCCACCTCGTCGACGGTGACGCCGTTGGCTTTCATGTCCTCCATGAGCAAGCCGAATATCTTGTCCCGGGGATCCTGCTTCTCGGGGCCCAGGCTGGTGTTCACCATCACGGTGGGGCCTCCTCGCGCACCAGGAAGGAGGCCAAGTTCGCCGCCACCGTCCCCTGGGCGGTGAACAGGCCGGCGTAGGGCTTCAGCGCGGCCGGGGCGACTGTCGGGAAGAACACCTCCGCCGGAGACTCCACCCGCCCGTCGGACAGCGACAGGATCTCTACGTTGCCGACGGCAACTCTGTTGTTGGGCACGACGGCTCCCTTCGCAACGGACTCGCCCCAGGAGGGGGCACGCCAGCCTTTATTCTACTCAACCCACGGCCTTCGGACCACGGGTCGATTGTGAAAACACCTCAAAAGGGATAAGCTTGGCCCGTTTACAGTAAGGAGGGAAAGCTATGGTACGCATGACGGGCAAGCGGGCGCTCATGGAGGTGCTCAGGGCCGAGGGAGTCAGGTACATCTTCGGCAACCCGGGGACCAGCGAGGCGCCCATAATGGACGCCCTGGAGGAGTACCCGGACATCGAGTACATACTGGCCACCCAGGAAGGGGTGGCCATGGGCATGGCCGACGGCTACGCCATCGCCACGGGGAGGACCTCCTTCGTGAACCTGCACATCGAGACGGGGCTGGCCAACGGCATCAGTCTGCTGCACCACGCCTGGGAGGGGAACACGCCCTTGGTCCTGACCTCGGGCAACAAGGACGTGCGCAAGCTGGCCGAGGGGCGCACCGAGCTGACGGAGATGGTGCGCCTCTTCACCAAGTGGAGCGTTGAGGTGACCCACCCCGAGCAGGTGCCGGGGGTGATGCGCCGCGCCTTCAACGAGGCCAGGACCCCCCCGGCGGGGCCCGTGTACGTGGGATTCTCGGCCAACGCCCTGGACGACGAGGCCGACGTGGACGTCCAGCCCCTGACCAGGGGCTACTTCCGCACGGCCGCCGACCCGGAGGCCGTGGAGGCCGCCGCGCGGGTCCTGGCCGGGGCGTCGCGGCCCGTGATGGTCGTAGGCGACCGGCTGGGCCAGTCCCGGGGAGCCGCCGAGGCGGTACGTCTGGCGGAGCTGCTGGGGGCCCGCGTGTACGCTTCCTCCTACGCCGAGATGAACTTCCCCACGGGGCACCCCCAGTTTATGGGCAGGGTCAACACGGCGCTGCCCCCGGGGCGGGCGACTCTCTCCCAGGGGGACGTGGTGCTGGCCGTTGGGGCCAACGTATTCTCCGGGTACTTCTTCGTCTCCGGCCCGGCCCTGGGAAGGGACACGCGGCTGATACACCTGGACTCGGCCTACGCCGAGGTGGGCAAGAGCGAGCCCACGGAGATCGGCATACTCGCCGACCCCAGGGTGGGCCTGGGGCAGCTCTGCGACGCCGTGGCGGGGGCGCTGTCGGGCTCGGCCAGGGAGGCGGCCCAGGGACGGGCGTCGTCCATCGCGTCGGAGAAGGCGCAGGCCCAGGCCGGCTGGGACCGGGGCCTGAGGGACCGGTGGGACGCCCGGCCCATGACCCCCGAGCGGATGATGACGGAGCTGGCGAAGGCGATGCCCCCGGACGCCGTCATCTCCGACGACTCCATCACCTCCCGGGACGCCATCCACGGCGCCATGGAGTTCAGCGAGCCGGGCAGCATCCACAGCGAGCGGGGCGGGGCCATAGGGTGGGGCATGGGCAGCACCCTGGGCATAAAGCTGGCCCACCCGGACCGCCCGGTGGTGGGCATTCTCGGAGACGGCAGCGCGATGATGACGGTCCAGGGGCTGTGGACGGCGGCCAACTCCAACATCCCCGTGGTCTACGTCATATGCAACAACCGCTCCTACCGCGTCCTCAAGCTGAACATGGACCGGTACAAGACCCACATCCTGGGCGAGGAGGACGCCTCCAGCCGGTACATCGCCATGGACTTTCCCATCCCCTTGGACATGGCGGCCATCGCCAATGCCATGGGGGTGCAGGGACGCACCATCGAAGACCCGGAGGAGATCGGGCCGGCCCTGACCGAGGCCCTGGCTTCGGGCAAGCCCGCGCTGCTGGATGTGATCATAGACGGAAGCGTGTAGGGATGCTCTGGATGAGCCCCGGGCTCCACCCCGACCGGGGGATTGTTATCGGCGCTTTCGCCCCCATCCTGCCCTCACCCTCACCCTCTCCCACCAAGGGAGAGGGGATTGCTGAACCGCTAGGCGGGCTCGGCGAGGAAGACGGGGATGAGGCGCTTGGTGCGCTCCTGGTAGTCGGCGTAGGGCGGGAACGCGGCTACGGATAGCTCCCACAGCCGGTCGCGCTCGGCGCCGGGCTCGACCTCGCGGACGCGCATGGCGTAGACCTCGGTCGCGTCCCGGACTTCGACGTCCTGGTGCGCCCGCAGGTTGTAGACCCACGACGGGTTGGTGGGCGCGCCGCCTCGGGAGCCTACCAGCACGTAGTTGTCGCCGTCCTTCATCCGCATTAGGGGCGTTTTGCGGATGCCGCCGGTCCGCTGGCCCCGGTTGGTCACGATGATGCAGGGCAGCCCGGTCTCCCGCAGCGTGGTTCCCTGCGTGCCTCCGCTGCTCTCGTACAGCTCGACCTGGTCGCGGACCCATTCGGCGGTGGAAGGTATGTACTCTGCCATTGCTCACTCCTTATGTTTGGGTGTCGTTGCTAAGTCAGTCGTTTTGCGCGGCGCGGCGAAGCGTCTCGAGGTCGAGCTTCCCCATCGGGAGGATGGCCTCCATAACCTTCGCGGGCGCCTTCTCCATGAGGGCGGGCAGCTCGGTGGGAACGACCTGCCAGGACAGCCCGAACCTGTCCTCGAGCCAACCGCATTGGCCCGGCGCGCCGCCGTCCGAGAGCTTGCCCCAGTAGTAGTCTATCTCCTCCTGGGACTCGCAGGCGATGGAGAACGATACGGCGGGCGTGAACTGGTACATCGGCCCGCCGTCCACGCCGCCGAACTTCAGGCCGTCGATCTCGAACTCCACGACCGCGCCGCCTTCTGCGGGGCCGTCGATTTTCGACACGCTCAGCAGCCGGGAGTTGGGGAACACGGAGACGTAGAAGTTCGCGGCCTCCTCGGCGCGTCCGTCGAACCAGAGAAAGGGACTGACTTTGGGCTGGACGGTCATGCGATGATTTCCTCGCAGGGGCGGTTGGTATGGATTGTAACACCTGGGGCGGCGTCACCCCCATCCTAGCCTACCCCCGTCGAGGGGGAAGGGACTGGCGGCCCGCCTGGGGGCGGCGTCACCCCCATCCTGGCCTTCCCCCAGCGAGGGGGAAGGGATCATTCGGAAGGCTACAGGCCCAGCTCGGTCATGGACTTGTCGAGGATTTCGACGCCGCGGTCGAGCTCCTCGTAGGTGGCGGTCATGGGTGGGGCGATGCGCCAGACGTTGGCGATGTTGGCGTAGGACGCCTGTTGGAGGATCAGGCCGTTTTCCAGGCATCGCTTGGTGAGCCGCCGCGTCTCATCTACCGCAGGCTCCCGCGTCTCCGGGTCGCGGATAAGCTCCATGCCGAGCAGCAATCCCCGACCCCGCACGTCGCCTATTATCGGGTGGTCCTCCTTCATCCGCAGGTAGGCGTCCTTAAGGTGCTGGCCCTTGGCGCGGGCCTGATCGGCCAGTCCCTCCTTCACCAGCACCTCGATGACGGCGAGGCCGATGGCGGCGGCGAAGGGGTCGTTCTGGTGGGAGGAGATGAAGGACATGCCCTTGTCGTGGCAGTCCTGCTCGATCTCCTCGGAGGTGACCATCGCCGCCAGGGGCAGGCCCGCGCCGAGCGTCTTGGACAGCGCCAGCACGTCCGGCACGACGCCGTCCTGCTCGAACGCGAAGGTGGCGCCCACCCTGCCGAGGCCGGTCTGGGCCTCGTCCATGATGAACAGCATCCCGCGCTCCTCGCACATGCGCTTGACGAACGGGAAGTAGCCGGGCGGCGGCTCGATAATGCCCGCCGCGCTGAGGATAGGCTCGGCGATGAAGGCGGCGAGCGAGCCGGTGGACTGGGCGTCGATCATGTCGAAGCCGAGTTTCGCGCAGGCGTAGTCGCAGGAGGGGAAGGTCATGCTCAGCGGGCAGCGGTAGCAGTACGGCGTGGGAATGGCCATGCCGCCGGGCACCCAGGGGCCGTAGCCGCCGCGTGCGTTGGAGAAGGTGACGCTAAGGGCGCCGCCGGTGTGGCCGTGGTAACCCTGCAACAGCCCCACCACCTCGAAGCGGCCGGTGAACATCTTGGCCACCTTCAGGGCGACCTCGGTGGACTCGCCGCCGGTGCTGAGGAGCATCACCTTCTGGAGTTGCGGCGGGAGCAGGTCCGCGAGGGACCTGGCGAGCTCGATGACTTCCTCGCTGACCAGGTGGGTGTTCAGGTGGAGGATGCGCTCGGAGCTGCGTTGCAGCGCCTCGGTGATGGCGGGGTGGTTGTGGCCGATGCTGGCGGCCATCTGGCCGGAGCCGAAGTCCAGGTACTCTTTGCCGTCCGTGTCGACGAGGGTCGCGCCGCGCCCGCGGGCGATGATGGGCTCGCCGTAGTCACGGGCGGACCGGAACAGGTGGGCCTGGGCGTGCTCCAGCAGTTCGGCTTTGCGGGGGTCTTCGGGCATGTTGGCCTCCTTCGGGGGCGGGGCGTTCATTGGCTGGGACCGCACAGGCTCCATGTCGAGAAGCAGACCAGCCCCCCGCACGTCGCCTGTTATCGGATGGTCCTACCTCAGCGCTCTGTATGTCCTCATTGTCGTTGGCTCAGGCTTACTTCACATCCTGGACGATGAACTGTTCTTGGGATAGGCGCCGGTACAAATCACAACGTGTGAGCAGTTCTTTGTGCTGGCCCATATCGATACATTTCCCCTCGTTTAAAACAATAATCAGGTCGGAATTGAGGATTGTTGACAGTCTATGGGCAACGACGACTGTTGTGGTTTCTGTCAGAGTGTCCGAGAGAACATCACGGATAGCCCTTTCAGTAATTGAATCCAGAGACGATGTTGGCTCATCCATTACCAATATCTTGGGGCGCTTGAGGATCGCTCTTGCAATTGCGAGTCTCTGCCTCTCTCCGCCTGAGAGTCTATATCCTAGTTCACCAACAACAGTGTCGTAGCCATGAGGCAAAGAGTCAACGAACGCTTGGAAGCTTGCAAGGTTGCATGACTCGGCAAGGTCCTCCTCGGTTGCAGTTGGCTTGGCGATCAGTAGATTCTCGCGGATTGTTGTGTTGAAGACAACACATTCCTGTGGAACTAACGCCATAAACTGGCGGAGCGACGACACTCGAATCTGCCTTAGTTCACGACCGTCAATTTCGATTGCACCTGAAGTCGGATCACAAAGTCGGAGAATCAAATTCGTGACAGTGGTCTTGCCCGCTCCACTGGGCCCCACAAGTGCGACCAATTGTCCCGGCTCAATCGAGAATGATAGGTTCTGAATTGTTGGTACCCCAATTTCATACTCAAAAGAAACGTGTCGAAAAGAAACTTGCCCCGACGGGTTGTTCAGGTTCTGTGCATTGACTGCGTCTGTCGTTTCCAGCGGTAAGTCTATCCATTGGAAGATGCGACTAAAGAGCGCTAGTGATCCCAAGGAGTTCACATATAGGCCGGCTAGGTTGCCGATGGGCGTTGACAACCTCATTGACAGGGTAGTAAATGCGGTTAACGTACCTAAAGTAATTGCGCCATCAATCACTTTAGCCCCGCCATAGATATAGATGAAACTAGATGCCAAAACGGGAAATACCGCTAGTGCAATAATCGGGGCCCTGCTGGCCATTGTTTGTTTCACTGCGAGCTGTTGAAGTTCGCCTGTCTGTTTGGCGAATCTCTTTGAGTCAATGTTCACGTCATAGCCAAGTCCACGCATTACGATAAAGCCACTGATGTTCAGCCTATCTGCCGTGAAAGCCGTCAAACTTTCGAGTTTACCGTACAATCGCGCCGTAAGAGTATGATTGAGCTTTCCAGCATAGTAGCTGACACCAAAGACTAGCGGCGACGTGAGAATTGCAAAAACTGTCAGTTGCCAGTTCCAAGCGACCATAAATAGTAGCACAACAGCTAGAAATATCACGGCTCCCAACAGTTCTGCCACAGCTGTCCCAACCGCCAACTGAATGCCTGATAGGTCATTCCAGAGACGCGACATCACCTCCCCTGAACTATGCCGCAGAAAAAATCGATACGACTGCCGCTGCAGCGAATTAAACAACATGATGCGTAGGGAACGTACAACGCGTTCGCTCAACAACACGACACAATATCCGTGTACAGTGTCGACCACGCCGATAAGAATAGCGACGCCGACTAGCAGACAGGCAAGAACAACCAACAGACGGCTGTCTCCCCCAAGAATCCCTCGGTCAATGATGACGCTGATCAGAAAGGGTGGAACCAACCAAATGACAGCCAATGCTAATGAGAGGACCGAAGCTCCCACAATCAGGCCTCGGTGCATCAAGAGAATGCCCATAATACGCCTGAGCATCACCCGTCTTGAGGTTTGCGGCGAACGGGTGGTTGGTGGAGATTCAGGGTTGATCTGTTTCATGGCAACCAACTACAGGGTCTATCTGCCGACGGTACCAACGCCAGCTGACCCTATTTGGCCAGCCTGATAGACCAGTCGAGCGCGTCAACTTCGCCAGCCGGTATGTGCCAGGGCCCGGACATTGACGAGGCGACCTCGTTATGCAGTTCTGCATTGTCAGATGCGAGGGACCTGGCGAGCTCGATCACCTCTTCGCTGACCAGGGGGTATTCAGGTGGAGGATGCGCTCGGAGCTGCGTTGCAGCGCCTCGGTGATGGCGGGGTGGTTGTGGCCGATGCTGGCGGCCATCTGGCCGGAGCCGAAGTCCAGGTACTCCTTGCCGTCCGTGTCGACGAGGGTCGCGCCGCGGCCGCGGGCGATGATGGGCTCGCCGTAGTCCTTCGCGGAGCGGAACAGGTGGGCCTGGGCGTGCTCCAGCAGCTCGGCTTTTCGGGGGTCTTCGGGCATGTTGGCCTCCTTCGGGGGTCTGTGCTGGGAGTTTTACCATTGAGTGGCTCGCATGGGCAAGTGGGAGATGCGGGACAGGCCGGGGAATCACCCCCATCCTAGCCTTCCCCCTGCGAGGGGGAAGGGACTTTTGGGAGGCTCAGTCCCGGCGCCTGCCCCTGTCAGCCCTGCGAGGTGGAATAGACTTTTGCGCGATGCCGGTGGGTGTATGATAGCTGGAAGGACAGTCAACAGGTGGCGGTTCAAATGTCGCGGCTATACGGGGGTATCAGGCGAATAGCAGGACGACGATGACGGGTCTGATTATGCTCTGGCTGGCGTTCTTTCTGGCGGCGGTGACGGTGCTGCTGCCCGCCGCGTGCGGCGAGGGCGTCGCGGAGCTGCCGACGCCCGCTGCGGCGCTATCCCCGACTGTCACGCCGGCGCCGGTGGTGGGGCCGGCTTCCCAGCCCGCGTTGACGCCCTCCCCGACCGCCGCCGCGCCGACGCCGACACCTGCGGCCGCCGTCGACACGCCGGAGCCGGTCGAGGCGCGGCCGCTCGCGCCGGTGGAGCTTGAGCCGGCGTTCCCGGGCCTCGAGTTCGACCGGATGGTGCTGCTGACCTACCCGGACGACGGGTCCGGTCGGCTGTTCGTGGTGCTCCAGCCGGGGCGGATCGTGGTGTTCGACAACGACCCCGGCGTCGAGTCGGCGGAGACGTTCCTGGACATCCGCGAGCGCGTCAACGACTCCGGCAACGAGGAGGGTCTGCTGGGTCTGGCGTTCGATCCCGCGTTCGCCGAGAACGGCCACTTCTACGTCAACTACACCGCGTCGGGCCCACGACGGACCGTCGTCTCGCGCTTCTCGGTCAGCGCGGAAGACCCCGACCGGGCGGATCCGGACTCGGAGCTAGTCTTCCTGGAGGTTGCGCAGCCGTACCGCAACCACAACGGCGGCCACGTCGCGTTCGGCCCCGATGGCATGCTGTACGTGGGCTTGGGAGACGGCGGCTCGTCCGGCGACCCGCGCGGCAACGGGCAGGACACGTCCACGTTGCTGGGCAGCATCCTGCGAATCGACGTGAGCGCGCTGGACGAGACGGGCGGCTACGCGGCGCCGCCGGATAACCCGTTCGCGGGCGGCGACGGGACGGCGCGCGGTGAGATATGGGCCTACGGCCTGCGCAACCCGTGGCGGTTCAGCTTCGACCGCCATACGGGCGACCTGTGGGCCGCCGACGTGGGGCAGAACCGGTACGAGGAGGTCGATATCATCAGGCCGGGCCGTAACTACGGCTGGAACCTTATGGAAGGCTCGAAGTGCTTCCGGCCCACGAACTGCGACACGCGCGGCCTGGAGATGCCGGTAGCCGAGTACGGACGCGACGGCGGCTGCTCGGTGACGGGCGGGTACGTGTACCGAGGGAGCCGGCAGCCGGCGCTGTACGGCGCGTACCTGTACGCGGACTTCTGCAGCGGCAAGATATGGGCGCTGCGTCACGACGGCGCGGCGGTGACGGAGCAGATGCTGATCGCGGACACGGGGCTGTCCATCTCGTCGTTCGGCGAGGACGAGTCGGGGGAGGTGTACGTGCTCACGTTCGAGGGGGCGGTGTACCGGTTTGGGGGGAGGTAGGGGGTGCGCTGGGTAATGCGCACGTAGGACGTCCGCTACACAGCAACACGCCCAGTTGTTTGCAGAGTCTCCGGTAGTTTGTTTCGACGTTGGACTGCGCGAAATGGTCTTGCCCCTATCTCCAATGGCTTGGCCAAGTGCTTGAAAGGTCAACGCAGATAGTGGTACAGCTACATCGTGTAAAACAACACCACCTTGAGGTGTAACAGGAACCATGTCCTACAACGCACAGAGAGCTCTGGAGTTGCTTCGCAGGGGGTCCGGAATCCCGGACGCTCAGTTTCGCGAAGATCAGTCGGAAGCGATTCGCCATGTTGTGGAGGGAAGAGGGCGGCTGCTCGTGATCCAGAAGACCGGCTGGGGCAAAAGTTTTGTGTACTTCATCGCGACCCGGCTGTTGCGAGACTCAGGAGCTGGCCCTGCGTTGCTGGTATCCCCGTTGCTTTCGCTGATGAGGAATCAGATAGCGGCCGCGGAGCGTATGGGTGTACAGGCTGTCACAATCAACTCAGCCAACACCGCTGAATGGGAGGTTGTGGAGGAGAGACTCCGAAATGACGAGGTAGACATTCTGCTGATTTCACCTGAGCGTCTTTCGAACGAAGATTTCAGGGAAAATGTCCTTCCAGGCATCGCAGGACGACTCTCGCTTCTGGTTGTCGACGAAGCTTACTGCATTTCAGACTGGGGCCACGATTTCCGGCCTGACTATAGGTTGATTGAAAGAATCTCCAGCAGCCTGCCACAAAACTTCCGGTTACTTGCCACAACTGCAACAGCGAATGATCGGGTGACGAACGACCTCGAGCAGATACTCGGTCCAAGGCTCCACGTGCTGCGGGGAGATCTGCACCGCCCTTCGCTGGTGCTGCAAACTATCAGGCTACCTACCCAGGCTGAACGGCTGGCATGGATCGCCGACCGACTGGCAGCAATTCCGGGCAGCGGGATCATCTATACGCTGACTGTTCGCGACGCCAACCGAGTGGCTGAATGGCTTCGAAACCGCGGTTTCGAAGTGCAGGCGTACTCTTCCAGATCTGACGATAGAGAAGAATTGGAAGAACGGCTGCTGGAGAATCGCGTCAAGGCGCTTGTCGCCACCACGGCGCTTGGCATGGGGTTCGATAAACCCGATCTGGCCTTCGTGATCCACTATCAGACACCAGGCTCCGTGATTGCTTACTACCAGCAGGTCGGGCGTGCAGGCAGAGCCATCGACGCTGCCTACGGAGTGCTTCTGAGCGGCACGGAAGATACCGACATAACGGATTACTTTATCCACAGCGCATTCCCTACGGTGGACGAAGTGGACTCAGTTACTGGAGCACTGGAAGACGAACCCGAGGGTCTCACTGTGCCCCAGCTCCTCCATAGGGTCAATGTCAGCCGTACGCGAATCGCCCAGACCATCAAGTTGCTATCTCTCGAATCTCCCGCTCCAATTGCCAAAGTCGGAACCAAATGGCAACTCACACCAGTGCGGCTAAGCGATGAATTCTGGGACCGGGCTAGACGCCTCACCGCTCTGCGCGTGGAAGAGCAGAGGCAAATGCAGGAGTACGTTGCTCTGGACTCTGGATACATGGAGTTCCTCATCAGGGCACTGGACGGGCGTTCAGAAGCCACGGACCATTCCCATTTGGGGGCACTCCCGGAAACTGTCAGCAATGAGACAATTCGGGACGCCGTCAGATTTCTGCGGCGAACCAGTGTAGATATCCAGCCGCGCTTGCAGTGGCCGCCCGGCGGCCTACCCACATATGGAATCAGTGGGCGAATTCCGGTGGAGTCCAGGGCTGAAATTGGGAAGGCTCTCTGCATTTGGGGCGATGCCGGATGGGGTGGCCTGGTGCGTATCGGCAAGTACATGGACGGACGCTTTCCGGACGAGTTGGTTGCGGCGTCTGCCGAGCTGATTCGAAAATGGAACCCTCAGCCAGGTCCCGCATGGGTTACGTGCATACCGTCGAGCCGTCACCCCTCACTTGTTCCGGACTTTGCCAGGCAACTAGCCTACGCACTGGGGCTGCCTTTCTCAGCCAGCCTTGTCACGACCGAGCAGAGGCCGGAACAGAAGGACATGGCCAACAGCTCACAGCAGGCCCTCAACTTGGACGGCTCCCTCGGCGTCATAGCGGACGAGCTTATGCAGGGCCCGGTGCTGCTGGTGGATGATATGGTAGACTCACGTTGGACGTTTACGGTTGCCTCCTGGCTTCTGAGAGGACACGGCTGCCAGGAAGTGTGGCCATTCGCGCTTGCAGACGCCGGGACGAGTGGAGGCCGATGAACAGCCTTTTGTCGCCCGATACTGAGGTTACCCTGCTACTGACCGCGCCCTTGTTGATGGTGGGGCGCAAGCGTGCGCAGGACGACTCCCCTCGCCGCCTGACGCCCGGACAATACGCGAAGCTTGTAGAGCGCATTCGAGGCTGTGGTCGAAATCTTGGCGACTTGGCAGGGCCTGAGGGCGCCGAGATCCTGGAGGAGTGTCAGACGGGGCTTGAGCCTGAGCACATTCAGGAACTGCTTACCCGCGGATTCCAGCTCTCGCAAGTTCTGGAACTCTGGAGAGCCAGGTCCATATGGGTGGTCAGCCAAGCGGACCAAGACTACCCATCGAGATTAAGGCAGAAACTGGGAAGTGCTGCGCCCCCAGTGCTGTACGGCTGTGGTGACGGAGACCTGCTTGAACGCGGAGGGTTGGCTGTTGTCGGGTCGCGCCGGGTCAGTGATCAAGTGATCGAGTACGCTGAACAAACGGGCCGTTCCGCGGCGCTGGCCAACTGCACCATCGTGTCGGGAGGGGCGAAAGGTGTGGATCAGGCCGCCATGCGGGGCGCATTGAACGGAGGTGGGGCCGCGATAGGCGTACTGGCCGACGGCATCGAGAAGTCGGTGTTACAGCGTGAGAATCGAAACGTGCTGATGGACGGGCGGCTCACGCTGATTTCACCATTCGACCCGCGGGCAGGCTTCTCCGTGGGAAACGCCATGAGACGGAACAAGCTGATTTATGCTCTGGCAGACGCGGGCCTCGTAGTAGAGTCTGATTACAAGAAGGGTGGGACCTGGACGGGCGCTGTCGAGCAGTTGACGAAGTTACGCTCGGCGCCACTTTATGCTCGCGTCGATGAGTCGGGCAGCAGAGGCCTCGAAGCACTATTGGAGATGGGCGCCCGCCTTTGGCCGAACCCTCAGACGGCTGACGACTTCAGGAAGGCACTGTCAGGCACTCAAGTGTATTCGGAAGCTGAAAGCCTTTGGAAGAGCGCGTTTCAAACAGATGGCTTGGGCGCGGCCGGGTCTACCAACACCGACAGCGCTGAGTCGCTTGGGCTCCATATTCTGATTGAAAGCGCAGATTCAAATGGACTTCCAGCTTCTGAGGCGCTATTCAATTGTGTCGAGGAGTTGTTGCGGTCGTTAGATACCCCCACTTCCGAGTCCGACGTGGCGTCATACCTACGGGTTTCAACAACCCAGGCCAGAGAGTGGCTGAAACGTCTGGTTGCCGAGGGAAAGTACACCCGGTCGAAGCGACCTGTTCGCTATGACCGTGCCATCTAGGTAAGAGCCGGCGCCGGAATCGGGGCCGGGATGAAGGAGTAACCACTATGCCACATTACACGAGGGGCGACGTGCGCATCCGTTACGAGGAGGCGGGGTCGGGTTTCCCGCTGCTGGCTACGCCGGGCGGTGGGCTGAACTCTATCGTCGCTGGCTGGCCGTCGCAGGTGTTCGACGCCATGGCGCTGTTCAGCGACGACTTTCGCTGTATCACCATGGACCAGCGCAACGCGAGCGGTGGGGAGTCCAGCGGGCCGGTGGACGTCGACGACCCGTGGGGTGCGCTCGCCGACGACCAGCTCGGCGTGATGGACCACCTGGGAATCGACAAGTTCCTGTTCATAGGCTACTGCATCGGCGGTCCGTTCGCGCTCAAGCTGATCGAGCGCGCGCCCGACCGCGTGGCTGCCGCGGTGCTGTGCCAGCCGGTGGGTCACGCGAGCAAGACGCCCGACGCCATGTACGATTCGGGAATGGCTTGGGGAGCGGAGCTTCGCGCGCGGCGGCCCGAGGTTACGCAGGAGACCATCGACCAGTACGTGCACAATCTATACCGCGTGCAGCCGGACTTCATGTACAGCGTGTCGCGGGACTTCGCTCGCGCGTGCCAGACGCCGCTGCTGGTGCTGCCGGACGACACGCCGGCGCACTCGTACGAGGCGGCGATGGACCTGGTGGCGATTGCGCCCAACGTGCAGGTCAGCGAGTACCCCTGGAAGGAGTCCAAGGACACTTACGACAGGACGGTCGCGCAGGTGCGCGAGTTCCTGCTGGCGCACGGGAGGTCGTAGAGGGCCGCTCCGCAGATCGCCCGGAGACCGCTGCACAACTCCGATATCGGACCACTTTTGGGGAGTAGGAGCGTGACAATCCGGCCACGCCCTGGCGTGAAAGTGGTCTTAATCGGAGGATCATCACACGTTGGGAAGTCGACTCTGGCCGAGTCGCTGGCGGCCACGTTGGGTTGGTCATATGTCTCCACCGATAGTCTGGCACGTCACCCCGGCCGCCCTTGGAGGCCGGCGCCGGAAGAGATACCGAACCAAGTTGCGCGGCATTACCTCTGTCTGTCAGTCGACAAACTGATCGAGGATGTCCTCCGACACCACAGGGTCAATGTCTGGCCGAAGGTTGAGGCGATCATCACGTCCCACTCAGACCTTACCTCTACGACTGGAGTAATCTTGGAAGGGTCGGCCCTGTGGCCCGAATTCGTGGCAGGCCTGAACCTGGACACGGTCGTCGCGGTATGGCTTACGGCTGACGCGCAGGTCTTTCGGCAGAGAATCCACGATGGGAGCCTGTATGGATCGAAGTCTGCTCGGGAACGGAAGATGATCGACAAGTTCCTCGAACGCGCCCTCGCCTACGACGCGCGAATGGTGGACGCCGCCAACCAGCATGGGTTCATGCTCCTCGATGTCTCCCAGGCCGAGGTGTCAGGCCCGTCTTGCGACGGTGATGATCTCCGGGCTCGTATCCGTCAGTTTCTGCCGGTCCCAGTCGCCAAACTGTTCCTCGATCGCCAGGTTCGCTTCGGACAGGAACGATGCCAGCGAGTCGGCGTCAAGAAACCTCAGCGTGCTATGACTTTGCAGAGGTCGGATCCAACCTGGACTAGTGAAGGTGGTAGTGAACGAGACACGGTCCCCGGCAACGGGTGACTCGACCTTGTGAGCCATTCGCACCCTGCGACATTCATGCACGACCTCCACGGCATTTTCAGGGATCCACTTCTCCCACTCCCGAGCAAGTGGGTTGCGGGTCTCAAAAGCGAACCGCCCGTCTTCGGTGAGAGCGGAACGAATCGCAGCAAGAGATTCTCGCAGTTGTTCGTCTTCGACAAACACTTGGAATGCGTGACCGGTCATTACGACGAGGTCAAACTCCCGACACCAGTCGACCGAACCCATGTCACCAAGTACCCACTCCGCGTCGGTGCGTTTCCTCCGCGCCTGCTCAAGCATCGGCTCTGAAGGATCGAGCCCGCACAGTCGTCCCGTGTGACCGGATTCTCGCGCTAGGCGCAGCAGCTCTCCTGTACCGCAGCCAACGTCGAGCACGCTCCTCGCAGACATCACCAATGGAAGATAGAACCCGAAGTCCCGCACTCCCGAATTGAAGGCGTCATACAGCTCCGCCTGGACAGGCTCGGAAGAGAGATGATCTACCATTGCGGCGCTGAGTCTTCGGCCCGACGACGGGACGATGAGGTCTCTCGGGCCTAGGCCGTCGGAACGATCAGCGGCAGGTCCAGCTCGGACAGCAGGTCCCCGAACTCCTCGAGGTCTTTGTCTATGACCTCTTGCAGCCGTTCCAGGTGGTCGTCGACGAGCCCGGAGAACTCGCCGAGCGCTTCGACCGACTGCTCGGTCGGCGTGCCGGTGGCGCTGGTCACGACACTGCCGACGGCGCGCAGCTTGGAGTTGAGCTGAGACGGATAGTTCATGAAGTCCGCCCTGGTCTTGATCCTCGTCTGAATCAGCTCGGACTCGACGGCGGATAGCTTCCCCCGCAGGGCCTCGGCGGCGTCGGCGATGGCGTCGGAGCGATCCTCGGCGCGCTGTTCCCACTCCTCCATCTGCCGGTAGATGCTCCGGACTCGGATGATGGCGTCGTTGGTGTCGGTGAGCTTGTCGCGAATCTGCATGAGCGTGTTGAAGCGGTCCTCGAGCTCGTCCTGGCTCGCCGAAACGCGGGGGTCCTTCAGGAGCTCGAAGGACTGATTGTAGACCCGGCCGCCCACGGCCAGCCAGACCTGGTAGGTGCCCGGAGGCGCCTCCGGGCCCTGGTCGTTCGCGTAGAAAACGTTCAGGGAGGAATCGTTGGGCAACGTCTTCGGCCCGGGGTAGCGCATGTCCCAGACGAACCTGTTCATCCCCTGCGCGACAGGCACGTGCTGGCCTGTTCCCTCCTCGCTCGTGTAGCTCGCTATTTCCCTGCCGCCGGAGTCGGCGAACGTCAGCGTGACCTCGCCTTCCGGCTCTTCACTCAGGTAGTAGAACACCGAGACTCCCCGCGGGGGGTTGTCGCCGGCGTCGACGTGGGAGCGGTACTGGCTGCCGTCGGCCCTTTGGCGGACGTAGAAGGCGGTGCCGCCGTGGGCGTCCACCTGGTAGTTCTTCGCGCCCGGAATCGGAGGGAGCGGGGCGAAGATCGCAGGCTCCACGTCCTGGTTGGTGTCCTTCGGCCTGAACAGGTGGGCGTCGGACTCGGCTATCCGCTCGTTGGCCTGGCGCAGCGGCGTCACGTCGTCCAGCACCCAGAACGACCGCCCGTGCGTGCACGCCACCAGCTCGTCGCCATTGACGGCCAGATCGTACAGCGGCGCCACGGGCAGGTTGAGCTGAAGCTTCTGCCACGACTCGCCGTCGTCGAAGGACACGTACAGCCCGAACTCGGTACCCGCGTACAGCAGCCCCGGCCTTTCGGGGTCCTCGCGGAGCACCCGCGTGAAGTCTTCCGACCCTATGCCGTTCGTTATCTGTCGCCACGTGTTGCCGTAGTCCCCAGTCTTGTAGAGGTAGGGACTGTAGTCGTCGAGCTTGTAGCGGTAGGCCGCGACGTAGGCGGTGGCCGGATCGTGGTGCGAGACCTCGATGAACGCCACGGTCGTCCACTCCGGCAGGTCGGGCGGCGTTACGTCCTCCCAGCTATCCCCGCCGTCGCGCGAGATGTGGATCAGCCCGTCGTCGGAGCCTGCCCAGAACACGCCCTGCTCGTGGGGGGACTCGGTGAAAGCGAAGATGGTGCAGTAGGTCTCCGCGCCGCTTACACCCTGCACCGTGACCGGCCCGCCGGAGATTTCCAGCTTCGAGGGGTCGTTCCGGGTCAGGTCGGGGCTGATCGGCTCCCAGCTCTTGCCCTCGTTGGTGGATCGGAACACCAGGTTGCCCGTGCAGTAGAGCACGTCGGGGTCGTGGGGGGAGATCAGGATGGGGTAGGTCCAGTGGAAGCGATACTTCTGGTCCTTGGGCGCCCAGCCCCAGGACTCCTCCGGCCAGACCGTGATGATCTCGATGTGGTCGCCGAGGGCGTGGTCGGAGCGTAGCAGGTTGCCGCCGCCGCCCGCGGATGAGCCGATGGCGCCGGAGTAGACCACGTTGGGGTTGTCGGGCCGGACGGCGATGTGGCCGCTCTCGGAGGTGCCGGTCATGTAGCAGGCGCTCAGCGGGATGGCGCTGTCGTCGCTCTTGCTGGGGACGCTGATGGCGGAGCTGTCCTGCTGCGTGCCGTAGACGCGGTACGGGTACTGGTTGTCCACGGCGAGGTGGTAGAAGCAAGCGGTGGGCTGGTTATAGATGCTGGACCAGCTTCCGCCGCCGTTGAACGTGACGGTCGCGCCGCCGTCGTTCGCCTGGATCATGCGCCTGGGGTTGCTCGCGTCGATCCACAGGTCGTGGTGGTCGCCGTGCGGCATCGGTATCTGCCCGAACGTCCGGCCGCCGTCGTTTGACACATAGAAGAAGCTGTCCATCACCCACACCGTTTCCGGGTCCTGCGGGTGCGCGAACACGTGGGTGTGATACCAGGGGCGGCCCCGGCCGTCGGAGTTGTTGACCATCTCCCAGGAGTCGCCGCCGTCGTCGGAGCGGTACAGCCCGCCCTCTCCGGCCTCCACGATAGCCCAGACCCTGTCCGGCCTCGCCGGCGAGACCGCGACGCCGATGCGGCCCTTCAGGCCCGTCGGGAAGCCGGGGTTGCCGGACAGCTCGGTCCAGGTGTCGCCGCCGTCCGTGGACTTGTACAGCCCGCTGTCGGGGCCGCCGCTCGAAATCGTCCAGGGGTTGCGGAACACCTCCCACATGGCGGCGTACAGGATGCGCGGGTTGGTGGGGTCCATCGACAGGTCGATAGCCCCCGCCTTTTCGCTGACGAACAGAACCCTCTCCCAGCTTTCGCCGCCGTCTCGCGAGCAGAACAAGCCGCGCTCGTCGTTGGGCGCCCAGGCGTGGCCCAGCGCCGCGACGTACACGAGGTCCGGGTTGGTGGGATGGACGCGGATTCGGGAAATGTGCCTGCTGTCGGACAGGCCCAGGTGGCGCCAGGTCCTGCCCCTGTCCGTGGACTTGTACACGCCGTCGCCCGATGAGACGTCGTTTCTGATGCAGGCCTCTCCCATGCCGGCGTAGATGACGTTGGGGTCCGAATCGGCGACGGCTATGGCGCCGACCGCGGAACTCTGGAAGAAGCCGTCCGAGATGTTCTCCCAGTAGGCGCCGCCGTCGTCGGTCTTCCAAACGCCGCCGTTGCACGCCCCGAAGTAGAAGGTCATGGGGTCGTGGGGGTCGCCGGCGGCGGCAACGGAGCGTCCGCCCCTGTGGGGTCCTATGCAGCGCCACTCCATCGCCTTGAACACGCTCTGGTCAATCGTAGCCATTGGAGCAACTCCTCTTTACGATGCCGAATCGAAGGATGCGAGGAAGGCGGGCCCGGCCCGGCCTGGCGATAGCGGGAATGTCGCTACTGCGAAGGGTTGCCGCTCGACCGGTCGCCGGCGGCGGTCAGCGCCGAATCGACATCCGCATGGAGCGGTATGACCCTGTCGAATCCAACGATTACAAAAACCTGTTCTATGTACGGTTTAAGGCTGCAGATGTGAAGGTTGCGTTGGTTCCTGCCAAGTGTTCTCGAAATGCGCAGGAACGCTCTCAGGCCGGCGCTGCTGACATAGGTGATGTCGGAGGCCTCCACCACGACGTCCGACTCCGATCCGGCCGTGGCGCGCAGGACGTCCGCCTCGAACAGGTTGGCGCTGTGAATGTCGATGCGCCCCCGCGCCCGCAGCAGCAACGTGGGGCCTCTGGACTCGAGAACCTCGACTTCCGCCAGGTTGAACTTTCCACTAGACGTCATTTTTCGTCCTTTTGTGTCTGCGTTACCACCTCAGGAGGCGTACTCTCTTGCAATCCCGCGCGCCCGGCGATCGGGGCATCGACTAGGGGTCCGATTTCGTAAGGGCGGGCAGGATGCTGGTGTTCCAGTAGTCCTGGTCCCCATCCTGCCGCAGCTCATACACAAGTTGCGCCGTCTCCCTGCCCACGGTCTTGCTCAGCTCGGCCCCGGCCCGGTTTCCGGCCAGCGCGGTTACCGCCGCTCGCAGCTTTATCACGTATTCCACAACTTCGAAGGCGGCCTTGTCGGACGCCGAGCGCGCCTGCAAGGCTTCGAGCCTCTCCAGCCACTCAAGGCCTCTTTCGGCTTCTTCGAAACCGTCATCCAACGCGTTGGTTGTAGTCATCTGTCATCCTCCGCTCTCGCCACTCGCTGAGATGTCGTGGCAAGCAAAGTCCAGCCCTGTACCGCGGTGTGCACCGCAGCGGGCTCTTACTAACCATCATAACATGTGGTGCAAAGGTTGAAAAACCTTGCGACGTGACTTCGCCGAGTGCAGATTGGCGGCAATCTGTGTACAGTATGCCCATATGTATTTTAGGAAGGAGCATCCCAATGGCCACTACACCGGGAACCGAGATTATAGAGCTCGAGACGGGCGTGTTCGCGCGGCTGCACGAGGGCCTCACCAACGCGGGCATCATCGTGGGCGACGACGGCGTGCTGGTGATCGACTCGCTGCGCGTCCCGTCATTCGGACGCGACCTCATCCACGACGTCCGGCACATCACCGACAAGCCGATCCGGTACCTGGTGGACACCCACTCGCACTGGGACCACGCCTGGGGCAACGAGGAGTTTCCCGACGCGACCATCATCGGCCACGAGAACTGCTACGAGGAGATGGTGGACGTGGAGTGGAATCGGCAGTGGCGGGAGAAGGTGATGAGCTCCGGCGACCCCTGGTCCGAGGAGGCCGGGTTGGTGAACATCACGCCGCCCAATCTCACGTTCGAGACGAGCATGAGGCTGTACATCGGCGGTAGAGAGGTGCGCCTGCTGTTCCTGGGCAGGGCGCACACCGGCGGCGACACGCACATCTACCTGCCGGACGACGGCATCGTGTTCTGCGGGGACGTGGCGCAGGACGGCGGAATGCCGTTCCTGGCCGACAGCTACCCGTCCGAGTGGCCCGCCACCGACGACCGGCTGGTGGACCTTCAGGCCCCGCGGTTCGTGTCCGGCCACGGGCCGGTTGGCGAGCACGCCGCGCTGGTGGAGGCGCGCGACTTCATCCACGCTATGGTCGGCAGTCTCGAGGCCGCCGCCAGCGCGGGCAGAAGCGCGCAGGACGCGGCCGCCGCGACGGTCGCGGCGCTGGCTCCCCAGTACGGCGAGTGGCGCGGCTTCGAGCGGCTGGAGGAGGCGCTGCCGGAGGCGTACGGCAGGCTGGGCTAAGGCGTCTATCCCCTCTACCAAGACTGGGAAAGGGTTAGGGTGATGGTTGAAACGCGTGTCATGTCAAGTCTGGATAGTTTCAGGGTGACACGCGCCCTTGTGCTCCGGGTTCTGCCGCTGGCCGCCGCGGCTTTGCTGGCGCTCGGCGTCGCCGCGGCGTGCGGCGGCGACGGCCCAGCGGATGCCGAGCCCGAGCCGCTGAAGATAGGGTTGCTGATGAGTTTCAGTGGCCCGTCCTCCGACCGCTCGGCCTGGCGAGAGCGCGGCTTCCTGCTCGCGATAAAGCACGTCAACGACGCGGGCGGCGTGTTCGGCCTGGACGTCGAGACGGCGCGGGGAGACACCGGCACGGACAGCGAGACGGCGGTGGCCGAGGCGCGCCGTCTGGTCGAGGCCGAGGGCGTGCACGCTATAGTCGGCCCCAGCTCCAGCGCCAACTCGCTGCCCGTCGCCGAACAGGTCACCGGCCCGGCTGGCGTCGTCAACATCAGCCCGTCCGCCAGTTCGCCGCAGTTGACGAACGCGGACGACGACGGCTTCTTCTTCCGCATCGTGCTGGCTGACACGGCGCAAGGCCCCGTTCTGGCCCGCGTGACCCGCGAGCGCGGCTTCGACAACGTGGGCGTCATGTACCAGGACGACGCCTACGGGCGCGGGCTCGCCGAGTCCTTCGCCGCCGCCTGGACCGGGCGGGTCAGCCTCGCCGCCGTGGAGCGCGGGCAGGACTCATACCTGGCCGCGCTGGCGGAGACGGCGGAGGACGGCGCGCAGGCGCTGCTGATCATAGCGTCCGGGCCGGATGCCGAGACCATGGTCAGGGAGTCGCTGGAGAGCGGCCTGTACGACAGCTTCACGTTCGGCGACGCCGCCAGGAGTCCCAACCTGGTGCGGAACATAGGCGGTGACCGTCTGGGAGGCATGTACGGTACTGCGGGCGTCAGCGCGCCGGGGAGCGAGTCCTCAGCGGCGTGGGAGAGGGCGTTTCTGGACGAGCACGGGGAGCTGCCGGCGTTCGCCTACGTGAAAGAGACCTACGACGCGGTCATCGCCATCGCGCTCGCGGCGGAGGCCGCCGGCGTGACGGACGGCGCCGCGACACGGGACCGGCTGCGCGCGGTCGCGTCGGCGCCCGGCGAGGTCGCGCTCGCGGGGCCGGAGGGCGTCGCGGAGGCGCTGCGCATCGTCCGGGACGGCGGCGACGTCGATTACGAGGGCGCGGCGGCGACGCTAGATTGGGACGCCAACGGCGACCTCGTGCACGGCCACGTGGGGGTGTGGCGCTACACCGCCGACGAGCGCATCGAGGACGTGGAGGCGGTGCCGATCGACTTCGGCTCGCCACAGTAACGTCAACACTTGCCGGTGTAGAGTGGGTATCTGCGTGCTCCGCTAGGCAAGGTAGACACTATGCCGCTTCGTTTACGTGCCACTACCCTATCGCCATTGCTCCTCGCGCTCGCAGCCGCGGCGCTCGCGCTCGGCTGCGAGCGCGGAGCGGGCGACGCCGATCCCACCGCAGCGAAGGCGACCACGCACACGCCGACAGCCGTCACGGCGCCTCTCGCCGTCGCGGGGCCCGGGGTTACGCCCTGCAGCGTGTCCGGCCCGGAGCTTCCGGAAGACTGGCAACTGGCCAACCACGTCCGCTGGTCGCCGGACGGCTCCCGGATCCTGTTCGACTTTTCGATTGGCAAGATCGGCACGCCGCCGGTCGGCCTGTACGGCGTCGACGCCGACGGTCACCGGGTGCGGGAGGTTATTGATCCCGTCGAGAACTCGGCCTTTTCGGACGTGCTTGGGATGTACACCGGCTCCATGATGTACTTCGACATATCCCCCGACGGCTCCAGGGTCGTCTACTCCACGTGCAGGTACTCCACCGGGTCCAACTTCGAGCTGATGGTGTCAAAGCTGGACGGCACGGAGACCCGGAGGCTGACCGACAACGGCCACGTGGACAACTACCCCGTATGGTCACCCGACGGCGCCCGCATCGCGTTCATCTCCAGCCGGACGGAGGAAGGGGAACACGACCCCGCGAGTTACCGGCTGTACACGATGGCCGCCGACGGCTCGGACGTGCGGCTGCTGGCCCCCGGCGCGGACGATCCCTACTTTGCGGCGGGCCCGCATCCGCCGGAGTGGTCGCCCGACGGCGAGCGCATAGCGTTCGTGGTGTACGAGTACGATGGCGATTGGGAGGTCGGCAGGTCCGTCTACACGGTCGGCGCCGACGGCGCCGGGCTTGCGAAAGTGGCCGACGCGGTGAGCGGGCCCGCGTGGTCGCCGGACGGCGAGAGGATAGCCGCAGCCGGGCTGGAGGGCGAAGAAGGGGCCGCGCTGTACACGTTCGCCACCGGCGGATCAGACTCCGTCAAGGTCGCGGACCTGTTTCACCACTTCTCCGAGCTCGATACCCTGTTCGACCACCCGGTCGGCGAATCTGGGCACGTGTGGCTGGGAAGCCTGTCCTGGTCTCCCAACGGCGCGATGGTACTGTTTGAGTCCACCGGCGTGAGGGTCTCGATCGAGGACTCTTTCGTCTACTACTCGCTCCTGGTCAGCAGCGTGTCCGGCGACGAGAGAGGCCCGCCCATACAGGGGATATCGGCCTGGTCCCCGGACGGCTCCCGGATCGCCGTGCAGCCCGCCGCGGTGCACGACAGGATTCGCGAGCTCAGGCCACGGAGCGTGGTGCTGTACACCGTGGACGGGGACGGCACGGACGCGCGCGTGCTCGCGAGGGGCGTGCGCACCGCGGACGGCTACGCCGGCGTGACGGCCGAGGCGTCCGTCCGCCGCCCCGCCGACGCCGACGGCTGCGTCGGCCGCCGGCCGGCCGCCGCCCCGGGCAGCAACCCCGAGCTGGTAGAGGACTGCCGGTGAGGTGATTCTGCAATAGAGAATATCGGGAAGGGAGACGGGGAGAGAGGGTATGATATGATTGTCACATAAGATTCTCTAAGGTCGCGCTGGTCTTGCTGGGTTGGTGCGTCTTTGGAGGGTTCGCAGGATTGCTAATCTGCCTGGCGCTAACCGTTGGAACTTCAGCGCGTGCCGCCCTCGATAGTTTCGTATTCGCCATGACTCTCATCGGCAGCATGATTTTGTTAGTGATTGCCGTCTTGACCTTCATGCGGTCTTACGTCAACAGCCGCAACTATGAACAACAAGGGGGCGACAATGAGTGAAGGAACCCAGATCATCTTGATAGCCATATCAGGGATAGGGGTAGTAGCTACTGGCTTCTTCCTTGCGTTCAAGGCCATGCCACGAGACTTGCGAAGATACATCCTGTGGCTAGGCTCTCCACCGGAAGACCGGTAAGAGGCAAGGAGGCCGTTATGATGCAACAACAAATGGTACGCCGCAGGTCCCGCGAGGGTGTGGTGACGCTCACGCTGAACAACCCGTCGAAGCGCAACGCGCTTTCGACCGAGACGCTGCTGGAGCTGCGAGACCTGTTCGCCGATTTCGAGCGCGACGACGAGGTCCGCGTGGTGGTGCTGCGCTCCGAGGGGCCGGTGTTCAGCTCCGGCCACGACCTGCGCGAGCTGATCGACCGCGACGAGGCGTCGTACACCGAGGTGTTCGCCCTGTGCACCGAGGTCATGGAGGCCATCCGGCTGCTGCCCAAGCCGGTCATCGCGCAGGTGCAGGGTCTGGCCACCGCCGCCGGCTGCCAGCTCGTGGCCACCTGCGACCTCGCCGTCGCCGGAGAGTCCGCGGCCTTCTGCACGCCCGGCGTCCAGATAGGCCTGTTCTGCACCACTCCCGGCGTGGCGCTGGCGCGCTCTGTCCCGTCCACGAAGAAGGCCATGGAGATGCTGCTCACCGGCGAGCCGGTGCCGGCCAGCGAGGCGCTGGAGATGGGACTGGTCAACCGCGTGACACCGGACGACGATCTGGAGGACACGGTCGAGCGGCTGGCCCGCCAGATTGCGTCCGCGAGCGCGCAGACGCTCGCCATCGGCAAGCCCGCCTTCTACCGGCAGATCGAGCTGCCCCGACCCGACGCCTACGACCTGGCGCAGAAGGTGATGGTGGACAACCTGCTCAAAGAGGACGCCCACGAGGGCATTTCCGCGTTCCTCGAGAAGCGGTCGCCCCAGTGGAATCACTGACGCGGCCCGCGTTCGCCTGCTTTGGCCCACTGGGCCATGCACCAACCAAGTGTCCTCACCGCCGGCCGCCGCGGTCCAACCCGGCGCCTGCTGGGCAACCGCGCCGCCCGCGGTATTCGACGCTAAGTAGCTCGCTGGGGAGACAATCGGTGGAACGACCGCAGGGGTCGCCAGGCTAGCCTCCTTTTGACTTAGGTGGATCTATCGCCAATCGGAGAAGCCAAGCGCCAAACTATCGAGCCAGTCGAAACGTTCGGAAATGTGCCCGATGTCAACTAGTGCCCCACCGGACCTCGCTTCGTCTGCCCCTTCCTGGCCTAGATCGTCTAGCGCTCTTTGAAGTCGCGCCTTATCGATGAGTCCCTCTTGCGCCGCGCGCTCCAGCATCCTGGAGAATATGTGAATTCTCCCCGATGGATCCATGCTTGCGACTGCTACTTCCCTCGTGGGGGTTCGTACTGAAATCAGATGGTGTTCACCACGTGAGCCGGGGGGCTGTCTTGCTACAACGTTCTCACGGATTGTCGTAAGGCGATCTAGAAAACTAGATGGTTCTCCGCTACCCGGTCCTTCGATTGTACGATTGAATGAACAGGTGCGCTTTTCGTCGCCGACAACGCGTTCGGCATCTGAGACTTGATAAGTGTGGGGAGCCTCAAGTTCATACATGGTGTATAGTGTCCAGTCATTGTCGAACTGGTATTCTGTGCCGGAAACAAGACCTATGAAGTCTAGACGGCGCTCATTCACTGCGTTGAGGAGAGCAAGCTCCTCGGTGCCACCAGTTGAAGACTCATTGCCGTCCCACACATACAGTAACCAAGGTCTTAAGCTTAACCAATCATTGCGGTCCACCTTGATGAGAACAACCTCGCAGCGCGAAACCGGTCGAGCGATCGGCAATTTCACAGAGACATAACGTTGAGAGAACCCATGGCATCTTAGGCCGTTCAATTGACTGCTACGAAGATCTGGGGCCAACTCCACGTTTCTGACTGACACCATCATGTGAGCACGAAGGCAATCCAACTCTTGAATGATGGCATCGACATCAATTACAAGCTCGTTTAGCCAAGTTCCGGTTTGAGCTAACGATGCTGTATGAGCATCCCTGTTACGATTCCGTACAATGCGCTGAAGTCTCTCTCTCCTCTGCCTACTTCTCTTGGTCCTTTCGCCGTAGAGTTGGACTAACTCGGGGACGTAACTGACTTCGAGTCGTGTTGCTAGGACGCCTGCCGCTTCATTGATGTAAGTAACGAAGTCGCCTACGGCCAACCTCTTGGCTCTTGGTTGTGTTGGCAATTGGCCGAGCAGACCAAGCCGATGACAATCGCTTAGCAGGATTGCCGCTAACACATGCAAGGTGTTCTGAGCCAAGACTCTAAGCTGGTCAAATTTCGCTCGATGATCATCCTCTACATCTACGAGATGCCTCACGGACGCGATAGGAGCCGGGAGCAAGTGAATGTCCACTAGCAATTCCACCTCCCAACTCGCTTCACGCTGTCTAACAGATCCGCGAAGTCGGAGGACGGACTCAACGCCGCGAGTGCAGTCGCAATTGCATAGGCTGCACTGACTTCATCAACTGGCTTTAATCCTTCCATTGCAGACAGATCATCCAATGCATCACCCATTAGGGCGTCGGAACTCAAGACTGCTAGACTCGTACGCTTTCGACAATAGAAGATTGAGTCGACTTTGATGTTGCCTCTCGAGCTATGGAAGCCATTGTTGAGCTCCGATCTGACAAATCTCAACCGATACGGGACAAGTGAAGCATTCTTCAGCGCGTCTGCCAGACACTCCCACGCTTGAGCTTTTGCGTGGTGATATGAAAATGCCACCACCCCGTCGACTTCCAAGTGGTCAATAGATTGTCCTAGAATGTCGGCCAACTCGTTGCTGAACAGTTGAGGGTCTTTGTCCAAAGCTGCGATCCTTGCTAAGTCTGACGAGTCCAAAGAGTAGCTTCGGTCAAAGGGTACGGCACCGCTAAGCGAGATCCTTAGCCATTGGTAGTAGAAGTCGCCCAACTCTCCATAGTCCAGATTGTCGAAGTACGGTGGGTCGGTAACGATGGCATCTACTTTGTTCCAGCCGAACGTGGAAAGAGCTTGGGCAGGCGCGCACCTCACATCTCGAGTGGCGCCCATTTCGCGAGCATCTTCCGCCTTGCTGACCGTTGACTCAATAGTTGCATAAGCTCTAATGGACTTAGCAACGCAATTGCTGAAACTGCCCCTGCCTCGTGCTGCACCCCAAACATTTCCTTCGACTGGCCTAGTCACGACGTCGAAACCGTGAAGTCCGAATGCAGGAGTAAGCTTAAGCCAATCTGCGGCGTACCGGCACATCAGGTTGTTACTGCCGGCAGCATCGGATAATGCGAGGGCCATTGCAAACCGCTGTTCCTGCTCTTTAAGTCCCCTGATGGTTTCTGCAATTAGGGATAAAGATAACAGTTGCCGTGGACCAAACAGTTGCCCATAAGTTCTGAAGCCATGGGAAATTGGTCTAGGGTCACGACGAGCAGTTGGAATCAGTGTTGAACGGAGCTCTGCGGCGATGTCGTGGTTCAGGCTCTGCGCCCGCGCAGTGTCAATGTTCTGGTAGTCTTTTTCGGAGGGACGATGAAACAGTCGGCCAGTTTCTGCCGAGTAGGATTCCACACCGATTAACTTGAACTGTGGTTCACTGGTTTCCCCGGCGTACAATTCGGCCAAAGTAAACTCTTCGGCCCCAACTTTCACTTTACCCCTGAGAACGGTGCCCCTCCGCCAGTCATACTCATGGAGGCACTGTGTGCAGACTATGATGTCGAGGCAAGTCGTGTAAAAGATGTTTCCACAGGCCGGGCAATAGTAGACTGCCCAATCCTGCTTCCGATTCCTAGCTATCAGATAGTTATGATGGAGTTCAATATCGTTGCCATCGGGAGCGCTGACGACCCGCACGTAAAATCCTGTGACCATTTCTGCAGGGATGTTGTCCGGCGTTGTAGTCGCAAAAAACCTTCTAATTCGGGGCCCAACAGCATCATCGATCGTCTGAAATGCGTACTCTACCTGTTCGACGTCCGGCGGAGTCAGTGTTTGCCTGGCTATCAACCATGCTACCGGATTAATGTCCACCCCGAACACGTCATGACCTCTGGTTAGACACTCCAGCAGAATCATTCCGGAACCTGCAAAAGGGTCCAAGATGCGCAAGCTACGCCTTTCACCTAGGTCATCCAAGCCGTCCAGCACTTTCCGGATCGCATCTGGACGCCGTCTTGCAAACCACTTGTGTAGCAGTGGCGCCGCACGCCCTGGATCTAAGCTTGGTTGGCGCCTCGAATCAAGGGCAAGCTGGCTCATGTTGGGACCCTCCTGTAGAACTGTACTGCGTTCAATACGGAGGACCGGAGATCTCTCCTCATGTTCTTAGTGAATAGCATCTCCCCGACACCTAACCCTGCTATCGTGTTTGCAACTTCCTGCACCCGCTGAGCGGCGCTAGGAACCATCGCACGTATATCAGAGTTGCTACGGATGTTTGTCTTGAAGAAGAACGAATTGCTGATGAATTCTCGATAGTCTGCGCCTGCTACACCTGCCAGGTCTGATACAGATTGGGTGGCCAACAAAACCGCCACGCCTTTTGATCTCCCCTCTCGAATAACTCGGGCTAGAGGGGAGGACCGCTGAGCGAGGTAGTGATGCGCCTCGTCAATGAAGATAACATGCCGCAGCTCTACGAATGACCCCCGTCTTGGAGTGTCAGGAAGGCGACGCATTTCGTCATACAGCCGGCTAATGAGCAAGAATGCAGCGGGCAGAGTGTCAGCGGCCAGTTCGTTTAATCGGACCACCAGGGAACTGTTCAACAGGGGAGAAACATTTTGCGCCGTGGGGGTCTCTTCAAATAACTGCAGCACCCTTAGCCTTGAGATCACCTCTGTGAGCCCGTCCTCTCGCCGTCCCCTTTCACTGTAATACCGTTCTAGGCGCTCTCCGAGGACTTCAAACCCAAACGCTTCAACGCCTTCGTCCTGTGACATCACATCAACCAAGACCTCCCGCAGTGCCAATCTTTGCTGAGAACCTAGTTGAGGGTAGAAACGGCTGATCAAGTCTGTTACACCCAGCGCATATTGCTCTCGATCAAAGGCTTGGGGCTTCTGAAAAGGGACGGCTGGTATTCGCGAAACACCAGGTACAACAATTCCGCATTGGACATGTTTGTCAAACATCTCTCTTGCGGCGCTGCCGTCTTCGGAGAGGTCTCCCTTGTAATCTAGGGATACTCTGAACAAGTCTGGTGTATTGTGGCATAGTAAAATGCCATACACAAAGCGGAGATGTTTGGGGAGCCTGTTTCAGATTACTAGGCGGACAACACACGGAGACCTCCGCCCCTGGGTTCCTGCTTACGCGGGAAGCAGGGTTAAGGGCGGGTTTCCGCTTGCGTGGGAAGGATGATTCCTCGCGCACCTAGTAATCTGAGACAGCTTGATGTTTGGGGTGAAGGCACGATGGACCAGCCAACATTTGCCGACTTGGAGTACGAGAGCAAGAAGCGCAAGACCCGGCGGGAGATATTCCTTGAGCGCATGGACGGTCTGATCCCGTGGGAGCAGCTCGTAGAACGCATCCGCCCGTTCTATCCCAAGGCAGGCCGGGGCCGGCGACCTTATGAGTTATCTGTGATGCTGCGGATTCACTGTGTGCAGGCGTTCTACAACCTCAGTGATCCTGGCATGGAGGACATGCTCTACGAGGTCGAGTCGGTGAGACGGTTCGTAGGGTTGAGGCTATCGGGCCCGCTCCCGGACGAGACGACGATCCTGAACTTCCGCCATCTGCTGGAAGAGCACGAGTTGGGACAGGTTCTGTTCGAGGAGATCAACCGTCACCTGGAGTCCCGGGGGCTGCGACTTCGGGAGGGGACGATCGTGGACGCGAGCATCATTGAGGCGCCATCGTCGACGAAGAATCGTGCAGGTGAGCGAGACCCTGAGATGCGTCAAACGAAGAAGGGGAATGAGTGGCGCTTCGGGATGAAGGTGCACATCGGTGCGGACGCTGAGACGGGAGTAGTACATAGCGTAACGACGACACCTGCGAACGTTCATGACGTGACGGAGGCTCACCGGCTACTGCACGGTGGAGAGAATCGGGTGTGGGGCGATGCGGGGTATCAGGGAGTCGGCAAGCGATTGGAGAACCGCGAGTTGGATGTGGACTGGCAGGTAGCGCTGAGGCCCGGGAGACGTCGGCAACTGGAGCCGGGAAGCTATGAGGTGCTAGTGGAGAAGCGCAAGGCGTCGACCAGGGCGAAGGTGGAGCATCCGTTCCTGTACGTGAAGCGCCACTTTGGATACGCCAAGGTGCGTTACCGAGGGTTGGCAAAGAACACGCAACGACTGGCGTTGCTACTGGGAATGACGAACTTGATAAGGGCGGAGCGGTACTTCGCAGCCTGACAAGGGCGGAGTGCGCCCAAGCTGGACAAACGAACGCAGATACGCCTTAGCAGAGCCGTTTCAGGACCACAAGACCTCTATCGACACACCGTAGGAGGAAGAAATACCTCGGACAGCCCACTTACTGTCCATCACATACGAGATGACCTCAGTTGTTCAGAGGTTCCCTAGTACAGTGAACGATAGATCAGGACTTTGAGCCCGTAGTTGATATAGAAGGTCTAGAGCAAACTGTGTCTTTCCCTGTCCACTCAGCCCAATTATGCACGCATGTGGATTCTCAACGATTGACGTATCTGTAAGCGGCCAAAATGAACTATCGCCTTTCTCGTCAACCCCCAAGTCCAGTTCTATACCGCCACCCCTCTCAGTGCTTGATCGCATCAGCCTGTCATTCGCTTCAAGTCCGGGCGGAATCTCCTCCATAAGGGCCGTATAGAAGTCGTTAAAATCTGTAGCTTGAATTGCGAGGTCGCCCACAATCGAAGAACCCAAGTGAATGTGGTACCAAACCTGCTCATACACCTCCTCTAGGTCGATTTGGCGTCCGGCTACGATCTGAACAATAGTAGGGAACAACAGTGTCGGTGTGGCATTAGAAGACATTTCAATAACACCCGGGAGACGGACAGGGTGCGCAGTGTCGGAGTCGATATCCTCAGGGCGAGCTTCTAGAAAGCCGTTCCTCCTCAGGCTCAGGATCGCAGCGACCCGATAGACAATGCCAATTGAGCCAAACTCCGGGAACTTCTGGAGCACAGCTTGCGCGTGGCTATGAGCCTTTGTTGACACCCTAATTCGGTCAGGCAACCTGTTCATTCGTCGAGATAACCGTCTCTTATCGTGGTGGTACCAGTATCCAAGTCCAAGTGGAGATGGTGTTTGGAAGCCAGAATGGGGGAAAGTTCATTGACTTCTTGCCTACCTACCTCCGTGTCCGTGGCTAGTACAATCACCTGCGGCCCGAGGTTGGGGAAGAAACGACGCAAGACATTCTCGCGGTGTTGTGCATCTAATCTAGCCAATGGCGTATCGATGACGGCGGGCACCTGTCTATTCGACAGCTCCACCACACTTGCGATCAGCGCAAAAGCCAAAATCTCCTTTTGACCGGCACTCTGTTCACCAGCTTGCATCTCTGTATCGCTGGTCGACAGCTTCAAGTCGACACTCTCGCGGTCGATTTCTATCGCGTCAATCAATCCGGGGGCGTTAGTGAAGTCGCGATACTTCGCATTGACAATTCGTTCCAACTCGCCAATCCTTGTGCTGCGATAGTCACTAACAAACACATCCAGTACTTCTCGGATTCTGCGGCACACCTCAATAGTGTCGCCAATTGCTCTATACCTAAGATTGTGGTCGGCCAATCTTGCCACGTCCAGCTCTAACCCTTCGGACTCGGCATCTAGGCGCTCTCTGTCTCGAGCAAGTGACTTCAGGGATTCCTCATGACGAGCTTGCGTGGTTCGCAGGCCCTCCATTTCTTCGTGTAATCTCTTCACATCCATGTCGAACAACTCAGCGCTTGGGAGGCTTGCTATCTCATGCCCAACCCTATCCAATTCTGAGTACTTTAATTGCACTTGCTCTGGATGAGAGATTAATCTCTCTCTACCACTTTCGATTAAGTCAGCGAGACGCAGTAGGCCATCCCTTACGTAAGAGGGCACATCACCCTCGGAGTCGCCTCCGAGTGACTCCCTCAAGGCGGCTTCGACGCTCTCTGGAGAATCAGACCTTAGGGCCGCAGCGATCACACGTCGATTACGAAAGAGTAGATCGGCTAACTCTCTCAGATTGCCTGGAACAACACTATCTGTGCGCGGCGTGTTGTCGACGGCCGCAACGATCTCTGGCCAAAACAAAGAGGCCACCAGTTCGTTTGGGAGTAGTTCCGCCGTTGCATTCTCCAGCCTTTCTACGTCTCCCCTAAGTGACAACCTCTGCTGCTCCAAATCTCTTCGTTTTGACTGCGTGACAGGGTCAAACAGTCCCTCCAATCGCGTTTCTTCTATTTGTAGTCTTGCGTACTGAGACTTGGCGTCTGCTGAAGCCCGACTAAGTTCTTGCTGTCTCCTTTCGATTGATCTCACCCGGACTTCGTTTTGGTCCAGCACTTCTTGCTTACTTAACAGGTCCTCGCCAACGTCGTGAGAACGGCGTTGCCCTCGCAAGTCCTGCTCGATCTTCCTTATGTCTTCTTCTAGTCGAATATATAGGTGGAGTCCCAGCAACCTTTCGATTGCATCTCTCACGCTCTCTGAAGCCTGATCGATGTAGGTTTGTACTTGTTCCCCATCAAAAAGAAAGAGCCTCCTCGTCTCAAAAGGTATCAGGCTCCTCATGAAGGCCGCGATTTCATCCTCATCGGTAGAACTATCCCCACTATCCCGATTCTGGAGGAGGGAACTCAGCAAGACACTGTTTACACTGTACTCCGAAGGGCCAGGTCTCCTTACCCAATGCCGACTGAGGAAGTAAGACTGTGACTCATGCTCGAACTCGATTTCAACCAACATCTCATTGTTACCTGGCTGACTGGAGGTTCGGGTAATGTCGCTTGCCTTTAGGATCGGATCCTCCTTCGTAGCAAACAGGCAAGCGTTTATTGACTCAAACAGCGTAGTCTTCCCCACACCATTGTACGCACTAACAAGATGAACTCGCTTGTTGCCTTGCGGTGGCGCGAAGTCCACGGTCTGTTTACCTGAGTAACGACGAACGTTCCTAAGGGAAATTCTTGTGAAGATCACTTCTCTTCTCCGTCATGTACTCCTCAATGCACCCCCTGAGCGCGGCAGACAGACCACGGCGCCTTAACCGACGCTCGTTGTCACGCTCAAGGTCCAGGAGTTCCTCAATCAGATCTGGGCTTACGTCAGTGCCGACGCATGCGGACTCCAAGAGTCTACGTTCAAGGTCAGTTGTATGTGCCAATTTTTCTCCTTTCTTCTCGGTTGGCGTCACTTGAGCTAACTGAATCCACTGCCCGTCGTCTACGTCCTCAGCAGAGCTCTTTTCAGGTGGACAGAGTTCTCGTCTGCAAACTACCTGCATGATATTGCGGCTTCCAGCAACATTTATACCACCACTCAAGTGGATAAGACAACCAAGGTAGTGCGGCACGGGATGATTCCCAGCACGTCGGGTGTGCTCGAGGTAAACCTCGCCCGCCAGATAGCGTCCGCGAGCGCGCAGACGCTCGCCATCGGCAAGCCCGCCTTCTACCGGCAGATCGAGCTGCCCCGACCCGACGCCTACGACCTGGCGCAGAAGGTGATGGTGGACAACCTGCTCAAAGAGGACGCCCACGAGGGCATTTCCGCGTTCCTCGAGAAGCGGTCGCCCCAGTGGAATCACTGACGCGGCCCGCGTTTCCCACACCGGCGCCGGCTGCCGCGACTTAGAGCTTATCCGACAACCAGGTCTTCACCCCAATCCTAACCTTCCCCCCGGTCTATACACCCCGTCAAGGGGGAAGGGACTTATCCGATAGGCTCTTAGTCGGCAGCGGCGAAGCGCGGCATCACCTTCGTGGCGAACGTCTCCAGGTTCTTCAGCGTCTTGAGCAGCGGCATGCCCATGTGCGTAAAGCTGATGAGCAGGTAGTCCAGGTTGCACACCTCCTGTAGCTCCTGAATCTTTTCCACCACGTTCTCCGGCGAGCCCACCAGCAGCGTGCGCGGTTCCAGGAAGTCCCAGTCCAGCTTCACGTCCGGCGCCAGCTCCTCGTCCGGGTTGGTGAAGACCTGCCTGCCGCGGAACGGATCGTTGAAGATGAACGCGGACATGATGCCCTCCTCCGCGTCCCGCCGCGCCTCCTCCATTGACGACGCCACGTAAGTCGAGCGCATCACCGCCTGGTCCTCGCCCAGCGCGAACGGTCTCCCCTCCCGCTCGCTCCTGGCCCGCGCGTAGATTTCCATTCGCTGCCTCATCCTGCGGGCCGGCGGCTGCCAGTAGCACGCCTTCAGCCCCAACTCGGCGGCGGCCGTCACCGACCGGTCGGTGGACACCGTCATCCAAAGCGGCGGGTGCGGCTTCTGGTGCGGTCTCGGCGTCACTCGCAGCCTCGTCACGCGTTCGCCGTCCTGCCAGTCTGGGTTGGACGGGTACATTGGGTGGGAAAACACCGTGTCGTCGACCGGAAAGCTGTAGTTGGACCCGCGATACGAGAAATACTCGTTGGTCCAAATCTCCCGCACCACCTCGACCGTCTCCCTGAACAGCTCCCGGTTCTCCGTGTCCTTGCGCGGGTCCGCGTTAGGGTGGAACTGCGGTCCCTCGTACGGCCAGATGCCCCTGCCGAAGCCCACGTCCACGCGCCCGCCGGTCATGTTGTCCAGGATCGCCAGGTCCTCTGCGAGCCGTATCGGGTGCCACCACGGCGCGATGTTCGCCATCTGCCCGATGCGAATCCGGGACGTCCGCGCCGCCAGGTCCGCGCCGAGCAGAATCGGGTTCGGCAGGTCGCCGATTCCGTACGGTCCGAAGTGGTGCTCTCCCAGCCACATGGCCTCGAAGCCGAGCTCCTCGGCCAGGACGGTCTGCTCCCGCAGGTTGTCGATCATCTGCTCGGCAGTGGTCGCCTCTCCGGCGGAACTCGCCACGGTGGTGAACGCCGCGAACCTCATGGTCGGGACCTCCCTTCTGCATAATTGTTCAGAGTCGGTGGCGAAGAGCTGTCCACGCGAACTGTTAGTCCCCTCTCCCAAGACTGGGAGAGGGTTAGGGTTGAGAGCGCACATCTCATCAAGCCTGAGCCCTTTGCGCCTTCAGACCGTCGTGTTACGCTTTGTCGCCACCATACTACAGGGAGATTCGCAATGTCAGCAGGCGGGAATCGGGGCCTCGTCCAGACCGTTCTGGGGCCGGTGCACGCCTCGGAGCTTGGGGCCACCACCACCCACGAGCACCTCTACATCGACTTCTCCTTCATGTACCGCCCCGCGCAGGACGCGCCGCGCCCCGAGCTGGCGGACGCGCCCATCACGCTGGAGAACCTGGCCTGGATACGGCGCAACTACTACAGCAACCGCGCCAACCTGACGCTGCTGGACCTGGACACGCTCGTCGACGAGGTCGGCATTTTTCGGGAGGCCGGCGGCGGCGCGATAGTGGACGCGACCACAGCGCAGATCGGCCGCGATCCGTTTGCGCTGGCGCGGATATCACGCGAGTCCGGCGTCCACGTCGTCATGGGCGCGGGCTACTACGTGGCGGCGGTGCACCCGGAGGGCACGGGCGAGCGGAGTGTCGACGACCTGGCCCGGGAGATTGTCGCCGACGTCGTGGAGGGCGTGGCCGGCAGCGGCATAAGGGCAGGCATAATCGGCGAGGTCGGTTGCACCTGGCCTCTCGCGCCAACCGAGCGCAAGTCCCTGCTGGCGGCGGCGGTCGCGCAGCGGGAGACGGGCGCGGCGATTCTGGTGCATCCCGGACGCGACCCGGACGCGCCCCTGGAGATACTGGAGCTGCTCGCGTCCGGCGGAGCCGACCTGTCCCGCGTGATCATGGGACACCTGGACAGAACCGTGTTCGAGTTTGACGCGCTCCTGCGGATAGCCGCGTCGGGCTGCTACCTGGAGTGGGACCTGTTCGGCAACGAGGGATCTTACTATCCGCTTGCCGAAGTGGACATGCCCAGCGACGCCCAGCGGCTGGGCTTTATCAAGCGCGCCGTTGACGCCGGCCACGCCGGCAGGGTCGTCATCGGCCAGGACATCTGCACCAAGCACCGGCTGACGCGCTACGGCGGGCACGGCTACGGCCACATCCTGGAGAACATAGTCCCCAAGATGCGACGCAAGGGCTTTTCGGAGAACGTGATCCATGCGATAACCGTGTCCAACCCGGCGGCGGTCCTGGCGCTGGCATAGGCGCTGCCACTCGCCCGACTCCCGGCGCCGACGGGCTATCCCCGCGCGTGCGGGGCAACCTCGGTGACCGTGCCGGTGACCTCCCCACCGATGGGTCTATCCCCGCGCGTGCGGGGGAGCCATCATGCCAAACGTCTGGGTCAACACCTCCCTGGGTCTATCCCCGCGCGTGCGGGGCAACCATTCATGGACAACCCCGGTCATAGCCCGGAGTGGGTCTATCCCCGCGCGTGCGGGGCAACCCACCCTCGCCCGGCGGTTGTGCTAGTCCTCGAAGGTCTATCCCCGCGCGTGCGGGGCAACCGCCTTGATAACGTGCATAAACCTGCACGGTGGCGGTCTATCCCCGCGCGTGCGGGGCAACCCTCTCGTAGTAGGTCCCGGGACTGGCGAACTGAGGTCTATCCCCGCGCGTGCGGGGCAACCCAACTGTGGCACATCCACCGGCGCTCCGATAACGGTCTATCCCCGCGCGTGCGGGGCAACCGACGCGCGGATGGGGCCGGCTAGCTCCTGCCAGGGTCTATCCCCGCGCGTGCGGGGCAACCGTGCAGGTATGGGTAACGTCGATTGGAACGCGGGGTCTATCCCCGCGCGTGCGGGGCAACCGTCCTGCCCGCCACCGAGTCCTCGATGGTGATCGGTCTATCCCCGCGCGTGCGGGGCAACCGGCGTCTACACCTGCAACGTCTGCTACGGGAAAGGTCTATCCCCGCGCATGCGGGGCAACCTCCTGCGACCGCTGTGGAGTGAGGTATCGGTAGGGTCTATCCCCGCGCGTGCGGGGCAACCGGACTGCCAAGCGACGTCACTACCCAAGGTCCAGGTCTATCCCCGCGCGTGCGGGGCAACCCCGCGCACAATATCCCGCGCGCGAAGTACACACGGTCTATCCCCGCGCGTGCGGGGGAGCCAATGGGCGCGGAAAGGCGCAACCTAAACGCGACGGTCTATCCCCGCGCGTGCGGGGGAGCCCCGCCTGTCCAGTCCTGCCCCGCTTGGTGGCGGGGTCTATCCCCGCGCGTGCGGGGGAGCCTTCCCCGGCGCGCCCTTCATTTGAGTCAGCGTGGGTCTATCCCCGCGCGTGCGGGGGAGCCCACCTGCCATAGCTCGCAGCGTTTCCGGTCGAAGGTCTATCCCCGCGCGTGCGGGGGAGCCGAATCGCTTCAGCCACTTCGCCGATTTCTTCCGGGTCTATCCCCGCGCGTGCGGGGCAACCGACTTTGCGCGCTCGCTTTGTCGTTACTCTCATGGTCTATCCCCGCGCGTGCGGGGCAACCCACTACACCCATGCCGGCCCCGCGCAGCGCTTCGGTCTATCCCCGCGCGTGCGGGGCAACCCGATCTCCTCGCCTCACGCTACACAAGCCAGCGGGTCTGTCCCCGCGCGTGCGGGGCAACCCGCTGCGGCTGGTGTTAGGTGGACGCGGCCAGGGGTCTATCCCCGCGCGTGCGGGGCAACCTCCACCGCCTCGATGTACACATCGGAAAAGTCAGGTCTATCCCCGCGCGTGCGGGGCAACCGCCTCCGCTTTCGCCCGGGCCTGAGCCAGCTCCGGTCTATCCCCGCGCGTGCGGGGCAACCTTCAGCAGCAATATCTATACTGTCTGCTGACACGGTCTATCCCCGCGCGTGCGGGGCAACCCAATCGCTAGCATCGCTTGGCGAATCTCTTGGAGGTCTATCCCCGCGCGTGCGGGGCAACCTCTACCGCGTCTACGATTACTACGACCGCGAGTGGTCTATCCCCGCGCGTGCGGGGCAACCAACCGGACAATCTTTGTCCGGGCCGTGAGAATCGGTCTATCCCCGCGCGTGCGGGGCAACCGCCCTCGGACGCCACCCCAGCCGCCCCAACAGGGGTCTATCCCCGCGCGTGCGGGGGAGCCCTCGAAGCAGCGTTCGCGGACGCCGGCCTAGAAGGTCTATCCCCGCGCGTGCGGGGGAGCCCACGTGCAGCGCCCCCCGCCGACGATATAACCGGGTCTATCCCCGCGCGTGCGGGGGAGCCCACCACCAACGCTGCCAAGGCATCTTGTCTGAGGGTCTATCCCCGCGCGTGCGGGGCAACCGCCCGGCTGCGGCGTGGACAGTGCGATTGAGAGGGTCTATCCCCGCGCGTGCGGGGCAACCGCTGCACGGGCGCGTCGCGTTCCTCGTGGGTATGGTCTATCCCCGCGCGTGCGGGGCAACCCGCCCCGACCTGCTCTTGGTGGCTACCGCAGGGGGTCTATCCCCGCGCGTGCGGGGCAACCAATCGGGCCGATTACACCACCTCCCGTGCCAGCGGTCTATCCCCGCGCGTGCGGGGCAACCGTTTCCGGCGTTTCTGGCGCTTGAATCGGCGTAGGTCTATCCCCGCGCGTGCGGGGCAACCCGTTCCGCCGCTTCCGTCTGGATGAGGAAGGAGGGTCTATCCCCGCGCGTGCGGGGCAACCTTGTCAGTGGATGAGGGGTACGACCTGAACCAGGGTCTATCCCCGCGCGTGCGGGGCAACCCGCGCGGCCTCGCAGGCGCTGCACGCGCTGTACGGTCTATCCCCGCGCGTGCGGGGCAACCCTCACCAGTGCTGTGGTGACCTGGTGGACGGCGGGTCTATCCCCGCGCGTGCGGGGCAACCATCGAGGGCAAACGCGACGCCGATCGCGTCGCGGGTCTATCCCCGCGCGTGCGGGGCAACCGACCTGGACGACCACCAAGCCGCCAAGCTCCAGGGTCTATCCCCGCGCGTGCGGGGCAACCCCGTCAGTCTGGTCTCGACCACATCTCTGAACGGGTCTATCCCCGCGCGTGCGGGGCAACCCGCCCTCCTGGTCCTGGTGATGATCTCACTAACGGTCTATCCCCGCGCGTGCGGGGCAACCATCCTCATCCTATCTCCTTTCCCTGGTTCTCCGGGTCTATCCCCGCGCGTGCGGGGCAACCGTCTCGAACGACCGGACGTGCATGGGGCTCAGGGGTCTATCCCCGCGCGTGCGGGGCAACCGTCAACTGCTGTCGAATCATGCCAAACGTCTGGGGTCTATCCCCGCGCGTGCGGGGCAACCCCACGCCGGGCGTCAATCGGAGCGACGACGTACGGTCTATCCCCGCGCGTGCGGGGCAACCCTCTCCCCGAAATGTCCGCCGGCCTTTGATGTCGGTCTATCCCCGCGCGTGCGGGGCAACCCCGCAGACCTCGGCGTCTGGGGCAAACCACGAAGGTCTATCCCCGCGCGTGCGGGGCAACCCGCTGGACGAGGAGTTCGATACCTACGTGCCGGGGTCTATCCCCGCGCGTGCGGGGCAACCTATATCGGCGTCGTAAATCGCATATTTGAAAACGGTCTATCCCCGCGCGTGCGGGGCAACCTCGCGAATCTCACCATCAAACGGGAAGAAATTAGGTCTATCCCCGCGCGTGCGGGGCAACCCCCTATCAGTCTCAATGACAACGTCCGCTATAAGGTCTATCCCCGCGCGTGCGGGGCAACCACAATCTCGGTGATTCCAAGCTCGGTAACAGGGGGTCTATCCCCGCGCGTGCGGGGCAACCATAGCGACTCGCTGGCCGTCGTCGGGATTCAAGGGTCTATCCCCGCGCGTGCGGGGCAACCGGTTGCCAGCGATAACCGCAAAGCTCACAAACGGGTCTATCCCCGCGCGTGCGGGGCAACCATCATGCCAAACGTCTCGTTCATCACCTCCCGGGGTCTATCCCCGCGCGTGCGGGGCAACCCTCAAGAATCGCCTTACCAACCTCCCCTACTTCGGTCTATCCCCGCGCGTGCGGGGCAACCCGACAACAACCGCCGCTACCTGGATTAGCTCACGGTCTATCCCCGCGCGTGCGGGGCAACCGAAGTACGCCGATAGCGGAAACCCGGCTTTCGCGGTCTATCCCCGCGCGTGCGGGGCAACCCCATTATCGGCAAGATTTGTTCCGTTCCTGGGAGGTCTATCCCCGCGCGTGCGGGGCAACCCTGGTAGGCGGACTCGGCGGCGTTGCCGGATACGGTCTATCCCCGCGCGTGCGGGGCAACCCCGCCGGTAGCGATGATGTTCGCGCTCGGCACGGGTCTATCCCCGCGCGTGCGGGGCAACCCTTGCGCAGAAGATAGATGCTCCTGACGCCATGGGTCTATCCCCGCGCGTGCGGGGCAACCCATGGGATATCGACGCCCCGGCTTTCTACAACAGGTCTATCCCCGCGCGTGCGGGGCAACCATACGCCAATTCAAGCGCCAGAGACGCCAGAAAGGTCTATCCCCGCGCGTGCGGGGCAACCAACGTCACTTCCTACGGGCGAACTACGTTACGCGGTCTATCCCCGCGCGTGCGGGGCAACCCGTGTCGTAAACGCCCCCGGCACGGATACAAAAGGTCTATCCCCGCGCGTGCGGGGCAACCGCCTTGCCCGCGTCCTACCCTTCCCGGTCAAGGGGTCTATCCCCGCGCGTGCGGGGCAACCCAGACCGGGGCAGGATGGACGCCTATTGATGAGGGTCTATCCCCGCGCGTGCGGGGCAACCCGCGGGCTGTGTACTAGGGGTGTGGCCGCCGCCGGTCTATCCCCGCGCGTGCGGGGCAACCCGGAATCTCGCCCCGCTCAAACTCACCGTCCTCGGTCTATCCCCGCGCGTGCGGGGCAACCAAAATAGGAGCGGATAGAGGGGCGTAGGCCCAAGGTCTATCCCCGCGCGTGCGGGGCAACCACGCCGTGACAAGTCTACGGAGCTATTACCAGCGGTCTATCCCCGCGCGTGCGGGGCAACCTCCGACCTTATAGCCATCGGCGTCAACTTTCCAGGTCTATCCCCGCGCGTGCGGGGCAACCAATTCCTGTAATAGGGGAATCGCGCGCTGAGCGGGTCTATCCCCGCGCGTGCGGGGCAACCAACGAATGACAATACCTATCGTAGAGAACATAGGGTCTATCCCCGCGCGTGCGGGGCAACCACGGCCACAGTCTGCGCCTCAAAGTAGCCAATCGGTCTATCCCCGCGCGTGCGGGGCAACCCTACGCCAGATATTGTATGGCACGCCATCGCGGGGTCTATCCCCGCGCGTGCGGGGCAACCTCCCTCGTACCGCGCCTGCCTGACGCGCTTATGGGTCTATCCCCGCGCGTGCGGGGCAACCCGCCTATGAGCGCCCAGTCCGTCGTATACCTGCGGTCTATCCCCGCGCGTGCGGGGCAACCGGGCAAGTTCGGCGGCCCCGGACCCTGCTTGGGGGTCTATCCCCGCGCGTGCGGGGCAACCCTTCTCATAGGCGCGGTCATTATCGTCGGTGCGGGTCTATCCCCGCGCGTGCGGGGCAACCTTTTCCAGAGCGCGGATTAGGCGTTCTAGAGGAGGTCTATCCCCGCGCGTGCGGGGCAACCCCAGGAACGCGGGCCGCGTCTGGACGGTGTGGAGGTCTATCCCCGCGCGTGCGGGGCAACCCAGTATCTTATACCTAACGACGGCCAGGTCTGGGGTCTATCCCCGCGCGTGCGGGGCAACCGCTTTGGGCAGGCGGTCATATACCATGCCGTGGGGTCTATCCCCGCGCGTGCGGGGCAACCCGGCCTAGGCTGGGTACGTCCCAAGGTATGCCGGGTCTATCCCCGCGCGTGCGGGGCAACCTCGGATTCACACCTGTGGAGAAGGAAATCAGAAGGTCTATCCCCGCGCGTGCGGGGCAACCCGTTCGCCAATATCCCCTAAAAAGCCTGGCGGAGGTCTATCCCCGCGCGTGCGGGGCAACCCCGCTACCTTGAAGCCCAAGAATCACAAACCGCGGTCTATCCCCGCGCGTGCGGGGCAACCCCATCCCAGCCACACGCGCGACAACCGCCAATAGGTCTATCCCCGCGCGTGCGGGGCAACCAGATTGTGCGTGAGCGCCCCGGCAGCCGACGCAGGTCTATCCCCGCGCGTGCGGGGCAACCCCCCCATAAGAGAGAGTATGACCGACGTAATCAGGTCTATCCCCGCGCGTGCGGGGCAACCCCTACAAAAATCGATGAAGAAACCGCGCCTTTATCCGCCAGCGTAATACTGCTAACTGTACTTCACCAGGTACACACCGTCCGCGTCCACTATCTCCTTCGGCGACTCACCCAGCGTCCGTATCCGCTGCTCCCCCACCTCCGACGGGTCCCGCCACGTCATCACTATCGACCCCTCCCCCGTCTCCGCGTACCACCTGCTCAGCACGTCCCAGATACGCTCCCGGATGCCATCCGTCATGTTGGGACTGGTGTACACCCCCGCCGCTATCTCCAGCATCGCCGACGCCAGAAACCCCCTGTACCTGCCCTCCACGTTTGTCGTCACCACTACCGTCATGCTACGTTGTCTCCCGACTCCTCTTCGGCGTCCGGCGCCGGCTCCTCCAGCGCCGCCACGTCCTCGAACAACTCCTTGATCCTGTCTATCATCGCCGGAATCACCCGCTCTTTTCTCATCATCTCGCCCGTCAGCCGCCTGGTGTGCCGCTCCACGTTCAGGCCCGGATTGTTCGCAATCTCTCTCGCCGCCGTGAACGCCGCCGGCAGCAACACCGTGTCCCGAAACAGGTCCGCCACATCCAGCGCGAACGCCTCCCCGCTCTGCTCGTGAATGAACCCGAGCTGCGGTATCGCTCCCGTGGCCATGACCGCGATGACCGCCGCCGAGGTCACCGCCACCGACGCGTGGTTGATCGCCTGGTTCGGTATGTCCGCCGCCAGCGGATTGCCCCTGTCGTAGCGCCGGCCCCGCCAGGTGACGCCGTACCTCTGCGCCAGCGCCTGGTACGTCCGCCTCATGCGCGATCCCTCTATCCCGCGCAGCACCGCGATGTCACGGTGAGGCAGCACCTCGCCCAGCCGCATCGCGTACATCCTGCGCGCTATGCCTATCCGGGCGCCCTCCGCGTCGCCCCACGCCCGCATCTGACGCCGCGCCACGTCCGACGTGTCCGGCAAAAGCGGCGGCGCCGTGTAACACCTCACACCGTCCTGGCCCACCGCCACCAGCGCCGTGCCGTGCCGCGCCATCAGCCTCAGCGCGTCGTGGCTCACCGTAGAGCCGGGACCCAGCAGTATCATGCTGAGCGACTGGAAGGGTATCCCGTACTCCCCCGCGTCCAGGCCGCTGTCGGGCGTGGCCGCGCCCTCCCGCTCGAATCGTAGTGTCCCGTCCCGCACGGTGAGCGCCCCGCGCGACAGCCAAAGCAGCCCGTGCCGGTCGGCATGGGGTATCCGCGCCGTCTCCAGTCCCAGTCTTCCGCGTAACATCGGACAGTCTCCTGTGGTCGGTGGCTAGTGGCTAGTGGTCAGTGATCAGCTTTCAGTAGCCGGTCATCAGGTGTACCGAGAGTTGCTCCACACTGGCCACCGACCACTGACCACTTCGTTCGATTGTTAAGGTACATGTGACGCGCGCCTAGCCGCGCCCCGACGCGGGCCGCAACAGCAGCATCCCGTAGCCGTAGGCGCGGTGCCGGCCGATTCCACGCGCCAGCAGCGCTCCGAACGCGGCGGAGTCCGTCACCTCCAGCTCGCCGCGCATCAGCGCGTCGGGGCCTTCGCTGTAACGCCTGTGCAGCTTGCGCACCGCCCGCGTCCGTCGAAACGACGCCAGCCTCGTCTTTTCCGTGTCCAGAATTGCGCCGCCACATCCCGCAAGCTTGGACGCGAGCCAGTCCCGGTACACTGCTTCGCGAGTGCGTCCGGTCCGCTCCATTTCGCCCTTGTCGTCGTGCGTTAGTGCTTCGTGCAAAAAGGCGTCCCGCTCCGGACTCGCGCGGCAGTTGTCGCACTGGTCCCTGCGGGCAAAGCGGCGTTCGCGGCATGGCGCGTCGGCATTCCCGCACTCCCCTCTGTGTGTATAGCGCACCACCGGCCGCACCCGCGCCTCGAATCCGAGCCGCAGACCCACCCGCCACTCTGCGGGCATCGGCTTGTCGTCGATCCGGTCCGCGGGCAGCACCCGCGCCTGAAGCGGGCACGCGCAGATGGCCGCCGACTCCCGCAGCGCGCCGGCGTCCGTCGTGCCGTAGCCGTACAGCGAGCCGACCGACGCCCCGCGCGTCGCCACCAGCCGGAAGGGCTTTGGAGCCTTCTCGCCGAAACACTCCTTCAGCAGGCAGTGCATGGCGTGGTCCGGGTCCTGCAGCCGCCGCGATCCCATCCAGCGATTGAACTCGCGCAGGTCCACCTCCCCGCGCACCATCCGCAGCCCCGTCGCGGTCGTCGTCATGTCGTATCCTCCTTATGGTCCCTTCCCCCTCGCAGGGCGAGGATCAGGATGGCCGTGCTGCCCAAAAGTCCCTTCCCCCTCGCAGGGCGAGGATCAGGATGGCCGTACCGCCCAAAAGTCCCTTCCCCCTCGCAGGGGGAAGAGCCTGCCCTGAGCTTGCCGAAGGGTTAGGATGGGGGTGTCGGCCCAGCCGAGGAATCTCCAGCCCCGAACTTCCCCCGCGGCGCCGTCCCCTCCACCACGCGCCGGGCGCCCCCGTGCAGACCGGACACCCAGTTGCGCTCGTCCGTCAGCATCATCTCGCGGAGCTCCGTTACGCCCAGCGCTTCTGCGTCGACGTCCTCTCGCGCCGGCCACTGCAACCTCACGTCGCGCCCGCCGTCCGCGTCGTCCGCTAGCGGCGCCGCCAGCAGCGCCGCCAGCGCGTTGGGCTCATCCTTGAAGCCGCCGCACAGCCGCGCGGACGGCAGGCACGGCTTGCGCCCGATGAACACCGGACGCGCCGGCTCGTCGAGCGCAGCGGCCAGCTCCTCCAGCGTCGGCCCAACCACTAGTTCCTTCCCCCTCGCAGGGGGAAGGTCAGGATGGGGGTGAAGCCGCAGCGCCACGGTCACGCGCATGTCGGCGTAGTAGTCGCGATAGCGCAGGTGCGGCGAGTTGTACGTCGCCGCACCCCCCGCCCGGCCCTCCGGTCTGCCGCGCGTGGTCCAGCCGCGGTCGCTCGCGCCAAGCTGCGCCGTCTGGAAGTCGCGCATGGCGTATCCGCCCGCCGCCTCCCGGTCGATGCGTGACGCGAACACCAGCCTGCGCTGCAAGCCCTCGTGCGCCTCACGCTCGACGCGACGCCAGCCCAGCGCGTTGGCGAACATGCCGGTGAGCATCGAGGCCGCCGGGAAGGGCCGGACCACGCCATAGGCGTCGATAGTCTCGCCGCCAAAGGACACCAGCGGCGCCTCCAGGTTGAGTATCAGGTGCTGCACGGCTAGGTCGCCTCCCCGGCTCGCACGGCGTCCGCTGCCCACGCCGCCAGCGCGTCGCAGGTCAGCCGCTCGGCCCCCGGCACGTCGCACGGCTCGACCGACATCACCCTACGCGCCTCCCTTGCGCCGTAGCACTCGTCCAGCCCGCCCAGGTAGTCGCACAGCGCGCCCGTCGCGGCGTCGGTCAGCGGAGGCGCCGCCCTGCGGTACGCGTTCGCCAGGCTGCGCGGCTGGCGGCTGCCCGCCTCTATCAGCATCAGGTCCGCCGCGGCGTAGGGCGCGGTGGAGCCCAGCTTGGCGCCCGGCGACACCGTAGCGATCAGATGCACCAGGTGCTCCACCACCTTCGCGGCCAGCTCGCGGTTCGCGCTCTGCCAGTCGCCCGCGTCGCAGCCCTCCAGGTTCGACACCAGCCCCGGCACGTCCACCACAACGTAGCCGTAGAACAGGCCGGCGGTCAGCTCCATGTCGCCGATGTGCGCCGCGCCCGCGTCCTCGTCCGACTCCTGCAGGTCGTCCACAACGGAAAAATAGTCGCTCTCGCTCTCCTCCGCGTGCACCGTGAAGGCATGGGACACGTGCACCGCCGCGTCGATGTTCGCGCCCGGATCCGACGTGACCATGCGCCCGAACAGCGCGCCGACCAGCCCGCCGGGCAGGGAGGCCTGTTGGCGGAATGCGACGAAGTTGTCGCGCTCCTCGTTGCGCCGCGCCGTCTGGAACAGCAGCTTGGCGGCCTCGCCCGCGGCCTTGGCGTCGTCGGAGTGCTCCTCGCATATGGCGCGCGCCTTAGTCTGAAGGTACTCCACCTCAGGCAGTCCGAGGAGCAGCGGCTGCCGGCCCGATTCGGTCGCTCCGCTGCTGCCGTAGACGGCTTGATTGAACTCGGTCTGCACGGCGTCGAGCAACTCGTCCGGGAATGCGCCGCCGACGCGCAGCGGCTGGATGACGCGGCGGTCGACCACGTTGCGCGAGCGGATTGCGTCCGCCGCGCCCTCGATTGCGCCGAGCGCGAACTCGTCGTCCGCCGTGCGCCAGTGGCGCTTGAGGCACTGCGACGACACGCGCGTGCGCACGCTGCCGCCGAACGGCATCCGCTTGGCCAGTCCGCTGTCGTCGCGGTTCAGCAGCGCCGCTGGGTACGAGTGCAGGGTGTGTATCTGCAAAAATCTGGGTGTAGGCATGGGATTTTCTCCTTATTCGTTCTGAGCGCTTGCCTGGTATGAGCTGTATTCTGCGCGATAGTAGGCTCTCGCAATTTCGATTCTTGCCTCATTCGCACGTTCTTCGTCGCTTCCCTCGTTCAGGATGAACCAAGCCATCTCGCGCCAGTTGAAGGCGGACCGCTGGCTTGACAGCATTCGAAACAGCCGGGCGAGGATTCTATGCAGCGCCGGCCCTCTTGCCGCAAGCAGAGTCGATAGCCTGTCCTCGCTGTAGAATGGCGGTCTGCTGCCGTCACCTTCGTACAGCGCGCGACCAACTCTGATTCTTGGATTGTGAGCTTGGCCGGCGGCATGCGACATCAAGGCTATACCGTGCATGATGAGCCCCCACTTATAAATGTCCGCGTTTCTCGAGATTCCCCGCTGGCTCATCAGCTTCCAGAAAACGGCGCTATTGGGACTTGCAGGGTTCATTCGCCGCAAGCTGGCCTTGTCCCCAGTGGACATCTCTGTCGCCTCAATCGCTTCGACCGTGTTCGTTATCACATCTCCGAAGTTGTACGGTATCGGGCTGCTGGCACGCGGAGCAGTTGACCGTTCTACTGTTTCGCCGCGATCTGAGGTGCCATTGAGTAGAACGTCCTCGATCTCGTTCCAGTCGTTGGGACGCCAGGTGTACGTCGGAATGTGCTGACCAAGCGCTTCTATCCACTCCTGCTGTTCGGGGAAGAGTGTGCTTTCTTCGTCCCGCTTCAACTCGGCCGCCAGCAGGTCGATCTCTCCAGTGGCGTAGTTCTTCCTCCACATCATCAGATCGGGGAATCCCCTGCCGCGCACGATGTGGATGCTATCCCTGTCTCGCAAGTGGAACGGCCGCCATCCGTAGTGGGCGGCTACGTCATGCGCCTCATTTTGGAAGAATCGCTCCGGATCTGAGCGTTGTTGCGTCATGCCTAGTTCTCCTCTTCACTTTCAAACAGGAACGCTAGTCCGTCGTTTCCACGCATACGCCCCCAAAACACCCTATCGGCATTCACGCGCGCCCGAAATCGCTGAACCGATGGGCAAGGCAGTGAATTTTGGGCCGCGTTCATGATCTTCCTGGCTTCGTCAATCACACCGTCGTCGCCGTTCATCAGCCACCGCTTGCGAATCGCATCGCGCTCGCTTTCCTCTGCCTCGAATTCGTCCTGCAAGTCATCGAAGAATTTCCCGTCGACGATTTCGTCCAATCTGTTGGCCTGGGGCTGCGCCAAGTCATTCGGCGACGGCTTGCCGTTGCGATGCGCGCCAAAATCGCTGTTGCCTTTGGCCGCGAACGTCGCGACCGCATGGCGTAGGATGTTCTTGACCGTGCCAACCTGCTGTATTCGCTCTCTCGCGATGTCCTCCAACTGCTTGGGGTCGCCCGGCCTGCCAAAGACCCGCAGGGTTCTGTGCCTCAGCGGGACAATTCGCTCGTGATAACCTTCGGTCCCGCCTTCGCCACGCACCATGCCGCGAGCAACCAGTTGCATCTCCTCGTCGCCGCCGGTCCCGGACGTCTCAGGCCTGAACAGCAGCGGTCGTTTCCAGTTTTCAGAAAACATCCCGTCGACCACTCTCTCGTATCCAAACTTTCGTGGACCAAGAAACGCGGGGGGAGTCCCTCTCGGATTTGGGTTGGTGCCAGCCGGCGCCCAGGGATCCCCGGTCATTCCCTTCACGTCGACCATTCGCTTGGCGTCGGAACTGGCTCGTGCTGCTACTATCCTTCCGGCGGCAACCCTCAGCCGAATCCTCCGACACACTTCTATGTAGTAGGGGTCCATATCAGTGAGCACGCGGGACTGCGCCTTGCCGCCGTCCCATGGAATCACCCAAAGCAGCCGAAGCCCGGAGTCGGACAGCGGATACTCGTCGAGCATGGCCTGCCGGTGACCCAGAAGCGCGACGAGGTCGTGCTGCACGTGGAGGCCAGGACGGACGGACGGCGCGAGGCTGAAAGCGGGACGATTGCCGTACCCGCTGGGCATCCTCGATATTCCGTAGTTGTACCGGCCGCCGTATCCCTCCATCGTCTGCAAAGTGACCAGCGCGTACACCCAGTCGTCCACATTCACCTGACTCGCCACCGCCTGCTTCACGTCGTGATTCTTCGACGTGACCAGCATGTCCAACTCGTCCGGCGTCTCCACTGTGTTCTTGAAGTCTGCCGCCCGCTCCACCGACGACGCCGGTGGCTGCATGAACGCCGGCTCGGTGATGTCGTCCACCACAAGCTGCCACGGCTCGTCGTCCGGCCACTCCGGCGTCAGCCCGCGAATGATCCGCCGCCACTCGTCCGCGTTGTCGGGCAGTTTGGCCAGCCCCGCCTCCCGCACCGCCATCGCCCCGAGCTGCACCAGGAACGCGTGCCAGGAGTGGCGCTGGTGCGGACGCAGCGCCGGAAACGCCTCCACCCTGTCCGCCATCAGCGCCGCGTACACCTCCGGCAGCGACGCATCCACACGCGAGCCGTCCGACAAGTCCACCCGAATCAGCCGTTCAGTCAGGATGTTTGGCATAATCCGAAGCACCCCCCCCATCAGACACTATACACGTTGCGAAGATATGTTCCGCACAAACATACGCCACATTTAACATGATTGTCAACTCACTTCTTGACGCAAAGAAAGCGCACCGCACGCCTTTTGAACAAGTGCTTAACCATACATGCACGGCTTGCATACTACCGACCCGTCAATCTTCGGCGTTCCATCCTCCGAGCACACGCCACAGACGTAAAAGCGGCAAATCTGACAATGACCTCGCTTCATCCGCGGACAATAGTCGCAGTTGGCAGACCCTTCATCTTCTGATACTCTTGGCATCAGAATAGCTCCTATTCTGGTTCCCAAACTCGGTTGAAGGCGTTATTCAAGCCACCGCCGGAGTACCAGTCTGGCGGTGGCTCTGTTGTTCATCCTGCTCAGGATATCATGTCCAAGTGACGAATGTAAAGACACTTCCGAAGACGCTTGCATATTAATTGCATATCTGCTACATTGCAAATGCCAATGCGATCTTCCCCAAATGTATCTGGGGATTGACCGATGCAAGCGTCAACGGATGTGTCCACGCTTGAGGTTCCCCCGCACGAGCGGGGTCATGGGCCGGAGCCGGTCCACATCAGGTCGGCTCCGGCTCGACACGCCTTATGTCACGCTGGGCCCATACCGATGCCCCAGCCCCAAATCGGCCGCGCCTCACGCATGTGCCCTGAGCCTGTCGAACGGGTCCGAAGCCTGAAATTCCGCCCCACAACCGCGCAATCGAAGCCCCGCCTGCGTCACTGTAAATCCCCTGAACTGGCCCACAGACCCTCAAAAGCCTACCTGTTTCGTGTCAGCCCTAACGGCGAAGCCCTTGGGGCAAGGTCACCCGCCAAGCCAACACAGCTTCATCCTTCAAACCCCTCTTGACTCTCCCGCACATCCGTGCTACGGTTTCTCCATCACGCACCTACACAACCCAATCGACACCCGCGACAGCCACCGCTGCGGCCTCCCGCCGGCTGTCCCATTTCCGCCGCATCTTGCCCGTTCCTTCCAGAATCCGGGCTCATCAGCGACTCCAAGCAGTGCAAATCGCCGACGCTCCCAGCTACGGAATGGAACGGAACGGAACAAAACGGAACACTTTTCGGCGAAATCCCCCTTTCGTAGCGCCCCGAAAGGGAGCGTGGGCGTGAACAAGTGGCGGTCAAGGCGCAATGGCGTTGGAAGGCTCACCCCTCCAACCGCCGCAGCCCCAACCGGTCGTACGCGAACCGCCGCTCGCCGACCGCGAACGTGAATCCGCCCCCGGCCGCCGTAGCCGACACCGACTCCGGCACGTCCGCGCCGCCCAGCCAGTGCACCGGCGCCGCCAGCCTGTCGATCCGACTCGCGGCGTCGAACACCGCAGGCTGCGGCGGGTCCAGCGCGATCTCCACGCGGTCGTCGCCCAGCCGCGTGCGGATGTGCTCCTCGTCCGGGGGAAAGACCACGTCGTGGTTGCCCGCCTGCGAGAAGAACGGCGCGTCCCGCCGCACGATGGCGTAGCCGGCGGTGATGCCCTCGGCGATGTAGCCCCCCGTGATCTCGTTGGCGTGCGCCGCCCAATCGTCGCCAAGCTCCCGCACGATGGCCGCCAGCCGCTCCGGGTGCGTGGCCCGCTCCACCAGCTCACGGTTCATATCGGGGATGCGCCACTCGCCGTGCTCGCGCACCAGCCGCAGCGTCGCCTCCAGCACGCGCAGGTCCTCGTACACGCCGCCGCGCGGCCCCAGCCCGTTGGCGCCCTCCCCGCTCGCCAGCAGCGGCGCCAGAGCCTGCCCCGCGCCGGATTCGGCGTCGTCCGCGTCCGGCGTCAGCACCACGCAGACGGGCGAGGCGTAGCCCGCGGGCCGGTCGTCGCGGTCGTGGCGGTGAAGCCTGCCGATCCGCTGCAGCAGCACGTCCGCCGGGCACAGGTCGGTGACCAGCAGGTCGGCGTCGATGTCCAGGGACTGCTCCAGCGTCTGCGTGCCCACGACCACCGCGCCGCCCGGCGGACGCTCCCTGCCCAGCCGCGCCTCGATCGCGCCGTCGAGCAGAGCGCGATCCGCGGCCGCGAACCGCCCGTGGTGTGGCGCGCGGACGCCGTTGACGCCGAATAGCAGCGCGGCGTCCCCCGCCCCGGCCAGCTCCTCCAGCGCCCGCTGCGTCTCGACGGCGTGGCCGACGGTGTTGCGCACCACCAGCACCTTCGCCCCCCGACGCGCGGCGTCCAGCGCCAGCTCCGCCACGGCCCGGAATTCCGCCATGACCCGCCGCTCTGACATCTCGACGAGCTTGGCCCGCCCGCCCCAGCCGACGGGCCACAGGTGGGAGTCGCGGGTCTGCCGGACGCCGACGGCGGGATAAGGCGCGCCTAGCGCCTCGTCGAACGGCGGAGCGTCTGCCCGGCGCGCACGGCCCGACGCCAGCCACCGCGCCCGCGCCGCCGAGCCCAGCGTCGCGGACATCAGCAGCGCGTGGCCGCCCGCGCCGGTGTGCGCGTCCAGCAGAGCCTCAATGACGCGGCCCATGTAAGTGTCCGACGCGTGCACCTCGTCCACCACCAGCAGGTTGCGCGCCAGGCAGGCGGCCCGCATGTGCGAGTGCTTGACTTTGAGCGCGGCCATCATCGCCTGGTCCACCGTGCCCACGGCCACCTGCGCCGCCAGGTAGCGCTTGGGACTCTCCGCAGCCCATGGACCCTCGGAGCGATGCTCGCCCGCCGCGCGCTCGTCGTAGTCCTGCAAATGGCGGCCCGAAACGTCGCCGGGCTTGATGTAGCCGGGCACGGCGAGCACAGCCTCCGGCCTGTTCTCGGCGGGGAACAGCCGCCCGGCGAAACGCTGGACGCGACCGTGTATCTGGCTGGCGGCGGCGCGTGTGGGCAGCGCGAAGTAGATGCCGTCGACGAGCCCCAGCTCGTACATGCGGGCGAACCGCCACAGCGCCGCCTCGGTCTTGCCGGAGCCGGTCTCGGACTCCAGGATGACGACCGGCGCGTCCAGCGGCGCATAGACCGCGGCCCTCTGGATCGCGTTGGGCGCGAACCCGAACAGCGCGTCGAATCCGCCCGCGCCGGCGAACGCCGCCCGCTGCGCCCCGACGTCCAGCCCGACCTCCCGCAGCGCCCGGCCCGCCGCCGGACGCGCCACGCTGAAGAAGTAGTCATCGTCCGGCTCGTCCCGATAAGGGAACCACCGCTTGTTGGAGCCGATCCAGTCGGCGAGCGTGCACAGCCCCAGGAACATGTGCTGGAACTGGGCCCTTGCGGGCAGCGCGAGCGCGCCGGCGTCGAACGCGGCGGGGAACCACCAGCGAAGCAGCCCACCGATGCGCGTCACCTGCTCCTGAGGACGCAGCCCGCCGTAGCCGCGCCAAAGCCGAGGGTTGGCGGACAGGCCGCCCTGAAGCGCCAGCGGCCTGCCGTGGTGCGAAAGCGCGGCCACGAGCAGTCCGCACACCGTCTCTCCGCTGCCGTCGTCCCAGGTGTCCACGGCGTCCCACCACCAGCCGAACGCGTCGAAGAACCAGCCGCCCGTCTCGCTGTCGTCGTCGAGCAGCACCGGGACCAGCTCGCGGTAGTGGCCGGCGCCGCGCAGTCCGGCCGGGATGCGTCCGTCGGGGTGGTCGCCGTCGGTCCACACCCGCGTCTGGAAGCCGGCGTTGACCTTGCCCACGTCGTGCATCGCGGCGAACAGCGCCAGCCGCGCCGCCGTCTCGTCGTCGAGCGTGGCCAGCCCGCCGCAGTGCGCCAGCCGCCGCCGGACGGTCGGCTGGGCCAGCAGCGCCTCGAAGCACGCGCCCACGTCGGCGGCGTGGTGCTCCAGCAGGTGTATCTTCTCAGGGCCGGGCCGGCCGTAGGGCCGCGCCTTAGCCCAGAAACGGCGGGTGTACACGGGGTCGATTGCAGCGCCCGACATGATTGGCCTCCCGCGACTGGCTATCAGGTGTCGCAGGAGCCCCACACTACCCGAACAGTTGAAGAGGCGTCAAATGTGGCGAATCTCCACCCGGAGAGAGCGGCTAGTCCCGCCGGGCCGGCCTCCAGGTGACGACGGCCTGCCGCAGCGGGGCCACGCCCCGGACGGTCATCCCGTCGGGCGTCTCCTCGAGCAGCTCGTCCGCGGCGGCGCGCAATCGCTCGTCCTCCGCGGCGCCCTCTCGCACGGCCAGCCTGTGCCGAAGCTGCTCCAGCGCCGCGTCCCGGTCGGGTCCCACCACTGCGGGTTCGGGCGTGATCATCTCCACGTCCGGGTAGATGTCCATCGACCACAACAGCTCCATCAGTCGGGCCAGCCCGGGAAGCGTCGGCAGTGACTTGCCGTACACGCGCTCGAAGAATGGACTGTTCACCACACCGGGCGTCTGCACCATCTCCAGCACCGCCACCCGGTCCCTGGCGTGCTCCTGGAGCCTGGCGATGAATGGACCTGCTTCGGTGACGTGGTGCAGCACGAGGGAGCAGAGCACCATGTCCGCCTCCGGCGCGTCCGCGTCCTCCCACGGCTCGTTGATGGCGGTGACGTTTGTGATCCCGGCCTCTGCCGCGCGTTCCTTCAGCAGTTCCACCGAATCGGCGGAAGGGTCGACGACGGTCACGCGCTCCGCCCGGGTGGCCAGCGGCAGCGCGAACCGGCCCGCGCCGCCTCCCACGTCCAGGACTTCCCTGCCCGCGCCCAGCACGCCGAAAAGGCTGTTGAGCGCCGCGTCGTCAGTGCGGTGCGGGTCCATGGGCCTGTTGGCGTATCCGAAGCCGCCGGGGCGACCCTGTCCGTGGTCGTCCCGGTTTCCCATCTCGCGCAGCGCGGCCATGTCCCGGTCGAATGCCTGCACCTGTTCCCGCCAGGAATCTACAACAGAGTTCAAATCAAGTCTCCTGAAAGTGAAATGATACTTAGTCGCAATATGTTACACGACACAGAGCTAACTGTCAACCTGTGCGAGCGCGCGGAACCTGGAGGCCTATTGAGAGCATATGGTATGTAGTATCAATTAAGTTGTGAGGAGGAAGGCGTGGATAACCGGGGTTAAATCTCCTAGCTCATCTACCGCCACGTCCCCGCTGCCGGCCGCCTACTCGTCCTTCAGCGCCGCGCCGCAGGCCGCGCAAAAGTTGCCGATTGGAGGTCGCTCTACGACTGTAGCTGCTCTAGCCATCCGCGCAGGCTGCGACTAGAGACTGCGGTAAGGCGTGAAGTTAATGGCCCTTTCCTCACCGGTCTCAATTGCCGCAAGGTACAGGCTGAAGTCCACTGTGAGCAACGGAATTTCCGTCGTAATGACTTCCAACAGGGCGGCGTCCGTCAACCCCAACTCTTCGAATTTGATGCTTGACGAGGCATCAGCGCTGGCAACTACGACTTCCCGACTCTCGTGGATAAGGAATTGCAACCTCCTCATCAAGAGGGATCGCTCGGGCTCTCCATGCTGGCTGAGCAGATTAGATGTCTCGGTGAGGGTGTTAGGCGTTACGAAAAGACGGTCGGCGTTTTCGAGAAGTTCGACCAGGATGTCGTAATCTTCAGCCGAGTAGTTTCTTAAGCGTCGGTGCTTGGCGATAAGTTCCCGGCTTTCACTACCCACAACCAGCAGGACGAACAGGTTAGCGTCCAGAAAGTACCCTTCCAACGGGCCTGGCTCACTTGGCGTCCTGCAAAATGCGATCTTTGACCGATGTGACAGTACGAGTCTGGTTGTCGATGCGAATGACCTTGAAGGAACGCCTCAGCCCTTTCTGTCCCAAGGTGATAGTCGCCAGCCCACCCTGGTCCCATGGCCGTGAGAATCCGACTGTTACTTCCCAGAACCGACCGACTTGCTCTATTTCTTCCAATCCGACGTTGCCGATACCTTCTTCAGCGAACAAGTCGGCCACGTGATCCTTGGCAAGTTTTACAGCCTCTTTCACATCCACGACAAGGCCCCCCTGCTTCTCTTCATAGGCTCATTCTAGCATGGCAGTCCTTGGCGAATCGCCGCTGTCTGACCGATGGCGCGTTATAGCCGCTGTCCCCCTGCGCCTGCCCAAAAGGGACCCCGTCCTCTACCCGTCCTTCAGTGACGCGCCGCAACCCGTGCAGAAGTTGTCGTCCGCCGAGTTCCTGACGCCACAGCTCGGACACTCGACCCCGTCCTCGGTCGAAGGCTCATCGGCGGCGCTCTGGTCAAACATCGCGCCGCCGGGCCATGGGCCGGCCGACCGGCCGCTAATCAGCCGCTGCAGAGCGGGCCGCCAGCCTCCGCGCCTGGAAATCCAGTTCAGCAGGAAGATCAGGACAAGTGCGCCTCCCCAGAGCGGGCTGAGGAAGAAAACCCAGATCCCGCCGATCACGATGGCCCTGAGGACTGTCGTCAGCACCCTGACGGCGTTTTTGCTGGTGCCCTCGACGTTGTAGCCTCCGACCACCCAGCCCCGGCCCTCGACCACGGTGACGGAGACGGAGTGCGAAGCCTCCACGATGCCCGCTTCGCTGTCGCCCGTCACGGTGAGAGTCGCGATGTAGGGATCGCGCTGCTCGTGGACGTACTCGTGCTCGGTCTCCACGGTGTTGCCCTCGTCGACGGACCCCTCCTCAGGGGCGGAGCCGTCGCCGAAGCTCCAGCGGTACCTCAGATTCGATACGCCGTCCGGGCGAGTGAACGTTCCCTTGAACCGCGCGGCCGAGCCGGCTTCCGTAGTGACCGCCTCTCCGGCTGACACTATCAACACCGGCACCTCGGTGACAGTCACGACGAGTTTGTCCGTCCCATTCACCACTCCCGCCTCTCCGGCGCCGACCATCTTGATCTGAACGATGTACGGCGACTCGGTGGAGCTGCTGTACACGTGGTTGGTGACACCGGTAACCATGCGGTCGGAGTCCTCGGTGAGGATCACGCGGTTGCCGCCTACCGGGGCGGCGCCGTCGCCGAAGTCCCAGGTGTAGGTGAACTCGTCTATGCCGGGCGGCGGCTCGAAGAAGGCGCGGAACCGGACGCTGCGGCTAACCGCCGTAGTCTTGTCCCCGCCCGCGTCCACCGGCATCTGCTCCGTGTCGACCACGTCGACTCTGATGGTGTCCTTGCCGAATAGCGGGCTGGTCTCGGAGTCGCCCGTTATCCGCACGTCCACGAAGTACGGCGAGTCCCGGTAATCGCCGAAGACGTGGGCTACCGAGGCGGTGACTCGTACTCCCGGCTCGGTTGTCGGGGCGGTAAACGTGTCCACGACCCGCTCCGAGCGGTCGCCGAAGTCCCACTCCACCCGGAACGCCGATGTTTCGTCGGGGGTTCGGAAGCTCGCCTTGAAGCGGACTGTCTGTCCGATGCTTACCGTGCGGTCGGCGCCGGCGTCGACGTTCAGGTCGACCCGTCTCACCCGCATCGCCACGTTGATGAGCGAGAACGCGGACGTCTCTTCGAGCAACTTCAGCCGGCCCAGCAGTATCTCGAGCTCCTCCTGCACCTCCGTAAGAGTCTTCCGAATTTCGAGAGCGTTCTCGGCGTCTTCCGCCTGAATGAGCAGCTCCAGCAGCGCCGTCTGGGTCGCGCGCAGATTCCTCACGCGCGACTCGGAGTCAAAGTACTCGGCGGTAACGTCCTTGCTCGTCGAAAGCTCAGCCTCGACCTCGGTTGCGGTACCCCTGACCCGGGCGACTGCCTCGTCGAGCCGGTCGGCGGGCACCCGCACGGCTATCCGTCCGCTGAAGTCGTCAGCCCTCTCGGAGGACACCGTCCAGCCGCCCATGTTCGCCGCGATAGAGGCCACCCTGTCCATCGAATCCTGGACGTCGGCCACCACAAGGCCCATGTCCACCGTGCGAATCACGATCCGACGCTGTTGTACGAGCGTCGCCACGTCGCCGCCGGAGGACGTCTCCTCGTCGGCCGCGGCGTCAGTCCCGGCATCCGAGGAGGAAACGGCCATGGAAGGGGCGGCTGTCGGTGCGGCAGCTGGCACGGCAGGCTGAACTGGAGCAACCTGTTGAGCAGCCGGGGCGGGCGCCGGGGGCGCCGGCGTCGGGGCCTGTTGCTGCAAGGGTGCGTCGAATTCATCCCCAGCGGAGCACGCGAAGCTTGCCCCAAGCATCACGGCCACCAGCGCGATGGTGGCGATGAGAGTTGCTGTTGATACACGGGACATCATCATTTGCTCACCTTGACTCGCGACAATAGCACATATCGGCCGAATCTTCATGTGTAGTCCTCGCGCCACGGCACCTCAGCCCCTACGCCCGCCCGCACCTGCCCAGCAGGAAGCCCGCCGCCGGCTACGGCGTACTGTTGGTGACCGCCTGATAGGGGAGGTTGGCGGTGTTGTTGCCGGAGGAGTCCTGGAGCGGGTTCGCCTCCTCCGTGTAGCTCACCGTCACCGTCTCCGCAGTCAATACCGCCGAGGCCAGGGTCACCTTAAATGATATCTAACATCACCTGATGGGGTTATCCGAAGACAGTGGCATCCTGGACTATGCCATTGCAGAAGAACGCTTTGACCGATCCGGGCCAGGGCTTGAGATCACTCTAACCAGGTCACCACTTCCGAGTGCGGCCTGCGCCGCGTGTTCGGCGCCGCCGCGGACCTGCCGAAGAACACGACCCCCACCATCGTCCAGGCCTCGTCCGCGCCCAGGATGCCGGCGAGCCCGGGAATACGCGTCAGGCCCCCGGTGCTCCAGTCGATTCGGAGGCCTTCGGCGACCGCCGCGAGCGCCATGTTCTGGATGGCGCAGCACGACGTGGCGTAGTTCTCCCGCGTCACCTCCTCGTTGTCACCGCCGAGACTGTAGACGTACACCATCGCCGGGGCATTCAGCACGCGGTCCCTGGAAGCGTCAGCCGACCGCCGCTTCTGCTCCGGGTTCGGGTTTGCCACCCCGTCGTACGTCGACTGCCAGGCGGCCGCGGCGATCCTCTTCCGCATCGCGCTGCCCTTTCTAACGGCGAAGAAACGCGTCGGATCGGTGAGCCGGTGGTTCGGGGCCCAGATCGCCGCGGAGAACAGCCGCTCCAGCGTCTCGCGGGAGACCGGCTCAGGGGCGAACTCCTTCACGTTGCGCCTGCGAAAGATCGCGTCATACACGCTGACCGAGCTCTCCGGTATCCGCACGTCGGCGCTGTTCAGTTTCATATCCGCCTCCTGGGGCTGCTTCGAGGCAAACCGTCGCCATGCCCGCACGTTGGCAACAGGTGACTCTTGACAATGTAATATTTCTATACGCATATTAAGCTTACTTAATACCAAGACTGGACTCAAGGATGTTACCCGGTGTCGATTGGCCGACCACGGTCGCAACATTGTTGACTGTACATTATCCATGACAAGTAGTCGCGAATCCAACCCTGCCGCGCGCACAGCGCCGGGAGCTTCGGAGCCCCGCGTGTGGCAGGGAGCTGCGGCCGGCCGTAGCCTTGCGCTCCGGGTCGCCTTGGGCATCGTCCTAACCGGCGTGATCCTGCTTTTGGTCTGGCGACTGGCCGACTGGAGCCAGATCAGTTCGGCAGTTCGCGTGCTCGGGATTCGCCCAGAGCTTATCGCCGTCTTTCTGGCCGGTTACACGCTGGCCTTCGGACTGAGAGCCTTCGCCTGGCGTCAATTGGCGTCTGGTGGCGTCAGCGTTTTCTCGCTTTTCTCCATTCTGCAGGCGGTGCTGCTCGCCAACCATATTCTGCCGTTCAAGCTGGGCGAGGCAGCGCGGCCATTGCTCGCGGCCCGGCAAGGGATGCCGGCGGCCGAAGCTGCCGCGTCCGCGGCGGTGGCCCGCCTGCTCGATTTCGCCACACTGGTTGCGATTGCCGCCCTCGGAGTGGTGCTTCTGGCCCCCGACCCACGCGTGGCGTGGCTACAGGGTCTCGCGGCGCCGGCCATTATTGTCGTTGGCGTTGCGTCGGGCCTGCTGCTGCGCCACGGGAGGTTCCAGAACCGATTGCCGGCGCCGCTGCGCGCCGGAGTTGCACCCCTGAGTAGTCATCTCGCTCGGATGTCTCTCGGCAGCATTACCAGGGCCGCGCTCTGGACGCTTCCAAGCTGGATGCTCGAGGCCGTGGTTCTGATGGTGGCGGCACAGGCGTTGGGCGTCGAGATTTCCCCGGCGTTCGCCATCGCCGTCACCGCCTTCACCATACTGTTCCAAGTTTTCCACGTCACTCCTGGCGGCATAGGCGTCTACGAGGCCAGCATGACCGGCGCGCTCTACACCCTCGGCGTGGACTGGCAGGAGGGCCTCGCCGTAGCCGTGCTCACCCACGGGCTCAAGTTCGGCTACTCCTACAGCGTCGCGGCGCTGTTCACGCTGTTCGCCGTGCGCGACTCCCTGCCTCTCGGGGGACTGGGCGCGCTGCGCGGAACCGCTAGCGGCGACAAGAGGGCCTCCAGGTTCGAGATTCTCGCCGCCCGTGCCTGGAACGTGCTCAACGAAGGCAAGCCGTTCACGCCCGTGTTCGTGGCCGGCGCGCTGCTCCTCATCAGCCTGCCACACGCCACGGACGTGGGCTACTGGGCCAGGGCGGGCATCGCCTTCGCCGCCCTGCTCCCAATGTTCGTGGTGTTCTACCGCTTCGACTTCCCGCTGCGGCTGCGAGCCGCGCTGTGGGTCTACCTGGCGGTTTTCGTTGCCGCGTTCCGGTTCTTCGACGTCACCGCAGCGGCCCTTATTCTGGGCATGCACCTGGGTTTCACGGTTGTGCTGTGGGGCACCGTGTACTACCATCTTAGGATCGGAACCTCCTGGCTGAACTTCACCCGGTTCTGGCGGCTGGTTCTCGAAAACCCGGACCCCACAAGCGGCAACTTCCTCGAGCAAGTCCCCAAGCTGACGCTGCTGGTGATGGCCTTCCAGCTTCTCGTGACCCGCCCCACGACGGGTACTCTCATCGCGGTGGAGGGTTTCGTTCTCGCGGTCGGCGTTTCGGCGCTGCTGCTGCACCAGTGGTTCTTCACCTGGCCGCCGGCTCCCTCGCTGGCGCCGACGCGGCTGCGCTCGGACGGCACGCGCATCTCCCGGCGGTTTATTGCCATCGTCATCGACGGATGCCGGGCCGACAGGTTGCTCGAGGCGCGCACGCCGTTCCTCGACAGACTGCGACGGGAGGGCGTCGACTACGTCAACACCTCCACCGTGTATCCGGCGCGCACGGTCACCGGCTTCAGCTCTATGCTCACCGGCGCGCCGCCCGGCGCCCACGGTATGGCCAGCAACTTTGTCCCCAGCCTGGGCGTCAAGTGCGAGTCCGTCTTCGACTCGCTGAGGGCGTCCGATCTCACCGGCAAGCTGGTCGGCATCGCCCACTTGGTGGACGCCTTCGGAGAGCGCGACGTCGAGACCGTCACGGCGGTCACCGACAACGACGAGATAGACGAGGCGCTGGCTGCCCGCGCCCGAGCCGTTATGCAGAGCGACGACCCCGATCTGCTGGTGTTGCAGCTCCTGAGCGTCGACCAGACCGGCCACGCCCGTGGCAGCTATAACTCCGAGTACCTGGCGAAGATCGAGGAGACGGACCGCGTCATCGAGCGCTTCCTGGAATGGTGTGACACGGCCGGCTATCTGGAGGGCGCCACCGTGCTCGTCACCTCCGACCACGGGCAGGGCATCGGTATCGGCGGCCACGGTCACATGTCCCCGCCCGAGCGGTACGTGCCCTGCGTCATGTGGGGCGAGGGCGTCGAGCCGCGCGGGCCGGTCGTGGAGCCGCGTTCGGTCATGGACGTTGCGCCCACTATAGCTTACTTCCTCGGGGCTGCGCCTCCCGCTCGGTCCCCGGGCCAGGTGCTCGGCGAAATGGAGCGCAACGCTGGGCCTGCCCCCGTCGCCGTCATCGTTCCAAGCTATAACGAGGCGGAGAATCTGCCGAGCACGCTAGCGGCTATCCCGCGGGATGCGACGCCCGGCATGAAGGTGATCGTCGTGGACGACGGGTCCACGGACGGCACCGCCGACGTCGCGTTACGGCAAGGTGCGGACTATGTCATTTCGCATCCTCGCAACCACGGCCTCGGAGCCGCCCTCCGCACCGGCCTCGCCGTCGCCATCGGGCTGAACGCCCGCGCAGCCGTGTACCTTGACGCGGATGGCGAGTACCCGCCGAGCCAGATTCCCGACCTGCTGAATCCAATCGAGGACGGGGAGGCGGACTACGTCTTGGGTTCGCGCTATATGGGAGCGCGCGGGATACGCCGGCGCCAATCGGCCCTGCGCCTTGTGGGAAACATCGTCTTCACCGGGCTGCTGTGCGCGGCCGCCGGCCACCGCATCACGGATGGGCAGACCGGGTTTCGTGCCTTCTCACGACGTGCGCTGGAGTGCGCCGAGATCATTCACGACTACAACTACGCCCAGGTCCTCACGCTGGACCTGCTGAAAAAGGGAATGCGCATGCGGGAAGTGCCAATCTCCTACCGTCTGCGCACCAATGGCAGCTCTTTCATAAGCGCCAGGTATCTTTGGCTCGTGCCCACCGCCATGCTGCGGGAGATGCTTAGCCGGTAACGCCGCGACAAAACTTAGGAGTACAAGCAATTGCGTAACTCAAAGCGAACGTCAGGGCAGCTACACTCGAAGCTGTGGTGGATGCTACTACCCATGGCGGTCATATTCTTTGCCCTGGCCGCCGCCTGCGGAGACGATGAAGACGACGCTGTCCCGACCAGGGCGCCTACCAGCACTCCCGTGACAGTGGCCGCTGCCAACACGCCGACTGCACAGCCTACGGCGACTCCTCGCGCAGGAGAAGATAGGCCCACAATCACCATTATCGGTGACTCTGGTGGTGGTACGGGCACCGGTACCGGCACAGGGTCCGGCACAGGTACGGGCACAGGTACGGGCACCGGCACCGGCACAGGTACAGGCACCGGCACGGGCACCGGAACCGGCACGGGCACCGGAACAGGCACAGGTACGGGTACGGGCACCGGCACGCGTACGGGCACCGGAACCGCGACAGCACCCGGCCTGGTCGAAACCGGCGGCCTGAGGATTCCCACTGGCCTCCAGGCCGAGACCGAAGGCTCCACCAAGTCCGATGGCTACTACACCCCAACGACCAACCGGGAAATCTACCAGAAGGTATCCACCGACTACCAGGAAATCGCCAAGCTGACTAACGTGATCAAGGAGGGGAAACCCCTGCCCGCCGCAGAGATATGGCTGCTGTACGAAGCAGGTCCCCACACGCGCCTCGGCGTCACCAGCCGCACACTCCGGGGTTCGCGACTGGCCCTACGCCGGCGACGTACTTCCCGGACTCGGCCGAGTACTACGGGTCCGACAAGTTCCTCGACGCCCCCATCCAAAACGCCATACGCGGGCGCGGCGAAGCTGAGAACTACACTGATGCCCAGCGCCGCCAGGCAATTGCCAAGGGCGTGCTCAGGATCATCTATCACTGGGCCAAGTTCTACATGACAGTCGGTGAAGACCGGATGAGCTCCCGCCTGATCGACGAGGCGTGGGCCGTATACGTCGGCGAGGAGGTCGACGGCGCCTATCCCAACTCGCTGGCCGCCGTTGCACAGGCACGCGAGGGCAACTTTGGCCGCCAGGGCACGATAGACGTGCCGCTCCGCCAGGCCATGGACCGCGCGCGACAAGCCGCGGGCGACGGTGACGAGACGGCACTGGCGACGGCCACCCAGGAAGTCTACTCACGCTTCAACGCCATCTTATACCTTGCCACGGTCCGGTACATCGGCCGTGTGTTCGACGACGCGCAGGCCGGCGACAACGACGCATTTGGCACACACCAGGTAGAAGCCCTGGCATTCTACCAGTCGATTCAACCCGACGTCGCAAAGGCCGACCCGGTTGCCGATGCGGAAATCATGGCATACCTCACGGCACAACCGGGACAAGTATCGGAGCAGTTCCGCAACCGGATTCTGCAAGTCCTGAACCGGAACGCGTCGGCGCTCCTGTTGACTCGGGCTGACCTGGTGACAGCGTACGATGACGACACCGGCGACGGCGCGAGCGGGACCGCATCCCCTTTCACTGGCGATCTGGACCTCACGTCCAGCCTGTTCATACCAGTGGGCCAGGAGCCCGAAACTGAGGGCCCCACCAAGTCCGACGGCTACTACACCGCGACAACCAACCGCGAGATCTACCAGAAGATATCCACGGACTACCAGGAGATAACCGCTCTGACCAACGTGATCAAGCAGGGTGAGCCACTGCCCGCGGCGGGCGTCCTGTTGCTGTACGAGGTCGGGTCGCAGACCCGTCTCGGCAACCAGAGCCGGACCCTCCGCTTGTTCGCCCGAGATCCGCGGCGGGCGACCGATTTTCCGCTCGCGGCCGACTTCTACGGCAGCGCCACCTTCCTGGACTCGCCGGTCAGCTCGGCAATCAGCGGGCGCGGCGCGGCCGAGGACTACACCGACGCCCAGCGACGCCAGGCAATCGACAAAGGCGTGCTGCGAGTTGTTTATCACTGGGCCAAGTTCTACATGATAATCGGTGAAGACCGGATGAGCTCGCGCCTGATCGACGAGGCGTGGGCCGTATACGTCGGCGAGGAGGTCGACGGCGAATATCCCAACTCTCTGGCTGCCACCGCGCGCGCCCGTGAGGCCAACTTCGGACGCGAAGGCGCCATCGACGTGGCACTCCGCCAGGCGGCGGATGACGGCGACGCCGCGGCGCTGGCGACTGCGACCCAGGAGGTATACTCGCGCTTCAACGCTATCTTCTACCTGGGCGCCGTAAGGTATATTGGCCGAGTGATGGACGACGCTGAGGCCGGTGACCACGGCAGTCTCGGTACGCACCAGGTCGAAGCCCTGGCCTTCTACCAGTCAATCCAGCCTGAGATCGCCAATGCAGACCCGGTCGCGGACGCGGAAATCATGGCCTACATCACGGCACAACCGGACCAGCTATCAGTGCAGTTCCGGGACCGGATTCTTCAAGTCCTCAACCGGAACGCTTCAGCGCTGCTGCTGAATCAGAGCGACCTCGTCCTCAGCTATGAGTGACCGGCCACAGCCGTGCCAGAGGGGAACTCAAATGTCACACATCCAACGCCGGACTCTCCCGCCGATTCTGCCGGCGCTCGGGGCGCTGCTCGGGGCGCTGCTCGGGGCGCTGCTCGGGGCGCTTTCCCTGGCGCTGACGGCCTGCGGCGGTAGTGATCCGACGCCGACGCCGGCGCAGACTGCCCCGGTCTCCCAGGCCCAGGCCGCCGCTCCGGCCCCAACCTCGACGCCCGCGCCGGAAGACAGGACGCTCACCGTGTACTCCGGCCGCTCGCAGACGCTCGTGCATCCGCTTCTGGAGTCCTTCGGTGAGCAGACCGGCGTCAACATCCGGGTCAAGTACGCCGGCAGCGCGTCCACGGTGGCCACGCTGCTGGAGGAGGGCGACAACTCGCCCGCCGACGTGGTGTTCCTACAGGACCCCGGTTCCTTGGGCACCCTGTCCGCCAACGGTATGCTCGACAGCATTCCACAGGAGACGCTGAACAAGGTCGACACGAGGTTCCGCGCCCCGGGCGGGGAGTGGGTCGGCACGTCCGGGCGCGCCAGAACCGTGATCTACAACATCGAGAACATCGACCCGGACTTGGACCTGCCCGCTTCCATCCTCGATTTCACGGCCCCGGAGTGGAAGGGTCGAGTCGGATGGGCGCCGCGGAACGGCTCCTTCCAGGCGTTCGTCACCGCGCTGCGGACCCAACTGGGCGAGGACGCCGCGCGGAAGTGGCTGGAGGGAATGAAGGCCAACGACGCGCAGGAGTACCCGAACAACGTCACCACCGTCGTGGCGACGGCAAACGGCGAAGTTGATGTCGGTTTCGTCAACCACTACTATCTCGAACGCTTCCTGGAGGAGCACGGAGAGGGTTTCGAGGCGCGCAACCACTACATCGGCAACGGCGACCCCGGCGCGCTTGTGCTGGTGGCCGGCGCGGGCATCCTTAAGACTTCCGAGAACAAGGAGACCGCGCGGGAGTTCATCGACTTCCTGCTCGGGGAGCAGGCCCAACAGTACTTCGCCTCCGAAATCAAGGAGTATCCCGTGGCCGCAGGAGTCGAACCCGAAGGCGACCTGCCTCCCATGGCCTCGCTCGATCCCCCCAACGTCGACCTGGGGAGCCTTAGCGATCTGGAGGGCACGCTGCGCCTGCTGAGGGAGGTGGGCGTATTGCAGTAATGACCGAACAGGTTTCCAGGTTAGTCCGCGGACGAGAGCTACTGCTGGCGGCGGTGGCTCTCTTTGTCTTGCTCTCCGTGGCATACTCCTTCTCGGTGGGAATCCGGGCCACGCGTGGCGCCTCCATCACCGGAGACGAGCCATTCTACCTGCTCACCACGCAGAGCCTGATTTCCGATCGCGACCTGGACCTGCGCAACCAGTACGCCGAACGGTCCTACAGGTCCTTCTTCGACCACTCCGACGATCTCTGGCGGCAGTCCGTGCCAACGCCGGACGGGCGGCTGCTCAGCCCCCACAATCCGGGCCTGTCCGTGCTGGTGATTCCCGGCTTCGTCCTGGGCGGCCTGGTCGGCGTGCAGACCCAGCTACTGCTGACTGCAGCGGGAACTATGGCGCTCGCCTTCGTGCTCGCCGACCGGCTGACGGGCCGCCGTGTGGTGTGCTGGGTGACGGCGCTGGGCGTCGGGCTGACCGCCACTGCCTTCATCTACTCTACCGAGGTGTACCCGGAGTTTCCGGCGGCGCTGGCGCTCGTGCTCTCGCTGCTTATCGCCACGACGCGGGACCGGCCCTCCAGGACGCATGCATTCTGCGTTGTCGCCGCGCTGTCGGCGATGTGCTGGCTGGGCGTGAAGTACGCTCCGTTGGCGCTGATCGTCTCGGGCTACTTCCTGCTTAGGGCTGACCGGGCCGGCCGGATCACGCTACTCAGCGCCGGGGCCGTCTCTGCGGCGCTGTTCGCCTGGTTCCATCTGCGCGTGTTCGGCGGACTCACTCCCTACGGCGTGAACGTGGTCTACGCCAACTGGGACACGCTGCGCATACTGGAAGGACACGTGGGACTCGGAGATCGCTTCTATCGTCTCTTGGGTCTGTTGATAGACCGACGCTTCGGAATCGCACGCTGGGCGCCGCCGCTGCTGGCAGTCGTTCCCGGACTGGTGCTGCTGGCACGGAGAATGGCGGTGCACCGGCTGGTGCTCGGCCTCGTGCTCACCCAGCTCCTGATAGCCGCCTTTGTGGCGAACACGATGATGGGCTGGTGGTTCCCCGGCCGCACCATGCTGACGGTGCTGCCCCTGTCGGTCGTGCCGCTGGCCGTGCTCGCCGCCCGCGCACCCGTCTGGGTCAGGATCGCGCTCGCACTGCTGGGCGCCTACACGCTCGCGATCACCGCCGGTCTCGGACAGGCCGGCCACGCCGGCGAGATCACCATCGCGGTCGACCCGTTCGACATGCGGTATCCACCTTTCCAGGCGCTGGCGCCTCTGTTTCCGCTCTACACCTGGTGGACAGCGGAGACGTGGCGGCTGACCATCCTGTGGCTCGCGGCGGGCGCCGGTTCCGTGACGCTCACCGCCTGGCCCGAGATTGCGGTTGTCACAAGAAGAATCAGCGTGTGGAGCCGAACCCGGCCCGCATTCACCGATAACCCCGAATCGGACTGAGGCCGCAGCCCTGGTTACTCCCCGCGAAGGACGGCAGAACGACCGGCCTGCCCGTCTCGGGATGCGGCACCACCATCACCGATTGCTTGAACACTTCGGAAAGAAGCTCCGGGCGCAGCACCTCATCCGGCGCGCCCACCTCGCATACCCGGCCCTCCGCCATAACCAGGACGCGGTCCGCATAAGCCCCCGCCAGGTTAAGGTCGTGGAGCACGGCTAGCACGGCTCTCCCCTCGTCTGCCAGCCGCCTGCACAGCGCCATGACAAGCTGCTGGTGCGCGATGTCCAGGGCGTTCGTCGGCTCGTCCAGCAGCACCACCGGCGTGTTCTGGGCCAGCACGCGGGCGAGCGACACACGCCTCTGCTCGCCACCAGAGAGCGTCGGGTAGATGCGATCGGCCAGGTGAAGCACCTGCGTGTTCTCCATGGCTTGGTCCGCCAGGGCGTAGTCGGATTCCGAGGGTGACCGCCACCGCCGGATGTGTGGATGCCGGCCCATCATCACAACCTCCCGGACCGTGAAGGGGAACCGGACCGGAGTGTGCTGGTTGAGCATCGAACGCAGGCGCGCCAGGGCGTGGGGTTTGGTTCTGAGCACGTCGAACCCGCACGCCTCCACGTGGCCCTCCGTAGGCACAAGGTCGCCTGCCAGTATCGCGCACAGCGTTGACTTGCCCGCGCCGTTTGGGCCTACGACGGCCAGCAGGCCACCGGCCGGAAGGTCCAGGTCCACCCTGTGCACCAACACTTTGCCGTCCACCGCGTAGCTGACACGGTGGGCCTGCGCCCCCGGCGTCACTCTGCGCCTCCCCAGTCCCTGCGGGTGCGGTGCACGAGCCACAAGAAGAACGGGCCGCCGATTATGGAGGTGACCGCGCCCAGAGGCAGCTCCGCCGGCACCACCACCGTCCGGGCGAGCAGGTCCGCCAGCAGAAGTGCAGTCGCTCCTCCCAGGATGCTCGCGGGCAGCAGAAACCGGTGGTCCGGACCGGCGACGAGCCTTATGACGTGCGGCACGACCAGCCCCACGAATCCTATGGTCCCGGACACTGACACCGCGGCGCCGGTAACGAGCGCGCACAGCACGATTACGCTGACGTGAACACGCTCGGTTGACACGCCAAGGTGGCGCGCCTCTCTATCACCGAGGTTGAGCAGGTTGAGCGAGCCAGCACAGAGCGGCAGAAACACGAACCCGGCAATGAGGAACGGGGCCACCGCCGCAACCGACGACCAGGTGGCTCCTCCGATGCTACCCAGCATCCAGAACGTAATGCTCCGTAGCTGGTCGTCGTCGGCCACGAACGTGAGCAGGCCCGTCATGGCCCCGGCTGTCGCGTTCACTGCCATGCCGGCTAGGATGAGCGTGGTCACCTCAGTTCGGCCCCGATCTCTCGCGACAAGGTACACGACCGCCGTCGCGATAAGGCTGGTCAAGAATGCAGACGCGGCGATGGCGCTTGTCCCGAGTATACTGAACCCGACGACTATCGCAGCCACCGCGCCCACTGCCGCGCCGCTGGAGACGCCGATCACTCCCGGCTCGGCCAGGGGATTGCGAAACACACCCTGCAGCGCCGCGCCCGCCAGCGCAAGCCCCCCTCCCACCAGTATGCCGAGCGCCACCCGGGGAAGGCGGATGCTCCACAGAATCGCGTCAGTGCGGTGCTCGAACGGGACCCCCGTCTCGATCCCGGCGTGGGATAAAATGATAGAGAGGGCCTGCAAAGGCGGGATCTCCACCGCCCCCATGCCGACGTTCGCGAACAGCGTCGCTACGAACAGGACGACCATGAGCGCCAGCAGGGTGGAGCTGGCGAGCCGCCGGGTCTCACGGTTTCTCCACACCGACTGTCGGAACGCCCTCAAGTCTGTCGACACTCTCTAGCCGGTCGACGCCGTCACGGCGTCGGCGCCAGGTCCGGGTGGAACGCCCTCAGCAGGTCCATCATCACTCTGCCCGTGCGAGGCCCGCCGCCGGCGAAATACTGGTCGTCAAAGTCACTGGTCGTCGAAGTCCAGGATGCACCCTTCCTCCGCCGCCTTGGTGGCCCCCACTCCCGGCAGGCGCAGCAACCCCTCGCGGCCTCCCACCGTTTCCAGTCCATCGCTCAGCACCACTATGCAGTCGGGGTCCACGGCGGCGAGTGACTCCGCGATAAGCGGCACGAATGGACGGCGCACCCCCGCGACCGCGGCCCCACTTGTAGCCCCGCTCGCCTCGAATAGTTCGTGGCTGATGTGCTGCATTCCAATCATGAACAGCGTATCCATGCCCCTCATGTACAGGAAAACCGCGGTAGGACGCTCCTCGGCCTTGGCGGCCAGCGCCCTCACCTCGCCGATTTCAGCTTCGAGCTCGGAGACGATGGCCTCTCCCATCTCGGGCACGCCCAGGGACTGCGCCACCCCGCGAATCTTGCTAGACGCCGCGTCGATAGTGTTCGACGACTCCAGCACCACCACCGGCACGCCGGTGGCGCGTATCTGTTCCAGCACCTCGGCAGGGCCGGCGTCCTGGTTGCCGATTACCACCGTCGGCCTCATCGACAGAATCCCCTCCGCACTCAGACTTCGTTGGTAGCCGATCTTGGGCAGCCGCTGCGCCTGTGGAGGAAAAGTCGCGCTGGTGTCCACGGCGACTACGTGCTTGCCAAGCCCCAACGCGAACACCACCTCCGTGACGTCCCCGTTCAACACTACGATCCTGCTGATGTCGTCCACGACCACTATGTCACCGTTTACGTCCTCGACGGTCGCCGGCAATACCGGCCCGGCCCGGCTCGGAGTCTCCACAGGCTCCGGCGTCGGCACGGGCGTGGCCGTAACGGGCGGCGGTGTGGCCGTAACGGGCAGAGGAGTAGCCGTCGTGGGCACGGGGATCGCGGTTGCAGGCATTGGCGTTGCCGTAGCGGGCGGCGGCGCAGGTGTGGGCGACGCCTCTCCCCCGCACGCGGTCAACCCCAGCAGGGCCGCGAGGGCCGCTGCCATGACGAGGGCAACTCCGAGTCGGTGTGATGTTTTCATGCTTGCCTTATTCTTCTCCATATCGGGCCGGATTAATCGTCGCGGTCGTCCTGTTCCTTAAGGGCCATTGGCGGGATGCGCCTCTCCGTCGTACAATGACGGCAACAAACCAGAGGTCCGCTATATTTCGCGAGGCGCCATGTCGCAGAGTTCCACGAGTTCGAGCATGTCTTCCGTACAGGGCGAGTACCTGATACGCATCTACACGACCCTGCGCGAAGGGTCCAGGGTCATCGGCTCCAGGCTCGCCGAACGGCTGGGCGTGTCCGCCTCCGCGGTGACGCAGGCCTTTCAGCGCATGGAACGCCAGGGCCTCGCCGTCATCGATCCCGAGTCCGGGGTCCAGCTCACCGCCGAGGGCCGCACCATCGCCGAGTCGATCATCCGCCGCCACTACCTCATCGAAAGGCTTCTTGTGGACACACTTGGCTTCGACTGGGCAGACGCCGACGATGAGGCGGAGCGCATGGAGCAGACCCTGTCGCCAAAGCTGGAGAAGTATCTCTACGAAAAGCTCGGCGGACCGACGACCTGCCCTCACGGCAACCCCTTTCCCGGATCTCCCGGCGAAGAACGGCTTCTCGGCGCACGTAAGATGACCGACGCCCGCGCCGGCGAGAGCGTTGTGGTTTGGAGAATCACAGAAGAGGGGGAAGACGACAACGAGCTTCTTCACTTCGCCCACGACAACGGCGTGCTGCCGGACGAGACGGCCCTCATATGCAACATCGACCTCAGGGAGGGACTCGTCGAGCTGCGTCTCGGCAAGCGTGCGGTCAGCATGCCGACGCGGTGGGCGCGGCACATCCGCGTGTCGGGGCCTGTGTCCGCGTAGAAGCGCGCGGGACGGGAGTCCCGTCCGGTCCTGAACTGGCCCCTCGATTCCCTTCTCCCCCGCAGTCGATGCCATGCACTCGCAACAGATCCTCGCTCCCCAAATGTTTCTCTCCTCCACGCCACTTGACACGTTAAGTATACTACATTACTATTCATGGTGATTAATAGTGAGTTAGCCTTTTGAACCCGTAGTCGGAGTTCATCTGGGCTGGCGTCGGCAGTCGCGGTAAGTGCGGGTCAGTCTCGTTGGAGGAGCAAATGGAACGCGCCTTGGTAAAGCGCCTGTACAGGGAGGAAACGTCCCTGGAGACCGTAATGCTCATGGAGGCGACACAGACTAAGGAGCGCATCAAAATCACGATCCCCTACCAGAAGGCGGGTATCCTGGCTCTCGAAGCCCACGGACTAAATGATCGTTGCCCGCTCTACAGCATGTTCTCACAGTGCGTCGATGCGCTGGGGGCCGCGTTCGGAGTGGTCGTGATCAGCTGCAAGAAACAGGTGGGCGCCAGCGGCGCGATTTCCCTGTCACAGGGCGGACGAACGAGGTGGGTGGACGCGGACGTCGTGGAGTTGGTGGCGTTCGCGCTGCACTCGAGTATTCCCATCTACGTGGATAGACCCGATTCACTTGAAACCCAGCGTGAGGGATCGCCTCTGAGGGGCGCCGAGGTCCCCAGCGTGTTCGAGGCCGCCCTGGAAGACATCCTCTCGCCCGACGCCGAATCAGGCCCCGCCTCCACTGACTCGACGGAACGATGACCCAAAACGTGTCGGGCCCGCAAACTTGGGCCCCCGGCCAATCGGCGCGGCCCCGCGACGCCGCCGCACGCGCGGCGGGCGCCCTCCTGCTGCTCACCGCCATCACCACCATGGTCGCGGTCGTGACGCGCGTGTCGGCCGATGCCGACCAGGCCACTCTCGCGCAGTCCCTGGCCGCGATCTCAGACAGCAAAGCCCTCTATGGCATAGGGGGCGCGGCTCGGCTGGTCTCGGGAATCATCCTAATGGCCGCCGCCTGGTACCTGCTCAACACGTGGATCATCAGGGAGCGCTTCGGCTCGCCTATCGTGCCTGCCCTGTTCGTCGCATCCGGCCTCTTCACGCTAGTCTCGGGCGCGTGCGCCGTCTGGCTTGCGGCGTCCGTCCCCGGCTCTCCGGGCGCGATCGACGCCTTCGCCGGCGCGTCATCCACCGAGCTTGTTGCAGACCTTCGCTGGCTCACAGGCAAGATCGGATTCGCCATAGGGGGCGTCGCTTTGCTGGCCGCCGCCCGCTACCAGTGGAAGACCGGCGGCGTGCTCAGGAAGATCGCGCCCGTGTCGGCAATCATCGGCGTACTGATGCTGTTCATCTGGATCGACGCGGCCACGCTCGTTCACCGGTTCAGCGGCATGGCCTTCGTCCTCTGGCTCGTTGTGATTGGCGTGATGCTCTACACGGGCCGCGTAGAGCGAAACTTTGTACACACGATAGACTCGCCTACAAAATCCGGTTCGCCAGAGCACCCATAACATCACATAGGAGAAGTAGGCAAGTGATAAGCCAAAAGCTACAGGACGCGATAAACGAGCAGATAAACGGCGAGTTCTACGCCGCCCACCTTTACTTGTCCATGGCCGCGTTCTGCGACACGCGCAGCCTAGGCGGGTTCGCCCACTGGCTGAAGCTCCAGTACAGCGAGGAGCTCTCCCACGCCATGAAGCTGTTCGACTTCATCACCGACAGAGGGGGCCGCGTCGCGCTCCAGTCCATCCAACAGCCGCCGGTGGAGTTCGAGTCCGTCGGAGCGGTCATGCGGATGGCGCTCGATCACGAGAAGATGGTCACCGCCAAGATAGACAGCCTGTACGAGCTGGCCCTGGACGAGCGGGACTACTCCGCACACGTCCTACTGGAGTGGTTCGTCGACGAGCAGGTCGAAGAAGAGAAGAGCCTGACCGAGATCATCGACCACCTGGAGATGGTCGGAAACGATGGAACGGGACTGCTGCTACTGGACGCCCGCTTGGGTGCCCGCAGCGGTTCCGACTGAAGGAACTGATTGACCCATAAGGAGGATCGTCGTGAAGAGAATCGTAGCGTTGTTCGCGTTAGCCGTGGCGGCACTTGGACTGCTTGCGGGCTGTGCCCAGAGCGGGCCCGACGACGAACTGAAAGATGAGGTGGTCGCCAACTACGCCGCAGGCGTCCATCACCTCTACTCCGTGAGCCTCGGGTCGGCGACGGCCCTCGACGGAGCGATAGACCGCTTCATCGCGGACCCCACGCCGACGCATCTCGAGGCCGCCAAGCGCATGTGGCTGTACGCCCGCGACGACTACGGCCCAACCGAGGCGTTCCGCTTTTACGACGGTCCCATCGACAACCCCGACGACGGTCCGGAGGGTCTCATAAACGCCTGGCCTCTCGATGAGGCCTACATCGACTACGTCGAGGGCAACCCCTCGGCCGGAATCATCAACAACCCAGCCGAATTTCCCGTCATCGACGCCAACCTGCTAGTCTCGCTCAATGAGGTCGGCGGCGAGGAGAACGTCTCCACCGGCTGGCACGCCATCGAGTTCCTCCTGTGGGGCCAGGACCTCTACGGCGCCGGGCCGGGACAACGCCCCGTCGAGGACTACACCACCAACGCCAACGCCGACCGCCGCGCGGCCTACTTGTCCGTTGCGTCCGACCTGCTGGTGTCCCATCTCCAGGACATGGTAAACGCCTGGGCGCCCGGAGTTGGAGGCAACTACCGCGCCCGGTTCGTGAGCATGGACGCCGACGACGCGATACAGAACATCATCACCGGAATCGGTGAGCTCAGCCGCGGCGAGCTTGCCGGTGAGCGGATGACCGTCGCCTACGAGGCCCGCTCCCAGGAAGACGAGCATTCCTGCTTCTCCGACAACACAATCGCCGACATCGTCGGCAACGCCCGCGGCATCCAGATCGTGTACCTCGGCGACTACGGCGCGGTGTCAGGCCCCGGCGTCAAAGACCTGATCGCAGCCGAGGACGAGGAACTTGCCGATCAGCTAGAAGCCCAGATCGCCGCGAGCGTGAACCTGGCCAACGCGATACCCGACCCGTTCGACCAGCACCTTCTCGAGGGCGTCTCCGACCAGACCCCGGGCAGGCAGGCCGTTCTCAGAACGATTGTGGCTCTTGAGGACCAGACCGACACCATAGTGGACGCCGCCGAGAAGATTGGGATCACCATTAGCGTATCCTGATGTTCTCCGCGGCGGTTCAGCGCGGCTCCCGCTCGTAACGGCGGGAGCCGCGCTGGCCATCTTTGTCGCCTCGCTCGCAGCCTGTGGTGGAGGGGACGACGAGGTTGACCTCGCGCTCGTTTACGACGAAAGGTTGGGCGGCGAGACGACCGCGTTCAGCGATGGCGGCAACGCATTCGAGCTTTCAGCCCGCAACCTGGGCAGACTGGAGAGGCGGACTTTCGAGGTGGGCGATAGTTTCTTCACCCAGAACTGGGTTACCGCCCCCGCCTCCACCGAGGCGCGCGATGGGCTGGGCCCGACGTTCAACGCCCAGTCCTGCTCCTCCTGCCACAGCCACGATGGCAGGGCCAGGCCGCCCGAGAACGACGCCGACCCTGTCCGAGGCCTGCTGCTCAAACTCAGCGTGCCCGGCCCCGACGGATCCGTGGACGAGCAGTCCTACGGAGGCCAGCTCCAGGACCGTGCCATAAACGGAGTCCCCGCCGAAGGCCGCATCTCGATTCGCTACGAGGAGATAACCGGCCGGTACGCCGACGGCACGCCCTTCACCCTTCGTAAGCCCACCTACACCATCCTCGATCCGGCGTTCGGTCCACTCGATAAGGACGTAATGACGTCTCCGCGTATCGCGCCCGCGGTCTTCGGGATGGGGCTACTGGAAGCCATTCCGGAAGAGCGCATAACTGCGCTGGCCGACCCCGACGACGAGGATGGCAACGGCATCTCGGGCCGCGTCCACTTGGTGTGGGATGCCAGACAGGGCAGCCGCGCGCTGGGCCGCTTCGGCTGGAAAGCGGGCCAGCCGACGGTCGAGCAGCAGTCGGCTACCGCGTTCCTCAACGACATCGGCATAACCTCGAGTCTGGCGCCCGACGAGAACTGCCCCGCCGTTCAGTCGGCCTGCCGGCAGGCCCCGAACGGTGGCTCCCCCGAGGTCCCCGACGAGCGTCTCGGCAGGGTCACCTTCTACGTGCAGACGCTCGCCGTGCCGGCCATGCGGAACGTGGATGACCCCACGGTCCGCGACGGCGCGCGCCTGTTCGTGCAGGCAGGCTGCGCGGCCTGCCACACGCCGCGCCACGTCACGCCGGAGGACTACCCCATCGAGGCGCTCAGCGGCCAGGTCATATTCCCCTACACCGACCTCCTACTGCACGACATGGGCGAGGGCCTTGCCGACAATCGCCCCGAGGGTGAGGCGTCGGGAAGCGAATGGCGCACACCTCCGCTGTGGGGCATCGGGCTGGTGGAGACGGTCAACGGACACACCATGTTCCTGCACGATGGCCGCGCCCGGAGCATCGAGGAGGCGGTGCTCTGGCACGGCGGCGAAGCGCGGAGATCGCGTGACTTCTTCATCGGCCTATCTGCGGAAGAGCGCGAGGCCCTGCTGACATTTCTGCGCGCACTCTGATGCGTGGCCTTCTCCCCACCTCCGCCGTCGCCGCGCTCGCCGTCCTGTTCGTCGCCTGCGGCTCGGACGCCCCGGACGAGCAAGAGGTGGTGATCAGTCTGACCGAGTCGATAATCGTACCCGGCTACGAGGCCGCCGCCGCTGCCTCTGGCGACCTCCGGCTCGCCCTGGAGACACTGTGCGCCCAGCCTTCCGAGGACGCGCTGGCGAACGCCCGGCAGGCGTGGCGAGACGCGCGGGCGCCGTGGAAGCGCACCGAGGCGACCTGGTTCGGCCCCGTGATGGATCGGCGCTCAGTGGGCCTCATGGACTGGCCCGAGATCGAGCCGGACCGCATCGAGGCGATGCTCGCCGCCAATCCGGCTACAAGCGAAGACAGTGTCAGGGACGGCCTGGCGTCCACGCAGCGGGGCTTCGGAGCGGTCGAGTACCTGTTGTTCCAATTGGACGCGCTCGAACTGTTGTCCGACCGGCGCTCCGGGCGCTGCGAATTCCTGGTCGCGCTGGGTCTGGTGATCGATTCCGAGGCCAACGCCATAACGAAGGCCTGGGCGCAGGGCGGAGACGGCTTCCCCGCCTACAGCGAATACTTCACCGGCCGCTCCAACGTCTCCCTGCTGACAAGCGAGGCGACTGCGGATGTGGTGAGGACGCAGGTGTTCCTGGTCCGCACCCTGGTCGACATGAGACTCGCGCCCGCGCTCGGGCTACGGGAAGGCGGCCCCGACCCGTCGGCGGTTCCCGGCGGAGCAGGCCGGAACGCTCTCAGCGATCTGCGCAACGAAGTGCTCGGCGTGAGAGACATGTACGTGGGCGCGGGCGGCCCGGACGGTCTCGGCATATCTGACATAGTCCGAGGTTTGTCCGGTGATACCGATGAGCGTATGCGAGAGCACTTCGCCGCCGCCCTGGCGGCCATGGACGCCGTGACGCTGCCGCTGCGAACCTCGGTGGTGGAGAGGCCCGAGAAACTGCGGGCGGTGCACGACAGGCTCGCGGAGCTGCAGCGCACGCTGAACACGGAGGTCGTCAGCCTGCTGGGCGTTTCGGTCGGCTTCAGCGACACCGACGGGGACAGCACGCGCTAGCTCACAGCCCCTTGGGCGCCGGCAGAATCCAGCGCTTCGGCCCGATACCGGTCCCCGCCCCGGCGAGGTCCACGTCGGGGTCGACGAACCTCGCCGCCTCCCGGCCATTGAACGCGACAAACGCGTCCGCCCGCACCTCCACGCTCCGGCCCCGCCTCTCCGCGTCATCGGCGATGATGTGCGCAGTCGCCAGAATCATGTCCGGCTGGTAGGCCATTCGCTCCACCTGTAGCGCGGTCAGATACGCTTCCGGATAGGCCAGCCACTCCTCGCCCGTTTCGACGTCTGTTACCCTGAACCGCACCTGCCCCGTCTTTTCGGTCAGCATTACCCGCCAGGCGAACCGGTAGCCCTCCTCATTCCATCGCACGTTGCCGGGGTAAGCCCAGTGGCGCAACGGCATCGCTATCTGCACGAGCGCGAAGAGCGCCAGCGCGACGATGACGGCGCGAGATTGCCACGTGGCGCCGGGGGCGGGCGCCTCACTTGCTACGGTCGCCTGCGCGGGACGTCGCCGGAGGAACGCCGCCGCGCGACGCGGCCAGTCGGGGCGGAAGAACACCAGGCTTCCGGCGATCATGATCCAGGGGAACATGCCAATTGGAAACAGCAGCCACGTCATCACGTGGAACACAACCAGCGCGGCGTACGCGAAGGGCCTGGTCCGACGCCACAGCAGCCACCCGGCTATCGTCAGGTCGAACGCCGCGCCCGCCCAGCTCATCGCGTAAGCCACCCAGGCCTGCCCGAACAGCGGGCCCGCCAGCGGGACGTCGCCGCTGTTGTGCAGCCAGATGCGCAGCGGCTGTGCGTGGAACAGCCAGTCCGGGTTCAGCTTGGCGATCCCACCGAACACGTACACGACGCCCACCTGGGCCATTAGCGCCCAGACCACCCACCTGGGTATCGTGTCGTTTCGCAGCGAGGGGTCGCGCCGGGCATCCAGCGACGCGGTCCGGTGCAGGGGCAGGAAGATCATCAGCAGGCTCGCCAGGCTGACCCAGTAGTAGTGGTTCAGGTAGGTGGTCTTGTCGATGAGCTCCACGTATGTGAAGAGAAGAAAGAACGCGACAATCGACACGCGGTAGCGGTAGCCCAGCGCCACGCCGAGGCTGGCCAGGCCCAACAGGGCGAACAGGGCGTACATGCCCCAGCCCGGCCAGGGCTGCACCCACCAGAAGCCCGAATAGGTGAAGTGGTGTGCGGGCTCTATGTAGAGCTCGGAGATCCATCCCCTAGCCGCGAACCGGCAGACCGCGACGAGCCCAAGCAACCCGAACGCGACCCGAAACGCGGCGGCGGACCCAGCGCTCGTCGGCTGCGAGCCAAGCGCGTGAATACGGTCGAGGAAGGACACGACTGACGATGGAGGAAGCGTGCGCACGGGGCCCCTCCTGGTCTGCCAGGGTGACATCAGCCTAACAGAAGCGCCGCCCGCCTCGCACACACCGTCGCCGACTCCCTGAGAAAGGCATCCCCAACTTCCACAGTCGCTGCGCCCAAGCTAAGGGGCACTGGAGAGGCGGCACCCTCCAGACCGGCTCGATACACGACGACATCTGGAGTACCCCCGGCGGGACTCGAACCCACGCGCCTAGCTCCGGAGGCTAGCGCTCTATCCTCTGAGCTACGGGGGCGTATCCACTCAACTATAGCAGGCGGCTACCCGGCGAACAACCGGCGCTCTCGCCGTCGCGGCCCGCCATGCCTTCTGTCAACGGGTCCGTCGCGGGCGCTTCCACCGGCAGCGCCTGCGACCGCAGCCCCGGTCGGCCGGCCAGCGACATCCGGTCGTAGCCCAGCCGCATCGTGCAGTCGCACAAGCCCCGCTCGAAAATGCTGGCGAATTGGTTGGGGATATTCGCCTCGAACGTGTTAGCCGTCGGCCGGTTCTCCTGCGGAGACCTCGCCTGCCATCTCGCCGGAGCGTGTGCCGGGCTTCTCGTCCTTGAAAAGCTGAGACAGCACTATCGGCGCCACTATCGTAGTCACCAGCGTCATCATAATCGTGACCCCGAACAGCGAGTTGCCTATCAGGCCCTCAGTGATTCCTATGCTCGCCATGATCAGCGCCACCTCTCCCCGCGGCAACATGCCGAACCCGATCCTCATGGCGCCCCGGCGGTTGAAGTCCACCGCCAGCGACGGCAGCCCGGCGCCGAACACTTTGCCCAACGTCGCCAGGAGCGTCAGCACAAGTCCGAACCGCCACACGCTGCCAAGCTCGTTCACGTCCACCATCATCCCCGTCACCACGAAGAATATCGGCACCAGGAACGCGTACACGCCACTGAGAGGCGTCTCCAGCCGGCGCGCCAGGTCCGTCCCCGACAGCGCCAGCCCTATCGAAAACGCCCCGATGATCATCGCCAGCCCCGCCACGTCGGCCAACACCGCCGCCCCGAACGCCAGCGCCAGCGCCAGTGCTACCGACGCGCCGCTCACGTTGAATCGCCCGATCAGATTCGATATGTGCCTCGACAGCAGCACCCCTGCCACCGTCAGCACTATCCAGAACCCCAACGTGCGCACCACCACCAGGCTCGTGGACTGCAGCGACAGGTCTCCGCTGGTCCCGCTGGCCCCAATGCCCACCACAATCGTGAGCACGATTATCCCCAGCACGTCGTCGAGCACCGCCGCCGCCAGCGTGGTTACGCCCTCCGGGGTATCCAGCCGCCGCAGGTCGCCCAGCACCCGCACCGTGATTCCAATCGACGTCGCGGTGCACACCGCCCCCATGAACAGCGCCTCTATGTCGCCGAACCCGTCCGCGTAGCCGAACAGCACCGTCGCGCCCGCGCCCAGCACGAACGGCGCCACAACCCCGCCCAGCGCCACCAGCGACGCCGGACCGGAGTAGCGCAGAAACTGCCTCAGGTCCGTTTCCAGCCCCGCCATGAACAGCAGCACTATCGCCCCCACCTCGGCCGTCGACTGCAGCACTTCGGCGATGGGAACGGCGATCGCGTGGTCGGCGCCGGCGGGACTGAAGTAGAAGAGCGGGCCCACGTACGGCAGATCGATACCGCCCAGAGCGAACGGGCCGATCAGAATGCCAACGCTGAGCTCGCCGATAACCGCCGGAACACGAAGGAACCGCTCCGCCACTTCTCCGCCCAGCTTGGCGGCCACGAGGATGATCGCGAGCTGGGCTACGAACATTGGGACGGTCAGGGCGGTTTCCAACAGTTGAGCATCCTGCGGCCAGCGTTAGAATGTGTGAAAGGGCCGCCCTAAAGGCGGCCACAGAATTATATCATAGCCCACGAACGCCTTTGGCGCGGGACGGCGGCGCGCTGGATGCGCCCACGCGGGCGCCGCCCCTAAAGAGCCGGCGCCTCTGCTATGGCCAGTCAAATGGGCATGTAAAGTGCTTGACATTGTATAACGCAAAGTGCAATGATTATGCCGCCGTGAGAGACGCCGGGATTCTCGGCGTCGGCATTGCTTGAAATACCGCCAATCTAGCAATGCGCCGTGATTACTGCGCGGCCCTGTTCCATTATCTCATAGGGGGTCCAATGAGAGTGCGTTATCCAGCGAAGGGTGTTGCCTTAGCCCTGATTTTTTCCTTGTTTTCCATCCTTGTGTTAGTAGCATGTACAGGTCCCCAGGGTGAACCTGGCTTGCCCGGCCTGCCCGGCAATCCGGGCAACCCCGGCGCCGCGGGGCCCCAGGGCGAGCCCGGTCTGCCCGGTCTGCCCGGAAATTCGGGTAACCCCGGCAACCCCGGTCCGCAGGGTCCGCAGGGCCCGGTGGGACCCCAGGGTGAACCCGGCACACCCGGCGTGTCGCCCGAAGCGATGATTGTGGTCAGCAGCGGCGTCATGTCGGTAGACGAGCCACTGAGCATACACGGCTCCGGCTTCCTGCCGGGAGAACCCGTAACGCTCGCGCTCGTTATCGACAACATCGTCAGCTACGTGGTCGGCGGCCGCACCGCTGAGCAGCCGGTCGCCAACGCGTCGGGCGCATTCTCCGTCAGCTTCGACTCCATCAGGGGCGGCGGCGGTGGCGAGCGCGGCGCTCTGGAGCGCGCTCCGGGCATCAGGACGATACGCGCCGAGGGCGAGGACGGCAGTAGAGCGAGCATGCCAGTGATAATCACTAGCGCGGACGCGCCCGTGACCTCTGTGTCCTCCAGCCTCAGAGCCGAGGCAGAGACCGTGCTCATCCCGCCAAAGGGCGAAGAGGAGCTGGCTGAAGACGAAGACCCCGTGACCTATATCGACGTGATGATTTCGATCACGGGAGCGGGGTTCATGCCCGGCGAAGTCGTGACTCTAACCATCATCAACATGACGCCAGGCGCCGACAAAATCCTGGTCGGCGGGGACGCCAACGACTCAGGCGCGTTCCAGCTCGCCACCACGCTGAGTGGACCCGCGCACGAGCCGGACACCCCGCGGGAAGACATATCCATGCCCATAGAGGCCGGTGTCTACACCGTCCTCGCCGAGGGCAGCGTTGGCTCCGAGTCCACCGGTGCACTAGTGGTGCAAACGCTCAAGTAGACTCTGAGCCTCCGACAACTGAATAACTCGAACAAAGGCCCTCGCGGCGCAGCCGTGAGGGCCTTCTCACGTCCGTCCTCCCACCCATCTCCATCGTCATTCCGGCCCCCGGGCCGGAACTCAAGGGTATGTGGGGCGCCCCTTCCCCCTCGACGGTGTACAGATTCACCTGTGCTACACACCAACCCAGGAATGGCGCAGGCTGTTGAACAACTCTGCGGGGGTCGAACCACGGTGCGCCATCCACTCAAGGCCGTCGCCCTGATCCAGACGCTCCCCCTGTTAGCCACCCTTTTGGTCGCAGCCTGCGGAGAACTTCAGGTCGTACCTGTCCCGCCCGGCAGCACTGTCAGCCCGTCACAACCGGACCCGTCCCCACGCTCACTGATGGAAACAAAGTGACTACACGCTGAGGAGCGGCGCGTATCCTGACCCGATGTTCATGGCGAGGAGCGAGGTCTTGTCCGTTGACGAGCCGCTGAACATCGTAGGCTCCGGCTTCCTGCCCGGTGAGCCTGTGACTCTCGTTCTGGTGATCGACGACGACGTCAGCTACGTCATCGGAGGCCGGATCGCCGAACAGCCCGTAGCCAACGCCGCGGGCGCGTTCTCCGTCAGGTACGACTCCATTCGCGTCGACGGCGGCGAGCGCGGCGTACTGAGACGCGCCCTGGGATACCGGACAATCCTCGCTGTGGGTGAGGACGGTAGCAGAGCGAGTTCGCCCGTGATGGTCACCAGCCTGTACGCGCCAGTGACCTCGGTACTCAGCAGCCTGACGGCCACCGCCGAAATCTGGCTCTACCACGAGTACAACGTCCTCGAAACCAAAATCACCGCCACCGGCGCTGGATTCATCCCCGGCGAAGCCGTGACCGTCACACTGTTCGACGCTACTCCCGGTACCGACAAGATCCTAGTGGGCGTCACCGCAGACTACTCCGGCGCGTTCATAGCGCAAGTTACCCTGTACGGTCCCACGCCTGCCGAAGGCGCCGACTACGAGATGCCCATCACCCCCGGCGTCTACACTCTCCTCGCTGATGGCGACAGCGGCTCACTGGCCACCGTCTGTTCCCCCAACCCGCCGCTCGACGCACACCGGAGCACTTCCCCAACAATGCCGAGTGTTGTAACATCGCAATACACCGCATATCACTCACCGGCAAAGGAGCGGACATGGGCAACTTGGGCGGCGGCGGCCTCATCGCTGCGGGCGTGATTCTGGTTTTTCTCGGCCTTGTACTGCGACTCGGCATCATAGACTGGCTGATTGATTTCACCGGCCTGCTGCTCATCATTATCGGTATAGTGCTGGGAGTATTCGGACTCATCCAAATCTTCTCATCACGCAAAGGCTACTAACGCCACAACAGCTACAGTGCCCGCAACCGCAGCGCACAGCACGACACACGCCAACCGGAGGAACCAACATGGGAATGCTTTCCAGAATGTCGACGATAGTCAGGGGCAAGATGAACCGCCTCATGGACAAGGCGGAGAACCCGGCGGAGTCGCTGGACGTCGCCTACGACAAGCAGATGGAGATGCTGCGAAACGTCAAGCGCGGCGTCGTCGAGATGGTGACCGCCAAGCGCCGGCTCGAGCTCCAGGCCGCCAAGGTGCAGGAAAACGTCGCCAAGCTCGACAGCCAGGCCAGGCAGGCGCTGGCCGCCGGACGCGAGGACCTGGCCCGCGTGGCGCTGCAGCGCAAGCAGGCGTCGCTTGCGGAGCTCGACGGGCTCGACCAGCAGATAGCCGGCCTTGAGCTCGAACAGGAAAAGCTCACCCTGGCCGAGCAGCGGCTGCAGAGCAAGGTCGCCGCGTTCCGCTCCAGAAAAGAGGTCATCAAGGCGCAGTACAGCGCCGCCCAGGCACAGGTGCGCATCGGCTCCGCGCTCTCCGGCATATCCGAGGAGATGGGCGACGTCACCCTAGCCGTCGAGCGCGCAGAGAACAAGACCGAGCAGATGCGCGCCCGCGCCGGCGCCATAGACGAGCTCGTTGAGGTCGGTGTGCTGGATGACTTTTCCGGCAGCGTCGACCCGCTGGACCGCGAGCTCGCCCAGATCACCGCCGGCCAGTCCGTGGACGACGAGTTGGCTCAGCTCAAGGCGTCGCTGCCCTCCGGCGAGCGCGACGCCCTGCCCGGAGGTGACCGCCGATGATAGTGCGCATACTCACCGAGGGCCAATACAACCTCCCCGGCGCCTACATCGACGACCTCAACGCCATAGACAACGAGCTGGTCGAGGTGGTGGAGTCGGGGGACCGCGAGACTTTCGACCGCACGCTCAGGCAAATGCTCGATCTCGTACGTGAGAACGGCACGCCCGTGCCCGTCGACGAGTTGGTCGAGTCGGACCTCGTCCTCCCCGAGCCGGACATCACCCTCGAGGAAGCAGGCGAACTCTTCGTCGGCGAAGGCCTCGTCCCCGACTAGCCTCTGCCGCTAGTCCCTTCCCTCTCGCAGGAGGAAGCTCAGGATGGGGGCGTCGCTCCCCCGGCCAACACCAGAAAGGTTAAGCCTTGCCCGAAAACAACGACACCACACACCAGCCAGCGCCAGAGGACCGGATCCAGTGGATCTACGCGTCCACCGGAGTCGACGAGCTCGAAGAGCGCTACGACCAGTGGGCCGCCGACTACGACGCCGACCTCCTGAACGACTTCGGCTGGCTAGGCCCGCAGCAGGCCGCCGACGTCTTCCGGCGCTACGTTCCCAAGTCAGCCCGCGTGCTGGACGCAGGCGCGGGCACCGGCCTGGTCGGCGAACGACTCAAGCGCCTTGGCTACTCCAACATCGAGGCCCTCGACCTCTCGCTCGGTATGCTCGAAGAGGCCCGCAAGAAGAACGCCTACACCGCCTTCCACCAGATGACGCTGGGCGAAACGCTGGACTTCCCGGACGGCGCGTTCGACGCGACGATATGCGTCGGCGTGCTCACGCTTGGGCACGCCCCCGCCCGCTCGCTGCGCGAGCTTGTCCGGGTTACAGGAGTGGGCGGCCACGTGGTGTTCACGCTGCGCCCGGACGTGTACGAGAACAACGGTTTCAGAGAGGTCCAGGACGAACTGACCGTGACCGGCAGTTGGGTGTTCGAAGAGGCCACCGAACCCCTGGCTTCCCTGCCGAAGGGCGAACCCGACGTGGTGTTCCAGGTGTGGGTGTACCGAGTGGGCCGCAGTTAGTTGTCAGTAGTCAGTCGGCAGTGGCGCTGACGCGGCGCCACGAACTCAAAACTGACCACTGAAGACTAACCCTACTTCCCCTGCCGAATGAAGTCGGCGATTCGCTCGCCTATCATCATGGTGGTCACGTTGGTATTGGCGCGGATGCAGTCGGGCATTACGGAGGCATCCACCACCCGCAGACCTTCCAGCCCGTGCGCTCGCCCGTACTGGTCCACCACCGCCATGGGATCGGAAGCCGGCCCCATCTTGCACGTCCCGGATATGTGCTGTCCCGTGGTGGCCTCCCGCCTAAGCCAATCGTCCAGGGTGTCGTCGGACTGCATTTCGGCGGCGGTAGGCTCGATGCGCTCCTCCACCAGGCTCTTGAATTCCTCTTTCTCGGCCAGCTTTAACGCCAGGTGTACGCCTTCCCGCATTCGCTGGCGGTCAAAGGGCTCCTGCAGATAGTTGTAGTCGAGGAATGGCTGGACTCCGGGGTCGGTCGAGGTGAGCCTCATTTCTCCCGAGCCCAGCGCCAGGTACAGCCCGACCGTCATGCGGATGCCCAGCGGTTCCATGCGCCCCCCGCCGCGGTTGACGCGCTCTGTGGCGTAGGAGCTCATTATGATTATCATGTCGTTGCGCAGGTCCGACCCTTCGGCCGTGTAGCGCAGCGCGAACTGGACCCTGGGCGCAAAGCCGTCCAGATCGAAGCCCTCCTTCGTCTTCCAGGTCACGAACACGATGGGATGGTCACGCAGGTTCTGGCCCACTCCGGGGGTGTCCCGGACCACGGGTATGCCCATCTCCCTGAGATGCTCCGCCGGGCCCACGCCGGAGAGCATCAGGAGCTGCGGCGAGGCGATCGCCCCGCCGCTAAGGATGATCTCGTCACCCTCGACGTTGAATATCTCACCACCGCTCTCCACCTCGAGTCCGGTGGCGCGGTTGCCGTCGAACAGGACGCGCCGCACCGCGCAGTTGGGCCTCAGTGTAAGATTCAGCCTGTGCCGGGAGGGATTCAGGTAGCCCAGCGACGTGCTCCAGCGTATACCGTTCGGATTGTTGAAGGGCACCGGACTCAGGCCCGCGGAGTCCGGGTTGTTCAGGTCGGGGCTTTCGGCAAATCCGTAGGCCCGACAGGCGGCGCGGAATGCCTTCTGCGCGGGCAGCCACTCCTCCGGCTTGAACCGGCGCGCTATGATAGGGCCGTCGGTGCCGTGAAAGTCGTCGTGGATGTCGGTGTCCGTCTCCAGCTTGCGGAAGTAGGGCAGCAGGGTCTCGAACTTCCACTCGTCGTTTCCTAACGACGCCCAGGTGTCGTAGTCCTCGGGCACGCCACGCAGGAACATCTGGCCGTTGATCGCGCTGGACCCGCCCGTGACTTTCCCCCTCGGCACCATCATCGGCTCAGCGGTGTCCGTGGCCTTGCCGATGAACTGCCAGTTGTGGTCGCTGGTCATCACGTCCGTGGCCGTAGCGTAGCCGTGCCTCACCTCGTCCGGTAGCTCGTCGATGTCAGGATAGTCCGGCCCTGCCTCCAGCAGAAGCACCGAACGACCAGGGTCTTCCGAGAGCCGAGAGGCCACGATTGCGCCGGCGGACCCGGCCCCCACCACGATTGCGTCGTACTTCATCTTACCCTCCCTCGTTGTCACGGCTGCTCAGTTCGACATCGACTCTCCGTTGTTCGCGCCATCCCCAGGCGGTTGGCGGCGTAAACGCTCGATTTCTGCCCGCAATTCCCTTTCGCGAGACTCTGCCGCCTCCCGCTCGGCCATACGCCCCGCTCGCTCTTCCAACAGCATATGCTCTGCCGCCGCCCGTTCGGCCTCCCGCGCCGCCCGCTCTTGCAGCAGCGCCTCTTGCCTGACCTCCGCAAGGTCTATGGTTCGCCCGGTCTGGGGGCTGCGGACGTCGAATTGGTCTTCCAATTCCAGGTCCCAGTGGAACCGCAGACCCAGGACCTCGCTGTAGGCCCAGATCGAACCGTCCTCGTCGGTGTGCAGTTCGCAGGGGCGGTACTCGCCGCCCGCCAGTCGTTCGCCGCCGAGAGGCTGTCCGTACAGGTCGCCGCCGGTGGGATCCAGCCGCCAGTACTCGGTTATGCCCAGCCGGGCGTACAAGTCCCGCTTGTGTCCAAGGTCGTTGGACGCCGTGCTCGGCGACGCCACTTCCATCACGAAGTCTGGCGCCTTGCCGATTTGCCATATCAGGTAGTTAGGCAGGTTCAGCCGTATACCCTCGACGTCCACGTCGAACGCGATGTACAGGTCTGGAGCGATGCGCCGGTTGCCGTTGGCGGGGTCGTAGAAGATGAACCCTCCGGCGGAAACGAATACGTCCGGTTCGTTCCCGAAGTGCCTCGTCAGCATCGAGGCGACACGAATGATGATTGGCGCTTGCTGCATTCCGTCCTCTACCGGCTCCGGGTCCTCGTAGAAGATGCTCGGAAGCGCCGTGGTCACCGGAAACACTTTGCTTGCTGTCATGCCAAGCCCCCCAGGCCGCTTAGGGTAACTCTGTGCGCCCCATTATAGCCTAGCAGGCGCCTCAGTCGAGGGCATAGCAAAACTTCCGCCGAGATGTGGCAGCCCTCTGCTACGAAAAACACAAAATGCGACACTTTCCTCGAAGGTCGCCGCTCTAACCCTCGACCTGCCGTAGCCACACAGGCCCTCCCCTCGCCGTGTTAGAATGGCCGCGATCAAGTTTGGCACACACGAACCGGGAAAGGAGCCATCGCCAATGGCTGAGATCACCCAAGGGCAGGCGCGCGAACTGGCCCGCGCCGCCGGCCTCGAACTGGACGACGCCCGCGCCGCCGCGATAGCGGCCCGCCTCAACGCCGTGCTGGACGAGCTCGGCAAGCTGCCCGCCGACGCCATCGCGGACGTCGAACCCCTGCCCGTCTTCTCGGCAGAGGAGGCCGGCCATGAATGAGCAAATCCCCCATGCGCTATCCATAGAAAACGCGGCCGGAGCGCTGCGAACCGGCAGCCTCTCCGCAGTCGATCTGACCCGGGCCTATCTCGACCGCATCGACGCGCGCAACGACCGGCTCGGCGCCTACATTACCGTAATGCGCGAGACCGCCCTGGCGCAGGCGGAGCGTGCCGACCACGCGCTCGCCGCCGGCGAAGATCGGGGCGCCCTGCACGGCATCCCCATCGCCATCAAGGACATCATCGACGCGCAGGGAGTCCGCACCACCGCCGGCTCCAGGGTGCTTGCCGACAACGTGGCCGACAGCGACTCGACCATAACCGAGCGGCTGGAGCGCGCCGGCGCCGTGCTGCTGGGCAAGCTGAACCTGAGCGAGTTCGCCATTGGCGGCACCATCGACCACCCATTCGGCACGCCGCGCAACCCGTGGAACACCGGCCACTCCGCCGGCGGCTCCAGCAGCGGCTCCGGCGTCGCAGTCGCCGCCGGCCTCTGCGCGGGCGCCCTTGGCTCCGACACCGGCGGCTCCATTCGCGGCCCCGCCGCCTTCTGCGGCATCGTCGGCATCCGCCCCACCTACGGGCGCGTCACCCGCCACGGCGTCGCCCCCATGTGCTGGTCTATGGACACCGTAGGCCCCATGACACGCACCGTCCGCGACTGCGCCATAATGCTGGCGGCGATCGCGGGCCGGGACGAGCGCGATTCCACCACCAGCCGCACCCCCGTGCCCGACTACCTGGCGTCGATGGAGGACGGGGCCGGCGGCCTGAGCGTCGGGCTCCCCCGCGAGATGTTCGAGTACGAGGCGCTGTCCGCGGAGACGCGCGACGCCGTTATGAGAGCGGTTACCGTGTTCGAGGAGCTGGGCGCGTCTTCCGAGCAGATGTCGTTGCCCACCACGGAGCACAGCGGCGCGGTGTTCGTGGCCAGCGCCGACGTGGACGCCGCGTCCTTCCACGAACCCTGGATCAGGAGCCGGCCGCAGGACTACGACTGGAGCACGCGAATCAGGCTGGAGTCGGCGTTGCTAACACCATCCACCGCCTACGTCAGGGCGCAGAGGGCCCGCGCAACGATTCGCCGCGAGCTGCTGGAGGCGCTGGAGCGCTACGACGTGCTTGTGATGCCGACGGGACCGGTCGTCGCGCCAACATTGGCCGCGTCCACCGGAAGCCCTGGCGGGTATTACCAGGGCCGCTCCGACTTGGGACGCCGCCGCTACACGAGCCCTGCGGCTCTCGCCGGACTGCCCGCCATCTCGGTTCCGTGTGGCTTCTCGTCAGCCGGCCTGCCCATCGGCGTCCAGATAATCGGACGGCCATTCGACGAGGCCACAGTCTTCCGCGCCGCCCGCGCCTACGAGCGCGTAACAGAGTGGCATACTATCGCCCCCGACAACGCCCCGTAGTCTATTCCCTCTGGCAGGGGAAAGAGCCTGCCCTGAGCTTGCCGAAGGGATGGGGGTGAAGCGCCCCCACTCCTTACATCCCTGTCATTCCGAGCGGAGCGCAGCGGAGCCGAGGAATCTAAAACGGTCGGCTTAGCACTGGCCGCCATATCTCAATCCAATGTGATGAGGAGAATTATGACCCGCGTACACGTCCTCGGCGCCGGCACCCCGACGCCAACACCCACACGCTTCGGCTCGTCGTTCGTCGTGAGCACGGGCGATGACCGGCTGATGATCGATTGCGGACCCGCGGCGACCCAGAAGCTGGTCCAGGCCGGGTTGTGGCCCACCGACGTGGACTACCTGTTCTTCACGCACCACCACTTCGACCACGACGTCGACTATCCGTGCTTCCTGCTGTGCCGCTGGGACCAGAGCATCGGCAAGGAGAACCGCCTTCAGGTGTTCGGGCCGGCGCTCACCGAGCGGCTGACGCACCGCATCCTGGACGAGCGCGACGGCGCGTTCGCGCACGACTGGATCGCCAGGGTCAATCACCCTCTTAGCCAGCAGGTGTACGTGAACCGGGGCGGTGTGCTGCCGCGAAAGCCGCCCGACGTGCTGGCTAAGGACGTCGGGCCCGGCAAGGTGTACTCAGGCGCGGACTGGGAAGTCACCGCCGCCCCAGCCGAGCACGTGCAGCCCTATCTCGACTCCCTCGCCTACCGCGTCGACACCCCCGGCGGCAGCGTCGTCTTCACCGGCGACACCCAGCCCTGCGACTCCGTCCGCGATCTCGCAAAGGACGCCGACGTGATGCTGTGCATGTGCTGGGACGACCAGGAGCGCATGGACGACATGGGCGAGTCCGGCGGCCAGTGCGGCACCACCGGCGCGGCGGAACTGGCCCAGGCCGCCGGTGTGAAAACGCTCGCGCTCGTGCACGTTGGCCCGCACCTCTCCCAGCATCCCAACATGGAGAAGGGCATCGGCGACGTGAAGCGCATCTACGACGGCAGGCTCATCTTCGCCGACGAGCTGCTGTCCTTCGACGTTGGCTGCTAGTGACAGTGGAGCGACGTGACGCCTTGGTAGGGCGGGTTGCAAACCCGCCTGCGCTGGGGCTTAGCTGCCTTCTCCCAAGCTATCGATGTAGTTGGCTATCTTCGTCACCAGGATAAAGACGCCCACCGAGACCAGCAGCGCGCCTATCGCCACCGTAAGGCCCGAAAATGCTGTGATCAACATCACGGTATCCGACACTTCTCCACCTCCCCTAAGCTAGCCTGGCCCATCGAGGGGCAAGAGTTCCCTGCCCCGAATGGCGGCCAGTTCCTGGCGCGAACTTACCGCAGCGAAAGATGCGGCGCAAACGCGCCCCAGACTCGAAAGCCATAGGCCCTGTCAATACACGGTTTTGCTTGACCATGCTTTCTTTGTCTTCTACTATCGTTGTTGCACGGATATGAGAGACCGGAGAAACGACTGGCGACCGACCGCTATGGTTGTTATGTCTGTGCGAAATAGGGAGACTCCAGGTCTAAGCCCATTTGGGGGTTTGTATCTGCGATGACAGTAGCCAGAGACTACGTGATTCGTCATGGCAAGCCGGATGACGCGGTGGTTGGGGAAATCGTCAGGCGCATCGTTGAGACCGCACAACCTGACCGGATAATGCTGTTCGGCTCAGCGGCTCGCGCTGACATGGGAGCACATTCCGATCTTGATTTCCTCGTGATCAAGTCTGGCGAGTATGACCGCGCTCGCCTGGAAGGTGACCTGTACGTTGCCATGAACGGAATCGGCATCGCAACGGACATACTGCTGGTGACGCCTGAACAGGTCGAACGATATGCATACGCCAAGTTTCTCGTTGTACACAGCGCGTTGACGGACGGCGTAGAGTTGTATACGCGTGCGACGCCATCCTCCTGATAGTCCGAGGGAGTGGATGAGACTCGCGAATGACGATCTGGTTGCCGCCGGATTGGGCCCGCATCTGGTTAGCAAACGACCAGACCGCAAGGCGCGGTAGCAATGAATGAGCCGAGCGCCCTCCTGCACCCCATCGCATAACCGCCCCTTAACCCTACGTTAATCTTTCGTTCACCGCCCGTTGACGCCCGTCCGCTACCCTATCGCTCGTAGCCTCGCCCTGGGGCGCTTGAAGAACACCGCGATAGGAGATATCAGAATGCCGATGAGAACGATACGTCGAAGGTTAGCAGCCATCATGCTGCCCGCTCTGGTCGGAGCGCTGGCCGCATCGTTGCTGGCGTTCGCGCTGGCCTGCGGCGGCGGCGACGAAGAGCCGACCCCCGCGCCCCGCGCGCAAACCACCGCGCCGACCCAGGCGCCCGCCACAGCACCGCAGACACAGGCCACCCAACCACCCGCACCGTCGGTACAGCTCACCGGTGAAGTAGCTGTCGCTGGCTCCAGCACGGTCTTCCCCATCAGCGAGGCCGTCGCCGAGGAGTTCAGCATCGCCAACCCCGACGTTCGCGTGAACGTCGCCTCCACGGGGACGGGCGCCGGCGGCCGCGCCATGTGCGCCGGCGAAATCCAGGTGTGGAACGCCTCCCGCCCGGCCAAGGACTCCGAGCTCGAAACCTGCGCCGAGAACGGCATAGAGGTTATCGAGCTACCCGTCGCGTTCGACGCCCTGTCCGTGGTGGTAAGCCCCGAAAACGACTGGGCCCAGTGCCTCACCGTCGACGAACTGGAGACCATCTTCGGCCCCGACGCTCAGGGCAACGTCATGAACTGGAGCCAGGTGCGGTCCGAATTCCCGGACCAGGGCCTGAGAATATACGGACCCACTACGGCATCGGGAACGTTCGACTACTTCACCGAGGCCATCATGGGCGAGTCCGGCGCGCACCGCGGCGACCTGGACCTAGCCACCGAAGAGGACCCGCTGATAGCGAGCGGCGTGAACGGCGCCCGCGGAGGCATCGGCTACTTCGGCCTGGCGTACCTGGAGCAGTACCGCGAGCTGGTGCGGCCGGTCGAGGTTGTGAACCCCGGCACCGGCGAGTGCGTCGAGCCGTCGTCTGCGAGCGTCGCGAACGGTCAGTACATCCCGCTGGCGCGGCCCATCTTCATCTACGCGCGGCTGGACCACGTAGTCGAGCGCCCCGAGGTGGCGGCGTTCGTGGACTTCTACCTCCAAGAGGCAACCACGCTGGTCGGCGAGGTCGGCTACGTAGCTCTCCCTGAAAGCGCCTACCAGTGGGGCAAGAGCAGGGTTGCTAACCAGACCACCGGCTCGGTGTTCAACACCATAGCCGCCGGCACGCCCCTCTCGGAGGCCCTGGAAAAGGTGAACTAGTTGGCGACAATCTCCGCCTCCAGGAGCAATAGCGACAGGTGGCGGAGGAACCGTCTCTCACACAAGCTGCGGGAGACGGTCATCCTCTCTTTCCTGTTCCTGTGCGCGCTGCTCTCCGTCATAACCACGGTGGGCATCGTCGTCACGCTGCTCACCGAAGCGGTCCCCTTCTTCGGCGAGGTGTCGCTGTGGTCGTTCCTCACGGGCACCGTGTGGGCGCCCCTGTTCGCTGAAAAGCACTTCGGGGCGCTTCCGCTCCTCTCGGCGACGATCCTCATCGCGGCCATGGCGCTGAGCGTCGCTTTCCCCGTTGGCCTGCTCACCGCCATCTACCTCAGCGAGTACGCCCACGAGACCGTGCGCTCGGTGGTCAAGCCGGTGCTCGAGGTGCTGGCCGGTATCCCCACGGTCGTCTACGGCTTCTTCGCCATAACCTTCATCGCGCCCAACATCGTAAAGCCAATCTTCGACACCGAGACCATCTTCACGGCGCTTGCCGCGTCCCTGGCGATGGGCATAATGCTCATTCCCATGGTAGCGTCGCTCAGCGAAGACGCGATGCGCGCCGTGCCCACCGCACTGCGCGAGGGCGCCTACGCCCTCGGCTCCAACCGTTTCCAGGTTTCCACCCGCGTCGTGGTCCCCGCGGCGCTCTCCGGCATCATGGCCTCCGGGCTGCTGGCGCTCGCGCGGGCCGTGGGCGAAACGATGATAGTTACCATCGCCGCGGGCGGCATCCCCAACCTGTCCATCAACCCCGTCGAGGCGATGCAGGCCATGACCGCCTACATCATGGAAGTGGCCATGGGCGACACGGCGCGCGGTACGATCGAGTACCAAAGCATCTTCGCCATAGGCACGCTTCTGTTCGTGTTCACCCTGGGCCTCAACCTGTTGGCCCAGGCGCTGCTTGCCCGCTTCCGGGAGGTGTACGATTGAGCGGCCGACTGTCGCCTGAGTCCTCCTTCTCACAGGGCTCGCGGACCAGCCGTAAACTGTCGTCCATATTATTCGCGGCGCTCGCCGTCGGCGCGACGGCGTTCGGCGTGGCGGCCCTCGCGCTGCTGCTGTTCACCATCGCGCGCGACGGCGTGGGCGGGTTATCGTGGGACTTCCTCACCAGCTTCCCATCGCGCAAGCCCGAGCTCGCGGGCGCGAAGCCGGCCCTGCTGGGCACGCTGTGGGTTATGGGCTTCACCTCGATGTTATCCATACCCCTGGGCGTGGGCGCGGCCATCTACCTGGAGGAGTTCGCTCCCCGCAACTGGCTCACCCGCGTAATCGAGATCAACATCAGCACGCTGGCCGGTGTCCCCTCCGTCGTGTACGGCCTGCTCGGACTCGCGCTGTTCGTTTACGGCGCCGGCATGGGACCCAGCATCCTCGCCGCCGCATGCACCCTTTCGCTGCTGATACTCCCCATAATCATCGTCGCCAGCCGAGAGGGACTGCGCTCCGTACCCGTTTCCATGCGCGAGGCGGCCATGGCGCTCGGCTCCACCAAGTGGCAGGCAATATGGTGCCAGGTGCTGCCCGCCGGACTTCCCGCCGTGCTCACGGGCGTCATCCTGGCCCTCGGCAGGGCCATTGGCGAGACCGCTCCGCTCATCGCCATCGGCGCCTTCACCTCCGTGTTCTTCGTTCCCACCAGCCCGACAGACTCATTCACGGTGTTGCCCATCCAGGTGTTCAGTTGGCTGTCGCGACCGCTCAGGGGTTTCCAGGAGAACGCTGCCGCCGGTATAGTAGTCCTGCTCGTGGTGCTGCTGCTGCTCAACAGCGTTGCCGTTGCCTTGCGGCACATATATGGTAAGAGGAGCCAATGATGGCAACTTTGAATCTGAGGAAGCCCACCTTGCGAAGCGTTGAAACTCGCGAATCTCCGCCGCCCGAAGCACGTGGCGCCGACTACGTGATGGAGATCAAGAACCTCAACGCCTACTACGGTGACCTGCTCGCCATCAAGGACATAAACCTCAGAATGCGCCGTAACAGCATCACCGCCGTCATCGGCCCCTCCGGCTGTGGCAAGAGCACGCTCGTGCGCTGCCTCAACCGCATGCACGAGCTTGTTCCGGGGGGACGCATCGAGGGCAGCATCCTGTTTAACGGCGAGGACATCAACGCGCCGAATGTGGACCCCGTGGAGCTGCGCAGCACCATAGGCATGGTGTTCCAGAAGCCCAACCCGTTCCCCAAATCCATCTTCGACAACGTGGCCTTCGGCCTGCGCATCAACGGGTACAGGGGCGACATTGCCGAAGCCGTGGAGCGCTCCCTTCGCCAGGCCGCCCTGTGGGACGAGGTGAAAGACCGGCTCAAGCGCAGCGCCCTCGCCCTCTCCGGCGGCCAGCAGCAGCGGCTGTGCATCGCCCGCGCCATCGCCATCGAGCCCGAAGTGATACTCATGGACGAGCCCTGCTCGGCCCTCGACCCGATAGCCACCCTCGCAATCGAAGACCTCATCCGCGAGTTGCGCAAGAGCTACACCATCGCCATCGTAACCCACAACATGCAGCAGGCCGCCAGGGTCTCGGACGAGACGGCCTTCCTGATGGTCGACGAAGACCGCGCGGGCTTCCTGGTCGAGTTCGACTCCACCGAGCGCATCTTCACCAACCCAAGCCACCAGCAGACCGAGGCCTACATAACGGGCCGCTTCAGCTAACCCAAGAAGTCCCTTCCCCCTCGCGGGGGAAACAGCCTGCCCAGAAGTCCCTTCCCCCTCGCAGGGGGAAGGTTAGGATGGGGGTGATCCACCATGCCGAGAGCAGAATTCAGCCGAGACCTCATAGTGCTGCAGGACGAGCTGCTGGTGCTGGCCAACATGGTCGAGAAGGCCATCGCGCGCTCGCTGGACGCGCTCAAGAACCGCGACCTCGCGCTTTCCGAGGAGGTCGTCCGCGACGACGACGTGATCGACCTCAAGCGCATGGAGCTCGAGGAGCGCTGCATCGATCTCATCGCCACGCAGCAGCCGCTCGCCGGAGACCTCCGCGTGCTCATATCCGTGCTCCACATGTCGGTCGAGCTGGAGCGCATCGGAGACTACGCCGAGGGCATAGCCAAGATAAGCCTGATGATGGGAAACGAGCCGCCGCTCAAGCCCCTCATAGACATTCCCCGCATGGCCGACAAGGCCACCGACATGCTCCGCCGCAGCCTCGACTCCTTCGTCAAACGCGACGTGGACGTGGCCCAGCAGGTGTGCGAGGACGACGACGAGGTGGACGCGCTCTACGAGCAGGTGTACAGGGAGCTCCTCACCTATATGATGGAATCCCCCGCCGCAATCCAGCGCGCGACCTTCCTCCTCTGGGTGGCCCACGACCTGGAGCGCATAGCCGACCGCACCACCAACATCGCCGAGCAGGTGATCTACATGGTCACCGGCGACTTCACCCAGGCGAACGCCAGGGTCTCCACCTACTGACGCCGCGTTCCTACTCGAACGCCCGCCACACCAGCAGCACGCCGACTACCACCAGTACGGCGCCCATCGACGCTATCAGCGTGTTCAGGCTGGCGCGGCCCGTGTACTTCGCGCCAATGTAGCTGCCCACCATCGCCGCGGCGCCCATGCACGCCAGCAGCGGATAGTCCACCTCGCCCTGCACCGCGTGCCCCACGAAGCCGAGCGCCCCCAGGAAGAAGCCTATGAACAGGTTGGTGCCCGCCGCTATTCGCGGGTCTATCTTCAAAATGCGAATCAGCGCCGGCAGCCGTATGCTGCCCAGTATCAGCCCGACCGCGCCGCCCAGCAGTCCCACGCCCAGTCCAATACCCGCCTCCGCGGTGATCCTGTTGCGGCTGAATATTCCCGGCGACCCCTCCAGGTCCGCGCCGAACAGGTGCTGGCTGCCCGACTTGCGCCGGTTGCGCGCCAGTATGAAGAACTCCACGCCCTGCCAGCCCACCAGCAGGCCCGCCAGGAACAGCAGCACGCCCTCGTCCACCACGTCGCTCGCGAACCCGCCGATGAACGCCCCCGCAAACGCGGGCACGCCCATGAACAGCACCACCCGCATGTCCACCCGCCCCTCGCGGAAGTGACGAATCGCCCCGGTCAGCGACGCCAGGCTGCTGACCAGAATGTTGGTGCCCCCCGCGATGGGCGCCGCCATCCCGATAAGCAGCATCGCCGGCAGCCGCATCGTCCCCAGCGCAAGGCCCACGAACCCGCCAAGCAGCCCCACGCCGAACGATATGATTGTCAGCAGCACCACCTGCCACACCAGCATGTCCGAGGGCAGCCCAAACTCGTTAAGTGTCAGATCCATCGCGTGCATTCTACCCTGTCAGCGCCGCCGTCGCACTATACATTGACTGTGCACATCCGCGGGCATATTCTTGAACAACATCCAGAACCAATGCGCCGGTCGAGACAGGAAAGGCGAATCGGAGTATGGCCATCAACACGGACTTCCTCGTTCGCTGCGTCAATACACTGGAAGCGGCTTTCGAACACCTCCAGGCGGCTGCACCTTCCGACTCCGTTTACGAAATCTACCGGGCCGCTTCGGTGAAAGAGTTTGAGCTCATACTGGAGCAATCTGGCAGCCTGCTCAGAAAGCGGCTGCGGCCCTACTTTGCCAGCAACAGACAGGTGGATCGTCTCACCTTCAGAAACACCTTCAGGTATGCGGCCAGGCACGGACTCATCACCGTTGCGGCCTGCGAACGGTGGTTCGCGTACCGGGACGCCAGGAACGACACGGCCCATCGCTACGGCGAAGAATATGCCGAGGCTACTCTAGAGCTGCTCCCACAGTTCATTGCCGACGCTAGAGAGTTGGCGAGAGTGATAGGCGAGGATGAGGATGACTGACCGTCTCGACCTGCCGCGCCGATACCGAGAGCGGCTTCAAGCATTGCTTAAAGACCACGTGCCCCACGCCGAAGTGTGGGCCTACGGCAGTCGAGTCAACGGAGAAAGCCACGAGGCCAGCGACCTGGACCTGGTGATCCGCGGCCCGGCTCTTGAACCCCTGGGCGCGGAGTTCCTGAACTTGGTAGAGGCAATTGACAAATCTAGCATCCCCATACTCGTCGAAGTGCTCGATTGGGCAAGGTTGCCGGAGAGCTTCCGCAAGGAGATCCAGAGGGAGTACGTCGTGGTGCAGCGGCAGGTACGTTCGCGGTGGTCGGACGCTACAGGCTAAGCGACGAGGCGCGTCCGCTATCGCGGCAGCTGTTCCAACTGCGCCTTCAGCTCGTCGAGCTGCGCACGGGGCGGCGCGCGGTGGCCGTAGCAGGCGCTGGTGAACGCGGCCGTGGCAGACCTCACGAGACTGCGGGGCAGCACCTGCTCCAGCGTGTGCTGGTACTCCAGCGGCGTCGCGTGCTCGGGCCGCGGGAAACCCTGCTCGCGGGCCAGTTCCAGCAGGCCGAAGTACACCCTGAAGACGTCCACGACGTCGGCCTCGTCGTCGGGAAGCCGCAGCCCGGCGTCGTCGCGCGTTCGCCGGAAGCGTCGCGGCAAGAGATTGAGCAGCAGCCGCTTGAGGTCGTCTCCGGCGTCCGCGTCCTCCTTTACGGACTCGCGCGTGCCCTCTTCCTGCACAAGCCGCCACGACAGCCGGCGGCGAAACGCCGTCGCGATGACGAACAATGCGCCTGCCACCAGCAGCCCGACCAGCGCCCACTGCGACAGCTGCACCACCGCCGCAAGCACGTCGTTCACCTCGCCCGTCTGCTCCTGCAGCTCCAACACGGCGCCGCCGATGTTCGGGGCCTCGGTCTTCACTTCCTCGGTGGCGAACCAGCCAAGCACCGTAAGCAGCCCCTGAGTGAGCGCGCCGACGACGAAAGCGATAGGCACGATGATGACGTAGAAGACGACGATGCCCAGCAGGTTCAGCACCACCAGCGCCGGCCTCGTGATGTATTGCAGCACGTCCCTCTGGAGCATGCTCACCAGCAGACCGACTATGACTATCCCCAGCACCAGGCCGCCTATAACCTTGAGCCAGGCGCGCTCTTCGATCGCCCGTCGCGAAGCCGGAAGCAGCCGCCCGGCGCCCAACCCCCCCAGGCCGGCCGCGAAGAACAGGATCATCGAGCCGAACACCTGCAGGTCGGCCGGGTGTAAGACGTCCAGCACCGCGACGACCGCGATGACCAGTATCCCCAGCCGGAAGCTGGTGCTCAGGCTTTCGACCGGGAACTCGGACGCCGCTATCATCCCGCCGCGCCACCAGAGCGCCGCGCCCAATATGCTGCCCGTGGAGGCCCGGAAGGTGTAGCCTTCCAAGTCTGTGCCCCTCACCACGGTCGCTATCCAGCCCAGGTCCATGCCGCCGGCCGGGTCGACCTGTGCGCCCACGGCGACCACGATTACGGCGACACCCATGGCGAGCTGTATGGCGTATGATAGCCTGACGGGCATCAAAAACATCTGAAGCAGCCGCGCCGTGAGCGCCGAGATGCCGACCAGCGCGAGCACCGCGGACAGGCTGAGAGGGCTGCCTTCCTGCGCCAGCGCCACACCCAGCAAGCCCAGCAGTGCGAACAGCCAGGCGCTCTCGGCCAGAACGGTGGCGGCGACTACCAGCCTATCTTGGAGCGAATGGGCCGGCATACTCAATTCCCTCGAAGTAGGTGCGAAGCTCGTACACCAAAACACCCTCCGGCATCTGCGGCCAATCGCCGTCGCCCACGTGCACCACCACCAGCCTGTAGCCCCGCGACTTCAGCGTTTGCACCACCTCCGCCATCTCCGGCTGGAAGAACGCGGTCACAAGCACCAGCGTGGCGTTAAGCGGAAACTGGCGCGAGTTCTGCGCGAGCTGCGCCCACATCTGGCCAATGCCCATCGGGCGAATGGTGGCCAGCGCCTCCAGGATTATGGACAACTGGTCGGGCGACTGGCTGGGGGAGATCTTCATGGGGCGGTCGGCCAGCAGGGGCGTGCCGTTGGAAAACAGTCCCAGGCTGTAGCCCTGCCCCGCGGCGTAGCTGGCCACCGACGCCGCCGCGAGCGTTATGCGCTCCAGGTTGGCCGCCGAGTAGCCCTCCCAGTAGTGGGCCGTCGTGTCCACGTCCACCACTAGCACCACGGAGTAAGATGTGCTCGGCTCGAAAGTGCGCACGCGCAGCTCTTGCATACGCGCCGTAGCCTTCCAGTCCACCGTCTTCATGGGGTCGCCCATCTGGTATTCGCGCAGCCCGAACGGCCGCGAGGCGTCCTCGAACATCCTGTTGCCGCCGCCGACGTCCCCCAGGGGCCGCGACGCAGGAAAGCCGAGATCGGCCAGCGGCGCCACGGTCGGATACACCAGCAGGTAGTCCCTGGAGGAGAACGACTTCTCGGAGCTGTAGAAGCCGAAGAGGTCGCCGCTTTCCACCTGCGCTGGCCCCAGCATGTGCAGCCCCCGGTGTTCGCTCTTCAGCTTGTAGTTCCACCTAATGCGTTCGTACCACGCCATGGAGGTCAGGTGGCGCAGGGTCTGCGCGTTCGGGCTGGAGCTTACGCTCGTGTCGACGCCCAGCAATTCCACTTCCAGGGGGATGGTGTCCTGCACCGACAGCCTGGCAAGCGGCACCGGCTTGCCGTTGGTGACGGCGACTGTCAGCGTCACCTCTTCGCCCATGAACACGCGGCTTTGCGAGAGCGTGCGCTCATAGACCACGTCCTCCAGCGCCAGGCGGTCCCACAGCCAGGACACGCCGGCCACCAGCAGGCCCATCGCGGCAAAGCCTATCAGCAGGCCGTGGCCCGAGAACACGCCCACCACGATTAGGATCAGGAACAGCCCTATCCAGAGGTCGTGCCACAGTCGAACCAGCAACGGCCTTACCTTTCGATGGGGACGGGGGCCATGCCCAGTATCTCCTCGACGACGTGGTCCGGGGTGCGCCCCCGGAGCCGCGAGTTGGAGGTGATGAGCATACGGTGGGCGAGCACGGACGAGGCCAGCGCCTTCACGTCGTCAGGCGACACGAAGTCGCGGCCATCCAGAGCGGCGTTAGCCTGGCAGCACCTGTACAGCGCGAGAGCCGCGCGGGGGCTGGCTCCGAGCGTGAGTCCGCTGTGCTCCCGCGTAGCCTGCACAATGGCCACGATGTAGGAGCGCACGCTCGGGTCCACGCGAACGGTCGTCACCAGCTCCTGCATCTGACGCAGCTCGCCGGCTTCGGTCACCGCCTCCACGCTGGGTTCCGCTATGGCCTGCTCGAAGCGCTGAAGGATGGCGGCCTCCTCGTCCGGCGTGGGGTAGCCCAGCCGCACGCGCACCATGAACCGGTCGAGCTGCGCCTCCGGCAGCGGAAAGGTGCCTTCCATCTCCACCGGGTTCTGTGTGGCGATCACCAGGAAGGGATCCGGCGCCGGATAAGTCTCGCCGTCGATTGTGGACTGGCGCTCCTGCATCGCCTCGAGCAGCGCCGACTGGGTCCTGGGCGTGGCGCGGTTGATCTCGTCGGCCAGCAGCACCTGGCTGAAGATGGGGCCGGGGCGGAATTCGAACTCGGACGCCTTCTGGTTGAAGAAGTTGACGCCCAGGACGTCCGAGGGCATGAGGTCCGGGGTGAACTGGATGCGCCTGAACGTGCAGCCCATGGACTGGGCGAGCACCTTGGACAGGGTGGTCTTGCCGATGCCGGGTACGTCTTCGACGAGCACGTGGCCCCGGCACAGCAGGGCGACGATGGCGAGGTCGATCGCGCCCGTCGCGCCGACGATGACACGCTGCACGTTGTCACGCAGCCGGGAGGCGACCTCGCTGATGCGCTGCGCGTTTTCTGTGTCGGTCAAAAGCTTCACCGTTCCGGAATCCCTTCCCCCTCGCAGGGGGAAGGTCAGGATGGGGGTGCCGAACGGGTTGACTGCCGGCCGCTCGCGGCGGACTTGCCCGCGAGTCGGCCGAACACGGCCCCATGCATCAACCCCGCCGCCCTCAGGCTGTTGTGGTAGAAGATGCCGCCGACTATCTCGCCGGCCGCGAACAGTCCGGGTATCGGCGCGTCGTCAGCGCCGAGAACGCGGGCGCGCTCGTCAACCTTCAGGCCACCATAAGTATAGGTTATTCCCCCGGTAACCGTAAACGCGGAAAATGGGGGGTCGTCCAGCCGGATCGCCCAGTTGCTCTTGGGCGGGTCGAGCCCTCGCGTAGCCAGCCCGTCGAGCGTTCGCGGGCGGTACTCGCCGCCGTTGGCGGCGGCGTTGTACTCCCCGACGGTCGTCTCCAGCACGTCGGCGTCTACGCGCAGCTTGCCCGCGAGCTCGCGCAGGGTGAACCCCGTCGCCGCCCGGGCGAGCGCGTAGCGGGGCTCCAGGTGCGGCGCGGCCTTGCTGTCGAACAGTTGGAATGCGACGCCCCCTTCCTGACGGAGTATGGCGCTGCCCGCCGCCACAAAGGTCTGCTCCGCGAAGCCCGCCCCCTCGTCGAAGAAGCGTCGCCCCGCCCGGTTGACCGTGATGCCCAGCGGGTACGACCGCCTCGGCATTCGCTCCGTAATCTCCACGCTGCCGGTCAGCGGCGCGTCCACGTCGATGGGAGTGGCGTGGCAGCCGGTCCACTGGCCGAACGGCTTCGCGCCCGCCTCGAGCGCCGCGCGGTGGCCGTCGCCGGTGTTGTAGGCCGAGCCTCGCACCTTCGCCCGCTCCCATCCGTCGCCCAGGAACTCGCCGCGCATCTGGGCGTTGGCTTCGAATCCGCCGCAGGCAAGCACCACTCCCCGGCCTCCAATAGTATGGACGTCGTCCGCGTCCTGCGCCTCCACGCCGCCAATCGCGCCCGCGTCGTCGACCAACAGACGCAGCATCTTCGTCTCGTACAACACCGTGATGCCCGCGCGCCTCGCGGCGGTCGTCAGCATCTGCACCAGGCCCGGCCCCGAGCGCCAGGCAGACAGCCCAACGCTGTTCGGGATCACCGAAGGCGCACCCGCCGAGACGCGACCACCGGACAGCTCCCACCTCACGCCCTGGGAGTGCATCCAGTCCACCGTGGGGCGTGAGTTCGCTATCAGCGTCTCCATCAGGCGGTGGTCCACGTCGCCCTGCGTGACGTCCAGCAGATGCCCCCGAAAGTCCTCGGCGGTGTAGGGCGCCATGCTCAGCCGCTCCGCCTCCGCGTCCGTAAGGTCGGGCAGCAGCGCGCGCAGGTCCTCTATGCCGTCGTGCACGAACCGGAATCCGCCGCCGGTGAAGGGGCAATTTCCGCCCTGCGCCGAAGGCGGCGCCTTCTCCAGCACCACCACGCTCGCGCCCTGCTGCCGCGCCGACAGCGCCGCGCACAGCGCGGCGTTGCCGGCCCCAACCACAATCACGTCGAAAAAAGCGTTGTCTCCGTCCATGGCCTCCCCCTCACCCTGCGAATGAAATGAATGGCGGGCATCCAGCGTGCCCACGCGAGTGGCATCAAGTATAATGTACACCCGGCCAATCCTCTAGCGGCGCGTCTCGGCCCGCCGCCGTGCGAGACAAGGAGCCTGTCCGACAAGTCCCTGCCCCCTGGTGGTGGAGGGTCGACAAGTCCCTTCCTCCTTGATGGGGGAAGGTTAGGATGGGGGTGACAACACAGTCGTCGCCTGAGCTCCAGGTCCCGGCGCTGGCGGAGTGTCGGGCAAGCACTGCCCGGTGGTGTAGTGGCAGCACAATGGACTTTGGCTCCATTGACCGAGGTTCGAATCCTCGCCGGGCAGCCCCAATCGAAAGAACGGCGTGAAGGCGAAGGCGTGAAAGAGGAGATAGTAAGTGAGTACTGAACCTTCCTTTGAGGTAGTGTGGGAAAGTGAGGGGGAGTTGTTTCGCGATTTGACGGCTGATGGATCTAAGGGCGCCACCATGAGTCGCTATGCAGGGCACTTGATTCCAGGGGATAATGCTCACACAGTTGAGGCGAATCTGGTGGACCACTTCGGTAATGAAATGATACCGCCTATTCGCCTACAAGTCTGGCTGACGCCTAGTGTTCCCGAGTAATCTGCAGTGAAAGACAGCATCCGCCAATGCAGCGCCGGCTCAGGCCATTGCTGCTGGTGACGCGGAATTAGCGCAATTCGGAGGAGGCACCGGCGGACGCTGGAGCGGATGCGGGCAACGCGAACCCCATCGGACATCAGGTGGGAGGAGATCGAGTCGCTGCTGGGCGCGTTGGGGGTCAATCTTGTTGAACGTGTTGGCTCCAGAGTGCAGTTGGTAAAGGGTGCGGAATCCATCGTAGTTCACAGACCGCACCCAAGGCCCACAGCAAGGCGCGATACCGTCCGGGACATCGCGAAGTTTATCGAGCGCATAGGAGAAAGCTGATGCTGGAGCACAAGGGTTACGTCGGTGAAGTCGTCTATGACGATGAGGCCGAGGTCCTGCACGCTAGAGTCATCAACAGCGGTTCATATCCAATAGCCAATGCCGAAGCAACCGACGTGGAGGGAATCAAGCGGGAATTCCGCGCCTCCATTGACGCATACCTCGATGGGTGCGCCGAACTTGGAATCGAACCCGTCGCGCCTGTCGCCTTGACCGTGACAGCAGACTCGAGCGGCTGTTAGCGCCGTGCCCTCAGCCGCGGAACGCCCCTGAAAGCAGAAGCCAAGCAACAACGAGACGACACGAATCACACGCCCATTGGCTTGCGTTCGCCATCTTCGGCGGCGAAATCAGCTTTGGAAAGCTACGCCTAGAGGTCTGAACGACCGCCGACGAGGGATGCTCGTCAGTGGTCCTCTTCGGTGTAGGGAACATTGCTCAGTCGCTCCATCTCGGCATCTGTAAGGTCGGACAGCAGCGCGCGAAAATCGTCGATGTCGTCATGCACGAGCCGATGACCGCCGTCGGTAAACGGGCAATTCTCGCTCTGGGCCGAAGGCGGGGCCTCCTCCATCACTACCACGCGCACCTTGTTCCAGCGCCGAAGGCGCGGCGCACAGAGCGGCATTGCCAGCCCCAACAACTATGATGTCGAAAAATTGCCCGGTGGTGTAGTGGCAGCACAATGGACTTTGGCTCCATTGACCGAGGTTCGAATCCTCGCCGGGCAGCCACTCCAGCATGGCCTGTTCGACGTCAGCCTCGGTTATAGCTGTCCTTTTGGATGCCTGGCCCCGCCAGCCTAGAGTGTCAGTTGATCCCTTCCCGGCGCGAAGTAGTCCAGCCCAGCGCCACGGCCTTCGCACAGCGAACGAACGGGCACGGCGAACATGCCGTCGCCGAAGCCTGCGGTGATCTCGCCGTCGTAGAGCACGACTCCGGACGCGAACCGGTCTCCGGCAGCCTTCCTCAGCTTGCGCAGCCCCCTAAAGTCGGACGGTGTCACCGTGGCGGCGGCTTTCACCTCTACTCCGGCCACTGCCGTCGCGCCTCGCTCGATAACGATGTCAACCTCCACCTTGTCCTTGTCGCGATAGTGGCAGAACGACAGCGGCTGCTCCTGGCATACAGCCTGGCGTTTAAGCTCCTGGAACACGAAGGTCTCCAACATCTGACCCAACGGCGCGCGCTCCCTGGACAGTGCGTCCGGGCTGAGTCCGAGCAGGGCGCATCCAACGCCGGTGTCACCCAGGTGAAGCTTGGGAGTCTTGACCAACCGGTTGAGCCGGTTGCTGTGCCACGGCGGCAGCTTGTCGATGAGAAACAGGCGCTCCAGGAGCTGCACGTAATAGCCAATGGTGGGACGGCTGAGATGGAAGGGAGAAGCCAGGTCGGACAGGTTGAACAGGCGCGCCGTTTGCGAGGCGGCCGCGCCAAGCAATCTGGGGAGAGCGTCCAGGTCGCTGATCCTGGATATGTCCCGGACGTCTCGCTGGAGTTGCGTGTCGACGTAGTTGCGGTACCAGTTTGCGCGGCGCCTGTATGTGGGACGCGCCAAGGCCGCCGGGTATCCGCCGGCGGCTATCCGTGCTGGGAGGTCGCCGGCAAGTCGTGAGGTTGCGGAAGTTGGAAACGTTCCGCGAAACAGGTCGTCGAGAAAGTCGGGGATGACCCCGTGCAACTCGCTTTGCGAGAGCGGGTGCAGCCTCAGGACCTCCATCCGGCCGGCCAACGAGTCCGATAACGAGGGCAACAGCAGGACCTGTGAAGAGCCGGTCAGCAGGAATCTGCCTGGAGCGCGGCGACGGTCTATCTCCTGTTTCAGGGCGGTGAAAAGTTCGGGGACGCGCTGTATCTCGTCGAGGATGGCGCGCTCCGACAGCCCTGCCACAAAGCCCGCCGGGTCGGTTGCCGCCGCAGCGCGCGCGACGTCGTCGTCAAAGCTGATGTAGTCGTAGCCCAGGGAATCGCCGACCATACGGGCGAGGGTCGTCTTGCCGCACTGCCTCGGTCCGTGCACGAGCACCGCCGGCGAATCGGCCAGCGCCTCCACTAGACTTCGTTCGGCGAACCGTCGATAAAGCTTAGTCGTTCGCATCGTCCAATCGTAACTTTGGCTTGCGTCCAATTGCAAGGCACGATAGCGTCCAATTGCAAGCTAGGGATTCGTCCAAACGCAAACACGACAGAGATCGACCTTGCCTGATCTTCTCTTGAGACTTCACAAAAAGTGGAGCCATCGGGGCCATGAGTTGCCCTTCGCCCCGTCGCTCGACGCAGGCATGACTCGGGGCGAAAACGACTGGCGCGCCCAACCTGGTCTCCCGGAGACTAGGCTACAGTGCGGGCCTTCAGGCGTTCCCCGCGACGAGCGCAAGCCCTGATAAGTCCTCGAAATATCCGGGCGTGGGGTGGGTGCAGGGCATACCAGTAGGTCAGGCCCGCAAGCCCTTTCGGGATGAACACGACAGTATGCTCCAGCCGACTCTTGCACTCTTGGGTTTCCTGGCCTTCGTACTGAAGCCATGCGCGCGCCGGAAGCTTCATCTCCGCCCTGAGACGGACCATGCGGCCGGCCGCCAGCGCTTCTACCCTCCAGAAGTCCAAGGCGTCACCGGCTCGCAGGTCATCCGGAAGGCGGCGTCCTCTTCGGAGACCGACGCCGCCCAGCAGGCGGTCCACCATCCCGCGCATCTGCCATAGCCAGTTCGCGAAGCACCATCCCCGCGCACCCCGGCCGCGTCCTTTCACCCTCCCCCAACCCATTCGCGTCCTCATACCTCCAAAAAAAACCGTCACTTTCCCGCGCCACCCGTGTCCCGACCTTGACCCACACACGTCCCACGCACGTCCCGTCTCTGCCCCCAATCTGCGCCATTTCTTCCCACGAATTCGCCCCAATCCCGCATTTTCGCCAACGCTATTGAAATATACGCACATACGTGCTACCCTCGCCCAAGCGAGGGACCGACCCCGCGGCCCGCAGACCAACAAGGCCCCAGGCAGGGTTTAGCCAGAGCATCCGCAAGGACGTCGAAAACCGGCCACCGGCCACCGACGCGGCCCATGTCCTACTCTTCCACGCGGCGCGACACCTGTGCCCCAAAACCCCGCGCCGGCATTACAGATTCGCGTAGGACCGCCGATACCCCCAGCTACGAACACAACAGAATGTCGCAGAAACGAACAGATTTCGCGTTCTCGCTCTCGCGAGACGGCCTGCGGTGGGCGCACCCGGTAAACTGACACAGGCTCCAGATTCGCCAGGCAGTTTGACAGCGAGAAGCCAGCGCCCTAATCTGGGCTTAACCCCAATTCAAGCCAAATCGACCAGGAGGAGTGTGACATGACATCCAGCATTCAGACAACCTACGACGTGCAGATCGAGGACGTGGAGTATCTGCGCCACGGCGACAAACCCTTCCTGGCGCGACTCTTCAGGCCCCAGGGCACAGGTCCTTTCCCGGTCATGGTCGAGCTGCACGGCGGCGCCTGGGTGAACGGCAACCGCGAGAACGGCAACGTCGGCAACGAAGCGCTGGCCAGGAACGGCGTCATCGTGGCCGCCCTGGATTTCCGTGTCCCGCCCGAAGCGCCGTACCCCGCTTCCCTGGCGGACATCCACTACGGCATCCGCTGGGCCAAGGCGAACGCCAAGGGCTGGAACGGCATTTCAGCAAATGTCGGCGCCATGGGAACCTCGAGCGGCGCCCACCAGGCCATGCTGCTCGGCATGCGCCCCAACGATTCCCGCTACGCCGCGCTGCCTTTCCCCGGCGGCTCAACCAGGCTGGACGGCGCCCTGGGCTGCGTGATCATGGTCTCCCCGGTGATAGACCCCCTGGGCCGCTACCATTTCGCCAAGGGCCTGCGGACCGACGTCACGCGCCCCGATTCGGTCGGCGAAAACACGGTGGCGATGCACGACATGTATTGGGTGACGGAAGAGGCGATGGCGGAAGGTGCTCCCGCACGCATCCTGGCCGGCGGGGAGTCCACGGAGCTGCCGCCTACGCTGTGCCTGGCACGATCCTACGAGGCGGCGCACCCGCGCCCAGACCTGGACGAGTTCATCAGCCAGTACCGTAACGCCGGCGGTCGGATCGACGTGACGATTTTCGAAGAGGAAGGTGATGGCGTCCTCCGCGACCTCGACTCCAGTGTTGCGCAGCAGGCCCTCACCGAGATGACCGCCTTCATACAGGAGCACCTCGCCTAACCCCGTCGGCCCAAATCGCGGAGGCAGACAGCGACGGCGGACTCAGCCCATCGGGCGGGTCCGCCGCCTCTATTCCGGCGGGCCTGATAGGCTCCGCGTTCAGACGAGAACGAGCGCGGGCCCGATTTCGCCCACCCTCTTGATTCGCTCGCACAGCCGTGCTATTCTCCCTCACGTGCCAGCCACCACCAGCGCGCCGGCCCCCAGCGCTTGCCAGGACGCGGCCGCTGCGGTGCTTGCCCGGCCGCTCCGCAGTCCGGGACCGGGCCCTGTCCCATCTGAGGAGCAGATCGACCCAGGCCCGTTCAGTAGCGGCTCAAAACAGATCGAAAGTCACCTGCAACCGGCCACGATTAGACGGGCGGCAAGTACGAACGTAATGAGACACTTTTCCCCGAATTTTCCTGACATTCCGCAAACATGCGCTTAAACCTCGTCTGGTCTAACTGGCTGTAGGAGGTGGGCACACCTATGGCGCACCGGACCAGTTGGAAGGAGAAACTCGCTGAACACCATCCGATCAGCGCACCGGGAAGAAGATGTCGGTGCGCCACTTCGACTGGTCGGGCTCGGCGCCGGGGTCGGTGACGTAGACCTCCCAGGGCGCGCCCGCGGGTTGGAGCCCCTGCGACCCCATCCACTCCACCAGCGACGACCATGTCTGCGGGAGGGCGTCGTACGGTCCGGTGTGAGTCACGGTCGCCACTGTCCCGGCGGGCAGTTCGCCGGCTTTCACGCGACCCGCGCCCTCAACCGGGGAGGCCACGGGCATCCCGCATTCGAGCTCGACAGTGTTGCCGTCCATGGAGTGGTACAACGCGAACGGCATGCCGTCCGGCTGCTGCCCAATCTGCTGGATGAATGCGTACACCTCGCCAAACAGAGGCCCCATTATCTCTCCGATATCGTCCATCGTGGTCGAGGTGCGAACAGCCACAAAGGGCTGCGCCTCCACCTTTTTCGTCCCGAATTCCTGGTCCATCAGTTACCCCTTACGTTCGCCTGCGAGTAGCAGGTTTGTTAGTCGTTTGTCCGCGCCGATAGTTGTACCACCCATCACGTTACTCTTGCAGGCATATGACCTTGCCCCATTTTCTGTACCAGCCTGAATGCGAGTCCTATGGGTTTGACCTGACCTCCATAGACGTACCGCGGTTGTGTCGGACGCAAAAGGGCAGGTCACGAGCACAAGGTCGGCTCTGACCGGGTCTGGGCACGTGGAATCAGGCGCTGCTCTCGACCTGAATCGTGACTACGTCCACGCCGTGGAACTTCTGGTGGCGCACACCGGACGCATAGTACCGTAACAGTCTGAGCGACAGCTCATCGGCCGTTGGCACAGCGGACTCGTCGGTCAGAAATGCCAGTTGGTCCTGGATGTTCTCCTGGCGCGTTGTGGCGATGAACTCGATATCCACCGTCGTTCCCTGTGGCCGCGCTATGATGATCAGGCGCGGACTCTCTGACCCCTCAGCGTCGTACTTCCCCGAAAGCAGGCTGGTGAGCGTCTCTTCGCCGGCTGACCGCAGCCGCAGCGTCGAGGATTCATTCCATCCCATTCCAGACGCCAGTCGGATGAGGAACTTGTCAATCGCCGATAGTGAGGCCATGTCCAGCGTGACCTCGAGCCGCGAGCGCCGTGTGCTCATCGCTTCCAGCAGGAGCGTCATGCCGATAGCCACAATTGCGCCGATCGTGACGCCGTTTCCGAGCAGTGCGCCCAGCTCATCGCCAAAGAGCTCCCGAGTCAGCGGGTGACTGTGGAGGCCCAATCCCAGCGAACTCGCGAGCGCTACCACCAACAGGCGCGGGGGGTCGATGCCGTCTCGCATGACAGTTTGAAAGCCGCTGACGAAGAGGATGCCCATGGACAGCATCAGGTAGGCGCCCAAGACTGGTCCGGGTATCGTTAACAGGAGGGCGGCGAACTTGGAGAAGAAGGCCAGCGTCACGATGATCATCCCAACAGCAACGCCGACTCGACGGGCGGCTACGCCGGTGAGATTGATCAGTGAGAGGCTGTAGGAGGAATTGGCCATAGTGGGCAGTGTGCCGGCAATCCCGGCGAGCAACATCCCAATGCCGTTGACGCTGACCATGCCCTGAATCTGGCGGAAATCGATCGCCCGCGGCCGGCGGCGGGAACCCTGTTGAATCACCACACCATCGCTGATAGTCTTGATTCCGAGCACCAGAGTGAGTATCGCGAAGCTGGGAAGGAGTGCCCAGAACTCACTGGTCGGCGTAAACTGGAAGCTCAAGGACGGGATCTCGGGGATGCCGAACCAGCGGGCGTTCATGATTCGGTCCGCATCCAGCACTCCGAATGGGGCGGCTACGGCGGTCCCGGCCAGTATGCTGATAAACGGGGCAACCACGCGCCAACGTCCCTTGGCGCGCAGCGTCACTACTACCGAAACCAGCAGCGTCGTCCCGGCGATCAGGGGACCGGCGGTGGGTGGCGCGCCGGCCGGCAAGTCCAGCACCGAGTCGAATGCGATGGGCAGCACACTGACGGCGATCAGCATCGTCACCGTGCCGGAGACAATCGGCGTGATGATTCGACGCAACAAAGGCAGCCACCAGGAGAGCGCGACCTGAATCAAGCTGCAAATGACCATCAGGCTCGCGAAGGTCCCCGGCCCAGCCGTGGTGACAGCCGCCACCATAATCGCTATGAACAGGGCCGCGGGCCACGCGAGCACGATGTGGCCGGCGCCGAATCGCCCCAGCTGGAACGCCTGCAACGCTGTAATCCCCGCACAGATCAGCATCGCGGCGAAGACGCTCCAGGTCAGATAGCTGTCGTCCAGCCCGGCGGCGCGAATGGCTATCGCCACGTTCAACACCGTCGGCGCGAGCACAAGCGCGGCGCCCTGAAACCCGACCGCCAACGCAGTTGACGGAGGACAGGCCTCCTCGGGCTCGAATCGAATGGGCTGTTCCGCGCTTCTGGCACTCAATGCTCGGTCAATTTCCCCCTTCCCGGTTTAGCGGAGACGTCTTCTGGAAAATCTCGCAGTCTATTGTCTAGGAGGATACAGCACGCTGGAAGCAGGCGCTCACTGCCCGGGCAGCGCGAAAGCGACGAGCGCCGCTTCCGAGCCACGGCCCGTGGCGATAACGACGAACTGGCGGCCCGACTCCGCACGGTAGGTCATCGGGTTCGCGTTGGTCGGAAACGGCGTTGCGCCTCGCCAGAGTTCGGCGCCCGTTGCCTTGTCGAACGCATACAGGTACGGGTCGCCGCCGCCGAGGAACACCAGTCCGCCCCTGGTCACCAGCAGTCCGGAGTTGCCGAGCGTGCCCAGCCGCTCCGGCAGGTCGACGCCGCGAAGCAATGGGTGAGTGCGGATGCCGTCGCTCCCTTCCCCGAAGGGCGCCTTCCACGCGATCTCGCCTGCATTCAGGTCGACCGCCACCAAGTGCGCGTAGGGGCGGCTTGGTGAGCGGGATCGGGCCTAGCGCGCTCTCCGGGGCCTGCACCGCGCCCGGTCCGCCGGCCTCCCGGAACATAACGCGCGTCGCGCCAAATGGGCAGTTGTTGCTGTACTCGACGTCTACACGCGGGTCGTCGCCCAAGTTCTCGCAGACCTGGTTTGTGTCGGCTTCCTCCGACGTCCGCACGTACAGCATCCCGGTCTAGGGGTCGAACGCGGCCCCGCCCCAGTTTGCCCCGCCGCTCGCGCCCGGGCGCTGTAGAGTCTGCTGAAGCGGGCCAGGGTGAGACCACGCCCCAATATTCCCGATTTCCTAACATTCCGTAAACGTCCGCTTAAACTTCGTCTGGTCTAATGGCTGTAGGAGGTGCTGACTCCTATGCCGAATCGGACAAGTTGGATGGAAAAGCTCGCAGAACACCATCTCAGAATGTGCGCCCGCCATCCGGACGACAGGCTTATCATTCTCTTCGACATCGACGGCACCGTGCTGGACAACCGGTACCTCGTCCTGAATCTCCTCAAGTCCTATGACAGTGTACACGGCACCCGCCACTTCGAGTCCCTCCGGGCAGAAGACATCGTCACCTACGAGAGCAAGGTCCGTGAGCTCCTGGCCCTCCTGGGCCTCTGCCCTCGAGACCGCGAGCGAGTCGCCGCCTGGTACGACGGCGCGTTCAGGTCGTCCTACGCGATTCCCAATGTCTATCAGCCCTTCCCCGGCGTCATGGAAACAATCCGCTGGTTCCAGCTGCATCCCAACACGTTCGTGGGTCTCAACACCGGCAGGACCGAGAACATTAGGCGGGACACCCTGGACTGTCTGCGCACCCTCGGTAGGGAGCACCACGTGCGGTTCGACGACCACCTGCTTCGCATGAACGCCTACGGTTGGGACTCCCACGTTCCTCGCGCCAAGGTGGAGGCCGTGCGGTGGTTCCAGGCCCGGGGATACCGTGTCATCGCCATGGTGGACAACGAGCCCGCCAATCTGGCCGCGATCGCCGAGGCCGATCCGCAACACGAGATTCTGCTGCTGCACGCCGACACGCTCTTCGAGTCGCGGCGCGAGGTGCTACCGGCCCGTTCCATTCCCGGCGACGCCTACGACCTCAACCTGGTCGTCCTTCGGCCCCAGGCAGAAGCACGGGCCTACCGGTCTACGCACATATAGCGATCTCGCCACAGAGCCTTTCCACCCTCACGACCCTTCACCCCAGGTGGGACGCGGCATCGAGAAGTGGCTGCCGACCTCGACGAAATCGAGGTAGCCGAGTCTGCCGACGGGCCTCAACTTCAGGAAGTCTATGCGCCCGTCCGTCAGGACACGCTCGTCGATATGGACTCCGATCACCTCGCCAAACACGACCGTGTTCGGGTCGTCCGGGTCGTTTGTCAGCATCTCCACCGACCGGGTGTATCTGCACTCCAGGTGCACCGGGCTCTCCGCCACGCGCGGGCATCGCACCAGCCTGCTGTCGGCCTTGGTCAGCCCGGCGTACTCGAACTCGTCGACATCTCGAGGCGCGGGGACGGAAGAGGCGTTCATCCGCTCCCTCAGATCCCACGTGGCGAGGTTCACGACGAACTCCCCCGTCGTCTGCGCGTCGAGCACGGCGTCCTTGAGTCCGCCGGAACTGTGGCTGCTCGTCGCGGCGAACATCACCTGTGGAGGGTTGTATGCGACGGCGTTGAAGAAGGAGTAGGGCGCGAGGTTGGGTACGCCCTCTTCGCTGAGGGTGGATATCCAGCCGATTGGCCTCGGCACCACGATGGCGTTCAGTGTGCTGTAGTGCCCGGTAGAGTCTTTTCCGATCTCGTGGAACATAGGCATCTCCCCTTGCCTTGCCAGTACATTCGTGCTATTATTCCTGCATGACCCACCGACACCGCCGCTTGACAACCGCGAACCCCCCGGTTAACACGTCCGGCCCACTGTGTCATTTGCGTGACTTTTCTCGTCATTTGACCCTAAACAGCGCCATCCGCGCCTCCCAACCATCCTCGACCGGCGCATCTCCAGCTATGAGATGACACAGAATGGCCCAGTTTGACCCACGCTTCGGCGAAATCCCCGCTCGTGGGCAGCATCTGCCCCCGCCGGTCAGCTCACGGGAAAGTGAATCTCAGTCCGCCACTTAGACGAGTCCGGCTCCGCGCCGGGGTCGGTGACGTAGACCTCCCAGGGCGCGCCCGCGGGTTGCAGGCCTTGCGATCCCATCCACTCCGTCAGCGCGGACCACGTCTGCGGCAGCGCGTCGTAGGGCCCGATGTGAGTCACCGTCGCCACGGTCGCCGCCGGCAGCTCACCCGCCGTCACGCGGCCGGCGCCCTCGACCGGCGTGGCCACCGGCATCCCGCACTCCAGCTCGACCGTATGGCCGTCCATGGCGTAGTACCTCGCGAACGGCATGCCCGCCGGCTGCTGCCCGCTCTGTTGAATGTGGGCGTACACTTCACCAAACAGCGGCCCCATCATCTCTCCGATCTCTTCCATCGTGGTAGACGTGCGTATTCCCAGGATCGGCTGTGCTTCAACTTGCTTAGTCCCAAACTCCTGTTTCATCGAGTGTCCTCTCCTCTATGTTTAGCCGGCAACGTGTCGGTCGGTAGACAGACTGGCCCGACAGTTGTACCACCTGCTGGGCGAAACCGCCAAGCGCCGAAATCAGATCCGCGGACTGAAATTCGCAATCGCCTTCACGCCCGTCGCTCCCGCCGTCTCGTAACCGCGATCGCGGCGATGCTCAGCAGCACCCCGAGTCCGGCCAGCACGGCTCCGGCCACGAGGGCGTCCGAAAAGCCCAGCGCCACCGCTCTGTCGGCGGCCTCGGATGCGCCGAGATACGCCCGCTCCCTCACGGCGAAGATTGCCCCGGCCGCCGCTACGCCGACCGAGAACGAGAGCTGGCGCCCCGACGCGATCGACGCCGAGGCTGTCCCATATCGGTCCGCCGGCACCGACTCCATTATCGTGGTGGTGTTCGGCGGCTCGTACAGCGCCGAGCCCACTCCCGCCAGAAGGAGCGCTCCCAGTATCGCCAGCTCGGAGCCGGAGGATCCCGCCAGCACGCTGAGCCATGACAGCGAACACACCATGGCCGCCAGACCCACACCGGACAGCGTCCAGGGGCCGACGCGATGGGTCAGCGCCCCGCTCACCGGCGCCAGGAACACCCTCATCAGCGTGTGAAGCATGATGAACAGGCCCATCTTCGTCGCGGAGAAGCCCAGCGCGTCGACGAAGAAGAAGGGAGCGAGCAGCAGGATCGCGCCCAGTGACGTGTAGTGGAAGACCAACACGGCCAGCCCGAGGCCGTATCCGGGACGGCGGAACAGGCCGAAATCCAGGATGGGCCTTGCCGACCTGCGCTGCGAGGCGATCAGCACGGGAACGGACATGGCAAGCAGGGCCGCCGACGCCAGCACCAGGGGCGAAAACAGGCCGTCCTCCGCGCTTCGGTTTACTACTATCAGGAAGGACGCCAGCACCGAGAAAAGCGTCACGGCTCCCAGCCAGTCGACGGTCAAGTCCCGCGACCTGCCGCTCTGCCGGCTTTCCAGCACCCACCACGAAAAACCCGCGGCAATCAGCGCCAGGGGGATCCTCGTGTAGAACAGCGCCTGCCATCCGAGCACGTCCAGCAGCCATCCGCCGGCCAGCGGACCTGAGGTCAGCCCGAGACCGACGACGGCTCCGGCGATGCCGATGGCCCTGCCGCGATTCTCCGGCTCGAACCTGTCGAGGATGATCGCGTTCACGCCTGCCATCACCATCGCCGACCCCACGCCCATGAATATGCGGGAGGCGATGAGTTGCCAAAGGTCGACCGAAATCGCCGAAAGCCCCAGCGCAGCGGCATAGAGCACAAAGCCGAGCGTGTACGCCAGGCGGCGCCCTCCGACGTCGCTGAGCCACCCCAGCGTCATCACCATGCCCACTCCGGTTACCCAGAAGGCGACCGAGACCCACAGGATGGTTGAGGTGTCGGTGTCGAACGCCTCCGCGAGCGCGGGGTAGGAGACGCCCATGACACCGCTGTCTAAGGTAAGCACCAGGTTGCCCATGCACGCGGCCAGCAGCACAAGCCACTTGCTGTGCAGTACAGGCGGTTTCCCCGCCTCGACGGAAGACGAATCGGTCAATGTGATCTATTCCTCGCGCGGCAATTCGGTCTCTATCTTACACCGGCAGGCATACCGGCTGAGCACGCGATGCAAGTCCACTGACCCCACAGGCCGGCGATACTCTTTTGGGCGGCCCGGAAAGGTGCAAGCATTCGCGGCGCAGTGGCCTGGCATTCGAAAGCGAGGAGGACACGATGGATACAGTGGGATATGCCGACCGCTACAGCGTCCGGGCCGGGGACACCATCCGGCCCATGGATGAGACCGCCGCAGTGGCCGAAAGGAAGATAGGGCAGCTCGAAGTGGCCGAGAACGGCCTTGACCGTTTGGCGTCCGACGCTCGGGATTGATAGAGGTGCGACCATCGCCGCAAGACACCTCAAGGCGAGGGAGGGCGTCTATTGCAGCCTGGAATCACGTAACCTGGGATCGAAGTAGTCTCTCAGCCAGTCGCCAAAGACATTGATGCTCACGACGGCCAACGCCAGTATAACTCCAGGAAAGAGGACCATCCATGGCGCCAGCTCCATGTATTTCTTTCCGTCCAACAAGAGGGAACCTAAGGACGGCTGGGGCGGCTGCACTCCTAAGCCCAGAAAGCTGAGAGAGCCTTCGATTATGAGCGCCACGGATAGAGCGTAAGAGAATTGCACCAGTATCGGGGCCATTACGTTTGGTAGCACATGTCGAAAGATTATGCGTGGACGGGCAGCCCCTACTGATTTCGCGGCTGTAACGTATTCTGTCTCACAGACACTCAGTGTCGGTCCACGAACCATTCTGGTGAACGATGGCAAAGATATCACGAAGATAATCACCACTACGCTGTACAGGCCTGGGCCAAGCACAGTGGCTATCAGGATTGCCACCAGTATGGACGGAAACGCAAACAGGATATCCATAAACCGCATCACGATTTCGTCCGCCCACCCTTTGACGTAACCGACAGTGATCCCGGCGAAAGTGCCCGCCAGTGCTGCCAGCATGGCGGATACGGCGGAGAGGACTAGAGACACGCGAAGCGCAAAGACCACGCGAGCCAACACGCTTCTGCCCAGGTAATCGTTGCCCATAGGGTGTTGCACCGAGGGAGAAGAAAACGCATAGGTCGGGTACATCGATTCCGGGTCCCCGGTTCCCAGGAGCGGGCCAATCCACGCAATAGAGAACGCACCCAACAGGAATAGCAAACAGACGGAGGGCACCCAAGTAGTTGGCCCGCGTCTCAGGAGCAAAAACAGTCGGTTGGGCTTGTCGATCGCTCCGCTTGCAGTCAAGTCGTTCATCTTGAATTCCAGCTTGCCTTATACCTTGGCTCGGTAGGCCTCAGAATCAGTCCTAGCTTCCGAGAAAACAGCATACGAGACATCAGTATCTAATCCGTGGATCGAGGTATGCATAGATCACGTCTGCGGCGAGACTGGCGAGTACAAAGATTGTGCAGGCTGCTAGAATTGTGCCTTGAACTACGGGGAAATCCCGAGAGCCCAGGCCCCTGAGGACGTAACGCCCCATACCTGGCAACGAGTAAAGTACCTCTACGATGATCGTCCCGCCCATGAGGTATCCTACATTTATGCCGATTACCGTAACCGTTGGAATCAGCGCATTGCGGAGCACATGTCTGACCAGCACAGTCTTGGCTTCTAATCCCTTGCTGTGCGCCGTCCTAATGTAGTCTTGAGACAGGACGTCCAACACACTTGATCTCGTAAATCGGGCAACTACCGCCATAGTGATGGCGCCGAGTGTCAGCGAGGGGAGAAGCATAGAGCCAAAGTGCCTGGGCAAGTTTTCGGTGATAGGAACGTAGCCAGATACAGGAAGCCCGAGGCTCCAGTTGGACACCACGAAAATCAGAAACGTGCCCAGTACAAAGCTTGGGACGGACAGCCCCAGCATGGCTGTTGCCTGCATAGCGACGCCGATAACTCGGTGTCTCCAGATCGCTGCGGCAAGGCCGACGGGTATACCCATTATTACCGAGAACAGCGTCGCCAGTAGGGCCAATTCCATGCTGACGCGACCCCTGTTCAGCAATTCCCGCGCCACGGACTCGCGGCTTTGTAGTGAGATCCCGAGATCACCTCGCAATGCGTTGCCAAGCCAAGCCCAGTATTGAACGATTATGGGGCGATCCAGTCCGTACTTCTTTCTTACTTCCTCGAGCAACTCCGGGTTGTCGGAGGCTTGGTAGCCGAGATAGCTTTGTGCGAAGTCACCCGGTGACGCCTGAACTGCTATGAACACAAGGAGCGACGCGCCCCAGATTGTGATCAGCGCTGTAACTGCCCGAGTAGCGAGAAATCTCAACATAGCTGCCTAACTCAGCCTCTAGGTGGTCGGTTCGGCCCGGAACACATGAGAAATCCGGGTTTCCACTAGATCGACGTCTGATAACTCGCTCATCGCATCTATCAGTTCTTGAACCTCGGGCAATATCAGGTCCAGCTCTTTGTCAGATAGGGGGATGAGATTCATCTCCTCGACCATGCTCCTTAGAGTTTCCTTAGAGACTGCCATGTTACCCTCCATCGAGTCCATCGAAGACGTTTCGAATACCGGAATCGGCCTCGGCGCATCATGTCATGAGGACGGCTACAGTCAGGTCAGCGCCGCGGGCACCCTACCGGAATAGTCGGTAGCCCGTTCGAATTGATGAGCTACTCGGAGCACCAGGCCGTCTTCCCACGGCCTGCCTAGAATTTGGAGGCCGATCGGCAACCCTTCTTCGGAGAATCCACAGGGAACCGAAATCGCGGGCACACCGGTGATGTTCGCCGGGCTGGTATTTCGGCCCATGATCCAGCCCGAAATACCTGTGGGCGTGGTGGACACATCCTCCTCCGTATCGCCCACATTAACTTTCTCAGTGCCGAATTTCCAAGGTAGCAGCGGTGTCGTAGGAGTGACCAGGAAGTCGACTTCTTGCATCACCCTGAGCCATTCTCGCTGGAACAATCTTCTCATCTGTTGTGCCTTGATGAAGTGACTTGCCAACACAAACTGGCGGCTGAGGTAGGATGTACGAATCTCTGGGCTGAACTGTTCACGGTCACGCCTGAGGTCGGACTCATACTGCACAACGCTGGACGCCGCCGCTGCTCTTATCGCGGGGAGCAACTCGGTGTGATTGATCTCCACTTGCTTGGCCCTTATTCCCAACTCTTTTAGCAACGTGATAGCCCTGGACACTGCATCTGCTACCTGAGGGTCTAAGGGCTCGAAGAAGAGGTTGGACGGTATTCCCATGACCAGTCCTTTGGTGCTCCGGTCAAGGGCGGACTCATAGTCCTCCACCGGCATTGGGATGGTAGACGGATCAAGCGCGTCATGGCCGGCGATAACTCGAAGCAAGACGGCGGAGTCGCGTACGGACCGAGTATGAGGGCCTATGTGGAAGTTGGCCGGATCCATACCCTCGAGCGCTCCTCGGTTGGGAACTCTGCCATAGGTGGGCTTCAGTCCCACTACCCCACAGACGGCGGATGGCTGTCGCACCGAGCCCCCTCCATCCGTACCAAGAGAGGCGAAGGTCACAAAGGCAGCTACATTGGCCGCCGAGCCTCCGCTGGAGCCGCCGGCAAAGCGATCGAGGTCCCACGGATTGCGCACGTGCCCGTACCAGGCGTTGGCACTGGTAAATCCAGCACCCATCTCGTGCATGTTTTCCTTGCCTATGAGAACCGCTCCCGCCGCCCTGCATCTTTCTACTACCGGGGCGTCCCACTCCGGCACGTAGTTCTCCCGTGGCTTGCCCCCGTCGGTGGTGCGTATTCCCTTAGTGAGAATCATGTCCTTGAGGCCTATGGGGATCCCATGAAGGGCCCCCAGATATTCGCCTTGCATAAGGAGAGTCTCCATTTGCTGGGCCTGCCGAAGAGCCAGTTCCGGAGTGAGAGTGATGAAAGAAGTCAAGACGTCCTGCATCTTCTCAGCGTGGTCAATTGCGGCCTGTGTCAACTCTACCGGGGAAATCTTGCGTTCCCGGATCTGCGGAGCGATTTCAGTGATCTCTTGGGACAGCAGGTCTAGATTTCCCATTGTCTCCTCCAAGTCTTGCAGTAGTTTGACGATGCCTCAAACCAGTTTCATTCCCGTACACACGCTGAGCCTCACAATTTGCGGGCACGTACGCTATTGACAGAACGCCTGCAGATCCGCCACCAGACCCCTCGCCCACGACCGGGATTGCTCACTGATGGTTTGGGCCTTGTCATCCAGAAGAGACAACGCGTCGGCCTCCGAAACGCCGTTATCTCCTTCAAGCGCCTGCCATATCTCAGAGAGGTCGAGCCAGAAGGGCGGAAAGCGCGAAACCACTGCGCCGCGCGCCTGAATTTGTCGCAACCTCTCCAGGGGACCGCTGCTCGAATCACGGTAGACTTCAGCAGTGAGGATTGAAGAAAGAGCTTCTACGGCTCGAGCTCGGTCCTGAGGCAGGAGACGGCGCGCTTCTCGCATTTTGATTACGGCGTCCTCTGCTTCCGGACCCCGGAGCAGTGTCCTGGTGTCGTGGAAGGCGTACAGGTTGCGGTGGAGCAGGCGGCTCAAGGAAAGGGACTGACGCAACGTCTTTCTGGCGTCAGAGTCTTGGCAGAAGCTGATGGCCTCTTGAATCGCCTGACGTACGCTTTGGGCCTCTGGGAGAGTCCCAAACCCGCGCTCAGCCACCTCACCCAGAGAGTCGAGGTCAATCAGCCCGTCTTCGCCGTTGGCCAATCGGCTGCTTACCAGGGCCCAGGCACGGATGTTGGCCTCCAGAGCTTGTTGGTCCACACGGTCCATGTTCTCAGCCGGGGTGTGGTAAAGGCTCCAGTAGGACGGCAGATCCGGCCCGCCGTGCCCTTGCAGCGGAAACATTACCACTGAAGGAACACCAAGAGTGTGGAAGCACAGGTGGTCACTGCCACTCCAAGCCGACTCGCGGTCTTGGACCGGTTCCTTTGCAACAGCACGGCCGTTCAGGTCTCCAATGGCAGCGCGTACCAGTGGTAGCAACTCCTGCGTGGTCAGGACTTCGGTCTGATCGGTGTAGGCTATGATTTCCGCGTTGACAATCGCGACGGGGAGATCATCACCTTCGCCGGATAGGGTGGCCTGGTGCTTAACGCTGTAGGCCTTGGAACCCTTGTCCCAGTACTGGGCATCGGTGTCGAACGGCGTCCCCGACTCCTCTCCTCCAAAGCTTATGAGGCGTACCGTACGCGCCGGTCTGAAACGGTGGAACAGGCGGGCCAACTCCACCAACCCCGCAACACTCGAGAGATTGTCGTTGGCGCCTTGGAACCATGTGTCGTGATGGGCGGAGATGTACACAATTTCATTGGGGAATCTCGTGCCTTCGATCACACCCACTACATTGTCCGACATACGCTGTGAAGCCTCTTGGGGTGCCTCGAAGCGAACGCTCATCTCCCCACGCTGTGACAAGACTCGCCGAAGGCGAGCCGCGTCCTGGTTGGACACGCTGAGCACGGGCAAACCTACATTGACACCGTGTATCGAAATCAGATCATCCCTGACTCCAGAGATGTGGTACACCAGGGCTTTCACGCCGCGCGTGAAGGCCTCCCTGGCAATACCTGCCATTTCACCGAGTTCATTCGTCGTGGCCAGTGCCACGCTGCCCTCTACGTCGCCTAGTGCGCGGAAGTCTCGCCATGTGCCATTGCCGACGTCGATCAGAACACCCTCCCCAGAACCGGCAGGCGCCACAGGATTGACCTCGCAAGGAACCTCCAGAGGGTCCCCCCCTATCACTTCGAGGTGTCCTCGACCACGCGCGTAGCTCATGGCTGGGTATGACTCCAGCTCGCAGGAATCTACGAATGGGTGAAGCAAGTCTCGTATACGGCGCGCCTCTTCCCGCTCAGCCGCACTGCCTACCACTCTCTCTGCGCCCTGGACAAGCTCCGACAGAGTCTGCCGGGCACGTGCCCCGGAGATTAGGGCTAGCTGCTCCCTTTCCTCTGATGTCAGCATTTGAGAACCCCCAATTGTCCTGATTGAGAAAGAGAGCCTGTTGAAAAGCGGACCTACAACAGGCTCTCAGGAGAATCAGCCCGCACAGACTCCCGAGTGTCGTGGAATCCTACATGCGTTGGTACGAGGTTGTTCTTGCAGGGGCTCGGAAGGGGCGGGACATGCGTGCTTTCCGTTCATGGTGATCTTATTGAATCAAGGCCCATTGGTTCCCTCGAGCTCACGCGAAACAAGTTTCTCGCTTCCTGGCCAGAACTTCACAATAGCCCCGCAACATCAGTGAAGTTTGACCAAGAGGCGTTCCTTTCCACCAGGCTTAGCGGGATAGCCGACAGAAAGTAGCCGCGAGCCGCCGCTTGGAGACATGCGGCTACTGCACCAACTCAACCTGTTTCATACCTTGCCATAGAGGCACCCCATAACCTTCCCCGAACTCCTGTAGCACGATGTTCCTGACCAGGTCGTTTCTGTAAGCGATGAAGTTGTTGCGCGAGATCAACATGGACGTGAAAGCTTCCTCCGCCCAACGCCTCTCTACTTCGCGGTAAAGTTGCATCCTCTTCTGAGGGTCCGGTTCCATGATGAGTTGGTTGCCTTTCTGCGCCAACTCCTCAGCCACGGCCTCCTCCAGTCCATATCTATCCACCAACTCCTTCTTGGTCCGCACGAAGTTGAACGCAGGGTCTGTGTATCCAACCCACCAGGAGATCGATGTATCGGACTTCGCATTGAGCAGATACTCGAGCCAGGTCTGTTGCTCCCGTATCATAACGTTCCCAGTGATGCCCGCCTTCTTCCACTGTTCCTTCACTACCTGGGCGAGGTTTATCGTCATAGGAATGTAGGGTGTGACGTTTATCTCGATTTCAAGGCCCTCTGCGCCGGCCTCCTCGAGTAGCCGCTTGGCCTCCTCTGGGTTGTACGCATAGCCCGGTAGATCAGACAGGGGAGTGGCAAGAGTCTTGAACCCCGCCGATATCGGCCCCGTAGGTATTGCGTAGCCGAATGCGGCCACTTGCGCCAAGGCGTCGCGATCGGTCGCCAGCATTATGGCTCTCCTGACCCTTACGTCGCCCAGTTGATCCCTGCCAGCGATAATAGGCATGTGATAGTAGTTCGTGGTCAACTGCTGAATTCCAGTGATGTTGCCGTCTTTGCCAACTGCGTCCAGCATTTTGGGGTCTTCTGGGAAGATTATCTGCACCTCGCCTGTACGAAGGGCAGCGACCCGCGTCGCGTTGTCAGGGATGATCCGCCACTCCAGGCTCTGAACACGTGGCGAGTTCTTCTCCAGAATCTCTCGCTCCCAGTACTCCTCGTGGGCGTCGAGCTTCCACACGGACTCTTCGATGTGCTCGGCCACCTTGAACGGTCCAACCGAGAAGAACTGCTTTTCGAGATCTATCTCACCGCTGGCCGACTCGACGCTTGGAACGATGGAGGCCATCATGTGCCCCAATAGCGTCATCATGGCGCCGTACGGCTGCGGGGTAGTGAGTTTGACCTCGTAATCGCTGATAGCTTCGACCGTCGTACCGGCCGCCTTCATCTTTCTCCCCCAATAGGACGTACCTTCCGGGTCCATCAGGCGGTTCAGGCTGAAGACTACGTCGTTCACGTCCATCTCACGTCCATTGTGGAATTTCACACCCTCGCGGAGGTGGAAAATCCAGGTCGTGTCATCGGGTGTTTCCCAACTCTTGGCCACGATGGGTTGTGCTACGAGGTTCTCATCCACGTACACCAAGCCGTCTCCCACATTGGTGCTAACCATCCATGTGGCCTGGCAACCACTCCATTGCATGTCGACTCCACATACGTCCGACTGCTTACCTAGCACGAGTGTACCTGACGGACCCGAGACCGGCTGCTGCATCGCAGGAGCAACCGTTGGGGCCGGAGCCATTGTGACAGCGGTCGCGGCGGCCGGAACGCTTGTGGCGGCAGATGCGGCAGCGGTTGGAGGTGCACTGGCTTGATCTTCCTCTTTCTCAGCAGAGGAAGCGCATGCCGCTACAAGCAGACCTGTGATTGTGAGTAGGCCAATCAAACTAACAATCTTCTTCATGGCGGGCCTTCCTCCTGTCTCGTGCTCGAATCGTCCTGAAACCTTAACTAGTGGGGATGAATTTCACATGACCAGTTCTTGGCAGCGTTACCTGATCAGAGAATTGAGAAAGTCTCCGTGATTCTCAAAATATCGTGCGCTTTCTGGCAAGTTAGCATGTAACAGTGGTTTTGTAAAGAACATACCTCAGGTTGTGAATGAAATCACATACTGACTGTCTCATACTGGCTCTGTTTCGGTCTGACTGGCCTGCGTCGACATCCAGCAGCTATGTCCGTCTAGCCCGCTGCCAAGCTATCAGTCTGTGGTTCGTGCAACCTGACGCTGATGGTCTCAGAGTACCTGTGGGCCGTGTCCCTTGTTCCCCGCCTCAGAAAGTTGTGCCACAATTCGTCTACACTGCCAGCCCTGGAGGCCAGGCCCGTAGCGGAGCGGCTTTAGCCTTCGTGGTGGGTCTACCGTAGTGGGTCTACATCGGTGTTTTCGACCCCAGCACCTTTGGCACATTGCGCTCTGGCCAGCCACAACGCAGCGTACCCCGAACTCCGCAGTTCGGATTTACTCCGATGGCTTCCGCAGTGCTTCCGCTCACCCCGTTGGCGCCAAACTTGTGGGCGACCCGGACAGGTGCTAGCATTCGCGGCGCAGTAGCCTGGCATTCGAAAGCGAGGAGGACACGATGGATATAGTGGGATATGCAGACCGCTACAGCGTCCGGGCCGGGGACACCATCCGGTTCATGGTGAGCTCCAAGCTCCCCAGCTACCAGGCCGACATAGTGCGGCTGATCCACGGCGACGTCAACCCGGAAGGGCCGGGATTCAAGGAGGAGCCCGTCCAGGCAGTCGGGACGTTGGAGGGCCGGTTCCAGGAGCTGGTGCCCGGTTCGTACGCCGCCGTCGAGGACAGCCCGCTCCTCCGGCTCAAGGGGAGCTTCACGCTGCTGGCCTGGATCTCTTCGACTACACCGTCCAAGTTCTCGCAGGGCATTCTGACCAAGTGGTCGGATTTCGGCGGCGCCGGATTCGGCATGATGCTGGACGGCGAGCGTGGCTTGACCCTGTGTGTCGGGAGCGCCGACGGTCGGGTGGAGCGTATCTCCACCGGGGTGGCCGTGCGCGCGCCGGCGCTGCACTCGCCCGCGTGGTACTTCGTGGCCGTCTCCTACGACTCATCCACCGGGAGAGTGATGCTCTACCAGCAGCCCAGGACCATCTGGCCCATGGACGAGACCGCCGCGGTAGTCGAGAGGGAGATAGGGCAGCTCGAAGTGGCAGAGAATGGCTTGCCGCTCGTCATGGCGGGCTACTGCGAAGGGGAGGACCCCTCCGGACCCAGGATAGCCGGCCACTTCAACGGCAAGATCGACCGGCCGGCGCTGTACGGGCGCGCGCTGAGTCTAAGGGAGCTCGAATCACTGCGGGACGGCGCATCGCCCTCGGAGGTCGGGGACGGCCTCGTCGGTGCATGGGACTTCGGCAGAGACTTTGCCACCGACCTGATAACCGACGTGTCCGGAAATCGCCTGCACGGCAACACGGTGAACAGGCCCACCCGGGCAATGCACGGCCACAACTGGACGGCGAACCACATCGACTTCACTCTCGCTCCCCAGGAGTACGGGGCCATTCACTTTCACGACGACGACCTCGACGACGCCCGGTGGGACGTGAGCTTCGAGTTCCAGGCGCCGCTGGATCTCAGAAGCGGGGTGTACGCGGCACGGCTGATGGAGGGCGGCTCGGAGGACTACGTACCGTTCTTCGTCCGGCCGGCAGAGGGCGCCACCCTATCCAGGATACTGTTCCTGGCGCCCACCAACAGCTATCTCACCTACGCCAACAACCATTCGTATGCCCGCACCGAATACTCCGGGAGGATCGCGTGGGAGCCATCGACGCCGCAGGACGAGTACATCGCGGAAAACCACCTGAACAGCACCTACGACGTTCACACCGACGGCTCCCCCGTGTTCTACTCCTCGCGTCGCCGGCCCAACCTTACCATGCGCCCCAAGTACAACTTCTGGTATCTCAGGCTCGGCAGGGGCGGCCCCTGGCAGTTCAACGGCGACTTGCACCTGGTGGACTGGCTGCACGAGCAGGGTTACGTCTACGACGTCGCGACCGACGAAGACCTCCAAAATGAGGGCGCGGACCTGCTGAAACCCTACAACGTGGTGGTGACGGGAAGCCACCCCGAATACTGGTCGAGCCAGGGACTCGACGCTATGGACGCCTATCTGGCGGGTGGGGGGCGGCTGATGTACCTGGGCGGCAACGGCTTCTTCTCGGTGGTGTCGTTTCCGCCGGACAGCACTCACTGCATAGAGATGCGCCGGTCGGCGGCGCGGCCCCACGACGAGGCGGGGCAGAACAACCACAGTTTCACGGGCGAGCCGGGAATGAACTGGAACGCCAGGGGCCGGCCGTCGGGGCGAATACTGGGCGTAGGCTCATCGACTGGTACCGGGTTTGACTACAGCATGCCGTATCACCGTCTGGATGACAGCTACGATCCCAGGGCCGCGTTCATCTTCGAAGGCATCGGGAGGGACGAGGTGATCGGAAACTTCGGGCTGAAGCAGGGGGGCGCGGGAGGCGTCGAGATTGACCGGGCGGACTACAGCTTGGGTACGCCTCCCCACGCGCTGGTGCTGGCTACGGCGTCCGGCTTTTCGGACCATTACCAGTTGATTATGGAGGCCGAGTCGGTCGGGGACTACTCTCGCGGAAGGCGACGCGGCGGGAGCCAGAACCCACTCGTAAGGTCGGACCTCGTGTACTTCGAAGGGCCGGCCGGCGGCGGTGTGTTCTCTGTAGGTTCAATCGCCTGGTGCGGGAGCCTTTCCCACAACGACTACGACAACAACGTGTCCCGCATAACGAAGAACGTGCTCGACCGTTTCGCGTCCGACGCCCGTTCCTGAGCCGGACTCCCATTGCCATAGCTCCGGGCGTCGCAATTGCCATCATAGTTGAGCGCGTAAGAGAACTGGCGATAGTAGTGGCGGCGCCCCGCACGGGGCGGACTAACTGATACTTTTGCCCAGCTCTGGGCAGTCTCAAGACTGGTGTCGGACTTGACAGGCGGCTCGGCCATGAAGTATAACTACGCCGAACTAAAGGGACGCCACGGGCGGCCCGTAGGTTCGTTTTGTGAGAACAACCACAAGGAGGAGATCAGTGAAAGTCCTTAGACTGCTACCATTCTTGGCGGCCTTGGCGCTGTTTGGCGCTATGGCCTGTTCGGCCGCCGAGCCAGGGCAGCAGCAGCAGCCGGCAGCCCCTGCGGCGGCTGCGACTGCCGCACCTGCTGCTGCCGCGCAGCCCGCGGCCCCCCAGGCGCCCGCGATGGCGGCGCCCGCGGCAGCCGCTCAGACGGCTCCGGAGACGATGGTGCGCACGCAGCCGACAGCCCCCGACGCCCCCGGCACCACCCAGCGCATGATCCCGCAGGAAACGGATGTCCAGGAGGGCGGCACGCTCGTGTTCGCGCTCGCGGCCTCTGTCAAGGCGCTCGACCCCGTATGGACCACGGCAGGCGTGACCTGGGAGATTTCCAGGCACCTCTACGAGTTTCCGCTAAGGCTGGACACCGTAGGCGCCTTCCACAACAACATGTTCGATAACTGGGAGATCAGCGACGACCAGCTCACATGGACGTTTACCCTGCGAGACGACCTCACCTTCGAGGACGGCGACCAGTTAACGGCCGATGACTTCATCGCGTCGTCGTTCCGCTGGGCAGAGCGCATCACCAGGGGCATTGCCCTCTTCCAGCGCTCCGTAGCTGGCAACAACTCCTCGGAGAGCATGTCCAAGGTGGACGACCTTACCTTCAAGATCCACCTCACGGAGCCGTTCGCCGTAACCTCTCTGGGCTTCGGCCAGCAGCCGCTCATGATGAAGGCGGAGATTGCAGGTTCGGTCAGCCCGCACGACCGCGTCGACGAGTTCGTCGCCTCCGGCCCCTGGCGGTTGGAGAACTGGGCGCCCGGCCACCGCTTCGACCTGTCCCCCAGGGAGGGCTTCGCCGCTGGCGTGTTCCCCGAGGGCGAAAGCGTGTTGCTGGATGCGCTCCAGATAGTCGAGATTCCCGATAAGACCACGATCCTGGCCGGCCTGAAGACGGGCAAGATCCACTACGGTACCTTCATGCCCTTCCATTTCTGGCCCGAAGTCAAGGACGACCCCAAGCTGAACACCTGGGTGCTGCCCGGCGGCTCCACGCCGGTGGTTCTGCTCAACCACACTAAGCTGCCGTTCAGCAATTTGAAGGCTCGCCAGGCGATACAGGCCGCGCTGGACGCCGACGACTGGATGCCGGCCTACGGCCCGTCCGACCTGTGGAGCACCTGTGGCGCCATCTTCATCTGCGGCACACCCAACGAGAGCGACGTCGCGCTTGACCTGTACGACCAGGACGACCTCGAAAAGGCCCAGAGGCTGTTCAACGAGTTTGTGGCAGAAACCGGCTGGGACGCCTCCACGCCGATAGTCATCCTGGGCAACACCAGCTACCAGGAGATGCGCGACATCAGCATCGTCAACAAGACGGTCACCGAGTCCATCGGCTTCAACGTCGACCTCCAGCAGCCCGACTGGGCGACGGCGGTAACCTTCCGCCAGGACCAGGAATACTGGGACATGTTCCACACGAGCTGCTGCGGCGTGCCCACCAACAACCCGGTCACCAACTGGTACCTCAACCCCAAGACCTACGGCTGGCATGACAACCTGGAAATCGAGGAACTGAAGTCGCAGTACACCCGAGTCACTGACCCGGCGGAACAGAAGCGCATTTCCGACGCCGTGCAGAAGTCGTACTACGAGAACGTTACGCACATGATCCCGGGCAACATCACCGGCTACAACATCATCAACGGCAACGTCCGCGGCGTGCACGACCACCACTGGAACACCCGCATGACGGGTGTCTGGTTCGACAACTAAGCACAATCCAGACAACGGGCCGGAGTTCCGGTTCCGGTCCGTTGTCGTTACCCGGGTTCGCGCATAAGCGCCAACCGCACAGTTCAGGAAGGCGTCCCTTCTCAGGGGCGTCTTCTAGGCTTTTCGGGATTTTGGGAGGTGTAAGCAGGCCCATAACCGCAGGTCAAGCGTCCGGTTCAGCCAAATAAGCTCGGAGCCGGACAGTACAGTAGGGAAGGAAGACACCTGACTAGGAGGTAGGCATTTGAGGATTACGAGATTGCTACCATTTTTCGCAGTGTTCGCGCTGTTCGCGGCGCTGGCGTGTTCGGCCGCCGAGCCGGAGGAGCGGCAGCAGCCGCAAGCACCGGCTCCGGCCGCTGCCGCGGCGGCGCAACAGCAGATGCAACCGCAAGCCCCGGCGCAGCCGGCCCAGCCCGTGCCCGCGGCGGTCGCCCAGGCCGCCCCAGAGCAGATGGTGCAGACGCAGCCGGTAGCGCCCGCCGCGCCGTCTCAACGCCCGGCGCGCGTAGTGCCGGATGAGACGGGCATCATCGAAGGCGGCAAGGCCACGTTCGCGCTTGGCGCGTCGGTGAAGACCATCGACCCCGTGTGGACCACCGCAACCGTCACCTACGAGGTGTCTCTGCACCTCTACGAGTTCCCGTTCAGGCTCGACCCCAACGGCGCGCTCCACAACAACATGTTCGACAGTTGGGAGATCAGCGACGACCAGCTTACCTGGACTTTCACGTTGCGCGACGACATGAGCTTCGAGGACGGCGACCAGCTGACCTCCGACGACTTCATAGACTCCACCTTCCGATGGGCCGAGCGCATAACTGCCGGCATCGCGCTGATGCAGCGCTCAGCGGCGGGCAACAACTCCGCTGAGAGCATGGCGAAGATAGACGATCTCAACTTCGAGATCTACCTCAAGGAACCGTTCGCCGTTACCTCACTCGGACTGGGCCAGGCGCCCCTTATGATGAAGTCCGAGATCGCCGGAACAGTCAGCCCCCACGACCGCGTGGACGACTTCGTCGCCTCTGGCCCTTGGCGGCTGGCCAACTGGACCCCGGGCTTCCGCTTCGACATGGAGCCGCGTGAAGGCTTCTCGCCGGGAATCTACCCCGAGGGCGAGAGGGTGCTGCTCGACTCCCTGGAAATCGTCGAGATACCCGACAAGACCACCATCCTCGCCGGCCTGAAGACCGGCAAGATCCACTACACTACCGGCACTCCGCCGCACTTCTGGCCCGAGGTGAAGGACGACCCCAAGCTGTCGACCTTCGTCTACCCCGCCGGCTACACGCCGGTGCTGCTGATGAACCACACCAAGCTGCCGTTCAGCAACCTGAAGGCGCGTCAGGCCATGCAGGCCGCGATGGACGCCGAGTCGATAATGGCCGCCCACAATCCGGAGGACCTCTGGAGCCTGTGCGGCGCTATCTTCATCTGCGGCACGCCCAACGAGAGCAACGAGCTGCTGGAACTCTACAACCAGAACGACATGGAAAAGGCACAGCGCCTGTTCCAGGAATTCGTGGAAGAGACCGGCTGGGACCCGAACACCGAGATAGTCATCCTGGGCGACACCAGCTACACGACGCACCGCGACCGCGGTATCGTGAACGCCGCTGCCGCCAGGGAAATTGGCTTCAGCGTCGACCTCCAGCAGCCCGACTGGGCGACTGCGGTCACCTTCCGCCAGGACCAGGAGTACTGGGACCTGTTCCACACCGGCTGCTGCGGCGTGCCGACGAACAACCCCGTTCTGAACTGGTACCTCAACCCCAAGACCTACGGCTGGCACGACAACCTCGAGATCGAGGAGCTCAAGTCGCAGTACTCGCGCACAAGCGACCCCGCCGAGCAGAAGCGCCTGGTGGACGCGGTGCAGAAGTCGTACTACGAGAACGTGACCCACCGCATCCCGGGCAACGTGGTCAGCTACACTGTCATCAACGGCAACCTCAAAGGCGTGCATGACTACTACCACCGCACCCGCATGACCGGAGTGTGGTTCGACCAGTAGAGCCGCGCCGCCAAAGGCCTTGAATCCATAAGCAATCAGCCCCGCCTGTCCCGGGCGCACAGCCTCCGGGACAGGCGGTTTCTCTTGCGCCCGGTCGTGCCGCGGCGGGTTTGCGGCGCCGTTGACTTGTGTGGTAGCCTTAAGCACTATCGAGCCGTCTAACATGACCCGGAGGACGGAATGCAAAGATACATCATAAAGCGCCTTCTGGCGGCCATCCCCACGATGATAATCGTCGGCGTCGTCGTGTTCGGCGCCATACACCTCGCCCCCGGCGACCCCGCTTCCGTGATCGTCGGCGACGAAGCCACCCCAGAAATGGTCGAGAAGATGCGCGAGGACATGGGCCTCAACAAGCCCATCATCGTGCAGTTCGGCATCTACATCAGGCAGATAGCCACCTTCCAGCTCGGAGAGTCCGTATTCTCCGGCCACAAAGTCTCCTCCCTGCTCACGCAGCGCCTACAGCCCACCCTGTCCCTTGCGGGCATGGGGCTCACCATGGCCATCCTCATAGCCGTGCCCCTGGGAGTCCTCGCCGCCTGGAAGTTCAACACCTGGATAGATCGGGTCGTCATGATCTTTGCCCTCGTCGGCTACGCGGTCCCCTACTTCTTCCTGGGATACATGCTGCTGTGGGCCTTCGCGGTGAGTATCGAGATATTCCCCGCCGGCGGCTACACCTACTTCGGTGAAGACATCGGCCAGTGGCTGCACGGCCTGCTGCTCCCCGCCATCCTGCTCGGCATAACCGGCGCCGCGCTTATCACCCGCATGACCCGAGCCACCATGCTCGAAGTGCTCAAGGAAGACTACGTCAGAACGGCCCGCGCCAAGGGCGTCGCCGAAAAGGTGGTGCTGCTCAGGCACGCTCTCCGCAACGCCGCCAACCCCATACTCACCATCATCGGCTTCAGCATCGCCGGACTCATTACAGGTGTCGTCATCACCGAGACCGTTTTCGCCATACCCGGCATCGGGCGCCTCATCGTCGACGCCATAGCCCAGCGCGACTACCCCATCATCCAGAGCCTGGCGCTCGTGGTGGCCGCTGTCTACGTGCTGGTCAACCTCATAATCGACGTTATGTACGTTTACGTAGACCCGAGGATTCGATACTGATGGCAATGCAAAGTGGCAGTTACGCAGCAGTCCCCGACATAGCGCTAGCCGGGCTAAGGCCCAAACAGCCCCTCGTCAAGCAGGTATGGGGAGCCCTGCTGAGCAACCCCAACATGCTGGTCGGGTTGATCATCGTCCTCTTCTTCGGCCTCGTCGCCGTCGCCGCCCCGGTGATAACCATCATCAACCCTTACGACCTCAACATGGCCGATCGGCTTGTCGGTCCCAGCGGCGAGCACTGGTTCGGCACCGACAGCCTGGGTCGCGACCTGTACGGCCTCGTCGCCTACGGCGCGCGCATCTCGTTGTTCGTGGGCGCGGCGGTGGCGATTATGAGCTCCATAGTCGGCGTCTTCATCGGCGTCACCGCCGGGTACTTCCGTTGGCTCGACGACATCGCGATGCGCTTCATGGACGGCCTCATGGCCATACCTGGCATACTCTTCGCGATCGTGCTCATGGCGCTGTTGGGCGGCAGCCTTGTCAACGTCATCATCGCCATCACCGTGGTAGACAGCCCCCGCACCGCCCGGCTCATCCGCTCCGCCGTGCTCAGCATACGCGAGCAGATGTACATCGAGGCCGCGCGGGCCTTCGGCGCGCCGTCCTGGCGCATCCTCTTCTACCACGTGATGCCCAACACCTTCGCGCCGCTCATCGTGCAGGCAACCTTCCTGTTCGCCACCGCCATCCTGGTAGAGGCCAGCCTCAGCTTCCTGGGCGCGGGCGTCCCTCCCACCACGCCCACCTGGGGCAACACCATCGGCGAGGGTCGCACCCACGCGCTCACCGCCCCGTGGGTGGTCTTCTTCCCCGGCGTCGCCCTCTTCCTGGTGAGCATGGCCGTCAACCTCTTCGGCGACGGCCTCCGCGACAAGCTGGACCCCAAGCTCCGCGGCAGGGGCTAAGGGCCACCGCGGCATAAGCCGCGAAACCATATGACGCAGCAGGGGCGGTCCATCGGGCCGCCCCTCTTGTTTGCGGTTCCTTCCCCTTCGCAGCTTGCGGTCCCTTCCCCCTCGCAGCCCGCTCGTGTCATTTCGAGTGTAGCCGAGGAATCTAGAGCCCCTTCCCCCTGAGCGTTGCCGAAGGGTCTAAAACACTTCGACAGCCTCCACATGACATAGCGTGAAGATGCCGCAATCAGCAGACAATCGAAGATCCTGTTTCAGATTACCCGGCGCCCTCCAACCATTGTCCCCGCGAAAGCGGGAAAGCGAATTCTGTTAGTTTCTGCGACATTCCGTGCGCCTCCTAGCTGAGAGTGTCGCCGGTCCTTCGCGAATCTGTAATGGCCGGCGCGGGATTTCTGGGCACATGTGTCGCGCCGCGCAGCAGAATAGGATAGGGGGCGGTTAGGTGGTCGGTGGCCAGTTTTCGAGGCCCCTACGGATGCCATGGGGCATTGTCCCTATTGGGGGTAGGGATTCCGGGCCGCGGGGTCTGTCCCTCGCCTGGGCGAGGGTAGCACGTATGAGCGTATAATGCAAGAGGGGGTGGCGAGACTGCGGGATTGGGCCGGAACGGTGGGGAGAAACTGCGCAGACGTGGGCACGTGGCTGAGCACCTGTAGGACGTTTGGGTGGCAGGGCCAGAGCACGGGCGGCGCAGGAAAGTGACAGTTTTTTCGGGGTGCTGGGGAGCGAAAGGGTCGGGTTTGGGCGAGTGGGTGGGGCCGGGGCGTGCGTTGGGGAGTCAGCAGGGGGACATTGGCTCAACAACGTCAAGGCGATGGCCGTAGGTTCAGAGTTGGGCGTGAGGGCAGGTTTTTGTAACTGTTCAGAGTCGGTGAGACGATTCTGGACAAAGGGCCTTCAACCCCATCCAAACCCATTCGGCAAGCTCAGGGCAGGCTCTTCCCCCTGCGAGGGGGAAGGGATTCTTGGCACTCACAAAGTCTGAACAGTTACAGGTATTTCGCGAGGGAGATGGCTTTTGTGCGCACTTGGCAATCTGAAACAGGCTCACAATCGAAACATCCTGTCTATGCCGGTGGAGGTTGTGTGGTACAATATCCCTGATGTGGGGACGCGTGGGTTCGACAGGGGAAGTTATTGCGGGATTGCAGGCCGAGACGCCATCTACCTCGTTAAACGGTGGCAAAAAGAAGTAACTGGCGACAGAGAACTTCAGCTAGCCGCCTAACCGCGGCTACGTCCACCCTCTCCTTACCCCGAGGGAGCGGACTGGGCGACGCAATTCGGGGTGCTGTCCGGTTTACGCCGATAGCCCGGGCCTAAGACCATCGGCTGGCCTTTGTGGTTGCCCCACCGCCGGCAGAGGGCCGCGAAGGTAAGAACAATCCGCTGGCTAAGCCTGTAGCATATCTCGGTCAAGGTTTCTTCTGGACGGGGAGTTCGACCCTCCCCCGTCTCCACCACCCGCCCACCGTCATTCCGAGCGCCCACCGCCATTCCGAGCGTAGCCCCGTCATTCCGAGCGTAGCCGAGAAATCTAAGCCCACTGCGATATCCTCTCCTCATTGACAGCGCATTGCCCAGCTACTAGTCTCCCTGCATGTCCGCCGCTCAGGCGGACAGACCCCAGTCCGGAGTGCGAGAGAATGGTATGCTAGGTGTAAACGAGACCAGGGCCGGACTTGGCATGGCCCTGTTCGCCATAGTCAGCCTGCTCGGCCTTTTCGGCGTGACCTGGCTTGAAGTCAGGCACAATACCACCGATGGCGTTCTGGAAACCACAGTCGCCATCATCATCACAATGCAATCGGTCGTCGTCGTCGCGGCGGCCTGGGTTTACCTCACAGTGGAGGGATCAGCCATGATAGCTGAAAAGTACCTGAAGAAGCGCTACCAGGACGGGCGGCAGGACGGCCGGCGCGAGCGCGAGGCCAAGTGGCGCGAGTGGTACGAGCGATGGCAGGCGGCCCAGAATCGCGGCGAGAAGTTCGACGAGCCCCCGCCTTTCATGCGAGACTCGGAAGAGGACAAGCCATGATCGCAGAAAAGTACCTGAAGAAGCGATTCGAAGATGGGCGCCAGGAAGGTCGTCAGGAAGGCCGCCACGAGGCTCAGGCCGCCTGGACCTCCTGGTACGAACGATGGCAGGAGGCCAAGCGCCGCGGCGAAGACTTCGACGAGCCGCCCCCGGAGATGAAGGACTAGACCGGATGAATCCGCGCGGGGGTGGCCCTCCTCCCTGGGTTCCCGCATTCGCGGGAATGGCGGTCCTCGCCATCGCCCTCGCCGCGCTGCTCGGCTGCGCCCAGCCCGCCGCGACCCCCACGCCCGCGCCGCCCGCCACGACGGCCGCTCTCCAGCCCACCGCGACGCCCGCGCCCACCGCCACGCCCACCGCGACGCCCGCGCCCACCGCCACCGCCGGCCCCACCGCCACGCCCACCGTCGCGCCGCCCGAGCTTGAGCTGGGCGCGCCCGCCCCCGACTTCGAAGTCACCCGCTTCAACGGCGACACCCTCCGCCTCAGCGACCTCCGCGGCCAGGTCGTCGTCCTCAACTTCTGGGCCTCCTGGTGCCCCCCCTGCCGCAGGGAGATGCCCGCCTTCGAAGACGCCTGGCTAGGCTCCCGCGACGACGGCGTCGTCTTCGTCGGCCTCGCCGCAAACGACTTCGAGGCCGACGCCCGCGCCTTTGCCGACCAGGTCGGCGTGACCTATCCGCTCGGCCTCGACCTCGACGGCGCGGTCGCCGACGAATACCTCGTGCGCGTCATGCCCACCACCTACTTCATCGACCGCGACGGCCTGCTCCAGCGCAAGCTCTCCGGCTTCGTAAACCTCGGCGTCCTCAAAGTCTTCATCGCGGGGCAGACCCGGTAGTCCCCCGGCCCCTGGGTTACCGCGTGCGCGGGAATGGCGGACGAGGTAGCAGACGGGACAGCAACCCAAATGGCGTCCGTATTGACAAATCCCGTCCGGCGGGCGATATTGACTTACATGCGACTGCCGTCAAAGGAAGCCGTCGGCCTTACCTTGGATAGCCACCAAATCCCTTCCCCCTCGCAGGGGGAAAGTTAGGATGGGGGTCCTGCCCCTCACTGGCAACTGACAGACGGACCGACCGGCAAACTGACCAACTCACAAACCCACTAACCCATTGACACCACTCACCCCGTCCCATATACTTCTCGCTGTTGTATGAAAAGTGTCCGCCCACGAATCGTAGTGCGTCCGCGCAAACGCACATCGGAGTGCACGCTTTGACATTATCCGCGCGCCAGGGATATCCGCCCGGCATCTCGCCGGCGCAACCCTCCCGGCCAGCAGACGCTCTGCCCGCCCCACGCGGCGCAGGGCTTTATCGCGCCTACTACCCACCCTCATTCCGCGACGAAAGCGAGGTTATCGATGCTGTCGCCTTCCGCATTATCAGGAGCGGACCCTCCCCACCCTGAAGCAGCTCCCGCCTCGTCGTTCCGGCCGCCGGATACGTCATTCCGGCTACCGAGCCGGAATCCAGAGGGGGGTGGCCCATAGGAGAACGGACTCATCATCATCATCTCAACTCATTCAACCGGCAACCAAATCGATCAACCGTTAAACCCAACTCATAGGGGGAAATAAGTGAAAAGCTCAGTTAGGATACTAGCAATAGCCCTCGCGCTTGCGTTCCTGCTGTTGGCCCGCACGGCCTTCCAGGACTCGACCGTCAGCGCGGACGAGCACATAGACCTCGACGACGGTGAGGCAGCGTTCGCGGACCTCATCGACGGCGCCGTGGAGGCCGAGTACCTCGGCCTGGAAGACGGCTCGACGAGCACGGTGTACTTCTACATCCAGAGCGACGACCTCGGCACGCAAAACACTGCGAGCACGACGATTACGTTGGCGTCTGGTGGTAACTTTGACGCGACCAACTATCAGGTAACCCTGCCGGTGGGCACAGCAGTCGCCGGAACAGTCGCGACTAGCGCTATCGCGACTGCGCTTGACACTGCGTACTGTGTGCCCCTTTCCACGACTACAGTGGCGTGGACGGGTGCCCCAGTGCCTGCTGGCACGCCCGTTCCCGTGATAGACGTGCCCGATGGATGGGCGCTAGGTGCAGACACTGCTGCGGCAACCATCGCAACCTGTACCACCGCTCGAGAAGCAGCGGGCCTCAGTGCCGCTATGACGACTACCGACCAAGATCGGGACGAGATGGCGGTGGGGATACAGACGGAAGTAAATGACGCGGACGCGACGCGCGCCGACGACGCCAACCACGGGATATACGAGTACGGCAGCGATCCCTACTCCGAGGTCAGCGAGCAGCTCCGCTACACGCATGGTGCAAACGGGATCATGGCCGGGGGCACGGGGCGGCCGTTGGACAGCGTCACCGCGACGCGGGTTTCCAACGACTCAGATGTGCTGACGTTCGTGACGAACAAGGTGGACCGCGTATTCCAGGACATTTCACGGTCCCTGATCAACGGCGAAGCGTTACAAGTGGACGCCACTTTCGACATCGTCGACATGTACCCGGCTGAGGACGACACAGGGCCCAACGCGGACTACAATGCCTACGGCAGCGGCTACGCTCGCGCCTACGTGAGCAGCGGCTCCGACAGCGGCCTGTGGGTGACGATAGAAGAGGTAGCGGCGGTCAACGGCGACCATGACGCCGGAGAATCGGCCACATCCAACCTGTACCGGGGCATGGTGGTGATCACCAACGACACCGGCCTCGATGACCTCAACGACGACGGCGCGGATGACACAATCTACGTGCAGGACGGCGACACGCTGTCCCTGCAGGTGTTCGACGAGAACGGCAACCGGAGCAGCGACGTGCTCGCCTCGGCGACGGCGACCATCGACGACTCGGCGCCGACCATCAGCGATCTCGACCCCGCTGACGAGAGCATCCTCAACGACGAGACGCTGAGGATTTCCTTTAGCGTCAACGACGAGGGCGCGGGCATCGACTTCAAGGACGTCCCGTCGGTCGTCACCATGGTCGAGGTCCAGGCCCGGGACGAGTCCCTTGATACAACCGACAAGGGGACGGGGGCCCCGTGCGAGCTGGCCTCCGGAGAGGTCGACATCGGCAACGCCGGCGGCAACGCCAGCCGGGTGGGCATCCTGATTGCGCCGAGCAGCACCGACTTCACCGACAGGTGCGGCGCCGTCGTGGACACGAGCTTCGACGGAGACAACGGCGACGGAAAGAAGTTCAATCTGATAATCACGGCGCAGGACCTTGCAGGCAACGTGACCGTGCACACCTCCCAGCTCACCATTGACGGAGATGACCCTGAGGTGGAAGGCAACCCCACAGCGGGCCAGGCCTGGGACGACGACGAGAACGAGCCCATGAGCAGCTCTAACTCAATACTCGTGCAGTTCAACGAGTCGCTGGACGTGGACACGGTGGAGGTCTCCGACTTCTCAGTGACCGGCTACACCATCGACAGCGTTGATGTCGTGGGCACCAATGACGACAACGGCGACCAGAACCTCAACGAGTACGTGGTTCTCACGCTCACCGAGGATCTCGCCAACAACGCGCGGCCCAGCGTGTCGGTTTCCGACGTTTCGGACGTGGCCGGCAACAGCATAGACGATACGACGCGCACCTCAGAAAACAAGATAAAGACCGAGATTACGGTGGTGCCGTTCGCGGCGCTGATCGCCGAGGATGGCGAACAGGCCATAAGTTTCACCACCGACGAAGCGCTACGCTCCAAGAGCGGCGAAAACTCGACTGAGGCGTCGGTCGGCGACAAAAAGCTAAAGGTCACGGTGGCGAACGACACCATGGGTGGCGATGCCACATTCAAGCAGAGCACGTTCAAGAGCAGCCGCGCATACGGCGTAATGCTGCAGGCGGTGGACGTCGACGGCAATGCGAGCAAGGCGGGCGCCGTGAGTGTGTCCGGGGAGCCCTACGAGCTCACTGAGGCTGTGGCTTCCGGAGGCCTTTTCGACGTAACGTTGGACAACTGGCCGCTGGCCGACACCGGCTTCGACAACGATGTCGCGGGTGAAGTGAAGGCCTACATAGGCAAGACCATGGTCGCCTCCTCAACAGGCGAGGTCGACTGGGTTGGTGGCGACGTTGAGCTACAGGCCAGCGCCGGACGGTCGTTCGCTGTGGGCGAGACCATCAGGCTCAGCTACAGCTATGTCAACGCCGACCAGGTAATCCAGGTTGACGACAAGGCACCCACGATGACGTCGACCCCGGCGGACAACTCCGAGACCGACTACGCCGCAGGCGTGATCCAGTTCAGCTGGAACGATGCAGGTGAGGACGACAAGGGCGAGTACGCCGGCGACACCTACAAGACGGTCACGCTGAGCGAGGCCTCTCATGAGGGCCCGGACGGCGAGAGCATGGACATTTTGGATATGCTCACGACCAACGATAACAAGACGTGGGTACTCCGCCCCGACGGCGAGTTCGCGCTCGGAGTGCACGAGTTCACGCTGACGGCCTCCGACGCTGCCGGCAACGAAGCCGAGGTGTCGGTCACCATCACGGTGATAGAGCGCAAGCCCGTAGAGATCGGACTCAACCCGGGCTGGAACCTGATCTCGTTCCGCGGCGCGCCCGCCAGCCTGGACGTAAACGACATATTCAGCAGCGACACGGTCAGCGTTGTGTCCCAGTATGACGGACGCAGGGTGTCCCCGTGGACGGTCTGGACGCGCGGCTCCGACGGCAGCCTGTCGTCGTCGCCCGCGGGCAGGACGACCATCGACTCCGGCCTCGGCCTCTACGTGCTGAGCTCGGATGGCTCGCCGCTGGAGGTGGACATAGCCGGCACGTCGAGGGATAACCCGGCGCAGGTGCCGCCGTCCATCGAACTGATACCCGGCTGGAACCTCGTGGCGGTCATCATCATCGACCGCGACCAGGACGAGGTCGAAGCTAACGACTACCTGCCCAGCGGAGTCTGGACCAGGGCGTTCAGGCTGAGCATGACCACCGGAGAACTGGAAAGCATCTCACCGAGTGGGGACGCGATGCTCATGGCTGGCGAGGCCCTTTGGGTCTACGCCTCCAAGGAGGGAGTCATCGTACCCAAGTAGCCTTTCGGGGTTGCTCACGGGAAGTTAGCCAGGAAGCAATGAGAGGCGGCCCCCTCCCCCCAGCGGGGAGGGGGCCGCCGTGCGTTCTCCATATGTCGTTCCGCCCCCGCATTGGTGTTCCGCCCCCGCATTGCCATTCCGCCCCCGCATCGTCATTCCGAGCGTAGCCGAGGAATCTCAGGCCATTTGGCCGCGCTCAGGGCGACAGTGTGCGGCCAATCGTAGGGGGCAGGCCTTGTGCCTGACCACTGGCCCAGGTGTTACAGTGACCGGGCGAAAGGCACGGGGAGACCCACATTGGCGACCACAGAGTGCCACATAGCCACCAGCCGCTCCCTGCTGGAGCAGGCCGAGCGCGAGTACCGGGCGGGCGACGTGCTGCAGGTGTCTGAAAAGGGATGGGGCGCGGCGGCGCAACCCTTCGTCCCTTCCCCCTCGCAGGGGGAAGGTTAGGATGGGGGTGCCGTCACACGACCGCCACGGCCACCTGTTCAGGGCGGCGCGCAGAATCTCCAACGAACAGGAGCAGCCCAGAGTGTGGGACCTGTTTCAGCTGGCGAGCGCCCAGCACAAGAACTTCTTCGAGGGCCGGCTGAAAGCCGAGGACTTCGAAGAGGGCCTGGCAAGAGTACGCGAACTGCTGGGCCTGCTGGAGGGCGTGACGGCGTAACCCTTCGTCCCTTCCCCCTCGCAGGGGCAAGGTTAGGATGGGGGTGAGGGTTCTTTGTCCAGACCCGCCCCATCACCTCTGAACAGTTACGACCGCACCGGGGCTGTTGACGTGTCGAGCGGCATGGTAGACAATGACGGCGAAAGGGAGGCTGGATGACCACCGAAAGCCGCCTGGGTGCGCTTGAGGGTACCACCGCCGAACACGCCGCCGCTATCGCCGGGCTCAGAGACGACCTGCGCGGCGGCCTGGCCGACGTGCGAACCGAAATCGCCGCCTTGCGAACCGACATGCGAACGGAGATCTCCGCCGTGCGAGCCGACGTGCGAGCCGAGATACGCGACGTGCGAACCGACATGCGAACGGAGATCTCCGCCGTGCGAGCCGAGGTGCAAGCTGTCAATGCGCGCTTTGACCGGCTCATACTGGCTCTTATGGGCGCAGGCGTCACCATTGGGGTTGCCCAGGTTGGGGTGATCATCACAGTTGTGCTGCGGACCTAGGGCCGCCGTCGAGGGCGTAAGGCCCGCGACTCCCCTATCCTAGCCTTCCCCCGTCGATGGGCAAGGGACTACCGCCCCGCCATCACCCGCAGCGCCAGCCGCTCCTCCATCTTCAGCCCCCGCCCGAGCGGCGCGTCCATGCCGTGGCGGATCGCCCGCTTCGCCGCCGACACCGCCGCCGGGTCCAGCGCTGCCAGCGACTCGGCCAGGGCCATCGCCTCGCGGGCGAGGTCGTCGCGGGGCACGACGCGATTCACCAGGCCGGCGCGGTGCGCCTCGTCCGCCGTGAGGCGACGGCCGGTGAGCAGCATTTCCAGCGCGGGGCCGCGTCCCACCACGCGGGGCAGCGTCTGGCTGCCGCCGGCGGCGGGGGCCATGCCCAGCGCGACCTCCGGCATGGCGAAGGTGGCGTCGTCTGAGGCTACGCGCAGGTCGCACAGGCAGGCCATCTCGACGCCGGAGCCGATGACGTAGCCGTGCAACGCGGCGACGATGGGCTTGTCGATGGCGAGGAAGAGGCCCCAGACGTCGCGCTCCCACCGCACGGCGCGTGCGACGACCTGGGAGGGCGCTGTGCCGAATTCGGACAGGTCCGCGCCGGCGCAGAAGGCGCGCTCCCCCGCTCCGCTCAGCACCACGGCCCGGACGTCGGGGTCGTCGCGCACCGCCTCGAGCAGCACGAACAGGTCGTCGCGCATGGCGACGCTGAAGGCGTTGAGCCGGCGAGGCCGGTTCAGCGTGAGGTGCGCGACGGCGCCGGCCTTGGTGTAGAGGACGGTGTCCTGTTCGGTGGTCATGGTTTGGTGATGCCTTTCACCCCCATCCTGACCTTCTCCCATCGAGGGGGAAGGGACAGCGACGGAGGCAGTCAGTCACAGTGGTAGACCCGGGGGACGGCCCTCCCCGCCATTCCGATACCCTCCCCTGTCATTCCGAGCGTAGCCGAGGAATCTAAAGCGGTTGCCTTACCCAGGCGGTCACTTTGCCTGGTCGTACCATTCCCGCGACAGGTCCTGCCAACGGGGGTTCATGGACTCGGTCAACGTGTCCTTCTTGCTCCTTCGCCACTTCTTGAGCTGCTTCTCCCGTTCGAGCGCGGCCATGACGTCCGACGTCTCCTCGTAGTAGATCAGCCAGGTGATGTTGTACTTCCTCGTGTGGCTGTCCGCCAGCTTCCGCTAGTGCTCGTAGACTCGCCTTGCGAGGTCGTTGGTGACGCCTACGTAAAGAGTTCGCCTGCTGTTGGACATCATGTAGACGTAGTAGTTGCGGATGGGTCTTGAGTACATGGGCTTTAGATTCCTCGGCTACGCTCGGAATGACAGGGAATGGGTCCGCTACCCCCTGGGTTCCCGCGTTCGCCGGAATGACGATTTTCCCTTGCCCTACTCGCCGCGGTAGGTGGGAGGCCTGCGTACGAGGAACGAGGCCACGCCCTCGGCACGGTCGGCAGTGCTCTGGAGGATGAAGTTCAGGTCGCCCTCCAACCGCAGGCCCTGGTCGAGCGTCATTTCCAGCCCGTCGTGTACCAGCTCCTTGGTGTAGCGCGTGGCTATGGGGCCGTGAGAGGCCGCGGCGGCGGCGATCTCGCCCGCGCGGTCCGCGACGCGACCAGGATCGACGGCCTCATTCACCAGGCCTATCTCCACTGCGCGGCGGGCGTCCAGCGTCGCGCCGGTCAGCAGCATCTCGGACGCCGGGCCGCGTCCCACCAGCCGCGGCAGCCGCTGGGTGCCGCCGTCCCACGGCAGCAGGCCGCGGGCGAGCTGTGTCATGCCGAAGCGGGCGTCGAGCGAGGCGACGCGCACGTCGCAGGCCAGCGCAAGCTCCAGTCCCTGGTCGAGCGCATCGCCGGACAGCGCGGCGATGACGGGCTTCTCCACGGCGGCCACGGCCTCGGCGACGCGCAGCCCGGCCAGCGCCGGAGGCAGCGCGCGGGCGTCGAGGCCGGCCAGCTCCGCGAGCGCGGCGGGGTCGGCCCCCGCGCAGAAGACGGGGCCCTCGGCTTGGAGCAGCAACACCCACACGGCGTCGTCCTGCCGGACGCGCTCGCAGGCGTCCTGCATCTCGGAGGCCGCGCGCCCGTCGATGGCGTTGTCCGCGCCGGGGCGGGCCAGCGTCAGCCGGGCAATGCGGCCTTCCACGTGGAGGCGTATGCGGTCGTAGGGCATAGGGCCCTTCCTTTCACCCACATCCTAGCCTTCCCCCGTCAAGGGGGAAGAGACAATTCGGAAGGCTACCGCGCGCGGATGATGACCTTGCGCGAGTCGCCTGCGCCGGTGCTCTGCGTGGTTACCTCCGCGTGGTCCGAGAGCGTGATGTGGATGATGCGGCGTTCGTTGGGTGGCATAGGCTCCAGAGTGATTGAGCGACCCGAGTTGGCGACGCGGCGGGCGACGCGCTGCGCGAGGTTGGCCAGCGAGTCGTTGCGCCGCTGCTGGTAACCCTCCACGTCCAGCATGAGGTTGACGCGCTCGCCGATCCTGCGCCCGGCGATGAACTTGACCATGAACTGCAGCGCCTGCAGCGTCTCGCCTCTGCGTCCTATGAGCAGGCCGGAGTCGTCGCCGGCTATCTCGAAGATGGGGCCTTCGTCCTCGCTCTCGGCCTGGCGCAGGCTCACCACGGCGGACACGCCGAGGTTGGTGAGGATCTGCTCCAGTATGTCGGTGGTCACCGTCACCAGCTCGGAGCGCTGCTCGAGCAGAGTGACCCTTACCCTGGCCGGCTCGCTTCCTATGCCCATGAAGCCGGCCTTGCCGCGGCTAACGACGTCTATTTCTACTTCCGCGCGCTCTGCGTCGAGCTCTCTTAGGGCGAGCTCGATTGCCTCTTCCGGTGTCTTGGCCGACGTTTCTATCTGCTGTCGTCTCATCGGTTGCCGTCTCCTCCGCTGGCGCCGCCAGCGCCGGGGCCGCGGCCTGCTCCGGCTGCGATTGTGGCTGCCCCCGGCGCGTTATGAAAGTGAATATCGACGTTACCGGCTCCCAGCCGGTCACGAACCCCTGGATGACCACGCCGACCGCGTTGGACACCACCCAGTAGATGGCGAGGCCGCTGGGGAATTGCAACGTGAAGAAGCCGAACATGAGCGGCATCATCCACAACAGCATGCGGTTGGTGGACGCCTGCCGCGGGTCCGCCGAAGGCATCGCCGTCATTTTCTGGACCAGGTACATCGACGCGCCCACCAGTATGGGCAGAAGCGGTATCGGCAGCCCCGGCAACGGCCCCGTCGAGTCCGGCAACGCCAGGTCCATCCAAAGGAACGAGCTGTTAAGCGGAATGACCTCGTGCACCTGCGGCAGCCAGGAGTACAGGTGCCCAGACAGCCCAATCAGCCTGTCGGGCGCGGCAGGCAGCGTTTGCAGTATGGCTTGGTACAACCCTATCCAGATTGGGAACTGGATGACCAGCGGACCGAGGCACCCTATCGGGTTTACCCCGTTCTCCTTGTAGATCCGCATGGTCTCCTGGGTTATGCGCTGCCTGTCCTTGGCGTACTTCTCCTGTATCTCCTTCACCTTGGGCTGTATGGCGTTCATCGACTTGAGCTGGCGGCTCTGGCGCACGGTGAGCGGGAACATGACCACGCGCACCATGATGGTGAAGATGAGGATGCTCACACCGAAGCTGTTGAAGAAGATGTAGTAGAGCATCACCAGGCTGTTTATCATCGGCCTGATGATCACGGAGTTCCATATGTCGATTATTATTTCCAAGTGACCAGTCCTGCCGCGCTAACAGGCGGCGGCCTGCCCCCGCTGCGTGGGGCTTTCCTCGTTGGTGAAGTGTACCCACTCTTCGTCGGGATTGCCATTTGGCTTCACTCGCAGCGCCCTTATGGAGTGGTCGCGCGCGCCAAAGTAGACGAAGTCCCCCTGCGACACCAATGGCGTTCGTATCTCCTCGTTGACGTTGCAGGCGTCGAGCACGGAGCCGCCCATACCGATGAGCCGCACCCTGCCGTCCGTGGACGCCAGCGCGATCATCGAGTCTGCCACCACCGCCGGCGAGCCTACTATCGGCCCCTCCGTCTCCACCGTCCACAGCAGATTGCCGGTGTCGGCGTTCAGCGCGTACAGGTTGCCGTCCAGCGACGGCGCCATGATCATGTCGCCGTAGACTAGCGGGCGCGCCCAGTACCAGTTAGAAGCGCCTTCGAAGCGCCACTCCTCAAGGCCCGTCCTGGCGTTGAGCGCGTAGAAGGCGCCGTCGAAGGCCCCCACGTACACGCGCCCGCCGTGGACGACTGGCGAGGAGGCGACAGCGCCGCCGGTGCCGAAGCGCCACTGCTGCGAGCCGTTGTGCAGCGCCACGGCGTACACGCTGTGGTCCAGAGAGCCGAAGTAGGCGACGCCGTCGCTGAGGGCGGGCGTGGACCACACTTTGTCGCCCGTAGGGAAACTCCAGCGCTTTGAGCCGTCCTCAGCGTCGAGGGCGTACAGGCTGCCGTCCGACGTGCCGACCACCACGAGGCCGTCGGCCACCGTGGGACCGCCCACTATGGTGTCCCCCAGCGGCTCCACCCACTTGTCCCGCCCGTCCAGCCCAATCGCGTACAGCACGCTGTCGTAGCCGCCTACGTAGAGTGTGTCGCCGTCCAGCACGGGCGTGCCGTAGACGGCACGGTACTGATCCTCTCCGTGGAGCGCGAACCGCCACCTGGTGGAGCCGTCCTCGACGTCGATGGCCCTGACCTCTCCCTCGGACGTGCCCATGTAGAGTGTACCGTTGTCGATCGCGCCGCCGGACCAGCCCTCGGGTGTGGAGATCCTGTTGCAGCCGGCGAGCGCCATTAGCGCGAACATGGCCACGGCGAGAACAATCAGACGGGCGCGAGTGTTCTTCGGCGTATGCAAGTGAGTCACGGGAGAGGCACCGGGTCGTAGCCCTGCCCGCCGAACGGACGGCAGCGCGCCAGCCGCCTCACGCCGAGCCAGACGCCCCTGGCGGCGCCGTGCGCGGATATGGCCTCGTAGGTGTAGCTGGAGCAGGACGGCGAGAACCGGCAGCGCCCTCCCATATAAGGGGACAGGGCGGCCTGGTACATGCGAATCGCCCAAAGCGCCAGTTTGCGCATCACTCACCCCGCCCGCGCGCTGCATCGGAAAGTCCCGGCTCCTCGTGGACACGGTGCTCGTCACCCGTGCTGCCGGAATGGACGAGGGCGGGCGATTCGCTATGGGGGCGCAAGAGCTTGGCCCGCTTGAACAGATTGGTCATGGAGCGCTCTAGTTCGCGGTAGTCCGAGTCGCCGGCGCCGACGCGGGCAATCAGCAAGATATCCCAGCCGGGAATAATGTTACTCAGGCGGGCCGCCTCCCGCAACCGGCGCTTGACTCTATTGCGGGTAACGGCGTTGCCCACGCGTTTGCTTACGGAGAAGCCGAACCTGTTCAGGTCCAGGCCGTTGGGGCGCGTGGCGAGCACGAGCAGCCTTCCGGGCCAACTGCGTCCCTCACGACGCACGAGCGCAAAGTCCCTTGGCCTTCTGAGGCGCTGCTCACGGCGCATGGCGCCGCCTGTCGCCGGCTAAGCACTTCCACGGCCATGGTGAGGCTACACCGCCGGCGTCACACCGTGAGTCGATGACGGCCCTTGAACATGCGCCGCTTCAGAACGTTGCGCCCCCCTCGGGTGCTCATGCGCGCCCTGAAGCCGTGAACGCGCGCGCGCCGACGTTTTTTTGGCTGATAAGTTCGTTTCGGCATAGTTGAAATGTCCCGTTTCGCGGGCCGCGAATCGGCCCGTACAATCAACGAATTATATCTTTAGTGCGCAACCGGGTCAATTGGCACGTTTGGGTGTCAGGCGTTCAGAAGTCGCTCCAGCTTGCCCATGAACTGCTCGATGTCCTTCAGGTAACGCGCGACCATTTCGGCGTCGAGCCCTGTGTGGGCCTGGACCAGGAAATGATGGCCGGCCTCGCCGTATGTGGATACGGGTGTCGTCATGGGAGTTTCTCCGTGGGCGTCATTGTATCACAGCCTACTGGCTTCACCGGCTACGCCGGGTGGCTCGTGGTTCCCGCCGTTCTCGTGCGCCTTGCCAGAGCGTGGAAGGGCGGCCAGGCTTCCGTCTGCTCTCAACCTAGCCACTGGCCGCCTTAGGTGGTATTCTTTAGCCTATTCTCGCTTCCCAGGGGGTTCGGGCGCTAGATGAATACAACCGAGTTTCTGAACATAGCATCGCTAATCGTACCGGATAGGGTTGCAATCGTCTTCGAAGGCGCGCGCTACACCTACGCGGAGCTCAAATCCCGCGTCAACCGGCTCGCCAACGCCCTCGCCGGCCTCGGCGTTGGAGAGGGCGACCGGGTGGCAGTCCTGCAGGTGAACACCAACGAGCACGTGGAACTCTGCTTCGCCGCCGCCCAGCTCGACGCCGTCTACGCGCCTCTCAACTTCCGCGCCCGCGCCGACGAGCTCAGCTTCATGGTCGAAGACGCGCAGCCCAAGGTGTTGGTGGCCGGCAGCCGCTACGTGGGCATGGTGGACTCGTTCAAGGGCAATCTCGACAGCGCACCCCGGCTGGTGTCGCTCGAGGAACCCGCCGAGGGCTGGGAGTTCTACGACGACATGGTGGCGACGGCCCCCGAAGAGGAGCGCTTCCCGCAGGGCGATGGGGCCGACCTGACCGTGCTGCTCTTCACCTCCGGCACTACCAGCCTGCCCAAGGGCGTCATGCTCAGCCACGACAGCTTCTCCTCGTACATACTCAGCAACGTCTCGCCAGTCGACCCGGACGACGAGGAACGCAACATCCTCACAGTACCGCTCTACCACATAGCCGGTATGCAAACGGTGATGTCGTCCATCTACGGCGGGCGCACGCTCATAATCCAGCGCCAGTTCGACCCCAAGGGCTGGATGGAACTGGTCGAGACCGAGCGCGCGAATCGCGCCGTCATGGTGCCGACCATGCTGAAGATGCTGATAGACCACGACGATTTCCACGACCACGACCTCAGCAGCCTTAACATCGTCACCTACGGCGCGGCGCCCATGCCCTTCGAGGTCATCAAGCGCGCCATCCAGGAGCTGCCCGGCGTCCACTTCATTAACGCCTTCGGCCAGACTGAGACTGCTGCCACGATCACCATGCTCCCGCCGGAGGACCACATACTGGAGGGCACCGAAGAGGAGATCGAACGGAAACTTCGCCGGCTGACCAGCGTCGGCAAGCCCCTGGACGACGTGGATGTCCGCATAGTGGACGATGACGCGAACCCGGTGGCGGACGGTGAGGTCGGCGAGATAGTGGCCAGCGGCCCGAGGCTGATGAAGGGCTATTGGAACCAGGAAGAGGCCACCTCGGAGACCTTCCGCGGCGGCTGGCTGTACACCGGCGACCTCGGATACATGGACGAGGACGGTTACATCTACCTGGCCGGCCGCTCCAAGGACTTCATAAAGCGGGGCGGCGAAATGATCTCTCCGGAAGAGGTGGAGCAGGTGCTCCACTCGCATCAGGCCATCGAGGAGGCGGCCATCATCGGCGTGCCGGACATCGACTGGGGCGAGCGCGTGCGGGCCGTGGTCGTGCTCAAGGACGGGCAGACGGCACAGGACGACGAGATTATCGAGTACTGCCGCCAGCGCCTGGCCAGTTTCAAAAAGCCCGAGTCCGTCGTGTTCGTATCCGAGCTCCCGCGCAACCCCATGGGCAAGGTGCTAAAGCGCCTTCTCAGGGAAGAGTACGACGAGCCAATTTTGGGCTAAAGAGCCCGTCCCAACCCGAAAGACCGGCAACCGAAGACTATCCACCAGGAGAGATTCCCATGAACGGCGCACAACTGAGAGAAAAGGTCGCCAATGGCGGCATAGTCTATGGCACCATGCTATCGCTCAGTCGCAACCCCCGCTGGTCCACGGCCATGGCCGACTTCGGCCTGGACTACGTTATCATCGACACTGAGCACTCGCCGCGGGGCCGTCAAGACGTGGCCGACTTTCTGGCGGCTTTCAGCTTCAGCGGCGTCGTTCCGATAGTCCGCATACCGGCGCCGGACACCCACCTCGTCACCATGGCCATTGATGCCGGCTCCCACGGCGTGCTCGCCCCCTACTGCGAGACGGTGGAAGAAGCCAAGATCGTTGCCGAGGCGTGCAGGTGGCGCCCGCTCAAGGGCGAGTATGCCCGTAGGGCCGTCGAGTCCGGCGAGCTGCCCAGCGAGGCCACCCGCGAGTACCTCGAGAACCGCAACCGCAACAACGTGTGCATCATCGGCATCGAGAGCGTTCCGGCAATCGAAAACCTCGACAATATTCTCGGTGTGGACGGCATAGACGCCGTATTCGTGGGCCCCAACGACCTCAGCATCTCGCTGGGCATTCCCGACCAGTACGACCACCCCGATTACGAGGCCGCGCTGCGCGAGATACTGAGAGTGTGCGGATCGCACGGCATCCCCACGCTGATACACCACCAGACCGTCGCCCTCTCCCAGAAGTGGCTGCGCGAGGGCGCGCGGTTCGTGCTGTACAGCAGCGACTCCCGCACCATGCACAACGGATTCCGCGAGGAGTTCGGGGCCATCCGGACTGTAGGCGTGGAGCTAGGAGGCGAGGCCGCCGCAGACGTCGGCGAGTCCGCGGAGGTCATCTAGCGACCGCGCGCTCCGCTAGAAGCACACCATGGCCACCACCAAAAGGGACAAGGAGATTTGTGATCTCTTTCTCGCGCTCGCGGAAGAGGAGCTCGCAAATCATGCGACGCTCCGCGCGTGTGACAAGGCCTGGGACGCGGTCGCCCACTGCGTGAAGTCAATCGCGAGGGAAAGGGGCTGGCCGAACGAGTGCGACGACGACTTGCGACTCAACGTTCGGCGGCTGATAGACTGCTCGAGCGACCCCGACGAAAACAGAACAAGATTTGGAACGGTAGACTTCTACCACATCAATTTCTTTGACGATACGCCTGATAAACTCGACAGTCGGCTCGCCATAGCCGACGCGAAGGCGCTGATAAAGGTTCTGAACGACGTCGATTCGCAAATGCCCCGCTAGCGACGGTTCCGAAATCGCGGCGACGCACCGTCCCTGGAGGATTTCATGGCCACTGCCGCCAGACACCGGCAGATTTGTGAGATGTTTCTCGCCCACGCGCAAGAACAACTCTACAGAGGCGATTTCCTCCAGGCGTCCGAAAAGGCCTGGGGAGCGGTTGCTCACCGCGTGGAGGCACTGGCCAAACAGGTCCCATGAAGACGTGCGACACAACGCGCTGCAATTGCTGTCTCAGTCCAGTAGCCCTGGAGCGAATAGGCAGAGGTTCCGTTCGGTAGAGCGCCTTCACATCAACTTCTACGAGGAAATGATGGGCGAAGGCGAAGTCCGCATGGGTGTGGCTCTTGCCAGGTTTCTGGTTGAAGTCCTGAACAGCGTCGACTCTCGAATGGCGCGCTAGGCCCGAACCCGCTACGCGGATGTCAGAGACCCGGAGGCAAGCCGTTCTGAGTGAAGCCGACGTAATCGTAATCGGCGGCGGCATCGCCGGCGCCTCCACCGCCTACCACCTCGCGGCGCACGGACGCTCCGTCGCGCTGCTGGAGCGCGGCGACATTGCCTCCGGCGCGTCCGGCGTCAACGGCGGCCTGCTGGGCGGCTCCGGCTGGGGGCGCCTTCCCGGCCTCGACGACTACCTCAGCATGGGCAGCCTCGAGCTCTTCAAGATGCTCCAGTCCGACCTCGGCTACCACGTCGAGTTCCGGCAGTCAGGTTCGCTCACCGCCATCCACACCGAGGAGCAGTACTCCTACGCGCTCCGCGTGGTCCAGTCCGCGCGAGCCGGCGGGCGCGACGTCGAGCTGCTCACCACCAGGGAGGCACGCGCGATAGAGCCGTTCGCCTGCCCCGACATGCCCGGCTACGTGTACAGCCGGCAGCGCGGCAACGCCAACCCCGTCAGGGCCACCCGCGCCTTCGCGGACGCCGCACGGCAAGCCGGAGCCAGCGTGCTAACCGGCCACGAGGTCACCGCAGTCGAGGCCCTCGCCGACGGCTCGTACCGCGTCAGCACGCGGCGGGGCGAGTTCCGCGCGGGCGCGTTGGTGCTCGCCGCCGGGGCGTGGTGTGCTCCGGTGGGCGAAATGCTCGGCCTGAGCATCCCCGTCATTCCCGTCCGCGGCCAGATGTGGGCCACTGAGCCGCTGCCGCCCCGCGTCTTCCAGGGCATATCTTCCATGGAATCACAGCTCTTCTGGAAGGCGCACGGAGAGGACACCACGCCCCACAACCTGACCCACCGCGGCGGCGTGCGGCAGACCAGGCACCTCTACGGGCGGCAGACCCAGTCGGGAGAGATAGCCTTCGGCGGCGACAGGCAGCTTGCGGGCTACGACGCCACGCCGGACGCGCAGGGCATAGAGGTGAACAAGACCCACGCCGGCGAGGTGCTGCCCCTGCTCACCGATCTGCCGATTGCCCGTACCTGGGCCGGGCTGATGCCATTCACGCTGGACGGCGAGCCGCTGATAGGCAAGATCCCGCTGCGGCAAAACCTGTACATAGTCGGAGGTCTCGCCTCCTCCGGCTTCGGGCGCGGCCCCATGGCCGGAAAACTCCTCGCCGACTTCGTGCACACGGGCCACATGCCCCACGTGCTCGCCGAGTCCGACCCCGCCGGGCGCGTCACCGACGCGTAGCGCGAGCCGGTCCGCGCTGAGCCTGTTTCAGACTACCAGGTGCGCCCAAAACCGCCTCTCCCGCGAACGACACGTGGGCGAGGGATGCAGGCGCAGCATCCCCCGCGCCCAACCCCGAGCCTGCGGCCATCGCCTTGCGCTCGCCACATTGCTCATCCTATGTCCCCCGTACGCCCCAACGCACACCCCGGCCCCACCCCCTCGCCCACACCACACCCATTCGCCTCCCCGTACGCGAAAAAGCGTCACTTTCCCGCGCCGCCCGTTCCCGGTCATGCCCCATCCAACACCACCCACGTCCTGCCCATCCCCACGTCTGCGCCATTTCTCCCCACCAATCTGTCCCCAATCCCGCAATCTCTCCAGCCCTCTTGAAGCACACGCACATCCGTGCTACCCTCGCCCACGTGAGGGACCGACCCCGCCGCCCGGAAACCCTACCCCCAGAACGGGTAAGGCCCCAGGCATCCGTAGGGGCGTCCCTTGTGGGCGTCCAGTGGCAGCTCCGCCCCCTGTCCTCCTCTGTCACGCGGTGTCACTTCTGTGTCCGAAATGACCACGTAGGCGTTACAGATTCGCGCAGGACCGCCGGCTCCCTCAGCTACGAGACGCACAGAATGTCGCAGAATCGAACAGATTTCGCCTACCTGCTTCCGCGGGAACAACAACGTTGGGGCGCCAGGCTACCTGAAACAGGCTCCTCCGAGTCCGTTCACTGGACGCGCTCCGGTGGGTTGCATATAATTTGGCAGGCCACGAGCGGCGCTCGCGCCGTCCGTCGTGTGCCCAGAATATCTAAACAACCCAACGTCCGCGACGGGAAAGGCTAGTAACCACATGGCAGAAGACACGGTACGAATCGGATTCGTGGGCGCTGGAGCCAACACCACCCTGCGCCACATTCCGGGCTTCAAGTCGATTGAGGGCGTCGAGCTGGTGAGCGTCGCCAACCGCAGCCGGGCCTCCGGTCAGCGCATCGCCGACGAGTACGGCATCCCCCAGGTGTTCGACAACTGGGTCGACCTGGTGGAAGACCCTGACACCAACGCAATCTGCATTGGCACCTGGCCCTACATGCACCACGCCCTGGTGCTGGCCGCGCTCGAATGCGACAAGCACGTGATCACCGAGGCCCGCATGGCCATGAACGCGGACCAGGCGCGCGACATGCTGTATGCCGCGCGCCTCAAGCCCAACCTCGTCACCCAGATAGTACCATCGCCCATGACTCTGAAGGTGGACCAGACAATCCAGGAGCTGATAGCCGATGGCTACCTGGGAGACGTGCTGTCGGTGGACGTCACGGTGCGGCAGGGCGGCTTCATCGACCGCGACGCGCCCTTCCACTGGCGGCACAACCGCGACCTGAGCGGCTACAACATAATGAGCATGGGCATCTGGTACGAGGCGATGATGCGCTGGGTGGGACACGCCACGAGCGTTACCGCCCTGACCCGCGTTAACGTGAAGTCGCGCAGAGACGACGCCGGAGCGACGCGCCACATTTCCATACCCGACCAGATAGAGGTGCTGTGCGAGCTGGAGTCCGGCGCCGTCGCCCGGCTCGGCATGAGCACTGTATTCGGCCTGGCGCCGGCCCCACAGGCGTGGCTCTTCGGCGCCGAGGGCACACTGAGAGTCGACGGCGCCTCGATGACCCTCTACGGCGGACGGCGCGGCGACTCCGAGCTCTCCGAAATCGCCATACTCCCCGAAAAGCAGGGAAGCTGGCGGGTGGAAGAGGAGTTCATCAACGCCATAAGAGGCAAGGAGCAGGTCACACACACCAGCTTCGAGGACGGCGTGAAGTACATGGAGTTCACCGAGGCCGTAACCCGTAGCGCGGAGTCGGGACAGACGGTGCACCTGCCCCTCTAGCCGCGGCGAGACGTCAATACCAGGGCAACACCAGAAGGAGGCGCGACCATGAACTACGACGGACTGTTTTCCAACAGGCTGCCAGCGCCTGTCAAAACGCACCCGGGCCTCGGGGCCGACACCAAGTACGTGTTCTCGGTCACATACGCCAATCCGCAGACGCTGCCGGGGGACGGCTTCGTGGACGCGCTGCGCGCCGCGATGCGCACCCAGGCTGAGGATCTGGCCAAGTATCCGCCGTCGCAGGGCCACGTGGGAATGCGAGAGCTGATAGCCCAACGGCTCGAAGAGAACCGCGGCTTGAAAACCGGCATAGACTCGATTTTTCTGAGCAGCGGCGCCGGCGGCGCAATCCAGGTGATACTCGACGCCTTCATCGACCCGGGCGACATCGTACTCGTGGAGGAGTTCTGCTACCTGGGCACGCTCGCAATGCTGCTATCCCGCAGGGCCAACGTCATCCACGTCCCCACCGACGAGCAGGGCATGGACACCGACGCCGTCCGGAGCATACTGTCGGACCTGGCGTGGCAGGGCAAGCGGCCAAAGATGATCTACACCATCTCCGTCTACCAGAACCCCATGGGCATGACCATGAGCCTGGAACGGCGCAAGGCGCTGCTGGAGCTGTCTCAACAGTACGGCGTCCCCATCGTCGAGAACGAGTCCTACGCCGACTTCGTCATTGATGGCGACCCTCTGCCGCAGGCCATCATGGGAATGGACGACGAGGACTCGGTGATGTACGTGTCGGCGTACACCAAGCTCCTGGGCTGCGGCCTGCGCCTGGGATACGCAGTGGTGCCCGACGCCGTCAAGGAGACGCTGGGCAAGCTGCGCTTTGGCGGGTCGCCAAGCCATCTCGCCTCCATGACCGTTCACCAGTACCTGCAGGAGCACAAAGACGAGTACATCGAAAGCGTCAGCGAAAGCCTGAAAGAGAAGCGCGACGCGATGCTCTCCGCTCTGGGCGAGAACTTCCCGCCAAGCTGCTCCTGGTCGAAGCCCGAAGGCGGCATGATGATCTGGGTGCGGCTGCCCGAGGGGGCCGACAGTTGGGCCGCGCTGGACAAGGCCGTCGAGGCGGACGTGAAGTACAATCCCGGCCCCGTGTTCAGAGCGAACCGCGACCGCCCCAACCACCTGAGGCTCACGTACAGCCACAACTCGCCGGAGGAGATCAGGGAGGGAGTCGGTATTCTGGCCTCAGTGTTCGAGCGCGAGGGGCTGTTCGGCTAATCCGCGCCGGGCAGATATCGGACGACGCCGCTTGAGGTACGCCGCCGACCTCCACGTTCACTCGCCGCACTCGCGAGCCACCAGTTCCCAGCTTACGCTGCCCAACCTCGCGCAGTGGGCCAAGCTCAAAGGAATAGACCTGCTCGCAACCGGCGACTTCACACATCCGGCGTGGTTCGCGGAGTTGCGCGATAACCTGGTCGAGTCGGCTGAGGGCCTGTACACCTACGACGGCGTAAGCTTCGTACTCGGCAGCGAGGTGGCCTGCGTGGCCGGACAAGGCGGCCGCAACCGCCGTGTGCACGTGCTCATCTTCGCGCCCGGTCTCGACGCGGCGGAGCGTGTCAACGCAGCCCTCGCCAATCTGGGCGACCTGGCGTCCGACGGCCGCCCCGCCCTGCGCGCCTCGCCCCGGCAGTTGCTCGAACTGTTGCTCGAAGTGGACGAACGCTGCGTATTGATCCCCGCTCACGTGTGGACGCCCTGGTTCGGGCTGTACGGCTCGAAGTCGGGTTTCGATTCGCTGGCCGAGTGCTTCGGCGATGACGCGCCGCGCATCCTGGCGGTGGAAACCGGCCTGTCAAGCGACCCGGCGATGAACTGGCGAATCGCGGAACTGGACGACGTGGCCATAGTGTCGTTCTCCGACGCGCACTCGCTGCCCAGGCTGGGCCGTGAGCTTACGGTGTTCGACGGCGACCTGAGCTACCGCGGTCTGCTCGAATCGCTGCGAACCCAAAGCATCGCTTACACCGTCGAGTTCTATCCCGAAGAGGGCAAGTACCACCACTCCGGGCACCGCAAGTGCGGCGTGAGGATGACTCCGTGGGAGGCCGTGCGGCAAGGCGAGCGCTGTCCGGAGTGTGGGCGCAAGCTGACGCTGGGCGTGGCGCAGCGTGTGGAGGAACTGGCGTCACGCCCAGCGCGGGCCCAGACACGTGAGGCCGGATTGGTGCGTGGGCAGACTGGACGCCCCCCGTTCCGGCCGCTCATTGCGCTACAGCAGCTTATCGCCGAAAATGTGGGCCGAGGCGTGAACACCAAGGGCGTGCGCGCCGAGTACCTGCGATTGGTGTGCGAATTCGGTAGCGAGCTGGCGCTGCTCGTCCACGCGCCCGTGGGCGACGTTGCTCTGGCGGCCGGCGAGCGTCTCGCCCAGGCCGTAGAAAACGTACGCCGAGGCCGTGTGGGCCTGGATCCCGGCTACGATGGCGTCTACGGGCGTGTGAGCGCGCTCTAGGCGGCCCACGGAAGCCATAGTATGGCTGAGGGGAAGGGCCGAAGATGCGGGGTCCGCACACCGGCTAACTCGGCGGCGCCCCGGACTTCGCTGAATTTCCAAAGCGCCAAAGCACTACGGGAGGGAAAACACATGATTTCAATCGAAGGAGAGATGCGAGAGCTTCTCAACAACGCTCTCGACGACGGCTTCTACTGCTATGTCGGCACAGCCTCGCGAGACGGGCGCCCGCAGATCAGCATGAGAGGCAGCCTGAGCGTCTACGACGGCGAGACGCTCGCCTTCTGGGAACGTTCCCGTCGCTCGTCGCTGGACAACGTCAACGAAAACCCTCACGTCGTCATCTTCTACCGCAACCCGGACAAGCGCTTCAACTGGCGGTTCCACGGTACCGCCACGTTGCACGAATCGGGTGAAGTCCGCGACAGGGTGATGGCGCAGACACCACAGCCGGAACTGGATCGCGACCCCGAGCGAACCGGAATCGCGGTGCTCATCAAGATCGACACCATCACCAGCCTGTCGGGAGAGGTGCTCCAGCAGCGCGAGGGCTGAACGCACTGCACCCCCTCTCGAGCGCTAGCTCAGGAGGGGGCGCGAAATCACTGTTGTCGTTCAGTATGGCCGGGGGCAGGGACACGAGCCCCCAAGCCCCCGGCCGCATCTCCTGCTAGTCGCCGCCTGCCGCGTCGCCCATCGGCGTCGGAGGTATTGGCAGCATCATGAAGCTGTACAGCTTGCCTTCGGTGCCTATCACAGTCTCGTTCTTGACCGACACCTCGCTTACCAACGGCAGGTTGTTTACGCGAACGTTAGTCGCCATCTCCCTGTTCTGCAGGCCCACCCCACGGCTCGTGAAGGTGAACGCCACGCCGTCGAGTCCAATGATTGGAATCTCACGGCCACTTACCGCGTTCTTTGAGAACAACTTAAACCGTCCTTCGCGCTCCAGTTTGGAGAAGTCCACCAGCATGTGACCCTCGTCGTCGAATATGTACCCGTAGGGCGACCTGCGCGTTAGCCAGTAGATGGTGGCCCCGATCAGGGCGACCAGCATCACAGCCGGAATGGTCAGCAGTCCCCAGTAGTTGCCCGGCGCGGGCGGCGGCTGCTGCGGCGTTGGTGCGGTGGGCTCCGCCGGCGCCGGCGCCGGCGGAGGTATGTAGGGCTGGGCTTGCAAGGCCGCCGACAGTGACGACAGCGTTACGGAGTCCGCTATCTTCGTGTAGGGGCGTCCTGCGTACACCAGGCGGAGCCGAATGTCCAGAGTATGCAGCGCGTCACTCTCCGGCGTAAAGTAGATGTCGTACTTCCAGGCGAGGCCCTCGGCCACCAGTTGCTGGGGCACGAGCTCCAGCGTCCCGGAGGGGCCATCCGACGCCACGGCCGAAATAAGTTCGGACGGCGCGACCGCGTAGGGCTGGCCCAGAATGCTCACGGCCACCTCGCCGACCCTTTCACGCTGTCCCGCCTTCAGCCCCTCCGTACGGACCTTCATCACGTCTATCGACGGGAATGCCAGCGTCCTGAACTCGGACTGCGAAGCGATGTGCTGGTCTACGCCGGGCCAGGTCAGCTCCAGGTACACCTGGTACCTGCCTTCGATCACCAGAGGCGGAATCGTGGCCGAGAAGTACCCGTCGCCTGCCGTATTGTCGCCGGTTTCGCCGTTGTCTTCGAGTTCCAACTGGAACGTTTCGCCGCCGGGCGTCCGCACCAGGGCGGTAATCTCCGCGCCCTCGGCCATGACCATTTCTCTTTCGTGCTCCACGTACGCCGTCAGCGCTGCCGGCTCGTTGAGCGGCGTGGTGCTCAGCGGCAAGAGCACGGGCCTGTACACGTTCAAGCTGTAGTGCCAAGCCGTGGCGGAGCCATCTACGCCCCTGACGTGCAATTGCCACTCGCCAGGCTCAGGTTCAACCAGCCGCCATAACACGACGTTTGCGGTTTCCACCAAGAACGACGACACGCCGTCTCCGGTGGTGCGAGCTGTCCCGGACGGGCCGGTGAGGGTGACGCGACCGCCGCCGTTCTGCTTGAAGGCGATCAGGTACATCTCCTGTGTGCCAGGCACGGCAGAGGCCGCGAGCGCCAGAGAGTCGGAGTTGGTCAGCTCGGCGCCTCCCAGGTTCGCGAGCGCCGGCTTGCCATCCAACCTCAGTACGCTGTTCGTCAGGGCCGTGTATCCTTCCAAGGCCGAGAGATCAAAGTGCTCGCCGCCAAGCTTGGTGGCGAGCGCCGTAAGCTGACCGAACTGCTCACCGAGTCCCACCGACACGTAGCGCCAACCCTCGTTGTGGAAAGTCGTGGCCAAACCCTCCGCACTCGTGGAAGACATCAAGAGATCGGTGTCTTCGCTCTCGCCGCCGATCAGGTAGATCGTGCTGTCGGCCGGGGCAAGAGTAGCATCCATAAACGCGGCTATCTCGGCCACGGCGCCGAGAACATCCACGTCCTCTGCCGAGGCCGACGTGAGTAGCCAACCGCTCAGGCCGCGATGGAACGCCGCGTAGTTGTCGTCCGTCGTGAGCATCGGACCGACTCCTTCGGATGGGTCGTCAGCTCCGACAAACGTGAACGCCGCGTCCGGTCTGAGAGTTGCGACGAGTCCGATGACGGACTTGGCGGAGTCGACGCCGTCCGTCGTCCTCGACAGCGCATGCCTATCTACAATGAAGACAACGCTATCGTAGTCGGTGTTTGAATGGACGGCTTGACTGGCGAAGCCGGCCAAGGCGATTATGGCTGCTACAAATATGCTTGGAATGAGTCTGCGCATCTGGCACCTCCCCTTAGGGTCAAAGTATCTGATGGCTATTTTTTTAGTCAACTAAGATTTAGGCCAGTTTTGAGCTTTCCCCCAGACATAATCCGCCTGCGAGCCTTTGCAAAGGCCGCGCCTCGGCACATCAAATCAGGCCGATTTCGCCTCCGGGCCGCAGCGGCGATGCGCCTCGCGACGGCGGCCGCCATGCTGTTGCTCTGCGGCGTCGTGGCGGCGTGCGACGGAGGGTCGGACGTACGGACGGCTCGCGGGTACGTGGTAGGCGTGGAATCAAAGTCACTGCTCGATCTGGAGTTGGTGCGCGTGCGCACCGAGGCAGGGGAAACAGTCGAGCTTAGTGCGAAGGGCAAACTCTTCCCCGGCTTCTCACCGTCTCACCTTAGAGAGCACATGGTGCAGGGGCTGCCGGTGACGGTGAGGTACCACCAGGAAGGCGGTGAACTGGTGCTCGACGAGGTGAGAGACTAGCGCTCCGCGGAGCGCCGGACCCGGCGCGACCTGACCCAAAGGTAGATCACGCCGCCTACAATGGCCCCGGTCGCCAACACGAACACCATCGTGCCCTCAACCCCGGGCAGCAGGGGCTGCCGGCCGATCCGCAGCGGGGCGTCCAACGAAGCCGGTCCGATGCTTTCGTGTTCCAACTGGACGCGCAGGACCCAGTCGCCCGGGCTTCTGAACGTAATGTTCGCGTCGTAGTAGGGGGGCGACGTCTCGTCCGAGCCGGGCGTGAGCAGCGCCGGAGCCTTGTAAACAGGCTCGCCATCTTCGTCGAACGCGTAAACGGTGATTGCGGCGTCGAGCACGGGCCGGGATGTCGCCGTCTCGTGGGGAATGACCGAGATGTGCACCGAGCCGACGATTGGCCGCACGGGCTGCACTTCCAATTCAACGTAGAAGTCGCCCGCGACGCCGCGATAGACGAGGAGGGTGGTCCCCTGCCCGTGAGCGCTCGCGAGGTTGGTTGAGGTGAGAAGCGCTGCCAGAAGCGCCACGGCAAGCAACCCCGCCACCGCAGCCCCACTAAGTGCGGGCGGGGTGAGGCGGGCAAGCGAACGCCTTCCATGGCGATGCGGTTCGTCAAGCAATTCAGCCTCCAGCCTTAGTGCCAAGTATGCGCCCAATCGGTGTTCGTCCAGTTATGGTACGTGGCGGCGCCTCTGTAAGTCCAGAGTACCAGGCGCGCCACTTGGGGGAGGTCGATGCGCCTTGGCTTACTCGAGCTTCGGACGGGATTCCGGGGCGTGGTTCGGCGCAAAACCAAATTGACAGAGGTGGCAATCCGGTGGTAGCCTAAACACACTCTGGGCAAGTGTTTGCTTTTTTCACAATCGCTGGGAGGAATGCTATGGCACAGTCGCAAGTTTATTACATGGACGCTCACTCGGAGTCGACGGAGACGAGCCTGGTCTCGAAGATGCTCACGGTCTTCGACGCCGCCGGCCTCGACGAGCTGGTCAAACCCAACGACATCGTGGCTATCAAGATTCACTGCGGCGAGTGGAATAACTCGGCCTACCTTCGCCCTGTGTACGCGCGGGCGCTGGCGGACCGTATCAAGGAACTGGGCGGGCGCCCGTTCGTGTGCGACACCACGACGTCGACGTATTCGCCCTGGGGATCGCGTTCGTCCGAGCTCGACATCGTGCTGACGGCCGAGCGCAACGGTTACAGCTCAGCAACCCTGGGCTGCCCGTTCATTTGCGCCGACGGCTTCATTGGCACCAGCGACTACCGCGTGGACCTGCCGGAAGGCTACCTGCTCAAGGAGGCCTACGTTGCGCAGGCCATAGCCGCGGCCGACGTTCTCATCGCCCTGACCCACTTCAAGGGCCACGGCATGGGCGTTATCGGGGGCGCGCTCAAGAACCTGGGCATCGGAGCTCAGTCCAAGCGCGGCAAGCTGAACGTTCACATGGGCGGTCACCCCAACTACGGCTACGGCGCCGCGGCTAAGTTCCATCCTGAACGCTTCAAGGGCAAGGCCAACACGCCCGACTGGGAGATCCTGGAAGACTGCTGCCCGTTCAACCTGTACCACATCAACGAGAACGACGAGCTCGAGTGGGAGCGCGAGCGCTGCGCCACCTGCCTGGGCTGCTTTGGCGTGATGGGCCCGCGGGGCCTCGCAGAGGTGCCGCCGGTCAACTTCGACGCCGTAGACGTCGCGATCGCCGACGCCTGCCTGGGCGTTGAGAAGGCCGTGGGCCGAAACAAGGTCGGTTACATAAACATGGCCATCGACGTGTCACCGCGCTGTGACTGCGCCAACCACGCCGACATCCCCATAGTGCCGCACCTGGGCGTGTTCGCCAGCAAGGACGCCGTCGCCATCGACATGGCGTGCGTCGATGCCGCCCGGCAGTCTGTGGGCATGCCCGGTTCCGCCGCGGAGCTGATGGAGGCGCACCACGCCGGTGACGCCAAGTTTGAGGCCGCCGCGGCCACCTTCCACGGCCAGAGCGAAGTGGCCAGCATCAACACCGGCCACGAGATCGGCCTCGGCAGCCGCGACTATGAACTGGTTGACGTTGCGCCCGCCGACGGGGACAAGTACAAGTTCCCCTACGACCGCAGGCCCAGCCGCCAGCGCTTCGGCGAGCGCTTCGAGAAGTTCCAGCCGTTCCCTTACGACAGGCACGACGGCAGGGGCTTCGACCGCCACGAAAAGGTGGACCTCGAAGCCATGAAGAAGCACTACCCGCACTTCGTCAACGGCGAGCTGTCCAACGGCCACGTGGAGATCTCGGCCGAAGAGCTGGTGCCCGCCGACGACAACGACTAGCACGAACCCGGCGGCCGCCGGACGGTCCACGCCGCTTCCGGCGCGCCGCCACTGAACGGAGAGGCGAAAATGCCACTGTCAGGACAGGATATGCTCGACGAGGCGATCGCCACCTGCCGGCAGATCGCCGACGGCCTGGGCGCCCAGAACCAGGCGTGGGAAGATTCGGTGACCGAGATAGTCGAGAAATTCGACGAGGTCAGCGAGACCTTCTTCTTCAAGACCATGCCGAGCATTCCCGTAACCAGGAACTGCAACCGCGCCGCGTCTGCCGCGCTCGAACTCAAGAGCGCACAGGACTGGGACTCATTCGGCCCCGTGCTCGAAGAACTCATCGCGAACGCGCAGAACGTGATAGACAAGGCCGGCATGAGGGGAACGACCCTCACGTGACGCCTCCCGCCCAGGCAGGCCGAAATGAATGAATCCACCCAGCAAGAGAGCGGGCTCGTTCTCGTAACGGGCGGCGCGGGAAGCGTGGGCCGGCAGCTCATCGACCGTCTCAGGGGCGCTGCGCGCCCTGTTCGCGTGTTCGACCTTCCGATGATGGACTTTTCGGGCCTGGAGGACGACCCCGGCATCGACATCGTGAAGGGGGACATTACCAGGCCCGATGACGTGGCGAGCGCTGCCGTCGGAATAGCCGCCGCGGCTCACCTGGCCGCGCTGCTGCCTCCGAACAGCGAGCGCGACCGCAGCCTGACCTTCGCCGTAAACGTCGAAGGCACTCGCAACCTGATCGACGCGCTGGAGGAACACAGCCCCGGCGCGGCGTTTGTGTTCACCTCGTCGATCAGCACCTACGGAAACACCTCCGCCGAGCAGCCGCCCGTTACGGTCGATCACCCCCAGCAGGCCATCGACCTCTACGCGGAGAGCAAGATCGCCGGAGAGAAGCTGGTTGTCGAATCGGCGCTGAGGGCGGTGTCTTTGCGCATCGCGCCCATTGCCGTTCCGGCGTTCCTGGAGCCGCCGCAGGTGTGGCCCTTCACGCCGGACCAGCGCGTGGAGATGGTGCACCGCGACGACGTGGTCGACGCGCTGTTCGCGGCGGTCACGCTGCCGGAGGCCGCACAGGGCGTGCTGAACATAGCCGGCGGCCCCTCTTGGCAGCTTACCGGAAGGGACTACGTAAAAGACTTCTACGACTTTGTTGGCGCGCCGGCCGACGGCGCGGTCTACCGCGATTCACCCGGATGGGTGGACTGGTACGATACGGAAGAGTCGCAGAATATACTGGGCTACCAGAACCGGCCCTACGGACACTACGCCCAGCAGATGCGCGACATAGTGCAAGCGATGATGGAAGAGTAAGGCCGTCGCTCATGGAGACTAGCATATGACTACCCCTATCCAGACCCAGCCGAGCGCCGGCGCCGACGCGCAACACAAGATGGAGCGGCTGCGCTCAATTCTGCGAGAGATGGGGACCGTAGTCGTCGCCTATTCCGGCGGCGTGGACAGCGCTTTCCTCGCCGCCGCCGCCAACGACACGCTCGGCGATCGGACCCTCGCCGTCACAGCCAACTCCCCGAGCCTCGCGCCATCGGAGTTGCGTGAAGCCGAGGAGTTGGCGCAGAGGCTTGGCCTGAACCACCGAGTGATACACACCCGCGAGGTGGAGCGGGAGGACTACCAGGCCAACAACCCCAACCGCTGCTTTTTCTGCAAGGACGAGCTGTACACCCATCTCAGCCGCTTTGCGCCCGAAGAGGGCTACGACTGGATAGCCAACGGCACTAACGTCGACGACCTTGGCGACTTCAGGCCCGGTCTGAACGCGGCCAAGCAGTACGGCGTACGCAGTCCCCTGGTCGAAGCTGAGTTGACTAAGGCCGAGATCCGCGAGTTGTCCAGGGGCATGGGCCTGCCGACTTGGGACAAGCCTGCCCAGGCGTGCCTGTCGTCCCGCATACCCTACGGCACCGTGGTCACGGTGGAGGCGCTCACTCGCATAGCACAGGCGGAGGAATTCCTCCACGGCCTGGGGATACGGCAGCTGCGCGTGCGGCACCACGACAACGTCGCCCGCATCGAAGTTGAGGCGGCGGATCTGCCAAGGCTGGTGGACGAGTCCGTGCGCCAGCGGGTGGTGGACAAGTTCCGTGAGATAGGCTACTCCTACGTCACGCTCGACCTGCAGGGCTTCCGTTCGGGCAGCATGAACGAGGTGCTCGCCGGCCTCAAGCGGAAGGCATCGGAAGCGAGATAGCGGGCCGTTCGTCGTGCGCCCATGCCGGGCGCGGCCAGGCCCATCACCGACCTTTTCAGGACGAGAGGCAGGGACATGAGACTTGAAGGCAAGGTAGCGCTTATCAGTGGCGGGGCGCGGGGCATGGGAGCCTCCGAGGCGCGGCGGTTCGCTCGAGAGGGGGCGAAGGTGGGCATCGCGGACGTGCTCGAAGACGAGGGCCGCCGCCTGGAGGCCGAGATCGCCGAGGCGGGCGGCGACGCGGTGTTCATACGGCTCGACGCCACCAGTGAGGACGACTGGATCGGCGCCGTTGCTGAGGTTGAGCAACGCTACGGCAAGCTCGACGTGCTCGTGAACAACGCCGGCATCTACCGGCGGGGCTACGTGCTAGACACGGACACCCAGACATGGGACGACGTGATGGACGTGAATGCCAAGGGAGTGTTCCTGGGCACCAAGGCGGCCATCCCCGCGATGCGCAGAGCCGGCGGCGGCTCTATCGTCAACATCTCCTCCACCGCCGGTCTGGTTGGTGGCGGCGCTGCGGCCTACAACGCCTCCAAGGGCGCGGTGCGGCTGCTCACCAAGGCGACCGCCATCCAGTACGCCAAAGAGGGCATCCGCGTGAACTCGGTGCACCCCGGCCCCATCGACACCGACATGCTCGCGATGGTGTACACCAGCGCTGAGATGCGCGAAGAGCGCCTCGCCAACATACCTCTGGGCCGCGCGGGCCGTCCGGAGGAGGTGGTCAACGGGGTGCTGTTTCTTGCGTCCGACGAGGCGTCGTTCATGACCGGCAGCGAACTGGTCATCGACGGGGGCGCGACGGCGCAGTAGGGGAAGCTTCACCCCCATACTAACCTTCCCCCTGCGAGGGGGAAGGGACTATTGGCGCTCCCTTTTCCGCTCTACCCGCCAGCGTGCTCCGCCGAGTGCGCCACCAGCCTGTCGAACAGCCTGTCGAAGTGCGGCGGAATTTCCCCTCGCCGCTCCGGGTGGAACTGCACCGCCAGCACCCAGCCGTGGTCCGGGCTCTCCAGGGCCTCGACGTAGCCGTCTTCCATCGAGTAGGCCGACGCCAGCAGTCCCGGCGCTTTCTGGGCCTCGCCGACGGCCTGGTGGTGGATGCTGTTTACCCGTACGAATCCGCCGGAGCCTACCACCGACGCAAGCAGACTGCCGGGCGTGATGAAGATGCGATGGTAGTCGGAAACGTGGTTCTCGCCGTCCGTCGTGCCGCTGTGGTGTTCGACGTGCTGCACCAGTTCGCCGCCCATGACCACGTTGAGCGCCTGCATTCCACGGCAGATGCCGAGCATGGGCAGGTCGGCCTCCAGCGCTGCTTCGAGCACCGGCAGCTCCACGTCGTCACGCGCCTCGTTCAGCATCAGCTCGACGCCGGGCCGCGGCTCTTGCCGGTACCACCTCGGGTGAATGTCCTCGCCTCCGCACACCAGCAGCCCGTCCATGCGCGCCGCCGTGTCCCTGGGCGACAGGTTGTGGCTGGGCAGAATGAGCCACGGCCTGCCGCCGCTTCGCTCGATGGCTGCCGCGTACTCCTTCGCGTAATCGGTGTTGTTGATGGTCACGCCTATGATGGGCCTGCTGTCGTCGGTCATGGTCTCGCTGTGAGTGGCTGGTGGGCGCTGTAGATTCCTCGGCTATGCTCGGAATGACAGGGCCTGGGGCCGGTGAGCGCCCTAGTGGTATCGCGGCTCGCGGCGCTCGCGGAACGCGAGGAGCGCTTCCTTATGGGAAGCGGTAGCCTGCGACTGCCGGAATATCTCGGACTCTATGTCCCGTACCGCCTCGACGTCCCGCTCCATGTAGTGGTCGTGGATCAGCCGCTTGGTCTGCGAAAGCTGCCACTCGGGGTTGGACGCGATCTCCTGGGCCAGGCTCACGGCCTCGTCCAGCATAGTCTCGGCCGGGTAAACGTGGTTCACAAGCCCGATGCTCTTGGCCTCGTTCGCGTCGATGAACTTGCCCGTAAGCATAAGCTCCATCGTCTGGCCGAATCCAACGAGGTATACCAGGTAGTGCGTGCTGGCATACTCTGGAGTAAGACCGATCCGCACGAACCGGAACGACATGCGCGCGCCCTCGGCGGCCACGCGAACGTCGCATGGCAGCGTCGTGGTGATGCCCATGCCCACGGCGACGCCGTTGATGGCACACACGATAGGCTTGGAGCGGCGCACGAGTTTGAGCCAGTCCTCGCCTATCGGCGACGGCGCGTCGCGTCGCCCGCCATCGCGCACCGTCTGCTCGAAGCTGCTGATGTCCGCTCCGGAGGAGTACCCCCGCCCGGCGCCTGTTATCACCATGGCGCCAATCTGCGGGTCCTCGTTCCACGCCGACATCTGCTCTCCCATCTCTCGCGTCATCGTTGACGACATGGGATTGAGCCTCTGGGGCTGGTTCATCGTGATTATTCCCACCCTGCCTCTAACCTCGGTCAATATCTGCTCGTAGCTCATAAGCCTTTCACCCCCATCCCCGTATCCAGCACGGGGCAACCACTAACCTTCCCTCATCATAGGGGAAGGGACTACGGGACATCCATTCTGCGGAGCCTGAGCGCGGTCAGCAGGAAGAAGGCGACCGTTACCAGCGCGGCGCCGACCAGTGCGGCCTCGAACTCGATCGCGCCCTCGCCTAGCGCCTCCAGCGCCTCCTTGTCCAGGCCGTAGGCGACGGCCCGCGTGTAGGCGCCAACGCTCAGGTAGCGTATTCCCTCCAGGAAGCCCGCGAGCAGGCTCTCCCAGAGGAAGACGTACACAAGCGCGAAGCCCAGCGCGCGGCTCGTGATCGCGCCCGCCCAGGTGAAAATGGCTGAGTAGGCGATTGTGCCGCACAGAATGCCCGCGCACAACGACAGCGCGGGCCTTACGTCGCCCTCGAACGCGATCAGCATCGCCGCCAGCGTGCCCACCAACAGCGGTGGCGCCGCAAGAGCAACCGACGCCAGCAGCTTCGGCAGCGCGATGCGCCAGTGTGCCAGCGGCTTCGTGGCCAGCAGACCCAGCGTCCGGTCCTCAATCTCGTTGCCGAAAGCAGTAGTCGCGAGCGTAATCGTCACGATAGGCAACACCACGCCCACCATGAGCTGCTCGATCAGCACTTCCACCAAGTCTGCGTCAACCGAGCCTTCGCCGTTCCAGGCCGCCCACGCCACGATCAGCGCGGGCAGCGCCGCCAGAAGCGCTATCAGCGCGAGCCGCCACCGGCTCGCCATCTGGCGCATGGACAGCCGAAACACCGCGGCCACGCTACGCCTCCACCAAGTAACCGAACACGCTCTCCAGTGAGTCGTCCAGCGGCTCCAGGCGCGTAAGGCGGACTTGCTCGCTCTGCGCCAGCCGCGGCACGGTGCGCTGCAGCTCCGCGACGCTCCTGCTCATGGCCACCAGCGCGCCGCTCGTCTCGATTGCGACGGACTCGACCGAGTCGAGCGCGACCAGCGCGGCGGCCAGCACGCGCGGCCTGTCGCACTCGATAAGCACCTTGTACGGCCGCTCGTCGAGCTTTTCGCGAATCGCGTGAAAGTCTCCCGCCGCGGCGAGCTTGCCGCTCACCATGAGCAGTATGCTGTCGGCGAGCGTCTCCACCTCTTCCAGTATGTGTGACGATATGAGGATGGTGCGGCCCTCGTCGGACAGCCGCTGGAGCAGGCTGTGGAACTCAATGCGCTGGCGCGGGTCGGTGCCGTTCAGCGGCTCGTCCAGCAGCAGCACCTCGGGGTCGTGCACCAGCGAGGCGGCGAGGCGTATACGCTGCCTCATGCCGCGCGAGTAGCCGCCCACCTTGCGCCCCTGCGCGTCGCCCAGGTTTACCATGTCGATCGCCCGGCTCGCCGCGCCGGCCACGTCCGGGAGCCCGTGCAGTCGGGCGGAAAGCTCCACGAAATCGCGGCCGGTGTAGAACGGGTACAGGGCGTCGTGCTCCGGCATCACGCCAACCTTCCGGTAGATGTCCGGATTGGCCCGCACCGGCTCGTCCAGCACGCTTATCTCGCCCTCGGACACCCGCGACAGGCCGGCCATCATGCGCAGCAGCGTCGTCTTGCCCGCCCCGTTCGGCCCCAGCAGCCCCGTTATGCCCGGGAACACGCCGAAGGACACGTCGCTTATCGCGACGACGTTGCCGTACCACTTCGAGACGTGGCTGACGGATATGGTCGGGCGGCCCCTGTCGGCGGTCACAGCGCGAACCTCCGGTAGCGTTCCCACAGGAGGGCCGCGGGCAGCGCCACGCTCAGCGCGAACGCGGCCCACACCACGAATTCCGGCAATTGCTGGACGGCGGGGGCGGCACCGCTGATGGCTCCGCTGAAATCCCTGCTGAATATGATGTCGTTGACGTAGACGGGGTAGTCGCTGATTGATAGGAGCGAGATCCACTTTTCGTTTTCGGAAGCCATCTCTTCCCTGGCGATGGCCGATACAGCAGAGGTTATGAGCACCAGGCCTATAACGAAAACGGAAGCGATGGCGCGCCTGCCCACGAACGCGGACACGCTGAGCGTGAGAGTCGTGGCGAACACCGCCAGCGCCGCGCCCGCCGCGGCCGAGCGCGGCAGATTGGCCCAGTTCTCGCGTATGTAGTCGACCTGGCTTTCGGCGCCCAGCGCCAGTCCCACGAACAGCGTAAGCTGCGGAATAAGCAGCATGGCGAACGCGACGCTGAAGAACGCCAGCCACCTGCCAAGCACGTAGTCGGTGGTTGTGAGCGGGCGCACCAGGTACAGGTTGATGACGCCGCTCCTCTTGTCGCCTATGAGCAGTTCTGGTCCGACGATGGCCGCGAAGAGTATGAACACGAACGCAAACCAGGTGTAGTACTCGTCCTGGCCAGGGATGGCGTCACCAAATCCGCCGTCTCCCCCGAGCAAGGCATTCAGTACCGGAAAGACTAGCGCGGGTATCAGCAGCACCAGGAACACGAAACCGGGAATTATCTTGGCGAAGAGCCCCCGCCCGATGCCGAGCGAGGTTCGGGCGCCGTTGCTCCACAGCGTCTTCAGGGCGCGTGTACGGCCCTCCCGCACCCCGCGGTAGCGCTGGTAACCAATGTCGAAGACCTCGCCCCGGGCCTGGGTCACGACTGGTCGCCCCGGAAGATGTCGGCGAGCTGCCGCCGCCGCGGCGCAAGCCTGCGCAGCCGGGCGTCCGCCTCGACGATGGCGTCGCGCACGTCGTCGAACTGCTCGTCGGTGACGTTCTCGGCGATGATGCCCGCTCCCATCGGCTGCACCGCCAGGCCGCGCTCGCCGAGCGCGGTCAGCACCTCGTCCCGCTTGTCGTCCACCTCGATGAACAGCATCTGCGTGTCCCGGGTGAAGCCCTTGACGTCGCCTTGCTCCATGAGCGAGCCCGCGTCCAGCACCACGATGCGCTCGCACGTGCGCTCCACGTCGCCCATTAGGTGGGTGGACAGCACGATGCTAATGCCGAAGTCGGCGCCGATGCGGCGGATGAGATTGAGCATCTCCTCGCGCCCGGCGGGATCGAGGCCGGCAGTCGGCTCGTCCAGCAGGGCGAGCACCGGGTCGTGGACCAGCGCCTGGGCCAGTTTCACGCGCTGTTTCATGCCGGTGGAGTACTCGCCGATGGGGCGGTAGCGCTCCTCGTCCAGGCCCACGTGCCGCAGGGTATCCGCGGCGCGGGTGCGCGCCTCCGACGGCGGCAGTCCGCTGAGCTGGGCCATGTGCGAGAGGAACTCCGCGCCGGTTACGTTGTCGGGCAGGCAGTCGTGCTCGGGCATGTAGCCGAGCCGCTCGCGAACACGCACGTTGCGGTACGGCTCCTCGCCCAGCACAGTCGCCGCGCCCTCCGTCGGGCGCAGCAGGCCAAGGAACAGCTTGATGGCCGTGCTCTTGCCCGCGCCGTTCGCGCCGAGCAGGCCGGTGATGCCTTCGGAGACCTCGAAGCTAGCGCCGTCGAGCGCGACCGTCGCGCCGAAGTGTTTGGTCAGTTTGTTGGCTTGCAGAAGAGCCGTCATGTTGTCGCTGAGTCGTGGTATGGGGCGTGCGCCGCCACTGTCGTTGTTCAGGACTTGCGCGCCGGAGTTGGGGGTTTGGACCGCCGGCGCAGGCCACCTTCAATTGTAGCACAGGCCAACCGATGGGGCGTCTTCTCGAGGACTTCGCGACCGTAGCCTTTGCAAGGCTAGTTGGCGGTAGAGATGGCCGTCGTCGAGAGATGGCCGTCATGGGCGGATGAGGGAGGTCCGCGGGCCGCCCGTGGGCGGGGAAAATCGCGAATCCTGTTCCAGTCTGCCCCAAAACTGCACCATTTCATAGCTGGGACTGTCGATGGCCCGGGCTGCCCGGGGGCCTATGTGAGGTCGGAATCAGCTATGAAACTCTCATAATGCGGCGGAAATGGGACGGTCGGCGGAAGGTTGCAATCGCCGCATCTTCACCCCCATCCTCGTGTCTAGCACAGGGCAGGCTCTTCCCCGTGCGATGGCTGACAAGGGTAGGTTGTGAAAGTAGCGACGGCGGTTTCGCTTTCGTCACCTCCATGCTAACCTTCCCCCTGCGGGGGGAAGGGACTCTTGGAAGGCTCATTCCCGATGCCTACGCCTGTCAGCCCATCAAGGGGGAAGGGACTCCGGGGTTTTGGGGTCGATCTCCAAGGGCAGTTATAGTAGCACAGATGTACGCGGCATTCAAGAGGGGTGTCGGGGAGGATTGGTTGGGTACCGCCTGTCGTGTCGTTTGAGAGTGAGCACGACTACTTGTTGGTTTCACGCTACGGTAGGTAATGCTCGTGGTTTGCGGCGAACGCCAAGGACGCGCGGATGTCTTCGCGCTTGAGGTCTGGGAAGTCTGACAGGATATCGTCATCTGACATGCCCGACGCCAGGTACTCCAACACGTCATAGACGGTGATGCGCAGCCCTTAGGATGCAGGGCCTGCCGCCACGTTTGACTGGATCGTTAGTGATTGTCTTGCGGTAGTCCGGTGACACGTCCGACCCCATCTGAGGCAGCGCGGCAATTCTTGCACATTTCTCAGAAACAGAATGTGTTTCGTATTGTGTGAAACTTGACACAATCCGGCGACGGCGCTAGAATGTCTTGTCATATGCACGTCATACGCACGGGGCGGGAATGCGCGGGCGGAGGCGGTTATGATGATGTTCAACGTTGCCCAACTGATGAAAGAGAGCACCGGCTCCACCCGGTACTACCAGGTGGACGAGGCGGTGGAGACGGGCGGTGTGCCCGCGGGTCGCGTGTTCGGCAGCGTGAGACTGATGCGCACCGACAGGGGTGTCTGGGTGAACGGCCGGCTCGGCACGGTGGCGGTATGCGAGTGCAGCAGGTGCCTACGCGAGCACCACCAGCCGGTGGACATTACGATAGACGACGAGTTTGCCGCAGCGTCGGACGGCGCGGGGTTCGAACCCATGTTGGAGGACGAGGAGGAGGGATTCTTCATCGACTCCGACCAAATCCTTGACATCACGGAGGCCGTGAGGCAGTACTCATACCTTGGTATTCCCATGAAGCCGACGTGCGGCAACGATTGTGCGGGCTTATGCACCGGTTGCGGCGCGAACCTGAATGATGCCGCGTGCTCCTGCGGGCCGCCTCGGACCGACCCCCGGTGGGACGCGCTGTTGAAGATGGTCTCGAGCGGCGGCAACGACTGATCCGGTCCGTTGCGGCGACTGGATTCAACCGCCGGGGCCGCGATACCAACTCATACCTGGAGTTCCCCCATGCCACCACTGCCAAAGAAGAAACACTCGAAGAAACGCAAGGGCGGCCGCACGGCTCACTTCGGCCTGAGTCCCGTTACACTTTCGGACTGCCCCCAGTGCCGACTGCCCAAGCTGCCCCATCGGGCCTGCCCAAACTGCTATTACTACAATGGCCGGCAAGTGGCCGTCGTCAGCTAGTAGCCCGGCCTTGGAGGGCCGCGACCGAGCTCAGTCACATTTGAGCAGCGCAGGAGACGCACATGACGCTGAGAGTCAAGACAGACGCGAACGCGCCCAGAATCGGGTTCCTGTTTCCGGGCCAGGGCGCGCAGGCAGTAGGCATGGGCCGGGAGCTGTTCGACCGCTCGCCCGCCGCGCGGGAGGTCTTTCAGCAGGTGGACGACGCGCTTGAGCGGCCGCTAGCGGGGCTTATGTTCAACGGCCCCGAGGACGAGCTTCGCCAGACGGTCAACGCCCAGCCGGCGATTATGGCCGTCAGCCTGGCCTGTATGAGGGCCATGGAAGAGCACTTCGGCAAGGAGCTGATGCCCCAGCCTCTCTTGATGGCGGGCCACAGCCTGGGCGAGTACACTGCCCTCGCTGTGGCGGGCGTGCTCGACGTTGCCGAAACCGCCCAGCTTGTGAGAACGCGCGGTCTGCTAATGCAGGAAGCCTGCGAGAGCAACCCGGGCACCATGGCAGCGGTGCTTGGCCTGGACGAGATGACCATCGAGGAGATAGCGAGGGAGACGGGCACATACGTCTCCAACATCAACACCGCCGAGCAGATCGTCATAAGCGGCGAGCGGATGGCGGTGGCGGTGGCGCTCGATCTTGCGAGCGCGCGAGGCGCAAAGAGGGTTGTGCCCCTCAGCGTAGGCGGCGCGTTCCACTCGGGCCTAATGGAGCCGGCCCGTGCGGGGCTCATCGAGGCGATAGAGAAGCTGAATTTCAAAGACCCGAAGGTTCCGATAGTGGCCAACTTCACGGGCAAGCCGCTCACCACGGCTGATAGCGTGAAGGAGGAGCTCGCGGCCCAGATCTGCGGCTGCGTACAGTGGAAGCGCACCGTCGACCACATGATTGGCTCGGGAATCGTGGACTTCCTCGAAATTGGCCCGGGCCGGGCGCTCGGCGGCATGATCAAGCGCATCGACAAGCGAGCCAACGTGTCGAGCGTGGGCGACATCGACTCCATACTGAAGCTGCACGCCAACTAGGGGATCGCAGCCAGGGCGAGCTACACGGAGCGTATTGACAGAAGCGTTGCCTGACCAATCAGTGTGCCATGTCCACTGACGCTCGCAGGGTGCACGACCGGCCCAGCGGCAGGCGGATGGCGCGTCTGGCGGCGCTCCAGGCGCTGTACGAGGCGAGCGCCGTCGCGCATGATCCCTACGAAGCCTTCGCGAACGTTACCGCCGAGCTTGGCCTGACCAAGCAGGCCGAGGAGTACGCGAGGGGCCTTGTGCAGGGCGTGCTCCGCCACAGAGAGCAGATCGACGCGCCAATCGCCGAGTTGGCCCCGACGTGGCCCATTCACCAGATGGCGCTCGTGGACAGAAATATACTAAGCGTGGCGATTTATGAGATAATGTTTGGCGGTGAGACGCCCCCGAGAGTGGCCATAAACGAGGCGGTAGAGCTGGCGAGGGCATTTGGCTCCGACAACTCGCCCAAGTTCGTTAACGGCGTGCTCGGCTCATTGGTGGAAAAGGTGGGCGTCTGACACGTGCAGATTGGCCATGGGCCCGTGGCGCATACAGGTCGCCCGGGTGCAAATCTCAAACCAGACATTAGCTGCTTTCCAGCCTTGGAGGTGCCAAAATGGCAACAGTTCTCGAGCGCGTTCGGGCGTTGGTCGCCGACAAGCTCGCCGTGGAGCTTGAGGAAGTAGAACTCGGCTCTTCGTTCACAGAAGACCTCAACGCAGATTCCCTGGACCTGGTGGAGTTGATAATGGCGTTCGAGGAGGAGTTCAGCGACGACGACAACCAGCTCGAGATCTCCGATGAGCAGGCTGAGCAGATAACGACCGTTCGGGAAGCGCTCGAGTTTCTCAAAGAACAGGGTGTAGAGGACGAGTAGACGGCCCCCGCGCCCGGCGCTCGCGCCGGTAGCCGCTTTTGTGAACAGTGAGGCCGTAGCGCCCCGGTCACGGGACGTGTTCGCGGACTCAGCGAACAGTTAACACGCGTGAGGTGCCGCGTTGGTTGACTCCGAGCAATTTCGACAGGCATGGGCCAAGTTTGCAACCGGCGTATCGGTGGTGACGTCCATCGAGCGCGACGGCGGCGTTCACGGCATGACGGCCCAGGGCATCTGCTCGGTTTCAATGGACCCTCTTCTCGCGCTTGTGTGCGTGGGCCACAACCGGCACAGTCACGAGCACATCTCCGAGAGCCGCCGCTTCTGCATCAACATCCTCAGCATCGACCAGCAGGAGATAGCCGAGCACTTCGCGCTTCCCCCCGAGCGGCGCGACGCGTCCCGTGACATTCCGGTGAGCTTCACCGAACGGGGAGCCGCGGTTATTGAAGAGAGCCTGGCGAGCCTTGATTGCCGCGTGGTTGCCGATCACGTGGCCGGAGACCATACCATATTCGTGGGAGAGGTCGACGAGATCAGTCTGAACGACAGCGGCGGCCCGCTGTTGTACTACAGGAGTGAGTTCGGGCGCCTGGCGTAAAGAGGGGACGGCGTTGTTGGAGCGCCACGAGGTCGAGGCGGCGGTTGTGTCCGCCTTCCCCGGCAGAGATGTGCGCGACATCCGGCCCCTCAAGCCCGGGTTCGATTTCGACGTGCGCCGGATCGACTTTTACGACGGCGAATCCGTAGTCTTCCGCGGCCAGAGAAACCGGGTGTCGGCCTATTTTGGCCGGCTGGACTGGGGCAGCATCCTCGCCGACGAGATAGAGTTCTACCACCTGGTCCCCAATCTTCCGGTACCGAAGCCAATCCTCTTCGAGCCGGACGAAGACGCGCTGGGGTTCCCATACGCTTTCTTCACGCATTTGCCCGGTAGCCCGCTGGACGAGCTGCTTCCCGTCGCGTCCGCAGTCCAACGCCGGAGCGCGCTGCGGGAGATGGGCGGGCTGTTGGCTATGATACATGGGGTCCGCCTCGGGCATTTCGGGCGGCTGTCGCGGGAGTCGTCGCCGTCCTGGGGCGGATACTTCGGCCGCCGGATGCGCCGACGCCTCGAACCACACGCGACGAACGGCCTGATATCGCGCCGGGAGGTGGGCGCTCTCGTTGAGAGAGCGGCCGCGATAGAACTCGACCAACCCCGCCTGCTGCACGTGGACTTCAGGGCGGCGAACATGCTGGCGAGGCTGGAGGGCGGCTCTCTCAGGATAAGCGGCATCGTCGACGCGGCCAACTCGCTGGCCGGGGATCCGGCGTTCGATCTTGCGAGAAGCGACGAGGGGGTCGGCTTGGACGTGGACTTTGTAACCGCCTACGAGGCGGTCCATGGGAAGGTGGAGAGAGACTCGGAGGCCTACTTACTGTACCGACTGGAGACGGCGGCGCTTCTGGCGCACGTGTATGAGGGGTCCGCGCAGGAGGCGTTTCGGCGCCGGAGGTTCGAGGCGCTGAAGAGCCGGCTGGCCTGAGGGTTGACCCTACGCCTTCTGGTACACCTGGATGCGGAACCGGCAGCTTTCCACGACATACAGCCGCCCTTCGGCGTCTATCTCGACCGCAGTGGGCCCCCAGAAGAGCTTTTCTACGTTGGCCGACTCCTCGCGCGAACTGCCCTGCGCCATTGGGCCCAGTTCGGGTTCCATGTCTGACTTCTGCCGCTCGGTCAGCTCCTCGGCGTTGGCCTCGAAGTACTCGTGGCCCCACTTGGATATGCCGGACTCGCCGCGCAGCTTGGTAATGAAGCCTCCGTCGGGGTCCAGCAACTGCACGCGCTCGTTGCCCCAGTCCGCGACGTACAGGTTGCCGTCTGCGTCGGTGGTGACGCCCGCGGGCCGGTTGAACTGACCGTCGGCGTCTCCCGGCGCGCCGTAGGTGGCCGTGTGGCTTCCACCGGCGTCGAACCGCTGCACGCGGTCGTTGCGCCAGTCGGCGATGAGCACGCCGCCGCCGGCTTCCACGTGGATGCCCCAGGGCAGATTGAACTCGCCGTCGGCGCGTCCGGGGCGGCCCCAAGACTCCAGGAAGCGGCCCTCGCGGGTGTAGCGTTGCACGCGGCAGTTGAGGCTGTCGGTGACCAGGAGGTTGTCCTCGGCGTCGAAGGCGATGCCCGAGGGGCGATTGAACTCGCTGTCGGCCCGGCCCATCGCGCCCCACTTGTCCAGGTAGCGCCCACGGGAGTCGAATATGGTGATGCGCTGCAGCGCCTCATCGGAAACGTACACGTTCCCGTCGCGGTCAATGGCGATCGACGAGGGCCACATCAACTGGCCGTCCTCGACGCCACCGCTGCTGAACTCGCCCAGGTACTGCTCGTCCGCGGTGCAGATGGTGACGCGCTTGTAGGGCATACGCTGGGAGACCTCCGGGCCGGCACGGTTGAGCACGTACAGCAGGCCGTCTTTGCCGAAGGCCATGTCGACGGGGTTGTTGAAGCCCCGCCCCAGCAGCGCGTAGATGCCTATGGTGTGGCTGTAACTGTAGAGTTGGTCTGTGGTGACCATTGCGCGCCTCCGGAACTCAGGGTGATTTCAAATTGGCCTCCTCTCGCTCGGTGGGAGAGGATTGAGGTGAGGGTGAAAGTGTGAAGCCTTCACCCCCATCCTGACCTCCCCCCATCGAGGGGGAAGGGATTTCGGAAGCACTTTATCAGGCCATCTGGTATTCGCGAGTGGCTACGATGAGCTGTAACAGCTCCTTCACGCGGTCTGCCGATTCGCCGCCGCCGTTGGTATCCGAGGCGTGCGCCACGAGCTGCTCGCGGGTGCGCTGCGAGACGTCCATGGGCCCCATGACCTCAAGGCAGTTGTCCACGAGCTGCTCCGGCGTGAGGCCCGTGCCGCTCGCCTGGATGCGCTCGATGATAGACCTTACGCCCGGCCTCGTTTCGTCAGCGAACTGCTTGACGGCGAAGTTGACGCGATTGACGAGGCTGGCGGTGGTGACCCACTCGGGGCCGGTGTGCCATCCCTCCACACTGGGCGGGTCGACGAGTAGCTGGCCCATGTTGCCGGTCTCCAGCGCGAGCTGAATGTCCTCGACCTCGGGGAAGGCGAAGCCGCCGGACTGCCGCGCGGCGCCGACGACCATTTCCGCCGGGCTCTTCACCTTGGCGAACTGGGCGTTCTTGAAGAAGTCGGAGTTGAACAGCGTGCGGAGCATTGCGCGAATCTCGCCGCCGCTTTCGAAATAGGAGTCTACCAGCGTGTCGATCGCGGCGGGGTCTCGCGGGGGTACGGTGTCCCATGCGGGCACCTGCGGCTCGTCGGCGACGAAGAAGTTGTACAGGTGCCGCGAGATGAAGCGGGCGGTCGCCGGCTCCTCGCAGATTATGTCGATGACGTCCTCGCCGTCGAACTGGCCCTGCCGGCCCAGGAACGTCTTCTCGCCGTCGTCATGGTCGTCGGGTCGGTACTCGTACTGCCAGTCTAGCCGGCCGTAGGGCCAGACCGAGTCTTGGGCCGTGCGCACGGTGTGATGGTCGGCGTTGCGGATGGTCCAGCCGGTGAAGGCCCTGGAGCACTGCCGCACGTCGTCTTCGGTGTAGTTGCCCACGCCCATCGAGAACAGCTCCAGAATCTCCCTGCCAAAGTTCTCGTTCACGGCGTCCTTGTGGTTATCCTTGTTGTCTAGCCAGAAGATCATCGCCGGGTCCCTGGAAAGCTCTATGAGCAGATCGCGGAACCGGCCCAGCCCGTGCCTGCGGAACATTTCGATCTGGTTGAGAATCGCCTTGGGCTGGTTGAGCTTGGTGTATCCGGTGGCGAATATGCTGTGCCAGAATAGGGCGAGCTTCTCCTCGAGCGGGCGGCGCGTGTTGACCATCCGGTACACGAGGTATGCCTGGCAACTGTCTACGATGAGCAGGCCGTTCTGGTCGACGTGATAGCGCCGGATGAGGTCCTCGTCCTCGAGGGCGGGCGGCATGTTTTCGGGATGAAGCAGTTCCTCGACGGTTGCCTCGTACCCGAATCCGGCGTAGCGTTCCAGTTCGTCGTGGGTCGCGCCAAAGCCGGCGCGGCGCAAAAGGTGTGGCAGCAACGCTATGTCTCGGTCTTGCATGGCGGAAACCCTCCTTGGTGTGGTGGCCGTGTGCGAAACGAGGGGATTATGGGGACATTATATTGCGGCCTGGGCATATGCTCAAGCCGGGTATTGGACATAACCCGGCGTGGGCGGGCGTAGTGCGGGCGACAGGTGGTATAATTGGCTCGATGAGACGATTCCACGCCTACTTTTTGGTGGTGTCGCTGTCGGCGCTGCTGGTGCTGTCCTCCGTCGGGCCGCTGTTCGACCATCACTACGTGGAGCGCGGCCCTACACACACCCACCTCGGCGCCGCGCGGCCTCACGTTCACGACTACACCTCCCCGGACGCGCACGACCACGCGCGTCCGCAGACGCCGGATGCCCCCCGCGGTGTGGTGGCGCTGCTGGACCGCGACGCCGGGTTTGTGGGAATCACCAACGTGGTGACGGACCGCGACGGCGCGACGGCGTTCGTGTACTTCGAGCCATCATCCCTCTTCAACATGCCGATTCCGCCCACGGCGCGGCTGCGCTCCGAAGAGACGCCTCCGCCCGACAAGCCGCCACGGACGTCGTCCTAGCCCCAGTCCCCGGCGATGCGCGCACGGATTGCGGCGAAAATGTAGCTTTTCCCTACCCTCCTTTCGGGACGCCCGCCAAGGCTGCCACTACAATGGCGGCTTGGAGTGAGTCCGCCCAATCCGGCGCAAGCGAGCGAGAAGCGAGTTCTCATGTGGTCAGACCCAAAACGCAGGCTCCTGGCAGTGTGGCTTATAGCGGCCGCGGCGATGCTCGCCGTGCCGCTGGCGACGGCGCACGCCAACGGGCGAGTGATCCGGTTCGAGACCTACACCGCCGGCCCGTACCGGCTGGCGGTGGGCACCATCCCGGATAACCCGGTGGTCGGAAACCTGCACGTCACGATGACGATTACGGCCGGCAGCGACGAGCAGCCTATTCTGGACGCCGAGGTGAGCGTGTCGGGCGCCGGCCCGGAGACCGACGCGGTCGAGATAGGGCCGCTGCGGGCGGAGCACAACGCCGACGATCCCGCCTTCTACGACATCAACACGTTCGTGGACAGGCAGGGCGAGTGGCAGTTCACCGTTTCGGTGAGCGGACCGCACGGCGAGGGCGAAACGCAGGTCCCCATCGAGGTGACAACGCAGAGCCCGCTAATCGGAATCGTAACCATAATGGCGCTTGTGGCCTTTCTGGCCGCCCTGGGGTTTTCGCTGCGCGCATTTCTCCGCGAGAGGAGCAGGGGCAGAAGACGATCGTGATTCGATGAGTCAAAGGGGGGATTGCCCCCGTGCCTGATGCGGGCCGGCGAGAGCCGGACGCCTCGACAAGGAGAACAATATTGTTTCACAGCACATTAAGGCCTGGGCTGTGGCCGTTGCTGGCGCTGGTCGCCACTATTGCGCTTGCCGCGTGCGGCAGCAGCGACCCGGAGTCGCTGCAGTTCGGACTGGCCATAAACGATAGAGAGCTCGCAATCAACGAGGGCGAGCTGGTGGTCAAGCAGGGGGACGAGGTCACGTTCGTGCTGGACAGTGACGAGAACGGCGCGTTCCATCTGCACGGCTACGACATCGAGCAGGAGCTCTTAATGCACGAGACGGCTACGATGGAGTTCACCGCAAACGCCACGGGCCGCTTCAACATCACCTTCCATCCCGGCACGTCCGGCGACGACCACGTGCATGCCACCGAGCACGGCGTGATGTTCGAGTCCGACACGCTGCAGAATGGCGACAGCTTCGTCTATCACGTCATGGACTCGATGAACGGCCAGATGATCCCATACCACAACCACATGGACCACAACATGACCGCGTCGATAATGGTGAGCGCGGACGCCGAGACTTCAGAGCGGGCCGAGGTCACGATTCTGGAGGACGGCTCGTTCTCGCCCGCAATGCTGAGCGTGCAGCCCGGCACGATGATAATGTGGACGAACACCGCGGAGCAGCGCCAGCGGGTCGCGAGCGGCGACCCGCCCGCCGTGACGGCCGAGGCGGAAAGCGAGGCCGAGGAGGCGCCGCTCGGTGTGCTGGAGGTTCGCCCCAGGTAGGCGCACACTGCGGGCCGCGGAACGCATACGCAGCGGCGGCTCGCGAGCCGACTGCGTGCTCCGGCCCGCATACTCCGTAAGGAAACAGGAAACCGCCAATGAGTTTTCGCAACATCGCCGCGGCGGCTTTCGCCGCCGTGCTGGGGCTTGCCGGCCTCGCCGCCACGGCACGCGCGCACGCCTTCGGCGAGCGCTACGACCTTCCCATACCACTCAGCTACTTCCTGGTGGGCGGTGCGGCCACCGTCGCCCTATCGTTCCTCGTCATCGGGCTGTTCGTGCGTCGCGGCGAGGGCGAGCGCGGCTATCCGCGGCTGAACCTGCTGGCGGTCCGCGGGCTGGGCGCCGTAATCGGCAGCCCGGTCGTGCTCTTCGTCGTGCGGCTGCTGTCCGTGGCAGTGTTCGGTCTGGTGCTTGCCACGTGCTTCTTCGGCAACGGTCGCCCACTGGAGGTGCTCGCGCCCACGTTCGTGTGGATCGTGTGGTGGGTGGGCATGGGCTACGTGTCGGCGCTGTTCGGCAACGTTTGGATGCTGGTGAACCCGTGGAAGATAACCTACGATTGGGCCGAGCGGGTGCTTGGCGGCGATGGCCGGGGGTTGTTCGTGTACCCCGAGCGGCTGGACGTGTGGCCCGCCGTGGCGCTGCTGCTCATGTTCGCGTGGCTGGAGAACGTGTACGTGAGCGCGACGCTGCCCGGCAGCCTGGGGCAGCTTATCATCGCCTACTCGCTGGTGACATGGATGGGCATGGCCGCGTTCGGCAAGCACACCTGGCTGAGTCGCGGCGAGGTGTTCAGCGTGCTGTTCGGCATATTCGCCCGCTTCTCGCCAACGGAGGTGAGGGCCGCCGATCGCAGCGCCTGCTCGCGGTGCAGGTGGGCGTGCGGGCCGGATTGCGTGGACTGCTACGAGTGCTTCGAGCGCGCGGACCGGTCGCGGCGCGAGTTCAACCTGCGCCCGTGGGCCGTGGGCCTGGCGAATCCGCACCGCGCCAGTGTTAGCCTGACAGCCTTCGTGCTGCTGGCGCTGGCGATAGTGTCGTTCGATGGCCTGCAGGAGACGCCGGCGTGGGTCAGCGTGCAGACCGCGGTGTACGACGAGGTGTCGGTGCTCGGCCCCAACGTGGTCGGCACCATAGACACGCTGGGTCTTCTCGTGGCGCCGGCGCTGTTCGTGGTCGTCTACGCAGCGTTCTCGTGGGCGGTGGCGCGGCTGTCCGGCGACCGGGAGGGCGTCGCGGGCGTGGCGAAGGGGTACGTGGTGACGCTGGTGCCCATCGCGCTGGCCTACAACCTGGCGCACTACCTGTCGCTGCTGCTGATAAGCGGCCAGACGGTGATACCGCTGCTGTCGGACCCGTTCGGCAATGGCTGGGATCTGCTGGGTACCGCCGATTACGCGACGAACATCGCTATCATCAACGCACGGGTGGCGTGGTACGTGTCCGTGGCGGCGATAGTCGCGGGACACGTGGTGTCGGTGTACCTGGCGCACCTGGTGTCGACGCGCAGGGTGGCGCACCGGGGCCGCGCGCTGCGGGGGCAGCTTCCCATGCTGGCGCTGATGGTGCTGTACACGGCCACCAGCCTGTGGATAATCGCGCAGCCCATCGTGGAGGAGTAACAGGGCTCGGGACGAGGAGCGGTCGCCCGCGCCTGACAGCCGCGCGGGGCGTGTGCTATACTCCCTGTTACGAATTACAGGTCTCAAGGAGATTGTTTTGACGCACGTATCTCTCCGCGATGGAGAAGAGCCGGAGGCCTTGCTAAAGAGGTTCCAGACCGGGATGCAGCGCTCGGGCATACTGCGGGAACTCAGGAACCGGCGATTCTTCCGGTCGAAGGGTGAGCAGGCCCGCCTGGACCGCGCCCGCAGCCTGCGTCGGCAGCGCCGGCGCCGTAACCGCTAGCCGCCCTCGCGTTAGCTAAGAACCCCGCTACGTGGACGCCCGACGGTTGCGCTCGTCCGCCGTCAACGCCTCGATCTGGCGCACGGCGTCATTCAGCCGGCCGCGGCTGTTCACCACCACGTGGTCGAACAGTTCCGCGGCCTCCATCTCAGCTTCGGCCTCTCTCAACCGCCGCTTCATCGCTTCTTCTGCCTCGGTGCCCCTCGACGTGAGACGCCGGGTCAACTCGTCCATGCTCGGCGGAGCGAGGAACACCAGTAGCGCGTCCGGGACCAGGCCGCGAATGGTCTTCGCGCCCTGAACGTCCACCTTCACCAGCACGTCCCGCCCCTCAGACAGCGCGCGCTCCACCTGGACCCTGGGTACGCCGTACAGGTTGCCGTAGACTTCGGCCCACTCCAGCAGTTCGCCGTTGGCTATCATGCGCTCGAACTCTGGACGTGGTACGAAGTGGTAGGGCTCGCCCTCGCGTTCGCCCTCCCGCATGGGGCGCGTGGTGGCGGTGACGGCGAAGTGGTAGGGGCTTCCGAGTCGCCTCATGCGCTCGAGGACGGCGTCCTTGCCGACGCCCGACGGGCCGGACAGCACTACCAGCAGGGGACGTTCGCCGGTGGGCGGCGTGGCGCTCAAGACCGGGTCAGCTCGTCCAGCGTGTCCCAGAAGGCGGGATAGGAGACAGAGGCAGCCTCGGCGCCGGCGACGACGGTCTCGCCGCGCGCCAACAGCCCGGCGACGGCCAAGGTCATGGCGATGCGGTGGTCGCCGTAGCTGTCGCATTCGGCGCCGCTCAGGGCAGCGCCGCCGGTTATGGCCATGCCGTCCGGGCGCTCCTCGACCCGCGCGCCCAGCCGCGTCAGCCCGTCCACGGTGGCGCGGATGCGGTCCGACTCCTTCACGCGCAGCTCGGCGGCGTCCTCGATGACGGTCGTACCCTCGGCGAAGCACGCCGCGAGCGCGAGCACCGGCAGCTCGTCGATCACCCTGGGAATCACGTCGCCGGCTATCCTGACGCCCCGGAGGCTGCTGGACTCGACGACCAGGTCGGCTTTCGGTTCGCCCGCCTCTTCCCTCACGTTTTCCACGCGCACGCCCGCGCCCATCTCGTCGAGCACGTCCAGCACGCCCGTCCGCGACGGGTTGAAGCCCACGCCCTTCACGCGGACGCTGGCGTTGGGGTGGCAGGCGCCGGCGACGAGCCAGAAGGCGGCGCCGCTGATGTCGGCGGGCACGCTGACGTCCATCGCCGTCAGCTCGGAGGCGCGCACTCCCACACTGAGGCCGTCGGACCAGGTCGATGCGCCCATCGCCGTGATCATTCGCTCTGTGTGGTCGCGGGAGGCGGCCGGCTGCCGCAGGAGCGTTTCGCCCTCGGCGTGAAGCCCCGCGATGAGAAGACAGGACTTGAGCTGAGCGCTGGCGACCGGCATTTCGTAGTCGATGCCCCGCAGCTCGCCGCCCCTGATGGCGAGCGGGGCCAACGAGTCGTCCTGGCGGCCCATAACTTGTGCGCCCATCTGCTTGAGAGGCGTCACGATGCGCCCCATTGGCCGGTTTCTGAGCGAGCTGTCGCCCGAAATTATGCTGAGAAAGGACTGTGCGGCGAGAAGTCCCGACACCAGCCGCATGGTGGTGCCGCTGTTGCCCGCGTTGAGCGGAGTGGTGGGCTCGCGCAGGCCGTGCTTGCCACGTCCGCGCACTTCGAAGCACTCGGGCGCGCCGGACACCGTGCAGTCGGCGTGGCGGCGAATCTGGACGCCCAGGCCACGCAGGCAGCGCAGCATGGACACGCGGTCGTCTCCGACGCAGAAGTTGGAGACGTGGGCGGCGCCGTTTGCGATGGAGTTGAGCAGCGCGGCGCGGTGGGAGATGGACTTGTCGCCCGGGGGGACGACGTCTCCCTCGATGCGGTCCGCCGATTTGATGTGTCGATTCATCGGTTGGCCTGTATGGCGACGCGGCCGCCGCGCTCTACGTCGATGTTCAGGTTGTGTCCGCGAAGCAGGGCCATGCCGACGAACGGGATTGAGTTCGACTCGTAAGCGGCGATTTGCCTTGGACCGCCGTCCCAGATCACCGTGACGCGGTAGGCGCTGAAGGCTACTTCGCTGCCGTCTGCCAACAACACATGGGCAGTGCCGGCGGGGGGAAGTCCCAACTCCGTGACAATCGTCGGCGGCAATGTCAGGTATTCGGTGTAGCCGGTGTCAATCACGGCCTCCACTTCCCTCGATTCTCCTGCCAGCCCGTTCACAGTGAGCGTAATCACTGCTTGGCGCCTGGCATTCACAACCCCCACTATCAATCTGTTCTCCGCGGGAGGCCGCCCCCCATACTGGAGACTGCCAGGTACCCGACGCGCTCGAACAAGACGTTGACAGCTTCCGGGTGCTTTGCTTGCAGGTTCTCTCTAGCGGGAATCAAGTCATCACCTATAGCCCAAATTCCGCTGTCCACGTCAATCGCGACAATCTTGCCGACGTGGTCCGCTTCTACCTGGTGGCGAATATCTCGTTCGTAAATCTCTCTGCCCAAGCGGGCGGTCTCTTCTTTAGGCAACCGCCCAGTCGTCTGTGCATCCATAGTGAGTCACCTTCAAATGAGGCGCTGTAATGGTCCTGGATTATCCCGGCCCTAGTTGCGGCGGAAGTAGGTCCACGGACTACGGCTTTTGTCCTCACCGCGCGTCATCTGCTGGTAGCGTCGCAGCAGCGTCTCGCCCAGGAACACGGTGGCCATGGACTCGCTGGCGCTGGGCACCTTGGTGGAGTCGTCCTCCAGCACCGCGTCGGCCTCCCACTTGGCGCGCGCCTCCCACGCCTTGATGAAGGTGTCGAGCAGGTTGTCGCTGCGCTCTGTAATCTGGCTGCGGTACGCGTACAGTTCGGTGATCATCTGGTCGATCCAGTGCACCACGTCGTCGGGGTTGGCGAGACAGGCGGACTCGATGTCCTGCGGGTCGGTGCCGGCGAGCTGGGACACGAGGTTGAACTCGCTGGCGGCCAGGCGGTGCATGTCGCGCCAGCCCTCGCTGCCCGAGGTGGCGGTGACGAAAGCCGACGACAGCAGCATGGGCAGGTAGTTCATGGCGATGGCGTAGCTGTCGTGCTCCTCGGCATCCATGAACAGTGGTTTCGCGCCCAGGGTCTCGGCCATGTTGACGACTGTCCTGATAGAGGTCTGGTTGGACGCGTCGGAGGCAACGATGCAATAGTCGGCGCCCTCGAAGAGCGTCGGGCTCGCCTCTTCGAGGGCGACTGCGGACGACTTGAGCAGCGGATGGCCGCCCACGTAGCTCACGCCTTCGGGCAGGTACTCCCCGGCCCACTGGATGACCAGCGACTTCGAGGTGCCCAAGTCGGTAACGACGCAGCCCTGGCTGGCGCGCTGGCCTATGACCTCCAGAAGCTCCTTGGTCTCGGTGATCGAGGTGTCCAGGATGATGAGGCTGGCGCCCTCGACGGCCGAGGCGAGGCCGCCGACCACGCGGTCGATCGCGCCCATCTTGTCGGCGGCGTTCAGCACGCGCCGCTCCCTGCCGGACCCCACTATTTCGGTGTTCGACAGCCTGGCTTTCTTGAGGCCCAGGCCAATGGAGGCGCCGTAGGCCCCAAAGCCTATGATAGTTATGCGTTCCAAATTTTCACCTCCGCTCGAACCCGGCATCCCAAGGGCGGCACGCCAGTTTCATAACAGTTTACCACGCCGCCTGTCCACCCAATGCGATGAAGCCGAGCGCTTTCATAATAGGTTCCACTATTCTCTGTAGTACGGAAGGACCCTGAATCCAGCCGCCTATGAACACCACTCCGAGAAGTATGAAAATGCCGAACGGTTCAAGCCTGGCGAATTGGTTGGCGGCGGCCCGTGGCAGGACTCCCAGCGCGACCCTGAATCCGTCCAGCGGCGCTATGGGAAGCAGGTTGAAGGCGGCCAACAGCAGGTTCCAGCGGACAACCTCGGAGATTACGGTGCTCAGAATGGGGTCGCCGACGACCGGCGCGCCAAGGCCGCCCGGCAGAGTGAGCGTGGCAATTCTGGAGACCTGGAACACGAGCGCCGCAATCACCACGTTGGCGAACGGGCCGGCCAGCGCCACCGTCGCCATGCCCACGCGCGCGCCGACACGCAATCGACCAGCATCTACCGGAACGGGCTTGCCCCATCCGAAGCCGACCAGGAGCAGCATCAGCGCGCCCAGCCATTCGAAGTGCGAAAGCGGGTTGAGTGTAAGTCGGCCGAGCCGGTGAGAAGTCTCGTCGCCCAGCCTGGTCGCGACGAGCGAATGGCTGAACTCGTGGAAGGTTACGGCAACGACGAGCGACGCGCAGGTAACAGCGAACAGGAAGATCGCTAGAGCCGGATCGTCCAGGAAGAGGTTGAAGTAGCGCGCTAGCAAGGGCGTTCACGGAAAAAGGGCGAGGGCCGCGACGAGTTCGGATTGCCGCGAGTGCAAGCACGCACGGGTGGCAAAACGCGACGGCGGGACGCCGTGCGCCCCGCCTAATCGAATCCGGGTTGGGTGAGAGGGAGTCCGCCTAGTGGCCTCCGCAGGCGCCTCCGCAACCGCCGCCTCCGCAGGCGCAGCCGCCGCCACCTCCGCCGCAGGCGCAGCCGCCGCCGCCACCACCGCATCCGCAGCCGCCCATGGAGTTGGGGTTGCTGATGACGAATCCGCTGCGCATCAGGCTGTCTACGTAGTCTATCTGGGCGCCGTCGATAAGGGGGGCGCTGTCGGAGTCGATCAGCACTTGCACGGTCTCGGTGTCGATGACGAAGTCGCCGTCTTTGACTTCCTTCTCCAGGCCGAGCATGTACTGCATTCCGCCGTGTTCGCCGGGCACAACCATCACGCGCAGCAGCGAGCCGACCTCGCCCTGCTCCTTGATGATGTCGTCGAGCTTCTGAGCCGCGGCCGAGGTAACTTCAATGAGCTGAGTGGTTGCCAAGTCGTATACCTCCGTGCGCAGGTTGTGCGCGGTGCGTCCGATTCGTTTTCAGGTGGGGCCATGCTAACACGGGGTACCAAAACCCGTCAAGGAAGGTGGCGCCACTGGAGCAGTGGGGTGTAAGCGGCTATCTCCACGTAAGCTGAGGGCGGGTAGCGCGAATGGGTGGGCGGCAGGGCCGGGACTGGCTCGCGCGGCGGCCATGAAGACAGGCCGCGCAGCACCTCCTGGCCTGCTACCGCTTGTTTGGGCCGGGGATCGCGGTCGGCAAGGCTGGGCAGAGCCTCGACCGGAACTCCGCGCCGGCCAGGTGGCGTGCGCGGTACGGGTCGGGGCTGGCTTTGCGCCTCGGTCACCTCCATCCCAGCCTTCCCCCTGCGAGGGGGAAGGGACAATAGGTCGGGGCGGGGTGGATGGGTGACGGGCTACCAAGCGGAGTCGCATCCGGGCTAAAGCAGGGGCTACCTGCCGGGTGGGACAATACGCCTAGAAAATAGTGTCCCGTTTCGTTTCTTTTGTTCTATCTCCTCGGGTTTCGTAGCTGGGCGGTCTGGATATTTGGTTGTGGATGAAACAGATTGCGGTTGGATGGGAAAATGTTTGACGGTTAACTTACAAGGGTGATACGGGAGTGTAACGGTTCAGGCTGCATGAGGCGGGTGTGAACAAGGGGACTTCACCCCTATCCCCGTATCGAGTACGGGGCAGGCTCTAACCCTTCGACAGGCCCAGGGCAGGCTCTTCCCCCTGCGAGGGGGAAGGAAGTCTTGCCAGGCATGAAGTCTGAACAGGTACAAGTGGGTTGGTCGGTGGCGAGTCTTCGGTTGTTAAGTGGCCGGTTGGTTTCTATGAAGGGGATGTTAGCACAGATGTGCTGACGTGTCAATAGGGGGTTGGGATGACGATTCCGTATTGATTTGGTTGGGCGCACGCATGTAGGGTCAACACTTTTTGGGGCGCCGACTGAGCTGCCGCAGGCCCCCCACCGCCATTGACGGCTCGGCGGCGCATCGCTACCATTGTGGCGAGCGGCCAGGGGCTGGGTGTGCTGAGTTCCAGCCGCGGCTTCGCACCTGAGATACGGAGGGCGCCCCGTGAGCGATGACGTTGTCAGGTGGCACCGTGTCAGAGAGATTCTCGAATCGGTCATGGAGCGCTGGGAACGCCGTGAGGGCCGTAAGGGGATGCTGGGCATACACGATTACCACTGGGACAGCCCCGAACACCTGGCAAACGACGAGTCCATGGGCAAGGTGTTTATCGAGCCTGGTGTGCCGGGCGAGGAGACCAACCTCGTGATTTCCCTCAGACGCGGCTTCGGCACCATACCCCGTATGCCCATGAGCGGGCCGTTCGTGAAAGAGGACGAGATCCAGGAGGTGGTGCGCTGGATCGACTCCGGTATGCCTGAGTAGGAGACGCCCGCAATGACCGACAGGCCATCCACGTCCGTTGAGCTGAGCTGGCAGGGCGGCTACAAGTTCTCCTCGTCGGATGCCCATGGCCACTCGGTGACGGTAGACGCTCCCATGGACGACGGCGATGAGTTCGAAGGCATGATGCCCGGCGGCCTGCTTCTCACGAGCCTCGCGGGCTGTAGCGGCATAGACGTGGTGAACATCCTGCGCCGCCAGCGCCAGAGCGTGAGCTCACTGGAGGTCAGCGTTCGTGGCTACCAGCAACCCGACCCGCCCTGGACCTACGAGAGCATCGAGTTGCGATACGTGGTGAAGGGTACGGGTCTCAAGAGGCCGCTGGTTGAACGGGCCATCAAGCTGTCGGAAGAGAAGTACTGCTCGGTTGGCGCTACGCTTTCCGGGCGTTGCGAGATTACGAGCACCTACGAGATTGTTGAGGATGACGCCTGACCCCCGCGCCCGGCTAGTCCTCCCCCGCCGGTGGGCGCTCGATTGATCACCATCTACTACCGGGGCCATGCGCAGACGCTGGACATCGTGCGCGGCGTAGCGTCGGGCCACCGCGACGTGGAGTTGTCCGACTATGGCCGTGAGCAGGCCGCCACGGACTTCCGCTTGGCGTACGAGGGCGTGGAGTTCGACGCGGTCTACACCTCCGACACCCGCCGCGCTTACGACACCGCCAGGCTGATGCTAAACGGCCGGGCGGTCAGCATTACGCGGGACGCGCGGCTCAGGGAGTGCGACTACGGCGACATGACGGGCGGACCGCGTAAAGCTGTCGAGGCGCTCCGGCCCAGCCACCTGCGCGAGCCGTTCCCGAACGGCGAGAGTTACGTCCAGGTGCTCGGCCGGATGAGGCAGTTCGTGGACCATGTTGCGCGCTCCGATAGGGGCAAGACGCTGTTGGTGGTGGGCCACTTCGCCACTTACCTGGGCCTGGAGCACATAGTGAACGGCGTGCCGGTTGAGGGCGCGCTGGAGTCGAAGTCCCACTCCCACGGCGTGTACATATTGCCGGAACAACAGTAGCGACAAGGAGGCCGAACTTGACCGACCTTACCAGGGAACAACTCGATGCCATCGGGCGAATACCGTCCTGCGCTATCGCCAACGCCATCGAGACATTCGACATACAGGACCGAGACGAGGGGTTCATGCTTCCCCAGGTGAGAAGCATCTTTCCCGACCTGGGCAACATGATCGGCTACGCCGTCACGGGCGTCATCACCGCGAGCGCGCCGCCCAGCCCGCACATGCGCATTGCGCGCTCGGAGTGGGTGGACTACGTGCTGTCTATTCCCGAGCCGCGAGTGATAGTGCTGCACGATTTGGACTACCCCGACGTTATAGGCTCGTACTGGGGCGAGGTGCAGAGCAACGTACACAAGGCGCTGGGCTGCGTGGGCACCGTGACAGACGGCGGCGTGCGCGATCTCGACGAGATGCGCGACCTCGGCTTCTTCGCCTTCGCGAGCGAGGTGCTCGTGTCCCACGCCTATGTCCACCTGGTCGAGTACGACGTGCCCGTGCAGGTCGGCGGCCTCAGGGTGGAGCCCGGCGACATCGTGATGGGAGACCAGCACGGCGTGCTTACGATTCCCCACGAAATCGCGGCGGACATCCCCGGCGCGGTCGACGACGTCGAAAAGGACGAGCGGGTGATCATAGACTACTGCCAGTCGCCGGACTTCACGCCCGAGGGCCTGAAGGAGCTGCTGGCGGGGCGCTACTAGCCTGTCCTGAGGCGACACACTCGAGCGAGGTTCAGACCTATGGCTGACAACTACAAAGTGGTGTTCTTGACGGGGTTTCCCCAGGAGGCGATCGACGCGGTGCTGTCGTACCAGCCGGAGGGGTTCACGACAACGGTGCTGAGGAGCCGCGATACTTCGGAGGAGGACCAGGTGGAGGCGCTGCGCGACGCCGACTTCCTGATTCTGTACGGCGGCACGCCCAGCGAGAAGGCCTTCCGGGCCGCAGAGCGTTTGAAGCTTGTGCAGCTTCTGGCGGCGGGCTACGACGCCATGGACCTGGACCTGCTGAGCGAGCTTGAGATTCCGTGCGCCAACAACGGCGGCGCGAACTCCTGGTCGGTCGCCGACCACGCGGTGTTGCTGATGCTGTCCGTCTACAAGCTGCTGCCGCAGACCTATAACTCGGTCCGCGAGGCGCGCTGGCGTGGTCCCATCACCGCTCTGAACGCGTTCGAGATGGCCAACAAGCTGGTGGGCATAATCGGGCTGGGCAACATCGGGCGTCGCGTGGCCCAGCGCGTGCAGGGCTTCGACGCGAAGGTGCAGTACTACGACAAGTTCCCGCTTCCGCCGGAGCGCGAACGCGAGCTGAACGTGTCGCGCGTCTCCCTGGAAGAGCTTTTCCGCACGTCGGACATACTCACCTGCCACACCAACTTGAACTCCGAGACGTACCACGTCGTCAACCGCGAGCGTCTGGCCACGATGAAGCCGAACGCGGTGGTCATCAACACCAGCCGCGGCCCCGTTATCGACGAGCCGGCGCTGATAGAGGCTCTCCAGGAGGGCCGCATAGCCGGCGCCGGCCTGGACGTGTTCGAGAATGAGCCGGTGGACCCGGGCAATCCGCTGCTCACAATGGACAACGTGATTGTGAGCCCGCACAGCGCGGGCACCACCTGGGACGCGGTGTTCCGGCGGGCCGAGTTTGCTTACGGCAATATCGAGCGCGTGGCGAGCGGCGAAGAGCCGCTGGCCGTGGTGAAGGACTACACCGGCTAGTCAGACTGCAAGAGTCCCTTCCCCCTTGACGGGGGAAGGCTAGGATGGGGGTGACCCGGCCACCACGCTGGCTCCCGAAAGGAGAACGGAATTGGGAACCTACAGAATGTACACCGGCGACGATGGCGAGACTCACTGGGAGGCCGTGGAGCTTGCGGACGCGCCGAGCTGGACATCCGGGCTGGACACCGTGGACATAACGTTCCGCGAGATACCGGTGGGCAACTTCGTGGACTGGCATCCTGCGCCGCGCCGCCAGTTCGTCATAATCCTGTCCGGCAACCTGGAGATAGGCTTCAGCGACGGCACTACCAAGGTGTTCGGCCCTGGCGACGCGCGCCTAGTAGAGGACACCACCGGCAGAGGCCACACCACCGGCGTCCACGGCGACGCGCCCTGCGTGACCGCCACCGTCCCGCTGGCGTAGCGACTTCAGAGTCCATCGAGGCCCATTATGACCGAGTTTCTCTGCTACGACGACAGCTACCTGAGGGAGTTCGACGCTACCGTCACCACCGTCACGGCAGCGGGCGTGGTGCTGGACCGCTCCGCCTTCTACCCCGGCGGCGGGGGCCAGCCCTCCGACACCGGGATGCTGGGCGCGGGCGACGAGCTGTACGCCGTCAAGCGCGTTTCACGCCAGGACGGCCAGCAGGTGCACCAGATCGACGGCCCGGACAGGCCGGAGGTGGGCGCCCAGGTAAAGGGCGTGCTCGACTGGGACCGCCGCTACCAGCTCATGCGCACGCACACGGCCCTGCACGTGCTGTGCGGCGTTGTGTGGCGCGACTACGGCGCGCAGGTGACCGGCGGCAACATGGAGCCGCTGACGGCCAGGATGGACTTCGAGTTCGAGCGCATGTCCGCCGAGTTCGCGGCCGAGGTCGAGGAGCTTATCAACAAGGAGGTCGAGGCGGCCCGTCCCGTCGAGATACGCTCGCTGTCGCGGGAAGAGGCCTTCAAGATACCCGACCTCATCCGCACCAAGATAAACTTGCTTCCCCCCGCGATAAAGCAGGTTCGAATCATCGACATCGTGGGGCTGGACCTGCAGGCCGACGGCGGCACACACGTCGCCAACACCAGCGAGGTGGGCTACATCCGCGTGGTCGGCCACGAGAGCAAGGGGCGCATCAACAAGCGGCTGCGAATCGCGGTGAGCTGAGCGGTTTACTGCGCGCCCGCCCGACGCGCGTCTTCGTCGAACAGATCGATGTAGCCCTGGTAGGTGAATATCCGATTTCGGACCCGCCCCGTTTTCTCGCTCAGGATGCCGCAGTCCGCCAGCCGGGCGACCAGTTGGTTCGCCGCGGGGTAGGAGGCGCCAGTCAGTTGACTCACCGCGTTGACCGTGATCATGGGACGCTCGTAAAGGTGTTCCAATACTATGTGTCCGTTTGCCGTGGCACGACCAAACGTCTCTGTGATGACGCGGCGATGGTCCTCGCGCAAAAGAAGTATGTGCCGCGCGGTCTCGGCGGCCTCTTCGCTAACTTCGGCCACGCCGCGCAAGAAGAAGAGAATCCACCCCTCCCAGTCTCCCCGATCCGTCACGGCCAGGAGGCGGTCGTAGTATTCTTGCCTGCGCCGCTCGAAGTAGCGCGACAGGTAGAGCACGGGCAGTCTGAGTACGTCGCTTTCGGTGAGCAAGAAGTTTATCAGCAGCCGTCCTGTTCGGCCATTGCCGTCCAGAAATGGGTGAATTGCTTCGAACTGGGCATGGGCAAGCCCGACTTTAAGCAGCATGGGGAGACCGTCCTTCGAGTGCAGGAAGAGTTTCAGGTCCCCCAGGGCTTCGGGGACCAGATGGGGTGGCGGAGGAACGAACGTCGCCTCGTTGAGCGTGCAACCGGCGGGGCCTATCCAGTTCTGGCTTGTGCGCAACTCCCCTGGCGTGAGGTGTGAGCCGCGGACGTCGTGGAACAACCGCTGGTGAATCTCTCTTATCAGCCGGACGGAGACCGGCAGGTCTCGTAGCCGTTCCAAGCCGTAGTTCATGGCATTCACGTAGTTGATCACCTCATCCACATCGCCTGGATGTGTGGGAGAGAGAAATTGCGCTTCGGCGGCCAGCACGTCTAGCAATGTGCTCTGCATGCCCTCTATCCGGCTGGATAGCACTGCCTCCTTGCGAACGTACATGAGCACGAATACGTCCGGATCTGGAATGGTCTGCACGGAACCGTCCAGTCGCCCCAACGCGATGTCCGCTCGTGAGAGAGCCGCCTGGATTTCGCCGGTGGTGTCCAGAGGCGGGTCTGGTGGAAGGGGACGGGGGATGAACGCGGAGTAGCCTGTTGGCTGCCGCACATATCTCCCGGCGCGCCCACCGAAGCCATCTGAGTGCGAAGTCATGTTAAAGGCTCCACAACGTATACGCCTTGAATCCACCGTATGTTAAAGGCTATCAATAGCAAGGAGAGCTAAGCCATCTGTGTTAAAGGCTGCTCTTGATGTACGAGACCAACGTGACTCATACTAAAGACAGCCTAAAACATATGCGTACGAAAGAGCGATGCGCAAGGCAGCCTCTAACAAGGATGCCTTGGCGCATTTGTCAAAAGCCGCCCCTGCCACTACACTTAGCCTCAGCAAGCACTCATGCCCGGCGCGCTCGCGCAGGGCGCCGAACCGCACCGCTTTCCCAGGAGGACTCTCCCATGGCAAATGCCCAACCGTTCAGCTTCGAGGCCTCGTTCTCGTCGTCCGTGCCGCCGGCGCGGCCGCGCGCGGCGATACGCCGCGGAAAGTACGACTTCGCAGTCGCGTACGCCGACCCCCCGTCGGTGCCGCTGGACGGTCTGCTCGACTCGCTGGCGTCCGCATTTCAAGACGAGGGCAAGGACCTCGCGGTCTATCCGCATCCGCAGGGCTACCCGCCGCTGCGCGAGTACATCGCCGGCAAGCTGCAGCGCGACAGGGATATGCGCGTAGGCCCGGATGACATAATGGTGGGCGGCGGCTCGGGTGAGCCTATCGGCCTGCTCATCGAGACGCTGATCGACCCTGGCGACGTCGTGCTCACGGAGAACTGGGTGTACGGCGGCACGCTCAACACCCTGCGCCGCTTCCGCGCCGACGTACGCGGCGTCGAGTGCGACGATGACGGCTTCGTGCCGGACGCGCTGGAGAGCGCGCTACAAAAGGCAGTCGGCGAGGGCAAGCGGCCCAAGTTCATCTACGCCATCCCCACGTTCCAGAACCCGCAGGGCTGGACCATGACGCTCGAACGCCGCCAGGAGGTTGTCCGGCTGTCGCAAGAGTACGGCGTGCCCATCCTGGAGGACGACTGCTACGCCGACCTGCGCTTCGAGGGCGAGGACGTGACGTCGCTCCACGCGCTGGACGACACCGGCCGCGTCATGTACGTCGCCTCGTTTTCCAAGATCATCGCGCCGGGCGTGCGCATGGGCTACATGGCAGCGCCGCCGGAGGTGCTGAGCAGGGCGCAGTCGGTGAAGCAGGGTGGCGGCGCGAACCAGCTCGCCGCGCTCACCGTGCACCGTTACGCTACCAGCGGGCTGGAGGACCACATCGGCGACCTGAAAAACATTCTGCGCACCAAACGCGACGCCATGCTGGCCGCTCTGGGCGAGAACTTCGGCTCGGCGGCCACCTGGAGCCGACCCGAGGGCGGCATGTACATATGGGGGAGGCTGCCCGAGGGCGCAGACCTGGTGAGCGTGCAGCAGAAAGTGATGGACGATGCCGACGTGGGCTACCATACCGGTGTCCAATACTCGCCCGACGGCGTGTCGGGGAAGAACTACTTCCGCCTGTGCTTCGGCTACAACACTCCCGAGGAGATCCACGAGGGCGTGGCGAAGTTCGCCGAGGTGCTGGACGGCGAGGGGATGCTCAGGGGCTAGCCGTGCGAATCTGTAGCTTCCTGCCAAGCGCGACCGAGATTGTGTACTCGCTGGGCCTGGGCGACAGCCTCCAGGGAGTCAGTCACGAGTGCGACTACCCCGAAGAGGCACGCGCCAAGCCGAGAGTGGTGACGAGCAGAATCGACTCCGACCGGCTGGGCAGCGTGGAGATCGACCGACTTGTCGCGGACCTGATGAGCAGGGGTGAGCCGCTATACGAGGTTGATGTCGCCGCGCTGGAGCGTGCCCGCCCCGACCTGGTCATCACCCAGCAGCTCTGCGAGGTGTGCGCCGTTTCGCTGGACGACGTGGAGGCCGCCGTGGCCCGGCTGCCCAACGCGCCGCAAGTCATCTCGCTGGATCCTCACGGCGTAGACGACGTGCTCGCCGACGTGGTGCGCGTGGGACGTGCCGCTGGTGCGGAGGATAAGGCCGCGGAAGTGGCGGCCGCCGCTCGGGAGCGGCTCGAGCGCCTGCGCGCCGCCGTTGCCAAGTCCGGTACGCCGCCGAGGGTCGCCTGCGTCGAGTGGCTCGACCCGCTCATCGTCGCCGGCCACTGGGTGCCCGAGATGGTCGCGCTCGCGGGTGGAGAGGATGGCCTGGCCGAACCGGGCGGCCCGTCGCGCCGCGTCGAGTTCGACGAGTTGGCCGCCTACGACCCCGACGTGGTGGTGCTAATGCCGTGCGGCATGGACGCCGACCGCGCGGCGGAGGAGTTCGCCAGGGTGCCGGGTCTAGAGTCGTGGCAGGAGTTGTCGGCGTGGCGGAACGGCGCGGTGTACGCCGTGGACTCCGGCAGCCTGTTCAGCCGCAGCGGGCCGCGAATAGTTGACGGCGTGGAACTGCTCGCCGCCATCCTGCATCCGCAGGCGTTCGGAGGGCTGCCGCCGGCGGATGCCGCCAGGCGACTGGGAGCACGCACGCGCTAGAGTGGCTTCACAACGTGAGTCCCTATTGGCCTCTCTCGACGGGTTGGGAGGTATAGGCGACTTCAGCGATTGTGTTCGGGCCGTCACCCTCATCCTAACCTTCCCCCTACGAAGGGGGAAGGGATTGGAAGCGGCTCTTACTGCCTGCTGAAGCGGGACCTGAGCTGCAGGGTGACCTGCTTCCGCAGTTCGTCGCCTTCTCTCCGCAGCAGGTCCAACTCTGCCTCGAGACGCCTGGAAGTCGAGGGCTCTTCCAGCAGCGCCTGCTTCTCCGGCAGGCTGGCCTGGAGCATCCCGCCGATGAAGTAGGACAGGTTCAGAGGGTCGTCGGGAAGCTGGGATTCTCGCACCCAGCCACCGTTGAGCCCGTAGCGCAGCCGCACGTGCTCGGTGGCCGCCTTGCGAATCTGGGCCATCTCCGTGGGCGGCACGTCGATCTCGACTTCGTCCTCAAGCAGCCTTACGTCGGCGGCCAAGTAGGGGAGTTGCTGCGAAATCTCCACTATCTCGAACCGCTCGCTGCCGAATATGGAAATGAAGAAACGGTCGCCGGAAACGCGATTCACGTGCACGATGTCCGCAACTGTGCCCACCAGGTGCGGCGTCGCAGGGTCGCCCACCTCCGCGCCCTCCTTGATGAGCGTGACGCCGAACCTGGAATCCCCTTCCAGGCAGTCCTTCAGCATCTGCTGGTAGCGCTCCTCGAAAATTTGTAGTGGTATCGACGTGTTTGGGAACATCACCACGTTGAGAGGGAAGAGGGGAAGGCGGATAAGCTCGTCGGGCATCGAATTGGCGGCTCCTGTCCAGTTTGTGCGAGTATATAGCGCGCGCGGGCGCGTTGCCAGTTGCCGGCGGCGGGTCTGACGAGCAGAGTGTTGGGGCGAGGGCGCGGAGTACGCGGGGGTTCGACGACTTGACGCCACTGATGAAGCTGCGGGTGAAGAAGCGGTTCGCCGGGTTCGTCCTTGATTGCGAGGCGGAGTTTTCTCACGGCGTAACGGCGATATTCGGGCCGTCCGGCAGCGGCAAGACCACCCTGCTCAACTGCATCGCCGGTCTCGTCACGCCGGACGAGGGCGAAATCGAGGCGATGGGCCGCGTCGTCTTCTCCAGCTACCGACCCCGTAACGAGCCGCCGGAACGCAGGCGTTTCGGCTACGTCTTCCAGGACTCGGCGCTGTTTCCGCACATGAGCGTGCGCGACAACATCACCTACGGCTACAAGCTCACGCGTAAGCGCCTGCGCAGGACTGATCCGTCAACGCTGGTGGAGCTGTTCGGGCTTGGAGCGCTGATGGACCGGCGAGTCGGGGGACTGTCCGGCGGGGAGCGCCAGCGGGTAGCGCTGGCCCGGGCGCTGGCCGTGTCGCCGGAGCTGCTGCTGCTGGACGAGCCGCTCGCCTCGCTGGACGCAGGTTTCCGCGGAGTGATAATCGAGCACCTTAAGATCGTCAGGCGTGAGCTGGGTACGTCTATGGCCTACGTTTCCCACTCGATCTCCGAGGTGTCGGCGCTGGCCGACACGACGCTGGTGCTGGTCGGCGGGCGCAAGGTGGTACACGACAGGACGCCGCGCGTGGTGGTGCATCCGGCGATAGTGGACTTCGCGGACTACCACGGGCTTGAGAACCTGGTCCAGGCCAGGGTCGAGTCGACCGGGGCGGGTGACGGCCTGGCCGAACTGCGAGTCGGCAAGGCGCGGCTGCTAGCCCGCGCTCCGGGGCGGAGATCGGGCGAGGCGGTGACGGCGTCCATTCGCGCGGGCGACGTGATTCTGACGACGGACCCTCCCTCCAGGATGAGCGCCCGCAACGTGATACCGGCCGCCATCGAGGAGATTCACACGCTGTCGCGCGGCGGCCGGGTGCTGGTTTACTGCGACGTGGGCGAGCGGCTGATGGTAGAGATCACGAGTGGCGCCCTGGAAGAGCTCGCCTTGCGCCCGGGCATGGCCGTGCACCTTATCATCAAGGCTAACAGCGTCTGGGTGCACGCACCCTGACGCGGATCCTGGGCGCCGCTGCCGGATTCCGGCTCGAGGGACGGAATGGTGGTGGATGTGGCCGGAGCGCCGGCGAAAAAATCGGGGGAGCCGCGTCAAGCGGCTCCCCCGTGTTAGCCCTTGGTTGTAAGCGTTCTAGCCGGTGGGTTCCTGCCCCTGTTCGCCCTCGCCAAGGTTTTCCAGGTTCACTTTCTCGCCGAGGTCCAGGTTGAGCGAGTTCAGGAACGGCTCGAAGGCCGACATTCGCGACACCTCGTCGGCGGTAACCGGAGTGGCCGGCTGCTGCTCGCGCCCCGTTACTACTGCCTTTCCCGTCTCGATGTCCATCTGGACGCCGCCCTTCTTGAGCACCGACTCCTCTGCGAATATGGGCGAATCTGAGCGCACGGCCAGCGCTATGGCGTCGCTGGGCCGCGAGTCCACTTCCAGTCTGACGCCGTTGTGGCTCAGCACTATCTTGGCGTAGAAGGTCTCGTCTGTCAGGTCGGACACGACGATGTGTTCGACCGAGGCGCCCAGGTTGTCGATGACGGACCCTAGCAGGTCATGGGTGAGTGGCCGGGGCACCGACACTTCTTGCAGCTTCAACGCGATGGAGTCGGCCTCGTTGGGCCCAATCCAGATAGGGAGGTAGCTGTCCGACCCCTTCGCTCGCAAGATTACGACGCGCTGGTAGTTCTGCATGCTCACGCGGATGCTGTCAATGACCATTTCGTGCATTTCCAGTTCCTCCCGATTTCTTTCAATTGACCCTGTTATCAGGTTAGGCGCCATTTTATTGGTGCGATTTTGCCAATGTCAACGCACTGAACACCAATTTAGGTCAACTTTCGAGCAGTTTCGACGACTGCCCTCACCCGCCTTTCCAGCGCCGACCTTGCGATCAGTGTCCGCCGATCGCATTGGAGACAGCGTAATCCGATATCCGCTCCCAGCCGCACGACCTCCCATTCAAAGCCGCCGCAGGGGTGCGGTTTCTTCAGCCGCACCGTATTTCCCAGGTGAAGGTCTAGCACCAGCCGGCGTCCTCACGTGTCAGCGCGGCGTTGATATCATCGCGCAGCCGCGCGGCGGCCGTTCGGGCCGCATCGGCGAAGTCGCCGGCATCGCGGGAGGCGTATGTTACGCCCCGTGACGAGGCTATCATCAGGTTGCGGGGGCCGCGGTCCAGTCCCAGCCGCACCGACTCCTCCAGGTCGCCGCCCTGCGCGCCGACGCCCGGCACCAGCAGAGGCATTCCCGGGCAGTGCGCCCGAACCGCGGCTATCTCGCGGGGGTAGGTGGCTCCGACCACCAGGCCCACGTTGCCGCGCGTGTTCCAGTCCGCAGCCCGCTTCGCCATCAGCTCGTAGAGTGGCGCGCCGCCGTCGGCGTTCGAACGCAGGTCCTGGAACTCGTCCGCGCCCGGGTTCGACGAGCGGCACCAGACGATGACTCCCCTGTCGGCGTAGTCCAGGAAGGGCTCGAGGGCGTCGCCGCCGGCGTAGGCGTTTACCGTCGCGGCGTCAAAGCCCCACACGTCAAACAGCGCCCTGGCGTAGTGGGTGTTCGTCGAAGCGATGTCGCCGCGCTTGGCGTCCCCCACTATGACGACGTCGGGCGCGACGTCGCGAATGTGGTCGAGGGTCCGTTCGAGTGCGTCGAAACCCTCACGGCCCAACGCCTCGTAGAACGGCAGATTCGGCTTGTAGGCGCATACGAGGTCGCGCGTGGCGTCTACGATCGCGCGATTGAACTCGGCAGCGTCGGGCACCGCCATCAGCTCGGGGTCGGGGTCCAGGCCCACGCAGAGCAGGCTTCGGTTGGCGGCGGACGCTGCTGCCAGTCTGTCTGAAAACGCTTGCAATTCGTCCCTCTCAGGTCGTTTCTCAAGTTCACACTACGCCTACGGCGAGGGCGTAGTCAAGCGCGGTGGTTCCGCCGCCGCCGTGCGGGGTGTGCGGGGAAGGCGTTTCGGGGGAGCCGGCCCCAGAACAGCGGTCTGCCCGGGAGGGGGTTTGCGGCGAAGAGCGGGTCATTTTGGGACATTCTGTGCCATGTAGTAGCTGGGAGCGCGGCGGATGAGGCGGTTCAAGTGGTGTTGTGAGGGCTGGATTGGGAAGGAAATTCCCGATGCAGCACAGAAATGGCACAGTGTAACGGGGGCGCCGGAGGGGGCGGTCGTTGTCGGCGATTGGGTTGTGTAGGTGCGTCATGGATCAGACGTTAGCACGGATGTGCGGGACAATCAAGAGGGCTGGGGAGACCCAAATCCACCGCCTAACCGCAGCGGGGGGGGTGTGGTGGGTTGGCGAGGGTGAATGTGCGTTTTGGGGCCGGTCAGTTGGCGTGGGGAAGGTCGATGCGACGGCCTGGGGGCGTGAGGCGGTTCCTGAGAGGGTGATTGAAGGGTTTTGGGCGGCTTTCGGACACACCGAAGCCGTCGACTTCGGTTCAGTCGCCTCGAGTGTGGGTGGATTCTGGGGAGAGTCATGCCCGGAGCGGCGTGGCTGCCAGAGCGTGTATCCTGCGTTGCGCACTCACGAGCAGGCCATGGGTTGGGCGCCCTCTCGCGAGACGGATGATGAGCCTCCTTGCTTGTCTGACCACTCGCCCCGCAACGCAGATGACGCCGAAGCGCACGGCCTTCATACGCTTGCTCACCCACTCTTCGCCCAACACCAACTGCTTCATCGCCGAGTTCAGATTGAACGCCAACACCACTATCGCCCACCACGCCGCGTTCGACCCGAACTTCCCCGACGGCAGCCTGCCCTCCGCAAGGTCCTCCTTCAGCACCGAATGCACCTCCTCACCCCTTCGACAGGCTCAGGGCAGGCTCTTGCCACACCTCTGCCTGTACCACCGGACCAACTCATCCCCAGGCAACTCTCGGTTCGTCACCATCCCTGTCACTTTGTACCATTTGCCATCTCCCATCTCCATGACGGGAACCGACAACTTCTCCCCATCCACGTCGAACAGCGGCGGGTTCGGCATACGCTCCCTTATCGCGATGAACCTGTAGTCGGGACTGTTCTTGCCGTACCCCGTTCAACTGGTCCGCCTCATGCCAGTAGGTGGTCAGCGGCTGGTACGCCTCGTGCCTTTTGTAGCAGTAGCACGCCTGCCGCTTGTGCGTCCCAATCAGCGCGTCGTTGGCCGCCGGTATGAACGCCTTGCGAGACCGTCTCCTGGCCTCCCTCAGCCTCGTCGTGGAAACGGTTCAGATACCTGAACACCGCCGTGGGCGACGGCACAGTGCGGCTACGCTCCTTACGCCATCTGTTGCGCTGTGTCCGCCGCATCCCGTGAGTCTCCGCGGTGAGCAGCGCTCTGCCCAACCCCTCGTCCTTCTCCAGCAGCCTCAGGTCATCCACCGACTCCCCGCCGGCCAGGTTGAGCATAACTAGCGCCACCACTATCTGGGCGTCCGTCCATCCCTGGGCGCCCTCTCTCACTCCCACGTGACTGCGCACCGACGCCTCCAGTCGGGCAACAAACGCCAGGTCCAGGTATGCCGGCAACCCCGACAACGCCGTCATCCCCGTGGACTCGTTCTCCTCTGCGTAGTGGAAGGGAAGCGTTGCCTGCTGCATCACAGTCGCACCTCGTTGGTGATGGGTTGTTGTTGATAGCTACCATCATAGCCGGCTTTACAACCGGCTCCAACGAGGCCTTCTTTTGCAACTAGGCGGCGGATTTGGGGGAGAACGAGGGGCTATCGCATACTACGTAGAGCCGACATGTACGTCACTCCTCTAAAGAGAGTGGACGACCACGATGCCCACATGAATCGCGGGCGCATTCCGCGGCAACAGTGCCGGTTGGGCTCTCCGCACGCATGTTGGCTGGGAGCCGGGCGGTTCCGACAGAATGGAGAACCCTTACAAACCCATGCGCGTGAGGAACATTACTGCTGTGTATTCATCTGTTTCCCCACTCCGGCCACCTAGGAGGTGTTTCATGAAGGAGAAAGCCTGATAGATGACCTGCTGACCTCTACATCTTCATAGCCCTTTGTCATCTTGGTCAAATGTTCGATAGAGTGCAGTAGTCGATCTTGGTCATCGGCTGGACCGGCCATAATCTGAGTGATCGGGAGGGGCTCAGGCTTTCGAGATATGCTCACATAGGGCTTCAGAAATCGACTGCCGCTACGATAGTTGATGTCAGCGAACGATTCCTCCTGAATGATCTTCACGATCCGCCACTCTCTTTCTTGGATCCATGCGGGGCTCTTCAAGAAGACAGTGTTCAAAAGGAAGTGTAGATTGGCGCTATATCGGTCTTGCTCCCGATATTCAGGTTTCCGGCGTTGATCATTCAGAATCTCCAAGTGTTGTTCCTGTTTTTCTCTTTCGTAGATGACGGGCGCCAAGGCGACGCGGTCGCCTTCCGTGGGTTTGGTTATCTCATGGCTGAAGGTGATGCAGCAACCGTTACGACCTGAGTACATCTCTTATTGAGAGAGCATATCTTCGGATTCTGACAGCGAGAATATGTAGGGTTGGATGCTGTTGTACAGAATAGAGAGGAAGTCGTGACCGGCGAATACCTTCTTTCCGGAATCGCCGGACATCTTCCACATGAGGTCGAGCCCGTAGCTCAGTTCCGTAGGATCATTGGAGAATGCCGCGTGGGAGAGGTTCAGAGTATGACTGCGTAGAATCTCCTTCACAGCGTCAAAGCTAGTGTAGTGATTAAGTCCATGTACGGGAGTCTGAGGCTGCGGAATGCTCTCAGCCAGTAGGCGGCCAAAACCACCAGAGTCTGTGGATTCACTCATGAGTCCTCCTCTCCATTTGGCACGTTTTCGCCTATGTCTACGAGGTAAAGAGTCTCCGTTGCGAGGTTCTTCATGGCTCGATGGAGGCTGTCTCCATCTTTGTACGTAGGCCAACCCCTGGGCTGCAATAAACTTCGTTTCGGGGAAACGTCCGGCGTCAACGTCGTGCTCTCCTGGGCCGGGGCTGGCAGACGGTGACGAAGTACTTGCCCGCGGCCCTGCCTGATGGCCAGGGGGCGGCGCTCGACGGTCGGATGCCTTGACACTCCATTGGGCCTTGAGTACGCTTGAAGCGCCACTTCCTCGTGGGCTCGTAGCTCAGCGGTAGAGCGGTCGGCTCATAACCGATTGGTCGTAGGTTCGATCCCTGCCGAGCCCACCATGCCTTCATGGTCAAGGACCACGACCTGAAGGGAGACTTCCCGAACTACACCGACATGAGGCCCTCATATAGACTGGCGAAACACTGGGTTATCGCCGGACCTTTCAACGTAGAGGCGCCCCACATGGGCACCCGCAGGAATCGCTCCAACCGGGTGCTGCGGCACTAAACCGTGGTCAACTGGACGGGGCCTGTGCCCCGTCGCTCACCAGATAGCATCCCAATTGTAAGACGATATCCCTACCCTGTTGGAACATCGTAGAATCGGTCCTCCAGCGGCTCGAATCGTTGTCAGAGGTACAACGCATGGCATACGCATCTCCTCCACTATGCCCAAGATGTGGACGTCCCATGATGCTCCGAACCGCGGGGCGTGGAGGGAATGCTGGCCGTCAGTTTTGGGGCTGTTCAGCCTACCCATCCTGCACCGGTACTCGCGATGTGGGCGCAGGTTCGCGCAATAGCGAAGAGGACTTTGGGCCTGGGAAGGTCCGGAACGGCCCCTTCGGTGCGGGAAATGTCAGCCGCGGGGAACAAGCGATCACGTCGGTGCCGGTTGAGTGGACTGAAGGCGCCCCTCGCCGATCGTTTAACTACGAGTACGCGTCCATAGGCTCTGTCCCGGGCGTTTTGATCGCTCAGGCAGACATAACCGACGATGTCAAGCGTCTGCTTAGTCATACCTTGCTCCTTACATGCAAGAGTCGCCGACGCGTGGAAGCTACGGAGCATGCCCGGCTTGCCTCGGGATTGCTTGCGAAGCTTCTGCAGCGGGGATATGCACCACTGGCAACACTGGAAATCGAACGCGCCGCCCTAAATTGTCATGGTCTGATGAAGGAGGCAACAGACCTAGCCAAGGGCAAGGTCGAGGTCGGATGGCAGGTTCCGCCGGAAAAGGCCACGAGGGACGCTGATGGTGAGCTCAGTAAAGAGTTGATTCGGAGAGACCCATGGGTTTTCGATATCGAGTCGGAACATTCCCTGTTGCAAAGTGACGCTGAGGTTGAGTTTTTGACGCGATGGGTCCCTTCTAACCTAGGTCCGCTTGCCGCACATTGGTTCACGCCTCAGGCCCCACTAGATAGATTGCTCGAATCCGCCAACTTGGAGCACGGGGCTGACCGTCGAATCGACTTCCTGGTTTGCTATCCGGGAATAGAGCCATTCGCAGTAGAAATCGATGGCCCTGAACACATTGCAGCTCAAGCGATAGACGATCAACGTGACAAGCAATTGCGCTCCATGGGAATCGATGTGATCCGCGTGAGCAATGCAGAAGTAGAAGCTGGTGATGGCGCTCAGCTCAACAAGATAAAGGAAAGATTCAACTCGGCCGATGTCTTACCCGATGTGGACGGTTCCAAGAACCCCATTGCGAAACTAGCCGTCGACTGTTCGCTCGCCTCCAAGATCCAATTTGCCATCGCCCACGCTATCCAATTCGGTTGGCTAGGAGACAGCGAATGGGAGATTGATCTCTCGGGCACTGGAGAGGTCCAGAGGGCAGGGGTGCTTGACGCTCTTCGGCTCCTTGGTTGCTTTGACGTGCTCTACGGTGGGCGTACTGTCCCAAAGCGTTGTACAGTCAGGGACGACGAAGGAACGCCAGTGACATGGGCTTTCGCCGACGGCGAATGGAAAAATGACGATGGGCCCGAGGCTAAGGGTGACCGAATCAGCATACTCGTCCAGCGAGGTTCAAGTGCCTTCAGCGAGCTTGAGTCCGATGCGTGGGACTTCGTCATTCGTCCGGCGTTCCTACCCGTGAACCTGAGTGTCCAGCAACACTTCGAACGCATTCGCCAGCCCATTTCAACGGAGAGCTTTGAGCAGGCGGAGCCGGCTCTCACAACACTACTACGAACCATCTTCCGAAAGTACGAGTTTCGGCAACAGCAGGGCGAGGCGGTGTACAACACCCTCCGACATAACGATACCGTTGTGCTCCTTCCAACTGGTGCGGGAAAGAGCATCGTATACCAGCTTGCCGGTTTGTTGATGCCCGGCATAACTGTCGTGGTGGATCCCATTGTCGCTCTCATCGAAGACCAAGTCCTAGGCTTACAGTCGCACGGAATCGGGCGTGCTGTCGGAATCGTGTCCTCTATGGCTGGCCGAGCGGAGCGCGACCGGTTGCTGAGGCAGATCGAGCGTGGGGAGTACCAGTTCGTCTTGCATTCGCCGGAAAGGCTACAGACTCCAGAGTTCAGAGGCACGCTCCAAGCACTTCGAGAAATCTCGTTAGTGAATCTGGCGGTGATTGACGAGGCCCACTGCGTATCCGAGTGGGGTCACGACTTCAGACCTGCATATCTCGACCTCGCCAACAATCTGCGGCGGTTTGCCGCAGATTCGACAGATAGCCCTCCACCGCTACTCGCCTTAACGGGGACAGCCTCCCGTGCGGTGTTGAGGGATATGCTTGCGGACCTTGGAATCGATCAATCGGACGATAGCGCGTTGATTCGACCTGTATCGTTCGATCGTAAGGAGCTTAGCTTCGATATCAGACGGGCGACGGTCGCTCAGGAAGCCCAAGCCTCTCTGCGGGGCGTCTTGAACGGAATGGCCAGCCGGTTCAACATGCGTAGCGGACAGTTCTACAGGCCAAATGGTCGGGAAACTGCTTCAGGAGTTATCTTTACCCGAACGGTTGACGCCCGTTTTACGGGACTGATTCCCACCAGAGAGGAAGTACGGAAGACAACCGGAGTTTACTCAGCCATCTATTCCGGCGGGGCACCTGGAGGCTACGACCGCACCAGTTGGGAGCGCCAGAAGCGGGAGAATGCCGCTGCATTCAAAGGCAACGAAGTGCCCATATTGGTGGCAACAAAGGCCTTCGGAATGGGCATAGACAAGCCTAACATCCGCTATATCGTTCACTACGGGATGCCGGACTCGCTGGAGAGCTTCTATCAGGAGGCGGGACGCGCGGGACGCGATCAACAACCGGCTCACTGTGTAGTAGTCTTCACGGAGTACGACGCGGACCGCTCAAACGGTCTGATTGACCTGAACGTGGATATAGACGAGTTGGAGAGGCGTTTCAAGGAGGCGAACCGCGACCGATCGATCGGTGACGATGTCACCAGTGCCATGTGGTTCCACCTAAACACATTCAGAGGGTCGGATATCGAGATCCAAGCAGTGGAGAATGTTCTCAGTGGGTTCAATGACCTTACGTCACCTCAGCGGTACCAGTTGGCATATGATCGCGACGACGACAAGCGCCGGAAGGAGCACGCCGTTGTTCGGCTGTTAAGGGTGGGCGTGCTGCGTGACTATGAGGTTGAATTCGGGTCGAAGCGCCTGACGGTCCAAACCGAGCCCTTCAACTTTGAGCGGTGTCGTCAGAAGGTCTTCGATTACGTCCAGACAGCGCAGCCTCACAGAAGCAACGAATTTAGGAAGAAACTGGATGCATTAGTCACAAGAGACCCGCACAGTGACGCCCTTGAGCTGGCCAGGCTGTTGATAGAGTTCACGTATGACGTGATCGAAAGGTCACGCAGGCTGGCGATCCGGGAATCGGTGTTGCTCGCCCGATCGGCCCAAACCGATTCAGATATCAGGACGCGTCTGATGGACTATCTTCAGGAGGGCTTGGGGTCCGAGAGGATCGGACGGCTCTTAGCACAGCAAGAAGTCCAACTTGCAGAGTGGTGGGAACTAATCGAGGCGGTGCAAACTCCGATGGATGCAGGTGAGTTGCGAGGGCTGTCCATTCGCGCATTGGAGTCCGCTGCGGACCACCCCGGGCTCCTGTTTGTTCGATCGGCGGCAGAGGCTATGTGCCACGACCATGATGACAGAGTCACCGCAGATGGTATTGAAACTGCCGTCAAGGAGTGTGCGAGGAAGGGTGTGTCCGAGCATGATACTAGGGAAATGCTCAACAAGATGTACGACCTTGCCCAGATCCCTGCGCGTGCGGTTGAGTTGGGAGTCCCTCTGGCGAAAGCTCTGTGCGATGTGGGAGACGCTGGCTCTGAGTTTGCTTTCTGCGCCGAAGTCACTGAACAACGGTTGCCTGAGCTACAACCCAAAATACAAGATGACGTGAGGTTTATTCTCGATGTCTACAGGATGGACATGGGCGTTAAACTCTTAACTGATGTCACCGAAAAGATTGTCCAGCGATACAGCCACCCGCAAATTACGGAACCGTTGGGAGGATACAGACAGTGAGCTTAGCCGACGACTTGCGGGGTAAACTTGATGCGGCCACAGGAGAACTAGCCAGCCTACAATTGAGACTCAATGAAATCGTAGGCCTTGAGGAATCCTTACGCGATGCAAATGGTCAACTTTTCCAAACCAGCTCCCGCGTGTCGGAATTGACGGTATCGGCCCGGGCGGCGCAAGAGTCACTCGATCTGACGGTGAAAGCGTTGGAGCGAGCTACTGACGTCATGATGCGCCTGGAGCCTGCGGTCATCACGTCTGCCATTCAGGAAGCAGACACGTCGATTAAAGCGGCGATCGAAGATAGCTCAACCAAACTCACCGAGTCAGTGTCCCAGCGGGCTGAGGCTATCGAGCAATCGATAAACACTAGCCAAGCAACTACTCGGCAGCAGGTGACGGAGCAGGAGGCCCGACAGGCGGAACGCCACGCGTATGACGTCAGGGTATTCAAGTGGATTGGAGCCGTGGGGCTGTTAAGCATAGCGGTACTGGTCGTCCTGGCAGTCCTTATACTTCTCAGTGTTCGATGATGCATGGGATGGTTTGGCAGGTAGGTGTGACAGAGCCTGTAGCTTGCCCAGTGCACGAGCAGGCTCAGGTCATGTGTCGGAGTAGGGCGCCTTGTCTAGGAGCAGCCAAGCAGCGACAGCCGGGCCCGTGAGCACGCGGCGGGAGCCCGTCAAGCTTCTTCTGATTGCCACGGGCCTGCTCCTGTGCATCTTCTTGGCGGCCTCGCTCTCCCTCGCCAACGGCATACCCAAGCTCTCGATGGCGGAGGCATGGGGCATCCTCTGGGGAGAGGAGGCGGAGCGCCTGGCGTGGCTGTCCGTCCGCGAGTTGCGCGCTCCCAGGGTGGCGCTCGCCGTCATCAGCGGGGCTGCGCTGGGCTTGGCGGGGGCGATGATGCAGGACGGGCCGAAACCCACTGGCGGCCCCGGAGCTCCTGGGCGTGGCCTCCGGGGCCTCCCTTGCCGTGGCAGTTGTCACCCTCTTCCAGGTTCCGCTGCTCCTGGTGTTTTATCCCTGGGCGGCACTCACGGGCGGCCTGCTCGCGGGGGCCGTGGTGATCTTCGCAGCAAAGCGAGCGCAGAGCCCTCTGCAGATCGTGCTCGTCGGCATCGCGGTGACTGCCTTCATCAATGCGTGCATCATCGCCCTCATCAGTCTGGCGGGGACGAGCGGGTCGGTCCTCGTCCTGTTCTACTTCCTGCTGGGCAGCCTGGCGAACAGAACGTGGGAGCATGTCTGGATCGTTGCGCCCTGGGCGGCGGTCTGCCTTCCCCTGGGCCTACTGCTAGCCCGACCCTTGAACACGCTCCGCCTGGGCGACCATGCGGCGCGGTCGCTGGGGATGAGAGTCGGACGCGTTCGGACGCTGGCCCTCCTGCCCGGCGCAGGGCTTGTGGCCGCGGTGGTGGCCGTCACCGGCCCTATCGGGTGGATAGGGCTGCTTGCCCCGCATCTAACCCGTCGAGCCCTACGCAGTGAGGACCCGCGCAAGGTGCTTGCCTTCTCCGCGCTCACGGGCGCCGCGCTCCTCACGATGGCGGACGTTGGAGCGAAACTCGCCATCGCCCCCGCGGAGACGCCCGTGGGGCTATGGACGGCGGTGCTGGGCGGGCCGGTCCTGCTTCTGCTGCTCAGGGACAGGATTCTCAGGAGCGACCATGAGCGCGACTGACGGGCGGACAGACGCAGCGGACGGGCGCGCTTGGGGGACCAGGCGATTCTCTATGCTGCTCGCCGTGGGGCTGGCGCTCATCGGAGTGCTGTTCGTCGTGCATTTGTGCACGGGCACGGTGCGCCTGGGACCAGGCGAGGTGATGGCGGCGCTCCTGGGACGGCATACCGAGGACCTGCATCGGACCGTGGTCTGGGACCTGCGACTTCCCAGGTCGCTAATCGCCATCGTCGCTGGAGCGCTGCTGGGAACGGCTGGGGCGGTTCTCCAAGTCGTTATGCGGAACAATCTGGCGGAGCCGGGCATCACCGGCGTGACGGCGGGGGGAATTCTCGTCGCCGTTCTGTGGATCGCGGGAATCGGTGGGCTTCCGCACCCTGGGCGTTTCATGCCCCTCGTCGTGTTGCTTGGGTGCAGGCGCGGTGGTCTTCGCCCTGAGTTGGCGCGGCGGAGTCCATCCGCTGCGGCTGGTGCTCAGCGGGGTGTTGGTCAGCGCCTGAACAGCGACAATCATTTTGGCCGGACGACAACTATTTTGGCCGGTCCATAGGTACGATCATCTGGTACCCGGGAGGCGCCAGACTTGATCACGGATCGACAGGTAGTTTTGTTGAGGCAGAAGCTGATGGAAGGCAAGACCCAGCAGGCCGCGGCGGCGGCATCTGCAACGAGCGAGAGATCGGTTAGGAGGTGGCAGCGGGGAGCGCTGCCGTCGCAGAGGAAGAAGAGCGAACGGAACTGGAGGACCAGGGCGGACCCGTTCTCTGATGTGTGGGAGAGTGACGTTGTGCCGCTGCTGCGGTCGGACCCTGAGAATGAGTTGTCGGCGACAGCTATCCTCGAGTGGCTGGACGAGCGGCACCCTGGCCGGTTCGGCAGGTCGCAGCTGAGGATGCTGCAGCGCCGCATCCGAGACCAAAGGGCGCTACACGGCCCTGACCGCGAAGTGTACTTCGAGCAGGAGCATCCGCCGGGCCAGGAGGCCCAGGTCGACTTCACTCACTGCTCGGAACTGGGGGTCACCATAGGCGGAGAGCCGTTCCGGCATCTCCTATATTCCACTTCGTTCTGAGTCACTCGGGTTGGAACTATGCCCAGTTGTGCCGGGAGGAGACGTTCGCGGCGCTGGTGAAGGGGCTTCAGGGAGCGCTATGGGAGCTCGGAGGCGTACCTCGGGTAAGTGCGCACCGACAACCTGTCAGCGGCCACCCATGAGCTGAGAGACAGCAGAGGCCGTACCCTGAACGCCAGATACGAGGCGGTTCTGGCCCACTATGGAGTTGAGTCCACCAGGACAAACCCAAGGTCATCCCACGAGAACGGTGTTGTCGAACAAGCACACCGCCGCCTGAAGAACGCCATCGCTCAGGCCCTGATCCTCAGGGGTAGCCGGGACTTCGGGTCAGAGGTTGAGTACGCGGCGTTCGTGAGAAGAGTCGTCGACCGGCGCAACAGGGTGGTGGACTTCAAGCTGAAGCTGGAGCGTCATCACCTCCAGGCGCTTCCAGAGGCACCGATACCAGAGTACGTCAGCTACAGAGTGAGTGTGCGCAAGTGGAGCACGATCAGGGTGGCGAACAGGACATACTCGGTACCGTCGAGGCTGATAGGGATGGTAGTTGACGTCCGTCTGCACTCCGACCACAACGAGGTGTACTACAGAAGTCACCTGGTTGAGCGCATGGAGCGGGTGCATGGCACCGGCGAAGCGCAGATCGACTACCACCACATCATAGGGTCGCTGGTCCGCAAGCCGGGTGCGTTCGCACGGTACCGCTTCAGGGAGTCTATGCTCCCTACGCAGACGTTCAGGCTGGCCTATGACGCGCTGCGTGGTTGGAGAGGAGAGCGAGCCGACGTGGAGTACGTGCGCATCCTTCACCTGGCCGCGACAACAATGGAATCGGAGGTGGATGGGGTGCTCGGAACGTTGCTCGAGTCGGGTCTGAACTTCGACTACGCGATGGTACGCAGGATGTCGGCGCCGGCGGCTCCTCCAGTCCCCGAGCTGAAGCTCGCAGGAAGCGTGGACCTCGGGGTGGACGACCGGCTGCTCGTGGGAGGTGTGCGATGATCGCGGACACGCACGCACCGGGGACGGTGGCCGAACGGGTGAGGGAGCTGTGCAGGGAGTTCAAGCTGCCCACGCTGGCGTCCGAGACTGTCGGTAGGTTCAGCGAGGCCGTACACGCCGACGCCCTCATAACGCTGGTGGAAGTTCTGGAGCAAGAGGCTGAGGACAGGCGCATAAGACGAGTGGATCGTCTGAGAAGGGCGTCGAAGCTGCCAGCCGGCAAGACATGGGACACCTTCGAGCACGACAGGGCCCCGGTGAAGCTCAGGCAGCAGCTACAGATACTGGGCGAGGGCGACTTCGTGGACCACAGCGTGAACGTGCTGGCGTTCGGACTACCCGGCACGGGCAAGACTCATGTCATGTGCGCCATCGGCCACAGGCTCGTGGAGTCCGGACGCTCGGTGCTGTTCGCCCCCGCATATCGGCTTGTCCAGGACATGCTCGCTGCGAGGCGGGACCTGGAACTGCCCAGGATGCTCAGGAAGCTGGACAACTTCCACCTGCTGCTGGTCGATGACCTGGGATATCTTCCACAGGGAGCGGAGGAATCCGAGGTCCTGTTCACGCTGACCGCCGAGCGCTACGAGCGAAGATCGTTGGGCATCACCTCGAACCTGGTGTTCAGCGAGTGGGAGAAGGTGTTCGCAAATCCGATGGCGACCGCGGCGGCGATGGACAGGATAGTTCACCACTCGGTGATCCTGGAGTTCGACGTGCCCAGCTACAGGACCAACGCCGCCCAGAATCGTCACATAGGAAAGGAATCAGACCGGCCAGAATAATTGACGCACCGGCCAAAATGGTTGACGTGGTACACCATCAATCAGGGCCAAGCCGGGGCGGGTGGAACGATACGACTACGAGTACAAGCGAAACGGGACACGCAACCTGTTCATGTTCTGTGAACCGAAAGCCGGCTGGAGACATGTCGAGGTTGCCGAGAGACGTACTGCCGTAGACTTCGCACATCAGATGAGATGGCTGGTTGATGACGCATATCCTCACACCGAGACGATACGGCTGGTGCTGGACAATCTCAACACACACAAGCTGGGTTCGTTGTACGATGCCTTCGAGCCGGCAGAAGCGCGCCGTATCGCCAAGACACTGGTGTTCCACTACACCCCAGTGCACGGCAGATGGCTGAACATGGCAGAGATAGAATTGAGCGTCTTGAGCAACCAGTGTCTCAACCGCCGATTCAGCGACGAGGTGACACTGAAGCGAGAGGTCTCGACGCTGGAACGTGAACGCAATGAAGCTGTCGCCGCCATAGACTGGCGCTTCTCTACTAAACACGCTCGCACTAAACTTCAACACGTCTATCCAGCATATTCAGACTGAAACGGTACCAGGTTAGTCGATGCAGAATGCTATAATCCAAAATCCAGATCGTTGTATGGCGGACTTGCGTCAGATACATTCGCAGGGCCGCAAGCGAATTGGGCTGCTACTCGGTGCAGGCGCCCCAACTGCTATTCGGATAGATGAGGACGGCGGCATTGTTGAAGACGGTGGTAATCCGCTGGTACCTGATGTCGCCGGTCTAACGGATGCCGTAGTGGGCGCATTGACCGTGGAAGACAAGGGGATCATTGAGATTCTAAAGTCGGAACTGAGTGGGGTCATTAATATCTATACCATACTGACTCAAGTTAGAAAGCTCGCACAAGCAATCGGGAGTGCTAACGTGCACGGATTGGATGCGAAGGGCTATGATGAAATGGCCCAGCGCATTTGTGAAAAGATAGGGGTACATGTAAGTGCAACTCTTCCTCAGAATCCAGACCCTTATTCTGAGGTTGCATCGTGGATATCCGGTACGAGGCGACTACGCTCGATAGAGATATTTACGCCAAATTATGACCTCTTGATCGAAGAAGCCCTCGAGAGTGCTCACGCTCCTTGATTCGACGGCTTCAGTGATTCTTTCAGGCCATTCTACGATGCTGCAAGTGTGTACACTGATGCACTTCCCCCGAGTTGGACTCGCTTGTGGAAGCTTCACGGTTCGCTCGGTTGGGAAATCTCCGCTGATACAGTCGTCAGAACAGGGAGCAGGGGAGCAACTCAACTCATTTGCCCGGACCATCTGAAGTACGACCAAGTTGCGAGACTGCCGTACTCTGCTCTGTTCGAACGACTACGCTCTTTCCTGACGAGTCCCGATACACTTCTCTTATGTTCTGGCTTTTCATTCCTTGACGCCCACATTTGCGCCGTGCTCGAAGAAGCAATGGCCGCAAACGCTCATTCTGCAACTATTGCGTTCTAGTACAAGTCAACTGCAGAGGGAGAAACAGTTGCGTCTATGGCGCGTTCACGTCCAAATCTGAGTGTCTACGCGCGCAACGGTGCAATAAATGGCGGAGTAGCTGGTCGGTGGGGGCCTGGCCAACCGCCGAGTGAAGAATGGGAGGCGATTCGGCATACGTTCTGGAAATCCGCTTCGGAAAGCGGGGGTGGACAATTCCTGCTTGGAGATTTCGCCAAGTTTGCCAGATTCCTTGCGTTAACGCAGATGCATAGGCTGGAAAACGCTAACGAGGGCACGGGCAATGAAAGTGATACTAAGCCTGTTCCGCCCAATGGTCAGGAGGGCTGAATGCTCAGCTGCGATCCCACATACCTTGGGATTATCGCAGCAGTATCTGGGGCTGCGCTAAACGTTCACCTTGCTGAATCGGTTGCATCTGGTTTGTCCATTTTCAAGGGACACACTTACAAGGTTGGTCAGGTCGGCAGTTTCGTTAGGGCGCCGCAAGACTATGAAGACTTGGTTGGAGTTGCTTCAAAGGCCGGAAACAAAAATGTCCTGCGGCCGCTCGGCGTCATCCACCAGCGATATCACGCCATACCGTGCATCGGTGAGCGCCTAGGCGCCCTCCAAAACCCCCTGCAGAACAGCCTCGAAGTCCAAGCTTTCGTTGATGCCCAGGCTGGCTGCTCTCAGCCGGAACAGACGGTCCCGCAGGGATTGGACCTCCTGCTCGAGCGTTGTCGAATCGGCCAGACTCTCACCCACTGGTTCAGACCGGCAGCGCCGAAAGTCGACCCCGGGCGGCAGGCAGTAGCGCACCGCCGCGACGGTCCGGTTCCGAAGCGACCCTTACGATCCGGTCGGTGTCAGTCTGATCATACCGGAAATTTCCGTTTAACACGAATAGTCTACGGAAAGTAGGCGAATGGCGCACAACAAAATCACGAAACACTTGGAAATATGAACCCCATGGCGGTGGAGCGACGTTCAGCCGTCGGTGGATTGCCAACTCGCGAAACACTTGGTAGTATGAATCCCACGGCGGTGGAGCGACGTTCAGCCGTCGGTGGATTGCCAACCACGGAACCGCCGACTCTGATGTCATGAGAATTGTGGGCCGCCTTTACACACTAACCGCCGGAGGCGTGGGCAAAACCACCAGAGCATACGCGGGCGCCATAGACGATTCGGGGAATGAGAACCTGTCAGTGACGCCCAGTCAACTCTGCTTTTCGGCGTCAGCAGGGCCCTGGGACAACTGAGCATTCGGAACCCAGGACAATTGAGCATTCAGAACCCACGGAGATAATCGGCATGATTCCAGGTTCCATCAGGCGTGATATCAACGTAAAGCCGCGCACCGGCCTGGTGTGGGCGTTACTTCTTGCCCTCATATTGGCCTCCTTCCTGGGGGTTTCCGGGGTTTCCCCGGCGACCCCCATACAAGGGGAGGGCGAGAATGTCGCCAACGTGGGCGCCCCGGATGTGGACATGAAGATCGACAACCTGCCTGGCGGTCTCACCGGGGACCCCAGCATTGACATGTCCCACGGGGCGGTGCAGACCAACTTCTCCCTGGGAGGCACGCTGGACAACAGCAGCCCGGCGTACAGCCTCACTGCCAGCTACTCCAGCAACGTCAAGGGTGCGGTCAAGACCTGGCTGCTGGACTACCAGGCAGGAGAGTTGGGTCTGGGTTGGACATTGGAACACCCGCGTATCATCCGGATGAATCAGGGGAGCGGTCGAAAGGACGACGATCGGTTCGTGTTCTACGACTCCAAGCAGGGCATACAGGAGCTGAAGAGCACGGGTAGTGACGGTTCGTTCGAAAACTATGAGTACAAGGACGCCTACCGCCCCACCACCAAGATCCAACGATACGACAACGACGGTGACTCTTACTGGGTCATCACGCACCCGAACGGAGTGAAATATTACTACGGCGGCAAGTGGGGACAAGAGGATTCCAGCAGTTACACTGACGATTTCAAACAGGTGTGCGCCCACCTGCAAAATAACCTCAACCCGGCGGCGAGTCGGTGCCAATCGGGAGCTATCGAGTACGGAGTCCAATGGGGTGACTGGGCGGGTGCAAGCCAAAATCCGAAAAACCAGACCAATATTGCAGTGGCCTGGAACCTCTCTCGAATCGAATCCATCACGGGCAAATCCACGATTCTGTCCTATATCAATAACATTCAGGATGTGGGCCGGGAGTACACATCTGACCCAAACGCCACACCGGAACCACAGCCAGCGCCGCCCTCGGAGCCACCCACGATTGACGACCCTTACCCGATTGATGAGGGCTGGGAAGTTATTACCCCACCGGACAGTGAGATAACCACAAAGGGGGATGAGGGCTCAGTTGGCGCCGGAGAGGACAGGAGCACGACCGATGCCGGAGCGGGCGGGAGCACGACCGATGCCGGGGAGGGCGGGAGCACGACCGATGCCGGAGCGGGCGGGAGCACGACCGATACCGGAGATTCACAAACTTATTCTCCGAAGGCATTCAGTCGGTCGTCCTACCTGTACCGGGTGCAACAGGAAAGCGGAGCAAGGACGGTGGTCGCCTATTGCGCCATGGCCGACGGCTCCCCGGGGACCGGCCCGGCTCTGGACAACGAAGCCCAACCGGCCCAGCACGACCTGGTCGACACCACTCTCGACCTGGACTATTACTCCCAAATCTGTCAGCCGTACGCCCACTTGGGATTAACGGAGTATGCTGATCCCCACGTCGAATCCGCGGAGCCGGACGGGTACCAGGAGCGACTGAAAATTGCCTTCGTGGGTGGCTCAGTCTCCTTCATGGCGGGCAGCGATGCCCCGCGTGCGCAGACCACGCTGTCGTACGACTTCCTGGCCGGCGATTCCAATGACATGAGCAAGCGCGTTCTCACCGGAGTACAACAGGGAGTTTACCCCGAGAACAGCCAGGACGCTTTGCCGTCAAGTCCGCCGACCACTTTCAAATATTGGGGGCAGGAAGAATCCGACGGCGTCTCCGTGGGACGGTCCAATTTTGACCGAATTTTCAACGAGGACACGGGGGCGTTCTACGGAGCCATCAAGTCGATTACTTCTCCATCCGGCTCGATCAAGACTTACACCTACAAGAAGCAGAGCACCAACGTGTCCCGCGAACTGAAGCTGGATACCAGCATCCATGGCCACCGCACCGCCATGTTTTCTGACGGATATATCCTGCTCCTGGGTGTTGATTCCAGCGGCTATTACATCTTGGAACTCGTCGAATGGACGCCGACTGGTTGGGCGATCACGTACCGTGATGATCTCGGAAAGTATGTCCCGGGGGAATACGAAACATATGAATTGATAACGATGCAACCTACTCTTTTCGCCTTCGTAACCACCGATCATCAACAAATTCATGTGGTATCGAAAGGCGCGACGGACCGATGGGAAGCCACCCAGTTGGAGCCCCTACATGTTGGTGGGGATACGTTCGAGTACAAGCAGTTACGATCCAATCGAGATGCCATATTCTTCCTTTACGACGTCGATGATTTCCGCTACTTGGGATATAGCAACATTCACGATAACGGTTACAATGACCAATTAGTGACATTTGATGTATTTGGATTGGACAGTTTGACGACCATGGCTGTCTCCGACAGCACGGTGGGACTCGCCTCTATACAATCCAATAGTGAACATAAAGCACCAACGGTAACAGTCCAGGTTGCGTTCTACGATCCCAAGCAGGACACCTGGCAGGTGTCCGACGCCGCCTCCGGCCATCCGCAATGGTGCCTGCCCAACTACGAAAACGGGCTGGACGACATCACCGCCTATTGTGCGGACATCGATTCGGAAGTGAGCTCCCTGAATGCCAACTTCGACGCAAACGGCACAAAGTTAACGGTGACACTGTCCGGCGCCGCGTTCAACCAGGACACCATGGAAGGCGACGACCCAATATACGTCGATATTTCAATCGCATTCGATATCGATGTGGACGAGCGAACGCTCTCCAGCGACGACTACGAATACCAGAACGTGACGACGGAGCCCTCCGGAACGATGCCGTATGTCCACAGTCCGTCGTGGAATAGTCGTTTTAGCGACATAGTCATCCTGGCCCCCATGATGCATTGGGACGGGTACCACGGCATACACCTGAGGGATATAAACCCTGACATCGATGTCTACGGTAATTTTCTCCTTCCCAAGGTTACTACCGTTCTGGATCAAGACGATAGCTATCAAGTGGTAGTGGGCCTCTTATCGTTCATAGGAACGTACTGGTCGGATGTGTGGGGGGACAAGCATTCCAAATATTTTAACTGGCATGCCGACAAACCAATGAAATACGTCCCGTCGTCCGGTTTGCTTAGCAACGGCAACGATACGTTCCGCAATTCCTTCCTCTTGGCGCGTCGTTTGTTGGCCATCGCGGTTATATGGGACAATCACTATGACTCCAAAGAGGATTATGGCAGGGTTGACTTCTCGTTATCCGATTGCACCGCCGAGTCTTTTGACGGGAACACCACCGTTAAGTCATCGATGCCCTACAACCCGCGCCACAGCACCGGGGTATTTCACGGGTATCCCGGTAAGCCACCCGAAGAATGGGATGGAATACCCACAAATACGTACGCCAACGAGGACGGCGGCGCGGCTCCCGATATAGGCTGTGTCGGGGGAATGTCCATAACACCGGACCTGCTCGTTACCTACAACGGCCTGTATCGGTTACATTACCACGCGCTTTACCCCCGCCTGACGAGCGATGGGACTTCGGTTATGGTGCGGAGTTTGGGTGACATCCAGTCGCTGGACGCACCGTTGAGTAAAGAAAATGTTGAGAACTACCTCGCTATCCTTAGAGCCCAAGAGAAGCTCAAGCAGTTGCAGAAACTGAACAAACTTATAAGCGACGCCAACTGGGTCCTCGTCGGCATGTCAACGGTCATGGACCTGCTCGATGGCAACATTCCTGGATTGATTCAGAACGCGTTGCTGACCACCGGGTTTACCCTGATCAGCAAGGAGATAGAGGCCCAGTCCAAACACGATCAGCACGACATCAGTCAAGCTGCCCACAAGCTCACATCGTCGCATCCGGACTCCAATATCATCGGAACACGCTTCAGCCTGCACAACACGGCTTTGCTTGTTCGTAACACGGATTCCACTGTGGCGTACGTGGCGGACATTGGTGATAACGCTACAAAAGACGGGATTCACGCCGTAATCGAACACATCAAGAAGCTCGACGTCAGCAGCGGAGTCCTCACGTTCCAGACCGACCAAGGACCCTTTTTGAGGATCTTGACCAACGGCACCCAGGGCGTCATTCAGTCGGTGTCCACCGACGACGACATAACCGCCGGTGAAGAGAACGATCGGTATCCACTCGGGGCGGGACGCAACTTTATCACTTATCAGAAATCTTCCCCCGATGGAAAATACACCTGCCTGAAGACCTCCCACGACAAACGGCTCATGCGCAAACCGGTCACCACCGAGTCCACCGACCCGTGCTTCTACGGAACGCGGGGTGAGGTAGTGGTCCACCGCATGATGGATGAGGCTGGCATCGGCAAGATCGATTCGATTGTGGTCGATACCGTCACGTTCAATGATGGCCTGCAGGACTCCATCGTGTCGTATGACTTCGACGCCGATACGGCCGGTCACGACCAGAACTCGGCCAATTACCGGAAGGTTACGAGCTGGCCGGGAGGAAGGGACGGCGGGAATGGTCGCATCGAGCGGCTCATGTACAACGGCGTAGAATCGGGTGTGGGCATTACCTGCGAAGTCCTCGACCTCCGGGGTGGGACTATCATCACCGGCGATTGCCCGGCCAGCAACAATTACGGCGACATCAGTTCGCGCGACTACACCAACCAATTGCGCGGGAAGACCTATCGGCAAGATGTTTTCGAGGACGGCCAGAGCGACCCCCAGGCCACCACCCAGACCTGGCACAAGATTCAGATCATCAAGCGCAACGGTCTGCCGGATACGTCCCTAGTTTTCGTCATCAGGACCGACCACACCAAGGACGACGTGACCACTGCCACCTTCTACGAATACAACGAATACGCACAGCGGACTCAGACCATTACCCAGACCAACGGGTACGACCACAGCACCGGTAAAGTCGTTGATGACGGCATCCAAACCAATACCACATACGCTTGGGAGACCGACGCCTACGGGGACGCATTCATAGCGTCCAACCGTTACCAGGATGTGGTGCAGACTTCGAGCTTCCGACTCGAAGCCGGCGATCAATCAAGCCCTAGTCTTGGTGACGACGACCCAGCTATTTATTGGGTCGTTGGATATAATGCGAACTGTCTCCATATTCACGACAGTGTTGACAAGGGTTCCAATGCCGTGATGTGGGATTGCAACGGCGAGGACAAACAGAAGTTTACGTACATTCCCGACACCAGGGAAATGATGGTGGGCGACTACTGCCTTCATGTGGATGTAACCACAAACAACGTGCAGTTGTGGGACTGTAATGGCGAGGATAGCCAGAAATGGTACCCATACGCAGATCGAAACGTCCCAGGTCAGATACAGGGGTGGCACGGGAAGTGCCTTGACGTGCAAGACTCCGGGAAGGACAACGACACCAACGTTCAGGTCTACGATTGCAACAGTGGTAACAACCAGAAATGGGCAATCATCAGCCCTGAGATCCCCGGCCCCATCGCAAATAAGGAAAGCGGGGATTGCCTCAACAGCGATGGGGAGTTCAAAAACGGGGTCAACATCAGCACCGGCGAATGCAAGGATTCCACCAGAAAGTGGATCTACGACCCCGACAAGAACCATGTTGATTCAAAGCCCACCGGGGGCTGTCTCGACATTCACGACGGACACGACGACGGCCACAACGTGCAAATGTGGGAATGCAAAGACGGAGAAGATAATCAGGAATGGTATTACCACCCCGACACCGGCGAGATCAAGTCCAAGGATTACTGCCTGGACGTTGACCGAAGCAGTCACAACGTCCAAATCTACGGCTGCGCCGGCGGCAGTAACCAGAAATGGAAGTGGACTGCGGTTCCCTTGCCGCTGGTACCGTTCCCCGTATCGATACCCGCAGACACTCTAACACATAGTTGGACCTCTCATTTATTGGGTTCCCGGGCCAAGACCTACGCCAAGGTCGATATCGACGGTCTGGATGATCCGGTGTACCTGTCAAAGGGCTCCTACACCTATCAGACCCAATCGGAAGAGAGCGAAGCGCCGACTTTCAATCCCTCCAGCCCTGGTTCCGGCTGGGTTGCGATCAGCGAAGTATCCACCTACGACGCGGCAACCGGGATACCGGTCGTCACCAGGAACGTCCAGACCGGCATGGTAAGCAGCCGGTTGTTGACCCATTCCGAGCCACACATCGTATACGCCGCGTCCTCCAACGCCAACATCCACGACAACGGGGTCAGTTACATCGGCTTCGAGGACTACGAAAGCCACAACGCGGGTGACAATTTCAGCCCATCGGGCGGTTCCACGTCCACCGTCGTTGGCTACGCGGGGTCCCAATCCTACGGAGCCGAGTCGGGTAAAGTCAACGTAGCCGTTAACACTTACAGTTCATCCGGTCGGCCCAGCTTGCTCAGCGCGTGGGTTAGCCCCAGCGACGGCCACACGTGCCAGGTCGCCATGGACAGTAAGACGGTAACCTCGGCGGAGGGAGACGGGAACATCTGGCTCTATCTGCAGATAGCCAGTGGCTCCGGGTCCAACGCCTCGGTATCCTGTGACTCCGGCGGATACATCGACGAGGTGTTGATACGCCCCGTGGACAGTTCCTTCGGGTCAAGCGCCCACGACGCCCAGTACCGGACGGTTAGCAAGACCAACAATAGCGGGGTAGTCACCCGCCTGGTACGGGATCAACGTAACCGGATCATGGGAACTTACGCATACAACCCCGAGGGGGAGATCAGATTGCGGGGATTCCCGACTGTTGGATTCAGTCGTTATGACGGCTTCAGTTTCGAGACTAATCACGAAGCGGGAATTGGGTTCGACCAAAGCCAGCCCAATCACAGCGCCGTTATTGCCTTCCAAGATGACGATCGGGCTTACTTTATCCCCGGCAGCCCAGGGGGACACCAAATCGAGGTGTCCAACCGTTTTGCACTTCGGTTGATGGCCTATGAAGGCATCGACGTAACCGTTGGTGGGGACCACCAATTGTCGCTGGTCGCCATTGGGAATAAACTAAAGCTCAGCCAGGGCGCCGTATCGGTTGAATCCGACGCCATCCCCAGCAGTGAAACGACGGCCCGAATCCTGACCTGGGTGGTCATCGATCAGTTCTCCGCCGTCTTCCTGGATGGCAAGATGGTCATTTCCACCAACAAGCTTACGCCCATCACCGATTCTGGCACGGAGGCAATATCGTTCGGCCAGAGCGTGGTCAGCCACGTGTTCATCGGGCAAAATCCGACCATCTCCCGCGCTTTCCACGACGGGGCCGGCCGCACCATCCAGGCCCAGTCACTCCACCTGGATGATGATAACAATCCCACCCGAGTCAAGATCTCTCAAACCCTCTACGACGGGTGGGGCAAGCCCTCGGTGCGGACCAAGTTGAGCGAACTCTCCCAACCACTGGGGAATTACGACACCGGCTTTGTCACCGGGTTCGACTGGGATAAGAGCACCATCTCCGGGCAAGTCGTAACAGACAACGACAGCCATCCCTTCACGCAAACTCGCTATGCCAGTTCACCTTTGCTTCGCCCATCACTGCAGTCACTCCTGCCTGGCGATGACTTCGATATCGCCGGCAAACGGACCGAAAAATTTGGATACGGGTCTACCCACGACACGGCCCACACCGAGTTGTTGGGTGGGCATGACCTCTATGAGACCCAGAACTTCCTGCCCTACACCGACGATATCGCGCTGGAGAGCACCGTCGTAACCGACAAGGCCGGCCGGACCGTGTCCACCAAGCACGGCAACGAGGACCATGGCGGATACATGGAATGGAAGTACGCGTATGACTACTGGACCAATGGCGCCTTCCGGGAAACCACCGCATACACCCCCAACTACAATGCCGCGCAGGTGGAGAATCACGACGCCTTCAAGAACGTCTCCACCACCTGGGACAACGCGGGCCTGGTCAAGACCAGCCAGGAACCGGACCTGAGCGGCCACGCCATAGTCATCAGCGACAACCTGGGGCGACCGCGCTTCACCCGCAAGAACGCCAGCACCTCGGACAACATCAGCGGCATGAGTTACCTGAAGTACGACCTCAAGGGCCGGGTCGCCGAGATCGGCGTACTGAAGAACGTATCCAAGAGCATTAGCGACTACAAGTCGCTGGCCAACGACGCCAGCTATCCCGGTTCCGATGACGCCTGCGTGCAAACCACGCATCTCTACGACGCCGACGTTCAGACCGGGTACACCCAACCCTATCTGACCGGGCGGCTCTACGGCCTGGTTTCCACCACGAACCTCATCGTGGACAACCCGGTCGATCTGTGCTACCAGGGCCAGGATCGGGGAAATTCCTACATCTTCTACCAGTACGACCAGCGCGGACGCACAATTGGCATCAGTGAGGTGACCGAGACCACGGTCCGCAATAGCGCCTACACGTACAACAACCTGGGGACCCGCCTGGCCATGGTCTATCCGGAGAAGGAGCGGATGACCAGCGACGACCAGGCCACCGGGTTCGCGAACCTCAGCGAGGAGCGCAAGCGGGCGTTGCTCTTCGACAGCAGCGATCAGACCTCCGTCTATTACCCGTTGAACGTGTTGGGCCAACTGGACGCCATCTGCGACAAGGCGGACTGTAGCGGCGTCCGCTATGCCAGCGAATACCGCTACGACGTTTACGGGAAGATCGTTAGCAACAAGCTTGATGGCGACAAGATGGTCCAGAGCCGGGAGTACGACTTCCAGGAACGGCTCACTAAGCTTGAGACCAAGGATGAGAACGACGAGACCATCTTCGCCGAGGCCCTCTACTACGACCCGTACCAGGCCGGCAACATCCGCCGGGTCGAGTACACCGGGTCCGGCCTCGGCGACGGCGAGCACCGCTACGACTACAGTTACGACATCTGGGGCCGCCTGGTAAGTGCAGTGCGCTCGAACGGCGACGATCTCTCCACCCGGACCCACAAGTACGAGTACACCTACGACCATAACGGCAACATGCTCACCAAGAAAATATACGGGGCGACCGACGGCGATGTGGTCGGGGACAACGCCTCCGCCTATGTTTCGGGCAAGAACCAGCTCGCGTCGGTTACCGACAGCGTAACTGGGAACGCCCGCAACTTCACTCACAACGACTACGGGGCGGTGACCCAGTTCACCAACTCCGACGGCAAGGTTGTCACCTACGAACTTCACCCCCGCAACGACCGGGTCGACCGGGTCTCCATCGACGACGGGTACGAAGCGGAATACTCCTACGACCCGCTGGGACGGCGCATTGTCAAGAAGGAAGGAGCTTGGTCGCCGGAACCCGGCACCGAGTACAACCTCCGGGTCGCTGGCAGCAACCTTGAGGATGGAGTCGGCCAGTGCATCGGTACCGCGGACGGCAGTGACGCGAGCGGGGCCAACCTCGAGCTCCAAGAATGCTCCGTCGGCGAGGGTCAACGCTGGACCTACGACCTGTCAAGCGAGGAGATCAAGGGAATCGACGACAAGTGCATCGATATCCAGGGCGGCGGCGCCGCCGACGGCGATAACGTCCAAATATATAATTGCCACGGTGGAGGCAACCAGCAGTGGACCTACGACAAATCTACCAAGCTGATCAAGGGCAAGAACGATCATTGTCTGGGTGTGGACGACGGCAACATCGAGTTGACTTCCTGCAGTGGTGGCCAGTCGCACCAGTGGGAATGGACCCCCTCACCGAGTCGCCCCGAGCCCAGCGCGGACTATCGGTACCGCATTACCGGCGAGGGGGGCACGTGCCTTGACGTGTCAAGCACCAATACCAACGGGGACGCCCAAAACATCCAGCTGTGGGAATGCCACGGTGGCGACAACCAGCTGTGGACCTACAATCCCGACACCCAGGAAATTCGAAATGGAGACCGGTGCATCGATGTTCAGGGCGATCCCGATAGCGGCACCAATATTCACCTGAACGATTGTAGCGATGGTGAAGACCGCCATTGGACCTACGACGCGTCCACCGGTCAGATCAAGGGAATTAGCGACCGCTGTCTTGATGCCAAGGGCGGTGACACGGAGAATGGAACCAACGTCCAGCTCTACAACTGCCATAGCGGCGCCAACCAGCGTTGGCTGTTTGTGATCGCCGAGTCGGACCTAACGCCTCCTTTGTCATACGTGCAGATTAAGCAGGGGGAACATTGCGTCGGCGGGGACGCCGGATCCAATGCGCAACTCGAAGAGTGCGACCCAAGCAACGGCAATCAAAATTGGCGATACGACCCGGACACCAAGCACATCGAGAGAGCCGACGGCCAATGCTGGGGATTGGTGTCTACGGAGGACGGAATCGTAGTCATCATGGGGGCTTGCGACGATAGCGATTCATCTCAAGAATGGAGTCCACAGATTCCCAGCGGTAAGATTTATACAGGTTACAGTCAGGACTCTTGTGTTGGCCTCGGCAATAATGACATCCTAATCCAAGTGGCCTGTTCTGATGGCAATGGCCGGGATTGGACTTGGGAGGCGCATTCTCCCCCCAAATCCGGAATTTGGTACCAAATCAAGGGAGACGACAACAAGTGTTTGAGTACCAACAGCGACACGACTGGCACACTGTTTGAGGATTGTGCCGATGACGAACACCAGAATTGGGCCTATCACTACGATACCAAGGAGATTACGGCGTCAAACGGCCACTGTCTCGATTGGGACGAGGTAACGGTCATCATAGCCAGTTGCTCGGGGGAGGGCCAAAGCTCGCAACAATGGGAGTTCAACCCCCTGTCCGGCGCTATCAAAAGCCACGGGGGCGGCCATGACGGCGAATGCTTGACCGCTGGGACCCCAGTTACGCTTGAGGATTGCGACGGCTGGGACGACCAGACGTGGGATTGGCATCCGGTCTCCGCTGTCATGCCCGTGTCTGGCCATAACTACAGCATCAGGTCCCAGGACGGTAGATGTCTGGGCACCACCTACAGTGTTAGCGAGACCCGTGGCCATATGGAGGACTGCGGGAACGATTTAGATCAAATGTGGACCTACGACAGCCCGAACATCAAGTGGGGAAAGAACGATAGTCAGTGCTTTGCATCCGCTGGCGTGGGAAACTACGACGAAACAGTCGTGACCGATTGCGGACCGTTTGATAATGTTAAGTGGGTCTACAACCCCGACACATATCAGATTTCGAAGGAGGTGGACAGTAGCCTGTGCCTCGACATTGATCCGGACGACAATAGCGACCCACAGATCAGAACCTGCGATCCGGACAAGAGCAATCAGAGATGGCGGTTCTCGACACCCCCCTCGGTAGCTCTCACCAACAAGCGGATTAGACAGGGGGACGCATGCGTCGTAGCAGTTGGTGGGACGCTGTTGGTTGAGTCATGTAGCGATGCTGGTGACGCAAAGTGGACCTATGAATACGATACCAAGCGAATCACGGGCGCCGACAAGTGTTGGGATAGGCCGTCCAATTCTGCCAGCAGTGTCTACATGGACCTTAATGATTGCAACGATTCCGATAACCAGAAATGGGATCCGCAATACCCCACCGGCGCCATTAGTCCATCCGGCGACGGTGAGGCATGCATCGGGTGGGACGGGTTCACCATATTCGGAGCATTCGTTGCCCTACAGTCCTCCTGCAACGGTAGCGATAGCCAACAATGGACCTGGGAATCCCCCAAGGCTACCCTCAAGCAGCACGACGCCGGGGTAGGTGGACTGACTGTCAGCCACCACACTCCCATATCGGTGCCCAGCATCGGCGCCGAGCACGGAAGCGATTACAACGACCAGATTTCGGCCATCGAGGTTGCGGACGGGTACACCTTGGAGGTCTACGAGCACGCCGACTACGGCGGCGCGCAGGCCACCTACGTTGGGCCACAAACGGTTGGCGCTGAAGGACTCACCGACGCGGGTTTGAACGACGCCATCAGCTCCTACAAGCTGTACGTGACGCCGGTGGCTCCCGACGCGCCGACCAGTCTCGTCGCCGAGCCTGGTGACGCCCAGGTGACCTTGACCTGGGACGACCCCGGCGACGATAGCATCACCGGTTACGAATACACCCAGGTGGAGAGCGGCGCCATCTTGCCCGCGCCCCCGGATGGGATCGCCATACCCGACAGCGCGCCCGGCGAGGACCACGCCACCTCTTACGTGGTGACCGGCCTGGTCAACGGCGCCGAGTACGTTTTCCGTATCAGGGCGATCAATGAAATCGGTACAAGTTCCGATAGTGATGCCGTTACCGTAACGCCGGAGGCGGCCACGGCTCCGGCCATCCCGGCCAATCTCAATGCCACAACGGGCGATGGCCAGGTGACCTTGTCGTGGGACGACCCCAACGATGACAGTATCACTGGCTACGAACACCGCATGAGAGGTGAAGTAGTTAAGCTCCTTGCCTTGGATGGGGCTGAGGATGATGAATTCGGATATTCCATCGACGTCGTTGGTGAAACCCTGGTGATAGGGAGCCATGGCGACGATGATGACCAGGGATCGGCCTACGTATTCGCCCGGGCGTCCGGAACGTGGACCCGGATCGCCAAACTCACTGCATCAGACGGAGACGACTCTGATCACTTTGGTCTGTCGGTCGCCCTATCGGGTAATGCGATAGTCGTGGGCTCGCCTTGGAGCGAGGCATCCTACGTATTCGTGAAACCCGACAATGGCTGGACCAACGCCACTGAAACCGCGAAATTAACCGCATCAGACGGGGTCGCCGGCGATCACTTCGGTCAGTCGGTGTCCATTGACGGCGATACTGTGGTGGTCGGATCGTACAACGACGACGACAATGGCGCGGACTCCGGTTCAGCCTACGTGTTCGTCAAACCCGATACCGGTTGGGATAATGCCACCGAGACCGCGAAACTTACCTCGTCGGATGGTGCGGCCAGTGACTACTTTGGTCACGCCGTAGACGTCAGCGGCGACACCGTCGTCGTGGGAGCCTACGAACACAACAGCAGTAAGGGTGCGACCTACGTATTCGTCAAACCCGATACGGGTTGGGCCGTTACCACCGAGACCGCGAAATTAACTGCATCGGATGGCTTCATCCTCGGATATCTGGGACATTCGGTCGCAATCGACGGAGACACGGTGATGGCCGGAGCCCACACCGACCAAGGAAGCCGGGGCGCAGTCTACGCATTCGTGGAACCCAGCGATGGCTGGGCCAATGCCACGGAAACTGCCAAGATCACCGCATCGGACGAATCATCCGGAAACATGTTGGGGTATTCGGTGGCCCTGGACGGAGACAGGATGATTGCCGGGACCCACGGGCACGGCGACAATGGCGCCGCCTACGTGTTTGAAAAGTCCGATACCGGCTGGGCCGACGCCATCGAGGTGGTTCGGCTAACCGCATCGGACGGGGCGAATGGCGACCAATTCGGATGGTCAGTTGCCTTGGACGCGGACACAAAGATAGTGGGAGCCCGAAGCGATGATGCCGCTACCGGCTCGGCCTATGCCTTCGACGTATCAGACTGGATTGATATCCCTGACAGCGCGTCTGGCGAAGCCAATCATCTGTCCTACACGATCGACGGCCTGGTCAATGGCGCCGAATACACCCTCCAAATTCGGGCGATCAACGAAGTAAGCGTGGGACCGGATAGCGACGAGGTCACTGCGATACCCATCGCACCCGAACCGGAGCTATTTGCGGCCCCCGCCGGCCTAATCGCCATGCCCGATGACACCCGGGTGGTGCTCCGTTGGGACGAGGGCGACGCCGCCATAGACAGCTATATGGCAAAGTCCATTAACGACGAAACTGGCGGCATCACCACCCATGTCGTTGACGCCGGGGACGCTGAGTTGTTCGCGGAATTCCTCTCATTGACCAACGGCGCAGAGTACACCTTCGAGGTTTACGCAATCTCGCTCCCATCCGAGGGAGGATTGCCGATTAGCGAGGTGGCCAGCACGGTCGCCACTCCGGAAATCACCTTGCCGGAAACTCCCAGTGGGCTCACCGCAACTGCCGACACCAATAGCATTACGGTCAACTGGGTCAGCGACGACATCACGGTCACCCGGTTCCAGTACAACCTGGACGGTGGCGACTACGCGGACATTGCTGGTAGCGACCGCGACACGTCAACCTACACCGTCACCGGTCTGTCGGCGGGAACCGAATACGTGATTGGGATCCGCGCCCAGAATTTCTCGGGCGAGGGAACCACCTCCACCGTAACCGCGTCAACGGCCGACTACGGATTCTCGGCCCCTACCGGCCTGATCGCGATGCCCGACGACGAGCGGGTAGCGCTCCAGTGGAATGTTGATGACGACGACATCACCAACTACCGGTTGACGGTCTCCTACGACGACGGGGAGGTCTCCCTTCCCCTTAACGCGGTACATCCAAAGTCGTTCCTCAGCATCGGGTCCATGGAGAATGGCGCCGAGTACACGTTCAGTATAGTGGTGACTACGGACGGCGTGGTGGACAGCGAGCCATCAACTGTTACCGCCACCCCGAACGTCACCCTGCCGGAAACTCCGAGCGAACTATCCGCAACAGCGGGCGTCGACAGCGTGGATCTAAGTTGGGTCAACAACGACATCACGGTCACCGGGTTCCAATACAGCATCGATGATGGCAGCACTTACACTGATATCGAGGATAGCGATCGGGACACGTCAACATACACCATCACCGGTCTGGACGGCGGCACCGAGTACACCATCGGGATCCGGGCCCAGAACTTCTCGGGTGAAGGTGGAACGGCTACCATCACAGTCACCACGGTTTCCGTTGACGTGGTTGATTCCTGAAGCACCGCCAAGATTGATGGAAATATTGACCACCTTCGCTCAGCCTCGATCCTCGGATTAAGGGTCTAGCCTTCCACCCGAACTACATCGGCGGCGGTGTTGCATCCTGACCAACAGCATCCTGATAAGATTGGCTGTCAGAGGGAGGCCCTTCCCCACAGGCCGACCGGAGCAGCCAGCATGTTCAGTAAACGCTCGACAACCGCCGCCCGCTGGGGCCGGTACCCGCTGGCCGGCGCGCTGCTGGCCGTATTGGTCGCCTCCGCCATATCTGCCCAACTGTTCGCGACCTCAGACACGCCGCACGGCTCTTCCCTGGAGGACGCCCACCCAACGCTGTACGTCCACGGCGACCGGCTGCGGCCCCTGGTGGAAGAGACGGACGGCGCGCAGACGCTGAACATCTACGGTCCAGGCGGCCAGATCATCGCCCAGGCGGCGCGGGACGACCAGGGTAGTCAGGCAGTACGGTACCTGCTGGCCGACCACCTGGGTTCTACGCGTGTAGTAGTGGGCGCCGATGACAACGTAGTGGCCCACTTCGAGTACGGGCCGCACGGCGAGACGGCCGAGTCGGGCGTGGCGGCGCCGGAAGCGCGCTACCGCTACACTGGCCATGCTTACGACGAGGAGCAGGGGGTGTACGAGACACCGGCTCGCGGCTACGACCCGACGCTGGGCCGGTTTCTGAGCGTGGACCCCCAGCGCCAGGACGCCAGCCCCTACGCGTATGCGGGGAACAATCCGGTGGGCTTCCTGGACCCCACGGGTGGGGACGAGACGCCATTTTTCATGCGGTCGGGATTTTGGGGCGAGGGTGAGAAAGAGGGCTTCACCTCTAAAGGTTTGGCCACAAAGTACGTCCGGAGTAGGCTCAAATTCGCTAGAGATATCAGCACCACATTGGGGAAGCATGTGGGACATAACATCCACGATGCCACTCGTGTATTTGGCTCAGACCCCTACAGGCTCCCCGAAAGCGTAAGTGAAGCACCACGATTTTTGACTGGAATCGCAGACAGAGACTTCGGATTTAACAATCAGTTGTTTTGGCTTGTTGGCGATGACAAAGATGTAGAATTGCCTGCCCATTTCCCTGAGGCAGTAAAAGCTATAAGAGCTGTAAGTCGTTCGAATTTCGTCAGCTCCGAGTACGCCAGTCCCAATTTTGCAGAGAACATCACGCTGGTGGATTTTACGCGACCGGGCAGCGATGCGGTTAGTAAGGTTTCAGAATTCCTTAGTGGTGGAGGCTTTAGGCACCACATAATCAGAGCATCAGATTTATTGCTAGCGCAGTCTAGAGAGCGGGCCAAGTCCCGTTCGTCCATAAACACTCCCGAAGACACAACGGTCCCTAAGCCAACCGGAATCGGGTGGCTGGGACCGGACAGCCTGGGTGGCGCCGGCCCGGGACCGCCCGCGGCGACCGGCCAGTCAACTACGCAGCTTCCAGATAGTCCACCGATGCCAGGCTATTCACAGCCTCAGGAAATGCAAGGAACACTTGACGAATTTCCCCCAGAGCAGCAGGCGTCGACCACGAATACGGAGAATTGGCAGGAGTTGATTCCCGAAGGGCCGCCGGGATTGCTGAAAATATTGACCACCTTCGGTGAGCCTCGAGTCTCGGATTAAGGCTCTAGCCTTCCACTCGGACTACATCGGCGGCGGTGTTGCATCCTGACCAACAGATAGCATCCCCATAAACCGGTCGTTAGGGAGGATGCTGTAAACGACGCCAAGCGGAGCAGCAAACATGTCCAGTAAACGCTCCACAACCATCGCCCGCTGGGGCCGGTACCTGATGGCCGGCGCGCTGTTGGCCGTATTGGTCGCCTCCGCCATATCTGCCCAACTGTTCGCGACCTCAGACACGCCGCACGGCTATTCCCTGGAGGACGCCCACCCAACGCTGTACGTCCACGGCGACCGGCTGCGGCCCCTGGTGGAAGAGACGGACGGCGCGCAAACGCTGAACATCTACGGTCCAGGCGGCCGGATCATCGCCCAGGCGGCGCGGGACGACCAGGGTAGTCAGGAAGTACGGTACCCGCTGGCCGACCACCTGGGCTCCACGCGGGCGATACTCGACGCCGACGACAACGCAGTGGCCCACTTCGAGTACGCACCCCACGGGGAGACGGCTACGTCGGGCGCGGCAGCGGCAGAAGCGCGCTACCGCTACACCGGTCATCCTTACGACGAGTCGCAGGGACTGTACCAGACACCGGCTCGCGGCTACGACCCAGCGACAGGCCGGTTCCTGAGCGTCGACCCGCAGCGGCAGGACGCCAGCCCCTACGTGTACGCGGGGAACAACCCGGTGGGCTTCATTGACCCCACCGGTGGTGTCAAGGTGCCATTTTTCATGCGGTCGGGATTTTGGAGCGAGCGTGAAAACTTTGCCTCTGCAGGTTTGACCAAATGGCAGGTCCGGAGTAGCCACGATTCCCTTAGAGATATCAGCACCAAATTGGGGAAGCATGGGGAACAGAGAATCCATGATGCCACTCGTGTATTTGGCTCACACCCCGACAAGCTCCCCCAAAGCGTAAGTGAAGCATCACGATTTTTGGGCGGGCGGAACTCAGACAGAGCCTTCGGATTTAACAATCAGTTGTATTGGTTTATTGGCGATGACAAAGGTGTAGAATTGCCTGCCCATTTCCCTGAGGCAGTACTAAGTATAAGAGATGTAAGTCGTGGGGATCTAGCCAGCTCCAATTACGCCAGTCCCGATTTTGCAGAGAACATCGTGCTGGTGGATTTTACTCAACCCGGCAGCGATGCGGTTGATAAAGTTGAACGTTACCTTAATGATAGAGGCTTTAAGCCCTCAAGACTCGATGCATCAGATTTATTGCTAGCGCAATCTGAAGAGCGGGCCAGGTCCCGTTCGCCCATAAACACTCCCGAAAACACAACGGTCTCTCAGCCAACCCGAATCGGGTTGCAGGGATCGGACCGCCTGGGCGGAGCCGGCCCGGGACCGCCCGCGGCGACCGGCCAGTCAACTACGCAGCTTTCAGATAATCCACCGATGCCAGGCTATTCACAGCCTCAGGAAATGCAAGGAATACTTGGCCAACCTTTCCCAGAGCAGCAGGCGTCGACCACGAATACGGAGAATTGGCAGGAGTTGATTCCCGAAGGGCAGCCGGGATTGCTGAAAACATTGACCACCTTCGGTGAGCCTCGAGTATCGGATTAAGGGTCTGGCCTTCCACCCGAACTGCATCGGCGGCGGTGTTGCATCCTGACCAACAGATAGCATCCCCATAAGACCGGTCGTTAGGGAGGATCGTGTAAACGACACCAATCGGAGCAGCCAGCATGTTCAGTAAACGCTCGACAACCGCCGCCCGCTGGGGCCGGTACCTGATGGCCGGCGCGCTGCTGGCCGTGCTGGTCGCCTCCGGCATATCTGCCCAACTGTTCGCGACCTCAGACACGCCGCACGGCTCTCCCATTGAGGACGGCGACCCGACGCTTTACGCCCACGGCGACCGGCTGCGCCCCCTGGTGGAAGAGACGGGCGGCGCGCAAACGCTGAAAATCTACGGTCCAGGCGGCCGGATCATCGCCCAGGCGGCGCGGGACGACCAGGGTAGTCAGGCAGTACGGTACCTGCTGGCCGACCACCTGGGTTCTACGCGTGTAGTAGTGGGCTCCGATGGCAATGCCGTGGCCCGCTACGAATACGCACCCCACGGGGAGACTGCGTTAGCGGCGGGCACGGCGGCCGAACTGCCCTACCGCTACACCGGGCATCCTTACGACGAGGAGCAGGGGGTGTACGAGACACCGGCTCGCGGCTACGACCCGACGCTGGGCCGGTTTCTGAGCGTGGACCCCCAGCGCCAGGACGCCAGCCCCTACGTCTACGCCGGGAACAACCCGGTGGGCTTCATAGACCCCACGGGTGGGGGCGAGACGCCATTTTTCATGCGGTCGGGATTTTGGGGCGAGGGTGATGAACTTGCCTCTGCAGGTTTGGCCAAAGGGTACGTCCGGAGTAGACTCGAATTCGTTAGAAATATCGGCGCCAAATTGGGGAAGCATGGGGAACAGAAAATCCACGATGCCACTCGTACATTTGGCTCAGACCCCTACAGGGTCCCCGGAAGCGTAAGTGATACACCACGATTTTTGACTGGAGTCACATACAGAGACTTCGGATTTAACAATCAGTTGTATTGGCTTGTTGGCGATGACAAACATGTAGAATTGCCCACCCATTTCCCTGAGGCAGTACAAAGTATAAGAGAGGTAAGTCGTGGGGATTTCGTCAGCGCCGAGTACGCCAGTCCCAATTTTGCAGAGAACATCACGCTGGTGGATTTTTCTCAACCTGGCAGCGATGCAATCCGTAGAGTTTCAGAATTCCTTAGTGGTGGAGGCTTTAGGTACCACATAATCAGAGCATCAGATTTATCGCTAGCGCAATCTGGAGAGCGGGCCAGGTCCCGTTCGCCCATAAACACTGCCGAAAACACAACGGTCCCTCAGCCAACCCGAATCGGGATGCAGGGAACGGACCGCCTGGGCGGAGTCGGCCCGCCGCCGCCACCCCCGTCGACCGACGCGGCGACAGGCCAGCCAACTACGCAGCTTCCAGATAATCTACAGATACCAGAGCCTCAGGAAATACTTGACGAACTGTTCCCGATGGAGCAGCCTCGAAATAGTCAACCGATGCGAGAGGAGACCGGGTTTCGATTGACGTCGGAGCAAATTAGCGCGATCAACGCGATTCCCAACTTGGACTTGGATTAGGAGCGCTGGAAAACATAGACTTATCGCGAAGATGGGGTGAGCTGACTCAATTGCCCCATTCGGAGCGATGAACTTGGCTGGGAGCTGCCAGAAACCCGGGGGCCGCCGGGGTTGCAGCCAACTCTCGGCCTGACGGGAGCGCCGAGTGGTATGGGCAGAGCGATGAGACAGCCGACCAACCGGAGCAGCCAGCATGTCCAGTAAACGCTCGACAGGCGCAGCAAGAAAACACACCAGACACGCCACCCGCTGGGGCCGGTACCCGCTGGCCGGCGCGCTGCTGCTGGCCGTGCTGGTCGCCTGCGGCATATCTGCCCAACTGTTCGCGACCTCAGACACGCCGCACGGCTCTTCCCTGGAGGACGCAGACCCGACTCTGTACGCCCACGGCCACCGTCTCCGGCCACTGGTGGAAGAGACTGGCGGCGCGCAGACGCTGAACATCTACGGTCCAGGCGGCCAGATCATCGCCCAGGCGGCGCGGGACGACCAGGGTAGTCAGGCAGTACGGTACCTGCTGGCCGACCACCTGGGTTCTACGCGTGTAGTAGTGGGCGCCGACGGCAACGCGGTGGCCCACTTCGAGTACGGGCCGCACGGGGAGACTGCGGCGGCGGGAACGGCGGCGGCAGAGGTACGCTACCGCTACACCGGTCATCCTTACGACGAGTCTCAGGGTTTGTACCAGACGCCGGCCCGGGGCTACGACCCGACGCTGGGCCGGTTCCTGAGCGTGGACCCGCAACGCCAGGACGCCAGCCCCTACGTGTACGCCGGGAACAACCCGGTGGGCTTGGTGGACCCCACGGGTGGCGGCGGAGTGCCGTTCTTTATCCAATCGGGGTTCAAGGTCGACGCCAACGATAGGTCACCAGAAGCGGATGATATTGCTCGGCGCATGGGCTTACGATCCGATCAGCACGTGCTGAATGCTCAAAGCCTGTTCAACCGTAAGGATGGTTCGTCCGCTGTTGATGTGATCCACCAACAAGGCTTGGAATGGCTCCGGGAGGGACATAATCAAAGGCTGTATTGGATGGTGGGCATGGAAACTTCGGCGGGTGAGCTTAACAATATCAGGACCGGATTGGATGAATTGCGTAGATGGTCGCCAACTCTGGCGAGAGACATAGTGATTATAAACCACGAAGCTTATGGGTTGGCGCCACCGACCACGCCAATTGAGAAGCAACTGACCAGAATCGAAGAACACTTCTCGGTGGTCCATGCTGCGAAGGCTTGGGGGTCGGAAACGGCGCCGGGCGAAGAACTGTTTGCACGTACCTACAAGAATTACGCTGGCAAGCAGTATTTCCCTCCCGAGGATTTGCGTCAGTATATCGATACGAGCGTCACTTTCATGCGGCCGAGCGAACTCAGGCGCAATATCGATTCGGTAGCCGCTTCTGTACCGGAGCTTAGCAATCGGACAGGTGTGGAACTCCATGAATTTCCGAGTCTATTGAGGGCTGCAAGGATAAACCGGCCGGGGGATGTGCCTGGCATCAGCGTCAGACCTGCTCCCATGCGAACAACCCGCATTGTATTTGTGGCGAGTCCTGAGGAGGTCATAATAGACGCGCCATTGAGAAATCCGCAAAATGCTCGAATCACTTTACCGGAGTAGCCACCATGTCCAGAAAACGTACCCAACCGCCCCGCTGGGGCCGGTACATACTGGCCGGCGCGCTGCTGGCCGTGTTGGTCGCCTCCGGCATATCTGCCCAACTGTTCGCGACCTCAGACACGCCGCACGGCTCTTCCCTGGAGGACGCCGACCCGACGCTTTACGCCCACGGCGACCGGCTGCGCCCCCTGGTGGAAGATACGGACGGCGCGCAAACGCTGAACATCTACGGCCCGGGCGGCCGGATCATCGCCCAGGTGGCGCGGGACGGCCTGGGAGGAAGCCAGAAGGCGCCCCACCTGCTGGCCGACCACCTGGGCTCCACGCGGGCGATACTCGACGCCGACGACAACGTAGTGGCCCGCTTCGAGTACGGGCCGCACGGGGAGACGGCGGCTGTGGAGGGCGCGGCGGCGGCGGAAGCGCGCTACCGCTACACCGGGCACCCTTACGACGAGGCGCAGGGGGTGTACCAGACGCCGGCCCGCGGCTACGACCCAGCGACAGGCCGGTTCCTGAGCGTGGATCCGCAACGCCAGGACGCCAGCCCCTACGTGTACGCCGGGAACAACCCGGTGGGCTTCGTGGACCCCACCGGTGGTGTCAAGGTGCCATTTTTCACACGGTCGGGATTTTGGAACGATCGTGAAAACTTTGCCTCTGCAGGTTTGACCAAAAGGCAGGTCTGGAGTAGACTCGGATTCCTTAGAGATATCAGCGCCAAATTGGGGAGGCATCGGGAACAGAGAATCCAAGATGCCACTCGTGCATTTGGCTCAGACCCCTACAGTCTCCCCGACAGCGTAAGTGAACCATCACGATTCTTGGGCGGGCGGAACTTAGACAGGGGTTACCAATTAGACAATCGATTGTATTGGCTTGTTGGCGATGATAAAAATATAGAATTGCCTGCCCATTTCCAAGAGGCAGTAGAAAATATAAGGAGAGCAAGTCGTGGGCATTTCGCCCGCTCCGATTACGCCAGTCCCGATTTTGCAGAGAACATCACGCTGGTGGATTTTACGAAGAAACCTGGCAGCAATGCGGTTGATAAAGTTGAACGTTACCTTAATGATAAAGGCTTTAAGCCCTCAAGACTCAAAGCATCAGATATACTTCTAGCGCAATCTAGAGAGCGGGCCAGGTCCCGTTCGCCCATAAACACTCCCGAAAACACAACGGTTCCTCAGCCAACCGGAATCGGGTGGCAGGGATCGGACGCCCTGGGCGGAGCCGGCCCGACAGGCCAGCCAACCCGGCAGGTTCAAGACATTCTACCGACGTTAGATCCTAATGAAATAGAAAGAATACTTGGCCAATCTTTCCTAGAGCAGCCTCGAAATAATCTAACGATGCAAGAGGAGACTGGGTTTAGATCGACGTCGATGCAACCTACCGTGATCACCAACTTGGACTGGCACGATGGGGATTAGGAGCGCTGGAGAACATAGACTTATCGCGAAGATGGGGTGAGCTGACTGAATTGCCCCATTCGGAGCGATGAACTTGGCTGGGAGCTGCCAGAAACCCGGGGGCCGCCGGGGTTGCAACCAACTCTCAGCCTGGCGGGAGCGCCGGGTGGTATGGGCAGAGCGATGAGACAGCCGACCAAGCGGAGCAGCCAGCATGTTCAGTAAACGCTCGGCAACCGCCGCCCGCTGGGGCCGGTACATACTGGCCGGCGCGCTGCTGGCCGTGCTGGTCGCCTCCGGCATATCTGCCCAACTGTTCGCGACCTCAGACACGCCGCACGGCTCTTCCCTGGAGGACCCCGACCCGACGCTGTACGCGCACGGCGACCGGCTACGGCCCCTCGTGGAAGCGACCGGCGGGGCGCAGACGCTGAACATCTACGGCCCGGGCGGCCAGATCATCGCCCAGCCGGCGCGGGACGCCCAGGGTAGTCAGGCAGTACGCCACCCGCTGGCCGACCACCTGGGTTCCACGCGGGCGGCGCTGGACGCCGACGGCAACGCGGTGGCCCGTTTCGAGTACGGGCCGCACGGCGAGACGGCTACGTCGGGCGTGGCGGCGGCGGAAGCGCGCTACCGCTACACCGGTCATCCTTACGACGAGTCGCAGGGACTGTACCAGACACCGGCTCGCGGCTACGACCCAGCGACAGGCCGGTTCCTGAGCGTCGACCCCCGGCGCCAAGAGGCCAGCCCCTACGTGTACGCCGGGAACAACCCGGTGGGCTTCGTGGACCCCACCGGTGGTGTCAAAGTGCCATATTTCATGCGGTCGGGATTTTGGAGCGAGCGTGATAACTTTGCCTCTGCAGATTTGACCACATCGTACGTCCGGGATAGACTCAAACTCGTTAGAAATATCAGCGCCAAATTCGGGAAGCATGGGGGACAGAATATCCAAGATGCCACTCTTGCTTTTGGCTCAAACCCCGACAGGGTCCCCCTAAGCGTAAGTGAAGCACCACGATTCTTGACTGGAGACACAGACAGAGACTTCCAGTTTAACAGTCATTTGTATTGGTTTATTGGCGATGACAAAAATGTAGCATTGCCTGCCCATTTCCCTGAGGCAGTACGACGTATAAGAGCTGTAAGTCGTGGGGATCTAGCCAGCTCCGAGTACGCCAGTCCCAATTTTGCAGAGAACATCACGCTGGTGGATCTTACGCGACCCGACAGCGATGCAATTAGTAAAGTTTCAGAATTCCTTAGTGGTGGAGGCTTTAGGTACCACATAATCAGAGCATCAGAGATACCACAGTTTCCAGTACCGCAGCCTCCAGATAATCTACAGATACCAGAGCCTCAGGAAATACTTGACGAAATGTTCCCGATGGAGCAGCAGGGCCCGGACGCCCAGGGCGGAGCCGGCCCGCCGCCGCCACCCACGTCGATCGACGGGGCGACAGGCCAGCCAACCCGGCAGCCTCAAGATAATCTACAGATACCAGAGCAGCCTCGAAATGATCTAACGATGCAAGAGGAGACCGGGTTTGGATTTACGTCGGAGCAAATTAGCGCGATCAACGCGATTCCCAACTTGGACTCGTACGTTGGGGTTGGGGATTAGGAGCGCCGGAGAACTTGGGATCATCGCGAAGATGGGGTGAGCTGACTGAATTGCCCCATTCGGAGTGATGAACTTGGCTGGGAGCTGCCAGAAACCCGGGCCCCGCCGGGGTTGCAACCAACTCTCAGCCTGGCGGGAGCGCCGGGTGGTATGGGCAGAGCGATGAGACACCCGACCAAGCGGAGCAGCCAGCATGTTCAGTAAACGCTCGACAACCGCCGCCCGTTGGGGCCGGTACATACTGGCCGGCGCGCTGCTGGCCGTGCTGGTCGCCTCCGGCATATCTGCCCAACTGTTCGCGACCTCAGACACGCCGCACGGCTCTTCCCTGGAGGACCCCGACCGGACGCTGTACGCCCACGGCCACCGGCTGCGCCCCCTGGTGGAAGAGACAGGCGGGGAGAAGACGCTGAACATCTACGGCCCGGGCGGACAGATCATCGCCCAGGTGGCACAGGACGGCTCGGGCGGCCAGGAGGCGCACTTCCTGCTGGCCGACCACCTGGGCTCCACGCGGGCGATACTGGACGCCGACGACAACGTAGTGGCCCACTTCGAGTACGGGCCGCACGGCGAGACGGCTACGTCGGGCGTGGCGGCGGCGGAAGCGCGCTACCGCTACACCGGGCACCCTTACGACGAGGCGCAGGGGGTGTACCAGACGCCGGCCCGCACCTACGACCCGACGACAGGCCGGTTCCTGAGCGTCGACCCCCAGCGCCAGGACGCCAGCCCCTACGTGTACGCCGGGAACAACCCGGTGGGCTTCGTGGACCCCACCGGTGGGGGCGGGGTGCCGTTCTTCGTGTTCACGGGCTTCACGGAGGCGGGCGGCAAAAAGTCTCACGTAGCGCACTCTATAAGTTTGCAGTTTGGCTTGGATGGAGCGGATGATCAGCAAATGTGGTCCGCCGACGCATTCAAGTCCGGTGGGGAAGGGGTGGGGAGTTATGCGGAAAAGCAATCTAGAACCATCATGCGTGGGCAAGCCACGACTGATCGAAATTACACATACAACGGAAAGATGTACTGGATAGTTGGCGGTGAAGAAGAAGTGGACGAAATGGACAGGCTCAAGGAAGGAATGGCAGCCTTCCGTACACATAATGAGGATTTTCCCAGCGAGGTCACGATCTTGAACTTCTCCGGAGATGGGGCAAGGGGCACAGATTTGCGAGACAAGCTCAGAGCCCTAAACCTAGACCCGTTGGTGGTTGATGCCGAGCAACATGGGCTGTGGAAAGCAGTCGGGAGAGGAAAGAAATGGATGCTGCTAGGGTTCACAGTTGATGGGAAGAGCGACACGCCGAATAACTTCGTCCAATACGTCCACGATTTGGAGGAAGCGCACAAAGAACAAGGGCAACGCGATAAGGATTACCGGCAAGCTTGGGACGAGTTTGTGAACTGGAAGCCAGGTGGGCGGGAAAGCCCCGCTCCCCCTAGCAACGGGGCCAGCCCGATGTTTAACACGGTACACTCCGACCCGTTGGACCAGCAAGCCATGACCGAATTGCTTCTGCCGGAACAGCCTATGATCACCAATCTGGACCCATACGACGGAGATTAGGAACGTCGGGGAAGGTTCAGTGTGAAGGTCACAACCTCAGATTGGCCTACACCGGCGTCAAGACGGGGATCTCATGAACGAAATCACTCACTCCATGGCAAGATCGACTTCCAGCGAATCCGTGGCATCACTATTCAGATCGTCGACGCCGGGCATGCCGAATTGATCGCTGCATTCCTCCCGTCGACCAACACCGAGCAGATAGAGTGACCGCTTTTCCCCCGTAGGCCAACCGGAGCAGCCAGAATGGAGCATAAACGCTCAGCAACCGCCGCGCGAAAGCGGCCGAAACCCATCGCCCGTTGGGGCCGGTACATACTGGCCGGCGCGCTGCTGGCCGTGCTGGTCGCCTCCGGCATATCTGCCCAACTGTTCGCGACCTCAGACACGCCGCACGGCTCTTCCATGGAGGACGCCGACCCGACGCTGTACGCGCACGGCGACCGGCTGCGGCCCCTGGTGGAAGCGACTGCCGGCGCGCAAACGCTGAACATCTACGGCCCGGGCGGCCAGATCATCGCCCAAGTGGCGCGGAACGGCCTGGGAGGAAGCCAGAAGGCGCCCCACCTGCTGGCCGACCACCTGGGCTCCACGCGGGCGATACTGGACGCCGACGACAACGTAGTGGCCCACTTCGAGTACGGGCCGCACGGCGAGACGGCTACGTCGGGCGTGGCGGCGGCGGAAGCGCGCTACCGCTACACGGGCCACCCGTGGGACGAATCACAGGGGCTGTACCAGACGCCCAACCGTGGCTACGACCCAGCGACAGGCCGGTTCCTGAGCGTGGACCCCCAGCGCCAGGACGCCAGCCCCTACGTCTACGCTGGAAGTAGCCCGGTGGGATATATCGACCCCACCGGGGATATTTGGCTCCCATTTTTCGTTGTAACGGAAGATATGGCTTCAACGGAACAACAGCAAACGGAAGCCATTCTTAAATTGTTCGGCAGGCCACTGCAAGGTACGGCCGCTGGGATGATTACACCCACCGATTTGGCGGGTGTTGAGACCAGTGGAAGTAATCTGGCCGATTTGCCCAATGCCAGGAAACTGTTGACAGAGGGCGGACGGAGCATCAATCGAGGCAGGGGGTTCATCTTTGTCACTGAACAAACTACGCCGGATGCGGTCCGTAACATCACCGAAGGTATGCAACGCCTAAGACACTTATCACAGGTAGGCGGCGAGCCTGCGGGCAGCCAGTTCGAAGACATCACAATCATCTCCCGGCACGCGAACAAGAGAATGGGTCGGTCGCTCTTCGAATCGCTCGATGCAAGTGGCTTCCCCAGGGTTAGAATGTTTTTGCAGTCCTTCCACGTTCTCGCCCCATCCACAAACTCCCCCAACGCTGAAGTGTATAGTGTCGTGGTAAGGGGCACCTTTCGACCGGAACCGCGAACACCCGGCTTGTTGAAGGAGTATGACGAAAGCATGCCCCCGGACTTGTACCTTCAGCGGATGGAAGCGAATGTGCTGCCAGAGCTCGCCCGGCGTTCCCATAGATACGTACCCGGCACACGTAGCCCGTTGCAACCACAGCTGGAAAACTCCCCGCCGTTGTTGCCTCCAACTCAGCTCCAACCCCAGATCGAGCCTAGAATTGAGCTCGTAATCCCTCGTGGAGACCAGCCCGTACTTCCCAGTTTCCCTGATGTCTCATAGCGGCCCAGGCCTATCGTCGCGTCGGACAGTCTGTCGTTAATTGTGGGCGCTTGGTCCCCTCATTCGAAGGAGGTCAACATGGCTTGTAGGGGTTCAAAAGGCGTCTCCCAGAACGGGTGAAACCCGTCGCCCGCTGGAGGGAGCCCTTGCCGGTGAGTGCGCTGCTGTTAGCCGTGTTAGTCGCCGCTGGTATCGCGGCCCAGATTTTCTGGGCGTCAGCTTCTTCACACTCGCCCGTCACTGCCGCCATGTCCATAGCACGGACGGCAGCCAACGCTGAAGCCGCGAGCAGTGCGGGCGGAGGGAGCGGCAGCGCAGAGACGCTGTACGCGCACGGCGACCGGCTGCGGCCCCTGGTGGAAGCGACTGCCGGCGCGCAGACGCTGAACATCTACGGCCCGGGCGGCCAGATCATCGCCCAGGCAACGCGGGACGACCAGGGTAGTGAGGCAGTACGCCACCTGCTGGCCGACCACCTGGGCTCCACGCGGGCGGCGCTTGACGCCGACGGCAACGCGGTGGCCCGTTTCGAGTACTCGCCCTACGGTGAGACGGCGAAAGCGTCGGGCGCATCGGCGCCAGAAGTGCGCTACCGCTACACCGGGCACCCTTACGATGAGGCGCAGCGGGTGTACGAGACGCCGGCCCGCGGCTACGACCCGACGACAGGCCGGTTCCTGAGCTTGGACCCTCGGCGCCAGGACGCCAGCCCCTACGTATACGCCGGGAACAACCCGGCGGGCTTGGTGGACCCCACGGGTGGGGGACGAACGCCCTTCTTCGTGATGCATGACTTGGAAGTTACGCCAGCGCGGTTATCTCAGGCTGAAAACATACTCGAGTTGTTTGGAAGACCGCCTAGAGGAACGGCCGCCGGGATAACAAGGTTCAGCGATTTGGCACGGATCAGAGGTCGCATGTTTGATAGGTTTGCGCGGCGCGACGTTCGTGCAATGCTGATGCAGGGCGAAACAGGCATCGAGCGCAACCGCAGCGCGTTCATCTTCCTCCCCGGCCAGACCACGGATAGAGATGTTCGTGACATAGCCGTCGGGATGGAACGCATGCAAGCCATCTCCGAGCAGCTGGACGGAAACCCAGACAGCCTGTTCCATGATATAACAATCATCTCCCATTCCGTGCCATTTTCCACGGGTAGAGCGCAGGATCTCTTCACATCCCTGGATAGAAGTGGTTCCTACAGAATCAGAGCCTATTTGCAGCACTTCATTACCGAATCAGCCTTGATAGAAGGAGGAGACCCGCAAAACCCCCTCCATTTCTATGATAGAGTCCTTGGTATCGATGTGATGGACAGAGCGCGGCCTAACGAATCAACCCCCGACCAGTATCCTGTGTTCCTTAGTCCGATTGATTACGTTCACATGATGGACTCAAGGCAACATCTGGATGCATCGGCTCGCCGTGTCACGGATCCCAACTGGGAGCCTAGGTTGGTACCCTGGCTCGATAATGGGTACCGGCCCCAGCCCCGAGATCCTGTCGTCCAGGCGCCGCAACCCCAGCTCCAGAATCAAGCCCAAGGCGGGGCCGTAGGTCTCGGTCTGGAGCCACAAGTGGAGCCGGGCTTAGAGCCGGAAATCTTGGGCGAGTAATGAAACCCCTCGCCAACCGAGTCCTCATCGCTCCTAACTGGCATGTTTGTGGGACTTCTTACTATGGGCTGACTGGACCTCCTCTGTTGTCGGATCCTACAGACCAACCGGAGCAGCCCGTATGGCCAGAAAACGCTCGACATCTGCCGCGCCAAAGCGATTGTAACCTGCTACCTGCCGGGGGCCGGTACCTGATAAGATTGGTCGTCAGAGTGGGCCGTGTAACCGCCCGTCCAGACTAACCAATCGGAGCAGCAAACATATCCAGAAAACGTTCGACAACCGCCGCGCGAAAGCGGTTGAATTCTTCCACCCGCTGGGGCCGATACCTGCTGGCCGGCGCGCTGCTGGCCGTGCTGGTCGCCTCCGGCATATCTGCCCAACTGTTCGCGACCTCAGACACGCCGCACGGCTCTTCCCTTGAGGACGCCGACCCGACGCTTTACGCCCACGGCGACCGGCTGCGCCCCCTGGTGGAAGATACGGACGGCGCGCAAACGCTGAACATCTACGGCCCGGGCGGCCAGATCATCGCCCAGGTGGCGCGGAACGGCCTGGGAGGAAGCCAGAAGGCGCCCCACCTGCTGGCCGACCACCTGGGTTCCACGCGGGCGATACTGGACGCCGACGACAACGTAGTGGCCCACTTCGAGTACGGGCCGCACGGCGAGACGGCTACGTCGGGCGTGGCGGCGGCGGAAGCGCGCTACCGCTACACCGGGCACCCTTACGACGAGTCGCAGAGGCTGTACGAGACGCCGGCCCGCGGCTACGACCCGACGACAGGCCGGTTCCTGAGCGTGGACCCCCGGCGCCAGGACGCCAGCCCCTACGTGTACGCCGAGAACAACCCGGTGGGCTTCCTGGACCCCACCGGTGGGGGCAAGGTGCCGTTTTTCATGCGGTCGGGGTTTTGGGGCGCGAGCGAGACAGAGGGCTTTACCTCTAAAGGTTTGACCACACTGCAAGTTCAGAGTAGACATAGTTTCGCCCGTGACGTGGGCGCCACATTGGGGATGCATGGGGAACAGTATATCCACGATGCCACTCGTACATTTGGCTCAGATCCCCTCAAGAAACCCAGTATCCTTGATCACGTACCGCAATTCTTGAGAGGATCGATGGGTGATAGGAAATTCCACTACGACGATCGATTGTATTGGTTTATTGGCGATGACAAAGATATAGTATTGCCCACCCATTTCCATGAGTCAGTACAACGTATAAGGGCTGCAAGTCGTGAGAAATTCGCCCTCTTCGATTACGCCAGTCCCAATTTTGCAAGGAACATCGTGCTGGTGGATTTTACTCAACCTGGCAGCGATGCAATCCGTAGAGTTTCAGAATTCCTTAGTGGTGGAGAATATAAGGTCTGGAGAGTCACTGCACCAGAGCTATTGCTTCTTCCTCCAGATGATCTACAGATACCAGAGCCTCAGGAAATACTTGACGAAATGTTCCCGATGGAGCAGCAGGGCCCGGACGCCCAGGGCGGAGCCGGCCCGCCGCCGCCACCCACGTCGATCGACAGGGCGACAGGCCAGCCAACCCGGCAGCTTCCAGATAATCTACAGATACCAGAGCCTCAGGAAATACTTGACGAAATGTTCCCAGGGCAGTCTCAATATAGTCAACCGATGCGAGAGGAGACAGGGTTTGGATTTACGTCGGAGCAAGTTAGCGCGATCAACGCGATTCCCAACTTGGACTCGTACGTTGGGGATTAGGAGAGCCGGAGAACTTGGGATTATCGCGAAGATGGGGTGAGCTGACTGAATTGCCCCATTCGGAGCGATGAACTTGGCTGGGAACTGCCAGAAACCCGGGGGCCGCCGGGGTTGCAACCAACTCTCAGCCTGGCGGGAGCGCCGGGTGGTATGGGTAGAGCGATGAGACAGCCGACCAAGCGGAGCAGCAAACATGTCCAGTAAACGCTCGACAACCGCCACCCGCTGGGGCCGATACATACTGGCCGGCGCGCTGCTGGCCGTGCTGGTCGCCTCCGGCATATCTGCCCAACTGTTCGCGACCTCAGACACGCCGCACGGCTCTTCCCTTGAGGACGCCCACCCAACGCTGTACGCGCACGGCGACCGGCTGCGGCCCCTGGTGGAAGAGACGGACGGCGCGCAAACGCTGAACATCTACGGCCCGGGCGGCCAGATCATCGCCCAAGTGGCGCGGGACGGCCTGGGAGGAAGCCAGAAGGCGCCCCACCTGCTGGCCGACCACCTGGGTTCCACGCGGGCGATACTGGACGCCGACGACAACGTAGTGGCCCACTTCGAGTACGGGCCGCACGGCGAGACGGCTACGTCGGGCGTGGCGGCGGCGGAAGCGCGCTACCGCTACACCGGGCACCCTTACGACGAGGCGCAGGGGGTGTACCAGACGCCCAACCGTGGCTACGACCCAGCGACAGGCCGGTTCCTGAGCGTGGACCCCCAGCGCCAGGACGCCAGCCCCTACGTGTACGCGGGCAACAACCCGGTGGGCTTCGTGGACCCCACCGGTGGGGGCAAATACCCGTTCTACGTGTTCACCGGCTTCAAAGTGGAGTTACGGCGGACGGGGCATAGGTTCTCCTACGAAGCGCACGCCTACGCTTTGCAATTGGGTATCCACACACACGCGAACCAAAATGTCCACTCCGCGGCGATGTTCAATTCCCTTGAGATCCCTAGCAGCTACGCTGAATTGCACTCCCAGAGGTTGATGCTGGGGCAAAAGAATAAAGTTGGGGTTTACGACAGGGACTACCAATACAACGAGCAGATGTACTTCTTTGTCGGAGGTGAAACCACTGTTGACCAAATGGATCGTCTCGAACAAGGTATCCAAGCCTTTCGTGAGCATCTCCCACAGCTCGCCAGCGAGGTCACGATCATAAACTTCGCGGCCAACAGCTCCAATGCCAAGACGATCCGAGGCAGACTAAAAGGCATGGGTATGAACCCATTACTGTTGGACGTTAGCGCAACAGGCGACATGGCAACTCTAGGTCGTGGGAATAAGTACGTTCTGGAAAAGTTCACCGTTGGACAAGATTCCTATCCGCCCGAGGATTTCGCAAAATATGTCCATTCTGAGGAGGACAAGTTCCGGCAGGAGAACAACCCGACCCCCATGGAAACCGAGTCATCATCATCACCATCATCAGCAACCGAAACCGGGGCTCGGTTGGATGGCGTGACGTTGCAGAGCAGTCCAGAGTTACCCTCGGTGCCACCGGTTACGCAGCAGACCGGGACAGTAGACCCCTCGGTATCACAGGGTACGGAGCGCGTCCCATGGTCGGAGTTGCTGTTTATGGAGGGGTCGGAATTCGATGCCATGTATAACGCCCATCTTCCGCCGGGAATGGAAGAGATGGAGCCTTGATGGGCTGATCGCCCCTTTGACGCAGGCCATAGTGGTCGGCGACGTGGTCTGATAAGATGACCCCATCCTCGTTTACCAAAGAACCAGAGCAGCCAGCATGTCCAGTAAACGCTCGACAACCGCCGCCCGCTGGGGCCGGTACCCGCTGGCCGGCGCGCTGCTGGCCGTGCTGGTCGCCTCCGGCATATCTGCCCAGCTGTTCGCGACCACAGACGCTGCTCAGAGCTCTTCCATAGAGGACGCGGACCCGACGCTGTACGCCCACGGCCACCGTCTCCGCCCCCTGGTGGAAGCGACAAACGGCGCGCAGACGCTGAACATCTACGGCCCGGGCGGCCACATCATCGCCCAGGCAACGCGGAACGACCAGGGTAGTGAGGCATCACGGTACCCGTTGGCAGACCATCTGGGTTCCACCCGGGCGGCGCTGGACGCCGACGACAACGTAGTGGCCCACTTCGAGTACGGGCCGCACGGCGAGCCGGCTGAGTCGGGCGTGGCGGCGGCGGAAGCGCGCTACCGCTACACCGGCCATGCTTACGACGAGGAGCAGGGGGTGTACCAGACGCCCAACCGCGGCTACGACCCAGCGACAGGCCGGTTCCTGAGCGTGGACCCCCAGCGCCATGACGCCAGCCCCTACGTCTACGCGGGGAACAACCCGGTGGGCTTGGTGGACCCCACGGGTGGGGGCGAGACGCCATTTTTCATGCGGTCGGGGTTTTGGGGCCAGAATGAGGAAGAGGGCTTTACCTCTGTAGGTTTGGCCAAAGGGTACGTCCGGAGTACACTCGGAATCCTTAGAGATATCGGCGCCAGATTGGGGAAGCATGAGGGACATAACATCCAAGATGCCACTCGTGTATTTGGCTCAGACCCCTACAGTCTCCCCAAAAGCGTAAGTCAAGCACCAGGATTTTTGACTGGATTCACAGACAGAGACTTCCGATTTAACAGTCATTTGTATTGGTTTATTGGCGATGACAAGAAATTAGAATTGCCCGCCCATTTCTCTGAGGCAGTACGAAGTATAAGAGCTGTAAGTCGTTGGAATTTCGTCAGCTCCGAGTACGCCAGTCCCAATTTTGCAGAGAACATCACGCTGGTGGATTTTACGCGACCCGACAGCGATGCAATTAGTAAAGTTTCAGAATTCCTTAGTGGTGGAGGCTTTAGGTACCACATAATCAGAGCATCAGAGATACCGCAGTTTCCAGTACCGCAGCCTCCAGATAATCTACAGATACCAGAGCCTCAGGAAATGCTTGACGAAATGTTCCCGATGGAGCAGCAGGGCCCGGACGCCCAGGGCGGAGCCGGCCCGCCGCCGCCACCCACGTCGATCGACGGGGCGACAGGCCAGCCAACCCGGCAGCCTCAAGATAATCTACAGATACCAGAGCAGCCTCGAAATGATCTAACGATGCAAGAGGAGACCGGGTTTGGATTTACGTCGGAGCAAATTAGCGCGATCAACGCGATTCCCAACTTGGACTCGTACGTTGGGGTTGGGGATTAGGAGCGCCGGAGAACTTGGGATCATCGCGAAGATGGGGTGAGCTGACTGAATTGCCCCATTCGGAGTGATGAACTTGGCTGGGAGCTGCCAGAAACCCGGGCCCCGCCGGGGTTGCAACCAACTCTCAGCCTGGCGGGAGCGCCGGGTGGTATGGGCAGAGCGATGAGACACCCGACCAAGCGGAGCAGCCAGCATGTTCAGTAAACGCTCGACAACCGCCGCCCGTTGGGGCCGGTACATACTGGCCGGCGCGCTGCTGGCCGTGCTGGTCGCCTCCGGCATATCTGCCCAACTGTTCGCGACCTCAGACGCTGCTCAGAGCTCTTCCATAGAGGACGCCGACCCGACGTTGTACGCGCACGGCGACCGGCTGCGGCCCCTGGTGGAAGCGACAAACGGCGCGCAGACGCTGAACATCTACGGCCCCGGCGGCCGGATCATCGCCCAGGCGGCGCGGGACGCCCAGGGTAGTCAGGCAGTACGCCACCCGCTGGCCGACCACCTGGGTTCCACGCGGGTGGCGCTGGACGCCGACGGCAACGCGGTGGCCCGTTTCGAGTACGGGCCGCACGGTGAGACGGCTACGTCGGGCGTGGCGGCGGCGGAAGCGCGCTACCGCTACACCGGGCACCCTTACGACGAGTCGCAGAGGCTGTACCAGACGCCCAACCGAGGCTACGACCCGACGACAGGCCGGTTCCTGAGCGTCGACCCCCAGCGCCAGGACGCCAGCCCCTACGTGTACGCCGGGAACAACCCGGTAGGCTTCCTGGATCCCACGGGTGGTGGTGAGGTGCCGTTCTTCGTATACACGGGCTTCGAAACGACGGAAGTGTGGGGTAGAAAGAAGTCTTATGCAGCAGACGCCGTCGCTTCGACGTTTGGTAGGAGTACGGCCGGTAACCAGTATGCTCTCTCCGCCGATATGTTCAACACTACAGAGTGGGACGCCAGCAAGGCTGAAGTCAATCCACAAATCTATACTAGTAACAGCGTTGTCGACTACGGAAAGATGTATCTGTTTATCGGCCCTGACAAGGCCGTGGACGAAATGGAGCACCTCGCGCAGGGGTTAGATGCCCTGCATGGGGAAAAAATCGGGATTTGCTAGTGAAGTTACCATAATAAATTTCTCCGGCAAAAGGAGCACAGGAGTACATATACGAAAGTTGTTCGAGAACACAGGTAGAAAACCGTTGCTGGTTGATGCCGGACTAGAGACAGTTCCTTACCACAGAGGAGGAAAAATAGTAGGACAAAGAGTGACCAAGTTCACCTCCGGGTCGGTTGACTATAACCCGTCGGAATTCGTTGCACACGTCCACGATTTGGAGAAGGCTAGATTAGGGGAACTGCCCGTCAGATATCCAAGATCGTCAATAAGTGACTTGTCCCAGCAAGGACCGGACGCCCTCGGCGGAGCCGGCCCGGGACCACCCAGGCCGTCCACATCTACGACGAATAGGGGGCATTGGCAGGAGCTGATTCCCGAAGGGCCGCCGGGATTGTTGGAAATATTGACCACCTTCGGTGAGCCTCGAGTATCGGATTAAGGCTCTAGCCTTCCACCCGAACTACATCGGCGGCTGTGTTGCATCCTGACCAACAGATAGCACCCCCATAAGACCGGTCGTTAGGAAGGATTGTGTAAACGACACCAATCGGAGCAGCCATCATTTCCAGTAAACGCTCGACAACCGCCGCCCGCTGGGGCCGGTACCTGCTGGCAGGCGCGCTGTTGGCCGTGCTGGTCGCCTCCGGCATATCTGCCCAACTGTTCGCGACCTCAGACACGCCGCACGGCTCTTCCCGGGAGGACGCCGTCCCGACGCTGTACGCGCACGGCGACCGGCTGCGCCCCCTGGTGGAAGAGACGGGCGGCGCGCAAACGCTGAACATCTACGGCCCAGGCGGCCAGATCATCGCCCAAGTGGCGCGGGACGACCAAGGTAGTCAGGCAGTACGGTACCTGCTGGCCGACCACCTGGGTTCCACGCGGGCGGCGCTGGACGCCGACGGCAACGTGGTGGCCCGCTACGAATACGCACCCCACGGGGAGACTGCGTTAGCGGCGGGCGCGGCGGCGGAAGCGCGCTACCGCTACACCGGGCATCCTTACGACGAGGAGCAGGGGCTGTACGAGACACCGGCTCGCGGCTACGACCCGACGCTGGGCCGGTTTCTGAGCGTGGACCCCCAACGCCAGGACGCCAGCCCCTACGTGTACGCGGGGAATAACCCGGTCCTGTACAAAGACCCGAACGGCAAGGGTCGGACTCGTTCCGTGGTTACTCCACGGGTCTTTCAGAAGGCTAAGGAGTTGGCTGAAGAGACCTCCACTTATGAGTCTAATTCGAGGTTAATGGACAAGATCAATGATCCAAAGGTCAAAAAGTGGTTTGAAACTTTTGAAACTCTGTACTCCAAAGCGCCGGAACTATACCATCAGTTCGTTGACAGAATAGTTCACTTAAATGAATTCCAAAAGGAAAATGTTGAGGCGCTGGGATACAGGTTTTCGGATTTAGAAGGTGCAGTCCCGCAGTTGCCAAGGACGGATGACCAACTAAGAGCTAAGATCATGGAAAACATGAAAAAACACGACAGAGGAGTTCTTAGAGATATTGCAGGCGAGAGACATCGGCGTCGGGCTATTTGGCTTGACTTTGAAGGCAACCAGGAAGAATTCTATAAGTCTAAGGGGGCAATGGATTCACTTCTAGTTACCGCTGAGAATGAGCGGCCTGACCCCGACGCGCGAGTGGGGTATGGCAATTGTAGTTTGATCTCCAGTTGTATAGGGGGCCAAATAGCCAGAATAGACCCAGAGGTCACCGTCGAATTGATTCAGGCGGACCCAAGCGTTGATCACTCGTTCATTGTAGTGGGCCGGGACCCAAAAACGGACGTGAGTAATCCCATGACCTGGAACAAGTCCGCCCTTATCGTAGACGGTTGGCAAAACATCGTAACGGAGGCACGACAGTACTACTTCCAAGGGATTAACACCGAATACTATTCATTAGAGCATTCGCCGGAGGTTTTACATACTTTCAAATAACCACGGCCGACCGCAGGGCGCCATGGGGGGACGGGTCCGCCAATAGCAAGATGTTGGCCACAGCCTTCAATATTTTGGATAGGCTAGCACAACGCCCAATCCGCCACACCAACCGGAGCAGCAAACATGTCCAGAAAACACTCGGCATGCGCAGCAAGAAAACACACCACACCCGCCGCCAGCTGGGGACGGTACCTGCTGGCCGGCCCGTTGCTGCTGGCCGTGTTGGTCGCATCCGGCATATCTGCCCAACTGTTCGCGACCTCAGACGCTGCTCAGAGCTCTTCCATAGAGGACGCCGACCGGACGCTGTACGCGCACGGCGTCCGGCTGCGGCCCCTGGTGGAAGAGACGGGCGGCGCGCAAACGCTGAACATCTACGGTCCAGGCGGCCAGATCATCGCACAGGTGGCGCCGGCCGGCCTGGGAGGAAGCCAGAAGGCGTCCCACCTGCTGGCCGACCACCTGGGTTCCACGCGGGCGATACTGGACGCCGACGGCAACGCGGTGGCCCGCTACGAATACGCACCCCACGGGGAGACTGCGTTAGCGGCGGGCGCGGCGGCGGCGGAAGCGCGCTACCGCTACACCGGGCATCCTTACGACGAGGAGCAGGGGCTGTACGAGACACCGGCTCGCGGCTACGACCCGACGACAGGCCGGTTCCTGAGCGTGGACCCCCAACGCCAGGACGCCAGCCCCTACGTGTACGCCGGGAACAACCCGGTGGGCTTCGTGGACCCCACCGGTGGCGGCAAATACCCGTTCTACGTGTTCACGGGCTTCGAAAAGAGGATAATATCTTTACTAAAATGGAGGTCCTATGCTGCCGACGCCGTCGCTTCGGTGTTTGGCAGGGATTCGCATCATAACCAACATGCTTTCTCCGCCGACATGTTCAATAGTAGTGATGATCTTACCGCACATGGTATCTCCAGTCTGGCTGAATCGAAGCAATCTCATTATGTGCTCAGTGACGTGGTCGACTACGGAAGGATGTATTTGTTTATTGGCGGAGACAGGGGAGTAGACAAAATGGAGCGCCTCCGGGAGGGAATGGATGCCTTAGGGCGGTACGAACAGGGATTTGCTCGCGAAACTACCATCATAAATTTCTCCGGGAACGTGAAGACGGGAAAAAAGATTAAGGAGTGGTTCCTGAAGGCTGGCAGAGATCCGTTGCTGGTTCATGCCGGACTAGAGACAGAACCTATCCCCAATGGAGGACTACAAGTAACCAAGTTCACCTCCGGGTCGGTTGAATACAAACCGTCGGAATTCGTTGCACACGTCCATGGTTTGGAGGAAACGTATAAACAACGGCAACGCGATAAGGAGTACCGAAAAGCTTGGGACGAGTTTGTGAACTGGAAGCCAGGTGGGCGGGAAAGCCCGGCTCCCCCTAGCAACGGGGCCAGCCCGATGTTTAACACGGTACACTCCGACCCGTTGGATCAGCAAGCCATGACGGAATTGCTTCTGCCGGAACAGCCTATGATCACCAATCTGGACCCATACGACGGAGATTAGGAACGTCGGGGAAGGTTCAGTGTGAAGGTAACAACCTCAGATTAGCCTACATCGGCGTCAAGACGAAGATCACATAGGCGAAATCTCCCGCTGCATGGCAAGATCGACTTCCAGCGAATCCGTGGCATCACTATTCAGATCGTCGACGCCGGGTATGCCGAATTGTTCGCTGCATTCCTCTCGTTGACCAACACCGAGCAGATAGAGTGACCGCTTTTCTCCCGCAGGCCAACCGGAGCAGCCAGCATGTCCAGTAAACGCTCGACAACCGCCGCCCGCTGGAGCCGGTACATGCTGGCCGGCGCGCTGCTGGCCGTGCTGGTCGCCTCCGGCATATCTGCCCAACTGTTCGCGACCTCAGAGACGCCGCACGGCTCTTCCATGGAGGACGCCCACCGGACGCTGTACGCGCACGGCGACCGGCTGCGGCCCCTGGTGGAAGAGACCGGCGGCGCGCAAGCGCTGAACATCTACGGTCCAGGCGGCCAGATCATCGCCCAGGCAACGCGGGACGACCAGAGTAGCGAGGCAGTACGGTACCCGCTGGCCGACCACCTGGGTTCCACGCGGGTGGCGCTGGACGCCGACGGCAACGTGGTGGCCCGTTTCGAGTACGGGCCGCACGGCGAGACGGCGGCTGCGTCGGGCGTGGCGGCGCCAGAACTGCGCTATCGCTACACCGGCCACCCGTGGGACGCGGCGCAGGGGGTGTACGAGACGCCGGCCCGCACCTACGACCCGACGACAGGCCGGTTCCTGAGCGTGGACCCCCAGCGCCAGGACGCCAGCCCCTACGTCTACGCGGGGAACAACCCGGTGGGCTTCCTGGACCCCACGGGTGGTGGCGGGGTGCCATATATCATGCGGTCAGGATTCTGGGATTCAACAGATTTGCGACACGTTGCAGGTCTGGACGAAAGTAGCGTCCTTAACCACTTAGATTACTTGTCGGCATTGAGCACCGCTTTGGGAAGGGCTAAAGGTCAACGTACAAAAGATGCCGCCGATGTATTTGGCAGTGATCCCTCTTCTCGTCCCGCTGCTCTTTATGACACAGCAGGGTTCTTGGGAGCGTACAGTAAGAGAGAGTACCAGTATGGCGAAAGACTGTATTGGTTCATAGGAAATGACAAAGATATAATGGTGCCCACTCATTTCAGGGAGTCAGTGGATGCAATCAGGGCGCATCCCCTGGGCAACAAGATGTTCGCCCGGGACATCGTGCTGGTGGACTTCACGGAGTCCGGCAGCCCGTCGGTTGGAAGCGCCGCAGATTTTCTGCGGAGTCAAGGGTTTCGGTACTCCCGAATCAAAGCATCGCAACATGGTCCCACTTATGCGAGGGTTGACGATGTGGTATATAAACTGAAATCTGATCACGAAGCTCTGAGGACTCACGTAGATGACAGTCTTCTGAGGACTCACGTAGATGACAACAGGAGGGTATTCGAAAGTACCATTGCCGACCACCCTTGGATAGTCGGTGAGACTTCGGAAACACGATCGCTACCGCGCGACCAGTTAACGCCGCTTGGGGACCCACCGCACGGCGTCCCCCTGCCACAGCATGAATTGACACCGCTTGGGGACCCACCGTACAGAATCCCTCTACCACTGCCTCCGGAGCCTATGGATACGTCCGATTGAAACGATCTGTTGGAGGAGGCTTACCATGTGGATCGCTACCTTGAACAAATACCTACTGACAGGCGTGGCGGCGGCGGTCTTGCTGGTCGCCTCCGGCATATCTGCCCAACTGTTCGCAACCTCAGACGCGCCGCAGGGCTCTTCCATAGAGAACGCCCACCCGACGCTGTACGCCCACGGCGACCGGCTGCGGCCCCTGGTGGAGGAGACCGGCGGGGCGCAGACGCTGAACATCTACGGCCCCGGCGGCCGGATCATCGCCCAGGTGGCGCCGGCCGGATCCGGCGGTTCGGGCGGTCAGGAGGTTCGCCATCTATTGGCAGACCACCTGGGTTCCACGCGGGCGGCGCTGGATGCCGACGGCAACGTGGTGGCCCGTTTCGAGTACGGGCCGCACGGCGAGACGGCTACGTCGGGAACGGGCACGGCGGCTGAACAGCCCTACCGCTACACCGGGCACCCTTACGATGAGGCGCAGGGGCTGTACGAGACGCCGGCCCGCCCCTACGACCCGACGACAGGCCGGTTCCTGAGCGTGGACCCCCAACGCCAGGACGCCAGCCCCTACGTCTACGCGGGGAACAACCCGGTGGGCTTCGTGGACCCCACGGGTGGTGGCGGGGTGCCGTTCTTTATATACTCTGGATCAAAGGAAAGCAGTTTTCCGCACGGAGATATCGCCAAAAGGTTAGGTGCGTCTCCTGGGCAAATGATTCCTTCTGATGAAGTGTTCCGCACCATTGTTGTGACAAAATCAAACAATTTGCAGAGCCCCGCAGTTTTGGATCCTCATGGCGTTCTGAATTCAACTATCCAAGAGGGTTTTTCCTATAACGAAAAATTGTTTTGGATTATAGGTGACTCCATTCCCATGGTAATGCCGGACCAACTGAAGTCGGGACTGCGAGAATTGCGTACTGTTAATCCGGAATTTGCCCGCAAAATCGCCATTTTGGACTTCTCGGGAACGAGCAAAGGTGAGATGCTCCAATCTACGCTTAGGGAGACCGGGGAATCCTCCGTGCTGATTAAGGCATACGCACAGGTCCGCAAAATTGGTGAGCACATGAAAGCCGATGCATTCTACACTGAAAGAGGGGTCTACCTTCCCGCGGAGTTTAAGCAGCATGTTGAGGAACGCATGCAAATTGAGGAACGCATGCAAAATGAGTTCATGCAATTGTTAGCTGGGACCGTGCCGAACCAGTTGACCACATATTCGGAATCACGGCCACTACCGCGCAACCGGTTGACGCCGCTTGGGGACCCACCGCACACAATCCCTCTGCCACAGCATGAATTGACGCCGCTTGGGGACCCACCGCACATAATTCCCATACAACCGCCTCCGGAGGTGGTAATTCCTGAGGTAGTAATCCCTATGGATACCTCAGTGGAAGTAGACTGAAACGATCTGTTGAAAAACTCACAATGTGGATCGCTACCTTGAACAAGTACCTACTGACAGGCGTGGCGGCGGCGGTCTTGCTGGTCGCCTCCGGCATATCTGCCCAACTATTCGCAACCTCAGACACGCCGCACGGCTCTTCCCTTGAGGACGCCCACCCGACGCTGTACGCCCACGGCGACCGGCTGCGGCCCCTGGTGGAAGAGACAGGCGGGGAGAAGACGCTGAACATCTACGGCCCGGGCGGCCAGATCATCGCCCAAGTAGTGGCGGATGCCCTGGGAGGCGGCCAGGAGGTTCGCCACCCGCTCGCCGACCACCTGGGTTCCACGCGGGCGGCGCTGGACGCCGACGGCAACGTGGTGGCCCGCTTCGAGTACGCACCCCACGGGGAGACTACGATTGCGGGGACGGCAGCGGCAGAAGCGCGCTACCGCTACACCGGTCATCCTTACGACGAGTCGCAGGGACTGTACCAGACACCGGCTCGCGGCTACGACCCAGCGACAGGCCGGTTCCTGAGCGTGGATCCGCAGCGCCAGGACGCCAGCCCCTATGTGTACGCGGGGAACAACCCGGTAGGCTTCGTGGACCCCACCGGTGGTGTCAAGGTGCCATATTTCATGCGGTCGGGATTTTGGGGCGGGACTGAGAAAGAGGGCTTTACCTCTAAAGGTTTGGCCAAAAAGTACGTCCGGAGTAGACTCGAATTCCTTAGAGATTTCAGCGCCAGATTGGGGAAGCATGGGGAACAGAGAATCCACGATGCCACTCGTGCATTTGGCTCAGACCCCCACAGGTCACCCCTAAGCGTAAGGGAAGCATCACGATTCTTGACTGGAGACACAGACAGGGATTACCAATTCGACGATCGATTGTATTGGTTTATTGGCGATGACAAAGATGTAGAATTGCCTGCCCATTTCCCTGAGGCAGTAAAAACTATAAGAGATGAAAGTCGTGGGTATTTCGCCAGCTCCGAGTACGCCAGTCCTGATTTTGCAGAGAACATCGTGCTGGTGGATTTTACTCAACCTGGCAGCGATGCGGTTGATAAAGTTGAACGTTACCTTGAGGATAAAGGCTTTAAGCCCTCAAGACTCAAAGCATCAGATATATTTCTAGCGCAATCTGAAGAGCGGGCCAGGTCCCGTTCGCCCATAAACACTACCGAAAACACAACGGTCCCTCAGCCAACCGGAATCGGGTGGCAGGGATCGGACGCCCTGGGCGGAGCCGGCCCGACAGGCCAGCCAACCCGGCAGGTTCAAGATATTCTACCGACGTTAGATCCTAATGAAATAGAAAGAATACTTGGCCAATCTTTCCCAGAGCAGCCTCGAAATAATCTAACGATGCGAGAGGAGACCGGGTTTGGATTCACGTCGGAGCAAATTAGCGCGATCAACGCGATTCCCAACTTGGACTCGGATTAGGAGCGCTGGAGAACATAGACTTATCGCGAAGATGGGGTGAGCTGACTGAAGTGACCCATTCGGAGCGATGAACTTGGCTGGGAACTGCCAGAAACCCGGGGGCCACCGGGGTTGCAACCAACTCTCAGCCTGGCGGGAGCGCCGGGTGGTATGGGCAGAGCGATGAGACAGCCGATCAACCGGAGCAGCAAACATGTCCAGAAAACACTCGACAGGCGCAGCAAGAAAACACACCAGACACGCCGCCCGCTGGAGCCGGTACATACTGGCCGGCGCGCTGCTGGCCGTGTTGGTCGCCTCCGGCATATCTGCCCAACTGTTCGCGACCACAGACGCTGCTCAGAGCTCTTCCATAGAGAACGCCCGCCCGACGCTGTACGCGCACGGCGACCGGCTGCGGCCCCTGGTGGAAGAGACGGACGGCGCGCAAACGCTGAACATCTACGGCCCGGGCGGCCAGATCATCGCCCAAGTGGCGCGGGACGGCCTGGGAGGAAGCCAGAAGGCGCCCCACCTGCTGGCCGACCACCTGGGTTCCACGCGGGCGGCGCTGGACGCCGACGGCAACGTGGTGGCCCGCTTCGAGTACGCACCCCACGGGGAGACTACGATTGCGGGGACGGCAGCGGCAGAAGCGCGCTACCGCTACACCGGTCATCCTTACGACGAGTCGCAGGGACTGTACCAGACACCGGCTCGCGGCTACGACCCAGCGACAGGCAGGTTCCTGAGCGTGGACCCCCAGCGCCAGGACGCCAGCCCCTACGTCTACGCGGGGAACAACCCGGTGGGCTTCCTGGACCCCACTGGTAGGGGCGGGGTGCCGTTCTTCGTGTACACGGGCTACAAGAAGACGGGTAGTGCCTCGGACCGCAACAAGTCTCACATAGCGCACGCCATCGGTGCAAGATTTGGCTTGGACCTGACTAATTCGCAACGAGTGTTGTCTGCGGACATGTTCAACACCGGTGGTAAAGGGGTGCCGAGTTATGCGGAATTTCAAAGTAAGAGCATCATGTTGGGCCAAGGAGGGGGTGATAGGAATTACACATACAACGGAAAGATGTACTGGATAGTTGGCGGTGAAGAAGAAGTGGCCGATATGGGCAGTCTCAAGCAAGGAATGGCAGCCTTCAGCAGAAAACTTAAGGGTTTTCCCAGTGAGGTCACGATCTTGAACTTTTCCGGAGATGAGGAAAGGGGCACAAATTTGCGAGACAAGCTCAGAGCCCTAAACCTAGACCCGTTGGTGGTAGATGCCGAGCAACAGGGGGAGTGGGGAAAAACCGCTAAATATAAGACATGGAAGTTGCAAGGGTTCACATCTCGTGGGGAAAGCTACACGCAGAATGAGTTCGTTGACCACGTCCGCTCTTTGGAGATAGGTCATAACTCCAAACGACTCAGTAAGCCGGAGGCAACTACATCGGGGGAACCGAGCGATATCCCAGTGCACGATACTCAGACGACTGGTCAGGGCGAGGTAGCGGGTGACTTGTCTCAGGGGTTCTATCATGAAGGCGAGTTCATCCAGTTTCCGTCTGTTCCACCCGCTCAGACGACTACGCCGCTGGCCACCACGCTGACCGGACAGTCCGATCATTCCACAGTACCTGGTTTCACGGATGCACAGTGGAAGAAGTTCTCCGAACCACTGAGTCCTGAGTTAGTCTCGGTCTTGGACCAGGCTCTTGGAGAGTCCTGGTCGATCGACTGAACGAAGGACGTTGTACAACGATTAGACCGCCATCAGATTGGCGGCAAACGCATAGCTGATCCGACATTGCATCTGCCACCCCGATTGTTAGTGGCGGCGCCCGCTGGTAATATTGCCGCAGCCCAAGGAACCGTGTAACCGCCCGTCCAGACCCGCCAGCCGGAGCAGCAAACGTGTCCAAGAATAGCTCGACAGTCCCCGCGCGAAAGCGGTTGAATTCTTCCACCCGCTGGAGCCGGTACATACTGGCCGGCGCGATGCTGGCCGTGTTGGTCGCCTCCGGCATATCTGCCCAACTGTTCGCGACCACAGACGCTGCTCAGAGCTCTTCCATAGAGAACGCCCGCCCGACGCTGTACGCGCACGGCGACCGGCTGCGGCCCCTGGTGGAAGAGACGGACGGCGCGCAAACGCTGAACATCTACGGCCCGGGCGGCCAGATCATCGCCCAAGTGGCGCGGGACGGCCTGGGAGGAAGCCAGAAGGCGCCCCACCTGCTGGCCGACCACCTGGGTTCCACGCGGGCGATACTGAACGCCGACGACAACGTAGTGGCCCACTTCGAGTACGGGCCGCACGGCGAGACGGCTACGTCGGGCGTGGCGGCGGCGGAAGCGCGCTACCGCTACACCGGCCACCCGTGGGACGCGGCGCAGGGGGTGTACCAGACACCGGCTCGCGGCTACGACCCAGCGACAGGCAGGTTCCTGAGCGTGGATCCGCAGCGCCAGGACGCCAGCCCCTATGTGTACGCGGGGAACAACCCGGTGGGCTTCGTGGACCCCACGGGCGGGATAAAGGTGCCGTTCTTCGTGTTCACCGGCTTCAATGTGGAGTTACAGCGGACGGGGCGTAGGTTCTCCTACGAAGCGCGCGCCTACGGTTTGAAATTGGGTATCCACACAGCCGCGAACCAAAATGTTTACTCCGCGGCGATGTTCAATTCCCTTGAGATCCCTAGCAGCTACGCTGAATTGAACTCCCAAAGGTTGATGCTGGGGCAAAAGAATAAATTTGGGGATTACGTCAGGGACTACCAATACAACGAGAGGATGTACTTCTTTGTCGGAGGTGAAACCACTGTTGACCAAATGGATCGTCTCGAACAAGGTATCCAAGCCTTTCGTAGGCATCTCCCCCAGCTCGCCAGCGAGGTCACGATCATAAACTTCGCGGCCAACAGCTCCAATGCCAAGACGATCCGAGGCAGACTAAAAGGCATGGGTATGAACCCATTACTGTTGGACGTTACGGCAACAGGCGACATTGCAGCTCAAGGTAGTGGGAAAAAGTACGTTAAGTACGTTCTGGAAAAGTTCACCGTTGGACAGGATTCCTATCCACCCAAGGATTTCGCAAAATATGTCCATTCTGAGGAGGACAAGTTCCGGCAGGAGAACAACCCGACCCCCATGGAAACCGAGTCATCATCATCACCATCATCAGCAACCGAAACCGGGGCTCGGTTGGATGGCGTGACGTTGCAGAGCAGTCCAGAGTTACCCTCGGTGCCACCGGTTACGCAGCAGACCGGGACAGTAGACCCCTCGGTATCACAGGGTACGGAGCGCGTCCCATGGTCGGAGTTGCTGTTTATGGAGGGGCCGGAATTCGATGCCATGTATAACGCCCATCTTCCGCCGGGAATGGAAGAGATGGAGCCTTGATGGGCCGATCGCCCCTTTGACGCACGCCATAGTGGTCGGCGACGTGGTCTGATAAGATGACCCCATCCTCGTTTACCAAAGAACCGGAGCAGCCAGCATGTCCAGTAAACGCTCGACAACCGCCGCCCGCTGGGGCCGGTACATACTGGCCGGCGCGCTGCTGCTGGCCGTGCTGGTCGCCTCCGGCATAGCTGCCCAACTGTTCGCGACCTCAGACGCTGCTCAGAGCTCTTCCATAGAGGACGCCCACCCGACGCTGTACGCGCACGGCGACCGGCTGCGGCCCCTGGTGGAAGAGACGGGCGGCGCGCAAACGCTGAACATCTACGGTCCAGGCGGCCACATCATCGCCCAGGTGGCGCGGGACGGCCTGGGAGGAAGCCAGAAGGCGCCCCACCTGCTGGCCGACCACCTGGGTTCCACGCGGGCGGCGCTGGACGCCGACGGCAACGTGGTGGCCCGCTTCGAGTACGGGCCGCACGGTGAGACGGCTGAGTCGGGCGTGGCGTTGGCCGAACTGCGCTACCGCTACACCGGCCACCCGTGGGATGCGCCGCAGGGGTTGTACGAGACGCCGGCCCGCACCTACGACCCGACGACAGGCCGGTTCCTGAGCGTAGACCCCCAACGCCAGGACGCCAGCCCCTACGTGTACGCGGGGAACAACCCGGTGGGCTTAATTGACCCCACCGGTGGTGGTAAGGTGCCATTTTTCATACGGTCGGGATTTTGGGGCGAGCGTGAAAACTTTGCCTCTGTAGGTTTGACCATAGTGCAGGTCCAGGGTAGCCTCGAATTCGTTAGAGATATCAGCACCAAATTGGGGAAGCATAAGGGACAGAGAATCCGCGATGCCACTCAAGTATTTGGCTCACACCCCGACGGGCTCCCCGCAAGCGCAAGTGAAGCATCACGATTTTTGCGCGGGCGGAACTCAGGCAGGGATTACCAATACAACGATCTATTGTATTGGTTTGTTGGCGATGACAAAGATATAGTATTGCCCACCCATTTCCATGAGGCAGTAGAAAGTATAAGAGCTGTAAGTCGTGGGTATTTCGCCAGCTCCAATTACGCCAGTCCCAATTTTGCAGAGAACATCGTGCTGGTGGATTCTACGAAGAAACCCGGCAGCGATGCGATCCGTAGAGTTTCAGAATACCTTAGTGGTGGAGAATATAAGGTCTGGGGAGTCCATGAATCAGAGATATTGCCGATTCCTCCAGATGATCCATCGATACCAGAGCCTCAGGAAATACTTGACGAATTGTTCCCGATGGGACAGCAAGGACCGGACGCCCAGGGCGGAGCCGGCCCGCCGCCGCCACCCACGTCTATCGACGCGTCGACAGGCCAGCCAGCCCGGCAGCCTCAAGATAATCTACCGATGTTCGATCCTGATGAAATAGAAAGCCTACTTCGCCAACCTTTCCTAGCGCAGTCTCAATATAGTCAACCGATGCGAGAGCAGACCGGGTTTAGATCGACGTCGATGCAACCTACCGTGATCACCACCTTGGACTCGTACGATGGGGATTAGGAGCGCTGGAGAACATAGACTTAACGCGAAGATGGGGTGAGCTGACTCAATTGACCCATTCGGAGCGATGAACTTGGCTGGGAACTGCCAGAAACTCGGGGCCCGCCGGGGTTGCAGCCAACTCTCAGCCTGGCGGGAGCGCCGGGTGGCATGGGCAGAGCGATGAGATGGCCGACCAACCGGAGCCTACAGCATGTCCAGAAGACACTCGACAGCCGCCGCGCGAAAGCGGCTGAAAACTGTTGCCCGCTGGGGCCGGTACCTGTTGGCGGTCGCCCTGCTGCTGGCCGTGTTGGGCACTGCGGACCGGATGCAGGCGACACCGGCAGTGCCGGAGCCGTTCGCCGCCGCCGGAGCCACGAGCAGTGCGGGCGGAGGGAGCGGCAGCGCGCCGACGCTGTACGCCCACGGCGACCGGCTGCGCCCCCTGGTGGAAGAGACGGGCAACGCGCAAACGCTGAACATCTACGGCCCGGGCGGCCAGATCATCGCCCAAGTGGCGCGGGACGGCCTGGGAGGAAGCCAGAAGGCGCCCCACCTGCTGGCCGACCACCTGGGCTCCACGCGGGCGATACTGGACGCCGACGACAACGTAGTGGCCCGTTTCGAGTACGGGCCGCACGGCGATACGGCTGAGTCGGGCGTGGCGGCGGCCGAACTGCCCTACCGCTACACCGGCCATGCTTACGACGAGGAGCAGGGGGTGTACCAGACGCCCAACCGCACCTACGACCCGACGACAGGCCGGTTCCTGAGCGTGGACCCTCGGCGCCAGGACGCCAGCCCCTACGTGTACGCGGGGAACAACCCGGTCACGAACGTGGACTCGAGCGGCGACATCTACGTACCCTTCTACCTAAGATCCGGGTTTGCGACGATCACAGTCAACGGCCGGTCCGAGTCTCCCCTAGCCCAACGCGTCCAGCGGGCCATCACCGGCATCCAGCCCGGTGTCAACCAGGCAGGTGACCCAGAGCAGCTGGTGGTGCGCCCCGACGATTACTTCTTCAGTTACCAGGCCAGCGAGGAGCCAGGGTCCCGGTTCGCCGCGTTGGGTCGGACTTTCGTCCGTAGCGAAGTCGACCTACAGGACGGCCTGGTCCATCACGGCGACGACCTGTACTGGCTGGTGGGGAATGAGCATCAAGTACGGATGCCCCTCGACGCGCCGGAGGTGCTCGCCCGATGGCGGGAACTACGCCCAGGCCTAGCTAACAACGTCGTCGTGGTCGACCTCTCTGGGGACCTGCGCGCGAGCCGGCCGCTGCGAATGGCGCTGACCGCCGCCGACACCGTCCCCCACGGGTACGTGAACGCCCGGGTGATCGACGCCGACGGTAACCTGTTCGCGTCCAACGGGCGGATTTACGGCCGGGCCGATTTCGGCGCGTACGTGCGGAATTACGCCGCGGGGCTGCGGGAGTCCAGAGGGAGATTCGAACGGTTGGCCGCTGACCTGCGGCGGGGACCCACGTCAACGGTCCGGTACTATTCGCCCCCATCCCAGGAGCAGACGATCCCGTACCTCTTGTCCCCGCCGTCACCGGATCAGGTGGTCCCGGACCTGGGACGGTCCCCGTCCAACCCTCGCAGCATCCTGCGCGGCCTGGAGCCGCTCCTGATGCGGGGAGACACCGACGACATCCATCCGGCGCTGCTGTCGGGCGTCTTCGATGGCTTCAGGGATCCGTAGTGAGCCCGCCCGGAGGACCGTTGCCATGAAGACATTGGCGCTGGCCCCGGTCCTGGCGGCGCATCTTCCGGTCGGCGCCGACGTCGACGGAGGTGAGCCGATCGCGTACGGCGCCGCTGCCGGTCCCCTCGTGCTCGACGTTGTTGGTGTGTGCGATCACGCCCGTAATCGAATCGTCACCGTGAACAATAACCTGGAAGTTAGCTTTCTGTCCGATCGTCTATCATCGGCCCGCGTCTCGTTGAGTTCCGGCGATCCACGAGTTCACCGCGAATTCGGCCCCCACGGGACTGTTCTGGCCCAGGGGCTACGCGCCCGTGTTACGCCGGACACCCCCAGGACGCGACATTGTGACTGTACCTCACCCCGTCCCGGTTCTACGATCCATTGACGGCAAGGTACCTTAGCGTGGACCCCCAGCGCCAGGACGCCAGCCCCTACGTGTACGCGGGCAACAACCCGGTGGGCTTCCTGGACCCCACGGGCGGGGACGAATTCCCCTTCTACGTATACATGGGCTTCGAAACGACGGAAGTGGGGCGTAGAAGAAAGTCTTATACAGCAGACGCCGCCGCTTCGGCGTTTGGTAGGGACTCGCATGGAAAGCAGAGTTCTATCTCAGCCGATATGTTCAACACTACAGGTTGGGCCGCCAGTTGGGCTGAATCCAAACCACAAATTTATACGCGTAAGCCCGGGGGCGACTACGGAAAGATGTATCTGTTTGTCGGCGACAGGGGCGTAGACAAGATGGAGCGCCTCGCGCAGGGGATAAAGGCCCTGGATCGGCGAAGACCGGGATTTGCTAGCCAAGTTACCATAACAGATTTCTCCGGCAAAGAGGGGACAGGAGTAGATATACGAAAGTTGTTCCAGAACACAGGCAGATACCCGTTGCTCGTTCATGCCGGACTAGAGACAGATGATACCAGAAGCGGAGGACAGGTAGTGACGTCATTCACCACTGATAAGGGTAACTATAAACCGTCGGAATTCGTTGCACACGTCCACAAATTGGAGAAATCGCATTTACCACAACTGCTCACTGCGCAGGAGGAAACTACATTAAGGGAACCGCAGGACACCGCAGTTCATGATATTGAGATGATTGACCAGGGCGAGGTCACGGGTGACTTGTCTCAGAGGTTCTATCATGAAGGCGAGTTCATCCAGTTTCCGACTGTCCCAGCCCTTCAGACGACTACGCCGCCAGCCACCACGCTGACCGGACAGTCCGATCATTCCACAGTACCTGGTTTCACGGATGCACAATGGAAGAAGTTCTCCGAACCACTGAGTCCGGAGTTGGTTTCGGTCTTGGACCAGACTTTGGGAGAGTCCTGGTCGACCGACTGAACGAAGGACGTTGCATGAAGAAGGTTGCACAACGATTAGACCGGCAACAGATTGGCGGCAAAAACATACCTGATCTGACATTGCATCTACCACCCCGATTGTTAGTGGCGGCGCCCGCTGCTAATATTGCCGCAGCCCAAGGAACCGTGTAACCGCCCCTCCAGACCCGCCAACCGGAGTAGCAAACATGTCCAGGAAACACTCGACAACCGACTCCCGCTGGGGCCGGTACCTGATGGCCGGTGCGCTGTTGCTGGCCGTGCTTGTCGCCTCCGGCATATCTGCCCAACTGTCCGCATCTTCAGACGCTACTCAAAGCTCTTCCATGGAGGACGCCGACCCGACGCTGTACGCGTATGGCGACCGGCGGCGGCCCCTGGTGGAAGAGACCGGCGGCGCGCAAACGCTTAACATCTACGGCCCGGGCGGCCAGATCATCGCCCAAGTGGCGCCGACCGGCCAGGGTGGCCAGGCGGTGCGCCACCTGCTGGCAGACCACCTGGGTTCCACGCAGGCGGCGCGGGACGGCGGGGGCAACGTGGTGGCCCACTTCGAGTACGGGCCCCACGGGGAGACTGCGGTAGCGGCGGGCGCGGCGGCGGCGGAAGCGCGCTACCGCTACACCGGCCACCCGTGGGACGAAGCACAGGGGCTGTACCAGACGCCGGCCCGGGTCTACGACCCAACGACAGGCCGGTTCCTCAGCGTGGACCCCCAGCGCCAAGACGCCAGCCCCTACGTGTACGCTGCGAACAACCCAGTGGGATACGTGGATCCCACGGGTGGTGGGGTCAAGACGCCGTTCTTTATGGAAACGAACATGGATAAGTTCAAGGGCAAGGCGTCATTGCCGGCTCTATTCGAAGCGCCCCCTGACCTGCAGATGGTTTCCTCTGATTCTTTTCATAGCCCCGATGGATCGTACACGGGCAGCACCGCTGGACGCGGCTCTCGTAAGCGGATAGTGGAAGGACGTGGCAAACTAACCTACGAAAGGACTAGCGAGTCTTACTGGTTCATCGGCGGCGATGGACTGCGGGAATTGCCAAATACGTACATTGACGTAACGAAACATTGGCGTAAAAAAACGCCAACCCTGATGGAAAGGACGGTGATTATAGACTTGTCGGGAACTCGCAGTGGTGAGGCTATCAGGGATCAGCTGCGTGTTAACGACAGAAAAGCCATCGCGATCACAGTTGACAAATTTGATTACGGCTTCACTTCCCAAAACAACCACATGGTGGATAAATTTGTTGTCGGCGGCCGCGAATATGGCCGCAGACAATTCATAGAATACGTCTACGACCAGATGAAGACCGAGTGGGGCGATGATTTTCAGCGTCCTCAGATAACAGAGGGGTCTGTCCTCGGAAAACGGACCTCGTCCCAAAGGTTGGGACCAGACCTCCTGGGCGGAGCCGGCCCGGAACCACCCACTACGACCACGGGGACGGCCACCCAATTGAGCCAGTATGAGATGGAAGCTGTTGCCATTTTGGCGGGATTGGAAAGTAGGACCGGCAGTCCGCACGAGCCTGTTGTGCCAACCAGCTTGCCGGAGTGATGAAAGCCATCCTGAAATGCTTTGGAGTTGGTCGCATGAGATGGGTTGACGCCTTAGCTCGCTGGAGGCCATATCTGGCGATGGGCGCGGTGTTCCGGTCTCTAATCACGCTGCGTCTCTGCTTCCAAATCGTTGCGATGCTGCCCCAACCGGAGCGACGCCGTGATGGAGAAACATCTCATGGCCGTCATCAGGACGCGGGTCGAGTTCTCCCTTTGCTGGGGGTGTATTCGACGCTAACTGAAGCCAAGGTGAAATCTACATTTGCTGGTGCAGGAACCTGGGATTGGGCGTTGCCGATCAATTCCTGTGCATGTGCCTGAAGGGCGGCCCGGCAACGGCGATTGACTTCTTCGCGTCGGTGCGCCAGATCAGCGAAAAAGTCACATGCCATTTCCTTGGCTGCGCCCGTCGCTACCACCGCGGTAGTTGGCCCCAACAGTCTCTGATACAATTGGCGCGTTCTAGGAAATCAACCGTCTCTTGTAGCTAACCAACCAGAGCAGCCAGAATGGAGCATAAACGCTCAGCAACCGCCGTGCGAAAGCGACTGAATCCCGCCGCCCGCTGGGGCCGGTACCTGATGGCCGGCGCGCTGTTGCTGGCCGTGCTTATCGCCTCCGGCATATCTGCCCAACTGTCCGCATCTTCAGACGCTACGCAAAGCTCTTCCATGGAGGACGCCGACCCGACGCTGTACGCGTATGGCGACCGGCTGCGGCCCCTGGTGGAAGCGACCGGCGGCGTGCAGACGCTGAACATCTACGGCCCGGGCGGCCAGATCATCGCCCAAGTAGTGGCGGATGCCCTGGGAGGAAGCCAGAAGGCGCCCCACCTGCTGGCAGACCACCTGGGTTCCACGCGGGCGGCGCTGGACGCCGACGGCAACGTGGTGGCCCGCTTCGAGTACGGGCCGCACGGTGAGACGGCGGAAGCGTCGGGCACGGCGGCCGAACTGCCCTACCGCTACACCGGCCATGCTTACGACGAGGAGCAGAGGCTGTACCAGACGCCGGCCCGGGGCTACGACCCGACGACAGGCCGGTTCCTGAGCACTGATCCTGAACAAGGAGGCGCTAATTCCTACTCTTATTCCGGCAATGATCCCATCAGTTTAATGGACCCAGACGGGGAGGCGCCGATCCACTTTCTCCTGTACTCCAGGTACGGCGTCGAAACATTGGATTACCCCGGCATTGCCAGCATTAGGGGCAATGTCGAAGGGTTGTACAATTTGTCCAGAACGATGTCTTCAACGCTGGTAGTGGCCGCGATGGACGGCAATATGCGGGTTGGAATCCCGCCCGATCCCATTCAAAACAGCCACATGACCATCATCGCCCACGGTCTACCGGACCAACTCAGCGTCATCAATCCCCACACTGGCGCACTTGCCACTATCACCGGGGCCGAATTCCCCAGGTTTCTGCGCTCCGGTTTGGTCCGGATCTTTGGGAACGACGCCCACCTCGTCGCCCGGGGCACCAGGTCAATGAGCATCCTCAGTTGCCACGGAGCTTGCCGGATACCGAATGCCCCCGGATATCCGGAAAATTCGTTCGCCGAGCAGTTCGCTCGGGTCGCAAGGCCGTATTTCCCCAATCTGGAAGATGTCGTGGCCAGCCCGTATGAGATCCACTCGGCGCGGGGCCGCCATGCCGCACACCAGAACGAAATTGAACTGGGTGTGTATCGCCGGGAAAACGGGCATCCGGAGATACTGGGTCGACACATGGATATGGAGAATTTCGTGAGCGGGCAATATCCCGACAGTTTGTTTGGTCGAGTTTGGGATGCCGGATTCGATACGTTAACTCAGACATTCCACACCCCCACGAGCCACGGAGTGACATCCCGGGAGATGCAAACCGATTGGCCCAGCGACATCGGGTACCACATCTACACGCACGTGCAAGACTATCTTGAGCCGGTCCTCCGCCGCACCCCCGTGCTTCCGCCTCCCGCCATCCCCGAGGAATAGATGCCTTAGAGCGGTACAAACCGGGATTTGCTCGCGAAATTACCATCATAAATTTCTCCGAGAACGTGGAGACGGGGGAAAGTAAAGGAGTGGTCCCTGAACGCTGGCAGATGTCCGTTGCTGGTTCATGCCGGACTAGAGACAGAACCTTTGCACAATGGAGCACTACATGTAACCAAGTTCACCACCGGTCGGGGCAGATATAGCCCAACTAAATTTGTTAGATACGTCCACCGTTTGGAGGAAGCGTACAAACAACGACCACTCAAAATCCTTGAACAACGGCAACGCGATAAGGATTACCGGCAAGCTTGGGACGAGTTTGTGAACTGGAAGCCAGGTGGGCGGGAAAGCCCCGCTCCCCCTAGCAACGGGGCCAGCCCGATGTTTAACACGGTACACTCCGACCCGTTGGAGCAGCAAGCCATGACCGAATTGCTTCTGCCGGAACAGCCTATGATCACCAATCTGGACCCATACGACGGAGAGTAGGAATGCCAGGGAAGGTTCAGTGTGAAGGTAACAACCTCAGATTGGCCTACACCGGCGTCAAGACGAAGATCACATAGGCGAAATCACCCGCTGCATAGCAAGATCGACTTCCAGCGAATCCGTGGCATCACTATTCAGACCGTCGACGCCGGGTATGCCGAATTGATCGCTGCATTCCTCTCGTTGACCAACACCGAGCAGATAGAGTGACCGCTTTTCTCCCGCAGGCCAACCGGAGCAGCCAGAATGTCCAGTAAACGCTCGACAACCGCCGTCCGCTGGGGCCGGTACCTGCTGGCAGGCGCGCTGCTGGTCGTGTTGGTCGCCTCCGGCATATCTGCCCAACTGTTCGCATCTTCAGACGCTACGCAAAGCTCTTCCATGGAGGACGCCGACCCGACGCTGTACGCGCATGGCGACCGGCTGCGGCCCCTGGTGGAAGCGACTGCCGGCGCGCAAACGCTGAACATCTACGGCCCGGGCGGCCAGATCATCGCACAGGCAACGCGGGACGACCAGGGTAATGAAGGAGTACGGTACTTGTTGACGGACCACCTGGCTTCCACGCTGGCGGCGCTGGACGCCGACGGCAACGCGGTGGCCCGTTTCGAGTACGGGCCCCACGGGGAGACTGCGGTAGCGGCGGGCGCGGCGGCGGCGCAAGCGCGCTACCGCTACACCGGCCACCCGTGGGACGCGGCGCAGGGGCTGTACCAGACGCCGGCCCGCGGCTACGACCCAGCGACAGGCCGGTTCCTTAGCATCGACCCTCGGCGCCAGGACGCCAGCCCCTATATCTACGCCGGGAACAACCCGGTGGGCTTCGTGGACCCCACGGGCGGGGGCGGGGTGCCGTTCTTCGTACACACGGGCTACAAGAAGACGGGTAGCACGGACCCCAACAAGTCTCACGTAGCGTACTCTATAGGTTTGCAGTTTGGCTTGGATGGAGCGGGTGATCAGCCAATGTTTTCCGCCGACGCATTCAATTCCGGTGGGGGAATAGGTTACAGTGCTGCGGAAAAGCAATCTAGAACCATCATGCGTGGGCGAGCCATGAGTGATCGAAATTACACATACAACGGAAAGATGTACTGGATAGTTGGCGGTGAAGTAGAAGTGGACGAATTGGACAGGCTCAAGGAAGGAATTGCTGCCTTCCGTACACATAATGAGGATTTTCCCAGCGAGGTCACGATCTTGAACTTATCCGGAGATATGAAAAGGGGCACAGATTTGCGAGATAAGCTCAGAGCCCTAAACCTAGACCCGTTGGTGGTAGATGCCAAGCAACAGGGGCTGTGGAAAGCAGTCGGGATAGGAAAGAAATGGATGCTGCTAGGGTTCACATCTGATGGGAAGAACTACACGCCGAATGATTTCGTCAAACACGTCCACGATTTGGAGAAGGCTAGATTAGGGGAACTGCCCGTCAGATATCCAGGATCGTCAATAAGTGACTCGTACCAGCAAGGACCGGACGCCCTCGGCGGTGCCGGCCCGGGACCACCCAGGCCGTCCACATCGACAACGAATAGGGGGCATTGGCAGGAGCTGATTCCCGAAGGGCCGCCGGGATTGTTGGAGATATTGACCACCTTCGGTGAGCCTCGAGTCTCGGATTAAGAGCCAAGCCTTCCACCCGAACTACATCGGCGGCGGTGTTGCATCCTGACCAACAGATAGCATCCCCATAAGACCGGTCGTTAGGGAGGATCGTGTAAACGACACCAACCGGAGCAGCCAGCATGTCCAGTAAACGCTCGATAACCGCCGCCCGCTGGGGCCGGTACCTACTGGCCGGCGCGCTGCTGGCCGTGCTGGTCGCCTCCGGCATATCTGCCCAACTATTCGCGACCTCAGACGCGCCGCAGGGCTCTCCCATTGAGGACGCCCATCCGACTCTGTACGCGCACGGCGACCAGCTGCGGCCCCTGGTGGAAGCAACTGCCGGCGCGCAGACGCTGAACATCTACGGCCCGGGCGGCCAGATCATCGCCCAGGTGGCACAGGACGGCTCGGGCGGCCAGGAGGCGCACTACCTGCTGGCCGACCACCTGGGCTCCACGCGGGCGATACTGGACGCCGACGACAACGTAGTGGCCCACTTCGAGTACGGGCCCCACGGGGAGACTGCGGTAGCGGCGGGCGCGGCGGCGGCGCAAGCGCGCTACCGCTACACCGGCCACCCGTGGGACGAAGCACAGGGGCTGTACCAGACGCCGGCCCGCGGCTACGACCCGACGACAGGACGGTTCCTGAGCGTGGACCCGGCCCGCCAGTCAACCAGTCCGTACAGCTACACGGGCAATAATCCAGTCACCAAAGTAGACCCTGACGGATCAGCGCCTCTTTATTTCTACTTGTACTCTGGGTATGGAGTGACAGTGAAAGATGCGAAAGGCATGTTTAAGATGCGAAAATCCGTGGACCAGATGCTATCGGCAGCACGTGCTTCGGGCATCCCCGACATTGTAACTGGACAATTAGATACTACAAGACATAGTCAAGTCTCAGGCCCCATGCCTTTCGATCAAGGCCACATGACTTTAGATATGCACGGTGCCGCTGGGTTCGTAAGTGTTTTGGATCCCGAAACGCAGACGCGGGTGAGGAAAAATCCTGAAGAATTGGCCACGTTTCTTTATGAAAGACTAAAGGCCAATGTTGGTGAAGGGTCCGACAGCTTTAGGTCTGTCCTTCTCACTGCCTGTGAATCGGCATGTATCACCGAGCCGTCACTCGGTGCCGGCGCGCAATCGCGGACCTCTTTCGCGGACAGTTTTGCTGGTGCGGCCAGCCATCTGTTTCCTAATTTAGAACACATTTTTGCCTCTCCTTATGCTATATCGTTGGGGTGGGCATCCGACTATCCAACCAGTGTTGTCATAGATGTTTTTACAAGTGACGAAGATAGTCCGGATTCGCTACGGATAGTTGTAGATGAATGGAGCTTTTTCAAAGGCGTTCTCCCACCAAGACTATTGAACCCGCCTTCAGCTGGGAGCGTACACAGCGTGTGGACATATGGGATGCAGTCAGATGCGACATTTCGTTATGGCCGAGCTGTAGACAATACCACAATTACGAGTTTTCTTGAAAAACATAGATTCACTGAACCGATCTTTCGCAAAATCCTCGTACCGCAAGCGGTAGAGTCTCCGATGCTCCCAACTGCGGACTGATGGGAACGGAACGGGTTAGCGGAGTGAAACGGGTATACGTTCTGGCAGGCGCGTTGCTGTTGGCCGTGCTGGTCGCCTACGGCATAGCTGCCCAACTGTTCGCAACCACAGACGCTGCTCAGAGCTCTTCCATAGAGAACGCCCACCCGACGCTGTACGCCCACGGCGACAGTCTCCGCCCCCTGGTGGAAGAGACGGACGGCGCGCAGACGCTGAACATCTACGGCCCGGGCGGCCAGATCATCGCCCACGTAGCGCGGGACGGATCGGGCGGTCAGGAGGCGCGCCACCCGCTGGCCGACCACCTGGGTTCCACGCGGGCGGCGCTGGACGCCGACGGCAACGTGGTGGCCCGCTTCGAGTACGGGCCGCACGGGGAGACTGCGGTAGCGGCGGGCGCGGCGGCGGCGCAAGCGCGCTACCGCTACACCGGCCACCCGTGGGACGAAGCACAGGGCTTGTACCAGACGCCGGCCCGCGGCTACGACCCGACGACAGGCCGGTTCCTGAGCGTGGACGCCGACCGTCAATCAACCAACCCTTACAGCTACGCGAGCAACAACCCTACCAATAAGGTGGACCCCGACGGGTTCTACGATGTGTATTTCTTCCTGTATTCGGGGTACGGAACGGTGATTAACGAGATACCCTCAGGAACGCCGCAACTTTATGAAATCACTGACCACTTGATTGGGGCGTACCGCAGCACAAATCTGCCCTTTGTGGCCTTCCCGCTGGAAGCTCCCGAACACATCCCGTTGTCTCGACATCAATCCATACGACACGTCACGACCCTGCAACATGGAGAACCCGGATATGTTCAGTTACTTGAGCCTGGTAGCTTGGCGCCCATCCGTATGACGGGATGGCAGTTCGCAGACTATCAATACGAAAGACTTCGGAGCCGCTCGGGTGCATCGATTGACAACTTGCGATCTTTCAATCTCCTGGGTTGTGATTTAGCTTGCAGGCCTTCTGATACCACGGGTAATGGTGGTCAATCGGCTGGCTCTTTCTTAACCAGTTTTGCTGACAGGGCGCATCGATTATTTCCGACATTGGAGCGCGTAACTGCCAGTTCATATCAGTTCGGTACTGAGGAAGACCCTGAGGATATGAGTAGTTTTACGTTCCGAATCGTTAGAACAGTTGGTCCGGAGTACCATGGGGCGCATCTACGGATGAGCTCAAATGAATTTGTTACCGGCGATTTTCCGCCGGCAATGTACCGCCGCCCTGACGCCAACTCGGTGGGGTACGTGTACACGTTACGTCAGGATCCGGTTTCGGGTTATTGGGATCAGACTTTCGGTACTAACAGCGAAGACGGCATAAACAGTTTTCTTCGCCGCCACGGGTTTGACGAGCCCGTGTTCCGAGAAATCAGCTTCCGGGCGCCCGCGGCCCCTCTGGTGTCATCAACTCCGGAATGATACCGCTTGGCCGCAGGAACTCGACGGGAATCAGACCATCACCCGTCTGGATTGCCCCATGTCTGACGCAGTAGCTCCAATTGCACAGCAGACCAGGACTGTAGAAACCACGGTATCGCAGGGTACTGAGGGAGTCTCCTTGTGGAAGTTGATGCTTATGGTGGGGTGGAATTCGATCCCATGTATAACGTCCATCTTTTGCCCGAAACAGGAGGGGTAGAGCCTTGGTGTGTCGATCGGCCGTTTCGTCAAGGCTACCGCGGTCGGCGACGTGACCTGATAAGATGACCCAATCCTCACTCACCGACCAATCGGAATAGCCACCATGTCCAGAAAACGCTCGACAGGCGCAGCAAGGAAACACACCAGACCCATCGCCCGCTGGGGCCGGTACCTGCTGGCAGGCGCGCTGCTGCTGGCCGTGTTGGTCGCGGTCGGCGTGGCGGATCGGATGCTGCTGGCGACATCGGCGTCGCCTGAGCCTTCTGCCGCCGCCGCGACCGGCAGCGCGCATACGCTGTACGCCCACGGCGACCGGCTGCGGCCCTTGGTGGAAGCAACTGTCGGCGCGCAGACGCTGAACATCTACGGCCCGGGCGGCCAGATCATCGCACAGGCAACGCGGGACGACCAGGGTAATGAAGGAGTACGGTACTTGTTGACGGAACACCTGGGTTCCACGCGGGCGGCGCTGGATGCCGACGGAAACGCGGTGGCCCGCTACGAGTACGGGCCCCACGGGGAGACTGCGTTAGCGGCGGGCGCGGCGGCGGCGGAAGCGCGCTACCGCTACACCGGGCATCCTTACGACGAGGAGCAGGGGCTGTACGAGACGCCGGCCCGTGGCTACGACCCGACAACAGGCCGGTTCCTGAGCGTGGACCCCCAGCGCCAGGACGCCAGCCCCTACGTGTACGCGGGCAACAACCCGGTGGGCTTCCTGGACCCCACAGGTGGGGCCCAGGTCCCATTTTTCATGCGGTCGGGATTTTGGGGCCAGCGTGAGAACTTTGCCTCTGCAGGTTTCACCGAATTGGAAGTCAAGGATAGACTTGCCTTCGTCCGTGATGTGGGCGACGCATTGGGGAGAGCTAAGGGACAGAACATCCAAGATGCCACTGTTACATTTGGCTCAGACCCCGACGGTAGTCCCTTAGTCATGAATGATACAAAGAGATTTTTGCAGGGATACGCAGGTGGTGATAGGGAATTCCAATACGATGAGCGATTGTATTGGCTTATTGGCGACGACGATAAGATAAGATGGCCCATCCATTTTAAGGAGGCGGTACCCAAGATAAGGGCAACGGCAACAGTCGACGGGGCGTACGACAGTCCCAATTTCGCCGGTAAAATCGTACTGGTGGATTTGACTAAGAAACCCGGCAGCACGGCGATTGATACGGTTAAAGGTTACCTTCAGGGTATAGGCTTTGAGTCTGATGTACTCAAACCATCAGATGTATTGCTAGCGAAATCTGAAAAGCGTGCCAAGTCCCGTTCGCCCATGATTACCCCCAAAGGCACAACGGTCCCTCAGTCAATTGGAACGGGGCAGCAAGGACCGGACGCCCTCGGCGGTGCCGGCCCGGGACCACCCAGGCAGCCCACGTCGACGACGAATAGGGGGCGTTGGCAGGAGTTGATTCCCGAAGGGCCGCCGGGATTGTTGGAAATATTGACCACCTTCGGTGAGCCTCGAGTATCGGATTAAGAGCCAAGCCTTCCACCCGAACTGCATCGGCGGCGGTGTTGCATCATGATAAGATTGGCTGTCAGAGAGGGCCATGTAACCGCCCGTCCAGACTAGCCAACCGGAGCAGCCAGCATGTCCAGTAAACGCTCGACAACCGCCGCCCGCTGGGGCCGGTACCCGCTGGCCGGCGCGCTGCTGGCCGTGCTGGTCGCCTCCGGCATATCTGCCCAACTGTTCGCGACCTCAGACACGCCGCACGGCTCTTCCCTGGATGACGCCGACCCGACGCTGTACGCCCACGGCGACCGTCTGCGGCCCCTGGTGGAAGAGACGGGCGGCGCGCAAACGCTGAACATCTACGGCCCGGGCAGCCGGATAATCGCCCAGGCAACGCGGGACGACCAGGGTAGTGAAGCAGTACGCCACCTGCTGGCCGACCACCTGGGCTCCACGCGGGCGATACTGGACGCCGACGACAACGTAGTGGCCCACTTCGAGTACGGGCCGCACGGCGAGACGGCGGCTGCGTCGGGCGCATCGGCGCCAGAACTGCGCTATCGCTACACCGGCCACCCGTGGGACGCGGCGCTGGGGGTGTACCAGACGCCCAACCGAGCCTACGACCCGACGACAGGCCGGTTCCTGAGCGTGGATCCGCAGCGTCAGGACGCCAGCCCCTACGTGTACGCCGAGAACAACCCGGTGGGCTTCGTGGACCCCACCGGTGGGGGCAAATACCCGTTCTACGTGTTCACCGGCTTCAATGTGGAGTTACGGCGGGCGGGGCGTAGGTTCTCCTACGAAGCGCACGCCTACGGTTTGCGATTGGGTATCCACACAGCCGCGAACCAAAATGTTCTTTCCGCGGCGATGTTCAATTCCCTTGAGATCCCTGGCAGCTACGCTGAATTGAACTCCAAAAGGTTGATGCTGGGGCAAAAGAATAAAGTTGGGGTTTACGACAGGGACTACCAATACAACGAGAGGATGTACTTCTTTGTCGGAGGTGAAACCACTGTTGACCAAATGGATCGTCTCGAACAAGGCATGCGAGCCTTTCGTAGGCATCTCCCCCAGCTCGCCAGCGAGGTCACGATCATAAACTTCGCGGCCAACAGCTCCAATGCCAAGACGATCCGAGGCAGACTAAAAGGCATGGGTATGAACCCATTACTGTTGGACGTTATGGCAACAGGCGCAACGAAAACTCTAGGTCCTGGGAAAAGTTACGTTCTGGAAAAGTTCACCGCTGGTCAGCGTTCCTATCCGCCCGAGGATTTCGCAAAATATGTCCATTCTGAGGAGGACAAGTTCCGGCAGGAGAACAACCCGACCCCCATGGAAACCGAGTCATCATCATCACCATCATCAGCAACCGAAACCGGGGCTCGGTTGGATGGCGTGACGTTGCAGAGCAGTCCAGAGTTACCCTCGGTGCCACCGGTTACGCAGCAGACCGGGACAGTAGACCCCTCGGTATCACAGGGTACGGAGCGCGTCCCATGGTCGGAGTTGCTGTTTATGGAGGGGCCGGAATTCGATGCCATGTATAACGCCCATCTTCCGCCGGGAATGGAAGAGATGGAGCCTTGATGGGCCGATCGCCCCTTTGACGCAGGCCATAGTGGTCGGCGACGTGGTCTGATAAGATGACCCCATCCTCGTTTACCAAAGAACCGGAACAGCCAGCATGTCCAGTAAACGCTCGACAACCGCCGCCCGCTGGGGCCGGTACCCGCTGGCCGGCGCGCTGCTGCTGGCCGTGCTGGTAGCCTCCGGCATATCTGCCCAACTGTTCGCGACCTCAGACACGCTGCAGGGCTCTTCCCAGGAGGACGCCGACCCGACGCTGTACGCCCACGGCGACCGGCTGCGGCCCCTGGTGGAAGCGACAAACGGCGCGCAGACGCTGAACATCTACGGTCCAGGCGGACAGATCATCGCCCAGGTGGCGCGGGACGGCCTGGGAGGAAGCCAGAAGGCGCCCCACCTGCTGGCCGACCACCTGGGCTCCACGCGGGCGATACTGGACGCCGACGACAACGTAGTGGCCCGTTTCGAGTACGGGCCGCACGGCGAGACGGCGGCTGCGTCGGGCGCGGCGGAATTGCGCTACCGCTACACCGGGCACCCTTACGACGAGTCGCAGGGGGTGTACCAGACGCCCAACCGTGGCTACGACCCGACGACAGGCCGGTTCCTGAGCGTGGACCCCCAACGCCAGGACGCCAGCCCCTACGTGTACGCCGGGAACAACCCGGTGGGCTTCGTGGACCCCACGGGCGGGATCAAGGTGCCGTTCTTCGTGTTCACCGGCTTCAAAGTGGAGTTACGGCGGGCGGGGCATAGGTTCTCCTACGAAGCGCACGCCTACGGTTTGAAATTGGGTATCCACACAGCCGCGAACCAATATGTTCTTTCCGCGGCGATGTTCAATTCCTATGAGATCCCTAAAAGCTTCGCTGAATTGAACTCCAAAAGGTTGATGCTGGGGGTAAAGAATAAAGATGGGGTTTACGACAGGGACTACCAATACAACGAGAGGATGTACTTCTTTGTCGGAGGTGAAACCACTGTTGACCAAATGGATCGTCTCGAACAAGGTATCCAAGCCTTTCGTGAGCGACTCCCCCACTTCGCCAGCGAGGTCACGATCATAAACTTCGCGGCCAACAGCTCCAATGCCAAGACGATCCAAGGCAGACTAAAAGGCATGGGGATGAACCCATTACTGTTGGACGTTACGGCAACAGGCGACATGGCAACTCTAGCTCGTGGGAAAAGTTACGTTCTGGAAAAGTTCACCGCTGGTCAGCGTTCCTATCCGCCCGAGGATTTCGCAAAATATGTCCATTCTGAGGAGGACAAGTTCCGGCAGAGCAACAATTTATCCGGTGGGATCGAGGTGGGACAATTGGGACCGGACGCCCTCGGCGGTGCCGGCCCGGGACCACCCAGGCAGCCCACGTCGACGACGAATAGGGGGCGTTGGCAGGAATTGATTCCCGAAGGGCCGCCGGGATTGTTGGAAATATTGACCACCTTCGGTGAGCCTCGAGTATCGGATTAAGAGCCAAGCCTTCCACCCGAACTGCATCGGCGGCGGTGTTGCATCCTGACCAACAGATATCACCCTCATAACGTGGCCTGTCAGAAGGAGCCGCGAGACCGCCGGTCCAGACCCGCCAACCGGAGCAGCCAGCATGTCCAGTAAACGCTCGACAACCGCCGCCCGCTGGGGCCGGTACCCGCTGGCCGGCGCGCTGCTGGCCGTGCTGGTCGCCTCCGGCATATCTGCCCAACTGTTCGCGACCACAGACGCTGCTCAGAGCTCTTCCATAGAGAACGCCCACCCAACGCTGTACGCGCACGGCGACCGGCTGCGGCCCCTGGTGGAAGCGACAAACGGCGCGCAGACGCTGAACATCTACGGCCCGGGCGGCCAGATCATCGCCCAAGTGGCGCGGGACGGCCTGGGAGGAAGCCAGAAGGCGCCCCACCTGCTGGCAGACCACCTGGGTTCCACGCGGGCGATACTGGACGCCGACGACAACGTAGTGGCCCACTTCGAGTACGGGCCGCACGGCGAGACGGCTACGTCGGGCGTGGCGGCGGCGGAAGCGCGCTACCGCTACACCGGGCACCCTTACGACGAGTCTCAAGGTTTGTACCAGACGCCGGCCCGCGGCTACGACCCAACGACAGGCCGGTTCCTGAGGGTGGACCCCCAGCGCCAGGACGCCAGCCCCTACGTGTACGCGGGGAACAACCCGGCGGGCTTCCTGGACCCCACGGGTGGCGGCAAATACCCGTTCTACCTATTCACGGGCTTCGAGACGTGGCAAGAAAGGACACGTGCAAGGTCTCATACAGCAGACGCCGTCGGTTCGGTGTTTGGCAGGTACGATAGGGGGAAACAGGTTGCTCTCTCCGCGGATATTTTCAACTTTAGAGAGGATCTACTCACAAGGGGTATCTCAAGTATGGCAGAATGGAAGCCAGGCAGATATCTGAATCATGACAGTGTCGACTACAGTAAGGTGTACTTGTTTATTGGCCCTGACAAGGCCGCGGACGAAATGGGCCGCCTCCGGGAGGGGCTGACTTCCTTCTTCTGGAGAAGACCGAAGTTTGCTCGCGAACTTACCATAATAAATTTCTCCGGGAATACAAGGACGGGAGAAGAAATAAAGGAGTTGTTCCAGAGCACAGGTAGAAAACCGTTGCTCGTTCATGCCGGACTAAAGACAGATGCTACCAGAAGCGGAGGACAGGTAGTGACGTCATTCACCACTGATAAGGGTAACTATAAACCGTCGGAATTCCTTGCACACGTCCACGATTTGGAGAAATCGCATTTCCCACCACTGCTCACTGTGCCCGAGGTAACTACATTAGGGGAACCGCAAGATATCCCAGTTCATGATATTGAGATGATTGACCAGGACGAGGTCACGGGTGACCTGTCTCAGGGGTTCTATCATGAAGGCGAATTCATCCAGTTTCCGAATGTTCCACCCGCTCAGACGGCTACGCCGCCGACCACCACGACGACTACGACGCCCACCACCACGACGACTACGACGCCCACCACCACGAACGGAATGAATGAGTTTGAAATGCGCTTGCTCGAAGCGGCAGAAGCCCACTTTCCCTACATGTTTGTTGACTGAATTGACCCCTTCGTAGCAATGAGCTTGGGTAATATTGCCGTGGCCCAAGGAGCCGCGAGACCGCCGATCCAAACTCACCAGCCGGAGCAGCTAGTATGTCCAGAAAACGTTCCACACCCGCCACCCGCTGGGGCCGGTACCTGATGGCCGGCGCGCTGCTGGCCGTGCTGGTCGCCTCCGGCATAGCTGCCCAACTGTTCGCGACCTCAGACACGCCGCACGGGTCTTCCATGGAGGACGCCCACCCGACGCTGTACGCGCACGGCCACCGGCTGCGGCCCCTGGTGGAAGCGACGGGCGGCGCGCAGACGCTGAACATCTACGGCCCAGGCGGCCAGATCATCGCCCAGGTAGCGCCGGCCGGATCCGGCGGATCGCGCGATGAGGCAGTACGCCACCCGCTGGCCGACCACCTGAGTTCCACGCGGGCGGCGCTTGACGCCGACGGCAACGTGGTGGCCCACTTCGAGTACGGGCCGCACGGAGAAGAGGTGACAGCGGCGGGAACAGGGGCGGCGGAATTGCGCTTCCGCTACACTGGCCATCCTTACGACGAAGCTCAGGAGCTATACCAAACGCCGGCACGGGGCTACGCCCCAGCGCTGGGGCGGTTCCTGAGCTTGGACCCCCAGGGCCAGGGTGCCAGCCCCTACGCGTATGCGGGGAACAACCCGGTGGGCTTCCTGGACCCTACGGGCGGGGTCGAATACCCTTTCTACGTATTCACGGGCTTCGAAAAGGAGCAGACAAGGACAGGTTTAAGGTCGTATAAAGCAGACGCCATTAGTTCGGTGTTTGGTAGGCACACCGAAGGAGCGGGCCAGCACGCTTGGTCCGCCGAAATGTTCAACTCTAAGGATGAAATCTTCAGTGAGGCTGAATCCTCTCCACAAAAATTTACGCGCAAGTTCCGGGTCGACTACGGCAAGATGTATCTGTTTATCGGCGACAAGGAAGTGGACGAAATGGACCGCCTCTCGGAGGGGCTGACTGCTTTCAACTGGAGAAAACAGGGGTTTGCTCGCGAAACTACCATTATAAATTTTTCCGGGAATACAAGGACGGGAGAAGAGATAAGGAAGTTGTTCCTGGACACAGGCAGAGATCCGTTGCTGCTTAATGCCGAAGTAGAGACAGATTATACCGGAAGAGGGGGACAGTTAGTGACGTCATTTACCACTGACACGGGTAAATATAGACCGTCGGAATTCCTTGCACACGTCCACGATTTGGAGAAATCGCATTTCCCACCACTGCTCACTGTGCCGGAGGTAACTACATTAGGGGAACCGCAAGATATCCCAGTTCATGATATTGAGATGATTGACCAGGGCGAGGTCACGGGTGACCTGTCTCAGGGGTTCTATCATGAAGGCGAATTCATCCAGTTTCCGAATGTTCCACCCGCTCAGACGGCTACGCCGCCGACCACCACGACGACTACGACGCCCACCACCACGAACGGAATGAATGAGTTTGAAATGCGCTTGCTCGAAGCGGCAGAAGCCCACTTTCCCTAAATGTTTGTTGACTGAATTGACCCCTTCGTAGCAATGAGCTTGGGTAATATTGCCGTCGCCCAGGGAGCCGCGAGACCGCCGATCCAAACTCACCAGCCGGAGCAGCTAGTATGTCCAGAAAACGTTCCACACCCGTCACCCGCTGGAGCCCGTACCTACTGGCGGGCGCGTTGCTGCTGGCCGTGCTGGTCGCCTCCGGCATATCTGCCCAACTGTTCGCGACCACAGACGCTGCTCAGAGCTCTTCCATAGAGAACGCCCACCCGACGTTGTACGCGCACGGCGACCGGCTGCGGCCCCTGGTGGAAGCGACAAACGGCGCGCAGACGCTGAACATCTACGGCCCGGGCGGCCAGATCATCGCCCAAGTGGCGCTGGACGGCCTGGGAGGAAGCCAGAAGGCGCCCCACCTGCTGGCAGACCACCTAGGTTCCACGCGGGCGATACTGGACGCCGACGACAACGTAGTGGCCCACTTCGAGTACGGGCCGCACGGTGAGACGGCGGAAGCGTCGGGCGTGGCGGCGCCGGAAGCGCGCTACCGCTACACCGGCCACCCGTGGGATGCGCCGCAGGGGTTGTACGAGACGCCGGCCCGCACCTACGACCCGACGACAGGCCGGTTCCTGAGCGTGGACCCCCAACGCCAGGACGCCAGCCCCTACGTGTACGCCGGGAACAACCCGGCGGGCTTCCTGGACCCCACGGGTGGCGGCGGGGTGCCGTTCTTCGTGTACACGGGCTACAAGAAGACGGGTAGTGCCTCGGACCGCAACAAGTCTCACATAGCGCACGCCATCGGTGCAAATTTTGGCTTGGACCTGACTAGCTCGCAACGAGTGTTGTCTGCGGACATGTTCAATACCGGTGGTGGAGGGGTGGGGAGTTATGCGGAAATGCAAGCTAGCAGCATCATGTTGGGCCGAGGAGGGAGTGTTAAGAATTTCACATACAACGGAAAGATGTACTGGATAGTTGGCGGTGAAGAAAAAGTGGCCGATATGGGCAGTCTCAAGCAAGGAATGGCAGCCTTCCGCAAGAGTCTTGAGGGTTTTCCCAGTGAGGTCACGATCTTGAACTTCTCCGGAGATATGAAAATGGGCACAAATTTACGAGACAAGCTCAGAGCCCTAAACCTGAACCCGTTGGTGGTAGATGCCGAGCAACAGGGGGAGTGGAAAAAAACCTCGAGAGGACGGAGTTGGGAGTTGCAAGGGTTCACATCTCGTGGGGAAAGCTACACGCAGAATGAGTTCGTTGACCACGTCCGCTCTTTGGAGATAGGTCATAACTCCAAACGACTCAGTAAGCCGGAGCCAACTACATCGGGGGAACCGAACGATATCCCAGTGCACGATACTCAGACGACTGGTCAGGGCGAGGTAGCGGGTGACTCGTCTCAGGGGTTCTATCATGAAGGCGAGTTCATCCAGTTTCCGACTCTTCCAGCCGTTCAGGGCGATGGAGCCAGTGGGATCCTTCCTATTCCCCCGAACTTTGTACCTATTCCTCAAGATTTAACGGACCGCGGAACGGGGTGGGTTGCCCAGACATCTAAATGGGATTTATCGAAAATATTTCTATCTTCGTCACCTGAATGATCCATTGTGATTGATCCGGCATCAATTAGCGGATATCTCCGTCCCTGCGCTGCAGACAGGCGAGGCGGTGATGCACCATCACGAACAACTCCGTCATAAGATTAGGTCGCTGGAGACAACCGTTCAGAGTGCGTACTGACTAACCAAGCGGAGCAGCAAACATGTCCAGTAAACGTTCCACACCCGCCACCCGCTGGAGCCCGTACCTGCTGGCCGGCGCGTTGCTGCTGGTCGTGTTGGTCGCCTCCGGCATAACTGCCCAACTGTCCGCATCTTCAGACGCTCCGCATAGCTCTTCCATGGAGGACGCCCACCCGACGCTCTACTCCCACGGCGACCGGCTGCGGCCCCTGGTGGAAGCGACGGGCAGCGCTCAAACGCTGAACATCTACGGCCCGGGCGGCCAGATCATCGCCCAAGTGGCGCGGGACGGCCTGGGAGGAAGCCAGAAGGCGCCCCACCTGCTGGCCGACCACCTGGGTTCCACGCGGGCGATACTGGACGCCGACGGCAACGTGGAGGCCCGTTTCGAGTACGGGCCGCACGGGGAGGCGGCGGGCGCGGCGGCGGCAGAGGTGCGCTACCGCTATACCGGGCACCCTTACGACGAGTCGCAGAGGCTGTACCAGACGCCGGCCCGCACCTACGACCCGACGACAGGCCGGTTCCTGAGCGTGGACCCCCAACGCCAGGACGCCAGCCCCTACGTGTACGCCGGGAACAACCCGGCGGGCTTCCTGGACCCCACGGGTGGCGGCAAATACCCGTTCTACCTATTCACGGGCTTCGAGACGTGGCAAGAGAGGACACGTGCAAGGTCTCATACAGCAGACGCCGTCGGTTCGGTGTTTGGCAGGTACGATAGGGGGAAACAGGTTGCTCTCTCCGTGGATATGTTCAACTTTAGTGAGGATCTATTCTTCACAAGGGGTATCTCAAGTATGGCAGAATGGAAGCCAGGCAGATATCTGAATAATGACAGTGTCGACTACAGTAAGACTTACCTGTTTATTGGCCCTGACAAGGCCGCGGACGAAATGGGCCGCCTCTGGGAGGGGGTGACTACCTTCTTCTTGAGAAGACCGGAGTTTGCTCGCGAACTTACCATCATAAATTTCTCCGGGAATACAAGGACGGGAGAAGAGATAAAGGAGTTGTTCCAGAGCACAGGTAGAAAACCGTTGCTCGTTCATGCCGGACTAAAGACAGATGCTACCAGAAGCGGAGGACAGGTAGTGACGTCATTCACCACTGATAAGGGTAACTATAAACCGTCGGAATTCCTTGCACACGTCCACGATTTGGAGAAATCGCATTTCCCACAACTGCTCACTGCGCAGGAGGAAACTATATTAGGGGTACCGCAGGACACCGCAGTTAATGATATTGAGATGATTGACCAGGACGAGGTCACGGGTGACCTGTCTCAGGGGTTCTATCATGAAGGCGAATTCATCCAGTTTCCGAATGTTCCAGCCGTTCAGACGACTACGCCGCCGGCCACCACGCTGACCGGACAGTCCGATCATTCCACAGTACCTGGTTTCACGGATGCACAGTGGAAGAAGTTCTCCGAACCGCTGAGTCCGGAGTTTGTTTCGGGCTTGGACCAGATTCTTGGAGAGTCTTGGTCGATCGACTGAACGAAGAAGGTTGCACAACGACTAGACCGCCATCAGACTGGCGGCAAACGCATGCCTGATCCGACATTGCATCTACCACCCCGATTGTTAGCGGCGGCGCCCGCTGGTGATATTGCCGCAGCCCAAGGGACCGGGTAACCGCCCGTCCAGACTAACCAACCGGAGCAGCAAACATATCCAGAAAACGTTCGACAACCGCCGCGCCAAATCGATTGAAACTTTCCGCCCGCTGGGGCCGATACCTGCTGGCCGGCGCGCTGCTGGCCGTGCTGGTCGCCTCCGGCATAGCTGCCCAACTGTTCGCGACCTCAGACACGCCGCACGGGTCTTCCATGGAGGACGCCGACCCGACGCTGTACGCCCACGGCGACCGGCTGCGGCCCCTGGTGGAAGCGACGGGCAGCGCTCAAACGCTGAACATCTACGGCCCGGGCGGCCAGATCATCGCCCAAGTGGCGCGGGACGGCCTGGGAGGAAGCCAGAAGGCGCCCCACCTGCTGGCCGACCACCTGGGTTCCACGCGGGCGGCGCTGGACGCCGACGGCAACGTGGTGGCCCGTTTCGAGTACGGGCCGCACGGTGAGACGGCTACGTCGGGAACGGGCACGGCGGCCGAACTGCCCTACCGCTACACAGGGCACCCTTACGATGAGGCGCAGGGGCTGTACGAGACGCCGGCCCGCACCTACGACCCGACAGTGGGCCGGTTCCTCAGCGTGGACGCCGCCCGTCACTCGACTAGTCCTTACAATTACGCCGGGAACAATCCGATCAACAAAATAGACCCTGATGGCCAGAAACCTCTGTATTTCTTTTTGTATTCAGGGTATGGAGTCGAGATCGTCGATTACATCCGCACGGTTAGTTTGCGGGAAAGTGTATTGCAACTTAGATCGGCGGCGCGAGCTTCGGGCCTCCCGATGGTGACTGGACAATTGGAAGGCGCTACAAAAATATCAGTTCCGGCATGGCATGAAATGGAACACGTAACCGTTTTCCTACACGGCGTCCTAGGTTTAGTCGGAGTAGTGGACCCCAAAATCGGTGTCCCAGTGATTCAGACTCCCGAACAATTCGCCGCATTCGTTCACGAAAGACTACGAGCCAACGTTGACATACCAACCGACGGCCTTAAGTCCATCCTGATAGCTAGCTGTAAAGCGGCTTGCCGTAGCGGGCCGCCACTGGATAGGAGTGGAAGGGCAAGGACCACCTTCGCAGATCGTTTCGCTGTGGCGGCCAAAAAACTGTTTCCTGCGCTGGAGCGCGTCATTGCTACTCCTTATGACATCACTTTCTCAACGGAAGAATTGGGTAGGAATACTGTTACGTTAGATGTGTGGGAAAACAGGGTTGCAGGTAATGAGCATTCCGTGCGTATACTTGTAGACGCCGCGAGATTTTTTAGTGGTGATCTCCCAAGACCACTATTGGCACCTCCATCACCCGGAACTGTGAGGAGTGTATGGTCACAAACACCACATCACAATCCAGCTTCCGGAACAGGTCGATATACTCGGTTCGAGGATCCCGCGATTAAACGTGATTTCTTTAAATATCATAACTTTCCCGAACCCGTTTTTCGTGAAATCTACGTAAGGGGACCCGCACCGATTGTAGAGGCGCCCGTGGATTGATGCACGACGTAAGCTCCCGGAACTGGGACTAGTAATGAAGGACTCTCACACCTACTCTCCTTCTGGACATGTAGGCAGCGTGCTGGACTTCATCCTCGGCCGATGGGATACTTGCCATAGATTCATACTGCCGTTCAGCGACGGAGCGGCAGGCTCATGGAGTAGTATGCCGCGCCAAGACGGAACCGACGACCACCAACGATCGGCGGACGACCAGCAACCTGCTCGGCCTCTGATAGGTGGCTTCGTGGATCGTCGCTGGACGGATGCCATAGAGATCCTGAGAAAAGCGGACCCAGAATACGTTAGGAGAATTGAATCTACAGGCCAATCCGGGGACGATTGGTTGGTACCGTCGTCAGGGCTTCCTTCAAAGTGGCGCCATCTGTTGGCAGCCTGCGACGAGCTGCATCTTCTTGCGTCTATGGTGCAGGCGGCAGCGATGGGCCTGACGCCCTTCCCTTACCTTCACGGAGACCTGTTGCCAGCCGTGATCGGACAGCTAAGTACCTACAACGGACGATCTTGGTTCATTCAAGCCAAAGCCTTAGCTGAGCGCACGAAGGATGTGATTCGCAAGACCACGCAGGTCTACATATCTGACCGCACGGTGGCGAACGCAATCGCTGAGCGGCACATGGAAGCAGTGAAACGTGATGTGGAGGGCCATAGGGCGCAGTTTGAACAGCAAGGGACGATTAGCGACCTCCGGCACGAATTCGCGCATGGCAACAAGCCTTCTTGGGCCAGCGTCATCACCAAGGACAGTTACGGCCACGAGCATCTTTGGGAGGCGTTCATCGCAAGTGACTTAACACCTAGGCTCCGTCTTGAGGATGGCTTCTTTCGGACCATAGGACAGGAAACAATCTCTGGCAAGTATGGCTCCGCCGTCGATGACACCAGGGATGTGTTCGATCGTCTTGCCCGTATCCTCAATGAGCTAGAGGAAGAAATCGTTGCCTACAATGCCGGAGGTCAGGGGTAGTGTGCCGTTATTCCACTCTGGTCCAAAGGCCTTGAAACGACGCCCTTGGTCATAAACCAGCGGGAACTCATTCCGGGGATCCCCTATGTTAAGACCTCCCAGCGAAAAGTTCGCAATTCAGTCTTACATGGCCCACCATGCCTTCATGGTCAAGGACCACGACCTGATGGGAGACATCCCGAACTCTACCGTTGTAGTTTAGGACTGAGACTCGTTAGGCATTGGAGACCTCATTTGACTCTATTGTTGAGTCCTTGATCTGACTGGCAAAGCGCGTAAGCTGGGGCGATTTGTATCCTGGCAAGGGTAGTGGAAGCTGATATGGCCCAGCGATAGGAAGAACGTATGGCTATCGGTGAAGTGAGCGAAACGGACGAAGAGTCCCCGGCCGACGCTCCTGCTCGAACACCGGCATGGACAACCTGACTGACAATCTCGTTCTTGAGAATGCCGGTCAAGGCACTGGCCGACCCGGGTCCGTCCCAGTCCCACTGATCAGATCTCCCAATCCATGGTTGGGTCATCTGCTGCTCGTCTCTCTGTTGTTCATGCTGAACCTCCCCCTGTTCTTTACCCTGAACACGGGGATGGACCTCTACGGTTTCTTCACCCTGGCACCAGTGAAGTCCTTCCCGCTGCCGGCTGTCCTGTCCACCGTGTTGAATGTGGGTATGGCAGCATTGGCTTATGTCTTCTACCGCCGGCTCTGGTATCGACTTGGAGTGGATTACGGGCGGGACTGGGGGCCCTTTACGAGAGCAGCGGTTCTGTCGGCCGTGCCGGTCTTGCTCGCGTTCGCCCCGGCGATCGTGCTCACAAGCATCGGAGGAAAGGCCACCCAGATCGCCATCGCCGGTCTGATGGTCGGGTCGCTGACTGTAACCCACGCCCTCAAAGCTCCCGATATGAAGCTCGACGCCGCGCTCGCTCGCTACTGGTCTATCCTGGCGATCGCAGTCATCCTGATGTTCTTTGTTCTCTCCGTCGGTGGGATGCTGGTGCTCTATACAACGGAGCAGATGCCTGCATCAAACAATCTGCTGTGGAAGTGGGACTACGAGTGGGAAGACCTCGGTTATCCACGCGAGGCGTTCGCCCAGCGCCAGCGCGACGCCCTCACAGCCTTTACGCTGACGGGGTCGGGCTTCATGGTCGTGGTGCTTGGTGGAACCATGTTGGGAGCTATCCTCAGATGGACACGGGAACCACCAGTCACTGAGCAACCTTCGCAGCCCATCCGCCAATATCAAGACGCCCCTGAGTGGGTCACGCGAGCATTGGCGCAGCTCGAGTCGTTCAGCCCGTTCGCTGCCGGCGAGGCCGAGTATGTGGGCGTGTTCGACGGCCACGAAGTTGACCTTACGGGCAGACAGTACCAGAGGCTGGTCGGTGGCAAGGATGAGTTGCTTGCGGATGCCGAGTTTATCGTGGACAGAGCGGCGGGCGACGTGTTCCATCGGTCCGATGGAACGTGGACCAGGCTCGACTTCCGAGTCCGAGACAGGACGGCCGGCATCCGTAGCGGGCCGTTCTCTCTGCTGTGCATATACGCTCGCAATCCCGGTCGACGCTTCACGAACGGAGAGCTGACGGTCATGCTGGGCGATGCGTTGAGCGACCGAGAGTCGTTCAACGTCCGAGACTTTGTCTCTCAACTTGAGCGGAGGCGACCCAGAATTCCCATAGTACGGGACGATAGCGGAACCTTCCTCGACGGTTCCGTCAGGGTGTGCTTCCTGGACCGCCTGCGGTCGGCGCCGGATAGCGGCCCTGAATAAGACGGACTCGTAGCCTCTGCGGGCTCCCCATCCCATCGATCGGTTCCCCAGCCATTGCGCGGGTGACCCCTCCCCATAGCCCCTGAATCTGCGCTAGCGGGCCGAATCAACCCCGCAAATGCCTCTATCCTACGCCTACACCAGTAGCTATTCGCAGGGAAGTCTCCAAGACTAGCTTCAAGACTCAAGCGTCTTGGAGGTATCTCTGTGGAAAACGTCATCAACCTTGTGCAGGTTCTTGGACCCTTGTTGGAGTCCATGGCGGTCGCGGTGTCTGTTGTGGTCGTCGCGTTCGCCCTGTACCAGCTCATCGGTAAGCTATCCCGGGTGATTGATCGCTTCGCCGAAACTGACTTCTCTCAGTTGTTTGGCAGAGACCAGTAGGTCTGCGCGGCCACCAGCGTCTCCGACCCATGTTTCTTCAATGCGGCATAGGCCGCATCAAGCAGGGCGCGACGCCTGCCGGTTCTATGGATTCACGTAGCGAGTTCGTCGTACCGGGCATCCAAGGATCAACAGAGGAGGCGTTGAGTTCTGACTTGCGCAGGCTAAGCGGCTTAGCTACAGAATTGTGCATTCAGCCCTGCACTACGCGTCATGCAGGCTGCAACAGGCAGGGAACCCTGCGATTGTGATGTGATCGGAGCCAAAGATGAACGAGTTTCTGACATTCCGCCGAATGATCCTGCCCGTCATCATTCAGGTAGTTTGGTGGATCGGAAATCTGGCCATAGTCTTTACGTTCTTCGGCAGTTGGGCAGCACTCAATGAGGTGGTTGGAGGTCTGAGCTTCCCTGTATCCATCTTGGTGGCCGTAGTTTCGTTTTTCTGGTGGAGATGCCTATGCGAGTTCTTAATGATCGTGTTTCGCATAAACGAGACGCTTTCCGACATACGGCGGGAGTTGCGAGAGAAGGAATGAGTCGTTTGGGAGCCTGATCTGCCGCTATATCATTGAGAATGGGTCAACAGAGATGGTAGAGGGCATAACAAGAGCTTTGAATCTGGGACTGCTGATAAGGCATATTACGGTGATCCTGCTGCTGTTGGCAGCTGCGATTTTGGGCTGTGATGATCCCGAGCAAGTCATGCAACCCGCCGCACCGCCGGCACCAACGGCTGCGGCTGCTCAGCCAGCGAGCGTTGATCCCACTCAGGCGCCCGTGGCAGTTGAGGCCAGACCCACGCCCCCCGGGCCAATGCCGGCGCCCACGTCCACGCCTGCGCCTATTGTGATTCTCACTCCTGCCGTGCCTTTCACGCCCGCACGGGTCCCAATTGAAGAGGTGAATTTCACTGGTCTGGTTACCGCAACTAACGTGCCCAGCCAGGTCCAGGTGGTGTTTTCGCTGCGTGACCAGGAGGGGCACGCTATCGTACTGCCGGCCGAACGACTGGAGCGTGCCCTTCAGGTGCATGAGCTTGGGCCGGGAACGGACGGCTCATGGGAGGAGATCGACTACACCGAGACCAGCTACTTCGTTCACACGGCCGAGAACATAGACCTGGAGGTCGTGTTCGTCCTCGACTTCACCAACAGCATGGCCGCAGCGCGTCTGAGCGACGGCAGCAGCGGCGTGGATGCCATGCTGCGCGCCTTCGAGGCTTCGCTCGCAGTGCTTCCGAGTGCGCACCGTATCGGGGTTGTCGAGTTCCACGACAGGAATATCAGGCCGAGCGTCCTTTCCCGACTGACCACGGATCGACCTGCAATACAGGAAAGGGTTAACGACTTCCTGGCGAGCGGCTTCGACTCAGGCTCATCCCGCGTCTGGGACAGCGTGGTCACCGGCTCGGATCTCTTCTCCAGCCGCGATCAGAACCCACGCGCGGTGCGCGCGCTGGTTTTTCTCTCGGACGGGCGCGACACCAGCAGCGATAGCACGCGTGAGCAGGCGGCAAGGTACGCCCGGGAACGCGGAGTTCAACTGTATGCATTGGGAGTCGGCAACGTCTTCCAGGAGCCCGAACTTCGCTCATCAGCCCACTCTACAGACGGCGCGTATTACTCCGCACACGATCTGAACCTGGTACAGGAACAGCTACAACTGCTCGTTCACGATCTGAGAGGCCAGTATCAGCTCACATACATTACGCTGCGCAGAAGCGGAGAGTATCAGACCGGCATTACTGCGAAACTGTCGGGAGTTCAAGGGTCGACGGAGGTGGGACCGTTCGACGTCGCACGCTTCTATGGCGTCGACAATCAAGGGATTATCCGGTTCGATCCACCCTCATTCGACCGCGCCAACCAGCGCGCCACAGCGTTCATGCGTGCTCTTCACATCCCCAGAAACATCGACCGCATTCGATTCAGAATGTCCACGGACAAGCCTGTTCGGGTCGAGTTGGCGCCAAGCGGGGACGGTGGACTGCCCGAGGGCTGGCTGCTAAGCGGCCCTGACGCCGACGGCTGGTACGAGATGACATCGCCGACACCGCTGGCGTTCGGAAGTCTCGGCTTGCTGGCTAAGTTGACCTTCTCCAACGTTACGGAGGACGGCCTGGACATACCCATAGAGTTCGACAACTCCATATACACCGGCGGCAAGACCTTATCCGGGATTTCGTCCACATCCGGGGTTTCGTCCACCGGAATCTCACAGTCCAGTGTTTCACAGTACGGTAGCAAGATAGCTCTCGCCCTAGTCGAAGATCCCTTTCCCGAAGGGTATTCTCTATCGGACTATCCGGGCCGGTCGGCAGCACAAATCTATAGTCTGATATTCAGCATGTTGTTTAGGATCGGGCCATCAGGCATCGAGCCTGATCTTGCTGAATCATGGCACTACAGCTCCGATTTCAGAGAGTTGGAGATCCGGCTACGCAAAGACGCCCGCTTTCACGATGGCCGACCTGTCACTTCTAGCGACGTATGGTACTCGATGCAGGAACCGTCCGCGAGTGTGCCCTGGCATGCGGTAGTGACTATACTGGACGACTACACGCTGCACATTTCGTTCAAGTATCCGGACTCTTACTTCATTTATAGAATGGCGGACCCCAGGATTGGAGTCATCGTCCCGAAGGGAATTCTCGAACGACCGATTAAAGACTTCTCGGAACTGGTCGGCTCGGGTCCTTTTAGACCGGCGTTTGTAGAGGAACGCTTGGGAGACGATTGCAAGCCGTACTACGTCCGGGTCCTAGAACGCAATCCCGACTACTACGATGAGGGCCTGCCGTACCTAGATTTCATCGAATTGGTTGTCATTCCAGAAAGGTCGCACAGGTTGGCGGCTTTTTTGACCGGTGAGATTGACTACTTGGGATACCCATACGCTTCTGCTGAACACCACCCGCCGTTAACCCATGAAGAGCTGGAAAGGGCATCGTCGGACGCCTCATTTGGAGTTTATCCCTTTGGGCGGGCTTTGTGGTTCGACACACGGATGCCTCCGTTCGACGACCGGAGGGTGCGGATGGCGGTGAACCGCGCCATTGACATGGAACGTCTCGGCCGAAAGATTTGGGCAGGAGCGCTCCAGGGTGTCGTTCCCGGCGCAATTTTCCCTTACTGGGTTACTCAAGGCAGCCTCGAGAGAGACGCGGAGTGGCATCGGTTTGACCAGGAACAAGCTAGGCAGCTTTTGGCAGAAGCGGGTTACCCGGATGGGTTCTCCACGAAGGTTCAAATTCCGTCCAGGGGGGGACAATTCTACATTCCGATAGCCGAAGCGGTCGCCGATATGCTGGAGGGCGCTGGCATAACTGTGGATGTTGAGAGGGCCTCGGATGATGAGGCGTACTACTTCAGCCCCGCACAAGGGGGAATAAAGCTCGCTAGTGTATGGTTTCAAGGAAGAGACCCTGGACTCTTCCTTAGGAACCACTTCGGCTCCGAAGGCGCGTACAACTGGGTCGGGACGAGCATAGACCCGCCCCAGCTTAGATACGACGATCCCGGCAGCATCATCCCTGCGGCGACCAAACTTGCGGAGGAGGTGTTGTACATACCTCTGCCAGCGCCGCTGTATGCTAGAAGCCGAGAGTTACAAGGGCCACTTTCCGTGGAGTCATATGACTTGGGCACGACACTAAGGCGCGTTTGGATTGAAGACTGGCTTCAGTGGCGTCTGTGGGCACGTAGGCTGCGGTAAGCGGCCAGCTCAGTCTTCGGGTCCACATGCCAGGAGAAAGTAGGCCATCATGCGTAACCCACTCATGGTAGAGTTAAGCAGGCCCTGCCGTGGCAGCTATAGCGCCTCCCAGCGGAAAGTTCGCAATTCGGTCTTGCCCGGCCCGCCACGACGGCTACGTGCCGGCCCCTGGAGGCTCATGCGAGGTTTGGGTTTGGGCGCTGGACATTGGTGCTTCTGAATGCCGGAGGCTGGTGTCGGGTACTACTCACTCCAGACCCAACCGTGACCGGGATACAGAGGATGCGGTTCCGAGTTCGGAACCGCATCTTTTTGTTGCCAGAATCTAGCGCGCGCGCGTGGTACCATGTACCAAATCGCCCAGCTTTCGCCGATCAACCCCGGTCTGATCGAGGATCCACAGATGACAGATGGCCCCCGTGAGTTTCCAAAGGTCTTAAGGGAACCGTCGTATCTCGTCAGGACGGTGCGCGCGCCCATACAGACCTTCATCCACACCGAGGAGGTCGGCGCGGCGATACTGCTGGCGGCTGCCGCGGCGGCGCTCGGCTGGGCAAACTCCCCCTGGTCGGACTCCTACTACGACTTCTGGCACACCTACATCTCGTTCGACATCCACATCTTCGCGATCTCTGAGAACCTCGAACACCTGGTAAACGAAGGCCTGATGGCCGTCTTCTTCTTCGTCGTCGGGCTCGAGATCAAGCGGGAGCTGCTCCACGGCGAGCTGTCTTCGTTCAGAAGAGCATCGCTGCCGGTCGTGGCGGCGGTGGGTGGAATGGCGACCCCAGCGCTGATATACCTGATTTTCAACAGGTCGGGCGAGGGCGTCGTTGGATGGGGAATCCCCATGGCGACCGACATCGCTTTCGCGCTCGGGGTGCTTGCGCTGTTGGGGAGAAGAGTCCCGGCGGAGCTGAGGGTGTTTCTTCTGGGCCTGGCTGTGGTCGACGACCTTGGAGCGATCGCCATCATCGCCGTCTTCTACACGGAGTCGATCCACTGGGCGAACCTGGGCCTGGGCGTGGCGCTGTTCCTGGTGATCGCCGGATGCCTGCGTGTCGGCATTCGGTCGCTGGGGTTCTATCTCATCATATGCGTCGTCATGTGGCAGTTCTTCCTCGAGTCCGGAATACACGCCACGCTGGCCGGAGTGCTCGTTGCCGCCATCATTCCCGCCAAGCCCGACCTCCACCGCAGAGAGTATGCCGCCGCCATGGAGGACCATCTGCACGATTTTCGGCTCGCTATGGCGAGCGATGACGAAGAGAAGGCTCAGTCCATCGTGGAACAGATCGAGACGCTGAGCCGCGGCACCGAGGGGCCTATGGAACGCCTCGAAAACATCGTGCACCCGTGGGTCAGCTTCGCCGTGCTTCCTCTGTTCGCTCTCGCCAACGCGGGTGTCATCATCACGTCCGACGCGCTGGCCGAAGCACTCGGCAGCCCCATCACGCTGGGAGTTGCCATAGGGCTGCTGCTCGGCAACCCCCTTGGTGTTCTCGGCTTGACGTGGCTGGCCGTTCGCGTCGGCCTGGGTGAGTTGCCCCCGGCCGTTACCTGGCGACACGTTCTGGGCGCGGGCTTCCTGGCCGGGATAGGCTTCACGGTCGCCATTTTCATCGCCGGAATCGCCTTCGACGATCCCGCTTTGGTGAATCAGGCGAAGATGGGCATCTTCGGCGCTTCCATCATAGCGGGCGTGACCGGGTACCTGTTCCTGCGTTTTGGGGGCGGGAGGAGCACTTGATGGAAGTTCGCGGCCGTTATCTGCACACACAGGGGTCCTAGAGTTGGAAGCGTTCGACGCGGTAGCGCTCGCCCAGGATTTCCGCAGCCGTGTAGACGCGCTTCCTGAGCGCAATGTGCCCCGTATTCGTCCTATTCGCCGCGGTATCTCCAAGCGGATTGCTAAAGCCCGGCCACGGCAGGTTTTGGAGTTGGCGCGTGTGCTGATCGACCTCGAGCTGCGAGGCTGGGCGTATGAGCTTGTCCACTTCCACCGGCCCACACTGAGATCGCTGGACGCCGGCGCGATCGAGAGGATCGGAGCGGGCGTTGCGGACTGGGCATCGGTCGACGTCCTCGGCACGCAGCTCGCCGGCCCCGCTTGGTTGAACGGCCAGATCACCGATCTGGACGTGCACCGCTGGGCGAGGTCGCCGGACCGTTGGTGGCGGCGCACCGCGCTCGTTGCGACAACCGGACTCAACGTCAAGACGAGGGGAGGCCACGGAGACGCCCCCCGCACGCTCGCTGTCTGCGAGTTGCTGGCCGGTGATCGCGACGATATGGTCGTCAAGGCAATTTCCTGGGCGCTCAGGGAGCTGATTCCGTGGACGCCCGATGCCGTAGAGAGGTTCCTCTCGGAGCACGAGGGCCGGTTGGCGGCGAGGGTGAAACGGGAGGTCCGCAACAAGCTCAGAACCGGGCTCAAGAACCCCCGAAGGACGCGCTGAGACGCCCCGGCCTTCGTGCAGCCCGGCTGAGCCAGGGTACCGGACACACCCTTGGCCGACATCTACAGCCAGACTCAGCTAGTGCCCGGCCCCCGGTCGTTCCCGGGCGCGGAGTCTGCTAGCGACCCTTGAACTGGGGCGGACGCTTTTCGAGCCAGGCGCGCACGCCCTCCTGGACGTCCTCGCTCTGCGAGGCGACCACGCTTATCACGTCTTCCAGCCGGCCCGCCTCCCGGATTCCGTCCAGCAGGCTCCTGTATAGGACCTCTTTCATGCCGCGGACCGCAAGGGGGCCGTTGCTGTTTATCTTGCGCGCCATCTCCTCGGCCCTGCTCATCAGCTCGTCGTGAGGGACGACGTGGTTTACGAGCCCCCACTGCTCGGCCCGCTGCGCCGTGACGCGATTGCCGGTGAGCAGAAACTCCAGCGCGCTGCCGAACGGCATGTGGGCACGGGACCTTACGGTGCCCCACCAAGTGGTGACCACGCCCAGCTCCACCTCCGGCATGGCGAACACCGCTCTGTCCGACGCTATGCGTATGTCGCAGTCCATCGCGAACACCACTCCGCCGCCGATCGCGTAGCCGTTGATGGCCGCGATTATCGGCTTCCACACGCCCAGCTCCTCCGAGGGCCGCTTCGGCCTGGGGTTGCCGCCGTTGGGGCCGCTTTCGTGGCTGGCGCCCATCTCCTTGAGGTCGGCGCCGGAGCAGAAGGCCCTGTCGCCGGCTCCGGTCAGGATTGCCGCCCAGGCGTCGTCATCGTCCCGAAATCGCTCCCAGACTCCGTTCCAGGCCCCGGCCATCTCGTTGTTGATGGCGTTGAGCGTTTCGGGCCTGTTGAGGGTCACGTATGCGATCCTGTCTCTAACCTCGTACTCGATGACCGCCATTTCTTCCTCCTAACTATCGGTAACAGCACTCCACAGAGCACACGTGGTTGGTAGTTCTATGGGTAAAAGAGCCTTTCGGCCGCCTTCTTCAGCTCGGCCCTGAAATTGGGATGGGCGACGGCTATCAGCTCGCGGGCCCTCTCACGGATGGTCTTGCCCAAAAGCTGCGCAATGCCGTACTCGGTCACGATGGTGTCGGCGAAGGTGCGGGGAATGGTCACCGCGGATCCTGCCGGGTGCTGCGGCACTATGCGGGACACTGAGCCCCCGGCCGCCGTGGACCGCAGAAGAGTGATGCCCCTGCCGCCCTTGGATGCGACGGCTCCCATGTGAAGCTCCGGCTGGCCGCCGGTGCCGTTCCACTGGCGGTCTCCTATCGTCTCGGAGTTTATCTGACCCGAGAAGTCAATGGAGAGGGCGTTGTTCATCGAGACGTAGTTGTGGTGGGAGGAGATGGTGCTGATGTTGACGACGTACTCGGCGTCTCGCAGCTCGATGAGCGGGTTGTTGTGGGCGTAGAGTATCTCATTGGGAGCGCAGCCGGTTATCGCCGTGAACACCGCAACTCCGGGGTTGACGTTCTTGCGCGCGCCGGTGATGATCCCATCCCTGATGAGACTGAGGATGCCCGGGGCGGTCATCTCCGAATGCCATCCCAAGTCCCGCTTGTCGTCGAATGTGCCAAGCCGGGGGAGATAGGAGCTTGGGGAGCCGACCCCTATCTGGATGGTGTCCCCGTCCCTGATAAGCTCCGCCACGTTCTGCGAGATTTTCCTGTCGACCTCGCCCGGTTCCGCGGTAGCCCACAGCCTCGAGAATTCCTGTACCTGCCTGAGCGTGCCGCCGAGCAGGTTGGGCAGGAACTCGTACCTGTTGCTTCCGTTCAGCAACGGCAGCACCCGCTCCAACTCCGCTCGGATGAGTGGGTCCTCAACGTTTGAGACCATCTCCTCCGACACCTCGAGAGACAGCTCGGGCTGCGAGTGCTCGACGAAGCGGTCGATTTCGGAGACGTGAATGTAGTTGTCGCCGTAGGTGCGAATGAGCGAGTCGTCCACCTGGGCGAGGACTACGCGGGCGTGTCTGGCAAAGCTGCGCTTGTTCCACAGGCCCTTGCCGAAGCTGCAGAAGCCATGCTCGTCGGGGGGAGTGACGGACACCAGGGTTGCGTCGAGCCGGGGGCCTCTGCCCGGCTCCCTGTACGGCTGCAGGTCTGTTGTGAAGATGACCGGCGCGAAGTCTATGCGGCGCTCGTGGTAGGCCGGGCGGGCCAGCGGCCCGAGGAACATGGAGGGGCTGTACCTGAACGAGCCCTCGAAGTCCGGCCGAAGCCAGCCGGGGTCATAGATGGGTGCGACGTCGAATATCCGCAGGTCTGCCAGCCGCTTGTGCTGGGACGCCACGGCGTCCATCAGGGCCGTGGGCTTGGGGTCGACGCTGATCGCTACGTTGCCGCCCGGGCTGACCAGCGCGATCGCCTCGTCGGCTGTGACGGTGTTTCTCTTGTAGTGCTCATTCCAGTCCATCAGGACGCGCTCGCTTTCGAAGAGGCCGCTGTGGTAGTGTAGCTTACCCTAATCCGGGCGGCCAAGCGTAGCCAAGGAGCCGGCGCGCAACGCCCGGTCAGTGAAAGGCCAACACCTCGATGCATCGCTCGCGGTAAGGTAGTGTACTCGTGCCTCGAATCGACGCTGCGGAGAGAATCGTGGAGTCACGCGAGGTAGCAGTGCATGCCTGAACAGCCGCTACGCGACCAGGTTGCCGTCGTCGCAGGCGCGACGCGTGGGGCCGGGGCATCGCCCGTATGCTGGGAGCGGCAGGCGCCACGGTCTACTGCACCGGGCGCAGCGTGCGAGGGCGGCCCGCCACGCCCGGGCGGCCGGAGACGATCGAGGAGACGGCGGGTTGGTCATCGCGGAGCGGGGCTGCGGCATCGCCGTCCGCACAGACCGCACAGACCACACAGTCGAGTCAGAAGTGGACAAGCTCTTCGCGCGAGTACGTGCCGAAGCGGGTCGGCTCGACATCCTGGTCAACGAAATCTGGGTCGGAGTCGGCGAGACGGAGTGGGGAAGGCCGTTCTGGGAACTTTCCATTGCCCATGGGCGGCAGACGCTGGAGCGGGTGCTTCATAGCCACTTCATCACCAGCCGGTACGGAGCGCCGCTGATGATCGAGCGGGACGCCGGACTGATCGTAGAGGTCACGGACGGCGCGGCGCAGGCGCCGCCGTCTTCCATCAGTTCTTTGGTGGTGGAGGCGTACATCGACAGGATCTGGTCGAACGAGGTGTACGTGGGTGCTGGCGTCGGCACGCGGCTTTGCCGCCCAGGCCGCCATTCATGCAGTTTAGAAGAGCAGCCTCAGCCCTTCTGTAGTCGCGGGAACTCGCCACCGCCGTCGACAGCTCCCCTATCATGTCTCCGACGATGTCCCACTCGTCCCAGGTAACATAGATCGGAGCCGACTCCGCCAGCGGAACGTCGTCGTGGCTCATCACCACCACCCTGAACTCGCGCGTGCCCAGCGCCGCCGGCAACGCTCTAACCAAGCTGGGTTCAGCGAAGCAACTGGCATCGTCGCGCCACCGTGTTGTCTCCTCCAACCTTGCCTACTTGAAACCTACGGTGAAGTGATGACGTAAGTGATTACCCAGACTATCGGAAAGACTACAATCCACACGAAAAACCATGCCGCCGGATACATGAACTCGCTGCTTTCCGGAATGTACCTGGGCAGCTCTCCCTGTCTCTCCGCGTACTGAGCGTAAGCACGGCGCACACTCAGCAGTGACGAAGCCCATGTATAGGAACTAAGGCCTATCATCACAAGCCACATTGCAATGACGTCCTCCGTTCCTTCCGCCCCTCGCTCCACGCGGAACAGATGATAGTCCATGACCGAGTAGACCAAATAAGCGACATAGACAAAAGTCACATTCAACCACAGTGCATACGCAACTACGTAACTAGCTACCGGCCTCACAATCGAAGCATCAATCCTCCTTCTGCGAGCGGCGAGAAACAGCAAAGGCAGAAACAGAACTGTCGCCAGAACAGGAGACAGCACAACGAGACCTTGCACGACCTCCCCACACAAAACCCAAGTGCAAGTGGGGTTGTCGTTGACAAGCTCAACTAATGGTGTCCCAAACACCAAGAACGCAATGACGCCCACAAAGGCGGAGCCAAAGCCCAAGGCCCGGATGACGTCTGCCCAGTGCCGAGAGCCCATCGCTATGCTCATCCAGAGCAACACGAAGACAACGAATATGAAGAATACCACCGAGGCTCACTCTCCATATCTCAGGTCAAATGTCTGGGTAGGATAGTGGATACCCCCGAGGCCCACAAACCGCATGCGGTTGGGGGAGATCGCGATCGATTCTAATGCCACAATCTCCACCGGCACGATCAACTCTACCGGTACTACCAGATCATAACTCAGGGCATCACCGTCCGCATGGCGGCATTCTTTGCGGCCCCTAGCGGTCTCCCAGCACAATCTGTACGAGGACACGGTAGTCGTTCGCACGGACCCGGGGTTGTACGTCCAACTCACCCGATAAGTAGTGACATCGGGCTGGTCGGACTGCGAACTCGCTACTCGCACGTTGGTCACGCTTGGGCGCCGCGTGCCACATTTCGACGCTGGACAAGGGCTGTTGCCAACCTATCCAGCTGCTAGGCGGGTCGAATCGACTGGAGGAAGTAGTATGGGAGTATAGCTCTATGTTGTCATAGACGTCCACTGGCGGGTCTCCATAGTTCGCGCGCCATGTAATCGAATCAATCGAGTAAGTTTCGCCGGTGCAACTGTTGTCCGTGCTCAGAGCCAGCTCACCAATGAAGAAGCCACTATCCTCCCTTCGAACCTCGATGACATCGATTGAAGGGACATTGCACATTACGAACCGAGGAGTTGCCCTGGCGTGGGCGATGTCCAGGTCAGTAACGGGTACCTTCACGCCGAAGAACTTGTCCGAGAAGAATTTGTACCCGCCGCTGACGACGCGGGAGAAGGCCCATACGACATTGAACTCCGCTTCCCGCCACGAACGCTCTGAACGGCCCAATCGCATACAGGGGTTCTGGATGTTTCTGATCTGTCTTCCACACGCCAGGTCTATCGCGAACATTTCATCACAGAGTCTTGACCAATATCGCCGCCGCCGCCTCCGCCGCAGGGCGTTGGCGTATGTGTTGGTGTCGAAGTCGAAGTGGGAACCGGCGTGGGTGTGGGGCACTGATAACTGGTCCGCCCCGGCAACCGCGTGCCTACTGATGGTGAATGTGTCGCCCGACAGCGTCACGCTCACACCTTGTGGCGCGGCGGGGGCCCCTTCCACTAAGGAACACATCCCGCCAACACCGCATCCAGTTCGCTACATGTGTCGGGAAAGATTATCCCAAATCGCGCAGTCAGGTAAAACGTCCAAACACTGAGGCACGCAAGCGCATATGGCAACATGAATCTGAAGCTGACCAAGCGTTCGACAGTTACTTCTTCGACAAGCCTCCACGCCTTGAATGTCGTGAATGCCGAACCAACCCATAGCGAAACCATCACCCAAAACACGATGTCGTCAAATGACGACCTGATGAGGTTTGGACTGTGTGAATCCTGGCCTTGGAACAGATGGTCAAGTTCGGGATCATAGAGACCCCAGAATGCGACTGGCCCAATCAACCAGACAATATGTAGTGCGACGAAGCAGACCCCAACCACTGAGGAGGGCAGTCGACCCTTTACCAGAGCGATAATCAGGAGAATGCAGGGAACAACCAGAAATGCAGAGTACGCAGCACCTGCGAGCCCCTCGCGTACGCCCTTCAATCTTCTGCGACGTGCTAAGTACCAAGCCAGCAACGCAGCAAATGGCGCCAATGCTATGCCAGGGATCGCTACGTTGGTGAGCAAGGCCGTGGTGACAATGAAATTCACCACCCTGATAGTCGTGCCTAGTAGCAGTTCCATCTAGAACTCGAATGGACCGATAGACATCGTCTGTCGGCGTCCATTCTTGCCTCGACCTCCGTAGTTGTCCCCGCCGTATTCCTTATCATTCGGAGTGACGAATACTTCAATGGTGTGGATTACCGAATTCGATAGGAATCCAAAGTCGTAAGAGCAAGTAACCCCGTGTCCTCGTGTCACGCATGAAGTTACGCGGTCTATCGGCACCCGCGCCGCCCCGGCATCTGTGCGCGCCTTCAATTCACCTTTGTGGTATGACAGAAGCTCGTCGAAACCGGCGAACGTCACGGCGGCGGCGCCAATGGAGGGCATCCCGCTAACACCGCCTGTTGTTCGCTGCATGCATCTTCTATGCCTATCCCAGACTGCGCAAAGAGGTAAAAGGTCCAGAGACAGACACACGCGAGCGCGTAAGGCAAGATGAACCTGATGCTGATCAGGCAATCGACGGTCACGTCTTCAACCCCATTCCACCACTTTCTTGTCATACCGGCCGAGCCTACCCAGAGAATTACCATTCCAGAGAACACGCCGAGGCTCACCCACCAGTACTCCGGCCTCGGATCGGATACCAAACTCGGAAAGTAGGCGCCCGTTATCCCAACGGTGATGAGCGGACCAATCAGCCAAGCGAGGTACAGCAGCATGTAGGACTTGTTGACTGCCGAGCTTGACAAACTCCCCCTGCGAAGCGCAACGACCAGAAGAATCCAGGGAAGAAACAGACAGATCGAGTACGCGACTCCCGCCAGAGCTTCGCGTCCGCCACTCAACAGTCTGCCACGGGCCAACCTCCAAGCGATCAGCCCGGCGATTGGCGACACCAGCAATCCCGGGAACGCTATCAGGACCAACATGACGCCCGTAACAATTAGAGGTGCGGTGCCGACAATGATTGTGGCGGATGTGAAAAAGGACATCTAGAACTCGAATGGACCGATAGACATCGTCTGTCGGCGTCCATTCTTGCCTCGACCTCCGTAGTTGTCCCCGCCGTATTCCTTATCATTCGGAGTGACGAATACTTCAATGGTGTGGATTACCGAATTCGATAGGAATCCAAAGTCGTAAGAGCAAGTAACCCCGTGTCCTCGTGTCACGCATGAAGTTACACGGTCTATGCCTGATTGGAGTGGGACAACGCCGCGAATGCCCCATTCGACCTCAAATGTGACGTCGGCGAGGGTTACGGGAACACAGCCAGGCTCAAAGGTCCAGTTCGCGGTAATGATGTCCCCCGTTCGGGTGACAGTCACGCCACTGACGGTGGGTACCACCGGTTCGCTGCACACGATGAACCTAGGGTGGCCCTCTATGTGGCGAAGATCGCGCGCTGTGACCGGCCAGCCTTTGTCGTTCGTCCTGGCCGTGCCCCAGAAGTACGGCCATTCTGCCATTGCCGCATTCGAGTACAGGAAGCTAACCGCCAACCGGCAAATCCCCTCCTCCGCTGCCGGAGTTTGATCCTGGCATCCCCACTTTGAGATGTCAGCTTTGAACTTGGCGTCGGCAAGCGCTTTGTTTCTGGGGTTCCACGCCTCATCCAACTCAGTGCCATCGGGAGGGGCGGTGAGGCTTGTGTTCGCATCCATTCCCGCAAACTCCTGGAGGCCACCGTATGCGACGTCGTGCTTCAGGCAAGAAGGAATAGGGCCGTCTGGCGACAATGTGCACTCCCAATCGCCGCGGTCAAGCCAGGCGAAGCGCCTATAACGCGAGTCGATGGCATCTCTCAGACGGTCCGCGGCCCGGCTTCTCTCGCCACCCTTCACCCAGAAGTCGTGCGGCGTGGAGAACACCAGGCAGTTGAGCACCACCAACTTGTTAGCGAGGCTGAGCTCCGCTCCATTGCTGACGCTCTGTGGCAGGCAGTCAAGGCCGGTCCCGACAACCGGCAGTTCTTCCTCATCCGGGCCATCGCGGGTGGATTTCCCGCCGCCATAGACAGGATCATACAGCGGCGTGGTAAATTCGCCCGGCTCGAATGTTGCCGCGCCCAGGTACGATACGAACTTAAGCTCATCGGGGTCGGCCAAGTTGGCCTCAAAAAGCAGTCCTTGTGGCGTATCCAGCCAACCAGCGTACTCGGCGCTGCCGACCTTCAGCTTGGCGAGCTCTGCGCGGGCTACTCTCTGGTTGGTGTTGAACATCGTGTTGGACGGCGCGGCGCAGGCGCCGCCGTCTTCCATCATCTCTTTGGTGGTGGAGGCGTACATTGACAGGATCTGGTCGAACGAGGTGTACGTGGGTGCTGGCGTCGGCACGCGGCTTTTGCCGTCTACGCCGCAATTCATGCAGTTTAGCAGGGTTTACTCAGCCCTGCTGTAGTCGCCGAGCTCGCCACCGCCGTCGACAGCTCCCCTATCATGTCTCCGACGATGGCCCACTCGTCCCAGGTGACGTGTATCGGGTCGGACTGCGCGGATGCGGCCGTGGCGTGGCTCACCACCGCGCCGTATAGACCTCTTATCACTTCAGGCTTAGATGTGTCAGACCGGCTTGGCAAACTAAGTTGAGACGAAAGTTACTATTGCGGTCGCAACGAGCCAGAACAACAACAACACGAACGGCTGGATGTACTTGATATCAGGCAGCAGGTCTGCTGGCGCCTGGTTGAGATTGTCGCAGACTGCGGGACGGCTTTGGACTTTCCCTCTAAGTGCCAATATCGAGAGCAACATTGTTACGGCGTTGATGGGTAACACTACGGCAAATGCGAAATCTTCCACAATGATCCACTCGGTAAGAGCAAATGCCAATGGTCCGATTGCCCATGCCCCGTAAACCGCCACATAAGCCTGGCGAATGACCAACGTTGAAGGCGAACGCCCAAGCACCCGCAACAAGAGGTACATCCATGGCAGAAACAACAGCACCGAATAGATAGCTCCCGCTACGGCGTACCGACGGGCCGGGAGGGCCACCTTACGAGCGGCAAGCGCACAGATTGTCGCCCCAATCGGCGCCCAAACCAAGCCGAACAGCGCTATGAGCATCTGAATGAGAGTAATGAAGAATGGTCCAAATGCAATCAGCAAGCCGTTCAGTACCCAATCCTGAGAGTTGTCGAATGACCGTAACTGGGGGCTCCATAGAGAACATTTTGCGGGAATAAGTAAGCAGTCAGAACAAAAGTTGCAGTCGTAGGGTCGCCATATGGGTTTAAGGTGAAGTTTGCGGACCGGGCCTCTCCGGAAACGTTCAACAAACAGTCCTCGTCTTGTCCAAACGGAATGTTTGCGGGCCTTACACTCATACAGAGGTGGTATTTGTCAATAGCTATGCCTGGGACGCATCCGTCCAGAAGTTGCCAACTCACGGTAAACGACCCATCCGCTTCCTGAGCAAGACCATCCTGTTCAACCTTCATCCTTGGAATGGTGCTACACTCTATGAACTCATTCTTCAAATAGAAATGCCATGCATCTTCCTCCGTTACCGGCCAGCCCTTTGTATTGAACTTTGCGACCCCCCAGAAGTATATCCTGGCCAATTCAACAGGGGTCCGAGTTCCACACAGTATCCATGCATCAAATCCTGACTGTTGGTCGCAACCGTTAAACGTTACATCGCTAAAGTACTCTGCATCCGCGAGCGCCTTGTTCCTCGGGTTCCATGCCTTGTCTAGTTCATTACCTTGTTCGTCACTTGAGGCGTTGCCAGCAAAAGTCTGGAGACTTTCGTATGCCACATCGTGCTTCCTGCATGACGGAACGGGACCCTGCGGCGCGGGAAAAGTACACTTCCAATCTCCGAATCCGAGCCAGGTGTGGAATCGAGGATCGGCCTTCACCGCGTCAGAGTTAATGGCCCAGAATTCGTACGGTGTGTCCATTATGAGGCAGCTTAGCACCTTCAACTTGATACTGAGCGTCAGGCTCGGTCCGTGGACGTCGGCGGGTAGGCAATCAAATCCGGTTCCAAGTAGCCACCCCTCTTCGGGTGTGTCTGCCACTGATAGGTCGGATTCATACAGTGGAGTGGCCAGTTGAATGGGATCCGCGATGAGATCTGAAGCAATCAGATGGGCGGACAGCTTGACTAAGCTAGCGTTCCCAACATTTGCCTCGAACTGCCGCCCGTGCGGCGTGTCCAGCAGCCCCGCGTACTCGGCGCTGCCAGACTTCAGCCTCGCCAGCTCGGCGCGGGCTACTCTCTGGTTGGTGTTGAACATCGTGTTGGACGGCGCGGCGCAGGCGCCGCCGTCTTCCATCAGTTCTTTGGTGGTGGAGGCGTACATTGACAGGATCTGGTCGAACGAGGTGTACGTGGGTGCTGGCGTCGGCACCCGGCTTTTGCCGCCCAAGCCGCTATTCATGCAGTTTAGCAGGGGTTCCTCAGCCCTGCTGTAGTCGCGCGAGCTCGCCACCGCCGTCGACAGCTCCCCTATCATGTCTCCGACGATGGCCCACTCGTCCCAGGTGACGTGTATCGGGTCGGACTGCGCGGATGCGGCCGTGGCGTGGCTCACCACCACCCTGAACTTGCGCGTGCCCCGCGCCGCAGACGACACTTCTTTGGTGGCCCAAGTGCTGGTAGCGCCCAGGTAAATCATGCCGCTCAAGAGACCACAGCTGTAGACGCCGACGCCTCTCTACGGTTCGGATTCCAACCCCCTCTGCCATTCTACAACTTCGATTGTGCCGTAGATGAACAAGAGGACTAGAAGCACGATCCACCACGCTATCACCGCGAGCCATTGCCGGTAGAACGATACGTCGAACTCGGGAGAGCGCTCACGCAGTTTCCACGCCCACGTCCTCAGTGACATGTACCAGGTATAGACGTTGGCAATGGTCACGGCAATCACGACAGTGTAAAAGACGGGATTGTCCGAAAAGGCATCTCGGGATCCTTGCCACTCAGCCTTAAGGGAACTCATGAATAGGGAACTCATGAGGCCAATTGGCCCGAACAGCCACGCCAAGTATACCAAAGCGTACTCGGCCCTCTTCAAAGGGTTTGAGACCTGCAACCCGCTCACACTCGCAACTACGTAAAACCACGGATACAAGAAGAGTACCGAACCCACCAATCCTCGGCCCATCCACAGTTTGACATCCAGCCCCCTACTGGACGCTATCAGTCCGCAGATCAGCGAGCCGACTGGCGCCCACAATACACCAATAGCGGCCGCGCCAAATGTCAGAGCTACAGTTGTCCAGAGATATAGGGCAGTCAAGTATTCCATGACATTAACATTGGCACGTCCCTGATTGCTCCCACTGGCGGTTCGGACCGGACTAATTCAGCGTTCCTCCTGACGATCCAGTGGGCAATGTGTATGTGTGATCCATCGCCAACCCAAGATACGGTCCACCGAAATTGACCGCGTTGTCAGGCTTGAGCGCCGCGTGCCACATTTCGACGCTGGACAAGGGCTGTTGCCAACCTATCCAGCTGCTAGGCGAGTCGAATCGACTGGAGGAAGTAGTATGGGAGTATAGCTCTATGTTGTCATAGACGTCCACTGGGGGGTCTCCATAGTTCGCGCGCCATGTAATCGAATCAATCGAGTAAGTTTCGCCGGTGCAACTGTTGTCCGTGCTCAGAGCCAGCTCACCAATGAAGAAGCCACTATCCTCCCTTCGAACCTCGATGACATCGATTGAAGGGACATGGCACATTACGAACCGAGGAGTTGCCCTGGCGTGGGCGATGTCCAGGTCAGTAACGGGTACCTTCACGCCGAAGAACTTGTCCGAGAATAGTTTGAACCCGCCGCTGACGACGCGGGAGAAGGCCCATACGACATTGAACTCCGCTTCCCGCCACGAACGCTCTGAACGGCCCAATTGCACACAGCGTCTCCAGTCGTCCCGGTCTTGTCTCCCACAAGCCAGATCGATCGCGAAGAGTTCATCCGCCAAGTACCTGTTCCTGGGGTTCCATGCCCAATCGTTGTCATCAAATTCATACGATGAGCCGGCAAACTTGACGAGGCTGTTTACCGCGACGTCGTGTCTGAGGCATGATTCACTGTTGGGAATGACGTCGGGGATCAGAGTACACCCCCAGTCGCCATCACTGAGCCACCCGTAATTCTCGCTCCTTAAGGCTTCCAGCAGCAAGCTGATCTCCGTTTCGCCAAACCAAAAGTAGTAAGGCGTCCCAAATACAAGGCAGTTCAGTACGTTCAGCTTGCCCTGCAGAGTCGAAGGTTCGGTCCCACCGGGCGGCAGACAGTCCAGCCCTGTGCCAGGGGGCGACGGTCTGTCCCTCCCGGCCATGCCATTTGACCCCGACCCTCCACTGCTGGAAGACTCAAGGAATCCAGGCCCCAATAGATTCGCATGCAGCTTCAACTTGTCATGTTCCCCCACGTTCGCCTCGAACTGTCTGCCGTGCGGCGTATCTAGGAGCCCTGCGTACACCGCGCTGCCAGACTTCAGCCTCGCCAGCTCGGCGCGGGCTACTCTCCGGTTGGTGTTGAACATCGTATTGGACGGCGCGGCGCAGGCGCCGCCGTCTTCCATCAGCTCTTTGGTGGTGGAGGCGTACATCGACAGGATCTGGTCGAACGAGGTGTACGTGGGTGCTGGCGTCGGCACCCGGCTTTTGCCGCCCAAGCCGCCATTCATGCAGTTTAGCAGAGATGCCTCAGCCCTCCTGTAGTCGAGCGAGCTCGCCACCGCCGTCGACAGCTCCCCTATCATGTCTCCGACGATGGCCCACTCGTCCCAGGTGACGTGTATCGGGTCGGACTGCGCGGATGCGGCCGTGGCGTGGCTCACCACCACCCTGAACTTGCGCGTGCCTCTCGTGTAAGACGACACGTCCCTTTGGGCTGACGAGGAACTTACCCCAAGGCTGATCCAACGGTTGCTGGCCCTCTGCTGCCACTGGTAGGTGGCGTCCGACGGAGCGTCCGCGGTGGCTGTCAGCGTAACCGTGCTCGTGTCGGGATCCCCGGACTGGGGAAAATCGGGAGATGCCGCGACGGTGACAGTGATGGGCCTCCACTCGATCGATTCCGGATTAGACTCCGACGTTACCCCCGACGTGTACTCGACCACGACCCTGAAGATTCTAAACCCGGCGTCATCGGACGAGACGCTGTTGGTGGCGTCATTGGACGCCCCCTCCAGGTCGCTCCAGCTTCCGGCGCTCCTCTCCTGCCACTGATAAGACGATACGGGTCCCTGGGACTGCGGAGTCGACGCTGTGAGCGTCACCGCCTGCCCAACGAACGGGCTTGACGTAGAAAACTCCAGTGTCGGCGGCCCGGGAGCACTGGCGGTGACCGTCACCTCATGGCTGTGCAAGGTTGTCTGACTGCCACCAGGTGGGTCATGCAACAGGTGCGCGATCACTGACGCGGTGGAAGCGCCGCAGGCGCGGATAGTTGCCTGGCGCTGGACCGATGTTCCTGTGCCGGGGTTCAAGTCGAGAAGCTCCTTATCCTTATCGGAGCAATCCTGGTTGAAACCGAAATCGCCACTCAGCACCGTCAACGTGACTTTGTACCTTTCGGCCGGAGTCAAACCAAAGGCGTCGACAGTGAAAGAGACATTCTGTCCGACCTGCGGTGTGAGCCCGGAAAGGTCCGCGATGGAGATCATGCCTGCCGGCGCTGACCCAAGCGTTACACCCGTCACGACTGGCGACCACGGACCTTGCCACGCGACGTATCTGGCTCCGTCTCCCCGGAACCGAGCTCTGAATTCGTACATGGTCCTTGCCAGAAGTCCGGACACGGTGTGCGTAATCGTACTGCTGCCCGACACATTCTCTTCAGGCAGAGTGGTCCAAGTCGAGTGTTGGGAAACCCTGAACTCAACCTGGTACGTGGCCGCACCGTCTATCCCGGGCCACACGAGAGTCACACTGTCAGTCGTAACTTGCTGCACGGTCGGTCGCGTCGGTTTTGGAGGTGGTCCGGTCCTGGCCACGAGCGTGTTCGACCACGCGCCCCAGGTGGAGGCGCGCTCCGTTCCGTCACCATGGGCCTGGACCTGGAAATCGTACGTCCTGTAGGCGGTGAGACTCACGGTGTGTTCGGTGTCGGTCGTCTCAGTAGGCGTGTTCCAGCCTCCGCCGGACTCGCGGTGGCGCACCCGGTACTTGTCGGCGCCGCTAATGGAAGACCACGAGAGCCGGATTGACGTGGACTGGACCGTACCGGTGATAGACGGGGCGCCAACAGTGGGCAGAGTGGGTGAGCCGACCGTGATGTCGACGCTGTCCAACACATGGTCGAAGCCATAGGCGTACAGCTCCACGGTCCACACGCCCTCTTCACATCCAACGAACGTGGTCGTGAATGGGGCAAGGAGTCGTGCGGCGATAAGCGCGTGATCCCCGTCGCCGCCATCACAGTACTGCCCTATCCTGAGTCCCCGCGGCGGCTCCGGCATGTATACCTGCTGGTCATCAGGGACGACGTCGTATGCCGTGACGCTTGTGGTGCGGCCCACTTTAATGTTCGTTGTCGTCGCGTGGAGATTACCGGTGGGCGTGGGTGCTGGCGTGTCCGTCGGCGTGGGGCACGGAGAAGTCGATACAGAGACTTGATTAATGTCTCCGCCGCCGCCTCCTCCGCCGCATGGTGTTGGAGAAAGTATAGGTGTCGAAGTGGCAACCGGCGTGGGCGAAGGGCACTGATAACTGGTCCGCCCCGGACACCGCGCTCCAACCGATGGTGAACACCCCCTCGGCCAGCGACACGCTCACATCCTGCGGCGGCGCGGGCGACCCCTACGCCACGTTCGTCACGCTGATAACCACCGCCGCCCGCCGCGTGCCGCCCTTCTTCCGGTCACGCGACTCCACCATCAGCGTGTACGAAGATGTAGTCTCGTAGCCCAGTGCGCCCCACTCCTCGGAGTATGGTTATACGGGTCGCCGTCTCCGCGCGCGCTCACCCGGAAGTGGTGCGTCGTGCCGCACGACAGGCCCGTGACCCGCCGCGTCGTCGCCGAGAGCTCGTCCGCCTCCACGCTCCACGGCCCGCTGGTGGACGTCGCGAGCTCCAGCCTGTAGCGATGCGCTTTCGCCACCGCCTCCCACGACACCCGCTCCGACCCGGCCGAAACCGTGGTCGCCGCCAGGCCCGTGGGCACCGGGGCCGTCGTCGTCGCAGAGGCCGTCGTCGGCGTCTGCCCCACCTGCACACCGACCCTGGCGAGCTCCGTTCCGTCTGCCGTCAGCAGCCTGAAGGTGTGGGACCGGATGGCGCACCCGTTGATGGCGCATCCGTTGAAGGTAAATGTGCGAGAGCCCGTAAACGAGGTGTTGGTCGACACTCCCAGCGCCGAGCCGTGCGCTCCTCCGGGCTCGTTGCACGCCTCGTTTAGCTTGAAGGCGTCGGAGTACTCTATCTTCACGCTCAGCCCCCAAAGTGCGCATTTGTTGCGTTCACCACCACTGCGAGCCCGTTCATGGCGCCGTTCCGGGAGTACCGTTCGGATCCACAATCTCGGATGTGCTCAATGGATATGGGTTAATCTCATCTACTTCCTGGTTTATGCTGAATCCCCCTGCAAGCAGCACCCTGCCGTCAGCCAGCACTGTTCCCGTGGAATGGTAACGCGCCTCTTTGAGGTCAGGGCCAAGCGACCAGGAATTCGTTTCAGGATCGTAAATCTCGGATGTTGAGTGCGGTAGTTCGAGCCGCGCTCCGCCAGTATCCCCGGCCCAGTCTCGAAGGTACCGGTTCATCTGCTCAGATAACCACCTTTTCTCTCCACCTGCCACCAGGACACGGCCATTCGGCAGCAACGACAGAGTGGGGAAGATCGGCCGCGAATAGATCGGCTCTCCCGTCGGCGTCCAAGTATCGTTGGAAGGGTTGTAGATCCTGTATGGGCCGAACAGCTCCCCATTGGAAGCGGTCTCGTACTGGGCGGGCCCTGAGACACGACCGTGCAATAGCAGCCGCCCATCTGACAATGCGACGCCTCCGTGGATTGCGAAGTAGGGATCCAACCCGCTAATTGGTGTCCACGTGTCACTCGCTGAATCGTAAACCTCGGCATGTGGCACGTACTCCCGCCGATCCGACACCTCACTGCCAAAGGCAACCACCCGTCCGTCGACCAACTGCAAGAATACAGGTTGTGCTCGGTTGAATTCAGGTTCGAAAGACTTGGACGGATTGGCCGCACGCTGCCATTGTCCTGTCGCGGGATCGAAAATCTCGAACGCCTCCAAGTACGCGGGTGAATAGCCTGCCGACGGGTCGGAGAACAAGTTAAGGCCGCCGGCGACCAGAACCCTGCCGTCGTCCAGCAGGAAGACAGCAGGGGAGCCCCGGATTACATCTGGGGAACCGGGTAGCTCACTCCACAAACCCGTGGCAGAGTGGAATACGGCTGCCATACTCTTGAGTTCATCCTTTGACGCCGCCACGCCAAGAGCCAGCAGTCTGCCGTCCGGCAGCCTGAAGAGGGAGTACATGGCCCCGGGGCCTTGCACCGGGTCGATAACAGTCCACACGTCCGACTCGGGGTCATAGATCTCTACCAGTCCCAGCGGAGTCGGGTTTATAACGTAGTAGTCACCGATGGCGGTGTGCCCTCCCCCAAGCAGTACTCGCCCGTCGTCCAGCAGCGCGGCATCATGGTCGAAGCGCGGGTACAACAGTTCCCGTGAGTTCTCCCGGTGCTGTTCCAACAGCGCCGCTGTGATGGTCGGCTCGGGAGCCGGAGTGGATGAAGGGGACGTTCCCGCATCGTTCTCAGTCTGCACAGCCTGGGTAGGAGTCGGAGCGACCGTCGGCAGTGGCGTGTTTGACGCCTGTGGCGGAGCCATTGTCGGCGTCGGAGCCTGCGTTGGACTCGCAGCGGGTGTCGGAAACGGGATGTTTGACGCCGGAGCCGGCGCCATAGTCGGTCGAGGAGTCGGCGTGGCAGGGACCAGCGTGGGCGTAATGACTGGCGCCGCCACAGTCGGTGTCGGTGCCAGAGAAGAAGTGCTGTCGCCGTCGCACGCGGCGACGAGGGCGATGGCCAGTAGGCATGCCAAGCCGACCCAGAGCATTCGCGCAGTTGGCTTGAGAGTTTGCATGTAGCTACCCCATGTTATGTAAGGAACGACTGAGAAGACACAGTTTTAATAGGGCAGATCGAAGCGCTGCTCAGGATAGAAGATTCCTGTCAAGGGGAACGGCGAGAGTTCGAGCAGCCACTTGAATGCCTCAACCGTGTCGTCCCTCTCTCTCAGCAGGAGACTTGCCAACGCCCCGCCATATTCGATTTCGTCCGGTCTGATTGCGATGGAGGCGAGAGACTTGACTGAACGGAACGAAAGTATTGATGGCTGCGAATAGCTGCTCTCCGTCGATTCCCCGCCTGGGTACTTGCAAACACTGTCGCTAAGGCGAATTATTGTCGTGTCCCAACATATCCTGTATCGGTTGACGGTAATGTCGCTTACACAACCGGATTGATAAGTCCAACTGACTTCAAACACCTGGGCAAAAAGGCCATAGTCCCTCTCCACTAGGACGTCGGATACCTGCGGAACACTGCACGCAACGTATCTTTGGTTCGCCACTGTGTGCTGAACATCATGCGTGGTGACGGGCCACCCCTTGCTGTTCATTCTGTTAACCGCCCAATGCATCAGATGCGCCTGCTCAATCATCCTTATTGCATCCAGGATACAAATGGCTTCGCTAATGTAACCGCTCTCAAGTTGACATCCATGTTCGATAATGTCTACCAGAAACACGGAGTCGGCAAGGTGCTTGTTCCTTGGATTCCATGCCAGATCCAAGCTGCTGGAGTCCTCTGTTCCACTGTTGTCACCCGCAAACTTCTGCAAGCTGGAAAAAACGACATCGTGCTTTAAGCATGCTGGGACCGGTCCTTGCCATGCTGGTGGAGTACACTTCCAGTCTCCATATCCCAGCCATCGATTAGGAGAATCGATTCTGACCTTCAAACTCTCTGCGTTGTTGATCCAGAAGTCGTAAGGTGTGTCGAACGCGAGACAATTCAACACATCAAGCTTGGCATCAAGAGTTGTCGGCTCATTGCCCCCACTGGGAAGACAGTCCAACCCTGTCAACGAGGTGTCTCTCGAAGCTCCTGAACTGGGCACCGTAGACGGTTGAAAGGCCTTCAGGTGTGAGAACTGCTTGATCGTGTGGTTGGCCCCCACGTTTGCCTCGAACTGCCGCCCGTGCGGCGTGTCCAGCAGCCCCGCGTACTCGGCGCTGCCAGACTTCAGGCTGGAGAGTTCTGTGCGGGCTACTCTCTGGTTGGTGTTGAACATCGTGCTGGACGGCGCGGCGCAGGCGCCGCCGTCTTCCATCAGTTCTTTGGTGGTGGAAACGTACATTGACAGGATCTGGTCGAACGAGGTGTACGTGGGTGCTGGCGTCGGCACGCGGCTTTTGCCGCCCAGGCCGCCATTCATGCAGTTTAGAAGAGCAGCCTCAGCCCTCCTGTAGTCGCGCGAGCTCGCCACCGCCGTCGACAGCTCCCCTATCATGTCTCCGACGATGGCCCACTCGTTCCAGGTGACATAGATCGGAGCCGATTCCGCCAGCGAAACGTCGTCGTGGCTCATCACCACCACCCTGAACTTACGCGTGCCTCTCTTGTAGGACGACACGTCCCTTTGGGCTGACGAGGAACTTACCCCAAGGCTGACCCAACGGTTGCTGGCCCTCTGCTGCCACTGGTAGGTGGCGTCCGACGGAGCGTCCGCGGTGGCTGTCAGCGTAACCGTGCTCGTGTCGGGATCCCCGGACTGGGGAAAATCGGGAGACGCCGCGACGGTGACAGTGATGGGCCTCCACTCGATCGATACCGGATGAGACTCCGACGTTACCCCCGACGTGTACTCGACCACGACCCTGAAGATTCTAAACCCGGCGTCATCGGACGAGACGCTGTTGGTGGCGTCATTGGACGCCCCCTCCAGGTCGCTCCAGCTTCCGGCGCTCCACTCCTGCCACTGATAAGACGATACGGGTCCCTGGGACTGCGGAGTCGACGCCGTGAGCGTCACCGCCTGCCCAACGAACGGGCTTGACGTAGAAAACTCCAGTGTCGGCGGCCCGGGAGCACTGGCGGTGACCGTCACCTCATGGCTGTGCAAGGTTGTCTGACTGCCACCAGGTGGGTCATGCAACAGGTGCGCGATCACCGACGCGGTGGAAGCGCCGCAGGCGCGGATAGTTGCCTGGCGCTGGACCGATGTTCCTGTGCCGGGGTTCAAGTCGAGAAGCTCCTTATCCTTATCGGAGCAATCCTGGTTGAAACCGAAATCGCCACTCAGCACCGTCAACGTGACTTTGTACCTTTCGGCCGGAGTCAAACCAAAGGCGTCGACAGTGAAAGAGACATTCTGTCCGACCTGCGGTGTGAGCCCGGAAAGGTCCGCGATGGAGATCATGCCTGCCGGCGCTGACCCAAGCGTTACACCCGTCACGACTGGCGACCACGGACCTTGCCACGCAACGTATCTGGCTCCGTCTCCCCGGAACCGAGCTCTGAATTCGTACATGGTCCTTGGCAGAAGTCCGGACACGGTGTGCGTAATCGTACCGCTGCCCGACACATTCTCTTCAGGCAGAGTGGTCCAAGTCGAGTGTTGGGAAACCCTGAACTCAACCTGGTACGTGGCCGCACCGTCTATCCCGGGCCACACGAGAGTCACACTGTCAGTCGTAACTTGCTGCACGGTCGGTCGCGTCGGTTTTGGAGGTGGTCCGGTCCTGGCCACGAGCGTGTTCGACCACGCGCCCCAGGTGGAGGCGCGCTCCGTTCCGTCACCATGGGCCTGGACCTGGAAATCGTACGTCCTGTAGGCGGTGAGACTCACGGTGTGTTCGGTGTCGGTCGTCTCAGTAGGCGTGTTCCAGCCTCCCCCGGACTCGCGGTGGCGCACCCGGTACTTGTCGGCGCCGCTTATGGAAGACCACGAGAGCCGGATTGACGTGGACTGGACCGTACCGGTGATAGACGGGGCGCCAACAGTGGGCAATGTGGGTGTGCCGACCGTGATGTCGACGCTGTCCAACACATGGTCGAAGCCATAGGCGTACAGCTCCACGGTCCACACGCCCTCTTCACATCCAACGAACGTGGTCGTGAATGGGGCAAGGAGTCGTGCGGCGATAAGCGGGTGGTCCCCGTCGCCGCCATCACAGTACTGCCCTATCCTGAGTCCCCGCGGCGGCTCCGGCATGTATACCTGCTGGTCATCAGGGACGACGTCGTATGCCGTGACGCTTGTGGTGTGGCCCACTTTAATGCTCGTTGTCGTCGCGTGGAGATTACCGGTGGGCGTGGGTGTTGGCGCGGGTGCTGGCGTGTCCGTCGGTGTGGGGCACGGAGAAGTCGATACAGAGACTTGATTAATGTCTCCGCCGCCTCCTCCTCCTCCGCCGCATGGTGTTGGAGAAAGTATAGGTGTCGAAGTGGCAACCGGCGTGGGCGAAGGGCACGGAGAAGTCCATTCAGAGTCTTTTTCCCCTCCGCCGCCGCCTCCGCCGCAGGGCGTTGGCGTAAGTGTTGGCGTAGGTGTCGGAGTGTGAACCGGCGTGGACGTAGGGCACCTAGTAGTCAATAGAGAGTCTTGACCAATATCGCCTCCACCGCCTCCGCCGCAGGGCGTTGGCGTAAGTGTTGGCGTAGGTGTCGGAGTGTGAACCGGCGTGGACGTAGGGCACCTAGTAGTCAATAGAGAGTCTTGACCAATATCGCCTCCACCGCCTCCGCCGCAGGGCGTTGGCGTAAGTGTTGGCGTCGGCGTCAGAGTGGGAAGCGGCGTAGACGTAGGGCACCTAGTAGTCAATAGAGAGTCTTGATCAATATCGCCTCCACCGCCTCCGCCGCAGGGCGTTGGCGTAAGTGTTGGCGTCGGCGTCAGAGTGGGAAGCGGCGTAGACGTAGGGCACCTAGTAGTCAATAGAGAGTCTTGATCAATATCGCCTCCACCGCCTCCGCCGCAGGGCGTTGGCGTAAGTGTTGGCGTAGGTGTCGAAGTGGGAACCGGCGTGGACGTAGGGCACCTAGTAGTCAATAGAGAGTCTTGACCAATATCGCCTCCACCGCCTCCGCCGCAGGGCGTTGGCGTAAGTGTTGGCGTAGGCGTCAGAGTGGGAAGCGGCGTAGACGTAGGGCACCTAGTAGTCAATAGAGAGTCCTGACCAATATCGCCTCCGCCGCCTCCGCCGCAGGGCGTTGGCGTAGGTGTTGGTGTCGGCGTCGAAGTGGGTATCGACGTAGGCGTGTTTGTTGGCGCGCGTGTTGGTGTCGGCGTCAAAGTGGGAAGCGGCGTGGACGTGGGACACTTAGCAGTCAATACAGAGTCTTGATCAATATCGCCTCCACCGCCTCCGCCGCAGGGCGTTGGCGTAAGTGTTGGTGTTGGAGTCGAAGTGGGAACCGGCGTGGGTGTGTTTGTTGGCGCGCGTGTTGGTGTTGGCGTCGAAGTGGGTATCGACGTAGGCGTGTTTGTTGGCGCGCGTGTTGGTGTCGGCGTCAAAGTGGGAAGCGGCGTGGACGTGGGACACTTAGCAGTCAATACAGAGTCTTGATCAATATCGCCTCCACCGCCTCCGCCGCAGGGCGTAGGGGTCGAAGTGGGAACTGGAGTGGGCGTGTAGGTTGGTGTACGTGTTGGTGTTGGTGTCGAAGTGGGAACCGGCGTGGGCGTGTAGGTTGGTGTACGTGTTGGTGTTGGTGTCGAAGTGGGAATCGGCGTGGACGTGGGGCACTTAGCAGTCAATAGAGAGTCTTGATCAATATCGCCTCCACCGCCTCCGCCGCAGGGCGTTGGCGTCGAAGTGGGTCTCGGCGTAGGCGTGTTTGTTGGCGTACGTGTCGGGGTGTCCGTTGGCGTACGTGTTGGCGTATCCGTTGGCGTACGTGTCGGGGTGTCGGTTGGCGTACGTGTCGGCGTGGGCGTGTCCGCTGGCGTGGAAGTTGGCACGGGCGTGGATGTCGGCACGGGCGTGGACGTTGGCACGGGCGTGGGCGTGGATGTTGGCGCGGGCGTGGGCGTGGGTGTGTTGTACCCGTCGCATTCCGGGTAGCCCCAGTTCCCCGGATCAGTGCAGTCGGGAGGTTCTTCTCTGGTCTCTTCGGGATCTGGGGTGGGTTCTCCGCCCCCGGCAATGCCGGCGCTTGGGAGGGACAGCCACAGTACCGACACGAACGCAGTTGCGACCACAAGCGCGAACACTAGTGTCTGTCTGTCGACGAGCATGTCGGATGTTCTCCAAGCCTCTTATCGACCACAGATCCGCAGAAGACATACACGCTTCGTCAGGGCGTGGCATAGCTACTCTGCGAAACCGTCGTGCGATTGCCAAGGGCTACCGCCGCCCATTGACGGTCCGGTAGTCTCAAGGAGCTTGTTCCCAAAGTCCGTTCAAACCACTCTTGGCGGCGGAGGCAGACACTGTTTCCAGGTTCAGCCAGCTTGCGCAAGTGTACTCCAGCCGTCGACAGACTGCAAACTGGGACGTGAGGGCCAGATTCACCGCCTAGTTGCAGAAGAGGGCCTCGTTGGAGCCGCCAACAGGCCGGAGTGGCGAGCGCCGCAGCGGCGACCGTGAACAGTATCCCCTCGCCGGAATCCGACCCCTTGACAGATGCTCGGCCCTAGTTTACAGTGCAAACCACTTTGCATAGTGAACTGGAGGATTGGCATGAGAGACCGAGAGAGCGAAGGGCAGCATATCACCGCGAACCAGGGATGGGCCTCGATACACGCGACGCTGGACAGGTCGCACAGCTCAATGTACATGGCGGGCTGGAACAGCATTATGCTGTTGTGGGGAGCCATCGTTGCGGTGGGCTACATCTCGATGTACGCCATAGGAACATGGGCGACCGACTTTGCCGCCGAGTACCCGTGGTATCCGGGGCCGCTGTGGTTCGGCCTGGGAATCCCGGGCATGATCGGTAGCTCGGTCATCGGCTACCGAGCCGGCAAGAGGAACGCGACCGGACCGTCGGCCACGGTGGCGGGGTTGCGCGTGTTCGGCTTCTGGATGGCGGTGGTCGCGGCGGCATTCGTCATTCCCGCGGCGTCCGGCCTGTGGAGCGCCGAGTTCGACCCGGTCGCAATCGCCGGAATAGGCGTGGGAGTCGTAGCGCTGGGGTACGTGCTGTTCGGCATACTTCACCACCCGGCCATCGCCCTCGTGGGGCTTGGCATCGCCACTTCATTCTACCTGCCCACCCACTTCGCCGGCGACGTCGCGCCGGTACTGTCGGCGGTGCTCATCGTTGCCGTCGTGGCCGCCGCGTGGGCGTGGACCCGGAAGAGCAGCGCAGCATGATCGACGGGGAAGTCGTTCTCAACGAGACGATTCACCAGTCCACGCGGCTGCGAATAATGACGCTGCTGGTGTCGCGGTCGGAGTCGGACCGGGTTGCCTATGGCTTCATCCAGAAGACGCTGGGGCTGACGGGAGGGAACCTCACCATACACTTGCGCAAGCTCGTGGACGCGGGATACGTGAGCACGGCCAAGGAGTTTGTCGACTCCAAGCCCCGGACGTGGGTGGAGGCGACACTGGACGGGCGGCGGGCCTTCGGCGAGTATCTCGGCAACCTGGAGCGGGCGCTGGACGTGACGTTTCGGTAGCGGAGGCGGTATCTCCCGGACGCCCCAAACCCACACACAGGGCGCACACCCTTGCCCACACCAGGCCTGTTCGCGCCCCCGCAACCCGAAAATCGTGTCACTTTCCCGCGCCATCCGTGCCCCGGCGCTGACCCACACACGCCCCGCGCACGCTCTACCTCGTCCCCGCGTCTGCGCTATTTCTCCCCACCAATCCGCCTCGATCCCGCAATTTCGACACCGGTCTTGAAACACACGCACATCCGTGCTACCCTCGCCCAGGCGAGGGACCGACCCCGCGGCCCGCGAACCCTACCCCCAAGCGGGATTTGCCCTCAGGCATCCGCAGAAGCGTCGAAAACTGGCCACCGGTCACTGTCCCACTCTGACACGCGGAGTCACTCATTTGTCCAGTAAAGGACGCGCGTGCATTACGGATTGGCGCGGGAACGCCGGCGCTCCCAGCTACGAAACGGCCAGAATGGCGCAGAATCGAGCAGAATTTGCGGTAGCGACGGTGTTTGGGGCGCCAGGCAGTGTGAAACAGGCTCGGTGTCGAATCCAGGCTGGGGTTGTGCGGACTCTGGGTGATAGGATGAACGCCATGTTGTACCGGAGAGCTGTCGATTAGGAGGCGGATATGGAACCTGTGGCGACGCGCCCGCGACTTCCGGAGGAGTACGGCGTTCCCACCGATACGGAGAGGCTTCTGCCCTGGTCGTACGTCAACGGACGACTGGCAGAAGCAAAGCACTACTGGCTGTCCACGGTCACGCCGCGCGGCGCGCCGCACACGCGGCCCATAGACGGCTTCTGGCTCGACGGCCGGCTGTACTTCGGGGGTGGAGCGGAAGTGGGCTGGCGGCGCAATCTGGAACGGAACCCCAGGGCCTGTGTGAATCTGGAGGACGGCGAACAGGCGGTCATATTGCACGGCACGGTCTCGGTCGAGCGCTCCGACCGGGCGCTTGCGGAGCGTCTGTTCGAGATGTCGCGCGCCAAGTACGACGAAAGCCACGGCCAGTCTGCCGATGACTACGAGGGCCAGGACGTGCTGGTGTTCGAGCCGTCGGTCGCGTTCGGTTGGAAGGTGTTTTTCGAGGACGCGACGCGCTGGCGGTTTGGGGCGGCGAGTGGTTAGAGCGTTGGTCGCAGTCTGCCACGAGCACTGGCGGTCCGGTTTTGGCGCGCTGAATGTGGCTACGCATGGATGACGGGGAGATGGCGTGAGGGTGGTGAACTGGAACGTGGAGTGGGCTACGCCGCGGTCGCGGCGTAGCGGGGAAATCCTGCGGCGCATCGATTCACTCGCCCCTGAGGTGGTGTGTCTCACCGAAACCGACGACAGCCTGTTGTCGCGGGACGGCTACACCATCTGCTCCAGGGCGGACTACGGGTATCCGCTCAAGAGGAGCCGACGGAAGATCATGCTCTGGTCGAAGGAACCCTGGGGGGATGTCGACGACTTGGGAATCGAGTCGATGCCGCCGGGGCGGTTCGTGTCCGGGGTAACCTACACGGCCCTTGGCGCGGTCACTGTCGTTGGCATCTGCATCCCCTGGTTCGGCTGTCGAACAGAGGCGTGGCGCAGTCAGGAACGAAAGGCGCGGTGGGAGGACCATGAGTCGTACATAACCGGCCTTGCCGAGGTGTTGCCGGGGTACGCGGCGGAGCGATTGGTGGTGATGGGAGACTTCAATCAGATCATCGGGAAGGGCTGCCGGGCGCCGGTCAGACTCCGGGCGGCGTTGCAGTCGGCCTTCCCTCCCGGCATGACCATCGTCACGTCCGAGCTGGCCTACCAGGGACGGAAGAGCATCGACCACGTGGTGCTGAGCAACGACCTGGCGGCGGAGGGCGTGCAGGCCATCAGCAACTTCGACGGCGAGAGTCGTCTGTCCGACCACTTCGGGGTAAGTGTCGATGTGGGGCTTAATCTCGATAGTTCCGCCCAAGATACAACCCAACACAAGTGTTTACAGCAACACTACCGTTGCGCATGATGTGAAAGAATGAACGCACGGGAACTCCGACAATGGCTAGGAAGGCAGGGTTGTACTTTTCACACACACATGGGCGGCGGCGGGCATCTCACCGTCAGGCTAAAGGGCCGCACCAGTCAACAACCCTGCATGGCGGTAGGAAGGAACTCGGACGGGGACTCGTGACTAAGGTCGAGAGAGACTTGGGGTTGGAATAATGCTCGCGTACCCTACAACGCTTGAAGAAGATGATGGCGCCGTGCTGGCGACCTCAGCCGACTTTCCATAGATGACGACGTTCGGAGCCGACCGCGATGAGGCCATTGCCCGCGCCGCCCACGCGCTGGAAGAAGCGATTGCGGCCCGTATCCACGACCGCAAGGACGTGCCGTCGCCTTCCTGGGGTGAGAACAATGCCGTGCTGCCAACGCAAACTTCGGTGAAGGTATTGCTGTATCAGGGGATGAGAGAACAGGGCGTGGGCAAGGCCGAGTTGGCCCGCCGCCTGGGGTGGCACATGCCGCAAGTGGACCGCGTTCTGGATATACAGCACCGGTCGCGTCTCGACATGATGGACGCCGCGCTGGGGGCCATTGGGCGGAGGTTGCATGTGACGGCGGAAGTGTTGCAGGATACGGCTGCGGTATCAGTTAGTGAAGATTCGGGCGACTACCGGGCGCAGACCTGACAGGGATCTACGGCGCCCTACCACAGCCGAGGAGGCACACCATGTACGATCTGCTAATCCAGAACGGGCGGGTTATCGACGGGACCGGGAGCGCCGCATACCAGGCGGATGTCGGCGTAGTCGGGGACGAGATTGCGGCGATAGGCAGCCTGGATGGCGAGGCGGCCAAACGCGTCGATGCGTCGGGCCTGGTGGTCACGCCCGGTTTCATCGACCTGCACACCCACAGCGACATGTCGTTTCTGCTGGACAACAACGCTCAAAGCAAGGTGCGCCAGGGCGTGACGCTGGAGCTTGCGGGCAACTGCGGCTCCAGCTTCTGCGCGCCGCTGCTGGGCGCGGCCAGGGAGCTGTTCGAGTCCCGATCGTCGCAGTACGAGAACGATCTCGATCTGGGCTGGGACGACTTTGGCGGCTACCTGGACGCGCTGCAGAGGGCGCGGCCGGCGCTGAACATCGCGGTGCAGGTGGGGCACGCCACGCTGCGCTCGTGCGTGCTGGGCCTGGATTCCAGGGCGCCCGCCGGCGACGAGCTCGACCGCATGAAGGCGCTCGCCGGCGAGTGTCTGGACGCCGGTGCGATGGGATTTTCGACGGGGTTGTTCTACGCCCCAGGCAACTACGCCAGGCTCGACGAGGTGATCGAGGTTGCGAGCGAGGCGGCCAGCCGGGGCAAGGTGTACTCCACGCACATGCGCGACGAGGGCAACCACAGCGTGGGCCTGTTCGTCGCCATCAACGAGGCCATCGAGGTTGGGCGCAGGACCGGCGTTCGCGTCGAGATTTCGCACGTCAAGTGCATGGGGCCGTCCGTCTGGGGCCGCGCCGCCGACGCGCTGGCGCTGTTCGAACGCGCAAACGACGAGGGACTGGACGTAGCGGGGGATCAGTACCCTTACACCGCCGGCAGCACCGGACTGACGGGCGCGCTGTTCCCCCGCTGGTCGCTGGACGGCGGACGCGAGGCGACGCTGCAGCACATGTCTGACCCCGCGTCCAGGGCGCGGCTGATGGCGGACATGGACGTTATCTATTCCAAGACAGGCAACCCTGAGGGCGTGGTGATAGCGAGGTTCACGCCGGAGCCGCGGTACGAGGGGATGAGTATGGCGGAGATCGCGGCGGACATGGGACTTTCGGCAACGGAGGCGGCGCTCAAGATGTACGAGGAGGGTGACGGGCAGGTGATCATCCACGCGATGCGCGACCCGGACATGGAGACGATAGCTAGCCACCCACTCATTTCGGTCGGCTCTGACGGCACGTCGCTTTCCACCGAGGGAGTGTTGTCGGTGGGTCAGCCGCACCCGCGCAGCTACGGCACGAACCCGCGGTTCCTGGCGCAGTTCGTGAGGGAGCGCGGGCTGGTGTCGCTGGAAGAGGCGATACGCAAGATGACGATGCTGCCGGCGCAGCGCATGGGGCTCAGCCGCAGAGGCCGCATCGCGCCCGGGTTCGTCGCGGACCTGGTGGCGCTGGACCCGGACACAGTCGCCGACACCGCGACGTTCGAGGCGCCGCACAGCTACCCCGTGGGTGTGCCGCACGTGGCGGTGAACGGCAAGCTGGTGATCGAGAACGGCGAGTTCACGGGCGAGACGCCGGGGAAGGTGGTGCGGGGGTTCGGGGACTAGCTTCCCTAGAACCTCATGGCGTCGTTGTACATGCGGCGCTCGATGCCGTCGGCTACGGACTCGACCAGCGAGTCGGCCATGGCGCCGAACAGCTTCGCTCGCAGCGAGCGGCTGGGGCGCATGTACATCGGCTTGCGCGGCGCGCCGGATAGCTCGGCCGCTATGTCTATGGCCCGCTGAAGGTCGCCCAGCTCGTCGACGAGGCCAAGCTCTCTCGCCTGTGGCGCCCAGTAGACTTCGCCGGTCGCCAAGCCGCGCACGGCGTCTTCGTCCAGGCTGCGCGCGTTCGCTACGATTGATACGAACATATCATAGGAGTGGTCCACCATCTCCTGCATCTTCTCGGTTTCTTCGGGGGTGGCGTCGCGCCAGACGGCGCCCATGTCCTTGAGGCGTCCGCTCTTGGTCACGCTCACGCGCACGCCGGCCTTCTGGAGCAGTTCGCGCAGCGCGGGGCGGACGGACAGCACGCCGATGGAGCCAATCAAGGCCGCCGGAGAGGCGACGATGATCTGCGCGGCGCAGCTTATGTAGTATGCGCCGGACGCGCCCAGGCCGCGTATGCTGGCGACGACGGGCTTCTTCTGGGCTATCCTGGCGACGCTGTGGTACAGGTAGTCCGACGCCGAGACTCCGCCGCCAGGGGAGTCGACGTCCAGGACGAGCGCGCGAATCTTGTCGTCCTTCTCGATGGCGGTGAACACGCGCTCGTGTCCGGCCGAGTTGACGCTGCCGCCGATGGTGCCGAACACCTCGACGACGGCGATCCTCTGCATGAAAGAGGGGCTGGCTTTGAGTACAAGCATGGTTGGTTCTCCATTTGGGATTGAGAACAGTATACAGCCTTCGCCCCTCCACCTGCCCGGTGTCACGCCGAGCGACGCGCCCACCTGTGCTTTCTCGATCTCGACCTTGCGATTTGGCCGCGAAAATGGCATAATCTATTCTTGACCGAATTCATCAAGAACTTAATCCAAACACGAAAGTTTACGCAGCGACCGAGGGAGCGTCCGCCACTTTCCGGCACGGCGGACCGGCTCAACCGGCAAACCGGAACAGACAGGAGACACGACTAGCATGACCACCCAAAAGGTCATATCCCGCCAGACTGGCATAGAAGAGGCCGCATACAGATGGGGCTTCGACCTCGAAATCGAGTCGGACGTCGCCCCCAGGGGCCTCAGCGAGGACATAGTCCGGCTGATTTCGGCTAAGAAGCAGGAGCCTGAGTGGATGCTCGAGTGGCGGCTCAAAGCGTACCGCCACTGGCTCACCCTCGGCAACGAGGAGCCGACCTGGGCCAACATAGAGCATCCGCCCATCGACTTCCAGGACATGATCTACTACGCCGCGCCCAAGTCACAGGGGGACGGCCCCAAGAGCCTGGAGGACGTTGACCCGGAGGTGCTTGAGGCTTTCAGCAAGCTCGGCATTCCACTGGAGGAGCAGAAGCGCCTCACCGGCGTGGCCGTCGACGCGGTGCTCGACAGCGTGTCCGTCGCCACCACTTACAAGGAGATGCTGGAGAAGGCCGGGGTTATCTTCTGCTCGATGAGCGAAGCGGTGCAGAACCACCCGGACCTGGTGAAGAAGTACATCGGCTCGGTGGTGCCCTACAGCGACAACTTCTACGCCGCCCTGAACTCCGCCGTCTTCAGCGACGGTTCGTTCTGCTACGTGCCCCCCGGCGTGCGGTGTCCGGTCGAGTTGATGACGTACTTCCGCATCAACGAGATCGACACCGGTCAGTTCGAGCGTACGCTCATCATCGCCGACAAGGGCAGCTACGTGAGCTACCTCGAGGGCTGTACCGCGCCCATACGCAAGACGCACCAGCTTCACGCCGCGGTGGTCGAACTGGTGACGCTCGACGACGCCGAGATCAAGTACTCGACGCTCCAGAACTGGTATCCGGGCGACAAGGACGGCAACGGCGGCGTCTACAACTTCGTCACCAAGCGCGGCCACGCCGCAGGCGTCAACTCAAAGATTTCCTGGACGCAGGTGGAGACCGGCTCGGCCATCACCTGGAAGTACCCGAGCGTGATACTCCAAGGCGACAACTCAGTGGGCGAGTTCTACTCGGTCGCGCTGACCAACAACTACCAGCAGGCAGACACCGGCACCAAGATGATCCACCTGGGCAAGAACACGCGCAGCACCATCGTCGCCAAGGGCATATCGGCGGGCCACGGCCAGGCCACCTACCGCGGCATGGTGAAGATAATGCCCACTGCCAAGAACGCCCGCAACTTCACGCAGTGCGACTCGCTGCTGATAGGCGACGAGTGCGGCGCGCACACCGTGCCCTATATCGAGGTGCGCAACCCCACGGCGCGCATGGGCCACGAGGCGACGACGTCCAAGGTGAACGACGACCAGCTCTTCTATCTGCAGCAGCGCGGAATCTCGCTCGACGACGCGAACTACATGATCATCAACGGCTTCTGCCGCGGCATATTCAAGGAGTTGCCGTTCGAGTTCGCGGCGGAGGCATCACAGCTTCTCAGAGTCAACCTCGAGGGGACGGTGGGGTAGAGGATGACCTACTTAGAAACTATCTCAGAATCCTGACCCACAAATACATTGGCTGGTTTCTGGTCTGATTCATATAGTTTCTCCAAAAGCGTCGGGAGGAATCGTATGGGGAATCAGGAGACGTTAGGAACCATCTGGGAAGTACCGGACGAGCTTTGGGAACGCATCGAGCCTATCATTCTGGAGCGAGACCCACCCAAGGCAAGGGGCCGCAAGCGCGCCAATCCTCGACAGATGCTCAACGGCATCATCTTCCGGATGCGCAGCGGGTGTCAATGGAACCGATTGCCGAGAGAGCTTGGGGACGACAGCACGATCCATCGCACCTTTCAGAGGTGGGTGGAACGGGGAGTCTTGCGCCGAATGTGGGGAGCGTTGGTGGAGGGGTGCGAAGAGTTGGGCGGCGTGGACTGGGAATGGCAGGCTGCGGACGGCGCCATGGGCAAGGCACGTTTTGGGGGGACCTGATTGGGCCCAACCCGACGGACCGTGGCAAGGCTGGTAGCAAGCGGAGTCTCCTTGTGGATGGAGAGGGCGGCCCTTTGAGCATTGCGGTTGCGGGAGCAAACGTCCATGACGCCAAGTTGTTGGAGGCGACCCTTTCCGCCATTGTGGTCAAGCGGCCGCAGCCCAGCGAGGAGGAACCCCAACACCTGTGTCTGGACAAAGGGTATGACAATCCTTCGGGGCGTCGGGCTGCCGCCGGACACGGCTATCGGGAGCACATCCGACGCATCGGAGAGGAGAAGCTGGACGGCTCTGGACAGAAGCGGTATCCGGCGCGTCGGTGGGTTGTGGAACGGACGCTGGCATGGCTCTCAAAGTGTCGTGCGGTTCTGGTTCGCTACGATAAGAAGGCGTCGAACTACCTCGGAGTACTGCAACTCGCTTGCACGCTTCTGTGGTTCCGTCGTCAGTGGCGTCTGACTGTTTTGAGATAGTTTCTTAGACGTCACCGAGTTCGTGAAGGAGTTCCGGGTGACCGGGGACTGGCCGCTGCAAGAGGCCGAGGCTGAGTTCGAGAAGGGCGACTTCGTGCAGGCTTCGGAAAAGTCGTGGGGCGCCGCGGCCCAGCACAGGAGCGAGGCCGCCGTCAGAGCCGGCATGGATGATGTGAGAAGATTCGTGAGCATACTCGCGGCCATGCCGCCGCAGGCGCAGCCACCCCTTCGGAATCGCGCGCGGGCGAGACCATTCCTCGGGACGCGGGACGGCAACCCCTAGACAGATACAAACACCAACCGAAAGGGACTTTCTAATAGCGATGACTCAGGATACGGACAACACCGAACCGCTTCTGCAAATCCGGGATCTGCACGCCTCGGTGGACGACACCGAGATACTGAACGGCGTCAACCTCACCGTGAACATCGGCGAGGCGCACGCCATAATGGGGCCGAACGGCTCGGGCAAGAGCACGCTGGCCAACGTGCTGGCGGGCCGGCCTGAGTACACCATCACCCAGGGCGAGGTGCTGTACCAGGGGCAGGACCTGCTCCAGATGCTCCCTGAAGATCGCGCCCGCGAAGGCATCTTTCTGGCATTCCAATACCCGGTGGAGTTGGCTGGCGTGCGCTCCTGGCAGTTCCTCAAGGCGTCGCTGGACGCCGTGCGCCAGCACAAGGGGCAAAAAGAGCTGAGCATCCGGGAGTTCGACCGCCACCTAGAGGCTCAGATGGAACTCATGGAGATGCCGGCCGACTTGGTGAGACGCTCGGTCAACGAGGGCTTTTCGGGCGGCGAGAAGAAGCGCAACGAGATTCTGCAGATGGCCCTGCTCGAACCGAAGCTGGCGCTGCTGGACGAGACCGACTCGGGGCTGGACATCGACGCGTTGCGCATCGTCGCAAATGGCGTGAACCACCTGCGAGGGCCGAACAAGGCCATCGTTCTGGTCACTCACTACCAGCGAATCCTTAACTACATCACCCCCGACTACGTGCACGTACTCGTCGCGGGCCGGCTGGCAATGTCCGGCGGGCGGGAGCTCGCACTCGAGCTCGAAGAGAAGGGTTACGACTGGGTGCGGGAAGCGGCGGTGTAGGGGGCGCTTTCGATGGGGACTTTCAACATCGAACTGGAGATCGCGGGACAGGACAGGGGATCGTGGCGGAAGATGGATGCGCCCGTCGATACGGGGGCGTCGATAACCGCCGCGCCCGCGTCTGTTCTCAGGGAACTGGGAGTGGATCCCGAATCGAGACAGCTCTTTAGATTCGCACAGGGCGAGACCCGAGCCATGGGAATCGGCTATGCCTGGGTGCGGTTCGAATCACGAGAGGTCCTCACTCAAGTGCTGTTCGACGACGAGGGGACCCTGCCGCTGCTGGGCGCGAGGGCACTCGAAGGCGCCTACATGGGCGTTGACCATGTCGCCAAGCGTCTGTTACCCGTGCCGGGTTTGATGGGTTAGCGGAAGGGGAGACATGCTGACGATGGCCTAGCGCGGTCAAGGACTGACACTCCGACACGTCGCCAATTTCTGACCAGGAGCAATCGTACACTAGAATGACAAGCACACTGACACAGTTCGACCAGTACGCCGCCGACTACGCCGCCCTGAGCGGCGAGAGCCAGCACCAACGCGTCCGCGATCTGCGCGCCAACGCCTGGCGTCGCTTCCTCGACGAGGGGTTGCCCACGGCGCGCAGGGGCAACGAGAAGTGGAAGTACACGAACGTCGGCCCCATCGCGTCGGCGAACTTCCGCCACGGCGGTGACGCGGAGGACACGGCGGCCGCCACCGAGCGGGCGCGCGAGCAGCTACGCGGCACGGCGCTCCTGACGGATGGCTGGACGAACCTGGTGTTCGTGGACGGCCGCTTCTCCGCGGCGCTCTCCTCGCCGCTCGCGTTGGCGAACGGCGTGCGCGCCATGAGCCTTGAGGACGCCATCGCTGCCGGCGAACCGGACGTCGAGCGACGGCTGGCGGAGTACGCCCGACCAGAGGACGACGGGTTCGTGGCGCTCAACACCGCTTTCGTCCGCGACGGCGCGTATGTGCGAGTCGGAGAGGGCGTGAAGGCAGACTCACCGATTCACTTAGTTTTTTGTTCGACGGCGTCGGACGAGCCTGTTGCAACGCATCCCCGCACGCTCGTGGTGGCTGAGGAGGGCAGCGCGGCGACCATCGTGGAGAGCTACGTCGGCCCGGCGGACGCGCGATACTTCACCAACTCGGTGACTGAGATGGCGCTGGAGCGCGGCGCAGGCGTCGACCACCACCGCCTGCTGCTGGAGAGCGAGCAGGCCTACCACGTGGGAGTCGCCCGTGTGCGCCAGGCCGAGGATAGCGTGTACACGTCCAAGTCGTTCGAGAAGGGACCCGCGATAGGCCGCTACGACCTCGCCGTGACTCTCGACGGCCCGGGCAGCTACTGCGACCTGGGCGGGCTGTACATGACGTCGGGTCGCCAGCACATGGACAACTTCATCAATATCGACCACGCCGAGCCGTACGGCACCAGCCGCCTGTACTACAAGGGCATCCTCAGCGGCAGGTCGAGGGCCGTGTTCGGCGGCACCGTCTGGGTGCGTGAGGGAGCCATCAAGACGGACTCTCTGCAGTCGGACAAGAACCTCGTGCTCTCGCCGCAGGCGGAGGTGGACAGCAAGCCGGCGCTTTACATATACGCGGACGACGTGAAGTGCGGCCACGGCGCCACGGCGGGCAACATAAGCGAGGACACGGTTTTCTACATGCGCAGCCGCGGCGTGGACCTGGAAACGGCGAGCCGGCTGCTCATCTACGGCTTCGCAAGCGAGATCATCGACACGGTGCAGCTTGACGAGCTGAGAGACTTCCTGGAGGGGATCTTTCTGGAGTCGCTGCCGAGCTACAAGTTTGAGTTTTAGCCTTGGGGGAACACCCCGGGCGATCCGCAAGTTGGAGGATTAGCGCTAGAGAAAGGCCCAAATGTACGACCTTCGCGAACTGTACCAAGAGGTTGTGATGGACCACAACCGGCGGCCGCGCAACTTCCGCAAGCTGGACGACGCCAACCGCAGCGCGGAGGGCTTCAACCCGCTGTGCGGCGACCGTGTTTCGGTGTACCTGAACGTCGACGGCGAGACTATCAGCGACATCGGCTTCATCGCCGAGGGATGCGCCATCTCCAAGGCGACGTCGTCCATGATGACCGAGCGCATCAAGGGCGAGCCTGTGGAGGAGGCCGAGCGCGTTTTCGACGCCTTTCGCCACATGGTCACCCGCAAGCCCGAGGAGGATTACGACGCCGAGTTGCTGGGCGACCTCGAAATCCTGTCCGGCGTGTCCGAGTACCCGGCCCGCATCAAGTGCGCTACACTCTCCTGGCACACGCTGCACTCGGCACTGAACGACCAAGACAAGCGAGTTACGACGGAGTAGGCGGGACACCACAGTCCCGCAAGTGGCGGAAGGCAGACACTATGCACATTCCGATCAAGGTCGATTACGGCGTGCGCGCGCTGGTGGACATCGCGCTGCACTCAGACGGCGGCCCAGTACAGGCCGCACAGATCGCCAGGCGCATGGCCATACCGGAGCCTTATCTCGCCCAGGTGCTCCGCGCGCTGCGCAAGCAGAACATACTGCACAGCCAGCGCGGGCCGCAGGGCGGTCACTCGCTCGCCATGGAGCCGTCGGAGATACGCCTCAGCGACGTCATGTCGTGCCTGGCCGGCGCCGAGACGCTGGTCGCATGCCTGGACGACGTCGAGATCTGCGTTCACGCCCCGGCGTGCGCCCAGAGGGAGGTGTGGCGCGACGTGGCCAGGGCCGTGTACGACATACTTGGCTCCACCAGCATCGCAGATCTCGTGGCGCGCACACGCGAGATAGATGCTGTCCGCGAAATGACATTCGCGGGCGTGCGCTGAACAAACTAACAGCACCGACAACTGCCCGGCTTGGGCATCCCAATACCAGGGAAAGGAGTCTGGAACATGGCATTCGTTAAGGTTGGCAAGGCGAGCGACGTTCCGCCGGGGACCGCCAAGGTATTCGAGGTGGCGGACCGCTACGTCGCGGTGTGCAACGTGGACGGCAATCTGTTCGCGGTGGACGACGTTTGTCCGCACGACGAAGGTTCACTCGACCAGGGCGACCTGGACGGCTTCGAGATCGAGTGCCCCCGGCATGGAGCGCGATTCGACGTTCGTACCGGCGCGGTCACGGCGCTCCCTGCAGTCGTTCCCATCGACACGTTCGGCGTTCGAGTCGAGGGCGACGACATCGAAATCGACGTGCGGGAGGCGTAAGGGAATGGGGGGCCGCCGGAACCACCTTGGCCCTCAACTCGATCTCCCCCCACCTAAGGGAGAGGAGGGATATCGGGATCGCCCCCACCCGAAGGGAGAATGATGTTCGACGTTAAGAAGGTCCGACAGGACTTCCCGGTGCTCCAGAGACAGGTATACGGCAAGCCGCTTGTGTACCTGGACAACGCCGCCACGTCCCAGAAGCCCAACTCGGTGATTCAGGCGCTAGTAGAGTACTACGAGGGCTACAACGCCAACGTCCACCGGGGTGTGCACGCGCTCAGCATGGAGGCCACCGACCGGTACGAGGAGGCGCGCGCCAAGGTCGCCCGCTTCATCGGTGCGCCGGAGCCGGAGACTATCATCTGGACGCGCAACACGACCGAGGGCATGAACCTTATCGCCAACGCGTGGGCGCCCGACAACATCGGTCCGGGCGACGAAATCGTGGTGACCCGCATGGAGCATCACAGCAACCTGGTGCCCTGGCAGAAGCTGGTGCAAGAACGCGGCGCGGTGCTGCGCTTTCTGCCCCTCGCCGCGGATGGCGACCTGGACCTAGAGGACGTCGATACCATCATCAACCCCCGCACCAAGCTGCTTTCCATCGTGCACATGTCGAACTCGATTGGCACGATTACGCCGGTCAAGGAACTCGCGGCCAAGGCGCGGGCGGTGGGCGCCGCCGTGGCGGTGGACGGCGCACAGAGTGTGCCCCACATGCCCGTGAACGTGACAGACCTTGACTGCGATTTCCTGGCCTTCTCAGGGCACAAGATGCTGGGTCCCACGGGCATCGGCGCCCTGTACGTCAAGCGCGACGTGCTGGAGCGCATGGAGCCCTTCCTGCGGGGCGGCGAGATGGTGCTCGAGGTTACGTACGAGAGCGCGTCGTGGAACGACCTGCCGATGCGCTTCGAGGCGGGCACTCCGAACATCGCAGACAGCATTGCCCTGGGCGCCGCGGTGGACTACTTGGAGGGCCTGGGCATGGAAAACGTGCGCCAGCACGAGCGGCAGATGACACGGTACGCCCTCGACGCCTTCAAGGAACTGGAAGAGGTTGACGTGTTCGGCCCGGACGACGCCGACCGGCGCGGCGGTATAATCCCGTTCCACCACCCGGAGGTGCACCCGCACGATCTGGGCACGGCGCTGGACAGGCAGGGCATCGCGATACGCACGGGCCACCACTGCACCATGCCGCTGATGGGCGAGCTTGGGGTGACAGCAACGGGCCGGGCGAGCTTTTACGTGTACAACTCCGAGGACGAGATCGACCTGCTGGTGGACGGGGTGAGGGAGGCGCTGAGGTACTTCACGCATGGCCCTGGATGAGCTGGACGAGCTGTACCGAGAAGCGATACTCTCCCACGTCCGCGATCCCCGCAACCACTGCGTGGTGCCGGACGCTCAAGTGACGGGGGAGAGCGTGAACCCCTTTTGCGGCGACGAGATCAGCCTGCAGCTCCGCTTGGACGAATCGGGCCGCGTGGCGCGCATCGGTCTACAGGGCAAGGGATGTTCCATCAACCGAGCCGCAGGGTCGATTATGAGCGAGGCCATTCGCGGCAGGAGCCTGGATGAGATCGAGGAGCTGTCGGACCTGTTCCGTGGGATGATGCGCAGCACCGAGGCTGCGCCCGACGAGTGGGCGCGGCTTGGCGAGCTGGAGGTTCTCTCCGGCGTCACGCGGTTTCCCGTGCGCATCAAGTGTGCGCTGCTGCCGTGGTCGGCGCTCGACGACGGCATCGACGAGTACCGGCGCGGGCGGGACCGTGAGGCGTTGCCTGGTGAGCCGTCACCCCCATCCTAACCTTCCCCCTGCGAGGGGGAAGGGACTCTTGGAAGGCTCACTCCCGCTCCCTACCCTATCGGCCCTGCGAGGGGGAAGGGACTCTTGGAAGGCTCACTCCCGCTCCCTACCCTTATCGGCCCTGCGAGAGGGAAGGGACTTCAAGGGTTACCATGCCCTGGTTGCTAGCCGGCCGTCGTGTCCGCCTCGAAACCGCAGGAGCGGTGGGCGCCGTCGCAGAAGGGCTTGTTCTCGGACTCTCCGCAGCGGCAAAGGAAGATGATGTCCTCTTCGACCGTGAATTCGTTGCCAGCGGGGTCTATCAGCTTCAGGGGGCCCTGCACCATGTAGGGTCCGTTCTTCCTCGGTGTGATGGTAACGTCTGCCATGCGTGTCCTCCGTTTTGATCGATGTGCGCGGGGTGCGAACCTTCACCCCCATCCTAGCCTCCCCCCTGCGAGGGGGAAGGGACTATTGTGAGCTTCAGCGCCCACGGACGGCCACTGTCAGCGCGGGTACGACGTCGGCGTAGTCTCCCACTATGCCGAAATCTGCGGCCCTGAAGATAGGCGCCCGCGGGCTATTGTTTATGGCGATTACGGTGCCCGCCTTGCGAATGCCTACAGTATGATTGAGCGGGCCTCGGAGTGCAATCGCCACGTACAACCGCGGCGAGACGGCTTTGCCGGACAGGCCCACCTGGTGTTGGCGGGGCATCCAGCCCGCGTCCACCAGGTCACGGGTTGCGCCGAGCGAGCCGCCGAGAGCGTCGGCCAACTCCCGCGCCACGCCGATGTTTTCGGGGCCGCCAATGCCCATGCCGACGCTAACCACCACGCGGGCGTGCTCCAGTTCCGCGCCCTCCGCGGTCGCGGCTGGCACGCTGCCGAGCAGCCGGACCCGCGGATCCGCAAGATTGCCGACGTCGAGCGTGCGCACGTCCGGAGGCACGGCGAAGTCGGGGGCCGCGGGCGTGAGAATGCCCGGCCTCACCGTCGCCATCTGGGGGCGTGTCCGGGACAGGATGGGCGCGACCACGCTGCCGCCGAACGCGGGCTTGAGCTGCACGAGCCGGCCGTGGTCGTCCAAGTCCAGGCCGATGCAGTCGCCGGTCAGGCCCAGATCGAGGCGGGCGGCAAGCCGGGCGGCGAGGTCCAGGCCGTTCGCGGTGGCGCCCAGCAGCACGGCGTATGGGGCGTGGTCCGCCACGGCGCGGGCGAGTATCGCGGTGTGGGTCTCCGTGTCGTAGCGGCCGAGCCGGGCGTCGTCGGCCAGCCACACCGCGTCCGCGCCGTGGGCCGTCAACAGCGCGGCGTGGCGTTCCACGCCGTCGACAAGTAGGACGGCCTCCACGTTCGTTCCCAGCCGCGTCGCAAGCTCCGACGCCCTGCCCAGCAGCTCCAGCGTAACCGGGCGCACGTCCCCGCCCAGCAGTTCGGCGACCACCCAGATCGAGCCCATCTCGCCGTGCTCGCGCAGCGGCCCGCGGGAGGTGCCGCCGCCCTCCGCGTTTTCGGCGTCGTCGAACACGCCGCGCTCTTCCAAGTACTGCATCAGCCGGGCGACCGAGGCGTCCACATGCTCGTTGCGTACGACTATGGCGTCCCTGTCGGACTGCTCAGAGTAGACTTCGCCGACCCAGGTTGGCGAGCCTTCCGTGCCGAACAGCGAGGCGTCGTCCGAGAGTTCCGCGGCGGTGAGCTGCTCGATGGGCGTGGAGCGCGCGGCCTCCACGTCGTCCGGCCGGGGGAACGCCTCGGGAGCGACGCCCTCGGTGACGGTGACGAGGGCGGGCAGCGGGCACGACAGGCGCTCGTGGCCCTCGTCAGTTTCGCGCTCGACGATGACCCGAGCGGCCTGCGCGTCCAGCTCCAGCCGGCGCACGCCGGTGACCTGCGGAAGCCCCAGCATCTCGGCGACTTCGGGACCTACCTGGCCGGTCTCGGCGTCCACACTGTTGCGACCGCAGAGGATTAGGTCGAACGACTCGCGGCGCAGCGCCAGGGCGAGCGCCCGCGCGGTTGCCAGGGTGTCGGAGCCGGCGAACGCCCTGTCGACGAGATGGACGGCGCGGTCCATGCCCATGGCGAGGCACTGCACCAACGAGTCGGCAGCCTGGGGTGGGCCCATGGTGTAGACGACGGCCTCGACGTCGGCGTGCTGTTTTAGCTCGGCGACCGCCGACACCGCGAGCACGTCGAAGGGGTTGACCTCGTTGGGGACGCCCTCGCGCACGACGCGGCGGCTCTCGTTGTCGAACCGGAGCATCGAGACGACGGGGACTTGCTTTATGCAGATGGCGATTTTCATGGTGGCGAATGGTCGGTGGTCAGTTGTCAGTGGTCAGTTTTCAGGCATTACCCTAGCCCATCAATTTCCGACGTGCAAGGTCAGGCGAATGGGGCGGAGGCAGCGGCCGGCTTTGCCGGAAAGCGAAATCTGTTAGATTCTGCGACATTCTGTGAAACTCCTAGCTGAGGGTGTCGGTGGTCGCGCCCAATTCTGTAATGCTGGCGTGGGCAATTCGGGGCACAAGTGTCGCGTCGCGTGGCAGATTAGGACAGGGGCACGGTGCTGCCTCAGGGCGCCCACAAGGGACGCAGGGCACCCACAAGGGATGCCCCTACGGTCCTTACCCGTTGGGGGTAGGGTTTCCGGGCCGCGGGGTCTGTCCCGCGCGTAAGCGAGGATAGCACGGATGTGCGTGTATTTCAAGAGCCGTGGGGAAATTGCGGGACCAGGGCGGATTGGTGGGGAGAAATTGCGCATACACGGGACGGAGGCGGGTCGTGTACTGGGCGCGCGGGTGGCAGGGCCGAGGCACGGGTGGCGCGGGAGAGTGACGGTTTTTTCGGGGTGCGGGGGCGGGAATTGGGCCTGTGTGGGCGAGGAGATGCGACCAGGGGTGCGCGCTGGGGCAGGTTAAGGGCACTACACCAGGGGCTCGATCGTGCTGAGGTCTGTTTTGGCGCGTGCGACGCCAAGGTCGTACATGCGTTGAAGGTTCAGCCAGAACTCGGGAGTCATGGTCAGGGCACGCCCAAGGCGCAGGGCGGTGTCCGCAGTGATCGACCAGCGGCGGTGAACGATGTCGTGGATGCGCACCTGGGGGACGCCTATCGTCTTGGCCAGGCGGTACTGGGTGATACCCAGCTCCTCCAAGAACTCGGCCAGGTGTTCTCCGGGGTGTATGTGTTCACGGGCTGTCATGGTTGCTTCTTGTCCTTTGAGACTGTTGTTGCGTAGCGGACGCCTTCACGCCCATCCCCGTATCAAGTATGGGGCAAGCTCTAACTTTCCCCCTGTGAGGGCTGACAAGGGTAGGTGTTTGGGAACAATGGGGGTTGCATCGCGTTCGGTACCCCCATCCTAACCCTTCGGCAGGCTCAGGGCAGGCTCTTCCCCCTGCGAGGGGGAAGGGACTAGATTGTAACAGGCGGCGCCGCATGGAAGGCGAGGATGCGCTCGCACCAGGCCGCGGCGGAGAGGAGGCGCTCTTCGGCGAAGGGGGCGGCGATTAGCTGGACGCCGAGGGGGAGGCCGTTTGCGGCGAGACCGGACGGGAGGGTGACGGCGGGGAATCCGCAGGTGGTCCAGGGGCTCTGGAAGATCATGTCGCCGGTGGTTGTGAGATCGCGGGGCGCGGGCGCGGGCGTGGATGGAGTGAGCAGGACATCGACGTCGGCCATGTCGTGGAGGATGGCGCGGCGGAATTTTTCCCTCGTGCGCTGGGCGCGGACGTAGGCGACGGCGGGCGTGAGATGGCCGCGCTCGATGGAGGCGCGTATGCGTGGGCCGAAGTCGTCGGGCCGCACGGAGAAGTCGGCCTCGTGAATGCCGGCCGCCTCGACGGCTATGATGATGGAGTGCGCCGCCGCGAGTTCTTCGAAGTCGGCGACGGTTGTGAAGTCCACGACGTCGGCGTCGGACTCGGCAAGACGCTCCAGGGCGGCGCGGGTGTGGGCCCGGGTCTCGTCGTCGCTGTTGGCGTCGAAGAACTGGGACACGTAGCCGACGCGCGGGGGGCGGGCGTTCCCGGCGGCGGCGCGGCGGTAGTTTCCCACGGGCCGCGTGGACGACGACGGGTCCTTGGGGTCGTGGCCGGCGAGGGCGTCCAGCACGATGGCGGCGTCTTCGACGCTGCGGGTGATGGGGCCAACCGTGTCCAGGGACCAGGCGAGCGGGAACACGCCGTGCTTGCTGACGCGGCCGTAGGTGGGCTTGAGGCCGACGACGCCGTTGTAGGACGCGGGGCGCAGGATGGAGCCGCCGGTCTGCGATCCCATGGCGGCGGGGAAGATGCGCGCGGCGACGCCCGCGGCCGAGCCGCTGCTGGAGCCGCCGGGGGTGTGGGCGGTGTTCCAGGGGTTGCGGGTGGGCGAGGGGTCGCCGCTGGCGAACTGGGTGGTGACGGCCTTGCCCATGATGACGGTGCCTGCGCGGCGCAGCAGGGCGACTGAGTGGGCGTCGTGGTCGGGGACGTAGTCGGCGTAGATGGGGGAGCAGGCGGTGGTGAGCACGCCTTTGGTGTTGTAGATGTCCTTGAGGGCGATGGGGATGCCGTGGAGGGGGCCGCGGGACTTGCCGGACTCGAGCTCTCGTTCGCTGCGGCGGGCGCCCTCGAGGGCGGCGTCGGGGTCGAGGGTGACCCAGACGTGGAGGGCGGGCTCGAGGGCGTCAGCGCGGGTGAGCAGCGCCTCCATGAGCGAGACGGGGGAGAGCGAGCGGTCGGCGATGAGGGCGGAGGCCTGGGTGACGGTGAGTTGGTGGAGGTTGGTCATTGGGAATGCTCCGTTTATGTGATGCCGGTTTGCTAGAAGAGTGCGCGGGTGGCGGTTAGGATTTCGGTCAGCTTAGCGTTGGTGAGGCGGCCGACGGTACGCCCAAGTACGCTCTCGTGCAGTGTGAAAAACCTATCCGTCCGCGCGTAACTTCGTCGCCTCAGGCGGCCTCTTGCAAGATCATTATTCGAGATACGCACTTCTCGCCCCCGTAGCTGGTCACTACTGGTCACTTCGCAGACAATCCAATCGGACATTCCCACATCGGCCAGAACCACGGCTGGTCGGCGTTTGGCTGCCCTCAGATACGTATATGGATATCTGGCCATTACTACGTCGCCTATCAATCGGCTTGTTGCTCCTGTTGATAGATGTCTGGCATCGAGGCCCACTCGGCAAGCCACTCCTCGTCTTCTGGCCTGCTAAACATTGATTGCAGGCCCATCATCGTCCACTCGTGTTTGTCGCGGTCTCCAAAGACGATGAGTTCACCTTCATCCCAGTAAGCCATGTCGTCCACGACGTGCATCGTCTTGACGCTGACGGTGCAGACGCGCTTGAGCAGGTCTATGACGCGCTCCTTGTGGTCGGCGAAGCGGTAGGTATTGAACTTCTCGCGTATCGTCGGGTCGCGGGGTTTCTTCTCCTTGTATTGGTCCAGCACCCACTCAAGGGCGGAGCGGTTGCCGAGTTCGTATCGCCAGGCGTCGGGCGGGACGCCCGCGAGCGTGGTGTGCTCGTCCAGGATGAGCAGGCCTCTTTCCTTGTCGGGTTTGAGGATGACCTTGGGAGACTTATCGCCCGGCAACCGGCTCTCGCGGCGTTCGAGCTCGAACGGCTCGGCGGACTCGAAGCCTATGTGCAGGTCTAGCAGTTCGCGGCCCATCTTCGCCCACACGTCGAAATCGTCGTTGTACAGGGGTAGCCGGGGGAACTCGCGCAGCAGGTCGTTGGCGTAGTCGTAGCGGTACACCGGGTCGTGGAGCACAGCGTATGTGTAGGCGAATATCTCCTCGGCGGAAATGCCGTCCGGGTAGACTTGATCAAATCTGCCGCGCCATTCCTTGCGGAAGTGGTCATTGATGCGCTCGATTCCCCAGTCGGTGATGTTGGAGACGCGCTCGCCGTCGGGGGTGTAGCGGTAGAGGGGGAGGCACTGGGCGCCGTCGAAGAACAGGTGCAGGTCAGTTAGCTTGTCAGATGCAAGCGCGGCAAACGGCCTTCGCCCGCTCGTCGCCTGAAAGCAGATGACCTTGTTAGGTTGTTTCAGGTCCTCCCCAAACATCGCGTAGTGATTTCTAGTGAGAACATCGTTCATCGTGAAGTCAGCGAAATATTCCTTCGTTACGAAGGGACGATAAAGCGTCTGATTGCAGCTAGCCTCTGTATAGACAATGCGCCGCCCGCGCAAGAACTCGTTGCGTAGGTCTCGACTCCACTTGATAACTGGGGGATACGACTTGTCGTTCCGGTCAAGAAGTTCGTTGAAGGTGTCCACGAAGTACAGTGCTTTGTTCCGCAGATTGCGGGCGTCGAAATCGTATACCCATTCATCTCGGTTGGTGCGGACACCTACCGAGTAATGACCGAATATCGCTCGCCTTGGGCCGGCCGTCTTGGTAGACCTAGTCTTTCTATCGGCAAGCAGTATCAGGTTCTCGAAATCGGGGTTGCCCCTATTGAGCCAATTGTGCTTTCTGTCAGGGTCGATGTCGTCAAAAGCAATGTCGGCAACGCTAGACTTTCGCAATTCATCCAACTTTGCAGGCCCGGAAAGCTCGTCGTCAAGGGTGAAGTAGTGAATCTCCCCGTCGCCTTGCCGAGCGGATTCCCGCACTAAGAAGGCGATTGCCACGCCCGTCACTATACCGAACACGTTGCCGGCGCCGGCGGTCTTTCGCACGTCGCCGCCGAGGTCTACGATGTAGGCGTGGCTGAACTCCTGTGGGAGCAGCTTTCGGAATCCGTCGTCCTGTTGGGCGTCGAGATACTTGCGGCTGGTGATGAATGCGATGATTCCGTCGTCGGAAAGGCGGTCTGAGGCCCATCGGATGAATCGCTTGTACATGTCGTACTGCTTGGTCTTCTGGGCGGTGCTCTCGGCGATGTAGGTCTCGCGGATTCGGCGGTCGATTTCGGGGTATTCGCGGTTCTTGTTGTTGTCGTTCTCGTTCTGCTGGTTGGCGTTGTAGGGCGGGTTGCCGATTATGACGCTGATGGGTTTTTCGTTCTGGAGCTGGACGCGCATCCAGTTCTCGGTCGAGAGGCCGCCGAGGTTGAAGGCGCCCTGGCGCGTGACGGAGCCGCTGGTCGCACCCGCGGTCTGCCAGTCCGTGTTGTCCAGGGTGTCGACGAACACGAGGTTGGGGAACTCCAGGTAGCGGCCGGTCTTTTCCTTGTAGGCGTACTCGATGTTGAGGTTGGCGATGTAGTAGGGCAGGATCGCGACCTCGTTGGCGTGAATCTCGTTGCGGTACTTGTACTCCAGGCGGTCGGCGGGCAGGTAGTCGATGAGACTGGTGATGAAGGTGCCGGTGCCAGTTGCGGGGTCCAGTATCTGGACGTTGTCGTCGGCGAGGGTGCGGCCGAAGTGTTTCTGGAGCAGGTGGTCTGCGCCGCGGATGATGAAGTCCACGACCTCGTTGGGGGTGTAGACGACGCCGAGCCTGTCGGCGGCGGCGGGGTTGTAGGCCTTGTAGAAGTCCTCGTAGACGGCCTTGAGAAAGCGCTGCTTTTCGGCGTAGTCGGCTATCTCGTCCGCGGCGCGTCCGATTGCGCCGTAGTAGGCGCGGAGGCGGTCGATGGCCTGGCGGCGGACGTCGCCGGTGAAGAAGGTGCGCTCGAGGTGGTCGAGCTGGCGGGCGACGTTGTTTTCGCGGTGGAACTGGTCCTCGGCGAACACGCGCAGGAAGATGTCCTTGGTGAGGATGTGCTGTAGCAGCATCTCGCGCACGTCGGGGGCGGAGACGTCGGGGCCGATGGAGCGGCGGCACAGCTCGAGGAATGCGGCGGCGGAGGACTGGTATTCGGGGTTGTCCGTCTCGGCTGCCTCGACGGCCTCGCGCAGGTTGGCGATGACGGTGGGAAGGTCGGCCTTGAACTGGGCCTGTGCGCCGCGGAACTCCTCTATCTGCGGCAGCTCGTAGTCGAGGAAGCGGCGGATGAGGCGGTGGAGCGCGCCGGGCTGGTTCATGTCCACGCGCATGGCCACTTCGCGGTTCTGGACCAGGACGGCGGTGCGGGAGTCCTCGAAGATGATGTTGTCGCGGGGGTAGCCGGTGTCGAACTTGCGCTGGATCTCCTGGTCGAGGTTGTCGCGGGAGTCCTTGGCTTCCCAGTAGCCGCGGGCCATGCGCAGGGTGTCCTTCACGGTGCCGTCGGGCCGGACGCCGCCGACGCTCAGCTCGGGGACGAGGGTGAGCTTTTCCTTGTGGGCGTCGCAGTAGGCGGCGAGGCAGTTTTGGAAGGCGGGGCGGATGTTGAGCTCACTGTCGGAGCCGCCGGCCTCGATGAGGCGGGCGAGCTCTTCGCGGTAGCGCTGTATGTGGGGGTAGGTTGGCATTGTATGGCCTAAGCGGAATCAGGTACGCCCTTAGACCCCGACACTTTCCTTACTACTGGAGCGGCGAGAAGTCCGTGGGCGCCCACAGCGCGTTGGTGATGCGCGTGGTAAGCGGCCCGTCCACCTCGGACGCGGCCCGCACCTGCTGCCACTCCGGGTCGTCCCGGAACGACGCCCAGGCCTTCTCGCGCTGCCCCTCGTCCTCGAACGCGACGATGTATATCAGCTTGTCGTTCCAGTCCCCAACGCTGGCCGTCCAGTAGCCCACGTTCTTGATGCCGTGTCGCTCGAATATCTCCAGCGTGTGGTCTCGGAACCGCGCCTGTAGCGCCGCCATCTTCCCCGGGGCCGCTTCGTAAATCCTCAGTTCGTATATCATCGTGTCCTCCCGTTGGTCACACTATTCTCTCGACTTGAGTTGCTCGGTAAGTCCCTGCGCAATCGATTCGAACGCGGCGTCCGGGGTCCCATTGGAGAACACCAGGTCCACCGGCGTAATCGAGATGCGCTTGTTGCGCACCGCCCATCTGTCCGTGCCCTCGGCGGGCTGGTTGTTTATCGATCGGTTGTGGCGAATCCAGAAGAACTCGCGTCGCCCGTCGCCGCCGCGCTCCACGTTTTCCAGGAATGCCTTCGGACCCAGCCGCGTGAGCTGCACCCTTTCGATCTCATCGAGGCCGACGGACGGCAGATTCACGTTCAGCAGCAGCGGCACGGGCAAGGGATTGGCGAGCACCGCCTGTCCCAGCGCGCCGGTGACCCAGGCGGCGGCGTCGTAGCGCGGGTTCGTGAGCGAGGCGACCGAGACGGCGATGGAGGGTATGTCGCGGAAGTAGCCGTGGAACGCGCCGCCGACGGTGCCGGAGTTTATGACGTCCAGCCCGAAGTTCGCCCCCTGGTTGATGCCGGACACCACCAGGTCGAAAGGCTGTTTCACTAGATGTTCCGTCGCCAGAATCACGCAGTCGCCCGGGGTGCCCTGCACCGAGTAGGCCTTGACGCCTTCGATGGGCGAGGTGACCTCTGAGACCCTAAGTATGGTGCTCAACGTCATGGCCGCGCTGATTCCGCTCAGGTCGCGGTCCGGCGCGACCACCGTGAGCTCGCCGAGGTCGGCGAGAGCCTCGGCGGCGCTCCACAGGCCCTGCGCGTTTATGCCGTCGTCGTTGGTAAGCAGTATTCTCAATCTGCGGTTCCTCTCATGTATCGCTCCACCAGCACTCGTATCTCCTCGGCTCTGTCCTCACTCAGCGTACCCTTCTCCACCGAGAACGGCAGACCCACCAGCGCGAGCTCGCAGTACAGCGGCAGCACGTGCGGCGCTCGCTCGCTGAGCGCCTCCAAGTGCTTTCGCACCGTGCCCACGTCGCCGCGGGCGTAGGGGCCCGCCACCGCGCCGGGCAGACCGGACGAAGACAGGTTGACGGACACCTGTCGCATCATCGGCATCAGCGCGCGTATGCCCTCCTCGCGCGTGTAGCCCAGCTCCTCCCACAGGGTGGCGGTCGCCGCGCCCAGCGTGGTGAGCAGTCCGCCCATCATGACACCCGTGAGATGGTACAGCGGCTTGTCCTCCGACCGGACGAATATGGGGTACGCGCCCAGGTCGGCCGCCATGGTGCTGAGAAACGCGCGCATGTTCTCGCCGCCCTCGATGCCGAAGGTTATGCCGCGAATGCTCTTGGAGCCGTTTTCGATCGAAGACACCGCCTGCAGCGGGTGGAAGGCGCCTGGGACCGCACCTTGGGCGGCGGCCGCGTCGAGGGCGTCCAGCGACGCCGCGCCAGAGCAGTGGGCCACGCCCTGGCCGGCGCGCCAGGTCATGGAGGCGGCCACCAACGGTATCGCGTCGTCGGGCGTGGTCAGAAACACGAAGTCGGCGGCGTCCGCGGCCTGCTGGGGCGTTTCGTAGGCCACGCAGCCGTCGGCCCAGCGCGCCAGTTCCACGGCCGACGCGAAAGACCGGCTGGCGGACGCCACGACGCTGTAGCCGGCCCGGCTGAGCGCCGCCGCCAGCGAGCCACCGACCACGCCGGCGCCAACGAATGCCAGCCGCGTGTTGTGCTTAGACCACGCCACCGTCGCCCAACTCCCCAACTCCCGGCACGCCGCCCAGACCGCTCGCGGCGGACACTCCGTTGGCGATGGCTCTTGCCGTGCACAGCGCAACCGCCGCGCAGAGCCGGTACATGTCCGGCGCGCCCTCCGCGGTACCGGTGGCAAGCGCGAACAGGGTGTCGCCGTCGCTCATCGTGTGCGCGGGCCGGATCGCCAGGGCCAGACCGTCGTGCGCGACGGACGCGAGCTTGTTGGCCTGCTCCTTGGTTATCCGCGCGTTGGTAGCCACCACGCCTATGGTGGTGTTGGTGGCGGCAGGCGGCGGCTGGCGGGTGTAGCCGGGCGTAGTCACCAGCGATATCGACTCTAGCATGGTAACACCGTCTTCGGCCCGTGGGCCGGCCACGAGGCCGCCGGTGTCGACGTCGTAGACTCCGCCGACGGCGTTCACCGCTACGATGGCGCCGACGATCACGCCGCCACCCAGGTCCAGGCTGGATGTGCCGATGCCGCCCTTGATGGAGCGCGCTGGCCCTAGCACCTTCGCCACGGTCGCTCCGGTGCCCGCGCCAACGCTGCCCTCGGCCACGCGCCCGGACGTGGCGCGCAGGCAGGCCGCGTAGCCGTCGTCCGGGCCGGGGCGGGTGCGATGGGTGACCAGGCGCAGGTCGAAGAGGATGGCCGCCGGCACGATCGGCACCACGATGCCGTCGCCCGCAGGGTAGCCGACGCCTCGCTCTTCCAGGTAGCGCACCACGCCCGCGGCGGCGTTGAGGCCGAACGCGCTGCCGCCGCTCAGAAGCACGGCCTGCGCCTCGCTCACGCTATTCGTGGGACGCAGCAGGTCCGTCTCGCGTGTGCCAGGGGACGAGCCGCGAACGTCCACGCCGCCCACGGCGCCGTCCTCGCACAGCACCACCGTGCAGCCGGTGGCGGCTTCCGCGTTGGTATAGTGCCCCACGCGAATGCCGGGCACGTCGGTTATGTCGTCCATATCTGGTTGAGTCTCCCTCGTGATCGGTCGACGTGGCAACCCTAAAGTACCAGCCTGGCACACGCCTTTCAATGCGACCGCCCGGCTACAGCGGTTCAGTTCCCTCGCTTAGAACGTCGAGGTAGCGGTCGTAGGCAAACAGCCGGTTGCGACGCCGGCCCGTAATCTCGCGCGCAATGCCAAGCTCGACCAGCAGGTTCATTCCTGACGAGGTGCCCGGGAACGCCAACCCTGACCGCTCCTGCGCGTCGGACAGCGAGAGTATCGGGTCCGAGGACAGCGCCTGGTGTACTCGCAATGCGGAACTTGCTCTACGCGCTCCACGTTGCGTGATGTTCGTGCGGTCTTCCTCGAACACCTCCAACAGTTGACGTGTGGTTGCGACAGCGCCTTGGGCCGTCTCCAGCACGCCCTCGAAGAAGAAGGCGAGCCACCTCTCCCAGTCGCCGGTACGCCGCACGCTGTCGAGCATGTCATAGTAAGTTGAACGATGCCGCTTGAGGTAGAGGCTCAGGTACAGAAGCGGCTCGTCCAGCACTCCCGCCTCGCAAAGCAGGAAGGTGATGAGAAGCCGACCCACGCGCCCGTTGCCGTCCAGGAACGGATGAATGGTCTCGAACTGGACGTGCGCCATCCCCGCGCGGGCGAGCATGGGAAGGCCATCATCCCTGGCGTGCAGAAAACTCTCCAACGCACCCATGCAATTCATCAACTCAGTGTGTGGAGGCGGCACGTAGGCGGCATTGCCGGGGCGTGTGCCGCCGATCCAGTTCTGAGACGTGCGAAACTCGCCCGGAGACTTGTCACTGCCTCGTCCGTGCGATAGCAGCACTGAATGAATCTCCCGGATGAGCCGGTTGGAGAGTGGGAAGCCGCCGTGCAGCCGCTCCAACCCGTGATAGAGGGCGGCCGCGTAGTTGGACACTTCCACGACGTCAACCGTGGGCGCGCCGGGAGCCTGGCCCCGCTCGAACAACAGCAAGTCGGAGAGCGAGGACTGCGTCCCTTCTATCTGCGAAGATAGCACGGCTTCCTTGCGAACGTAGTTGTAGATGAACAGGGTCGGATTCGGCAGCAACTGCGTAACGCTGTCCAGTCTGCCCAGGGCGAGGAGCGCCTCTTCCAAAAGCTGTTGCAGCGCACCGTCCAATACTGTAGGAGGATCCGGCGGCAGCGGCGCGGGAATGAAGGCGCGCACCTCCTCGCCACCAAATCTGGTAACTTGGTAGCGACCAGTCTCTCCACGCTCCATGGCGGATTACCCCTAAGAGTGCACTTGTCAGGCTCATTTACCAAACCTTAATAGCGCAATCTGTTATTAAGGTTTAGCGCTTAAAGCTTAATAAGGGCGCCATGAGAAGTCAAACGCGGAGCATTCATCCCCCGCTAGATGATGCTGTCGGGGTCGACCAACGACTCGGCCTTGGCGCGGTCGTCGGTGGAAACGGCGATGGTGGTGTGGCCGTCGCGTCGGTCGAGAATGTGCAGGGTCTGGATGTTGACTCCGGCGTCTTTGAATCGCTCGGCGACCTTCGCCAGTGCGCCAGGCTCGTCGCGCAGGCTCAGCATCAGCGAGTCGTCCGCCGAAGCCTTGAAGTCGGCGTCGGTCAGCACTCGCAGCGCGCCGTCGTCGTCGTCCGTGGTGAGCGTGATGATGCCCTTGTCGCCCAGGGCCTTCGCGCTGATGGTCTCGATGTTGATGTCGGCGTCGGCCAGGGCCCGGCTGATGTCCGCGATGACGCCGACTTCGTTACTTGCCATTATCACAATCCTGGTCATTCGGGTTCTCCTACCGTGCGCGGGCCGTCCGCGCTATCTGAGGCAGTCGTCCACGACCGCGTCTATCTGCTCGCGACTGACGTTAGGCATCGCGATGAGATGGGCTATGTCCTCGTAAGGGGCGATCGACCACCTGTGGACGACCTCCTCGGAAGGGCGTGGGAACACCACTGTCACGGAGTTCCTGTTGCGCCAGGCAGGGATGCCGCTGTCGTTGAACCGCGTCACCGCGTACTCTGCGGTCTCCAGGCACCTGGCTACGATGCGCCCGTAGCCGTCCAGGCCGTGTTTCCGCAGGGCGTACCAGACGATCAGCGGGGCCAGGGCGCTTCGCGAGCCGGTGAGCGTGGTGTCGAGCACGCCGACGTACTCCACCGAGCGGGAGACGCGAGCCACGTACTCGCGCTTCGTGAGCGCTACGCCGCACGGCACTGGCGAGCCGATCATCTTGTGGCCGCTCACGGCTATGCTGTCGATGCCGGAGTCGAAGCCGTAGGCCTGTGGTTCGTCCACGAAGGGCAGGATCATGCCGCTGAGAGCCGCGTCGGCGTGGATGTAGAGCCGGTTGACCGCGAGGTCGTCCAGGATGTCCCGCACCTTGTGCACATCGTCCACGGCCCCTTTCATGGTGGTGCCGATGTTCGTGACGACAATGGCGGGCGCGTCTCGGTTCACTCGCACCGCCTCGTACAGATCGTCGTAGTCCACCTCGCCGTTGTTCTGGCTCTTCACCATAATGTTGCGGGCGTTGATCAGGCTCATGATTTTTACGACGCTGTAGTGAGTGTCCTCTGAGTAGTAGACGATGCCGTCGGGAAAGAGAGCACGCGCCAGGTAGAGGCCGTACATGTTGCCCTCGGTGCCGCCGGACGTGACGTAGCCCCAGGAGTCGTCGCGCGGAATGCGCATCAGGTCCGAGAAGGTCCCTACGACTTCGCGCTCGAACTCGTGCGTGTTCATTCTGAAGTTGCTCTCGTGGAAGGGGTCGCCCACGTTGTTGATGCTGAACTTCATGAAGGGCAGCAACTCGGAATAGTCGAAGTCTTGGTTGACAGGGTAGCCCACGCTGCGGGTCGACAGTTCTTCCATCTTGGCGTACAGGGCCTGCAGTCGTTCCTCAGTGGTCATGTGCGCCTCCGTTCGGAAGCTAAACGGCTTGGCTTGAGCACAGATCATACCACAGTCCGCTCGAATCTCACCCACCGGCCCGGCGCCGGCCTGTGCCGCCCCGGTGTGGTTGCCTACGTTCCAACAAACCGAATTGGCGCGATACGGCCACGACGCCGCAATGGGGAGTCCGCGCCCCGCCCACATGGTGTAGATTTGCCCCAACATCGCCACAGGAACGCCCCACCCCATGTACGCCGCCAAGAATGCCCTGCAAGCTCGGCGATTGGTCTTACGCGGTCACGGACACCAAGCTGGCCCGCGAAACCAAGAGCGGCACAATCCTTCAGCTATACCTGTACTCCGACCGGGCGGCGCGAGTGCAGGGCGAGCCGCCGGAAAATATGCACGTCGTCCCGCCCTGGACGGAGTTCAAGCCGCAAACGTATCGCGTCGATGACTACTCCGCCTACTATTGGCTGGTGCGAGACTGGCTCGAAAAGGCCGACGCCGACGATGACGCCACGCACGGCATGGAGTTCTTGTACAGCCTGAACCGTCTGAACGTGGCGACGTCGCGGGCCCGTTACGTCAGCGTGCTGATGGGGTCGCCGGCGCCGTTCGCGCCGGAGTGCCGCACGCCGCGGCAGATGCGGCTGGCGAACGGGTCTTGCCGGTACCGTGAGTTGGCGGGGGTGGTGTAGGGGGCGGCGGTCATTGGAATCTAGGGTCGCCTGTGCAGTCAGCACATGGGGCGGCTGCTGTTCAGAGAACTTAGCGATGCCGTCACTTGCTTGACCGCACGGCGCGGGGTATGTGAAGGTTTGCGGCGCGCAAGTGCGGACAGCGATGTAATGAGACGGAAGCGTCAGTTTCGATAATAGGGGCGTATGATGTCTACCGACAACTTCAACAGGTACTGCGAGTCTCTTCTCGTGAACTACAACCAAAGGAACACCCAGGCAACCAGAAGGCATGTAGAGGCGCTGTGTAACATCCTCAGGCGGGATGGCGGCCACACGGTGCAGCCCATGTTCGGCGGCTCCGTAAGTAGGGGCACGGACGTGAACGGGCTCAGCGACGTCGATGTCCTTCTGATAGTGAACGAGTCTTCGTATGTGAGCCAGCAGCCGGCGACGGTCATCGCCTCCGTGCGGGACACAATCAGGCAGCGGCTGCCAGATAACTCGGTACGCAGCGGCAACCTTGCGGTGACGGTAGAATACTCAGATGGCACCGAGATTCAGATACTGCCTGCCATACGCAGGGATAGCGGCGGCGTTCGGATTGCCCAACCCGGAAGCACCAGGTGGAGCGACACTGTACAACTTGAACGTTTTGCCGAAAAGCTAGAGAATGTTAATCAGGCCAAAGGCAGCAGAGTAGTCCCTGTTATCATGCTGGCCAAGGCGTTGGCGGACTGCTACATCACGCGACGAGACAGGAAGATCAGCGGCTACCATATGGAGGCTCTCGCCATAGACGCCTTCAGGAGCTACCAAGGCGACCGCGGTTCCAAGTCCATGCTCGTTCACTTTCTAGGACATTCCATTACGGCGGTGATGAATCAAATATCCGATCCTACCGGGCAGTCGCTACACGTGGACGAATACCTGGGCCAGTCGGGTTCCCCTGAACGCAGACGTGCGTCAACCTACTTCGGGCAGATGCGCGGCGAGGTCAGGCGTTGCGTCTCAAGAACGCAGTTCAACGAGCTATTTTGCGTCAACTGAGCCTGTGAACACCCATGAACGGCAGGTACATCTTCATCTCAGGCAGCGCAAGCCCTTCGTGCCCACAGCGCAAGCTGGACGCCGCCCAAGAATTCGTTACGCGCTTCACCGGTGAGGTCTTGCGGCGCGGGGGAGGAGTGGTGGTGCTGGCCGGCGCCGAGCCGTCCACTAGCGACGACCGCGATGCGCCCATCATATTCGATTGGGTCGCGCTGCGTAAGGTGGCGCGATACGCTGCCACTACTACCGAAGGCCCTCGGCAGTACGCGCGAATCGCCATGTCCGACGCGGCGCGAGACTCCAAGATAGACGACAACAACCTGAAGCTTCTGAGAGACCTGCAACAGAGAGGCGTCGTCAAGCTCTTGAACATAGAGCGAGAACTCTACACCGGCGGCAAGTATCGGGAAGTGATGACCGACAACGCAGACGCCATGCTTGCGATTGGCGGCGGCAAAGGGACCTATTCAGCGGGCGATGCGATGACAGAGCGGGGTAAACCCATATTGCCGCTCGATCTGCAACTCGGCTCCTCCGCTGACGACGGTGATAGGGCCCTGGCCCTGTATTGGGACTTGACAGCGGAACCGCTCCGTTTCTTTCCCAACACCGGCCAGGACGTGGCGAACAGGATTGACCTGCTGTCTCTGGAGCGAGGAATCAACGACATTCCAAGCGTAGCTCGGACGGCGGCGGAGATGCTCACCAGAGAGCTAAAATCCGCACCGCGACAGGAACGACCCGAGGGCGCAAAGGTACGACTGGGGCGGTTGTGGGAGTCCGCAAAAGAGATAAGTGTTGTCGCGTCGCTAGTCAGGTTTGCCGTTTGGATGAAGGATCTTCTCCCTTTCCTGACGACGAATTGACAGCTCGGGCGCGGCTGGTCTATGGCATCTGCTAATCGGCAAACACCAATCGTCGCCTGGCGTCGCGGTTGCCTACGTTCCACCGAGCAAGTACAATTGCGGCGATACACTCTCTCGCTGCCGCGCGGGCGCGGAATTGGCGGAGGGGTGGAGGACGGCGTTGGCCTCCCGTAGACTTTTCGCATGAATTCAGCCGAAGCCCCTGAAGTAGTCGTTATCAGGCTGCCCATGTACGTGCGAGCCTTGACGCAGCTTCTCAGCGAGGGCATTTCCGTCGTAAGTTCGCGGCAGCTAGGCCACAGATTGCAGATGACTCCCGCCCAGATAAGGAAGGACCTCAGCTATTTCGGCAGGTTCGGCAAGCAGGGCAGGGGCTACGACGTGCACTTTCTGCTGGAGGAGCTGCGGCAGATTCTCGGCCTGAACCAGGAGTGGGACGCCTGCCTCGTTGGCGTTGGCAGGCTGGGACGGGCCATCATAAACTACCCGGGATTCGCGCCGGAAGGGTTCAGAATGCGCGCGGTGTTCGACAGCGACTCGCGCCAGGTGGGCGGAGTGGTGGGCGGCCTGCGGGTTCAGCCCATGTCGGCGCTCAGCGAGGCGGTCGAGCGCGACAACATTACCATCGGCATCGTGGCGGTGCCCGCCGCCGAAGCCCAGTCGGTGATCGACCAGCTCATCGACAGCGGCGTCCAGGGCATTCTCAACTACGCGCCCATAGCCCCGCAGGTGTCGATGCACGTGGTGATTCGCAACATAGATCCCGTGCTGGCGCTACAGTCGATGACGTTCTACTTGCGCGAGCTTGACTGAATCACCCTCACGCTAGCCCTCTGCCATCAAGGGAGAAGGGAGTGCCTGTTACGCCGGCGGCGTCGCGCGGCGAGGCCGCCTTCTTCTCGCCACCTTGATCCGCGCCTGCGAGCGGCGTATGGACGCCAGGGCGCGCTCGAGGTCGACGTCCGACACCGCGGATGACACGCGCTCTTCGGCGCGCTTCAGAGCCTCCTCGGCGCGTTCGATGTCGATCTCATCGGCGCGCTCGGCAGTATCGGCCAGCACGATCACCCTGTCGCCCAGCACCTCGAGGAAGCCGCCGCTAACAGCGATTATGCTCTCCTCGCCGTCCTGCCTGACCATGATCTCCCCGGGTCTCAGCACCGTGAGGAGGGGCGCGTGGCGCGGCAGTATCCCCAGCTCGCCGTCGATGCCGGGTGCGACCACAATGTCCACGTCTTCGGCGTAGACCTGACGTTCCACTGTAACTATCTCAAGTCGAATTGGCATAAGCCGGGCCTCGCCTTCTTCCAGTCTAGCGCCGTCCGCTACACGGCTTCCATGCGCTGGGCCTGCTCGATCGCCTCCTCGATGGCGCCCACCATGTAAAAGGCCTGCTCCGGCAGATCGTCGTGCTGGCCGTCCAGGATCTCCTTGAAGCCGCGCACCGTCTCGCGAATGGGGACGTAGCGGCCCACCTGGCCGGTGAATGCCTCGGCTACGAACATGGGCTGCGTCAAGAAGCGCTGGATCTTTCTGGCGCGGGCGACTGTTTGCCGGTCTTCCTCAGACAACTCCTCGATGCCCAGGATGGCAATCACGTCCTGCAGCTCCTGGAAGCGCTGCAACACCTGCTGTACGCCGCGCGCGACGTCGTAGTGCTCTTGTCCGACGACCGCCGGCTGCAGAATGTTGGAGAACGAGGTGAGCGGGTCCACCGCGGGGTAGAGGCCCTGCGAGGCGAGCGAGCGCTCCAGCGCCACCACCGCGTCGAGGTGGCCGAACGTGGTCACGATGCCGGGGTCGGTGTAGTCGTCCGCCGGCACGTAGATGGCCTGGAACGACGTGATCGAACCGTTCTTGCTGGATGTTATCCGCTCTTCGAGGTCGCCCATCTCGGTTCCCAGCGTAGGCTGGTAGCCAACCGCGGAGGGCATTCTGCCGAGCAGCGCCGAGACCTCCATGCCTGCCAGGATGTAGCGGTAGATGTTGTCGACGAACAGCAGCACGTCCTGACCGCGCGTCTCCTTGAAGTACTCCGCCATCGTCAGGCCGGTCAGGCCCACCCGCGCGCGAATTCCCGGCGGCTCGTTCATCTGCCCGAACACGAGCACGGTGCTTTGCAGCACGCCCGACTCCCGCATTTCGTGCCAGAGGTCGTTGCCCTCTCGGGAGCGCTCTCCGACTCCTGCGAACACCGATACGCCCTGGTGCTCGGTGCCGATGTTGCGTATCAGCTCCTGGATGATCACCGTCTTGCCCACGCCCGCGCCGCCGTAGGCGCCGATTTTGCCGCCGCGCGTGAAGGGCGTTATCAGGTCCATGACCTTGATGCCGGTCTCGAGCACATCTATCGTGGTGGACTGGTCCTCGAAGGTGGGCGGCGGACGGTGGATGGGCCAGCTCTCCTCGGACTCGACCTCTTCCAGGTTATCGAGAGTTTCGCCCAGCGCGTTGAACAGCCGGCCCAGGGTGGGGTCGCCCACGGGCACCGATATGGGGCTGCCGGTGTCAAGCGCGTCGACGCCGCGAGTCAGCCCCTCGGTGGGGCCGAGCGCGAGGCAGCGCACCCAGTTGTTGCCGATGTGCTGCTCGACCTCCAGCACCAGGCGGCTATCGCCTATGCTGGTCTCGAGGGCGTTGTAGATGGCGGGCATATCCTCCGGCGGGAACTCCACGTCCACGACGGTGCCGATAACCTGCGTAACCTTTCCTGTAGCCATGGCTCCTCCGGAAGTCCTCAGTTGGTCAGTCTGTCAGTCTTTCAGTAGGTCAGTTTTCAGTTGTCAGTCAGTTGATTGGGAGTTGCGGCGTCATTCGGCAACTTCTGACCTGCTGGCTGACTGAAACACTGACAAACTTCTACTCCACCGCGGCCGCGCCTCCGACTATGTCCAGCAGCTCGCGTGTGATGGTCTCCTGTCGCACCTTGTTCATGACCAGGGTCAGGTCCTCGGCCATGCTCAGGGCGTTATCGGTGGCGCTTCTCATCGCCACCATTCGCGCCGACTGCTCGCTGGCTATGCCCTCGAGCACGGCGTGGTATGTCTGCATTTCCACGAAACGGGGCAGCAGCGCCGACAGCACCGTAAGGTCGAAAGGCTCGAATATGTAGCCCACGGCGTCCTGTGGCCGCAGGTCGGCCGGCTCCACGGGCAGCAGCGGCTGCACCACCGGGCGCTGCGTTGTGGTGTTCACGAAGTCGGCGTAAACCAGGTGTACCGCGTCCGCTTCCTCCCTCGTGTAGGCATCGATGACGAGGCGCGTTATGGGCGTGACGTCGGTTAACTGGGGCCTGTCGGGCATATCGGTGAACACGGCGCGCACGTCCTGGCCGGACCGCACCATGAAGTCCCGGCCCTTGCGGCCCACACATATCACGCTCACATTCGCCGACTGCCCCACGATGAACTGGGCGGCGGCCCTGTTGATGTTGGAGTTGAGGCCGCCGGTAAGCCCCCGGTCCGGGGTGATCACTACGACCTGCACGTTGTTGACCTGCCGTCGCCTCAACAGCGGCGGCAGCCGCTCCTCGTCGTGGGGCTGCGCCGCCAGGTGCGAGAGCAGGCTCTGTATCCTTTCGGAGTAGGGACGGCCGCTGAGGGCCGATTCCTGGGCGCGGCGCATCTTCGACGCGGCTATCATCGACATGGCCTTGGTAATTTTGGCCGTGTTCTCCACGCTTCTAATGCGCCGTCGTATCTGCCTTACGCTTGGCATAGTCTAGACCTCGTCATCCTTACGTCCTGGCCAGCCGCTCGGCGTCTTGGATATAATTTGCGGTCTCGCGGATCAGGCGCTCGATGTCTTCAATGGGATCGCAAAATCCGGTGTAGAAACACTCGCCGTGAAGGAAGCCCTGCCTCGTAAAGTAACGGTCTTGCAGGCTGTTAAACTCAGGATTCTCCCGTGCGAGTCTCAACAGGCCTCTCGTGGTGTCGGGTGACTTGGGCGGCAGCCGGCCGGTTTGCGCAAGTATGAGACCGTCCGCGGCCCTCTTGGTAGCGCACCACGCCTTCTCCGCCGCGTCGCGGATGTCGCCTGCCGCCAAACGCTCCAGGGCGGACTCGTGCATCCGCCGAGCGTCGGTGAATATGCTTGCGAAGTTCACTCCCGCGGTGGTCATTGCTCAATGTCCTTTAGGAGACCGCTACCCCTAATACGGCACGTTCGCCTTGAAATCCTCGATCGCCGCGTTGAGCTGCTCCCGCGTCTCGTCAGAAATGTCGCCGGAGTCCGCGATGCTCTTCAGCACATCGGGGTGGTTCGAGTCCATGTACGCGCGGAATCCGTCGCCGAACGCGGCTATCCGCGGCAGCTCCACATCGTCGAGGTGGCCGTTCACCAGCGCGAACAGTATCGCCACCTGCTGCTCCATCCGCAATGGCACGTTCTGGTCCTGCTTCAGCACCTCTGTCGCGCGCTGGCCGCGTTCGAGCTGCGCACGCGTGGCCCTGTCCAGGTCGGCGGTGCCGAACTGCGCGAACGTGACCAGCTCGCGGTACTGCGCCAGGTCGAGCCGCAGCCTGCCGGCCACGCCGCGCATGGCCCGTGTCTGGGCCGAGCCGCCCACGCGCGACACCGACAGGCCCGCGTTCACGGCGGGACGTATGCCGGAGTTGAACAGCTCGGGCTCCAGATAGATCTGACCGTCGGTAATCGAAATCACGTTGGTCGGGACGTAGGCGGACACGTCGCCCGCCTGCGTTTCAATCACGGGCAGCGCTGTCAGCGAGCCGCCGCCACGCTCGTCGTCCATCTTGGCGGCGCGCTCCAGCAGCCGGCTGTGCAGGTAGAACACGTCGCCCGGGTAGGCTTCGCGCCCCGGAGGGCGGCGCAGCAGCAGCGACATCTGCCGGTATGCCCAGGCGTGCTTGGACAGGTCGTCGTAGATGATGAGCGCGTCCTTGCCCTGGAGCATGAACTGCTCACCCATCGCGCAGCCGGCATAGGGGGCCAGGTACTGCATGGGCGCCGGGTCTGACGCATTGGCGGCCACGATGATGGTGTGCTCCATCGCGCCATGCTCTTCGAGCGTGCCCACGAGCTGCGCGATCTTGCCCACCTTTTGCCCGATGCCGACGTAGATGCAGAGCAGGTCGCCGCCCTTCTGGTTGATGATGGCGTCCACCGCAATGGCCGTCTTGCCAATGGACCGGTCGCCGATGATCAGCTCGCGCTGGCCGCGCCCGATGGGGATCATAGCGTCTATGGCCTTGATGCCGGTCTGCACCGGCGTGTCCACGGACTTGCGGGAGGCGACGTCCGGCGCGACGATCTCGACGGGCCGCGTCTCGGTGGTCTCCACCGGGCCCTTGCCGTCGAGCGGCCGTCCGAGCGCGTCGACGACGCGGCCTATCAGCGCGTCGCCAACCGGCACTTCGACGATACGGCCTGTGCTGCGCACTTCGGTGCCCTCTTTGACCGACAGCGGGTCGCCCATGATGACGACACCGACGCTGTCCTCCTCCAGGTTGAGCGCGAGGCCGATTACGCCGCCCTCGAACTCGACGAGCTCGTTGTAGGCGACGCCAGACAGGCCGTGCACGCGCGCGATACCGTCGCCGACCTCTACGACCGTACCCACGTCCACCATGGTCAATTGGGCGCCAAACTCTTCGATCTGGCGCTTGATAACGGATGCTATATCCTGTCCCCTGGTCGTCATTTGCGGGCCTCCCTGGTGAGTGGCTAAGCCACTCTTTCGACGATTCTGCGTCGCATCTGGTTCAGGCGCGTCCGGGCGCTGCCGTCTATCACGCGGTCGCCGACCCGGGCGACGAATCCGCCGAGTATCGAAGGCTCGACACGCGAAACGAGGCGTACCTGCTTGCCCACCATGCCCTCAAGCAGGCCGGACACGCGACGCCGCTGCTCGTCGTCGAGCGGCACGGAAGAGACTACTTCGGCGCGCTCGATGCCCCGGTGGTCGTCCAGCATCGACTGGTAGCTCTCCACTACGCCGGTCAGTATCGACGCGATGCCGCGGGACGCGAGCAGCGCCAGCAGATTCGCGGCGAGAGGGCTTACGCTGTCGCCGAGGGCGTCGCTGATGACCTCAACCTTGCGCTCCACGCTGACCTGCGGCGCATCAAGAAACACGCCAAGCTCGCTTTCATCGACAGCGGTTGCCATCGTCGAGAGGTCGTCGTACCACTGATCGAGGCTGTCGTGCTCCAGCCCGATCTGGAACACGGCCTGGGCGTAGCGCCTTGCGGATGCGGGTTTTGGCATTCGATATTACCTACTGAAACACTGAAACATTAATTCTGGTTGACCCGCGCCCCCTGCTCCAGCACACTGTCTATGAGCGTCTTGTGATCGTCTTGGTTCAGCGAGCGTTCGATAACCCGCTCAGCGGCGGAAATGGCGAGTCCGGCGAACTCGCGGCGCAGGTCCTCGATGGCGGCGTCGCGCTCGCGCTGGATGTTGGCCTCGGCCCTCACCCGCTCGGCCTCGATATCCTGCCGTGCCTTGGCGATCTCCTCTTCCCGGAACCGGTCGGCCACCTCGCGTGCCTGCGCGATGAGCCGCTGGCCTTCTTCACGGGCTTCGGCGTTCTGCTGCTCCATCACAGCCTGGGACTCCGCGGCTTCGCTGCGTACGCGGTCCGCCGTCTCCAGGCTTTCCTTTATGCGCCGCGAACGCTCGTCCAGCGCGCGGGTAACCGGCTTGTACAGCAGCACCCACAGCACCACCACCAGCACCGTAAAGCTAACTAACTGGGTCAGCAGGCCGGCTAGGTTTATGCCCAAGGCCTCCATCAATTTCTCCTTTTGTACAGCAGCGCCCTCAGCACTAGGGCCAGCATGGTAAGGCTGGTCAACTGGGTTAGCAGGCCGCGTTGGCTCATGCCCAGAATCTCCATGGTCTATTGCTCATCCGCGCGCTGGTGCAAAATGCCGGCATGCGGCCGCCGGCCGTTGCGTAGCTGGCGCGCGCACTGCTTGCTCGTAAGTCACCCCAACCGGGCGCGCGCAGGGTTACACGAACTTGATGATGATGGCGACTACGAGGGCATAGATCGCTATCGCCTCTGCGAACGCGATCGCCAGGATCATGTTCTGCTGGATTGTTCCCGCTGCCTCGGGGTTGCGCCCCAGCGACTCCATCGCCTTGGCGGCCAGCAGCCCGATTCCGATACCGGGGCCCAGCGCTCCGAGTCCGATGGCCAATCCGGCTCCGATGTCCTGAATGTTACCTTCCATAATTTCCACTCCTCTCAAGGGGTTATTGCGCAACGGTTCAGGGTTTCTGATTCGAGCGACTATGGCATGTCATTCTGAGCTTGCCGAAGAATCCAAACTGCCCGCCCAAATCGGCGAGGTCCGATCCCGGCCTGGCAGCCGCGGCGAGCGCGGCATGGTTTGCGCGTCGCTAAAGATGCCGCTAATGTGCCTCGCCTCCGTGGCTGATGGTGGCGAGCGAAGCGAACACGAGCGTCAGCATGGCGAAAATGAACGCCTGGATGACGCCGACGAAGAGCTCCAGGCCCAGGAAGGGTATAATGCCGATGATGGGCATGAGGAACGCCATTGCGATGAGCAACACCTCGCCGGCAAAGATGTTGCCGAACAGACGAAAGGTGAAGCTGATCAGCCGGGCTATCTCGCCGATGCCCTCCAGTATGCCCACGAAGAAGCCTATCGGCCCCTTGGTGAAGTCCAGGTACTTGCCCATGTGTCCGAACACGCCCAGGGTGCTGAAGCCCCAGAAGTGCACCATAACCATCGCCACTATCGCGATTGCGAGTGTGGTGTTTACCTCGGTGTTGGCGCTGCGCAGGAACGGCACCAGCAGGCCCGCCTGCTTGCCCTCGCCCGCGCCGTGGTCCTCTTCGTACTGCTCGGCGCTGATAACGGCGTCGTAAGAGCCGAGCGGCAGCACGCCGAACGAGCCGTCTCCATCGAACACCTGCAGCTCTATCTCCTTGAGATTGACGTGCTCGCCCGCCTTGTCAGCCTTTACCTCTGCGTGGTGAATGACCTCCTCGGCAGACTCGATGCGTCCGATGGTGCCATAGCCGGGCAGAATGCCCATCCAGTTGGCGGTCATTATGAACAGGAAGATGGCGAGGACGAGCGGCAGAAAGCGCCGCGCCCTCTCGGGTCCGGCGATCGACTCGCTCAGGGTAATGAAGAACTCCACGAGTACCTCAACCAGGTTCTGGAGTCCGGAGGGCACCTCGCGCATTTTGCGGGTGGCGAGCAGGGAAATGACCACGAGCACGATGATGGTGAGCCACGTGGTGACCATGGTGTTGGTGAGGTGGAAGCCGGGGAAGATCTCGTCGGCGAGCACAGGCTCAGCAGGTAGCTGGATGTGGGCTATGGGCGACCCGAGGAAGCCGCCTCCGAAATCGTTGCCGAGCGCTCCGCCAACGAGGCTGACTATGAGCACGGCAACGACAACGAGCAGAATAGTCAGCGCCTTGGGATTCCTGAGTATCCTCGACACCTCGTTAGTTCTCCTCGCTGTCAGGTCTGGTCGAAAGCACCGCCATCAGCATGCGGTACATGCCCACCACCGCGGCAACGATGCCTACTCCAATCCCAGCCATGGTCAGGATGGGGCCGCTGCTCAACCTGCCGTCGAGCCAGAACCCCGCCAACGCGCCCCCGCCTATGCATATGGCTACGTACCATCCAATGCCGATAAGCCGGAGCGCCGTAGCCATGAAACCGGCCCTCAAGTAGGCCCTCCTAAAATCGCTTGTGTAGTGTATCACAATCGAAAACCGCGGGCCAACCCTCGGTGTTCGCGGAGCCTGTTTCAGGTTACTGGGTGCGCGAGCCGTCGTCATTCCGGCCCGCGAGCCGGAACTCAGAAGGTAGGGGCCTTCGTGTGTTGGCCGCCTGGTAACCTGACACAGGTTCGTATTCGCGGTAGCATAGCGGCGCAAAGATGATGCCGTATTCCTGTTGTTGGTCTACGGTTATGTCACCTGCGCATAGCCTCAACTACTCCTTCTGGCAGCCTGCCGAGTCAGACCTTATCATCACCTTGCTCACCCCGGTGGTCAACTGCTCGTAGCCCGAATTCACGTTGCCATCTCTGAACTCGGAGTGGAACACAAGGTCCGCCAGATGCCAATAGGTGGTCGGCGGCTGGTACGCCTTGTGTTTCTTGCAACAGTATCTCGCCTGCCGCTTGTGCGTCCCTATCAGCGTGGCGTCCATGTCCAATGTCGCCTCGGTGTGACCGGAATGGCCTCCCGCGAACCCGACAAGGTTTGCGTTGACCCCCAGAAGCCCTCTCGGAGCGTCGTTGGCCACAGGTTTGAACGCTCTGGCCGGTCTCCTCACGGCCTCCTCTGCCACGTCGCGGAAACGGTCCAGATACGCCGGCAGACCCGACCCGTTGGCAGGCTCAGGGCAGGCCAGGCCGTCATCCTTGTGGACTAGGGAACCTCTTGCGACTAGACGGTGGATCTGGGACGTGGAGTGCAGGATCGTTCGATCGTCCCATCCAGCCACCCTGAGCGTAGCCGAAGGGTCTGAGGCGCCTCGCCAGGCTCGGCATTACATGGCGGGAAAATGACGCAAGTGGCATGATGTTCGAAAGGCTCTGCCTTAGAGCGCCGCCCCCTAGATTGCGGGCTGGGCCGTGGGCAGGTACTTCGTCACCGTTTGCCAGCCTCGGCCGAGGAGGGCGCGGATGTTGGCGCTGGTCGCCTCCTCCACTTCCTCCGGAGCGCGGCCCTGGAGCGCGGCGAGCTTGTCGGCGATTACCCGCAGGTGGCGCGGCTCGGTCCAGTTTTCGCGCTTCGGCTTGAACGGCTGGGGCGCGGCGTCGGTCTCGAGCACGATGTCGTCCAGCGACAGATTGGCCACCGCCCGCTGCAGGTGGGGCAGCCGTAGCAGCGGCCTGGCGAGCGAGACGTAGAAGCCCAGCTCGATTGCCTTGCGGGCTGTGTTCTCGTCGTCCTGGAAGTAATGCATCACGCCGCCCACCTCGTAGGCGCGTTCCTCCCTGAGCACGCGGAACACCTCGTCGTGCGCCTCGCGGCTGTGGAACACCACCGGCAGGCGCAGTTCGCGGGCGAGCCTTATTTGCTCACGGAACGCCTGGTACTGGATGGCCCTGTCCGGGGCGCCCTCCATGAAATCTAACCCTATTTCGCTTATCACCACGACCTTCTCGGTCGAAAGGGCCATTGCGCGCAGTTGCTCGTACGTGGCGTCGTCCACCGGCCCCGTCACGTTCATGGGGTGGATGCCCACGCCCGAGAAGAAATCGTCGTAAGTATGCGCAAGCTCGATGGACCGGTAGGAGGTCTTCAGCGTGGCGCCGGCGGACATGACGAACCCGACGCCGACCCGTCGCCCGCGCTCCAGGATTTCGCCGACCTCGGCGTCGGAATAGGAGTCCAGGTGTGCGTGGCAGTCTATCAGCATGGCCAATCTCCTTCTCTTCCCCTCCCCCGCTATCCCGGCTGCGTGAGAAGCTCGGCATGGTTCTGATACACGGTTCTGGTGCGAGGATGCGGTCTCCGCTGCTGGCGGTGGCGGGTCAAACTGAATTATACTACAGCGTCGTGTGCTGCCCCTTTAGCCGGCTGACTGCGTGCAAGGATTCTATGGTTCACATTGTATGAAAAGAGCGTTGCAAAGCTTCGGCACCTCGGCGCTTGGCATCGCGGCCAGTATCGTTCTGGGCTGGCTGGTCATACGCGGCCTGGACTGGGGGGACGTGGTCGACTCGTTTCAGGGCGTATCCGTGCCCCTGGTCGCGCTTGCGTTCGTCGTGTTTCTTCTGGCCAGCGCTCTCAGGGCGATCCGCTGGCAGATGCTCTTCACCGAAAAGCGCGTCTCTACGATGCGACTATTCATCGTCCAGAACGAGGGCATCGGGTTGAACAACCTGGTGCCGGTGCGCATCGCCAGCGAGTTGGCGCAGCTGACGGTGCTCTCGTTGCGGGACGGCGTGCGGGTCTCGACGGCTGTGGCCACGCTCGGCATGGAGCGCGTGCTCGACCTGGTGGCAAGCGCCAGCATCCTGGCCGTAGCATTTTTCGGCATAGCCTTCTTCTTCGAGGAGCCGGATATGGAGGTGTTCACGCCCGTCATCGTCGGCCTGCTGATAATCTCAGTGGTGGCGGTAGTGGTAGTGCCCGTGGTGGCCTGGGGAGGCAGCGGCGCGGCCGTCGTCCTCAAGCGGATGCCCTTCCTGGCGGAGATGCTCACAAGTCTGTCGCAGGCCCTCAGGGACTTGGGCAGGAGTCCCGGGCGGTTGGCGTCGGCGTCGGCTCTTACCCTCTTGTACTGGATACTGGTAGGGATAACGGCATGGCTGGTGGCCCAAGCAGTGGACGTGCAGATTTCGCCCATCGTCGCGACGCTCGTCATACTCGGCTCCATTTTCTTCGCTACCAGCGTGCCTGGGGCTCCCAGCGCCATAGGCACCTTTGAGTTCGCAGTCGTCGGCGTCCTGCGCGTTCTGGGCTTGGTGAATGAGGACAACGAGGCCGCCGCGTTCGGGTTCGCTGTGATAACTCACGCCGTATTCTTCCTGCCGTCTACCATCATAGCCGCCGTGTTCCTGCCCCGGGAGGGTCTTGGTTCCATTCGCACCGCGCGCCAGACGCTCTTCAAGAACGCGAAGTGCGCGAGGGCCGGCAATGAGACTCCCGTCTAGCTATTTCCGGCGGCAGCGCGCCTGGCCGTTCGTCCTCGCGCTAATCTGTGTGATTGCCGTGGCGTGCTCGGACGATCCGGGCAGTCCGCCGACCGCCGTCGCTCCCAAGTCCGTCCCCGCCACAGCCACCCCGGCCGCCACGGCCACTGTCGCTGCGACGCCCTTGCCGACCGCACAGTCGGACGCGGGCGCGGCGCCCACCGCGGCTGCCGCCACGCCTTCCCCCACACCTGCCGCGACGCCCACCGCGCCTCAGCCGACGGTCGCTCCTTCGCCTTCACCGAGGCCGATACCGGAGCCGAGCGGAGGGGTGCTGAACCTTGCCGCGCGGCACGCCGCGCCCCACCTGGACGTGCACCAGGAAGTCTCGCCCGCGCTCTCCACCTGGGGTCCGGGAATCGTCTACAGCCGGCTGTTGCGACTGCAGTCGGGGCCGGACGTCGAGCTGCCCACACTGGCCGTGGAGTGCGAACTCTGCGAGTCGTGGCATATGGAGGATCCCACGACTCTGGTGTTCACCATGCGTCGAGACGTGCGCTGGCAGGACGCCGAGCCGGTAGACGGGAGGCCGCTCACGGCCGACGACCTCGCGTTCAGCTACGACCGCCAGCGCCAACCGGGCTGGCCCAACGCCGGTCTGCTGGCGATGGTCGACGGCGTCGAGGCGACCGGCGTGGACACGCTGAGGCTCTCGCTCCTCGCTCCGGACGCCGACATCCTGGTGGCGCTTGCCGACGGGCACTCCAAGATCGTATCGCGGGAGGCCGTCGAACTCGGCGGGGACCTTAAGGCCGGGCCTGCGGTTGGTTCCGGCCCGTGGTCGCTCGCCAAGAGCGGACTGGCGGAGGGCTACGTGTTCGAGCGCAATCAGATGTACTTCGAGGAGGGCCTTCCGCTGCTGGACTCTATCAGGATACACGTGCTGGAGGACGAGGCCACTCGAAGCGCCGCGTTCGGTGTGGGGCGCATCGACCTTCACCAGGTGGAGCCGGCCGAGTGGCCGGCGATGCGGGAGCGGCTTCCGAACGCGCCGCTGCTGCGCAGCATGGACGCTGGCGCGGGCCTGGAGGTGGCGCTGAACACGAGAGCGGCGCCTTTCGACGACCCAAGCGCGCGGGCCGCCGCCTTCCTTGCCATGGACCCGTGGCGCGCCGTCGAGGAAGTGTGGCTCGGCGCGGCCTTCGTCGGGCTTGGAATGCCCCCGGCCCGAGCCGACTGGCTGCTCGAAGATGCGATGCTGCGCCCGTACTTCGCGGACCCTGAGGCGGCCCGCGACAGGTTTGGGCGACTGCCGGAGGGTCCGCCGAGGACGGCTCGGATTACAGTGGGCGACTTCGGCGAGAGCTACGATAGCCACGCCCGGCTGATAGCCGAGGAATTGGAGGCGGTGGGATTCGAGGTATCCATCGGCAAGGTGAACCGCCGGGTGTTCGCGGAGCGGGTGTGGATTGGAGGAGAGTACCAGATGTTCGTGGGCCCGATAGCCCCGATGGTGACGCCCAACGCGTACCTGCTGACGCTGCTGCACAGCCAGGGGCGTTGGAATACGACGGGACACCGCGACGACACCTTGGACGCGCTGATCGAAGCGCAGGCGCAGACGTTCGACGAGGCGGAGCGGCGGGAGCTGGTGCGGGAGATACAGGCCAGGGCGCTCCAGGGGGCCTACCGCCACATGCCGGCGGCCAGCGTCTCGCTGTGGTCGTGGTGGCCCAGGGTACGCGGGTTCCACCCGAACTTCGCCGCGTCGGAGTACGCCCACTGGCGCTTGGTGTGGCTTCAGGGCTAGCGCCCTGACAGGGCCGGAACGCTAGCCGGCTTCTTCCTCCATCGCCGCGTACTTGGATGGGCACTTGACGATGACCCGCTCGCTCACGAATGGCTCTCCGGGCACGTGAGCGCCCTCCAGTATGATCTCGGAGTGTTCGTTGAAGAAAAGGTCGGGCAGAATGCCATTGTGGATTGCGGCAAGGGTTTCGGTGCCGTCGGTGAGAGCGAAGTTGGCGAGGGTGGAGCCGTCCGCGCGATGAAACGACTCCGGGACGAGCTTCCCACCGACCCGGACCGTCCTGCCATCCGGAGTAGCCTCCTGTTCACTGATCTCACCCACGGTGTAGAAGTACACCGTGGCGCTCTGGAAGGCCAGGAAGGCGAAATAGCCCAGCGCCCCCGCGAGCACGGCCAACCCGACAAGCAGCCTCCACCGGCCGGCAAAGCCCTCGGCGGGCGTGCCCAGGTTCTGCGGTTTTATGGCCGGGCTAAGTTCCTTGGACATTTCGGCTCCTCGATTTCGCCGCGAGCGCCCGTTTCCTGCTGGGTGGCGAACGCTACGGGGTTAACCCCACGTGTTGCCTCGCGACTCTCTTTCCGAAATCGCTCGTTTCAGTTCGTCGATCTCCCGCTGCATTTCCCGCTGGCGTCTGGACATGAAGAACACGTACGCGAAGAAGGCGAGCCACGTGATGATGTACACGGCGAACAGGTAGGGCAGGTTAGCCTCAGGCTCCGCGCTCTGGCCCGATTCCTGGGCCGCCGCCGCGGGTGGCGCCTGAAGCGGCCCGGCCTCGCTCGCGAGTGCGGGCGCTCCGGGCGCCAGCAACGCGAGCAACAGGGCCGCCGCGAACAGGGCAAGTCCCAGGCGCCGCCTACGCGGTCTGTCTGTAAAGCTCGTCCAGATCATTTGCCGATTGTCTCAGTGCGTACCTCTCGGACAGCAGGTACACATACAGCGCCGTGAACGTGAGCAGCGACACCAGGAACGTCAGCGCCATCCTGGAGTCGAGGCCGCCGGACTCGGCGAGCGGGCCGATGTTCAGCTCTGGGTGGGCCGTTCGCCACCAGAGCGTGGCGAAGTAGATGATTGGGGCGTCGATAGCGCCAATGAGCGCCACAACCGAAGCAAAACGCTGGCCCTGGGACCCCACGGGAGCGTAGGACTTGACCATGAGATAGCCCACGTAGATGAACCACAGTATCAGGGTGGTGGTTAGCTTGGCGTCCCACGTCCACCACACGCCCCAGACGGGCTTTGCCCAGATGCTACCCGTAACGAGGATGAGCGTGGCGGCGATCAGCCCCAGTTCGGCAGTGGAGTGAGCCAGGCTGTCCCAGCGCTCGCGGCCTGTGACCAGGTGCATGACGCTGGCGAAGGCGACTATCACAATGGAGACCATGCCGAGCCAGCCCAACGGCACGTGGAAGTAGAAGATGCGCTGGGACACGCCCAGGTTCTGCTCAGTCGGCACCCACAAGAAGACCATATACAGGGTAAGCGCCATGAGCAGAGCGCTCAGCACCATCAAACCGTCGCGCGCGGGAGACCACCCGCGGACGGCACTCGCTGAGGCGGCTGATGTAAGTCCGACCATGTGTGCAATGTATCACAAAGTCGGTGTATTCGCCAGTCGAGAGAGGCGCAGTCGGCGCAGGCGCGGCTTCATCTTAAGCTGAGGGCGGGTAGGGCGAATGGGTGGGCGGCAGGGCCGGGACTGGCTTGCGCGGCGGCCATGAAGACAGGCCGCGCAGCACCTCCTGGCCTGCTACCGCTTGTTTGGGCCGGGGATCGCGGTCGGCAAGGCTGGGCAGAGCCTCGACCGGAACTCCGCGCCGGCCAGGTGGCGTGCGCGGTACGGGTCGGGGCTGGTTTTGCGCCTCGGTCACCCCCATCCCAGCCTTCCCCTTGCGAGGGGGAAGGGACAATAGGTCGGGGCGGGGTGGATGGGTGACGGGCTACCAAGCGGAGTCGCATCCGGGCTAAAGCAGGGGCTACCTGCCGGGTGGGACAATACGCCTAGAAAATAGTGTCCCGTTTCGTTTCTTTTGTTTTATCTCCTCGGATTTCGTAGCTGGGCGGGCTGGGTTTCTGGTTATGGATGAAACAGATTGCGATTGGATGGGAAAATGTTTGACGGTTAACTTACAAGGGTGATACGGGGTGTGCCGGTAGGTCGGTGGCCGGTCTTCGGTTGTTAAGTGGCCGGTTGGTTGTTATGAAGGGGATGTTAGCACGGATGTGCTGGCGTGTCAAGGGGGGTTGGAATGACGAAGCGGTACTAGTTTGGTTGGTTGTAGGCATGTAGGGGCGATCCCCTGGAGGATGCCGAGTGGGGCACCGACGAAGATGCTGCGCATCGCCGGCTGGAACAGCGTTCGCGACTCGCGGCCTACTAGTTTCGCTTTGGTGGAAAATGCGGATAAAATGTTGAGGTGTGGACTCATACGAAACCAGGCACTGAACGCGAACGCATGGAGTCTCCAAGATGCGAAACGCGGATTGGGCGATGGCGCCCAGCGTTTCTCATCCCGTTCCTCGCTCCGGCGCTGCTGTGGCTGGCCGGCTGCGGGGTCTTGGCGCCTGCCCCCGAACCGACGCCAGACATCGCCGCGACGGTTGAGGCGGCCGTCGCCATGGCGATGCCGAGCGAGACGCCGACGCCTGAGCGGGACATCGCGGCTACGGTGGAGGCCGGCGTGCAGGCGACGGTCGAGGCGATGCGGCCCACGCCTACGTCAACCCCGGAGCCGACCGCCACGCCCACCATTACGCCGACGCCGACCCGCACACCCACACCAGCGCCAGCGCCGACCGCGACGCCCACGCCTACACCCACACCCACACCAACGCTCACGCCTACACCAACGCCCACTCACACCAGTACGCCCACGCCGGAGCCTACGCCCACTTTCACGTCCACGCCGGACACGCGCCTCTCGGTGGCCGACCTGGTAGACGAGACGCGGCCCAGCGTGGTGCGAATCGTTTCCGGCGACGGCTCAGGCACGGGGTTCGTGGTCGACGCGGACGGCTACATACTCACAAACAAGCACGTCATCGAAGGGCGTAATCAAGTGACGGTCGTGCTCCACGATGGCGCAAGCCTGGTGGCGCGCGTCGTCTCCGTGGACGCCGGACGGGACATCGCGCTGCTGAAAGTGGAGTCCATCCGCAATCTCTCGCCGCTTCCCTTCGCTGCGAGGGTGCGGGAGGGCGAGGGCGTAATCGCGCTGGGCTTCCCTCTCGGCCTGGAAGAAAGCATGAGTGTCACCAGGGGAATCGTGTCGGCCATCAGGACGATAGGTGGAGTCAAGGTCGTCCAGACCGACGCCGCCATCAACCCGGGAAACAGCGGAGGCCCACTTCTCAACGACCAGGGCGAAGTCTTGGGCATGAACACCTTTGTCCGGCGCGAGATTGAGGGCCGAGAATACGATGCGCAAGGGATAGGGTTCGCTGTCTCGTTCGACGTGCTGGAGGACCGGTATACCGCCATGAAGGCCAACCCGTCCCCGCCGACTGCCGCTGCGACTCCCACGGCCATCATCCGGGCCACCGCCACACCCGCTCCGGCCCTTGGCTTCGGCCCGGTGAGCGGTGAGTTGGAGCACGATGACGATAACTACGTTCCGTCGCGCAACGCCCGTATCAACCTGGCCAATTCAGCGATGGAGGCCACCTTCGTCGACACTCACTCGGCGCAAGGCAGAAGTTGGAGCCACGGTTTTCTCTTTCGGACGGTGGAGCAGCGGTACTACATACTCGTAATCTCCAGCCGCGGCAACTGGCACCTAATGCGTCGGAACAACGTGCCGCCATACGACGCGATAGACGTTCAGGACGGACTCTCGCCAAACATCAGAACGGGCCGCAATGCTGAAAATCACGTGCGCGTTGTAGCACTGGACGACAGGGGCTGGCTGTTCATCAACGGAGCCTTCGAAGCAGAGTTGGACTTAAGGGAGATTAGCGGCACCGGCTCCGTCAGCCTGATAGGCGTGTGGTTCAATGGCGACGAATACCCGGGCAAGTCCACCGTATTCAAAGACTTCAGCGTGCGCCCGATAGAACTGGAGCACGGTCCGGAGGACGGCACTATCGAGCAATCGGGCGACGATAGCCTGGTTGACAGGCGCCGAACTCGCGTGTGGATGGCGGACGGGATAATCGAGGCGCGCTTCTTCAACCCATTTTTCGTGCCCGAGGGCGAGTGGAGCAGCGGGTTCATGTTCAGGTCAAGTCGAGAGGATGGTCCGTTTGTAGTGGCTATCGACGGAAGCTCTGCCTGGTATCACACACTATGGAACGGAGATGAATGAGAAGACCTGGCTTCCGAGCGGCACGATAGAATCGCCTTGACGCGCGGCCAAGCCAACCTGTTGCTCGTTATCGCTGTCGGCGACACCGGCTACCTGTTTATCAACAGCACTTACGTGAAAGCCCTCGACCTACAAGGCTGGACGGGGGCGGGAACCGTTCACGCTGTGGCCTCGTACATCAGGGGCCACTCCGTATCCGGCGTTGCCACACAGTTCGAGCGGTTCGCGGTGTGGTCGATCGGCGAGTTGCCGTGAGGGGGGCGCAGTGGCAAACTTAGCGCATGTACGATGGCGAACGGAATTACTACGACGTCCTGGAGGCACGCCGTAACTGCTCGATAGACGAAGTCCGGGCGGCCTTCCGACGTATGTCGCTGCGCTATCACCCGGACCGAGATTCTTCGCCGGAGGCGACGGCGCGGTACCGGGAGATTCTCCAGGCGTACACGGTGCTATCGCGCCCGGAGAGCAAGGCGCGTTACGACCGGGCTACGGCGGAGCGGGTGAGCGTGGCCTACGACGGGCCGCGCGCTTCCTGGGGTGGGCCGCCGCTGGACGAGGATGATGATGAAGCGGATGAGGATGCCGACGGTTCGGGCAAGGGATTCTGGGGGGTCTGCCTGGGCTGCCTGGAGCAGATAGGGGTAGCGATTATAGTTCTTTTCGCGATTTGGCTGCTCTTTGCCCTTGGCGCCGCCGCCTGGGATGCCATCCAAGCCGACCCGCCACCAACGCCGCCGGCAACCGCCGCCATACCGTGGACCGACCCTACCCCTGAGGACGTTGCCAGCATTATCCAGCAAGTCGAGACGGCCGCAGCCGCCGTGCCGGCGAGCGTGACGGCTACAGTCCCCACACCTACACGGGCCGCCAGCCTTTCGGTGGTAGACATAGTGGACAAGGCGCGGCCCAGCGTGGTGCGTATCATCGGCGAAGACGGCGCGGCCACGGGGTTCGTGGTGGACGCCGAAGGCTACATTCTCACCAATCATCACGTCATCGAAGGTGGAGAGCGCTTTACGGCGGTTATGCACGACGGCGCGCGATTATCGGCGCATGTGGAGTCGGAGGATCCGGCGCGAGACATCGCGCTGCTGAAGGTCAAGACGAACCGAGCGTTGACGCCGCTCGCGTTCGCCAAGTCGTTGCGCGAGGGGGAGGACGTAGTTGCGCTGGGCTATCCGGTCGACCTGATTGGAAGCATGACCGTTACGCGGGGCATAATATCCGCAATTCGAAGGGTTAACGGTATTGAGTTGGTGCAGACAGACGCCGCCATCAACCCGGGCAACAGCGGTGGGCCACTGCTCAATGACAGGGGCGAAGTGGTGGGGATGAACACCTTCGTGCACCTCGAAGCACAGGGCATCGGATTCGCTGTGTCCGCCAGCGTGCTGGAGGCGCGGCTCCGCGTGATGCGCTAGGAAGGCTGCTGACTGCCGCGGCGGGATTCTCGCAGCTTTGAACACTTTCACCTCGTTGGCAAACCTCGCGTCCATGCACGTGGATACCTACAATAATGTAACTACGGAGAGGCACTGTTGTTGCGCTGGACTTGGGACTCCGGCAAGAACTTTGCAAACTTACGAATCCACGGCCTATCGTTTGAGACCGCGATCTTAGTGTTGGACGACCCCTCTTGCCGCCACTCAGGAGGATTTGTACGCTCCTGAGCAGCGGTGGCGGACGATGGGCATGGTGGACGGAACGGTGATCATCGTCATCCACACCTGGGCCGCTTTCGACCCAGAATCAGACGATGAAGTCGGACGCATTGTTAGCGCTCGCAAGGCCAGGGGACAGGAGAGAAAGTTCTATGAAGAAGAGCAATTCTCAATTGCCCCCTGAGGCGCGAGAGCAGCTAAGAGCACTGGCAGACAAGCCAGAGCCAAGAATCAACACGGACGACATTCCCGAAGTACTCGACTGGTCGAACGCCATGTGCGGAGTGTTCTATCGTCCTGTGAAACAGCAGATAACCCTGCGACTGGACGCAGATGTCGTCGCGTGGTTCAAAGCGCGCGCTCCGGAAGGTCGGGGATACCTGACGGCCATAAACAGTGCGCTGCGGGAGCACGTGCGCCGCAATGAAGCCCAATCGGGCGGGTGAGGCGGCGCGGGCGATTGGCGAACTGCCCCTACGCGGTAGCGGTGCGTCGGTATTGGAACCTCTTGCCTAGCCGGTGACGGCACCCTCGGACGCGGATGACACCAGCTTGGCGTACTTGGCCATGACACCCGTCGTGTAGTTCGACCGCGGCGGCGTCCAGTGGTCGCGGCGGCGCGCGAGCTCTTCATCCGGCACGCGCACGCTCAGCTCTCGCGTCTCCACGTCCATGACGATGCGGTCGCCGTCCTCGACGAGCGCGATCACTCCGCCCACGGCGGCCTCCGGCGCGACATGGCCTATCATCGGCCCCCGCGTCGCGCCCGAAAAGCGCCCGTCGGTGATGAGCAGCGTGTCCTCGCCCAGTCCCGCGCCCATGATGGCGCCCGTTACAGCCAGCATCTCCTGCATCCCGGGGCCGCCCTTCGGCCCTTCGTAGCGGATGATGACAACGTCGCCGCTCTTGACCTCACCGGAGGTTACGGCGTTGAACGCGGCCCTCTCGCCGTCGAACACGCGCGCCGGGCCGTCGTGTTGCAGGTGCTTGGTGCCGGCCACCTTCATCACCGCGCCCTCAGGGGCGAGGTTGCCCTTGAGTATCACCAGGCCTCCGGTGGGGCTGCGCGCCTCGGACACGGGGTAGATCACGCGGCTATCGGGTAGCGTGTCGAACTCGGCCAGGTTTTCGGCGAGCGTCTTGCCAGTTATCGTCAGCACGTCCGGATGGAGCAGGCCGGCCCTGAGCAGCTCGTTCATCAGCACCGGCAGTCCGCCGGACTTGTCCACGTCGGACATAACGAAGCGCCCGCCCGGCCGAAGGTCGGTTATGTAGGGCGTGCTGCGGCTGAGCCGGTCGAAGTCGTCGATGTGGAGTTCTACCCCGGCCTCGTGGGCGATGGCGAGCAGGTGAAGGACGGCGTTGGTCGAGCCGCCCATTGCGAGCACCACGGTGATGGCGTTTTCGAATGCCTCGCGCGTCATGATGTCGCGGGGCTTGATGTCGTTCTCCAGCATCTTGTAGAGCACCGCGCCCGCCCTGTGGGCCATGTCCTCGTTGCGGGGGTCCACCGCCGGAATGGACGCTGCGCCGGGCAGCGACATGCCCATTGCCTCGATAGCCGAGGACATGGTGTTGGCGGTGAACATTCCCGAGCACGCGCCCTCGCCCGGACAGGCCACGCGCTCCATGCCGTAAAGCTCGTCCAGCGTGAGCTTGCCCTGGGAGTAGGCTCCCACAGCCTCGAACATGTCCTGAATGTTGATGTCACGGCCCATGTAGTTGCCCGGCAGAATCGCGCCGCCGTACACGAACAGGGAGGGGACGTTGAGCCGCGCCATCGCCATCATCGCGCCCGGCATGTTCTTGTCGCAGGCCGCGACCACGATGAGGCCGTCCATGCTCTCGCCGAAGGTGACGGTCTCTATCGAGTCGGCTATCACCTCGCGGCTCACGAGCGACGCCTTCATGCCCTCGGTGCCCATGGAGATGCCGTCGCTGATGGTAATGGTGCCGAACAGGAACGGCACGGAACCGCCGTCCCACACGCCCTGCTTGGCCTTCTGCGCCAGCCTGTCGAGGTGCACGTTGCAGGGCGTCACGTCGCTGGCGAGGTTGGCGACGGCAACGAACGGCTTGTCCATGTCGTCGTCGCTGAGGCCCACGGCGCGCAGCATGGCGCGGGCAGCGGCGCGGTCCGGCCCCTGGCTGACCACGTGGCTGTTTCGTTTTAGCGAGGCCCTGGTATCGGTGGTCATGTGAGTTGTCCCCCAAACAATTGGCGGCGTGGAAAAAGCGTGGCGTAGCGCCGGATCACGAGCGGCTGCGCTCGAACAGGGCTTCCCGCAGGCCATCCAGGACGCCCCCGAGATGGGCCAGACCCTTCTCGACTTCCGTGACACGCGCTTCCAGGCGTTCAAACCGGTCATCAACCCGATCGAATCGCTCATCCACACGGTCGAACCGCGCATCCATGCGTGCCTCAACCTCGCCTATACGCTTAAACGTCAGTTGCAAAGAGGTCAATGCGAATGCGGCCAACGTGATTCCGACAGCCAGGATAGCGATCAACTCTGGTGTCATTCCATTCACCTCACGCGGTTGCTTACTCCGGCCTGTGCTTTTCTATCAACGCCACAACCCTGGCGTCGAATTCTTCGCCCAGATTGCGGCCCGCGTCGGAGTAGGCGACGCCGAGGTGTAGCTGGCGCGAAAGATGCTCGAACTCCGAGGACTCGCCCCATTCGCTCTTGAGTTCATCGAACAGCGCGTCGAGGTTGTCTTTAGTGAACATCTGAGTAGCCTCACGTAGAAGGGCCAGCGCGCGGCTGGCCCCTGGTTGATTCGCAACAGACCGGCGGCGCGGGCAGGCGTCTCATGGCTCGCCCGCGCCTCGCTCCGGCTATTCGTCTCCGCGGGTACTGTCGCCTTCGTCGAGGATAGTCTTGAGATCGGTGGCGAAGCCAACGAGATCCTCGTAGGCGGGGACGCCCTCTTCCGAGAGCTTCTCCTTGAACTGCTCAAACAGCCACTCTTCGCGCCTGCCGTGCGGAATCTCGAAGAACTGGCGGTTGAACCTCGGGAGCTCACCTGGGCCGAAGTAGCCCTTGTCCCTGATGGTGTAGCCTTCGAGGTTGTGCGTGCCCTTGCCCAGCACTTCACCCGTTTCGACGTAGTGCTCCATCACGGGCTTCATTCCGTAGCGCTGTACGGGGCAAACCTTGATGCACACGGCGCAGCCTTCGTAGCGTGCCATCACCGGGCGGCAGCGCTCGTAGATGACCTTGAACTTCTCAGCGCCCCTCCACCAGACCCTGTCCTTCAGCAGCGCCCTGCCGGGACAGCGGTTCACGCAGACCTGGCAGATCTTGCAGAACTGGTTGATGCCGTAGTCGACGGGCTGGTCGTAGGAGACGGGCGCGTCGGTGGTGATGATGGCAAGCCTGGCCCTGGAGCCGAAGTGCGGCGACAGCAGCTGCCCGTTCGCGCCGAGCTGGCCGAGGCCGGCGTTGATGAACATGGGAATGTAGGCGCCGCTGTTGTCGTTGGGGCTGTGCACTTGCGCGCGGTAGCCCAGCGTGCGGATATGGTCGGCGAGGTCGAGCGCCAGTGCGCCCTCGATCTCGTAGGTGCCAAAGTGGGCGAACTCGGCCTCCAGGCTGGGCAGCGTCTGGGTCTGCAGGTAGTCCTGCTCCAACGCCACGCATATCGCGTGCTCGTACTTGACCCACGTCTTCTTGCTGCTGTAGGCGTAGTGGTGGTCGAAGCGCGTAAAGCCAACCTCGTTGAAGCCCAACTCGCGCGCCTTCAGCCGAATGGCGTCGGTCATGTCCTTGCCCGGCTCCGCGTCGCCCGTCGGCTCGATGTCGCCGGTGACCAAGGCCGCGTCGACCAGCGGCTGGTTGAGCTCATCGTGGCGTTCCCGGTATTCCAGCACGTCGGGAGTGTAGACAGTCCAGACCCAATCGCGGTCGGCGGCCTTTTCGATGTTCTGGGTCTCCAGGGGGTACACCCTGGTGTAGAATGACACGTCCTCCTGCCGCACCGGCGCGCCCGGTACGGTAGCGAGGTCTTCTGCAACAGGAATCTCAACCTCCGGGTCGCCGTGCCTCCGACCGGGACGCGTTACTACGTGGTGAACTTCTTTAGGCATGGGTGTACCTCCCGCAGGTTCCGCAGATAATCCTCGCTCCGCGCCGAGTTTACTCCCTTGCCGAGTGCAAGTCAAGCAAAACTGGGGCGTGCCTCAAGACCTCGCACGGCATGCACGCGCTGGGCACAGGGTCTCGTTGGCAGGTTCGCGTGCCGCCCGGGCGCGGTTCCGCTAGTCTTGGTTACGCTGTGCCGGAAGAGCCTGGCACGGGTTCCCCTCTCGTGTGGGTGAAGTGCTTGATCATCAGCACCAATCCGCCCACGACCAGCACGCTGAGGTAGGTGATCGAGCGGTCCAGGAGGGCGATGGAAACGGCGTCGTGGCGGGCCAGGCTCAGCGCGAGCAGGCCGGTCACGCCGGGCTCTACCGCCCCCACGCCGCCCGGCGTGGGCACCGTGCTCAGCAGCGCGTGGGCCAGCGCCACGATCGCCAGCATCGGCAGGCTGATCTCCGCGCCGAGGGCCTGCACGACGAAGCCGAGCCGCGCGATTTCCATGAGCCAGCCCATCAGGCCGAGACCGAACAGCGTCGGTAGTTGCTTGAAACTACCGAAGGCGCCGCTCCGGAAGCTCAGGAAGGCCGCCTCGAGCCGCTGGGGCAGCAGCCTCGCCAGCCTTGTGCCGAACGCCTTCATGGCGAGGCCCAGCGCGGCTAGCGCGGCCGTCATCAGGGCTGCCAGTGCGGCTGCTCTGAACACCACGCTGCCCGCGTTCGGCCCATCGACGGTCAGCGCGAGCGCCAGCACACTCACCGCGAGCACCGCGGCCACGGTCGCCATGTCCATCATGCGCTCGGCCAACACCGTGCCCAGGCTCCACGAGAAGCCAGCCCTAGATTCCTCGGAGAAAAGGTAGGCGCGGTACGCGTCGCCAAGCCGGAGCCACGCGATGGAGTTCACGAACCACCCGGCCACGATGAGCGAGGCGCACTTGAAAGCCGATGGCAGCCGCGTACCGGGTCTGTCTTCCAATCCGGCGTTCTTCGCCAGCAGCCGCCAGCGCAGCCCACGGAAAGAAAAGCTGACGTAGTACAGCGCCAGCGCCAACACGTAGAACCGAACGTCCATGGAGCGCAGGTTTTGCCAGGTCTCTCCCCAGTTCAGCTCGAAACGGGTGGCCAGGAAGAAGACGAAGGCTGCCGCCACCGCGAACGACAGCAGCGTGGGTAGCGAGAGGACGCGCCGCCGCAGCGAGATGGCGGGCGCGATGTCCGGGCGAGGCCCGGTCTTCTCGCCGCCGGACTCCCGCTCGTTCACAGCGGGCGCTTGCCCGGAATGCCGGGTCTGCGGGGGTAGCGATGCGGCGTGGGAGCCACCTTGTCGATCACGACCAGCGCGCGGCGACGGTCGAGACCAGGCACGTCGACCCATATGATCTCGCGGAGCGCGCCTCCGAGCGCGTGGATGGCCGTTTCGCCTTCGGCGGCGTCCACCTCGGCGGCCGGTCCTTTGAATGCGACAACGACGCCTCCGGGGCGGCACAGGGGCAGGGTGAGTTCGGCGAGCGTGTTCATCTTGGCGACGCCACGCGCGGTCACGACGTCGTACGCCTCCCGAGCCTCCGGGTCCCGGCCCAGCGTCTCGGCGCGGCAGGCCCTCACGTCCACTCCGGATAGCCCCAGCGCCTCTGGAAGCCCGCGCAGAAAGTCCGCCTTCTTGCCGGTGGCCTCCACGAGCGTCAACAGCAGCGATGGGAGGGCAATGCGCCACGCAAGGCCCGGCAGGCCCGCGCCGCTGCCCACGTCGGCAATGCGGCCCGACCTCAACAGCACGGGAGGGACGGCCGCCAACGCGCTGAGCGAGTCGAGGTAGTGGACGGCCTGCGCCCGTTCCCAATCGGCTACGGACGTGAGGTTGACGCGGCGGTTGGCCTGCTCCAACTCCAGGTGGTAGCGCCGGAAGGTGTCGGCCTGCGCCGGGGTGAGGTGGACGCCCAGCCGCTCCGCTCCCTCGCGCAGCGCCGTCGTGTCCATCGCTTCGCCTGGCAGGGTCGCGGCAGTGCGCCGCGGGTGTTCGATCATTCGGTGCGGTGGGTCGGCAACGCTCAGCTCTGGCGCGCGTACTCCGCCGCCAGCATGCCCATCACCACCGAGTCGAACCTCGAACCCTCATGCGGCCGGCTCTTTCTCAAAGTCCCCTCGTGCACGAACCCGAGGTGGCGGAACAGCGTGAGGGCGGGGGTGTTGTATTCCGGTATGTCTGCCCAGACCCGGTAGAGCCCATAGTCGTCGAACGCCTTCTCCAGGGAGGCGCGCATGGCGGTTGTGCCGTAGCCGTGATGCCACAGGTCCTTGCGTCCGATCAGGATCGAGATCTGCCCGTCGCCGAGCGACTCCTCGATCGCCAGGTGAATCTCGCCTATGTGCTCGTCGTCCTCGCTGTAGATGGACAGGATGCGGTGCTCCGGGTTGTCGAAGATTCGCCGCCATTCCTCATCCGAGACGTCCAGCACCTCGTTGGGATGGTATCCGAGGTGGGCGGGGTCGCCGTAGGAGTAGCGCCCGAACCAGCTCTCGGCCACCTCGTCGTCGTCAAGCCACGATCTTATGCGGGACACGTCGTCCCTGGTAACGTCTCTCAGAGTAACCTGGTGTTGTTCCATTGGTCACCTCCTGGGTAGATGGCCTCGGTCTCCGTGGGTCCGCTAACGAGCGGCCGTATTGGCGCGCGCTCTACTGGGCAGCCTGAACATAACGGCCAGTACGAGCATGCCGACCAACACCAGGGCACCGCCGTACACGAACGTCGCCTCGACGCCGTAGTTGTCCCAAATGATGCCGGCAATCACGGGTGACAGCGTGCCGATGAAGCTTGCGCCGTAGATGAGCGATACCACTGTCGATTGTACCGCTCCCTCGGCGGCCTCTATCGCCGCCGCGATGAATATGGCGTGGAGCGCGTACAGGACTGTTCCCATGGCCATGATAGTTATCGTTAGCCAGCTAATCTGCCAGAAGAACGGTTCGGGGTCTGCGTAACCCAGCACCATGGCCAGCAGGCTCATGATGAGCATCGAAGGAACGAGCACCGGCTTGTAGCCGAACTTATCCGCCAGAAAGCCCATCACCGGCTGGGCTACGATGCCCACGACCTGGGCGAGCGACAGGTAGATTGCCACCTTGCTGGGAGAAAAATCCAGATCTTCCCGCAGGTACACGGGCAGGAAGATCATTACCGAGCTTTGGCCTACGCTGCGAAGCGCCGTTGCGATTACCAGTACGTACAGCGCCCGCCGCTTGAGGAGCAACAGCAGCGAAGCGAAGTACTCCCTCACCGAGGACACGGCCTGCATCTCGCCGCCGGGCACGTTTCGCATGACCAGCCAGATCGCGACGGCGCACACCACCGCGGGGAACAGGCTGTACACGAGCACGCTGTCCCAGGTCATGGCCAGCCAGCCGAGCAGTACGACACCCGCCAGCAGCGGCCCGGCCACTTCGCCCACGCTGCCGCCGGTGCCGTGCAGCGATATTGCGAAACCGCGCCGGTCGGGGAAGCGCCGCGACAGCGCTCCGATTGCGGGCGGGTGGTACAGCGACGGCCCCACGCCGACCAGCAGCATGATGACGAGCACCGCCAGGAATATCACGTTGTCGGCGAACATGCTGTCCGCCACTCCCAGCAGGAAGTACGACACTCCCGTCATCAGCAGCGATATGCCCAGCATGAGCGACGCGCGGTCCGCGAACCGGTCGCCCAGGAAGCCGGCAATGACCGTGGTGACCCAGCTCGTCGCCTGCCGTGAAAACGCCAGAGTACCAAGCTGCGTACCGCTCAGGCCCAACCCGATCTTGATTTCCGGGAAGAGTATGGATTGCAGTGCTGAATTGTAAACGTGCTTGACGGCGTGGCCTACAACGACCGTTGCCGCCAACTGGTTTCGCCCTCGCCTCAGCTCGGGCGTTACCTCGATGGCTTCAGTTGACAATGCGGCTCCCTCGATTCCGGGTAGAATGCACGCGCAATTATAGCACGTAGGGACGCCCGGCTTGGTAAAGGCACGGAGGCGGGTCTAAAGGGGGCGCCGGACAGGTGCACGGACGGAAGGGCGCTCGGCCCGCTAGGCGAAGGGAAGCCGCCTGCCGATGCCCTGTCGCTCCGCGAGGCGGAGTGCGCGCAGTCCCAGGGCGATGTCCTCGAGCGCGACGCCCTGGGATTCGAAGAGCGTCACGTCCTCCGAGCGCTGGCGGCCCGGCGAACGGCCAGCCAGTGTATCGGACAGCGGACTCACCCGTTCCCAGCGCGTGGCGCCCGTTTCGACGGCGTGCATCAGGTCGGCGCACTCTGCGCGCGCCTGCGCGAGGTCGTCCACCACGATGACGTCGGCTCGCCGCACCGCCTCATCGTCCAGCTCGCGGCGCGTCCAGCTGTTCGCGCCGGCGGCGTTCACGTGTATGCCCGGGCGAAGCCACTCGCCGCGCACCACCGGCTCGGCGGAGTTGGTGATCACGGCAAGCACGTCGGCTTCGGCAACGCACTCCTCGGCGCTGCCGGCGGCCTCGACTTCCACGCCGAGCGCGCGCGCGGCCCGGGTCGCGAACGCTCGCCGCCGCTCCGGGTCGCGGCTGTACACCACCACACGGCCTATGGGGCGCACGCGCAGCACCGCGTCGGCCTGCGGAAGCGCCTGGCGTCCGGCGCCTATCATCCCCAGCGTGGTGGAGTCCTCGCGGGCGAGCAGCCTCGCCGCGACGCCGCTCGCCGCGCCGGTGCGCAGCCGACCGAGGGCGCCGGCCTCGATAATGGCAAGCAGTTCGCCCGTCTCGCTGCTGGACAGGTGGACGTGAAAACCGCCGCCCGCGTAGGCCTTCAGCCCCATTACGCCCAGCCCGGGCGCGGCTGCGGTCATAAGGTTGAAGTGGCCGTTGGATAGCCGCAGCCGTTCTCGCGGGCTGTTGGTGGCGAGGCCGTTCGCCTGGTGGCGGAATGCGTCCTCCACGGCCTCGATGGCCGTGTCCATGTCGAGGAGGCGGGAGACGTCCTCTTCGGTCAGATACAGAGCCACGTTGGTACTCCGTTCCGCGCGGGGCGGCTAGGCGGGCGTCTCTTTGAGCATATAGAAGTGGTTGAGAGGTCCGTGGCCGCGGCCTATCGGCTGCGCCGTGCGAATGGCCGAGGTAACGTAAGACTTGGCGAGCGACACGGACTGCCTGAGCGGCAGCCCCTTCGCCAGGTTCGCGGCGATTGCGGAGGCAAAGGTGCAGCCGGTGCCGTGAGTGCTGGTCGTCTCTATGCGGCGAGACGTATAGGCGCGAAACTCTTCGCCATCGTACAGCATGTCGGTCGGCGGCCCCTTCAGGTGTCCGCCCTTTACCACCACCGCTCGGGCCCCCATGCCGACCAGCGCCTGAGCCGCCTCTTTGGCGTCTTCCAGCGTCTCGATCTTTACGCCGAGCAGCACTTCCGCCTCCGGGATGTTGGGAGTCATCACCATTGCGATGGGGATGAGCAGCGATCGCAGAGTGTCCACCGCGTCGTCGCGCAGCAGCCTGTCGCCGCCCTTGGCCACCATCACCGGGTCGACAACGAGGGTGTCCAGGCTGTGCTGCCTGGCTTTAGCGGCGACTACCTCGATCACGGTGGAGCTGGAGAGCATCCCGGTCTTCACCACGTCGGCGCCTATGTCGGAGACAATGGCGTCGATCTGCGACTCGATGAGAGACGCCGGAAGCTCGAGAACGTCGGTGACGCCCCTGGTGTTCTGGGAGGTTATGGCGGTGAGCGCGGAAGTGCCGTAGACGCCGTGGGCGGCGAACGTCTTGAGGTCCGCCTGGATACCGGCGCCGCCGCCCGAGTCCGAGCCGGCAATGGTCATGGCGCGGTAAGCGCGGTTCATGGCGTGTTCACCTCCCGTTGCCGGGCCAGCTCTCTCCGTGGTAGGCGGCTTCCCAAAAGAGGTACTCGTACCGCAGCGCCGTAAGGAAGATGCGCTCGGTCCTGGCGCTGCGCCGCTCGGCGCCCTCGCGGTCTATGTGCCGGCCGAGCCATTCGACGAGTCTTCCGAGCACTTCGGGGCCGTGAAGCTCGATCCACTCCCGGTAGATGGGGTTGGCGGGCCGCGCGCCCCGCTCCAGCAGCCGTGTGCCCCAGTCCAGGTAGGCGCCCTCGGTCACGTACAGGATGGTCGCGATGTCGTCGAAGTCGCCTTCGTAGCCGGTCCTGACCAGGAAGTCGCCGAACGCCTGTGTGGTTGGCGACGCCGCGGCCGACGAGTACTCGGCTTCCGACGCTCCCAGCTCGCGGAACGCCCGCACGAAGAGGTCGTTTTCCTGCGCGCCCTCCGGCGCGACGAGCCCCGATAGAAAGCCGTGAAGCACGCCGGCAGCCTCAATGGTGGGCGCCTTGGCGATGCCCAGCGAGATGAGGGTCGCCAGGTCGTTCACGAAAACGTAGTCTTGCAGGAAATACGCCCGGAACTTCGAAGCTGGCAGTGTGCCGTCACCCATCTCTTCGACGAAGGGGTGAAAGACCATCTTCTGCCAGAGGCCATCATACTTCAGCCGTAGCTGACGCGTCAACGACATGGCGTATCACCAACCTTCCATTGTCAAACCGCTCACTATACTTGACTTGACACCTGTCAGGGGTCGTTCGCGTTGGCCGCCGGTACGACCGGGCGGACGCCCCCTCGCGGGGCCCCCTACCCGCCCCCGAACTCGTCCGTGAAGGCGTCCTGCGCCTGCACGTCCTCGGACAGTAGGCCGCTTTCCTGCATCCACTCGGTGAAGCTCTCCCACTTGCTCGCCTGTTGGCTCCCGAAGCCTGCCGAGTCCGTTTGCCACAGCGGCGCGAGCAGGTCGGCGCCCGGGCGTTCGATCGCCTCGTCCACCTCTTCGCCACCCAGCTCCAACAGCACGTCCACGCCCCCCTGGGGATCGGCGACCGCGTCCTGGTAGCCCCGCCGCACGGCTCGGACGAACCCCTCCACCACGTCGGGCCGGTTCGCGATGGTGTCCTCGCTCGCCACTATCACCAGCTCGTAATAGTCCGGCACGCCCCACTCCTCCATGCGCATGATGTTGACTGGGTAGCCTTCGTTCTCGATGAGTATGCTCTCGTGCGTCCAGTACGCGCCAACCACCGCGTCGACCCTTCCGCCGATAAGCGCTGGCGCGAGGTCGAACCCCACGTTCACCAACTCCACGTCCTCCAAGCCCCGCGCGCCGTCAGCCTTCAGCATGGTTTCCAGCAGCGGCTCGTTGGTGGGAATGCCCGGGTAGCCCACCTTCTTGCCAACGAGGTCGCGAGGACGCTCGATGCCCGATGACGCCAGCGCCATTACGGAGTTCAGCGGGTGCTGCACCATTACGGTCACCGCAACGACCGGCACGCCCTGGCCCCTGGCGAGCAGCAAGTCGGGCTGGTAGCTTATGCCGAAGTCGTCCTCGCCGGCGCCCACAGTTTGCAGCACCGCGGAAGGGTCAACGGGCGTGTACATGTCGACGTCCAGGCCCTCCTCCTCGAAGTAGCCCTTCTGCTTGGCGACGAAAAGGCCGGTGTGGTTGGAGTTCGGATACCAGTCCATCGCCAGCTTGACGGACGTGCGCTCGGGGTCCCCGCCGCCGCAGGCCGCCACGACCAGCAACAGCACCGAAACCAGTGCTGCCGCGAGCGCCATCTTCGCTACTTTCGGGAACCGGTAGGGGGAATCCATGCTAATCACCTCACTTGGCATTCAGGTCGCTTCTGCGGGGCTCGGGCCCCGATCCCCGTATCGAGTACGGGGCAGGCTCTAACCTTCCCCCTGCGAGGGAGAAGGGAGTTCCGGGTCGCCGCCGCGCCGGGCGTAAGACCACGGTATCGTCAGCCGCTCGACCACTCCCACCAGCAGGAACAGCCCGACACCCATCGCGGACAGCAGCGCTATCGCGGCGAAGACGCGCTCAGTCAGAAACTGGGGTTTGGAGCGGATCATCAGGTAGCCGAGGCCCTCGCTGGACCCGACCCACTCGCCGATGACCGCGCCGATGACGCTCACCGCGACGGCGACCCTCGCGCCGGAAAACAGGTATGGCAGCGCCGAGGGCAGTTGCGCCTTCACCAGTATCTGAAGGCGGTTCGCGCCCAGCGTTCGCAACAGGTTCACGGTGTCCGAGTCTACGGATTTCAGCCCGTCTACGGTGTTCACCGCCAGCGGGAAGAACGCTATCAGCGCGACGACGATGATCTTGGGTGTGAGGCCATAGCCGAACCAGATGAGAAGCAGCGGGGCGATAACGATGATCGGGATGGTCTGGGAGGCGATCACGAACGGATACAGCGAGCGTTCGACTGTGCGTGACAGCGCGATGCCCACCCCCAGCGAGACGCCGCATAGGAGCGCCACGCCGAAGCCTACTATCACCTCTTCCAGCGTCACCCAGCTATGCCGCGCGAGCAGCCCCGCGTCCTCGACCAGCGCGACCGCTATGGCGGAGGGCGCGGGAAGGAGCCAAGCGCGGATCTCGAACAGCCACACGCACAGCTCCCACGCCCCGAGCACGAGCAGCACTAACAGCATCGGCGCGACCCACCGGCCCGCCGCCGCGTTCAGCCGGGCAAGGAACTGGCGGCGCGGCGCGTACTCGATGGCCGCGTGCGACACGGTGCGTTCCGCGCTCATCGCGTCGCCCCCACGCTCTCGCCGCGTATCGCGCTCAGCAGCCGCGCCTTCATTGCGACGAACTCGGGGTCGGTGAGCAAGTCCAGCGAGCGAGGCCGAGGCAAGTCTACGTCCAGAACGAGCTTCATTCGCCCAGGGCGGGCCGTCATCACGTAGACGCGGTCGGACAGGAAGACCGCCTCGTCCACGTCGTGAGTCACCAGGACCACCGTCTTGCGCAGCGAAAGCCATGTGTGCTGCATCCACTCCTGCATCTGGGCGCGGTTGAGGGCGTCCAGTGCGCTGAGGGGCTCGTCCAGCAGGAATATTTGCTGGTCGGCGAGCACAGTGCGCAGGAAGGACACGCGCTGCCTCATGCCGCCGGAGAGCGCGTGGGGATAGGCAGACTCGAACCCCGCGAGGCCGAACGACTCCATCAGGTCCAGCGCCCGCTCGCGGGAGCTCCGCTTTGGGACACCCCTGAGCTCGAGACCCATGACGGCGTTGTCGACTACGTTGCGCCAGGGAAAGAGCAGGTCTTTCTGCTGCATGTAGCCGACCTGGCCCAGTCGTTTGCCGGGGCGTATCCCGTCCAGGTGGATTTCGCCGCTGTCGGGCTCGTCCAGTCCGGCGATGATGTTCAGCAGCGTGCTCTTGCCGCAGCCGCTGGGCCCGACGATGCTGACGAACTCGCCATCGCGCGCGAAGAACCGCACGCCGTCGAGCACCGGCAGCGGAGCGCCGTCGCGCATGCGTGTCTTGCTCACTCGATCGAGGCGAATCTTCGCGTCGACGTGGGCGGTCGACTCGGCTTGGGTGGCGGGTTCGGCCGTCAATTGCCTCCCTTGTCAGCGTGTACTCGGCGGCGCGGCGCGCGTACCAGGATAAGATATCTGACAAAAAAACAGCCGCCCCGTAATCTGGGCGGCTGCGGCTTCTGAAGGGTTTCGGTGCGAACCCTTTCCCTACGCTGGCATTACCCAGATCAGGTCATTCGGGGTCGGTAGCGTCTGCGCTACCCTCTCAGCCTGGCCGTTCCAAGCTCCCCCCGGGGGCATGATCAATTGTCTGAGCGCAAGTCTAGCGGTTGGTGCGCCGGGTGTCAACTGCCCCGTCTGAGCGGCGATGACGCCAGTGTGCTACGGTTCGTCCTCCAACTCCCGCAGCCGCCCATCGAGGATCTGACGCCGCCGGCGGTAGTCGCCCTCGCCCAGCGACCCGCTCGCGGCGGCCTCCTCCAGGTCGATCAGCATCTGGCGCAGCGTGACAATCTCGGCGAACGCGCCCATCTCGCCGCCGGAGGGGGCGTCAGCATCCGCGGCGCGCCACGCGGTCCCGCGCCGCCGCCACACCACGACGCCCAGCGCGCACACCATCACCACGCCGAGCACGCCCAGTGCGCCGGCTTCCGGAGGCACCGACTCGATCCATCGCCGCGCGGACTCCGGTCCGCTCAGCTCAGGCAGGCCTTCCAGCCGCAGCGACACTCGGTCTCCACGCGGCAGGTCCGTGGCCTCGATGAGGTGGTAGGGACGCCCGCCCAGCTCCACGGAGCCTGGCTCGCCCAACTCCCTGGCGGACAGAGTCAGTTCGCCCACCGGCGCCAGCACTCGCAGGCTCTCGGCGCCGTACAGCAGCGACTTGCTGAACTCGACGCTGTCTCCGGTAAAGGGGAAGCTGTAGGAGTACAGAATCTCGTGCTCGCCGGGAGGCACGCTCGCCAGAAGCGCGAAGCCGCGGTCCACCTGCGCGAAGTCCGCGTCCGGCAGTGTCGTGTCGACGTCCAGGTCGCGGGCGTCCGGAGGAAGGCCGAACCGCAGCAGGTTCATAGGCTCCGGGCCGGGCACGTAGGTTTGATTGGACTCGTTGGCTATCCTCACAATTTCCAGGGCCGCTACCGTCTGCTCCTCCCGGTCTGCGGAGGCAAACAGCACGGAGGCGAGGACGGCCCTCACCGCGCTGTCGTCGTGCGTGGACTCGTACACGGTCAGCGTGACCGGCAAAGGAGAGCCGCTCGAGGTGTCCAGGTCCATGCCGTAGAGCGCGCCCTGGTATACCACGGAAACGCCGTAGGCGGCCTCTGGGTCAGTCGGAACGTCGTCGAAACGGAACGCGCCCAAGTCGTCGGTGAGCGTGGACGTGTCATTGCGAATCGTGCCTCGCACCGTGTGGAGCACGACCTCGATCTGTACCTCGGCGGCGCCGCTCGTGCCGTTCTCCACGCGGCCCTCCACCGCGAAGGTCGAGTCCTGAGCGCGGGCGGTGGTCTCGCCCAGCACCCATGCCGCCGGCAGAAGCAGCAGCAAAGCCAGCACCACGACCCTAGCCACCGGAGGTCTCCGACGGTCCGCCGCTCCGGCCAAGCGCCCGCTCCCGCACTCGACGCACCTCGTGCTCCACCTGCTCCATGAACTCCCGCTCCTGGGCGCTCTCAAGCTCCATGCCCTTCAGCACCAGGGCGGCCTCCACCATGTATTGCCGTCTCAGCCAGCGGTAGTCTTCCTCGTCCAGGTTGCCCAGGGCCGATTCCAGCTCGGCGTTGCGCAGCCCGTCGAGGGCTGCCTCCCAGCGCCGCGCGAACTCGGCCGTTTGTGAGCTCTCGTCCCCGGCAAACTCGTCCCTGCCGAGGCCGCGCAGCAGCGGATAGAGTATGGCGGCGGCAGGGATGAGCGCCAGTAACAGGGCGAGGATGATCTCCATACGCTGTGCTCGCGTCGCGCGTCACGCCCCGGCGGCGCGGACGTTCCCCGGGAGCCGCAGCGTGGAGGGCGACGGCTGGCGGCGCGGTGAGACCGCGAGGATCACCCCCACGGCCAGAACCGGTCCCGATGCCCACATCCACCACACCATCGGGTTCACCAGCACGCGGAATATGGCTGAGCCGTCGTCGTTGAACTCGGACGGCACCAGGTAGAAGTCCTCCACCGGCGTGCTGCGAATCGCTCCCCGCGTTGAGGCGATGCGGAACTCGGGATACACCGCGCGGAACGGGTACATCCTGCCAAGGTAGTCGTCGCCGGCGTACACGTCGAACTCGGCCGTCTCCTCGGTCCTGTCGGGGAATTCCTGGGTAGCCACGCCCAGGTAGGTGAAGGTGTACTCGCCAAGCGTCTCGGTTTCGCCCGGCGACATCGCGACGTCGCGCTGCACGCTGTAGAACGAGGAAGCGGTCGCGCCTACCGCCAGCATGATTATGGCGAGGTGTACGACGTAGCCGCCGTAACGAGGCCGGTTGCCCGAGAGCAGCCTGGCGAACGCCAGCGCGTAGTTCTCGCCCCTGCCGTGCCGCGCCCTCACTCCGCGCATCCACTCGTGCGCGATTCCTGTGACCACCATGGCGTAGGTCGCCAGCGCCACCAGCGCAGGAAGCTGCCGTACGCCCACCGTGTATAGCACAATGCCCGTGACCGCTGCCATGATTACCGGATAACGCAGCGTTCGGGCGAGGTTGCGCAACGTCGCCCTCCGCCACGGCAGCAGCGGCCCGATGCCCATCAGGAAGACTATCGCCAGCAGCAGAGGACCGTTGATGCGGTTGAAGAACGGCGCGCCCACCGTCAGCGTCACGTCCTGGGCCGCCTCGGAGAACACCGGAAAGATGGTGCCCCACAGCGTGACGAACGCCACCACCAGGAAGAGCACGTTCTGCGCGAGGAACGCGCTCTCGCGAGAGAGCAGCGAGTCGAGACCCTCGCGGCTCCGCAGCGAGTCCATGCGCCACACGAACGCCGCGAGCGACAGGAGCAGCGTGCCTGCCATGAAAGCGAGGAACAGCCATCCCATGGTCGACTGCGCGAACGAGTGGACCGAGGGCACAGGCCCGCCGCGGTTGATGAACATGCCCATCTGAGCCAGAGTGAACGCAACGATGATTATCACCATGTTCCAGGTGCGGAACATGCCGCGCCGCTTCTGAACCATTATCGAGTGGACGAAGGCGGTAAGCGCGAGCCACGGGAGCAGCGCGGAGTTCTCCACCGGGTCCCAGGCCCAGTAGCCGCCCCATCCCAGTATGGTGTACGCCCACCAGCTTCCCAGCAGCAGGCCGCACGTGAGGATGAGCCAGGAGATCATGGCCCAGGTCCTGCCCAGGTCCACCCACTCGTCGCGTCCTCCGCGCCGCGCGAGCAGCGCGCCCATCGCGATGCTGAACGGGATAGCGACGACGACCAGCCCGGTCATCTGCATGGGCGGATGGATGAACATGCCGAAGTGCACCAGCAGCGGGTTTATGCCCTGGCCGTCCGGCGGCGTCAGGGGCAGCCGCTCCAGCGGGTTGGCGAAGAACACGATGATGGCCAGGAAAAAGGCCAGTACGAGCGCCATAATCGCCGTTGCGTAGGGCGCAGTGTAGGGCAGCCGCCTGCGTATGCTCAGCACCGCGACCGTGGCAATCGCGGAGAACACGCCGGCCAGGAACAACAGCGAGCCGGCGTTGCCCGCGTAGAAGGCCACCCACGTGTAGGCCCTGGGCATCGCGAGGTTGCTGTTCTCGGCGACGTAGCGCACGCTGAAGTCGCTGGTGACGAAGGCGTACACGAGCGCCGCAGAGGACACCACCAGCAGCGGGGGCACGGCGTAGAAGGCGTAGCGCCCGCTGACCGAAAGCTCGGGAATGCGCCTCCACGCGGCGGCGAACGACGCAACCGCCGCGTACACGGCGGTCAGCAGCGCTATTGGCAGTGCGATCTGGCCCGCTTCAACCATAAACCAGCCCTACAAGTAGTCCCTTCCCCCTCGATGGGGAAAGGTCTGGATGGGGGTGAATAGAGAGACTCCTATCGCCGCAGCGCGTCCTCGATGCGCGCGAAGTACTCCTCGCTCTCCTCTTCCGTAAGCCGCGGCTCCGGTTCGGGCGCCCTGCGACGCATGAACCGGAGCGCTACCACGAGCGCCGCGATCGCCGCCGCCAGCGCGACGGGCGGCGCGACCCACGCCAGCAGGCTGAACCCTGACGCGGGAGGCTCCATCAGCACGCTCGGCCCGTAGCTGTCGACGAAGTAGTCCGTTATCTGCTCCTCGCTCCAGCCCCGTTCGAGCCTGTCCCTGACGACTCCGCGCATCTGCGCCGATAGCGGGTTGCGTGACTGGTCGATGGACTCGCCCGGGCACACAGGACACATGATGGTGCGGTTGAGCCGCTGCCCCCTCTGCTCGAGGGTGGTCACGTCGGACGCCGTCTGGCACGCCGTGCCGAGCAGCGCGAGCCAGAGCGCCGCGAACGCCGCCGCGACACCGGCGCTCCGGCGCCAGGCCCTGCCCGAGGAAGGGCACGCTCCGATGTCGACACCCCCGCTGAACTTCACAGGCCGACTCCCCGTCATGGTCGGATAATGTTAACACACAACCGCCAAACCGAGCGGGTGGCGGGGCCTCGCCACTGCCGTCCCATGCTCTGCTATAATTGCGCATGATAGCCGAAGCGGGGCTGCCGCGGGCGTCGTGTCCGCGCAGGGACCGTCCTGGTCACAACTCAACGCAAGGAGACGACATGGCCGTTCTCATCGTCGTGTCGGACGAGGAGGGAGCAGGCAAGACCGCCGTCTGTGCCGCACTGGCGCATCTGCTGGGCCGCGAGGGCGTCCGCGCCGCCGTGTGCAAGCCGATCGCTGCGCAGGGTCTAGTCGCCGACGGTGACCCGGACCCGCGCGTGTACGCCGATCTGCTGGGCCGGCAGGCCGGCGCCAGCCCGCTCGAAGCGCCCTCCGGCGGGCTGACCGAGCAGACGGCCGCCGAGGTTCAGGCAGCGGTCGAAAGCGCGGGACGCGACGCCGACGTGACGATAGTGGAGGGCACCAGCGCCCTCTCGTATCGCGATATGCGGTCGCTCGCCAACGCAATCGACGCCGGCGTTCTGGTCGTCGGTCGGTACTCCCCGCAGCTTGCTGACACCTTCAGAGTCTGGCGCGACGCCTTGGAAGAGCGCACCGCCGGTTGTATCGCCAACTTCGTAACGCGCTACGCCGGCGCACAGGCGGAGGCCGATCTCCAGGCCCGCGCCGAGATTCCCGTGCTGGGCGTCATTCCCGAGGAGCGCCGCCTGCTCTCGCCGAGCGTCCGCGACGTGGCGCGACACCTGGACGGGCGGATGCTGAACGACTGCGAAGACGACGCACTGGTGGAGCGCTTCATGACGCTGGGACTGTCGATGGACCCGGGTGAGCTGTACTTCGGTCTACACGCCGACAAGGCCGTGATAGTGAGGGGAGACCGCCCCGACATACAGATGGCGGCCCTGGCGACACCCACGGCGTGCCTGATATGCACAGAGGGCAAGGAGCCGATCGAGTACGTGCTGAACGAGGCGGAGCTGGACGAGGTACCGATCATCATCGTGGAGCCGGGCACGCTCGACACGATGGACGCCCTCGCCACGCTATCGGACGCCCCGCGTTTCGACCATCCCCAAAAGCTGACCGCGTTCGCGGAGTTGCTGGAAGACCACGCCGATCTGCCAGCGCTTTGGGCCCGGCTGGGTCTTTCGCTCTAGCCAGCGCAGCGCCCGTAGGGGCAGGGCATCCCGCTCGATTAGTTGCTGAGTACGTAGATGTTCTGGGCGGTGAGGGCTGGGCTGAGATCGGGGTCGATGCAAACTGCAACCCGATGGGAGCGCCGACCTACCACCTGCGGTCGCTGCTGGGCGTGTGTCTTTACGGCTTTATGACGGATGTACGGTCGAGCCGCAAGCCGGAGGCGATCTGCCGAGGCCAGATATCGTATCTGTGGCCGACGGGCTGCGCGGCCACCGGGTACGTCGGTCGACGGCGCCGCGGACGAAGCAATGGCAGGAAAGGGTATGCCGGAATAGCCCTTTCCGCTAGAAAGTCAGTGACACCTTGAGGGCGCCGTCCTCCTTGGAATGGGCGAGATCGAAAGCCTCCTGCACGCGGTCGATGGGGAAGGTGTGCGTCACGAACGGGGCCATGTCGATGTCGCCGCGGGAGATGAAGTCCACGGCAATCTGGAACGCGGGCAGGCCGGGCTCGTCCTGGGCGCCGAAGACGGTGTGCATGTCCAGCCGCTTGCGGAAGAAGGTGTCCCAGTCGAACGGGACGCGCTCCATGGTGGGCGGCAGGCCGAAGACGGCGATGCGGCCGAGGGGCCTGGCTAGCTGCAGCGTCTGGTTGAGCGTCTCGACGCTGCCAACCGCCTCGACCACCAGGTCGGCGCCCTCGCCGCCGGTAAGGTCCATCACAGCCTCCGTCGCGCGGCGGCCCGACACGTCGATCGCATCGTCCAGGCCCATCGCCCTGCCGGCGGCCAGGCGCTCGGGCACGGGCTCGATGCCGATGATGCGGTGCGCGCCCAGCCTGCGAAGCATGAAGTCGTGGAACAGACCGACGGAGCCCTGGCCCACCACGACCACCGTCTGGCCGATGAGGGAGGGCAGTCGGCGGCAGCCGAAGACGACGGTGCCGAGCTGCTGGGCCATGAGCAGGTGCTTTTCGGGGACGTCGCCGGGGAGCTTGAGCAGGAATTGCGGGTCGATGAGCTGGTAGCCGGCGAAGGTGCGGGAGCCCCAGATGTTGGGCGCGGTGAGGACGAGGTCGCCGGGGGCGAAGTCCGTGCCGCCGCCGTCGACGACCTCGCCGAGGCCCTCGTGGCCGGGGTAGCCGTGGGGCAGGGGGAACTCGTGGGCGTTCCAGCCCATGTAGACGATGTGGAGGTCGCTTCCGCAGATGGAGGCGAGGTGCGTTCTCACCAGCACCTTGCCGGGCTCGGGGTCGGGCACGGGCACGAGGTCGCAGCGGATGCGTTGCAGGTCGGTAGCCAGGGCGGCGGGCATGGCAGGCATTGGGCGGGTGCTCCTGGTGCGGGGTTGGGAATGCGGGCATTCTCAAGGCGAGAGGCGGGGGCTGTCAAGTTGGGGGGTGTCGGCCAGAACGGCAGAAGGCCGACGTAGCGGCATGGCGCAGTAGCTATCTGGAGGGGTAAGCAGAGATGCCTAGAAGTCTTGAAGGTCTTACAAGAGCTTGGACAGGTTAAGGTGTGTGGAACTGAGGTCGCTAGGGCGCTCCTTGGCGGCTGGTTCACTGTCTAGCTCTATACTTGTCAGGACGGTAGAGCCTCGCCATCGCAACACATTCACCACGACTCTGGAATCCCACAAGGGCCGAACGACGTCGTTCATCATGCCGTCGGGAACTCTAACTGACACGGCATTCCGTCTCCCTTCGACGTTGACAAGCTTTATCATGTTTGAGTCTTTGGCTCTTGCGTCAGCGAAACGGAGAGTACCCCGGTAAACCACAGGCCTGCCTGGCGCTTCGACATGAACTTCCCTTATTGGTTCCACGATAGCTGGCGCGGGTATATCCGCGGCCGGCTTGGTGACAGACACGGAACGAGGCTCATCGTCCCGACTCGCAGTAAAGCCAACTTGCCTCACCCGGTCTCCATCTGGAGCGATCTTTCTTGCGATTCCCAGGAAGTTCCGCAGATAAGGCGGTTCAGGTATACGCTCTTTCAATGCTCGAACGTCAGCCCTGTCCAGAATCTCCATCAAGTCCAAGAATTCGTCGACTATTACCTGTGATACAGTCGCAATAGGAAAGTGGAGTTGTTCGGTTGGGCGCCCGACTCTCAGCGTAACTGCGAAGCTTGCGGCCCTTGGCACGGATACGAGCACCGGGAAGTCCTCCCGTGTGCTTGGTCGTACGCCCCGCTCGCTGAAAGGGTATTCTCTTTGCCGTTCGATGATTCTGCCTATCAGTTTCGTTGCATCATCGATTCGGCTGACAAGTTCCTGAGAAGGGACCAGACCGTAACCTACCCCCTGACCCGACAAGCTCATCTGAAACTCGTCGTTTCCTAACTCAACTCCCCGCAATTCCAGATGCCGTTGGAAGTGCACCTGCTCAACTAGATCACGAAGCTCTTCGGCAACTTCGTTGGGCGGTTCATGGGCGAGGGCATTGGCGGCAAGCTGTTCGGCCAGCCGATACTCCCCGCATCGCAACGCCAGCGTTCCGGCGCTACGGTGAAGAACGGAGAAGGTCGGCTCAATAGGGTCTCCAAGGGCTTGGATGGCGGCACGTTCCAATTCCAGCGCCTGCCTGAGCAATTCAGACTCCGCATCCCTATCCCCGCGCAATCGTTGGGCTAGGGCGAACTCAGCAAGGTCCATAGCCCGGTTGTGCAGTTCATTGACTTGGCTCATGTCATCTGCACCTCAGCGAGAGGACTCCCGAATTCGACCACAATGACGCAAGCCGGAAGCGTCCCTCTAGATTGCTGGGTCTGCCTCTGCTTGGCCCTTACGCGCACGGAAACAGCGGTCTGAACGTCTTGAGAGTTACCTTCGGCACGGAGGATACCTGATACTTCCAGTCTCGCCTTGTTCTGAAAGGGTGGCCCTTCCACTTCATTTCCCAGCCAGTAGTCGATTCCGGTTCCCTTCGCGGCTCTCTCGACGACCGTGTAGCCTAGTTCTTGTTTGGCGAGCAGTGCGGCGATTGCCGTAGCGCCGTACTCTGTTGCTTCCTGAAGGTCCGCCCAGGATCTGCGCTCCTGGTCTCCGATGGGCGGCCAGTCCAAGGGGTGTGTATGGCTGACATGACCCATTACGCGAAGAGGAACGCTTCGACGGTGACCTTGCGACTCCAGGCAAACGCCAGCTGCCTCGGCCATGGCCCGACCCCACGCCGGCGTAATGGCGGGGAGGCCATTGCGTAGTTCGTTCAAGTCGATCAAACGCTAATGTCCTTGCGGGTCTGGCTGATGATCCGAGCACCCATCGGCGCCGCTCTACGCGCTATAGCCTCTGTTCCTGTTGTGGCGGCACTCAGCTTTCAGAAGTCCAATTCATGATTGACTTGTAAAAGGGTTCCGGCCCACAATACGATAGGATAGGCAGGCCGGTCAACGTGCACACATGTTTGGAGCCTGTGTCAGATTACCAGGCCGTCAACACACGAAGGCCCCTTCCCTCCGGATTCCGGCTCGTGGGCCGGAATGACGATTTCTCGCGCACCCGTTAATCTGAAACAGCTTCACATGTTTGCGTGAGTCGGGGGTGGGCGCGCCATGCAAGGCCCGCCCCGCGTGCTGTACAATGTGAGTGCCCGAATCGCGAGTTACGATACGTCGGCGGAGGATGTGCAAATGCTGAGAAAGCTGGGGCGGGTGACCGCCATTCGCCAGAGACTGGAGGACGTAGACGTCCCGCCGGGTCAGTTCGTGACGGACAAGTTTCCGATCCTCACCTTTGGCTCTACACCCCAAATCGACATCGATACCTGGCAGTTTAAGGTGTTTGGACTGGTCGAGCGGGAGATTACGCTCGACTGGCGGCAGTTCAACGACCTGCCCAAGATAGTGCTGGACGCCGAGTTCCACTGCGTTACGCAGTGGAGCCGGCTGCAGAACACCTGGGAGGGCGTGGCCTTTTCCGAGGTGATGAAGCTCGCAGGGGTGAGCCCGGAAGCCAAGTTTGTGATGACGCACTGCTACGGCGGCTACTCCAGCAACCTGCCCCTCGAGGTGGCGGCCGACGACGACGTGCTGTTCGCCTACAAGCACGATGGCGAACCGCTGACGGCCCAGCACGGCGCGCCGCTGCGCCTCGTGGTGCCCAAGCGCTACGGCTGGAAGAGCGCTAAGTGGGTGAACGGCGTGGAGTTCATGGCCGAGAACGAACCGGGCTTCTGGGAAATGCGCGGCTACCACATGGAGGGGGATCCCTGGAAGGAAGAACGGTTCTGGCGCAGCCTATACTGAGTCCGGCGCGGCCTGGCCTGTGACCTGTGCAAAAGAAACGGGGCGCCTCGCGAGAGACGCCCCGTCCGTCGGATAAGGGGGGTTCCCCTACCCGCGTCACGCCACCTTCACCCTCTCGCCCGAGTCGCGCTCGGCCGGGACGTCCATAGTCATTCGCCCGTGTACCTTGACCAAGTCGACCATGTGGCCGCACTGCAGGCATTTCAGGTACTCTCCGTACATGTCCCTGTCACGGTGCACGTCGCCCTTACACCTCAGACACGCCTTGAAGAACAACATCTCGCTCCCTCCTACTCGTGATTCCGCTCAATTCGAATGGCCCGTGTCCGCTTGCTGCGAGACGGCCCGGGCGGGAGCGGCCACTGAGTGACAATCGATGCCCACTAGCATCTATGACACGGCTGAATTATATCTAGTTGACACATCTTGTGTCAAGGGGTATAATACATCCAGCCGATAAGTCTCGCGAAGCCCGCGGGGCTTGCGTACCATTTGCGGTTGTGCCATATATAACGAGCGGCTGGCGAATTGGTTAGCCTATGCGCCAAGATCGTTGGAGGTGGAGGAAACGGTGTACGACAGGAGACAGCAATACGACCGGGTGCAGGGGGTGTACATAATCAGCGTCGCGGCCCGCGTTCTGAACATGCACCCCCAGACCCTGCGCAAGTACGAGCGCATTGGCCTGGTGTCCCCGTCGCGCACGGTGGGAATGCTTCGCCTCTACTCGGAGGAGGACATCGCCCGGCTGCGCCTGATAAAGCATCTGGTCGACGAGCTGGGCCTGAACCTGGCCGGGGTGGAACTGGCGCTAGGGCTGTTCAACCGCCTGGTCAACATGCGGGCCAAGACCCACGAGCTGGAAGGGGAGGAGCTCAAGAGCTTTCTCGACAGCAGCGTAGACCAGATGCTCGGCCTGCTCCAGGGCAAGCGAAAGTAGCGGGCGAGAGGGCCGCGGAGGCTACAGGCATCCCGTCTGATCCCGAGAACACAATCTAAGCGGAGGACCCAGCTAATGAGCGAGACCAACCCACCCCAGACGCCGGACGAACACCGCGAGGACGCGGAGTCCGCTCCGGCCGTCGACTGCGCCGAAACCATGCGGGAGACTCTCGAGGAGACGGAGCGAGAACGGGACCAGTTCAGGGCTATGGCGCTCAGAGCGCAGGCGGACCTCGTGAACTACAGGCGCCGGGCCGAGGACGAACGGGAAACCCTGAAGCGCAGCTTGACCTCCAGCCTGCTCATCGACATGCTGGAGCTGGTGGACGACTTCGACCGCGCGCTGGACTACGTGCCCGACGACGCGGTGGCCCCCCAGTGGCTCGAGGGCCTGCGAAACGCGCGCCGGAGCTTCGACCGCAAGCTGCTGATGCAGGGCGTCAGCAAGGTCGAGTCCGCCGGCCAGCAATTCGACCCTAATGTCCACGAAGCCATTCAGAGCGTGCCGACGGTTGATCATCCAGAGGGCACCATAACCACCGTCGTGCGAGATGGCTACATGCTGAACGACAGGTTGCTGAGGCCGGCCCAGGTGGTTGTCGCAGTTTCAGCAGCGCTCGAAGACGAAACCGAAACTACAACATAGGAGACGTTCGATGGCAAAGATACTGGGTATAGACCTGGGCACGACCAACTCGTGCATGGCCGTGATCGAAGGGGGTGAGCCGCGCGTCATCGAAAACTCCGAGGGCGCCAGGACCACCCCGTCCGTAGTCGGCCTCAACACTCGAAACGGCGAGCGCTACGAGGGCCAGACGGCCAAGCGCCAGGCTGTCACCAACCCACGCAACACCGTCTACTCCGTCAAGAGGTTCATGGGCCGCCGCTTCGCCGAGGAAAGCGTGAAACGCGACGTGAAACTCGTGCCTTTCGAGGTGAGCGAGCACTCCAACGGCGACGCCTACGTCACGATGGGCGGCAAGCAGTACGCCCCGCCGGAGATTTCGGCAATGGTGCTGCAGAAGCTCAAGCGCGACGCCGAGGACAAGTTGGGCGAGCCCGTCAACCAGGCGGTCATAACAGTGCCCGCCTACTTCAACGACAGCCAGCGCAACGCCACCAAGGACGCCGGACGCATCGCCGGCCTGGAGGTGCTGCGCATCATCAACGAGCCCACCGCCGCGGCGCTCGCCTACGGGCTGGACAAGAAGGGCGACGAGACCATCGCCCTCTACGACTTGGGCGGCGGCACGTTCGACATCACCATACTCCGCATCGGCGGCGGCGTGTTCGAGGTGGTCGCCACCAACGGCGACACGCACCTGGGCGGCGATGACTTCGACCAGCGCATCATCGACTGGGCCTGCGAGGAGTTCCGCCGCGAGGAGGGCGTGGACCTGCAGCAGGACCGCACCGCCCTGCAGCGACTGAGGGAGGCCGCTGAACGCGCCAAGATCGAGCTTTCGACGCTCGTGGAGACCGAGATAAACCTGCCTTTCATCTCCGCCGACGCCTCCGGTCCCAAGCACCTGGTGATGACGCTCACCCGCTCGAGGCTGGAGCAGATGGTGGACGAACTGGTGCAGCGTACCGTCGAGCCTTGCAGGGTCGCCATGGCGGACGCGGGCGTGTCGGCGACCGACCTGGACGAGATAATCCTAGTGGGCGGCATGACCAGGATGCCCACCGTGCAGGAGGCCGCGCAGAAGCTGTTCGGCAAGGAGCCGCACAGGGGCGTGAACCCGGACGAAGTGGTGGCAGTCGGCGCAGCGATTCAGGCCGGCGTGCTCCAGGGCGACGTGAAGGACATCGTGCTCGTAGACGTTACGCCGCTGACGCTGGGCATCGAGACGCTCGGAGGCGTGGTGTCCCAGCTGATATCCCGCAACACCGCCATACCCACGGCGAGGAGCGAGACCTACACCACCGCGGCCGACGGCCAGACCAGCGTCGAGGTGCACGTGCTCCAGGGCGAGCGCCCAATGGCGTCCGAGAACAAGAGCATCGGCAAGTTTATGCTGGACGGCATACTGCCTGCGCCCAGGGGCGCGCCGCAGATCGAAGTCACGTTCGACATTGACGCCAACGGCATCCTGAAGGTGTCCGCGAAGGACCAGGGCACCGGCAAGGAGCAGCACATCACCATCACGGCGAACTCCGGCCTGACCGAGCAGGAGATCGACCAGATGGTGCGGGACGCTGAGACGCACGCGGACGACGACCAGCGCAGGCGGGAGATCGCCGAGACGCGCAACCAGGCCGACAACGCCGCCTACGCCGCGGAGCGTCTGCTGAGAGAGAGCGGCGAGAACATACCCGAGGAGTTGAAGTCGGAGCTGGAGGGCAAGATCGCCGCGGTGCGTTCCGCGCTCGACACGCAGGACGCCGCGGCGATGAGGTCGGCTCTCGACGAACTGAACGAGGCCGTTCAGCGCGTGGGGCAGGCCGCCTATAGCCAGCAGCCGCCGACTGGCGACCAGGCGGGGCCGTCCGACGCCGACGAGCCGCCCGGCGGCACGGTGGAAGGCGAGTACCGCGAGGTGGACGACCGAAGCTAGCGGAGTCCAGAAGTCCCTTCCCCCTTGGCAGGGGAATGTCAGGTTGGGCGTGCGGCGTCCCTTCCCCTTGATGGGGGAAGGTTAGGATGGGGGTGAACCCGCGGGAGCAGGAGAAATGGACTTTACCTGGGGCCAGAAAGTGTCGGCTACCGACGGCTGGGCCGGTAGGCTGCGAGGAGTGGTCGTATCGGCCTCGCCACTGCGTGTAACGCATCTCACGGTGCGGCGCGGCTTGGTGCTGGCCTCGCAACGCAGCGCGCCGGCCGGAATGCTAATCGGCGGCGACACGGAAAGCCTGCGCCTGGGCATGGGACTTGTCGAGCTACTGGCCCTGCCAAACGCGAACTCCGAACCGCCGGGTGGCATCGCGCTGTGCTCGCGCAAATGGGTGCACACACCCAGCGGAGAGCGGCTGCGGCTGCGCGGAGTACGCGTGGTTGGCGAGATTCGTAGGCTGACGCACGTTATGGCGGGCAAGCGGGGGGCCCGCCAGGTGCTGCTGCCGGTGGCGGCGTCCGACGTGCTCGACGCCGACGGCCTTCGCATGGCCCAGTCGGACTCGGAGCCGCGCCATGCGGTCGCCTACCGCAGGGACGAGGAGATAGAGGACGACCTGTTGGAGGCGCTGCGAGGCTCGCCGGACGTACCCGAGGTGGACCTCAACGAGGTGCGCGTCCGCGTATCCGAAGGCGTAATACGGCTGGAGGGCAACACACGGTCGACCCAGGTGAACCGCGATGTAGAACTGGCCGCGCGCGCGGTGCGCGGCTGCGTCTCGGTGGAGAACAGGCTCTTCAGTGACTGGGAAATCAACCTCGCCGCGGCCTCCCGCATAACGCAGTACGCACCGTCGATGCTGGACCGCATCGTGGTCAACGCGCAGTTTGGGGTGCTTCACCTGGATGGCGACGTACGCGCCGAAGGTGAGCGGCAGACCGTTACTCAGGCGGTGCGCGCCACCCCCGGCATACTGGGCGTCCAGTGGCCCGCGTTTGAAACGGAGTCACCCCCATCCTAACTTTCCCCCTGCGAGGGGGAAGGGACTTTGCGAGTTTCCCTACAGGACGTGGTACATCAGCAGGTGTTCGCGCAACACGTCGCCGGCGAAGTCGTTCTCGACCTCGCGCCAGACTGAGTGGATGTGGTTCGCCCCGTTCTGCCTGTTGTCGAACTCGACTACGAACTCGCCGCCGTGTATCCGGTAGTAGTGCGCCTCGCTCTTGTCCAGCGGACCCGCCCAGGCGAAGTGAAGCTGGTCGAAACCACCCTCCTTCAGCGCCGTGAGCCTCCGGCCGGCTAACTCCTCGTTGACCTGGCTGACGTACTCGGTCACCAAGCCCATCAGCATTTCGCGCTGCGTGCCCGACATCGCCGCGACCGACAGCCCCTCCTCCTTGGGTAGCGACACCTTGGAGCTGTTGTAGGTGAGAATGTCGTAGGGCGCCTGGTCGTATATGATCGTCTTCGACCTCTGCCCCGCGTCCAGGCTGTTTATCAGCTCGTAGGCCATGTCCTCGCGTGCGCCAAGTATGCGCAGACCGGCCTTGGGGCCTTTGGGCACCTCGGCCGGATTGGCGCCGAAGAAGAACGGCGTCATCGAGATGATGTCGTCGCCCCAGATGCTGAAGTGCAGCGAGACGTGGTGTCCCTCGGCGCGCCAGCCCCACGGCTCGCTGCCGCCCGGCTCGCCGAAGATGGTGAAGTAGTAGAGATCCGGGTCTCGAACGAAGGAGACAATCCCCTGCTCCTTCTCCAGCGGGCCCAGCACCGACTCGTGCTCGATGATCTGCTTGGCCTGCTCGTAAGACCTGTCAGTCAGACCCGTGGCCATCAGCGCAAAGGCCAGCCCGCGCTGGTTCTCATCCATGTCGCGAAGGGCCAGGCCGTGGCGGTTAAGCGGCGGGTAGTACCAGAACACGCGCTCGCCGTCCAGGTAGGGGTAGGTGGCCCTGGCCCGCTGCTGGGCGTCGAGGCTCTCCACGAACTTCGAGCCCGCCTCGTTCATATTCCTTACGGTGGTCAGCCCGTTCGATGCGGTCGCCATGCTGTGCACCTCCTAGGTGGTCGGGTAACGAATGAGCAGACGGTGGCGGCGAAGGCTCCGCGCCGCCGAATTTGGACAGAGTATAGCACGTTCAAGCCGGCCTTGGGGCCGGCTTGTGATTCTCTTCGTGGTCCGCTTCATAAGTCTGACCGACACCCTGTCGCACGACGTGAACTTCGAGACATATCCCCTCGTGCCGCTGGATGGTGCTAACGACACTGAGCAGGTCGGCCGCGCTGGGATTGCCCTTCTTGCCGAACATGCAGGCAAGGGTCTCAGGAGGTGCGCTAGTCAGTTCGCCGAGCTTCTCGTAGCTGATTGTGGTCTCGATATAGTCGCGAAGTACAATCGTGGCCACGTCGATCTCCCCGGCCAGAAGGCACTGGACGCCTTCCATGAGCATCCCTTCACGGAACTCTGGGTCGCGCCGAGCCCGCGCCAAAACAGTCTCTCAGTAGTCAACGGTAGGCGACATGTCTCATACTTCACTGTTGCTTTTCGCGCCTGTAATCATGCCCAATTCTCCGTGCGCGTTCAAAGTCCGCGTGCTGGCGCGCCTTTGTTCCACCGCCGAGCAGGATTATCAAGGTGTCTCCATCCCTACCGAGCGAGATAGACCCTGTACCCCGGGCCAACGTTGATTCGGCGTTCCAGTACGCCGCGACCCACCTCCCGCACGTTCGACAGGTTGCCGACCTCGATCCGCAAGAGGGCGGAACGCACCCGGTATGCAGCTCTAGAGTCGAGGCGCTCTACGCAGAGTCGGAACGGGCTTCGGCCTCGCTGATCGACGTATTCCCTGACTTCTATCATGGCCACGCCCAGATGGTGATTGACCCGTCAATCGCGAGCAAGCGAAACAACGACGGGCGGCTCGCTCTGCCCTTGCCCCGCGCTCTGTCTGGGTGTAACGTTAGGCCAACACACGAACGGGGAGGGCATTCGCATGAGTTCGAGTCAACAGGCCGCAATCGTTTCGCTGCAACTGTGCGTGGGACACCGGGAGCCAATGAAGTCGGTAGGTAGCGCTAACGTCGTCGCCAACCACGGCATCGAGGGTGACCGCCACGCCATTTCCGAGGGAGTCCGGGCGGCCCGGCAGGTGCTGCTGATGGACGAGGAGACGCTGGAGCGCTTCGGTTTGTCGTACGGCGAGGTGCGGGAGAACATAACCACCTCCGGCGTCGATCTCGCGTCCATCGAGTCGGGAACCAAGGTCGCGCTTGGCGACGACGTGGTGGTGCGCATCACCGGCCACTGCGCACCATGCGCGCGCATGGACGAGATACGGCCCGGGCTGCGAGTGGAGCTAGATCGCCAGCGCGGCATGTTGGCGTACGTCGTCCAGGGCGGCGAGATCAAGGTCGGGGATGGCGTCCGCGTGCTGACGGGGGCTACCGCGACCGCCTAACTGCCGGTGCACGGGCCTCGCTGCGGCAGGCGCGGCTCCTGGCTTTCATGACCGCCGCGCCTGCGTCAACTCGCGCGCGAACGGCGCATCGTGCAGCTGGCCACTACGCCGTGGACAGCGACTTGCTCGCCGCGCCGACCCCCGCGCCCTGCGGCACCTCGTAGCCGACGCGCGGCAGTATGTCCTCCAGCGCGGACAGCAGGCCCAGCACGTACTCCGCCCTGCTCGACTCGCCCATCAGCCCCACGCGCCACACCCTACCCGCAAGCGCGCCCAGGCCTTTGCCCATCTCGATGTTGTGCTCTCGCAGCAGCATCCCGCGCACCGTATCATCGTCCACGCCCTCAGGAATCCACAGCGGCGTAATCTGGTCCAGCGCGTGCTCGCGCGGCACGACCGCCTCCATCCCAAGCGCGTCCAGTCCGGCGCGCAGGGCGTCCGCGTTTCGCCGGTGGCGCTCGAAGCGCGACTCCAGCCCCTCTTCCAGCACTATGCGCAGGCCCTCGCGTAGGGCCAATATCATGCTCACCGGCGCGGTGTGGTGATACACCCGGTCGAAACCCCAGTAGTTGGCGTTTAGCGCCAGGTCCAGGTACCAAGACACCGGCTTGGAGTCCCTGCTCTTAACCGTGTCGTGCGCCCTGGGGCTGACCGCCACGGGAGACAACCCCGGAGGGCAGCCCAGGCACTTCTGGGTCGCCGAATAGCAGTAGTCGATATCCCAGTCGTCGACGGCGACCTCGTTGCCGCCCAGGGACGTCACCGCGTCGACCATGAACAACGCGTCGTGCGCCTTCGCCAGCGCGGATATGCCCTCCAGCGGCTGCCGGACGCCGGTCGACGTCTCGGCGTGTATCGCGGTTACCAGCTTTACTTTCGCGTGCTTGCCCAGCTCCTCCTCTAGCAGATCCTCCGGGAAAGGCTTGCCCCACTCCGCGCGCAGTGGCACCACGTTGGCCCCAACGCGTGTCGCCATATCCACCATTCGCTCGCAGAAGAAGCCATAAATGCACATCACCACCGTGTCGCCAGGCTCGAGAAGGCTCGACAGTCCGGCTTCCATTCCAGACGACCCGGTGCCCGAAAGGGCGAACGTCAGGCTCTCGTCCGTTTGGTACACCCTCCGCAGCAGCTCCGACACCTCGTTCATTATCAGCATGAAGTCGGGGTCCAGGTAGCCGATCATACTGGACGACATGGCCTGCAACACCCTTGGGTTGGCGTTGCTCGGACCGGGACCGAGCAGAATACGGGGGGGCACCGCCGGCATCTGGGATACGGGAAGCGCGTCTGGGGCCATGGGGGAACTCCTTCAGGCTTGAGAGGCCGCACCACGCCTTTGTCGGCGGGCCTGCATTGTACTACTAATAGGCGCATGGAACACCCCCTCCTACGCGAGCGCCGGCGCGGACGGTCCGCGGGCCAGGCCAGCGCGTAGGCTCAACCACAATCTGACATTCACCGGCAGATCCAGCCCTTGCGGGCGTGGGGGGCGTCGCCTAGACTCTGGGTAGATTTCGGGCGGTACGTGGCCGGATCAGGTGATTGCTACATGGCACATTCGAAGAGTTCGGGCATAGGCCTCGCCGGTATCGAGTCTTGGTACGTCGAAAGGAGCGTGGCCGACCCACTCGTTCGGGCCGCGCGGATCCTGTGCGACAAAACGATCTGCGTGATGGGCGGCTGCGGCCAGGTGGGCTCACACGTGCTGACCAAGCTGTACGAGCTGGGACACGTGCCTGAGAGCCTGTGCGTGAATGACAACCTCTCTCTGGGCAAGCCGGCCAATCTGCCATTGTCACTACGCCACCTCGTCGACACCCGGACCCATCGCGAATTCGTGGCTGCGCCTCCGCCGGCGCCGGACGTGCTCATATTCGTGGGCGGGCGCTCCAGCGCGCCCCACTTCACCGGTCTGGACGACGTTCTGGAGGAGGTCGAGTGCTGGAAGGCGGTGCTGGAGTGGTGCGTGAACGAAGGCGTGAGGCTCATCTTTGCGTCCACCAGCAGCCTGGCCAAGGTGCGGCCCTCGGTGGAGTCGCAGAGGGCCTGGCCGGGCTCGCTCTACGAGCTGACGAAGCTGATGATGGAGGAGATGGCCATCGAGCAGGCGCTGTGCGACGGCCTGAAGGTGCAGATATGCCGCTTCTTCTCAGTGTACGGCGTGACCGAGCAGCACAAGGGAAACTTTGGCAACCTGTACACGCAGATCCTCTGGCACGCCAGGGAGGGTGTGCCATTCGAGGTCTGGGGACAGGACGGCGTGTTCAGCCCGGGAGAGCAGACGCGGGACACGATATTCGCGGCGGAGGTGGCGCGGGCGGTGCTGTTCCTGCTATCGCTGCCGGCGCCCGATCCGAGCCTGGCCGACGTATCCGCGCTCACTTACAACGTTGGGCAGGGCAGGCCCGTTTCGGTAAACGAGATGGTAGACCAGGTGGGCGCGCTCGTGGGCGAAAGGCCGGGAACAGTGCACGCGCAGGTGCCGGCGCACGTGAAGAACTACGTCGTTCACACCTGGGGCGACCCCGGCAGGCTTGTCGGGGCCGGGTTCGAGCCGCTGTTCACCGACCACGTCGCCAACCTGCGCTTCATCGACAGGGCGTTGTCCGACATGGACTGGTACTGGTCCGTGGTGGACAGGGTGCGGGGCCGGCTCTCGCCGTAGCGGCGGGGCCCTACACCTCCGAGCGGCCCTCCGACTTCAGCCGTTCCACCACCGCTCTCACCTCCTCCGAGCGACCCATGTCCGCCACCAGCAAGCAGTCCTCCGCGTCCACCACTACCACGTTGTCCAGCCCTATCGCGGCCACTAGCCTCTGGCGGCCTATGAGCAACGAGTCGCGCACCGATTCGGCTACCACGTTGCCCCTTATGGCGTTGCCCGCCCCGTCCCGCGCCTCCTCCTCCCACATCGACGACCAGCTCCCCACGTCGGACCAGCCGGCCTGCATCGGTATCAAAACGCACTCGGGTCCATTGGGCGCGTGGGGTGAACCGGACGCCGCGGGCATATCGCCCGTGCGTCCCGCTATCTTCTCCAGGATGGCGTAGGCGATGAAGTCGCCCGGACAGCCGGCGAAAGCCTCGGCGTCCGGACGGAAGAACTCGCCGTCCTGCCGTCCCAGCTCAAATGCGCGTGAGCACGCCTCGGCGATGTCCGGGCGGTGGCGCCCGATCTGCTCCAGCCACACCGAGGCGAGGGACAGGAAAATGCCGCTGTTCCACAGGAAGCGCCCGCTGTCGACCAGCCCGCGAGCCACATTCTCTTCGGGCTTTTCCACAAACGACGCCACGCGGTACGCGGTCGGGCTCACGGAGTCGCCCATCTCCACGTAGCCGTACCCCGTGTTGGGCGCGGTTGGAACGACGCCGACCGCGGCCATTTCGCCCGTACTCGCGTGAGCCGCGCCCGCGCTCACCGCGTCCACGAACGCACTGGCGCCGCGAAGCACGTGATCGGCTGGAGCGACCAGCAGTACGGGATCTTCATCGCCGGTCCCGGCGGACACGTCCCTCCGAGCCAGGTCGGCGGCGCACAGCGCGCCGAGAGTGAGAGCCGGCGCCGTGCTGCGTCCCGCGGGTTCCAGCACGATGGCCGATGGCGTGACGCCGATCTGGCGGCAGTGCTCGGCGACGAGGTAGCGATGCTCCTCGTTGCACACGATAACGGGCGCGGCGGCCTGTGGGATGCCACGCAGCCTAAGCAGCGCCCGTTGCAGCAGCGAGTGTTCCCCCCCGATAGCGAGAAACTGCTTAGGGTGGAGCGTCCTCGACAGCGGCCACAACCGCGTGCCCGAACCGCCCGCCAGGACTACTGGATAGATTGCCATTCTCGACTCCATGCCGGAGCACTCGCCGGCCAGACCCATGATAGATTCGGCAGGCACCGCTTTCAAGCCGGGCACGGTCCACCATGCCCCCGGCCTGGGAGCGCACTTTCAGCGCCTATGCGAGCGTCCCGGGGCCGCCCCGTGTCAGGACTGCCGACGATGGCCTATAGGGGTGGTTGCCTCTGGAAAGTATAAGTCAATTTCGAGCGGCGTATAGCGGACTAGCTAGGATTGGTCAAAAGTTGACTCAAAATATCTATAGAATCCTCCCAACTTTGCATGAATTCTGCCTTGACTGACTTGTACTTTTCCGAAAATATAACTATAGACAATCTAAGTCTGGGACGAGAACTGTCTGATAGAGGCAACCCAACAACGCTAGCGGTGCCCCGGAAAGCGCGCCGACGGCGACAACCGCGAAGTGGGAGGGCTGCCACACCCTGCATCGGTAAACCCCGGCGTCTGGAGAGCGGGATTGCCGAAATCTGAAGAAAGGAAGGAGCCAGTTGACCACATCTACAGCCGAGACCCTGGTAGGCGCGGAAGCAGTACCGATACTACGCATAGCTCCGGTCACATCACGGCGAAATCTGATGATTTGCCCGAGATGCGAGGCGCAACTCAGGATCACCTACGACGAACCTGAGTGCTTGCAGTGCGGGTACGTGGATTATTACTACACACCGCCGGCGCCGGCTAACGGGCACAAGAGCATAATCGGCGCGGGCACCCGCTTCATTCTACGCTATGTTGGCGAGTTTCCTTCGCTGGTGGAAACGCTCACGTATGTCCAGTTGCGCCGACTACGAAATAGGGTCGTTTACGGAGTAACCTGCCCGTTTTGCGGTGGTGACATGGAACAGTCATCGCTATCGGGCAAGCGTAGGGAAGTGCGCGAAGAGCGATTCAGTTGCGAATTGGGCCACAGGGTATCGCTTACGCCCGGCAGAAACGGAGACCTGGGCTGGAAGTAGACCCGCAATCACCAATGCCAAAGAGGTGAACACCATCGAATCCGCAGCTTACCCAGGGGGAGCGTGCTCAGCGCGCTCCCCCTTACTTTTGTCGCATTGTCCGTTCCTTCAGAGGTACAATTGACCGCATTGTGAAGATCGTCGACAAAGCTCTCAAAAGCGCCGGCGCACCGGTTTTCATTTGCGACGTGTCACCTCCGAGGGGCGCCGACCCCGGCCTGCTCGAGCCACTGCGCGGCCTCGATGCCGACTTCCTCTCGATGGCGTACAACCCCGGCAGGTCGGTGCGTGTCAACTCCGTTTCGGCGGCACACTGGCTACAGCGCGAGACGGGCGCGGAGGTGGCGTTTACCATCGCGACGCGCGACATGAATCGCGTAGCCATCCAGAGCCTGCTGCTGGGGGCGGAGCTGCTCGGGCTGGAGAACGTGATAATTGTGCGGGGCGACGACTTCACCCCGCGCGAGCTCTCGACGGTGCGGGACGTCCACGACTTCACGCCCACCGCACTCATTCGAGCGATCGGCGCGATGAACGAGGGAGTAGACCACCGCGGTCTGCGGTTGCGAGGGCCGACGAATCTATGCGTAGGGGCAACTATCGACCTGGGACGCGGTATCGAAAGGGAGGCGCGCCTCACCCACGCCAAGGCGGAGGCCGGGGCGCAGTTCTTCATCTCTCAGCCCACGTTCGACGCCGAGATGCCGGTGCGTTTCATGGAACGCTACGCATCACTGTACGGCAATCTCGGCCCGCCGATGTTCTTTGGGGTGCCGGTGATGGCGCCGGGCAGCCTGGCGCTGGGCGATGTGCCGCCGCGGGTCACGGACGACCTGGCGGCCGGCCGACCCGGCGCCGACATAGCGGCGCAGCTTGTGGGCGAGCTCACGGACGCGGGCTTCCGGACGTTCTACCTCGTGCCGCCCATCCTCAGGGCGGGCCGTCGTGACTACGACGCGGCCCGCGAGGTGCTGGCGCGGTTCGTGTAGCCGGAGCCGTCACCGCCATCCTGACCCTACGGCAGGCTCAGGGCAGGCTCTTCTCCCGTCGAGGGGGAAGGGACGGTCTTACTAGCAGGGGGCAGCGCCGGGCGAGACCGGTCGCACGCGTAGCTCCCTGAGCGTCGCAGGGTCGAACGGATCGTTGCCCGAACGGAGCTCGTCGATCCAGCCTTCCCGGCTCTGCCAGTAGAGGTCCCGGCAGCTATCATTCGGCGAAGCGCCGATCCATTCGAGGAACGCTACCAGGTCCTCGACCGCCTCGCCGGTGCGGCCCGTGAGCGCGTAAGCCACTCCTCTCGCCTCACGTGACTGGCTTGTGTGGTCGTGGGCGACGGCTCTCTCGCAGACGGGCAGCGCCTCGCCGGGACTCCCTGACACCGCCAATTGCCAGCAGAGAACGCGGTTGAACGCCACGTTGTTCGGACTCAGCGCCTGCGCCCACCGCAGGTCGGACAGCGATGCATACCAGTTTTCCAACTCCGAGTACACCAGCCCACGGTTGAAATGGGCAGTCGCCGAGTTCGGGTCAAGCTCGATGGCGCGGCTGTAGTCCTCCAGCGCACTGGCAAGGTCGCCTTCTCCGCGACGCGCCAGGTGGGCGTTGCCGCGGGCGATGTGCGCGGGCGCCAGATCCGGGTCGCCGTCCAGAGCGGCTTCCGCGTCCTCGAATGCGCGGTCCAGGTCTCCGGGAGCGCCCCTTGCGACGTAGGCCCCCGCGCGGTTGACGTATGCGCTGGCATAGCCCGGCTGAATCTCGAGCGCCTCCGTCAGCTCGGCGACGGCGCGGTCGAGGTCGGCATCAGTTCCGCGCTCCACGTGCGCCGCCGCGAGGTTGACGAAGGTGGCTGCGTGAGTGGGGTCGATGGTGGCCGCCTGCGCCAAGTCGTCGATCGCGCGATTGACGTCGCCGGCACGGGCGCGTTCCAGGTAAGCCAGCGCGCGGCTATTGAGCGCTTCAACCGATCGTGGCCGGACGGCGAGGACCTGGGTGAACAGCCAGACCGCCTCGTCGAAGTCCGCCAGCCTGCCGCCAAGGTAGGAGCGGCCCAGCAGGTATCTCAGGTTCGCCAACGCCGCCGGGTCCGTGGGGTTGCTGTCCGAGGCGTGTATCAGCACCGTTTTGGCGAGGTCGTGCTCGCCCTGCTCCAGGTAGAGCTGGCCCAGGGTGAGCAGTGCAACGTACCGCACCTGCTCGGTGAGGTCGGCGTTGATGGTGGCGGGCAGCTCCGAGGGCGACGAGGCGATGTCCACGACCTGCCGGTCGAGCTGCGTGGACTGCACTCGGGGCATCGTGAACCGGGCCATAACCCGGCCGCTGTCGTACTCGCCCCAGATGACGATTACGGCGTCGGAGCGCCGGCCGGCGGCCTCCGCGATGGTCTCCGACGCTATCTGCTCGGGCCACTCCACCGCGCGCACCGCGGACAGGCCGGCGGCGCTGACCTCGCTGTCTATTTCGTGCTTCAGGCGGCCCAGCACGTTGTAACCCTGCTGGCCGCCGGTGTAGTTGACGAAGGGGGCTATGACGATGAGGGACTCGCCGTCCAGGGCCGCCGGGTAGTCGGTGGTGTCCCGCAGGGCCATCGCGAGCGCTGCCGCGGCGATTACAGCAGCGACCAGTACGAGCACCGCCACAGCCACGATTGCGCGCCGCCTGCGGCGCGGTGGGCTTGGGGAGACCACCGCCTCCGACTCCACAAGCACCGGCGCCGGTGCTGTCTCCTCGACGGCGTCGTCTGCGGGCCGGGGGTCGACCTGAGCCGGGGCAGTCTCGGGGGAGAATCCGGCGGCCTGCAGGAACTCGTCGGTTTCCGATGGCGTCAGCCGCAGCAGCTCGGCGCAGCGCAGCACGTCCTCGCGGTAGCGGGGGCGTGTCGTCACCCCCTCCTTCCACCGGATGAGAGTCGGGCGGCTGACCGGGATGCGGCGGGCCAATTCGGCGTCGCCGATTCCGGTACGCTCCATGTAAGACGTCAGCAGTTCGGCGAAAGTCTGCAACTGTTACATCTCAGGTACGCTAAACTCACTGAATGAAACAAATCTGACGTTCGGAGTGTACACCATCCGGTGCGACGCTGGACGTGTCGGCGGACGGCGCGGGACTCGCCCGCAGGCCGTGACCGCGGACACAGTCGCATCGGCAGGAGGTGCAAACGATGCTTAGCAAGATTGTCGGACTGATAGGGATTGCGGTGCTCGTGGCTGCGCTGGTAGCGTGCAGCCAGGCTGAGCCGGAGGAGCGACAGCAGCCGCAGGCGCCCGCTGCCGCGCCCACGGCGGCGCCGCCCATGGCTGCCAAGCAGCCCGTCGCGCCGGCGGCGGCGATGGCGCCACCACCGGAGGGGTTCAACGTCATTGGCGGGTCGGCAACGGTGAACGATGAGGCCTACGACCTCACGTTCTTCAAGAACTACGGCGTCAACCCGTTCATAGACACCGAAGACGACCACCTGTCGACCTTCGCGATAGACGTGGACACCGCCTCGTACACCGTTGCGCGGCGCTTCGTCCAGGACGGCAACATGCCCCACCCGGACTCGGTTCGAGTCGAGGAATTCGTGAACTTCTTCGACCAGGGATACGCGCCTCCCCAGGAGGGAGCGTTCGCCATACACGTGGACGGCTCGCCTTCGCCGTTCGGCAACGAAAGGCACTGGCTCGTCCGAGTCGGCCTGCAAGGCAAGGAGATCGCGAGCGACGCGCGCAAGGACGCCACGCTGGTGTTCGCCATAGACGTGTCCGGCTCGATGGGTCGGGAGGACCGGCTGGGACTGGTTAAGAGGTCGCTCAGGCTGCTTGTGGACGAGCTCAGGCCCACCGACGAGGTCGGAATCGTCATCTACGGCTCGGTCGGACAGGTGCTGCTGGAACCCACTGACGGCGGCGAGAAGCGCTCCATCATCAGCGCCATCGACAGGCTGGCGCCGGGCGGTTCTACCTACGCCGAGGACGGGCTGAGGCTGGCCTACCAGCTTGCCGCCGAGCGGGTACGGCCCGGGCGGATCACGCGGGTGATCCTGCTCTCCGACGGCGTGGCCAACGTGGGGAACACCGGCCCGGACTCCATTCTCAAGCGGATACAAGGATACGTCGACGAAGGCGTGACGCTGACGACTGTCGGATTCGGCATGGGCAACTTCAACGACGTGCTCATGGAGCAGCTAGCCAACAACGGCGACGGCTCCTACTACTACGTCGACACGCTGAACGAGGCGAGGCGCGTGTTCGTGGAAAACCTGGTGGGCACGCTCCAGAACATCGCCAAGGACACCAAGGTGCAGGTGGACTTCAACCCAGAGGTGGTGCGGAGCTACAGGCTGCTGGGCTACGAGAACCGCCGCGTGGACGACGAGGACTTCCGGGACGACACGGTGGACGCGGGCGAGGTGGGCGCGGGCCACAGCGTGACGGCGCTGTACGAGGTGAAGTTGCACGAGGACGCGGAGGGCGTACTGGGCACGGTGTACCTGCGCTACGAGGACCCAGACACCGGCGAGGTGAGCGAGATTGACCGCGAGTTTCTGCGTAGCGAGCTTGCGACGGAGTTTGGCGAGGCGTCGCCCAGGTTCCAAATGTCCGCAGTGGTCGCGGAGTACGCGGAGATTCTGCGCGAGAGCTACTGGGCGCAGGAAGGCAGCCTGGAAAGGGTGGCCGCGGAGGCGATGAGGGTGCAGCGGCTGCTCGCTGAGGATGAGGACGTGGCGGAGTTCTCCTCGCTCGTTTCGCGCGCTGAGGGGATACAGTCGCAGCAGTAGCGGGAAGAGTTAGTCAGTAGGTCAGTATCTCGGTGGGTCAGTGGGCGGGGCCTGAGTCCCGCCCGGTGGAGGGGCCGGTCTTGTGGCCGGCCCCTTTTGGCGTCCAGGCTGTGGTCCTATCATTTACCGCGTGGGGGCGTACACCTCGGACACTTCCGAGAGCAGGCCGACATTGCCCATGCCGCTGACTATGAGCACGGAGCCGTCTTGCAGGAGTGTGGCGGTGTGGTTGCGGCGCTCGCCGGCCATGCTGCCGGCTTCCGTCCACTCGTTGGACTGGGGGTCGTAGACTGCCATCTCGATCACCACGTGGCTCGGGCTGGACTGGGTGAAGCCGCCAACCACGAGCGCCCCGCCATTCTCGAGCGCTACCATCGCGTGCCTGTGAAGGTCCTGGGGCATTTCGCCGGTCTCCGTCCAGGTGTCGGTGGCCGGGTCGTACACTTCACCGTTGGCGAGCAGGGAGCTCTGGCCGAATCCGGCGGACACCATCACCTTGCCGCCGCCGAGAAGAACCGCCCTGTGCTCTATGCGGGGCCCGGACAGGTCGGCGGCGGCGGACCAGGTGTCGGACTGCGGGTCGTATATCTCGGCGGTGTCGTGGATGTCGAAGCGGGCCCCGCCGCCTACCACCAGCACGCGGCCGTTGGAGAGCAGGGTTGCGGTGTGCGCCCACCTGGCAACGGACATGGCGGCGGCCCCGGACCAGGTGTCGGACTGGGGGTCGTATATCTCGGCGGTGGCCACGTCCTCGCGGTCGGAGGAGCGCCCGCCGGTTACCAGCACGCGACCATCGGGCAGCGCGGTCATGGTGTGCGAGAGCCTGGCCTGGGCCATGCCGGCTGCGACGGACCATTCGCCCGTGGCAGGGTCGAACAGCTCGGCAGAGGAAACCGGCGCCCGGGAGGTACCGCCGCCGGCCACCAGAACGCGCCCGTCCTGGAGCAGCGCCGCGCCGTGCTCGGCCCTGGCTTCGTTCATATCGCCAGTGGCGGACCACGCATCGGAGGCCGGGTCGTACAGCTCGGCGGAAACGAGCAGGTCGCCGAGCGCCACGCCGCCAGTCGCCAGCACCCTGCCATCCTGGAGCAGCGTCGCGGAATGCAATTCGCGCGACTGGTTGAGGGCGCTCACCCTCTCCGTGACCACCTGTGCTGATTCATCTCCCTGAGCGGCGGCGTCCGGCGAGGACGGGGTGGACTGGGATGCAGCCCGGGGAGTGGCCTTAGACGCGGCCTGGACAGTCGGCTGTGACGCCGTGTCGTCGGGCGCGTCTTCGCCGCCGCAACCCGTTATGAATATCGAAGCGGTGAGAGCGAGGGTGAGTATGAGTATCGTCTTGGACATCGGCTTGTCATCCATCGCGGCGAGGGCTAGGCCAGCCTTCGGAGGCGGGGGTCGAGAGTGTCGCGCAGCCCGTCGCCGATGAGGTTGGCGCCGAGCACGGTCAGCGAGAGGAACAGGCCGGGGAAGAAGAGTATCCAGATCGCAATCTGGTTGTACTGCCTCCCCTGGCCCATGATGTTGCCCCAGCTTGGGGTGTCGGCGGGAATGCCCGCGCCCAGGAAGCTGAGTCCGGCCTCCGAGATGATGGCGGCGGCGGTGATAAAGCTGCCGAGCACCAGCACGGGCGCGACCGTATTGGGGAGCACGTGGCGCGCGACGATGCGTACGGGTCCGCAGCCTATCGAGCGCGCCGCGGTGACGTACTCCTGCTCCCGCAGGCTGAGCACGAGCGCCCTAACGAGCCGGGTTGTCTCGGGAACGGACGCTATGGTCAGCGCGACGATCACGTTGCGGAGGCTGGGGCCGAGGAGCGCCATGAGCGCGATGGCGAGCAGAAACGCGGGAATGGACATGAGGCCGTCCGCGACTCTCATGATTATCTTGTCGAGGAATCTGTTGTAGCCGGACAGGAGGCCAAAGAGCAGTCCCAGCGCGATGACGCTCAAGGCTACGCCGGCGCCGACCTGCAGGGAGACCCGGCTGCCGTATATGACCCTCGAGTAGACGTCCCTTCCCAGGTGGTCCGTGCCGAAGAAGTGGTCGGAGCCGGGCGGAATCAGCCGGTCGAGCGGCACCAGGAACGTGGGATCGGAGGTGCCGAGAAAAGGCGCGAACACGGCAGTGAACAGCATGAACGTGAGGACGACGAAGCCGAATGCCATATTGGGGTTCTTGCGAAGCGCGCGGAACGCCTCCACGGCCAACCGCTGTAGCCGGGTGCTGGGCGCCTGCTCCGCGATTGTCATCTGCCGCTGAGCCATCAGTATCGAATCCTGGGGTCCAGATACACGTAGACGAGGTCGATTACCAGGTTGACCACCACGTAGGAGAGGGCGATTATCAGCAGGACGCCCTGAATCACCGGGAAGTCCCTGTTGGAAACGGCGTCGACTATGAGTCGCCCCATTCCCGGAATGGCGAAGACCTGCTCGCTGATTACGAGGCCTCCAATCATGCCGGCGAGGCTCAGGCCGAGGATGGTCATTATGGGCACTGCGGCGCTTCTGAGGGCGTGCCTGATGAGGACGACCGTATCCGAGAGGCCCTTGGACTTAGCGGTGCGGATGTAGTCGGCGTTCAGCACCTCAAGCATGGCGGAGCGGGTTACGCGCGCCACCAGGCCGGCGGAGATGAGGCCCACGCAGACGCTGGGCAGGGTGATGGACCTGAGCCACGGGCCGACGCCCTCCGTGAGCGGCTCGTAACCCAGCGCGGGGAACCAGGGAACTTTCACCGCGAGGAGGTAGATGAGGTTGTATTCCAGCCAGAACACGGGTATAGAGAATGCCAGCACGGCGAACACCATGCTGGACCTGTCCACCCAGCTATTGGCTTTCCAGGCCGACAGCACCCCCAGGGGCAGCGCCACCAATGCTTGCACCACCAGGGCGTAAATGCCTATCGAAATAGTTGGGGGCAGGCGCTGAACAATCTGCTTTCCTACGGGGTACTTGGACGCCGGAGACACTCCGAGGTCGCCCTGGAGCAGGTTCCAGAACCAGATCGCGAACTGTTCGTAGATGGGTTTGTCGAGGCCCATGCGGGCCTTGATTCTTTCGATGTCGGCCTCGGTGGCCTGGTCGCCGCCGAGTATGGTGGCGGGGTCGCCGGGAACGACGTGAATGAGCGAGAACGTGATTACCGAGACTATCGCCACAACCGGGATGATAGCCAGTACACGCTGGACAATGTATCGTCTCACGCCCTGTCCCGCTCCTCGTTTTGTTTAGACACGTGCTATGCGGCGGGCGACGCCGGCACGAATGCGCGCCAGCTTCGCCCGCCGCGAATTATCCCATTGTGGGGATGCCGGGGCTACTTGAACCAGGCTCCCGTCAGCACGAAGCCTCCGTCGAACGGTACGTACTCGACCTCGTCACGGAACGCCATGAGGCGGAGTCCGTCGCCCAGGTGGATGTAGGGCACCTCGTCGTATATGAGCTCTTGCATCTCATCGATGAGTTCCTTTTGCTCATCGATGGTAGGCGCCGCGAGCCAGGCGTCCACCAGGCGGTCGACGTTGGGGTTCAACCAGCCGCAGGACCAGGTCTTGCTGAAAGGCTCCAGCGTAAGGGGATCGAACGGTCCCGTGCGGGTGTGGTACATGTGCCAGCCGCCGCCGGGGGTGTTCGAGTTCGCGTCGATTGGCTTGTCGCAGCCGGAGTTCTTCCACTGGATTACGGTCGCCCAGTCGACATTGGGCCGCCAGACGTCGTCGTGGAGCATTTCCAGGATCTGCTTGGTGTACGAACCGCCGCCGTCCATGTAGTCGATGTTATTGGCGGCGAGCAGCACTATCTGGCCGTCGTAGCCTTCCTCTTCCAGGGCCTCGTTCCACAGCCTTCTGGCCTCTTCGAGGTTGGGAGGATCGAAGTAGATTTCGGTGCCGGCCGTGGTGGCCCAGGGGCCGTCGCACATGAACACGGAGCCGCAGAGGATCCAGTCGCCGCCCGCGCCGAAGGAGGCCGTCATCCAGGCTTCCATGTCCGCCGCGAGCAGAACGGCCTTGCGGGCCTTCTTGTTGTTCATGGGCGGGGCGGTCTTGTTGAAGACGAGGTTCGGGGGCGACGCGGGTCCGACCACGCGGACGTTCACGTCCTCCGACTCTTCGAGCTGACCGCGGAAGTCGCCGGGCACCGAGCTGGTGATGTGAATCTGCCCTGCCAGTAGACCCGCCGCTTTGGTCGAGTCGTCGGGGATCACCACCATGTTTATCTGGTCGAAGTAGGCGATTTTGGCGCCGCCTACGCCGTCCTTGTCGTCCGCGCGGGGGACGTACCGGAAGTTCCTGTCCATCACCACGCGATCGCCGGGTACCCATTCGACGAAGCGGTAGGGGCCGGAGCCGATGGCCTGGGTTTCGGGGTCTATGCACTCGTCGGGCGAAACCGTTCCGGCGATGCTGGCGGGCTGTACGTAGGTTCCGTTGAACGCCTGGTAGATGGGCCACAGGCCGAAGGTCTGCGACATCGACATTTCCCAGGTGTCTTCATCGACCACATTGTGCACGGGGTTTACGATGTCCCACACCTGCTTTGCGATTGCGTGCGTGCTTCCGCCCCACCTGAGGGTGGAGTCTACGGCGTCCTGGGCGGTGACGGGTGTGCCGTCGTGGAAGGCCAGGTTTTCGCGCAGCGTGAACGTGTAGGTTCTGGCGTCGTCAGACAGGGACCACTCGCCTATCATCTGCGGAAGGGCCGCGGACCTTGCGGCGTTCCAGGCGAAGAAGGGCTCGAAAACGTGGTGGCGCACACCGCCGCTGAAGGTGGTGTGGCACGCGATGTCCACGCTGGGCGGATTGGCGAGGCCGGCCCAGTTTATGACGCCGCCCGACTTAGGCATAGACATGGCCGCAGCGGGGGTGGCTACGGGGGACGGCAGGGGCGCCGGAACGACCATCACCTGGGGTGTTGGCACGGCCTTGAGGGCGTCCTCCACCAGCTTCTGGACTTCCATCGCGGTGACGCCCGGCTCCATGCCGGCTACGGAGTCGGCCACCGCCTTGGCGACGAGGTCCTCCATCTGCTCCGGCGTCACGCCGGGCTCGGCAGCCGCAGCGACCGCTTCCGACACCATCTGGCTGATTTCTTGAGGCGTGGCGGTCTCCGGCGCGGCAGCCGAGACAGCGGACTGCACCATCTGCCTGATCTCTTCGGCTGAAGCAGACTCGGGAGCGGCAGCCGAGACAGCGGCCTCGACCATGCTCTGGATCTCTTCGCCCGATACCTGTTGAGACGCCGACTGTTCCACCGCCTGTTGGACGGCGCTTTGAATATCTCTGGTTAGCTGTGCCTGGTCTATGGCAGGCTCCGGAGCCGCCTCTTCAGAGGCGCCGCATGCTACAGCGAGAATCGCCGTTAAGGCGGCGACAACTGCGGCCAGAAGACCGATTCGGATGACCCTCATTGTAAGAAACCTCCTGATATGGTTTGTTTCTGCAACCTATGTGCTCTAATGATCAAGCCAGGTGAGCGTCCAATGTGAATTTCACCGCAGGAGAGTTCAACACAAACCGGCGTTGGTGTCAAACCGGCTGCAACATTCGAAGCTGTCTCAGATTACTAGGTGCGCGAGGAATGATCCTTCCCACGCAAGCGGAAACCCGCCCTTAACCCTGCTTCCCGCGTAAGCAGGAACCCAGGGGCGGAGGTCTCCGTGTGTTGTCCGCATAGTAATCTGAAACAGGCTCACAACATTCGCGGTGCCCGGAGCGGGCTCGAGCCTGTGGCATGTTACTGGGCGGACACCATAAGAAGGCCCCGGCCCTCTTGGGGTTCCCGCTTCCGCGGCAAATGATATGGCGAGTGCGAACCCGTATCAGCTTAGTCGGCGCTGTCGAGGCTTCATCGTATGATGAGGCGGGTTGCGGGTATGGGTTGGCGGCAGGGCCTGGACTGGCTTGCGCGGCGGCCATGGTGACAGGCCGCGCAGCACCTCCTGGCCTGCTACCGCCTGGTTGGGCCGGAACGCGGTCGGCAGGGTGATGCGGGACCGGGACCGGAACTCCGCGCAGGCCCGGTGGCCCCGTTTTCACGGGGGCTGGCTGTGCGCGGTACGGGTCGAGGCCGGCTTTTCGCCTGGGTCACCCTCATCCTAACCCTACGGCAAGCTCAGGGCAGGCTCTTCCCCTTGCGAGGGGGAAGGGATAACAGGGATGGACGGGTGGCAGGCTACCGAGCGGAGTCGCGAACGGGCATAGGCAGGGGCCAACTGCCCGGGTGAGACAAAACGCCTGGAAAAAGTGTCTCATTCCGTTTCTTTTGTTTTATCTCCTCGGATTTCGTAGCTGGGCGACTTGGGTTTCTCGTTACAGATGCGACGGATTTGGGTTGGACGTGCGACCGGAATCGACGGTTGGTGTACGCGGGTGTCGCGTTGGTGGCCGGTGGCCAGCGGTCGGTGGTCGGTGGTCGGTCGACTGTGACAGGAGAATGGTAGCACGGATGTGCGGCAGAATCAAGGCCCCCCTCGATTTGGAAGCTGTCTCAGATTACTAGGTGCCCTTCTCGAGCCGTCATTCGTCTTTGCCGCGAATGAACGTCACCCCCGTGAAAACTGGGGTGGGAACCCAGGGGGCCGGGGCCTCCGTGTAGAGTCCGCCTAGTAATCTGACACAGGCTCCACTTAGGCCGAAGCTGTCTCAGATTACTAGGTGCGCGAGGAATCATCCTTCCCACGCAAGCGGAAACCCGCTCTTAACCTTGCTTCCCGCGTAAGCAGGAACCTAGGGGCGGAGGTCTCCGTGTGTTGTCCACCTAGTAATCTGAGACAGGTTCCTCGATTTGGAGATCCCCAAAGAGCACGAAGGGCGCGGATAGAGGGCGACGCCTGAGCGTGTGGATGCCGGCGAGAAGCGGAGGTGGAGTGACAGAGAAGGGGCCGGGCGTGGCGGAGTAGGGGCCGGGCGTGGCGGAGAGGGGACCGGGACCTGGCAGAGAAGGGGCGGCTTCCGCCGCCCGCAGGCGTCGGTCTTGTTGTAGAATTGCGCCAATCGCACAAGGGGGAATGGTATGCCGCGCCAGACTGAGCCTAGCGCGAACAGCGTAGTGGGCGGGGTGCTCCAAGGGATGCTGTCGCGGAGCAGGGTGCGCTCGGAGACCACGCAGGCTATTGCGAGCCATGATGAGCCGGACCGCTCGCCACACCCCTTCGACGTGATGGCTGTTTACGCGCTTTACCAGGCTGACCCATGAACCTCAGGAATGCATTGACACACAGGACGGCGCGGTGGGCGGCTCTACTTGCGCTGATACTCCTCATAGCGCTGGCGGGGAGGGCATGTGTGAACGTCTGGCACAGCGGTGGCAATTGGTTTGAATGTAAGCTTTCGAGAGCATTCGGCATCGAGTCGGGCATTGTGCACTATACCGATTCAGACCTCAACTACATCTACTACCGGGACTTGCTCAGACTTTCGCCGCTCTGGACTCCGGATGGAGCACACATAGTCTTTGCGACCCAGTCAGACTGGTACGCTACTAATAGTAGAATTAGAAGTCAAGTGCATATCGTCTCGGCAGATGGATCGAGTCTGCTCACAATAGGTGAAGAGAGTGGCATGATTCACTCGCCGGTTGTCTCTAGTGACGGCTCTCGCTTCATGTACTCTTCGTACAATGATGTGGACGAGGGCAAGCGTTACTTTGAGATAGAGACCGCCGCTCTCGACGGATCCGACCGGAAGAGGCTCACACACGAGGTGGGATTCGATGTCCCATCCGATTGGCTGCACAACGACACCCGTATCGCGTTCACCAGAGACGCCGAGACTCCTTGTGCCCACGACTCTTCGGATATAGGACTCTACACCATGAGGCCTGACGGCTCTGACGTTCGCAGGATCATACCGGGCAAAGACTGGGGCATATCAGGGCCAGGCATATTGACTGGAACCGTATCGTGGTCTCCAGATAGACGGACTGTTGCCCTGATTGTTGATGAGTCGCTGCGCGAACGCGACCCGTCGACCGCTATCAATAGCACCAATCGCCCTTCTCTCGTTGTGGTCGACGTCCATGATTCCAGCATGACGAGGCTGGTCGTCGGCGAGGAAAGGCACGCCGGATCAACGAAGGGGAGGTCGTTAGTGGGTCCGCTCGTGTGGTCTCCAGATGGCAGCAGAATCACTTTTCTGAGGTTTCAGCTTCAGGACCCAGATTATCGCCTGAAACTCTACTCCATCAATTCTGACGGGTCAGACTTGCGGGAAGTGGTTGGGCCGGACAGAGACTATGTCAGTCTTGGCGGCCGCATGGTGTCCTGGTCTCCGTACCGCGACAGCTCTCAGATCATGTTTTCTCCCAGTGAACCGCTGTATCTCGTTCAGTTGGAAGGTTCTGAAGTCCACTTCGTAGCGACTTTTACCACGACTAACCCGTCGACTTACCCGTCCTGGTTTCCAGACGGTTCAAGTATCGCCGTACTGGTGGCGGATGACAGTTCGGACGTTGCGCTCTATACCGTGTTGCCTGACGGATCGGGCGTGCGGGTCCTAGTGAGGCGGAGCAAGGAGGGTCTTCTGGAAGTCGTAGGCCCAGAACAGAGGCACTCGGCGGATACTGTGTGTTCTTCTGCCGTCGTGATCCCCGACTTGGAATCGAACCCAGGCCTTGTGCGGGACTGTGAGGCGCTCATGGAGATGAAGGACCGGCTTGCAGTCGTAGGGCTTAACTGGAACGCGGAAACGCCCATCTCCGAGTGGGAGGGAATAACACTCGGCGAGACGACTAGGGAGGGTTCCGACGATGAACCGTTGACCTCGCCACGAGTGCATAGTCTATCCTTGCCGGGGCGCGACCTGGTAGGTTCTCCCCCGCGCGCAGTGGCAAAGCCATATATACCAGCCTTTACACTGAGTATAGCGAGGTTCTCCCCCGCGCGCAGTGGCAAAGCTCACCGAATTGAGGGTGCTCGACCTCTCCGACGTCTGGTCAAAGCACAGGAACAGGCCATACCTGGTCGGCCCTATCCTCCCTGAGCTGGGACAGCTAACCAATCTGCGAGAACTCACCCTGGTCGGTCGTTTCGATGGCCCCATCCCGCCGGAACTTGGCAACCTGACGGCGCTCGAATCCCTAAGCTTGGCAAGAAGTGCTCTACGCGGTTCCATCCCGCCGGAACTGGGCAACATAGAGACCCTCAAGACACTGAACCTTAGCGGCAATTACGGTCTGAGCGGCTGCATACCTGAAGAGTTACGCGGGAAGGTGATTGGATACGAGGAGCCCGAGGATTGCGGGGAGTGAGGGCGTGAGGATGCCGCTGATGGTCGTGGCGGTGGGCTTAGCGGGGTTGGCGCGCGGTGCAAGGCGCGTATGGGGGAGGTCGACGATCCGGGCCCGGTTGCGGCGACGCTGCGGGGGCTTGTGCCGTGAGCCGGGGTGGTGTCCGGAGGGCGGGGGCTTTAGATTCCTCGGCTACGCTCGGAATGACAGTGTGGGCGGCTCGGAGTGACAGTGTAGGGGGATGCGCTACGCTCGGAATGACAGTAAGGGGCGTAGAATGACGGATGAGGTGTACGCCTAGTAATTTGCGACAGGCTCCGAGCGTGTCCGCCGGTTGATAGGCTGCCTCTCCCTATGCTATATTCAGGGGCGGCGCCGCCTGTGTCGGGCGGGGCCGGATCCCTGTGAGAAAGCTGCTGCGCGGGCGATGCTCGACGACTACCTGAGACAATACGGGGTCATATCCCTCTTCCTCGCGGTGGCAGTTGCCGTTCCCGCGGGGATGCTGCTCATGTCCTGGGCCTTGTCGCTCGTCAAGATCCGCCCCCACAACCCCAGTCCCGTGAAGAAGAGCATATACGAGTGCGGCTTCGAGACGCTCTCGGGCAGGTGGAGCAAGTTCAACTTCCGCTACTACGCCATCGCGCTCGACTTCGTGATATTCGACGTCGAGGTGGTGTTCCTGTTCCCGTGGGCTGCCGCGTTCGGCATTCTGTCCATCCAGTTTGGCCTTTCAGTCCTATGGGCAATGCTCATCTTCCTGGGCGTGCTGGCGCTGGGCTGGATTTACGCCTGGCGAAAGGGTTCGCTACAGTGGAGTTAGCTATGGACGACCAACAGGCCCCCGCGACCGAGTTGCGCATTCCGCTGCACGCCACCACGTGGGACGTGGACAGGGCCGAGGGCGAGGCGGTCAACGAGCTTATGGCTACGCACACCCAGGCGATTGCCGACAGCGTGCTGGAGGTGCCGGACGATCTCAAGCGCAACTTGACGGTAACGTCCATAGACGCGCTGATCAATTGGGGCCGAAAGTCCGCGGTGTGGCCGCTGACGTTCGGGCTTGCGTGCTGCGCGTTCGAGATGATAGCCAGCGCCATGTCCCGATTCGACATTTCGCGCTTCGGAATGGAGGCGTTCCGGCCCACTCCGCGCCAGGCGGACCTGATGATAGTGGCCGGCACGGTCACCTGGAAGATGGCGCCGGCGATTCAGCGCGTGTACGAGCAGATGCCGGACCCCAAGTGGGTAATCTCGATGGGCGTGTGCGCCACCAGCGGCGGCCCCTACTACGGCTCCTACAGCGTGGTGCCGGGCGTGAACCACATCGTGCCGGTGGATGTGTACGTGCCGGGCTGTCCGCCCCGCCCGGACGCGCTGCTGTACGGCGTCATGCGGCTGCACGAAAAGATCAAGCGCGAGTCGATCAGGCGCGGACGCTAGGAAGGCGTACACCCCATGACCGCAGCGCTCTCGCCACAGTCCGTCGCCGCCCGCATCAACGAGGAGCACCCCGGGGCGGCCATCGGCTTCGACGACGGTTACGTGCACCTCGACCTGGACTCGCTGGTAGACGTCATGAGCTTTCTGAAGGAGACGTCCGACCTGGACTTCGCCTTTCTCACGGCGATAACCGGGGTCGACTACGTGGAGTACTTCGAGCTGATTTATCACCTGCTCTCGATGCGCCACAACCACAGCGTGGCGCTGAAGACACGGTGCTACGGCAGGGACGAGCCGACGGCGCCGTCGCTGACGCCGCTGTGGCAGGGCGCGGAGCTGCAGGAGCGGGAGATCTGGGACCTGCTGGGGGTGCGGTTCGAGGGTCACCCGAACATGAAGCGCATCCTGCTGTGGGAGGGTTTTCCGGGGCACCCGCTGAGGCGGGATTTTGTTTAGGGACGGGAAGCACAGGGCGCCCGCAAGGGACGCCCCTACGAACGGGAGATGATAAACACGTAGGGGCAACCCTCGTGGTTGCCCAATGGCTAGGCCGACGGGCATAGATAGGGTACAGATTGGCGATACGAACTGAGCCGGTAACGATAAACCTGGGGCCGCAGCATCCGAGCACGCACGGCGTGTTTCGGCTGCGCGTGACCTTCGACGGCGAGGTGGTGCTGGACGTGGAGCCGGTGATCGGCTATATGCACCGCGGCAGCGAGAAGCTGGCCGAGTCGCGCACCTACGTCCAGATCGTCACGCTCACCGACCGCATGGACTGGCTGGCGAGCATGTCCAACAACCTGGCCTACGTGCGAGCCGTAGAGAAGCTTGCCGGCATCGAGGTGCCGGAGCGCGGCATGTACCTGCGCGTCATCAGCGCCGAGCTTCAGCGAATCGCGAGCCACTTGATGGCGACGGGATTTCTGGTGAACGACCTGGGCGCGTTCGCCACGCCGCTCATGTACTGCTTCCGCGAGCGCGAGCGCATTCTGGATATGTTCGAGATGCTGTGCGGCGCGCGGATCACGCTGAGCTACATGCGGCCGGGAGGAGTGTTCCAGGACGCCCCCGCCGACTTCTGGGACGCGCTGGCAGTGTTCCTGCGAGACATGCCGGAGTACGTGGACGACCTGGAGGGCCTGGTAACGGGGAACGAGATAGTGCTGGCGCGCACACGCAACGTGGGAGTGCTGGGCGCCGAAGAGGCCATCAACTGCTCGATCACCGGCCCCATGCTGAGGGCGAGCGGCGTACAATGGGACCTGCGCAAGGCCGACCCGTACGAGATCTACGACCGCCTGGACTTCGACGTGCCGATTGGCGCGGTGGGCGACACGTTCGACCGCTACCTGGTGCGCATCCAGGAGATGCGTGAGAGCTTGAGGATAATCGAGCAGTGCGTGGCAGCCATTCCCCGCGGACCGGTGAAGGCGGAGGCGCCCTTCTTCATCCGCCCGCCGGAAGGCGACGCCTACGCCGCCGTGGAGGGCCCCAAGGGCGAGCTCGGCTTCTACCTGGTGAGCGACCGGGGCATCTCACCCTACAGGTGCAAGGTGCGCTCGCCTTCGTTCATCAACCTGTCGGCGCTCAGGGAGATGACAATCGGCTGGAAGATGGGAGACCTGATAGTGATCTTCGGCTCCATTGACATCGTGCTGGGCGAGGTGGACCGCTGATGTGCGCTGACCCGACAGGCGGCATACTCGACTTCTGTAGCCTGTACCGCTTCTTCGGCGCGCTGCTGCCGGGCGACGGGCTTTCGTGGCTCGCCTTCGCCGCAGCCGGGGTCACGAGCGCGCTCATCGTCATAAACGCTATGGTGATGGCCACCGCGCTGAACACCTGGTTCGAGCGCCGCGCCCTCGCCCGCTTCCAGTCGCGGCTCGGGCCCAACCGCTGGGGGCCGTTCGGGCTGCTCCAGCCGATAGCGGACGTCCTTAAGCTGGCGCTGAAAGAGGACACGGTGCCGGAGGGCGCGGACCGGGCCGTGTTCAACGTCGCGCCAATCGTGCTGCTGGTCGGAACGGTCGCCGTCGTGGTGGTAATCCCGTTCGGCGAGAACTCCTTCCTGGGCAAGCTCAACGTTGGGCTGTTGTTCATTCTGGGCATATCGTCCATCAACGCCATCGCCATATTCATGGCGGGCTGGGCGTCGCGCAACAAGTACGCGATGCTCGGCTCGATGCGGGGCGTTGCCATGCTGATAAGCTACGAGATACCGATGGCGCTGGCGCTGGTGGGCATACCGCTTATCGCCGGCTCGCTTTCGCTGTACGACATTGTGAAAGAGCAGAGCGTGCCGTTCCTGCTGGTTCAGCCGCTGGGCTTCCTGGTGTTCGTGGCCGCCGCAAGCGCCGAGATGAGCCGCACGCCGTTCGATCAGATCGAGGCGGAGTCCGAGCTCGGCTCCGGCTACCACACCGAGTACAGTGGCATGAAGTTCGCCGTGCTCCAGCTCGCCGAGTTCATGGCGCCGATCGTGACGGCCGTGGTCATAACCGCCGTCTTCCTGGGAGGCTGGCGCGGCTGGGACCCGGTACCGGGCCAGGCGTGGTTCGTGCTGAAGGTGTTCCTGGTGGTGTTCGGCCTGCTGTGGATCAGGGCCACCTGGCCCCGCCTGCGCGTGGACCAGATTATGGAGTTCGCGTGGAAGGGTCTGTTCGCGCTGGCGCTTATCAACATCGTGCTCATCGCGGTGGAGGTGCAGGTGCTGCGCGACCCGGAGACTGGCCGGCTGTCCACGGACTCGATGTGGCTGATGGCGGCCATAAACTGGGTGGTCACGCTGGTGTCGATAGTTGTCATCGCGAACATCCTCGGCCAGCGGCGGCTCAGGCGGCCCGAGCCGGTCCCGTCGCCGCTCGCCAACATGAACGCCGCGGAGGCAGACTAAGAATCACTTCCCCCTCGACGAGGGAAGATTCCCAAAATCCCTTCCCCCTTGATGGGGGAAGGTTAGGATGGGGGTGACAATGTACGGAATAGGCATGGTCAAGGGCCTCGGTGTGACGTTGAAGAACCTGGTGCTCCCGAGCCGCAGGTTCACGCTGCACCAGTATCCCGACAGGCGCATAGGGCTTCCGGGGCTCGCAAAGCGCGAGGGCACGAACGTTGTCGCATTCGCGTTCACGCGGCCCGGGCGGGCGCTGAAAGCGCTCGTGGGACTGGAGTTCGTGGCGGACAGGCTGCCCCAGCACCCGCGCTTCAGGGGCGAGGAGTTCAGCTGGTACGAGCAGCGCTGCACCGGCTGCGCGAGTTGCGCCAAGTACTGCCCGCTGGGCATCATCCGCATAGTCACCAGCCCCAGCGGCGACGCGATGCAGGAGGGTGAGAATTACGCCATCGACGTGTTCGACATCGACATTGGCCGCTGCATGTTCTGCGGCCTGTGCGTCGAGGCCTGCCCCTACGACGCGCTGCACATGGGCAGCGGCTTCGAGGAGGGCCAGTACCGCCGGGACGACCTGGTGATAGACGTCGAGCGGCTGAAGCAGGCGCCCAAACGGCCAAGCACCTGGTTTCGTCCCCAGTTGGAGGGCAGACAGTACCAGCCGATGGAGGACGAGGACGCCCCCTGGCGCGAGGTGGGCCGGCACGAACAGCCCACCGAGCAGGACCTGGAAGAGAGGTGGGCCAAGCGATGACGCCAGGCGGCGTGGAGTCGACGCTCATCGTCGACATCGTGTTCTGGACGATAGCCGTCTCGACCATAGTGGCGGCGCTCGCCGTGGTGCAGTTGCGCGACGTGTTCAGGGCCGCGCTGTTCCTGATAGTGTCCTTCGTGGGCGTGGCGGGCATGTTCGTGCTCATGCGCGCCGAGTTCCTGGCGGTGATCCAGGTGCTCATCTATGTTGGCGCCATATCCGTGCTGATACTGTTCGCGATTCTCATGACGCGCGACGTCGAGGAGGGCAGCCCTTCGAATACGCTGCGCATCCCGGCGGCCGTCATCTCGGCGCTGTTCGCGGCGGCCGCCATATTCGTCGCGGTGACGACGGACTGGCAGTTGCTGGAGGCGGCCGAGCTGGGCGCGGAGGCGTCGGCGAAGGTGTCGGAGGTGTTCTCGAACACGATACCGTGGATAGCGCGGCTGCTGATACGCGACTTCGTGCTGGCGTTCGAGATCGCGGGCGTGCTGCTGCTGGCCGCCATCATCGGCGCGCTGGCGCTGGTGCGTGAGAGATGAGGGCTGCCGTTTGGACGTGCTAGCCTACCTGGTCCTAGGATTGGTTATGGGCGCGGCGCTGTTCATACTCATACGCAGAAAGAGATAGAGCTTGAGCCTGGAATCGATACTCGCGGTCGCGGCCATCATCTTCGCCATCGGCCTGTACGGAGCGCTCACCAAGCGCAGCGCCATAACCGTGCTGATGTGCCTGGAGCTGATGTTTAACGCGGTCAACATAACCGCCGTCGCGCTGTCGCGCTACGTGACGCCCGCGGGCCTATCGGACGACCCCTCGCAGGCCGCCGACCAGGTGGTGCAGTTCCTGCTCACCGGGCAGGTGTTCGCAATCTTCATCATCACCGTAGCCGCCGCCGAGGTCGCGCTCGGTCTGGCGATAGTCATCGCCATCTACCGCACCAGGCAGAGCATTTTCGTGACCGACGCGAACCAGATGAGCAAGTAGGAGCGGGTACGTGTGGGTCGAATACAAGCGGGTGCCGAACCTGATGATGGCCGAGATGTGGAAAGACGCTCTCGAGGGCGACGGCCTCCCCACGAAGATCCTACCCGATGGCGACATCACCACCTGGGGCGAGCGGGTGCCGTTCCGCGTGCTGGTGCCGCAGGGCCGCGAGCACGTGGCGGACGAGATACTGCGGAAGTTGTGAGGGGGGAGCGTGCCCTGCGAGTGCTTCCGCTCTTGTCACCTTATCTGAACATTCAGCCCAAGCCTGAGCTTGGAGTTCAAGCCATTCACGAAGTCGTCCTTCTTGGGCATTCCCGGATTGTTTCGCATCGCCTGGTAAACATCTTCAACGGTGGTAGATACGAACCGGCTCAGTTGCAACGTAACGGAATCGCCGCTCGGAACGAGATCGTACAATGCGAACCGTGAAGAGTGTCTGGGTGAATATCCCCCAGACTTGAACCCGTATCTGTTGACAAGGTTCGCATATATGTACTTCTGTATCACCCAGTAGCACTTGGTATCCCAAGTCTCATAAACTATGCCCTTGTTCATCAACTGCGTTATGGCTCGCTTGATTGAGTCGTAAGTGTTCATGCCATACTTGTATGATCTGGCGTTGAGGTCATGACCTGCGGAGAAATCGCGGATTGCCTTGACCAGGCCGCCCGTGCTCGTCGTCGAGTCAGACTGGTACTCGACTGACACGAAGTCATCCACTTCCGGTTTCATCGGCTTGTGCCGGACGAGGACATGGTCTATGTTGCCGACGTTCGGCAGCCTAACCTCGGAGAAGGCCACCACGTTGTCAAGGTCTCCGAAGTAGTGCAACGCGATGTCCTCCAATACTCTTGATACGCCTTCAATTGAACCTGGTTCGTCGAACCGATGCGGGCAAATGGCTCGGAGTCCGTCACCGTGCTTCGCCGAACAGACACCGAAAGGGAAGTCTATCAGCCGACTCTTCTTATTGCACGTGCGGTCCTGGAACGGGCACCAGTGCCGTCGGCGGGCCTTCCGCGCTTCGGGCGATTGGTCCCACACAGGATAGCCGAATATCTCGGCCGGCCGATTACCGGGACATTCTGTCATCAGCCTTCCCCTGTATCAGCCCCCGCCACGCTGCCCTGATCTCGCTCTCGGTATGCCCGCCCTCCAGCAGCCAGCCGAGCGTTACGCCGCATTGCCGGCAGAAAGTCTCGCTGTCGTTCGTCTCGATGCGCTCCGGCGGCGTCCACGCGGCAGCCAGGCCCCTGTCGCCGACCGCGAACACGAGTATGCTGTCATGCTTGATGGAGTTCAGATTCCTGATGTGTACCGAAATTGGGTGCTCAGAGTGCACGACGTAGCAGTTGGTCAACCTGAACCCGGCGGCCATTAGCGCGATGGTAAGCTCGGCCCAGGCGTCGGGGTCCCAGTGGTGGAAGGTGAACGCCATGCGGCCCACGTCGGCCTTGAGTACGCGGGCGCACTCGGCGAAGATGCCGGACAAGGCGTCGGTGAAGCTGCCTCTGCCAGAGCCGCTTTCCACCGCGCTGCGGGTCTCATCGTAAGCCCATTCGAATTCGTCTGGTAGCATTCGTGCCAGCCACACGCGGAAGAAGGCCGCCAGATCACTGTACTGGACGCTGTCGTAGTATGGCGGGTCCGTCACCACGAGGTCTACGGAGCCGTCGTCGATAGGCATTTTGCGGGAGTCACCGTGAATAAGCCAAAACCTCCGAAGTCCGCACACGAGGTCGGCCTGATTGAAGACCTCCTTGCCGCCGTCCACTTCCCCGGGTATCGTGACCGTCTCGCTCCTGCCCTCCGCCGTTACTCTTCGTTCGACCGGCAGCGCGGCCCACTTGCGTCCCCGCTCGATACGGTCTCGGAACAGCAGTCGCAGATTTCCCGATGTCTTGCGCGGGTTGACCGGGTTGTTCTCCAAGGCTGTGTAGGGGAACGAATAGGCGTGCAGCGCGAACACGTGCCTTATCGCGCCCGGCCGACGCTTGTACCAGCCCTTGTAGCCGCACATCATCGAGTTGAACTCAAGCGACGTGGACACCAGCATCGCCAAGTTCAGCTTCTCCGCGTCACGATAGTCTTGAAGCAATCGAATAGACTCTTGGAGATACAGCAATTGCCGTGAGGAGAACAGATCAAGGTACGAATGGACGCCACGCCTCAGCAGATCGCCGGACTTGGGGCCATCCGCTACTCCGTAGTGACCTAAGGGACCGAAATCAAGCCCGTCGCGGCGCTTATCCGCTTTCGCGATTCGGGAATGGTCCAGCTCGCTCGGTGACCGGAAGAAGAGCCCATGCCGTTCGCAGACGGCAGCGACGGCGACAGGCGCATAGCGAGCATAGAATGGAACATCCAGCAGGTCGGCGTACTCACGCCTGCAAGACATGCATGTCTTGTCCGCCTTTGTAATTAGGTGGGCTAATGGAGCCGGATCTGATGCATCAACTTCTTCCAGGATCTTCCCGGTCTCCGGGCAGACGCGAATCGTCCTACCGCTTTCCTGGCGGAGTTCGTACTGGTCTACCTGGACGGCTTCGCGACAGGCACAAGCCTTGCGAACGCCGTAAAGGGTATACTGAGCATCAGTCGAAACATCGCAGGTTGGACACTCAGTCTGGAAGTAACTGCCCAATCTTTCGTAAAGACGGGAGTAGAACTGGTCGAATGCATGTATCAGGCCTGGCAGCTCCGCGTCAGTGAGCGACGCGCGGGCCTGAGCCACCGGAATCGGGTCAATATCCGCGCCAATGACGTTTGCACCCAGTCGGATGGCCTCATGCAAGGTCGTGCCGCCACCCATCATCGGGTCGAGAACAACCTTGCCTTCCAACCCACCGGGAGCGTAGTAGAGGCGCCGCTCGCTTTCCGGTGCGAAGTGCTTGAGTATGGCGCGAAACATCGAGCCGCATCGTCGCGCCCACCATTTGTGCAAGTAGGTGTTAGGGCGGAACAGATGCTTGTTGAACACCTCGCGACGGGATAGTTCATCAACGAAGCTCTCCGGAAAGCAGTGGTCAAATTCGAGGCTGGAGTTCGCCCGCGTAGAGCGATACCACTCGTCCAGAGCAATTTGGCGGGCATCTCTAATGGTGTTCGCGCACTCCGACGGACTTTCCCTTGATGCTCGATAGTCAACCATCTATCCGGCACATCTCCCCTGTCTAGCCTCTGCTTCATCATGGTACACATATTCGGTTCAACCGGCTAGACAGGGACGTTTTACCGAGGAGCGCGAGTCTCGGATGCCCAAAGTATGTTCATCGAGCAGCGTGCGGACAGGGCACGAAGTTTTCGCGACGGGCGACTCCCCCTAGCGCAGGCGCCAGAGCGAGCGGAACAGCAGCGCCAGCACCAGCAGCGCCACCAGCATGAACGCGCCCGCCAGCAGCGTGGCCGTGGGCGCGCCGAGCTGCTGCGCCAGCACCCCCGCCAACAGGCTGCCCACAGGCAACGCGCCGAACGAGAGCGCGTATAGCGACGCAACCCTTCCCCTGAACTTTTCCGGCGCAAGGCTCTGAATGGTGGCGCTCGCCGTGGAGAAGAACAGCATCGTGGAGGCGCTGACGAGCATCAACATGGGTATGGCCGTCTGCATGGTGGGGACGCGGGAGAACAGCATCATGGTCACGCCGGTGAGGAACACCGCCAGCACCAGCAGCCGCCCGCGACTGTTGATCGTGGAGAACGACGCCAGCACCAGCGTCCCCAGCGTCGAGCCCGCGCCGATCGACGCCATCAGCAGGCCCAGACCCACGGAGTCGACGAAGAACACCTCCGCCGCGTAGACGGGCATGAGTCCGTTGACAAACGTGAACCCCAGCAGCGGCATGAGCACGCCCATCAGGCATATGCCCAGGATCACCGGCTGGGACCTGACGTAGCGCGCGCCTTCGGCAATGCGGGAGAAGGCGGACTTGAACCGCAAGGGCACCTGCTCCGCGACTGGCAGACTCAGTGCCAGGGCGAATGCGACAGCGACAAGGTGCAGCGCCGCTTCCAGCATGAGCGCGGGCCAGGCGCCCCACAGCGCCAGAACGCCGCCGCCGACCGCGGGCGCGGCGAGTCGCATCACGCTGAAGCCGAGCGAGTTGAGCGCGAATGCGTTAACGATGGTGTTGCTGGGCACCGAGCTCGCGATGATGGTCATGCGAGTCGGGTCGAGTATGACGAACGCGAACCCCATGGCGATGATGTAGGCGAATATGTGCCACGTCTCCAGTTGTCCGAGCATCACCACGACGCCGAAGACTACCGTGGCCGCGCACTGGTAGGCGAGCACACCCGCCAGCAGCTTGCGCCTGTCCCACGAGTCCGCGAGCAGCCCGCCAACCGGGCCGACTATGAGTATAGGCAGGGCGTCCAGGCCCATGGCGAGCGTGGTGAGAAAAGCCGACTTGGTGAGATCGTAGGCGATCCAGCCGATGATGACCTGCTGAAGCCAGAATGCGCCGCTGGAGAAGGCCGTGGCTCCCCACATGAGGCGATAGTTGCGGTACTTGAACGACTCGAAGGTGTGCACCCGCGCGCGGATACTGGACGGCCTGATGCGCGGCATGTGGGGTCGGGGCATGTGCGGTCGGGGGATGCGGGAGCCGGAGTCTCGGATGGAGCGCAGCGTGGGGCCGACGCCCCGGGCCGGACGCCGCGAGGGCGGGGATTCGGGCGTCACGGTCACGGCCGCGTCCGGCGCCTTCCACAGCGTGCCTGACACGTCGACCGGCGCGTGGGGAGACTCGGCCTGTGGCGCGGCGAGCCGGGTGGGGGAGCTGGAGTCCTGGAGTTCTTGAGTTGGGCCTGTCACTTCTACCTGCAACCGGGCTGTCGGGGCCGCCGGAGGCGGCCAAGGCAGAAACCGAAACTGAAGATGTGCGTCGCGGAGGGCGACGATTCGAGCACGGCCGTCCCATGTTCGGGACGCTTTAGAGGCAACTCCTCGCTTTGGACTCTGACTACGGACAAACGTAGAAACTGATGAGCCACTATTTTAGACCTAGTCTTGTCCGAAAGCGATACTTTTGGGGGCCAGTTTTGGGGGTGATGTGGCGATGCGGGGATGCAGTCTGTTGACTTTTGTGCATATACACCTTAGACTTAGTCAAACGACATTTCAAGAGCGTAGCTTCCTTCCTTCATTAATGTGTACAACTGTCCACACTAGGACCGGGAAGTGCTCCCAAGCACCGCTGATGGCCGATAGAGCGATGGGCGAGCCTAGCACGGGATGATTGGTATGATTGCGCATGAGCAAATGAGAATTCCGATACAACTCGTCGTGATTCCGCATTCTGCGTAAACAGGGCTGCCTACCGGGCCAAGTGGATACTCGTCGGCGCTGGACCCGAAGAGTTCTTTGCCGCCTTTCGAAACCTCAACGACCAAGCCGCCGGCGACCCGGCGCGTGCGACAGAGGTGAAGTGTCCAAATGGCACTAGGAAGCCACTACTGGGACTCGGGGGTATATCGGGGTGCAGAAGGGAGGGTCACAAATGAAGGAAGTCCTGACTGGCGTGCTCGTTCTCTTTGCCCTCTTGGCCCTAATGGGCTGCGAATCAGACGCCAAGTCAATTCGTGAAGCAAACGAAAGGTCGGCCACCATGACGCCTGAAACCCAGGTGACTGCGACCTATTCACCGCCATCGCCTACGCCGGTGATGACCCCTACTCTGTCGATGGTGAGCCCGACCTCGCCTGTCCCGACGCCACTCGTATCGACTGCGCCGACGCAGCCGGTAGTGGCCCCGACTGCCGCAGCAGGTGCTGAGATTGAATCGGTGGAACTTATCACCGGTGATTGCATCGACTCCACGCTGCCCGAGGACATCAGCATCGAGACCGTAAAGATAGTCTTGTGTTCCGGGCCGTGGCAGTACAAGGTGTTGGACTCTCTTGAAGTAGAAGACCTCACACGATATCCGGGAGAGGCATACTTTGCTCAACAGGCTTTAGAGCGCTGCGCTCGGCGATCTTCAGCGTACCTGTTTCCCACTGAAGATCTTTGGGATTCGGGCAACCGGGCAGTCACTTGCCTACAGGTAAGCTTCGGGCTGTCCGTCGTTGACCCTGCCAAGTTAGACAGTTTGGTGGGCATCAACTCACTAAGCTCAGGGGAATGTTTCAATGCTGCCACAGAAACTGACGAGAAAATGGTCGAGTTGGTCGACTGCTCTGGGCCGTGGCAGTATCGGGCGCTGGGCACTATTGAAGTGGAAGACCTCGCACGATATCCCGGAGAAGCATACTTTGCTCAACAGGCTTTAGAGCGCTGCGACCGAAGATATAGCAATCTCCTCTTTCCTCTTGTTGATGAGACATGGAGTCAAGGGGATCGGCGGGTCATCTGCCTACAGGAGAGCTTCGGCCTGTCAGTCGTCGACCCTGAAAAACTGGACCGTCTGGTGAGCGTTGATACGCTGAACCCAGGGGAGTGCATAAACGATGCCCCAGAGACTAACTGGACGATGGTCGAGTTAGTCGACTGCTCTGGGCCGTGGCAGTATCGGGCGCTGGGCACTATTGAAGTGGAAGACCTCGCACGATATCCCGGAGAAGCATACTTTGCTCAACAGGCTTTAGAGCGCTGCGACCGAAGATATAGCAATCTCTTTTCACCTCTTGATGAGACATGGAGTCAAGGGGATCGGCGGGTCACCTGCCTACAGGAGAGCTTCGGCCTGTCAGTCGTCGACCCTGAAAAACTGGACCGTCTGGTGAGCGTTGATACACTGAACCCAGGGGAGTGCATAAACGATGCCCCAGAGACTGACTGGACGATGGTCGAGTTAGTCGACTGCTCTGGGCCGTGGAAGTATCGGGCGCTGGGTACTATTGAAGTGGAAGACCTCGCACGATATCCCGGAGAAGCGTACTTTGCTCAACAGGCTTTAGAGCGTTGCGACCGAAGATATAGCTATCTCCTTTTTCCTCTTGATGAGACATGGAGTCTAGGGGATCGGCGGGTCACCTGCCTACAGGAGAGCTTCGGCCTGTCAGTCGTCGACCCTGAAAAACTGGACCGCTTAGTGGGTGTCAGCTCACTGCACAGTGGGGACTGCTTTAACAATGCTCCGGAAACTAACTGGGTGCTGTTCGAGCTAGCAAGTTGCTCTGCAGGCTGGGAATGGAAGGTCACAAACGTCTTTGATGTACCTTGGGACGGAGAGTATCCAGGGAGCGGCTACTTCAATACACAAGTAGGACAGAATTGTGGTGAGTCGGACTACTTTATTGAGCCATCCGTCACGACGTGGGAATGGGGTGATCGTCGCGTGGTCTGTATGAGCCCGCCCTAAGCGAAGAGTTTTCTGGCGTACCGTGTGGCGTATCCTGCCCAAGCCAAGTGATGGCTGCCGAACGCAGCTTCGCAGAATCGCCCTGAGGACATTTCGGGGAACTGCTCTGGTGACGTAGTCGGCTCGTCCGTCCTGCCGCCATTGCCACGCGCTGGCATAACCCAGACGGTTCCCGCTTTCGCGGGAAAGACGGTGTTGGGCGCAAGATCCTGTTTCAGAATACTAGGTGACACTCTATTCTACCGCGCGTGCGCGCCTGGGTTTCCCGCTTTCGCGGGAATGAAGATTGTGGGCCCGCCTAGTGTAATGAGACAGCTCCGACCGGCTGAGCAGTTTGACAGGCACGCGTCCGTTTGGTAGGATGCGATACTCAGTTGGAATATAGCCAGATGCTGAGAAGGGGAGTAGTATCGGAGATACCGGCCCCAGAGAGCCGGCGGCAGTGGGAGCCGGCGCCAGGACCTCCGAGAACTCGCCCCGGAGCACCCGGCCTGAAGCGCAGAGGAGATTTGACGTTGCAGAGCTTTGGCGTTTTCATCACGCGCTCTGCGCGCTTGGTAATTTAGCTTCCTCCTCTCCGTATAGGGTCGGGCGGTTGGCCGCCGTTATACAGCCCACAAGTGGCCCCGCGCAGTGTGCCGTCAGGTTGCGTCCGCCGGGGTAAATTGGGTGGTACCACGAGACTCCACGTCCCGTCCCTTTGCGCAGGGGCGGTTTTTTTTTGGCGAAACGGTACTACCAAGATAGCCCACGGAGGTATGCTTTCCCATGAAGATGAATGGCGGACAGATGGTTTGCGAAAGCCTGCTGCGAGAGGGCGTGGACACGATATTCGGCCTCCCCGGCGGAGCCATCCTTCCCCTATACCAGACGCTGCCGGAGTTTCCGGGCCTGCGCCACATCCTGGTGCGCCACGAACAGGGCGCCGCGCACGCAGCCGACGGCTACGCCCGCGCAACCGGACGCCCCGGCGTGTGCTGGGCCACGTCCGGTCCCGGCGCCACGAACCTGGTGACCGGCATAGCCACCGCGCAGATGGACTCGATACCCATGGTCGCGATCACCGGACAGGTGGGGCGCGCGGCTATCGGCAGCGATGCCTTTCAGGAGACCGACATCACCGGCATTACCCTGCCGATCACCAAGCACAACTACCTGGTGATGAGCGCCGAGGAGATTCCTGGGGTAATCCGAGAAGCATTCTACATCGCCTCGACCGGCAGGCCGGGGCCGGTGCTCGTCGACATTCCCAAGGACGTGTTCACCGAAGAGGGGGAGTTCGTGTATCCCGACACGCCCCAGATGGAGAGCTACAAGCCCAATCTCGCTCCCCACACGGGGCAGGTTAGAAGGGCCGCGAAGCTAATCAAGGAGGCAAAGCGACCCGTCATCATCGCCGGGCACGGCGTGATCCTGTCGCACGCCTACGATGAGCTGCGCGAGTTCGCCGAGAAGACGCAGATACCAGTTATCACCACGCTCATGGGCGTAAGCTGCTTCCCCACCGGCCACGTGCTCTACACGGGCTGGCCGGGAATGCACGGCATGGCCTATGCGAGCCTCGCCATAGAGGAGGCCGACCTGCTGATTGCGTTGGGGATGCGTTTCGACGACCGGATCACGGGCAACCCGGCGCTGTTCGCGCTCAACTCCAAGAAGATTCACGTGGACATAGACCCGTCTGAGATTGGGAAGAACGTGCCCGCCGACCTGCCGATAGTGGGGGACCTGAGGCTGACCCTGGCGGCGCTTACGAAGCAGGTGGACCAGGGTTCGCACCTAGACTGGCTGGGACGTATCGACCAGCTCAAGCGGGAGCACCCGCTGGTCGACCCGAACGACGCCCAGGCGCTGCAGATACGCTACATCATCCAGCAGATCTCCGAGGCGACGAAGGGCGAAGCGTTGATCGTGACCGGCGTTGGCCAGCACCAGATGTGGGCCGCGCAGCACTACCCGTTCAAACAGCGTAGCTCGCTCATTTCGTCCTGCGGCTCAGGCGCCATGGGCTACGAGGTGCCCGGCGCGATGGGCGCGCAGGTGGGCCGACCCGACAGGGTAGTGTGGTCTATCGCCGGCGACGGCGGCTTCCAGATGACCATGGCCGAGCTCGCCACGTTGGTTGAGAACCGCATCCCCGTGAAGTTCGCGATCATGAACAACAACTGCCTGGGTATGGTTCGGCAGTGGCAGCAGCTCTTCTACGAGAAGAGCTACGTGGCCACCAAGTACACCCACAACCCCGATTTCGTGAAGCTGGCCGACGCCTTCGGAATGCTGGGCTTGAGGGTGACCGACAAGCTCCAGGTGAGGCCGGCAATCGAGGAGGCGATGAGCTACGACGGCCCGGCCGTGGTGGATTTCGTCGTCGAGCAGGAAGACAACGTGTACCCGATGATTCCGGCGGGCACCACCGTCGAGCAGCTTATGGAAGAGCCGACGCTCCAGAGGGTGAACCGATGACGACGACCGATTCGATGGCCAGACACACCATCACCGCGCTGGTCAACGACAGGCCGGGCGTGCTCAACCGCGTGTCCAGCATGTTCCGGCGGCGCGGTTTCAACATCTCCAGCCTCGCGGTTGGTCAGAGCGAATTGCCCGAGCTCTCGCGCATGACCTTCGTGGTCGAGGGCGACCAGGCGGTGGTCGAGCAGGTCACCAAGCACCTGCACAAGCTCATCGACGTCGTAAAGGTCACCGACATGTCCGACGAGAACACGGTGACGAGGGAGCTTGGCCTGATAAGGGTGCGCTCGAACTTTCAGACGCGCGGGGAGATCATGCAGATCGCTGACATCTTCCGCGCACACATCGTGGATCTGGCGCCCGACTCGCTGATAGTCGAGGTGACCGGCGACGAGGACAAGATTGATTCGCTGCAGCACCTGCTCAGCGCCTTCGGCGTTCTGGAGGTGATGCGGACCGGCAAGATAGCGCTGAGCCGGGGGATGAACATACCGGCAGTGCAGCGCAACGGCAGCGCCGTACGGGCCCGCAGGCCACTGGAAACGGGGAGCGTGTAAACTGGAGTTTGTCAGTCAATCAGTTAGTCAGTTGGTCTGTGTTTGCTGGCGGGAGTGGTCTTGCAGGATTTCAGGAACCTGAAGGTCTGGGAGAAGAGTCACCAACTTACTTTGGCCATCTGTAGCATAACCGGAACATTCCCGCGGCAGGAGATGTATGCGTTGACGGGCCAACTCAGGCGGGCTGCCGCGTCGGTTCCCGCGAACATCGCAGAGGGCTGTGGACGAGATACCAATGCGGAGCCGGCAAGATTCTTGCAGTTAGCCATGGGCTCTGCCAGTGAAACGGAGTACCATCTGCTGTCGGCCCGCGACCTCACCTACATCAACGATAAGGACTATACCAGCGTCAACGCGCAAGTGGTCCAAGTAAAGAAAATGCTAGCCCCCTTTATCAAAAGCCTGCGAGTCACCAGGAAACGCGGCTAGCCAATAGACTGACTAACCGACATACTGAAGAACCGAAGAACTTCCAAGCGGAGCGTACCAAAATGGTAAAGATGTACTACGAAAACGACGCCGACATGTCGCTGCTCGATGGAAAGACGATCGGCATAATCGGATACGGAAGCCAGGGCCACGCCCACGCGCTGAATCTGCATGACAGCGGGTTGAGCGTGAAGGTCGGCCTGTACGAGGGCAGCCGCAGCATCGCCAAGGCGGAGGAGGACGGCCTGGAGGTGGGGCTTGTCGCCGACGTGGCGCGCGATTCCGACATCGTGATGATGCTGATCCCCGACCACCTGCAGGCCGAGGTGTACCGCGAGTCCGTCGCGCCCCACCTGCTGCCGGGGCAGACGCTGATGTTCGCCCACGGCTTCAACATTCACTACGATACCATCAAGCCCGCCGACAACGTGGACGTTTCGATGGTCGCGCCCAAGGCGCCGGGCCACCGGATGAGAGAGGTGTTCACCAGGGGCTCCGGCGTTCCGGGTCTGCTGGCGGTGCACCAGGACGCCACCGGCAACGCGCACGGCGTGAGCCTGGCCTACGCCCGCGGTGTAGGCTGCACACGCGCCGGCGTGCTGGACACGACATTCAAAGAGGAGACCGAGACGGACCTGTTCGGCGAGCAGGCGGTGCTGTGCGGCGGCGTCACCGCGCTCGTCAAGGCGGCGTACGAGACTCTGGTCGAGGCAGGCTACCAGCCGGAGTCCGCCTACTTCGAGTGTATGCACGAGCTGAAGCTGATAGTGGACCTGCTCTACCAGGGCGGCATGGGCTACATGCGTTACTCGGTGAGCGACACCGCCGAGTACGGCGACTACACCCGCGGCCCTGTGGTGGTGGACGAACGGGTGAAGGACAACATGCGCGAGGTGCTGGCCCGCATCCAGGACGGCAGCTTCGCCCGCGAGTGGATCGCCGAGAACGACGAGGGCCGCCCGCGGTTCGACCGGCTACGCCGCGAAAACGCCGAGCACCAGATCGAGCGCGTGGGCGAGGACCTGCGCGGCATGATGAGCTTCCTGAAGGACGCTGACTAGGGCCGAAAACTGGCACATTGCAGGAACACTACGCTTCTGAAGTCTGAGGACGCCAGATGACAACCACTCAAGGGTCATCCGACAGCGAGAGACTGTCGAGATTGGAAGTGACCGTGGACTTCCTGGTTCGCGAGGTGGGCGACATCAAATCTGATTTACGGCAGATTCGTGTCGAATCCCGTGGAGACAATCGCGCAATGCTGGATGCAATCGACAGGAACCGACAGGAGTCGCGGCGCGACTTCCGTGTACTGGTTGGCATTCTGGTGGCGACTATGGTGGCCACCTGGGCGCTCATCGGAAGTACGCTGTTAGCCAGCCAGTAGCTGCACTTCTGACGGAGGGGCGGCCTCCACATTGCTGGCTTGGAGAATAAGCAGTGACTACTGTTCAAGAGGTTCCAGAAGGTGAAAGACTGGCGAGGCTGGAAGCCACAGTCGACTATCTCGTACGCGAAGTAGGAGACGTCAAGTCTGAGGTCAGAGACGTTAGGTCCGCCATCCGCGATTTAGACAGCAAGATGCGCACCTACTTTCTTTGGATGCTGGCGACACTGATTGGGATCTTGGCGCCTTCGCTGATCAGGTTTGATCGTTACACTCATACTCAAGGCGTAGCACGACACTCAGGCCGTGCTGCCAACTGGACTAGTGGCTTCGGAGATGAAGACATGAACCGTAAGGAGACACCACACGTAGTTCGCCGCAATGGCCGGGTCCTGGCGAGGCTCGGCTCGGCGGACTGCGTTGCCCTTCGATAGGCGGCATTCGCAGAACCGAAGTCGACCTACCCTAATCAGACCAGCACAGGAGAGACAAATGTCGGATGACCGAGTAATTATCTTCGATACCACGCTGAGGGACGGCGAGCAGTCCGCCGGAATCGGGCTGACCACACAGGAGAAGCTGGAGATAGCCAGGCAGCTCGACAGGCTGGGCGTGGACGTGATTGAGGCCGGCTTCGCCGCGAGCTCCCCCGGCGACTTCGAGGCGGTGCGGACCATCGCGCGGGAGGTGCGCAGGCCCGTCATAGCCTCGCTCGCACGCTGCGTGCTGCCGGACGTCGACGCCGCCTGGGAGGCCATCAAGGACGCCGAGCGCCCGCGAATACACGTATTCATCTCAAGCTCCGACGTGCAGATCATGCACCAGCTGCGCCGAAACCCCGAAGAGGTCATGGAGATGGCCATCGCCTCGGTGGAGCGCGCCAAGAGCTACTGCGACGACGTGGAGTTCTCCCCGATGGACGCCACTCGCACGGACATCGAGTACCTGTACCGGATGCTGGAGGCGGCGATAGACGCCGGCGCCACGACCATCAACATCCCGGACACGGTCGGGTACGTGATGCCGTGGGAGTTCCGCGAGCGAATACGGATGATAAAGGAGAACGTGCCCAACATCGACAAGGCCGTGCTGAGCGTGCACTGCCACAACGACCTGGGCCAGGCGTCGGGCAACAGCCTGGCAGCAGTGGCCGAGGGCGCGAGGCAGGTGGAGGGCTGCATCAATGGCCTGGGCGAGCGGGCTGGCAACGCCGCGCTCGAAGAGGTCATTATGGCGCTGGAAACGCGCAAGGACCACTACGGCGTGGAAACCGGAATCGACACGCGCCAGATATACCGCACCAGCAAGCTGGTGAGCGACATCACCGGATTCATGGTGCAGCCCAACAAGGCCGTCGTCGGCGCCAACGCCTTCCGCCACGCCTCGGGCATTCACCAGGACGGCGTGCTGAAGGAGCGCACCACGTTCGAGATCATGGACCCGCAGTCCATCGGCTGGCCCAGCAATGAGTTGGTGCTCGGCAAGCTGAGCGGAAGGGCCGGCCTGCGGGCGCGGCTGGGCGAGCTGGGCTACAACCTGGAGCAGGATGAGCTGAACGAGGCGTTCGAGGCGTTCAAGAGCCTGGCCGACCGCAAGCCGGAGGTCACCGACGCCGACTTGAGCGCGCTGATGTCGAGCCAGCGCAGGATCGCCGACATTCCGTCGGTGTTCAGGCTGGAGCACATCCAGGTGTCGTGCGGCAACCACGAGGTGCCCACCGCCACGGTGACGCTGACGGACCCGGACGACCGCGAGGTCACGGACGCCGCGACGGGCACCGGTCCCGTGGACGCCGTGTACAAGGCGATCAACCGGCTGGTGAACGTGCCCAACAGGCTTACCGAGTACAGAGTCGACGCCGTGACTGAGGGCATCGACGCCCTCGGCGACGTGACCATACGCATTGAGAAGGACGAGAGGACCTACGTGGGTCGCGGCTCGGACACCGACATCATCGTGGCGAGCGCCAAGGCGTACATGAACGCGCTCAACCGGCTGCTAGCCACCCAGGACACGCGCCCGACGTTCGACGTGCCAACGTCTTAGTTCCGGTATTCGAGAACGGCGGGGCGCGGAAGCCGCGCCCCGCCCTTTTTCGCCTAAGCGGTCAATCCCGCGATAGGTGGAGGCCGCCATGAGAAGGAGAGGCAGTTCCAGCGGCATCGTGATAGGGCTGCTAATCGTAGCCGTGGGCGTGCTGTTGCTTTTGGACACCACGGGGCTTGTCGGCATCGACGGCATAGTGCGCTGGGCGCCCTCACTGGTCATACTGTTCGGACTTTGGCGGCTGATTGCCAACGGCTTCAGGCGCATATTCTGGCCTGTGCTCATAATCACCATCGGGTTGCTCGTCCAACTGAGCTGGCTCGGCCTGGACGGTGGCATATTCTGGCCAGTCATCCTGATTGTGATCGGTCTCGCCATAGTCCTGAAATGGGCGACTCGCAGCCGTTCGAACCCTGAAGTGATAGACGGAGTCGCGACAAGCCGCTTTGCCACGGATGACGGCGAGGTGGATTCCTTCGAAGTGTTCGGATCCACCAGGGAAAGGGCCGCCTCCGGGGACTTCAAGGGCGGACGGATTACGGCGGTTATGGGAAACTCCCAGTTGGACCTGCGGGACGCGGTGGTGGTAGACCGTCCGGCCACGCTGGAGGCGACCGTCGTCATGGGGGAGGCCAGGCTGAGAATCCCGCCCGGTTGGAACGTGCGCTTCGACAACTCTACGGTGATGGGCGAATCGAGGGACGAGCGCTCCGCCCGAGAGAGCTTCTCCGACGCGCCGGATTTGGTGATTACCGGCACAGTGACGATGGGAAGCCTGAAGATAGACGACTGAACGCTGAGAGGACAGCTATGAACGTCGAACCAAAGCGGCTCTACAAGAGTACAACCGATTCCATGCTGCTCGGCGTTGCCGGCGGCATGGCCGAGTACTTCGGCGCCGACCCCACGCTGGTGCGTATCATCTGGGTGCTGGCGGCGCTGGCCTCGGCGGGCCTCGCCCTGATCGCGTATGTTATCCTTGCCATCATCGTGCCCCAGCAGAGTTTCGACTCCTCATTGGAGGCGGACTCCGACACGGGTGAGTCAAGTGAGACACAGGACGGCGAACTCTTGCGTAGGTACAAGTTACGAGGAACGGGACGCCTCAGTATGTTTGGCATTATCCTCATAGCTATTGGCGCGCTACTGCTGTTGAGCAACCTCGGCCTTCTGCACTGGTGGCGGTGGGACCTGTTTTGGCCGGTGCTCATAATCCTCGCGGGCGTGGCGCTGCTGGCCGGACGTCTGCTAAGAAACTAGAATGGCTGACGACAGGCGGAGTCGAGGCTTCCCGATCTTCCCCACGCTCCTCATCGGGCTGGGAGTGCTGCTGCTGCTCCAGACGACGGGGGTCGTAGAATGGACGGCGTGGTGGACCATTTGGCGATTGTGGCCCGTGCTCATCATAGTGCTCGGCATAAGCATCGCCTTCGGAAGCCGTATGCCCTGGCTGGCGGGTACGCTCATAGCGCTTGTCTTGATAGCAGCAGTGGGCATAGGAATTGCCATATCTTATGAGCCTTGGAGCGGCGAGGAAACTGTTACCACCCTGGAAGAACCGCTGGACGGAGTGGAGAGTGTTGATGTAAACATCGACCTCGGCGCGGGCACACTCGTTGTCGGATCCCTGCCTGCGAATTCGCTCAACTTGGTCGAGGGCGAGCTGCGCAGCTTTAGCGGGTCGGAGGCGCGGACGCTCCTGAACCGCTCCGGGGACCGCGCCGAGCTTGACTTTTCGACGGGCGGCTTCGACTTCAACCCATTCAGCGGCAACGACCGCCGGTGGGAGGTCTGGCTGTCGCCGTCTCCCAGTGTCTCCATAGACCTGGACACGGGCGCGTCAGACCTGACCCTTGACCTGACGGATTTGAACGTAGAAAACCTCACGGTCACAGCCGGAGCGGCGGACATCGAAATCCTGGCCCCGCGGGATGCGGGACTTGTGAACATCGATATAGACGTGGGCGCGGCGAACGTCGACGTCGTAATACCTGAGCTTGTCGGCGCGAGAATAGACGCCGACCTAGGGTTAAGCGGCCTGTCCGTCGACGAGAGCCGCTTTCCCAAGTCCGGAGACGTGTACGTCTCTAGCAACTTCGACATCTCGGCGAACAGGGTGTACCTGGAAATCGACGCGGGCGCGTCCAGCGTCGACATACGCTGACCACCCAATCACTCACAATCAAAGGAGAAGAGATGGCCCCCAAAACGATGTTCGAGAAGATCTGGGACAGCCACGTCGTACACGACGAACCCGGACAGCCCACAATCCTGTATGTGGATCTGCACCTGGTGCACGAGGTCACCTCGCCCCAGGCGTTCGACGGACTCCGCATGGCGGGCCGCCCCGTGCGCCGCACCGACCTGACCGTCGCCACAGCTGACCACAACACGCCCACCTGGGACCTGGCGCTGCCCATCACCGACCCCATCGCCAAGCAGCAGCTCGACGCGCTCTCCAAGAACTGCGAGGAGTTCGGAGTCACGCTGTACGACAGGTTCAGCCCGCTGCAGGGCATTGTCCACGTGATCGGCCCCGAGCAGGGCTACACCCAGCCGGGCAAGGTCATCGTGTGCGGCGACAGCCACACCTCCACGCACGGCGCGTTCGGCGCGTTCGCCATCGGCATCGGCACGAGCGAGGTGGAGCACGTCCTCGCCACGCAGACGCTGCGGCAGTTCAAGCCGAAGACCATGGAGGTGCGCGTCGATGGCGCCCTCCACAACGGCGTTACGGCCAAGGACGTAATCCTCAGCATCATCGGCGAAATAGGAGTAGCGGGCGCTGCGGGCCACGTCATCGAGTACACGGGCGAGGCGATACGCTCGCTCTCGATGGAGGGCCGGATGACCGTCTGCAACATGTCCATCGAGGGCGGCGGACGCGCGGGCATGGTCGCGCCCGACGACACCACGTTCGAGTACGTGCGCGGCAGGCCGCAGGCGCCCCAGGGCGAGGACTTCGAGGCGGCGGTGGAACAGTGGCGCGGGCTGTCGACCGACGAGGGCGCGGTCTACGACAAGGTCGTCGAGATCGACGGCACGACACTTGAGCCGCACGTGAGCTGGGGCACGAACCCCGGCATGGTCGCGCCAATTTCCGGCCGCGTGCCCGACCCCAACTCGTTCGACGACGACGGCGAACAGAGGTCGGCCGAGCGAGCGCTGGAGTACATGGACCTGGAGCCGGACACCCCTATTCAGAACATCACGCTGGACCGCGTTTTCATAGGATCGTGCACCAACTCCCGCATCGAGGACCTGCGCACCGCGGCCGAAATTGCCAAGGGTCGCAAGGTGAGCGACAGCGTGTACGCGATGGTAGTACCCGGGTCGGCGGCCATCAAGAAACAGGCGGAAGAAGAGGGCCTGGATGCTGTCTTCAAGGACGCCGGGTTCGACTGGCGCGTCGCGGGCTGCTCGATGTGCCTCGGCATGAACCCCGACATACTCCAGCCAGGCGAGCGCTGCGCCTCCACGTCCAACCGCAACTTCGAGGGACGGCAGGGCAAGGGCGGACGCACGCACCTGGTCAGCCCGGCGATGGCGGCGGCGGCGGCAATCGCCGGGCACTTCGTCGACATACGGGAGTGGTAGGTGAACCGGGGCAGGGCAGACTACTTGGCAAGAGTCTGGACTACTCAGGTCACGCGCGCTTTAGAATGCGACAGAGGAGAATTTCCGCAGATGCCGTATACTCGGTTGCCGACACAGGCGAGGTGATTGAAACTTACCCATATGACACTTCACATCCGAGCGAGCTAATCTTGGGTTGGGTAAGTGCTCGTCCATTGCATATCGTGCTGGGCCACAACGAGGCCGATGACGAGCACATCGTCATAACGGTGTATGACCCGGGCGCGGATCAGTGGAGCACGGACTTCAGGGAGCGAAGACTATGAGCAAGTGCTGTTTCTGCAAGATTGGCAAAATCGCGCCCGGTCTCGTATCCTCGACAACGGTTCTTGACTCGCTGATAGTCCTGACGAAGGAAGTGCCCGCAAAAGTTTGTGACAGGTGCGGGGAGGAATACTACGACCAAGAAGTCGTCTCGCGGCTGGAAGAGATTGCCGACGAAGCTAATCGGTCGGGCGTGGAAACGCTGGTATCAAAGTACGACGATGGCAAGTCAGCGTTACAGCGCGTTCACTCAGAGAACGGCGCTGCGTACGCCCGTAATCGTAAGCTCTGGCTCAGCGCCTTTCCGGTTAACGAGGAGAAGAATTGCTTCCTGTGCCGAAACGACGAACTGAAGCCTGGAGTTACCAGTACCTCGATTACGCGGGGTGACGCCGCAGTTATCGTGAAAGGAGTCCCGGCCATGCTCTGCACCAACTGTGGCGAATCTTACCTGACGCCCAAAGTGTCGAAGATGCTGAAGGATCAGTTCGAGAGCGCCGTAGAATCGGGCGTAGAGTTCATGGTGCGACAGTACACGCCCGCCACAGTTCCCCAGGAAGTGATTGGAACATAGCGGTAGGGACTATCTACGCTTCGCGAGTAGTCAGGTCAGCCTACAACCGTAAGTACAGGGACTGAGTAAAGAGCATCTGCAATGCAAGTTCAAGAACACCACCAAACAGCGCTGGACTTCATCATCGACGCGAACCGAGAGTTTGCGGCAGGCGACCTCGTCCAGGGGTCGGATAAGCTGTGGGGGGCCGCCTCTCACGCAGTGATGGTGGTAGCCCAACAGCGCGGGTGGAACTACCGCTCGCATCGCTCCCTGAAGAATGCCGCCATACAACTCTCACGCGAGCATATCGACCCTACTATTGAGGCATACTTCGCAGTCGCTGAAAAGTTCCACAAGAATTTCTACCACGACGACATGGAAGAGTGGGAGCGGGACGCTGACAAGCCTCTCGTCGAACGCTTTGTGACGCGGGTGCTGTCGCTCTTGGAACAATGAGCAACCGGTGGACGCCAATACTGTACTGACCGTCTGGCTGATATTGTCCGGCCTCGGGCACCTGACTCTCATGGCAGTGGTCTGGAACAACCCGACGCTCAACGGTATGAGATTGCGGCGACTTCTCATCGGAGCGAGTTGCTGGTATCTGGCCGCGCACATGCGATTTTCCGATGTCGACGGCCTGTTTGCGTTGTTCGTGGCCGGCGCTTCGTGGTTCATTGCCGTCGCGGGCACATGTACGCTGGTGGGGTCCTACGTGCTGTATCGGATCGGGAGAGACCTGGACTAGCCGCTGATGGAAGACCGACCCGGCTTTGCCGTGGCCGCCATCAGGGCGGCCGTACTGGACGGTAGCGTCTATAGGGGCCTTACCGAGGCGCCTGAGCACATGCTGCGGGCGCTCGGTGTCGTACTCCTCGTGGCGCTGGCCTTCGGTTTCGGTGTGCGGAACACGTTGCCGGTGTCGGACGAGGGGCCGTGGTTGCTGGCAGTGCTTATTCCCGCCAGCACAACCGTGATCGGCTGGATAGTCTGGTCGTACACCGCTTTCGGCATAGGCGTGCTGCTTGGCGCCCAGGCGAGCACCCGGCTGATACAGCGGGGCATTGGGATTGCGCACGCGCCGGGGGTGATGCTGGCCTTTACGGGCGTGCCAATAGCTTTGGGTCTACCAGAGATTGTATCGTTCATATACCTGTTCGTCACCATGGGCTGGATGCTGCTGGCGGCGATCGTGGCCGTGCGAGAAATCCAGGGCGAGGGCTGGGTGAAGGCCATCATCCCGACCGCCGTCGGCTGGCTCGTGGGCCAGTTCGCGCTGCGAATAGTGATCTTCAGGCTGCTGACCGACCAGGGGGCGTGACTCCCGAACAGCGGCGGCTAACCCATACCCGGGCGGGTCTGAGCGCCGCCACTGCGGACGCCCGGCGGTGTTGCCGCACAGGACAGTGTCAAGAACTCTGAGTCGTCGGCGCCCCTCGTTCGCGTTGCCAATGGCGGCAAGCGGTGTTAGACTCGATTGACTTCGCCCTTCGGCGGAGTCTTGGCCCCGAATCGGAGGGCGTATTGGCGAGTTCCCTGCGCAAGAATGGCATCTTCTACGGCTGGTTCGTGCTGGCCGCGACCTTCTTCTCGATGTTCATGGTTACCGGCGCGCGCAACGGTTTCGGCGCGTTCGTCATTCCCATGGAGAACGAGCTGGAATTGGACAGGGCCACAATTTCGCTCGCCATCGCCATTGGATGGTTTTGTAACGGCATCAGCCAGCCCTTCATCGGGCGGCTGTACGACCGCTACGGCGGCCGCGCGGTGATAACCGTCAGCCTGCTGGTGGTCGGCACGTGCACCATGGTGCTGAGCCTGGTCAACGACGTGTCCGTGTTCGGACTCTTCGTGCTGGACAGGTTCTGGTTCCTGGTTGGAATCTACGGCTTCGTCATCTCCGTCGCGTCCGGCGGCGCGTCTCTCGTGACAATCCACGCCGTGCTCGCGAGGTGGTTCTCCCGCAAGCGCGGCCTCGCCATCAGCATCAGCACGGCGGGAGCGTCGGCGGGTTCGCTGCTGCTTGTGCCGTTCGCCGCATTCATGATCTCGTCGGTTGGCTGGCGCTCGACCTGGACCGTCCTGGGCGCGTTCGTCGTGTTCTTCGCGTTGCCTCTGGCCTGGCTGCTGGTACGCAACGACCCGACCGAGATGGGCGAGCAGCAGGACGGCGGCCCCGCGCCCGGAGAGGGCGTCGGCGCGGGCAGCAGCAATGCGGCGCGTCGCGGCCCGCTGGAGGTCGACTACTGGCGCGACGCGCTGAAGTCGGCTCCCATCTGGCAGCTCACTGGCGCATATTTCGTTTGCGGCATGACCACGGCCATCATATCCGCGCACTACATTCCCTTCGCGGTGGAGCGGGGCGTGGATCCCCGCGTCGCGGCGCTGGCGTTCGGCGTGATGAGCGCCCTCAACATCGCCGGAGTGCTCGCGGCCGGCATGATTTCTGACAAGTTGGGCCGCAAGAACGTGCTGGCCTTCATTTACGCGGGCCGCGGCGTGGCCTATGTGGCGCTGCTTACGCTTCCCGGCGCGTGGGGCATCTGGTTCTTCGCCGTGGTGGCGGGATTCTCGTGGATAGCGTCGGCGGCGCTCACCTCGTCGCTCACCGCCGACATCTACGGGCTCCGAACCATGGGCACGCTCGGCGGGACCTCGACGTTCGCCCACCAGATAGGCGGAGCGGTCAGCATATACCTGGGCGGCGCGCTGTACGACATGTTCGACTCGTACACGGTGCCATTCGCCATAGCGGGCTCGCTGCTCATCGGCGCGACTATCGCGGCGTTCAGCATCCGGGAAAAGCAGTACTCGGCCAAGTTCCAGCAGGCGCCCTCTCAGCAGCCTTTGCCGACCGCGGCCGGTAGCTGACGGCAGGCCGATGCCGCCTCTGGCCATTCCATTTCACCACTCGGAGCCTGGCGACCCCGCGCTGCTCGAGTGGATGCGCGACCAAATAGACGCAATGGTTGGCCTCGGCCCCGCGGCAATAGCGGTGATGCTGGGCATGGTAATCCTGGCAATTCCACTCGGCATAGCGATCGCGTACTGGGTCACCCGGGCGCGGCAACGCGGCGGGGGAGCCTAGCGCACGGGGGCAATCTTGGGAATCTGCGTTTGGTCGTCAACCCTGACCAGTAGACACGCACTCTCAGGGATGGGTGAAGGTAAAGAGCCTCTGAGTGTCACAAATGGAGGAGAACCATGGGCAAGAGTTGGCCGGTTCAAGACGCCAAGTCCAGGTTCGGCGAGCTACTCGACGCGGCGCTCGCCGCAGGGCCGCAAATTGTGACCAAGCACGGGGTGGAGACGGCCGTATTGGTTCCGATCGACCACTTCGAAGACTGGAGAATATTGTCCCGCGCAACCTGAAGGAACTTCTACTCGCTCCAGAGGAGCGCACCGACCGATTGACATCACCCCGTAGTCAGCATCGCCGCAGGGCACCCGTGATCTTGGACTAGCGGGGCTGCGCTACCCGGTTAACATCGCGTCGACGTGCTTCAGGACCAGGTTTCCGCGAAAGTGGATAGTCTCAACGGCTTCATAGTGCACATCGGACGCCGAGAGTTCCCGCAATCTCGCGCTTACCTGTTCAACCCAATGCGCGTAGCGTTGCCGCCAGTTCTCGATCTTGCCGCGGGCGAAGTCGACTCCACGCTCATCGATCAGCCCCCACAACTCGTACCCGAATTCTCTTTCAAGCTCGTCATGGGAATTGTACAGGTCGCCGTACCAGCCATCCGAATATTCGACTCTCGGCCACTCTCGAGTGAAAGTCCTCCCGATCTCCTGCAAGCGATCATCGACGGTTAGCGAACCTTGAGCCGATGCGTCTGAAGACGAAGACACAAGGTCGGATACGCCAATAGCGACCAGCGCACCAACAAGCGCGCCTATTGCGGCCGACATCGCGGCTATCGCAACGATTCGCCTAGCTATCAATTCTCACTAATGGTGATAGTCGTAATCGCGTCGCCGGGCGTTCTAGCAGTCTGAGGGTCGCGCTCCGAAACTCCCAGCAGCACGTCCATGCCTTCCACCACCTTGCCGAACACCGCGTGGCAAGACTCGGTCGCGCAGTTCTTCTCGGTGCCGTCGGGGTTGAATCCGTCGAGGAACGGCGTTGGTACGAAGGTCAGGAATATCTGGCTCCCGTTCGTGCCGCTTCCATTGCGCACGCCTGCGTTCGCCATGGACACGATACCCGGCGAGTCATGGCGCAGGTCGGGGTGGAGTTCGTTATCGAATCGGTAGCCCGGGCCGCCCATGCCGGTCCCCGTGGGGTCGCCGGTCTGGGCCATAAAGTTGGGGATCACGCGGTGGAAGGTCACGCCGTCGTAGTAGCCCTCGCGAGCCAGGAACACGAAGTTGTTGACCGTGACGGGCGCCTTGTCGGCGTAGAGCTCGATAACGATTTCGCCGCCCTTGTCCAGTACTATGGTGGCAGTGTAGCTCTTGGTGGTATCTATCGCCATCGCGGGCGGGGAATCGTACTGCTTTGGGGTCATCGAGGCCTCCGTTGGCTGTGGTTGAGGTGGCGCCGCGGTCGCGGCGGCCGCCGTTGGTTGAGGCGGTTGTGGCGTGTCCGTAGGTTCGGCTTCCGAACTGCACGCCACGGCGGCGACTAGCGCCAGCGCGAACAGCAGTCCCGCGGCCCAAGCTACCGGACGCGCCGCCCGGCTGGCGGCGGCGGTCTGCTTGCGCCCGAATGGCGCGATCTTATGGTCTAGCATCGGCGTTTGCGTTCCTCCGTGCAATGATTCGAAAGCGGCGGCCGGCATTCGCGCCGCGGCGCTATTCGCCCAGGCAAGTGTAGGCGGCCGACATAATGCTGTCTACGTCGATCTCGTACTCATTATACAGCTCGGAGCGGCTGCCCGACTGACCAAAGCCGCTGACTCCCAACGGGAGCGACCTGGTGTTGATCGCGCCGCCCAGCCACGCCAGCGAGTGTGGGTGCGCGTCGACTATCGTCACCAGCGGCGCGGCGCGCTCGGCTAGCGGCACCACGTCGGCCATGAAGGTGGACCGGTCGGGGCCGGACTTCATCTCCGCGCGCACGGCCTCCTGGTAGCGCCGATACAGCGGGCCCGGCCCGGTGACGCTCACGACGTTGGCGTACACGCCCTCCTCCAGCAGCAGCTCGCTCGCACTGACCGCCTCCGGCACCATCGCGCCGCTGGCGACGAGGTGCACCGCATTCTCGCCTGGGTAGTAATCGGTCTCGCCGCTCCTGTCCAACAGCCGGTGCGCGCCTCCGAGGATCTGCTTGCGCATACGCTCGCGCTCGGGAGTGTGTTCGGCGGGCACGGCGAACAGGCTCTGGTCCACGCGCTTGCTGGTGAGCCTGAGGTAGGTGGAGTTACGGCGCGTGCGCACGTTCTCCAGGGCGTCGAGCATTATCCACTCCAACTCCTGGCCGAAGCACGGCTCGTAAAAGGCCACCTCTGGCATCTCCACGCCGATAGACGGCGTAATCAGGGACTGGTGGGCGCCACCTTCGGGCGCGAGCGTAATGCCGGAAGGGGTGCCGACGGCGATGAACTTGGAGCCGGAGTAGATGCTGTATACGAACGCATCGAGCCCCCGCCTCACGAATGGATCGTAAAGCGTGCCGATCGGGTACAGAAGCTCGCCGTCCATCTCGTAGGCGAGACCGAGCTGGCCCAGCATCATGAACAGGTTGTTCTCGGAAATGCCAAGCTCTATGTGCTGGCCGTGGGGCAGCTCTTCCCACTTGAGCGCCCGGAGAATGCCCTCCTCCGGCAGCGGACCGGATTCGCCACGCGCCCACACTCCGGCCTTGTTTATCCACCCGCCGAGATTGGTCGAACTGGCTACGTCGGGACTTACGGTGACGATGCGCTCCGACACCTCCGGCAGGTTTCTCGCGATGTCTGTAAGAATCAGCCCGAAAATCTGCTGCGTGGAGATGTTGCCCCGGTGGGGCCGCTCGAAGTCGGACGGAACAGGAGCCAGGGCCGCGGTTGCCCGCCCTCGCTTCGGGACCTCCAGGCGGCGCATCGTGTCGGCGCACAGCCTGCCGCCGGGGCTGTTGGGATCCAGCCCCTCCCAGACCTCCCGCTCTCCGACACCCAGATCCTGGCGTAGCTGCTCCATCTGCAGGTTCGAAAGCGTGACGGTGTGATTCTGGGGGTCGCCCACCGAGGGTAGCCTCCAGCCCTTCAGCGTGTAGGCGAACACAACGTTGGGGCCGCTCTCCACGTCGGCCTTGGAGAAGGCGTCGCGCAGCGTGCCGAAGTCGTGGCCGCCCAGGTTGTGGAACAGCTCGCGCAACTCGCGGTCGCTCCAACGCCCCAGGAATCGGCTCATGTCCTTCGGATATCGGCTCGACTGCGGCAGCCACTCGCGCAGCGCCCGCGGCGACAGGCGCAACAGCCGCTGGTAAAGTTCGTTGGGCATCTCGTCTATACAAACGCGCAGCAACTCGCCGTTGGGTTCCTCGAACGCCGCCTGCAGGCGGCTGCCGTACTTGGCGTCCACCACGTTCCAGCCGTTGGCGGCGAACATATCCCGCCAGGCGCGCACGCGTATGCCGGGAATGACCCTGTCCAGGCTCTGGCGGTTCAGGTCCACCACCCACAGCACGTGCGACAGGTCGCTCATGGCGGGCTCGGCGATCGCCTCCCAGACGGACCCCTCGTCAAGCTCCGCGTCGCCAACCACGCTGATGTAGCGCACCTTGTGCAGGTCCACGCCGTGCATCCGCGTCTGGGCGTACTCGTGGGTAAGCGCGGCGAAATTGGGGGCGACGGCCCCCAACCCGACGGATCCGGTGGAGAAGTCGACAGGGTCGGGGTCCTTGGTGCGGCTGGGGTATGCCTGCAGTCCGTGAAAGGCCCGCAACTGCGTCAGGTACTCACGGTCCAGGTTGCCCAGCAGGTACTGGATGGCGTGAAACACCGGCGAGGCGTGGGGCTTTACCGAGATCCTGTCTCCGGCGCTCATGAAGTCGAAGAACAGCGAGGTCATCAGCGTCACGATGGAGGAACTGGACGCCTGGTGGCCGCCCACCTTGCCCTCGTCCGGGTTTGGGCGCACGTCGTTGGCGTGGTAGACCATCTGCATAGACAGCCACAACACCTTGTCCTGTATCTCGGTTAGCGCGCGGTCGCGCTCTTCTATGTCGGCTGGAGCCTCTTGAGTCACCTGTGTCGCCATGCGACCCTCCTTATCGCGCTGCCGTTACGTCCGCACGGGCGGGGCGTTTCCGCCGCTCCGGCCGTACCGGTTACGCCCGTCCGAGATACGGCGCGGCCCAGCCCAGCCCCTCGCTCGTGGAGGTCGCGGGCCGATACTCGCAGCCAACCCATCCCTGGTAGCCCACTTCGTCCAGCAGGCCGAGCAGGTAGGGGTAGTTTATCTCGCCGGTGCCCGGCTCGTTTCGCCCGGGATTGTCGGCTATCTGCACGTGGCGGATTATGTCCAGGTTGGCCCGAATCGTCCGCGCGAGATCGCCCTCCATGATCTGCATGTGGTAGATGTCGTGCTGGAGAGCGAGGTTGTCGGAGCCGACTTGCTGGATTATGGAGCGCGCCTGCGCTGAATAGTTGAGGAAGAAGCCCGGTATGTCGACGGTGTTGTTGATAGGCTCGGTGATCACCAGCACCCCTACCTCGGCCATCCTCTCGGCGGCGAAGCGCAGGTTGGCCACGAACGTCTCGCGGAGCGTCTCTTCTGGCACGTCTGGTTCAGCTATGCCGGCCAGACAGTTCACGCGCTCGCAGCCCAGGGTGGAAGCGTACTCGGCGGCCAGGGCGACGCTCTCCCGGAACTCGCCCACGCGGTCGGGCAGGCACGCAATGCCCCGGTCCCCGGCATTCCAGTCGCCCCCGGGCATATTGTGGAGCGCGAGCGCCAACCCGTGCTCGCGGAGCCTGTCGGCAATGTCGCGCTTGTCATACTCATAGGGAGACTGGAACTCAACGCCCCGGAAGCCCGCATTCGCGGCCGCCTCGAACCGGTCCAGAAAGTCAACTTCGTTGAACAGCATACTCAGGTTTGCGGCGAGGCGCGGCATCGCGGGAACCCTCCTCGAGACGGAATGTCGGAACGTGCGAACACCAGAAGAATATAGGGCGCTTGCTCACGGCGTCAAGGCGCGATGCTAGCCGAGCGCGGCGGGTTCTCCGACGCAGCGCACGCCGCGAGCGGCCGCGGTTGCTGCGCGGTACAACCTCTCATCGGCGGTCCAAGGCTCACATCAACGACGACGCGACCGTTCACGAAGTGTTCCTGGACTCACGGGCTTTCCGAATGTACTCAACCGAGTCGCCCTGGAACACTCTATCCGCCAGAATCTCATCACGGCTCGCTTCCAGCTTACCGAACGAGAACCTGCCGGATAGTAGACCCTCGGCCTCATCATTCGCCAACTCTCGTTCGATGGCCTTCTGGCAATACAGCCGCATACTCACGCCTTTGAGCGCGGCCACCGCCTTCAACCGCTGTTGCACCGGAGCGTCGAGGTCTAGGGTGAGCCTCTTCTTCTCTACTTTCATATCTGATATACCCCTTGAGGTGAACTGCCTGGAGTCAGAGTAGCGTAAATACAGAAATACATCAATGCGTCTGTCCCCTCACCGCTCCGTCGACACGTGCAGCGCCTTCCCGTCTGTGACGAAACGCACGTCGCCACGCTCAAGAGTGTTGAACACCATCTCCGGGCGGACGTAGCGGCCCAGCCCCTCCAGCGTCTCGGCGTGAGGGTGACCGAAGTGGTTGCCGGCGCCCGCGGAAATGACGGCAGCCGCGGGGCGCACGGCGTCCAGAAAAGCCTCCGAGGAAGAGGTCCGGCTACCGTGGTGGCCCACCTTCAGCACGTCGCTCTCGAAGTTCCCGCCGGCAGCGACGAGCACCGCCTCGGCCTCTCTGAACATGTCGCCCGTGAGCAGAAAGCTCACCCCGCCGTAGCTCAGCCGCACGACGACTGAAGCGTTGTCCACGTCTGACTCGGTACCGCTGAGAAGGTGCTCGGGCGGCCCCAACACCTGCACGATCGCGCCGTCCCCCATCTCGATTCGCTGGCCCGGTAAGGCCTCCAGCACCAGCGCGCCCTTCTCTGCCGCCAGTTCGCGCCACGCGACGTAGCCGGGTCCGTCGTAGTCGACCGGACGCTCCAGCACCGCGCCGACCTCGTAGCGCTCCATCGTCGCCAGCAGACCAGTCAGATGGTCGGCGTGCGGATGCGTCAGCACCACCAGGTCCAGTGTCCGATCGCCCGGCGGCATGCGCTCGCCGAGAAACCTCACCATGTCCAGCCTGCCCGGGCCGCCGTCCACCACAATCTGGCGATTCAAAGGCGTCGAGATGTAGGCCGCGTCGCCCTGCCCAACGTCCACGAACACCACCTCCAGCACGTCTCCGGGGCGCAGCAGCGCCGCGGCCCACAGTAGAGCGGCGATCGACAAGGTCAACGCAATGGCCCACCACGGCACACGCACGCCGCCGAGGGGACTCGTGCCGCCGGGCGCCGCCGCGGCTACGGCACGTAGCCGCTCCACCAAGCGTGCGAGCACCCGTCCAGACGCACGACGCGAGACTAGCAGCAACAGCACGCTGTAGTAGCCCCACACCAGTAAGGGCGCGACGCGGCCCACCTCGATTGACGCCGCGGGCAGCCGGGCGAACAGACCAACGACGAGGGCGACGTAGTTGCCGACCGCCCAGGACAGCAGTCCGATGATCTGCGCGGGCAGCGACGCCACGACGCCGACCACGGCCGTCGCGGCGTACAGGACCAACGCCAGGGGTAGCGCAGGCAGGATTATCGGCGTGGCCAGTATGCCCACCAGCGAAACGCGCTCGAAATGGAACGCGAGCAGGGGCAGCGTGGCGAGCGTGGCCGCGACCGACACGCCCACCGCGTCCGCGAGCCACGCCAGCGGCCCGCCGGACTCGCCGCGCTCGTCCTCGTCCCGCGCGCCCAGTGCCCACTCGCCCAGGCGCGGCCTGAGCAGCGCTATGCCAGCGACAGCCCCGAAGCTGAGCTGAAACGATACGCTCCAGAGCACGCCGGGACTGAGCGCGACCATCACCGCTGCGGCCAATCCCAGCGCCGGCATCACCGTGCCGGGCCTGCCCAGCAGCCGCGCGGCGAGGAACACGCTTCCCATGGCCGCTGCCCTGATCACGGACGGCGACGCTCCCGCCAGCAGCGCGTACATCCATACCAGCACGAACGGCGCAAGCAGGTAAAGCCGGTGGCGGCGCCCGAAAAGCCACGCGGATGAGGACATGCTGATGCCGAGCAGAACTCCCACGTGCAACCCCGATATGGCGAGCACATGGGCCGTTCCGGTAACGCGGAACTCTTCCACCAAGTCGTCCGGCAGGCCGTCGCGCATACCCAGCAGCAGCGCCTGTCCCATTGCGGCCTGCGGTTCGGGCACGGACGCGGCCAGGGAGCGGGCCAGACGCCAACGGACCGCGTGTAGCGTACGGTAGAAGACCGACCCCTCTCCCTCGCCGAGAAGGTCCACGCCGGGAAATCGCATGACGGTGCGGATTCCCTGCCTTGCGAGGTAAGCGGGGTAGTCGAAGTCATCGAACGGCTCGGGCGCTTCCAGTTCGCCCTCGAGCAGCAGCACGTCGCCGTACCGGAAGTAGGGCCTGTCCCGCAGCTCCACCATGCGTCGGGACTCGCGCAGCGTGACCAGCACGGTCGCCTCCGCGGCCGTCCAACCACCTCCGTCGTCCACGCCGTCTACGCGAAGCCTGAGGCGAGTGTTTGCCCCCGACGGCTCCGGCGCGTGCTCCACGGTGCCGCGCACCAGCAGCGTGCCCGCGCCGTGGTACGGGGTGAGGGCGTCGGCGTCGGCCGGATCGGCGGCGTCGGCCCGGAGCGCACCGAGCACTAGCACGACCGCCAGCAGCCCTGGCAGCAGGGAGCGGCGAGCGGACGCCAGCAGCGCAGTCGTAAGCACGCCCGCGAGCGCGAACAGCACGAGGGCAGCGGGGGCGGCCTCCCAGCGCGCGCCTATCAGGACTCCCGCCGCGAACGCGACGGACAGCAGGGGTAGTTTCATTTAGGTGGGGTCGGTGTAGTGCTCGTACCAGTCGCTGGAAAAGACGTGGTCCGGGTCGCTCCGGCGCTTCGCGTCCACGAACCGCGGGAACGCCGGATACCCGCGCAGGAGCTGGTCTCTGGTGGCGAAGCGGTTGTAGGTCAGGAAGTAGCTCCCGCCGAACGACAACGCGGCGTCGATCAGGCCTCTCAGCGCATCCGCCACGTCCTCCACGCCGCTCGGCGTGTGCTCGACATGCAGGTTGAAGACGATGCAGGCGTACCGGCGCGTGGCCCAGGCCAGCAGCGTTTCGGCGTCGGGTTCGATGATGCGGATCGTGCCGTAGATTACGTTCGACCGGTGGGCCACCAGCACCTCCCTCGCGGCGTCCATGAAGCCGGCGAGCGTCTCCGGGGGCACATACAGTTCCGTGATAGTCTCGGAACCGGGACTGGCGGCGCCGGCCCGCGCGTCCAAGACGCCGTGGTAGCCGTCGATGTAGGTGCTCATCTGGAAGTCGTCGCTGTCGTAGGTCTGACCGCCCGTGCTCATGTAGAAGCCAGCGTACTCCTCGAAGGCCCTCGCCTTGTCGACGTGGGCCAGGTGAATGAGCTTCGTCCAGTCCTCGTCGGAGAGCGTCGCGTTCATATCGGGGCCGCCTGTGTGTTTCGCATCGGTGGGCCGGTAGCACGAGAAGACTCCCTTACGCAGGAAGTCAGGGGACGTTTCGTCGGTCATGTACTGGAAGTCCCCGTAGGTGAGCCCCTCGTCGACTCGCGACTGGAAGGCGCCTGGGAGATTCTCGATGTCGAAGACTTCGACGTCGCGCTCCAGGCGATGGCGCGGCTGAAGCCGCAGTCGCACCGAGGTGATGACGCCGAACAGTCCGTATCCGCCGATGGCCGCCCGGAACAGGTCGGAGTTAACCGATCGGCTGCACTCGCGGAGCTCGCCGTCCGCGTCGACGAGGGTGATGGACTCGACGTCCTGGACGATGGGCTGAAACCGCAGGCCGCGGCCATGACCGTTGGCGGCGAGCGCACCGCCGAGGCTGAGACGGTCCGCGCCCGTCTGTTTCTGCACAATGCTCCAGCCCGCCCCGTCGCGAACTTGTATGGCGCGCAGCTTCGGCACGAAGTCCGACCACAGCGTGCCCGCCTCCACGTCGGCGATGCCCCGATCGGGGTCCAGGCTCAGGACACGATTCATCGACCGTATGTCGAGCAGCATCCCGCCGGTGAGGAACTGCTGGCCGCCCATGGAGTGGCGGCCACCGGCAATCGCCAGACGGCCCCGCCGGTCCCGCACCCGCCGGACCGCGTCCTGCACTTCGGCGACGGAACGGGGCCGGACAACCTCGGAGACCGCGGTCTCGTTCAGTAGCGAGTGGAAGTCGTTGACGACCGTGGGAGGCGGTCCGCCTTGCGGCGGGTTACTCCTCAAGCGGCACTTCCACCTCGAGCAGGCCGGCGTACTGCTGGCAGCCGTAGACGTCCATGTCCTCGAACTCGCCCGCCGCGATCGGCCGAACGAGCGTGCACTTGAATGACCAACCCTTGTCGAACGCGATGAAGTTGCACTGCGACTCCGGTACGTCGTACAGCCGGGCGAACAGCTTGGCGTCTATCGCGCCCGTGTCCCTGACGCGGCGGTAGATGGTCTCGTTCTCGAACAGGATGTCGAGAGTGACCTCGAACGGCCCTGCGTTCTTGCTCCTGATAACGTATGCGAGGTTCTTGAGCTTTGCCATGGGCGCACCCCCTCCTAAAGGTCCACAATCTCGATGTCGCAGCACTCCATCGGGTCGTCCGGCTCCAGCAGGTGCCACACGCTGAACCTGTACACGGGGCCGCACTCGATGTCGGAGGGCGAGTAGGGAAACGCGAAGTTGCCCGTGGTGTGGATTCGTCCCGGGTAGTTGTAGTGCAAAAGCTGGGCGTGGCACATGTTCATGATAGCGTTCGCCGTCTCCTGGGTCTCCGCAACGCAGTCGGCCACTATGCCCACCTCCTTGGGCACGAAGTCCTGGTCGGGGTCCCAGCCGCGCATCACCTCGTTGCGGCCATAGACGCGGAACAACAGCTTGAAGTCGTCCTCGCCTATGCCCTGCGCGGCGGCGTGGTCGATGGTGCGGCGCTTGCAGATGTCCAGAAACTCGTCCAGCACGCTTATGAGCACAGGGTCCCTCGTGCCGCCCAGTGTGATGCTGCGGTACCCGATTCGCTCGGCGCCCTCAAGCTTGATTGTGTAGGGCCGCTCCACGAAGCGGCTGCCTGTCACCTTGATAGTGCGGTCGTCCAACTGCTCGTACTGGGAGTCGGAGATGTCGAGCATACCCGGCGGCTCCAGCAGATAGTTGGGGCTGTTGTTCTCGTAGGTGGTGGCGTGGGCGGCCCTGTGCGCGCTGACCCTGCCGTGCGGGTCGGTCGCCTTGATCAGAAAGTGGTCGTCGGACGCGACGCCTATGACGTGGGTGCTCACCCCCCTGGTAGGCTCGATGTTGGTGCCGGAGTGGTCGATCACCTTGGCCATGTGCCACGCCTGCTCCGGAGGCACTCCCCGCATGATCGGCACCGCCGCGAACATGGCCGAGTCGCTTATGCGCCCGCACAGCACCACGTCGGCCCCGCGCCTGATAGCCTCCTCGACCGGCTCCGTGCCCATCATGCCCACCACGTGGGTGGCCCGATCTATCACGTCCTCGGTCAGCGGCTCTGACGGCGCCAGCGGCTTGATCTTGCCGGCGCGAAGCCTTCTGCGGAGGTAGTCCTTGTCTTGCTCGGAGTTGATCACGGCCAGCCGAAAGTTCAGGCCCTTCTCTCGCGCGACCTCTTCGATGATCTCGCGGAAGTGGCCCACGGTCGTCCGGTTGCCGCCCAGTCCCGCCGAGCCGATGATGAAGGGGATGCCCCTTCCCACTGCCTGCGGAAGTATGTATTCCAGCGACGCCTTGATGCCGCCGCGGTGGGTCATGCCGCGCTCGCCGCCCAGGAAGGCGGGCCCGGCGTCCGTGCTGCCGGCGTCGGCGGCCAGGAAGTCCGGCGCCAGGTCCAGCGCCTCCTCCGCCGCCTGATTGGGGCCGTTGAACCCGCCGTGCATGAGGCTGACGGCGGCCTGCATCCCTTTGACCTGGACCATGGGTCCTCCTTGCTGAGCGCTTGCAGCACTCCTAAAGTCTGTCGATAAGAATCTCGCCCGTCTTCATGACGAAGGGGATGTGCTCGCCCTGGCCCTGCAGCACCCCCAGGTCTCGCGTGGGATCGCCGTCTACGACGAGTATGTCCGCGAGCGCGCCTGGCTCAACCACGCCAAGCTGCTCTTCCATGCGCAGTATCCTGGCGTTGGTGACGGTGGCGCTGCGGATTATCTCGGCGGGACTGAAGACCTCGGAGCGGATGAGGAATTCCCGCGACTGGTGAGGGTGCATCTCGCCCAGAAGGTCGGTTCCGAATCCCATGTTCACGCCGGCACGCTTGCATATCTCAAGCGAGGCCAGCCCAATGTCCAGCACCTCGTCGGCCTTGCGCAGGCTTACTTCAGGGAAGCCCATCGCCGGGCCGAACTCCCTGATGGTTTCGTATGTGACCAGCGTGGGCACGATGTAGGCGCCGCGGTCCGCCATGAGCCGTGCGGTGGCGTCGTCAATGAGGTTGCCGTGCTCGATGGTGCGCACGCCCGCCTCGACTGCGCGGGTGATGGCCGCCGGGCTGTAGGCGTGTGCGAAGGCGTAAGTGTGGAACGCGGCCGCCTCCTCGACGATGGCCCGCAGTTCGTCGGTCGAATATTGGGTGTTCCTGATCGGGTCGGTGGGCGAGGCGACGCCGCCCGACGCCATGATCTTGATGGCGTGCGCGCCCCGGCGCAGTTCCTCCCGCGCGGCCTTACGGACCGCGTCCACGCCGTCCGCCACGTGCGCCATCCAGGTGGACTTGATCCCGCAAGCGCACAGCTCGGGGTCGTCCGGAATCGGCGACAGGTCGCCGTGGCCGCCGGTCTGACTCAACGCACGTCCGGCGTAGTAGATCCGCGGGCCGCGAACCAGACCCTTGTCGACGGCCGCCGCCAGGCCCCGGTCAGCCCCTGCCGCGTCGCGTATCGTGGTGAAGCCCCTGGCCAGCATTCCTCGCAGTATGGCGCCCGCCTCGTGCGCCATCAGCGTCGCGGGCATGTAGGCCATGTTCGCCAGGTTCATGGTTGCTGCGGTGCAGTGCACGTGCGCGTCTATCATGCCGGGCATGAGTGTCTTGCCGCCAACGTCGACGCGCCTGGCGTTGGGCGCCGAAATCGACGAGTCCGACACCTCCTCCACGCGGTCGTCCACCACGAGCACGCTGTGCCCCTCCAGCATCTCGCCCGTCGGAGTGTGGAGCAGCGTGCAGTTGTCGAACAGCACCTGTGCCAAGTTAGCTACGCCTCGCTTTCGGGCCGGGCCCGCGACGATTCCTCGCCGCCGCGCGACGCCTGTTGCGCCGCCCACGCCGCCCCCGGCGGGAGGCCCGCGTCGTCGGGCGAGTATACCAGCTTGCGCACCGGGTAGTTGATCTCTATGCCCTCCCGCCTGAAGCGGGCGTGCAGGCCCTTCACTATCTCGCCCTGAAGCACGAAGCTGCCAATCCGGTCGGACGCCTGCACGAAGACCCAGAAGACGACGTTGGAGTCGCCAAACGAGTCGAATCCGAAGAACGGCTCGACGCTCTTGACGGAGTGCCCGGACTGCTCGATCACCTCCGCCGACGCCTCAGTGGCTATGCGCTCCACCATGTCCAGGTCGGTGTCGTAGCTGACGCCGCAATACACGATGACGTTTACTGGCGGCTGGGGCTTGTTGAGATTCGTGATGATGCTGTCAACAAGTTTGGCGTTGGGTATGACGACAAAGTTGTTCATGAAACTGCGCAGCTTGGTGCTACGCCAACCGACGTCGATGACAAAGCCCGAAAATCCGCTCTCGAGCTCGATGAAGTCGCCCTCCTCGAATATGTCCTCGGCGACTATGTAGGTGCCGGAAAGGAAGTTGTTCAGCGTGGGCTGGATGGCCAGCGCGACGGCCAGGCCGGCTATGCCAAGACCGGCGAGCAGAGGGCTGATGGACACGCCAATGCTATCGAGCGCCACTAGCAGACCAACAACGTAGATGATCCACGGGATCACGCGCCTCAGCGGGCCTAACAGCCGATCGTCTAGGCTGGTCTCCGTTCGGCTCATCACGTTGTGGCCGTACCACGCTATCGCCACCTCTACGACCTTCGCCGCCGCGTAGGTCACCATGAGTATGGTGACCACCAGCCAGAAGTTGCCGACCCACGACGTCAGTCCAGTGAACGTAGTAAACGGGGGCAGGTCGAGCTGGTCCACAACAACCGTCGCCACGAAGAAACCCAGCGTCACCAGCGCCAGCGCAGCCGGCCCACGCACCGAAGAGAGCACCTGCGCCGCGTAGCCGCCTGGCGCCCTGCGCTCCGCGCGCCGGATGAGCGCCTTCAGAACGAAGTTGGCAATCACCGCGCCGAGCTGTAACGCCACGAACACAGCGACCACCGCCAGCGCGCTGTACAACTGGGAGTCCGTAATCACGTCAGGCAGCAATGTTCGCTCCTTGTACCACGCCGCCCCGAACCATCGCGGCAATGACCGCGATGGCAAACCCTTGCATAATGGTCATTCCGGCCACCGAGCCGGAATCCAGAGGCGGGACGAGAACCGACCAGACGCTGAAGTGTCGAATCAGCGAATGTCATCGCGCTTCCACCAGGTCACGCACGGCGTTCAGCGTCGCGGGGCCGATGCCCGGCACGCCCAACAGGTCGTCGACGCTCACGAAGTCGCCGTTCTGTTCCCTGTAGCTCACAATCGCGTGGGCCTTCACCTCGCCGATTCCGGGCAGGGACATCAGCGCGTCGACCTGCGCGGAGTTGATGTCCAGCCTGGGCGTCGGCTGCGAGTGCGTGCCCCCCGCGGACTGGGCGGCAGGGAACGAGCCGCCGGTCGCGGCAGGCCGCGGCGCCGCTTCGCCGCCGTCGCTGAGCTGCGGGACGTGCCAGTAGTCCTCGTCCTTCACGCGCAGGGCGAGATTGACGGCTTGCAGATCGGCTCGGTCGGTGCCGCCGCCGGCCGCTTCGATGGCGTCGGCAAGCCGCGCGCCCTCGTGCAGCGTGTACACTCCGGGAGCGCTCACCGCTCCGGTTACGTACACTTTGATCTCGGCCGCCGGCGCCGACTCCTGCTCGGACACCACTATCCTCACCGGAGGGTTGTCCCGGGGCAAGCTGCTGACAGCCAGAAACACGCCCCCGGACAGGGCTAGGACGGCGGCCAGCGCCAGAACTATTTGCGAGGTGGTCTTCATATACGTCCACCACCGTGGTGCTCACGCGCCCGCGGCGGGCGGGCCCCGCCCGGTCTCCCGCGCATGGAATCGTTGCGCGCGTCGCTACCGGACTGGGCAGGGCCCGGGCTTGTCCTCAGCGCGCGGGCCAGTCTCGAATGGGATAGTCGAAATAGGCGGTGACCAACAGGTCGTGCAGATCGCGACAGTATTCCCGCACACGCTCGAGCAGACCTCGATGGTCGTCCACGTCGGGCCAATCGTAGTGGACCATCGCGCGCATTCGACCCGTCAGTCGCCGAGCGGCGCCGTTGGACACGCGATCCGGGCCGGCCGCCAGGTGGCCTATCTCCTCCGACACCTTGTCGATGGAACGACCAAGCGAGTTTGGCAGCAGCGGATCGGTGGCGAGCAGGTCAAGCACCCGACCCGGCTGCACGTCCACTCCGTAATTGCTGACGTATATCTCGGAAGCGTGGTAAATTCGCAACAGTCCATTCCAGCCGGCATAGGTGTACTCCAACTCCGGCGCATCCATGCTCATCTGCGCCAGCAGCAGAGACGCCGTTAGCTGGGAGCGCTCTACGAACTGCCCCAGCTGTAGGAAGCGCCAGCCCTCGTCGCGATACATCGTGGCGCCGGCTACGCCGGTAAACGTATTCACGTCCGCGGCAGTCTGCGCGTAGAAACTCTCCGGAGACGTGGCCCAGATGTTCTGGATCGACATCTCTCGAAGCCGGAGATAGGGCACGTTCAGCGAAGTCCACATCTCCGCACTGATGCGGTGGCGCATCTGGCGGGCGTTCTCCCTGCCCAGGGCGAAACAGCTCCACACCGACGCGGGGTTGGAGCGCTCGAACGTGAGTTCGTCGGCCAGGGTGTACGAGTCGGCAAGGGTGTAGTCGTCGTCGCCCTCCGGGTTGAACAGGCCTCCGGTCGGTTGCGTGCCCAGGCAGCGGTAAATGCGGCTCCAGCCGTAATATATCTCCTGGATGGGCCTGTCCACGAGCGCCTCGGTCTGCAGTTGGAGCAGGCGGCACAAGTTCTCGGCCCGCTCCAGGTAGCGGCCCAGCCAGTACAGGCCTTGAGCGCTGCGGGACAGCATGGACCGCTACTCCTCGTCGTCCTCTTCGGGCATCAGCACGAACTCGGGGTAGCTCTCCATCCCAAGTTCGGCGCTGTCCTGGCCCAGCCGCTCGACGTCCGCCGGCACCCGCACCTTCAGTGTCCACTCCAGCACCTGCCAGATGATGTACGAGACCGCGAACACGAGAGCGCCGATGGCTATCACGCCCACGAACTGCACGCCCAGGTCGCCGCCGCCCGCGATGCTGACGGCAAGCGTACCCCAGATGCCCGCGAACAGGTGCGCCGGAATCGCGCCCACCACGTCGTCGAGTTTCACTATCTCCAGAAGCTTGATCCCGAGGGTGCAGATGAGAGAGCCGATAGCGCCAATGACTATGGCCCAGTAGTGGTCTGTGAAATCGGGTCCCGCGGTTATCGCCACAAGTCCGGCGAGAGCGCCGTTGAGACCGGCAAGCAGATCAATGCGCTTGAAGATGGGCCTGGAGACCGCAATTGCCGTTATCACGCCCGCGGCGGCGGCAAGGTTGGTGTTCACCAGAACGTGGCTCATGGTCACCGCGCTCGCGGCGTCTCCCAGCGCGAGCACTGAGCCGCCGTTGAAGCCGAACCACCCGAACCACAGTATGAACACACCCAAGGTCACTACCAGCACGTTGGAGGGCGGCCTGGCGCGGACGGCGCCGTCGCGACGGAACCTGCCGAGCCTCGGACCCGCGACGATTATGCCGGCGAGCGCCGCCCAGCCGCCGGTGCTGTGCACTATCGTTGAACCTGCGAAATCCTTGAACCCCATCTCGGCCAGCCAGCCGCCGCCCCAGGTCCAGGCGCCCACTACAGGGTACAGTACGGCCGTGAGAATGAGCGTGAAGATGAAGAAGCTGAGCAGCTTGACGCGCTCTGCGATCGCGCCGGATATGATAGAAGCCGTTGTCGCTACGAACACCATCTGGAAGAACCAGTCGGACATGGTGGCGTGGTCTTGCTCTGCTACCACCGCCGCGGCCTTGCCCGCGTCGCCACCGACCAGCGCAATCTCGTCCGCCGTGGGGCCGTACAGCAGCTTGAACTCGCCAATGACACCGCCCAGCAGATCGCCGTACATCAGGTTGTAGCCAATGATGAAGTAGGCCAGACCCGCGATCGAGTACAGGCCGATGTTCTTCAGGCAGATCATCGCGGCGTTCTTGGTGCGCACCGAGCCCGCTTCGAGCATCGTGAAGCCGGCGCACATCCACATGACCAGCGCGCCCCACACCAGGAATGCGAATGTGTTGAGTACGAACGCGGTCTCTGCGTCCGTCGCGGCGTTCGCGATGGCCGGCCTGGCCGCGAAAAGCCCCACCGCGCCAAGTGCGACGGCGACGATGGCAAGCGCCCGAAATCCACGATTGCCACCCCGCAAGAGGTCGGTGAACAGGGTGGAGCGGAAGTGAAGCGAAATGCCGGGGACGTTCAAACCCTCACCTCGAATCTGGGTTGGGGGGACTACGGCGCGACGCGCCCAGGGAGGCGCGCCTGCATGCCCCTTGCCACAACACCACGAACCGCGCCAGTTGGGCCGTGGGAGTACAAACGGGTGCGCGGCGCAATTCGTGCTGGGCCGCAGACCGTTTCACACAGGGCCGGGCGCGAGTTCAAGCCAAGTATAGGGCAAAGCTGATTCGATGGCAACGCCGCGCATTGTGTCAAAGGCGACCCGGCGGGGCTGCCGTAAGGGTCTGGCAAACACCAAAAGGGGCGGTCCAAAGACCGCCCCCTTTTCCAGGCTGCCAAGCTCGTTTCGAGATTTCCAGTCCGCTGCTACGTTGTCAGCAGCATCGGGTTGCGCGGCAACGGCGCAATCTGGCTCTCAGTGAGCGGGTAGGCCTCTTTCTTGTAGACCTGCACCCGATGTGAACCGTAGTCCGGGATGTACAGCCGCCCCTCGTCGTCCACACGCACGCTTATGGGACCGCGCAGGCGGCGGCCCGCCTCCAGACGGCTCATGTCCCGTAGCCGCAGCGTAATCTGGTTGGACAGCACGTACTGCAGGCCGGACTTGGACAGGTTGGCGTCACCGATGAACTTCTCCACGTACTGGCCGTGCTGGTTGAACAACTGCACGCGGTCGTTGCCCCAGTCGGCGACGTACACGTCGCCGTCCGCGTCCACGCAAACGCCGGACGGCCGGTTGAACTGGCCGTCCCCGCAGCCGGTCTCGCCGATCGAGGACAGGAACTCCCCATCGGCCGTGAACTTCTGCACCCTGTCGTTGCGCCAGTCGGCGACGTACACGTCGCCCAGCTCGTCGACCGTCACGCCCCACGGCAGGTCGAACTTTCCCTCGGAGCCGCCGTGGCCGCCCCAGCCACCCAGGAACTCGCCGTCCTTCGTGAATTTCTGTACGCGGTGGTTGAGAGTGTCCGAGACGTACATGTTCTCGTCGGCGTCAAATGCGATGCCGGAAGGTCGGTTCAGTTGGCCCTCACCGCCGCCGTGCTCCCCCCAGCTCCCCAGGAACTCGCGTTCCCTGCTGAACACCGATATGCGGTGCAGCGCCTCGTCAGACACGTACAGGTTCTCCTCGGCGTCCCGGATCAGGCACGTCGGCCACGTGAACTGGCCCTCACCCGTTCCCGCGCCACCGATGGTGCCCAGGTTCTCGTCGTCGAAGTTGATGACCCGTATCTCGGTGCCCAGCCCGCCGCGGCACAGCACGTACACCACGCCGCCGGCGCCCAGCGCCACATCCACGGCGTTCGAGGTTACCCGCCGCATCCCCAGCGTCATGTGGTACGGAAATCCAGATCGCAGCAGGGCGAATGGTCTGGCCATGGAGAACCTCCGGTAGTAGTCTAGTGGTCAGTTCTCAGTAAGTGGTCGATCGGCCACACTGACCACTGACAAACTGTTTACTGACTAACTGACCTACTAATTGAACGGATTGATCTGCTCGAACTGGCCGCCGACTATGGGCCCGGACTCCACGCCGAGCCACTGCTCCAGCAGCGTGCCGTAGATGCCGCGGAAGTCGATGGTGTGGGCGAGGTCCTCGCCGTTCAGCCACTTGTCCGGCTCCAGCGATGGGTACTCGGCGTAGAGGCCGCCTTCGACCCGCTCTCCGATGATGAAGGCGCCGCCCCCGGAGCCGTGATCCGTGCCGCTTCCGTTGTCGTAGATGCGCCGCCCGAACTCGGTGAAGACGTACATCACCACCTCTTCCGAGGCGTCGTGCTCGCGCAAGTCCTGGAAGAAGTCCATTACAGCGCGGGACAGATCGTCCACCAGCTTGGGGTGAGTGGGCACCTCGTTGGCATGGGTGTCGTAGCCGCCCTGGCTCGTGTAGAAGATACGCGTTCCCAGGCCCGCCAGGTGCACCCTCGCGACGTCGCGCAGCGCACGCGCTATCGGCGTCGCGGCGTACTCCACGTTGGACGAGTAGCTCGCGGGAGCCTCTTTCAACCGGTCCGCGCCCTTCAGCACGTCGATGCCTGTCTGCGCCAGGTACTCCATCACCGGCCCCGTGCCTACGGCCGGGCCGTACATGTCCTTAAATATCTGCAGCGCCTGCTCGCGTTGGTCAGTCTCCGATATGCCCGTCATCAGGCCGTAGTTGTCCAGATCGCTCACCGACGTTACGGGCACGCCGGGCACGGCCATTGCGCGCGGAAGCCCCACGCCGAAGTTCACGCCGGTCAGCACGTTGTCACCGCCGGGGTCCAGCTCGCGGATCGTCTTGCCCAGCCAGCCCTCGGTGGCCACGCGCTCCGGCTCGCAGGTGTGCATGATGTCCATGCCGCGGAAGTGCGAACGGCTGGAGTTGGGGTAGCCGATGCCCTGCACTATGGCCACCTTGCCTTCATCGTACAGCTCCTTAACCGGGCCGAAGTTGGGGTGGAAGCCGAGCGTGTCGTCGATGGGGATGACCTGATCCTGCGGTATGCCCACCAGCGGCCGGTTGTCGTGGTACACCGGGTTGGTGTAGGGGATGACGGTGTTCATGAAGTCGTTTCCGCCCGTGAGCTGCACTATCACAAGCACCGGGGGCTTCTTGATTGCTACCATATCGGGTGGACCTCCTTACGCGCTGACGTTACCCCCATCCCTTTGGCAGGCTCAGGGCGGGCTTTGACCTTCCCCCATCGAGAGGGAAGGGATTTCTTACTCTTCACTTGGTGTTCTTCGTGCCCTTCGTGGATAATCCCTACGCGAACTGGAACTCGCGGGTGGCGGCGATGAGCTGCAACATGCGCCCGACACGAGCCGCGCTGCGCTCGCGCTCCTCGCCGGTGTCGAAACGCAGGTCGCCGCCATTGTTGGCGAAGTTGAGCAGGCCGGCGCGGGTCTCTTCCCCCGCGTCGACCGGGCCGGCGAGGTCCAGGCAGCGCTCGACGAACCGCTCGGGCGATACGGGCCCGCCCTCCGCGGCCAGCCTGTCGATGATGTCACGCACGCCCGGCTTGGACGCGTCGCCGACCTGGTTGACCGCGAAGTTCACGCGCTGGTTGAGCGTGCCGCCGTCTATCCACTCCTTACCGGTGTGCCATCCCTCCACCGTCGGCGGATTCATCAACTCCTGGCCCATCAGGCCGGGCGCGGCGCCCACCTGTGTAAGGCCCAGCTCCGGGAACTGGTGGGTGCCTACCAGCTTGATTGTGCCCGCGACCAGCTCGGCCGGGCTCTTCACCTTTGCGGAGCGCGCCCGCTTGAAGAAGTCGGAATTGAACAGCGTGCGCAGAATCACGCGCATGTCGCCGTCGGACTCGAAGTACGCGTCCACCAGCGCGTCGATCGCCGCCGGGTCCTGCGGCGGCTCTAGCTCCCAGGCCGACACCTGCGGCTCGTCGGCGACGAAGAAGTTGTACAGGTGGCGCGAAATGAAACGCGCCGCGGCGGGCTGCTTGACGATGATGTCGATTATGTCCTCGCCGTTGAAGTTGCCCACTTCGCCCAGGAACGTCTTCTCACTGTCGTCGTGGTCCTCCTCGAGGTACACGAACTCCGTCTGGTGGTGACCGTAGGGGTACAGCGGTATGGGCTGGGTGAACGTCCAGCCGGTGAAGGCGCGGGCGGCGTTCTTGATGTCGTCCTCGGTGTAGTTGCCCACACCCATCGAGAACAACTCCAGCAACTCACGGCCCCAGTTCTCGTTGGGCTGCGAGCTGTGATTCTCGCAGTTGTCCAGCCAGTAGTTCATCGACGGGTCCCTGGCCAGCTCCAACAGGATGGTGCGGACGTTGGAGAGGCCCAACTCCCGGAACATGTCGATCTGCCTGATGTTGCTGGGCGTGTGCTCGCCCTTGTACCAGGCGGTGGCGAAGACGTGATGCCAGAACAGGGCGATCTTCTCCTCCAAGGGACTCTGGCTGTTGATCATGCGGTACATCCAGCGGCCCACCCAGATGGGGAGTGAGTCGGGATACGTGAGCTCGGGGTAGTACCGCTTCAGCACGTCCTCGTCTACGTCCGGTGCGTCTTCTGGATGAAGAAGCTGCTCGACGACGGCCTCGTAGCCCTTCGCGTCCAACCGTTCGAGCTCGCCGCGAGTCGCGCCGAACCCCGCGCGACGCATGAGATGAGCGATGAGAGCGATGTTATCCTGGGGCATTGCGGCACCTCCGTCGCTGGTCGAAAGCCTAATCTTGCGGCGAACGCCGCACGTTGGCATTTTAGCGCACAATTCGCGGCAACGGCAACGTGTATGAGCGTCTTCCGAATTGTCCCTTCCCCCTCGAAGGGGGAAAGTTTGGACGGGGGTGCATCGGCTCCCGGCCGCCTACGCCCTACTCCAGCACCCACAGGTCCTTGCCGCCGCCGCCCTGGCTCGAGTTCACCACCAGGCTGCCCCTGCGCAGGGCGACCCGGCAGAACGCGCCAGGCACAATGCGCGTCTCGCGTCCGTGCAGCACGAACGGGCGCAGATCCACGTGGCGCGGCTCGAACTGGCCGTCGATAAGGCACGGCGACCGGGACAGCGACAGCACCGGCTGCGAGATGAAGTCCGCCGGGTCCGCCAAGATCCCCTTCGCGTACTCCTCCCGCTCCTCCGGCGTGGCGTGGGGGCCAATCAGCATTCCGTAACCGCCCGACTCGCCCACGCGCTTGACGACCAGGTTCGCCAGGTTGTCCAGCGTGTACTCGAGATCTTCGGGACGCCGGCACAGATAGGTCTCGACGCTGGCCAGCAGCGGCTCCTCCGACAGGTAGTAGCGGATCATGTCCGGCACGTAGGCGTACACGCTCTTGTCGTCCGCCACGCCCGTGCCAGGGGCGTTGACCAGGGTCACGTTGCCCTGCTTGTAGGCGTGCATCAGGCCGGGCACTCCCAGCAGCGAGTCCGGACGGAACACCAGCGGGTCGATGAAGTCGTCGTCGACGCGGCGATAGATCACGTCCACCCGCCTCAGCCCGGAAGTGGTGCGCATGTACACGAACCCGTCGTTCACCAGAAGGTCGCGTCCCTCCACCAGCTCCGCCCCAAGCTCGTGCGCCAGAAACATGTGCTCGTAGAAGGCGGAGTTGTACACGCCCGGCGTCAGCAGCGCAATCGAAGGGTTCGTGAGACCGCGCGGTGCAAGCTCCCGCAGCGTGTCCACGAGCATCCGGCCGTAGTGTTCCACCTCTCGCACGCGGGAGCTGCGGTACAGCCGCCGCAGGCTCGCCTTGGCGGCCTTGCGGTTGGCGAGCATGTAGGACACGCCGGAGGGCACCCGCAGGTTGTCCTCCAACACCATGAATCCATCGTTGGTACGCACTATGTCGGTGCCGCAAATGGCCACCCATGTGCCGTGAAGCGCCGAGAAGCCGCGCATCTCGACGCGGTACTGGGGACAGCCCCTCACGACGTCCAGGGGGATGACGCCATCCTCGATTATGCGCGCCGGACCGTACACGTCTTCCAGGAACATGTTCAGCGCCTTGAGCCGCTGGGTGAGGCCGGCCTCCAGCCCGGTCCACTCCTCGCCCGACAGCACTCGCGGCACGCAGTCGATGGGAATGATTCGCTCGTCGGCCTCGTCGTCGCCGTACACCGTGAAGGTTATCCCCTCGGTGGAAAACGAGCGCGTAACCCTGTCCTGGATGCTCTCCAGGTTTTCCACCGACAAGCCCAGTAACTCGTCGTGCAGCAAGCGGAGATGCTGGCGCGGCTCGCCACCGGGCAGGAACATCTCGTCATATATGGTGGGATCGTGTTCGTAGGCGTTAAAGTCCATGGCTGCGCCTCGTCGGTGCTCCGACACCCTCCCAATCGTAGGCGCGGGGCCGACGGAGCGACTGTGGCGTAGTGTACAACAGCGCGGCTCGTATGGGAAACTGGCAGGAGTCCGGCGGGCTGGGCCGTTCCCTCTCCCTCAAGGGAGAGGGCTAGAGCCTGCCTTGCGCCTGTCGAAAGGGTGAGGGGGTAAGCCCCGACCGCCACGGTCACTTACACTGCTCCGGCCCATCCCTCTGTTCTGACAAACTAAGCCCCGGTCCGCCTACGCTCCTGTCCGGCGCGCATGTTAGGCTGCCCCTCACCACGAGCGAACGCCTGTCGAGGAGCGCCATGAACCAGTCCGATTTGAAGAAAGATTGGCTCGCCGGCAACAGCGTAGTCGCCCTCGGCGGCGCGCTGCTGCTGGCCCAGTCGTGGAGGCTGTCCGGCGGCGTCGTAGAGCTACCGTTCGGTCGCACCATCCCCGACGTGCTCGACGTATTTTACGTCGCGGTAGTTAGCTTCCTGCTGGCGTCGTCCCTGGCGCTGGCGGCGGCCTCGGTGCTTTCGCCGCTCCGAAACTGGGCAGTGCGCAAGGCGGCGCCGTTCGTGCCGGCGCTGGGATTCTTCGTCTGGGTCTCGTTCGTGCTGAGCCTGTTGTCGGCCAACGCGGCGCTCCCGGACGACCAGGCATGGGCGAAGGCGCTATCTGCGGGCGGCGCGGTCATGTCGGCGTTCATCGCCTTCACGATGGTCGTCAACCCACTGCTGCGCATGATTCTGGGGCGGCGCTAGCCGTTCCGTTACGGTCAGCCACTGGCGAAGGCACGTCTGAGGCCTGTCCCCGCCAATCGCGCAACGTCCCAACGCTTACACGCGACGTCCTACCGGAAGGCGAGCGCCTCCTTGGGATTGTCGACGAGTATCTTGTCGATAGCCTCGCCGGAGAAGCCGCGGTCTCTCATCCTGGGCACTATGTGATTCAGGATGTAGAAGTACCCGTGGCCGCCGTACTTCACCAGCCGGTGGTTCTGGCAAATGTCGTGGGCCACCACCACCTTGTCTCCGTAGCCGTGCGAGCTTATCCAGGCGATGTCGTCCATCCGCTTGGCGTCGCTTGGCATATCGATATTGGTGTTGGCCGTATAGTACGACTGTTCCTGACCGAACAGGTCCCATTCCAGGTAGCAGCCGCTCTCGGCCAGCATCTTCAGGGTGCGGCGCTCGAAGATGGTGCGATCCAGGTGGCCGACGATGGTGTTGCCCAGGTCGGCGCCCGCCTCGCTCAACACCTCGACTATCTCCAGCGGGGCGACCTCGTCGCGGCCCGGGTGTATCAGTATGGGCGCGCCGGTGGCCTGCTGGGCGCGGGCCGACGCGCGCAGCACCTTGCGCTCGTTGTCTGTGAGCGGCCAGGTGCAGCCCACCTCGCCGATGATGCCGCACTTTATGCCGGTGCCGTCGACGCCCACCGTCACGTCCTCGACGATCTTTCCGAAGATTTCGTCCTCCGAGTGCTCGTCCATGTCCTCGGGGTGGGCCTGGTCCACGTAGTGCGAGCCGCCCATGATGACGTTTACGCCTGTGGCCCGCGAGATGCGCGCCAGCCCCACCGGGTCGCGGCCTATGCCCAGGCTGGTGGCGTCGACAATGGTGTCGCCCCCGTACTGCTTGTACAGCATCGTCTCGGCGATGGCGGTCTCCACGCTGTTGACGCGGAAGTTGTTGATGTTGGGCGCCGCGTGGTGCCGTATGTAGCCCATAATCTCCATAGACAGGGGCCGGTTGTAGAACTCCCTCGCGCTCGCCTCCACCGGTTGCTCGGACATGTGCGTGCCGTCCACCAGCAGGTGCTCGTGCGTGAGAGTGACGCCAAGCTCGCCGGGGTCGATGGGACCGGTAACCGTCTGTGCCAAGCCGGTCATTTCACTGGCCATTTTGAAAGCCTCCTAATGTTGCGACTGCGAACACCGCGAGATGTGGGCGAGTGTAAGGCGGCGCTCCGCGCGGTGTCAACGCGCCCTCTCGTCTCGGTGCGTGCACACCGGACACCAGTAGACGCATCGACGCCGCAACTGTTCACTTGGTGCCGCCCCAATAGGATTCACCGGCAGCACAAACTGCTCTTCGCAGGGCTATCGCAAATTGACTTCTCGACCCCAAATCAGGTGTGCCCTCACATTTGTGGACTCAAAATCTGTCCCGAAACAGCGCAATCGACTACTACTTGGGGCATGTAAGTCCCCTGAACTGGCTCATAGACGCGAAAACCAGTGCCTGATCCGTGTCAGCGCGAAGGACTGTGAAGTAGTACCCGATTGCCCTGCGGGATTTCGCCCAAATCCACCGCCTAACCGCGGCGGGGGGGGGTGTGGTGGGTTGGCGAGGGTGAATGTGCGTTTTGGGGCCGGTCAGTTGGCGTGGGGAAGGTCGATGCGACGGTCTGGGGGCGTGAGGCGGTTCCTGAGAGGGTAGTTGGAGGGTTTTGGGCGAGTTTCGGACACGGCGAAGCCGACGACTTCGGTTCAGTCGCCTCGAGTGTGGGTGGATTCCTGAGGAGAATCAGGCCCGGAGCGGCGTGTTTGCCAGAGCGTGTATCCTGCGTTGCGCACTCACGAGCAGGTCATGGGTTGGGTGTCCTCTCGCGAGACGGATGATGAGCCTCCTTGCGTGTCTGACCACTCGCCCCGCAACGCAGATTACGCCGAAGCGCACCGCCTTCAGACGCTTGCTCGCCCACTCTTCCCCCAACACCAGCCGCTTCATCGCTGAGTTCAGATTGAACGCCAACACCACTATAGCCCACCACGCCGCGTTCGACCCGAACTTCCCCGACGGCAGCCTGCCCCCCGCAAGGTCCTCCTTCAGCACCGAATGCACCTCCTCACCCTTGCCACACCTCTGCCTGTACCACCGGACCAACTCATCCCCAGGCAACTCTCGGTTCGTCACCATCCCTGTCACTTTGTACAATTTGCCATCTCCCATCTCCATAATGGGAACCGACAACTTCTCCCCATCCATGTCGAACAGCGGCGGGTTCGGCATACGCTCCCTTATCGCGATGAACCTGTAGTCGGGACTGTTCTTGCTGTATCCCGTCCAACTGGTCACGTAGCACACCTCGGCGTACTGCTGTCTTGTGGCCTCTCGATGCTCACCCTCTGTCCTGTACAGGTCGTGCCATCCTTCCTCCTCTACCTCACTCACCGCCGCCCTGAACTCGGCCATCACGTTCACTCCCACACAGAACTCGATCACTCCGAACCGCTCATCCCGCCCCTCGGCGCAGTACTTCAACAGCTCCTTCTGGTAGCCCGCCGAGTCAGACCTCATCATCACCTTGCTCACCCCTGGGGGCAGACACTCCAGCGACTCCTTCAACACCCTGAGCTGTTCGTAGCCCGCGTTCACGTTGCCGTCTCTGAACTCGGAGTGCACCACAAGGTCCGCCTCATACCAGTAGGTGGTCAGCGGCTGGTACGCCTTGTGCTTTTTGTAGCAGAAGCACGCCTGCCGCTTGTGCGTCCCTATCAGCGTGGCGTCCATGTCCAATGTCGCTTCGGTGTGTCCTGAATGGCCTCCCGCGAACCTCACCAGGTCCGCGTTGACCTTCCCAAGCCCTCTCAGCGCGTCGTTGGCCGCCGGTATGAACGCCTTGCGAGACCGTCTCCCGGCCTCCTCAGCCTCGTCGTGGAAACGGTCCAGATACCTGAACACCGCCGTGGGCGACGGCACAGTGCGGCTACGCTCCTTACGCCACCTTCTGAGCTGCGCCCTGCGCTCTGCCCGCCGCACCCCGTGAGTCTCCGCGGTGAGCAGCGCCCTGCCCAGCCCCTCGTCCTTCTCCAGCAGCCGCAGGTCATCCACCGACTCACCACCGGCCAGGTTGAGCATCACAAGCGCCGTCACATTCTGGGCGTCCGTCCACCCCTGTGTGCCCTCTCTCACTCCCACGTGACGGCGCACCGACTGCCCCAGTCGCGCAACAAACGCCAGGTCCAGGTATGCCGGCAACCCCGACAACGCCGTCATACCAGTAGACTCGGTCTCCTCTGCGTAGTGGAAAGGAAGCGTTGCTTGCTGCATAATAGTCGCACCTCGTTGGTGATGGGTTGTTGTTGTTACCTACCATCATAGCCGGCTTTACAGCCGGCTCCAACGAGGCCTTCCTTTGCAACTAGGCGGTGGATTTGGGTTTCGCTAGCGCTCTTGATGTGGGCGTACATCCGTGCTAGTCTTCTTCCATGATGCGCCTACACTTCTATTCGCCGACCGTCAACGCCTCCGCTGGCGCCTACCGCCCGATGTCCCATTTCCGCCATGCATCGTGCGATTCGTTCCTCAAGTCGCCCCCGGCAAGCCCCCAAACGGCCCGAAACGGCAACCCCTCCAGCTATGAAGTGGAACGAAATGGAACAAAATGGAACACATTTCGCCAACATCCCCTCTCTCGGGCTGGCTGTTGCCTTCCAATCATCGCACTCTTGCTCCCGCGACCTCAATCCGCTAGCCTGAACTACGCGATGACCGGCATGAACAAGCGATGCGAAGCAACAATGACACAGAGCTTCATTGCCACCTTCAAGACATAAGGCGGTTATGAACCCCACCGCAGACCAGATGGAAGAACTTCATTCTCAAGCTGAGGCGACGCTTAGTCTTCTAAAAGGATATCCGTCGTGCCGCCCATTGTTCGTCGAGTTCGCTGGCACTCCAAAGAGTGGCAAGAGCACCTGCATCGATACCGTCAACCACTTCTTCAGGAGGATAGGGTACAAGGTGCTCGCGCCTACTGAAGGGGCCTCCAAAAGAACGCCCTATTATCTCAAGGATGATTACGTCGCTTTCAACGCATGGTCCGCGACTTATGCTCTTACCCATATCCTGGAGGGCCGCTATGGGGCGGACGATTATCACATAGTGATACTGGACCGTGGCCTCTTCGATGCGTTGGCTTGGTTTGAACTCTTGAAGGGAAATGGCGACATCACCTCAGAAGATTGTTCTGCCATTCACCAGTTTTTGCTCATCGGCCACTGGCGCGAGCTTGTGGACTTGGTTTTCTTGTTCGAGACCGACCCGGACACATCGCTGGAACGCGAAAATCGGAATAAGCTGATAGAAGAGCCGGGACGAGCGATGAACCCCGACTTCCTCGCCAACCTGAACACGGCATACGAGACAACGAGAGAGCAATACGCCGACAAGTTCAAGTCTTTCTTCACCATCGATACCGGTAAGGGGAAGTCAACCGAGCAATCGACGGCCTTCGAGGTCGCGCAAGCCATCGTTGACCGACTAGCGCAATCTCAGGCTGACAGGTGACCGCTATGCAAGCAACCGAAGTCCTGGTCTTTCCCAGAACCGTGTTCGGTTCCGCCTTTTCGTTGCTGCCCTGGGAGTCCGTCCAGTCCAAAATCGCCGAGATAGAGGACTCCTTTTCTTGGCTGCACAGGCCAGACGCCGAGCAGTCCGAGGACATGGTGCAGGCCATCCCGTGCACGATCGTCAAAGACAGCGAAGACCGATATTGCTTGTTTCGGAGAGTCAAAGAGGGCCGCAAAGACCTGAGCAAGAAGTTGAGCTTGATCATTGGCGGACATATCGATGAGACTGATGATCAGGACTGCTTTCTAACCACTCTGTCGCGCAACTTGATTCGGGAAATCGACGAGGAAATTGGAGTTCGCCTGGAGGAGCCTCCTCGGCCGGTCGGGGTGATCATAGACGGCTCGTCGATGGCCGCTTCTCGGCACGTCGCCTTTCTGCACGAGATAATCGCAGAGCGTGTCTCAGCACAAGCTCTGGAGGAGTTCAGCATCAAACATTCGAAGTACACCGGAAAGTTCGCATCCGCATCTAGACTAGGAGAATTGCGCGATGAATTCGACCCGTGGTCGCGGCTCGTGATAGAAGAGTATGCGTGCCCGGCTGGGGTTGAACCCAAGCCGCGTCAAGGTTTGTTCCTATAGGTAGCAAAAGGAGTGCTCCAACGGCAGTTTAATTTGACGCTCGCACGCCAAAATTGCTACACTCGCCACTAGCTCAACACACGCGAATACACTGGCGCACACGCGCCGCAACTCACACCCCAACCAGGAGGCTACTGTGACCTACACCACCGACATGTACGAGGGGATGATCGCTGAGACCATCTCCATCAACGGCCACGGCGGCGACGCCGTCAACACCTACTTCGCCAGGCCGCTCGGGCCCGGTCCCTACCCGGCAGTGGTGCTGATTCACCACCTGCCGGGCTGGGACGAGCTCTACCGCGAGTTCGCGCGCCGATACGCGCACCACGGCTACCTCGCAATCTCCCCGGACCTGTACCACCGTTCGGGCCAAGGCACTCCCGACGACGTCGCCGCCAAGGTGCGCGCCGAGGGCGGCGCGCCCGACGACCAGGTCGTTGGCGACATTGCCGCCGCCGCCGACTACATACGCTCACTGCCATACAGCAACGGCAAGGTCGGCGTGTTCGGCACCTGCTCCGGCGGACGCCACGTCTTCCTCGCCGCCTGCCGCACCACGGCCTTCGACGCCGCCATCGAGTGCTGGGGCGGCAACGTGGTGATGTCACAGGAGCAGCTCTCAGCCGCCCAGCCGGTTGCCCCCATAGACTACACCGCGGACCTCTCATGCCCTCTGCTGGGACTGTTCGGCGCCGACGACATGAGCCCAACGCCGGCGCAGGTCGACCAGCACGAGCAGGCCCTCAAGGACCACGGCAAAGACTACGAGTTCCACATGTACGAAGGCACGGGCCACGGCTTCTTCTACCACGACCGGGGCGCCTACAGGCAGGAACAGGCCGTGGACGGCTGGAACAAGATCTGGGACTTCCTGGGACGACACCTCAGCGGCTAGCGGCCTGTCCAAGAAATCTCTTCCCCCTCGCAGGGGGAAGGTTAGGATGGGGGTGAGGTCAGAGTAGCCTCCCCCATTTCACCCTAACCCTCTCCTGTCGAGGGAGTGGGGATGCCAGAGACTATGCGCCAGGCAGAACAGAAAACATCGACTAAGGGGGTCTTCGTATGACTTGGAGCGGCGAGTCTCCGGACTTTTATCGCAGCATCGGGGTGAACTCGATAATCTCGGCGTCAGGCTCTACCACCGCCTACGGAGGCAGCAAGCTGCGGCCGGAAGTGATGGACGCCATGAATCGCGCGTCCAACGCCATGGTGAACATGGACGAGCTCAACAGAGCCGCGGGCCGGGTGCTCGCCGACATCACCGGCGCTGAGGCCGGCTTCGTTTGCAGCGGCGCCGCCGGTGGCCTGGTGCTTCAGGCGGCCGCGGTTGTAGCGGGGTCGGACCCGGCCAAGATGGCCCGGCTGCCCAACACCGACGGCATGAAGAACGAGATCATAATTCACAAGAGCCACCGCTTCCCCTACGACCAGTGCTACCTCTCGGTTGGCGCCAAGTTCGTGGAGATAGGCGACGGCCGGCGCTGCCAGCCGTGGCAGCTCGAGGCCGCGTTCACCGATAACACCGCCGCGGTTGCATACCTCTTTTCCCCGTTCGTCTCCCGCCGCGCCATCCCGTTCCCACAGGTCTGCGAGATAGCCCACGCCCGCGGCGTGCCCGTCATCGTGGACGCCGCGTCGTTCATCCCGCCCCGCAGCAACCTGCGCCGGTTCACCGCCGAGGGCGCCGACATGGTGGTCTACAGCGGCGGCAAGGCCGTGCGCGGGCCGCAGGGCACGGGCATCCTCGCCGGACGCGCCGACCTGATCGAGGCGGCCTTCGCCAACGGCAGCCCGCACCAGTTCTTCGGACGCGGCATGAAAGTCGCCAAAGAAGAGATTATCGGACTGGTCAGCGCCCTGCAGATTTTCGTCGAAGAGGACGAAGACGCCGAGAACGAACGCTACCGCCAGATGTGCCAGCAGGCCGTGGACGCCCTCATCGAGGTTCCCGGGATAGAGGTCTCGGTGGAACACGACGAGTACAATTTCCTGATTCCTCATGCCGTGGCGCGCCTCTCCAGGGAGTGGAACGGCCGCAGCCGTGACGAGATATGGAACTCGCTCGCCGAGGGCGATCCCGCCATCTACATGCACAACATCGGCGATCCCGACGCGCTTGTGCTGGACCCCTTCAACCTCAACGACGAAGAGCTTGGAATCGTTATCCAGAGGCTCAACGAAGAGTTGCTCAAGCAGTAGCGATTGGCGCCTTGCCCGATTCGCCTGGCCGTAGTTTTGGCCGTCGCCGCATTCGCGGTGGCGGCCTATGGCTGTGGCGGCGAGACCACCGCGCCACCCTCGCCTACCGTGCCGGCTGTGCAGACTGCCGCAGTGGCGCCACCCGCGCCCACGGCCCCGCCCACGCTCGGCGGATCGCCCGCGCCCACGGTCCCGCCCGCGCCGACTTCCGCCGTTGGGCCGGCCGCATCGCCGGCGTCCGTGGCCCCACCCGCGCCCCTCGCGACGACTGCCCCCTCGCCGCCGGCATCTCCCGACCCGTCCTACGATCCGACCGCCACCATGTACAGGCTGTTTCCGGAGCTTGGCTACAACAAGCCGGACGCCGAACAGGCGCTGGCAGATATCCTGCGCGAGCGCGACACTTCCCAGGTCCCCGTCCTCATCGAGGCGCTCCGCTTCTACTTCGACGCCGAGAGGCAGGAACTGGCCGCGTCGGCCCTGCGTTCGCTTACCGGACAGGACTTCGACCGGCGCGAGTGGGACAAGTGGATGGAGTGGTACGGCCCCAACCGCGAGTTCTTCCGTCCGCCCGACGGCTACGCCGCCTGGAAGACCAACCTGCTGTCCGGAATCGACGAGGACTACATCGACCTGCTCGCCGACGCCGGGGAGACGTCCCGGATCGACCTGACCGAGGTTACCTGGGGCGGCGTGGTCATAGACGGCATACCCGACCTGCAGAACCCCGACGTGCTGCCCGCGGACGAAGCCCGGTACCTGCTATCGCGCGACAGGGTGTTCGGCGTATCCATCAACGGCGAGCACCGCGCCTACCCGCTGAGAATCACCAACCCGCACGAGATGGTGAACGACGTGCTCGGAGGCGAGCCAATCGCGCTCGCGTGGTGAACGCTCTGCGGCGCCGGAATCGTGTATTCCGCGAAGATTGAGGGCAAGCCGACAACCTTCGGCACGTCGGGCCTGCTGTACCGCAGCAACAAGCTGATGTATGACAGAACAACCCGTAGCATTTGGAGCCAACTCCTGGGCGAGCCGGTGATAGGCACGCTGGCCGACAGCGGGATCAAGCTCGACTTCTTCCCCGTCAACCTCACCACCTGGCAGGAGTGGCGCGAGCAGCACCCCGACACCACGGTGCTGTCGCGCAATACAGGCGTCTACCCATCCGAGGTGTACGAGCCTGAGACAGCTCCCTCGTCATTCTATTTCGAGTATCGCAACAGCCCCCGTACGATGTTCCCCATATGGCAGCGCGACGACAGCCTGGACACCAAGGACTACGTCCTCATCGTGCGCGCGGGCGGCGTCAGCAAAGCCTATTCGCTGCAGGCGCTACAGACCGAGCGCGTGGTCAACGACCAGGTCGGCGGCGTCAACGTCGTGCTGGTATCCGGCTCCGTCTCCACGCTGGGCGCGGCGGTGTACGAGCGCGGAGACGAGGTGTTCGCCCCACCGCCCGGCTACATCGTGAGCGACCCCAACGGCCCACCGCCACAGGAGCTCCGCGACTCCGCCGGGGGCGTGTGGCGCGTCCGCGAGCACGGTCTGGTGAGCGCGGGCGAGCCATCCCAAGTGTTGTCCCGTGTCCCCTCGCACGAGGCCTACTGGTTCGGCTGGTACGCGTTCCACCCCGACACCGAGCTCTACACCGGACAGTAGCATCCTTGCTACTCGAGCCGAACATCCGGGCGCGCGAAAACTGGTACAATCCGCCCAAGGACAAAGTGCTCTCTTGACTCTACAAGACCCACAGGGGGGAACGCCATGCTCGAACGTTTCAAGCCGCGTGAGGAAGACCTGGTACGCATAACCGAACCATCGCTGCGGCAGTCCGTCGCGGCCATATTCGAGAAGATGGGCGTCTCGCCGGAAGACGCCGCCGAGGGCGCGAATACGCTCGTGATGGCCGACCTGCGCGGCGTCGAAACGCACGGCGTCTCCAACATGCTGCGCTCCTACGTGCAGCAGTACAATGAGGGCAACCTCAACCCGCGCCCTAACTGGCGCATTTTGCGCGAGTCTCCCGCCACCGCCACCATCGACGCCGACAAGGGACTGGCCGTCATCCTCGGGCCCAAGGCCATGCGCATGGCAATCGACAAGGCGCGCGTGGTGGGCATGGGCGTCGTGTCCATGCACAACGCCGGCCACTCCGGCGGCATCGGCCACCACGCCATGCTGGCGGCCGAGCAGGACATGGTCGGCATGTGCATGACCGCCGGCGGCGTGATGGTGTTGCCCACCTTCGCCGCCGAGCCCCGGTTGGGCACCAACCCCATCGCCATCGCCGCGCCCGCCGCCACCGAGCCGCCGCTGCTCTTCGACGCGGCGACGTCCGCTATCGCCGGCAACAAGCAGGGCCTCGCCATGCGCGTTGGCGCCGACCTGCTGCCCGGCTGGATATCCGACTCCGACGGCGTGCCCATCATGGAGGAGACACCCGTGCGTCCGCGCGGGGAGTACTATCACCTGCCGCTGGGCGGCACCCGCGAGCAGGGCTCGCACAAGGGCTACGGATTCGGCCTCATGCCCGAAGTGCTCGCCACGATGCTGTCCGGCGTCGCGCCCACCATGGTGGACCCGTCAACCACCGGCTCCAAGCACTACTTCGCCGCCTACAACATAGCTGCCTTCACCGACGTCGACCAGTTCAAGCGCGACATGGACCGGATGCTCAAGACGCTGCGCGAGACGCCGCCCGCGCCAGGCCATGAGCGCGTGCTCTATCCCGGACTCTCGGAGTACGAAGAAGAGCAGGATCGCCGCGCCAACGGCATCCCCCTGCACAACGAAGTCGTCGAATGGTTCGAGGACATTACCAACGAATTGGCCGTGCCTGGGCTCAGCATGGTATAAGGACGCTCGCGCCAAGCGCGTCTCACTCGTAGCGCAGCGCCTCGATCGGGTGCATCCTGGAGGCCCGCATCGCCGGGTAGATGCCGGCGCACAGGCCGATGGTCGCCGACACCAGCAACGCCACCGTGGCGATTCCGGGGTCGAAACCCACGCCCGGCGGCGCCGCCGCGGAACTCGAGTCCCCCTCCGTCACGATAAACTCGACAAGCAGGTTGATGGGCGGCGTAAGAGCGAGGCTCACCAGCATCCCGATGGCTCCTCCGCCTATCGTGAGCAGTATGGCCTCCGCTACGAACTGAAACAGCACGTCTCGACGCTTCGCACCCATCGCCTTCCGTATGCCTATCTCCCTCGTCCTCTCCGTAACCGAGACCAGCATAATGTTCATAACCCCGATGCCGCCTACCAGCAGGGAGATTCCGGCTATGGTGCCCAGGAACAGCACGAACACCGCGATGATCTGGTTCAGGGATTCGATCAACTCCTGCAGCGTCTCTGTTCTGAAGTCGTCTCTCCCGGTGAGACGGTGGCGCAGTCGCAGGATGACGCGAATCTCCTCCTTCGCATCGTCTACCGCGTCCGGGCTCACCGCCTCAGCGTAGATGGTGTCGATGGCCAACTGCCCCCAAGGCGACGGCTCGTTCAGCCGGTTCAGAGCCGTCGTTATGGGCACGAAAACGGCGTCCTCGCCACCCCCGAAGAAGCTGATGCCGCCGCTCTCCATCACTCCAATAATCGTGAACAGGCGCCCGTTGATCCTCACCGGTTGGCCCACGGGATTTCGCGTGGTGAACAACCGCTCCGCCATGGACTCGTCTATAACCGCAACCAGCGCGCTGTTGCTCAGGTGGACGTTGTTGATGAACTCCCCCTGCTCCATCCGCACGTTCCGCATCTGCGCGTACTCCGGCGTTACGCCCGACACCTGGGCGTTGGCCGAGTTGGACGCGTGCGCTTCGTTGGCCGGCACTATCTGGGCGCCAATGGACTTGTGCGGCACGCTGGCCTTCACCGATGGCGCGAGCACCGGGTCCACCAGCGCGTAGGCGTCGTCCAGCGTGAGAGGACTGGGCAACACCGATGGGGAGTATGAGAATGAGCCACGGGCATCACGCGCGGGCGGTTCCTCGAACGGTCCTCCATAAGTGGCGGAAACGAAGAGCAGGTTGGTTCCCTGCGACTCGATCTGCGCCGTGATGCCGCGCTGGACGCCCCTGCCTATGGTCATGAGAACGGTCACCGCGGTTATGCCGATGATTATGCCCAGCAGCGTCAGCACGGACCTGAGCTTGTTGCTTCTCAGGGACCCCAGGGCTGTTCTCAGAACGTCTATCGGACTCAAGGCTAGCTCGCTTCTGTGAGCGCTTTACGGCTCCTCGACTACTATCGTCTCAGCTTCCTCATACTCCTGGTCTCCCACGGTTACGGAGCCGCGAAACCCTCTAGCGTCTTGGAGCGAAACCTCGAACACAATCCGCTCGTTCTCCGAGAGTCCCTTTTTCACCACCGTCCAGAAGCCGTCGCTGCTCCCCAGCACCACGGCGCGCTCCTCGACCTCGTCGCCATTGACCACCAGGACGACGGGGTTGTCGTAATCGCCACGTATGGCCGGGTTGGGGACCAGCAGGCCGTGCTCCTCTCCCAGCGACACCCTTGCCGTCGCGCGCAGACCCTCCTGCAGGCGCAGCCCTTCCGGAAGCACCACCTTCACGGCGGCGCTGAAGGTCGCCGAGCCCTGCTCGCGGGTCGTGTCTGAGCTTATCTCGGTAACTACGCCTTCCAACGTCTGGTCGGGGAGCGAGTCCAATGTCACCGCCGCTACCGCGCCGCGCTCCAAGGAGAGCACCTCGAACTCGTCCACTCGACCGTCCACTTCAACCACGCCGTAGTCTATCACTTCGAGTATAGGGTCTACGGCGTTAATCTCTTCGTTCTCTTCGACCACGATCTTGGAGACGTAGCCGTCCCAGGGAGCCTTCAGCGTGGAATTGTCGAGCCTGGACACGGCACCGTCCAGGTTCGCCTGCGCCGCGATCACCGCGGTCTCCCGCAGGGTAACCTCCAGCCCTTGGCGAGCGGTCAGCCTCGCCAGCTCCGCCTCCGCCGCGGACAGGTCTGCCTCGGCGACCGCCACCTGGCGGCGCTTGGGCTCCACTTCGTCGGCGCCCGGCGTCGTCAGCTTCGCCAGGTCCACCTCGGCCTGCGCCAGATTCGCTTCGGCGAGGGCCACCCGGCCGCGCCTGCGATCCAATTCGACCGGATCCGGGGTCATCAGCCGGGCCAGCTCCGCGTCCGCCTGCGCCAGGTTGGCCTCCGCGAGAGCGAACTGCCCCCTCAGCAACTCAGCCCTGGGACCGCCGTGGAGGCTGGCCAGGGCGGTCTCGGCCTCTGCCAACGACCTCTCGGTGCGGATGACGCCGGCCTCCGCCTCCGCCAGGCCCGTCGCGTGCTGGACCAGCAGACCGTCGAGGTGACCTCTCGCCTCGTCCAGGCGCTCCCATGCCTCGTCGAGGTCTCCTTGGACACACAACAGCTCATCACTGCGGACGCCCACCGGCGGCGGCTCCGAATCGTCGCACGTAACGCGTATGGCGTCGGCGCCGGGGTACAGAGACGTCCACGCGTACACCGTAAGCTCGTTCCACCTGGTGGCGGGATCGTCCAGCGGCGTGCCTCCCGGGAGCGGGTCGTACCCCTGGCCGTAGACCGCCGCGGGGTCGAACTGCCAGCCTTCGAAGAGGGCGCCAGGAGATATGGCCAGCTCATCCGCCGTAAGCTCCGCGCCCGTCCACTTGCGAACGGCGTCAGCGTAAGCCCGTTCCGCGTCGGCGATGGCCTTCCGATGTTCCAGGTGGCCGCTGGTGTCGCCGGCCTCCTGAAGGCGACGGCGGGCAACGTCCAGGTCCTTCCGCGCGGCGTCGACCTGTGCACCGGCGCTCTCCCGTTCGCTGGTCGGCCTGTCCCGGGCATCCTCGAGCGCCGCCTCGGCGTCGACGACCGCGCCCCTCGCCTGTGCGAGCGCGTAAGCGGACGGGGCCAGCAGTACGTCGAGCTCGCGCCGGGCAACCCGAAGCGCGTCCCTGGCGTCTGCCACCGCGCTTCTTGCCAGCACGAGCGCGCGAGCCGGAGGGTCGAGCAGAGTGTCCAGTTCGCGCCGGGCGTCCTGAAGCGCTGCCTTGGCATCGGCCACCGCCCTCCTGGATTCGGCGAACAGCAGCGCTGGGTTTTCAGCGACTGTGAGATCGTCCTGGGCCGTCGACAGGTCCAGCTCTGCCTGGGCAGCCGCCTGGCGCAGCGCGGCTATGCTCTCGGCGTCCAGCCTCGCGAGCGGTTGCCCCTCCTTCACCTCTTCCCCTTCGCTCACCAGGATTTCATCGACGAAACCGCGGGACGCAAACGTGAGAGTCTCCTTGTCGGGAAACACGATGCCGCCATCGACCGAGACCTCCTTGGTCAGCACTCCCATCCGCACGGGGAGCACCCGCTGGCTTTCTTCCAACGCGGTCTGTGAAGAGGCGCCCAGCAACGTGCACGCCCCATATGCCACCACGGCGACAACCAGCACCAGGGCGACCGCCATCGCGATGCGCCCCCAGCGGAGCCTTTTCAGCGCGCCCAGCGCCCTACTAACGAAGCTGCTCATACATTTCCTGCTCGAATTGACGAAAACCGCCGTCCGAAGCGTGCGCTTCAGTGGGCATTCGCCCGAGGAGTCTACGGACTACTCTTTCAACGCTATCACACAACTGTCTAGGAAACATGAACTTGCCGTGAGCGCGTTTCAGATTACCATGCGCCCCCAATGCCGTTGCTCCCGCGAAAAGAGGAAGGCGAAATCTGCTCAATTCTGCGACATTCTGTTGTGTTCGTAGCTGAGCGTGTCGCCGGTCCTGCCCAATTCTGTAATGCCCAGCGGGTGAATTCTGAGCACAAGTGTCTCGCCGCGTGGCAGAACAGGACAGGGGTCGACGGGCCGACCGCCCGTGTCTTCGTTGGCACTGGGCGCCCACAAGGGACGCCCCAACGGATGCCTGGGGCATAATCCCTACTGGGGGTAGGGATTCCGGGCCGCGGGGTCTGTCCCTCGCCTGGGCGAGGGTAGCACGTATGTACGCATATTGCAAGAGGGGGTGGCGAGACTGCGGGATTGGGCCGCAACGGTGGGGAGAGACTGCGCAGACGTGGGCCAGTGGTTGGGCGCCTGTTGGACGTTTGGGTGGCAGGGCTAGAGCACGGGCGGCGCAGGAGAGTGACGGTTTTTTCGGGGCGCCGGGGAACGAAAGGGTCGGGTTTGGGCGAGGGGGCGTGGCTGGGGTATGCGTTGGGGAGTCGGCAGGGGGACATTGGCTCGACAACGTCAAGGCGATGGCCGTAGGTTCAGAGTTGGGCGCCGGGGCAGGCTGTTGGCGAGGGAAACGATTGTGGGCACGCCTAGTAACCTGAGACAGGCTCCCGCCGCATCGCCAACTTGCCTTGATTCGCGTGGTGCGATACAGTGTCAAGTTACACGACGGGGGTCTCTTCTTCCTTCTCGGTGGCGGTCCGCCCGCCATCGTCGAGCGGCCCTTGTGTCGGCATCTCGATTGTACGCATAGGCTCAGCAAGGAGTACGTCATGACTACTTCGACCACTTCCCCTTTCGGCGCGAGCATCAAGCGGCGCGAAGACCCCAGGCTCATATCCGGCCAGGGCACCTACGTCGACGACATCAAGATGGTGGGCATGCTGCACCTCGCGCTGGTGCGAAGCCCCTACGCGCACGCAAAAATCAATAGCGTAGACACCTCCGCCGCGGAAGCCGCCGAGGGCGTCGTGGCCGTCTACACCGGCGAACAACTCGCCGACCAGCTCGGCAGCCTAATCTGCGGCTGGGTGGTGCCGGACACCAAGGAGGTGCCGCATCCGCCGCTCGCCATCGGCAAGGTGCGCTGCGTGGGCGACGCGGTGGCCGCGGTGGTCGCCACAGACCCGTCGATCGCCGCCGACGCCGCCTCGCTCGTGGACGTGGACTATGAGCCGCTGGACGCCGTGGCGAACGCCGAGGAGGCCACCAGGGACGGCGCGCCGCTGGTACACGACGAGGTGACCAACAATAAGGGCTTCGAGTGGGAGGTCGGCGGCGGTGACGTCGACCAGGCCGCGAGCGAGTCCGAGGTGCGCGTATCGCAGCGCATCGTCAACCAGCGCCTCATTCCCAACTCCATGGAGGGCAGGGCGGTCATCGCCGACTACAACCCGGGCACCAACCATGTCACCCTCTGGACCTCGTCGCAGATTCCGCACCTCGTGCGGCTGCTGCTCGCGCTGGTCACGGGCCACCCCGAGCACCAGATCCGCGTAATCTCGCCCGACGTGGGCGGCGGCTTCGGCAGCAAGCTATACCTGTACGCCGAAGAGGTGATCGCCTTCACCATTGCCAAGGACCTCGCTAAGCCCATCAAGTGGATCGAGGGCCGCCAGGAGAACTACCTCGCCACCACCCACGGACGCGACCACATCGGCGACTGGGAGATAACGGGCAACCGCGACGGCACGATTACCGGGCTGCAGGGAACGGTGTACGCAAACATGGGCGCCTACCTGTCCACGTTCGCGCCGGCGATACCCACATACCTGTTCGGCCTTATGCTAGTGGGCCCGTACACAATCCCGAACATACGCTGCAAGGTCATCGGCGTGTTCACGCACACCACGCCGGTGGACGCCTACCGCGGCGCGGGCCGCCCCGAGGCGACCTATGTGGTCGAGCGGATGCTGGACCTGTTCGCAGCCGAGATAGGCATGGACCCGGCGGAGGTCCGCCGCAAGAACCTGATTCCCGCCTTTGAGGACGGCTACGACGTCGCCACCGGCGTAACCTACGACAGCGGCGACTACGAGGCCGCGCTGGACAAGGCGCTGGGCATGATCGGCTACGACGACTTCCGCAAGGAGCAGGAAGAGGCCCGCACGCAAGGCCGCTACCTGGGCGTCGGCCTGTCCACCTACGTGGAGATATGCGGCATGGCCCCCTCCGCGGTCGCCTACGCGCTGGGCGCCAGGGCCGGCGTGTGGGAGAGCGCGCTCGTGCGCGTGCACCCCACCGGCAAGGTGACCGTGTACAGCGGTTCGTCCGGACACGGCCAGGGCCACGAGACGACGTTCGCACAGCTCGCCGCGGCCGAGTTCGGCATACCGGTTGAGGACGTCGAGGTGGTCGAGAGCGACACGGCTCAGGTGCAGCAGGGCACGGGCACGTTCGGCAGCCGCAGCGCGGTGGTCGGCGGCACGGCCATCCACATGAGCGCTTCCAAGATCAAGGACAAGGCACGGCGCATAGCCGCCCACATGCTGGAGGCAGCGCCCGAGGACGTTGTCTACGAGGACGGCAAGCTGTTCGTGCAGGGCGCGCCCGCCGAGGCGAAGACGTTCCAGGAGATCGCCCTGGCGTCTTACTGGTACGACGGCCTGCCCGAGGGACTGGAGCCTGGCCTCGAAGCCACCAGCATATTCGACCCGCAGAACTTCACCTGGCCGTTCGGCACTCACATCTGCATGGTGGAAGTTGACCCCGACACGGGCGACACCCAGGTGCTGCGCTACGTGGCGGTGGACGACGTGGGCAACGTGATCAACCCGATGATAGTGGACGGCATGGTGCACGGCGGCGTTGCCCAGGGCATCGGCCAGGCGCTGCTGGAGGAAGGCATCTACGATGCCGACGCCCAGCTCATCACCGGCAGCATGCTGGACTACGCCATCCCCAAGGCCGAAAACGTGCCCTCTTTCGAGACCGCGCGCACCGTTACGCCGTCGCCCGCCAACCCGCTTGGCGTCAAAGGCGCGGGCGAGACCGGCACCATCGCCGCGTCCCCCGCGGTGATCAACGCCGTGGTCGACGCGCTGTCGCCGTTCGGCGTGCGCCACCTGGACATGCCCGCCAAGCCCGAAAAGGTGTGGCGGCTCATCAACGGCTAGGTTTGGTGGGGCGCCTGCCTCAAATGTCATTCTGAGCGGAGCCGAAGAATCTAAAGCGGCAGTTTTGAAGTGCGGCGGAGCTTGCCAACGGGTTTGGGAAGCGAGAGCTTTAGATTTCTCGGCAAGCTCGAAATGACATGTGCGCAGGGGCGCTGCGCTCTGCACGAAGTGGCAGCGGCCCTGGAGCGTGTGAGAAGTGGCAGCGTCCCCGGAGCGTGTGAACAGATGCTTGTTCGACTCGAACCCAAAGACTGGCTGATGCACGCCGTCTACCTCTTCTTCGACGAAGAGACGCCGGATCCCGAGGACCGGGAGGTACGCGACTACCTCGCCGCGCACAAGCTGGAGCCCAAGCGCGACACCACAACGACGTGGGACGGGCGCGAGTGGTACGTCATGTACTTCGGCGGCTGCTACCTGGGCCGGCACCTTCGGGTGCTCTCCGACATACAGCGCCGCGCCGCCGCCGAGCAGCATCAGGAAGCCGATACCGACGTTCCCGCGCAGGCGGGGACCGGCGAGCGGAACGCAACTTGAAGATCGAGGGGGCCTTTACGTTCGCGGCGGACGTCGAGACCGTCTGGGACCACATGCTCGATCCCGGCGCGCTATCGGCGTGCCTGCCGGGCTGCGAGAGCTTCGTGCCGGCGGGCGACGACACCTACGACGTGGTGATGCGCGTTGGCGTAGCCGGCATTTCGGGGCGCTACACCGGCAAGGTTACCGTCGCGGACAAGCGGCACGCAGAGTCGTACAAGATGATAGTTCAGGGACGCGGCAGGGGAGGCGGCATCAGGGGCGAGGGCGTGCTCACCTTCGCGCCGGATGGCGACGGCGCCCGCGTAACGGTGAAAGGCGACGCCCGCGTCACCGGCGTCGTCGCCAGAGTGGGCCAGCGCCTGCTCGGCACCGTATCCAAGACGCTGATGACGCAGTTCTTCGCCTGCATGGGCGCAGAGGCGACGTAGGGGCGGTTTGCGAACCGCCCGCTTAGCGCGGCCCTTCGGTCAGTCCCTTCCCGCTCGCAGGCGGAAGGTTAGGAAGGGGGTGAATCCAGCCCTTCCAGGAACCACCTCACCGCCCCCTCGAAATCGCTCGGCTGCTCCTGGTAGAACCAGTGGGCGCCGCCTTCCAATTCGGCGAGCCGCGCGCCCGGCACCGCCTCCCGCATCCGCACCGCCACCTCGTGCGTCAGCAGCTCGCTCTGGCGTCCGCGCAGCACCAGCGTCGGGCAGCGCAGGCGCGACCACTCCGCCCACAGGTCGGGCCGCTCGTAGGCCGCCAGCAGCGCGCGGTCGCGCTTCCACGCCCGCCGTCCGCCGGCAACCTCCGACGTCATGTGCAGCGCCTGGTGCGCCAGCATCTCCTCCGTAGAGTTCGGTTGACGGGTCCGCAGCCGCTCTACCACCGCGTCCAGAGACTCCCACTCGTCCGACTCGGTGTTGTAGCGGTCGAACATCTGGCGCGAGTCGGGATTCACCGCGTCCGGGTCGATGTCCACTATCACCAGCGCACGCACCAACTCCGGACGGTCCAGCGCGAACATGAACGCGTTGCGCCCTCCCGCCGAGTGGCCGACCAGCGTTATCGACCTCAGGCCCAGGTGATCGACCAGCGCGTGTACGTCCGACACGTAGTCCCGCAGGCCGTAGGTCTCCGCCGTCGCCCTGCCGCTGTCGCCGTGGCCGCGATGGTCCAGCGCCACGACGCGGTAGTCCGCGCTCATGCTCGCCGCGAAAAAGTCCCAGCTACGCGCGCAGTCCTGGAGGCCGTGCAGCAGCACCATGGCTGGCGCGTCATGGTTGCCCCAGTCCAGGTAGTGCAGGCGCACGCCGCCCGCGTCCACGTGGCCGCTGGTGGGCGCCGGGCCGCCGCTCACGCCGCCACCCGGGGCAGGTAGCGCCTGGGGAACTTGGCGACCACCGAGTACAGGATGTCCACCATGTTCGCCAGCCGCACGCGCGCAACCTGCGAACAGAGCTGGTAGGCCATGAGCCGCTCGATGCCGTAGTCCGCCTCCAGCCACATCACCAGCTCGTAGAACGCGATGCGCGCCGCGTCCTCCATGGGCCGTGCGCTGCCAATCGTCATGATGAAGTCGTCGGACTCGACCCTCGGTGTGGCGATGGGTCGACCCTTTATCAGGTCTACGGTGAAGACGCCGCGTGTGGGTATCTCGGTGGCCACGCCGCACACCTCGGCGTCGCCCTGCGCCGCGTGGCCGTCGCCGACGTGCAGCATCGCGCCCGGCACGTTCACCGGCAGGTGCACAGTGTTGCCCGGCGCGACGTCCGCGGCGTCCATGTTGCCGCCGTGAAAGCCGGGCGAAAGCGACGACACCGCCTCCAGCTCCGGGGCGGTGCCTATCGTGCCGTAGAAGGGCTCGTAAGGTATCGTGGGGATGTCGAGTTGCTCGGAGAAGGTGACTTCGCCGTCGCTGATTGGGTGCAGCATCACCCGCGGGGGCAGCGGCGGGTTCAGCGTGCGCGTGAAGACGGTGCCGCACAGGCCGCCGAACTCGGGGATGAGCGCGCTCACGCCGTAGTCGCGGGTCACGTCGATCGAGTGAATCGTCACGGCGAGCGTGTCGCCCTTTTCGGCGCCGTCAACGTAGATCGGCCCCGCGAGCGGGTTGACGAACGGCATCACGATCAGCTTGGTGATGTCGGCGTCGGGCGAATCTATCCTGTTCTCGAAGGCGTCAGCGGTCTCGACGGCGAACGTCTCGCCCGGCTGCACCGTGGCCACCGGCTCCCGGTACGGCCCTATGACATAGGCCCAGTTGCCCGGGCCGTTGGCGATAGTCTGCATTAGCGGGGCCTCCTGTGCTTCGCGGCGCGCGGAAATGTTCGGGCTTTGCTGCGGCAGGGGTCGGCGGCGCCAGTGGCTACGGCACGTCCACCTTCACGACGATCGCCGCGTTCGCCATGATGGTGCGGTCGCCGGAGCCTTCGCGCGGCTCGACCTCGAGGCCGCCGACCACGGCATTAAGCACTCCCTTGCCGTGGGGCAGCATGCTGAGCACCGCCTCCTCGTCGACTTCCTCCGGCTTCGGGATTCCGAGGGTCACCTCTACGATCATCTCGCGGCTCGTGTCGGGGCCTAGCAGCCCGAGAAACATCAGGCTGCTCTGGTGAACGGCGTTCCAGACGGCGCGCTGCGCGGCCTTGGTGTAGTCTCCGCCGTGCAGATCGATCCCCATCCCCATTTCCAGAATTGCGGGTGTAAGTGGCATGTCGTGGTACCTCTCGTGTGGGTTCGGACTTGAGTCCTGCGGATGTGCGGCGAGAGCGCGCCGCCGCAAAGAGTATGCCACATCGAAGGCGGCCTGTGCCACAGGAGAGAGGGCGGACTACCCGGAGGGCGGCTCCGGGGCCTCGCTCATGCGCTGGATGTCGCGGCCAAGGAAGCGGTTGGGGTCGGCCTCGGCGGTGCTGGCCGCCGCGGCGTCGACCATCTTGTCGTAGCGGGGGTCGAGCTCCCCCAGCCGCGTGGACAGCGACTTGTGGAAGGCGACGGACGATATGACGCGCGTGGTGTCGCCGTCGCCGCAGTGCTCGCAGTGGATGGACTCCGGCGGCGAGAAGTTGCGCCACAGCTTGCTGGACTTGTGCTGGCAGCTCCGGCATCGGTACTCGTAGATGGGCATGTCGACTTCCTTGGTGGGATGTTCCGCCCGCGACTTGTCACGAGGCGGCTGGGCGGAACGCTTTACGCCTGCACTCCCGGAATTGGGAAGGTGGTCTCGACTTCCGCGGCGGCGTCGAAGAAGGCCTGCAGCGTGAGGTGGTAGCGCAAAAAGCCGTTGCGCCTGTACTCGTCCGACGACCTGGCTATGCCGCCGGGCAGGGCGAGGTCGAGCCGGTTGAGGCTGTGCTCGGCGTCGGCGCGACCATTGTCGCGGATGCAGCGAACAAGCCCGGTCCAATTGTCGAGCGGCATGTCGAGGTAGAAGTCCGCGTACATGAGCGAATCAGCCTCGATGCGCTCTACGGCGGTGCATTCGAATCCCTCGAAGCTGAGCAGGTAGGCGCAGTCCCCCACCTTCGCGCCCACGCTGGCGTTGCAGGAGCCGAGCCGGCGCAGCACGCCGCCGGCGTTGGCGGCGATGCGAACGTCCTCGAACCACTCAAGCGAAGGAAATGCCGACACCTGCGTCACTCCCCCGCCGTGGTCTCTATCCTGGCGCTGGCATCGAAGAAGAACTGGAAGGTCTGGTTGTATCTGAAGAACAGGTCCTGCCTGTACTGGTCGCCGGTAGCGGAGTGGGCGAGGCCGTCCTCGAGCGTCAGGTCCAGCGTGTTCAGCGTATGTTCGAAGTCGGCGGCGCCGTTCTGGCCGATGTTGGCGACCATATCCCGCCAAGCCTCCGGGCTCAGGTCGAGGTAGAAGTCCGTCTCCTCAAGCTGGGACTCGCCTATCTCGCTGGCGCCGGAGCACTCGAACCCCTCGAACACGAGCTTGAAGAGCCGATCCCCGAACTTGATGCCCACCAGCGCGTCGCAGATTCCTCCGCCGGCGCCACGGTAGGCGTCGTCGGAGTTGTAGACCTCGCGCACCGCGTCGAACCACTCCACGGAAGGGAACACCGGCACAGCTACGCCTCCAGGTACCGCGCCAGACCGGCGGGGAACGCCGGGCCGCGGTGTACGCCGAGCCAATCGAGGTGCGCCAGGTACTGCCGCACGTAGTCGCCCATCAGCCGGGTGTAACGCTCCGTGCCCACGCGGGCGCCTTCGATTCCCCCGCCCAGGATGATGGCCAGGGACTCCCTGAACGCCGGGTCCTCGAGCTCGCGTTCGAGCACGCGTTCGCCGATGTTGAGTAGACGCTGGAGGACGAGTTCCTTGTCCGGCTGGTGCGACAGCGCGTACCGCAGGTGCATCAGGCCGTAGGCTACGTGGCGGGCCTTGTCCTGCATGCAGCGGGCGAAGATGACGCGCTCGGCGTCGTTGTGGGCGAACTGCTCGCCGTAGCGGTACACCGTCATTGTGAGGTCGCCGCGCAGCAGGTGCAGGAACAGGACCGTCTCGGTCCAGCCGCCCCTGCTCTCCAGGATCATGCGGTTGACGTCGCCCTTGCTCTCCAGGCCCATGCCGCCGCCGTTGGAGAGCGCCCGCTTGCGGAACACCTCGCAGTGGCGCGCCGCGTCGAACATCTGGGTCGCGAGAAAGTTCTTGACCTCGTGGTAGCCGTAGGACATCTGGTGGAGCCAGCCACCGATGGTCTCGAACTCCACGTTCGCCTGCTGGCTCAGCTCGGTCGAAAGCTGGCACATCGCCGCCTCCACGTCGCCGGGCAGCGGCTCGATGGTGTCCCACGGGACGTCGGTCGCGGGCGCCCAGCGGCGTTGGATGGCCTCCTCGTACAGGTCGGCGGCGTTGTCGGCCCACAGCTCGTGCTTGTTGCGGATGCCGAACCCGATGGGCGGCACGCCCGGCATGGGATAAGCGCCGCGCGGCATTCGCGTCTGGTCGTCCCAGTGATCGGGGATGTCGCCGTATACGCCGACGTTGAGCGAGCCCAGGGTCATGCCGGACTTGCCCGGACGCACCCGAACGCCCCACTCCAGGGTGCGGTTCATCCACTCCAGCGACGGCGCGGGGATCTCCGGCTCGGCGGCCGGCTCCTCGGCCACGGCGTCTTGGGTCTCTTGCTCAGTCATGAGAACCAGCCACTGACCACCGGCCACTGACCACTACAAATACGCCATCATTTCGGCGTTGGCGCGCCCGTTGACGAAGCGTTCGCCGAATCCCGCGGAGCGTATGCGCTGGACGTACTCCTTCACCTGCCGTCGGCGTATGGCCATCAGCTTCTTGATGCCCTCGTCGTAGTTATTCTTGCCGCCGCCGAGCAGAATGGCCATCGCCTCGGTGGTAACCGAGTCTCCGCCGGCGGGGTTCTGGTTGCCCGCCATCATGGCGCGCTCTCCCTCGTCCAGGTAGGTGTGCACCTCCTCGCGGCGGTCCGGCTCGGTCTCGGACAGGTAGCGCATGTGCATCACGCCGAAGGCCACGTGGCGGGACTCGTCCTGCGCGGCGAGGCGGTACATGCGCTTTTCGGCCTCGTTGTAGGCCATCAGCTCGCCCATGCGGAAGATGGTGAGCACGCCGCCCTCGCCGGATATGTGGAGCCGGGAGGACATTTCGGTGAAGTCGCGGGACAGGTCGATGTTGCCTACCACGCCGCTTGTGGTGATGGTGGGCCGTTGCATCAGGCCGCCGCCGTTGGCGAATGCGCGCTTGCGGAACACGTCCAGGTGTCGGGACTCGTCCATTATCTGAGTGATCAAAAACATGCGCGGCTCGAAGTAGTCCGGCGTGGTGTTGGCGACCCACCTGCCCGGAACGTCGGCGGCGACGAACTCGACCTCGGTGAGGAATGTGGCGAGCTGGCACTGGGCGCGCTCGATGTCGTCGGGCAGCGGCTTCACCGTGTCCCAGGGTATGTCCGTCGCCGAGCTCCACTGGCGCTGCAGCGCCTCCTCGTAGAGCATGGCGGCGTTGGTCAGCCAGACGTCGGACTTGGTAGTTACGGAGTAGCCGCCGGTGCGGAATGCCCCCGATCGAGAGGCCGCGCCCCTCGGCTTGCCGGTCTGGTTATCGCTGCGATCGGGCGCGTCGCCATAGGAGCCGGCCTGGATGTCGCCCAGGGTCAGCCCCCGGCGGCCCGGTTCGACCTTGATGCCCCACTCGCCGCGCGTGTCCATCCAGCCCAGGTCCAGGTCGTTGTCGTCGGCGTATCCCTTTACGGCCTTCAGAGACTCGTTGTCGGTCGTCATGGTGAGGCCTCCTGGCGATAGTACGATTCGCTGGTGAATCTATCTAAATCACAAGTGCCGCCGACTCGGCTGCCCTCTTTTGCAATATACAAGACGACGCCCACGTCCGCAAGCGAACGGGCCTCCGCAAGACACGGCCGGGTCTGTCCGATCCGAGTTGGCTTCCGGCATCGCCAACCCTCGAAGTGGGTACACGCGAGGCCTTGCAATCCATTGTGCCGGATCTGGTTCTGTGGTGGAGATTGGCTCTCAATCATGCATGCATTGCAATCGTGGTAACATCCTGCGCATCACAACGAGGAGGCTGGAACTTGGCCAGCATAACCGTGCGCAATCTGGACGACGGGCTAAAGCGTCGGCTACGCATCCGGGCAGCCGAGAACGGGCGCTCGATGGAGCAGGAGGCCCGGGACATCCTGCGGGCGGCCCTTGACGAAGACGCCGCGCCGGACAGGAATCTTGGCACAGCGATACATGAGCTGTTCAAACCATTCGGCGGAGTGGAATTGGAGACTCCCCCCAGGGAACCGATGCGCGATCCCCCGCGATTCAATTGAGGGCTGCGCTCATGTTTGTCCTCGATACCAATGTAGTGTCCGAACTGATGAGAGAGCGTCCTACGCCGGAGGTCCTGGGATGGATCGACGATCGGCTTACGAGTAGCTTGTTTGTGACCTCTGTGACTGAGGCGGAGATTCGAACCGGCATCGCCATCTTGCCTGAGGGAGAGCGGCGACGTGGACTGGCTGCCGCCGCTGAGCGGCTCTTCGGCGTGTTCTTCGCTGAACGCATCCTACCGTTTGACAGTGATGCTGCCCGGACTTATGCAATGCTGGCTGCTGAGCGCAGGACTGCCGGACAACCTATTAGCCAATTCGACTGCCAGACCGCCGCCGTCGCTCGCTCCAATGGAGCCTCAATCGTGACGCGTGACGTGGACGGCTTCGAAGGTTGCGGACTTGATGTCATAAGTCCTTGGGCCCATGGATGAGCGCGAGGCCTCCTGGCGGAAGGTCAAATGGGGTCTGCTACAGCCCCCCCCGCCCGATAGCCGGGAGGTTCGATTTGTTGACCTGGACTCCCAAGCCAACTAAAATGCACGGACGCGACCCTTGACCGAACAGCGCATCTGATTGGAAAAGCACCATGAGCCTCTCAAACAACAGGACCGAAGGCGGCGGCAAGAAACAGGACGCCGACTATGTCTTCTACGAGTTGACTCGAAGCGTCTGCCCCAAATGCCTGGAGCCCATCGACGCTCAGATTCTGGTTCGCGAAGGGCGCGTCGAAATGCGCAAGAGATGCCCGAAGCACGGCTGGTTCGAGGCGCTCATAAGCTCGGACGCCGAAATGTATCTCGGATCGCTGCGCTACAACAAGCCCGGCACGATGCCCCTGGGATACAGCACAGAAGTGGTGGACGGCTGCCCGAAAGACTGCGGCCTGTGCCCTGAGCATAAGCAGCACACGTGCCTCGGCCTGATCGAGGTCAACAGCCACTGCAATCTCGACTGCCCGATCTGCTTTGCCGACGCCCAGCCGGGGTTCAGCCTGTCGATGGCGCAGGTCGAGAGGATGCTGGACAGGTTCGTCGAGCTGGAAGGCGAGCCGGAGGTCGTCCAGTTCAGCGGCGGCGAGCCCACTATCCACCCCGACATCCTGCCGATGCTGCGCATGGCGTTCGACAAGGGCATCCCGGTTGTAATGCTGAACACCAACGGCGTCCGCATTGCCCGGGACGACCGCTTCCTGGCAGGCTTGGCCGACATAGCGCCCACCATCTACCTCCAGTTCGACGGTTTCTCCACGCAAACTCACCAGGCCATCCGCGGAAAGGACCTGGTCGACGTAAAGCTGAAGGCGCTCGACCGATTGGCCAAGGCCGGCCTCGACGTCGTGCTGGTGCCTGCCATCGAAAAGGGTGTCAACCACCACGAAATAGGCGACATCGTGAGGTTCGGAATCGACCATCCCGCGGTACGCGGCATCGCGTTCCAGCCCGTCACTCATTCGGGCAGGTACATCCCGTTCAACCCCTTGGACAGGGAGACTCTCGCGGACGTAATCCACGGCATCGCCGAGCAGACACAGGGCATGTTCGTGGAGAGCGACTTTGTGCCGGTGCCCTGCTGTCATCCCACCTGCCGCTCCGCCACCTACGCCTACGTCGAGAACGGCGAGGTGACTCCACTGCCCAGGGTGGTCGACGTGGACAAGTACCTCGACTACATCACCAACCGAACGCTCCCCGAAATCCAGCCGGATATCCTGGAGGCGCTGGAAGGGCTGTGGTCGGCCTCGTCGGTGCCGGGGACGGCCGCCGCCGCCCGGAGGTTCGACTGCGCGGCGTGCAACCTGTCCTTTTCCAACGAGACAGCCTACCTGAAGAATCACGTCTTCATGATAGTCGTGCAGGGTTTCGCGGACGCCTACACGATGGATCTGAAGGCGTTGATGAAGTGCTGCATAGGGGAACTGATCCCGGACGGGCGCGTCATCCCGTTCTGCGCCTACAATAGCGTGGGCTACCGCGAGCGGGTGCGGTCCGCCCTGATTGCGGGGAAAATGAAGTAGAGAGCGAGTTTGGAACCCGTCGTATTCGACATAGGCCCCGTGCGGTTGCACGCCTACACGCTCTGCATCGTCGCCGCCGTCGTTCTGGGAGGCTGGCTCACCTACCGCGAGGCCCAACGGCGGATGCGCCTGAACGAGGATACCCTGGCCGTCGTCTCCATCGGGCTGCTCGGCGGCGTGCTCGGCGCCAAGCTCGGCATGCTGGTGTTCCTCGGGCCGGCGGAGTTCTGGCGGCTGCTGCCCACCATCCCGGCGCACGGGGCCACGCTGTGGGGCGCGCTGGTTGGGGGCACCCTCAGCGTCGTTGTCGCCGAACGCGCGCTCGGCGTCAGGACGTGTACCGGTGACCTCGTCGCGCCGTTCCTGCCGCTCGGACAGGCAATCGGCCGTCTCGGCAACTTTCTCGCCGCCGACGCCTACGGCACGCCCACATCCCTGCCGTGGGGCGTGTTCCAGGCGGGCGCGGTCCGCCATCCGGTGGCCCTGTACGAGATGGCGCTCGACCTCGTCCTGTTCGCCTTCCTGTGGAGGCGACGGCAGACCACGTACAGGGACGCCGACCTGTTCAGCATGTACGTCTTCGGTTACGCCCTCATCCGCTTCCCGCTGGAGTTCCTGCGGTACCAGCCCACCCCGCTCGACTTCCTCGGCCTCACGCTGGTGCAGTGGCTGTGCATAGCCGCCGTGTTGGCGTTTGGCGTGCGCGTGTACATGCAGCGCAAGGGAGTTTCGTGTGTCTGCGACCTGCTGCCCGGGTTCCGCCGTCGTGGGAGTGCGGCATGAGAGAGCGGCGACCTGTGTGCGGTGGCTGCAGGTCGGAGATCCCGGTCGATTGGATGGGGAGAAAATGTCCCAATTGTGGCCGTTCACTGGTAGGAAGCTCCGAAGGCGTAAGCGGATCATTTGTAAGAACCATGTTCACTGTCGTGCTTCTGTGGCTCGGCACACCGGCATTGGTTGCGATTACATTTACGATTGCGGAGTTTCTAGGACTGTCCGGGAGGCAGGACCCCGAAAGCGGGGCCATGCCGGTAAACAACTTCCTATTAGGGACCTTATTGGGGACCCTCTTACTGTATGCGGTGTACTTCTTCGTCGGATTGATAGCGGGCTTGATAATGCTATTCACTAACAAGCGCATTGGAGCTGGCGTCTTGGCTGGGACTGGACTCGGTTCGCTGTCCGGATCCCTAACATGTCTGGCATTGGTTGGATCAGCCTGATGAGGCGCCTTCCTCGTCGGCACCTCATCCAGGAACAGGTGATGCGCCATGAGTGAGCGACGCCTGGTTTGCGGTGCTTGTGGGCTAGAGAACCCTGGGGACGCCCACCAGTGTGGGGCGTGCGGCAGCCGGATGCTTCGGCCCGCCCCGCCGCGCACAAGGCCTCCAGGCTTCGGCATGACGTTGCTTATCGTCGTGATGCTGTGGGTCGGCACGCCGATCGTCGTTGGGATTTGGCAATCAATAGCGGTCGATCCGAGAGCCACGTACGGGCCGGACTTCGGCATGTTCGTGATTAGTGGATCACTGTACGGGCTGTACGGCATTGTCGGAGCATTTGCCGGTCTCATCTTGCTTTTCAAGAGTAAGTCTACGGGCGCGGGCCTCCTCACCGGAACGGCGGTTGGCTTGATCCTCGGCTTCCTGACGTGCAATGTAGTAGCAGGGGTTGTGGTGTAAAACCGCCGTGCCTAGCCGCAGGGGTCGTGAACCGGGTGATACGCCATGAGAGAAGAGCATTACACGTGCGTCAACTGCTGGCGGATTTACCCGTACGATCCTGACTTGAGGCTCTGCCCGAATTGCGGCCGCACTCTCGTACGAAGCGCCGGGGGAATAAGCAAGTCGTTTGCGATTACACTCTCTCTGGTGGTGATGCTGTGGGTCGGTACGCCTGTCGTAGTTGGGATAGTAGAATTGATAACGGAAGACCCTCGAAGTGGATACGGTCCGGATTTCGGCGTGTACGTGGTAGCCGGTCTGCTATACGGGCTGTATGCGGTAGTAGGCACTTTTGCGGGGTCAATCACACTCTCCAGAAACAGGCCAATCGGCACGGGGCTCCTGGCCGGGACCGGCATCGGTCTGTTGCTCGGTTTCATAACGTGCTTTTCAGTCGCCGGGGCAGTGTCGTAAAGCCACTGCGTATGGCCGCACAGGCTAGGCATGGCTGATACGGCATCAGTGACCTGCGCTCAACGCACGGCCATTGCGGCGGCATAAGGCGCCTCACCCGCCACCCCTCTTGACTTTGTACGCACATTTGTACTGCTATCCCGCCATGACCCACCTACACCTCAACCCAGCAATCTCCCGCAGCCCCGTCGGCGCCTCTGTCCGTCGGTCCCAATACCGCCGCATTTCCGTCGCTGCGATGTCGAAATCCGTGTTCTCCGCGTCCTGCCAATGGCGCGAATTGCGGGCAACCCAGCTAGCAAAAGCGACAAGTGAAAGCAGATGAGACACTTTTCGGGAATTTTCTCCCGCCAGGCATCCCGCGGCCCATCCCCGCATGTTGGACCGGCCCGCCCGGACGTCCGCCCACCTTGTCCAAACCCAACCGAATTGCTAGAATCTACGCTACGCGGTCGGCGGGAGTAGCTCAGGGGTAGAGCATCTGCTTCCCAAGCAGAGGGCCGAGGGTTCAAATCCCTTCTCCCGCTCCATTGACCATCGCCCCCGCGCCGGGCAGACAACCGGAGAGGCCCAACCGCCTGAGGAGGGCGCCATGGTAAGGTTCCGCGCGAACAACATCCTCGAGAAGAACCGCCAGGGCAAAAGGGGACTGGGCCTCGGCCTGGTGTTCCCCTCGGCCGAGGCCGTCGAGCTGGCCGGTATGCTGGGCGGATTCCACTTCGTGAACCTCGATGGCGAGCACGGCCTGTTTTCGCCGGAGTCGATCGACCACATGTGCCGCACCGCCGACGGCTACGGCCTCACCGTCACCGCCAGGGTGCCCAACATCATGCCGTCCACCATCAACTCCTTCCTCGACCGCGGCGTCATCGGCGTGCTGGGGCCGCACGTGGACACCGCCGAGCAGGCGAAGGCCCTGGTGGACGCCTGCCGCTTCACCCCCGAAGGACAGCGTAGCTGGGGCGGCGGCAGGGGCACCTTTTACAACGAGGCCGGTCTGATAGACCAGCCCGGCCTGGACCGCTCGGAGTACATGGCCCACGCCAATGCCGAGATGCTGGTCATGTGCCAGCTGGAAACCGCCACCGCCTTCTCCAACCTGGACGCCATCCTGGAGGTGGAGGGGATCGACGCCTTCGCCTGGGGCACAAACGACCTGGCGCAGTCCATGGGCTACCCCGGGCAGCCCGAGCATCCGGCGGTACAGGAGGCGCAGAACGCCATAGGCGAGCGCATCCACGCCGCGGGGCGGAAGCTCTCCGGCGACATCACCGAGACCGTGGCGCTCAACTCGCTCATACTGGACGGCTCACGGAAGTTCCTCGAGGCGAACAGGTAGCAAACTGGCTTCTCTAACGCGATCCGAGTTCGAACGCCTCGTCAGAGAGGCCTTCAACCAGCTCCCGCAGGACGTCCTCGACAACCTCGAGAACGTGGACCTAGTCGTGGAAGACTGGCCCACGAAAGACCAGCTAATCGGCTCCGGCCTGGACGAGGACGAGCTGCTGCTGGGCCTGTACGAGGGCATCCCGCTTACGGAACGCTACGGCTACGACATGGTGTTGCCGGACAAGATAACGCTCTTCCAGAAGGCGATCGAGTCCATCTGCTCGACCGACAAGGACGTTCTCCGCGAGATACGGGACACCATCACCCACGAGGTCGCCCACCACTTCGGCTACGACGACCCCTCCCTGGACAGCCTGGGCATCTAGGCGTGCTCCAATTGTCCCTTTCCCCTGCGAGGGGGAAGGGACTGTTCGGTAGGCTCTTAGCGCGCCCGCAGCGGGTAGAGCCGCGCCAGATTCTCCCCCATGATCGCGTCGAGTTGCTCCTCGGACAGGAAGTCGCATCGCGACCGGAAGAGCACCATCGACTGCTTGAATGTCACGGTGCGCTCGCACGCGGGCATGTCGGAACCCCACACAAGCCTGTCGGCGCCAAAGTTCTCGACCAGTGACCGCACCAGCTCCGTCAGGCCGTCTTCGTAGGGCGGGAACTCCAGGTCCCCGGCCATGAGATGCAGCATAAGCTCCATGTGCCAGCCGGGGGACTTCAGTAGCGTCGAAATCTCCTCTGGAATGCTGAAACGGTCCGGCTTGCCGACGTCGTAGTGGACGTTGTTGAGCCCGTGGGTAAGCACCGAGGGTATATTCGGGTGGGCCTCCGCCCAGGTGACGAACTCGCGCAGCTCCTCGAGGTAATCTTCGGCCAGGGGCTGCCGGAGCTTGGCGGCGTACCAGTGAATGGTGATGCCGAGCTCTCTCACGAGGTCCCAGAGAGGTTCGAGGCTGGGGTCGTTGACGCCGATCCTGAAATCGTCCTGGAAGAACCCGCCGGTGGAGAAGAACAGCCCCGAGTGTCCCAGGTCCTCGACCTGCCGGCGGAGCCGCTCGAGCTGGTCGTCCCGGCCTCCGACCCACTCGTCGACCTGCGCGAGGGCGACGAACCGGTTGGGGTAGCGGCGCACGCAGTCTCCCAGAAAGTCGTCCAGTTTTCCGTAGATTCTGTCGTGCTGCAGCACCGCCCGGTCGACGCCGGCGTAGTCCATCTGCGCGACCATCAGCTCCGGCGGGCACGACATGTCCCGGAGCACCGGGGGCATCCACTGGATGAAGTAGTCCTCGCCGTCGTGGGTGAACTCCAGCCTGCCGAAGGGGCCGATTCGGAAGTCGACGTCGGGCTGGTGCGAGATGCCGTCGCCCTCGCCTACGAGAAGCAGCTCTGGGATCCTGACCCCGTCGCTGAGCCTGCGTATGCCCTGGCCGTGGAAGCGCACGTGGTGCTGATGCTCGGCCAGGCGCCGCTTCTTGATGCCGCGGTCCTCGGCAAGAGGCGGGAAGCAGTGGGCGTGGCCGTCGAATGTGACGCTCATGTATCTCCTCTCATCCGGTGTCCGGCAGGGCAGTTCTCGCCAACGCGGCGGCCTTTGGGTCAGGCGCCGGACTGGCCTATGTCCGACACCTGTGCCCCTACGTCCGCGAATGTGTCCGCGATAGTGCGGTGGCAGGTGAATACGAGCACCTGGTTTGTCTCGGCCAGCTTGGCGAACGCGCCAGCGGCCAGGCTGGCCCGCTCGGGGTCGAAGTTGACGAGAGCCTCGTCCACGACGACGGGCAGCCGCTCCGCGTGCTCACCGAACTCGCGAATCAGCCCGAATCGCAGCGCGAGATACAACTGCTCTCGCGTGCCCCTGCTCAGCTCGTTGGGCCGCCTGTTCCGCCCGGAGGAGTCGGTAACCGTTATCGCCTGCTCGCCGACGGGGGCGAAGAGCCGCGTGTATCGGTGACCGGTCACGTTGGAGAAGAACTCTTCCGCGTGCCGTATGACGCTGGGTTGCCTCTCCTGCTCAAACTTCCTCTGGGTCCTCTCCAGGATCACGCCGGCGACGGTCAGTCGCGACCACTCCCGCGCGTCCTCGGTCAACTGCTCCATCAGCCTGTTGCGGCTCATGCGCAGCTCGGCCGACTCCTCCTCGGAAGCGAGCGTGTCTATCTCTGCCGCGTTACTTCCGTGCTCCTGGTTGAGCTCGTCCCGGCGGGTGTTCAGTGCCTCGATCTGTTCGGAGAGTTCCGTGGACCTGTTCTGGAGCAGGTCCTGGTCGGACGCGGCGAGGGAGTCCCTGAAGGCGGCCAGCCGGTCGTCAGGGCCGCTCAGCCGGCTGAGGCTTCCCAGGCGTTCGTTTCGTTGGGTCTCCAGTTCCTGTCGCTGCGTATACTGCGCGGCCCTGTGGCGGAAATCCTCGGCGTCCTCCGCGTCGCCGGCAGCGAGAAGCTCGGCGAGGTCTTGCGTGGCCAGCTTCAGGCGTTGGTCGAGCTGGTCGAGGCGCTGACGCTGCTGTTCTTCCTGCTTTCGTGCCAGATCGCGCGCCGAGACCTGCGTCCGGGTCTCTTCGAGCCTGTCGATGAGCGTATCGGCGGCCGCCCTGACGTGCTGGTGGGACGCATCGATGACCGGAATGCCGTGTTTTTCAGACAGCGGCCCCACTAGCAGTCGATACTCGTCGATGTCCACCTCGATAGCGGCCACGCGGCGGCGCATCCCGCGCACGCTTTCCAGAACGGCCCTGGCGGTTTCGATGTGCCCTGTCAACTCCACGACGCCTTCCGGGGCCAGGCTGTCGTCCAGGGCGCGCCGCCGGAGCCACTGTCGCCACTCGTCCCTGGCGGCGGTCTGCGACTCGACGGTCGTAGTCAGGAGCTGCTTCGCGCGCTCGGCTCGCCTCTCCTGCGCCTCGAGTGCGAGCTTCGCCTCCTCTACGCGCCCGTTCGACTCGTCCCACGCGGCCAGCGCGCCGGAAGCGGCCTCGAGCTGCGCCTCCACGTTGTCCAGGACATCGGCTGTGGGCAGGCCAGCCAGGTCGAGGGGCCGCGCGGCCTCTACCAGAAGATCCTCGGCCTCTCGCAGGTCGGACTCAGCCTCGCTCACCCTGCGAGCGACTGCGGTCGCCAGCGGGCTTTCGGCTGGGGCGGATGCGCCGCGGCTGCGGGCGAACAGGTACGCCGCCGCGCCCAGCAGTACCACCCCAGCGACGGCGCCGAGCAGCAGTGAATCACCGCCGACTAAGAAACCGGCGACTGTCAGCGCTATTCCCGCGATGCCCAGCAGAAGGGGGAGGAGTGCCGATGAACGATCCGACGCCATTTCCGCCGGTTCGTCGCCGCCAGCCAGTGAGGCGAGCTGGGCCCGCAGGTTCTCCAGGTTGAGGCCGGCGCGCTGTTGGTCGTTGAGCCGGCTGCGGGCCGTGCGCAAGGCGCTCCGTCTCAGGTCGATGTCGGGGCCGGAAAGAGCGGGCTGTTCGGATGGGACGCGAGACCGCGCCTGCTCGACGGCGGCGCCGCGCTCCACCAGCTCGGAGCGTTCCCTCTCCAGTTGCTCTGACGCGCTCCGCACTCGCGCGGACAGGTCAGCAAGTCCTTGCCTGAATGTTTCGACTTCCTGCCGGTACACCATGGAGGTCTCGAATTCGTCCAGCCGGGACTCGTCCCAGCCGTGTCCCAGGTCGCGTAGCTGCTTGGCCATGCTGGTCTCCTGGGCGGCCAGCTCGGCCTAGCGCTCGGGCAGGTCGCGGACGGAGTCGTCATAGCTGCTGCGACGGTCACGAACGTGCTCCACCTCTTTGCTGTCCTCCAGCAGCTTCTCCCCGGGAATGGGGGTCTCCGCCGCTTCGGATATCTGAAGCAGTTCGCGTTCCGCGTCGTCGTGGTCCTCGGTGGCCTGGCGGACGCGCTGCTCTATGGCCTCCAGACGTTCTATCGCGCTTTCGGGAAACCGCTCGATCTCGGGAAGTTCGCGCAACTGGGTCTCCAGACCCACGAGTACGACCCAGTCGTCCCAGCCTTCGAGCAGCTTGTTCACCTCCGAAAGCCGGACGCTCAGCCCGGAAATCGCCTCATTGGCCTCGCCGAGCTCGCGAAGGATCATCTCCTGCCCGGCGGTGAGACGACGGTACTCGTCGGCGTTGCCGTGGATTGCCCGCAGGCGCTCGTCGATTTCGCCCAGCTCGCTCAGCAGTTTCGGGATCTTCTGCGCGCTCCCACGCGGCCGGAAGAGACTGTCGCGGCGCCCGTCAAGGCTCTGCCTGAACTCCGGCAGACTGGACGCGCCCATGCCGACGCTGTACAGCCGCCCGGAGACCTCGGAGTCGCTCATCAGCCCCTCGCTCTGTATCTCGTCCAGACTGAAAGCGAACACGTTGCTGAACAGGTTGAGCGTGGCGTGGCCAATCAGCCGCTCCAGCGTCTCCGGCGCTCCGGATCCGGTGCGAAGCACCGGTCGACCGCCCCGGGGCCCGGCGAAGCGCTCCAACGTGAAGCTTTCGCCGTCGTCGTCAACGAGGGTTATACGTCCGCCGTGGTTACCTCCGGCGAGCGGCGGGTAGTAGCTGTCACGTCCGCGCGACGGGAACCCGAACAGTACCGTGCGGATGAATGCCAGCAGTGTGCTCTTGCCCGCCTCGTTCGGACCGTGCAGCACGGTTACGTTGTTGTCCAGGGGACCCACGACGTGATCGCGGAAGTGGCCGAAGCCGTCGACGTGGAGTTCCTTCAGCTTCACGAGGCGTCTCCTTCGTCCGATAGCTCGGCGAGGCACTCCTCCTCGGCGGCCGCGATGATGGCTCTCAGCTCTTCGTCGCCGGGAAGCAGGTCTCGGAGATAGCGTCGGGCCCGCTGAGTCTCATACAGCTCTCGAAGAGGCTGCCTGAGCCGGTCGAGTCCCTCGGGGCTTCGCACCAGCTCGTCCACCAGCCGGGCGAGGTCGCCAGCGAAGTCCTCGCGCTGCGCAACCTGCACGCGGTCTACGGGCGACCCTGTCTCGAGCTGGATGCGCTCGCACCACAGCCACGGGCGACCGCTCGCGTATTCGTCATTCAGCCGATCCAGCACGTCGTCCAGCGTGTCCGGGCGGCGCAGCCACCGGTCCATGGCTCCGCGCCCGGTGAGCACCAGCCGCAGAACCACGGGCCGTCCGCCGGCCCCGTCCAACGCGGAGTCCGCCACGCCATACACCCCGTCCAGCACACGTTGCTCGTCCTCGAGACCGCTGATATTCACGTCTCGGAGTTCCCATCTCACCACGTCGACCGCACGGAACTCCAGCTCGACGTGTCCCGACTCGTCCACCTCCACCAAGTACACGCCACGCTCACCAGGCTCGTTGGGGTGCCGTCCCTGGGGATTTCCCGGATACACGATGGCCGGGTTCTGGCTCCGCAGCACAGAGCGCGTGTGCACGTGCCCCAGCGCCCAGTAGTCGATGCCGGTCTGCTCCAGGTCGGAGACGCTGCACGGCGCATAGGAGTCGTGCTCGGTATTGCCGCCGACGTTGGCGTGAAGCAGTCCGATCCTGAATCCGGCGTCGGGCAGGTCCAGAAAGCGTGGGGACAGATTTTCCCGAACCTCGCGCTGGGGGTAGCTCATCCCGTAGACCGTGGCGCGCTCGGGGTCTTCGGGATACAGCGGCTCGCCGGTGACCTCCGGCCCGAATCGCACGCAGCCGGCGGGCAGGTCCAGCCTGGCCTCCCAGCCGTCCAGCGGGTCGTGGTTGCCGTGGCAGATGAACGAGCGTATGCCGGCGTCGTCCAGGCGGTTGAGCCCCTCGACGAACTTGAGCTGGGCGCGCAGGCTGCGGTCCGCGCCGTCGTACACGTCGCCTGCCACCAGCAGGGCGTCAACGCCCTCCTCGATGCACAGATTCACGATGTTGTCGTAGACGTCGAATGTTGCGCTGCGCAGTGTGCGGCTTACCTCTTCGGGCGCTGTGGCCCTCAGCCCGCTGAAGGGGCTGTCGAGGTGCAGGTCCGCGGCATGTACGAATCGGAGTTTAGACATCGCTCACCTGAATCCGCCGTCACCGGGCCGGGCCGAACAGCTCTTCGATGTCGCGCTCAGTCTGGGCGCGCAGCTCGGCCTCGTCCATGTAGCCGAACTCGCGGTACGACTCCTCGGTGCCATACTCGCGGGTGCGGAACACCACCGGCATGGGCAGGGCGTGGCCGAACGCCAGCGCCTGCTGGCGGGAGTCCAGCTTGGACAGCACGGAGCGCAGTTTGCGGCTGCCCGACACGCCCGTCAGCACGGCGTCGACGTCCCGCTCGTTGTCCAGCAGGCACGTAAATTTGGTGCCGAGTTGGCTCATCACCTCGTCGTCTATGCCGCTGGGACGCTGGTCCACTACAAGCAGCGTGACATTGTACTTGCGCATTTCGCGGGCGATGTTGCCGAAGATAGTCTGGCCGGCGAGCTCGCGGGTGAGGAACTTGTGGGCCTCCTCTATGGTGACAACCAGCGGCGTGGGCTTCTGGGCGTCGTCGCCGCTCGCCCTCTCGGTCAGCTCCTGGTAGCGGTCGTAGATGCGCCGGGTAATGAGATTGGCGACTAGAATGTAAGCCGAGATGTCGTTGCCGTGGCGGCCGAACTCCAGCACCACGTGCATACCCCTGCCCAGGTAGTCGAGAATGCGGTTGACGGAGTTGTGTCCCGTGCTGTCGTCCATGAAGCCGAACCGCTCAAGGCGTCTGAGCCGTCTCTGCAGCGCGCTGAGCGCCGCCTGGTTCACGTTCAGCGCGGACGCCAGCTCCTGAAAGGCCTCGCCGCCCTCGTGGTCGAGGAACTTCTTGAGCCAGTTCCTGCCCAGATGGCGCTCCAGCTCGAACGAGGCGTCCGCGGCGACCTCCGACAGGTTGAGCGACTCCCGCAGCATCCTCACGTCGTCGGCGTCCACCTCGTCAAACCCGATGCGCACCACGTAATCGGGACTCAGCCCGCGCCGCCGGGAGCTCTCCTCGTCCAGCGAGAACACCGCAACCCTGGACTCGAATAGCTGCTTGAGTCCCTTCACCTGCCGGTTGGCCTCGCTATAGCCCATCCAGCCGTACTCGCTCTGCATATCAAAGACGAGATTGGTGGCCTGTCCGCTCTGCAGAATGCCCATCAGCAGCAGGCGCGTCAGGAAGGTCTTGCCCGTGCCGCTCTTGCCGAACACGCCGTTGCTGCGCTTGACCAGCTCCGCGACGTTCAGGCAGAGCCGCGTCTCCATGTCCAGCGGGTTGCCGATCCAGAAGTGGCCGGGGCCTTCCTCTCCAAACACGTCCTGGATGTCCTGCTCGGACGCCAGCGAGACCTGGGAGAAGTGTGGTGGAATCGTCTTCGCCGGCTGTGGGCCGTCGGAATCCACACCCACGGTGAGCATCGGCTCGACCTTGATGGCGCCGTAGGCCGCTGTGCCCGCGAACACTCGCGCGGCCAGCGGTTCGGACTGTCCGGGCGGATTGAGCCGCAGGCTGTCGTCGGTTGCGCCCAGCTCGAGGTCCGTCACCACGCCGAAGTAGCGCTGCCTCTCGCCCTGCATGGTGACGAACGAGCCCACCTTGATGTCTTCGATGGAGGTCGCGGGGTCGAGCCTCACCTCGAGCCCGTTCGTGAGCGAGCCGTCGACCACGGCGCCTACACGCACCCTGCCCAGCGAGTCGAACGCGCCGCCGCCGTTCACCACGCCAGCCTCCTCAGCACGCCGCCGAGACGCTGAGCCTGGCCCTGGAAGTGCGCCACGAGCTCGCGGCCCGCCCGGACGAGGAAGGCGTCCGGGTCCGGGTGGGAATCGCGCGCGAGCCGGAGAAACGCCGCCAGCACCTCGTCCTGCGCTGTGGTGGGGGCTGCGAGAAGCAGCGGCGCGAAGTCCATGGACGTGCTGAATTCTTGCAGCTCGTCGCTGCCGCACTCCCGCACGAACGAGTGGATGCGCGGAGGCCGTGGCGTCAGGTGGCGTACAACCTCACCGCCGCGCCGGTACCCCACGATCACGGAGTGAAACTCGGATACCAGCAGCCGCTCGAGCTGGGGGTTTTCGCGGTACACGGCCTCCTCGGTATCCGCGTCCGCGCCTCGCGGAATGGGGTGTCGCGCCGGGTCGATGCTGCGTGTGGAGGCGGCGTACACGATGCCGTACACCTGTGCCGTCTCGCCGCCGCGGACCAGGCCTCCCAGCGGGGGCAGCTCGTCGAGCCGGTAGCAGTGCGTGATGAAGCCCGTCGAAGTGGACTCGACCACCTCGCCGAGGCGCGCGCCGTTGGGGTGGGGCCGGGTGTTCTGCATGGGCCGTATTCTACAGCGAACGCGGCGTCGGGGGACAGGGGCGGGCTATCAGGTGGCGTCGGTCTCGCTGAGAATGGCGTCCACTTCGGAAGAGAGCGTCGGTAGGTAATCGGTGATCGTGTCCCACACCTCGTCGTCGTTGAGGTCCGGGTATTGGTGAATGATCACATTGCGAAAGGCGGCAATGTCTTGGTAGTCGGTGATACGTTCGGCAGTTGGCCGATCCACTCTCGCAATGCCAGCCATCGCTTCCCCGATTATCCCGAAGAGACGTTCCACGGCCAGGCGCATCATGTAGTCGTTTTGGTAATCGTCGAGCGTCTTGCCGGTCGTGAACTCTACTATTGAGTGGGCAGCGTGTTGGATGTCGTACACGTACTTGAGGGTATAGAGATTCCTATGAGACCCATAGGCAAGTTTGCCGGCCTGGCTGAAGTCAAAGGACTGCCCCACACGTTCGGACGTGCCGTAGATCGGAATTCGCGTTTGCTCCACCGACTGGCGAAAGTACGGATTGCGGGTTGCCGACTCCATCACGAGATCCACATGCCGGCCGAATAGGCTTTCGAGTTCCACGAGCAGATCGAAGTAGACACCGCGAACCGCCGGCTCGAACTCGACCAGAAAGTCCAGGTCGCTATTCTGAGGATCGAACGCGCCGGTTGCCGCCGAACCGATCAGGTCCAGCCTGAGAACCTTGAAGCGCGCGCAGAGGCGTTCCAGGTCAGCGATGCGCTCCTCTACAACGGGAATCAGGGGCTGTGGATCTACCATAGCGTTTCAGGAATTCTGTCCAGGTCGAGATGTGTTCAATGTCAGCGTTGGTGTGCGACATTCATCCAAGATACGCTGGAAGGCGCCAGGCCGCAAGACGGATAGCAAACCGTGATTGCCACCAATAGGTGCCCCTACCTAACCCGCGCCATGTGGTAAGCGTCCACGAATTCGCCGTCGCGGAACGCTAGCGATCTTCGCACGCCCTCTATCTCGAACCCAAATTTCTTGTATAGGTGAACAGCCCGCAGGTTGTCGGTGTACACGTCCAGCTCCACGCGCTTGATGTTCAGCCAGTTGTCCGCCATATCCAGTACAGCTTCCATCAAGGCCGTCCCGACCCCCTTGTCCTGGTAGTCGTCGTGAACCGCCATGCCAAGATTCGCCACGTGAGCGAGGCGGTTCTTCCTGCGCGTGATGTCTATGTTGCCCACCACCCTTCCGTCCACCTCCGCCACCAGCATGTAGTCGTCCGGCGTCAGGCTGCTGAGCCACTCCTCACGCTTATCCAGCGAGACGTGTGGAATCTGCAGTGTGTTTCTTACGACACCGGGACATGACAACATCTCGTACAGGTCCACGCAGTCGTCGGCCCTCACGGCGCGAATCGTTAAGCCTTCTCTCATACTGTCACACCCACCGCAACCGCTTGCTGCGGTTCTTTTCCGACGTGGACACCGGCAGGCCGCGGTTCTGGAGGGCGTTCTCCACAAGCTCGGCGAACATTCGCCTGTCCGGGCCGGTCACCACCGCCTGCTCGTGGGCCTCCATGAGCGCTGTGGGGTAACCGGGCCCCTTGCCGCACTGGTCCACAATCATGGCGTGCGCCATCCCTAGCGCCGCCTCGTCCTCCGCAACCCACGAGGGCACCTCCACGCGGCCGATCTCCTCCCCCGTGTTGACGTAGAAGAAGCAGACTCTCTGGCCTCTGTAGTAGTCGTCGACCATGCGGTAGCTGCCCCTGAATACCGCCGAGCGCTCACCCTCGGCCAGCACTTCGGCGAACAGGCGCCGGTCGCGTAGCCCACCGACCGCGACGTCGCACGGCCGCTTGCGGGCGGGCAGGCCGCCGCACGTGGGCTCGCACGCGGCCACCTCGTAGGGGCACGCCAGCAGCCTGGTGGCGTTGGCGACCTCGGCGCTGTTGGGCAGGCTGACGTAGCTGGAGACGGCCAGGGAGCGGTGACGCGCCAGCTCCCGGAGTTCGGCGAGCGCCTGGGCAAAGCCGTCTTCCACCAGGTGCTTCAGCACGAACTGGCGGTTGCCGTAGCGCAGCAGGCCGATGCCCATCATAACGAGCGTGCCATCCATGAGCGCCAGCGTCGGCGTCTCGGGCGGCATTTCCCGCACCGCCTCTGCCAGGGCGCGGATCTCCTCGACCGCTCGCTTGGCGCCCAACACCGCGCCCTGGATCTGCTCCTCCCGACCGGAGGCCGGGTCGCGTATGGCGAGCTCGTCGTCGCCGGCGTACAGCCTCGGCCTGCTGTAGAGGCCGGCGTCCGGCGCCGAGCCGTAGGTGAGCGCCGCGACGCCGATGTTGATGAGGAAGCAGCGGGCCGCGAGGTGCCTGTCCACGTCGATGTGCGAGCCGTCCGCGGCGACGACGCGGTGGTCGGGGGGCAGCGTGGGAGGGGAGTAGCGCGCGCCGGGATCGTCCATCGGTTCCGGCAGGTTCCAGGCGAGGGTGGGCCTGCTGCGGTCCAGCTTGTCCAGGTAGCCGTGCGTGTCGAAGTTCCGCAGCGTGTCGATGGCGCGACCGAGGCGCTCGTCGTAGTCGGATTGGCGCGCGCTCACCTCGTCCGCCATGCGGTCTATCTGCAAGGTCGTGAGTCCCAGATCCAGGCCCACGATGCGCCTCCTTCACCCTCACCCGTTCGACAGGCTCGGGACAGGCTCTCAATCCTCTCCCATCAAAGGAGAGGAGGACAAGAGGAGTTCCGTCCGTGCCGGTCCTACCGCAGCACGCGGGCGTCTCCTACGCGGCGCGTAACGCGCCGCTTGTCGAGGTGGTCCATCAGCGCGAGGGCGTACTTGCGGCTGGTACCGAACATGTCGCGCACGTCGGCGACGGTAATCTCGCCGTGCTCCCTGAGATGCGCCGTAATCTGTTCCAGCAAGTCCTCGTAGGCCGACGCCGAGAACACGACGCTCTCGCTGACGCGGGCGACTCTGCCCTCGTCCACGAGCAGGTTCAGCACCTCCGTGTCGATGGGAGCGTCGGTGGGCGGCGAGTAGGGCGTTGACTCCAGCAACCGCACGTAGTCGTCGGCTGCCCTCCGCTGCCTCTCGTTCAGGTGCGGGCTGTGACCGGACAGTCGCACCAGCGCGCCCTCCTCCACCAGCACGTTGTCGTCCTTTAGAGCGAGCAGGGCGCCGTTGAATGTCTGCTGCGTCATCTTCAGGCGGCTGCGCAGCTCCTCCTTTGGAGCGCCCTTCCGCAGCGGATACTGCCGGTGGTAAGCCTCGAGCGCGGCCTCGGCGCCTGAGGACACGGCGTCCCAGCCGGACGCGCTGTAGATGAACACGCCCGGGCCGATGGCCTGTCCGCCCAGGGGCACCACCATGTCCTCGTCGGCCATGGCCTGCAACTCGCTCCGCGCGGCCTCGGGCGCAAGGTTGGCGCGTGTAACGATCGATCTGAACTCGCTCGGCTCGGACAGCTCGATCGTCTTCAGTATGACGTCCCTTTCGGTGCCGCTGTCCATCACCTCCAGCCGGTCCAGCAGCGGGGCGAACATGCGCCTGTGCCGGCGGGCGTGCGGGTCCACCACGTCGCCGCCGCCCAGCGTGGTGCGGTTGGAGCGAATGACGAACGAGTCGCCCTTGATGACGGCGAGCGGGGTGCTCAGCTTGAGCTGTGCCCAGGTGGTCTCGCCCGGCGTCGCCGAGTGCGTCTCGAGCAGACGGACCCTTGCGATGGCTTCGCTGCTGCCCGTGTGCACTGTGACGAACATGTTGTGGCGCACAGAGTGGGGCGCGTCCGGGATCACCTTCAGGCGCACGTCCATAGCGCCGGTGGGCCGGAGCCAGCCCGCGCGCGCCAGCACCTCGCCCCGGCTGATGTCCTCGTGCGACACGCCGCTCAGGTTGGCCGCTACGCGCGTGCCCGGCAGCGCGCGGTCAACCTTCGAGCGGTGCGTCTGCAGGCCTCGAATGCGCGTCTCCCTGCGCGACAGCACAAGCTCCACGCTCTCGCCCACGTCGAGCGAGCCGTCTATCAGCGTGCCGGTCACCACGGTTCCGAAGCCGGCGATGGTGAACGACCGGTCGATGGGCAGCCGTGGGCGTTCGAGGTCGCGCTTGGGCGGCGTGTCGGCCAGCATGGCGTCCACGGCGGCGAGCAGTTCGGGGAGACCCTCGCCGGTGATGGCGGACACGGGCAGAATGTCCGAACCCTCGAGCACTGTGCCCTCGAGCACGTCCTCGACGTCGGCCTCCACCAGCTCGTACCAGTCGTCATCCACCAGGTCGGCCTTGGTCACGGCCACCAGGCCGCGCTCGACCTTCAGCAGGTCCAGGATGGCGAGGTGCTCGCGCGTCTGCGGCATGACGGACTCGTCGGCGGCCACCACCAGCAGCGCGAGGTCGATGCCTCCCACGCCCGCCAGCATGTTGTTGACGAAACGCTCGTGGCCGGGAACGTCGACGATGCTGACCTCGTTGCCGCTGGGCAGCCGCAGCCACGCGAAGCCCAGGTCGATGGTCATGCCGCGCTCTTTCTCTTCCCTGAGCCTGTCGGGGTCGATGCCGGTGAGCGCCTGGACCAGCGTGGACTTGCCGTGGTCGACGTGCCCGGCGGTGCCTATGACGTACAAGTCGCCGCTCCGTGTGTAAGGTGGCGCAAGAATATCACGGCGGGAAGGGGATAGTGAAGAGTGGACGGCGGCTGTCTCACGCTGACGGCAAGCGTTGTGCTAAACTCAATCCCCATCCGTGCGATAGGTTGCGCTATCTTGGGAAAGGGACGATGCGAGACGGCCATGCCTGACCACCCGAGCAAACCTCCCATCCCTAATAGTTACTGGGTCGTTCCCGGACGATTCGCGGCGGGGGAGTACCCCGGCCACTGGAACGACAGCCAGGCCGACGCAAAGCTCGCGCAGATGCTCGACGCCGGAATAGACTACTTCGTCGACTTGACCCAGTCACGAGATCGTCTCAGTCCTTACGCGCCAACTGCCCCGCGGCAAGCCGAAAGCCGCGGCATGAGCGTCGAGCACGCCAGCCACCCGATAAGGGATCTGGGCGTGCCTCGCAGTCCCCAACAAATGGCCGCGACGCTGGACGCCATCGACGACGCCATGGAGAACGGCAAGACGGTCTACGTCCACTGCTGGGGCGGAGTGGGCCGGACGGGCACCGTGGTCGGCTGCTGGCTCGTACGGCACGGCCATACCGGCGACGCCGCTCTCCGCCAGGTCGGCGAGTGGTTCCGGCAGATGCCAAAGGCCCGCCCTTGTTCCCGATCTCCAGAGACGTCCCAACAGCGGGACTACGTCCGCGACTGGGCTGAGCCGCCGTCTCAGGGCGTCCTCTGGCCGTCGTAGTAGCGCGGGCGCGGCTCCCGACGCCGGCTAGTCTACCTCCGCGAGCCAGCCGTAGGCGTCCGGTGGCAGTTGGAGCGGTGTGGGAAGTAGGCTGTCCAAGCCTGTAAACACCAGAGCGCTGAAGCGGCAATTCGCCGCTGCCTCGGCTTCGCTCAAATCTAGATTGTGCTGAAAGCCGTGCAGCCGCGCGAGACCGCGCCAGCCGACCTGCAACCCAAATAGCTGGTTGGTCGGCATTATCCGGTTGACCAGGAAGCGGCGTCGACTGGACGATGTGCCCAAACCGGTTTCGCCGCTCAGCAGCATGTGGACACTGATCAAGTCTATACCCGCGCTTCAGACGAGCATCGCTACGTTTGCCAGCTCGATGAATCGGTCACCAATTGGCAACGCACTGACCCGATCGTACATGGCTCTGGCCAGACTGAGGCGAACTTCGGCGGCGCGAAGGAACTGCTCTGAATTTGGGTCAGACAGCGCCGTCTCCCAACGCCCAGACCATAGTCTCCGCAAGCGCCATGTGCTCTTCGTGGTCTATTTCTTCGTATGAAATGGAGAAATGCTTAAGGTCGCGGCTGTCCTCATAGTACTCGTTCAGGTACCAGTAACCTCCCTCGATCGCCAGGTCGTCCCTCTCTGCCGCCAGCCGTTTCGCGGCGGCGTAGGGCTCTTCGCCGGGCACGATCTCCGCCAGTCGCCTGTTGACCGCCGCCAGCATGAGCGCGGCGGACTCAGGCGTATTGGCGACCTGTCGCGCCTGCTCCAGCAGCTCGTCCGGGGTGCCCGCGTAGTTTTCCATTGCCAGGGCAGCCATAGCGTATCCTCACCTGAAATCGTTTGGATAAATGATAGCAACTTCCTCAACGCAGCGATAGCCGCACTTCCTGAACCCTGGTCAAAATGCTATGCTTGGCAGTAGTCATCAAAGCAGTATCGCGCAAGTTTGCAGGGGGTTTCATATGCAGAACGCAGTGATAGTAAGCGGGGCGCGCACGGCGGTCGGCAGATTCGGCGGGGCGTTCAAGGACGTGTCGGCGCCGGACCTGGGCGCGGCGGCAATACGGGCCGCGCTGGAGCGGGCCAACCTTTCGCCCGACCAGGTGGACGAGGTGGTGATGGGCAACGCGCTCCAGGCAACGGAGGCAGGCTATGCGGCGCGGCTGGCGTCGATCAGGGCGGGCATCCCCGAGGAGGTGCCCACCATCGCCGTGAACCGCCAGTGCTCCTCCGGGCTGGAGGCCATCAACATGGCTGCGCAACTGGTGCGCACCGGCGAGGTGGACATAGCCGTCGCCGGGGGCACCGAGAACATGAGCCAGTCGCCCTTCATGCTGGACTACAAGGCTCGCTTCGACGGCCTGCGCATGGGCAACGCCGAGATGGTGGACGGACTGATCGAGGGCCTCGGCTGCCCCGTGAACCGCTACCACATGGGGGTTACGGCGGAGAACGTGGCCGAGCGCTTCGGCGTGAGCCGGGAAGACCAGGACGAGATGGCCTTCAATAGCCACATGCGCGCCTCAGCCGCCATCAAGAACGGACGCTTCGAGAGCCAGATAACCACCCTGGACGTCCCCCAGCGTAGGGCGGACCCGATAGCGGTGGCCGTGGACGAAGGCCCGCGCGAGGACACCACGATCGAACGGCTGGCCCAGTTGCGCCCCGTCTTCAAGCGCGACGGCACCGTGACCGCGGGCAACGCCTCCAGCATCAACGACGGCGCGGCGGCAGTGGTGATTATGTCCGCCGAGAAGGCAGCCGAGCTAGGCTTGACGCCCCGGCTGCGCTGGCACACCCGCGGTGTCGCGGGCGTAGACCCAGCAGTCATGGGCATCGGCCCCGTGCCGGCTGTGCGCAAGGCGCTCGACAAGTCCGGCATGACGGTCGACGACATCGACCTCGTCGAGCTCAACGAGGCGTTCGCCGCTCAGGCGCTGTACTGCGTACGCGAGCTGGGGTTGGACATCGACAAGACCAACGTCAACGGCAGCGGCATCAGCCTGGGCCATCCGGTGGGCGCGACCGGCGCGATAATGACCGTCAAGCTGATGGAGGAGATCGCCCTGCGCGACGAGCACATGGGGTTGGTAACCATGTGCGTAGGCGGCGGCCAGGGCGTGGCCACCATCTTCGAGCGCCTGAACTAGACGGGCCTACGACATCTCCTCTCCCTTTTAGAGGGGATCATGCCAGACAAGAACGTGCGGGCGGTTCATGAGCCGTCCGCACGTTCTCCCACACTTGTCGCTGGAGCCGCGCACTTTACGCGGAAATAACCCTAGCCCTCCACCAGTTCCAGGTTCTTGAGGCCGTTCCCCGTGTTCATCAGCAGCACCCGCTCGTCGGGTAGCACCGAGCCGTCGGCGAGCAGCTTGTTGAGCGCGGCCGCGGTGGCGGCGCCCTCCGGGCAGATGAACATGCCCTCCAGCGACGCCACCAGGCCCATGTAGTGCAGTATCTCGTCGTCCGACACGGTTAGCGCCCCGCCGCCGCTCTCCCGCAGCGAGCGCAGGATCATGTAGTCGCCGATTGCCGCGGGGACGCGGATGCCCGGCGCCAGCGTGTGCGCGTTCTGCCACGGCTCGGCGAACTCCTGGCCCTCGCGGAACGCCCGCACCAGCGGCGCGCAGCCCTCCGCCTGCACGCAGTACATGCGCGGCCTCTCGCTGCCAATCCAGCCCATGTGCTCCATCTCTTCGAACGCCTTCCACATGCCCACGATGCCCGTGCCGCCGCCGGTGGGGTACAGTATGACGTCGGGCAGCGTCCAGTTCAGATGCTCGGCAATCTCGTAGCCCATCGTCTTCTTGCCCTCCAGCCGGTATGGCTCCTGGAGGGTGGACACGTCGAACAGTCCCTCTTCCGCGGCCTTCTCTCGCGATACGCGGCCCGCATCGCTGATGAGGCCGTCTACGAGCGTGACCTTGCCCCCGGTTATGGCGGCCTCCTTGCGGTTGGAGTCGGGAACGTCCTGCGGCATGAACAGGTACGCCTCCAGTCCGCCCTTGGCGGCGTAGGCGGACATGGCGCCCGCGGCGTTTCCGGCGGAGGGCATGGTGAGCCGGGTGAGGCCAAGCTCCTTGGCCTTGGACACCGCCGCGGACAGGCCTCTCGCCTTGAACGACCCCGTGGGGTTAAGGCCCTCATCCTTGATGAGCAGGTCTGTACAGCCGAACTCGGCCCCCAGTCGCTGGGCCTGGAAGATGGGCGTGTAGCCCTCGCCAAGCGTGATGACGTTCGCCTCGTCGCGGACCGGCATCACCTCGAAGTAGCGCCACATGTTCGCGGGCCGGTCCCGCAGCGCGGCCCGGTCCAGCGCCTGGCCTGCGGCTTCCAGGTCGTAACGCGGATACAGCACCTTGCCGCACTCGTCGCACGTGCGGTGTGGCTCGTCGGCCGAGTAGGTCTCGTGACAGTAGGTGCATTCGAGTTCGGTAAGGTAGCTCTTCATGTCTCCTCCGTGGGTGGGGGCGCGTTCGGGCGTGTACATGATAGAGGAAATCAGTCGACGTGGGGTAGTCTCGGACTTTAGTCCACAGCGTCTCGGACGGCAGGAAAGACCGGCTGCGTCCACGCGCTCGGCCCGGACGACGAGACCACTGTCGCGCGGACGTACTCTTCGTCCCCGACGGCCTCGTACTCGGCGGTGAGCCCCGTGCTCTCCGCCAGCACCTCGCCACCCTTGCCCGTGAACTGGGTTGTGTACACGATGTGGAGCCCTTCCTCGATCTCCAGCGCGATCCCGTCGGCCGAGCACTCCAGCCGCGTGAGAGCGACGCCGGTCGAGGCGTAGAACCTGCCCGTCGCGAGGCCGCCCACGATCGCGTCCTGCGTCAGCTCGTCGGCCTCCACCATCACCCAGCCGCGTCCGGGGTTCGAGTGCCCCGGGGTAAAGTCGTGATAGTTGTGGGAGTCGTCGGTGGCAACTCCGAATATCACGCGGCCGGCGCTGAGAACGCTGTCCCATATCTGCTCATAGCTCGGACGCCCCGGAGCGCCGAACACGTTGGCTCTCGGATGCCCGTTGAACACCTCCAGCAGGCTGGCGCCCTCCACACGGCTTAACGCACGGTGGTCGAACGCCCACTCGTAGTTCGGATGATTGATCGAAGCGATGCCCCCGGCCGCGACTATTGCGTCCACGTTTGCCTGCAGCGTCGACACCACGTCGCCTGCGTCGACAGGCTCGACGACGCGAGAAATCCCGACGCCGTTGATGTGGATCGGCGTGGCTCCCCCGTCGATCCGTACGCTGACCTCCTCGCCCGGAACCATCAGCGGCTTTCGGAAGCGGCGGCGGCCGGTACCGTAACCCAACAGCGTCAGGTGATTGTGGTCGCTCAGCACGAGAAAGTCGTAGCCGTGCCTCCGGTACCAGCTTGCAACCTTGTGGGGGTCTTCGTCACCGTCCGATTCGGTCGTGTGGGTATGAATGTTGCCCTTGTACCACTGTTGTTCGCTCATTCGCGCCGCCCTTCGGCCAGGTCCGCCGGGTCGATATCGTAGTCCAAAGCCGCCGCACCGGTTCGGTCCGACTACGGGGTGCGCAATTCTCAGATGGAATGTCCATCGCCTTACGACCCCATATTTTTGGCCGAACGCTCCAGATACATTGACTCGCAGCTACTATAGCATAGCAATATACTGCCGGTTCCCCGGCTGCTATCCTCCACTCCCGCCCGTAGCTCCCATCGGTGGCGCGCCATCCACACGGCGGCTATAATACCCACCACACCCTACACACTATCAATCCCTACGGAGGCTCATTGCTCATGGTCAGCCCAATCGAACAGCGCTACATCGACCTTCACCCGGGCTCGCTCGAACGCCACGCGCAGGCGCGCGACATCTTCCCCGACGGCGTGACGCACGACGGTCGCCGCATGAGCCCGTTCCCCATCTACGCCACGCACGGCATCGGCCCGCACAAGTGGGACGTTGACGGCAACCGCATCATCGACTACTGGACCGGTCACGGCTCGATGATACTCGGCCACTCGCACCCCGAAGTCGTCGCCGCCGTCGCAAGCCAGATGGGACGCGGCACCCACCTCAGCGCCTCCTCGGACCTAGAGATAAAGTGGGGCCAGCAGGTGCAGCAGCTCATCCCAAGCGCCGAGAAGGTGCGCTTCCACAGCTCCGGCACCGAGGCCACGATGATGGCCATTCGCATGGCCCGCGCCTACACCGGCAAGAGCAAGGTGATCAAGTTCGTTGAGCACTTCCACGGCTGGAGCGACTACCTGACGGTCGGCAGCGCAGGCATGGGCGGTATACCCGAAGAGACCAAAAACACCATGATCGTGCTGCCGCCCAACGACATCGGCATCGTGGAAAAGACGATACAGGACAACCCGGACGTGGCCGCCATCATACTGGAGCCTACCGGCGCTCACATGGGCCAGATTCCCGTGCTTCCCAGCTTCCTGGGCGAGCTGCGAGAGCTGACCGAGCGCACCGGCGTGGTGCTCATCTTCGACGAAGTGGTTACGGGCTTCCGCATCTCGAAGGGAGGCGCGCAGGCCTACTACGGCGTCACGCCCGACATGACCACTATGGCCAAGATTCTTGGCGGCGGCCTGCCGGGCGGCGCGGTGGCGGGTAAGGCCGATATTATCAACATGATCCAGGCGCGCGGCGACGCGGACTTCGACCAGAACCGCCGCATAGCCCACAACGGCACCTTCAACGCCAACCCCCTCTCCGCCGCGGCGGGCACCGTGGCGCTTGACCTGATTATGAACACCGACGTCACGGAGACTGCCAACGCCATGGGCCAGCGTCTCAAGGACGGCCTGAACGACCTGCTCACCCGCATGGAGGTGCCCGGCTGCGCCAGCGGAATCGCGTCGCTCATTTTCCTTCGCCTGGGCGCGGACCACGAGTGCGACAAGGGCGTATGCGTAATGACTCCCGAGCAGACGGCGCAGGCACACAACGCCCACCGCGACGGCCAGTTCGTTCTGTCCATGCTCAACAACGGCGTACACGCCACCAGCAGGTTCATCATGAGCGCTGCGCACCGCGAGCAGGACGTCGATGACACCGTCGACGCCACCGAACGTGCGCTCACCGAACTGAGGCAGTCCGGCCTGATCTAGCCATTACGCCTAATGCGTCTTCTCCCCCCTGACGGGAGAGGATTGAGGTGAGGCGGGTTTCGCCGCCCGCCGCACCGAACCATGTAAGGGCGGGTTTTGTACCCGCCCGTAGTCGCGGACCACGACACGGGGAGATGCTATGCCCGAGCAGACATACGACCTGGCAATTGTCGGCGGCGGCGCCGCCGGCCTGACCGCGGGCCTGTATGCCTGCCGCGCCGGCCTGAAGACGGTGCTCTTCGAGAGCCTGATGACCGGCGGCCAGGTGATCAACGCCGAAACCATCGAGAACTTCCCTGGCTTTCCGGACGGCGTTCCTGGCGCGGAGTTCGGGCCGCTGCTTCAGGACCAGGCGACGCGCTACGGCCTCGAGATCCGGCTGGGCGAGGTGACCGCGCTTCGCCCCGAGTCGCCGTTCTGGGCCATCGAACTCTACGGCGGACTGGAGCGGGCGCGCGCCGTCATCTACGCCGCCGGCTCCACGCTGCGAAAGCTCGGCGTGCCGGGCGAGCAGGACCTGGAGGGCGCCGGCGTCTCCTACTGCGCCACCTGCGACGGGCCATTCTTCCAGGGCGAGACCGTGGGAGTGGTCGGCGGCGGCGACTCCGCGCTGGACGAGGCGCTCGTGCTGACCGAGTTCGCGTCCAAGGTGATCGTGTTCCACCGAGGGGATGAGTTGGGAGCCCAGCAGGTGCTGAAGGACCGGGTGGCCGCCAACCCCAAGATAGAGGTCCGCTACAACACCACCGTCGACGAGGTACTTGGCGGAGGCGAGGTGGAGGGCATAAGCATAACCGACGTCGATTCGGGCGAGACCTCGCGCGTAGACCTGTCCGGCCTGTTTATCTACGTAGGCCTCGACCCCAATTCGAGCTGCCTCGACGGTCTGCTGGAGCTCGACGGCGGGGGCCACGTGCCCACCGACGTGTGGATGCGCACGCCGCTACCCGGCCTGCTGGCCGCGGGCGACGTGCGACAGGGCTCCGCGGCGCAGCTCGTCTCCTCCGCAGGCGACGGCGCCACCGCCGCCATAGCCGCCCAACGCTACCTCAAGGGCGCCCCCTGGCCGGACTTCCGGCGCCAGCGCTTCGCGCACCTCCCCGACGGGGAAGAGGTGATGACCAACGAAGAGGTGATTGCAGCCCTCAAGACTCAGCGTGCCAAGCTTAAGGAACACGGCGTCAAGGACCTCGCCCTGACAGGATCGTTCCTAATGTATGTGGAAGCAATCAATCCCAGCATAAATCTGGTTGCGGAGTTCGAACACGGGCAAGAGACCTCCAATTCGCTTCAGGCTCTGTCTGAATACCTGGAGAACATCATTGGCGTTGAGGTTCGTCTTGAAGCCGATGACATGATCAGGGAAAAGAAAGGTTGGCCCTGGCAGACCCAGAAAACGCAATACGTCAGAATCGACGACTGACAGGCTCTTCCACATCCTTGAGGAAATCGCGTTCCTTAGGGAGCACACTTCGGGAGTTAGCCTCGATGACGTTTGGGCAGACGAGGTGCTTCGGCGCGCAGTGATGAGAAGTATAGAAATCATTGGCGAGGCCGCAAATCGGCTGCCAGCCGAAGTGTGGCGAACACACGCGCATGTACCCTGGCGCGCAATAGTGGATCAAAGAAACAGGCTCACACACGGGTACTACAATGTCGATAAAGGCAAGATACGGGACGTACTTGCCGACTACCTTCCCGAATTGCGGCGCAACGTAGAGCAGATCATCGAAGACGAGCGGCTGGGCTAGCGCATTTGCTGCTCCCTGCTACGAAGGCTTGCCGACGCATCGAGTCGATGGACTCGAGGAAAAGCACATGAAGAAGGGATTCCAGTTTCTTTACGACGAACGCGGCAAAGTGAAGTCTGTCCTGATAGACCTGGATGTTTACCCTGAACTGTGGGAGGACATCTACGACACAATGATTATAGAATCCCGAAAGGGTGAACCTACCATTCCCTGGGAACAACTCAAGGCTGATATGGAAGAGGCACTGGAGAGGCAAAGAGCCTCGGATGACTGAGGCTGAGCGCTACTCAGTCCGCCTATCATCGTCAGCGTCCAGAGACTTTCGAGAACTACCCGCTAACCTGCAACAGAGAGTTGAAGGCGCTATGGCTGGCCTCTCATACGTTCCCCGGCCGCCGGGGTGTCGAAGAGTACGAGGCCATGAGCGGCACTACCGAATTCGCACGGGCCGGTATCGTATTGTGTACCAGATAGACGACATCGTTGGAGTGGTGACTATGTTTCAGATAGGACACCGCCGGGGAGTCTACCACCCGTTGTAGGCGACACCACGCCCCAAACAGGCCAACCCTTAACCAGGAGCACACTATGGACTACCGTTTCACGGATGAACAGGAAGCCTTTCGCCAGGAGCTCCGAGACTTCCTCTCGGACAACCTCGGCGAAGACTGGCGCGGCATCGACCCGGACGCCTACTTCCACGACGAGAACTGGTTCCACATCCGCGATCTGACGGCCAAGATGGCCGATCGCGGCTGGCTCACCCTCGCCTGGCCCGAGGAGTACGGCGGCCAGGGCCGGCCCCACATCGAGCAGATGATTTACAACGAGGAGACGGCCTACTTCCGCGCGCCGACCCGCGACGTCAGCATCGGCACACACATGGTCGGCCCAACGCTCATGCTCTACGGCACCGAGGAGCAGAAGAGCCACTACCTGCCCGAAATCGCCAGCGGCGAGGCGGTCTATTGCCAGGGCTTCAGCGAGCCGGAGTCCGGCTCCGACCTTGCATCGCTCCAGCTTAGGGCCATCGAGGACGGCGACGACTACGTGCTGAACGGCTCCAAGATCTGGACCAGCGGCGCCCATCGCTCCACACACTGCTACCTGCTCACCCGCACCGACCCCGACGCTCCCAAGCACAGAGGCATCAGCGTGTTCATAGTCGACATGAACACGCCCGGCATCGAAGTGCGGCCCATCATCAACATGTTCGGCATCCACTACTTCAACCAGGTGTTCTTCGACAACGTCCGCGTGCCCAAGCGCGCCATGATCGGCGAAAAGAACCGCGGCTGGTACATCGCAGCCACCACCCTGGACTTCGAGCGCTCAGGCGTCGCCAGCTTCGCGTCCAACCGCCGCAGCATCGAGGAGCTGGTGGAGCTTGCGCGCGAGACCGACACAAACGGCAAGCCGCTGAACGAAGACCCGATGGTGAGGCAGCGCCTGGCCGAGCTGTGGACGCGCAACGAGGCGGGCAAGACCATCGCCTACAACGTCGCCTGGATGCAGAGCCAGGGACTCGTGCCGAACCGCGAGGCGTCTATCTCCAAGATGATGGGCAGCGAGATAGCCCAGGAGATTCACGAGCTGGGCGTCCAGATGCTCGGCATGTACGGCATACTGGACAAGGGGTCCAAGTGGGCCTACCTGGACGGCAGGCTCGCGTGGCTGTGGATGGACTCGATCTCGCTCACCATACGTGGCGGCACCTCCGAGATACAGCGCAACATCATCGCCGGCAGGGGTCTGGGTCTGCCCCGCGGCTAGCGCGGCGTCTGTACGTCGCTCCAGCGAAGGCGGGAATCCAGGGACGGGGCGAACGGCAGGGGCGAGTTTCCAACCCGCCCGGGGAGTAGGCGCACAGACCTTGGAGAATTATGGAGTGGCTGTTCGTTGCCCTGGGCGGTTCGCTCGGGGCGTTGTCGAGATTCGGAGTGGACCGCGTGGTCACGGCCGCGCTGGGGCCTGGCGTGCTGGCGACGTTCCTGGTCAACATGGCCGGCTCGTTCGCGCTGGGGGTGTTCGTGGCCGTCGAGCTGGACCGGCCCACCCTGCCGCAGGCGGCGCGCCCGTTCCTCGCGGCTGGGTTCCTGGCGTCGTTCACCACCTTTTCGACGCTCACCGTCGCCAGCATCCATCTCATTGGCGACGGCCAGGTAGCGCGCGCGTCGGTGAACCTGTTGGGGAGCCTGGCGGTGGGCCTCGCCGCCGCCTTCGCCGGTGTGGTGGCCGGACGCGAGCTTTGGACGCAGGGAGGTTGACAGAGTGTCGCTGAGCGACAGGGACATCAAGCGCGCCATACGAGCCGGCCGGCTGACGGTGGAACCCTACCGCGAAGAGGCCGTGCAGCCGGTTAGCGTCGACCTCACCCTCGGCAACAAGCTGCGCGTGTTCCGCAGCGAACGCTACTACCTCATCGACGTGAAACAGGAGATGCCAAACCTGACTGAGGTGGTGGAGATCGACGAGCTCAACCCCTTCATCCTGCACCCGGGCGCGTTCGTGCTTGGCATAACCGCCGAGTGGGTAAGGCTCCCTGCCGACCTGATGGGCCGCCTGGACGGCAAGAGCTCCCTGGGCCGGCTGGGACTGCTGGTCCACTCCACCGCCGGATTCATAGACCCCGGCTTCCAGGGCGGCATAGTGCTGGAGTTCAGCAACATATCTCCGTTGCCCATCACCCTCTACGCCGGCATGCCCATCGCCCAGATCTCCTTCTACCAGACCTCCAGCCCCGCCGAGCGGCCTTACGGCCACGGCAGTCTCGGCAGCAAGTACCAGCGCCAGGACGCGCCTACGCCCAGCCGGTACTACCTCAACTTCGCGTCCGGCGGGCGCAGGCGCTGGGAGCCGGTCACGCTGCGCCAGTGGCTGAGAGACAGCCGCTTCGAGGGGAACGTCAAGGGCCTGGCAGACGCTCTGGAACTCCCCACCAAGACAGTGGAGGACTGGGTGTACGACCGCTACAGTCCTAACGCCGAGAACCGGCGCAAGCTGTTTGCGCTGACGCGGCTGCCGGAGTACGCGCCGCACGAAGACGCCACCAGGCAAGAGGCGTTCGAAGAGCAGGGCGAGTCATAAGCTATGTCCCACATGGAGCGCGCGCTTGAGATGGCCCGCCGCGCGATAGGCACGGTCAGCCCCAACCCTGCCGTCGGCGCGGTGGTCGTGAGCGAAGGCGTTGTCGTCGGCGAGGGTAACACGCAGCCGCCCGGCGGGCTGCACGCGGAGGTTGAGGCGCTGCGCCGCGCGGGAAGCCGGGCGGCGGGCGCGGTGATGTACACCACCCTCGAACCGCACGCCCACCACGGCAGGACCCCGCCCTGCACGCAGGCCATCATCGACGCCGGAATCGCCGAGGTGCGCTCAGCCGTCACCGACCCCAACCCGCGCGTGAACGGCGCCGGGTTCGCCCGGCTCCGCGACGCCGGCGTCACCGTGCGCGTGGGCGAGTGCGCCGAACACGCACACGAGCTTATCGAAGCATACGCGAAACACGTCGTGACCGGCCTGCCCTTCGTGACCGCGAAGTTCGCCTCCAGCCTAGACGGTAAGATCGCCACCACCACCGGCGATTCCAGGTGGATCACCAGCGCCGAGGCCAGGGCATACGCGCACGACCTGCGGGCGGCCAGCGACGCGGTAGTGGTCGGCATCGGCACGGCGTTGGCGGACGACCCCCAGCTCACGGCCAGAGATGAGCACGGTAAGCCTCTCGCACGTCAGCCCACGCGCGTCGTGCTGGACAGCAGGGCCAGGCTGCCAACCACCGCGCGCATGTTGGCCGAGCCGGGCGATACCGTCGTCGCCGTGGCCCGCGCCCCCGATGCACGCCGCCGCGCCCTGGAGCGGGCGGGCGCTCGCGTGGTGCAGGCGCCGTCAGCGGACGGGGCCGTGGACCTGGGCGCGCTGCTCGCGGAGCTGGGCCGCGGCGACACGACCGGCGTGCTGGTAGAGGGCGGCGGCGTGCTGCTGGGGTCGCTCTTTGACGCCGGGCTGGTGGACAAGGTCGTAGCATTCGTGGCGCCCACCATCATCGGCGGGGCTGAAGCGCCCTCGTCGGTGGCAGGCGCCGGCGCTCAGCGCATCGCCGATGCCGTCCGGCTCTCACGGGTGCGTACGCTGCACTTGGGCCGGGACGTGACGATCGTGGGGTACTGCGAGAAGTAGGGCTTGGCGCGTGGATACAGCCCTGCCGCCCGCCGTCCCACTAGCTGCGCTTGTCCACCAGGAACAGGTGCTCGTTCACGTGGACCGAGCGGTTGCGAAAGCTCCGGCTGCCCCGGAACGCGTTGTACCGCGTCGTGAACGTCTCGACCGGGCCGAAATGGCTGAGCGTGGCGTGCATCGTCTCCGCCGGAATGAACCCCTCGTCGTTGAACGACACCAGGACAAACGACGCGTCCAGCGACTCCAGCAGCCTCTCGAACAGCGGCAACGCCTTCGCCCGCACGTTGTAGCCCGACCGCTGCCAGTCCCGTGGTATCCCCGACACCCGGCTGATCCGCTCGGGCCGCTCGTAGCGGAGCAGCAGGTTGAGCATGAAGTAGTTTGAGCCATACGGGTGCTGGTTGTACGGCGGATCGAGATACGCCAGGTCCAGGTCCCGCAGCCGTAGCGCAACGGCGTTGGCGTCCTGCTGAATCACCCGGTACTCGCACTCGAAGCTGCTTAGCACAGGCGCGTTCAGGACGATCCGCCCCCTGATGCGGCTCAGGGCGTCCGAGCCGGTGCCGCCGAAGCGGCCTATCCTGGTGCGGCGGTCCTTGTAGAACCCCTTGAACACTCCGGCCGTGTTGGCGTGGACTGACGCTTCGCTCAGCAACGGTCCCATCAGCATCTCCCGCGTTCGCGGAGTCAGCTCGTCCAACATGCGACGGTAGTTGTCCAGACGCCTGGCATTGCTCTTCGTGTAGAAGACACGGTCGGCCCGCGTGATTCGCGACTCGTCCTCCGGCGCGTACTGCTCCTCGATGAAGCCGGGGGGGTAGGGCGCCGACTCCACGTTCTCGTTCAGCTCCGCGACGATGGCGGAGAGCGCACCCAGGTCCACCTCGCTTCTATTGCTCAGGAAGCATCTCGAAATCGCCGCCGCGTAAGGCTCCAGGTCGTTGCTCACCACTAGCTCGGCGTGCGCCTTGAACAGCCGTGACACGACGCCCGACCCGCTGAAAGCGTCGAATATTCGGAGCTTCCTCTTGCCGAGCCGCTCCTTCACGCTCTCGACGGCCCCCGCGATGTGCCCCAGCAGCGCGCGCTTGTTGCCGATGTACGTGACGATCTGACGCGTGAGGTATTCAGGATTCTCAACAGTGGAGTCGCCCGCACCTACCGTTGGCTGCGGTCGCTCGCTTGCCAGCGATGTAGTCTGTTCCCCTTCGAACAAATTCCCTCCTCTCATGCCGCCATACTAGCACGCCCACCCCGCGCCCGCCGCTCTGGTAAAATGGGCCGCAACCTGGCAGCCGGGGGTCCGTATGTTCACCGGAATCGTGGAAGAGGTCGGCAGCATCGCTCGCGTGGAGCCGACTGGTCTGACCGTCGCGGGGCCGAAGGTCACGTCCGACCTGAAGGTCAGCGACAGCATCTGCGTCAACGGCGCGTGCCTCACCGTCACCGCGCTTGGCGGCGACCACTTCAGCGTGGACGTGGTGCCGGAGACGCTGCGCCGCACCAACCTCGGCGCGCTGAAAGAGGGCGACCCCGTCAACCTGGAGCGCCCGCTCGCGCTGAGCGACCGCCTGGGCGGCCACATCGTCCAGGGCCACGTCGACGCCACCGCCGCCATCGACACCATTGCCGACGACCGCGAGGCACTCCTTATCACCTTCCGTGGTGCGGCCTCAATCATGCGCTACATAGTTGAGAAAGGTTTCGTGGCAGTGGACGGAACAAGCCTCACAGTTGTAAACTGTGCTCTCGACAGGTTCTCGGTAACAATCATACCCTACACGCGAGACAACACGGTCTTCCGCAGCCGCGCGGTGGGTGATACCGTCAACGTCGAGACCGACGTGGTTGCCAAGTACGTCGAGCGTCTGGCCTCCGTTCCGCGAGGGCCGGCGGACATATTGGACGAGCTATAGGGGGAAGCAGCAACGATGCCTCTTTCGTCCGTGCAAGAAGCGATCCAGGATTTCAAGGCGGGCCGAATCGTCATAATCGTGGACGACGAGGACCGTGAAAACGAGGGCGACTTCGCCATGGCGGCGGAGTCGGTTTCGCCGGAGGCCATCAATTTCATGGCCGCGCAGGGCAGGGGACTGATCTGCGCGCCCATGATGGGCAGCCGCCTCGAAGAGCTCAGGCTTCCCATGATGGTGCAGGACAACACCGCACGCCTGGGCACCGCGTTCACCGTGTCCGTGGACGTGCTCAAGGGCGCCACCACGGGGATATCGGCGTTCGACCGCTCCGCCACCATCAAGGCGCTGATCGATCCGGACACCGAACCAGAGGACCTCGGACGCCCCGGCCACATCTTTCCACTGCGCTACATGGAGGGCGGCGTGCTCGTGCGCGCGGGCCAAACGGAGGCGTCCGTGGACCTCTCCCGGCTGGCCGGCATGTATCCCGCCGCCGTCATTTGCGAGGTGATGGCAGACGACGGCGAGATGGCGCGTATGCCGCAGCTTGAGCACGTGGCCGACAGATATGGCATTAAGATAGTGTCGGTGGCCGACATCATCGCCTACCGGCGTGAGCACGAGAAGCTTATAGAGCGTGTGGCCGAGGCGCGGCTTCCCACCGTTTACGGTGAGTTCACCGCCGTCTCCTACCGCAGCATCGTGGACAAGGACGAGCACGTGGCGCTGGTGAAGGGTGACGTCGTTCCTAACGAGCCCACGCTGGTGCGCGTCCACAGCGAGTGCCTGACCGGCGACGTTTTCGATAGCGTACGCTGCGACTGCGGCGACCAGATGGCTCAGGCCCTCCAAGACATCGAGGCCGAGGGCAGGGGTGTCTTTCTGTACATGCGCCAGGAGGGACGCGGCATCGGCATCCATAACAAGCTCAAGGCCTACGCGCTGCAGGACACCGGACTGGACACCGTGGAGGCCAACCTTCAGCTTGGGTTCGCGCCGGACCTGCGCCACTACGGAGTGGGAGCGCAGATACTGGTTGACCTCGGCGTCAGAAAGATGCGGCTTCTCACCAACAACCCCAAGAAGGTGGTGGGCCTGGACAGCTTCGGCCTGGACATTGTCGAGCGCGTTCCCATTATCACCCGCTCCACCGAGCACAACCGCCGCTACCTTGCCACGAAGCAGTCCAGGCTGGGCCACATGCTCGACATCGAAGGGCCCGGCGTCGCCGCGGGTGACCAGGAGTGAGCCGCGAGCTTCAGGGCGGCCTACGCGGCGGAGGACTGCGAATCGGCATCGTCGTCGCCCGCTTCAACGACTTCATCACGTCCAAGCTGTTGGAAGGCGCGCGCGCCGCGCTGGAGAGCCACGGCGTGTCTAATGACGACGTGACCGTGGCGAGCGTCCCCGGCTCGTTCGAGATACCGCTCGCCGCCAAGAAGATGGCCGAGTCCGGCAGTTACCACGCCGTCATCTGCCTCGGCGCGGTAATCCGGGGCGAGACCGACCACTACGAGCACGTCGCCGGCGAGGCCGCCAAGGGCATAGCCGCCGCATCGGTCTCCTCCGGCATACCCGTCATATTCGGCGTGCTCACCACCGACACGCTGGAGCAGGCCATCAACCGCGCGGGCGGCAAGCAGGGCAACAACGGCTATTCCGCCGGCGTCGCCGCCATCGAGATGGCGAACCTGGTGGCCGCCCTGGAAGCCGACGCCTAGTCGCCTTCCCCAACGTGGTTTCGCAGCTTGTAGAAGACGCCACCAGCGGCAACCGCCGCGCGCTCGCCCGCCTGTTCACCCTCCTAGAACGTGACGACGACACTCTCGCCGCCATCGTACGCGCCACGCACACCCACGCGGGCAACGCCTACACCGTCGGCGTCACGGGCCCCCCGGGCGCCGGCAAGAGCACCCTCGTAGACGGCCTCGTGCGCGCCTCCCGTGACGAGGGCCTGAGCGTCGGCGTGCTGGCAGTCGACCCCACCAGCCCGTTCAGCGGCGGCGCGGTGCTCGGCGACCGCATCCGGATGCAGCAGCACTTCCTCGACCGCGGCGTCTTCATCCGCAGCCTGGCCACCAAGGGCGCGCACGGCGGCCTGTCGCGCGTGGCCTGGGCCGCCGCGAGGCTGCTGGACGCCTGCGGGCGGGACGTCGTGTACGTGGAGACTGTCGGCGTGGGCCAGACCGAGCTGGAGGTGATGCGCGTGGCCGACACGGTGGTGGTAGCGGTGGTGCCGGAGGCCGGCGACGCGGTGCAGGCGATGAAGGCCGGACTCATGGAGATAGCCGACGTGTTCGTCGTGAACAAGGCCGACCGCTCCGGCGCAGACCGGATGGTCTCCGCACTCCGCACCATGCTCGAAATCGGCGAGCACCGCCCGGACTGGATGCCGCCGGTGATAGCGTCCCAGGCGCACCGCAAGCTGGGCATCCCCGAGCTGCACGACGCCATCGCGCGCCACCGTGAGAGCCTGCAGGAAGGCTGCGGTCTTAGCAGGCGCCGCGGCGAGCGGCTGCGCGAGGAGTTCACCCGCACCCTCGCCGAGCGCATCCAGTCACGCCTGGCCGACGCCACGTCCCCTGGCGGCGCGCTCGCCGACCTCGCCGCCCGCGTCGAGCGCGGCGAGGTCGACCCGTACACGGCGGCGGGCCAGGCAATGGCCGAGGGCATAGCGCTTGGAAGATTCGCATCCCTTGAAGATCCTTGCGGTATAAAATAGAGTCGACGAATGTGGTGCATTGGGTCTAGAATGTAGTTCAAATAGCTTGGCAACCGGTGAGGATGTAAGATTGATGTACAAGGGATTGTGTGTCATAAATATGAAGGGTGGTGTCGGCAAGACTACGGTGGCCGTCAATCTAGCGTTGGCTGCGGCAGACCGAGGCCTGAAGACCCTAGTAGTCGACCTAGATCCACAGTTCAATGCCAGCGTCTACCTGATGGGTGAACGAGCCTATGAAAACCACATAAGTTCAGGGGGGCTAACAGTCTTCGACATATTCGAACAGCACTCGCCATTGCGAGACCCCCAACGACCTACTCCGACCGCTGACACTGTCATTTACAGTAGCGTCAGCAGATATTGGGCCTCCGTTGGAGATTCGGGGCGTGTAGATGTTGTACCCTACCAGTTGGAGTTGGCAGCCACATTGAAGAACCCGTCGGGTAAGGCGCATTTAGCGTCGTCGTTCTTGCAGCAACATGCCCCCGACTACGATCTGGTCATTGTAGATCCGCCCCCGACTGACTCAATGGCGACTGATGCGGCATATCTGGCTACAAATCACGTGCTTGTTCCAGTACGTCCAGAGTTCCTCAGTTCGATAGGCTTTCCACTTCTGGCAAGGTCAGTCAACTCATTCAGGAGCCAGTACCCTAGTCATCCACTGGAAGTTGTCGGTGTATTCCTAGAAAACGTCAACATGAGAGCGAATCCTGACGAGTATTGGCTGACCAAGAGAGCTGCGAAGAGTTTCGCCTCTGCCCAAGCGTGGAAATTCTTGGAGCACGAACTGCGTTATTCTCGGTCTTACGTTAAGAGTGCCCGCGAAGGAACACCTATTAGTAGAACTCGCAATGCCAATTATCGCGTCAGAGGAGAGTTCCGCAGGTTCGCCGACGAGGTGTTCGACTCAATAGGGGTGTGAGTCATGAAAAAGTACAGCAAAGGATTCTTGGAAGATTTGGCTCGATTGGTTAGCCACGGTCCGGGTGAGATAGAGCGCCTGATATCAGACCTATCGGATCCTGGTCGCCGAAAAGCGCTGATCCATTCGCTGAAGCTGATTGGTGAAGTCGCACATGACTTTGAGAATGGCCACCAGAAGAAAAAGGCACCTGCTTCGTTTTCGTACATCGACATAAACATTCCCGAGACAGCCAGATCTGACCCCGGCAGCCGCGAAAAGCTTGAGGCTATCCTTAGAGTTCTAAAAACTACAGAATCCCTTCAAAGTCGGCCTGTGCTCGTTAGCTTGGCGGAACGGTTGGATGTTCCGCTGGCCAAGAAGGATTCCAGAGCGCGTGTTGTACAGAAGATCATCAACAGGCTTGCTCAGTGTGACGGTGAGCAACTCACGCGCGCATTCGCCGAAGTCCGAAAGGCCGATAGAGGCTCGACGGAGTCCTTCATGGATCTGGCGTCCTTCATCACGAATAGTCCCAGGAGTGGCACACACTGAATTCACATTAGATTCGCCGGCCAACCCCAACGGTAGATCCGGCCCCTACACCCCGACTCGCCGCCCCCGCAGCAGCGCCGGCAAGCGCTTCAGGCTCGCCAGGTCGCGCGCCGACGCGAAGTCGTCCACGTGCGGCGTGGCGGCGCGCAGCCCGCGCGCCAGCGGCTCGTAATCCCGTGTGCCCAGCAACGGATTGAGCCACACCACTCGCCGCACCCGCCGTCGCATCCGGCGCAGCTCGCGCGCCAGCCCCTCCGGGTCGCCCGTCTCCCAGCCGTCGCTCAGCAGGATCACCGTCGTGAAGCGGTCAAGAAGCCACTCGTAGTCCGAGTTCACCCGCCCCAGGCTCTCCCCGATGCGCGTGCCCCCCGACCAGTGCGGCACCGACTCGCCCATCCGGCGCAGCGCCTCCCGTAGCGACGGCGCCCGCATCTGCGCGGTGACGCGCGTCGGCCTCGTGCTGAACACGATCGTCTCTATGCGCCTGGTCTGCTGGTACACGGCGTACAGCAACTGGAGCAGCAGCCACGCATGGCTCTGCATCGAGCCGCTCACGTCCAGCAGGGCCAACAGCTTGGGGGTTCGCCGCACCCGCCGCATTCGCGGCAGGCGGATCATGTCGCCACCGTTCGCCAGGTTTAGCCGGAACGCCCCCCGCAGATCGGGCGTGCCCCTGCGCCTGTGCCGCCTGCGCCTGCGTCCCGGTCTCGACGCGAGAGCGCGCACCATGCGCGCGGCCACCGCCGCCAGCTCCGCCGACTCGTCCTCACTCAGCGCGACGAGCTCCTGGCCTGCAGACCACTCCCGGGCGCTTGCGCCGGTGCGCAGCATCTGGATGAGGGTGTCCGGGGATCGCGGGTCCTGCTCCAGCAGCGCGAACGAGCGCGGCCGCGGCCTCAGCCGGCGCGCTCCTTCCGCTGGAGATGGTAGGCCCCGGGGCGCGGGACGCTCCGGCAGCGGCTCGAAGTCCCAGAATCGCTCGAACAGCGCGTCGAACACGGGGCCGTCGTCGCGGCGGGACATCAGCGCCGCCCGCAGCGTCCAGTAGACCCGCGTGCGATCCAGCGCGTCCACCGTCCCCAGCGCGCGCACCGCGTCCGCCGCCTCGCCCGGCCCCACCAGCAGCCCGTGCCCGCGCAGCGCCCGGCAGAACCGCGTCAGGTGCGCCGAAAAGTCATACTGGATCATCGTCGCTCACGAGTCCCTTCCCCCTCGCAAGAAGTGGCTGGTTAGGCATCGCACATGAGCCTTCCAGAAGTCCCTTCCCCCTCGCAGGGAGTGGCTGGGGTAGGCATCGCGCATGAGCCTTCCAGAAGTCCCTTCCCCCTCGATGGGGGAAGAGCCTGCCCTGAGCTTGCCGAATGGGTTAGGATGGGGGTGACGGCGCTGCCCCTAAGTCAGCGAGCCGGACGCCAGGCCCGCGTCGCGACGCGCCCAGCTACCGGACTCCACCGCCGTCAGGAAGTCGAGCACGAGCCGGTTGAACAGGTCCGGCTCCTCCAGGTTGATGGCGTGGCGGACTGCGGGATCATCGCCAGCCCCGACCCGGGGATGCAGCGCTTCATGAAGATGGCCGGCTCGACGCATGGGTCGTCCTCGTCGCCCACCATAATCAGCGTGGGCACGTCCAGCGCCCGCAGCCGGTCCTCCAGCGCGTATACGGGCGGCCGCCTGCCCTGTACGCCGCGAAACGTGAGAGCCGAGCCGATGTGCGAGTGCTCCGCGAACTGCTCGGCGAACTCATGCCAACCCTTGGGATCCTTGCGCAGAAGCTGCACCCGCGCCGGCCCCCCGCGTGTAGTCCTCCATCGCCGCCATGCCGCCGGACTCCAGGCGACCGGCAAACCCGGCCACGTTCTCGGCGAACGATATCGGCGCGTCGGAGCCGGTGCCGGTGCCCGCGACGACGAGCGACCGCGCCATCGCCGGGTGGGCCAGCCCGAAGTTGAGCGCAACGTTCCCGCCCATCGACAGCCCGCCGACGTGGGCGCGCCTGATTCCGAGGTGCGCGAGCAGGCCTCGCAGGTCCTCAACCGCCTGCTCCTGGCTGTAGGCGTCGAGGCCGCCGGGCACGTCCGACGGCGGATAGCCCCGCGCGCAGTAGGTAATCACCCGGTATCGCCGCGAAAAGAACCTCACCTGCGGCTCCCACGAGCGGTAATCCCCCGCGAACTCGTGGCTCCACACCAGCGGGAAGCCGTCCCCCGTCGATTCGTAATACAGATTCACGTCGTTGATTTCAGCGTATGGCATGGTGAGCTCCTAGGTGGTCAGTTAGTGGTCAGTAATCAGTGGCGACTCAGACGGCTATCACCTTCATCGCCTCGTCGCCGAGGTGGTTGATGACCTTGACGGCCACGCGGCCAGACGCTGGGCGAGGGAAGGGTCGCGACGTGTCGCCGTAGAGTGTCGCCCAGGCCTCGGCGTTGATTTCTGCTTTCAGCGACGTCTTGAGCGCCTTGTAGGGGTCGCCCGCGCCCAGGAAGTAGGCGTGCCGCACGAAGAAGCTCTCCTCGTTGTAGTCGGTGTCCACGAACCAGCAGGCTATACCGTCGGTGTCGTCGCTGCGCACCTGCCCCGTAGCGGGATGGTAGATGTCCACGCCATGGATCTTCACCCGCAGCATGTCTTCACCGGCGTCCTGAATCTCGATGTCAGGCTCGCCGAAGATGACGAACAGGTTGCCTTTGCTGTCGTTCCTCAACGAGTCGGCCATGTGCAGGTCCGCGTTCATTCGCGCCTTGAGAATCCGTAATCTGCCCAGCCTGTTCAGACCGGAGGTCTGGCCCTCATAGCTGAAGGCGCAGGCGATCAGCGAGTCGTATCCGGCATCGCCGGCCTCCCTGGCCGCAGCCACCAAGTCCGCGCGGGACACCGTGCCAAACTCCGGCCCGATGAAGATGCCCGCCCGCCGCTCGGAGTCGTCCTCCATGTATCTGCCCTCAGCGCAGATGTAACTGCCCGGCCAGCCGGTGATGGAGGTGAAGTCTATCTTGTCGGACTTTTGCGACTGCTGCACGCCGGACGTCCTGAGGTTGTCCAGAATCAGCGCCGCGAAATCCCGCTCCGGCACCTCCCCGTCGTAGCGGTAGCCAACACCCGTCTCGTCCACCTCGCTCTTGACGTCGCCCGACACCAGCACGCGGTGCGGCGACAGGCTCTCCACCGTGAACGGCCCCGCGACGCGTACCTTGCGCCGAGCCTCGTAGGGCTTGTCGTACAGGTACTCGAAGTCGGCCTTGGCGGCAATCGATGCGTCTATCTCCTTCTGGCGGGCGATGCGCCGGTTCCACCATGCGGAGTGGAGCGCGGTCGCCTCGGGAGACCACTCGTCGTCCGCGTCGCGGGGAATCTCCCACTCCTCCCAGGACTCGCCGAGCTTTTGGTTCAGCAGTTCGCGCAGCGGCTCGAGCTCCTCCTGCGCCTCCTCCCATATCACGTCGATCTCCGCGTTGTTCGAGATGTCCCGCAGCATGATGTGCGGCACGCGCTCGTACACGAAACCCTGGCGCACGTCGCCGTAGGTGGGAGATTCGGGGGACGCGCGCCGCTCTATCTCGGCCTGCTTGGCCTGACCCTCCGGGCTGTCGGACAGCAGGTAGTAGGGGTAGCGGGCGCCCATGACGCGGGCGCGGGCCAGCGCGAGCGCGACGCGCGAGGTGTCGATGGTTATCCAGCGGCGGCCCCACTGCTCGGCGACGTAGACGGTGGTGCCGGCACCGCAGGTGGGGTCGACGACGAGGTCGCCGGGATCGGTGGTCATGAGGATGCAGCGTTCGACAACTTTGGGAAGGGTTTGAACTACATAGATCCGGTCAGCTGTGTAACCTGCTATTCCTGTGTCAGTCCAGTTATTGTTGAATGGAACTACAGGGAAGTCATCTAGGAAACGCAAGTACCGCAAAGTGTTCCCCACCAAGAACACTCGACCACACCTCTCGAGACGTTCCAAACCTAACACGGTCGTCTTCCAGTGAAGCCCCGCAGGCGGGTCGAGTATGCGTCCGCGATAATTGAACGCTTGGGGACTCGAGGCCGACGCGCCTTGCGACGTCAGCTGATCTGACGTCGCAAGGCGCGTCGGCTCAAACTGCCGAAAATCACCGGGAAGCTCAGCAAGCGTGCGGTATGCGGTCGCGCCGGGTTCGCCAAGACGTTTCTCGCGGCTCAACTCACGATACTTAAGGTGGCTCATGTTCTTGGCGAACCAAAGAATGTGGTCCGTGACATTAGACAAGTGTCTGCCAGAAAACCCTGTCGTCTTGGCAAATTCAATCTGGCTAATGAAGTTCCCATCGCCAAACACCTCGTCCATCACCGCGCGCACCCGGTGGACATTCTCGTCCCCGATTTGGACGAAGATCGACCCTGAGTCGGCGAGCAGGTCGCGGGCGACAGTGAGGCGGTCGCGCAGGTAGGACAGGTAGCTGTGGATGCCGTCGCGCCAGGTGTCGCGGAAGGCCCTAACCTGCTCCGGCTCGCGGGTGATGTGGGCGACGTTGCCGTCGCGCACGTCGCGGCTGGTGGTGGACCACTGGAAGTTGGAGTTGAAGCGGATGCCGTAGGGCGGGTCTACGTAGATGCACTGCACCTTGCCGCGCAGCCCCTCGCGCTCGGCTAGCGACGCCATCACCTGCAGGCTGTCGCCCAGGATCATGCGGTTGGACCAGTTGGCGTCGTGTTTGTAAAACTCGGTCTTGGCGTCGTCGGACGGCAGCCCGTTGAAGTCGGCGAACAGGTCGACCTGGTACTCGTCGCGCCGTTCGTTGTCGCTCGAATAGCGCATCAGGTCGTCGACCAGCACCTTGGGGTGAACCTTCTCCTGTATGAACAGCGGCGGCGCGGGCGCAATCAGGTCTCTGGCATCCTGCTCGTCCTTGCCGCTCCACACGAGCTGCGGGTCCAGGTCGCGATTGCGCCGTTCGTAGGCGACGTGTATGGGCAGCCGGTCGGCGTCGTCCATGACCTGCTCCATCTCCGCCGAGGGGATGTTCGTGCGCGAGTCGTCGGGATGCGACAGCGACTCGACCTGTATGGGCTGGCGGCGGGTTCGCGCGCGGCGGGGCATGGTTAGTAGCCTCCTAGTCGCATCTTCATGCTACGCGTCGAATTATCTTGCGGTTAAGGTCCTCGGTCGATTCTAGCGACGAGACCATATCCCCGCCAACATCGGAGAGCCTCGCGAGGTCGACTCTTGGAATGTCGGTCTGGTCCTGGAAGATGATTACCGACTCGAATTCGAGACGGTGGCGATGGAAGTGGCCCAGCATGATGGTCGTCAGCCGGGCCTTATCGCGGTTGGGGACGCCATACACGAAGAGGGGTACTCCGCTCTTGCCTTCAATCCGGTAGTCAACCGTGTACGCATCGGCATTCGGCACGTCGGGGTGGTAGTCGCGGTCTATCTTGGCTTCATCGACGAAGCCTGTGAGGCAGTCCGCCAAATCATCATAGAAAGTAGACCCGACGTTGGAACGAGAGAGCATCGTGAGATCGTATATCCGGGTCAGAACTTGACCGAAAGAGAAGATGGCTTCGGGCAACTGTTCAGCCGACGTGTCGATCGAAAAGACGCCGTCGGAGTGGCTGACGCCGCTCTCGCCGACGATACGATCAAGCAACATTCCGCGCGTCCCGGACAGGAACGAGTCGACGTCGTGCTCGTAGCTGATGTGCATTAGAGTGTGGCCGCTGTCCGACAGCCGAAGGCCGCCGGAGGGCGCTTCTGCGAGGTGGAAGGGGTAGCCGTCTCCGTCCGGGAACGTGAAGTGTGTTCGCAACACGACCTTGCCGTCGGGGCGTGTGTCGACTCCGATGTCTTGGCAGAGCCGCTCGCAGAGCAGGGTTCTCAGGGCATCCGTGTCAAGAGTCATGGAACAGCCTTGGCCGGTCGTGTTCTGGAGGGGTTATGCCTTGGACCCGGAAGTCGTCGACCAGACATCTGAAGGCGCCCAAAATCGATGAGCTGCCTGGTGGGTGCGCAGCGTGGCATGGTGACACCATTCCGTCTGTGAGGGTAATCCTAAAACCTAGTCAGGCTAGGGAATCGTCGGGTGAAGTTCGATCACACACTCAGCAATCAGATCTCCTATCAGTTCCGACTCGGGGGATTCAAGTAGAGGCAGCCCCACAATATCGCTGTGTGACGGATCTGCCGGGTACTGACCCTTTGGAGGAGAAGGGCTGTGAACGAATCGAATATCAGGCACACTGTCGCTAACGTGCTCCAAAGTGAATCCGACGTTCAACTCCGCGAGGCGCCCGTTACGGCCCAATTGACGCTGAATGTGATTCCTAACTTCCTCCAGTTGCCCTAACTTGTCGCGCCCTTGAAAGCACTCCAACCAGTTCACTGAGAGACCCTGCTCATCAGGTCTTAACTGAAATGCCGAGCAATTCAGTACGCCGTCCTCCAAGTCTAGAAAGTCAGTGAATCTTGCGTATCGCACGACGTGATCGTCATTGTGCAGAGCAGTCTCTGTCATACGTTCACTAGGGAGTTTAGAGCAAAGGACCGGACTTGCTTCTTTATCCCATCGAAGGTATCGTTTCCTGCAACCCTTGAAACCTGTATGGCGCCAGGTCTCCGTTTGAAAATCACGTAGTTGACCATGTGGTTCCCGAGGAAGTGAACCCCTAGATGATCTCCATCATCGCCCTTCCAAACGGCGCGTAGGTTGCCATTGCCCATGAGCGCAACGCCTGCCCGTCGGGTGAAGCCCGAGGACGCCATGAATGCCCAGAAGTCGTTCTCGGAATCTTCATTCAAGGAAATCCCGTCTTCTAGGCCGTACTCGCGCAACTCATCGATTCGCCTACTGTACGTCCCACGCACCTCTTGGGCGGCACGAACCCTCTCATTGATGTATCTATCCAGAGGATCGATCGGCCGCTCCAACCACTCACTGGACAGGAGAGAAGAGACGTCGGGCAGACCAAAAGTATATCCTCCTTGGGAGAGGAACCGCAGTCTGTGCCCCAAAGGCAGGGCGCTCATGCTCGTGGAGGTGCCACATAACACTGTGATCACAGTGGCGGCACCAGTGAGCGCGCGGGCAGCCGTCTTGCCATCCATCTCGCTATGCTCGCCAAAGGCCGGTCCGGAGCAGCCAAAGTACCACGGCCTGTTTTGGCGTGGAGATTCCTCATATTTGCCGGTGCGAGCGACATGGGGAGCTTGCAGTTCGGCTAGCGTCGTTGCCGTGGTCACTCTGTGCTCCCAGTTCGCATTCCCCAATGCTCACGCTGTACTTGTTTGCCAGTCATTTTGATGAACAATCTGAGTAGTGTATCGTGAGCGCGTTCGAACCAACCATCCGTTAGCCTCCGCTGAACCCCCTCGAATTGGTTGCTGGCTTTCATCTCAATCGTGAGCAACGGTTGGTCGGCTTGCTGCGGACGTACCAAAGTTCGTATCCTGACGAAAACCGTAAGATCCTCTTCAACGTAGAAAACATAGCTGCAGTCGAAGTCGTTTTCTGCGGCACCTTCTAAGCCGGGCAGCGGATTTGAGAAGGCAGGTATTACGTTCTGAGTGTGCCCGGGCCCTTGCCAATAGTCACACTGCTCGATGATGTCTACGTAGCTCAATTCGCATAGAGCTACGGGTAGCTCTGTTACACCAACTTCACTCAGCAAGAACGCTTCGAATTCATCGTAGAGCCTGTCGAAAGTGGGTTTGATGACGTCACGAAAGCCTGGATACAGCTTGTCGTCTCGCCGACGCCAGTTGAACAGGAATGCGTCCTTTTGAACCTGCACGACGTTAACCTCGTCTGCGGAGAGGAAACAATAGCGGGGCATAGGGACCGGTTCGTCGACACTCATTACACCCGCCATCCCTAATGGGCCCAGTTGATGAACAACAGGGTCCTGTTGATGAACGACAGGAAACCTGTCCTTGATGCGTTCCCAGAAGAGCCCAACGTGCTGACTCTGAAACTCAAGAACGGGCGGCGCGAAATAGGCTGCAACAACAACCTCGTCGATAGGCGGGTTGTCGAATGTGAGCTCACTGGCAGGCATTGATTCGCCCTTTACCACACGCGAGCCGGCAGTCTGAAAGGCGGGCCGCCCACCTGCCTAATCAAATACGGGCCGCGTCCAAAGCGGCGAACCGCCTCCTCAGCGGCATCTTGGAATGACTCATGCGCGCCCACAAGCTTTCCGTCGTGAAAGACGACCCACTTGCCGAAGTAGCCGGTCTCCAAGGCATCGCGCATCCCTTCGTAGGCTGTAATCTGGTTGCTAAGTGTGGTCATGGTATCCTCCTTTCCCATGCTCACATCACCAACGGGCTGGCGCACAACAGGGTTATCAGTATAGTTTACCAGCTTTCTAGGTCAAGACCGGTCAGAAGGGTTGTTCATCGATGTCTCTCGAAAAGTCGCGCTGCCGAGTCAGGTCGATGCCCTCCAACGGCGCCGCCGCCAGAAGCTCCTTGAAGTCAAGCGTACTGTAATACTGGCTCAGCGCCTTTAGGACAAGCGCGTCGAACTCCTTCTGCATCTCGTACACCGACGGCGCGAACTCGTGGAACGCCCAGCGGCCGTAGGTCGCCAGGTTGTTGACGCCCGGAACCCAGTGGGTGCGCATGGTGCTGGACTTGTCCTTTACGTCCTCGTGCCGATAGCCCTTGACTTCCAGTATGAGATTCAGGGGATCGTCGGGGCCTGCCCCGTCGTCGATTCGCACGATGAAGTCGGGCAAGTACCGCCTCTGGTGTGAACCCGAGTTGTACGGCACATCGAATCCCATCCCCACGTTCTTCACGTAGGAGACGACGCGGGGGTGGGCCTCAAGGACGCGGCAGAGGTCCACCTCCCACTCTCCGTCGCAAATGGCCCAGTTGACGTGGCACTTGTCCGGGCGCGTCTGCCAGCGCGGCTCTCTGGACGTGGTGAAGTTTACGAAGCGGGTCGAGGCTGTGGGCGTGTAGGAATCGACCACCGCCTTTATCACGCTTGCGCTGTCCGGGTTAAGCCGCTGTGATGCGGCGTCGATGGCGCGCTTGATGCGCTCCGCGGCCATGTCCGCCATCTCCCGGTACAGAAGCTGTGCGGGAAAAGTGTCGCCGATGCACTTGAGGTGGTTGTCGAACCACTCGCCGGCGATGTCTCGCACCTGCTGGAACAGGTGCATCCTTGGCGTCTCTCCAGGTTCGCGCAGACGCGTCTCCAGCACGTGCCTGGCGAGCTCGAACACGATCCTCTGCCGCCTCGTGTTCCTCAAGTGCTCCGGCCTGAGCTCCACCGGCTGGCCGATGATGCCCTGGTTGGTGGTCCGGGTGGGTCCGACCAGGTCAGGCGTGAGCACGAGCGCGGAATCGTCGTCGAAGTCCGCGAACACACGCTCGCCCGGAAGCTCCACGCGATAACCCACCACCCTGGGGGCCATGATTTCCAGGTGGTCCCGCTCAGGGCCGACCGCGTGGACACGCACGGTAGGTTTGGGTGGCTTGGGCGGCGAGACCGCGGGCGCGGCCGTGAAGTCGAACGGGATGCCCAGAACGTCGGCGTACTCGGCGTCGAACAGACCGTCCTCGTTCAGGTCGTATGACTGGCGGCGCAGCGCGCGCCCCACCACCTGCTCGCACAGGAGCTGCGTGCCGAACGCGCGCACGCCCAGGATGTGGGTTACGGTGTTGGCGTCCCAGCCCTCCGTGAGCATCGACACCGAAACAACGCAACGGATCCCCGCGCCCAACTGGCCGGGCTTTCCGACGCTGTTCATCACCTCGCGCAGCAGCTCCTGGTCGGAGACTATGTCCCCTGAGCCAAAACCCTCGCGCTGGAAACGCTCCCGGCGGAAGCGGTCGATCTCGTCCGCGGCCATCGCCCGGAAGTCCTTGGACAGAGCGTCACCCGACTCGAGTTGCTCGCTGTCGATAAGCAGCGTTCTCGGCAGCGCCCGTCGGCTGCCGTCTTCGTGGTAGTTGGAGAACAGGTCGAAGTGGCCGAGATGCTCCGTCCGAAGGTTGCCGTCGTCGTCCTCTCTTTCGAAGCCGGAAACGTAATCGTAAATCAGCTTGGACGTGGCGGTGTTGTTGCAGACTGCGATGAACACCGGCGGCAGGCCGATGTTTTGTTCCTGCCAGCTCGTGAAGGTGTCTTGATAGTGTTCGTACAGAGAATCCAGCGCGGAGACAAGCTCCGTAGGCAGGTTGAGGGGATCGAGCGCGCCTGCTGCCCTGCGCCCCGCGCGCGGCAGCTTCTTGCCGACGTGTTCCCACAGGTTGCGGAACACCGGCCCGCCCGCGCTTACGAGGTTGTCCGCCACGGGCACGCGCGGCACCTTCACAATTCCCGACTCGATGGCGTCCATCAGCGAAAAGTCGCTGACGGTCCACCCAAACAGCGTTCCCTCCGCGTAGCCGGAGCCGCGCAGGAAGAACGGCGTCGCCGACAGGTCCAGAACACAGCGCAGGCCAATTTCGCGCTTGACCGCCTCCAGGCCGGATATCCAGACGCGCGCGGCCTCGTTGTTCTTGGTGACTTCCGCCTTCTCCTCCGCTTCGATCTTGCCCTCTTCGGAGGCCTCGGCAGGTCTCTCCCGATAGCAGTGATGGGCCTCATCGTTCAATACGAGAATGTTCCTCATACCCATCAGCTCGGGCATAACCCGCCGAATCATCTGGCCTTCGCTCTCAAGAGTGCTCAGCGGCTCGTTGCCTTTACCTTGCAACAAACGCCGAGTGTTCGACGCGATCCTTTCCCGCTCGCGCAATCGAAACGCGTGGTAGTTTGTGACTACGATTCGCGCCTGCCTCACGGCGTCCAGCATGTCGCGGGGCACAAGGTTGCGATGCTCGTAGTAGTTGTCCGCGTCGTGGGGATTCAGAGAGCGCAGCCTGTCGCGAATGGTGATGCCCGGCGTCACCAAGAGAAAGCCCTTGGTGAAGTTTTGTCGATTCGGATAGCGGACCGCGTTTACCGTCTGCCACGCGATGAGCATTGCCATCACGGTGGTTTTACCCGCACCGGTCGCCATCTTCAAGGCGATGCGCAGCAGTTCGGGGTTCGATGCCTTGTTCGCGGCCCTGACGTGTCCGTACACGCCCCGAAAATCGTCCCCCGGCGCTCGCTCGCTGAGCAAGCCCGCCACTTCAGTCAGCCAGATTACGGTTTCGGCCGCCTCAATCTGGCAGAAAAATGGCCGGACTCCCGGAAAGTCGAAGCTACGCCAGTGCTGAAGCAGCCTTGCGGTTTCTGGCGTTACTCGCCAGTCTTTCGGACTCGGGATGCTGCGCCAAGCCGCTACTCGCCCACGAATGTAGTTGATGATGGGAGTAGGGTCGTACTCCTGACGCTCATCCGAAAGCTCGGCCTCTCCCAGAACCATTGCTCTCTGTACCGAATCCTGCCGGCGATCAGGCGGCACGGGCGTGATGTACTCGGATGGCCGGCGCCCCTTGATTTTGTTGTCCGTGGGAATGCCGTCCGCCAGTTCCCAGTGACAAGTTGGAGGATCGTAAGGCGAATTGAGAATGGGCTCTTCAAAGAACTTGGCAGACACGGCGTGTATCCCTCAACGCCCCTTCCAACGGCGAATCCGACAACCGACATCTAATGGCTGACTACCGACTACTAGAAATAACCCGCTCCGCCGTTGACGTGGATCGTCTGGCCGGTGATGAAGCCGCCCTCCTCGGACGCCAGGAACAGGCACGTCGCCGCGATCTCCTCCGGCTTGCCCAGCCGCTGGACGGGTATCCGGCTCGCGCCCGCGCTCGGATTCGCGCCGCCGGGGTACCACGACAGGTCGCGCGTGGTGTCGATCGCGCCCGGGGACACGACGTTCACCGTAATGCCCAGGCCCGCGAACTCGGACGCCAGCCCGCGCGCCAGCCCCGATAGCCCCATCTTGGGCGCGGAGACGTGCGCGCGCATCGCGGATCCCGCGAACGCGCCGTCGCCGCTGACGAAGATGACGCGCCCGCCGCCGCTCTCCAGCATGGACGGCAACACCGCCTGCGCGCAGAAGAACGCGCCCTCCAGCACCACGCCCACCACGCGCCGCCAGTCCTCGTAGGTGACCTCCAGGAAAGGCTTGTGCGGGCGTATTGCCGCATTGCTCACCAGCACGTCGATGCGGCCGAACTCCTCCAGCGCCCGCGCCGCCATCGTGTCCACCTGCGCCCTGTCCGCCACGTCCGCCAGCACGCTGATCGCGCCCACGCCCAGCGCCCGCGCCTCATCCGCGACGGCGTCCGCCTCCGCCTGGTTGCTTCGCGCGTTCACCACCACGTTCGCGCCCTCCGCGGCCATGGCCAGTATCGTTGCCCGCCCGATGTTGCGCCCGGAGCCGGTAACCAGCGCGGTCTTGCCTTCCAGTTTCATGCGTGTATCACCCTTTCTGGTGCAATTGGGACTTGACTACTCCGGCGGCGGCGTCAGGAACGTCGCGGTCACCTGGCTGGACTCCAGCCGGCGGCGCTCGTCGTCGGGCATGCCCAGCACCTCGCCCAGCAGGTACTCGTTGTGCTCGCCCAGTATGGGCGCGGGAGTTCGCACGCTCTGGGGCGTCCGCGAGAACTGCCACGGCGAGTTGATGTACGGGTGGCTCACGCCGTCGGGGTGGGTGATGCGGGGCAGCGTGCCGCGAGCCTCCGCGTGGGGATTGGTCATCGCTTCCCTGTTGTCCAGCACCGCCCCGCTCCGCACGCCGGCGCGCTGAAGCGCCTCCATGGCCTCGAAGTTCGAGCGCCCCCGCGTCCACTCGCCGATAATCTCGTCCAGCGCGTCGTGGTTCGCCCGCCTCTCCAGCACGCCCGCGAACCGGGGATCGTCAGCCAGTTCCGACCTGCCGATCGCCTCGCACAGCGCCGTCCACTCCTCGTCGCAGGTGACCGTCAGCGCGACCCAGCGGTCTTCGCCCTCGCACGGGTAGCACCCCTGCGGCGCCCATGTCGGGTGGCGATTGCCGATGCGCTTTGCGACCGTGCCGTTGTACGAGTACTCCATGAGCCAATCGCCCACCAGCGAAATCATGGACTCCCAGTGCGACAGCTCCACGTATTGGCCCTCGCCGGTTCGCGCGCGGTGCAGCAGCGCGGCCATGATGGCGCCCGCCGCGTGCATGCCATTGAGCGGGTCTGGCGTGACGGTGCCGGTGCGTAGCGGCGGGCCGCCCTCGTATCCTGTCATCGACGTCACGCCGCTCAGGTGCTCCTGCGCCCAACCGAAGCCGATGTAGCTCTTGTCCGGCCCGTCGGAGCCGAACGCCGGCATGGACAACACGATGATGGCCGGGTTGACCTTGCGAAGGTCGTCATAGCCGAGGCCCAGGCGGTCCATCACGCCCTGGCTGAAGTTGTCCAGCACCACGTCGCTTACGGCGGCGAGCGCCCGGAAGATGGCGACGCCCTCCTCGCTGCGCAGGTTGACCGACAGCCCCATCTTGTTACGGTGCAGCACGTCGAACCCGGCGCGGTTGGTCTCGCGCTGGGCGGACTCCGGTATGGGGCGCGTATAGCGGGCGCGCGCGCCGGCGGCGGCCTGGCCTGCCAAGGCGAGCGCGGAGCTCACCCGGAAGCGGCCGTCCGGCCGCGTCACCGACTCGACCTTGATCACCTCCGCGCCGGCGTCCGCCAGCCAGCGCGCGGCCTTGGGCCCGGCGCGAATCTGCGTAACGTCCAGCACTCGCAATCCTTCAAGCGGCATTCGCGGCATATCTTTGGCTCCCGATTCTAACTGTCGTCCTTGTCGTCCAACTGCCTGTAGTCCCAATCGACCTCTTCCAGTAACGCCAGCAACGTCTTAACGCAGTCTATCTCAGTGCGCATGAACTCTACTGGCTTCAGTTCGTTGTACAGGCTGAAACGCAGGTTGCCTGCAACGGCAAACATCAGCTTCAATTCCTTTGGCTGCTTGACTTCCTCTGCGAGACGATACAGATTCTCCGAGTGGTGTTTATGCCAGCCGTACTGCCATCCTCGCTGTTGGGCAATAGTAGTAAGCCTGTGGTCCACTGCAGCGGCAGCCTTCTCAGCCGCGAGTTCCAAGTTGCCTTTTTCGAGCTCCTTCTCCGCAACCTGGACCAGTTGTCGGCTAACCTCCAGGTGGTTTTCCGTCAAAGCCATATGGATTCCCTCAAGGGCTCAGATTCATCATGCAATCTGAGCCAAGATTGCCAGAAACACCTTAACGCCGTCTATGCCCTCTCGAACCTCACTCTCAGACTTTATGGCGTTGTAGAAGTCTGCGTGCAGGGCGTCTGCACTTGAAAGTAGCCTTTCTAATTCAACACGCCGATCTGTCTCACGTCCCAGAAGGGTGACTATCCTATAAGAGTCCCCGTGCTTGCCCTGCCTCCAACCCCTTTGCCGCGCTATAGCCTTCAGCCTGTGCGCTACCGCTCCCCACGCCTTCTCCGACGCCTGCGGCAAGTCACCTCTGTCGAGCTCTTCATCGGCTTGCTCGATGAACCGCCGGCTGATTGCCACGTGTTCGCCGGCTGTTGTCATCCCGCTCGCCCCGAGCGCTCGAAGGCCGGTTGCCGGAACACCGGCAAATCTACACTACGCCAAGCTGTCGCAGCCGCACCAGCTCTGCGCGCTCCAGCCCCAGCATGTCGCAGTACACTTGCGCGTTGTGCTCGCCGAGCAGCGGCGCGCGCGTGAGCGTCTCGCCGCTGGCGGTCAGCCGGTAGGGAGGTCCGGGATACCTGGCGCTCCCCGCCGCGGGGTGGTCGATCTCCTCGAAGAATCGGCGGTGCTCGAGCTGCGGCGACGTGAGCATGTCCTGCGGCGTGGCGACGTAGCCGATGGCGTTTCGCCGTTGCTGCGACGCGTTGTAGATGTCCAGCTTGCCGTTCTGCCGCACCCAGGCCCCGACTATCGCCTCCAGTTCGTCGCGATGCTCGGAGCGTGAGCCTGGGTCGGCGTACTTGGGATCGCGCAGCTCCTCTATGCCTGTCATGTCCACGAACGCGTCCCATCCGCCGGGCATCTGCCCCAGCGCGATGTAGCCGTCCGCCGTCTCGTACAGCCCGCCGCGCCCCCTCAGCACCGCCCCCGGCGCGGCGTTGCCCAGTCGTGTGGGCACATCGCCGAACAGGCTGTTGATGCCCCAGCTATCCAGCAAGTCGACGTTGGCCTCTGTGATCGAGTTGTCCACGTGCTGGCCTTCACCGGTCAGCGCGACGTGGTATAGCGCGATGAGGGTCGAGGCGAACGCGGCCTGCCCTCCGGCGTACTGCCCCAGGTTCCCGCCCATCTTGATCGGCTCGCGGTCCGGCTCGCCCGTGATGCCCACGTGGCCGCTAATGGCCTGGTCCACGATCTCCTCGCCCTTGTAGCCGCTGTAAGGACCGTCCTGGCCGAAGTGCGTAATCGAGCACACCACCAGCCGCGGGTTGGCCTTCAGCAGCGTGTCGGCGCCGAGTCCCAGCGAGGCAAGGTAGCCGGGCGCATAGCTCTCGACCAGAACGTCGGCACGCCTGGCTAGTTCCAGCAGCAGACTGCGGGCGCTGGCCTGCCCCACGTCCAGCGTCACGCTCTTCTTGCCCGTGTTCAGGTACAGGAACGGGACGCTCTTTTCGGGATTGGGGTCGTCGCCGACGAAAGGACCCATGGCGCGCATGGCATCGCCCGTGCCCGGCGGCTCGACCTTTACGACATCCGCGCCCTGTAGTGCCATCAGCTTGGTGCAGTACGGCCCGGCGACGCGTTCCGTGAGATCGACAACCAGGAAGCCTTCAAGGGCGTGGGGCATGGCTCACCTCGATTCGGGGGTGCCCATCTCGGTCGTAGACGGAAAAAAGCCGCCTTAACACGCGCCGACGCGTGGTCCGACGGCGACAAGGGTGCAGGTGACAAGCAGCCAACCTCGGGATGCCCGAGGCGGCGACCGCATATCTCCGAGTGGCGGCCTGCGGTCGTTGCATCCGCAGGCCGCTACTCGCGCTTGAACGAAGACCGCCGGTTAGCGACCCTGGAAGTTTGGCTTGCGCTTCTCGGCGAAGGCGGCCAGGCCCTCCTTGGTGTCGTAGCTGCCAGCCATGCCCGAGTTGACACTGGAGGCGTTCTTCATGCGCTCCTCGAAGTTGGGGAAGGAGCGACCGGTGATGGCGGCTTCCTTGATGGCGCGGACGGCCAGCGGCGCGCAGTTCTCGACGATGCCTCGCACCATCTCCTCGGCGCGGTCCAGCACCTGCTCGTGCGGTACCACTTCCTGCACCAGGCCGATGCGGTGCGCCTCGGCGGCGTCGCAGAACTCGCCGGTGAACAGGAACTTGAACGCAGACCCCAGCGGCACGTAGTGCGCCAGAATCGTCGGCCCGCTCATGGACGCGATGCCGCGCTTCACCTGCGGCCAGCCGAACTGCGCCCTGTCGGACGCGATGCGGATGTCGCTCAGCAGCGCGATTCCGCCGCCCTGCGCCAGCGCGTAGCCGTTTATGGCGGCGATGATGGGCTTGTACACCTGGCTGATGAACAGGTACAGGTTGTCGGTGTTGCCGCGCGGCCTCTTGGGCGACGACTCTTCGCGCTCGGCTCGGCCCATAACCAGGTCGTGCCCGGTTGAAAACGCCCTGCCCGAGCCGGTGACCACCGCGGCCCAGATGTCGGGGTTGGTCTTCACCTCGTTGAAGGTGTCGAACAGGTCGCCGATCATCTCGTTGTTGATTGCGTTCAGCTTCTCAGGGCGATTCAGCGTCAGGTATGCCACCCTGTCGCGAACCTCGAACAATACGGTGTTTGCCAATTCAGTCCTCCCTTTCTGGACGTTGCTTTCTCAGGCTATGCGACGCGCCAGCCGTGCCGCAACCGGCCCGAACCCCGTTTCCGGCTATGATACTCCGCACCCCACAGAGCGTCAAACGAAGGCGCTTCCCAGAACCGTGACGCCCTCACGAACCTCAGTCTGTCGCGTACGCCTCGACTAGGTCCACCATGCGCTGCACGTAGCGCTTCACACCGGGTCGATCTACGGCAATCTCGTAGTCCTCAAGGCTGCCATGAAAGAAGTGAATGTGAAACTTTTCGGCCGCGGCGAATCCCGTCAGCAGAAACTGATCGTGGTACTCGTCCGCCAGCCGGGACGTGGCATTCTTGTTGTCGCGATGGGACTTGTGCCCCCACCCGCGCTGCTTTGAGGCGGCGATCACGATCTGGCACGCCGCGCCGTACAGCTTCTCCGCCCCCTGGCGAGTGTCGCCCGCGGCAAATTCCGCGTCCGACTGCTCGAGGAACCTCAGAGCCTGCGCGGTGTACTCTTCGACAGTAGCCTCTCGTTGCGTAGTCAAAGTAGATTGGTCCTTCTGTAGTACTGCAACGATAGACAGCCCGGCTCCTCTAAGGGCATGTCGCTCCCTCTACACCACCGTCAACACCAGCTTGCCGAAGAAGTTCAGCCCCTCCATGTCCCGGTGCGCCTGCGCCGCCTCCTCCAGCGGGTACTCCTGGTGGATGACGCTGCGGATCACCCCGCGTGCCGCCCTGTCGAGGATCAGCCGCAGGTCCTCCTTGCGACCCATGAACACTCCGAACACCGTGTGGTAGTTCAGGAACATCGCGCCCATCTGCAACTCCGCCCGGTACCCCGTCGTCACGCCGCAGATGCCGTAGCGTCCGCCCCTCGCCAGCGACGCCGTCGCGGCCGACCAGAAGTCGGCCCCCACGTGATCCAGCACCACGTCCACGCCGCGACCGCCGGTGATCTCCTTCACCCGCTCCGCTATGTCCTCGTTCGTGTAGTTGATCACCTCGTCGGCGCCAAGCTCCCTCGCCATGCGCACCTTCTCGTCGGTGCTGGTGGTGGTGATGACCGTGGCCCCGATCACGTTCTTGGCGAGCTGTATGCCAGCGGTGCCCACGCCGCTGGAGGCCGACAGTATGAGCGCAGTCTCCCACGGCTTGAGCGCCGCCCGGCGCATCAGTATCGTCCAGCACGGCAAGTAGACCGTAGGCAGCGCCGCCGCCTGTGCGTAGCCCACCGATTCCGGCAGCGGCAGCGCGTTGGCCGCCGGCACACACACGTACTCGGCGTATCCGCCGTTGGAACGCGCGCCGAGCATGGACGACCGCGGACAGAACTCGTCCTCGCCCGAAAGACAGTACTGGCACTGTCCGCAGGTTACGCGGGGATTCAGCAGCACGGGGTCGCCGACGCTCACGTTCGTGACCTCGCTGCCCACCTCCGCCACGTCCCCCGCGATGTCGCCGCCCAGCACGTGCGGCCCCCGGAAGCGTATGCGCGTGCCGCGAACGCCCGCGCGAGTGAACACGTCCAGGCGGTTCAGGGCGCAGGCCCTCACGCGTACCTTCACGTCGTTGGGGCCAGGGGTCGGCTCCGGCAAGTCGCCGTAGGTCAGCACCTCCGGCCCGCCGTGTTCGGTCAGATATACTGCTTTCATCGTTTCTCCCGGCTTCAATCTCAGGATTGCTAGACGAGCGGCCGCACGCTGCCGGCGAACCGGTCCATGCGGGCCAGCGATTCGTCGACGCTGTCGGCCTGCAGGCCGACCATCAGGTGGCGCACGCCCAGCTCCTCGAAAGCCCGCACGTCGCCGGCGATCTGCTCCGGCGTGCCCGTGAAGACGCGGCGTGAGCCGTCCGGCCCTGTCTGCGCCTCCCGGTCGTCGTACCAGCTCGCGCTGTAGGCAAAGTCGATCTCGGCGGGATCACGGCCCGCGTCTCGCGCATAGTTGCGCACTCGCGACATGTAGCCCGTGAGCTGCTCGATGGTGCCCACCCGGAAGCGCGGGTTGCTGCCGATGGGGTACCAGGCGTCGCCCAGTGTCCCGGCCCTCCGCAGCGCTGGCGGACTTTCCCCGCCGATCCAGATGGGCGGGTGCGGCTTCTGCACCGGCTTGGGCTGGAACGACACGTCGGCGAACGCGGCGTAGTCGCCCTCGTACGTCGGGTCGTCGCTGGTCCACAACTCCTTGAACACGCGGATGTACTCGTCGCCCACGGCGCCGCGCTCATCGTAGGGAGGTGTGCCGATGGCCTCGAACTCCTCGCGCATCCAGCCCACGCCGCATCCCAGGATCACCCGCCCGCCGGACAGCACGTCCACGGTGGCTATCATCTTTGCGGCAAGCACCGGACTGCGGTGGGGCAGCACCATCACCGAGGTCAGCAGCCGCGCGCTGGACGTCACGCCCGCCAGGAAGCTGAGCATCGTGAGCTGTTCCAGGCACTCGCCCGTCGGCCCGCCGGCGAACTCGCCAGTCTCGTTGTACGGGTAGCGCGACTCTATGCTGCGCGGTATCACGACGTGGTCGCTCACGCTCACAATCTCGAAACCCATCTCCTCGCCGCCGCCGGCCAGCGCGGCGAGACTGTCGGGGTCGGCCATCGGCCCGCGCGTGGGCACTCCAAATCCAAATTCCACAGTTCACCTCCACTTAAGGGCTGAACAGACGCCTTCCAAGAGTCCCTTCCCCCTCGCAAAGGAAGAGCCTGCCCTGAGCCTGCCGAAGGGTTAGGATGGTGGTGACGCGCTTCCACAACTACACGCAACACCACCGCGCAGTCGCAAGACGCGACCGTGACTCACAGGTTACGGGGAATCCTGTTCACTCCCACCATCTCGTATATGGCGCTCACGGCCATATATTCGTCGTCTCATTTCAGCATCACGCGCCGCATCTGGTCGTAGTCCGACTGCGCCAAAAAGGGCGCGCGCGATGACGAAAGCGCACCGCGTATGCGTCTGATGGGGGCCGTGAGCCTGGCTATGAGAGTCTTGAGCATGTGTGCGAAAAGGCCTTCGGGATTCATGGGAATGTTCAAATTCGATTGTATTGTCTGCGAAACCGGCGCGTCAACGCACGGACACAGGGAGATGTCACTCCACAACGATCTCCCCGGTCATGCCCAGAGCCTCGTGCGGAATGCAGAACAGCCTGAAAGTGCCCGCCCTGTCGAACGTGTGCGAGTACTCGACCGTCTCCCCTATGTCCATGGATACGTCGATGCCCAGCTCCTCGACCGTGAACGTGTGAAACTCGGTCTCCCCGCTCAGCGAGAAGGTCACCTCCTGCCCGACATCGAACCGCAACTCCGCCGGATCGAACCTGTACTCGCCGCTCCCGCCCTGGTCTCTGTTGACGACTCTAACCACGCCACTGGGCGCTGACGGCACGGAAGGCGCGGTCACCTGAGTCGCCGAGCCTCCCGATCCGGAAGCCGGGCTAGTCGCCTCTTCTCCACCATCGTCGCTCGACCCACACGCCGCCAGGGCCACTATCACGATGGGCAACACAACCAGCGATAGTATTCTCACAGTCACTCGGATTCCTTTCGTGTCCAGCTCAAGAAAAGCGACGGCACTCCCGTCACCACCCCTCCCCGCGCACAAACCCCCGCAGCACCTCGAAATACGCCTCCCCGCCCACCACGTGCACGTCGTCGTGACCCGCGCCTTCCACCACGTGCACGGATTTGGGTTCGGGCGCCGCCTCGTACAGCGCCAGACCCATGCGGTGCGGCACCGTCCGGTCGGCGTCGCCGTGCACAATGAGCACCGGCGACAGGACGCTCGGCATCTTGGCGAGGTTGTCGTACTTTGCCTTCACCACCATGAACGGAGGCAGAAAACGGGAGATGAGACGATTCGAGTCTCGAGCCATCTCCTTCACCGACGTGAACGCCGACTCGACGACCACCGCCCGGAACGGTCGCCGCGTCGCCATCTCCACCGCGACCGCGCCGCCCAGCGAGCGCCCGAACAGCACAATGCCGTCGTCCGACACTCCGCACCTCAGCCTGGCCTGCTCCACCGCGGCCTCGGCGTCCAGGTACAGACCCGGCTCCGACGGGCTGCCCTCGCTGCGCCCATACCCGCGGTAGTCGAACAGAAAAACGCTCGCGCCCACGCGGGAGTGCATCAGCGCCAGGTTGTACACGCGGTGGCCGATGTTGCCCGCGTTGCCGTGGAACCACACCACGCACACGTCGTCGTCCGCGCCGGGGACGTACCAGCCGTGCAGCGTCACGCCGTCGGCCGTCTCGAAATAGACGTCCTCGTAGTCCATGCCCAGGTCCGCAGGCGTGGCGTCGAGTGTTCGCACCGGAAAGTATACGAGCAGTCTGTCGAGCAAGTTCGCCTCACGCGCGGCCAACACGACGATCGCCGCGACGCCCAACGCCACGGCCGCCCACAGGACAATCCGCCGCGCTCGCCGACCCAACCGGACGCGGCGCCAAGCTGCCATTCCTAACGGCATGATTCACATTTTATCAGAGCTTGCCGCGCCAAGGGGTATCGGCTATCATCCACCCAAAAGCAGACTCGCCCCCAACCTTAACCTCCGTCTGTTCAGACTTCGTGACTGCGAACAGTCCCTTCCCCCTCGCAGGGGGAAGGTTAGGATGGGGGTGTAGACTTAGGCGAAGCGAACGCCTGCGCAAGGAGGACCCACGATGCGCTTGGAAGGCAAGGTTGCTCTGATTACCGGCGCCGCCGCCGGAGTCGAGGGAGAGCTGATGGGCTTCGGCGGCGCCGCGGCCCGGCTGTTCGCGCGAGAGGGCGCAAAGGTCGTCCTCACCGACATCCTGGTGGAGCAGGGCGAGCGCTCCGCCGCCGAGATCCGCGAAATGGGCGGCGACGCGATCTTCGTGAAGCATGACGTCACCAGCGACGAGGACTGGCAGAGCGCCATCGAGGCGACGATCGACGCCTTCGGCCGGCTGGACGTGATAGTAAACAACGCCGGCACCTCAGCGCCTGCGACGGTCGAGGACACCACCGTGGACATGTGGGACGGCCAAATGGACGTACACGCCAAGGGCGTGTTCCTCGGAACCAAGTACGCCATCCCAGAGATGCGCAAAGTGGGAGGCGGCTCCATCATCAACACGTCGTCCATCTACGGACTGGTGGGCAGTGTAGGCTCGACCGCCTACCACGCCGCCAAGGGCGCAATTCGCATTTTCTCAAAAGCCGCCGCCATCCAGTACGCCCCCGACGGCATACGCGTGAACTCGGTCCATCCGGGCTTCATGCGCACCCCGATGACGAGACCCAGATACGAGGACCCGGTCCGTCACTCCGAACTGCTCGAGCGCATTCCCATGGGCAGAATGGGCGCCGCGGACGAGATAGCGTACGGGATGCTCTACCTCGCCTCCGACGAGTCGGCGTTCGTCACCGGCTCCGAGCTGGTCATCGACGGCGGAGTCACCGCCCAGTAGCTTGGTGTCATTCCTGTAGATGTCAGGCCGTACACCGGAAACAGACGCCAGGTGCTGTACGGGCCTATAGTTGGGGGTTGAACGTGGCAGACATACTGGTTGCCGGTGGATGCGTGATAACCATGGACCCGGGTCGGAGGGTCATTGAGAACGGCGCGGTGGCGATAGGGGGCGACCGCATACTGGAGGTGGGGTCTAGGGGGGAGGTGGAGGCCAGACACCCGGCAAGCAGGGTGATTGAGGCAAGCGGCAAAGTGGTGATGCCGGGGCTGATAGACGGCCACGGTCACGCGGGCCACGGCCTGGTGAAGACCTTGGGGGTGGGCCGTACTGGGGTGTGGGCGGAGACGGCGGATCGCATATACGCCGAGGCCACGGACGGGGAGTACTGGTACGCGGACGCGCTGCTCACGTCGTTGGAGCGGCTGAAGTTCGGAGTGACCGCGGGCGTCACCTTCCTGGGCGGCGGAACGATGGTGGTCCGCTCGGATAGTCCGGTCTACGGAGAACGGCACTGCGAGGCGGTGGAGCGCATGGGGACGCGGGAGTTCCTGGCGGTGGGGCCGAGCAACCCGCCGTATCCAAGAAGGTACGTGGAATGGGACGGGGAGAAGCGCAGCGAGAGGATGGTGGGTTTCGAGGATTACCTTGCCAGCAGCGAATCGCTGATAGAGGCGTGGCATGGAGGGGCGGATGGACGGATGCGGCTGATGGTGATGCTGCCGACGCACAAACCGGAAGGCGGTCGTGTCGATTCGGGGGAGCTAAAAGCACAGGCGGACGCTGTCAGGTCGTTGACCAGGAAGCACGGGGTGATGTTCGCGCAGGACGGGCATTCCAGAGGCACGGTGAAGTTCGCGCATGAGCAGCTGGGCGTACTGGGGCCGGACGCTTTGCTATCGCACTCCACGGGGCTGACGGACGAGGAGATAGAGATCTGCCGGGAGACGGACACCAAGATAGTGCACAACCCCAGCGCGGTGGCGGCGATAATGGCTCGGTGCCCGGTGCCTGAGCTGATAGACGCGGGGGTGACGGTGATACTCGGCTCGGACGGGAACGCCCCGGACAGGAGCTTCGACATGTTCAGGCACATGTTCCAGTGCATGCACTACCAGAGGACGCACTTTCACGATCCGTCATACATGCCGCAGGGCAAGGTGCTGGAGATGGTGACCATTGATTCGGCGAGGGCCCTGGGAGTGGAGAACGATCTGGGGTCGCTGGAGGCGGGCAAGAAGGCAGACATGATATTGGTCGACATGGAGAAGCCGCATCTCTACCCGTCCAACATGCCGGTGTTCCGCATCACCAACTTTGCCAGCGGGCACGACGTGGATACGGTGATGGTGGACGGGAAGGTGCTGATGGAAGGCCGAGTCGTGAAGAGCGTGAGCGAGTCGGAGGCGCTGGAGGTGGCTCAAAGGGCAACGGAGAAGATGCTGGACAGGGCAGGGGTGAGAGAGCTGCTGGAGCTGCCGGACGGATTCTGGGGGAGTAGCAGATACGCGGAGTAGGGGAGAGGGGGCTTGGGGTGGTTATGTGAACCTGGTGCTTCTTGAGGCGAGTCATCATTTCAAAGTTCACTGAGTTCACGGACCAGCGCATGAAAGGCTGCAACCATCTCCCGCTCACTGGTCTTGAGCGGAACGCGCGCCCGTTCCGCAAGTCAGCAGTAGGGCAGGCCGCCAAGGTCGGTCATCGTGGACATTTGGCCTTTCAGGGAGCTCGGCACGCACCCGCTCAACTGGTTGTCGCTGATGCCCAGCACAGACAGGATGGAAAGGTGCCCTCGCGGCCCGGCTGTTCGCCCGCGAGGGCGCAAAGGTCGTTCTCACCGACATCCTGGATTTCGCCGCGATTCTGGATTTTCACCCGATACCGAGCATGACCTCGCTGCACTCCAAAACTGCGTCTATGTCCAGCTTCATTGTATTGTATAGTCCGGCGATGTAACAAAGATGAGCTTGGGAACGCGACACTCGTTGTTGCTTTCTCCCAGTTAGGGCGACATATGAGACTGTTAATCATCAGAATCGGGACGTTGTGGACGTTGCTTCATAGTTTCCGCTCCGGCTGACCTTAGATATTGGAGAAAACTCACGTGTCAAACCCCATACAGATCACCCTGATGAGGCACGGTCGTACTCGCGCGGACGACGAGATGGTGCATGAGGGCAGGTATGACTCACCCCTCACCGACGTTGGCCGCGGGCAGGTGACGTCGCGTGCCGAGCAGTGGAAGCGCTCCGGCGTCACCTTCGACCTGATCGTCGCAAGCACCCTCATGCGCGCCGCGGAGAGCGCCCGGATCGTGGGCGAGGTCCTAAACGTTCCCATTGAGTACGACCGCGACTGGATGGAGCGCGACAACGGTCCTCTGGCGGGTCTCCCCTTCGACGTAGCGAGGGAACGCTATCCCAGACCCGAATCCACCAACCCCTTCCAGCCCTTCGTCCCCTCCACCGGAGAGGGCGAGAGCGGCTGGGACCTGATGAGTCGCGGCGCTAAGGCCTTACAGGGAGTCGTCAGGAGGGGTCGACCCTCGATACTGGTGGCGGCTCACGGTGGAATCCTCAACGCCGCCATGTACTGCATACTCAGAGTCCCACCGGGACAAGGTGGTGGTGGTGTGCGTTTCGCCTTCGGCGACGCTTGCTTCGTCCGCACCTCCTACGATCCCGAAAGCGACCTCTGGATCATCAGGGAGATGTCCCCTCAGTCGGACTAGTACATATAATCCAGGAACAGGGGTGGTGGAGGCTGCCGTAGGGGTTGGTACAGGCGTAGGAGTCGCCATTCGCGCGATGACCGTGGGTAGAACTGTTGTGGGCGTAGAAGTAGGAATGATCTGCCGACCGCCTTGATTGTTTGGTACAGCGCAACCAGTAAGTAAGGACAGAGAGAGAAGTATGGCAATGTACTTCATCCCGCCAACTCCCTTCTCTGCTCGCCGCCTCCATCCGTCGCGAGGGCGAAGGTCTCAGCGGCCTGCCGCTGCCAGTCCGGGAGTGGGTGGACGCCAACGAGGCGGTCTGGAGGCCCTGGATACCGTAGGGGCACACCGGGTTCAGTGGAAGGGGCGTTGTTGGAGCTGACTTGACGGTAGGCAGAATTGTCTTTGAGAAGTGGATAAGGAACTACCGCTGCACTGTTTGCAGGGGGATAACGATCCGCAGCGGATCACACTGTATGGAGCGCTGAGTCAGTGCGAGAATCCGCTTTCGAATCCTATTGACCCAACAGAGGGTTAACACCTCTGACGTTGATCCCGTAATCGAAGACGAGGTCTCCGCCTGTGATACCAGACATGACCAGGAGACCCGTTCCTACGGCGACGAACGCCAGGAAAGGGACGGATCCTCCGCAATCGGTGCCGCTTCGACGAGAGATAAAACGCCAGATGGTAGCGGCAATGAAGAGTGCAGTGACGCCAAAGCTCCACCATTGATGCTTCTCAATGACTCCATGTAGCTCCGTCTCCTCATATGGAAAGTGAGAGATAAGTCCCGAAACCGTAGCGGCCATGGCGCCGAGAGTTCCGATCACAAGAAGCAGCCACGTGGTTTGAAGCATCCCAGTTCCGGGTCTCACGACTACGTAGACCGTCAGAACTGCTAGTAGTACGAGGAGGGCGATCGGAAAGTGGACGATTATGGAATGGAGGTCTTCAATGGTGTCGGCAATCAGATTTCCCAAGTGCCCTCCTGGCGTTGATTGGCCACACAATCCGGCCACAGCGCTTTGCTGGAGGTCTGTACGGCGTCCGTGCAGTCTAACCTGCTCGCGCCAGTATGGCAGGCAATTGTGGAGATTCTTTGAAGATCACGACTAAGAGAGTTTTTCTAAAGTATCAGACTTGTATTAGACTTGGTGTATGAAACGCAAACTATACCCCAGCGACCTTACCGACGAAGAGTGGGACATTCTTGCTCCCTTGCTCCCGCCAGCCAAGCCTGGAGGAAGGCCACGCACAGTCAATATACGTGAGATAGTCAATGGCATCGTGTATGTGCTGCGTACCGGTTGCCCGTGGCGTATGTTTCCACACGATCTCCCACCCTGGCAGACTGTGTACGGATACTTCCGCAGATGGACGCTTGACGGAACTTGGGAGCGAGTCCACGAGGCACTGCGTCCCAACGTCCGCCAATCAGAGGGCAGATGCCCGACCCCCAGCGCAGCGATCATGGATAGCCAGTCTGTGAAGACAACGGAAAAAGGGGGCCTCGTGGCTATGTTGCTGGTAAGAAGGTGATGGGTCGCAAGCGTCACATCGCCGTCGATACGACAGGGCTGTTGCTGGCCGTCGTGGTCCATCCGGCCGACATCCAGGACCGAGATGGTGCAAAGTTGGTCATCAATAAGCTGGTAGGAAGGTTTCCGCGCCTGCGACTGATCTGGGCGGACGCTGGTTACGCAGGTCAGTTGGTTGATTGGGTGATGTCCTTATCGGGCTGGGCGTTGGAGATTGTGAGGCGTCCGAGAGACAGGCATCACTTTGAGGTGTTGCCACGAAGATGGGTCGTTGAACGAACATTGGCATGGCTCGGACGCTCTCGTCGGTTGAACAAGGACTACGAAGCCCTGGCCGAGACAACCGAGGCCTAGGTACAAACAGCCATGATTCATCTCATGATCCGTCGCCTGGCTCCTTCATGGCACGCTTTGGAAACACACTCTTAGACTCGATCCTCCAGCCTCGACGGACACGCGACGCGATCTCCTCGCGAAGAATCTCCTTGCGTTCCTCCTCCGTGATTCTGTCCGTCATCCTCCGTCTCCGCCGGTCAGGTTATCGGCGGCGGCGCCCTCTTCTTCGCCTCCGCCCAGGCCGTCATCCCCATCGCCACGCGCAGCCGCCTCATCGCGTAACTCTGCAAATCCCCCGCGCACGCTTGCCCACCATTCCGAGCGCAGCGCAGCGGAGCCGAGGAATCTCAGGCGCTCGCTGACGCGGACGCCCCTACTCGATCGCGAACGCCGCCTGCACCGACAGCGACAGCTCAAGCTCGCCCGCGCTGAAGCTGGGCGCGGCCCTGGCCTCCAATGCGAATGCCGCGGGCGCCGCGAATGGCGACGGAACCGAAGGCGCGCCTCCCTCGCTCAGGTAGGTCAGGTCGCCCAGCGTCACGCCCGCCAGCTCGGCCATGTGCGCCGCCTTGGCCGCGGCGTCGGCCACCGCCAGCTCGCGCAGCTCACCGAGGCGCGCGTCGGGGTCCTCCACCGTGAACTCCACCGAGTCGACTCTGATGTTGTCGCCGCCCGCCGTGACCACGTCGTCCACCAGCGCGGGCAGCCCGTCAAGGTCCCTCACCTTCACCGTCACCGTGTTCCTCACGTTGTAGCCCGTCAAGACCTGTGTGCTGGTGCGGACTCCGTCCACGTTCGTTTCCCTGTAGTCGTACTCCGGGCGGATGTTGAAGCGGCTAGTCTGGATGTCCTTGTCCTCGATGCCGCTCTCCTTGAGCACGGCGACAATTGCCGCCATCGCCTCGGATGCGGCCCCGTTGGCCTCGGCCACCGTCTCGCCAAGGATGTCCACCCCCACTCTGAAGTCCACCAGGTCGGGATCCACCGACAGCTTGCCGACACCCGACACCCAGATGCCGCTTCCCTGGCTGGACACCTGCTGCGTCACCTGCGTTGTCCTCGGTTCGCTCGCGGGCGCGGTCTGCTGTGCGACCGCCGGCGCGGCCGCCGGGGTTTGGTCCTCGTCGTTATCGTTGTCGCCGCAGGCCACGGCCAGCGCGAGCGCGACGGCCAGTACCCCAACTGCGACAACCCACTTCATCTGGTTCAATTCACAATCCTCCTGCGATTTGTTGACTGGACAGGATACTCAAGCCACCGGCTCGAACAGTCCCTCTAACAGATTATACGCAGTAACGGCCAAAAGGGTTCCCCTTTCACGCCCCCCGAAACGACAAAAGGGGCGGGCGCTTGACGCCCACCCCCTTGTCTGCGACCGGCTTCCCGCGCTCGAGCGCGCCGCTGGCTCTAGCTCTACGTGACCTGCACCTCAAATGGGAACACCATGTTGTTGCCGTAGTTGTGCCCGTCCCACTGGTTGGGAAATTCCATGGGCTGCGTTTCACCCTTGGCGTTCGTCGCCCTGGACATGAGCGTGTAGCCGCCCGACGCGGGCGCTCGCCAGTCGTACGACCAGCGGTGCCACGAGTAGCCGCTGCGTGGCATCACCTCGGCGTCATCCCACGTTCGGCCTCCGTCTGTGCTGACCTCCACCCGCGCTATCTCGACCTCCCCAGACCAGGCCGCTCCAGTCACGGTGTACTCCTCGCCGGCCCTCACCGTCTCCCCGGGCGCCGGCGCGGTGACTATGGACTTAACCATCATCTCGGTGTGGTACTTGTAGAACTCGTCCGACTCCGGGCCGGCGAGCACCATGTAGCGCTCCTTCTGGTACAGCCCCTGAAACTCGTGGTCGATCACGTGTATGCCCACCAGCCACTTCACCGAGGTCATGCCGTACCAGCCGGGCACGAGCAGCCGCAGCGGGTAGCCGTGCATAGGTGGCAGCGGCTCGCCGTTCATCTCGAACGCGAGCAGCGTGTCCGGATGCATGGACTTGGCGACCGGCACGCTGCGTTCGTAGGTCACCTCCGGCGGATCGCCGTTAACCTCGTCGGGGCCGTGGTCGGCGCCCTCGAACAGCACCTCCACCGCCGAGTCCTTCATCCCGGCCATCTCGAGCACGTCGCGCAGCGACACGCCGGCCCATTCGGCGTTCCCCATTATGCCGTGACCCTTGAGCTGCTCCATCGCCGCGCGCGTCTTCTTGGCCCAGTACTCCGGCACCATGCTGTTGCCGCAGCACTCGAACGTCACCTGGAAGCGCTTCAGCGGCAGCTCGCGCAAGGCGTCCATCGACAGGCTGAGCGGACGCTCCACCTCGCCGTCTACGGACAGCCGGTAGGCGTCAACGTCTATGTCGGGCGCGCCCTTCCAGTGGTTGCGAATGTAGAACAGGTCGTTGGGGATGATATTCTCTTGCATAGCCTGCGGGGGCGTGGCGAAAGTGCGCTCCCCCGCGTTAGTCGGGATAAGCTGGGGCCTTGCGGTCACTATGGTCTGTGCGGTTGCCATTTTCGCTGCGCCTCCTAGTCCTCGAGATGTTGCGTGTGGAGATCGTTCGTGGAGTCTATCACCAGCATTCTGGCGGCCACCCAGAGATTGTTGATTATCTTGTGCGGCTCGCCCGCGGGCGCCGCCAGCGTGTTGCCGGACCGCACGGTCTGGACTTCGTCGCCGACTATCACCTGCACCGCGCCCGCCGTCACCATGATCACCTGGTCCGTCGGGTGGGTGTGCAGCCTGCCGGGGTGGCCCGGATGGACTACCACTTCGCGCACTCGCAGGTCCGTAAGTCCGTGCCTGCCTGACGCTATCGCGCGTTCGCTCACGCGGTCGGTCGGCGGCGGCATCGGCGTTTCACCGTGGCTTATGATTGGCAACGCGGTGCTCCTATAGACCTCCTCTCCCGTGGAGGGAGAGGAGCTTCATCTTCAGGTTATCGGCGCTCGTACTTCTCGCCGAGCGCCTCCTCCCAACGAAGGTAGTTCATCATGTCGGCGTAGTTCCGGTCCGGCCCGGAAAGCACCACGTCGTTCGGCGAAGACATGACGCCCGACAGCCCCAGCTCCACGGGCAGACCCGCCTGACGCCAGGCGTCCAGCCCGCCGTCGAGCGCGGCGACGTCGGTGTAGCCCATCTCCAGCAGCGTGGCCGCCGCCAGCGCGGAGTTCGCGCCATCCAGGCAGGTCACGGTCACCGGCTCCGCGAGCGAGGGCACGATGTCGCCGACCCACAGCTCCAACCACCCGCGTGGCGCCCAGCGCGAGCCCGCCACGTGCCCCTGCGCGAAGTCCTGGCTCGTGTCCACGAAAAGCACGGCGCCCGACTCGGCAGCGTCCAGCTCGGCGGAGGAAACCAGGCGCACGTTGCCGAGTGCCTCCTCCAGCCCCAGCGTCCGCGGCGGCGCCAATCCCGTCTCCAGCGATAGCCCCGCCTCCGTCCAGGCCGACGTGCCGCCCTCCACCGCGTACACTTCGCCGTACCCCATCTGCCGGAACCACGACGCCGTAACCGCGGCGCGGGCGATGCCGTCGCAGGCAAACACGACCGGAGCGTTGTGCACGGTCGCGGCCTCGTCGGAGCGCTGCACCGCCTGGCCGCCCGGGAACCACCGGAAGCCCGGAATGTGGCCCGACTCGTGCTCCCCCTGCGTGCGAACGTCTATCAGGTAGACCGTCTCGTCGCCACGCCGGTCCATCAGCGCGCGCAGCCCGTCCACGTCGAGGTAGGCCACGCCGTCCTCGTTCGCCACGCGCCGTGCGTAGCGTTCGGCCTCAGCCCGTCCCTCAGCGGAGGGAGCCGGCAGCGCGAACCGGTCCGCGCCCCTCTCCAGCTCGTAGCCGGCAAGCACCCAACCCGACGTCCCGTTCTCCAGGCCGAGCACATTGTCCATGCCCATGCGCTGCAGCGTGCGCGTGCCGATGATGCTGCGGGTGCGCCCCGCGCAGTTAACGATCACTGTGGTGTCTTCGCCGCTCTCGCGCACGATGTCGGCGATTCTCAGCGGCAACTCCGCGCCCGGCACGCTGCGCCCTCCGGGTATGCAGAAGCGGTTGTACTCCTCCGGCGTGCGCGTGTCCAGCACAACCAGCTTGTCGCCGCGATCCATGCGCTCCCGCAGGTCAACGGCGGAAATCTCGGGCACGCCGTTCTCCACCTCCACGCGTTCGCCGAAGTCCTTGCTCGGCACGTTGACACCCCATTCAGTGGGCAGCCTCTCCGTCACCCAGCGGTTGATGCCCCCGGCCAGGTGGGAGACGTCGCTGTAGCCAAGCCGCTCCAGCGTGCCCGCCGCCAGTTCGGCCCGGCGGCCGTCGTCGTCGCACACGACGATCGGTGTGGCAGCGTGAGGCGCCGCGTCGCCTATCTGCGATTCCAGCAGGCGGCGCGGTATCAGGCTCGCGCCGGGTATGTGCGAGCTGTTGTACTCTCCCGCCTCCCGAACGTCGATCAGCGCGAACTGCGAACTGCCGGACAGCAGGTCCCGCAGCGCACTAGGTGAAACTTCGCCTGGCATTATGCTCTTACCTCTCATCTAGTCGGTGCAGCCGCCACTATGAACGTCACGCCAAGACTTTAGTTTGGAGCGCGCGCGAACAGCGCCTCCCGTAGACCGTCGAGAAGCCCCTCAAGCCGGGCCACACGCTGCTCCAGGGCTGACTGCCGTTCTTCGATCCGGTCAAGGCGAGCCTCGATTCGGTCAAAGCGCTCGCCCTGTTGCTCCTCAAGTCGGTCTATGCGCGTATCGAGTTGCTTGCTCAAGTAGCGAAATCCCGCCAGACCGAACACCGCAAGTCCTAAAGCCGCGCTCAAGATGGCGATGAGCTCAGGTGTCATAGCGTGTTATCCGCCCTCACTGAGAGCCTCCTACGTCCGAGATCCTGTACGCTGACGAACTCCCTTAGCAGTTGTCGTAGCGCGTCGTCATGAACGACTTGATCTCACCCGTCTCCAGGTTGAAGCGGCAGCGCTCCAGCCCGCGCAGGTCGTCGCCGTACACGTGTATCTCCGGCGTTGGGCGGTCGGTCAGGTTGTCCATCTGGTGAATCTCGTCCACGTCGGGAATGAGCAGTGACACCTCACCGGGTCGGACGTTCGTGACTCTGTCCCTCTCCAGAAGGGCGTAGTCGTCTCGGGAGCGGTCGTCCTTGCGCTGGAACCGCGTCTCCGTCAGCGTGTTGCCCATTACGCCGATCATGCCCCACGTCTTGTGGTCGTGCGGACCCGTGTGGTCGCCGGGGCCCCATACGACGGTCGTTATGAGCAGCCCATTCTCGGGGTTGTGGTGCAGCAGGTACGACCCGTGGTTCGGCCTGGGCCCTATTCCGGTCGGCGTTCTGAAATCCTCGGGAATGCCATCGGGGTTGTTGATCAGCCTCTCCAGGTAGGACGACCCCTTGTCGAACAGCTTGTCCTGCTCGGGCTGGCTCTCCACGAGCTCCGTCATATCGTGGATAAAGTCTTCCAGCCGGTACTTCGTGAGTGTCATGGAAAACCTCCTTACTATTGGGAAGATGCGCGCCGCGCTCTCCATCCTGCGAAATACAGTTATACCCAGTGTAAAGTTTGCCAAGTATCGCCGATTGTAAAGGCAGACAGTCGGGTGCGTCAATGGAAATCGCGCAGCCGCGCCTCCCTTACTCGCCCGGCCGCATCCGCGTGAACGCCACCTCTTCGTCCCATACCCGCGCGCTCCCGTCCGGCTCCGCGCGCATCAGCAGATTCCGCACCCACTCCTCGTCGTTGGCCTGCGGGTGGTCGCTGCGGTAGTGCGAGCCGCGCGACTCGGTGCGCGCCAGCGCGCTCACGCAGGTGAGTCGCGCCACCGTCAATATGCTGCGCACGTTCAGCCACTCCTGCCACGCCGGGTTGAACTCCCGCAGCGGCGGCACCGGCGCCCGCGCGTGCCGCTCCTCCAGCGTGTCCAGACCCGCCAGCGCCTCCGTTAGCCCCCGCTCGTCGCGCACCAGACCCGCCTTCTCCCACATCAGGTCCTCGATCTCCGACCGTATCCCGAACACGTTCTCGCCGCTCTCCGTGCGCATCGGCGCCAGCAGTTCGCCGATGGCCTGCTCGATCTGCGCCTGCGACAGCGCCGGCTGCGAGCGCCCGGCCACGTAGCCCGCCATCGCGTCGCCGGCAATGCCCCCGAACACCGTTGACTCCGCCACGCCGTTGCCGCCCAGCCTGTTCGCGCCGTGAACGCCGCCCGCGTCCTCGCCGCTCACGAACAGCCCCTCCAGGTTGCTGAGACAATCCGAGTCTATGCGGGCGCCGCCCATGTGGAAGTGCGCCGTCGGCGACACGCGTACAGGCCCTCGCGCCAGGTCGTAGCCAACCTCCCGGCAGCGGTCCGCCATGCCCGGGAACGTCGCCTCCACGAACTCCGCTCCGAGATGCGACACGTCCAGCAGCACCGCGCCGTCCGCCGTGCCGCGCCCGGCCTGGATCTCCATGTAGCCGGCCCTGGACACCAGGTCGCGCGTGGACCGCTCCATGCGCTCGGCGTCGTACCGCTCCATGAACCGCTCTCCGAGTGAGTTGCGCATGTGGCCGCCCGCGCCGCGCAGCCCCTCTTCCAGCACCGCGCCCGTGAGCACCGAGCTTCCCGCCACAAGCCCCGTCGGGTGGAACTGGTACATCTCCATGTCCTGCATCACGCAGCCCGCCCGGTAGCTCAGCGCCATGCCGTCGCCCGCCTTCTCCAACGACGGCGCCGCGATGCGGTACATCCGCGCTCCGCCGCCGGCCGCCATCAGCGTGGCCTTGGCCGATACCGCCACGAACCCGCCCGTCCGCACGTCCAGCAGCAGCGCGCCGGACACCCCGGCCCCCGGCTCGCCGAGCAGCTCCACGGCTCGGTGCTCGTCCAGCAGCAGCGCGGACGTCGACAGCACGGCATCCTTGAGCCGCGACATGATCTCTATGCCCGTCAGGTCGCCCTTGTGAACAGTGCGGTCGAAAGACTGTCCCGCGAACGCCTTCTGGTAGATGCGGCCGTCAGGCCCCCGGTCGAACAGGCAGCCGTAGCTCTCGAGCTCGGCGATGGTTCCCGGGGCGCGATTCACCAGCGTCCACGCCAGTTCCTGGTCGTTGAGAAACCCGCCACCGCGAATGGTGTCCTCGAAGTGCATCTCGATGGAGTCGCCCTCGCTCAGCACCGCGTTGTACCCGCCCTGCACCATGCGCGTGCAGCCGCTCTGCCCGAGCAAGCCCTTCGCCGCCACGCCCACGCGGAGGCGCGGCTCGCGAGCCAGCACGTGCAGCGCGGCCATCAGCCCGGCGCCGCCGCCGCCGATGACCAGCACGTCCAGTTCCAGCTCGTCGTACATCATCCGCCCCTCCCGAACAGCCGCCTGAACTTCCGCACGATGGCCCGCCGCTTGAGCTGCTGGATCGCCAGGGTCGGCGATATCCCCTTTGGACACACCGCCTCGCACTCGAACATCGTGTGACACCGCCACAGCCCGCGCTCGTTTGCCACCGCGTCGAGCGTCTCGTCCGCGGACCCGCTCCGTTCGTCGAGGACGGCGAGGAATGCCCGGTTGAGCGCCGCCGGACCCAGAAAGTCCTCGTCCAGGCCCGCAACCGTGCAGGCCGAGTAGCACAGGCCGCAGTAGATGCACTCGCGCTGAGGGTCGACCGCCCTGCGCTCCGGCGTGTCCGGGTCGACGACGGCCAGCCGGACGCCGTCCGACGGGTTGGGCGCCGCCGGCGTGGCCTGCCGAAGCTTGGCATAGAAGTCGGACCCGTCGGTCACCAGGTCACGCACCACCGGCATGTGACGCATCGGCTCCACCCGCGCGCCGCCGTCCAGCAGGTCCCGCGCCATCGTCCGGCACGCCAAACCCTCCCTGCCGTTCACCACCACGCCGCACGTGCCGCACATCCCCACGCGGCAGGCGCAGCGGAACGCCAGCGTCGGGTCGGTGTTGCGCTGTATCCAGATGAGGCCGTCGAGCAGGCTCATGCTCTCGCCCGCGAACGGCACTTCGAAGGACTGCCAGCGGTCGCCGGCTGCCGTGGGCGGCGTTCGGCTTACCTGCAGCATCAGGAGCTTGCCCTGAGCTTGCCGTAGGGTCGCCAACTGCTGCTCCTGCGTTTCCGAGACCTATCCCTCGCGGCCCCGGTAGTCGCGGAAGGGCCGGTCGCGCCAGTCCAGCGCGGACTTCAGACCCTCCGTGTGCGAGCGCCGCGTGAACTCCTTGACGATAGGCGCCTGGTGCGCCACCGCGTCCGTCTCCGCCGCCAGGAACTGCAACATGTTGCGGCCCATAAGGTCCATCGCCTTGTTGACGATGCCCTTGTTAGCCGCCAGCAACTCCCAAGGAATCTTCGCCATCGTCCCCGCCAGCGCCTCCACCTCTTCGTCCAGCTCCTCGCGCGGCACCGACTTCAGTGCGAAGCCCAGCTCGGCGGCCTTGGCCCCGGACACCGACTCCCCGGTGAGCAGGAACCACTTGGCCCACTGCGGCCCCACCATGTACGTCCACATGTGCGTCGGCGGCCCGCCCATCGAGCGCACCGGCGGAAACCCAATCTGCGCGTCGTCCGCCGCGATCACGATGTCGCAGTGCATAGCCAGGTCCGTGCCGCCCGCGAGGCAGTAGCCGTGCACCCCGGCTATGATCGGCTTGTCCAGGTTCAGCAGCGTGTTCCAGCGGGCCGGCGTCTGCTTCATCCTGTGCATATCCCACCGGATGTTCTCGCGCCGCTCCCGCGCCCTCTCCGCCTCCTCCGGCGTGCTCGGCGCCGACGGCGTGATGTCGTAGCCTGCGCTAAACGCCCTGCCGTTCGCCCGCAGCGTCATCACCCGGACTTCGGGATCATCGTCGGCCCGCAGCGCGCACTCGATCAGCTCATCCTGTAGCTGCTGATTCAGCGCGTTTAGCTTCTCCGGCCGGTCCAGCGTAATCCGCCCCACGCCGTCGGAAGTTTCGTACTCGATAAAGTCGTAACCCATGGGAAACACCTTCCATACTCGCCGCCCGACTGCCACAGACACACCACGCCGGCGGCCAGCGCGAGTGACGCGAAGAAAATCGCCGCAATTGTACCACAGGCCACCCCCGCAGCCCCCGCAAGCGCCTGCCTTACCGATCCAGGCCCCGTTGTCCACACCACAGCATGGTGATACCATCGCCCGGAGCCATGAACGCTGCCCCGCCACTCATCTCACCGCGTGAGCCAAAGTGACAGTGAAAAACTCCCCCACCTCACCCCCCAACTTTCCCAACATCAAGGCAATCACCTTCGACGCCGACGACACCTTGTGGGACTTCCAGTCGGCAATGAAGGCCGCCCTGGAGTCGACGCTCCAGCAACTTCGCCTTATTGTGCCGAACGCCGCAAGCGACCAACTCACAATTCAGAAGATGATCGACATAAGAGAACATGTAGCGCGAGAATTGGGCGAAGGCGTCGTCAGCAACGAAGAAATCCGATATGTGGCGCTCGTCCGAACCCTCGAACACGTCGGCGCTCCGAGTGAGGCATATGCGGAAAAACTACTCCGGTTCTACACCGAAGCGCGGTTCGCACACACCAGGCCCTATCCCGATGTCGAATCCGCCCTGAAAGTTCTGGAGAGCCGATACCGGATTGGCATCGTCTCCAACGGCAACAGCTATCCCGAGCGCTGCGGCCTGCCCGACACGTTCCACTTCACTATCTTTGCCCACGACTACGGATTCCATAAGCCCGACCGGCGCATATTCGAGCTCGCCCTCTCCAAGACCGATTGCCGGCCGCACGAAGTGCTCCACGTCGGCGACTCGCTCGAGAACGACGTCCTCGGCGCCCAGAACTGCGGACTGCACACTGTCTGGCTGAACCGGGAGAGCGTCAGGAACGACACCGACATCGTCCCCGAGCTCGAAGTCCCCGATCTGTCCGCCCTGCTCGAGTGTCTCTGAGTCTCAGCACTCAGAAGGAAAAGCCTTTTGTCGCTGCTGATATCGCCACTCGAGTGGCGATATCAGCAAGGTCGGCATCCGTTGCTGATTGGCCCTGCCAACCCAGATTGAAGTCAATGTCGCTGGACGCAGGAAGTTGGCATTCCGTCAGCTCTCGGACCATTATTCGAGAAGGCAAGGTTGCAGCCAATCCGACAAACAGCGCCTCTCGTCTACGTAGACCGGAGAGCATCTTCGTTAGCCCTTCCAACGAGTCTGGAAGGATCCCTCGAACATGATTCCTGTCAGTTTCGTTTGAAGTTCGTAGAACTATCCAAGAATTGCATTGGGACAGTACAGTTGCCTCAACTTCACCAGGGCGTTGAGAGACGAGGAAGAGCCCAATCCCATACTTTCGTCCTTCTTTTGCGACACGCCGGATCGCCTCTTGGGCCGACTCGTACTGCGCTTCGCCACTATTTGGTATATACCTATGCGCCTCTTCACAAATGAGAAGAACAGGGTTAGATTTCCGTTCCAAATCAGTCTGCCAAATTTTGATCGAAAAGAGGATTCTAACAAGCGCAGCGCTCGCTACCCCGGCAATTTCGTTCGGTATCCCAGAAAGATCGACTACGGTCACAGGGTTGTCTCGATTCAAAATCTGACTCAGTACATCACCAATCCGGTCAGACGCTCCATTCCAAGGCTTCATCATGAAAGACATCCTCTCGTCTTTCAAAAGGGAATCAAGCTTCCGCAGCACTTTGTTGTATTCCTCATGTTGTGCTCTAGTCTTGCCAGTCGGCCTCTGGGCGTTTATGGCCCCTACGAAACCCGTGGAATACAACTGGCCGTCCCTATCTTGGCCGAAGTCGTCCAATCCAGAAGGGTCTCCAAGCACATACGGAATCGGGGAGTCAACGGTCACCCTTTCCGTTTCCAGTTTCATTTCCGTAGCTGACGACATCCGAACATCCAACAGAGCATTCTTGATGATGTTAGCCTGGGACGTGGCTGCGAACTCGGTTCTCCCTATTAGCAAGTCGTATGTCTCATTGAGGCTCAATACCCAATAGGGCAGAAACAGCGTTCCTTCGTCGGTCGACAGCCGGCGGTGTTCTTGAAATGCCTTACCGTATTCATTGTGGGGATCTAGGATGATGATCCTGGGAAACCACTGATCGTACTGTGCCTCTTTTCCCTTTTCGAGAATGCTGTGAACAATAGCAGCCACGGTGCTTGACTTGCCTGAGCCAGTCGAACCCAAGATTGCTGTGTGTTTACCGACCAGTTCGTTGAGGTCTGCATAGGATGGAGCACCTGCAGCACCCACGTGCTCTCCGACATAGACAGCAGCGTCTCCTCTGTGCGCATAGATGTAGCGAAGCTCTGACTTAGGTGTCAGATACAGTGTTTGCTGCGGCAACGGATAGGTTGCCACACCACGCTCAAACTTGAGCGTAGGCTCTTCACCATTGATTGAGCGCTGCCACTCACCCTCCCCAAAGAGATCCGCCTCGATTATTCGCTCGTCGGTCGCTGTTGATGACTGTATACCTCGTTCTGCTTCATATTCCGCCTTCATGCGGAGGCGCCCTACAAACGCGTAAATGATCCGTCGACCAAAGTGCGCACACACTATGGAGCCATACTGCCCGATTGGATAAACTTCCCCGGCATAAATTCGTGACAGTTCCGTGAGGTCAGCATCTAGCTCCGCAACAATGTGAGAGCCGTCAACCTCAACAATGCTGCCAATTGCCAGATTCTCGACAGGCTCTCCTATCTGGTTGTTTATCATTACTGCACTTCTCCATTCAGAATCCTTGTTAGAAACTCAAACCTCCACCATGGAAGATCCTTGCCCGACAACACTTTAGTCTTACCGTGAAAAAATCCACGCTTGGCGAAGACAAGCACCTGTTCTCGAATTGATAAGTCTTCGCACCACCCGCTCAGTCGTCCCTCAGGTTGGTCTTTGTCGGTAAAAGCCACAATGGTCAGATCGCGCCGGGACTCTTGAAGCGCCTTCTCGATTTCTGAATTAATGTGCCGGTCACCAAATGAGTAGCCACATATGACAAGCAATCGCTGTGCCCCAGGGCTTGGCCTCATTGCTTTCCTACCTTGCTCCAGCAGTTGAGCAAACGGGTCAAGCTGAGTCTCTTGGTACTTTGTTGAGGATGGCCATATGAGCAATGGGGAGTCTTGTTGGTCAGGAAGTTGGACGTGCTTTCCTATTCTACGAGGCACAGTTTCGCCAGAGAACTGATACCAGTCAATCGAGCCGTGTAGCTTTATTACACGAGCGGATACATCAAGGGCCTCAAAGGTCTTGGGATTCCACCACGCTGTAGTCCCTCCACTGAGGCCGTCTGCATAAGGTATACGGGCCAAGGCAAGTGCATCTTCAACAATTGTGTCGTAATTGAGTACCAGATAGCTTACCGGCTCGGAGGGTCCGCGCCGTCCTGCTCGAATTGGCCTGTGGATAGAAGAGACAAATCGCTGGTGCACATCAATTGTCACCTTCGATTCGATGGAGCCTGCAATTGCCCGCTGTATCTGAATGCTTGCCTTTTCCAAGTCATCCGCTGTATAAGAAGCATCTCCTACGGAAATGGTGTTCCGCTCTACTTGCCTTTCCGCTCTACGCTTCGTAATAGCCAGAAGGTCAACTATCTCACTGAGGTAGTCCTCAATGTTTGCCCCAACACCATTTTCGAACTGCCCCTTTACAACAGCTAGAATCTCTTTGGTCTGACTATCGACCTGCGAGCTGTTCATGACCTTCTCAGTCAGCTCGTTCGTAAGGGGCATTCCCGCACACCTGCTGCACCCAGCTCCTATCAAGAATGTCAACGCATCCGAGTTACTAACAAGATCCACAAACTGGGAAATGGCTGCCGAACATTTCTCGTCAATCTTGCAGCCAGTGTCATTTGAAGCCGTCATACATCCTCCCTGTCACCTCGGAAGTCCTCAAGTCTGCTCAGGCGCACTACCACTTTCATGAGACCGTTAAATCTCATGATCTAGACTGCTGGGTATGATGTATCATACCGGGCGAGCAAAAGGACTACTGAACTAGGTGTCGATTTACACCACTCTATCAGTGGAATTGCAAATGGAATCAATGTGGGGCTTGACTTCTCAAGCATCAGCCTGTCTATAGCGTAGCATTTGGAATCAACAGAAGTCACGCTCAGATGCTCTGATGCAACAGGGTGTTCACTTTCCTGCATCCCGTACCACCTCAACACTATGGTCACCGACCCCCTTCCCACTGCCACTCCGACCGCCTTCCACCGCCATGCCGACCCCCTTCCCCGCCATGCCGACCCCCTTCCACTGCCATGCCGACCGCCACTTGATGTCATTCCGAGCGTAGCCGAGGAATCTAAAGCGCCTGTCTTACCGATCCAGGTCCGGTTGTCCCCACCAAAACCCGGTGATACTATCGGCAACGTGAAGATGACCAACAAGCCGATCAGGTTCGTCCTGTTCGATCTCGATAACACCCTGCTGGATCGAGCAACAGCCTTCGGTCGAGTATTCGAGCATTGGTACCACACGTTGCCAGCGGTGAACCGGCCGCAGGACAAGGCGGAGTTCGTCTCGCGGATGGCGCGGCGCGGTCACGGCAACGAGCCGATACCCGAAATCTACCAGGACATGCTGGACGAGTGGCCGGGAAGTTTTCCGAGCCTCGCCACAGCGGCCAAGGCCCACTTCGACCTGATGCCAAAGGCGGTGAGCCTTCACCCCAAGACAGAAGCAATGCTGAAATGCTTCAGATCACGGGGTATTCCCGTCGGTGTTGTCACCAACGGCGGCTCTGAAACTCAATTGGGCAAACTGAGAAACACCGGCATCGCGGCACTGGTTGCCGCTTGTGTGGTTTCCGAGGAATTTGGCGCTCGGAAACCCGATCCCGCAATCTTTAGACACGCTCTCAACCTGATAGGCGCTAAGTCGGATTCAACGCTGTTCGTCGGCGATAACGTTGAAGAAGACATCGTTGGCGCAAATCGAATAAACATGCGAACCGCCTGGATGTCTCTGGGAAGGCCGTGGAACTCTGGCCTTCCCCGTCCAGACTACATTCTGGACGCCGCCTGGGAAGTCGAGGGCATCGTCCTTCAGAATCCCGTCACGTAGGCCCAAGCACACACTGGAGGCAGTGATGAACCATGTGCCGCCTCTCTGGCTGATCGTTACCGGTCCGCCCGCAGCCGGCAAGACGACTCTCGTCAGACGGCTAGCCTAGGACCTGAAAATCCCCCTGTTCGAGAAGGATACAATCAAAGACCTGCTCTATGAGACCTTGGGATTAGGGGATAAAGACTGGTCCCGACAGGTCGCGCCGATCGCAATCGATGTGTTGTTCTTCGCCGCCAATCAACTCTTGCGGAGCGGAGCATCAGTAATAACGGAAAGCAACTTCTACAGGCAGTTCAACTCTGTGAGAGCCACTGAGCTAGCAACGAAGGTCGATGCCAGGTTCGTCCAAATCCACTGTTCGGCTCCTCCCGAGGTCCTGGTCGAAAGAAATGCGCGTCGCCTGGCCCCTCCCAATCTTCGCCCCAACCATCACGTAATGCCCTCGGAAGAGTTGCTGGCAATGCTCGCATCCGGGACGTGGGAACCGCTAAACGTCCCCTCAAAAGTGATCCATGTGGACACATTCGGCTCCATTGAGTATACAAACCTCCTCCAAGCCATAAACCCGCACCCACTACCATGCCCGCCACCGTCCCCCTCCTGATCATCTCCGGCTCCATGGGCGCCGGCAAGACCACCGTCCTCTCCGAAGCCTCCGACCTCCTGGCCCAGGCCGACATCCCCCACGCCGCAATCGACCTCGACTGGCTCGCCGTCATGCATCCGCAGCCGCAGCGGTACGGCGAGCGCCTGGCGTTCGCGAACCTCGCTGCCGTCTGGCCGAACTACGTCGCCGCCGGCGCCCGGCGCCTCATCGTCGCCAGGGTCATCGAGCACGAACACGAGCTCGACCTCTACCGCGCCGCTGTCCCAGGCGCCCAACCCGTCATATGCCGCCTCACCGCGCCCCTCGAACTCATGCACGACCGCCTGCGCACCCGCGAGCCCGGCATGTTCCAGGAACAGGCCCTCGTCCGCTCAACCGAGCTCGACGGCATCCTCGAACGCGCTGCCATCGAGCACTTCACCGTCGACAACGGCCCCAAACGCCAGGTAACCGAGGCAGCCCGCGAAATGCTCACCCGTGCCGGCTGGCTCTAGCCCACCTCGGTAACCGCAATTCTTACGCCACCTCCCCATTGACATCTCCGCACATATGTGCTATCGTGCCCACATGCCAGCCTTAACGATCGAATCGACCCCGTCGCCCGCCCACGCAGACCGGCGAGACACCCAGTCCCATTCCGCCCCCAAACCCGTGGAAACCCTATCGCGCCCGCCCGATTTCGTGACAGTTCAGACGCAAAGGCCCGCCACCGGATTACAGGCCCCAGGAACGAAAAACACGGAATGTTACACTTTCTGCAAAGGCTTACTTTGTAACACCCTCGCCCGGCGCTCCGACAGCCACCGCCCGGCGGGGCTGACAGAACGGTCAAGTGTCTCCACTGCACGCCGCGCGGCTCGATCCGCAATTGCCTTATCAGCGCTCAAGTGGTACAATCCATCGGAATCGTTGAAGCGCCCATTCGCCAACTATCAACATCGCCCGGAGCGGGAACGAACGCCGGGGCGATACCAATACAGCAATCGCAATACATTTATTCGAGGGGCCCAGGAGAAGGGTTTGGACAAGGCTGAGAAACAGGCCGTAATCGAAGAGTACCGAACTCACGAGACCGACACCGGTTCCGCTGAACTTCAGGTAGCGCTGCTGACGAAACGCATTTCCGAGTTGACTCAGCACCTCAGGATTCACAACCATGACGAGTCCACACGCCGCGGACTTCTAAAGATGGTGGGGCGTCGACGCAGGTTACTCCGCTATCTTAACAATGAAGACGTAGGCCGTTACCGGGCTCTCATTGCCAGGCTTGGGCTGAGAAGATAGCTCCGATTGACTCGGAGCTTTCTTTATTTCTGCCGGGTTCCCCACCGCCTTTAGGAGGTACCGTATCTAATGTCGTTCAGCTTTAGCCGGCAAATCGGCACTGAAACCATCACACTGGAGGGGGGTAAGCTCGCTCAAAAGGCCGGCGGCTCCGTGCTCGTGCGTTCCGGCGACTGCGTGATTCTCGCCACCGCAACCATGAGCAGACCCCGGGAAGGCATCGACTTCTTCCCCCTCACAATCGAATTCGAAGAGCGCCTGTACGCCCGAGGCAAAATCCCCGGCAGCTTCTTCCGCCGCGAAGGCAGGCCCAGCACCCACGGCGTACTCATCGCCAGACTCACCGACCGGCCCCTGCGACCGCTCTTCCCCAAGGGCTTCCGCAACGAGGTGCAGGTCATCCTCACACCCCTCTCCATCGACCAGGAAACCCCCATAGACGTCCTGTGCCTCATGGGCGCCTCCGCCGCGCTGTCGGTGTCCGACATCCCGTTCGAAGGCCCCGTCGGCGTCACCCGCATGGGCTACGTGAACGGCCGCTTCGTGGTCAATCCCACCCACAGCCAGCTCGAAACCAGCACCCTGGACATTATCGTCGCCGGCACCCGCGACGGCGTCGTCATGATCGAGGCCGGTGTGACCGAGATGCCCGAAGACCTGGTGTACGAGGCCATCGACCGCGCCCAGCAGACCAACCAGACGGTGATCGACCTCCAGGAGGAGGCCGCCTGCGAGTTCGGCAAGCCCAAGGTCAGCTACGAATCCAAGCTCCACCCCGAGAGTCTCGACGACTGGATGGCCGAGAACGCCCACGAGCGGCTGTTCTCGATTGTTCGCTCCACCGAAGGCGACGAGCAGTCGGAGCAACTCACCGCTCTCCGCGACGAGCTGGTCGACCAGCTCCGGGACGAACACGACCGCGGCGACGTACTGGGCGCCTTCGGCGTGGCCGAGGAAGAGGCCTTCCGCCGCGTAATCCTCGAAGACGGCAAGCGGTCCGACGGACGCGGCCTGCGGGAGATACGGGCCATCTCGTCCGAGGTGGGGCTGCTGCCCCGCACCCACGGCACCGGGCTGTTCACCCGCGGCGAGACCCAGGTGCTGGGCGTGGTTACGCTCGGCTCCGTCGGCGACGCCCAGAAGCTCGACACCCTCAGCCCCGAAGACACCAAACGCTTCATGCTGCATTACAACTTCCCGCCCTACTCCACGGGCGAGGCCAGGCGCGTCGGCTCTCCGGGCCGGCGCGAGATAGGCCACGGCGCGCTCGCCGAACGCGCACTCTCGTGCGTCCTCCCGTCCGACGACGAGTTTCCCTACACCATCAGGATCGTGACCGAGGTGCTAAGCTCAAACGGCAGCACCTCCATGGGCAGCGTCTGCGCCGGTACGCTCGCGCTCATGGACGCCGGCATACCCATCAAGGCCCCGGTCGCCGGCATTTCCGTGGGTCTGGTCACCAGTGACGACGGCCGCTACGTCACCCTCACCGACATCCAGGGCATGGAAGACCACATAGGCGACATGGACTTCAAGGTGGCCGGCACCTCCGAGGGCATAACCGCCATCCAACTGGACATCAAGCTCAAGAGCATCAGCCTGGACGTGTGCCGCGACGCCCTCGAGCAGGCCCGCGAGGCGCGACTCCACATCCTCGAACGAATCTCCGAGACCCTGTCCGAGAGCCGCCCCGAGCTCAGCCCCCACGCCCCGCGCGTCCTCCAGATACGCATTCCCGTAGACAAGATCGGAGCGGTCATCGGCCCCAGCGGCAAGACCATTCGGGGCATCGTCGACTCAACCGGCGCGACCGTCGACGTGTCCGACGACGGCACGGTCGTTATCGGCTCGGCAGACGAGGCCTCCGCGGCAAAGGCCGTGCAGATGGTCGAAAACCTCACCCGCGAGGTGAAGGTGGGCGACATCTACACCGGCAAGGTCGTCAGGCTCATGAACTTCGGCGCGTTCGTCGAGATTCTGCCGGGCAAAGACGGCCTCGTGCACATCAGCGAGCTGTCCGAACATCACGTGGCTCGCGTCGAGGACGAGGTCGACATTGGCGACGAGATGACCGTCGTCGTCAGCGAGATCGACTCCATGGGCCGCATCAACCTGTCCCGCCGGGCCCTCCTGCAGGGCGACGACGTGGAAGGCGGAGCCGAGCCCGCGATGGCGCGCAGCCGTCCCAGCGGCGGAGGCGGCCCTCCACGCGACCGCGGCGGATACCGGCCGCAGGGCCGAAGGCCTGACGGCGGCGGCGGACGCGGCGGATACCGCCAGGGCGGCGGTGGCGGCAGAGGCGGACGCGGCGGCCAAGGCGGACCACGCGGCGGCGGCCCCCGAAGAGGTTAACGAACAGCCCCCTCTCCCTAGAGTCCCTCGAGGGAGAGGGGGAATATCAGGATGGGTGTGGAGCCCCTCCCCACTCAACTCATCGCGTTCAGCAGCTTCCGAAGCCCCTCATTCTCCGCCTCCAGCCGCGCGATCGTGGACTCCGCCTCCTGCAGCCGGTCCAGCAGATTCAGCAACACCTCCACGCCCGCCAGGTTCACCCCCAGGTCGTCCATCAGCCGGCGTATGCGGCGCACCCTCTCCAGGTCGTTGTGAGAGTACACCCGCTGGTTCCCCCGCGTGCGCTGCGGCTTCACCAGCCCCAGCCGCTCGTAGTAGCGCAGCGTCTGAGCCTGCACCTCGAGCATCTGCGCCGCCACGCTGATTATGAAGACCGGCTCGTCGCGGCTGAACATATCTGCCATCGCGCTAACCCCTGCCTGCCTGAATCTCCCGCAGCCTCTCGAACACCTCCCGCTCCTCCGCGCTCACCTTAGAGGGCATCTGCGGCCTCACTATCGCGTACAGGTCGCCCCGCTTCCCCCGCTCCCCGAGCCTGGGCATACCCTGGCCCGTCAGCCGGATGCGCTGCCCGTTCTGCGACTCCGGGGGAATCGTCAACCGCAGCGTACCGCCCAGCGTGCGCAGGTCGATCTCGCCGCCCAGTACCGCGTCCGCGAGCGGCACCGGCGCGTCCACCTCCAGGTCGCTGCCCTTGCGCCTGAACCGCGCGTGCGGCGACACGGTCACGTTCAGGTAGAGCTCGGCGCCGGAGTCGAGCGAGATGCGCACCACCGAGCCGTTGTCCACCCCCGGCGGTATGCTCGCCTCGATCCGCCTGGACCCGCCGCCGTCCGGCGCGAACACCCGCCTCTTCGTGCCCGCGAACGCCTCCTCAAGCGACACTGTCACCGCGGCGTTGGCCCGATGCCGCCTGCCCCGTGGCCTCGCCCGTCCACCACCGCCGAACACATCGCCGAACCCGCCAAGCAAGTCCCCAAGGTCGAACTCCGCGCCCGCGCCCGCGCCGCCGGTCGCCCGGCCGCCGGTCGTCCACGTGTACGAACGCGGACCGCCCCGGGACTGCTGCGCCTCGATGTTGTCGGCCTGCCGCCACATGTCGCCGTAGCGGTCGTACTTCTGGCGGCTGTCCGCGTCGGACAGCACCTCGTACGCCTCGTTGATCTTCTTGAACTGGCGCTCGGCCTCTTCGTCGTTCGGGTTCAGGTCCGGGTGATGCTTGCGCGCCAACCGACGGTACGCCTGCCGGATGTCCTTTTCGCTCGCGTTCTTCGAAACGCCCAGCGTCTCGTAATACGTCGCCATTTCTGCCTCAACGTTTGGGAGGGATTACATGCCCAGTCTAGCATAGGTCAAACACAGGCACAACGAATCTTATAGCGTGTATATTAACTCTATTGACACTATAAGAGTGCTTTCATATAATAGGATATGTGCGAAGCAAACGTGCTTCGATACAAATCAAGAAGTCCAATTTCTGGAGGTAACAAGTATGACTTTGCAACGCTGGGACCCATTCAACGAGCTGAGGCAGATGCAGGACACCATGAATAGGATCTGGAAGGGCTACCCTGGTCCCGCCGAGAACGGCGGATTCGAGGCCTGGGCGGTTCCCCTGGACGTGGTGAGGAAGGGCGACGACATTGAGGTGCGCGCGTCCGTGCCGGGCGTGGACCCCGGCGACATCCAGATCACTGTGGAGAACGACGTGCTGACCATCAACGGCCAGACCGCCTCGGATACGGAAACCGCGGGGGGCGACTTCCTGATGCGAGAGCGCAGGAGCGGCAGCTTCCACCGCGCGCTCCGCCTGCCCGACACCGTCGACGTGGACAGGGCCGAGACCAGCTACGACAACGGCGTCGTGACCATCAGCTTCCCCAAGCTGGAGTCCAAGAAGGCCAAGAAACTCTCACTGACGGTCGGCTAGTCCATATCCCTCGATAGGACCGGGTGAACGCTCGGCGGGGGCGGTCCCAATTCGGGGCTGCCCCCGTTTCACGTCTGCGTCCACGCGCCACGAGCCCCTTCCCCCTCGCAAGCAGAAAGCCAGGATGAGGTGCCGCCGCCCTACCTCACATTCCCTTCCCCCTGCAGGGGGAAGGTTAGGATGGGGGTGTAACCGCGGAACCACCTACACCGCCGCCGTCTGCGGCGACTCCGCGGCCGTCACGCCCACCATGCTGTCGCGCGTCACCAGCGCCGCCAACCCCTCCTCGCTCATGTCCTCGCTGCCGGCGGGACGCGCGGGCAGCACCAGGTAGCGCAGATCCGCCGTGCTGTCCAGCACACGCACCTCCACGCCGTCGCCGGGCGTGAAGCCGAACTCCGCCATCACCGCCCGCGGCTCCCTCACGGCCCTGGACCGGTACGCCAGGCTCTTGTACCAGTCAGGAGGAGGGCCCAGCAGTGTGGTGGGGTAGCACGAGCACAGCGTACACACCACCAGGTTGTGCAGCTTGTCGGTGTTCTCCACCACCGCGAGTTCGGCCTCGTGGGGCAGCTCATAGCCCAGCTCGGCCACCGCGGCCTTGGCGTCGTCCAGCAGCCGGGCCTTGAAGCCGTCGTCCACCCAGGCCCGCGCCACCACCCTCGCGCCGTCGGCGGGAGAGCGGCGGTGAAGCTCGTCGGCGCGCCTGCGCACGTCGTCGGCGTCGATGATTCCCTTCTCCAGCAGCAGTTCCCTGATGGCGAGGGCGCGCTTGGCCCGCTCGCTCAGTCCCGAATCCCCCAACATGCCGGGGTGATCGCCGTGGGATGCGTCGTCGTGGTTGGCGCCCATAAGTCACCTCGTTTTAATAGTAGCGGACCCCGGTCAGTCGCAGTGGACGCGACAGCGGGGCACGGCGGTATTATTGCAGAATCACCGCACAAGCGAAAGCGGCGCAAGAGTGAAGAGACCGGTCCCTTCCCACCCACTCGCAGGGGGAAGGTTAGGATGGGGGTGAAGTCCTCCACGTCGCATCCGCCTTGCATCACCGCCCACGCTGGATTAACCTTCCCAGCACCGGGTGAGGGCCATTGACTCCGCCCTCGGGATACTGCCACCAGGAGGCGCGGCTATGACTGCTATCAGGGTTGTCGTACAGGGTGCTTACGGCAAAATGGGACTTGAAACCGTCGGCGCCGTGTGCGGGGACGACGGCATGGAGCTGGTGGGCGCCGCCTCCAGGCGCGGCAGCCTGGGCGACGCTTACGCGCTGCCGGACGGCTCCGGCGACGTGCCGCTGTCCAACTCGCTAGCCGACGTGCTGGCGGGAGCTGACGTGGTCGTGGACTTCACCAACGCGGAGGGCGCGATGTCCGCTGTTCGCGCCGCGACCGCGGGCGGCGCGAACGTCGTCACCGGCTCGACCGGGCTGAGCGAGACCCAGCTCGAGGAGGCCGGTCGGCTGGCCGAGGACAGCGGCCGCTGCGTGATCGTCGCGCCCAACTTCGCGCTCGGCGCCGTGCTGCTGATCCACCTCGCCGGCGTCGCCGCGCCGTTCTTCGACTACGCAGACCTCACCGAGGTCCACCACGAGGCCAAGCTGGACGCCCCCTCTGGCACCGCGCTCGCCATCGCCAGGGCCGCGGCCGCCGCCAGAGGGACGCCGTTCGTCGCGCCCGCAGCCGAGACGGAGACGCTGGCCGGCACACGCGGCGGCACGCTCGACGGCGTGGTCATCCACAGCGGACGCATGACCGGGCGCGTGGCCCACCACGAGCTTGTGTTCGGCGCCCTCGGCCAGACGCTTGCGCTGCGTCACGACTCCATCAACCGCGAGAGCTTCATGCCCGGCGTGCTGCTGGCCATCCGCCGCTCCACAGAGATGACCGGCCTGACCGTGGGCCTGGAGAATCTGCTGGGCCTGAACTAGGCACGGCGACTGGCGCTACACCCCATGAAGGGGGAGGGGACCAACCGAAGGCCTGAAGAGCCTGATCAGACTCGCCTAGCAGGAATCTGACCCTCCTATTGTTCCCCTCTCCCCCGCGTGGGAGAGGGTTATGGTGGGGTCTGGGCGTCTTCCGCAAGCCGCCTCCACCCCCTCCTCCCAAACTTGCCACGCCGCCCGCGTAGCGTATATGCTAGCCACGGCGCTGACGCCCTAGTCAGCAGTACAGGCACACTTATCAAGGAGGTCCAGTCCAGCATGGCTGATCTATCCAGAACTTGCGCCATCGTCGGCGTCGACGAGTCCGACGTCATCGGCAGAGTCGAGGGCAAGTCCAACCTTCAACACCACGCGGAGGCGGGCTACAACGCGCTCGCAGACGCCGGGCTGTCGATCAAGGACGTCGACGGCGTCTTCTGCGCCGGCTCGTCCACCCTCAGCACCGCCGAGTACATGGGCATACGTCCCCGCTACACCGACAGCACGTCGGTGGGCGGCTCCTCGTTCGTCATTCACGTGGGCCACGCGGTGGCGGCGATCAACGCCGGCTACTGCGAGGTGGCGCTGATAACCCACGGCGAGGCGGGCCGCAGCGCACGCAGCCGCGCGGGGGGCAACGCCGCGGAGCCCGGCTCCCAGTTCGAGACGCCCTACGGCTTCATCGGCGCGCCGATCAACTACGCCCTGGCCGCCCGCAGGTACATGCACCAGTACGGCGAGGACCGCACCCGGCAGGCGATGGCCGAGATCGCCGTGGCCACCCGCAAGTGGGCGCAGAAGAACCCCAAGGCCTACATGAAAGACGTGCCCATGTCGTTCGACGACTACCACGATTCCCGCTGGATCGCCTGGCCGTTCCACCTGTTCGACTGCTGCCTGGTCACCGACGCCGGCGGCGCGGCGGTGGTCACCACGGCCGAGCGCGCCCGCGACCTGGCCAAGGACCCCGTTTGGATCCTGGGCGCCGCCGAAGGCCACTCGCACAACATCATCAGCCAGATGCCCGACCTTACGCAGACGTGGGGCGTGAACTCCGGCCCCGCCGCCATGGGCAGGGCGGGCATCACCCACGACGACATCGACCTGGCGATGATCTACGACTCGTTCACCTACACCGTGCTCATCACGCTGGAGAGCCTGGGCTTCTGCAAGCCGGGCGAGGGCGCGGACTTCGTGGCCAACCAGCGCACCGCGCCGGGCGGCGACTTCGCGATGAACACCTCCGGCGGCGGGCTGTCCTACACCCACTCGGGCATGTACGGCATGTTCCTGATACTGGAGGCGGTGAGACAGCTTCGCGGCGAGGCCGGCGACCGGCAGATAGACGACCACAAGATCGCGCTCATGCACGGCACCGGCGGCTCGCTTTCGTCCACCGGCACCGTGGTGCTCGCCGTCGACTAGCCCGCTCCAAGACCGCCAACCAAGCACGAACGACTAACTTCAGGAGATTTCGATGACCCAGCAGTATAACAAGCCCATCCCCGTGCCGCAGGGCGAGTCCGACGAGTATTGGAACAAGGCCAAGGAGCACGAGCTCTGGCTCAGGAGTTGCAACGACTGCGGCGGGACCTACTTCTACCCGCGCGACATCTCCCCGGGCTGCTTCTCCAGGAACACCACGTGGGTCCAGGCCAGCGGCAACGCGACGCTGTACACCTACGCGATAGTCCACCGAGCCCCGCACCCCGGCTTCGTCGGCGACGTGCCCTTCGTGCCGGCCATCGTGGAGCTCGAGGAGGGCCCGCGAATGCCGACCAACATCGTGATCGACGATCCGACGCCTGAAAACCTGCAGATCGGGATGGCCCTCAAAGTCGTCTTCGAAGACATCACCGACACCATCACGCTGCCCAAGTTCGCCCCCGCGTAGCGCGCAACCACCGAGCACCCGGCGGGTCGCGGGGTCCAGCCTCACGACCCGCCCTCGCACCTCCCGCGTCCTTCACACCATTCCGAGGGCAGCTTCCCCACATCACACCGGCCCTCGGCGAGAAATTCGCCGAGAAGTGTCTCATTTCGTCTGTTCCGACTCGCCCCGTAGCTGAGAACCCCGGCGGTTCGCGCAATTCGAAGACCTCGAGAGACTGGTTGCGGGCATCAAGCTACGGAATAGGCCGGAAACGGAACGGGGCCGCTGGTGGCCCCGACCTCCCTGTACGTCCGCGTTCCCGGTTGGCGGGGTCTGTTACCTGCCAGCTCGTTAGGGTGAATAACACGGATGTGCCCAGGAATCAATAGGGGTTGGGGGAATCGTGGATTCGAAACTTAGTACCAACGACTGGGCCGGACAGTTGATGGAATTGTGCGGGGCGAATGGAGCGAGGCATCAATCAAGGAATCTACCAGGTTTCGGGAGCAATGTTTTGACTTCTCCCAGGTGAAGATGTCTGAGATTTGAGAACCACTGCTAATGCGCCTACCTTCGGTAGTGATGGCTGTCCTGGCGGTGCTTGCGCCGCAACTGCTTTTCCTGGCGGTTGCGGCCCTTTCGGGAGACCTTGTCTTCGTGCAGGATAGGGCCAGCGACGGAGAACGATTCTTCACCTTGGTTGTCGTCGCTTTTTGTCTGGGGGCTGTGGCGCTCTCTTGCATCTACTCCTGGAATGACAGAAAGAGCCGCGGGACGGCCAGAGCTGTGCTGTTGATAGCAGCCGCGTCCACGACTTTGAGTGTCATCGGAATAGGGGCTGGCTTCCTGGTAATCGGCCTGTTGACTGTATCCGGGTTGTTCTTCCTGCTGTCCCTGCCCATCCTCTTGCTCACGATCTGGAATGCCAGGGCCATCGCCGCTGGGTGACCTCACGTGGTCTTTGCCAAGGCCTCTGCCCCTGAGTTCCCGCTTTCGTGGGAAAGTCGGTGTTGGGCACACCTAACAGTCTCCCCTCAGCGTTGGTGCTTGCGGACAGGCTGGAGCTAGCGTTAGTATGTTCTGGTTAAAACAACCGGTTGGAGGGACCATGCGTGAGGTCAAAGCCACGGAAGCCAAGGCTCGCTTAGCTGAACTCCTGAGGGAGGTAGAAAGCGGAGAGACGATTGCCATAACCCGCCACGGCAGGCCGGTTGCGCATATGGTCCCCGCTCCGACGCAGCATCGCGCCTCGAGGGAGGAGGCGGTTGAGCAGTTTCGTCGACGCCGCGCAGCATGGGGACGAGTCCCCTTCACAACGGATGAGATACTGAAGTCGCGCCACGAAGGACACCGTTTGTGAGGGCGTTCGTCGTTGATTCCTCTGTCGTTTTGGCGTGGCTCTACGATGACGAAGACGTGCCACGAGCTGACGACGTGGTGGAACGGCTCATAGAGGACAGCGCGTTTGTACCACAACTCTGGCATCTGGAGATACGTAACTCGTTGCTGGTTGCCGAACGGCGCGGACGCCTCACCTGGGGAGCGGTCGTGGAGCGTCTTGACGCCCTGAGTATCTTGCCGGTCCAAACCGATGAAGAACCCGACTATCAGGCAGCCCTTGAGTTGGCGCGGCGACATGGTTTGTCCTTCTACGATGCCCTGTACCTGGAGTTGGCCAGGCGTCGTCGAGCAGACCTGGCGACGCTGGACATAGACCTTGGTCGCGCCGCTGCTTCAGAAGGGGTCGCCCTGGTAGCTATCTAGCCGGCTGCGATGCCCTGCATTGAGGCGCGCTCTCCGGTGCGGCGCGACCGCTTCACCCTGCTTTTGGCAGCGTTGGGCGGTGTCGGCATCGGGCCGGCTTCCCGCTTGCGCGGGAAAGACGATTTCTCGCGCACCTAGTAATCTGAGACAGCTTCCCCTCCAAGGATTCAACTTGATTGCCCTCGCCACATTCATTAGAATGCGCACATCCTAAACTTTACGAGGTGCACCTTTGGCCCTATTCCAGCCGGACCCTACATTTTATCCTTCGCCCGAGATGGCTACGAAAGCCCCGCCCGAACGGCTCGGCTACGTCGCCGGACTCAACGTTGATGGTCGACCCGACAGCATGTCGGTCGTAGACCTCGACCCGGAGTCCTCCAACTACGGCACGATCGTGAGCTCCGTCGAAATGCCCAACGTGGGCGACGAGCTTCACCACTTCGGCTGGAACGCCTGTAGCGCCGCGCTCTGTCCATATGCACCTCACCCCCACCTGGAGCGGCGATACCTCGTCGTCCCGACCCTGCGAACGTCTCGCATCTACATCCTGGACACCAAGCCGGACCCCTACAACCCCAAGCTGGTCAAGACGATAGAGTCCGACGTCATATTCGAGCGCACCGGCTACAGCCGCCTCCACACCGTCCACTGCGGCCCCGACGCCATATACCTGAACGGCATAGGCTCCGCGGAAGGCGGTTCGCCCGGCGGAATCATGCGCATAGACCACAACACCTTCGAGCCTCTGGGCCGTTGGGAGCTGGAGCGGGGCACGCAGCAGATGTCCTACGACTTCTGGTGGCACATCGGCCTGGACGTCGCCATGACCAGCGAGTGGGGCACGCCGGACATGTTCGAGAACGGCCCGGTGCTGGAACACATCGTGAACCACAACTACGGCCACAAGATACACTTCTGGGACATGCGCCGGCGCCGGCACATCCAGGAGGTGGACCTGGGCTCCGAGTACCAGATGGCGCTGGAGCTTAGGCCCGCCCACGACCCGACCAAGGCTTACGGGTTCCTCGGAGTGGTGGTAAACGCCAATGATCTGTCGTCCGCGGTGTTCACCTGGTACCGCGAGAACGGCAAGTGGGCCGCGAAGAAGGTCATCGATATTCCGGCTGAGCCGGCCGACGCCGACCTGCTGCCCGAAGCCCTCAAGCCGCTGGGTGTGGTGCCGCCGCTGGTGACCGACATCGACCTGTCGGTGGACGACAAGTTCCTCTACGTCTCCTGCTGGGGGACCGGCGAGCTGCGCCAGTACAACGTATCCGACCCGTTCAACCCCGAGCTCACGGGCACGGTGCAGGCAGGCGGCATCGTCAGAAAGGCCGAGCATCCCACCGCGGGACCGCTGATAGGCGCGCCTCAGATGGTGGAGATAAGCCGAGACGGACGCCGCGTGTACGCCACCAACTCCCTGTACAGCTCCTGGGATGACGTCTTCTACAACGACATGAACGGTTGGATGATCAAGATGAACGCCAACCCCGAGGGAGGCATGGAGCTGGACCCGGACTTCTTCGTCGATTTCGGCAGCACCAGGGCGCACCAGGTGCGCCTCGAGGGAGGGGACGCCTCGTCCGACACCTTCTGCTACCCGTAAAGCCTCCACTGGATGCTGCTATCGCCGCTCGCCCACGTTGAGCCTGCCGCGCTGGCGTCCCTGGGGGCGCTGGCCGGCTTGGCCGCGCTGGGAGCATTCCACGGCCTGAACCCGGCCATGGGCTGGCTCTTCGCCGTGGCGTTGGGGCTGCAACGACAGAGCGCCTGGGCCATAACCCAGGCGCTCGTGTTTGTCACCATCGGCCACGCCGCCTCCTTGGTGGTCGTGGCCGTCTCTCTGCTGATCATCGGCGCGTTCGTTCCCCTCGACTGGGTCAGGGTCCTCTCAGGCGTCACGCTGCTGATCTTCGGCGCGTACAAGGTCTTCCGCTACTACCGCCATCCCAAGTGGGTGGGAATGCAGGTCACCTCCCGCGACCTCATCGTCTGGTCGTTTCTCATGGCCACGTCCCACGGCGCCGGCCTGATGCTGGCGCCTATCATCCTGAACCTCGAAGAGAATGAACACGGCCTGGGAGACCTGGAACACCACGCGGACTTCCTGGACCTGGCCGACACATCGGTCGCGTGGGGCATCGGTCTGGGCGTGCACACGCTGGCCATGCTGCTCGTCATGTTCGTCATCGCCATGGTGGTGTACAAGAAGGTGGGGCTGGCGTTCCTGCGGCGAGGCTGGATCAACGTCGACCTGTTCTGGGCGGTGGCCCTGTTGCTGGGGGGAGTCGTCACGCTCGCGTTGATATGGCTGTAAGACCCCGCGCGTAGCAATCGCGGCATCGGCCATGTGGGAGTCAGAGCCTGTGTCAGATTACTAGGTGCGCGAGGAATCATCCTTCCCACGCAAGCGGAAACCCGCCCTAAACCCTGCTTCCCGCGTAAACAGGAACCTAGGGGCGGAGGTCTCCATGTGGTCCGCCTAGTGATCTGAAACAGGCTCTGGGAGTCACCGAGTCTTGACAATTCCGCTAGCCTGCTGCTACCATATTTTCTGATTTTCCGTATGTTCAATCTCGGGTGTTAGACTGACTTCTATTGAGATTACATCTCATAGTTGGAGGCTAGCATGAGATGCCGCCTGGTGTGCGGGCTCTCGAATGCCAGCAGCCAAGGCTCTAAGAACTTGACGGAGTACAACGCGCAGATTCCTGCCAACTGCATCACAAGTGGAATGGTTGACCGATAATATGAGACTAAATATCAGTTATAATGAGACTGCATATCATAACAACTGAATTCGACGTCCCGTACCGACAGGCTTGTCTGACGGGAACAAGGGACGGCGCGCAACCACAGAAAAAAAGTCTTGGAGGTATCGACATGAAGGTTCTAGGAAGATCATTCTATTGGAGGACGCTGCTGGCCGTGGTCGCGCTGGCGGCGTTATTCGCGGCCGCGTGCGGCGGCGACGACGAGCCGGACCCCACGGCGCAGCCTGCCGCGGCGACGGCCCAACCCGCTCCCGCCGAGCCCACCCAGCCCGCGGGCGCGCCTGCTCAACCCGCACCTGCCGCACCCGCGGCGACGACCCAACCCGCCCCAACCGCGGCGCCCGCTATGATCGACGCGCCGAAGGTGAAGGTGGTGACAACCACCAACTTCGCCGCGGATTGGGTGCGCATCGTGGGCGGCGACCGCGTCGAGGTGTTCAGCCTGCTGCCCGTCGGCGCGGACCCGCACTCGTGGCAACCCGGCGCGGCCGACGTGGCCAAGCTGGCCCAGGCCGACATGGTGGTGTCCATCGGACTTGGCCTGGAGGGCGGCTGGCTGGAGGAACTGATACACAACGCCAGCGCCGAAGATTCATTGCTGATTGAGCTGGCCGACCAGATCGATCCGATCGAGTTCGCCGTAACCGGCCACGAAGACGAGGAAGAAGAGGAGGGCGGCGCCCTGACGGGTCGTCTGCTCATCGCGGACCGCGACCAGCCAACGCTGTCGGTGCTGGACCTCACGTCCGATCTGCTCGCTGAGAACAACCTGCAGGTGGCCGCGGCCAACACGACGCTCTACTCCAGCCCCAGCGGCCGCTTCGCCTTTGCGCTCTCTCGCGGCCCGGAAGACAATGACGACCAGGTGCACATATTCGACGGCGGCGTCTACCTCGAAGCCCACGACGGGCACATGGACCTCGTAACGGAACCGGTGTCGCTGCTCTCTCTCGGAACCACAGACCAGCGGCCCATACACACGGCCGTCCACAACGGCTGGACCGCCATCTACCACGACGGCTCCGGGCGCGCCGCGCTGTTCGAAGAGCACGACCTCGAAGAGGAGCGCGACGACTACGAGCCAATCTGGCTGGATGCAGGCCTGCAGCACGGCGCAGTGGTCGCCATGGGCGAAGGCTACTTCATGGTGACGTCCAACAACCCGGACTACCCCGCCACGGCCGAGAGCAGCCTGCCGCTCGGCGCGGAGGTGTGGACGCTGGACGGCCAGGTCGTCTACGACGCCAGCAACCGCTCCTGCCCGGGAATGCACGGCGAGGCCGCCAACCACGACGGCGTGCTGTTGGGCTGTGTCGGCGGCGTCCTCTTCATCGAGGGCCACGACGGCGAGTTCGAGCACGCGTTCATCGACAACCCGGCCGGGATGAGCGAGGAGGCCCGCATCGGCTCCGTGTGGGGACACGACGACGCGCCGAACTTCTTCGGCTCGGCGAGCTACCGGATCGAGGGCGTTTCAGTGTACGACGGCCTGTGGATGATTGACGCCGAGGGCGGTGCGATAACGCGCGTGCTCCCATCCGACCCCGATAAGCGTGTGTACGGCGCCGCGTTCGACGCCCACGGTGAGGAGTTCTTCGCGCTTACGGCGGACGGAATGATAAACATCATCGAGGCGGCCAGCGGCGAAGTCGAGGAAACGGTCCAGCTCATGGACCCGTTCGACGGCGACACCTCGCCGTACTTCATCGTACTCGGCGAAGTGCTCTACCTGTCCGACAGGGCGGGCGGGCGCATCGCGGAGTTCCACTTGGCGGAGGGCGAGATCGAGCGCGAATGGTCCATCGGCGGAAACCCGGGCCGGCTCGCGTTCGTGGGCGTCGGCGCGGCGGAGGACGAGGATGGACACGCGGATCATGGCCACGGGCCGCTGGACCCGCATTTCTGGTTCGACCCGAATCGCGTGAAGGTGGCGGTGGATGGCCTCGCGGAGCAGCTCGCGGCGCTCGACCCCGATTCGTCAGACATATTCACGGCGAACGCGCGGACCTACGGCGCCGAGTTGGACGAGCTCCACGCCTGGGCTGTGCAGCAGCTCAGCGTCATACCGGACGAGAAGCGGGTCCTGGTGACCTCGCACGACAGCTTCAGCTACTTCGCGGTAGTCTACGGCTTCGAAGTCGTCGGCACGGTGCTGCCGGGCGGAACGACCGAGGTCGACCCGTCAGCGCGCGACGTTGCCGAGCTGATACATACCATCGAGGAGCACGGCGCCGGCGCCGTCTTCGGAGAGACCACCGTTAGCGAGCGCGTGGCGAAGGCCATATCGCAGGAGGCGGGCGTCGAATTCGTCGCGCTGCACTCCGGCTCGCTCGGCGCGGAGGGCAGCGGCGCGGACACCTACCTGGGCATGTTCCGCCAGAACGTCCAGTCCATTGCCGACGCCCTGAAGTAGAAACTGACAGAGCGCGCCCGGCCGCTCGGCCGGGCGCGCTCTAATTAATCCTACCTCGAGGGCGAAGGCCAAGTCAGTCAATCCCCCTTGACGATGGAATGTCAGGATGGGGCTGAGTGGCCCGGAGTCTCGCCCCTACTGGAGCGGTGAGAAGTCCGTGGGCGCCCACAGCGCGTTGGTGATGCGCGTGGTAAGCGGCCCGTCCACCTCGGACGCGGCCCGCACCTGCTGCCACTCCGGGTCGTCCCGGAACGACGCCCAGGCCTTCTCGCGCTGCCCCTCGTCCTCGAACGCGACGATGTATATCAGCTTGTCGTTCCAGTCCCCAACGCTGGCCGTCCAGTAGCCCACGTTCTTGATGCCGTGTCGCTCGAATATCTCCAGCGTGTGGTCTCGGAACCGCGCCTGTAGCGCCGCCATCTTCCCCGGGGCCGCTTCGTAAATCCTCAGTTCGTATATCATCGTGTCCTCCTGTTGGTCACACTATTCTCTCGACTTGAGTTGCTCGGTAAGTCCCTGCGCAATCGATTCGAACGCGGCGTCCGGCGTCCCATTGGAGAACACCAGGTCCACCGGCGTAATCGAGATGCGCTTGTTGCGCACCGCCCATCTGTCCGTGCCCTCGGCGGGCTGATTGTTTATCGATCGGTTGTGGCGAATCCAGAAGAACTCGCGTCGCCCGTCGCCGCCGCGCTCCACGTTTTCCAGGAACGCCTTGGGCCCCAGCCGCGTGAGCTGGACCATCTCGATCTCATCGAGGCCGACGGACGCAGATTCACGTTCAGCAGCAGCGGCGCGGGCAAGGGATTGGCGAGCACCGCCTGTCCCAGCGCGCCGGTGACCCAGGCGGCGGCTCGCGGGTGTAGCCGGGCGTAGTCACCAGCGATAGCGACTCGAGCATGGAAGCGCCGTCCTCGGCCAGGGGCCGGCCACAAGGCCCCCGGTGTCGACGTCGTAGGCGCCGCCCACGGCGTTCACCGCGACGATGGCGCCCACGACCTCGCCGCCGCCCAGGTCCAGGCTGGAAGTGCCGGTGCTGCCGAGCTGATAGAGATCGACGAGGAGCACGACGTGGTCGCCGTGTCCGGCGCGACCACCGTTAGCGACCGCGTGGCCAAGTCCATATCGCAGGAGGCGGGCGTCGATTTCGTCGCGCTGCACTCCGGCTCGCTCGGCGCGGAGGGCAGCGGCGTGGACACCTACCTTGGAATGTTCCGCAAGAACGTCAAGGCCATTGCCGACGCCCCGAATCAGAAACTGACAAAGCGCACCCGGTCGTACGTCCGGGCGCGCCTGTCCGCATACCCAGGGGCAGAGCAGCCCGCCAGCGTAGAGGGGTGGGGCGACGTCCGGGTCTAGCCCGCCCTAGAAGCGGCCTGCCGTATCGCCCTCGCGGCGAACACCGACGTTAGGTGCGCCCTGTATTCCGCCGAGGCGTGGATGTCCTCCAGGAAGTCGATGCCCGCGCCCGCCTGTGCGGCCGCCGCGCTCACCGTCGCGTCGTCGAGCCGTGATCCGCGCAACGCCTCCTCCGCCTCCGAAGCCCTGGACGCGACCGGGCCGGCGCCCGTAACGCCTATGCTCGCGTGTTCGCAGACGCCGTTGGCGTCCAGACCGACTACCGCCGCGACGCCCACAATGGCGTAGTGCGAAGCCTTGTTGGCGAACTTGGCGTAACCGGAGCCCGACCGGGCCGGAAGCGCGGGAATGGCAATCTCGTTGAGAATCTCGTTTGGCGCGAGGGCCGTGGTGAGCAGATCGACGAAGAAGTCGTCTACGCTCAGCGTGCGGTGATCGCCAGTGCTGCTGGTGATTAGACGCGCGTTGAGGGCTATCGCCACCGCGGGCAGGTCGCCCGCGGGGTCGGCGTGGGAAAGGCTGCCGCCGATGGTGCCCATGTTGCGCACTTGCGGATCGGCAACCGTGGCCGCGGCCTCGGCCAGCACGGACGCTCTCGCCGCCACCAAGTCCGAAGACTCGAGCTGGGCGTAGGTGGTCATGGCGCCAATGGCAAGGCCGCCGTCCTCTTCTCGGATGTAGGCCATGTCGCCAATCTTTCCCAGGTCTATGACAACCTGCGGCTCGGAAAGGCGCAGCTTCATCAGCGGAATCAGGCTGTGGCCGCCGGCCAGCAGCTTGGCGTCGTCGCCGTGTTGTTCCAGCAACTCGGCCGCTTCGGCGACCGACGTGGGGGCGAAGTATTGGAAGGAGCTTGTGACCATGTTCGTCTCCTGTGTCTGGAGTCCTGGTTGCTATTCCTAGCCCTGGCGGATGACGAGGGTTACCAGAAGGGCTATCTGGGCAGCGCCTATCGCCAGCATCGCGAGGAAGAGGCGATCTATCCGGGCGTTAACGCCGTCTATCCGGGCGTCCAGCGCTGCCAACCCGTCCCGCAGCGCATCGGCCGCCTGCCGGCGGTCATTGCGTAAATCGGCAATTGCCGCCGCCTGTTCGTCGATGCGGCCCATCAGCACTCCAAAAGCCTGTGCGGTTATCCTCGTTTATGTCTGCTCTCCCTTGCTAGCGATTCGCGACACTGGCGATTGCGCGGAGCTACACCAGGGCATCTCGAAGTTTCCAATGTCTCGGGGTACCTATCCAGCCGCGGCGCGTTGCACTGCCTTGACGATGTTGTGGTAGCCGGTACAGCGGCACAGGTTGCCCGACAGCCCCTCGCGTATCTCCTGCTCCGATGGATTGGGAGTCTTGGACAGCAGGCCGTGGGCGGACATTATCATGCCCGGAGTGCAGAAGCCGCACTGAAGGCCGTGCTCCTCCCAGAATGCCACCTGAATCGGGTGAAACTCGCCGCGTGCCGGCGCAAGCCCCTCGATGGTGGTGACCTCGCGTCCGTTGGCCTGCACTGCAAACAGCGTGCACGCCTTCACCGCAGCGCCGTCGAGCAGCACGGTGCACGCGCCACAACTGGACGTATCGCAGCCGACGTGGGTGCCGGTGAGGTTCAGGTTCGCCCGCAGGTAATCCACCAGAAGCAGCCGCGGTTCGACCTCGCCGGTGTGCTGGGCGCCATTGACGGTAACGGTGATGCTGCTTGCCATGAGATACCCTCCAGTGGGGAAGATTGGCGTAGTCTCCGGCTGGGCGCCGGCCGCCTTTGGCTGTGGGAGCATTCTATAGGAAATCAGCGTTGCGGGGCAACTCACGTGCCAAGCCCGGAAGCTGTGTCAGATTACCGGGTGCGCGAGCCATCGTCATTCCGGCCCGCGAGCCGGAATGACGATGGAAGGGACTTTCGTGTGTTAGCCGCCTGGTAATCTGACACAGACTCGCCAAGCCCCCACTCCCTCTAGAAGGAGCGGGGGCTCGATAGGGTCAATCTCTTGCGCCGCGGTCTGTGTCTACCGCTTTACGTCCTGCGGTTTGTGTACAAGAAGAGGCCCAAGCCACCCAGCACTACCAGCCCGACTACCACCACTATGCCGACCACGACTATCGGGAAGCCGCCGTCCTCGTCGGCCGGCTCTTCGGTCGCCGGAGCGGTCGTCGGCTCCGGTGTGGGAGTATCCGGCGTCGCCGTTGGCTCCGGCGTCGCCGTTGGCTCCGGTGGAGCGGTCGGTTCCGGCGTTGCGGTCGGCTCCGGCGTGGCGGTCGGGGGTACCGGGGTCGCCGTGGGTTCCGGCGTGGCGGTCGGGGGTACCGGGGTCGCCGTGGGTTCCGGCGTGGCGGTCGGGGGCACCGGGGTCGCCGTGGGCTCCGGCGTTGCGGTAGGCTCCGGCGTTGGCGTAGGCAGTCCGGTGAAGATCAGGTTCACCGTCTCGAACATGCCTCCCTGGAACACCGTGCCCGTCGGCGAGGACGCGGCTACGTCGTTCAGTGTGAACGTTATGTTCATGCCGACGTAGGTTTCGCTCTTGGGATCTACGATAAGGTTGTTGTATTCGTCGCCGTCGATGCGCGCGGGCTCGGACGTGTAGTCGCCGACGCGGGCGACCAACACGGCGCCGGCGGGAACTCCCGAGCCGGCCGCGGCAATCCGGCCGGAGAAGACCGCGGGAGCGACCGTAACCGGAGTGGGCGTGGGCGTGGGCTGGGGAACCTCAGCGAAGTTCAACGAGAAGTCGTTTCTGATTATGGGAACCGCTCCGGCGGTCAACCGATCACTCTCGTCGGCCTGAGCGACGCCGTTGAGGAAGAAGTTGATCGTTCTGTCCTTGAACGACGCGTCGGGCGCGGCAACGCTCAGGCCCGAGTACATCCCGCCTGATACGACTACCGGATCGGACTCGTAATCTTCGCCGATGCGCGCAACGATGGTCGTGCCGTCGGGCGCGGGATCGCCCGCAACGGTCGCGGCGCCCGAGTAGATTTCGGGAGCGGGCGGCGGGGACTGCGCCAGCGCCGGCGCGGCGGCCCACACGGCGGCCAGCAGCGCCAGCGCCGCGATTCCAAGCAGCACGAGCGCGCTCCTGTTCGTCCTCAAGTCGAACGAGTTCATCGAGTTCCTCCAGAGTACCGGATAAATTTCTGCATGTGTACAAAACATTATATAGCCTAAGGACTACATTTCGTCTACGCTAATGTTGGTGCTTCTGGCGAACTTTGCACAACAGTTGGTTCTGTTGTCCCCTCTGTCGGTCCTCTCATTCACTCCGCCATTCTGGCCCCCCACGTCATTCCGGCTCCCGAGCCGGAATCCAAGCGTCGGAGTCCTCCACGACGAAACCTCCCCGGTCGCGGGCGCAAATCGGGGGCCTTCGGGATGCAAACCCCCGAAGACCCCCATAGCCCAACGTCTTTCCCGGACCGCTCCCGGCCTCGCCGGCTTACGGCTTCTGGATGGTGTTTATGTTCACCGGTCTCTCCGGATACACCTTGTAGGTGACGGCGGTAACGCCCCCGCCGTCATTGGCGTTGACGAATTCCACCTCCGACGGGCCGTGCAGGTAGCCGATGTCTTCGCCGTCCAGCCGGAAGGGTCGGTCGTGGCCCGGGTAGAACACCGACGAGGCGTCGAGCATCTTCTCCACGCTCTCAGTCGCCTCCTTCACGTCCCAGAAGACGTTGTACGGCATTCCCCGGCGCACCGTTCCGCTGTCGGGCAGCGCGTCGCCGGCGACCAGCACCCTGTCGTCGCCAACCTCGACGACCACGCCTATGTGGCCCTTGGTGTGGCCGGGGGTGTCTATGATGGATACGCCCTCCGCAACGCTATCGCCGTCGGACACCGGCTCAACCTTGAGCTTGCCCATCATGTCCGCCAGGTACGAGGCCGCCATCACGTCGCGCTTGCTCGGATTGCGATTGTAGTCGAGTTCCTTTGGGTGCACCAGGATCCTGGCGTTGGGGAACAGGTCCGTGTTCTGGCAGTGGTCCCAGTGCATGTGCGTGAGAATCACCGTGTCGACGTCCTCGAAACCGAGGTTGCGGCTGCGCAGCGCGTCAGCTAGCAGCGCGCGGCGCGACGCCGGGCCGGTGTCTATGAGAATGCGCCGGTTGCCGGTGGTGAGCAGCGAGATCGTGGACCATCCCAGCCCGCCCTGGTCCGAGGTGAAGGCGAATCCATAGGTGAGAACGTCGAGGTTAGACATGATTGTGGCCTCCTGACGCTGTGTATGGGCGGTCTATGTCCCTTCCCGCTCGCAGGGTTGGCGGGGCATGTGTCCTCCAAACTGTCCCTTCCCCCTCGCAGGGGGAAGGTTAGGATGGGGGTGACGCCTAAGAAACTATCTCAGAATCCTGACCCACAAATACATTGGCTGGTTTCTGGTCTGATTCATATAGTTTCTCCAAAAGCGTCGGGAGGAGTCGTATGGGGAATCAGGAGACGTTAGGAACCATCTGGGAAGTACCGGACGAGCTTTGGGAACGCATCGAGCCTATCATTCTGGAGCGAGACCCACCCAAGGCAAGGGGCCGCAAGCGCGCCAATCCTCGACAGATGCTCAACGGCATCATCTTCCGGATGCGCAGCGGGTGTCAATGGAACCGATTGCCGAGAGAGCTTGGGGACGACAGCACGATCCATCGCACCTTTCAGAGGTGGGTGGAACGGGGAGTCTTGCGCCGAATGTGGGGAGCGTTGGTGGAGGGGTGCGAAGAGTTGGGCGGCGTGGACTGGGAATGGCAGGCTGCGGACGGCGCCATGGGCAAGGCACGTTTTGGGGGGACCTGATTGGGCCCAACCCGACGGACCGTGGCAAGGCTGGTAGCAAGCGGAGTCTCCTTGTGGATGGAGAGGGCGGCCCTTTGAGCATTGCGGTTGCGGGAGCAAACGTCCATGACGCCAAGTTGTTGGAGGCGACCCTTTCCGCCATTGTGGTCAAGCGGCCGCAGCCCAGGGAGGAGGAACCCCAACACCTGTGTCTGGACAAAGGGTATGACAATCCTTCGGGGCGTCGGGCTGCCGCCGGACACGGCTATCGGGAGCACATCCGACGCATCGGAGAGGAGAAGCTGGACAGCTCTGGACAGAAGCGGTATCCGGCGCGTCGGTGGGTTGTGGAACGGACGCTGGCATGGCTCTCAAAGTGTCGTGCGGTTCTGGTTCGCTACGATAAGAAGGCGTCGAACTACCTAGGAGTACTGCAACTCGCTTGCACGCTTCTGTGGTTCCGTCGTCAGTGGCGTCTGACTGTTTTGAGATAGTTTCTAAGCTGAAAGCGCCTCCCGCTGGGCGGCCAACAGCCGCGCGATACCACTCCACCCAAGTTCGAGCATGGTGTCGAGCGTGTCGCGGGAGAACGGCGTGCCCTCGGCCGTTCCCTGGACCTCCACGAAGTCTCCGGCGTCCGTCATCACGATGTTTACGTCCACCTCGGCACGGTGGTCCTCCTCGTAGCACAGGTCCAGCATCACATCGCCGTCCACAACGCCCACGCTCGTCGCCGCCACTGCGGACCGCAGCGGTTGGCCGGAAAGCTGCCCACGCGCGTCCATGCCTTCCAGCGCCTGGCGCAGCGCGACGTAGGCGCCGGTAATCGCGGCTGTGCGAGTTCCCCCGTCCGCCTGCAGCACGTCACAGTCCAGGGTGAGCGTGCGTTCACCCAGCGCCCGCAGGTCCACGACGGCCCGCAGCGACCGGCCGATCAGCCGCTGAATCTCGCGCGCCCGTCCTCCCGCGGACGCGCTCCGGGGCGTGCGCGTGTTTGTGGAGCGCGGCAGCATGGCGTATTCGGCCGTGAGCCAGCCCTGTCCGGCGCCGCGCAGGAAGCGGGGGACGCCGTCCTCGACGCTGACCGCACAGAGAACGCGGGTGTCACCCGTCTCGATCAGCGCTGACCCCTCGGCGTAGGCCAGGGCCCCCGGCTCGATTCGCACGGGCCGCAGGTCGGCTGGCGAGCGTCCGTCGATTCGCGTCATTGTGGCATCCGGCATTCCACTCGCCCTAGCTCGCCGGGATCACGGGCAGCAGGATGTGGGACGGGTGGGCGCGCGAGTGCTCCACGCGCTGGCTCGCCCTTCGCATCTCGGAGTCCGTCGCCAGGTTCTTGCCGGTGTTGAGATTGCGGTCGAAGCGCGGGAAGTTGGACGACGACACCTCGACGCGGACGCGGTGTCCGGCGCGGAAGACGTTGCCGGTGACGGCCAGGTCTATCTCGTACTCGTACACACGACCCGGTTCGAGCAGCGACGGCTCGGTAAAGCTCTCGCGATAGCGCGCGCGTATGATCCCGTCGCACAGGTTCTTGGCGTACCCCGTGGGCGACACGTCCACAAGCTTAGCGGTCCAATCGGTGTCGGGACCGTCGGTGGCGGCGTGCAGCACGAACTTGATGGGGCCGGTCACTTCCAGGCCCTCCTCCAGCGGCGAACTGGTGTAGCAGAGCACGTCGGCCCGCATCTCGACGGGGCGCTGGTCATACGGCCCCCAGGGCACGATGTGGGGCGAGCAGCAGTTGTTGCCGCCCATGGTCTGCACCGGAAAGTCCGGGTCGTAAGTGAAGTGGTCCGCCTGCTCGTCGCCCGGCTCCTCGGTGGACAGGGTGCCGTCGCCGAGCAGCGTGTTCGCCTCGCCGGAGGAGTGCAGGTACCACTTCTGCCAGTCCGTTCTCGCGAGCGGCCACTCGTGTTCGTCGCGCCACTCGTTCACGCCCATGATGAACAGCTTCAGCGGCGGCTCGCTGTCTATACCGTTGTTGATGCCGCGCATCCAGTAGTCGAACCAGCGCATCTCCAGCGCATCCAGGTCGTACAGCGAGTTCGCGCCGAAGTCCACGTCACCCGTCTTGGTCGACGTGCTCAGCGCGTGAGGCCACGGGCCCACGATGAGCCGCGACTGCCGGGCCTGGGGCGTGAGGCCGTGGCGCCGCAGTCCGTTGAAGTTGATGAAGGTGTTGTGGGAGTACAGGTCGTACCATCCGCCCATGATTAGGGCCGGTGCAGCCATCTGGTCGAACTTGTTCTCTACGTTAACCGTTTCCCAGTAGGGGCCGTACTCCGTATGTGTGGCCCAGTCCTTCCAGAACTGCAGTGACCTGCCCGCGAGTTGGTCCATGTCGACGAGGGGCAGAGAGCGGAAGGCCTCGGTCCAGTTGTGGTACTCGATGCTCTGGGCCGTGCGCCCGTTGGTGCGCATGCCCCAGGTGAGCGCGACATTGAGCTGGAAGGCGCCGCCCGGGCGGATGAGTCCGGAGTACAGGTCGGCGCACATCACGCGGGGCGCGAGACATGTCAGGTACTCGTTGCGGTGGGGCGCGCTCTGCCACTGCACCCAGCCCAGGTACGATCCGCCCGCCATACCTATCTTGCCGTCGCTCCACGGCTGGCGGCCGATCCACTCCTGGGTGTCGAAGCCGTCCTCACCGTGGTTGAACAGCGCGTAGTGCACCCCGTCGGAGTCCCACCGCCCGCGTACGTCCTGGATGACGCAGGCGTAGCCGTGGTTGGCGAGCCGTATGCCCTTCTCGATCATCGGCGCCGTGTTGTTATCGTAGGGCGTACGCATCAGCACCGTCGGGAAAGGTCCGGCAGCCCTGGGCAGGTAGACGTCCGACGACAGCTCAACGCCGTCGCGCATGGGCGTCCTCACGTTCAGGCGCATCTCCACTTCATGGTTGGGCTGCATCGTGTTACCTCCTCAAACAACACGGGAAGGTGATTGGCTCAGCACCGTCAACCTAACCCTCTCCCCGGTCTGTACACCCTCAAGGGAGAGGGGACTTTCGGGCTGCGTTCTCGGGCTTTTCGGGCGCCGGCGCTACGGTCGGGTCTCCCCGTTCGCCCAGGCCTTGATGAGATGGTGGGCGATTGCGATTGGGCTGGGCACCGCCAGCACGTCGCTCCTGCCTTCCAACGCGAGCAGAACCTCGTCGCGGTCGAACCACTGCACGTCGGTCATCTCCTCGGGGTCCATGGCGATCTCGGTCGTCGCGGCCTCCGCGTGGCAGCCGATCATCAGCGAGGACGGGAACGGCCAGGGCTGGGAGGAGTGGTAGCGCACGTTCTTCACCGCGATGCCCGCCTCCTCCATAATCTCGCGAGCCACGGCCTCCTCGATATTCTCGCCCTGGTCCATGAAGCCTGCCAGCGCCGAGTACATCTTCATCTGCTGGAGCCGGCCCCGCGACTGGCCGAGCAGGCACCTGTCGCCGTCGGTCACCAGTGTTATCACCACCGGGTCCGTGCGGGGGAAGTGCTCGGCCCGGCAGGACGGGCACCGCCGCACCTGCCCGCCGCGTCCGATGTTGGTGGGTTCGCCGCACACCGAGCAGTGGCCGTGCCGGTTGTGCCAGTCGAGCTGCGCCCTCGCCTGCGCGATCATGCCGGTCTGTGGATCGTGCCCCATTCGCTCGGCTGCCGAGCGGCAGTCCTCGAACCGGCGGCTGCCGTCCGCAGCCAGGCCACGGGCGCCCGTCGCGCCCGACACGTCCGCTACAAAGTGCGCCCTCCCGTCCAGCAGGCCCAGGAACACCGGCTCGGAGTTCGCGTCCAGTGCGGCGTACTCGTCGTGATCGAGCCAGGCTAACGCGGGAGGGTTCTCCGTGCTCACGAGCACGTTCAGGTTGTGCATGGGCAGAAAGCGGCTGTCCGCCTGTCGGGCGCGGTCGGCGAGCCAGTCCTCGTCCCGGCGTTCGGCCTCGCCGCGGTCCAACGGGTTGCCCGCGAAAATGTGTGGAGTCATACGTGCCTTTCCACTAACCACTGATCACCGGCCGCCGACCACTACTCCGCCTCAATGCGGTCGAATCCCGTGTACGGGCGCAGCACTTGCGGGATGGTTACGGAACCGTCCGGCTGCTGGTAGTTTTCGAGTATGGCTATGAGAGTGCGCGGGATGGCGAGACCGGAGCCGTTCAGCGTGTGCACGAAACGTGGCGCGGCGCCCGGCTGGGGCCGGTAGCGTATGGAAGCGCGGCGCGCCTGGAAGTCGGTGCAGTTGGAGCACGAACTGACCTCCAGCCACTCATGGCAGCCGGCCGCCCACATCTCCAGGTCGTAGGTCTTCACGGCGGCGAACCCCAGGTCGCCCGTGCACAGCTCAACTATCCTGTAAGGCACCTCCAGCCGCGCACACACGGTCTCGGCGTCCGCCAGCATATTCTCCAGCGCGGCGTCGGATTCCTCCGGCTCCACGAACTTGAACATCTCCACCTTTTCGAACTGGTGCACCCGTTTTATGCCCCGCGTGTCCCTGCCCGCGGCGGCGCGCTCGCGCCTGAACGACGGTGAGTGGGCCACGTAGTCCAGCGGCAGCGCGTCGTGGGCGAGTATCTCGTCGCGGTGCAGGTTCGTTATGGGCACCTCGGCGGTTGGCACCAGCCACAGATCGTCCTCGGTGTCGTGGTACATCGTGTCGGCGAACTTGGGCAGGTGTCCGCTCCCCACCACCGACTCGGAGTTGACCAGGTAGGGCGGGTAAACCTCGTGGTATCCGTGCTCCGAGGTGTGCATGTCGAGCATCCAGCTTATGAGGGCCCGCTGGAGACGCGCACCCTTGCCCTGCAGCACGAAGAAGCGCGATCGCGCCAGCTTCACCCCCCGCTGGAAGTCGATGATGCCCAGCCGCTCGCCGAGCTCCCAGTGCGGCGCCGGCTCGAAATCGAACTCCGGCAGCTCACCCACCGTGCGCACCGGAACGTTCTCCGACTCGTCCGCGCCCTGAGGCACGTCGTCCCGAGGGATGTTGGGCACCTGCGCCAGCAGCCCCTCCATGTCGCCGTCCGCGGCTCGCACCGCCTCGTCCAGCTCCCGGATGCGCGCGCCGGTGTCGCGCATCTGCTGGATCAGCTCCGGCGGTCGCTCCTTCGCCTGGCCCAGCTCGCGGCTCACCCGGTTGCGAAGCGCGCGCAGGTTGTCGCGCTCGGCGATGGCCGCCCGGCGCTGCACGTCCAACTCCAGGATGCGCTCGACGGGAATCTCCTCGCCGCGCCTGTGTCCGGCTTCCAGCACAAGCTCCGGTTGCCTGCGTATCAGGTCGATGCTAATCAACGACTACCTCTTGCAAAGTTACCCCTTCCCTGTCGATGGGGGAAGGTTAGGATGGGGGTGAGTCTCGCAATCCTCATCCGTTACCCTGTATCGTAACCCCCAGCTCCGTCGCCACGGTGTCCATGTCCTTGTCACCCCGGCCGCTCAGTCCCATAAGGATTATCCGATCTCGGTCCAGCGTGGGCGCGAGCCTGGACACGTAATGCAGCGCGTGGGCCGGCTCCAACGCCGGAATGATGCCCTCGGTGCGGCAGAGAAGCTGAAAGCCCTCCAGCGCCTGCGCGTCCGTCGCGTTCACGTACTCCGCTCGGCCCGTCTCCTTCAGGTAGCTGTGCTCCGGCCCCACGCCCGGGTAATCCAGTCCGGCGGATACGCTGTGCGCCTCGATCACCTGGCCGTGGTCGTCCTGTAGCAGGTACGACATGCTGCCGTGCAGCACGCCGACGCGCCCGGCGACCAGCGTGGACGCGTGCTTCCCGGTCTCGACTCCCAGCCCGGCCGCTTCCACGCCGACCAGTCTGACGGAATCGTCGCCAATGAAGTCGTAAAACAGCCCAATAGCGTTGCTGCCGCCGCCGACGCACGCCACCACATAGTCGGGCAGCCTGCCCGCCGCCGCTACGATCTGCTCCCGCGCCTCCGCTCCCAGCACCGCCTGGAAGTCGCGCACCATCCGCGGGTACGGATGCGGGCCGACCGCGCTGCCTATCAGGTAGTGCGTGGTCTGGACGTTCGTGACCCAATCCCGAATGCACTCGTTTATGGCGTCCTTCAGCGTGCGGCTGCCGGACGACACTGGCCGCACCTCCGCGCCGAGAAGCCGCATCTTGAAAACGTTCAGCGACTGCCTGCGTATATCCTCCTCGCCCATGTACACCACGCACTCCTGCTCGAGCATGGCGCACACCGTGGCCGTGGCCACGCCGTGCTGGCCGGCGCCGGTCTCGGCGATGACGCGGTCCTTGCCCATCTGTTTGGCCAGCAGTGCCTGGCCCAGGGCGTTGTTGATCTTGTGGGCGCCGGTGTGGGCCAAGTCCTCTCGCTTCAGGTACACCTGCGCGCCGCCCAGCTCGTCGGACAGCCGCTCGGCGTGGTAAAGAGGCGTGGGCCGCCCGACGTACTGGCGGCTCAGCTCCGCGAGCCGCGCCTGGAACGCCTCGTCCGACTGGGCCGCGAGGTATGCGTTCTCCAGTTCGGCGATGGCGGGCATCAGCGTCTCCGGCACGAACCTCCCGCCGAACTGCCCGAACCGCCCTCTCTCGTCTGGTCTGTTTGCAGTCTGCATGTTCTCCGCCCGGCTCAGATGGCCACTATGCGATTGACGTAGATTCCGGGTGTGTGTATCGAGTTCGCGTCCAGCGCGCCCGGCTCCACTATCTCATCCACTTCCATGACGGTGACGCGCGCCGCCGTGGCCATCACAGCGTTGAAGTTCCGCGAGGTGCCACGGTAAGTCACGTTGCCCAGCGTATCGGCCACGTTCGCCCTCAGCAGCGCGAAGTCGGCGACTAGGCCCATCTCCATCACGTACTCGCGCCCGTCAAACTCCCGCGTCTCCTTGCCCTCGGCCAGCAGCGTCCCGACGCTCGTCGGCGTGTAGAACGCCGGGATGCCCGCGCCGCCGGCTCGTATGCGCTCGGCGAGCGTGCCTTGCGGCACCACCTCCAGGTCAACCTTGCCCTCGCGGTAGGCGCGCTCGAACGACGTCGGCCTGGACGGCGACGGCGAGACCGGGTACGAGGCTATCACCTTGCCCACCTGCTCGTTGTCGATGAGTATCCCGATGTCGATAGGCCGCGTGCCCGGAATCGTGCCGAAGCCGATGACGCTGGCGAGTCCCGCTGTGTTGCTGACTATCGTCAGGTCTCGCGCGCCGTGGTCTCGCAGCGCGCGTATCAGGTTCTGCGGCGTGCCGCCCGGCCCGGCGAACCCGTCGATCATCAAGAACGCGCCGTCCGGAATGTCCGAAACGGCCTCGTCGAAGCTCTTGGCTACCTTGTCGAATGCCATGCTGTCATCCGTCTGCTGTTCTGCCTGTCCTCGCCCTGCGCCTACGCCCGCGAGCGGCGCGGCGGCGCGAACACCACCAGCATCTCCAGGTCCTCCTCGATGGAGTGGAACCTGTGCACATCACCCGCGGCCACGAACACCACCGAGCCGGGATGCACCGGGCAGTCTTCGCCGGACACGCTTATCTGCCCGCGCCCACGAACAATATAGTAGATTTCGTCCTCCGTGTGTGGCTGCTGCGGGTCGATCTCCCCCGCGCCGAGCCGGTACATGCCCAGGCTCAGCTCGGCGCTCTCGAAGAAGTCCAGGTAGCGCTCGCCAAGCTCCGCGCGTTGCGCGATAAGGTCGTTGACCTCCCAGGCATCCATCGTGTCGTGCTCCTTTAGTCCCTTCCCCCTCGCAGGGGGAAGGTTAGGATGGGGGTGACGACTTGGGCGCAACCCCTGAACTTGCCAAAACCCACCCTATCAGGTCTCGCAGCGGTTAGAGCCTGCCCGTACTCTATGCGGACATGGCGGTGGCCGCACCCCTCAGCGGAACCGAAAAGTCCGCATGGCCACCGCGGCGCTCAGCACTACCCACCCCGCCACAATCGCAAGCTGAGTGGGATAGTCCCAGAACGCGCCGGAATCGAGCGCGACGCTCCGGAACATCTCCAACAGCGGCGCCAGCGGCAGGTACTCTATCACGAACAGCAGCACAGTTGGCAGATTGTCGGTTGGAAAGAAGACGCCGGACAGGAACATCAACGGCAGCGAGACGGCGTTGCCAAGCCCGCTGGCGGCGGCGACGGTCTTGGAGAACGCCCCGACAATGAATCCCAGGTTCAGGAACACCAGGTTGCCCATCAGGATCAGCACGCAAAGCTGCGGCGCCTGGCTCAACGGAATCGACACACCAAATATGGCCATGCCCACCGCCAGGATGATTGCGGCCTGCACGATGGACAGCAGCAGTGAAGCGAGCACTTGCGCCACCACGAAAACCCTCACCTTCAGCGGCGTGGACTGTATGCGTATCAGTATCCGCTTCTCGCGGTACACCGCGATGGTGGTTGCCAGCCCGATGACGGAGAAGCTCATCACCCCCCACACTGCCAGGCCCGGCAGCAGGAAGTCGATGTAGCTCGTTTCCCCGGACGATCCCGATTCACCCGACTCGCCCGCTCCCCGCACGTCCAGCGCGAGCCGCAACGGGGCCTGAGCCAGCTCCAGGTTCGCGCCGTCGACGAAGCTGGACACCGCGCCGACGACTATGCCGCCGAAGGTGTTGCTCTCGTCGTACACGAGCGTCAGCCGGGCGGGCGGACTGTCGGCCACAGTCCGCGCCAGGTCCTCCGGGATGACGAGCAGATGCCCCAGGTCGCCGTCCTCCACCTGCCGCCGCGCCTCCTCCTCGTCGTCCCTCATCTCCACCACCAGCCCGCCCAGCTCGGACAGGTTCCGCACCAGCCCACGCGACATCTCGTCCCCCGCGTTGTCGATCACGGCAATCGTCTGCGGTGAGTCCACGTCCCGGAAGAATAGGCCGAACACCAGCACGAACATCAGCGGAAACGCCAGCGCCCAGAACAGCGCCTGGCGGTCCCGCACTATCATCTTCATGTTCGCAAGAGCGAGATGGTAAACGATCACGACTGTTCTTCCGATTGCTCCTTTTATCCCTTCCCCCTCGCAGGGGGAAGGTTAGGATGGGGGTGTCGCGTTAGTCCCTCAGGCTACGCCCCGTTAGCGAGAGGAACACGTCCTCCAGGTTGGCCGGTACAACTTCCAGGTGGGTCAGCGTGGCCCCAGAGGCCGCCGCCCACGCCATCGCCGCCGGCACCGTGGCCGACGCATCCGACGAGCTGAGCCTGTACGCGCCGTCGTCGTCCACCCGCACGTCCGCCACGCCCGCCAGCCCGCTCAGCTCGTCCACGCTGTGTGCCTCGCCCGCGGCCAGCCTCACCTCGTACGGCACGTCCAGCGACGCCACCAGGTTCGCGGGCGTGTCCAGCGCCACTATCTTGCCGCCGTCCATTATCGCGACCCTGTCGCAGAGCTGCTCCGCCTCCTCCATATAGTGCGTCGTCAGCACGATGGTGCGACCGTCGCTGTTCATAGCCCGCACGAAGTCCCACAGGCCGCGCCGCGCCTGCGGGTCCAGCCCCGTCGTCGGCTCGTCCAGAAACACCACCTCCGGGTCGTTCACCAGCGTCGCCGCGATGGCGAACCGCTGTTGCTGGCCCCCGGACAGCTTGGCCACGGTCGCGCCGGCCCTGTCCTCCAGCCCCACCGTCTCCAACAGCCTCGCGTATGGCACGCTTCTCCGGTAGAACCGGCCGAACAGTTCGAGTATCTCCCGAAGGGAGAGGTGGTCGAAGTAGGCGGAGGCCTGTAGCTGAACGCCGATGCGCTCGCGGATGCGGGCGGAGTCCCGGCGTGTCTCCATGCCCAGCACCATAGTACGGCCGGACGTCGGCTCTGTCAGGCCCTCGATGCACTCCAGCGTGGTGGTCTTGCCCGCGCCGTTGGGGCCGAGAATGCCAAACACCTCGCCCTCCGCCACGCCAAAGGATATGCCGTCGACGGCAGTGAGGCTGCCGTACCGCTTGGTCAGATTCTCCACGCCGATAACGGTATCCCGTTCGCCGCCGGACGCGGGTACGGGCCGTGATGTAGATGAATCGGGGTGTGGGTGTGAGATCATCGTCCACCGGGGCTGCAATTGTGGTAGTTCGCCTGGCACAGTCGCGCCGGGCCCGCAAATCCGGGCCAATCCATGGTATCAGAAAACCGCGGCGAATCGCCTCGCGTGTGCGACGCTCCGCCGCGCCCGTGCCGTACTCTTCCCCACTGTTCCGCGCGCTTACAGTTCATGCCATTCCGAGCGAAGCGTAGCGCAGCCGAGGAATCTAGAGACCCTCTCCCCCAGTGCACATCCCGATTCCGCTATCGCCGGTACCGGCTGACCCCCCGCTCGGAGATCGACGCCAGTATCGGAGACTGCCGCCCATACCAGTGGATGCCCAGGTAGTGCTTGGCCCGCGTGGTGGCCATGTACAGCAGCTTCTTGTTGAACAAGGTGTCGCTGAACGCCTCGTTCACGCCCATCACGATCACCGCGTCGTACTCCAGCCCCTTCACATCCGGAATACGCCCGAGCACCGTCCGCGACCTCGTGTGCTGCCCTTGCCCAATCAGGGCGATTTCGCCGACTCCCCTTTCCTTGCAGAAGTCGCGGAACCGGTTCAGGTTGTCCTGGTCGCGCACTAGAATCGCCACCACCGCGCCGCCCATGTCGTCCAGGGAACGTATGCGCTCTATGTCTTCCACGATTCCCTGGTACATCGCGGCGCGGTTCCTGTACCGGCTGTACTCAACCCGGGGGCCCTCACGCTCGAATGGAATGGGCGCCGGTATGTTAGCGTCGAATGTCCTGAGAATCCGGTTGTTGAACAGGGTTATCTGCCTGCTGGATCTGTACGACCTGCGCGCGCGCTGCACCTCGATCTCCGCGCGACCGAACACGCGCTCCACCTCACGCCAACCTCTGATTCCCCGGTAGGGCGTGAGCCTCTGCGCGGTGTCTCCGAGCACCGTGAACCAGTTGTTCTGCGAGCTCGCCGACAGCAGCTTGAACTCGATTGGCGATATGTCCTGCGCCTCGTCCACTACGATATGCCGGTACGTGGGCGTGATGGTGTCGTTCAGAAGATGGTCCAGGTAGGCCAGCGCGCCCACGTCGGCATCGTCCACCCCGCTGTCCGGCATCCTGGCCGCCGATCTCGCCAGCTCGACGGCGACCCCGTCCGGCAGTGCCGATCCGGCCAGCCTCGTCATCCTCTCCGGGTCGGACAGGAGGGCAAAGTACTCATCCCTGAAGTCGAAGCGCGGCCACGCCCCGTCGCACCACTCCGACACTGCGGCGCGTACCTCAGCGCGCCTCTCCCGCTCCCTGCGATACCCTTTGAGCGTGAGACCTAGGAAGCTGCGGCGGGGCCGCCCCCGCTCTGTAACCTGAACGGAGCCAGCAATCTGCTCGATGAACTGCTCCCTGCGCCGGTTGAGCCCATCTCCGCGGCCCGCCGACTGAAGCGCTGAGATCAACGCCGACCTTATCTGGGCTGAGGTCGTCTCGTAGACCGTTTCCGGCCCCGGTATCTCAGGCGAAAGCTGGAGGCATCTCCGCCGAGCGTCTCTGGCCGTCTCAGCAACGTGCTTCTCGATTACGTCGGCCATGGCCAGAGACCCCTTGAAGGTCTCCGCGGCCTCGTCGTAGCGGGTCAGCTCGCCTTGGCTCAGCAGGTTGTTCCAGATCCTCGCCCTTATCAGCGTCCTCACGGACAGGCGCTCCGTGAGCCACTCGCTGAACCTCACACGCTGGACGCCCTCCTGTAGACCCAGCGTCGGCAGGATGTCCGCGGCATAGTCGAGAAACGCCTGGGACGGCCCCACGAACAGCGTAGTCTCCGGCGTCGGGCGCTCTGCCTCTGGGAGATCGTTGAACGGCGACAGCAGGAACGCGATGCGGTGCAGCCCTATCTCGCTCTTGCCGCTTCCAGCCGCGCCCTGCACGATGAGCACCCTGTCGCTCACGTTCGCGATGTTTTCGTACTGTTCGGGCTCGATAGTCTCGACGATCACCTGGAGATGCCCGTCGCCGCTGCCGACGCCGCTCACCGCTTCGCGGAGCAGTTCACGCCTTCCCTCGGAGTCGTCTAGGGTCTGCTCCGAAGATGGCGCGGGCAATTGCTCCGGGGACGGGCCGGGCGGTAGCCGGCGAAATGTATCGGTCACGCCTTCCAGCGTGCGATTCCGTATCCTGATGTAGCGTTTGAGATTGACCCTGGTGGGAATGTACCCCCTGGGAGCCGTGTAGCCGTCGTCCATGCTCTGCGTGTACCAGAGCCTGCCGACCGGGCTGGCCCAGCTAAAGACGTCCTTGCCGGGGATGAAGACGATTCCCAGGTAGATGCACCGCATAGGCAATTCTGTATCATCAATATCTTCGGAGTCATCCTTGACCCTGTGAAAGTAGTCGAGCCGCCCGAAGTAGGGCTGGTTGCGCGCCGACTCGAGCGAATCGGCGTTCAACTGAAGAATCTCCTGAATCGCGTCCGCCGCCTCTTGGTGGTCCGCGGTCGCTGGCATCTTCTCCCGCAAGCGGAGGCTTTCCGCGTCGATGTGCTGTACCACGTCGGCCAACTTCGCCGCCTCCTCCGCGAACGCCGCCCTTTCGTACTGCCTCTCGTTACTTACCTGTACCATTGGAAATTCCCTCACTACTCCCCGGACGCGGAGAGTGCATCTAAGCCAGCTTCCGCTGTTCCAACTGCCCTTACGCTAGGGTGGGGTTGTCTTTAGCACACCGTTAGTAGCAGAACTCGTCTGCCAGACTGGGCGCGAATTGCTAAACTAGAAACACCGTCTTCTTGAGAAGTTGACCGCTCGTGTCCTTCGTTTCGATGTAAAGTGGGCCAACCTTGCGCGCTTCGACGAACCGGCATCCATCTTGGTGCCTGGGCCTCCGATGGACCACAAACCTCTTTGTGGCATCGGGCAACGCGACGGGACAGTATCTCGACCGCAAGTGATTGTTCTCGTAGAGTCATCGAGTAACGTGCTCAAAAACATCCTTCCAGTACATTACGCGCCTTGTTGCCCCATCAGGAAAGCGAATTTCAGTCGGTGGAGCTACTTGTGTTCCAACACCCTGTTCAAGATCTCCCAGAGGTCGCCAGATTGTGTCTTTCATACCACTCCGTTTTCGTTCATTGGGATTCTCTCAAGCCTTCACTTCCGCTAGTATGCCAACATTGGCTTTAGTACTTGGTGCCTACCTGCTATGACCCATATCTTCCTTATTCATGCGGCGATACGCTGCAATCATGCTTTTGTCGTAGCAGATAGTTGATGACACTGACAGCGTCGCTTTCAATGTTCGCTCCCGCCCTGGTACAAACCTTCAAACTTCCTTAACCTATCCCCCCAATAGCGGGTGTCAGACGGGCCAAGACCCGACTCTGTACATCGCGGAGGTACGCATGGGTGAATCGGAGATGGCTCATTGGCGACGCGGCCGCCGCTAACACCGTGGTAGTGGTGGAGATGCTGGGTGTGGCGGGCAGCAGGGGTGCGTCGCCATGGTCCTTGCTCTCGAACTATAGCAGCGAGCACTCGAGCGCTTGAACTTGTGCCTCGATTCGCTGCCTTTTGGCCCTTAGGCGGTCGATAGCCACCTTCAGATTCCGGACAGTGGACTCAGACACCGTGCGGCCCCCTTTACGCCAAAGTTGAATGGCGACAATCCCCAAGACGCGGTCCTCAAACCCGCATCCCAAAATGGCTCAGGAAAGTGTAAATCAACACTATAACCCTGTTGTTCTGAAATCAAGCAAATCCCTCCAGATCGACCCTCACTCTAGCCCTGGAGCGCCTTGTCTCCCAATCCCGCGAACCTGCCTCAGATTGCAAGTTGCACCCAAGGTCGTATCCCTCGCGAACAGCCCGCACCCGCGCCAACCCCGAACCCGCGGCCGTCGCCCTGCGTTCGCCATATTGCTGAGCCATTTCCCCCCGGACCCCCAGCCCACACCGCGGACGAACCTCCTCGCCCATTTGCGCCCCCGTACCCCGAAAAAGCGTCACTTTCCCGCGCCATCCGTGCCCCGGCGCTGACCCACACACGCCCTGCGCACGCTCTACCTCGTCCCCGCGTCTGCGCTATTTCTTCCCACCAATCCGCCTCGACCCCGCAATCTCGACACCGGTCTTGAAACACACGCACATCCGTGCTACCCTCGCCCAGGCGAGGGACCGACCCCGCAGCCCGCGAACCCTACCCCCAACGGGTAAGGACCGTAGGGGCATCCCTTGTGGGTGCCCTGCGTCCCTATTGGGCGCCCGTCGGCAGCGAAGACACGGGCGGTCGGCCCGTCTGCCCTCTGTCCTCTTCTGCCACGCGGTGCGACACTTATGCCCCGAACTGCCCACTCCAGCATTACAGAATTTCACAGGACCGCCGGCAGTCCCAGCTACGAAACGCACAAAATGTCGCAGAATCTAACAGATTTCGCCTCACCGCCTTCACGGGACTATCGGCGGTGGGCGCCAGGCAATCTGAAACAGGCTCCTCGAGCCCCCACCCTGGCGCACCCCTTCAAACTTCCTTAACATGTCCCCCCTATAGTGGGTGTCAGACGGGCAGAAACCCAAATACACACACAGCGGAGGTACCCTGAACATGAAGTGGAGATGGCTGATTGGCGGCGCGGTCGCTGCCGCCGCGGTTGTAGTGGTGACGCTGGCCGCGGCGGGCGGCGCTATCATGGCCCAGGAGTCCGAAGGCAAGGAGTCGCGTTTCTCAGCATTCGCCTCGAGAGTGGCGAGCATACTGGGACTGGAAGCGGACGATGTCGAAGACGCGATGGAGCAGGCCAAAGAGGAGCTTGCGGACGAGGCGCTGGACGATAAGCTGGCGATGATGGTCGAGAAGGGCATGTTCACCCAGCAGCAGGCGGACGATTGGAAGGCGTGGATGGAGGCCAGACCGGAAGGCTTCAAGTTGCCCTACTTCGCCCCTGGCAGGGGCGGCGAACACCTGGACGCCATGCTGGCGGCGATGGTCGAGAAGGGCGCGATCACGCAGGCACAGGCGGACGAGTACAAGACGTGGATAGAGTCCGCCCCGGAGGATGTGATATTCGGCGAGAAGCGCGATCACAGCAGGTTCGAGTTCAGCGGCCCCGGCGGCGGCAAGCGCGGTCGCCACGGGTTTGGCGACCGCGACGGCTGGAAGGGCTGGTACGGCGACAAGTCTGGCAAGGACGACAATGATGATGGAGACGACGCCTAGCCAACGATGAACCGCATAAGGGCCGGCGCACGCGCTCACCCGCGGCGCCGGTTTCCCGCGTGCGAGGGAAGACTCAATACCATGTCCGCCAAAATCCTGATAGTCGAGGACGACCCCGATACCGCGAGACTGGTGGGCCTCTATCTGCAACGCGAAGGCCACCGCGTGCTGTCGGCGTCGGACGGCGCGGACGGGCTACGGCAGGCGCGCGCGTCCAAGCCGGACCTGGTCGTGCTGGACCTGATGCTGCCGGGCATGAGCGGCATGGACATCTGCCGCGAGCTGCGCAGCGAGTCGACCATCCCCATCGTCATGCTCACCGCGCGCGTAGAAGAGGCGGACATGCTCGGCGGCCTCGAGTCGGGCGCGGACGACTACGTTACCAAGCCCTTCAGCCCCCGCGTGCTGGTGGCGCGCATAAAGGCCGTGCTGCGCCGCACCGCGCGCGAGGCGCTGGAACACGGGCCGGAAGAGATTTCGCACGGCGACCTCACGCTCGACCTCAAGCGCCGCTCGGTGAGCATGGCGGGCAAGGCGACGCAACTGACGCCTACCGAGTTTCGCCTGCTCTCCATGTTCATGCGCGAGCCGGGCCGCACCTTCTCCAGAGGCCAGATAATCGACAGGGTCTTCGGCTACGACTTCGACGGCTACGACCGCACCGTAGACGCTCACGTAGCCAATCTTCGCAAGCGGCTGAGCGAAGGCGGCAACGGCGCCAAGTGCGTCCACACAGTCTATGGCGTCGGCTACAGGTTCGGCGATGCCTAGCTGGCTCTTCAGCCTCCAGTTCCGCCTCGTGGCTGGCTTCGCGCTCGTGCTCGCGCTCGTGCTCGGTGGCGTCAGCCTGTACATCGGGCGCGCCGCGGACAGGGAGGCCGTGCGTCTGGAGGACATCAGCGACAGGGCGCACGCTCTGAGAGTTAAGCAGGCGCTGGCGGAATACTACGTGAACAACAGGGACTGGAAGGACGTTCAGCGCTTGATTGACAGGACCAGCTTCGTTTTGAGCCGCGACATCGTGGTCGAGGACAGGGACGGCGCGCTCATCGGCGACACCAGGCAAGACAAGGCCGCCTACTTTGACAAGCGCAGGCAGTTCACCCGATTCGAAGTGGGCTCCGGCAGCGAGGCGAAGGTGTATGTCGGCCCGCTCAAGAGCGCGTGGGGTGTAACGTCCCCAAAGATGCCCACGCAGCCCCCTCTCCCTCCTATGCCTGTATCCCCCGCTTCCTTCCGGCCGCTCACTTCGCCTGTCTCCTCCCTGCCGCCCGCGTCGCAGGCCTCCCCTCGAGCCCCCGCGCCTCCAGAGCCGCCTCAGGTGAACGCCGGCGAACTGGACGAGCCGTCGTGGGCCAGGTTCGCGGACTCTACCAACCGCTCTCTGCTTTGGGCGGTCGCTGTCGCCGGCGTCGGCGGTCTGCTGCTCGTGTCGCTCACGTCCCGCCGTGCCCTCGGCTCAGTGCGAGCGCTCACCACGGCGGCGCGGCGCATGGGCGCGGGTGACCTGTCGCAGCGCGTGCGCGCGAAGGGAAGGGATGAGATCGGCGAACTCGCCCAGACATTCAATAGCATGGCCGACGAACTCGAGCGCGCCGAACGCCAGCGCCGCAACCTCGTCGCGGACGTTGCCCACGAACTGCGAACGCCCCTATCAAACGTGCAGGGCTACGTCGAGGCGCTTCGTGACGGCGTACTCGAACCTGACGCGAAGACTCTCGCCACCATCCACCAGCAGGTGCTGTACCTGTCGGAGTTGGTGGAGGACCTGCGCCTGCTCGCCGAAACCGAGGCGGGCGACATCTCACTGCACCGCGAGCCAGGTTCGCTCGATGAAGCGCTCAGGACGAGCGTCGAGGGCGTCCGCGCGCGCGCAGAGGCCAAGGGCGTCGCAGTCGGCGCTCGCCTGCCCGCCAGCGCGCCCGACGTGACGTTTGACCGGACCCGAATCGCGCAGGTCGTCGGTAACCTGCTGGACAACGCGATTCGCCACACGCCCCCAGGCGGCAGCGTAACCGTGGAGATGGACGTCGGCGCGGAGTTCGTCACGGTCTCGATTCGGGACAACGGCGAAGGCATCCCCGCTGACACTCTGCCGTTCGTCTTCGACCGGCTCTACCGCGTCGATCCCTCCCGCAGCCGCGCAACGGGCGGCGCAGGGCTCGGGTTGACCATCGCCAGAAAGCTGGTCGAGGCGCACGGCGGCACGATTCGCGCCGAGAGCGAACCGGACCGCGGCACAGCCGTCACATTCGACCTCCCGCTGGCCCATCTTCGTCAGGAAGGGGGTTAGGGCGAGGGCAACATGTCCCTTCCCCCTCGCAGGCGTAGGTGTCGGGACCGGGGCTTCCAAAAGTCCCTTCCCTCTCGCAGAGGGAAGGTTAGGATGGGGGTGCCGAACGGGACGCAACCGCCTTGATCTCCCAATACCTACCCCCGCGCAGCCCGCGCCAGCGCCGCCTTCGCCTCACGCCGTGCGAGTCCCCGGCTACCCCTACGCAGGTAGGCCAGACGCCCCCGCGCCAGCTTCGTCAGCCGCTCGGCATCAGGATGTGCACTGCCCAGGAAGGCTGCCGCCGCCAGACCCGCCAGCCGACCGCTCTCCGAGGCCACCGCACCGTTTTCCACGCCAGCCGCGTCGCCGCACACGAACACACCGGTCATGGATGTGGAAAGACCGGAGTAGTGTGCAGGTGTCCGGCCGCCCAAGATCGGCAAGTCCACCATTGGCAGACCAATCTGCGATGCCAATTCCACGTCCGGGCTACGCGGCCCGGCCATGCACAGGCAGTCCGCCTCGATCACCCGCCGCGCCCCATCCACGTCCACCGTCACCGCCTCCACCCTCTCCGCGCCGTGCACTTCGACCAGCCGCGTCGACGCCAGCAGCTCCACCCCCGCGTCCCTCAGCGGCGCGGCATTGAACTCGCGGCCCACCACTACTGGCGACTCGTCCACCACCGCCGCCACCTCAACGCCCGCATCCAGCAGGTTCGCCGCAATGAGCAGCCCTGCGTTGTCCGAGCCGACCATCACCACCCGCCGGCCCGGACGCTCCCCATCGCGGTTCAGCCGCGCCTGCACGTCGCCCGAAAGCGCCGCGCCGCGAAGCGGCAAGCCCGGCACATCGAACCACGGCTCCGCCGAGCCGACGGCGAGCACCACGACGCTGGCCCGCAGCCGCTCCTCCCCATCGTCACCGGTCAACGCCAATTCGTAGCCGGGTGGAAACTCGCCGAGCGTACGCACCTCCCGAACCTCGCGGCCCAGTCGCACTGCGACGCCCGTGGACACGGCGTCCTCCGTGAGCGCCGCGCAGAAGTCCACGCCGTTCAGCCCGCGGTAAATCGTCGCCGGGCCCTGCAGCGTCTGCGTCTGCAGCGCCAGCCTGCCGCCCGCCCACTCCGCCGCGTCCAACAGCTCCACGAGGGCGCCCGCCTGTGCCGCCGTCGCGGCCGCCAGCAGCCCGCCCGGCCCCGCGCCCACAATCGCGATGTCCACGTCCCGGAACCCTGTAGCCATGCCCCCATAATCACGCCTCTCCCGGCGCCCGTCAAGCGCTGTGCTATACTTGGGCCGCCGATGCAGTGTCCCTTCCCCCGCGCAGCGGGAAGGCTAGGATGGGGGTGACGAGAGCAAGCATGAATGACGCGGCGATACAGGTTAGGCGGGCCACACGCGCGGACATCCCGCGCCTGTGCGAATTCCAGCAGAACATGGCCCGTGAGACCGAGGGCAAGAGCCTGGACGCCGACGTGCTCGCGGCGGGCATAGGCGCGGTGTTCGACTCACCCCTGAAGGGGTTCTACATCGTCGCCGAGGCCGCGGGCGAGGTGGCTGGTAGCTTGCTGCTGACCTACGAGTGGAGCGACTGGCGCGCCGCCACCTTCCTGTGGATACAGAGCGTGTACGTGGACGCGGCATGGCGTCGCCGCGGCGTGTACCGCGCGCTGCACAGCCACGTCGTCGATATGGCCGAGGCGCGCGAGGACGTGTGCGGCGTCCGACTGTACGTGGAGCGCGAAAACACCGTCGCGCAGCAGACCTACGACAGCCTGGGCATGACGCGCTCCCACTACGACATGTTCGAGATAGACTTCGCGTTCCCCGACGACCCCGACTCGTAACTCCCCTGACATGATTCCAGACCATCCGACCAGCGGCGTAGCAACACACGAACGACTTTCCAGGAGCGACGCACGATGAACGACTATGTGAAAGACTTCCTGGCCCGCAACCACAACGCGGTCGTGACCACCTTCCGGCGCAGCGGCGCAGCGCAGCTCAGCATTGTGACAGTCGGTGCTTACGGTGGAGGGGCCGCCTTCACGACCACGGAGGGCAGGGCCAAGCTGGCCAATCTCCGGCGCGACCCGCGGTGTTCGATGCTGGTGTCCGCCGCCAACTGGTCAAGCTACCTCGTCCTCGAAGGCCGCGCTGATGTGCGGGCCGCCGACAACACCGACGCCGACGAGCTGCGCGACGCCCTGCGAGCGGTCTATGTCGCCGCCAGCGGCGCCGAACACCCCAACTGGGAGGAGTACGACCAGGCCATGCGAGAAGACCGCCGCGCCGCCGTCATCGTCGTTCCCGACCGTGTCTACGGCGCCGCACTGTAACCGACAAGTCCCTTCCCCCTCGCAGGGGGAAGGTTAGGATGGGGGTGAGTCAAGCCACACAACTGTGGCTATTCTCAGTTCCTACTCTTCACTGAGGAGCACATTTCATGGAAGGCGTATTCGAAAAGAGAGATCCCGCGTTCGATCGCATCATCGGCGACAGCCCGCGCCTCGACCATCTCGCCACGGGGTTCGGCTTCACCGAGGGCCCCGTCTGGCGCGGCGACCACCTGCTCTTCTCCGACATCCCCAACAGCCGCATCGTTCGCTACGAACTGGCCGAAGAGGGGCCGCGCGTCACAACCTTTCGCTATCCCAGCGGCAACTCCAACGGCATGACCCTCGACCGCGAGCGGCGGCTGGTGACCTGCGAGCACACCCACCGCCGCGTGTCGCGCACGGGCAACGACGGTCGCCTCACCGTGCTGGCTAGCAGGTACGACGGTCGGCGCTTCAACAGCCCCAACGACGTGGTGGTCAAGTCCGACGGCAGCGTCTACTTCACAGATCCGCCGTTCGGCCTGGCCGGACAGGCTCAGGGCAAGGAACAAGAGGTCAACGGCGTCTACCGCGTGTCGCCGGACGGCTCCGAGGTCGCGCTCGTCGTCTCGGACATGGAGCGCCCGAACGGGCTGGCCTTCTCCCCTGACGAGCGGATTCTGTACGTCGACGACTCCGCGCGCGGCCACATCCTGGCGTTCGACGTGCAGAGCGACGGCTCGCTCAGCGGCAGCCGCGTGTTCGCCGTGCTCGAGTCTTCTGGTGAGGCGGGCGTCCCGGACGGCATGAAGCTCGACGTGGAGGGCAACGTCTACTGTACGGGGCCCGGCGGCGTGTGGGTGCTGGACCCGGCGGCGCGTGTGCTCGGCCGCATTATGCCCCCCGAGATTCCGGCCAACTGCGCCTGGGGCGACTCCGACCTGCGCGGCCTCTACCTCACGGCCCGCACCGGCCTCTACCGCGTCCGCCTCGCCGTAGCCGGCGCCAATGCAGGCGGCTAGGACGGCCCTATCTCCCCAACCGGCTGAAGCAGGCGATGCAGGGGCATTGCGAATCAGCTGTCAGATGGGCCAGCCCATGAACAACGCTTTCTTCACGGTCAAATTTCAAGGCTATTCGATCAAAGTCTCCCGTGTGCTTGCCGTGGTACCTGCCACAAATGGCATTGGCGTAGAAATCAGCGTCTTGAAGGAGTCTCGTTTCGCGAGCTGGCGCGAACAATGGCACATCCGCGACATTGTGCAATGAGCGCCAACGGGTGCCGCTTGTCCTAAGACGCTGTCCCAAAGCACCAATCGCCTTCTGGTAGTTCGATTCGGCGAGTACGACCAACCCCCGCTGTTCCTCACCACCCTGTCGCAGTGCATTGCGGTTGGCACGGCTGAGGAAAAGATCGAAACGACTTATCAAGTCTTCGAAGGCCATATCATAAGGGCCTTCGTCTCTAATCTCCGCGAATCTCTTCTCAATAGCACACCCAAACAAAACGCCCTGCCGGTTGCGAGTTATCTCGTAGACCCGGTCCTTTAGTTCTATTCGTTGCTGATTGGAATGCTCGTCCCATGGCTGCTCAACAGTCTGACCTTCCCGAACCCTGAGCCTTGCGGCATGGAAGAATACCCGGCCAGTTTCCCTTGGGAAGTACTCCGTCTGCAGCGCGTCGAAGTCCTGACTTAACAAGTGGATTTCCCGCTCAAACACAGCAAGGCCACCTAGCACAAAGTAGGTGGCCTCTCCCTGGGTACCGGACTCGTCCAAACAGAGTACGAACATTTCAGGCGCAGTCAGCGGGGGGCAACGCCCCCACACGGGCTTAGCTCGCAGCCCTGCCGACTAACTACACATTATGGTTTCGTGCCGAAACTGGCAATACCTGCCGCGACTTTACAACGGTTCACGCTTGCCCCAATCGACTCAGAGCGCCATCCCAGTCGATGGCTGGAGAGGCGATCATGCCCTCTAAGGCGAAGCCCTGAATACGTGCGACACCCTGCTCGACGACAGGTCCGTCTCCGCCAGCTTCTGCCCGCTCTCAGTCATCTTCTGCACTTCCGGCAGGATGATGTCTAACTCCTCGTCAGATAGCGGAATCAGCCCCATCTCGTCGATCATACGCTTTAGCGTTTCCTTGGTTACCGCCATGGTGCTCCTCCCTGGCCCGCTGCACACGCTGCAGTCTTACGCAAGCGCGGTCTCTACCGCCGGCGGCGCCGACCGCCCCTGGCCCGCGCTGCTCTCGTAGCGGTGGGCCACCCGATACAGCAGGCTCTCCTCCCACGGCCGGCCATACAGCTGCAGCCCGATGGGCATCCCCGCGCTCGAGAATCCGCACGGTACTGACAGCCCGGGCACGCCGACGAGATTGCCAGGGCTCGTGTTGCGCCCCATCACCGCGGACGAGCTCTCCAGCGAGTCCACCCTAACATCAGAGTCGCCCAGCGTGATCGACGTGTCGTCGAAGCGCCACGCCGGGGCCGGCGTGGTGGGCGTGACCAGGAAATCAACCTCGTTCATCACTTTCAGCCACTCCCTTTGGATGAGCCGCCGCGCCTGCTGCGCCCTCACATGGTCTTTCGCGAGCACAAACTGGCCGCTCAGCATCCTGTGGCGCTCCTCCGGGCTGAAGTTCTCCCGCGCCTCCCGGAGCTGGTCCTCGTACGCCACGATCGAGTTGGCCCTCGATGCCGCCTGCACCAGCGGAAGCAGCTCTAGGCGCTTCATCTCGACCGGCCGCGCCTCGACTCCGAACTCCTCCAGTACCGCGATGGCCCGGGACACCGCCTCCGCGACCTCGGTGTCCAGCGGCTCGTAGAAGTAGTTCTCTGGTATGCCCATCGCCAGGCCCCGGATGTCCCTATCCAGCGCGCCCTCATAGTCGTCCACGGCCACCGGCACGGTCGATGGGTCCAGCGGCTCGTCGCCCGCGATGGCGCTCAACACGATAGCGTTGTCCCGCACGCAGCGCGTGTGTGGGCCAACGTGGAAGTTCGCGGGATCAACTCCCTCCAGGCAGCCCAGGTTACTGACCCGTCCATAAGTCGCCTTCATGCCGACGACGCCGCACACCGCCGACGGCTGGCGCACCGAGCCGCCGCCGTCCGTTCCCAGCGACGCGAACGTGACGTAGGCCGCGACGTTGGCCGCCGACCCGCCGCTCGACTCTCCCGCGTACCGCTCCGTGTCCCACGGATTGCGCACCCTGCCGAACCACGGATTGTCGCTCAGGAAACCGGCGCCTATCTCGTGCATGTTCTCCTTGCCGAGTATCACCGCGCCCGCCGACCTTATACGGCTGACCACCGGCGCGTCCTCGGCCGGTACGTAGTCCGCCAGCGCCTTGCTTCCGTCGGTCGTGAGCACGCCCTTGGTCAGCAGCATATCCTTCAGACCCACCGGGATCCCGTGCAATGGGCCGAGCCATTCTCCGCGCATCAGCATGCTCTCCAGCTTCTGCGCCTGGCGCAGCGCGAGCTCGGGCGTGAGCGTGATGAACGACTTGAGGACAGGCTGCAGACGCTCCGCGTGGTCTATCGCCGCACGCGTCAATTCGACGGGCGACAACTCGCGGGACTTGACTAGGGGAGCTATCTCGTGGATGTGGTAGGACAGGGGGCCTAGTTCACTCATAGAGCCATCCTTTCGTCGGCATCCGCGCCAATGGCTGGAAGTTAGCACTCGCCCGATGGCGTGTCAAACGACGGCGGCGCCGAGAGCCTGTTTCAGATTGCCAGGTGCGCCCAAGACCGGCTCCATCGCGAACAGCCTGCCCCCGCGCCCAACTCTGGACCTACGGCCACCGCCTTGCGTTCGCCATATTGCTCAGCCAATGTCCCCCGCACGCGCCAACGCTCATCCCGGCCGCACACCAGCGCCCACACACGACCCATTCGCGCTCACATACCCCGAAAAAAGCGTCACTCTCGCGCGTCACCCGCCCCCAGCCCAGCCCCATCCAATCCCGCTAACGTCCCATCTCTTCGCCACGCCTGCGCCATTTCTCCCCACTAATCCGCCCCCAATCCCGCAATCTCGCCAGCACTCTAGAAATGCACGTACATACGTGCTACCCTCGCCCAGGCTAGGGATCCGACTCCGCGGCCCGGAATCCCTCCTCCCAAACGGGACAAGGCCCAGGCATCCTTAAAGGAAAGGGCGTCGAAAACTGGCCACCGGCCACCGACGCCCTCCTGTCCTACTCTGTCGCGTAATGCCACTTCCGTGTCCCAAAAACCCGCGTCCGGCATTACGGACTTGGGCGGGGCCGGCGACGCTCTCAGCTAGGAGGAGCACAGAATGTCGCAGAAACTAACAGATTTCCCACATTCGCGGGAATAGCGGTGTCGGAGCCGCCAGGCAATCTGAAACAGGCTTCGGCGCCCAGCCTGGAACGGCGCGGTTGACGGAGCCTGGCCACTTCCGGCTGGGCGATTCGGTGGTAGAATGTTCTGGCGGACCGCGGGAGGCGTGGTCCCGTGAATACCGGGCCGACGGAGGACCATCCACGATGCCCCTTGAGAACATAGTCGTTCGCGGCGCTCGCGAACACAACCTCAAGAACGTAAGCGTTACCATTCCCCGCAACAAGCTGGTCGTTATGACCGGCGTGTCCGGGTCGGGCAAGAGCTCCCTCGCGTTCGACACCATCTACGCCGAGGGCCAGCGCCGCTACGTCGAGTCCCTCTCCGCTTACGCGCGGCAGTTCCTGGGCCGCATGGACAAGCCCGACGTCGACTACATCGAGGGCCTGTCCCCCGCCATCTCCATAGACCAGAAGGGCGTGTCTCACAATCCGCGCTCCACGGTGGGCACGGTGACCGAAGTGTACGACTACCTGCGGCTGCTTTTCGCCAGGGTCGGCAAACCCCACTGCTACAGGTGCGGCCGCCCGATACAGGGCCAGACCGTGCAGCAGATAGCCGACGCCGTCCTGTCCCTGCCGGAGGGCAGCCGCATACAGATCATGTCCCCGGTGGTCCGCAGGCGCAAAGGCGAGCACAAAGAGGTGTTCGAGGACGCGCGCCGGTCCGGCTTCGTGCGCGTACGCGTCAATGGCGAGGTGCGCGAATTGTCCGAGTCGTTCGACCTGGATAAGCAGAAGTGGCACACGTTAGAGGTTGTCGTCGACCGGCTGGTTATCGGCCAGAGCGCCGAGACCGGGCGTGTGGCCGACTCGCTGGAGGCCGCGCTGCGAATGGCCGACGGCGTGGTGCTCGTCTCGGTCGTTGGCGGCGACGAGATGCTCTTCTCTGAGAACTTCGCCTGCGTACACTGCAACATCGGACTGGGCGAGCTCGAGCCCAGAACGTTTAGCTTCAACAACCCGCACGGCGCCTGCGCGAGGTGCACCGGACTCGGGTACAAGCTGGAAATAGACCCCGACTTGGTCCTCCCCGACAAGCGCCTCGCCATTCGCGAGGGCGCGATCGAGCCGTGGGCGCGCACGGGCTCGATGAGCCCCTGGTACAGAAGCCAGCTCGAGTCGGTCGCGAGAGCGTACGAGTTCGACACGACCACGCCGGTGGGCGACATGGACGACCAGGACCTGGACGTGGTGCTGTACGGCACCAAGGGAAAGTCCATCAGCGTCAGCCACGAGACCCAGAAGGGCAAGACCTACCGCTGGCGTACTTCGTTCGAGGGTGTGGTGAACAACCTGGAGCGGCGCCACAGAGAGACCGAGTCGGACTACGTTCGCACCGAGATCGAGCGCTACATGGCGGCCCGGCCCTGCCAGGGCTGTGGCGGACGCCGCCTCAGGCGCGAAGCGCAGGCGGTGACCGTGTGCGGCCTCAACATCATGGACGTCACCGACAAGTCCATTGGCCAGGCGCTCGCCTGGACGCGCGGCATCTCCGGCGCGGCTCATTCGTCCAACGGCGCGTCCTCCGGCGAGACGCTCTCGGAACGCGACAAGACCATCGCCTCGCAGATTCTCAAGGAGATCGACGCAAGGCTGGGGTTTCTGCTCAACATCGGACTGGACTACCTCACGCTGTCCCGCACGGCGTCCACTCTGAGCGGCGGCGAAGCCCAGCGCATCCGCCTGGCCACCCAGATAGGCTCCGGGCTACTGGGCGTCCTCTACGTGTGTGACGAGCCGTCCATAGGGCTGCATCCGGCGGACGACTACAGACTGATCGAGACGCTGAAGGGCCTTCGCGACATTGGCAACACCGTGCTGATCGTCGAGCACGACGAGGCGATCATGCGCGCCGCCGATCACATCGTCGATCTCGGACCCGGAGCGGGCGAGCACGGCGGTCACGTGGTCGCCTCCGGCACCGTCGAAGACGTGATCGACACACCGGACTCGCTCACCGGCCAGTACCTCGGCGGCCGCAAGCAGATCCCGCTGCCGGCGGAGAGGCGTGCGGGCAACGGCAAGGCCATCACCATTCGCGGCGCGAGACAGAACAACCTCAAGGGCGTGGACGTCCGCATACCGCTGGGCGCGCTGGTGTGCGTGACCGGCGTGTCCGGCTCGGGCAAGAGCACGCTGATAAACGAGGTGCTGTACAAGAGGCTCGCGCAACTCTTCTACAGGGCCAAAGACCGGCCTGGCAAATTCAAAGCCATAGAAGAAGTCGACAACATCGACAAGGTCGTGAACATCGACCAATCGCCCATAGGCCGAACGCCCAGGAGCAACCCGGCCACTTACACCGGCACCTTCACGCCGATACGCGAGCTGTTCGCCACGATGCCGGAGTCCAGGGTGCGCGGTTACAAGCCGGGCAGGTTCTCGTTCAACGTAAAGGGCGGGCGCTGTGAAGCGTGCAGGGGAGACGGCTACATCAACATCGAGATGCAGTTCCTGCCCGACGTGACGGTGCCATGCGAGATATGCGAGGGCCGCAGGTACAATCGCGAGGCGCTGGAGATCGCCTACAGGGGCAGGAACATCGCCGATGTGCTCAGCATGACCGTCACCGAGGCGCTGGACCACTTCGAGTACATCCCCCGCGTCCGCAACAAGCTGCAGACGATGAGCGACGTCGGGCTGGGCTACATCCGCCTCGGCCAGCCCGCCACGCAGCTCAGCGGCGGCGAGGCCCAACGAGTCAAGCTATCCACCGAGCTGTCCAAGCGCGCGACGGGCAGCACGCTGTACATCCTCGACGAGCCCACCACAGGGCTGTCTTTCGAGGACTGCTCGCACCTGCTGCGGGTGCTGCACCGCCTGGTGGACGCCGGCAACAGCGTCGTCCTCATCGAGCACCACCTGGACCTGATAAAGAGCGCCGACTGGATAATCGACCTTGGCCCCGGCGCCGGCGACGCGGGCGGATACCTGGTCGCGGAGGGGACGCCGGAGGACGTGGCCGCGATGGAGCACTCCCATACGGGCCGCTACCTCGCGCCGGTGCTCGCCGCGCGCCAGCCGGTAGCGGCAGCCCCCTAGTTCGCCTAGGCGACGTCCCCGCCGACCGCCAGTCGCCGCTTCGCATCCTGCCACAGGCGCTCCTTGTCGTCCAGCGGCAGCGCCTCGAACGACAGCCCCCGGTCGCGGCACATCCGCTCCATCAGCGCGAACCGCTGGTAAAAGCGCGCGTTCGCCTGCCGCAGCGCGCCTTCCGCGTCGAAGTCGAGCCAGCGCGCCGCGTTCACCGCCGCGAACAGCACGTCGCCGAACTCGGCCTCGCGTTCGGCGGCGGTCTCGCTCTCCGCCAGCTCGCCGACCTCCTCGGCCAGCTTGTCCAGCACGCCGGACACGTCGTCCCAGTCGAAGCCCGCGTGGCCGGCGCGCTGCTGCAGCGCCTGCGCTTGGGCCAGCGCGGGCATGCTCTTCGGCACGCCGTCCAGAATCGACTCGCCCGCCTCCCGCCGCTCGCTGCGCTTGATGGCCTGCCAGTTGGCCATCACCTCGTCGGCGTCGTCCGCGTCGGCGTCTCCAAACACGTGCGGATGGCGACGGCGGAGCTTGTCGATGAGCCCGCCGAACACGTCCTGCGCCGTGAACTCTTCGCGCTCGCGGCCGATGTCCAGCTGGAACAGCAAGTGAAGCACCACGTCGCCCAACTCCTCCACCACGCCTCCCACGTCCCCGCTGTCAATTGCCTCCGCAAGCTCGTAGCACTCCTCCAGAAACTGCGACTTCAGGTCCTCACGCGTCTGGCCTCTGTCCCACGGGCAGCCGTCCGGACCGCGCAGGCGACGCAAAATCGCCGACGCGCCATCGAAGTCGAGTGTGTAGTCGTCTGTGCCGCTCATATGCTCCTCCGGGCCGTGCTGGCAATGGGCCGACACGCCAAAATCTGCCTGACTGGCCCCGCGTAGATGCTACCACACCGTGCGGGGCGGAACGGTGGAGTGCGGCGCGTCGTTGCATAGCGCGGACCGCAAAGCTGCTATCATGGCCTCACACCATCGAAGGGAGCAGTCGACATAGAATCATCAGGAAGAAGGCGTGCGGCATCATGGCTGAAAGCGCTGGCGACTGCGTTGTTCGTGGCCGCTGTGCCGGTGTTTCTCATCGCCGGCAGCGTGCGCTTGGTCATCAACGCTCCCGCCCTGTACAGCTACGGCTTCGACAGGTACAACATCACGGCCTACACCGGCATCGAGCGCGACAACCTGCTCGATGTCGCCGCGCGCATCCGTACCTACTTCAACGACGACTCCGAGTACTTGATAGTGCCCACCACCGTGCGAGGTGTGCAGGTGCCCAGCCTGTACAACGAGCGTGAGATACTTCACATGCGCGACGTGAAGGGTCTGGTGCGTGGCGTGTACTGGGTGCAGGAGGCGTCGGGACTGTACCTTCTGGCGTTCGCAGCCTTCGGACTCGCACTCTACCGTCGGCCGTTCCTCGCGCGGCTGGCCCGGTACGCCGGCTACGGCGGCGGCCTGACGCTGGGCATCGTGCTGCTGGCGGGCCTCGGGTCGCTCGTCGGATTCGACAGGCTCTTCCTCGCCTTCCACCTCGTCAGCTTCGCCAACGACCTCTGGCAGCTCGACCCGACCCGCGACTACCTGTTAGCTATGTTCCCCGAAGCCTTCTTCTTCGACGCCACCATGCTCATAGCCCTCTCGGCGTCTGTGCAGGCGCTCGTGCTGGTCGCCATCGCGGCGTTTCTGCCCCGGTGGTGGCAGCCCCGAGAACCTGGCGCGGAAGACTCGACCGCATGGGAGGGCGTCACACGCTCTCCACGAAGCTCGTGAGCCTAAACCCGCGCCGTAGGACAATCGCAGCCGTCGGCCGCCTCCCCCGGCGAAAAGTCCTCCAGTGTGGCGAGCAAATCATTCGCCACGATAAGCGCGAACACTACAAGCTGATCGATGTTAAGCGTCCGTTGATCGATCTGGACCGTTCGCTTTAGCTCATAGTCGGCGGCGTTGCGCATTTGCCGCATGCTGTTCAATTTTAGCGCTATGTCCCTCTCGCCAGTTCCTGGTTTACCACCTAAACGATGAACAAGTGCTATGTGCCTACCGTTTCTTGGGAGCGGCGCGTCTTCTGGATACTCTCTGAAGTAACGGCAGCAGATTTCGTGGTGCAGCCCGTAATATAGCCGGCTGACGGCGGTCCGGCGCTCGGCCTCCGAGCTTGCGAACTCTGCCAGCCGCAGCCCGAGTCGGTAGAACTCGAGCGGCCTCATATGCGAAGAGGATATATCGAGAAAAAGATCGTCTTGCCGTAATCCGCTTTCTGGGCATCGGTCCAGGATGCCTCCAGCTCCAATTCCGCTTCAACAATCGCCTTCCCTGCTCGCGACCACTCGTACCGGTCAATGTCCGCAACGAAAGTGACGTCTAGCATTGGAGGCGCAGGCTCCCAATGGTTGTTGTCAACGTCCACTGTTGCCGACCTGAGAGCCGTCCCTAATTCCCTGCGGCCGATCTTAAAGAGGCTCTCGAGGACATACTGTCGAAAGGGCGTGAGAAGCTCCTTCGCCTCCAGAGTGTATTCGAGCTGAACCGTCTTGTTTTTGGAAGTCATACTTAGTCGCCTTTGATCACATGGAGATGATTGTGCTCCTAGTTTCTTGGATACAGTTTCCAAGTGTCAAGCCGCCTCGAGTCCAGGCTGCTAGTCTCAATCCCGCAGCCGCCGGCCGGACTAGAACCACTACGATTCCGCCAACCCCCATTGACCCCAGCGCACATCCGTGCTACTCTCTCCTCGACGAGGGACTGACCCCACCTGCCCGCGAACGCCAAAGCAGCCTCCTGGACCCCTGGCAGCCTGTCCCGCCTCCGTGCCATCCCGGCAAACCCAGGCTCCCCTAGGTCACGCCGGCGTCCCGACCCGACACCGCTGGCCACCCGTTCCAGCTAGGGATCCGGAACAAATGGAACGAAACGGAACAAAATGGAACAGACTCTTCGAAACCGCCCCCGCTCGAGGCCGTTTGATTGAGTGAGGGGCCTCGCCTATAATTCCCGTGGCGAGCGACAATAGCACCGGCAACAGCCGCTATTCGAACGAAACGGACGGTAGAGTATGGAAATCAGGATGGGCAGCCTTCTCAGGGACGCGCGAGAAGCCCAGGGAACCGTCATTATCATCGACGTGTTCAGGGCCTTCACCACCGCGGCGGTGGCGTTCTCGCGCGGCGCCTCCAGGATCGTGCTCGTCGCCGAGGTGGACGAGGCCCTCGCCCTGCGCGACCGAGGCGTCGGCGAGGTCTGCATGGGCGAAGTCGACGGCAAGAGGCCGCCCGGTTTCGACTACGGCAACTCGCCCCACGAGCTCTCCGGCGCGGACGTTCGCGGCAAGACGCTCATCCAGTCCACCCGGGCCGGCACCGTCGGCGTGAGCGCCGCGACCAACGCCGACATCATCTATGGGGGATCTCTGGTGCTCGCCAGGGCCACGGTGGAGGCCATTCGCCGCGACGCCCCCGACCTCGTGACCATCGTCGCGATGGGCGCCGAGGGTCGCGAGCGCACCGACGAAGACGAGCAGTGCGCTCTCTACCTGCGCAACCTGTTCCTGGGACGCACCCCCGACCACTCCGCGGTCCGAAGCCTGGTGCTCGCCGGCCAGGAGGCCCAGAAGTATGGCGACCCCGAGCGCCCCCACTTCGCTGCGGAGGACCGCGACATGGCGCTTCGTATAGATTCGGTGCCGTTCGCTATCAAGATCACGCGCGAGGCCGGCATCCTCGTCGCGCGCAAGCATTCTGTCAACTAAAGGCCTATCCGGTAAGTCCCTTCCCCCTCGCAGGGAGAAGGTTAGGATGGGGGTGGCGATCTGGTTCTCGGATAGGTGCTAATGCAAGCCGAGTGTCGGCTCCGGCATTGTCGAGAACACTAACCGAAAAACACTAACCGAAAGAGGAAGAATCGCTTGAAATACAGAAGACTTGGAAACTCCGGCCTCAAGGTGTCTGAAATCGGACTCGGCGCCAACAACTTCGGGCGCCGCTTGGACGTGGAAGGCACGGCGGCAGTCATCGACCGTGCGCTCGGCGTAGGCATCAACCTCATCGACACCGCCAACACCTACGGCGGCGGAAGACGATCCGAGGAATATATAGGCCTGGCGCTGAAGGGCAAGCGGGAAGAAGCCCTCATCGCCACTAAGGCCGCCATGAGCATGGGCGACGGCCCCAACGACAAGGGAGCTTCCCGTCACCATCTCACGTCAGAGCTCGAAATAAGCCTGCGCACCCTGGGCACCGATTACGTTGATCTCTACCAGGTCCACTTCCCCGACGACGACACCCCTATTGATGAGACCTTGCGCGCGCTCAACGACATGGTTGCCCAAGGCAAGGTCCGCTACATCGGCTGCTCCAACTTCGCGGCCTGGCAGGTCTGTGAGGCCATATGGACGTCCAGGGCCAACGGCCTCGCGCCGTTCGTCAGCGTACAGCCCCATTACAGCATGATGGAGCGCACCGTCGAGGCCGAGCTCGTTCCGTTCTGCAGGGAGTACGACGTTGGCATACTGCCCTACTTCCCGCTCGCCAGCGGTTTCCTCACCGGCAAGTACCGGCGCGGCCACGCCGCACCCGAAGGCACCCGGCTGGCCGAGGGTGACAGGGGCATGTTCACCGACAGAAACTTCGATCTGCTCGATAGCTTGGCGGCGTTCGCATCCAACAGGGGGCGCACCGTGCTGGAGCTGGCCTTCGCCTGGCTGCTCGCCAACCCCAACGTCAGCTCCGTGATCGCGGGCGCGACTCGGACCGAACAGGTGGATAGCAACGCCAACGCCGCCAACTGGGAGCTGACCGCGGAGGAGAAATCGGAGGTGGACGCGCTTCTCGACGCCTAGCTCAGACCGCGCAGCACGCGGCCCGGCACTCGCGCAGCCCGAACAGGCACGCGCGGCACCAGCACAGAGAGCCGGCCTCTTCGTGCTCCTCGCCGCGCACGCCCTCCAGCCCCTCGCGCACCAGCCACGGCGCCAGCAGCAGCGCCGTGGCCGCGTCGAGCCACCACCAGCCCAGCAGCGCGTTGGCAACCAGACCAACCAGCAGCGTCAGCGAAAGGTACGCGCAAGCGATCGACTCCTTGGCCTCGATGGCGATCGACTTGAATCCTTCCTGCGCCGCGATCCGCAACTTCCACAGGCTGATCACGGGCATAATCGCCACGGACGCCGCGGCGAGCGCGATTCCCAGCAACGACTCATCGGCGCCTGTCCGCTGCGAGAGCGTGAAGCCCGACTGCGCCACAATCCCGACCGACAGGATGATGAAGGTCCAGCCTATCAGCCGCACTACCCGCCCCTCGATTCGCGCTCCGCGCCCCTCGTCCTCCACGCTTAGCCGCCACAGCACCAGGCCGGCGGCGCCGACCTCCAGGTAGCTGTCTATGCCGAACCCGGCCAACGCCACGCTGCGCGCCATCGCCGCCGACCAGAGCGCCAGGGTGCCCTCGCCGACGTTGTACAGCAGCGTGAACCAGAGCAGTACCTTCGCGGTTCGCATTTTTCAGGAATCTCCTGTGCGAGAGTGGCCGCAAGTCTACCACAAAGCCCGCGCGCCCACTCGTGCTATAATTGCGCCCGGCGTGCGGGCATATGGCTCCCACCCGCCGGAAGTTTCCAGGCTGAGCTCGATAACCTGTGCTGGAGGTGTGCCCTTGAAGCTGCTCTTGAAGGCGGACAGGCTGATAGACGGGACCGGCGCGCCGCCCATCCACAACGGCGCCGTGCTCGTCGAAGACGGCCGCATCGCCCAGGTAGGCGCGTGCGAAGAGATTCGCCTTGAAGAGGGAGAACCGATAGACGAAATCGAGATTGCCGGCGGCTCCATTCTGCCCGGGTTCGTCGAAGCCCACACCCACATTCATTGCAGCGCCGAGGCCGACGCCTACCGCCACGTCACCACCGAGAGCGACGCCACGCTCATCATGCGCGGCGTGCAGGCCGTGCGCTCGGCGCTCACCTCCGGCGTGACCACCATGCGCGATCTGGGCAGCAAGAACCAGGTGATATTTCCCATCCGCGAGGCCATCGAGTCCGGCGTCATCCCCGGCCCCCGGCTGCTCGCGGCGGGCACGCCCATCACCACCACCGCTGGCCACTGCAACATGTTCGGCACCGAGGCCGACACCGCAGATGAGGTGGTGAAGGCGATCAGGCAGCAGTTTAAGCTGGGCGCCGACTGCATCAAGATCATGTCCACCGGCGGCGGATTCACCCCGGGCACAAATACCCGCGCGCCGCAGTATCCCGCCGACACCCTGCGCGCCGCCGTGGAGGACGCCGAGCGCCTCGGACTCCGCGTCGCCGCCCACTGCCACGCCGCCGCCGGCGTGCGCAACTGCGTCGAGGCCGGCATCCACAACCTCATCCACTGCACCTGGCTCGCCGAAGACCCAGACGACATCTACGATTACGACCCCGACGTCGTGGAGGTGATGGTCGAAAAGGGCATCTACGTCGACCCCACACTCGCCCTCGGCCGTCTCAACCAGATGCGCGGCCGCGAGCGTCCCGCCGGACGGGCATTCGGCGACCCTGAGCGGCGCTTCGAAATCCTTCGCGATATGTGGGATCGCGGCGTGAAATTCGTCACCGGCATGGACGCCGGCATGACAAACGCACGTTTCGACGACTTCGCCTACATACCGGAAGTGATGGTTGATAACATGGGAATCTCATCGATGGAGGCGATCGTGTGCTCCACGCAAACCTCCGCCGACTGCCTCGGCATTCTGGACGAGACCGGAACCCTCGAGCCCGGCAAGGCGGCGGACGTCGTAGCTGTGGCGGGTGATCCGCTCGCCGACGTCCGCGCCCTCCACGACGTGAACACTATCATCAGCCGTGGGCGCGTCGTCAAGCGCGCCGGGGAACTTCTCATCTAACCGCCAACCGTCATCCCTAAGCCGCCACGGAGAAAACCCATGGACTACGAGTTCATCTTGCTCGAAAAAAGCGACCGTGTCGCCACCATAACTCTGAACAGGCCTGAGAAGCGGAACGCGCTGAGTGCGGACCTGCTGCGTGAGTTCAATCACGCCCTGGACGACATTCAGGACGACCATGACGTGAACGCGGTCATCATAACCGGCGCAGGGCGCTCATTCTCCGCCGGTTTCGACATATCGCCCGGGCAGACGTACGAGGAGAAGCCCAGCACTGCGAACTGGGACGCGACGCATCTGCCGCCACGCGCAATCATGAAGCTGTGGAATCTCAGACAGCCCACAATCAGCGCGGTACACGGCCACGCGGTGGCCGCCGGGAACGTGTTGGCAATGACCGCCGACATCGTGATCGCCTCCGAAGAGGCCGTCTTCGGCGAGCCGGAGATCCGCCACGTGGCGCACTCCCCTGCCATCATGCTGCCCTACATGGCGCCGTTCCGCCACCTGCACTGGCTGTACTACACCGGCGACATGATCGACGCCCGTACCGCCGAAAAGTGGAACATGGTCAATAAGGTGGTGCCGGCAGACAAGCTGATGGAGGAAGCGCGGAGCGTCGCCGAACGAATCGCCCGCGTGCCCCCGTTCGGCACGCAGATGATGAAGCGGAGCATTAAGGCCGCCTACGAGAAGATGGGCTTCACCGAGGCGTTCGATCACCACCTGATGCTGCGGATGATAGAGAGCATGACGCCGGACGCCGACAAGCAGGCGCTGGACGACATCCGGCAGCAACAGGGGCTGCAGTCGTTCCTCCAGGCCCGCGACGGCCCGTTCCGCTAACCCACCGTACTCACACCACCCGCGGCAGCGGACTGCCGTCCACGAAGTCGAGGATTGCGTTCGACACGGCGTCGGGGCGTTCCATGTACATGTTGTGGCCGGTGTCGTTCACCGCGAGAACGTGGAAGTCCGCAATCTCGGCCTCCAGCTCGTCGAGAATTGGGTAGCCCTTATTGCGCTCGACGCTGACTATGTACAGCATCGGCGCTCCCAGTTCGCGGAACGCCGGGCGCAGGTCCACGTAGTCGCCGTCGCGCTCGGTCCAGGCCATGGAGGCTTGCGCCCACTTCATGTCAATCGAGCCGTCGGGCAGATCCATCGTCTCGTGCTCCACAACGTCGCGGATGACGTCGGTGCGCCACCGGCCGGCGGCGCGGTGTTCCGTCAGAAAGTCGAGCATCTGTGGGCGGCTGGACCACGTTCGGCGCGGCCGGGATGGCAAGTCAACACGGGAGACGCGCCGCTGGAACGCCTCGTCCACAACTATCATCGGTTCCAGCAGCACCAGCCGGTTGAACAGGCCTGGGGACCGGTGGGCAACCAGCGTCGTCACCACGGCTCCGGTGGAGTGAGCCACGACGACGGCGTCGCGCAGCCCAATGGCGTCGCAAAAGCCGCTCAGGTCCGAAATCCTGTCGCTGAAGCGGTAGCCCGAGTCCGTCCAGGTGCTTTCTCCGCTGCCCCGGCAATCGACGGCCAGCACCCGAAAGCGGTGTAGCAGGTCACGCGCCACAGCGTCCCAGCTACGGCTGGTCCGCATGTCGCCGTGCACGAACAGCAGCGGCGGGCCGTCGCCACCCCAGTCCGCGTAGTGCAGCCTTATGCCGCCAACGTCGACGTAGCGACTTGTCGGCCCCCGCATCTTGTCGGGCTAGTCCAACAGGTCGAGCCGCCGCAGGATGGCGGGAAGCTCGGACTTTTCGTCGTCTGTCAGCGGCCTCAGAGGCCGTGATACGGTGTCGTTGTCCAACACGCCCATCATCTTGAGGGACGACTTCATTGCTGAGAAGCTGGCCGCATTCGCGCCGCCTCCCTTCGCCACCCTCGCAACGCCGTTGGCAATCAGCAGCTTGGCGTCGCACTCGCGCACCGTCTCGGTGTCGCCGCGCTCGCCCGCCTCCCAGCCACGGGAGGATATGGCGGGCACGAGGTTCGCGATGCCGGGGATGACGCCGTGCACGCCCACCGCGCTGGAGGTCGTGATCCTGAAGACTGTGCCCAGGAAGCGCAGCAGATCAATGTCGCCTTGGTCGCACAATATGTTGAGCTCTGCCAGCAGCTCGCCGGCGCCGGAGCTGTCCTTCACGCCTACAACCGCCCCCTCGCCTGCCAGCGCCGCGACGGTGCCCGGCGCGACGGCCGTCTTCACGGTCACGGGGATGTTGTACACCCACACCGGTCCGCCCACGCGGTCCGCTATGTAGCGGTAGTGGTCGGCGATCTCGTCCTGCGCGTTCGGGTAGTAGTAGGGCGGCGTGAAGGCCAGGCCGTCCAATCCACTCTCGCGCACAGCCATCGCCAGCTCGATTGAGAGCTGTGTGCTGGGCTGCGACACGTTGCCGATGACCGGCACGCGGCCGTCGGCCTCGTCGACAACCGCCTCGATACTCGCCAGGCGCTCTCTGTCTGACAGCGCCGCGAACTCGCCGGTGGTGCCCGACACCCAAATCCCGTGGGCGCCGCTGTCGATGAGGTAGTTCACCAGCCGCCTCAGCGAGTCCGTGTCCACGCTTTCGTCGTCGTTGAGCGGAGTTAGTATTGGGACGATCACGCCTTTGATCTGCTTGTCGTTCGTGTCGACCATTGGGCCGTTCTCCTTTGTCAGGTTGTGTGTACGGGTTAGATCTCCAGTAGCCGGAAGCTAACTGCGTAGTCGCAGCCGAAGCGTTCGCCCACGGCGTTGGCATTCATGCGCAGGAAGAAGTCAGGGTCGAAGTCCTGGCCCAGACCCGCGATGTAGGCGCGGTGCTCCTCGAGCGACGCCACGCCCTGATCGATGAAGTCTGTGACGTCCACGGCGTGCGTGGGGGCATTGGAGCCGGCTATCAGCACCCGCCTGACCCCGTTCCAGGGCTGATGGCCCTCGTCAAGCAGCTCAGGGAAGATCCAGCGGTTGCCGGCGTCTCGCGCTGCATCGAGGGCCGCAAGTCCCACGGCGCGGTGGTCTGCCATATTGAAGGACGTGCCGCCCCAGGTCGTCTCGAAGTTGCCGGTTACCAGGGTGTCCGGCCTGTGCTGGCGAATCGCGCGGGAGATGTCCCGGCGCAGGAGCAGGCCGTATTCCACTACGCCGTCGGTGTGGTTCAGGAACTCGACCGCCTGGACGCCCACCAGCGCCGCGCCGCTGCGCTCCTCGTCCTCACGCAGCGGGCCGGCCTCCCGCGGCTCCATGACGTCGATTCCCGCCTCGCCGCGTGTCGCCAGCAGGTACGCCACCCGCTTGCCCTGAGACGTCCACCGAGCGACCGCGCTCGCCGCGCCGTACTCGATGTCGTCGGGGTGCGCCATAACCACAAGGGCGCTATTCCAGTCTTCCGGCAGGGGCAGAAGCTTGGGCTGTTCGGTCATTCGGTCCTCACCGGCGCTTGCACCCGGGCGCTAGCGCCCGCCACTGATTGCGGGCAGAAAGTGGACCTCGCTGTTCTCGCCCACCTTCTCGAGCATACCGAGCGGCGTAATCTCGCCGTCTATAGCGACCGAGATGTTTGGCTTGATGCGACTGCCATCGACCAGCCGATCCTTCATGCCGGGAAAGGCGCTGTCCAGGTTGTTGACGATCTGGCGCACCGTCGCGCCTTCCACCTGGACCTGGTGCTCTCCTGCCGTGAGCGATTGCATCAATGATGGGATGAACACAGTTGCCATGTCGATGTCCTTTTCGTTACACCTTGCCGTTGGCGTCGGTCGAGGCATCCGGCGGCAGTCCGGTGAACGGCTCGCCGCGCGCCTCAGAGTCCAGCCTTCTCTGCTTCCACTCGGCCCATTTGCGCTGGATCTCTAACCTCGCCTCCGTGATTGCCTTATCCAGCCGCTCCTGTTCCCGCCTTTTGAGCCACCGCTCCAGATTTCCCCCGAAAACCATAACTGTACGTGCGACCTCCATGAGCGCTATGGTGGTGGTGGCTGCCCCAACCCCTACCGGGGGAGTCTGTCGATTATGCTCAGGACGGTCAAGACTGTGCCCTCTTCGTTCTGAATTGCTATCTCGTACCAGCATATCAAAGATATGCCCGCGATGTTATGTGTGGCGAACAGCGCGAAGTAGGCTGTTTGCCGTCTCCCTGGAATGCTTCAGACCGATTCCCGGTCCGTAGGTGTCGAGCAGTCTATGGACGCCTCCTTGTGTTCCGCAACCCAAAAGCGGGGCGGGCCCGTTAGAACCCGCCCCGCGCTCCTGTGCCCTTTTGTTCCCGCCGGAGCAGAGTCCGCCAGGAGTGGAACTTACCCTAGCTCCCGTTGGCCTTTGCCGCCTCCAGGATCGCCACCGGATTCATCGGCGTCTCGAACAGCCTCGTCCCGGTCGCCTGCTGTAGCGCGTTGGCGACGGCAGGCGTCGGCGGGATTATGTTCGCCTCGCCCACGCCTCTCACTCCATATGGATGGCCGGGATTGGCGATCTCAACTATCACGGTGTCGATCATCGGTAGGTCCAGGCTGGTCGGCATGCGGTAGTCGAGCAGCGTCGAGTTGGCCATGCCGCCGCCGTCGTTCATGTAGTACTCCTCGTTGAGCGCCCAGCCGATGCCCTGCACGGAACCGCCCTGCATCTGGCCCTCCACGTAGGATGGGTGGATTGCCTTGCCGACGTCCTGCACAGCGGTGAACCGCACGACGTCGGTCTTCCCAGTGTCGGGGTCGACCTCCACGTCCACGATGTTGCCCGCGAATGAGCCGCCGACGCCCGTGGGGCTTACCGACGCCGACGCGGATATGCCGCCGCCGGTGCGCCCTAGCTGGCCTGCCAACTCCTTGAAGGTCATGTTGAGCTCGGGGTCCGCGGTGGATCTGATTACCCCGTCCTCCATGCTCACCGAGTCCGCCTCCACGTCCCAGATGGACGCGGCGCGCTCTATCATCTGCTGCTTCACCGACTGGGCGGCCTCGTAGGCGGCCCATCCGGTGGCGAAGGTGGTGCGGCTGCCGCCGGTCACGGCGGTGAAGCCGATGGAGTCGGTGTCGACAACCGACGGGCGGATGTCCTCGGCCGGTATCCCCAGCACCTCGGCTGCTTGCATCGAAATGGACGCGCGTGTCCCCCCGATGTCGGTAGAGCCTTCCGTGAGAATCACGGCTCCGTCCGCGTTCACCGCGAGGTTGACCGAAGAGTCGAAGCCGATGTTGAACCAGAACCCCACGGCCACGCCGCGGCCCTGGTTATCGCCCAGGGGCGCGCTGTAGTGCGGATGGTCGCGCATTGCCTCGAGCGTCTCCACAAGGCCCACGCGGTTGAACGTTGGGCCGTCCACGCGGCGTGTGCCTTCTTTGGCAGCGTTCTTGAGCCTCAGTTCGATGGGGTCCATGCTCAGCTTCTGCGCCAGTTCGTCCACAGCCTGTTCAACGGCAAAGGCCGCGTTTGGCGCTCCGGGCGCGCGGTATGCCGCCGTCTTCGGCTTGTTCACGACCACGTCGTAGCCGTCTACCACGCCATTCTCGATGTCGTAAGGCGCGAGCGCGCACATTGCGCCTGCGCCCACGGGCGAGCCGGGGTAGGCGCCCGCCTCGAAGGCCAGCTCCACTTCGGCGGCAGTAATCGTGCCGTCGCGCTTCCCGCCTATCTTGACTCGGCTCCAGGAGCCGCAGGTCGGGCCGGACGCTTCGAACACGTCCGCACGGCTCATCACCATCTTCACTGCCTGGCCCGTCTTCTTGGACAACAGCGCGGCGACCGGCTCCAGGTACACGGGGATCTTGCCGCCGAAGCCGCCGCCTATCTCCATGGGAGTAACCCGAATCTGCGACACCGGCATGTCTAGCAGCGACGCGAGCGAGTCACGCACCGTGAACGAGCCCTGCGTGCTGCACCACACGTGCAGTCGTCCGTCGCTGTTCCACAGCGCCGTGGCGTTGTGCGGTTCGATGTAGCCCTGGTGTACGGTCTTCGCGCGATACTCGCGCTCGACGATAACGTCTGCCTCGGCGAAGCCCTTGTCGATGTCGCCTTTGCGATGCTGGAAGTGCTCGGCAACGTTGCTGGGCGTGTCGGTCTGCTCGCCGAGCTCAGACGTGAATAGGTCGTCGTGGAGCAGAGTAGCGCCCTCGGCCATCGCCTGCTCAACGGTGATCACAGGCGGAAGCACCTCGTACTCCACCTCGATCAGGGCCGCGGCCTCCTCGGCCGCGTGGGCGCTCAGGGCGGCTACGCCTACGACGGCGTGGCCCTTGTACAGCACCTTGTCGCTGGCCAGAACGTTGTCGCGGTCGCGCTTTGCGCCCACGTTGTCGCCGCTGGGCGGCAGGTCCGACGCCGTCACCACGGCGCGCACCCCCGGCATCTCGAGGGCCTTGCTGGGGTCTATCGACACAATCCTGGCGTGCGCGTGGGGGCTGCGCAGCACCTTGGCGTGCAGCAGGCCGGCGGTCGTGAAGTCCGCGCCATACAGCGCGCGCCCCGTCACCTTGTCGTGTCCGTCGTGGCGTATCGGCCGCGTCCCCACGACCTTGTACTCCACGTTCGACAGTACAATGTTTGGCTCGTAGTCGGTCGTGGTCATCCTAGGCCTCCTGCATCTTGACCGCCGCGTCCTGCACGGCGCGGACGATCTTGTCGTAACCCGTGCAGCGGCACAGGTTGTTGGCCAACCAGAAGCGTATCTCGTGCTCTGAAGGGTTGGGGTTCTGGTCGAGCAGCGCCTTAGAGGCCACGATGAACCCTGGCGTGCAGATGCCGCACTGCAGCGCCGCGTTCTCCAGGAACGCCGTCTGCACCGGGTGTAGGCCCTGCGGCGTCGCGACACCCTCGATGGTCGTTATCTCCTTGCCCTCGGCCTCGACGCCGAGCACCAGGCAGGATGTCACGATGCGGCCGTCGAATATCACCGTGCAGGCGCCGCAGTTGCCGTCGTTGCAGCCCTCTTTGCTGCCTGTCAGGCCAATCACGTCGCGCAGGCACTCGAGCAGGCTCTGCCGGGGCTCGCACAGAAAGTCCACGTGCTCCCCGTTGATAGTGGTCTGAACATAGGTCTTCGCGGGCATCTATGCCTCCTTAACTGGCTCTCTCGATAGCAGTGTTCAGTGCGCGCCGCGTAAGCACGTTGCACAGGTGCTTGCGGTACTCGATGGTGCCGCGCATATCCGTGATGGGTCGCGCCGCCTCCTCGGCGATGCTGGCGGCCTCCTGGACGCTCTCGTCGTTGACCGGCTTGCCGACCAGCGCCTCTCCGGCCTCTCGCACGAACAGAGGCGTGGGCGCGACAGACGCCAGGCACACGCGAGCGGACTTGAAGACGCCGTCCTCGATTTCCACCGACACCCCGGCGCCCGCGACGGCAATGTCCATCTCGTTGCGTGGGATGAAGCGCAGATAGCGCGCGCCCGAGTTGGCCGCCGGTGCGGGGAAGTGAATGGAGACGAGCAGCTCACCGTCCACAAGCACGTTGCGGCCCGGGGCGGTGCAGAAGTCCTCCACCGCAAGCTGCCGGTTGCCGTTGGGCCCGGCAATGTTGCAGGTTGCCCCTAGCGCGACCATTACGGGAATCGAGTCGCCGCTCGGCGCGGCGTTGCACAGGTTGCCGCCGAGCGAGGCCCGGCCCTGTATCTGCGTGCCGCCGATCAGCGTCGCGGCGTCGATCAGGCCGGCGTAGGCGTTGCTCACGGCTGTGTTGCCGTAGATGCGGTAACAGGGGACTGCCGCCCCCAGCGTGAGTCCCGAGTCGGGGTCATACGTGATCTCGTTGAGCTCCGGGATGTTCTTGCCGTCGACCACCAGGTCGGTGTCCGAGCGCCCGACCCTGAGCGCCACCAGCAGGTCGGTGCCTCCGGCCAACACGCGGCCTCGGCCTCCCGCATCGGCGAGCAAGTCGACCGCCTCTCTGACCGAGTGGGGACTTTCGTAGTCAATCCACTTCAAAGGTCTACCTCCTTAATCCTAATTGAGTCAAACTGGGACTTTCTGTGTCATTCTGGTCAATTCGCGCTGATTGTTGATCGCCGCCGCGCTGGTGTGCGTGCACACGCAGAGATGGGCAGCAGGCGGCAAAAGTATAGCAAAGCGCGCCAAGCAGAACAACAACGACACGCCCATGTGTACTGACTCAGGCGGTGTACTCATTCCCCGACCATCAGCGTGAGAGCGAAGAGTGCGACACCGCCGCATTGCAGCCGGCTGGCGGCCTACCAGAAGCCTGATGGAGTGCTGCAACAATGCCCCGCAATCTGGCCGGCAGAAGTAGTTTCCGGATGAACGCCTGACTCTACATCTGCGGCTGCGAGGTGTCGCCGGCCCCGTCTCGCGCGGGAATCTTGAGGAACACGGTAACCACGAGGCTAATCGCGACCAGAGTCAGACTGATCGTGAAGACGTCGCTTATGGCCCCGGAGAGTGATGTCTTGAGCGCGGTCAGGAACTGGTCTGCCGCCTGCTGGCCTCCCGTGCCCGTGAACCGCGACTGGAGTTCCGCCAGCGCGGACGGGTCGACGAGGGCCTGTGGGTTTTGCTCAATCGCCTCGATTCGTTCCGGAGGCAGCGTGTCTCTCACGGAATCCGGCAGCATCTCATCGAGCTTAGTGGCGAACCTGTTGGACAGTACCGCGCCGAACAGCGCCAGCCCGAGCATTCCGCCGATCGACCTGTAAAACTGTATCGCCGAGGTCGCCGTCCCCATCAGGTTGAAGGGGATGGAATTCTGAACGGCGAGCATGAACGTCGGGAACGTGGAGCCGAGACCGGCGCCCATTATCGCTATGTACGCGACGGCGCGGGCGAACGAAGTGTTCTGGTCCATCGTCGACACGAGATATAGTCCCACTGTCATCACCGCTATGCCACCCAGCCCGAAGGCCCGATAGCGCAGGCCTGTCCGCGCCAGCAGCTGCCCCGACAGTGTGGCGCCAACCACGATACCCAGCATCATCGGCGTGAGGAAGCTGCCGCTACCGGTCGCGGACGCACCGAGCACCCCCTGGAAAAACAGCGGTACGAATATGATCGCGCCAAACATGCCAAAGCCCGTGAGGAACGTTACCACCACCGTCACCGTCACCATCCGGTTCCGGTAGATCTCCAGAGGCATAATTGGCGATTCGCTCCTGTGCTCAATCGTGACGAACGCAGCGACCATGGTCACCCCAAGTATCAGCAGTCCGACCACCTGTGGCGTGGCCCATCCGTACTGGACTCCACCCCAGGAAAGCGCGAGCAGAATCGGGACCACTGCCAGCACCAGCGCCACCATTCCCGGATAGTCGTGCTTGCGGTTCTCCACCTCGGGCCTGATGGCTGGGAATAGGAAGACGATGAGCAACAGCACGGGAACGCCGATGGGGACGTTTACCAGAAACACCCAGTTCCAGGAGATGTTGTCGGTTATGAAGCCGCCGAGCGTGGGCCCAATGACCGACGACATCCCGAACACGACCCCTATGAACCCCTGGTACTTGCCCCTCGTCTCTGGTGGGAACAGATCGGCTATGGCCGTAAAGCTGTTCACCATGATGATACCGCCGCCGATTCCCTGTATCGCCCTGAATGCGATCAGCTGGTTCATCGTCTGGCTCATGCCCGCCAAGACGGACCCGATCAGGAAAACGGTTATGCCTGCCACAAAGAAGACCTTGCGGCCGTGAATGTCCGTCAGGCGGCCGACTATTGGCACGGCGGTGGTGGACGCGACGAGGTAGGCGGTGGTTACCCAGGTGAAGCGGTCGAATCCTCCCAGGTCGGCGATGATCCTCGGCATTGCCGTCGCCACGATGGTCTGATCGAGAGACGCCAGGAACATCGCCAGCAGCACGCCAATCATCGTCAGGACGACCTGACGCCTTGGCATTTGGACGAAGTCCCGGGCTACCGACTGATCGGCTATGGCTGCCGGATGACTGCGATCGTTCATACTCGCCTTGCGCCCGACTGTCGGCCCGGTGCGGCTCCTTGTAACGTCAGCACATCGGACCCTGCGGCTTGCTGAAGTCTCAATTGTACGCCCTGGCGGCGGAGGGCGTCCACGCGGAAGTCGCCGCCAGTCAGGGCGTGCACAGTGGCTCGATGAGCTTGCTCTTCCGCACCGTAACCGCCCGAATGTAGGTGTTGCGCTCAGCCTCAGTCCATTCCGGAAACGGATTGTTTACTCCCTCGGTAACCGATGTCACCCACTCCCTCGGCAGGGCGATCGCCTCGGCCACCGCGCTCACCTCCGCCACCACCTCCGCGACGCGCGGAGGACCGGCGTTGCTCGCCGCGTTCAACGCCTCGGCGTATGCCCAGCCGTTGTCGGTGTAGTACCCGCAGGCGTCGGCCAGCTCAGCCGACGTGACGCCCCTCGCCGTCAGCCACGAACGCGCCTCGGCCACGTCCGAGTCCGTCACCGGCTGAAACTCCGTCGGCGTGACGCCTTGCATGGCCTGTCCGGCCCGTCCCGCGCCCGGGTCGTCGCCCGTCACCGCCGATGGCGGCGCGGGCCCTGCGCCAGACGGAGGGGAACCGGAGATGCATCCGCACAACAGCCCCGCGAAGGCGACCACCGCCAGGACGCCTGCAACGCGCCGCGCTCCCTGAGTTCGTGTCCACCTGCCGATGCTGGCAACCAACGCGCCGGCCCCCCGTGGCGAGTCGAGCGCCCTTCTCTCTGTCATCCCGCCAGCCCTCCTATCCGTCATTCCGAGCGTAGCCGAGGAATCTAAGAAGTGCGCCGGCGGTCTCCCCCGCCTGTCGTTGCCAACGCGGTTGGCGAGTGTCCTCCTACCAAGGCATAAGTCGACTCCGCCCAGTCATCCTCGCAGACCCCGCTAGGAGAGTGTATGGAGTTTCCTCAAGTTCATGCTCTTCTTGTAAACTAGAGCAAACTCTGTATGACTCCGAATAGCGAACCCGGCAAGGACTGCTTGATAGGGCATTGCTGAATACCACCTCGCAAAGAAAGACGCGAATCGGCATTCAGCCCTTCAGATAGACTACTGAGAAACTATCTCAGAATCCTGACCCACAAATACATTGGCTGGTTTCTGGTCTGATTCATATAGTTTCTCCAAAAGCGTCGGGAGGAATCGTATGGGGAATGAGGAGACGTTAGGAACCATCTGGGAAGTACCGGACGAGCTTTGGGAACGCATCGAGCCTATCATTCTGGAGCGAGACCCACCCAAGGCAAGGGGCCGCAAGCGCGCCAATCCTCGACAGATGCTCAACGGCATCATCTTCCGGATGCGCAGCGGGTGTCAATGGAACCGATTGCCGAGAGAGCTTGGGGACGACAGCACGATCCATCGCACCTTTCAGAGGTGGGTGGAACGGGGTGTCTTGCGCCGAATGTGGGGAGCGTTGGTGGAGGGGTGCGAAGAGTTGGGCGGCGTGGACTGGGAATGGCAGGCTGCGGACGGCGCCATGGGCAAGGCACGTTTTGGGGGGACCTGATTGGGCCCAACCCGACGGACCGTGGCAAGGCTGGTAGCAAGCGGAGTCTCCTTGTGGATGGAGGGGGCGGCCCTTTGAGCATCGCGGTTGCGGGAGCAAACGTCCATGACGCCAAGTTGTTGGAGGCGACCCTTTCCGCCATTGTGGTCAAGCGGCCGCAGCCCAGGGAGGAGGAACCCCAACACCTGTGTCTGGACAAAGGGTATGACAATCCTTCGGGGCGTCGGGCTGCCGCCGGACACGGCTATCGGGAGCACATCCGACGCATCGGAGAGGAGAAGCTGGACGGCTCTGGACAGAAGCGGTATCCGGCGCGTCGGTGGGTTGTGGAACGGACGCTGGCATGGCTCTCAAAGTGTCGTGCGGTTCTGGTTCGCTACGATAAGAAGGCGTCGAACTACCTCGGAGTACTGCAACTCGCTTGCACGCTTCTGTGGTTCCGTCGTCAGTGGCGTCTGACTGTTTTGAGATAGTTTCTTAGGAGTAGGCAATGTCCGAAGATGCCGCGCCTGAGGCGGCGAATGGGTCTGTGAAGAGGGGACTTTTCGTGGGCCTGGCTTCGGGCCTGGTCGCCATCACCTGCTGCGTGTCGCCCGTGGTGCTGGCGCTGCTGGGTGTGGCGACCGCCGCCGAAGCGGTGACGCTCGGAGACACGCTCTACTACACCTACGGCTGGTACTTTCGGGCAGCGGGACTAGCCGTAGCGGCCCTGGCCGTCATCCTGTTTCTGCGAGGGCGCGGCGTCTGCAACGTGCGTGGCGCGTACCAGTACCGCCGTATGCTGATAGTCCTGGTGGCGTCGGGCGCGGCCACATACGTCGCTCTGTTCTGGTTCACCAAGTACCTCGGCATTTGGTTCGGCTGAACGGCGCATCGATCGAAGTGGGCGCACACGCGCCCCCGCCCCTATCCCCCCGTCGGTATGACCGCGCGCTTGTGCGTCGCCACGCCGATCTTCTTGTCGCCCTCGAACGCCTCGATGGCAAACGTGAGCCGGTTGCGGTTCACCTCAGACAGCTCCGACCGCACCTGCACCCACCTGCCGAGCGCCGTGGGCGCCATGTGGCGCATCCCGTCCACCGCGTAGCCGACGGTGGTGTGTCCGTCCGGCAGGTTGGGCTCCGTCACCCGGATACTGGCCTGCTCCATCAGGCCAAGAAGCGACGGCGTGGAGAGCACGTCGGCCCCCTCTCTGCCCATGCGGTTGGTCGTCATCTCTCTCGTCACCTCGGTCTCCAGCAAAAAGCTCTGGCCGGGGCTGAAGTTGTCCATCGTCATGTGCGGTAGCCTCCGCGTAGTCCAAAATTCGGCTCAGTGTGCGTCGTGGCCGTTCAGCCGACCATGCCGCGGCCCAACTATAGCACAGTTACAGAACGCCCCCAATCTCCCGAAGCACGGTCGCCAGACGTTCTCGATTTCCCTGCCGTCATCCCTTCCTCCCCCGTCCACGCCATTCCGGCCCATACTCTGTCGTCATTCCGAGCGCAGCCGAGGAATCCAAAGACACCGCCCGCACCCAAATCCACCGCCTAGTTGCAAAAGAAGGCCTCGTTGGAGCCGGTTGTAAAGCCGGCTATGATGGTAGCTATCAACAACAACCCATCACCAACGAGGTGCGACTGTTATGCAGCATGCAACGCTTCCTTTCCACTACGCAGAGGAGGACGAGTCCACGGGGATGACGGCGTTGTCGTGGTTGCCGGCATACCTGGACTTGACGTTTGTTGCCCGACTGGGGGCGTCGGTGCGCAGACACGTGGGAGTGAGAGAGGGCGCCCAGGGATGGACGGACGCCCAGATAGTGGTGGCGCTGATGATGCTCAACCTGGCCGGCGGGGAGACGGTGGATGACCTGCGGCTGCTGGAGAAGGACGAGGGGCTGGGCAGAGCGCTGCTCACCGCGGAGACTCACCGGATGCGGCGGGCACAGCGCAACAGATGGCGTAAGGAGCGTAGCCGCACTGTGCGGTCGCCCACGGTGGTGTTCAGGTATCTGAACCGTTTCCACGACGAGGCTGAGGAGGCCGGGAGACGGTCTCGCAAGGCGTTCATACCGGCGGCCAACGCCACGCTGATAGGGACGCACAAGCGGCAGGCGTGCTACTGCTACAAAAAGCACAAGGCGTACCAGCCGCTGACCACCTACTGGCATGAGGCGGACCTTTGGACGGGATACGGCAAGAACAGTCCCGACTACAGGTTCATCGCGATAAGGGAGCGTCTGACGAACCCGCCGATGTTCGACGTGGACGGGGAGAAGTTGTCGGTTCCCGTTATGGAGATGGGGGATGGCAACTGGTACAAGGTGACGGGGATGGTGACGAACCGAGAGTTGCCTGGGGATGAGCTTGTCCGGTGGTACAGGCAGAGGTGCAGCAAGAGCCTGCCCTGAGCCTGTCGAAGGGGTGAGGAGGTGCATTCGGTGCTGAAGGAGGACCTTGCGGGGGGCAGGCTGCCGTCGGGGAAGTTCGGGTCGAACGCGGCGTGGTGGGCGATAGTGGTGTTGGCGTTCAATCTGAACTCGGCGATGAAGCAGTTGGTGTTGGGCGAAGAGTGGGTGAGCAAGCGTATGAAGGCGGTGCGCTTCGGGATCATCTGCGTTGCCGGGAGAGTGGTCAGACACGCAAGGAGGCTCATCATCCGTCTCGCGAGAGGGCGCCCAACCCATGGCCTGCTCGTGAGTGCGCAACGCAGGATACACGCTCTGGCAAACACGCCGCTCCGGGCCTGACTCTCCCCAGGAATCCACCCACATTCGAGGCGACTGAACCGAAGTCGCCGGCTTCGGTGTGTCCGAAAGCCGCCCAAATCCCTCCAGTTACCCTATCAGGAACCGCCTCAGTCCCCCAGACCATGACATCTACCTTTTCTCCCTACCAACCTACCAGCCCTGAACCGATCTGACATCCCCAGCTAAACCCCTCCGCCGCCAGCAACCGCCCGTTAGACGGCGGATCTGGGCCGAAAGACCCCTCTTGAATCCGCCGTACATCCGGGCTATCCTGCCTTCTGCACGGGACCTACCCCGCCAATGGGCGACCACCGATAGCGTCTTTGGGAACTCCTCTGGTTCTGTCCCATTTCCGCCATGTCTTGCGGCTTTCGTTCTTGAATCTGCCCTCGTAAACGTCTCCGGCTGGGACCAACGCCAAGCCTCCCAGTTATGAAGTGGAACAAAACGGAACAGTTCTCCCGATTTCCCCCGCCCACAAGCGGCCTGCGGTCCTGCTACAGCCCCTTCCACTCTGATCGTCGGAGGAAGGTCAGAGTCCGCTCCGTACTCGATACGGGGATGGGGCAGATAGTCACGCTCGACTGCTCCGATGCGCGCGCACTCTTACAAACGCCGTGGGCTTGTTTGCTTTGGGCCGGGTTTGATGTAGAATTAGTTTAGCACCCTTTGACTTGCCGCGGCCGCGGTTCGACCCTAGACGGAGGCCGAATGAACTCCCGCTGGATGCGCAACAGCTTCATCTACCTGCTGGTGATAGTGGCGATCATCGCTATCTTCTTCACGCTGTTTTCCGAACCACTTGGCGGCTCCAAGGAGATACCGATAAACCAGGTCATCTCCCTTGCCGCCCGCAACGACATCCAGACCATCGAGGTGCGGGGCGAAAAGCTGACCATCGTCACCACCACCGGCGAAACGTTCACTTCCCGGAAAGAGGAAGGCTCCAGCGTCGTTGAGATCCTTGAGAGGGCCGGCATAGACCTGCTGTCTTCGAACATCCAGATAGTGGTCAAAGGCAGCAGCGGGCTGGGCAACTTCATCGGCCTGTTCATCAACTTCCTGCCGCTCATCTTCTTCGGCGCGGTGCTCTTCTTCATGATGCGCCAGGCGCAGGGCAACACCAACCAGACGTTCAGCTTCGGGCGTAGCCGCGCGCGCATGCTCGTGGGCAACAGCCCGCCGGTAAGCTTCGCCGACGTCGCCGGCGTCGAAGAGGCCAAGGAGGAACTGCAAGAGGTCGTCGAGTTCCTGAAGTTCCCTGAGAAGTTCATGACCCTCGGCGCCAAGATTCCCAAGGGCGTGCTCCTCGTCGGGCCGCCCGGCACCGGCAAGACGCTCATGGCGCGCGCCGTCGCGGGCGAAGCCGGCGTGCCGTTCTTCTCCATCAGCGGCAGCGAGTTCGTCGAGATGTTCGTCGGCGTGGGCGCGTCGCGCGTCCGCGACTTGTTCGACCAGGCCAAGCGCAACGCCCCCTGCATCGTGTTCGTGGACGAAATCGACGCCGTTGGACGCCACAGGGGCGCCGGTCTCGGCGGCGGCCACGACGAGCGCGAGCAGACGCTCAACCAGATACTGGTCGAGATGGATGGCTTCGACACTACCACCAACGTCATCGTCATCGCCGCGACGAACCGCCCCGATATCCTGGACCCCGCGCTGCTGCGGCCCGGCCGCTTCGACCGCAGGGTCACGCTCGACAACCCCGACATCAAGGGTCGCGCCGCAATCCTGGACGTGCACTCGAAGGGCAAGCCCCTCGCCGATAACGTGGACATGGACCGCGTGGCCCGGCAGACCGTGGGATTCAGCGGCGCCGACCTGGCCAACCTGGTCAACGAGTCCGCCATCCTGGCCGCCAGGCGCAACAAGACCATTATCGGCCCCGACGAGTTCGCCGAGTCCATCGACCGCGTGATCGCCGGGCCGGAGCGCAAGAGCCGTGTCATCAGCCAGAAGGAGAAGGAGCTCACCGCCTATCACGAGGCGGGCCACGCTCTGGTGGGCCACCTGCTCCCCCACGCCGACCCCGTTTCCAAGATCTCCATCGTGGCCCGCGGACAGATGGGTGGGTACACCCGTTTCGTCCCCAAAGAGGACCGCTCCCTGATAACCAAGCGTCAGCTCGAGGCGCGCCTTGCGTACGCGCTGGGCGGCAGGGCCGCGGAGGAGATCATCTTCGACGAGACGACTACCGGCGCGAGCAACGACCTGGAGCAGGCCACCAGCATCGCCCGCACCATGGTCACGCGGTTCGGTATGAGCGAGAAGCTAGGGCCGCGCACCTTCGGCAAGCGCGAGGAGCTTGTGTTCCTGGGCCGCGAGATTTCGGAACAGCGCGACTACAGCGACCAGGTGGCCGAGACGATCGACAACGAGGTGTTCAACCTCATCGATTCGGCCAACCGCAACGCCCGCGACATCATAGTGAAGCACCGCGCCAAGCTGACCGAGCTTGCCAAGTACCTCATAGCCCACGAGACCGTGGAAGAGGATACGCTCATCGAGCTCCTGGACCCCAAGCCGCCCATTCCCGACGCCGCCCCGGCATAGAGGCCCCGATCCCCGGAGACCGGCCAACCCGATGAGGACGGGTATCTACCTGGGACAACCTAAGCCTCGCCCTTCCCCCAAATTCACACTTCCTTGACAATAGTGTGATAGTGTTGAAATAGAGGGGTCCGCGGATTCCCCGAACGGGTCTCTACCGAATGGCGCTCGCAGGGCGCTTGGGAGAGCAGCAGCCAGGAGGCAGGTTTCGCGCGCCCGCACTGTTCCACCGAACGGCCCCAACGTGGGGTCTCCATCCGCGCCAATGGCGGTAGGCCCGTCGGATTCCGGGCCGCCGGTGTGGAGAAGGCGCTGGGAAGCCCTGCGCCGTCGGCCTGCCGTGCTGGCCCTCGCGACCCTCTGCGCAGCGGCGTTCGTACTCGCCCTGGCGCTCTGGTGGACCGCCCGCGCGGATAGCCGGCAGCCCTCGCCCGCGGACGTGGAGGCTACAGAAGAGGAGACCGCGGGCGCCGAAACTCCCACCGAGGACGTCGCCGTGCAGGTGTACCGGGCTATACTGCCGTCGCTGGTCGTCGTGCAGACCGACAACCCTGGTCAGGAGAAGGCCTTCGGCATAGGGAGCGGAGTGGTGATCAACAGCGACGCCGAGGTGCTCACGTCGCTGCACGTTGTCGAAGGCTCGACCATGATCGAGCTGATCTTCGCGGACGGCACCAGGTCGGCCGCCGCCGTTACGAACGCGGACCCGGAGAAGGACATCGCGGTGCTCACCCCGGCAGCGCTGCCCCAGGTCGTCCTGCCCGCGACCATAGGCAACTCCGGGGCGCTGCGGGTTGGCGACGAGGTGTTCGCGGTAGGCAACCCGCTCGGCCTGGTGGGCTCGCTGAGCGCGGGCGTGGTTTCCGGACTCGACCGCGATTCAACTCCGCCAGGCAGGCAGGAAGCGCTGCAAGGACTGATCCAGTTCGACGCGGCGGTGAATCCCGGAAGCTCGGGTGGCCCGCTCCTGGACCGGCGCGGCCAGGTAGTCGGTATCGTCACCGGGCTGATCAACCCGAGCAGCGACGATGTGTTCATCGGCATAGGATTCGCGGTTCCTATCGACGTTGCCGCGGCAGCCGCCGGAGGCCCGTCGCAGTAGTCGAGCGAAAGGTGTACGCAAGGAATGACAGTTAGCGAAAACAGCCAACCCATGGAACGGGTGCTGTACGAGGTAAAGAAGGTCATCGTGGGCCAGGACCACCTGCTCGAACGCATGGTGGTGGCGCTGCTGGCCAGGGGCCACATCCTCGTCGAGGGCGTCCCCGGCTTGGCGAAGACCATGGCGGTGAAGACGCTGTCGCAGGCGATCGACGGTGAGTTTCAGCGTATCCAGTTTACGCCCGACCTGATGCCCGCCGACCTCGTAGGCACACGCATCTACAACCAGAGGACGGGCAGCTTCAACACGGCGCTTGGGCCGGTGTTCACCAACCTGCTGCTGGCCGACGAGATCAACCGCGCACCCGCCAAGGTGCAGAGCGCCCTGCTCGAGGTGATGCAGGAGAGGCAGGTCACGATAGGCCGGGAGACCCACCCGGTGCCGAGACCGTTCCTCGTAATGGCCACCCAGAACCCTATCGAGGCGGAGGGCACGTATCCGCTGCCCGAGGCACAAGTGGACCGTTTCATGCTGAAGGTGCTCGTCGGCTATCCAAGCGCCACCGAGGAATTCGTTATCGTGGAGCGCATGACCGGCGCGCTCCAGGACGTGCAGGCGGTTATCGACACCGAAGAGCTGGCCGCCCTGCAGCGCCGCGCGGACGAGGTGTACGTGGACCCGGCGCTCATCGAATACTCGGTGAAGCTGGTCTCCGCCTCGCGCCGCCCGGAGGAGTGCGGCCTCGGCGACCTCGAACGCTACATCTTGTTCGGGGCCAGCCCCCGCGCGTCAATCAACATGATAGTCGCGGGTCGGGCGCTGGCCTTTGTGCGCGGACGTGACTACGCGCTGCCTCAGGACGTCCGCGACGTGGCGCTGGACGTGATGAGGCATCGGCTCGTTCTCTCCTACGAAGCCCTCTCGGACAACGTCGGCAGCGACGACATTCTCAACAGGCTGATGGAATCGGTCCCATTGCCGGAGGTGCCACTGCGTGAGTACGCGAGCGCCCGTCCTGCCCACTGACCGGGAGGCGCCGGAGCGAGTGCTCAACCGGCTCGACTGGCACGTGCTGCGCCGGCTCGACGGCATCCTCCAGGGTGACTACCACAGCCTCTTCATGGGTGGCGGTCTCGACTTCGCCGAGCTGCGTGAGTACCAGCCGCCGGACGACGTCCGGCACATCGACTGGAACGTCACCGCGCGCATGGACGCGCCGTACGTGCGCCGCTACATGGAAGACCGGGAGGTCACGGCGTGGTTCCTCGTCGACCTGAGCCCCTCGATGGCATTTGGCGCGCAGGAACGGCGCAAGGAGTCCGTCCTAGTCGACCTGGTCGGGATGCTGGCGCGCCTGCTCACGCGCAACGGCAACCGCGTGGGCGCGATACTGTACGACAACGAGGTCGAGCTTGCGATTCCTCCCCGCGGCGGCCGCACGCAGGTGTTGCGGCTGATAAACAACATCCAGAGGCAGCAGTCGTCGCCCGGCGGCGCCATGACGGACCTGGCGAAGCTTCTGGCGTCAGCCCATAACACCATCAAGCGCCGCTCTCTTGTTTTCGTGGTTTCTGACTTCATCTGTGTGCCCGGTTGGGACAGGGCCATGGATGGCCTGAACAGGAAGCACGAGGTGCTGGCCGTGCGGCTCTGGGACCCGCGCGAGATGGACCTGCCCAACGTCGGCGTGGTGCTCGTCGAAGACGTAGAAACGGGCGACCAGATGAGCGTGGACACGAGCGACAGGGGATTCCGGCAGCGGTTCCACGAGGCGGCCCGACGCCGTGAAGCCGAGCTTGCGCAAGCCTTCAGACGCGCCGGCGTGGATGAACTGAGGCTTTCTACACAGGAGGACCTGGTGCTGGCCATCTTGCGTTTCGCCTCGCTGCGGAGCCGCGCGCGGCGGCGCGACCGGTAGGCGACGGCGGTGGTGTCCTTCATATGGCCGTGGGTGCTGGTGTCCCTGCTCGCGGTTCCCCTGTGCGTTTACGTCTACGTGCGCCTGCAACGGAGGCGGGGCTTGAACGCGACCCGGCTGGGCGCGATGGGGGCTGCAAGGGAAGGGGCCGCCACGCAGACGGGAAGACTGCGCCACGTCCCGCCGCTCGTCGCTTTGGCCGCGGTCGCACTGCTGGCGGTGGCTTCGGCGCGCCCCCAGGTGGTGATTCCGCTGCCGCGGTTGGAGGGCGCCGTCATGCTGGCGATGGACGTGTCCTCCAGCATGGCCGCCGAGGATGTGGAGCCTACCAGGATGGACGCCGCCAAGCTCGTGGCGACGACCTTGGTGGAGCGACGCCCGGGCCACTCCAGGATTGGCGTGGTGGCCTTCGGCGAGGGAGGGCTGGTGGTGCAGCCGCCGACCGACGACGACGAGGCGCTGCTCGCCACCATCGACCGCCTGGCGCCGTACAGCGGAACGTCGCTGGGCAGAGGGATACTTACCGCGCTGAATCTGGTCGCGCCGGAGCCCGAGACCACACCCGGCGGCTCGGCCCCGCCGGACGAGTCTGAGGCCCGTGGGGCCTTCGCGCCCGCGATTATCGTACTGCTGACCGACGGCGAGAACACCGACCCTCCCGACCCGCTGGAGGTCGCGCAGACTGCCATCGAGCGGGGCGTGCGAGTCTACACGGTGGGAGTCGGTACGGAGGATGGGGCGACCATCGACGTCGACGGCTTCAGCCTGTTCACGCAGCTCAACGAGCCGATTCTGCAGGAGATCGCCCTGCTTACCGAAGGGGTATACTTCAGGTTGGAAGATATAGACGATACGCCGTCCGTGTACAACGAGCTGGAGACCGAGTTCGTAGTCGAGCCGCGGGAAGTGGAGGTCACGTCTGTACTCGGGGGCGTCAGCGCGCTGCTGCTGCTGGCGGGCGGTCTACTGTCTCTGTTCTGGTTTGGGCGAATGCCGTAGGTGGAGGTCATGTCATGGGAGTGCTCTGGCCTGCATATCTGCTGCTGCTGATTGTCGTACCGCTGGTCGTCGGCGTGTATCTGCTGGTACTCAGGCGGCGGAGGCGTTATGCCGTCGGCTACTCCAGCCTGTCCCTTATTCGGCAGGCCATGCCAAGCGGGTTTCGGTGGAGGCGTCACCTGCCGTTCGCCCTGCTGGCGCTGGCCCTCGCGCTTCTCATCCTGGCCCTCTCCCGCCCGTTCGCGGACGTGACCGTGGCCGCCAACAGGTCCACCGTCATGCTGGCGCTGGACGTGTCGCTCAGCATGTGCGCCGACGATGTTTATCCCAACAGGCTCACCATCGCCCAGGAAGCCTCCAAGAGGTTCATCGACGGCCAGGAGCCGGGTACTCGGGTTGGGCTGGTCGCATTCGCGGGCTTCGCCCAGCTTGTCGTCTCCCCCACGACCGAGCGGGAAACGCTGCTGGAGGCCCTGGACAACCTGACCACGGCGCGCGCGACGGCAGTCGGAAGCGCGATCGCCCGCGCGCTGGACGCGCTCTCCGAGGTGAACCCGAACATTCCGCCCCTGAGCGTGTTCGTTACGCCTCGCAACCAGTTGACAGGCGCCGATGAGGAGTTCAGCTATCAGCCGGACGTCATCGTGCTGCTGACCGACGGCGCGAGCAACCGGGGCGTGCTGCCGCTCATCGCCGCGCGCGCCGCCCGCGACCGGGGAGTCCGCGTGTACACCATCGGTTTCGGCACGACCAACCCGGCGGTGATGAGGTGCTCACCCGACCAGCTCGGCGGCGACGAGTTCGCCAACCGCATCGCAAGAGGCGGCTTCGGGAGCTTCAGCCGAGGCTTTGGCGGCGGCAACTTCCTGAGCCTGGACGAGCGCACCCTGGGCCTCGTTGCCGAGATTTCCGATGCTCAGTACTACACCGCCGAGAGCGCCGACGAACTCCTAGAGGTGTTCTCCACGATCCCGCTGGAGACCGAAGAGAAGCAGGTGCGCATGGAGTTGTCGGCCCTGCTCACCGCCGCGAGCGCATTGCTGGCGTTATCCGCCGTGGCCCTCGGCCTGCGCTGGAGCCCGCTGCCGTAACGTCGCGTCTCCCATGCATGGCTCTGCCGAGCCTGTTTCAGATTTCCAGGCGCCCCCAACACCGTTGTCCTCGCGTAGGCGGGAAGGCGAAATCTGCTCATTTCTGCGACATTCTGTTGTATTCGTAGCTGGGAGCGCCGGCGGATCTGCGCCAATCTGTAATGCCCGGCGTGGCATTTCTGGACACAGGTGTCGCGTCGCGTGGCAGAAGAGGACAGGGGGCGGGTCGGCGCCAGTGGCCTGTCTTCGACGCCCGTACGGATGCCTGCTGGGGCGTAATCCCGAATGGGGGTAGGGATTCCAGGCCGCGGGGTCTGTCCCTCGCCTAGGCGAGGGTAGCACGTATGTGCGTATATTGCAAGAGGGGGTGGCGAGATTGTGGGATTGGGCCGCAACGGTGGGGAGAGACTGCGCAGACGTGGGCCAGTGGTTGGGCGCCTGTAGGACGTTTGGGTGGCAGGGCTAGAGCACGGGCGGCGCATGAAAGTGACGGTTTTTTCGGGGTGCTGGGGAGCAAAAGGGTCGGGTTTGGACGAGGGGGTGGGGCCGGGGCGTACGTTCGGGAGTCAGCAGGGTGACATTGGCTCAACAACATAAGGGCGAATAGCCGTAGGTTCAGAGTCGGGCGCCAGGGCGGGTTTTGGCGAGGGATATGGTTTTGGGCGCGCCCGGTGATGCTAAACAGGCTCGGGGTGACAGGCTCTCGATCCGCCGGATGCGTTGACCGGCGGTCGCGCTGAGGCATATGCTTGACTTGTACTCTATCAAATCAGGATGCCATGCTTTGGGGGCCGCCGGATGCGGAGTCCTGAGGCTGATCCCAGGAGTGCGAACCGATGACCACCGTACGACGTAAACGCTCCAGTTCCCAGTCGCGGGCGGCGATACGGACTACCGGTCCGAGCTGTGGCGCATGGCCGACGCCCTGCGCGGCAGCATGGACGCCGCCGAGTACAAGCACGTCGTCCTGGGCCTCATCTTCCTCAAGTACATTTCCGACGCCTTCGGGGAGCGCCGCGCCCAGGTGCTCGCCGACTGGGGCGAGGAGGCCGCTGAGGACCGTGACGAGTACATCGCCGAGAACATCTTCTGGGTGCCGCCTGAGGCCCGGTGGCAGCGGCTGCAGGCCCAGGCCCGCCAGCCCGAAATCGGCCGTGTGGTGGACGACGCCATGTCCGCAATCGAGCGCGACAACCCGGCGCTCAAGGACGTGCTGCCCAAGGACTACGCCCGCCCCGCGCTGGACAAGACCCGCCTTGGCCAGGTGGTCGACGTGGTGAGCAACATCAAGGTGGGCGGCGCCGAGGCGCGCGCCACCGATGTGCTCGGCAACGTCTACGAGTACTTCCTGGAGCAGTTCGCGCTCGCCGAGGGGCGCAAGGGCGGCGAGTTTTACACCCCGCGCAGCGTCGTCAGGCTACTCGTCGCCATGCTCCGCCCCTACCGCGGCCGCGTCTACGACCCATGCTGCGGTTCGTCCGGCATGTTTGTGCAGTCCGTGGAGTTCATCCGCGCCCACGCCAGCGGCAACGGCAACGCGGGCAAAGCGAAGGGCGACATCTCCATCTACGGTCAGGAGTCCAACTACACCACCTGGCGCATGGCCAAGATGAACCTAGCCATCCGCGGCATCGAGGGCCAGATCGAGCACGGCGACAGCTTCCACAACGACCGCCACCGCGACCTGCGCGCGGACTACATCCTCGCCAATCCGCCCTTCAACGTCTCCGACTGGGGCGGCGACCGGCTGCGCGACGACAGGCGGTGGGCATACGGCGCGCCGCCCGTGGGCAACGCCAACTTCGCCTGGGTGCAGCACTTCCTGCACCACCTCGCGCCGCGCGGCATCGCCGGCTTCGTGCTCGCAAACGGCTCCATGTCGTCGAGCCAGTCCGGCGAGGGCGACATCCGCAAGAGCATCGTCGAAGCCGGCCTGGTGGACAGCATCATCGCCCTGCCCGGCCAGCTCTTCCGCTCCACCCAGATACCCGCGTGCCTGTGGTTCCTGCGCCGGGGCCGCACCGACCGCCGCGACGAGACGCTCTTCATCGACGCCCGCGGCCTGGGCCACATGACCGACCGCACCCGCCGCGACCTGTCCGCCGAGGACATCGCCCGCGTCGCCGACACCTACCACGCCTGGCGGGGGCAGGACGGCGACAGCGAGTACGAGGACGTCCCCGGCTTCTGCAAGAGCGCCACGCTCGAGGACATCCGCAAGCACGGCCACGTGCTCACGCCGGGCCGCTACGTCGGCGCCGCGCCGCGCGAGGACGACGGCGAGCCGTTCGCCGACAAGATGGCCCGCCTCTCCGCGCAGTGGCGGGAGCAGCAGGCCGAGTCCCGCCGGCTGGACGCCGAGATCGAGGCGAACCTGAAGCGGTTGGGATTCGGGAGTTGACTTCACAACTGGCCAGCGTAATAATCTAGCTTGTTACACTAGCCAGGAGGTACGCGAATGTCCGAATGGTCGCTGCAAGACGCCAAGAACCGCTTCAGCGCCGTAGTAAATGCGGCGTTGGACGGCGCGCCCCAGATGGTCACGCGCAGAGGTAAGCCTGCCGTCGTCGTGCTGGCAGTGGAGGACTACGAGCGGCTTTGCCGCGCTGAAAGCGCCGGCGCGCCGACCTTTATCGAGCACCTGCTGGCAATTCCCAAGGGTGGACCGGACGACCTGTTTGACCGTCTTCCGCTGAAGCTTCGCGATATCGAGTGACGATGTATTTGCTGGACACCAACGTGGTTTCCGCTCTGCGCAGACCGGAGCGCCACCCTGAACCTTCACAGTGGCTGGGGGCTCAGCGCGCATCTGACGTCTACCTCAGCGTCGTGACTCTGGCTGAACTGGAACGAGGCATTGCGCGACAGTTCCGCTTGAATCCGGACTTTGCGCGTGACCTTGCTCAGTGGGCAGAACGCATCCTCGCCTGGTTTGAGGACCGCGTCATCGTCGTCAACGAAGCCACGGCTCGACGCTGGGGCCGCATTTCCGCCGCACTCGGGCACGATAGCGCCGACCTCATCATCGCCGCAACCGCGTTGGAACACGGCCTGACCGTCGTAAGCCGCAACGTCAGACACTTTGAACCGACGGGCGTCCCGGTGTTCAATCCATTCTGGAGTGGTGATGACTGACCGCCTGGACGCCGAAATCGAGGTGAACCCGGAGCGGCTGGGGTTTGGCGCGGAAGGCCCCCCGAGCGAAGAGGCATAAGGGGCTGCCGTGAGGATTATCGCGAAACGAACCCTCCGGGATTTCTGGGAGCGTCATCCTGACGCACGGCCTGCACTGGAGCACTGGCATAGGGAAGTTAGGCGGGCGGATTGGGATACACCCGCCCAAGTAGTGCGGCAGTGGCCTCGGGTTAGCATTGTCAGCAGCAGCCGGGTCGTGTTTAGAATAAAGGGTAACCGATACCGGTTGGTGGTCGAGATTTTCTATCCGGGTCGTCGGGTGTACATACGATTCATAGGCGCCCACGCCGAATACGACCTTGTAGACGTGGAGGAGGTGTAGACTTGGTCGCAGTAAACCCGATCCGAACGGAACAAGACTACGACGCCGCGCTAACCAGACTCAGCGAGATTTTTCAGGCCGAGATTGGCACACCGGAAGGCGACGAGCGCGACATCCTCGCGGACTTGATCGAATGCTATGAGGACAGGCACCATCCAATCGGGCCGCCTGCCGACCCAATAGCATCCATCGAGTTCGAGATGGATCAGCGGGGGCTGACTCTCCATGACTTGGTCCCTTACATGGGAGGCTTGGGCAAAGTCACGGCAGTCATGTCCCGGCAAGAGGATATCACCATGCCTATGGCCAGGGCACTTCACAAGCATCTGGGCATAGACGCCGAGACGCTGCTCCAAGAACCAATCGCGGGCCGAAGCCGATAGGACTGATTCAGCCATGACTACTGAAGAACTGATCCAACTGCTGGCGCAATATCCTGGCGACCTGCGCGTGATGGTTCAGGGTTACGAGGAGGGATACGACGACCTGGAAGCCGGCCGCGTCGTTGCGGGAGAGGCCAACGTCAAGCGCCTGGGCTTTGCCCCAAGCAAGGAGGAAAAGCAATGATTCGACCAATCGAAGTTGAAGCACGAGATGGCTTTCGAATCTGGCTGCGGTACTCGGACGGGGCCTCAGGCGAGGTTGACCTGTCCCATCTGGCAGGACGCGGCGTGTTCGCGGCGTGGAACGAGCCGGGGTACTTCGACAAGGTGCATATAGCGCGCCATCGCGCCATAACCTGGGGCGACGAATTGGAGCTTTGCCCGGATGCAATGTACATGCGACTCACCGGCAAATCGTTCGACGAAATGCCGGTTGACGTTGAAGTACCAGCTAACGATGCCTGAGATATGTAGGTTTTATGGAATTGTGATTCGCATGTATTGGTCCGATCATGCCCCGCCCACTTCCACGCAGAGTTCGGCGGAAGTGAAGTCCTTGTAGCGATTGATGGCCCATCCGTCATGAGGGGCAGGATTCCGACACGGGTGCGAAGGCTTGTACTCGAATGGGCGTCGCTCCACCAAGCGGAGCTACGTGAAGCGTGGGCAAACGCAGAGCGAATGGAACCGCCCGGGAAGATAGAGCCGTTGGAATGAGCGAGAGGGACAGGGTGGCGCGGCGGCCGGACGCCGAGACCGAGTCGAACCCGGAGCGGCTGGGGTTTGGAGATGCGGAACGGTAGACCGCCGGATTGACGATTGACGTCCAGTGTCATATCCTTGTGATGATGATACTGGGCTACAGGGACAGGAGAACCGAGCAGTTTGCTGGCGGCGAGCTCGTCAGGGCATTCCAGGGGTTCGAAGACCAGGCGGCCAAGCGCCTTTCAATCCTGAATGCGGCGTCGTCTCTGGACACGCTCAGAGCGTTTCCCAGCAACCGCTTGGAGGCTCTCAGGGGCACTAGAACTGGCCAATACTCCATACGAATCAATCGGCAGTGGCGCATCTGCTTCACCTGGGCGCGAGGGGAATCCGGGCCGTCGAATGTCGAGATAGCGGACTATCACTAGCAGTGGAGGGACGCCGAACATGTTGAAGCGGGCAGTTCATCCAGGAAGGATTCTGAAAGACGAACTGGAGGAGATGGGCGTGACCCAGACGAGCTTTGCCCGGCAGATAGACGTACCGCCCAACAGGGTGAGCCAGATAATCGCGGGCAAGCGCTCCGTAACCGGCGATTCCGCCCTGAGATTCGGCCATTGGTTCGGAGTCGATCCCCAATTCTGGCTGAATCTTCAGGCACAGTTCGACTTGGCCATGGCCGACGAGCGAGTCGGCGCCGCCGTCCGGCAGTTGCCGACCGCTGCCCAGAGCGTGTAGCGGCGCGTGTCGAACTAAACGGGATTAAGTGATGAATCGAGCGAGTACCAAACGACTATCAAGCCAATGGCGCGAGATGCCTCTGGGTGATGTGGTTGAACTCAAGAGAGGCTACGACCTTCCGAAGAAGAAACGAATCGCCGGCTCTGTTCCCCTAGTCTCCTCCTCAGGCATCAGTGACTATCATGCAGAGGCCAAAGTTAGAGGGCCGGGGGTTGTAACCGGCAGATACGGTACGTTGGGACAGGTGTACTTTTTACGCGATGACTTTTGGCCTCTGAACACAACCCTATACGTTCGAGACTTTAAGGGGAACGATCCTCGATTCATCGCCTACTTCCTTGAAAGCCTTGACTTCTCTGCTTACTCAGACAAGGCTGCAGTGCCGGGTTTGAATCGTAATCACTTGCACCAGGCGTTGGTTCGCCTCCCACCCCTCCCCGAACAGCGCGCCATCGCCCACGTCCTCGGCACCCTCGACGACAAGATCGAGCTGAACCGCCGCATGAACGAGACGCTGGAGGAGATGGCGCGGGCGCTCTTCAAGTCCTGGTTCGTCGACTTCGAGCCGGTGCGCGCCAAGATGGACGGCCGCTGGCGGCGCGGCGAGTCCCAGCCCGGCCTGCCCGCCGAGCACTACGACCTGTTTCCGGACCGGCTGGTGGCGTCTGAGCTCGGCGAGATACCGGAGGGGTGGGCGGTGAAGCCGCTGGGGGGAATTGTGCAGGTGAATCCCCGAGAACCAATGAAGCGGGGCACCTTGGCTCCGTACCTCGACATGGCAGCCCTGCCTACCTCTGGCTGCAGTCCGGATAACCCGGTCTTGAGAGAGTACAAGTCAGGTACGCGCTTCCGCAACGGCGATACTCTGCTGGCCCGGATAACTCCCTGCTTGGAAAACGGCAAGACGGCCTTTGTCCAATCCCTAGTTACAGGCACGGTGGGCTGGGGGTCGACGGAATTCATAGTGTTGCGGGCCGTTCCACCTGTTCCGCCCGAGTACACATACCTCCTAGCCCGCGACGACGGGTTTCGGGAACACGCCATCCAGAGCATGACGGGTACGTCGGGTCGGCAGCGCGTTCAGGTTGATGCATTGGCTCCTTACCCTCTACCTAGCCCGCCCGCTGAATTCTGGAATAGATTCAGCGCATTGGTCAGTCCTCAATTCGCTCAGATTGAGGTCAATCGCAGAGAATCACTTGCCCTCGCTGCCCAGCGTGCTGCGCTGTTGCCGGGGTTGGTGTCGGGGGAGATGAAAGTGGGAGAAGTTTCATAGTGGACATTAACGTAAGTGTGCGGGCTATCGAGAAACTTGTCGACTATACGGCGAGTGGAATAGGTAGTACGGCGAGCTTCTTTTTCTCTCGCATGGTAGCGCGACATGACGCTGAGGCAAAAGCCATAACTGCTGAAGGGGAAGCGGAGGTACAGCGAATCCTGACCGAAGGTCGCGCAACGTCCATCCAGATCATTGCCGCGGCGCAGGTGGAGGCGCGATCAGAGCTGATCTCTCCTCAAGCAGCACTTCAAGGAGAAGTAACAATAGGAGAGATCATAGAGCAAAGAGTGCAGTTTCAAGAGGAGAAGCGCCAAGCCAACATCGGATCTGTGGTTGCGCAGGCCGCCCATGAGCTTGGAGATAGGGAGGTCCAAGACCACGAAGTTGATCACGACTGGACAGCGCGATTCTTCAACGACGTGCAGGACGTATCCTCTGAAGAGATGCAACAGCTTTGGGCCAAAGTTCTGGCGGGTGAAGTAGAAAGACCAGGGAGCACGTCCGTTAAGACTCTCGGGATTCTTAAGAATCTAGACAAGTCCACTGCCAGCCTCTTTAGGGAGTTTTCTTCCATCTGTGTATCATTTGGGCCCGACGGAGTTAACCTCGAAGATGCTAGAGTTCCTTTTCTAGGTGGTTACTCAGAAGGTAATGCTCTCCGCGATTATGGGTTTGGATTCGGCAAGCTGAACGTGCTTAACGAGCACGGGTTAATTGTGTCAGAATACAACTCTTGGTTGGATTACAACGCCTGTATCACTGCATGGCCAAGTGAACGGAAGGAAGGGATGTTGGTGATACCCTTCAACTTCCAGGGAAGATACTGGCTTTTGGAACCAACCAATAAGCGCAGATTGGAGCAAGAGTTTAGGTTGAATGGTGTAGCTTTGACAGAGTCAGGAAGAGAGCTATCGAAGGTGGTGGAGGTAAGTCCAGATGAAGTCTTTGCTCATGAGCTTGAGCAGTTCTTTAGCACCCGCCAGCTACTAATGGTGCAGGTCGACACTGGCCTTCCACGTATCTCCTGATTTCACGTCCTATCAACTCCATGCTAATGACTACCATCAACCTAAGCCGACGCCGCACACGCCGCCCTCGACTGGCTCGCCGCCCAGGGCTGGGGCGTCGCCCACGGCCAGGACATCGCGCCCGGTTCGCCCGCTGGCGAGCGCGACCACTAGGGCCAGGTGGTGCTGGAGCGTCGGCTGCGGACTCGGAGTGCCTTGCTTCGGAAACTTGTACCACGGCCAGCAGGAGATAATGGTGTATGACTCTAAGTCAGCAAGAATACGACGCCATAATGGCGGACGACACCAAGTCCATTTCTGGAAACATAGCATGGGAACGTCGTCTCAGATCACCAGCGCGAGAGTTTACAGTCGACATTGACTCAGGTGAAGGACATCCCTTGTTTCTGAAGGGCTGGTACAATCCCTACTCCGGCAAGCTGTCGTATGCCATCATTCACCGCGGCGTAGGACGAATCTACGGTCTTGACCTGGGTGCTGACCACCAAAATCCTGACGGTCGGTTCGTAGGAGAGAAGCACAAGAATTACTGGAAACCAGATTACCGCGACAAATGGGCCTACGTGCCACCTGATATCACGGAGACTTGGGACCGGCCCGCAGATGTATGGACTCAGTTTTGTGACGAAGCAAATCTGACCCATCTGGGAATGATGATCCCTCCGATAGTGATTGCGCAAAGAGGATTTCTGCCATGAACTCTGCCGAGCTCAGCGATTCCATCGCCGCGGCACTCCCGCCCCTGTTCGTGTGCTCGCCTGCTCCACGAGAGGGCGTAAGGGTGCGAACTCCGATGCTCTACCCGGATGGAGGCGTAGTAGATTTGTTCGTCCTCGAGCGGGGCGTCGGTTACACGATCACCGATTTCGGAGAAGCCCTGGCCTGGCTTAGCCTTCAGTCGGTTAGCCTCCAGTATTCACCGAGACAGCAGGCGTTAATCAATGATGTCTGCGAGACGCTACGCATAGAGTACGTAGATGGCCAGTTGGTGCTTCGCCAGGTGGTAAAGGATGAGCTGGCGGATTCGGTACTTCGCGTCGCTCAGGCTGCGCTGCGGGTTTCTGATGTATGGTTCACCCTTCGCAACCAGGCAGTTCATGCTACGGCGGACGAGGTGGGCGAGTGGTTGCTCGGCAAGCAGATTCGCTTTGAGCGTAGAAGTAGCAGACAGGGAAGGTCCACGCGGAACTGGACCGTTGACTTTGAGATATGGGCCGATAGAAGGACGTCCCTTGTGTTCTTGCTGAATACAGGGGCTCGCGGGGCTGCCCGCCGGATTGCGGAGCACGTTTTGGCCGGTTGTGTGGACTTGAGCCATCTCAAGGTCAGCGAACCCGGCCTGGCTTTCGTCTCACTCTTCGATGACACCCAGGATGTGTGGCGGCCAGAAGACTTTCGGCTGCTTGAGGAGCATTCCCGTGTGGCTCGGTGGTCTCACCCCGATGAATTCGAGCGCATCCTGACTGCCCCATGACCACCCTCACCGAAGCCGATGTCGAACACGCCGCCCTCGACTGGCTCGCCGCCCAGGGCTGGCGCGTCGCCCACGGCCCCGACATCGCCCCCGGCGCGCCCGCCGCCGAGCGCGACGACTACGCCCAGGTGGTGCTGGAGCGCCGGCTGCGTGACGCCCTCGCCGAGCTCAACCCCGCCGTACCCGCCTCTGCCCTGGACGACGCCCGCCGCCGGCTCACACGCCCCGAAGGCGCCACGCTCGAGGCCCGCAACCGCGCATTCCACCGTATGCTCGTGAACGGCGTGGAGGTCGAGTACCAGCGTCCCGACGGCATGGTGCGCGGCGACAGCATGGCGGTGCTGGACTTCAACCGCCCCGACCGCAACGACTGGCTCGCCGTCAACCAGTTCACGGTCACCGAGAACCGCAACACCCGCAGGCCAGACGTCGTCCTGTTCGTGAACGGCCTGCCCCTCGGCGTCGTCGAGCTGAAGAACCCGACCGACGAGGACGCCACTATCTGGTCGGCATGGCAGCAGCTACAGACCTACAAGTCCGAGCTGCCCACGCTGTTCTCCATGAACGAGGCGCTGATGGTGTCGGACGGCAACGAGGCCCGCGTCGGCACGCTCACCGCCGGCAGGGAGTGGTTCAAGCCCTGGCGCACCGTCACTGGCGAGGACCTGGCCGACGCGTTCACGACAGAGCTCCAGGTGATGCTGGAGGGCGTGTTCGAGCCGGGCCGCTTCCTGGCGCTGTTGCGCGATTTCATCGTGTTCGACGACGGCGGCAGCGGCGCGCTCGTCAAGAAGATGGCCGGCTACCACCAGTACCACGCCGTCCGTGTCGCCGTGGACGAAACCCTGCGCGCCGCCAGGCTGCAACGCTCCGACGGCGCGGTCGCCGACCCGGGCGGCAGGTACGAGTCCGGCCGCGCTCCCGGCGGCGAGCCGGGCGACCGCCGCATAGGCGTCGTCTGGCACACCCAGGGTTCGGGCAAGAGCCTCACGATGGCCTTCTACGCCGGTGCCATCATCAGAGAGCCCGCGATGGAAAACCCCACCATCGTGGTGCTCACCGACCGCAACGACCTCGACGACCAGCTCTTCGGAACGTTCTCACGCTGCCAGGACCTGCTGCGCCAGCCGCCCACCCAGGCGGAAAGCCGCGCCGACCTGCGGAGCAAGCTGTCTGTCAACGCCGGTGGCGTGGTGTTCACCACCATCCAGAAGTTCTTCCCGGAGGAGAGGGGCGACACCCACCCCGCCCTCTCGGACAGGCGCAACATCGTCGTAATCGCCGACGAGGCCCACCGCAGCCAGTACGACTTCGTCGACGGCTTCGCCCGCCACATGCGAGACGCGCTGGCGTCTGCCTCGTTCGTCGGCTTCACCGGCACGCCCATCGAGCTGAGGGACGCCAACACCCGCGCCGTGTTCGGCGACTACATCAGCATCTACGACGTCCAACGCTCCGTGCTGGACCGCGCGACGGTGCCCATCTACTACGAGAGCCGCCTCGCCCGGCTGGCCCTGGACGACCGCGAGAAACCCAGAATAGACCCGGACTTCGAGGAGGCCACCGAGGGCGAGGAGGTGGAGCGCAGGGAGCGGCTCAAGACCAGGTGGGCGCAGCTCGAGGCGGTCGTCGGAGCCGAGAACCGCGTGCGGCAGATTGCCGAGGACATCGTCTCCCACTTCGAGCGGCGGCTGGAGGCCCTGGAGGGCAAGGCGATGGTGGTGTGCATGAGCCGCCGCATCTGCGTCGAGCTCTACCGCGAGTTGGCGCGCCTGCATCCGGACTGGCACGACGACGATGACGCAAGCGGCGCCCTGAAGGTGGTGATGACCGGCTCAGCGTCCGACCCGCTGGACTGGCAGCCACACGTCCGCAACAAGGCGCGCCGCGAGGCGCTGGCGCATCGGTTCCGTGACCCCGTCGACCCGCTCAGGATGGTGCTGGTGCGTGACATGTGGCTCACCGGATTCGACGCGCCGAGCCTGCACACCATGTACGTGGACAAGCCGATGCGCGGCCACGGTCTCATGCAGGCCATCGCCCGCGTCAACCGCGTGTTCGGCGACAAGCCCGGCGGCCTCGTCGTGGACTACCTGGGCCTGGCACAGGAGCTGAAGCAGGCGGTGGCCACCTACACCGAGAGCGGAGGAACCGGCCGCGCCGCGCTGGACCAGGAGGAGGCGGTCGCGGTGATGCTGGAGAAGCACGAGGTGTGCTGCGCCCTGTTCCACGGCTTCGACTGGTCGAAGTGGACCTCTGGCAACGCGCAGGAAACGCCTCGGCCTGCTGCCCGCCGCGCAGGAGCACGTGCTGGCCCAGCAGGACGGCAAGGGGCGCTGCCTTGCCGCCGTGCGGGAGCTGTCGCAGGCGTTCGCGCTGGCCGTGCCGCACCCGGAGACCACGCGCATCCGCGACGACGTGGGCTTCTTCCAGGCGGTGCGGGCTGCGCTTTCCAAGAGCGCCGCCACCGAAGCGCGCACGGACGAGGACCTCGACTTGGCCGTGCGGCAGATCATCTCGCGCGCCGTGGCGTCGGAGGGCGTCATGGACATCTTCGCCGCCGCGGGCCTGGACAGGCCGGACATATCGGTGCTTTCGGACGAGTTCCTGGCCGAGGTCCGGGGAATGCCTCACCGCAACTTGGCCGTGGAGTTGCTCCAGAAGCTGCTCAGGGGCGAGGTTGCGGTGCGCAGACGCCAGAACGTGGTGCAGGCGCGCTCTTTCGCCGAGATGCTGGAGCATACGCTGCGCCGCTACCAGAACCGCGCCATAGAGGCGGCGCAGGTCATCGAGGAGTTGATCGCGCTCGCGAAGGACATGCGCGAGGCCAACGCGCGGGGCGAGCGACTGGGGCTGTCCGAGGACGAGCTGGCCTTCTACGACGCGCTGGAGACTAACGACAGCGCGGTGCAGGTGTTGGGGGACGACACGCTGCGCGACATCGCCCGCGAGTTGGTCGACACGGTCCGCAGCAACGTCACCATCGACTGGACGGTGCGCGAGAACGTGCGCGCCAACCTGCGCCGGCTGGTGCGCCGAGTGCTGCGCAAGCACGGCTACCCGCCCGACAAGCAGGAGAAAGCGACGCGGACAGTGCTGGAGCAGGCCGAGGTGCTGTCGGAGGGGTGGGCAACGGCGTAGGCGTCCACAGGGCGCTTGCAAGTGCCGCGAACAGCGCGGAATGGTGGGTGGTAGGCCCCTCGTCCCAACTCTCCTCGCCGTTTATCACGCCGGAGTTTGCCCGCTCCGCCCGCTTGCTTGCGAGACCCAATCCCGCCTCACCCATCCGACACGCATCGCCTTAGGAGGAAATATGCCCGATGCACGACGGAGGATGACCTGAAGTTGATCTTCGGAGTTGCCCCGCACACGGCGTTCTTGCGGACGCCGCACCGGCCATTGGCCGCAGCAACCAATCCACCCCAAGGAGACAGTCCCGGACAATGGGACGCCAGTTTCGAGCGGGACTGTCTCCACCCACGGGCGTGGCGGCCGTCCCGCTTCTTCATTCACAGGAGGAAGCGACATGACGACGGCAACCGCCACAACTATGACCAACCGGACGAAAACGACGGAGATACCCACGAACGAGGCAGCTCCCGCCGAGCGCAGGGGTAGGCCTGAGAGCGAACTCAGGGCTGCGGCCAGGAAGAAGGGATTCATCATGAAGGAACTGGCGGCCCTGATGGGCGTCAGCGCCAGCCACCTCTCGCAGGTCGGCACGGGCAAGAAGCCCTGGACCCCCAACCTACGGGAGAAGGCCATCGCCATGCTGGGAGAAGTCCCAGGCCAGGGCGTCGTCCACCGCCAGAATGATGTCATCAACGGCGAGAGTACCTTCATCCGGGAGCGCGCCCGCGCTCTGGGCATGACCATGCAGGATCTGTCCGACCGGTCGGGAGTGTCCTACAGCTACCTGACGCAGGTGGCCAGAGGCCGCAGCAACATGGGCGTGAAGGTGCAGACAAGGATCGGAGTCTGCCCTGGGCGCTCCGGCCAGAGTCGCCCCCGCAAAGCTCGCCAACCGTCGGGGAGAAGTGATCGACGGCGACGGCAGCAGCTACATCCGGGAGTGCGCCCGCGCTCTGGGCATGACCATGCGGGAGCTGGCCGAGAATGTCGGCGTGTCCTCCAGCTACATGAGCATGGTGGCCAGAGGCCACAGAAGCATGGGCGTGAAGGTGCAGGCGCGGGTCGAGGCTGTGCTTGGGGGGGTGCGAGGGTCGCGGCCGCGCAGTGCCCCGACGTCGACCGGCAGTTCATCTGGGAGCAGATGGACGACCTGAACATCAGCCAGAACGAGGTGGCACGGCGGGCGGGCATCAGCTCCGCACATCTCTCCCAGATCATGAATGGCAAGAGCACTCCGTCCGCTGTGGTCCTCAGGAAGCTGCACGGCGCGCTGTTCCAGCAGACGCAGGACCCGGAGCGGGTGATGCCCGTTGCACTAAAGGTGCTGGCCAGGGAGAAGGGTGAGCGCAGCGACATGGTGGTGCACGGCCAGGGGCGGCGCGGTGCGGGTCGGCGGTCGCGTGCCTTGGGGCGCCGAGGTGGAGTACGCCTTCCGCGGCAGGTACGACGGCACCGGGAAGGTGTCGGTGGACCACTTGGTCGCGCCGGGCTGCTCCGCACTGCTCAAGCAGCCGGAGGCGGGAACCGCGTAAGGGAAACAACAGCATAGACGGCTCAGACCGAGCCGCTAGTCCTAATCTACTGGGTGCTCAGCTTTGAGCCGGAACGAGATGCCGAGCCTGTCGGCGAGGCACACTAGCCTGCACAACACAGGGTATGACACCGCAAACCATCGTGGTGTCCTACCCTGCAATTAAATGGACAATGTGTTCTTTTGTTGCCCCAAAACCCGTCGATTTTTCCTGCTCTCCGACAGCTGGTCATCGATTAAAGAACAGCAAATCTCTTTCGTTGTCGCGGCCTGTAATCCGATAGTTCCTCATGCCGCTACCGCCGCGCATGTTAGTCTGCCCAGTCTGTGTCTCGCCAGCAATTTTCCTTACGGATTGGCAATCAGTCGGTCCTGGCACGAGTATCCTCAGACATTGATGGTATCGGCAAGGTAGTCTACTCGCGCTCCTGGGGCGATAGGGAGTGCCTCTAGTTCTGGATGGTCAAGCACTTGGTCTATGCAAGTCTTGTTTCCGCCCGCATGAGTATCGACAGAGTCTATGTCGGTTGCAACACACCAAGCCCGGTCTTCTGGCCACCAAATATTCGGCGATCGTCCCCATCTTCCCTCAGCATGTGCGTAAAACGACATGACGCTATCCAAAGAGCCCCGAAGAACCAAGTATTTCTCCCTATCTGCAATCTTAAGTTTAGTTACACTCCTAAGACAGCGGTCATCGAGGAATCCATAGCCATGCCAAAGACAGAAACAACAGCATTCGGCTGTGACAGAAAAGCGTCTCAGAACACTGACCAGAATCCGACACTTGTCTTGTAGCAGAGTTCCGAAGGATGGAGCCTGGCCCCACGGAGGTGTTTCATTCAACCAAGGGTCCAGATTTGCGATTCGGGAGAAGCTCATCTGTGGATGGACAACCTTTTCATTCCACGCCGCAACAGTGGACCATCTCAATTGGTCCCAAGTTCCGTCGGACTTCCTGTGTTCAGCCGGGTGCAAGACCCGCGCGTAGGCTTCAAATCCGGCTGGGACTACAGATCCCACTAATTTACCCTTTGTTCTACCAGTCTCTCCTGAAGTCCAGTCCCCAAGTCGTTTCTTGACCCAGTTCGCTGGACGCACAGACTCAAGAAACTCGACGCCCTTGGGTTGATGTTCCATGGCCAGTTGGTCTATTTTGCCTAATTAGATAACTAATCGCAGCTTCGACAAGCCCCTCTAAGGACAATTGCTTACCTTTTGTCTGTTTGACGTAAGTGCATAGTATGTATTGCCGTCTGGCCCTAACATCCAATGGGCACTAACTCCTTTGTAATACGCATTTTCGCAGGGGCCGTGGGACGTTACTTCTACACTATCGCATTGAAGGCGGTCTTTGTAGCCACCTGACCCCATGGTGCAACTCCGAAACAGACTGAGAAAACACAATGGGTTTCCTTGTAGAGTTGGGTCTGTACCCACAATTCAGGCACGCGGAAATTGTGAGGACATTCCGTCCTCGCGTGTACATTTACAACCCAAGGTCCCGCGCTATCTGTTGCATGAGGGTTATCCGTTTGTCCGAAGCAATCCCACGGGTTGTCCAAGTTGCCTGTTGTATAGTTGCCATGTGAACTCTGAGGTGAGGCTAATTCCCCGGCTTGACCAGCGTTGGCAAATTGCTCTCTGAGTTGAGCCAATTCCTCCAACGTGACGACGGTAACTTCCCGAGGGTCAGGTGAATCAGCACTACGCAGGCGTTTCCCGCACTGAGAAGAGCCGGCTGCTGGACGAGGTCACTCGGGTCACAGGCCACCACCGCAAGTCGGCCGTCAGGCTGCAATCGGGCGCCAGGCCCACCCGGTAGGCCAAAAGGCGCGGCAGGCCCCCGACGTATGGGCCGTAACTGAGGGACGCCCTCCCGGGAGGTCGAGGACCGTCTGCGCGGCAAGCGGCTGGCGCCATTCATGGCCGAGTTCATCTACAGGCTCGTCGAGCACGGCGAACTCACAGTGTCTGCCGAGATGCGTGACCAGTTGAACAGCGTGAGCGCTTCAACCATCGACAGGCTCCTGCGTCCGTACAAGGGTAGCAGCCTGAGACGCCCGTTCAGCACCACCAAGCCCGGCAGCCTGCTGAAGACGGCGATCCTGATACCCACGTTCGCCGAATGGGAGGAGGACTGTTCGGTCTTCGTGGAGATAGACCTGGTGGCCCGCTGCGGCAACACCGCCGAAGGCTTCTACCTCAATACTCTAAGCACTGTGGACATAGCTACAGGATGGGTGGAGTGCCAGCCGGTATGGGGCAAGGGACTGCACAGGGTGGGAAGCGCGGTGCACAGGATGTTCCGGACACTGCCGTTCCCGCTCCTGGGCATAGACTCCGACAACGGTTCAGAGTTCATCAACCAGCGCCTCTACTCCTGCTGTCAGCGTAACCGGATCACCTTGTATCTTGGTTTTGGTGTGTAACAATCACTTCACTTAGGCGGACCGGGGTGCGGCAGACCGATTTCTCCTTGGTCGTGGAAGGCCGCAAGGAAGCGAGGGTCGCCGCACCGCTCGCGAAGTAGAGCCCGAACAGTTGCCTGGGCCACCCAAGTCCGCATCTTGCAAGGACGGGCCAGTAATTCGCAGGAGGTGTTGATGGAACAGGAAGCGACCAACGTGGGCATCGATGTAGCTAAGGCCCCGGTGGATGTCGCCGTCCGCCCCACTGACGATTGATGGGAGATTCCCTACGACGAGGCAGGGATTAGGCAGTTGGTCTCCCATCTGAAGATCTCGGAACCGGTCATGGTGTTGCTGGGGGCTTCAGGTGGCTTTGAACTGCCGCTGGTGGCCGCGCTTGCAGCCGAGGCGTTGCCTGTGGTCGTCGTCAACCCCCGCCAGGTGCGGGACTTCGCCAAGGCCACCAGGAAGCTGGCCAAGACCGACGCTCTGGACGCGTCTACCCTGGCCCACTTCGCCGACGCCGTTCCTACAGAGGTGCGTCCTCTGCGGGACGCCGAGACTCAGATCCTCAACTCCCTGGTCGCCCGAAGGCACCAGGTGACGACCATGCTTGTCTCTGAGAAGAACCGCCTGCGTTCCGCCACCACCGTTGCCGTCCGTCCTCACATCGAGGCACACATCGCGTGGCTTGAGCGAGAGCTCGACGACCTGGGCAAGAGTCTCCGGTGGACTCTCCTTCAAAGCCCCGTGTGGCGGGAGAAGGACGACCTCCTGCAGACCGTGCCCGGCGTGGGAGAGCAACCCTTCCTCACCATTCTGGCGTACTTGCCAGAGTTGGGTACGTTGGACCGCCGGCAGATTGCCGCCCTCGTGGGAGTGGCTCCCTTTAGCCGGGACAACGGCAAGCTGCGGGGCAAACGTACCGTATGGGGAGGACGTGCCCGGGTCCGCGCCGCCCTCAACATGGGAGCGTTGGTGGCCGCCCGTTTCAATCCCATTATCCGGGACTTCTACCATCGGCTACTGGCCGCTGGTAAGCCGAAGAAGCTGGCCCTCACAGCCTGCATTCGCAAGCTGCTCGATATACTCAACGCTATGCTCAAGCATGGCTCTCCTTGGTGCGATCCGAGTCCTCAAGCAGCTCCTTCCTCTTGACTTTCAAGACAGTTGCTTCACACGTTCCAGGCCCTACAGAAAGAACGACAGCACCCCACGTCGAGCAGAAAAACTGGTCTGTGGTACGACGGCTCGTCGGATAGGACGCTACACCTCAAGGCCCGCGCTCAAGCAACTCGAACGTATCTACAGCCTTGTGGGCCTATACGTCAACTTCTTCCAGCCGGTCATGAAGCTTCTGCACAAGAGCCGCAACGGGGCCAGAGTCCACTGGATACACGACTCCGCACAGACCTCCCTACCAGCGCCTCCTGGAGAACGGATGCGCTGTCCAACGAGCAGAGAGCCAACCTGCAGAGACGGTACGAACTGATCAACCCTGTGAAGCTGAAGAGAGGAATCGACCGGGCTGTTGAAGACCTCCTGAAGTTGGCTGAACGAAGAGCCCCCTCGGCAACATGAATTCTGAGGCAACGTATGGGCCTTCAGTAACACTTTTGTTTGACGCAACGGGTCCGACGTGGGTGCGGTGGACGAGGTGTTGGGCGAGTCGTTCGAAGGTGTATTGGTGAGTGACTTCTACGTCGCGTATAGCCTTACCGTGGCCTCAAGCAACGCTGCTGGGCGCACCTGTTGCGGGACATCCGTGAAATCGAGGCGTTGTACCCGCAGGACGCCGGCCTGTCCCGTTGGGCCAAATCCGTGCGTCGGCTCTACGTCAGGGCCAAGGCCGGCGCGCTGCTGGCGACCCGCGGCCGGCTGGCCATGGTGAGGCGAATGCTGTCGATGTGTCGTCCCGTCTTGAATGACCCATTGGCGCCGCAATCCAAGCTCTGCCGTCGCATAGAACGGTTCATCAAGGAGCTGTTCGTCTGCTCCTCGCATGCTCAGGTGCCGCCCGATAACAACGCGGCCGAACGTAGCCTGCGCCACCCGGTGGTCAGCCGAAAGGTCAGTGGCAGCACTCGCTCGCCCCAGGGCACCGACAGCAGGATGGCGCTGGCATCCCTCTTTGGCTCAGGCGCGCCAATGGCCTTGACCCCCTCTCACAATGCCAAAGGATGCTCATTTCCCCTCAAGTCTGAACAGTTACTTGCGGACAGGGTTCAAGATTGGTTGCTACGCTATCACTTGCGACCGGAGAAGGTTCAGGTTCTTCGAACGTGTAGTTGTCTGTATCGACGGGTTCAACTTCTACTACGGCCTCAGATCTAGAGGCTGGTAGCGCTACTACTAACTCAATACTCGCCGACTGTCCGAGAATCTGCTGACACCTAGGCTAGTCTTGACGGCAGTCCGCTGTTTCACAGCCCGGATATCACCTGAGGCGGGCGACCCGGACAAGCCGGCGGGGCAGAGCATGTACCTAGAGGTATTGTCCACCCTTCCAGACTTGCGAATCCATTACAGGTACTATGTGGCCAGGGAGCAACGATGTCCGAACTGTGGAGCGACTCGGAGGACATAGATGAGAAGATGACCGATGTGAACATCGCTGTGGAGTTGTTTGGCGACGCCCATGACGATTTGTTCGATACGGCGATCATCGTATCAAGGGATGGCGACCTAGCACCGCTTAAATCTGATGTTGCTGTGCATATTCCATACATATTGGCCGGAAGTTTCAGCCTTGCCGCCTACTCACCATCTCCAAGGTTTACCGTCCACGAGTACGTGGGCTTTTCGTGTTGATTGAGAAATGGGGATGTTGTAAACGATGGTGGCCATGCCGGGCTTTACTTCTATCTCTATGGCGAAGGACCGAACGAAAGCCTTGGTCTCGGTCAATTCGCCGGCCTTGAGACATTCACTCAGATCCGCCGCGAATGCAGGGGTAGCATCCGCGCTGTCGATAATGTCTCGGCGCTCCGCGAGCATCGCCCTCGCATTCTCGGCAGCGACTTCCAACCTCTCCTTGCGCTCCCTGTGCTCCCTGTTGCGCTCGGCTGCGTCACTCATTTCAATGTCAGTCTTCTCGATTACCTGCCAGATGTCGCCCAGCCGGCGCTTCACGTCGTGAAGTTGCTCCTCGATGACCTTCAGTCTCTTTCGCTGCTCATGAGCCACGCCGTCCATCTCCTCATCCACGATCCTCACCAGGTCCCGGATGTTGCTCTCGGTCAGGATGTTTTTCCTGATATTGCCTACAATCAATCTCTCGAATCGCTTCGAGTTCAGCCTCGGAGTCTTGCAAGCATCGCTGCCCTTCTCTAGCAAAGACTGGCAGACGTGGTAGGTGTGTATTCCACTCTTGGCCGCGTGAGCGGAAAGGACATCGCCGCATGACCCGCACTTCGCGAGTCCGCTGAGCAGGTATGGGCTCGATGCCCGTCACGGGTGGACGGTCTTCGGTGATTTCGAGCGCATGATATTCGTGACCCTTCCAAAATCCTGAATGGAGACCAAAGCAGGAAAGGCATCCTGCACACGGACGGGCGGAGCGCCGTCCTTCGCTCTAGTTCGCCAAACCAGGGCGCCGGTGTAAACCTCGTTGCCAAGAACTCGGCGCACTGAAGTCTTCAGCCATCGCTTCCCATTGGGGCTGTCTATCCCCTCTACATTGAGAATCCTTGCTGTATCCAACGATCTCTTTCCCTCCAGGGCCATCCTGAACATACGCCGGACCACTGCGTCCGCAGAAGGGTCTAAGGAAACTCTGGACAACCCTACGGCGAGGCGACTGTCGGGACGTGTGGGCTGTGAGAGGCCTTGTTCCGCAGCATTGCCGTGTTTTGGGGCCAATTCGCGGCGATTCAGGGCCTGTGTACGTCGATGTAGCCCTTGTCTATTGGGCCGGGGCAGATCTTGGGCGCACTGAGGCCCCCGGTGTCGGGTTCAGCAAGCCATTGTTCGCTGTGCCCGCCTCAGGTTGGATAGCGCCACCAGCAACAAAAGGCGTTCGGTGTTCTTGGCCTGACACCGGTAACTCAACCTGGCGTAGCCGAAGACGCCTTTCACGTCCGATAAGGTATGCCCCACTCTGGCTCGTATCGATGACTTCACGTTCTCCGTTATCGCCCCGGCACTGCCAGGCTCCAACTTCCGCCGCTGCCCCGCCCTCATCGCCACATACCACGCCGCCGCATTCCCCCGATTCTCCTCCCGCCAGTCCACCCCTATGTACCCCACATCCCCCCATATCGCCCGCTCCTCACCGTGCAACACCCTGTTCGCCTGCGTTACGTCATGGACGTTTGCGGCCGTAGTCGCCATGCTGTGCACAAGCCCACTGTCAGCGTCCACCCCGATGCGCAGCTTCATGCCGAAGTGGTACTGGCGACTCTTCTTCATCTGGCGCGTCTCGGGGTCGCGCCGATTCTGTTTGGTCTTGGTTGGCGACGGCGCCGTTATGACGGTGGCGTCTATTATGCTCCTCTGCTTCAGCATCGCGCCCCGCTCCTCCAAGTGGCCTTTGATCTCCTCGAACAGCCCCTGTCCCAATTCTTGCTTCTCCAGCAGGCGCCGAAAGTTCAGAGCCTGCCGAATAGGATGGAGCTCTCGTCAAGTATGCCTTCCGACAGCCTCAGACCCGCGAACCGCCGCGCCAACTCGGCCTCTTAAAGTAGAGCCTGCCCCCGTGAGCACGGGGTCTTCCATGGCCGAATCGCTCAGGCTGTAGGTCACCTGCACAACGTGAACCCGCAGCAACACCGGCAGAGGGTAGGGTCTGCGGCCTCTACCCTCTTTGGGCTAGTGGGGCACAATGCGTTGTCCCAGTCTCACCCAGGGCGCCAGGAGCCTTAATCTGCTCCAGAAACCTCTCCCTGCGCGTCTTGTGTCGCTTGTGCTGGTAGTCGAGATCGGCGAATCTGGGCTGGTCAGCCATGGCATCCTCCTATGCAGTAGGCTTGCTCAGCCCCCATTACGCCACCATTAACAAGGCCCCGACCTATACAGACTTGTTCAGATCTTCCTAAAGTATGATCCTATGAGGAGGACATACGAAGACATGCCTGCTCTCACGTTCAAGGTGGAGCTGAACGAGTCTGAGCGGAGACATTTCAAGCGAGCGCTGGTGCTGCTGAAGGCAGACTAAGGATTGAGCGACCTTGACATCGCCAGCGGACTATTGCTATACGCCTCCACTGTGGGACGTGAGCGCCCGCGGTTTGTGAAGGAGGGGATAGACAGCGCGCTCAATGAGCGTCCGCGACCGGGACAGAAGCGCAAGTTGGACGGCATACAGGAAGCGCATCTGATAGCCATCGTATGCGGGGACGCACCCGATGGCCACGCGGACTGGACTCTGCAACTGCTTGCCGACAAGGTGGTGTCGATGGGGTTTGCCGAGAGCATCTCCCTCGAGACCGTGCGCGAGACACTCAAGTAAAACGAACTCAAGCCGTTGAACAAAGGGGAATGGCGCATCCCCGAGGTGAGCGGGGAGTTCGTGGCTCGGTTGGAGGACGTGCTGGACCTGTATCACGAAGTCTATGCCCCGGACCATTCCGTGGTCTGTTTCGACGAGACCTCCAGGCAACTGGCGGCCGATAAGAGGCCGTCCATCGGGCCCAAGCCGAGTCGGGCTCAAAGATATGACTACGAGAGTAAGTGGAACGGGAGGCGAAACCTGTTCATGCTCTGTGAGCCGAAAGCTGGCTGGAGGCATGTTGAGGTGTCCGAGCGACGTACTGCCTTGAACTTGGCTCATCAGATGAGGTGGCTGGTTGATGAGGCATACCCTCACACCGAGACGATGCGTCTGGTGCTGGGCAATCTCAACACTCACAAGCTAGGTTTGTTGTACGATGCCTTCGACCCAGCCGAAGTGCGTCGCATCGCCAAGCGCCTGGAGTTTCACTACATCCCAGTACACGGCAGTTGGCTGAACATGGCCTAGGTAGACTTGAGCGCCTTCAGCAACCAGTGCCTCAACCGCTGAATCAGCGACGAAGTGGTGCTGAAACGGGAGGTCTCAGCGCTGGAACACGAGCGTAACCAGGCTGCCGCCATGATAGACTGTCGTTTCTCCACTCAACACGCTCGCACTAGACTTCAACATGTCCATCCATTAGATTCAGATCAAAGCGGTGCTGGTGGGTCATTTCTGCACCCGTGATGACGTTCGATTACCCACACGCCCAGCCCGATGGGTTTTCTCAACAAACTATGTGAGCGGCCCGCCGATGAACGGCCGTTTCTGATTCTCGTTGTCGGTTACCGGGCAGATGACGCGGTTGTTCCCAAAAGACCCAAGAGACCGCAAACGGAGTTAGCCTCATCCATATGAAGGAGACCAGTTGATGATTATCGATTCTCATGCTCACGCCTTTCCCTCTATGGGTAGCTCTTCCGGGCACCGGGACACTCAAGAGCACATGCGCTGGGTTCAGCACTCGATGAGGTTCCATCATCAGCCCGTGCGTCGAGTGGACGACAACTCCATCTTTCGTGGTCAGACCCTGTATGATGGCATAGACCCGACGCTAAACGGCCTAACGGATGTCAATTATCGTGGCGGCGACTACGGCAAATTCATCTGGACAGTGGATGGAACCGACTACTCGCAACAGTACCTCCCGCCTACGCTGACCAATCTGGCCGCGCCTCCTGAGTTGATGGTTGCCCAGATGGACTACGCAGGCGTGGACAAAGCGGTGCTACAGACCGGACATGCCTATGGGCGATTGAATCGATACCTGGCAAATGCTGTCCGGAAGTTCCCCCACTACTTCTGGGGGCTAGCCATGGTAGACGAATGGAAGGCCGACCACACGAGCCAGATACGCACACTTGACCGTGCTATCGATGAGTTGGGGCTTCATGGCTTGTGGTTCCAGTCCAGCAACCTCCGTCTGCACAACCGCACCGAGACCATAGACCACCCTGCGTTCTATCCATTCTGGGACCACGTCCGTGAGAAGGGGATACCAGTTTACTGGATGGTGTCTTCAATAGAGCCCAGCCGAGAGGCGTTCATGGCGGAACATGCGGCGTTTGACCGGTGGATACAGCGTTATCCGGAGATTCCGGTGATGTACACTCATGGCTTGCCGCTTTCGAGGTTCATGGAGGATAGGAAGATTTCCATTCCCGAGGAGGCGTGGAAGCCTCTGGATTCTCCAAACGTCATGATTGAGATACTCATACCAATTTTCCAGGGGGGCATCTGGGAGTATCCGTACGTGGAGGGCCAACCCATCGTTCGCGAGTATTACGAGCGGTTCGGGCCAGACAAGCTAGCGTGGGGATCTGACATGCCAAACGTGGAGCGTAACTGCACTTACAGGCAGTCCCTGGACTACCTGAGGATTCATTACGACTTTATACGACCGGAAGACATGGCCAAGATTTGCGGGGATAACGTAGCGCGACTGTTTGGCGCTCGGTAGGCGAATAGCGGACCTATGCGACCATGTGTTCCTTGACAAAAGCCTCGTTCAGGCTCAGACCAACTCCGGGCCTTTCCGTCATTTCTACACAACTGCTCTTTATGACAAACGGCGGGTCGTATAGTCTCGTCCTGATCTGGAAAGGCTCGGACTCCGGTTGTGCGGGCATCATCAGAAGGTTGGGGACTGCCGCCGCCAGGTGGCAGGTGTACTCCGGGTGTTGGCTGCTGTGAGGCGCTACGTACACGTGAAAGGCATTGCACAGGGCAGCTATGCGTAGGTAGCCCGTGTAGCCTCCCGCTTGAAACAGGTTGGACTGGATCACCTGCACTCCTCCCTCAGTGATAAGGCGACGCACTCCGTAAAGCGTGCCTTCTCCCTCGCCAGCGGCCAGCAGGCAGTCTGTCTGCTCCCTCACCATGCGCAGAAAACCTGTCTCATCGTCCATGCGCACCGGCTCCTCAATCAAGTAAACATCATGCTCCTGGAACCTGCGAATCATCTCCGAGGCCAACCGGCCATCCCAGTGACGCCAGACATCTACCATCAGCTTCTTGTGGGGTCCTAGCGCCTCGCGAGACATTCTGACCTTTTCCAGAGCCACCTCCGTATCTGCGGTCGTCAGATGAATCTTCACGGCCTCGTAACCAAGATCAGAGTGGGTCTTGACTAGCTGAGCCACCGTTTCAGCGTCCTGGTCTACGTAGCCTATCCCGTCGGCGTAAACGGGCACTACGCTCCGATGACCGCCCAGGAGCCGCCACACAGGCATCCCGCAGGATTGACCAAGCAGGTCCCACAGTGCTACGTCGATTGCGCCTATGGATTCCATGGCAGCCCGGCCCGGCCCTCGAAAACGCCAGACATGCTCGTACATGCGCTGCCAATGGTGGGAGACCATCCTGGCATCCTGGCCCAGCAGAAGCGGTTGTAGCTCACAAGCGATGATGTCAAGGTCGCCGCCACGAGCCATACCGACCAGGCCGTCGTCGGTGTGGACGCGCACGATGATCCAGTCCCTGACCTCGTCCAGTTCTGGAGGCCCCCAAGGCACCCGAAGGCGGAAAGTCTCTATTCTTTCAATACGCATCGCCTCATCTCCATATTGTTTACTCTGAATGACTGGGAAGCTGATGAGATTTCATCCAAGTAGAAAGCTCCGTTCGCTGCAACGCTTTGTTAAGCAACGGTTACCCCCCAATCGAACTCTTGCACTAGGAGATTGCGGCAAGTCTTGCCGGCGAGCCAGTATGGTATCTCCGAATGCGTAGGGAGAGGAAGGGTATTCCTCTCTGCCACTTCAACAGGACAGAAGGGGTTTCCCTTCCGTTGTATCTGGCCCTTAGAGAGGAACAAGGTCGGAGTCCCGACGAGTCTGGAAGTCTATGCGGACCGATTCTTCGGAGAGCCTGTCGAACCACGCGCCTCAGCAGTCCCGTACATCCGATTCAAAAGCGCCCTAGCCTACAGCGTGCTCCCCGACCACCTCATGAAGCCGGTCCAGTATATTGAGATTCTCTTCAAGGGTGTAACCGTCTACGGAGTATACGGTCGTCAGGAGGTTTCCGTCCACAGCGCCCCTGTCCACCATGCGCCTGATCAGATTGGCTTCCTCCTCCCTGGTGGGCAGCAGATTCTTGCCCGCGATGACAGATAGGGCAGCGGCCAGGCCATAGCCACCCCAGTTGGAGACGCTGGCTACGACCAGGTGAGTGGTGGCTGTAACAGCCGGTTCCTTGGGCAGGGGTGGGTAATTGGGGATGACGCTCGCCAGCTTGCCCATGCCGATCTCGTTACCGCCGTCTCCCACTCCAACCGTGTCGAGATGCTCTGTGAACAGAAAGTCGGTGTAGGCGTTGTATGCCGCGATGTCCTGCCTTGGCGTGTTAAGGTGCTTACCGGTCTCGGTGACGCTGCACCTCTCGACAGCTATAACTACGGACGGCCTGTACTGCTCCAGGAGCTTTACAGCGAATTCGCGGCTCTCCTCCGCGTTGGTGATGGGGAACTCGACGATGTTGGCTCCTCCGGTTTCCGGCTCCAGGAAGGGTACAGTATGAAGGTCGCTGACATACACCACCTTCCTATCCATGCCCTGAATGGCGCGGCCCACGGCCAGCGCGCCAGGAGGGCCATCGGTCTCAATGGTGTGAGGGACTACCTCGTAGAATCCTGTAACTATGAAGACGGTTCCCGGTCTGTCGTAGATGAAACGAGCCGCCTCCATACAATAGTCGGCAGGCAAATGAGCGCGGAGGGCAGTCATGTTCCGCTTGTCGTGAAGCAGAACAACATCTTCAATAGTCAAACTCACGATTCTTCCTCTTACAGCACTGCCAGCTTCTGGTAGCGTTGGTCGGTGATGAACATGTGCCCCGCAGAGTGCGTAAGCATCATTCGCGGCTTGCTGCGCATAGCTGCGGCCTGAGGCGTGACCCCGCACCCCCAGAACACCGGGACCTCTCCATCCTTTAGCTCCACGACGTCACCGTAGTCGGGGCGATCTAGGTCCTGAATGCCTATCGCCGCAGGGTCTCCAATGTGGACGGGGGCTCCATGCAGTCCAGGAAATCTGGAGGTAGTCTGGACAACCCTGCTTACTTCGCTCCGTGGAATGGGCCACATCGAGACAACCATAGGGCCGGAGAAGATGCCCGCGGGTTTCGTTTCCAGGGTCGTGATATAGGTGGGGTCGCTTTTGCCTTCATCCAGGTGAGGCACGGGAATGCCAGCGTGAACCAGTGCCATCTGGAAGCTAAAGCTGCATCCCAACAAGAACGACACCAGGTCGTCGCGCCAGAATTCCTGAATGTCGTCAACTTCGGCTACCATCTCGCCATGCTCGTAGACCAGGTACTTTGGGAGGTCCGTTCGCAGGTCTGCGCCAAGTGCGAGTTGTTTTGGCTCCACGCTGCCGGCTTCTACCACCTCAATCACGGGGCATGGCTGAGGGTTCCTCTGGCAGTACAGTAGGAAGTCAAAGGCGAGCTCTTTTGGCAAGACGGCGAGATTGGTTTGCACATAGCCTGGCGCCAGTCCAGGCGTTGGCTGACTCCACTCGCCGTTTCGGATGAGGCTGCGCAACTCCCCGGGTGACTTTGGGGCCGTTCTGGTCTGCATTGCTCTCACCTTTGTGAATACCTGGGCTCAGCGAACTCAAGGAGACGGTCGACTGGGGCATTGTTGATAACCTGCGTTCTGCCGCTGGGCCATAGAATGGTGATCTCCTGTAGAACAGTCGCAGTTCCAACGCCGAACTCCAGTTCGATGCTGTCCATCGACAGGTAACTCGAACCGGCGCGCACCTCCTGCACCTGGATGACAGGCCTATCTGCATCCTTGGGAGTAGTCTTCACATACACCCGTGCGCCGATGCCATCGGCGTTGCTGCCCGTGCCGTCTATGGCCATGCGGCCTCGCAGGCGTATGGTCGTCCAGTGGTTCTCTCCTCCGCCGTTCAACCACACGAACATAGGGCCTTTGGCTTGGGTTACAGATTCAAGGGTACCTTCCCACACAGGCCCACTGCTGTTTGTGCCAATGAGATCAACGTAGCCATCGCCGTTCAGGTCTCCGTGAGCCAGTCCTTTGCCATTTTCGTGGAACCTGGTGCGAATTTCTCCGGCAATCGCTTTGATGCTGGGATCATTGGGGTCTAGCGAGCTGTGGTAGTTGACAAGGACGTCCAGCAGGCCTGCTCGAATTGTGATATCTTCAAAGGCCCCTTGGCCATCTCCTCTGAGCATACGTCCTGCCCCAGGATACACTTCCCCGCCAGGGCCTTCGCCTCGCGCAATCTCCGCCCCCAACCAGTACAGGTCTTGAGCGCCGTCGTTGTTGTAGTCGAAGAATGTTGCACCGTACCCGAAATCGTAGGCCGCAAGACCGGTGGGCGCCTCCCAGAAGGGGTGAATGTTTTCGGGATCAAGGGAATCTGGAACCATGATAGAGCTGGGCAATACCTTAGTGGCCGAGGCTACATCAGAGAAAAGCCCGACAATTCCGACGTCAGACAACTCGCGTGTCCCTCCGTTGCGCAAGAGAAAGTGGAGGCAGGTCCCCCACTCGAATTGATGCTGATATGCGCAGTCGCCGCCTGGCGTTTCCTGAGCAGGCCTCAGAAGCAGGTGGTACCCCGCATTGGTAACGAAGACGTCCAGGGCGTTATCTCCATCGTAGTCGCCCACGGCGAATCCCATCCAGTTCCCTACCGTGTCTATACCCATTGCCCTTGCTACAGGCGTAAGCTTTATGTTTCCCTGCGACGAATCATTCCTGAACACGCGCAGTCTGTCTCCGTCGTTGGCAACCCAGAGATCGGCGTCCCCATCGTCATCATAGTCAAAGAAAAGGGTCGCGTGAGTGCGGCCTGTCGGGTCTCCAACCGTGTGCCCACCTGCATCCTTGAATGTTGGATCGTAGCCTTCGTATTCCTGGCCGGTTGTGAGGTCCTTGAACGTCAGCGCCCGACCGCCTGGATCGAGCATCGTTATCTGTGAGCCTCGAACGCCAGCTGACTCGGCTATCTCCTGGAAGGTGAGAGCGCCTTTGTTATGATACAAGACGTTGTAGTGGCCGGGATGAGAGGAGCTGCTAAACTCGAAGAAATCCTCGTCGACGAGGTTCCCAACGTATAAGTCCAACCAACCATCTCTGTCAACGTCGGCACAGGCCATGCTAGCTGCCGAACGCAGATTCGCAGAGCGGCCGAAGGCAGATTCCGTAATCTCCGTGAAACTGCCGTCTCCGTCATTTACGAAGAGGCGGTCTTGTACGGCTTCCCTCAACTTTCTGGCGGCGCTATCACTCCCAAGCGCCGCCCTGTAATCCAGGTTGTCCCCCACAATGCCGCGGGCTCCTACATACAGGTCCTGGAATCCATCGTTGTTGAGATCGCAGGCTATGGCGCCGGCGCTGTTGCTCTCGATGGCCGCGACCCCTGCATCCAGCGCAGCATTGACGAACGTTCCGTCTCCTTCGTTGCGGTACAGGAAGTTTGAGTGTCCTGCCTCTGACGTGACGTAAAAGTCGTGGTCGCCATCTCGGTCGTAGTCGAAAACCACTACTCCGGGGCGATAGTTCCAGACTTCGAAACCGTCTTTGAGAGCGAGCGGGGCGATGTTCACGAAGGGTGTAATCGACGGATCGTAGATCAGGCTTTCAGGCCTCTTGTAAGACGCAAATCCCCTGGCTGGCCCTGCCGCGTCTGATCCGCTGCTGCTCGAAGCCGTCTCGCGCGCATCGGATGCTCTGGAGACTGCGGGAGCAGAAGCAGCATCCTCGCTCTCCCCTACGGTTGCGGAAGCGACTCCAGGATTAATGCCAAAATTGGTTTCCTCAACTAGCGCGGCCAGCGCTAGAACGCTGAAGCCTCCAATCAGCCCTAGCCCCCAGGTTGTCGTTACGAAGGCAGCCGTTGCCCTCTTCGGGATAACCCTCGCCAATCCCCAGAAGGTAATCGGCCCACCAGCCGCCGCCGTGAACAGGAGGGTCGCGGCCGGAGCAGTGCCCATTCCGAGCAGCATCAGGGCTGCCACCAGAGGAATCTCGAACAATAGAGGCACGTTTATCAAGATTCCCAAGGTCGCAGCGATGGCGACACCCTGTATATCATTCCCCAAGAAAGCGCTGACGTTATCGGGACTTATCCACTGAATGGCCAGACCACTGGCAAATCCCGCTATCACCATTACCGGCCCCAGCCGTATCAGATACCCCAGGCTGGCCTTTATCCACTCCTGGAAACCTTCTGACAGCGCGCGCTTCCAGGTAGATGGAGCGCGTTCATTCCAGTCTATGTCCATAGGTTCGACGCTGGATGCCTGCCCACGCTGCCCTGCGGCAATCGCCACCAGCGGCCCTATCAGCAGAGCGCCAACTATGCTGAGCACAATTCTGGAGCCAGCGAGCATGGGCGTGAACACCAGGATAGCCATAATCATGGACGGGATGTTCAGCGTCGACGACCCCTGTGTGATGGAAATGGTAGCTTCTATTCCGGCTCCTCTTCCTCGGAAGGAGTTAGCGATGGGAACGATGCACGCGGAGCACAGGTTCATCGCGGGGCCGACGACAAGCCCCTTCAGCGCGCCTTTTATGCCACGGCCTGAGAACTCACGGCTACCGGATTTTGGGAAAAGAAATGCCTCGGCAAGACCTGCTACGAGGAATGCAAACGTCATGCCGAGGGCGACGAGCTGCATGTAGGTCCACGAGAAGGTCCACCACCTGGACAACAGGCTGGGCGAACTGAGCCCCCTGTCAACGCATAGCCCCTGGATACACCGGCCTGGTTCCAAATCGGACTCGGGGGAGTAGCCCTGGTCAGGTGTGAGACCAACTCCCTCAGTGGCGACTCCGCTTTCAGGACGTAGGGCGATTTCCACGTCTTCCCGGACGGTGTCCAGCTTGGGGACTCGGTTGAAGCTCAGGAACAGGGCCAGAATTATGGCAAAGAGAACCAGCCCGACTGCTCGCTTCTTCTTGAGGGAGGTGTTGAAAACGGCCTGTGGGATCATAGAGGCGGCCATGCAATAACGCCTGATAGGCGGCCTTACATTCGTGTTTTGAGCCGAGGGTCGAGATTATCCCGGAGGCCATCACCCGCGAGGTTGATACCCAACACAGTCAGTGTCAGAAAGAAACCAGGGAACGTTATCACCCAGACGGCGCGGGAGATGTGATTGCGCCCTTCAGACATGATGTTACCCCAGCTAGGCACCTCGGGTGGCGGCCCCACACCAAGGAAGCTCAAGTAAGACTCCGCCAGTATTGAAACAGCGCAAATGAAGGTACCCATAACGATCAATGGGGCAACCGTGTTGGGAAGAATATGACGCGCGAGAATACGATAAGTGGGCACTCCCAATGCGCGGGCTGCGTCTACGAACATAAACTCTCGTATGCTGAGTACTGATGACCTGACCACACGAACGGCCCGTGGCGTCTCCACCACACAAAGGGCGATGATAACGTTCTGCACGCTACCGCCCAGGAGTGCGACCATCGCCAGGGCCAGAATCAAGGAGGGGATTGACATCAGCCCGTCCATTATCCTCATGACTATTGAGTCCAGTGTACGGAAGTAGCCGACTGCCAGACCTATAATCGCCCCGACGGTGATAGTGATGGCGGCCACGGCACCGCCAACAATTAACGAAATCCGGCTTCCGTACATAACGCGGGTGTAGACGTCGCGTCCGAGATTGTCGGTGCCGAACCACGCGCTTGCAGAAGGGGCCTGCAGGCGAATGAACGGATCCACCTCCTTGGGGCTTCCAGTGAACAGCAATGGAGCCGTTACAGCTATGAATGCCATTACCACCACAACGCCAATTCCGGCAACCATGGTCGGGTTCCTTTTGGAGAATCTACGGAGGCGACCAACAGCGCTCCCAACCGCCGCGGTAGTGTCCGAGGCGGTGATTAGTAGGGATTGATCTTGTTGTGCCATCAGTATCTAACCCTTGGATCGAAATAGGCGTATGTGATGTCAATTACCAGATTCATGAATACATAGACTATTGATATGACCAGGACCATCGCCTGTATGACCGGGAAGTCTCTGGCGACGATTGAGTTCACGAGGAGCCGCCCTAGGCCCGGTATGGCAAATACTTGCTCCGTTACCACAAGTCCGCCGAGCAGTCCGGCGAAACCAAGTCCGACGACGGTTATGATGGGAAGGGCTGCATTCCTCAAGGCGTGGCGGATTAGAACGACGTTTTCTGCCAGTCCCTTGGCCCTGGCCGTTCGGACATAGTCCTCTCTCAATGTCTCCAGGACAGTAGCTCGGGTCATCCTGGTGATAAGGGCCATGAAAATGACGCCCGTGGCGAATACGGGCAAGGCCATACGATAAAAGAAACCCAGGAAGTCCTCGGTTGGGGCAATGTATCCCGCTGCGGGAAAGAGGTCTAGCTTGATGGCGAACAACCATATAAGCATGAACCCTAACCAGAAGACCGGTATGGAGAACCCCAAGGAGGCAAAGACCATAATCGTCCGATCAATCCAGGAGTTGGCCTTCCATGCGGCAATCACGCCAAGTGGGAGGGCCATTATAAGAGAGAACAACACCGTCAAGACGGCCAGTGTCACGGTTGGGGTCAACCATTGTAAGATCAGCCCCAAGACATCATGCTTGGAAACGATAGACACCCCTAGGTCGCCGCGCAAGATGTTCTTGAACCATATGCCTAACTGAATGGGCAACGGACGGTTAAGCCCGAGAGACTCTCTTATCGCGTCTACCTGCCATTCTTCGGCTTCCATTCCAGCGATGAGACGCGCAGGGTCTCCCGGGGAGAGGCGCATCAAGCCAAAGACTAGGAGCGAGACTACAAACAGAACAGGGATTGTTGCAATGATTCGCCGGAGAACGTAACCGGTCATAGTCTACTCCAAGGGACATCTAGCAAGGGTCACCCTCTACGGCTATACAAATCTTGCTTTGGTAGGCTACTTCACCCCTCTCTAAATCCCCCCCTTTGTTAGACGGATGTTTAGACCCATCCCTTCGGTAAACTCGGAGCTTTCCGAAGAGATGGGTGAGTGAGCTTCCCAAAATGGTCGAGGGAACAGAGCTGCAGCCTAATTCTCGATCCACACGTTCGTGTAGGCTGGCATTCCCTTTATCTGAGGAGGACTGACAGGGAACCCCTTTACGCTCTTGCTGTAAGGGATGATGTTGAAGAACTGACCATGAGGGATCCACATTACGGTTTCCCAAGCTGTGCGGTTGATCTCATCTACGAGGCGCTTTTGCTCTGTAGGGTCTACGGCTCGGGCAAACTGCATACGCAGGTCTTTCATCACATCGTTCTGATAGGGATTGTTCCCCACGCCGCCGACGATGCCCAGGAGAACCGGGTCCTGATAGCCATAGAATCCCATCCAGCTCGTATTCATGTGGTAGTCTCGTGAGAAGGGATTATTCGGCTCTGGCCTGACGCTAAACCTGGATACTGCGCTGGACCAGTCCATCGCTGGCATGTCGACTTTGATTCCCACCGCCTCTAGCTCCGCCTTTATGACGTGACCCGTGGGGGTAATCGTCGCGTAGTCGGTGGGATTGATGATTGTGATAGGCTCTCCGTTGTATCCCGCTTCCTCCAGCAGGCGCTTGGCCTTCGCCGGGTCGTTCTGGTTGTAGAGTTCCTGCCCGGCATGGCTCTCCCACGTAGACCCGCAGTGGAAGATAGCCGGACAGAGAATCCATAGGGCGGGGTCGCCCAGGGAAGCCATGATGGCCTCAGAGTTTAGAGCCGCCTGGATCGCCTGCCGGATTTTCAGGTTGTCCATGGGTGCAGTCTGGTGAGCAATACCTATGTTAGACAGTTTGCCGGGCTTGTCCAGGGCCACGTCGAAGTCGGGGTGCTCTATCATTTCTTGATAAAAGTCCAGGCTCGGCCCATCTACTATGTCCCATTCGCCCGTCTTCAGCCCAGCCATCTTCGTCTCCTCGGATGGGATCTCCAGGATGATGAGCTGATCCAAGTAGGGGATCTGAGCGCCGGCAAAGTTGCTGGCCGGATCGGTGCGAGGTATGTAGTCCTCGTTCCTCACATAGATTACGCGGTTCCCTACTTCCCATCTGTCTAGCCTGAACGGTCCGCTGCCAATAAGGTTATCCTGTCCCACGTCTTGGAACGGGTCGAGGACGGCTATCCTCTCCGGCCACATCAGGGGGCCATACCGGAGCAAGCCAAAGTGCTGTACGACCAGACCGTAGGGTTCCTTTAGCCTCAGCTCAAATGTCCGGTCGTCTACCGCCTCCAGGCGCACTGCCGGATCCTCTTCAGAGAAGTTCTTTAGCATCTCTCCTGCGGGGTGCCTAATCATGTAACGCTCAAGCGACGGGATGATGTCCTTTGTGGTAACAGCGCCGCCATCGTGGAACATCCGGCCTTCGCGGATGGTAAAGGTGTAGGTCAGGTTGTCCGGCGAAATCGACCAGTCCTCAACCATCTGAGGCTGGGAGTTGAAATCCGCGTCATACATGAACAGAGGCTCATGCAAATGGAGCGATGCGGCAGCACTCACATAAGCACCCGAAAAGTCCCTATCCAGGGACTTGATGCTACCCTGGGACACTACCCGAAGGGTGCCTCCGAACCTGTCCTCACCGGCCATCATGGATGCGACCGTTCGATCGGACGCCGCGGGTGCGGGGGCTGCGGTCGTGGGCGCCACGGGTGCGGGAGCTGCGGTCGTGGGCGCCGCAGTCGCGGCTGCGGGAGGCGATGTGGCAGTTGCGGCGACAGGCGTAACTTCATCCGCAGAACCACATGCCAACACAAATGCCATAGTCAAAACAGATGCGAATAGCAACCACTTATGCTGGGACATATGCAACCCCCTCACGTTACCGCCTTCTGGTAAAGACAACTCTCCTTTGATTTCCTCTGAGGCCATTTATACTCTAAGCTTCTGGCCTTGTCAACTTTGCGGACAATGATGAGCCCGCGTCAGATTACCAGGGGCGATGTTGGAAGAGGCGTTTGAGTGGGGTCGCCCATCATCTTGCGGCGTGGGGGCCTACCAACGCGGGCATCGACGCTTCAGGCAGGTCCCTGCGTCTCGGCTTGGATGCGGGTCTGTGGCGTGAGCGGCTGCGAATTGGCCCGCGGCCAGGCTATGCCACACTTTATGGTGTGGCATAGCCTGGAAAACTTCCCGTTGCGGCACAGCTGAATCGTCTTGGCCATGCGGTTGGCTCCGCATATCGTCCAACTCATGCCTCGCTCCTTCATTCCTGAAAAGCCTGCCCCGTACTTGATACGGAGGCATGTCCGCCGCCATCTCCACCATGCCCTCAGCTATCGAAGGACTCGCCAGTTGCTAAGCCCGAATCCACCGAACGAAGGCGTGTGGGAAGCCTGCTGAAGAAGCCAAAAGGATTCTCCTTTGAATCTGGGACAATGGTCTTGTAACTGCAAACCGACCCCAGAACAAGGAGCACCCAATTGATGCTGCCACGCAACCACTCCGACCGCATCCGAATCGCATTCGACGACCACCGCCTGGTGGCCAAGGCCGGGATGCTCCTTCCGGCCGCCCTGGCCCACCGCCTCGGACTTTCCTAACACGTGCAGGAGTGCCTGTAGCTTGGTGACGCCCCAGACCGGGCCAACACCGGCAACTAGGTGATGACCTTGGTCGCTTCCGCGCTGGCTGGCGGAGACTGCATCGACGACGCCCATGCGTTGCGCACCGGAGGGACGTGCCTGCACCCTGGGCGGCACGGTCAAGGCGCTCTCCACCTTGGGCGCCTTTCTTCGCAGGTTCCGTTGGGGCCACGTCTTCACGGCCATACCGGCAAGCGCGGCTATCACCAGCTGCCGGCTATCGCTGCCGGAACCACAGACGTGCTGATGCCCCGGTTGCGCGAGGGGCGGGCGAACACCGCTCGCGGCGCCGCCCACTTCCTGTGTGAAACGGTGGGTCGAGTGTGCTACAGAGGGGCCAGCGGACAAATCACGGTGCGCGCCGACAGCGGCTCTTACACCCATGGCGTAGATTCCGTCTGCCGCAAGCTGGGCGTGGGCTTCTCAATCACCATAGGCCAGCACAAAGGCCTGCGGAATCTGATCGAGACCATACTCGAGGCGGACTGGAGTTCAATCCCATACTGGATGGACGGCGCAGCCGACGTAGCCGAGACCGCCTGCACCCCCTTCAGAGTGTGCCCGACGCCGCACCGGTGCGGCTCATCGTCCGGCGAGTCAAGCCCACGCCGGGTTCCCAACTGGTCCTCACCACCGCCTACAGCTTTCACGGCTTCATCACCGACCGGGACGGGGACACCCTGGAACTGGAGGCCAATCACCGCCGCCACTCCGAGGTTGAGAACGCCATCCGGGACCTGAAGTACGGCGTGGGGCTGAATCATCGTCCGTCGGGACGCTTCGCCGCCAACGGCTTCTGGTTGGCGATACAGAGCCTGCCCCGTACTCGATACGGGGTGATGGCGCATAACCTGGCCCGCTGTACAGCGCGGATCGCTCTGGGTGAGCAGGTGCTGTACCACCAAGACACTGCGGCGGTTCTTCTCCCTGGCCGGACGGATAACCCCGCTCGGCCCACCGTCTCAGCCTGCATCTGCCTCAGAACTGGCCGTGGCAAGAGAAATTCGGCCGCGCCTTGGCCCGGCTCCGAACCATTCCACTCTCAGCCTTACGGCACTCATTCGCCACCGACCCGCCCAGCGCACAACGGGGGTCCCGCAGACTCGCGCCACAACGGTCGGCGAGCGCATCCTTCCGCGTCCTGTGTCCTCATCTCGCCCCCCGGCCCATCGCAGACCGCCATCGGCGCCTTCCCGCCGACCCTGATACAAGCCCGGATAATCGCGCCTGTAACTCCCTCACATCCTTCCTCCGTCCCCACTCCGTCCACCTGTGTGAATCGGTGGATTCGGGCTAAGACAAGTGCAAACTGATGGCCGCCTAGTAATCTGACACAGGCTCGACAATGATGGGCCTATGTCAAATTGGTTTGCGATGCCCACGTACATCCATGGATCAAGGATCGTTTGACTTGAACCTAGCGAATTTGAAAGGAGGTGGGACGAAGAGCTAGGGATACTCTGAACAAGTCTGGTGTGTTGTGGCATAGTAAAATGCCATACACAAAGCAGAGATGTTTGGGGTGAAGGCACGATGGACCAGCCAACATTTGCCGACTTGGAGTACGAGAGCAAGAAGCGCAAGACCCGGCGGGAGATATTCCTTGAGCGCATGGACGGTCTGATCCCGTGGGAGCAGCTCGTAGAACGCATCCGCCCGTTCTATCCCAAGGCAGGCCGGGGCCGGCGACCTTATGAGTTATCTGTGATGCTGCGGATTCACTGTGTGCAGGCGTTCTACAACCTCAGTGATCCTGGCATGGAGGACATGCTCTACGAGGTCGAGTCGGTGAGACGGTTCGTAGGGTTGAGGCTATCGGGCCCGCTCCCGGACGAGACGACGATCCTGAACTTCCGCCATCTGCTGGAAGAGCACGAGTTGGGACAGGTTCTGTTCGAGGAGATCAACCGTCACCTGGAGTCCCAGGGGCTGCGACTTCGGGAGGGGACGATCGTGGACGCGAGCATCATTGAGGCGCCATCGTCGACGAAGAATCGTGCAGGTGAGCGAGACCCTGAGATGCGTCAAACGAAGAAGGGGAATGAGTGGCACTTCGGGATGAAGGTACACATCGGTGCGGACGCTGAGACGGGAGTAGTACATAGCGTAACGACGACACCTGCGAACGTTCATGACGTGACGGAGGCTCACCGGCTACTGCACGGTGGAGAGAATCGGGTGTGGGGCGATGCGGGGTATCAGGGAGTCGGCAAGCGATTGGAGAACCGCGAGTTGGATGTGGACTGGCAGGTAGCGCTGAGACCCGGGAGACGTCGGCAACTGGAGCCGGGAAGCTATGAGGTGCTAGTGGAGAAGCGCAAGGCGTCGACCAGGGCGAAGGTGGAGCATCCGTTCCTGTACGTGAAGCGCCACTTTGGATACGCCAAGGTGCGTTACCGAGGGTTGGCAAAGAACACGCAACGACTGGCGTTGCTACTGGGAATGACGAACTTGATAAGGGCGGAGCGGTACTTGGCAGCCTGACAAGGGCGGAGTGCGCCCAAGCTGGACAAACGAACGCAGATACGCCTTAGCAGAGCCGTTTCAGGACCACAAGACCTCTATCGACACACCGTAGGAGGAAGAAATACCTCGGACAGCCCACTTACTGTCCATCACATACGAGATGACCTCAGTTGTTCAGAGGTTCCCTAGAACATATTAGTCTTTCGGAATTTGCCAGACCGCAAAACCGCCAACTAGAATAGGGTAACTTGATCACTCGGGTGGAAGGGGAATAGGACGTGAATCGACTGCTCATTCTGATGCCGGCGGTACTCGTGCTGATCGCGCCCCTCGTGACTTCCTGTGGGGCGTCCGGGCTAACCGCGACTCCATCACCCGAACCTACGCTCAGTCGGTCCGCAACGCCGACTTCAGTCTCATCACCCACACCGGTAGCCAAAGTCACAGTTCCAGCAATAAAGGTTGCTATGAGAGAGGTTTCGGAAGACGACAAGGTTGAAGCTGAAAAGCACTTCGAGGCTGGTGAGGCACTGTATGAACAGGGTGCGCTAGGCATGGCAATATCCAAATACGAGAAGGCTTTAGCCCTCAATCCCAGGTATACCCACGCATACGTCAACAAGGGCAACGCGCTCAGGAAGCTGGGCTGGTTCGCGTTTGCCCTCAAAGATTACAATACGGCCATCGAGGTCGACCCAGAGTATGCCCCTTCCTATAACAGTCGGGGTAACATTCATAACGACCTCGGTTTGTTAATCAATGCCAGGCGCGACTACGACATGGCTATCAAGCTGGACCCTCAGTTTGCCGAGGCATACGCCAATCGCGCGTTTTTCAATACGATGCAACGTAGGGACGATGAAGCCAAGGAAGACATAAACCGGGCAGTCGAGTTTGGAATGGACCGTATTATTCTTGAACACGAAGTCGACAGACTAAAGACTCTGCGCTGACCTCAAGTGTCAACATCCAGGTGCTGGAACTGATTGTCAATCGCACAATCAGCGAGCTGGTCAAAACGCCGGCGACGATTCGCAAATGGCTAGTCTTAACCTTGCGCCCTATACCCCATATCCACCGCCTAGCTACAAGAGAACGCCTCGTTGGAGCCGGCATCAAAGCTGGCTATGTATGACGGTAGGTAACAACAACCACCCATCACCAACGAGGTGTGACTCTTATGCGGCAAGGAACACTTACTTTCCACTATGCGGAGAAAAACGAGTCCACAGGCATGACGGCCTCGCCTGCCGAAGGGTCGGGTCTGCCGCCGAATCTGGACCTGGCCTCAGTGGAGCAACTGGGGGAGCCGATGCGTCGTCACCTCGGAGTGAGAGAGGGCGCCCAGGGATGGACGGACGCCCAGATATTGACGGCACTGGTTATGCTGAACCTGGCGGACGGGGAGACGGTAGATGACATGCGGATGCCGGAGAAGGACGAGGGGCTGGGCAGGGTGATGCTTGCTGCGTAGAACCACCGGATGCGGAACGCCAAGTGCAGGGCACAGCGCAACAGGTGGCGCACAGAGAGGCGGCGTGTCGTGCCGTCGCCTGCGGCGATGTTCAGGTATCTGGACCGTTTCCACGACGAGGCCGAGGAGGCCGGGAGGCGGCCTGGCAGGGCGTTCATACGGGCGGCCAACGATGCGCTTTGCGGTCTGGGGAAGGTCAATGCGAACCTGGTCGGGTTCGCGGGGGGCCACTCGGGGCGCACCGAGGCGACATTGGACATGGACGCCACGCTGACAGGGACGCTCAAGCGTCAAGCGAGATACTGTAACAAGAAGTGCAAGACGTACCAGCCACTGACCAGCCACTGGGATGAGGCAGACCTGGTGGTGTAACCAGAGTACAGAGACGGCAGCGTGGGCGCGGACTACGAGCAGCTCAGGGTGTTAAAGGAGTCGCTTGAGCAGTTGCCGGCAGGGGTGAGCAAGGTAATGACGAAGTCTAACTCGGCGGGCTACCAGAAGGAGTTTTTGACGTCCTGCGCAGAGGAGAGAGATGAGCGGTCTGGAGTGATCCAGTTCTGTGTGGGTGTGGGCGTGATGCCCGAATTCAAGGCGGCGGGGAAGGAGATTGAGGAGGATGAATGGCGCGACTTGTACGAAACTGCGGAGGATCATCGAGAGCGCACGAGCTAGCGATTGACGAGGCGTTCGTGACACCGACAAGTTTCTGCATATGCCCTGTGTCGTCGGTTAACGGCGCCGAGATTGCTGATGGAACCGCGCCTGGCCGGGTGACTAACCGGCTCATGAACGCCTACAGCGGACTGTTCGGAATGGCCTGTTTGTCCTTGCGTTCGGCGCCTCGGCTACGTATGTGCGCTGTGTATCCGTAGCTGGCCACCAGCTTCTTTACCTCAGGATAGTCATAGCCTCTGTCTAAGCACAGCCCATGAGGCCGCTTCAGTTGGGGCAGTGGACGGTCTCCCATGACGGCTTCGAGCGTTGGCTCAACCAGTTTCATATCGTGGCGATTGGCGCCGTCCATGCTTATTCGTATGGGTATGCCGACGCCATCGGTCAGCAGGCTGCGTGTTGTACCTGTCTTGCTTCTATCCGAGTGGTTTGGGCCAGTACCCTCACCCCCCGAGCGGAGACTTCGTCATGTCTCCATCCATCGCCTGGCATCGCCGTTGTACGCCACATGACTCGTCATACTCGGCCAACCCGTGTTTCCATAGTCTCTCGAAGACTCCGTCTTTCACCCAACGCTGATGGAGGTCATTCACGGTGATTGGCCCTCCGTAAGTTCAAGGCATGGACTTCCATTGGCAGCCGGTGTGCAGCAAGGGCTCGATTCTTTCCCAAGGCGCATCGGACATACGCATATCGTCTCCCGAAACACGCTTTCCAGTCTTCACCATCTCCCTTCTCCATGCAGAACCGGAGGAACTGTAAACGAAGTAACATACGATTACTCAAGGCAATCTAAGGTTATCGGATAGGCTCCTAATGCAGAAGCTCTGTGGTTTGGCGTGACTCGAACCGCAGAGCTTCAAGCGCGCAACCCACCCTCTTCCTTACTTTTATGTTGAACCCGCTCCAATGATGCTGCTGTTCAATCACGTGGTATCGGATCGTGAGACTATCGCTGGTATGTCCACCTCATGGACAAGTTCGACGAATGCACCGACATCCTTATCGATGACCTCCTTCAACCTATTGAGCTGCGCATCGATGCGGTCCGAAAGATAGTCGAACACCTCATGCGACTGCCGCGTGGGAACCCAGTCTGCGATCCCCACAGTGCTGGTCAGGTCAGCCAGCCTGGAGATTAGCGCGGCTTCAAAAAATCCCCCCGCCGCCGAGCCAAAACCCGTTCGCGTTCCGATGCGAGGAGGCGAGACTAGCTCCCCTTCGATGCTGGATAGCGTTTCCTTCACCCTCTTGGCCGCCTCCACCACAGCTTCCGACCGGCCCTCTGCACGGCGCTCCCACGCCTCCATCTGCTGCCGCACATCGCGAAGCTGGATTACCGCGTCACTGGCCTCAGAGACTTTATCACGAATTCCGGTCGCGAGATCAAACTGCGCGTCGAGATCATCCTGAGTAGCCGCGATGCGCGGGTCTTTGTGAATCTCGAACGACTCCGTTTGATCCTGGTCCCCTACGACAAGCTGTACCTGGTATGTGCCAGGCGGCGCGAGAGGCGCGGTAGGGTACTGACTTATCCTATCGTCTCCAGGAACTTCTCGCGCCCCTGGATACCGCATGTCCCAGACGAGGCGGTTCGCCCCTTCCTCAACCGACACGCGTGGCCTCTGCGTAGCTTTACTAGAAAAGCTCTTGATCGTCTGTCCCTTCCCATCGAGAATATTGAGCCTGACTTCGCCTTCAGGCTTTTTCCCAAGGCAATACGTTACTATTACCCCCTCTGGCGGATTGGTTCCGGCATTCAGGAATTTACGAACAGTTTCGCCTTCCGGTGTCACGGTCTCCTTAAACGTCATCGGCGAGCCGAGGATGGCGATAAAGTAGTTCTTTTCCCCAGGCACAGGCTTCTCATTCGGCCTCCACAGCGGCTCGTGCAGCAAGCGATAGGCAGGACGCGGCTTGAACAGGTGAGCTGATCTCTGTGCCGTCTGCTCCGTGAGCTGGCGTAGCGGCGTCAGGTCGTCGAGTACCCAGAACCCACGCCCGTAAGTGCCTGCCACAAGATCGCTGTCTTTAACAACAAGGTCGTGGATAGGCACTGGCGGCATGTTGAGTCGTAGCGACTGCCAGGACGCGCCATCGTCGAGCGATACGTATGCACCGCCCTCAGTGCCTGCATACAGCAGGCCACGATGCTCAGGGTCCTCCTTTATCACTCGCGTAAAGTCTATATCTGAGATTCCGCTGCTAATCTTCTCCCATGTCTCGCCATAATCCCCTGTCTTCCACAGATAAGGCCGGTAATCGCCGAACTTGTACCGTGTAACGGCAACGTAGGCCGTGGCTGGGTCGTGGGGCGACGCCTCTACTTTGTTGACGAGCGCCCACTCTGGCATATCATCGGGAGTCACATTCTTCCAGTTCGCGCCGCCATCCTTGGAGACTTGTACCAGCCCGTCGTCGGTGCCTACCCAAAAGACGCCACGCTCTACAGGCGACTCGGCGAATGAGAGGATTGTGCAGAGGTCGTAGGGAAATATGGTAGTTTCAGGGTCGCCTGCCTGTTCTACCTTTGTGAGGTCGTTGCGAGTCAGATCAGGGCTGATGACTTCCCAGGTCGTCCCCTCGTCGGTCGACCGGAACAGGACATTCCCCGCCGTGTACAGCACGTCCGGATCGTGAGGAGACAGCGCTATGGGAAAATCCCACTGGAACCGGTACTTGCGGTCATTGGCCCGCCAGCCGGCTATGTCTGGCCAAACCGTAATAATTCGCACCTGCCCGGTGCCGTGGTCGTAGCGTATGAGTAGCGCCCCCGCTCCAGGATGACTTCCGATAGCCCCAGCGTAGACGATGTCAGGGTTGTCGGGCCGCACTGCGATGTGGCCGCTTTCCGCGCTTCCAACAGGGTAAACGTCCGACGCAAGTATAGACCCCTTATGCGACCGGCTGGGAACGCTGATCGCGGTGTTGTCCTGCTGAGTCCCGTACACCCGGTACAGAAACTGGTTGTCAGTCGCTATATGATAAAACTCCGATGTGGGCTGGTTGTATATGCTAGACCACGATGCACCTCGATTGAATGAGACGTTAGCCCCTCCATCGTGCGACTGAATCATGCGCTGAGGATTGCGTGCGTCGATCCAAAGCTCGTGGTTGTCTTTATGGGGAGTTACCATCTGCGTAAACGTGCGGCCGCCATCGCTGGATTTCCAGGCGTTTCCGTTCATCACGTAGACGCTTTCTGGGTCTTGTGTGTCTGCGAACACGTGCATGTAGTAATGAGGGCGGCCCACTAGCTCGGGTCTGTCACTTACTCGCTCCCAGGTTGTGCCCCCGTCGTCCGAACGGTAGAGTCCTCCTTCTTCGGCTTCGATTAGCGCCCAGACCCGGCCCGATTTGGCAGGCGACGAAGCGACCCCCATACGCCCTTTCATGCCTCCGGGCAACCCTGGGTTGTTCGTCAGATTCTCCCAGGTGTCCCCACCGTCGGTCGTCTTGTACAGACTGCTGTCGGGGCCAACGCTATGCGATTCCCAGAAGCTGCGCCGGGAGTCCCAAATGGCCGCGTAGATGATGCGCGGATTGTTGGCGTCCATAGAAAGGTCGCAGGCTCCGGCCTTGTCACTCCTAAACAGCACCCTCTCCCACGTCTTGCCGCCGTCTCTGGACCGGTACACCCCTTTCTCTTCGTGGCTCTCTTCTTCGAGGTGTCCTAGCACCGCAACGTAGACCAGGTCAGGATTCTTGGGATGAATGCGAATGCGCGCTATGTGTTGTGTGTCTTGCAGGCCCACATTCGCCCAGGTCTTTCCCGCATCGGTCGACTTGTACACTCCATCCGCCCGCGCCGTCCATTGGAACCTGGGAACCGCTAAGCAGGACTCGCCCATGCCGACGTAAATGACGTTGGGGTCTGAGTCAGAGACAGCAATCGCTCCCACCGCCGAGGTTTTGAAGAACCCGTCGGAGACGTTTTCCCAGTACTCTCCGCCATCGTAGGTCTTCCACACTCCTCCGGCGCTGCCGAAATAGAAGACCATCGGATCCGAGGGGTCTCCGGCTATGGAGACTACTCTGCCGCCGCGATGCGGCCCGATATTCCGCCACCTCAGCGATTGAAGTAGGCGTGGCTCCACACCGGCGCTGGTAGCAGTTGACTCGGTTACCACAACGGGACCTCCTCATATGCCTGATATGCTTAGCAACGTTCGCTCACGCGGCCACATTCTCTCACAGGGAGACACAGGCTTCAACTTGCCGGACTCCCCTGGGTCACAGCCTGTCAGTCTTCCCCAATGATGGTGTTACGCGACGCTTACACTGAGAACGAGACCCACCGCTTTGAGTCTGTTTCAGATTACCAGGCGCCCCCAGAACCATCTCCCTCGCGAAAAACCTGCCCCCCCCCAACTCTGAACCAACGGCCGTCGCCTTGACGTTGTTGAACCAATGTCCCCCTGCTGACTCCCCAACGCACGCCCCGGCCGCGCCCCATCACCCAAACCCGACCCTTTCGCTCCCCGGCGCCCCGAAAAAACCGTCACTTTCCTGCGCCGCCCGTGCTCTGGCCCTGCCACCCAAACGTCCTACAGGCGCCCAGCCACTGGCCCACGTCTGCGCAGTTTCTCCCCACCGTTCCCGCCCAATCCCGCAGTCTCGCCACCCCCTCTTGCAATATGCGCACATACGTGCTACCCTCGCCCAGGCGAGGGACAGACCCCGCGGCCCGGAATCCCTACCCCCAATAGGGACAATGCCCCAGGCATCCGTAGGGCCGTCCCTTGTGGGCGCCCTGTGCCAACGGATACACGGCCGGTCGGCCCGTCGACCCCTGTCCTACTCTGTCACGCGGCGTGACACTTCTGCGCCGAATTGCCCACGCCGGCATTGCAGAATTGCGCAGAACCGTCGGCGCCCCCAGCTAGGAGTCGCACAGAATGTCGCAGAATCTAACAGAATTCGCTTTCCCGCTTTCGCGGGGACAGCGGCTGGGGGGCGCCGAGTAATCTGAAACAGGATCCACCGCTTTCGTCTGATTGACAAGACTTAGATGCCTAAATACAATGCCCGTAATGTGCACATGCTTATGCTGTCGAATGAGGTCTCCGAGATTCCGACGTCGATCGCTCCGCCGGGCTTTGTGCGATAGACGGCTTCACTGAGTCTTCTGGTCATTCACTCACCGAGGAGAGAAATGCGCATTTCACTAATTCAGATGAGCAGCGGATCCACGAAGACTGCGGATAATGTGGCGAAGGCCTGTGATTTCATAGATGAGGCAGCCAAAGAAAGCCCTGATCTGATCGTGCTGCCGGAGTTTTTCAACACGGGCTACGTCTTCATGTATCGAAACTATCGCTATTTCGAATACGCCGAGCGGGATGATGGCCCTACCATGACCTCCATAAAGGATAAAGCTCGCCAGCATAGGGCTCATATCATGGCTACCATTTGGGAAGAGCAGTCCCCTGGCATCTACTACGACACGGCTATACTGGTAGATCCCGATGGCAATATTGCAGGCAAATTCCGCAAGATACATCCCGCAGCCAATCGCGCCCTGGAAAAGATATACTTCCGCTATGGGACCAAATTCCCCGTGTTCCAAGTGGGCGAGTTTAAAGTTGGCGCGGTCATCTGCTACGACTTGAGCTTCCCGGAGTCGGCGCGGTGCGCGATGCTCAACGGCGCTGAACTGATTGTTGTTCCTTTCGCCGCCCCTGCCTTTTATGTTGACCCTAACGCCACCAGCAACCCCGTTGAGGTGGAGGAGAGCTCGAACGACGCCAGTATGCGGCGAAGTCCTGAAGCCCAGTTGCGCTGGAATGCCCAGATGATGACCCGCGCGACCGAAAATATGGTTTACCTGGCCCCCTGTAATCACGGAGGCGTAGAGTTGGATTCCGTAATGGGTGGCGGGTCAATGATAGTGGACCCAAGAGGTCGGATTCTGAAGCTCGTCGAAGGGGATGAAGGGGTGATCTGGGCTGACTTGGACCACGAGGAGGTCCGGAGAGCGCGCATCAGCGGAACCAACCTGCGCGACCGCCGCCCTGACCTGTACGACATCATAACTACCGAAATGGATGACCTTCATTCGTAAGGGAATTGTAGTACGCGCGTGGAGGAACTGCCAGAGATTCATACAATCGAGGCAACCTTTGACAACTCCTTGCATCGTTAGGATATCCTAGGGGTGGTGTGTGGAACCTGTCAGGGTGTGCCACGTTTGTCGTAACACCAATTCCCCTGAAGCAACTAGGTGTGCCAATTGCTGGGCACAACTTTCCGACGATGATCTTGTAACCCAGCCCGGAATCGAGCCGCCGACGCTACATCACAACAGGGTGCGGCGGAGAAGACGCAATGTACGCTGGTACATAGCTGGGGCGATAGTTTTAGTCCTCTTGGTGTGGCGCGTTACGTCATGGTCGCTTGGATACCTTGGTATCGCCCTTTTCGCCAGTTCACCTTCGTCCGCTATAAGCTCATTGCCCGGCCCCAGTGACTGGCCGATGTTTCAACGAGACCCGACTCATAGCGCCTTTGTCGTCGACTCTCCGCGAGTGCCGGAGGGCAACCTTAAGTGGGCATTCCAGACCGACTTCCACCTTTACTCATCTCCCGCGGTGGCGGAGGGCTTAGTCTATCTCACCACCGGGGACCGCAGGATTCTGGCTCTGGATGCAGAGTCCAGCGAGCTGATATGGGAGTATCGAGCCAATGATCCTGTCCATTCCTCTCCCGCTGTGGCTGGAGACCTGGTGTTCTTCGGCTTACAAGATGGCAGAGTTGTTGCCCTGAACAGGACTAGCGGTCAGCCAGAATGGGAGTTCATGACGGAGGGCCCCGTAGTCTCGTCGCCAGTCTTGAGAGATGGAGTGTTGTACATTGCCTCCGGGGATGAGAGACTCTATGCCCTGGACGCCGCGACTGGCGAGGAACGTTGGAGCTACGTCTCGAACGGATGGATAGGATCCTCTCCTGCTGTTTTCGATGGCGTCATTGCAGTGACATCATACGATACAAAGCTGCATATCATAGACATAGACATTGGCAGGAAGCGGCTGGACTTCTTTGTTTCGAAGCGACCACAGGCATCGCCATCCTTTGGCGACAAGTACCTTTTCGTTAGCAACGCGAGCGATAGGCTCAACGCAATCGACTGGAGAAAGAAGCACCTGCCGTTCGAAAAAGCGGCGATGCGCCTCAGATTACAGTTGTTCAACTGGGGCATGGTTGGGTCTGTGCCACCTGAAAAGGGCTATGTCTGGAGCCTTCTTGAGGATACGGGATTCATCAGCACCCCAGCAGTCGCCTGGGGCAGGGTCTATGCCGCCACTTCGGGCGGCAAGCTCATCGCAGTTGACCAGGATTCAGGAGAGAAGTTGTGGGAATTCGACAGCGGTAGCGGCTTCGAAGCATCTCCGTCGGTGGTGAATCAGACCCTTTTCATCGGCGACACCGAAGGTCGTCTTCACGCGCTGGACATAGAAAGTGGACAAAAGCTCTGGGAATTCCAGACCGGACACCGTATCTCAGCCACTCCAGTGGTTGCCGGCGGCGTCCTGTTTCTCGCCTCTTGGGATGGCAGCCTATACGCGATTGAGTGATCGACGCCGAGTCACCATAGCCCTATAGATGTCCTGAAATTCTATTGAAGACCTGGAGAACGGCGGCCTTTGAAATCGTCTTTGGCGCGCGGTCTGGCAGTGATTGCCATGTTGTACCCTTTCAGTTGGATGGGGCCACAAAGAGTGCTGGACGAGCGGAATCTGGGCCTCGTCGCCGAGATATCGGATGCTCAGTGATACACTGCCGAGAGCGCCGACGAGCTCCAGGAAGTCTTTTCCACGATCCCGCTGGAGACCGAGAATAAGCAGGTGCGCATGGAGCTGTCGGCCCTGCTTCCCGCCTCCAGCGCCAGACGACCCGACACTTGCTCCGGCGACCAGCCCCGCATGAGGCATGACAGCGCCTGGCGAAGTAGCCCAGCGTCTCGATCCAGATTCGAACCGGACCAGCGCCGTGCCCGGGCCTGCTGGTTAGCATAGGCAGGCTTGTAACCGCCGGTTCGCGAACAGTTACGCCTCAGCTCCCTAGAGATGGTTGATGGCGAGCGATCCAGACTTGCCGCGATTTGGCGCTGGCTGTATCCCTCGGCTTGTAGTCGGCCCATTTCACACCGCTCTTCAATGGTGAGTTGGTGATACGTTCTTCGTATGGCAACACCTTAGCAAGTTGTTGCACTTCGCTTGTGAGTCTAACGTAGCCAGAGGGCCAGGGTGGGGAGGAGCCGGGCGGCTACACAGACTTTGCCGGCTTCTGCAAGAGCGCAACTCTGGAGGAGGTCCGCAAGCATGGGTACGTCCTCGCTCCCGGCCCGGTGCGTCGGCGCGACGCCGCGGTAGGACGACGGCGAGCCGTTCGCCGACAAGACAGCCCGGCTCTCCGCCCAGCGACGTGAGCAGCAGGCCGAGGCGCAGCGCTTGGACGCAGAGATCGAGGCGAACCTGACGCGGCTGGGGTTTGGCGCCAGCCGGGAGGGTGCGGCATGATCTCTACCGTCGAAGAACGGGCAGACGAGTTGAAACGTCTCTGTCTCGACTACGGAGTCCAGTGGCTTGACCTGTTCGTGTCGGCTTCAACTGGTCGTCACGCCCCGTATGAGAGCGACCTCGACTTCGCTGTCGAGTTCCAACCGGCGGCCCTCGATGCCTAAGCGGACGCCTACTTCGGGCGGCCCGTGGACCTGGTGGTGGAGTCGGCCATCAGGAATCTCTACTTCCTTCAATCGGTGCAGCAGACGAGGACTTCAATCTATGTGGCTAGAGGCTCAGAAGAGTCTTTACGACATCCAGCGTGCCGCCAGCCTGCTGAGAGAGTTCACCGACGGCAAGACGTTTGCGGACTACGAAAGCGACACCTTGCTGAGGTCAGCCATGGAGCGCCAATTCGAGATCATCGGCGAGGCGATAGCCCAGCTTGCCCGGATCGATGAGCCGCTGGCTGACCGAATCAGCTAACATCAACGCATTGTCGACTTTCGACTCCTGACACTAACTCGTGAGGTTGACGCCATTTTGGAGGGTGCATGAATAGGAGCACGCTTGGGTACATGCAGACATACGATCTGTTGCCTGACCATGAGGGGTGACTATGTGGTTGATTGAGTGGTTGAACTCCAACCATGGCTTCATTTCGGCGACCGCTACAGTGGTCATAGCATGCTTTACAGGTATAACAGTTTGGCTTACCAAGACTCTCGCGGACGAAAACCGGCTCATGCGAAAGGCGGGCACCGAACCCAAAGTTGTTGCTTACCTGGCGACTGACCCTCGAAGGTCGCACGCCATCAATTTTGTAATGGCAAATGTGGGGCGTGGGCTAGCAAAGAATATCGAACTCACTATCGACGGAGACATTAACGATTTTGTGGCTCACAGTGTATCTTCAGCATTTAGGAATTGTTCAGGCGGTAGAGGGACGGACATGCTTCCCCAGGGCGAGCGTATTCAGTCCTTCTTCGGTCTTGGTCCGACCCTACTATTATCTCCACCACTGTGTCGCTTTACCGCACTCATCACCTACGAAGACTTGAACGAAAAAACTCATGAGAACAGTTGTCTATAGGACGTAGGACAACTCGGTTGGATAAGTTGGTTAGAATCATCCGACGGCACTTGATTGGGAGTAAACGAATTGGTCAAGCCCCATGAACAACGGGGAACCTTGGAGGTGGTAGCGCATAGGGGATTCGAACCCCTGATCTCCGCCTTGAGAGGGCGGTGTCCTGGGCCACTAGACGAATGCGCCACGCAAAGGCCCGGCTTGGGTGCCATCCTGGCTGGGGATCGAGGATTCGAACCTCGGCCTACGGATCCAGAGTCCGTCGTTCTGCCACTAGACTAATCCCCAGCGCACCTGTATTTTATCAAGGGCACTTTCCCATTTCAAGCCTACCATCGCCCCCTCTCCCGCCTACATGCCGGCCCTCCCCTCAACCTGTCATTCCAGCCCCCGAGCCGGAACCTAGGGGGCGGAGGACTTGCCGCTCGGCAATCCGGGAGCAGGGAGACGTCGCAGGGAGATCGATTTTGAAGATAGGACTGTTCCTCAATACCCAGACCCCCGACAGCGACGCGCTGCCACAAGTCATCGCCGACTGCGCCGACCAGGTGCGCACCGCCCGCGACGCCGGATTCGACATCATCTGCGCCGGCCAGCACTACCTCTCCGCGCCCTATGCCCAGCCCGCGACACTGCCCTTCCTCGCTCGCATGGCTGCCGAGTCGGGGGACATGGCCCTTTGCGCCGGCATCATCCTGCTGCCGCTCCACAACCCCGTCGACGTCGCCGAGACCGTCGCCACGCTGGACGCCATCAGCGGCGGCCGGTTCGTCTTTGGCATTGGCCTGGGCTACCGTGACGAGGAATACGCCGCCTTCGGCGTCCGGCGATCGGAGCGCGTTCCGCGCATGATCGAGGCGCTGGAGGTCATACACAAGCTGTGGTCCGAGGACGAGGTGGAGTTCGACGGCCATTTCTACCACGTGCCCAGGTCCAACCCCACGACGCGGCCCGTGCAGAAGCCGCACCCGCCCATCTGGGTCGCCGCCAACCACGACAACGCCATCCGCCGCGCCGGTCGCTGGGGCTATCCCTGGATGATCAACCCCCACGCCACAATGTCCATGATCGCCGACCAGATTCCGCTTTACCGCGATGCGCTCGCCGAGGGCGGCCGGCCGGACCCCGGCGAGCTGCCGCTGGTCCGCGAGATGTACGTCGCGGCCGATAGGGAGACGGCGTTCGTGGACAGCCAGCCCTACCTGGAGGGCAAGTACGCCGCCTACGCCTCCTGGGGCCAGGACAAGGCGCTGCCCGGCGAGGAGGACTTCACCTCGCCTTACGCCGAACTGGCCCGCGACAGGTTCGTGCTCGGCGCGCCGGACGACATTGTGCGCGAGATCGAACGCTACGAGCGCGACCTGGGCGTCACCCACATCATCTTCCGTATGCAGTGGCCCGGAATGCCCCACGACCAGGTGATGCGCCAGCTCGACATCCTCGACCGCCAGGTCGTGCCGCGCATCTAGCGGCGTGCAGACGAAACGGAGCAAACACTACACAGGAGCCACGACAATGAAGCTAGGCGTAGTTTTCCCCCAGACGGAGATTACCTCGGACCCCGGTGCGGTCAGGGAGTACGCGCAGGCGGCCGAGGAGCTTGGCTACAACCACCTGCTCGCGTTCGACCACGTTCTGGGCGCGAACGCGGAGAGCCGTCCGGGCTGGAGCGGCGCATACCGCCACACCGACCAGTTCCACGAGCCGTTCGTGCTGTTCGGCTACCTCGCCGGCGTGACCGAGAGCATCGAGTTGGTGACGGGCGTCATCATTCTGCCGCAGCGCCAAACGGCGCTGGTCGCGAAGCAGACCGCCGCGGTGGACGTGCTGAGCGGCGGACGTCTGCGCCTGGGCATCGGCGTGGGCTGGAACGCTGTTGAGTACGAGGCGCTTGGCGAGAACTTTGGCGACAGGGGCCGCCGCTCGGAGGAGCAGATAGAGCTGATGCGCCGGCTGTGGACGGAGGATTTGGTCACTTTCGAAGGCCGCTGGCACAAGGTTACGGACGCCGGGATCAACCCGCTTCCCGTGCAGCGCCCCATCCCGGTGTGGTTCGGGGGCGGAGCGCCTCAGACTATCAGCCGAATTGCGCGCACGGGCGACGGCTGGTTCCCGCAGTTCCCTCCGAACGACGAGGGGCGCGCGCTCATCGAGGACATGCGCGAGCAGGCGAGCGCGGCGGGGCGTGACCCGGACGCCATCGGCATCGAGAGCCGGGTGTCGATAAGCAGCGGCTCGCCCGACGATTGGGTCGCGACGGTGGACCGCTGGCGCGACCTAGGCGCGACGCACATATCGGTCAACACTATGAACGCAGGACTGTCCTCCCCGGCCGACCACATCGACGCTATACGCTGCTTCAAAGAAGCCGTTGGTGAGTAAGGAGCCGGTTGTCAGTAGGGGCGGTTCGCGAACCGCCCACAGGTTTGCGTCGAACCATCGACCACTGATAACTGAGGACTAGGGAACCTCTGAACAACTGAGGTCATCTCGTATGTGATGGACAGTAAGTGGGCTGTCCGAGGTATTTCTTCCTCCTACGGTGTGTCGATAGAGGTCTTGTGGTCCTGAAACGGCTCTGCTAAGGCGTATCTGCGTTCGTTTGTCCAGCTTGGGCGCACTCCGCCCTTGTCAGGCTGCCAAGTACCGCTCCGCCCTTATCAAGTTCGTCATTCCCAGTAGCAACGCCAGTCGTTGCGTGTTCTTTGCCAACCCTCGGTAACGCACCTTGGCGTATCCAAAGTGGCGCTTCACGTACAGGAACGGATGCTCCACCTTCGCCCTGGTCGACGCCTTGCGCTTCTCCACTAGCACCTCATAGCTTCCCGGCTCCAGTTGCCGACGTCTCCCGGGTCTCAGCGCTACCTGCCAGTCCACATCCAACTCGCGGTTCTCCAATCGCTTGCCGACTCCCTGATACCCCGCATCGCCCCACACCCGATTCTCTCCACCGTGCAGTAGCCGGTGAGCCTCCGTCACGTCATGAACGTTCGCAGGTGTCGTCGTTACGCTATGTACTACTCCCGTCTCAGCGTCCGCACCGATGTGTACCTTCATCCCGAAGTGCCACTCATTCCCCTTCTTCGTTTGACGCATCTCAGGGTCTCGCTCACCTGCACGATTCTTCGTCGACGATGGCGCCTCAATGATGCTCGCGTCCACGATCGTCCCCTCCCGAAGTCGCAGCCCCTGGGACTCCAGGTGACGGTTGATCTCCTCGAACAGAACCTGTCCCAACTCGTGCTCTTCCAGCAGATGGCGGAAGTTCAGGATCGTCGTCTCGTCCGGGAGCGGGCCCGATAGCCTCAACCCTACGAACCGTCTCACCGACTCGACCTCGTAGAGCATGTCCTCCATGCCAGGATCACTGAGGTTGTAGAACGCCTGCACACAGTGAATCCGCAGCATCACAGATAACTCATAAGGTCGCCGGCCCCGGCCTGCCTTGGGATAGAACGGGCGGATGCGTTCTACGAGCTGCTCCCACGGGATCAGACCGTCCATGCGCTCAAGGAATATCTCCCGCCGGGTCTTGCGCTTCTTGCTCTCGTACTCCAAGTCGGCAAATGTTGGCTGGTCCATCGTGCCTTCACCCCAAACATCTCTGCTTTGTGTATGGCATTTTACTATGCCACAACACACCAGACTTGTTCAGAGTATCCCTAGTTCCTGACGTACACCTCCGTGTCGGGGTAGTAGTCGCTCCAGCCGAACCAAAACACATTGAACGAGGGGTGTTCCTGCAACCGTTCGCTCTCGAGCTCGCCCGCGACGGCCATGCCGGTCAGTTTGCTCCACGTCGACCCGGTCTCGGCGTCTACCATCTCGCCAGAGTCGTCGCCCTGCTCCAATGTCAGCACCCGCTCGCCCACTCGCCGGCCGAACGCGCCAACAGAGCGGCTCGTGCTGTCCAGCACGACCACAATCTCCGCGCCCTCGAACACGTCGTTCACAACCTGTGCACTCTCAAGGTCGGAGTGGGCGTAGACCCTCTGCGAACTCTCGCCGACCAGCCCCAGCACGAGCTGTTTGGGCGACAACCGCTCGTCGTTGTTCGACTCGGGCATTATTCCCGTTCGGGAGCTGACGTAGTAGTCGATGTAGCTGTCGTAGGGACGGCGCCCCGTGTCCAGCGCGAGTGTGTCCGGGTGCTCCGCCTTCCAGTCGCCCCAGGTGGTCAGCCGCGACGGCAGCAGCGTAAGGCGTTCACCCAGAAGCGGCCCCTGAACCGCCTCGCCCAGAAGCTGGCTCCACAGAGTATCGGTCTCCCTGTCATACATCACCAGCGCGTTCATGATGAGCTTGCCCGACACGCCGAACGTCAGCGTCTCGGCTTTCACTGTGCGGGCATACACTATACCCGTGAAGCAGAGCGGTCACCACGTCACCGCTACGGGTTGCCCGCCGACGGTGTCGTTGACGATTTCGTGGCTGCTCAGGAAAGCGGTGGAGTAGGCCCTATGCTCGTTTCCGACTGACAGCCCTATGATGAGGTGGCCGTCGCCCATCAGTTCGGACGCCTGCTCGGCGTCGAGAAACTCGGGGTTATCGATGGAGGGTATGGCGTCACGCGGCAGCACGGTGCGAATGTCGAATCCCCCGTCGTCCGGCTGGGACGTGGGCGTCGGGAGCAGACGAGTGGCGGTCGGTTCGGCGCGCGCAGTCGCCGACTCGCCTGGCGCCGCGGCCGTAGGGGATGGCTTGACCTGCGCAGTCGCCGATGGCCTCGTTGCAGGCGCGGCCGTCGGCGCCTCGGTTTCTGATGAGCACGCCGCCAGCAGCGTCAACACGCAGACCAGCGCCAATAGTCGCCCCAGCCGGGCGCTCACCGCCACTGCTCCTCGAGGTACTCGCCGATGGCCTCGATGGCCTGCTGGCCCTCCGGGAGTATCGGCGCGAACAGTTGCCACACGTGCACCATCTCCTCCCAGGACTGGAGCGTCACGTCTACCCCGGCGGCGCGTGCGCGCTCATCCAGCCGTGTGGAGTCGTCGTACAGCGTCTCCGACGTGCCCACCTGAATCAACAGCGGCGGCAGCCCCTGAAGGTCGGCGTAGAGCGGAGCGGCCAAGGGCGTCCGGGGGTCCGCGCCCGCCAGGTACATGGCCGCGGACTCGAGCAGGCCTTGGCGCCCCACCATCAGGTCGAGTTTGGCGCGGGCCGTCATCGACTCGCCCAGGGCTTCCATGTCCACCCATGGCGATAGGCAGACGCCGGCCGCCGGCAGCGGGTCGCCCGCGTCGCGCAGCGCCACCAGCGCGGCTACGGTCAGGCCGCCGCCCGCGGAGTCTCCGCAGATCGCCGCTCTGGCCGGCTCGACACCCTGTTCCAGCAGCCAGCGATAGGCGGCCGTGGCGTCGTCCATGGCGGCGGGAAACGGGTGCTCGGGAGCGAGCCGGTAGTCGATGACGAGCACGCGCGCGCCGGACGCCGCCGAGAGTCGTCCGGCGACCTCGCGGTGGCTGGCCGGGGATCCCACGACGTAGCCGCCGCCGTGCAGGTACAGCACGGCGTGGTTCGCGTCCGCGCCCGGGGCTGCCACCCACTCGGCCGGGACGCCGCCGGCGTCCACCGCCTCCGCGGACACGCCCGGCGTAGCGCCCAGCGAGCCGAAGAACGCGTCCATGCCTGCCCGTCGGTCCGCGGCGCTGGGGCGTGCCCCGCCCGCGGCCTGCCGCCGCATTTCCAACAGGTGCAGCACTTTGTCCAGTTCGGGGGATGGCATGATTTCACCTCATTAGTGCTTTTGCGCGGGGCGTTGATTGTGCCCTGCTCGGCGGTCTCTGCTCGTGTACGGCGCCACTTCACGCCGCGCGATCTGGAGTGTTCGCGGTTTACGGACCGCCAGATCCCAATTTTACACCAAGTGGTAACCGAACAATCGTCACCCCGTGAGAGTGGAGGTCCGCGTACTCGCATGCGGGCGTGGCAAGAGATTAACTACGACCTTTGAAGCGATGTGCCAAGAGCCTCAGGGCGTCACTGTCGCGCGGCAGGAGCTTATGTCAGATTATCCGGCGGATAACAAACACAGGCCCCTCCCTCTGGGTTCCTGCCCTGTATCGTAGTGCGGGGTGACGTTCTTGCGTGGGAAAGACTGTTTCTGGCGCACTTGGTAACCTGTCACAGCTTCGCGTGAGGGCCGGACTGCTGCCGGATTCCGGCTCCGGGGCCGGATTGACGGTTGTGTGGGGGCCGGAGGCCGCCCGCGAGAGGGGATTTCGCCGAAATGTGTTGCAGAAGGATGCATTTCGCTGCATTTCGTAGCTGGGAGAAGTTGCCGGTTCCGGCGTTTGGAATGGCGCATGGGGCGCTTTCTTGGCCGAAGAGCGCCGAATCGCAGCGGAAATGGAACAGCCGACGGGAGGCCCAACCGGAGCGTGTGGATGGCGAATGGCTGAGCCGGTGAGTCATGGACAGGAGAATAGCACGGCTGTGCGAATATGTCAATAGGGATTGGAATGCCCAAATCCACCGCCTAACCGCGGCGGGGGGGGGGGTGTGGTGGGTTGGCGAGGGTGAATGTGCGTTTTGGGGCCGGTCAGTTGGCGTGGGGAAGGTCGATGCGACGGTCTGGGGGCGTGAGGCGGTTCCTGAGAGGGTAGTTGGAGGGTTTTGGGCGAGTTTCGGACACGGCGAAGCCGACGACTTCGGTTCAGTCGCCTCGAGTGTGGGTGGATTCCTAAGGAGAATCAGGCCCGGAGCGGCGTGTTTGCCAGAGCGTGTATCCTGCGTTGCGCACTCACGAGCAGGTCATGGGTTGGGTGTCCTCTCGCGAGACGGATGATGAGCCTCCTTGCGTGTCTGACCACTCGCCCCGCAACGCAGATTACGCCGAAGCGCACCGCCTTCAGACGCTTGCTCACCCACTCTTCCCCCAACACCAGCCGCTTCATCGCTGAGTTCAGATTGAACGCCAACACCACAATCGCCCACCACGCCGCGTTCGACCCGAACTTCCCCGACGGCAGCCTGCCCCCCGCAAGATCCTCCTTCAGCACCGAATGGACCTCCTCCCCTTTGCCGCACCTCTGCCTGTACCACCGGACCAACTCATCCCCAGGCAGCTCTCGGTTCGTCACCATCCCTGTCACTTTGTACAATTTGCCATCCCCCATCTCCATAATGGGAACCGATAGCTTCTCCCCATCCATGTCGAACAGCGGCGGGTTCGGCATACGCTCCCTTATCGCGATGAACCTGTAGTCGGGACTGTTCTTGCTGTATCCCGTCCAACTGGTCACGTAGCACACCTCGGCGTACTGCTGTCTTGTGGCCTCTCGTTGCTCACCCTCTGTCCTGTACAGGTCGTGCCATCCTTCCTCCTCTACCTCACTCACCGCCGCCCTGAACTCGGCCATCACGTTCACTCCCACACAGAACTCGATCACTCCGAACCGCTCATCCCTTCCCTCGGCGCAGTACTTCAATAGCTCCTTCTGGTAGCCTGCCGAGTCAGACCTCATCATCACCTTGCTCACCCCGGACGGCAAACACTCCAGCGACTCCTTCAACACCCTGAGCTGTTCGTAGCCCGCGTTCACGTTGCCGTCTCTGAACTCGGAGTGCACCACAAGGTCCGCCTCATACCAGTAGGTGGTCAACGGCTGGTACGCCTTGTGCTTTTTGTAGCAGAAGCACGCCTGCCGCTTGTGCGTCCCTATCAGCGTGGCGTCCATGTCCAATGTCGCTTCGGTGTGTCCTGAATGGCCTCCCGCGAACCTCACCAGGTCCGCGTTGACCTTCCCAAGCCCTCTCAGCGCGTCGTTGGCCGCCGGTATGAACGCCTTGCGAGACCGTCTCCTGGCCTCCTCAGCCTCGTCGTGGAAACGGTCCAGATACCTGAACACCGCCGTGGGCGACGGCACAGTGCGGCTACGCTCCTTACGCCACCTTCTGAGCTGCGCCCTGCGCTCTGCCCGCCGCACCCCGTGAGTCTCCGCGGTGAGCAGCGCCCTGCCCAGCCCCTCGTCCTTCTCCAGCAGCCGCAGGTCATCCACCGACTCACCACCGGCCAGATTGAGCATCACAAGCGCCGTCACATTCTGGGCGTCCGTCCACCCCTGTGTGCCCTCTCTCACTCCCACGTGACGGCGCACCGACTGCCCCAGTCGGGCAACAAACGCCAAGTCCAGGTATGCCGGCAACCCCGACAACGCCGTCATACCAGTAGACTCGGTCTCCTCTGCGTAGTGGAAAGGAAGCGTTGCTTGCTGCATAATAGTCGCACCTCGTTGGTGATGGGTTGTTGTTGATAACTACCATCATAGCCAGCTTTACAGCCGGCTCCAACGAGGCCTTCCTTTGCAATTAGGCGGTGGATCTGGGGAATGGGGGAAGCTGTCTCAGATTATCAGGCAGAAAACACGCGGAGACGCCGGACCCCCGGGTTTCCGCCTGCGGGGGAAGGACGATTTACTGCGCACCTAGTAATTTGAGACATGCTCGCGCGGGGCGTGAGGGTGCCCCCCATTAGCGCATAATGTAGAATGAGGCCGGCAAGCGCGGAGATTAGCCAAGATCGAGAGCGTACGGCAAGGTGACCGATCCAATCACAAAGGCAACCCTCGGCGTACGGAGGGTCGACCTCCAGGATATGATGCCGGAGACGGCGGAGTTGCCCGGCCAGTTCCACAACTTCCAGCAGACCAAGGACGGTCCGCTCGACAACGAGGAGCTGGCGGAGGGCAGCTTTCCGGGCAACACCGCGGAGTACTATCGTGAGGCGGGACGAATCTCGGGCCACGTGCGCGAATTCGTCAGGCCGGCTGAGTCGGTCCCGTTTCCACCTGGCGCCGACATCGTGGTATGCACGACGGTCCATATGTTCGACGCGCCGGGGTCGGTGTCGAACTGGATATCCAACGTGTTCCTCAAGCAGTTCGAGGAGCAGGTGGGGCGCGACCTGCCGCATGAACATCGCATAGCCGAGATCGAGAGACTCGAGCCGCAGGGGTTCTACGATGAGACTGCCGCCCTCAGGGTGCTGTACGACGTCACGGGCGATCAGGTTTCGTCCACCATCGTGGATTTTCGCATAGGGCGCCTGCTCGGCGTCGCGTTCGTGCTCACGCTCGGCGACGACGAAAGGCTGGCGCTGGCCGTGCAGGCGGCCCTGATCCTGGAGCGCAAGATGGTGGCTCATGTTCTCGGATAGAGCCAGGGGGCGCAGCGTGTACAGCCGCAGCCAAGACGGAAAGGAGAACCCGACATGGCCGGATACATATACCTGGTCCAGATGGACATCCCCCCGGAACTCGAAGACGACTTCAACCGCATCTACGACACCCAGCACGTGCCCAACATCCTCACCGTCCCCGGCGTTGGCTCGTGCACGCGCTACCGCGTGGAGTCGGGGGACGTGGAGGGTGTGGCGCGATACGCCGCCGTCTACGAAATAGACTCGCCCGACCTGCCCACCACCGACGTGTGGAAGGCCGCGTCGGACAAGGGCGACTGGATTACGCATATTCGTCCCCACGCAACCAACCGCACGCGCGTCGTGTACAAGCGCATTGCGTAGTGGCCAGTTATCAGTTTTCGGCAATCAGCTGTCAGGTCTGGGTGGCTACTAACCACTGACCACTGGCCACTATTCCCCAAGGAGAACATCATGGATCTCACCAGCAGGCGCGAGCGCTTCAGAGAAATCCTCGAGGGCGACGAGTGCGTGCACCCCGCGTCGGTGTTCGACCCCATATCGGCGCGCATAGCCGAAGACCTGGGCTTCGACGTGGGCATGTTCGCGGGCTCGATCGGCGCGGCGACCGTCATCGGCGCGCCCGATCTGATCACGCTGACCCTGACCGAGTTCGCCCAGCAGGCGTACCGCATATGCCGCGCCGGCTCGATCAGCCTGATGGTGGACGCCGACCACGGCTACGGCAACGCCCTGAACGTGAGGCGAACCGTGGAGGAGCTGGAGAGCGCCGGCATCGCCGCGCTCACGATCGAGGACACGCTGCTGCCCCTGCCTTTCGGCGGCGAAGGCGGGCTGATCTCGCTCGAGGAGGGCGTGGGCAAGATGAGGGCCGCGCTGTCGGGGCGGCAGGACGCCAGCCTGGTGGTGGCGGGCCGCACCAGCGCGCTGCGCCTGGCGGACGTGAACGAGACGGTGCGCCGCGTCAGCGCGTACGAGCGGGCTGGCGTGGACGCCATCTTCCTGGCGGGAGCGCAGACGCTGGAGGAACTGCGGGCCGTTCGCTCCGGCACGTCCCTGCCTCTACTCCTGGGTGGCACCACGCCGGAATTGTCGGACCGCTCTGTGCTCGCCGAAAACGGCGTGCGCGTGGCCCTGCAGGGGCATCTGCCGTTCCAGGCCGCAGTGAAGGCGGTGTACGAAACGCTGCGTGCGCTGCGGGAGGGCGCCGAGCCGGAGGCGCTGGCGGCGAGCGCGACGTCGCCGGAGTTGATGGCGAGCGCGACGCGGCAGGCCGACCACGACGGCTGGATCGAGGAGTTTTTGGGCTAAGGCCGGCGGCCCGGCAGCCGGATTCACGTCGTGCCCGGTCGCGCGGCAGCGCGCTTTCCGACTCTGAACAGGGCCGTCTTCTACAACCCTTTCGCCCCGGTTTACGGCTCTCTGCGGCACCCATTCCGGGTTCGGGCGGCAGCGAGTGGGTATGCTATAATGCGGCTGTAGCGGCGGGGTGGCTGCGGCCGCCAAGCGTCGTCCGCTCCGCCCGAGCAACCGCAAATTTCATACGCGGCGGCGCTGTTTTCGCCAGCCCAAAAGCGCGGGGCGCGTTCTGCTGTGCCCCTCTTTTCGAGGAAGTGAAATGCCCGCGTTCGACGAACTGAAAGTGTTCACCGGAAAGGCTCACCCCAAGCTGGCACAGGACATCTGCTCTTACCTGGGCATAGGCCTTGGTGTCTGCGAAGTGTTCAAGTTCAAGAACGACAACACCTTCGTGAGAGTCCGGGAGAACATCAGGGGCCGGGACGTCTTTCTGGTCCAACCGATAGCGGCGCCGGTCAACGACAACATCATGGAGCTGCTTATCATGATCGACGCCGCCAAGCGGGCGTCGGCCGAGCGCATTACCGCAGTGATTCCCTACTACGCCTACGGGCGCAGCGACAAGAAGGACCAGCCGCGCGTGCCCATCACGGCCCGCCTGGTGGCCAACCTCATCGAGGTCGCCGGGGCCGACAGGGTGCTAACGGTGGACTTTCACGCCGGCCAGATCCAGGGCTTCTTCAACATACCCGTGGACGAGCTTACCGCCATTCCCATGCTCTCGCGGCCCTTCGCAAGCCGGAACGGCGACAACCTGGTTGTCGCGGCGACCGACACGGGCGGCACGCGCAGGGCGCGGGACACGGCGAACATCCTGAACACGCCCATCGCGATCGCCGAGAAGCAGCGGGTGGCGAACGCCGACAGCATCATGGAGTCGATCATCATAGGCGAGGTGAGCGACAGGGACGCCCTGGTGGTGGATGATGAGATAAGCACCGGCGGCACGATGGTTTCGACGATGAACGTGCTGCGGGAATTCGGCGCAAACGACATCTACTGCGCCGTAACGCACGGCGTGCTGTGCGGAGACGCGCCGGCGATCATGGCCGAGAGCGGCGCGAAGGAGTTCTTCGTCACCGACACCCTGCCGATACCCGAGTGCAAGAGGACAGACGCCATGCGGGTGATGTCGGTGGCGCCGCTGCTCGGCGAGGCCATTCACCGCATCCACAACGGCCTGTCCGTGGGCGCGCTGTTCGACGAGGTGTAGCCCCCGCGCGCCAGAGGAAAGAGACGGCGCATTATGTTAAAGAGCCTTACAAAACTGATCGGCGGCTCCAACGAGGGAGTCATTAAGAAGATGCGGCGCCAGGTGGTCGACGACGTAAACGCCCTGGAGCCGGAGTTCGAGGCGCTGTCCGACGCGGAGCTGCGCGCGCTGACCGACGAGTTCCGCTCGCGTCTCCAGGACGGCGAGACTACCGACGACATCCTGCACGAGGCGTTCGCCGCCGTCCGGGAGGCGGCCAAGCGCACGCTCGGCCAGCGCCATTTCGACGTGCAGCTCATCGGTGGATTCGCGCTGCACGAGGGCAAGATCGCCGAGATGAGGACCGGGGAGGGCAAGACGCTCGTCGCCACCCTTCCCGCTTACCTCAACGCGATCACCGGCGAGGGCGTGCACGTGGTCACCGTGAACGACTACCTGGCCCGCCGCGACGCACAGTGGATGGGCCAGGTGTACGACCTGCTGGGCATCAGCGTCGGCGTGCTGCAGCACGAAGGGTCTTACGTCTACGAGCCGGATGCCAACACGTCCTCGGCCGGCATGGAGGCGCTGCGCGCCGCGGACAGGCGGCAGGCCTACGCCGCCGACATCACCTACGGCACCAACAACGAGTTCGGCTTCGACTACCTGCGGGACAACATGGTGCTCCACACCTCACAGAAGGCCCAGAGGGGGCTCCGGTTCGCCATTGTCGACGAAGTGGACAACATCCTCATCGACGAGGCCCGCACGCCGCTAATCATCAGCGGACCTGCGGAGGAGACTCCCAGGGATTACACGAGATTCTCCCGCGTAGTGCCGAGCCTCGCCGAGGAACGGGACTACACCATCGATGAGAAGCACCGCTCGGTCTCGCTGACCCCCGATGGCATGAACAAGGTGGAGCGCCTGCTGGGCATCAAGTCGCTGTACGAAGACAGCGAAGCCAGCTTCCGCATCGTTCACCACGTCGAAACCGCACTCAGGGCGCAGAATGTCTTCCAGCGCGACCGAGATTACGTGGTGTCCAACGGCCAAGTCGTGATAGTGGACGAGTTCACCGGGCGGCTCATGACCGGACGCCGCTTCTCCGACGGCCTGCACCAGGCGCTAGAGGCGAAGGAGGGCGTCGCGGTGCGCCGCGAGACCATCACCTACGCCACTATCACCCTGCAGAATTACTTCCGCCTCTACGGAAAGCTCGCCGGCATGACCGGGACGGCGGCAACCGAGGCCGAGGAGTTCTGGAAGATCTACAGGCTGGAAGTGGTCGAGATTCCCACCAACCAGCCAATGGTAAGGGAGGACCAACCGGACCTTATCTACAAGAACCAGGATGCCAAGTACAGGGCCGTCGTCGCCGAGATAGAGGCGCTCCACAGAGGCGGCAAGCCGGTGCTGGTGGGCACAACCGACATCGACAAGTCCGAGCAACTCAGCGAAATGCTAAGACACAGAGGCATACCCCACGAGGTGCTCAACGCGAAGCAGCACGAGCGGGAGGCCGCCATAGTGGCGCAGGCCGGCCAGCCCGGCGCCGTAACCGTCGCCACCAACATGGCCGGCCGCGGCACCGACATCATCCTTGGCGGCAACCCCGACAGTCTCGGCATCGCCGCCGCCAAGTGGCAGCAGACGCACGACACGGTCATGTCGAACGGCGGCCTGCACATAATCGGCACCGAGCGCCACGAAGCCAGGCGCATCGACAACCAGCTTCGCGGACGCGCCGGACGCCAAGGCGACCCGGGTAGCACCAGGTTTTTCGTCGCCCTCGACGACGAACTGATGCGTCGCTTCGGTGGGGAACGCATAAGCAACTTCATGGAGTGGGCCGGCCTGGAAGAGGACGTGCCCATCGAAACCAAGATGATCAACAAGTCCATCGAGAGCGCACAGGTTAAGGTCGAGGCCTACCACTTCGACATGCGGAAGCACTTGGTGGACTACGACGACGTGATGAACACGCACCGCGACGTCATCTATCGCGAGCGCGAGAAGGTGCTCAGCGGGGCGGACCCGAAGGCTAACGTGCTGGACATGGTGGAGCAGGAAATCTCCGAGATCATGTCGGAGCATCTCGACGGCAGGAACCAGTCCCAGTGGGACGCCGACGCTTTCCTGCGGGACCTGGGCGGCGTGTTTCCGCCCGCCACGCACTCGCTCACGCCCGACGACGTGCTGGACATGTCCTCCGACAGGATTTCGGAATGGCTCACCGGGTTTGCCCGATCCTGCTACGAGGACCTGGAGGCCAAGCTCACTCAGGAGGTCGCGAGCGGAATTGCCCAGCAGGTCATGCTGCGGGCAATAGACCACAACTGGGTGCAGCACCTTACCGCCATGATGGACCTGAGGGAGTCTGTCGGCCTTTACGCCTACGGCCAGCGCGACCCCCTGGTGATGTACAAGAAGGAGGGGCACGACAAGTTCCTGGCCCTCCAGGATGGCATACAGAACGCCATAGTTCGCACCATCTACCACGCCTTCCACGCGTTGGCCACAGGCCCCGGCGCCAACGGTCGGGCGCGCAACGCGGCGCCCCCGGGCGGCGCCAGTGTGATGGGCCGCCTCGCAGACACGCCGTCGCGCAGGGCGAGACCGAAGGGATTGGGTAAGGTTGGGCGCAACTCTCCCTGTCCCTGCGGCAGCGGCAAGAAGTACAAGCGTTGCTGCGGCAGGGCCGCATGAACAATCAGCGCATTGCGGAGGTGTTCGACGACATAGCGGGCCTTCTGGAAATCAAGGGCGAGAAGGTATTCACCGTCCGCGCGTACCAGCGCGCCGCACGGACCATATCTCGGCTGCCCACCGAACTGGAGACCATGCTCAGCGACGGCGAGGACCTACGACAGATTCCGGGAATCGGAAAGGCAATCTCCGACAAGATCGGCGAGCTTGTGGATACAAACCGCATGAGGTTCTACGACAACCTCAAGTCCGAGTTCCCCGACGGTATGCTGGACTTGCTGAGCGTTCCCGGACTGGGCCCGAAGACGATTTCCAGGGTATGGAAAGAGCTTGGCGTCACGTCGGTTGTAGAGCTGGAGCAGGCCGCGTCCGACGGACGGCTGGCGTCGTTGCCCCGGCTGGGCCAGAAGACGGCCGACAACATACTGCGCAGCATCCAGTTCGCCCGGACGCAGGACCAGCGCACGCCCATCGCCGACGCTCTGCCCGCCGCGGAGCGACTCGTCGCCGCGCTGCTCGAACGCAACACCGCCATCCTGGCGCTTGCGCCCGCGGGCAGCCTGCGCCGGTTCGAGGAGACCATCGGCGACCTGGACCTGGTGTGCGCTACCCACGACGCGGAAAGCGTTCTGGCCGATTTCGTCGCGCTGCCTGGAGTGGCCGAGGTGCTCGGGCACGGCGGCACGAAGGCGTCCGTGCTGCTCGACGACGGGCTTCAGGTCGACTTCAGGGCTGTGCCGCCTCGGCAGTACGGCTCGCTGATCCAGTACTTCACCGGCTCCAAGCAGCACAACATCCTGCTCAGGGAGCACGCCAACCGGCTGGGTCTGTCCCTCAACGAGTACGGCATTTCCGATGCCAAGACGGGCGAGTTGGAGGAGTTCGACGACGAAGAGAGCTTGTACCGACGTCTAGGCCTTCAGTACGTGCCGCCGGAACTGCGTATGGGCGAATCCGAGGTGGTCCTGGCCCGTGAGGGCGCCATACCCGCGCTGGTGCAGGTGGGCGACCTGAGGGGCGACCTGCACGTCCACACCGACTGGAGCGATGGGCGCGACCCGATCGAGGTCATGGTGGTGGCGGCCCGAGAGTGCGGCCACGAGTACGTTGCCATCACGGACCACTCGGCCGGACTCGGCGTGGCGAACGGGCTGAGCCCAGGGCGGCTCGCCAGCCACAACGCGCGGCTGAAGGAGGTGGAGCGCGACGCGGGGGGCATCGCGGTGCTGCGCGGCTCCGAGGTGGACATTCGCGCCGACGGCAGCATGGACTATCCAGACTGCGCCCTGGCGGAGCTTGACTGGGTCGTCGCGTCCGTGCACTCGGCGATGAACCAGCAGCCCGACGTGATGACCGAACGCATAGTGAGCGCGATTCGCAATCCCCACGTCACCGCCATCGGTCACCTGACCACGCGGCTCATCGGGCGCCGCCAGCCCATAGAGGCGGACTTTGACACGATATTCCGGGCGGCGGCGGACACAGGCACCGTGCTCGAGATCAACGCCTCGCTCGAGCGGCTCGACCTCAAGGACGTGCACGTCCGCAGGGCTCGGGAGCTTGGCGTGACGTTCGTAATCGACAGCGACGCCCACACCGCCGAGCACCTGGACAACCTGAGATTCGGCGCCGCCGTGGCCCGACGCGGCTGGTGCCGGGCGGAAGACGTGCTCAACACGCTGCCCGCCTATGAACTGCTCGCCCTGCTGCGGCTGCCCAAGCCCGAGCGCGCCGGGGCGCTGAGGGCCCGTAGGTGAGCCAACAGGCGGTCCAGACTGTCGGATCGGAAGAAATCGCGGCGCGGTTGCGCCGCGCAGTGCTCGACGGAGAGGACTGGCCCATAGCCGTGCTCGACGCCATGGCCGCCTGGACCGCGCCCGTGGAGCAGTTTCGGGGCGCGCGCCACACCTACTTCATCGCGGGCGAGGCGTTCGACTGGCTTACGCTGGCGCAGCGCCTGAGTGTCGAGCTGTCGGGCCTGGCGCCCGATGACGAGGTGGAGCGATTGTTATTCAGCGGCAGGCTGCCGGCGCGGATCGACGAGAGCGTGTTTCGCGACGTCCTGGGTGTCGAGAAGATCCGGGGCATTCTCAACTACTTCTACGGCGTAACGGTTGAAGAGGCGCTGCTGTACGCAGTGGAGCGCGAAATCCAGAAGCGGCTGTTGAGCAACGGCGTCCAGTTTAACGGCGATCTGTCCGAGCGGGCGTTCCTGCGGCTGTATCGGCGCAGCGAGGCGGAGCTGCTATGGCTGTTCAGGGAAGAGATGGGCTATCCGCAGCGCACCTCGATCTCCTTCAGCCACTACAAGGAGTTCACCTACTGGCTGTTCAAGTATCGTGTCCGTAACTCGGACAAGGCCAAGACCGCCAGCGACACCCGCAAGGGACTCGAGCAGCTTGAAGAGATGACCGCCGCCCATCGCGTGGCGCGCTCGCTCGCGGTCCGCTAGGCCAGACGCTGCGAGTGTTGACGCTGGGGTGACCGTCCGCCACGCCACCCCCATCCTAACCTTCCCCCTGCGAGGGGGAAGGGACTTTGAAAGGGCCATGCTATGCCTAATCGCCTGATCGACGAGACAAGCCCATACCTTCTTCAGCACGCTAACAACCCCGTCGACTGGTATCCATGGGGCCCGGAGGCGCTCGAACGGGCCAGTGCGGAAGACAAGCCCATTCTGCTCAGCGTCGGCTACTCGGCCTGCCACTGGTGCCACGTTATGGAGCGCGAGTCGTTCGAGGACCTTTCCATCGCCGCGATAATGAACCAGTCCTTCGTTTGCATCAAGGTGGACCGGGAGGAGAGGCCCGACATCGACTCAATCTTCATGACGGCGGTGCAGGCGCTCAGCGGCCAAGGCGGCTGGCCGATGACGGTGTTCCTCACGCCCGACTGCAAGCCATTCTACGGCGGCACCTACTTTCCGCCCGACGACCGCCACGGAATGCCCGGCTTCCCCAGGGTGCTGGCCGCCATGGCAGCCGCATACCGCGAAAGACGCGGCGACGTGATTCGCGCCACCACGCAGCTAGTGAGCCGGATGCAACAGCTCACTCAGAGCGTGCGGAGCCTGGACCCGCTCACCGACGAGGTGTTACGTCAGGCCTATCTGGGCATCGCCGGTCAGGTGGACGACCGCTTTGGCGGCGTGGGTACGCAGCCCAAGTTCCCGCAGCCGATGACATTCGAGTTTCTGCTGCGCCACCACATCCGCACGGGAGACCCGCAGTGCCTCGAGCTGGTGGAGCTGACCCTGGACAGCATGGCCCACGGCGGGATCTACGACCACGTCGGCGGCGGCTTCCATCGTTATTCCACGGACGCCTTCTGGCTGGTGCCTCACTTCGAGAAGATGCTCTATGACAACGCACTGCTCGCGAAGCTGTACCTGCACGCCTTCCAGGTGACTGGAAGCCCGCTCTATCGGCGCGTCGTCGAGGAGACGCTGGACTACGTGCTGCGAGAGATGAGCGGTCCGGAAGGCGGTTTCTACTCCGCACAGGACGCGGACAGCGAGGGCGTGGAAGGCAAGTTTTACGTGTGGACGCCCGAGGAGCTGATCGACGCACTGGGAGAGGACGACGCCCGACTGTTCGCCCGCTGCTACGGAGCCACTCCGGAAGGCAACTTCGAAGGAGCCAACATCCTGCATCTCGCCGTGAACCCCGCCGCAGTGGCGAGCCAGGCCGGCGTCAGCGAGGAGGCGTTCGACGAGTTCCTGCGTGGAGCGAAGACGCGAGTCCTGGAGGTCCGCTCCGGGCGAGTGGCCCCCGAACTGGACAACAAGGTGCTCACGGCCTGGAACGGGCTCACGATGCGGGCGCTGGCCGAGGCCGCCGGCGTGCTGGGTCGCCCCGACTACGCGGAGGCCGCCGCGCGCAACGCCGACTTCGTGCTGCGCTCGCTGCGCCGGGACGGCCGGCTGTTGCGGACCTACCGGCGCGACCCGGCGACCGGTGAGGTCCGGGCTAAACTAAACGGCTACCTGGAAGACTACTCGTTCCTGATAGACGGTCTGATCGCGCTGCATGAGGTCACCCTGGAGGAACGGTGGCTGACGGCGGCGATAGAGCTAGGTAACGACATGGTCGAGCTTTTCTGGGAGGAGGCGTCGGGCCAGTTTTACGACACAGGGACGGACCACGAGGAGCTTATAGTGAGACCCAGCGACTCGTCTGACAACGCCGCGCCGTGCGGCAACTCGATGGCGGCGGACGTGCTGCTGCGGCTGGCCGTCATCACGGGCGATGGCGACCTTGAGCGGCGGGCCGTGACCGCGCTGCGCTCCACCCGCGAGCTGATGGCCCGCTTCCCCTCTGCGGCCGGCCACTGGCTGTGCGCCCTGGACTTCTACCTGTCCACGCCCAAGGAAATTGCCATACTGGGCGGCGCCGAGGACGCCGACACGCGGGCGCTGCTTGCCCAGGTGTACGCCAGGGCCCTGCCCAACCGTGTGCTGGTGGGCGGCGCCGAGGACGCCGCTGACATCCCGCTGCTGCGTGACAGGCAGCGCATCGACGGACGCGCCACCGCCTACGTGTGCCGCAGCTACGTGTGCAACCTGCCGGTCAACGAGCCGGCGGTGCTGGCGAGGCAGCTAGCGGAGTAGGACGAGGGCCGGCGTGATCCAATACCTGGCAATTGGCAGTGCCCGATTCATGCGCCGGACCTGGAGCAAACAAACATGGCATCCGACACCCGCGTCGAGTATTGTAACGCTGCAGGCCGTGATTTCCTGCAGAGGGCGTGGGCGTATCTGGCCGATGGCGACCTGCTGCAGGCGTCAGAGAAGGGCTGGGGCGCCGCGGCCCAGATGGTAAAGGCCGCTGCAGGGACCCGCGGCTGGAGGCACCAGGATCACCGTAGCTTGTACGAGGCCGTAGATCGCCTTGCCAGAGGGACCGGAGACGCTAGCATTAGAACAGGATCTAGCGAGGCAGGAGCGCTGCATACCAACTTCTACGAGGGTTGGCTGCCCCTAGAGGCCGTCGAACACAGCCTGTCCCAGGTCGCCGAGCTGGTGGACAAACTGGCGGCGCTCAGGGGCTGACTATTGGCCCATGTCGCCGACTTCGAGATACAACCCGGGCGGCAGTTCGCGCCCGCGTTCTTCGTACAGTTCGACCGCTGTGATGAGAACGTGATTTGCGTTCTCCGGCACCGACTCAAACGAGTCTCCCTCCGCCACGAACTCCGGTAGCAACGTAGAAGTTACCGTGAACCCTTCTTCCGGTTGGGGTGAGAGCGTGGACGGAAGGCTGGCTATCATTGGCGGGCACCCCCGTCCTAACCTTCCCCCTCGCAGGGGGAAGGTGTTCTTGGTACTGGTTACTCCCCAGCCTCGGCGATCGCCTTGGACACGGCGCCAGGGTTCATCGGCAGGTTGGACATGCGGACGCCCGTCGCGTTGTGGACGGCGTTGGCTATTGCGGCCAGTGGCGGCACGATGTTGGCCTCGCCCACGCCACGCACTCCGTAGGGATGGCCGGGATTGAAGACTTCCACAATCACGCTCTCGATCATTGGCAGGTCGAGCGAGGTGGGCATCCGGTAGTCCAGCAGGCTGGAGTTCGCCATGGCGCCCTCGTCGTTCAGGTAGTACTCCTCGTTGATCGCCCATCCCACGCCCTGCGCGGTGCCGCCCTGGATCTGGCCCTCCACATAGCTTGGGTGAATCGCGAACCCCACGTCCTGGAACGCGGTAACTCGCAGAATGTCTATCTTTCCGGTGTCGGGGTCGACTTCGACGTCGATGATGTTTGCCGCGTAGGAGCCGCCTGACCCGCCCGGGTTCATGTTGGCGCGTCCGACCACGGGGCCGCCCGTCTGCGGCAGCACGCCAGCGACCTCCTCGAACGTCATGCTCAGCTCGGGGTCGGACGCGTGGCGCAGCGCGCCGTCCGCGTACTCCACCTGGTCGGGGGTCGTCTCCCAGAGTAGGGCTGCGCGCTCGATTAGCTGGCGCTTGACGTCGTTTGCGGCCTCGTAGGCTGCCCAGCCGGTCTTGAACGCTACGCCGCTGCCGCCGGTGTTGGACGTGTAGCCGATGGTGTCGGTGTCGGCGACCTGCGGGATCACGTTCTCGACCGGGATTCCGAGCACCTCGGCAAACTGCTGCGCCACCGCCGTGCGCGTGCCTCCGATGTCAACCGAGCCTTCGACCAGGCTGACGTTACCGTTCGAGAGTACGTTGGCCACCACGCAGGACATTCCGGTGTTGTTGCGGCAGAAGCCCATGCTGACGCCGCGCCCGCGGTTGGGGCCTTCGAGGGGCGTGTTGTAGTGCGGGTGGGCCTTGATGGCCTCCATAACCTCCTGGGCGCCGATGCGAAGGTTCATCACGCCGTCTGCACGGCGCGTGCCCTCTCTGGCCGCGTTCTGCAGGCGCAGGTCGACTGCGTCCATGCCCAGGCTTTCGGCCAACTCGTCCACGACGCACTCGACAGCGAAGGCGACTATGGGCGCGCCGGGGGCGCGGTACGGCGACGTCTTCGGCTTGTTGTCGACCACGTCGTAGGAGTCTATCTGGACGTTTTCGATGTTGTAGGGCGCGAAGATGGCGGCGTTGGCGCCGGACAGCGGCGCGCCGGGATATGCGCCCGCCTCGAATGCGTAGTAGGCGTGCGCGGCCGTGATGCGGCCGTCGGTGGTTGCGCCGATCTTGATGCGCAGGTGCGCCCCTGAGGTGGGGCCGGTGGCCTCCATGACCTCGGCGCGGCTCATCGTAATCTTGACGGGGTGGCCGCTCTTCTTCGAGAGCGTTGCCGCCACCGGCTCAAGGTAGGGGTTCAGCTTTCCTCCGAACCCGCCGCCAATCTCCATCGGAACTACTTTGATGTCTGAGACGGGTACGCCCAGCACCTTGGCGGTGCTGTCCCGAACGCCGAAGTGGCCCTGGCTGCTGCACCAGATCGTAAGCCTGTCGTTGGGTGCCCACCAGGCGGTGGCGTTCTGCGGCTCGATGTAACCCTGGTGGACGGTCTTGGTGCGGAACTCGCGCTCCAGCACCACGTCGGCCTGTGCGAAGCCGGCGTCCGGGTTACCGAACCTGTGCTGCTCGAAGCCCGCGATGTTGCGTCCCTCTGTGGAGTCGCCGCCGGGTGTGGGCCGATTCTCCCAGTGCTCGTGGAGAACGGGCGCCCCTTCCCGCATAGCGTCCTCGACATTGGTGACCGCGGGCAGAGGCTCGTAATCGACGTCTATCAGCGCCAGCGCCTCTTCGGCGACGTGCGGGCTGCTCGCGGCCACGGCCGCCACAGGGTGGCCCTTGTAGAACACCTTGCCCTTGGCCAGGATGTTCTCGCTGATCGGTGAGCCGAGCACCGCCATCTGGGGCGTCGGGGGCGTGGGCGCCAGGTCTGCGGACGTAACCACCGCCAGGACTTCGGGGTGGGCCTCGGCTCTGCTGGTGTCTATGGACTTGATGCGGGCGTGGGAGTGCGGGCTGCGAAGCACCTTGCCGTGCAGCAGACCGGGCAGCCGCATGTCGGCGCCGTAGAGCGCCCTGCCCGTAACCTTGTCGACACCGTCGTGCCTGATGGGACGGGTGCCGACTACTTTATACTCTCTCGTTTCGGTGGCCATGTCTACTCCTTAGACGTGATGGATTCGTGGTCCGGGGCGGCGACGCGAGGCCGTTAAAGGCGCGTGGGCGCCGCGAAGCAATCTTATCATACCCGTCACCCCCATCCTAACGTTCCCCCTTCGAGGGGGATGGGGATTTAGGTGGGGAAGGCCTACACGCCGTAATCGACGTCCTGGCGGGCGGGGCCGCCGGAGATGCCGACGGGAGCGCCGTCGGCGCGCCAGCACGCCGCGCCTTGGATGAGGCCGGCGGCGTGGTCGAACATCACGCCGTTCATGCCGCCCGCCACGCGGGCCACCACGCTCACGTCGTGGCCCTTTGCCGCGAGCGCCTCACCGGTGGCAGCGGACACGCCCTCCTCGACCTCCACCTGCTGCCCCTGCGTCCAGATTCGTGGCGCCTCAACCGCTTCCTGGAGGGTCATGCCGTGGTCAATGACGTTCACGATGGCCTGGAGCACGGACGCGAAGATGCGGGCGCCGCCGGGGGCGCCCAGGGCGAACAGCGGGCGCCCGTCCTGAAGCACGACGGTGGGCGACATGCTGGAGAGCATTCGCTTGCCCGGCGCGATCGAGTTGGCGGTGCCCGGGTGGGGGTCGAATATGTACATGTTGTTGTTCAGCAGCATTCCGGTGCCGGGCACGGTCACTTTGGAGCCGAACGCCTCGTGAATGGTCTGCGTCATGGAGACGACGTTGCCGTCGCCGTCGGCCACTGTGAAGTGCGTGGTGTTGTTGGACTCCCCGAGCACCGCCGTAACCTCGCCCGGGGCGTAGGGGCGGGCGCGGTCCAGGTCGATTTCCGCCCTTCTGCGGTCGGCGTAACTTTTGGACGTGAGCCACTCGACGGGCACCTCTACGAAATCGGGATCGCCGAGGTACTCGAACCGGTCCGCAAATGCTATTTTGAGCACCTCTGCCAGTATGTGCGCGGACTGGCCGGCGCCAAAGCCCATCGCACCCACGTCGAACCCTTCCAGGATATTGAGAGCCTGGACTATGTGAACGCCGCCGGAACTGGTGGGACCCACCGCCACTATGTCCCGTCCGCGATAGTTGCCCCGCACCGGCTGGCGGTACTTGAGCTCGTAGCCGCGCAGGTCTTCCAGCGTGATGATGCCGCCGTTCGTGCGCATGTCCTCGGCGACGGTGCGACCGAGTTCGCCGCCGTACAGCTCGTCCGCGCCGTTCTCGGCTATGCGCCGCAGCGTGTGGGCGTAGTCCCTGCGCAGGATGGTCTGGCCCACGGCGGGAGGCTCGCCGTGGGGGAGGAACACCTCTTTCGTGGCGGGGAAACGCGCCAGATCTTCCTGGTTGTCGGCGATGATTTTCACCAGGTAGGCGCTCGCCGGAAAACCCCTGTCGGCGTAGCGAATGGCCGGCTGGATAACGGTGTCGAGGTCGAGCCTGCCGTATCTCTCCACGAGGTGGCACCAGCACTTGAGATTGCCGGGCACGCCCACCGCCAGGTATCCGAGGCGGTTCTTGCGTCCGGCGGCCTCCAGGTAGTCGGGCCAGGTGTTTGATACCGGCTCGTACATGCGATCGGTCGCCGCGGCGGGTGCGACGGCGTAGTTGTCTATGGTTATGGACTCGCCGGAGGATGCGTCGTGGTAATTCACCATGCCGGCGCCGAAGATGCCGACCATCATCGGCTCTACCACGGTGAGGGCGAACGCGGTTGCCACGGCGGCGTCCACGGCGTTGCCGCCCATAGACAGAATCTCCGCGCCCGCGGCCGAGGCCATGGGGTGGTTGGAAGACACCATGCCGCGGGAACCGGCGGCGGCCCGTTTAAGTGGGACGAATGGACTGCCTGCACGCTCGCGCCAGCCGTTGTTCACGTGGACACCTCGTATGTGGAGTATTGTGTGCCGATTGTACCATACGGGCATTTATCTCAAAGTTCATCTTGACACATTTCACGATACTGATTTATTCTGAGATTTAGGGATTAAATCATCACATGCTTTTTGTTTGAAGGAGGATCTCCATGCCGCACGACCAGCACGAATGTGACGCGCACGAGCACCACGGCGGACCGGGCCACGTTCACGATCCCCACGAGTGCGACGACCATGAGCACCACGGGCACGACCACGACCAGCACGAGTGTGACGAGCACGAGCACCACGGCGAGCCCGGGCACGTCCACGACCCCCACGAGTGCGACGACCACGAGCACCACGGGCACTCCTAACTCTACCTAGCGTCGGCGGGTTGAGAGCGTGCTTCGGCACCTTCTCAACTCGCTTCACAATTCCTCCGCAACCCTTGGGATTTGCACGTCTTGCACCCTATTGCGTGGAAATCCAAAGGGTGTGCACGTGTCCGGGCAGTCGTCGGCAAGGGCTTCGCCAGTAGGCCCATTCCGCCACCTTCCCTAGTGATACCTCCATCGAGGGGCAGAAAGTGAGACTGGACAGGATGCTAAATGTCAGGCGCTCCCTCCAGGAATTGCTATCGTCCCTGAGGCCCACTCCGGCCCTACGCATGAGCGCGGCAGGCCCCGTTCGAATTGGTTCCAACCACCTCTACATGGCATCCTCCGGTAGGCAGGAAGGACACGGTCACAACGGCCACAGCGACCATGACGACCATGGTCATAATGGGCATAGCGGCCAGGATCGCAACGGCCATACCGGCCACGACCATAACGGACATGCCGCTCACGACGACCACGGTGACCATGAGGGCCACGACCACGACGGAGATGATGACCACGAGGGCCACGACCACGGCGGGCACGACCACAGCGGGCACGATCACCAAGACGAGCTGAGATTCGCCAGCCGGAGAAGCCTGGTCATCGGCCTTGTGCTTATCTCGACCTATATGTTCGTCGAGATTGTCGGCGGCGTGCTGTCCGGCAGCCTGGCGTTGCTGGCGGACGCCGGTCACATGGCGACCGACGGGGCGGCCATCGCGCTCGCTCTGCTGGCCATGTGGCTTGCCGACAAAGGCCCCACGGCAGAGCGCACGTTCGGCTTCTACCGCACCGAGATTCTGGCCGCGCTTTTCAACGCCGTCAGCCTGTGGGTCGTCGCCGGCTACATCCTCTTCGAGGCCTACCACCGCTTTGTAGACGTGCCGCACATCGAGGGCGTGCTGATGATGGTGGTCGGCGTCGGCGGCCTTGTAATCAACATCATCACTGCCTGGGTGCTGCACGGCGCATCCCAGCACAGCCTGAACGTGGAAGGCGCGTTCCAGCACGTCCTCGGCGACCTGCTCGGCTCGGTCGCGGTGGTCGTCTCCGGCATATTCATTCTCACGCTGGAATGGTACATAGTCGATCCCATTCTAAGCGTGTTGATAGCGCTGTTCATCGTCTACAACACGCGCCACCTGGTTCGCAAGATTGCGGTAGTGCTGGTGGAAGGCACGCCCCCGCACATCGACCTATACGAGCTGTTCGACAGCCTGGAGGACGTGGAGGGCGTCACCATCGTACACGACCTGCACGTGTGGACGATTTCGTCGGGCTACGACGCGCTGAGCACGCATGTGCTGGTGGACCGTAACTACCACGGCGGCTTCGACGCACTGCTGGACGCGCTGCGAGAGGTGATCAAGGGCGAGTACGGCATTACTCACGTTACCGTGCAGATGGAGTACTCGACCACGGAGTGCGACGAGGCCCACCCGCCGTGGAGCCTGCTCACCGAGAAGCGGCTGGCCCGCGCCGAGAGGCTGCTGGGGCCGGATGCCGCGGGCTGATTGGGTCAGCCCGGCTGCGCCTCCGACTCGCCGTAGTAGCGAGCCAGTTCGTCTCTGTCAAATTCCGGCAGCGGCGCCGTCCCCGACGGCGTTCGCATCGTCAGCACCTCCACCGACGGCGTAACCCGGCCGATCTCCCATGCGGGGATGTCCTCGACGTCCAGCGCCTCGATGAGCGGCGCGGCGTCTTCGGCCGCGACGGTCGCCAGCAGCGCGCCGGACGCAATCAGCCCCAGCGGGTCCAGCCCCAGAGCGTCGCAGAAGGCGCGGCAGGCAGGCAGAACGGGAACCGCCGCCAGGTCCAGCTCCAGCCCCACGTCCGCGGCCGCGGCAAGCTCGCGCAGCGCCGTGGCCAGCCCTCCCTCGGTCGGGTCGTGCATCGCGTGGACCGGAGCCGCCCTTCGGGCGACCTCCGCGTCCTTTCGGACGCTGATGCCCGGTGAGAAGAGCAGCCCCTTCGCATCCTCGACCATCTCCGGCGACACGCCCGCCGCGACCAACTCGGCCCTGGCCTCGCGCGCCAGTATGGACGTGCCCTCGATAGCGATGCCCTTGGTGAGCACCACGCTGTCGCCCGGACGAGCGCCCGACGTGAGCACCACCTCGTCTTTGGCGACCTCACCGAGCAGCGCTCCAACCGCGATGGGCCGGGGCAGGTCGTAAGTCACCTCGGTGTGTCCGCCGACGAGAGCTATGCCGTGCAAACGGCAGGCGTCTAGCAGTTCGTCGAATATGTGCCGAACCGCGTCCTCGGACACGCCATCCGGCAGCAGCAGCGTCGCCATCAGCCAGCGCGGGGTGGCGCCCATCACGGCGAGGTCGTTCGTGTTGACCTGCACCAGGTACCAGCCGATGAGGTCTGTAGCGAAGGTTATCGGGTCGGACTTGGCCACCAGGTAGCGGTCGCCGATGTCGACAAGCGCGGCGTCCTCTCCGGGGCGCGCGCCCAGCACCACGTTCGGGTCGACGAGGTCGATCCTGCCGAGCAGTTCCTCCAAGAAGTCCAGGGGTAGCTTACCCGCGAGCATTTCGCGCACCTCACGTGTGTTCCGGGAACGCCGCCGATGCTATCATAGCGCGATGATGATTGGCGCGGTTTTCTTCGATCTGTACGGTACCCTCGTGGGGTTCAGTCCCTCTCGATTCGAAATCCAGTCCACGGCCTGCGCGGACTTTGACATCAGCGTGACGCCGGAGGGTATTCTAAGGGGCTACAGGCTGGCCGACGCCTTCATGGCGGAGCAGAACCGGGTCAGGCCGCTGCGGTCGCTGAGCGACGCCGAACGCGAGGCTTTCTTCGCCAAATACGAGCAGCGAGTGCTGAAGGGCGCGGGCGCCGAGGTGACGGTGGAGCGGGCGGGCGAGGTCTGGCGGCGCGTCCGGCAGGTGCCCTACGGCATGGCGCTGTTCGACGACGTGGCCCCGACTCTGGAGACGCTCAGGTCGCGCGGGCTGATGCTGGGCGTGGTGAGCAACATGAACCGGGCCAGTGCTGAGATACTGGCGGATTTCGGACTGGTGGGGCTGGTGGACTTCGCGGTCACGTCCATCGAGGTCCAGTCGGAGAAGCCGCACGCCCCCATCTTCCTCGAGGCTCTGCGCAGGGCCAACGCGAGGCCGGGAGAGACCGTGCACGTCGGCGACCAGCTCGAGTCCGACGTGGAGGGCGCGCGCAGCGTGGGCATCACGCCGGTGCTGCTCGACCGCGACGGCAACCATCCCGGGGTGACGCACTGCCACCGCATCGAAACGCTGCCCGAACTCCCTGCACTGCTGGAGTCACTTGCCAGCGAAGGCAAGTCTTGAATTTACTCCTCATTATACGTCGACTTCCCTCAGAGCATTCGCCACTTCCTTACCCTTGTTCTGGAGAAACTCCTCCATCTTCTCATCTATCTTCTGGCGGATCTCTTCTTCATCGAGCTCATCGTAATCCTTCTTGGATAGCCAAGGAATTGAGAAGAAAGTGTGCCACTTCGACGACAACTTGGGCTTTGGCCGGCCGAATACTCTAGGCACGCTCCTTGCCTTAATGTACACCTTCTGCCGCAACTCCTGATTGCCTGGCCCTAAAATCACCTTGAGCCTGAGCCCGAAGTTTTCTCGATTTTCCAACTCACAAAGTACTATCCGTTTGCTACTAGTCCATCCCGAACCCTCGTGAGGGAGGGAGTCCATGCAATGGGGTAAGAAGCGTATACAAGTCTTGCTGCTGTCGTCCGCAATCAGGTCGTCCCTTGAAGCGATGTAACCTTCTGTAATCTGGCGCACCTCGGCCGCGCGGTCCGGCCTGTTTTCGAAGATAAGGTCCAAGGCCTTACGGTGGTTCTTGTAGAGCCTGCGACAAAGCTCTTGGATTTCCGACTCTTCCAAAATGTACCTCCGCACCATGTCAATGTACTGCTGCACGAACAACCTAACATCGTCATTGAGTTGGCTTTTGCGTCTTTCAAGGGCGTGTTCGACTATGCAGACCAGGTCTCTGTGACTCAGGCGGACATAGTTTTCGTCCGATGGGGGCTCACCAGAGACGGTCAGGAAGACAAACGCCTTCTTGTACTGACCAAAGGTTCCTTCGACGAATTCTCGGTATCGCTGAAGCTGATTGGCATGTTCGCCAGCGTCCACTTTGTTTTCAATGGCGCAAACGAAGAGATTGTCTTCATCTACGATTAACAGGTCGATGTTGCGCCATTCGCTGCGGACCTCCGCTCGGCCAAGGTTCCAGCCATCCAGATCGAACAGCGAAGGGAAGTCGTCGTGGTGGACCTCACCATCTTTGATTACCTTCAGGAGCAACTGGCGCAGCCAGTAATCGCCGAGGCCATGAGTCTCAGATGGGTCCAACAACCAACGGATGAAGGCGGAATGGCGAAGCTCCTGGCGAACGATATCTAGAGACGCAAACAGGTTGAATCGGTCAAGAGTTGCTTCTAGCTGTTCCAGGTCTGGGTTGTCATCAACAAAAGCCTTCAGCTCTTCAATATCGTTTCCGCTCAAAACACCCCTCAGTCTTTTCGCCTATCCGCAGTGAAACAGTGGACAGCATTCTAGTGCACGGAGGCCAGCTCAGATACCACCCGCGCGCGGAACTTGGCGAGCCGGCCTAGGGCCTCGGCGAGAGCAGACTCCCAGCCGGACGCGGCGCCGTCCACCCTCATGCGTAGCTGGGTGTCGCCCACCTCGACCGCGCGACCCACGGCGCGTTGGAGCGCGGGCCTCGCGCCACCCACGCTGTCTTTCAGTTGGATGACGATCCGGTCGTCCTGGCGCGTGATGGCTACGACGCTGGCGTCGCGGGCGCTGAGCCTGAGCCGGGTCGCGTAGAGCAGGTTCTGGGCCTGCCAGGGGACCGGGCCGAACCGGTCTCTCAGTTCGTCCTCGACCTCGTCCACGTCCTCGAGCTTGGACAGGGCGGCCAGCCTGTGGTACAGGTCGATGCGCGCGGGCAGGTGCTCCACGTACTCCTCCGGCAGACTCACTGGTATGCCCAGGTCCAGCTTCGGGCCCTGCGCCGGCGGTTGGGCGGTGGCGAAAGGCCCGGACTCGCGTCCGATCTGCTCCGCTTCCGCGTCGCCGCTGCCGTTCCGTCCCGCGCCGCCCCCGGCGCGAAGCTCCTCGACGGCGTTGGATAGCAGCTGCGTGTACAGGTTGAAGCCGACGGCGTGGATGTGTCCGCTCTGCTCGGCGCCCAGGATGTTTCCAGCGCCCCTGATTTCGAGGTCCTTCATGGCGATGCGGAACCCCGCGCTAAGCTCGGACGCCGCCAGCATAGCCCGCAGCCGCTTGTCCGCCGCCTCCGTGAGGCTGCGCGCTTTCGGCACGAGCAGGTAGGAGTACGCGCGGCGTGAGCCTCGGCCCACCCGGCCGCGAAGCTGGTAGAGCTGGGCCAGTCCGAACGCGTCGGCGCGATTGATTATCAGCGTGTTGACGTTCTGGATGTCGAGGCCCGACTCGATGATCGTCGTGCACACCAGCACGTCCGTCTTGCCCTCAGCGAAGTCCAGCATTGTGTTCTCTAGCTGGCCCTCGGCCATCTGCCCGTGGGCGACCCCGACCTCGGCCTCGGGCACGAGCCGCCGGATGTAGCCGGCCATGTAGTCGATGTTGTAAACACGGTTGTGCAGGAAGTAGACCTGTCCCTGCCGGTCTAATTCGCGGAGTATCGCCTCGCGCACCAGGTCCTCGCTGAACTCAGAAACGTAGGTCTTGATGGGCAGGCGCTCCTCGGGCGGCGTCTCGATGGTGCTCATGTCGCGCACGCCGGCCAGGGACATGTGGAGCGTCCGCGGTATGGGCGTGGCCGTCATGGTGAGCACGTCCACCTGCTCGCGCATCTGCTTCAGCCGCTCCTTGTGGGCCACGCCAAAGCGCTGCTCCTCGTCCACGACCACCAGCCCCAGGTTCTTGAAGCTCACGTCCTTCTGCAGCAGGCGGTGCGTACCAACGCAGATGTCCACCTCGCCCTCGACCAGCCGGCGCACGATGTCGCGCTGCTCGCGGTCGGTGCGGAACCGGCTGAGCGCCTCGATCCTTACCGGGTAGGCGCCCAGGCGCTGGGTGAACGTCATGTAGTGCTGTTGGGCCAGCACGGTCGTCGGCACCAGGATGGCGACCTGCATACCCTCCATCACCGCCTTGAACGCTGCACGCAGCGCGATCTCCGTCTTGCCGTAGCCGACGTCGCCGCATATGAGCCTGTCCATGGGCTTGGCCGACTCCATGTCGGACTTGACCTCGGAGATAGTGGATAGCTGGTCGGGCGTCTCCTCGAATGGGAATGACTCCTCCAGTTCGGCCTGCCAATGGGAGTCCGGGGCGAAGGCGTAGCCCTCCGACAGCTCCCGCGACGCGTACAGCGACAGCAGCTCGGAGGCCATCTCCCGTGTGGAGCGCTCAGCCCGCGCCTTGGCGCGCCGCCACTCCTGCGTGCCGAGGCGCGTGAGCGATGGCGGGCGGTCGAGCGGGGCCACATACGGGCCCACGCGGTCGAGATGCTCCATGGGCACGTACAGCTTGTCGCCCTGGGCGTACTGGAGCGTGAGGAATTCGCCTTCCTGGCCGCGCGGCCCCTTGCCGGCGCCGACGAATCTGCCGATGCCGTGCTCCACGTGTACCACGTAGTCGCCCGGGGACAGCTCGGACAGGAAGGCCGCCCGCCGCATCGTGTTGCGCCTGGCGGAGCTTCGGCGCTTGGCGACGCCGAAAACCTCGGTGTCGCTGAACACCACTAGCTCGCCCGTCGGGGTGGAAAGGGTGAAGCCCTCCTGAAGCCCCGCGCCTTCCGCCTGGAGCACGCTTACCTTGCCGGGCGGCGTGTCGACGTCGAGGTTCGCGCCGACCTCCGCGTCCACTCCGTACCCGTCGAGTATCTCGCCCAGCCGCCTCGAGTGGGACGTGACGGCGACCACGCGCCGGTCGTTGGCGGCGAAGTCGTCCACGTCCTCGACAAAAGACTCGAGCTTGCCGTAGTAGGATGGCGCCTCTCCGAACGGCAGAACGTGCGAGGCTGCCTCGTCGCGCTCGCCTGCGGCGGACGGCTCCACGTCGAGCCGCCTATCGAATCGGTCCATCCGCTCCTCTACCTCGCGCCACGCAAAGTGGGACGACGGGAACAGCCGCGGTAGTTCGCCCCGCCCTTCCTTCGCCTCGCGCAGGTGCTCGGTGCGCTCCTCCACGTCCCACGCGGCGCCGGCGACGCGGGCGGGGCGCACCAGCACCAGCACGCTGTCGTCGGGCAGGTAGTCGAACAGAGAGCCGTGATTGAAGAAGCCTGCGTAGAATTCAAGCTCCTCCACGTCGTAGCCGTCCAGAAGCGCGTTGAATTCGTCCTGGAGCCGCTCGGCGGACGCCGAGGCGCAGTTGGAGACGTCGACGCGGCCCAGACGCGCGTCGAGCAGCTCGCGGGGTGTAAGGGAGGGCAGGGTCTCGCGCGCCGGTATGATGCCGACTCTCTCGACAGCGCGGGTGGAGCGCTGGGTGGCCGGATCGAACTCGCGGATAGTGTCGATCTCGTTGCCCCACAGCTCGATGCGGGCCGGGGCCTCCGCGCCGATGGGGAAGACGTCGATGATGCCGCCGCGGCGGCTGAACTGGCCCGGACCGACGACGGAGCTTTCGAAGCGGTAGCCGATGCGGCTCCACAGGTCCAGCGTCTCGTCGAGGTCCACGCTCTCGCCCTTCCGGATGTCGTGGCTGCTCTGCGAGAAGCTGCTCGTGTCCAGCGTCTTCTGCGTCGCCGCGGAGGCGGAGGCGATCACCGCGGGCGGGCGGGAGCCGTTTCCGGCGGTGTGGAGCGCCGCGAGGACGGCAAGACGCTGCTGGATGGCGCCGTCGTCCGAGGCCAGGCGCTCGAACGGCAGCGTCTCGGTCTCCGGGAAGTGAAGCGCGCAGGAATCGCCGCCCCACAACTGCATCTGGTCGTACAGCTGGCGCGCGTGCTCGGGAAGCGGCGCGACGACCACCATGGGCGCATCAAGTTCGCACCAGAGCTGGGCGAGCGCGAACGCTGCGGACTGTTCCGGTACGATCACCTTGTCGTGGGTGTTGGGCTGCCGGAGCGAATCGCGCAGTTTCGCGAACTGCGGCGTGTCTCCAAGCAGCCGCCCCAGCGAGCTAAGCTTCATTTGTCGCCGTCACTGCGGCCTCCTCGCGCCCTGTCACGGCGCCGGTTTTTCAGCACACGCCAAGCCGCCGGCCCGGCAGGCCCGGACCGGCTCGCTTTTGTGTTTCTTCTCGCCCCTGTCTTGACGCCGAGTGCCGAAGGTCGGAGTCGAACCGACACGGGATTTAACTCCCAACGGTTTTTGAGACCGCCGCGTCTACCATTCCGCCACTTCGGCGCGACTCGGGCGAGGCCCGGCTGAGCCGGGCCCGTATATTATCCGCTAGTGGGGGCAGCCGGTCAATTGGGGTGGCGATGCGGAATGACCGCATTAGATTCCTCGGCTGCGCTCGGAATGACACGGTGGGGCGCCGGTTGGGATGGCACACCTGGGCGTCGGCTCGGATGGCACACGTGGGCCCCGGCTGGGATGGCACACCTGGCGCCGGCTCGAATGGCACACCTGGCGCCGGCTGGGGATCGCCGGGCGTTTCTGCTCCTCACATGTCGATTTTCTTTTCGCCGGACAGGTAGGCTTCCGGCTCCCTCTGGAAGGCCCGGTTGCAGCCCGGGCCGCAGAAGTAATACGTGACGCCCTCGTACTCCCAGGTGCCGCCGTTGGGCCGTTTCGTGTCCACCTGCATGTGGCAGACGGGATCGGTCGCCATCAAATCTTCGCCACGCCTGCTGAAAAAAGGTATACGCAAAGTCGCCGCCTCCGCTTACGTCTTTGTGATGTCGGGCCTGAACCGCTTCAGCCGGAGCGAGTTGGTCACTACCGAAACCGAGCTTATCGCCATAGCCGCCGCCGCGAGCGTGGGGTTCAGGAATCCGAACTCGCCGAATACCGGCCGCAGCGCCTCCGGCGCGCCTCCGGCGAATACCGGGTAGAGCACACCCGCCGCGACCGGTATGAGCGCGACATTGTACGCGAACGCCCAGAAGAGGTTCTGCCTGATGGTGCGCATGGACGCCCGGCTGAGCTGCACCGCGGTGTCCACTCCACCGAGCTCGCCGCGCACCAGAGTCACCTGGGCCGTCTCCATGGCGACGTCGGTGCCTGTGCCGATGGCGATTCCTACGTCGGCCTGGGCCAGCGCGGGCGCGTCGTTGATGCCGTCGCCCACCATGGCCACCACGCTGCCCTCTGCCTGTAACCGCTCTACGAACGCGGCCTTGTCCCCGGGCAGCACCTCAGCGACCACGCGGTCTATCCCCGCCTGCGCGGCCACGGCCTCGGCCGTCGCGAGTCCGTCGCCGGTGAGCATCACAACCTCTATGCCGCGATCCCGCAGCGCGGCCACCACGGCCGGGGAGTCGGGCTTGAGCGTATCGGCCACCGCGATGAGGCCCTCGATGCGTCCGCCGGCGGCCACGTAAATGGGAGTCTTGCCCTGCGCTGCCAGTCGCCGTGCCTCGTCCGCGAGCGGCGCGGCGTCCAGGCCTTCGGCCCGCATCAGCGCCTCGTTGCCCAGCGCGGCGCGGTGGCCGTCCACGGTCGCCGTGATGCCAAGGCCGGGCAGGGCCTCGAAGTCGATCGACGGCAGCGAGGTCAAGCCCCGCTCGTCCGATGCCGTGACTATCGCCGCACCTAGCGGGTGCTCGGATCCGCTCTCCACGGACGCGGCGAGCCTGAGCAGGTAGTCATCGTCGGCATACAGAGGTAAAACGTCGGTAACGGAGGGCTTGCCCACCGTCAGCGTGCCCGTCTTGTCCAGCACAACCACGTCGACCTTGTGGGCGCGCTCCAGCGCCTCCGCGCTGCGGAATAGTATGCCGTGCTCCGCGCCCTTGCCCGTGCCCACCATCACCGCCGTCGGCGTGGCAAGACCCATCGCGCAGGGGCAGGCGATGATGAGCACGGCGACCGTTGTGAGCATCGCGTACAGGTGGGCAGGGTCGGGGCCGAACACGAGCCAAACCGCGAAGACGAGGGCGGCGGTGACCACCACCGCGGGCACGAAGTACGCGGACACCACGTCGGCCAGCCGCTGGATCGGCGCGCGGGACGCCTGCGCCTCCTCGACGAGCGCGACGATGCGGGCCAGCATCGTGTCCCCGCCAATGCCCGTGGCGCGGAAGGTGAGCACACCGGTGTTGTTGAGCGTCGCGCCGTAGACCGCGCTGCCGGGGCCCTTCTCTACCCACGCGCTCTCGCCGGTGAGCATCGACTCGTCCACCGACGACCGACCCCCGACCACCTCGCCGTCCACGGCCACCTTCTCGCCGGGACGCACCAGCACCAGGTCGCCGACCGCGATGTCCTCGACCGGCACGTCCACGTGCTCGCCGTCTCGAATCACCCTCGCCGTGGCGGGCTGGAGGTCCATCAGCGAGCGTATCGCATCGGAGGCGCGACCCCGCGCCCTGGCCTCCATGTAGCGGCCCAGCAGCACCAGGCCGATTATGGCGGTGGAGGTGTCGAAGAAGGTCTCGGAATTGCTGAACTCCAGGAGCCTGGTGTCGCCGAAGATTACGACTGCCACACTGTAGAAGTAGGCAACGGAGGTTCCCAGCGCAATGAGCGTGTTCATGTTGCTGGTGCGGTGCTTGAGCGCGCCCCAGGCACCAACGTAGAACTGTTCGCCAGCCCAGAACTGAACGGGTGTGGCGATGAGCCAGAGTACGATGTCCAAAGGGATGGGGAGCAAGTCGCCCGCGCCGGGGATGGCCATGAGCGCCATCACCACCCCGGCGGCGGCGAGGCTGACGATGAACTTGAGCCGGAGCCTGGAGGTGTCCCTGGCCGTGACGGCCTCGTCCGGGTCGCCGGTGAGCAGCGCGGCGCCGTAGCCGGCGTCCTCGATTGCGCGGCGCAGGTCTGCGGGGCCGGCCACTCCCGGCACGTAGTCGACCGTGGCCCGCTCGGTGGCGAGGTTCACGTTCGCGCCCATCACGCCCTCGACGTCGCCAAGCGCGCTCTCGACGTGGGACACGCACGCCGCGCAGGTCATACCGACGACGGCGAGCGTTATCTTCGCCGTCCCAACGCCGTAACCGGCGTCCTCGATTGCGTCGATCGCCTCGCTGAGTGCCGCGTCCGTGTCCCAGGTCACTGTCGCGCGCTCGGTCGCGAGGTTGACCACGGCGCCGCTCACGCTCGGCACTCCCTCGAGCGCGTGCTCCACGTGCGACACGCAGGCCGCGCAGGTCATGCCCGTTACTGGAATGGAGACTTTTTCGCCGGTAGTCAACGGGGTACCTCTGGAAACTCCGAAGCGCTACACCCGCCCACGACTACGAGCAGGCCTATCGACATGATAAGCGCGGGCCAATCCGCCGGTCAACGCATGGGCGCGGAAGGAGCGCTCCCTTAATCCCCTCTCCCCACTGCGGGAGAGGGTTAGGGCGAGGGCCGTGGAGGAATCACGGCGTCACAGTCGCCAGGAATTCGATCTCCAGCCGTATCTCGTCGTCCAGGCTCAGGATGAAAGCCAGCCTGGGCTTGCTCATCTCGAAGTAGTCGAACGTGAATACCGCCACTGCCTGGCCTGTAATCTCAGGTCCGAACTGCGCCGTGACGTCCCACTTCACCACTTTGGTCACGTCCCGCACGGTGAAGTCGCCTATCAGCACAAAAGTGGCCTCGCCGCTTTCCGGCAGCGGCCAAGGCAGGTCGACGACCTCGTTCACCACCAGTGTCGCCTCGGGGTAGGCGCCCGTCTGCAGCGAGTTGCCGCGCAGGTAGTTGTCGCGACGGTCCGAGTCGCTCACCAGCGTGGACACGTCCACCACGAGGCTGGAATGCTCGGGCACCACTTTGCCGTCCGCGTCGAAGACGATGCTGCCGGATACGTTCGAAGTCTCGCCGATGGCATCGTTGGGCAGATCGCGGTTGGCGAGCTGCTCGCCGATGACGTAGCGGGCCAGCGTCCCGTCGCCGATGGTGATGGTCACCTGGCCGTCGCCGCCCATCGCGCCGGGCTGCGTTGGTTCAGGCGTCCGGTCCTGGGCGGGGGCAAGCTCGTTGGCGCTTGGAGTGTCCGGCGGTATAGCGGGCTGTTCGGCCACCGCGGTTGGCGGGACCGTTGGCGTCGGCGGCTGTTGGGCTGGGGCAGCCCCCGTAGCGGTAGGAGGCCTCGGCGGCGCGGCGTCCTCGTCCGTGTCAGTGGAGGAGCCGCAGGCGACCGCGGAAAGCAGCGCCAATGCGCCGACGAGGACGGCAGCAACAAAGAGCAGTCTCATGCGAGCAAACGCCCTACTGGACGTTGATGATGCCCACCATCCCGTTCAGCTCGTGCGGGATGCAGATGAGGTCGAAGGCGCCCGCCTCGTCGAACGTGTAGGTGACCGTCACTACTTCTTCGACGTCTACGTCTACGTCGACGCTCGTGCCGTCGATGGTGAAGGTGTGGTACACCGCTTCGGAGGTGAGCGTGAATGTCACCGTCTCGCCGACCGAGAAGCTGAAGTCCGCAGGCTCGTACGAGTAGGGGCCTCTGCCGTCGCTGTCCAGCAGGTCGACAGTGACGGGGGTGCCTCCGCCTGGCCCATTTGGCCCTGGTGTGGGTGTGGCCAAGTCTTCAGCAGCAATGGGCGCTGGAGGCGGTGGGGGAGGCGAAACCCTCTCATCCGTTACTGCCATGGTGGCTGCCATCGGCGTCTCGCTGCCGCACGCGGCAATCGCGAGCATGAGCAGACCCAGAATCGGCGCTGAGAGGACCAATCTCTTAAGCACTTCGCCTCCGGTAACAGCGAAAATCGGCCTCGAGTGCAGGTTGGCCTAGCCTGGCACAGGCATTAGTTACTTATTTCACAGAGCTTATCATCTCGCGCCAGGCAAGTCAATTCAGAGTCTGTGTCAGATTACCAGGCGCCCCCAAAAGCCATCTCCCTTGCCAAAACCTGCCCCGGAGCCCAACTCTGAACCTACGACCATCGCCTTGACGCTGTGGAGCCAATGTCCCCCTGCTAACGCCCCAACGTACCCCCCTGCCGCTCCCCCTCGCCCAAACCCGACCCCTTCGCTACCCGGCACCCCGAAAGAAACCGTCACCTTCCCGCGCCGCCCGTGTTCTGGCCCTACCCCACACAAGTCCTGCGCTCGCCAAACCACGCCCCCAGGTCTGCGCAATTTCTCCCCACCGTTCCGGCCAAATCCCGCAATCTCGCCCGTTACTGTTCAGACTTCGTGAGTGTCACGAGCCCCTCCCTACTTTTCGCCACGCCCTCTTGCAATAGCCGCACATACGTGCTAACCTCGTCCAGGCGAAGGACAGACCCCGCGGCCCGGAATCCCTACACGCAATCGGGATTATTCCACAGGCATTCGTAGGGGCGTCGATAACTGGCCTCCGGTCACCGGCCACCGACCCCCCTGTCCTAGTCTGTCACGCGGCGCGACACTTGTGCTCAGATATCCCGCGCTCGGCATTACAGATTCGCGCAGGAACGCCGGCACTCCCAGCTAAGAACACAACACAATGTCGCAGAAACAAACAGAATTCGCTTTCCCTCTTTCGCTGGGACAGCAGTTGGGGGGCGCCGAATAAACTGAAACACGATCGTCAATTCAAACGGCGCTTGACACGGCTGTTCTGCCTTGGTACACTTTGCCGAACATTTGGTCAAGTTACGTATTGTACGTGCGCAATGGGGGTGACACATGGCAAAAGGCAGAGTTTCCGCGAGGCAACAGCGGATTCTGGAATTCATCCGCGACTTTCTGGTCGAGCACCACTACCCGCCAACCGTCCGAGACATCCAGACGGGCTGCGAGGTCAGCTCCACCTCGGTGGTCGACTACAACCTCAAGATTCTGCATCGCGAGGGTTACCTGAAACGCTACGCCGGTGTGTCCCGTGGAATCGAGCTGACGGACGGCTGGAGCGGCATACCCGGCCCCGAAATCCTACGCGTTCCGGTTCTCGGCAGCATCGCCGCGGGCGACCCGCTTCCCACGTTCGCCTCGGACATTCCCACCGACGACGACTACGAGAACGTCGAGATCCCCCCGTCGCTCACCAATGGCAGGTCGGACGTCTACGCTCTCAGGGTAAAGGGCACCTCGATGATCGATGCCCTCGTCGCGGACGGCGACCTGGTGCTGCTCGAGCCGGTGGGGCAGCCAGAAAACGGCGACATGGTGGCGGCGTGGCTCTTGAACGACGAAGAGGTCACGCTGAAGCGTTTCTACCTGTATGGCGACACGGTCAGGCTGCAACCCGAGAACGAGACCATGGCGCCAATCGACCTGCCGGCGGACCAGGTGGCCGTCCGCGGTCGCGTCATCGGAGTGTTCCGCACGCTGTAGGCCCCGTTTGGGCTTTACGCCGTACGAACAAATTATCTGGGCGGCCGGTCCTGAGGGGCCGGCCGGACTACCCATCGCTTTGCTGTGGCGCGGGTTCAGGCTTCGTGGATTCAGGCGCGGTTTCGGTCTCGGCCGAGGAGCCACCCCCGTTGCCGCCCCACTCGTTGTAGAAGTAGACGAACACGTCCCGCGCGGCCGCGACGAGCGGCACCGCGACTATCACACCCCACAGCCCGGCGATCTCGCTCGCGAGCACCAGTGTGGCCATGATGATCGCGGGGTTTAGGCGGACGGCGCTCCCTTGTATACGAGGCGCGATCAGGTTGTTCTCGATCAACTGGACCGCCACATAGACGAGGGCGACTCCGATGACTTTCTCAGGCGAACTCGCGAGTGCGACGAGCAGGCCGGGCACTGCTCCCAAAAGAGGGCCGATTATCGGAATCAGGCCGAACAGTCCGGCCACCAGACCCAGGACAGCGGCGAATTCGATCCCGAGAATGGTCAATCCCACAAAGATTAGCAGGCCGACGATGGTGGCGCTCGGAAGCTGGGCGCGCGCGTACGAGCCCACGACCTCATTGACTAGGAGTACTACGTTTCTGGTGTGCATGCGCCCGGTAGGGGGCAACATCGTGTATAGGCCGCCGACCACCTTTTCGCGGTCTTTGAGCGCGTAGAACAGGAAGAACGGCACCACGGCAAGACTGATGACAAGCGTCACCGCGTTGGATACCCTACTGATCGTACGTTCGATGACGCCCCGCGCGGCGTCCGCGAGCACGTTTCCACCACCGGCGACCGCCTCTCCGAGCTGAGTCCGCACTTCCTCTGGGATGCGCTCGGTGATTTCGTGGGACCAGCTTTCGATCGTGATCCTGGAACGCTCGTACAACTCAGGGAAGGTCCTGGCCAGTTCTTCAGCCTCGTGGAACAGCGGCGGTATCGTCAGATACAGGACTCCGGCGACAAACCCGCGAAGGCGAGGTAAGTCGCGAGAATCGAGACGATGCGGGCCGCGCCGGGCGCACGGTGGCGGCCCGGCATCCGCTCCTCCAGGAAGACAACCGCCGGGTAGAGGAGCTGTGCCAGCACTATGCTGATGACAAACGGGAACAGCGCCCCCCGCGCTGCGCAAAGCAGGCCGGACACCACGAGCATCGCGACGGCCACGAGGCCCGCCCGACGCCATCTCACCCACGTCTGGATGGCGACGCTATGTCGCTCCGGCTCCGACCGCTCTCGGTCCGTCAACTGCCACGCTCCAAGTGGATATCTGTAACACGGGCATTTCGGCGCACGTACTCCGTCACCCGTTTCGCTCGCCGTGTTTCCCCGTTTCGAAAGCGCGCTAAGAAAGCGCGCTAAAGGGGTAACGGCGACAGGTGTCCACACCAGTAGCCTCTCATGCCTGCCGCGGTTGGTCCGGGGTGGTTCTAGACCCACCCAGTTTCTTGTGGTTATCTGTTACTTACGGCGTTTTCCTCCATGTCATGCTGAGCGCAGTCGTGGCATCTCAGACCCTTCGATTACGCTCAGGGTGACATGATGGGACAATGGGAAGATCCTACCGACCGGCCGCCTTTGCTTGACCTCGCGTTCGCCGCTATGTTAGCTTTTTTGCGGAGCGACGCCTGAACACGCTCGACCCCATGTCTTCCCAAACGCAGGGGAGATTTTTTGTGGAGGCCGGCCTTGATAATTCTCTACCTCGCAATCGCTGCGGGAGTTGTCGCGCTGATTTTCGCGCTGCTGCTGACCCTCAACATCCTTCGCCAGGACGAGGGTGACGAGACGGTGCGGTTCATAGGCAAGGCCATACAGGACGGGGCGAGAGCCTTTCTGACGCGCGAGTACACCGTGCTGGCCGTGTTCGTGGTCATCGTATTCGTCATACTCGCCGCATTTATAGACTACGACGTGCTCGGCCGGGAGGACGGCGGAGGCGTTTCAGGCCTTCCTTCCACTGCGATCGCGTACCTTGCGGGCGCCTTCGGCTCTGCACTGGCCGGATACATCGGCATGAGCATCGCGGTGAGAGCTAACACGCGCACCACTGTAAAGGCGATGATCGGCCTCAATCCCGCGCTGAGGGTCGCCTTCAACAGCGGCTCGGTGATGGGCATATCGGTCGTGGGCATCGGCCTTATTGGCATCGCCGCCGCGTACTGGATATTCCAGGACGCCAACATAATCGCAGGCTTCGGCTTCGGCGCGTCGTCCATCGCGCTTTTCGCCAGGGTGGGCGGCGGAATCTACACCAAGGCCGCGGACGTTGGCGCCGACCTGGTGGGCAAGATCGAGCAGGGCATTCCCGAGGACGATCCGCGCAACCCCGCGACCGTCGCCGACAACGTGGGCGACAACGTGGGCGACGTTGCCGGCATGGGAGCCGACCTGTTCGAGTCCTACGTCGGCTCTATCATCGCGACCATCACCCTTGCCGCCGTGGGGGCGGTCGCGCTCGGCATGGCCGAGCCGTCGGGCTTCGACTCGGACCTGTTCCTGCTGCCGTTGCTCATCGCCGCCATCGGCATATTCGCCTCCATAATCGGCACCTTCCTGGTGCGCACCGGCGAGGGTGCGAGCATGGGCCGGCTGCTGTGGGCGCTTCGCACCGGCATATTCACGTCTGGGGCGCTCGTGCTGGTGGGCACCGCGATAGCGCTGACCATGCTGGACATGAGCTTCGACCTGTTCTGGGTCGTTCTGGTCGGTTTGGTGGCGGGCCAGATAATCGGCACCGCCTCCGAAACCTTTACCTCATACGAATTCGGCTTCACCCGCGACATTGCCAAGCAGTCCGAAACCGGTCCTGCCACCGTCATCATCGCCGGCCTCGGCTTGGGTATGCTGAGCACCGTGGCGCCCGGCTTGGTCGTGGTTGTGGCGATGTGGCTCTCCTACGAGTTGGCCGACACCTACGGGGTGGCGCTCGCCGCCGTCGGTATGCTCTCCACGCTCGGCATCACCCTTGCGACCGACGCCTACGGCCCGGTCGCCGACAACGCGGGCGGAATCGCGGAGCAGGCGGGGCTCGATCCCGAGGTGCGCGAGCGCACAGACGCGCTGGACTCGCTCGGCAACACGACGGCGGCCACGGGCAAGGGTTTCGCCATCGGCTCGGCGGTGCTCACCGCCCTCGCGCTGATGGCAGCCTACTCGCAGGTGACCGGCATTGACTCGTTCGACCTGCTGGACATCAAAGTGCTGATGGGACTTATCGTCGGAGCGATGCTGCCGTTCCTGTTCGCCGCGCTCACCATGCAGGCCGTGGGCCGCGCTGCGAACGCGATGGTGCAGGAGGTACGCCGCCAGTTCCGCGAGATAGCCGGGCTTATGGAGGGCACCGCAAACGCGGACTACGCGCGAGCGGTGGACATCAGCACCAGGGGCGCGATGAGGGAGATGGTGCTGCCGGGGCTCCTGGCGATAATCGCCCCCGTCGTGGTGGGCTTGATCCTGGGCGCGGCGGCGTTGGGCGGAATGCTCATAGGAGCCATCGCCACGGGCTTCCTGCTCGCTATCATGATGGCCAACGCGGGCGGCGCGTGGGACAACGCCAAGAAGTACATCGAGGCCGGCAACCTGGGAGGCAAGGGCTCCGACGCCCACGCGGCCGCGGTGGTCGGCGACACGGTGGGCGATCCGTTCAAGGACACCTCCGGACCTGCCCTCAACATTCTAATCAAGCTCATGTCCATAGTCGCGCTGGTGTTCGCACCGCTTTTCCTCTAGAGGCTCGCCGGCATCCGATGCCGGCGTCCGGACGGAGGCGAATGCGCCGTCAAGCCCAGGTGGCGGAATGGAAGACGCGGCGGACTTAAAATCCGCTTCCCTAACAGGAGTGGGGGTTCGAATCCCTTCCTGGGCACCAACTCGAAAAGACGAAACGCCCCGCGCCAAACAGCCGGGGCGTTTCGTCTTCTGCAGGCTGGTAAGGAAGGTCAGGACAGGCCCGCTACCACTGTACGAACATCGGCATGACCACGTGCACGTAGTCGTCCGTGGACTCCGCCCCGTCCTTGTGGAGCACGGGGCGTATCACGCCGGGACTGGAGGGGGTCGTAGTCTCCAGGGCCACCTTGCCTTCCTCCAAGACGTCCAGAACGTCGACCAGGTACTTGCTGTTGAAGGCAATCTTGGCCTCGTCACCCTCGACCTGGCCGTCGATCTCGCCCTGGTTTTCTCCGAGCTCCTCTGCCCTGGACGAGATGGAGATGCGCCCCATGTCCGAGTCTTCGGACGGCTCGGAGATCTGCAGCCTCACGATCCCGCTTCCGTCCCTGGCGAATATGGACGTAGACTTGGTGGCCTGCGAGAACTGGTTCAGGTCCACGACCACGCGCGTGCCCCAGGTCTCGGGGATGAGCTGACCGTAGTTAGGGAAGGTGCCCTGGATGAGCTGCGAGGTCAGCTCCACATTCTCAAACTTGAACAGCGCCTGGCTCCTCGCCGTGGTGACGGTGAACTCGACCTGTTCCTGCTGGCTGCCGATAAGCCGGCTGACTTCCTGCATCGCTCTGCTCGGTATTATGAAGTCGAGCTCGCCGTCCAGCGGTTCTGCTAGCTTACCCTTGTACACGGCGAGCCGGAATCCGTCCGCCGCGGCGAAAGTGAAGCCGTCCCCTGCGGCCTCGACCTTGATTCCCGTCAGCACGGGGCGGGAGTCTTCCGTAGCCGCGGCGAACTCCACGTGGCTGATGGCCTTTCTCAACACGTCCGCCTCAATCCTGCACACCACGCCGTCCTCTACGGAGGGTATGGGCGGGAAATCCTCGGCGTCCGTACCGTTGATGTTGGCCTCGAATCGCGCACACCGGAAGCTCAGCCCCTTCGGCTGCTCCATCGCGTCCACGTCCACACGCTCGTTGGGAAGCGAGTTGACGAAGTCGGTCAGGAGGCGGGCGGGAATGGTGATGGCCCCTTCGTCCTCAACCTGGGCGCCAACCCACGTGCTGATGGCGATCTGCAGGTTCGTTGCAGAGAGCTTAAGCCTCGACCTGTCGGTGGACAGCAACACGTGTTGGGTGATCGGCAAGGTGGTGCGGGTGGCCACTGCTCTGCCCACGACGCCAAGCCCCCGGCTGAGATTCTCTTGAAGGCACGTAAGCCTCATTCCTCGAAACCTCCGTTTGAGTGCGAAACAGTATAGTTTTGCACCACCGTACAGTCAACAAGCCGGTCAATAGGGAAGATGTGTCAAGTTACTAGGTGCGCGAGAAATCTCCTTCCCGTGCGAGCCGGAATCCGGGAGGGCCAGGGCCTCCCTGTGTTGTACGCCTGGTAGTCTGAGGCAGGCCAACTCTCAATCCCCCATTGACACTCCAGCACATGCGTGCTGCTCTTCTCCACATGCCAGCCACAACCACCGTATCCGCCGCCCGTTTCCTCCGGGCCGTCGCCGCGTCGCTCGCCCGAACTACCCGACTTTCGACCAAGGGAGTCCCGTCTAACACCAACTCCAAAACCTCTCATGACCGCCTTGTACGCTCTCAAATTGCTCTCAACCGGGCGTCCCAAGCGATGAGTCTCAAGTACGAATCCTGCAAAACGAACCGAAGTTAGACACCTTTACCGAAAATTCCCATTCGGCAGCCGTCATCTCCTGCCGATAAACGCGTGTGATTGAGCGGCTATCCCCGGCGGCGCCCGTTGACCCAAGTCATCCGCCTACCCTACCATCGACTCACGTTTGGGACGAGGAGGCAACGGTTGAAAGATGGCGATTCCCTACCGGACGACGTGCCGGACAACATCAAAGAGTTCATTCGCCGAATTAGCAGGGGCGACTTCCCGGACGAACTGCCGGCGAATCTATCTGACTATTTCTCCTCGATCGCCATGCTCAGTTCTTCGGGCATGGGTGCGCCGCCGGCCATGTCGCGCGAACCCGATGGCGTTGAGTTGCTGAAAGGCGTCGCCCCCGCCGAATGGGTAGCCGAACGGCTCTGGAGAAGCGCACCGCATAAGGGACTATTGGTGGGGTCGTTAATCCCGGAGGGATTCGAAGCCTACGCGCGCATATTCCACCCGGCCAGTTACCAGTCGGACGACAGGGAGTGGCACAGGGTGAGTTGGGCCACCGTGGCGGATTGGTACGGCAAGGTCGTCCATCCCCAAATGACCTTTCCCCGACTGGTAAACCTGGACTGGCTCGAACATCCCTCGTGGGGTTCGCTCCCAGAGATGGGCACTCTGCCCGAAGTGGAATGTAAGCCCCTGCTGGACGTTCTCAGGGAGTTCACCACCACGCCCGAAAGTTGCTACTTCGCCGTCTGGGAAGGCTATGGCGGTTTCGACGAACGCGTTGGCAAGGGAGTGGCCAAGCTGGCGTCCCCGTTTCTCGACAGGAAATACTATATCTTCCACGGCCCCTTGGACAGCGTCATGTCGTTCTGCCAGTGGGAATTCTTCCTCCAGGCTCCCAACATCTGGTGGCCGGAAGACCGCGCCTGGTGCGTGGCCACCGAGATAGACGACCTCGAAACCTTCGTCGGCGGCAGCGCGGCCTGCATAGAGCGCGTGCTCGCCCACCCGGAACTGGAGGCGTTGCCAATCGCCCTCGACGCGCGCGTGGACGCCTTCGGGGATACGGTTAACGGGTAGGGCAGGGCGAGCAAACGCCCAAGGCGGCTCGCGAGCCGCCGATGCACGGGAACTGCGGGTCCCTCAGCCCTCCCTGCCGATGGGCAGCACCACGCACGAGGCGCGCTCCGCGTCGTGGTAGATGGTCTGGTGCGCCACCACGCTGCGCTGCTCCACGCCCAGCGGGCCGCCCGTGTTAGGGTTCGCGTCGAAGCGTGGCCAGTTGCTGCTGCTCACGTCCAGGCGTATGCGGTGCCCCGCCTTGAACACATTGGACGTGGGATAAAGCTGGAAGACAAGCTCGTAAGCCTCGCCAGGCTCCATAAGCTCCGGCGTCTCCCAGCCGTTGCGGTAGCGCGCGCGGATGATCGAGTCCGTCAGGTTGATCGCCAACCCGTCGGGGTGATCGGAGCCGGGCGGATAGACGTCCAGCAGCTTGGCGGTGAAGTCGGTGTCCGGCGCGGATGACGACGCCCACAGCCGCACCTCGATAGGCCCGGTGACCTCCACCGGGCGCTCAAGCGGCTCCGTCTGGAACGTCAACACATCCTGGCGGGCATTCAGCGGCAGCGTGTCGTCGCAACCGAAGAAGTCCGCGCGGCCCCGCTGGTCGAAAGCCCCCGCCTTCATGATCGTTTCGGCAGCCGAGATGCCGCCGCCGATCGTGGGTACAGGGTTGGCCGGGTCGAACGTGTAGCGGCTCGGGGCGACCTCCACGTCCTCAGGACTGGCCGGCGAAAGCGTCCCGCCGGCCCTCAGGTAGTAAGGCGTGAAGCTTGTGTCGGGCACCGGCCAGTCGGCCTCGTCGCGCCAGTAGCCGCCGTGGTTAATCAGGCCCGCGTATTCTTCATTCGCGCCGGGCGACCCGAGGATGTCCCGCGCGCCGTCGCCGGTGCCCATCGTGAATATTCGCACCGGGGCCCAGTCCGCCGCGGAGGACCGAAGCCCCTTGAGGTGGTGGTCGTAAAACGCAAGCCGCAGGTCGTTGTAGTGGATCTGCGCGTCCGGCCCGAAATCCAGGTCCCCGGAGTGGGTGACCTCGTACTGGCCGTGCGTCCACGGCCCCATCAGCAGATGATGGGACGAATTCTTCATCTTGCTCAGCGCGGCGTAGCTCGCGCAGGTGTTTCGGGCGTAAGAGTCGTACCAGCCGCCCAGGTAGAGTGTGGGCACGTCGGCGTGCTCTTCGTAGTACTCATCCGGCGCGTAGCCCCGCTCCCGCCAGTAGTCGGAGTACTCGCCGTGCGTCAGCAGGTCGATGGCCCAGCGCTCGTAGGACGGCAGCCGCCGCAGGATGGTCGTGCCCTCCTTCAGGGGGAAGCTCCTGACGTGGTCGGGAAGCCGCTGAGTGTACTCGCGGATGAGCGCCGCCTTGAGCGACGGGTCGGCGTCCGCCTCCCGGCTCGTGACAGCCATGCGGAAGGCGTAGATGAGAAAACGCTGCTCCAATGCGCCGTTCTGGCGCATGGAACTGTGGTAATAGTTGGACGCCCCCACTGCGACCACCATTGCAGACAGATGCGGCGGGTCGAGCGTCGCCAGCGCGGCCTGGTCGCTGCCTGCGTAGGAGTCGCCCATAGTGCCAATCTTACCGTCGCACCAGGGTTGGGACGCGATCCACTCCACTGCGTCGAAGCCGTCCGGGGCCTCTTTCGCGAAGGCGTAGAATTCGCCCTCCGAATCGAAGCGGCCCCGTACGTCCTGGATTACGCACACGTACCCGCGGCGTGCGAAATAGTGGCCCTTGTTGGCCTGGCGCGGCGCCGTCTTGCCGTAGGGCGTGCGCTCCAGCACGACCGGGAAGGCGCCTTCCGCCCTCTGTCCGCCAAGCGCCGGATAGTACACGTCCGCCGCCAGGGACACGCCGTCGCGAGTCCGCATCGTCACGTTGCGCTCGGCTATCGAGTCGTATTGCTGTATCGAGCCATCGTATGTAGTATTCATGGGTGCAACTCTCCTAGTGCAGTGGACGGGTGAACCCCGTAGTCAGCGGTTCATGGCGCTGTGGTGCTGCAAATGTGGAGTGTAGTCCCTTCCCACTTGATGGGGGAAGGCTAGGTTGGGGGTGACGGCCCCCTGTCCAAGACCACGTTTGTTCTTGACGCCAACCCCCTCTTGAACTCGCGTGCCAGATTGCGGCCAGCACACCCATCAGAACGGGTTGAATTTACTGGTCCGGCTTCCTCCCGTACGTCCTGGCCGGCGTGCCGGGGTTGAGCGAGAAATGGGTGTGGGTCGCCAGCCACACGCCGACGCGACACTCCAGCGTGACGGTCGCCCTGCCCGGCCTGAAGAACGCCTCGCCGTCCTCGTGGAAGCCGGTGGACGTCCACGTGGCGACGCCCCAGGCATGGTTCGCGTCCCCGCCCGAACGCACGCTGTCGAGCTCTATCCGGAACTCCGCTATGTTCGGCCAGATGCCCTCCCATTGGTTGCGGCGCAGCGGGCCCAGCCCGGTTACGACGTCGGCCCTGGTGCCGAACGACACGACGTCCGGCGCGAAGATCGCCTCCGCGGAGTCGTAATCCACGGCGGCGCAGCAGCGCCCCAGCTCGGCGAACCAGGCGCGCGCTGCGGCGGCGGGGTCGGTTGCTGTGATGGGGTGTCCGGCGTCGGACATCGTCTGAGGCCTCCACTTGGCATGGGCGCAGCGGCATAGCCGGCCGCCGGCCACATGGTACACTATTGCGCGTGACGCGGCCAACGGAGCCTCGCCAACAGGAGCCGCGACCCTTGCCCAACCTCGCCGACATGCTGAACACTGCGCTCTCTCCCGAGCAGGCGCAACTGCTGTCACACGTCGCCGTCGAGTCGGCGCGGCTGGGCGCTCGCGTGTACCTTGTGGGCGGCGCGATTCGGGACGCGCTGTTGGGCCGGCCGGTGGCGGATCTGGACGTCACGGCGTCCGGCGGCCCGCGCTTCGGGTTCGCGCTGGCGGACGCTCTAGGCGGCGAGGTCGTGTCGTCGTCAGAGTTCGGCACGCACGAGCTTCGGGCGGACGGCGTCGCGTTCGACCTGGCGATGGCGCGCACCGAGAGCTACGCCGAGCCGGGCGCGCTGCCGAGCGTGAGGCCGGGTAGCATCCGCGAGGACCTGGCCAGGAGGGATTTTACTATCAACGCCATGGCCGTGGAGATACTCGCCGACTCGTGGGGAGACCTGCAGGACGAGTTCGGCGGCGTCGAGGACCTACGTCTCGGCCTAGTGCGCACGCTGCACGGCGGCAGCTTCCGCGACGACGCCACGCGCATAGTCCGAGCGGCTCGATACGCTGGCCGCTACGCCTTCCAGCTGGACGACGACACGGCGCGGCTGCTGGCGCGAGACCTGCGACACCTGGACGCCATATCGGGCGACCGGGTGCGCCATGAACTTGAGAAGGTATTCGACGAGCCGCGCGCAGCCGCCATCCTGCGCCTGCTGCGAGACTGGGGCGCTCTGCGGGCCATCCACTCGTCGCTGCGCGCCGACGACGCCACGCTCGCGCTCATCGACGACCTGGCGAGCGAACCGGAGCGCGGCGGACGGGCCGTGACGCTGTCGCTGTTCGTGTCGTCGCTCCCCGCAGAGGCGGCGCCGGCGCTGGAACGCAGGCTGAACATGGGCGCGGACTGGGCGCGGGTGGTGCGCGACACCATTGCTTTGCGGGATGTGCCGGGCCGGCTGCGACGCCCCGGCCTGCTTCCCAGCGAGGCGGATGACCTGCTGCGCGACTACGATGAGCACACGCTACGCGCCGCCGCTCTTGCGGGCGAAGACATGGCTGCGGACTGGGTGCGCCGCTACCTGAACGAGCTGCGCCACGTCCGCCCGCTGCTGGACGGCAACGACCTTCTGGTCCTTGGCGTAGAGAGAGGACCTTCAGTGGGCGAGTTGCTCCGAGAGCTCAGGCGCGCGCGGCAGGACGGCCACCTCCGCACCCGCGACGACGAGGTGGCTTACGTGCGGGGACGGCTGGGCGTGAACTAACGCCCCTACCCCACCGCCACACCGGCGCCGAGGCCCGGCTCGGTCATCGAGCTTGGGTCGAGTATCTCGTCCAACTCCTCGCCACTGAGGCTCGTCGCCTCGATGGCGACCTCCTTCACCGTCCTGCCGGTGGCCTGCGCCTCCTTGGCTATCGCGGCGGAGGCGTCGTAGCCCACGTGCGGCACAAGCGACGTAACGATGGCGAGACCGCGCTCGACCATCTCCGGGCCGCGCTGTGTCGCCTGCAGGCCGCTCACGCACTGCTCGGCCAGGTTGTCGGCCGCGGCCGACAGCAGGTCTATCGACTGCAGCAGGTTGTACGCGGCGACCGGCATCATGACGTTGATCTCGAAGTTGCCGGACTGCCCGGCCACGGCAATAGCAGCGTCGTTGCCAATCACCTGCGCGGCGACCTGGCACACCGACTCGGGTATCACGGGGTTGACCTTGCCCGGCATGATGGAGCTGCCGGGCTGCACCTCCGGCAGATCGATCTCGCCGAGACCGGCGCGGGGGCCGGAGCCCAACCAGCGGATATCGTTGCAGATCTTCATCAGGCTGACGGCGATCGTCTTCAGCGCGCCGCTCGCCGCCACCACGCCGTCAAGCGTGCTCTGCGCCTGGAAGTGACCGTCCGCGTCGGTCTCCGTCACCGCGACGCCGAGCATCTCGGTCAGCTTCTCGCACACCCGCGCGGCGAACTCGGGATGGGTGTTTATGCCGGTGCCCACGGCGGTGCCGCCCAGCGCGACCTCGGACAGCTCCGCCCGCGCGTGGTCGAGCCTGCGGAGGGAGCGCTCCATCTGCGCCGCGTAGCCCTGGAACTCCTGGCCAAGCCGCACTGGTGTGGCGTCCTGCAGGTGGGTCCTGCCGGTTTTGATGATCGGCATGAACTCCTCGGCCTTGCGCTCGAACTCCCGTTGGAGTTTGGCGATGGCCGGGGCGAGGTCGTCCTCGATGGCCTTGAGCGCCGAAATGTGGATGGCCGTGGGGATGACGTCGTTAGACGACTGGCCTATGTTCACGTGGTCGTTGGGGTGTACGGGACTGCGGGAGCCGATCTCGCCACCAAGCAACTCGATCGCCCGGTTGGAGATCACCTCGTTGGCGTTCATGTTAGTCGACGTGCCGGAGCCGGTCTGGAAGATGTCGACCACGAACTGGTCGTCCAGGCCGCCGTCGGCCACCTCTTGTGCCGCGCTCGCGATGGCGTCGGCCAGGCCGCCGTCCAGCAGCTCCAGCTCGCGGTTCACCTGTGCGGCGGCGAGCTTGATCTGGGCCACGGCCCGGATGAAGGACCTCGGAAACCGAAGGTCGCTGATGGGGAAGTTAAGCACCGCGCGCATCGTGTTCGCGCCGTAGTAGGCGTCCGCGGGCACGTCAAACTCGCCCATGGAGTCGCGTTCTTTTCGAAAGTTGGTCTGTTCCGCCAAGTGTCGCTCCTGTTCTCTAAATCTCGCTCTAGCCGGAAATCCCCAGTTCCTCAGCCACGAACGCCGCCACTAGTTCGCCCACATCCGCCTCGCTGCCCAGCATGTTGTGGGCCGCGCCCGCGATTTCGGCGTACCGAGCGGGCTGCCGCATATCGTCCAGGGCGCTCTGCAGGCCCACGGGGGGAGAAATGCGGTCGTTCTGGCCAGTGGCGAACAGCTTGGGACGCTTGTCTGAGGCTATCCGCGAGTCTCTGACGGCGGCGATGGGGGGCGCCACGAACGCCAGGCAGCGAGCAACGCCACACCGTCGCAGCCCGCCGAGCACGACGGACGCGCCGAATGAATAGCCGGCGACGGCCACCCGCTTGCCATCCAGACCTGGCCATCTCCGGGCGACCTTCAGCGCCGCCTCCAGGTCGCGCTGCTCTCCCCTGCCGTTGCTGAACTCGCCCTCGCTGTCCCCCACTCCGCGAAAGTTGAAACGCAGCGTCGCGAGCCCCCGGCTGTCGGCGGCCCGGCAGATCGCAGTCACCACGGCGTTCTCCATGTCACCGCCGAGCACCGGGTGAGGGTGGCACACCACCAGCGTGGGCAACTCTCCCCCTATGCCCTGCGGCGAGGTGAGCACGCCCTCCAGGCTGAGGCCCTGACTGCGGAACCCAATTGCGGTCTGACGCATTCGCGGGAAGCCCCCCGGCTAGATTCCGCCCACGTCGCCTGGCGTGCGGTCGCCGAGCCACCGCGCCATGAACGCCGCCGTGAGATCCCCTATCTCCGGCTCGTGGCCTCCGAAGAAGTGGTCCGTGCCGTACTGCACGTGCACCTGCTTAGGCTCCATGAACCTTCTCGACAGAAAGCGGAAATGCTCGACCGGGAAGTCGTGGTCGAACTCGCCGCACACGAGCAGCTTGGGCTGAAGCAGTTCGTTGACGCCCAGCGCGGTGTAGGCGCTCATGGGGCAGGCTATCGACGCCACCGCCTGTATCGTGCCGCTCAACCTGCTGGCCTCCAGCGCGATCCACGCGCCGAACGAGTAGCCCGCCACGCCCACTCGGGTCGTCTCGACGCGGTCGTGCAAGGCAAGGTAGTCTACCGCGGCCATGGCGTCGTCTACCTCTCCCACGCCCTGGGAGAACGACCCATCGCGCCCGCCGACGCCGCGGAAGTTGAAGCGCAGGACCGCTATGCCGGCCGCGCGTAGGCTACCGGCCATCGCGGTGACGACGGAGTTGTGCATGTTGCCGCCGTAGCGCGGGTGGGGGTGGCAGAGCACCACGCCGGAGAACTTATCCCGCTCTTCGGCGGGCAGGTGCAACGCCCCTTCGAGCGTCACGCTGGAGCCGCCGAACGTCACCGGCTGAGAGTCTGGCCCTGTGGGTGGATTTGGCATATCTGAGATCGGCTCGCGTAAGGCCGGCGCATTGCGTCCGGCCGGGAAGTGTCCGCTCATGTTATGAGAGGCTATGGCGTTTGGCAAGCTGTGTGCTAGAATCTATCCAGCCTTGAAGTCAATGCCGCCAGCCGGTGTTGGCCCCCGTCCCCACGAAGGAGGAAGCTTGCGAATCGTAGACTTGCGCAGCGACACCGTAACCCACCCCACGCCGGAGATGCGCCGGGCCATGGCAGAGGCCGAGGTCGGCGACGACGTCTATGGCGAAGACCCCACGCTCAACCGCCTGGAGGCGATGGCCGCGGAACGGCTGGGCAAAGAGGCCGGCATGTTCGTCGCGAGCGGCACCATGGGCAACCTCGTGTCGACCCTCACGCACGCGCAGCGCGGAGACGACATCATCCTGGGGGACAAGTCCCACATCTTCCGCAGCGAGGCGGGAGGCGCGTCCGCGCTGGGCGGTATCTCCTTCCACACAATCCCCAACGACAGCAGGGGTATGCTGGACCCCGACCAGGTGGAGGCGGCGATTCGTCCCAACGACGTCCACTTCCCGCGCACCGCGATGATCGCGCTGGAGAACACCCACAACGCGTGCGGCGGCGCAACCCTGACGCCGGAGGACACTCGCACTATCGCCGAGGTCGCCCACCGGCATGAGATCCCGTTGCACATTGACGGTGCGCGCATCTTCAACGCAGCCGTCAGTTTGGAGACGCCGGTGTCCGAGCTGGTCAAGGACGCGGAAAGCGTGACCTTCTGCCTGTCGAAGGGACTGAGCGTCCCCATCGGATCCGTAGTGTGCGGCAGCAACGAGTTCATTGAGCGGGCGCGCAGGTGGTGCAAGATGGTCGGCGGCAGCATGAGGCAGGTCGGCATCATCGCCGCCGCGGGCATAGTGGCTCTCGACAGCATGGTCGAGCGCATGGCCGAAGACCACGCCAACGCCCGCAGGCTGGCGCAGGGCCTGGCCCAGATACCGGGCATCTCCATCAATCCCGACGCGCTGCCCACGAACCTCGTCTTCTTCGAGGTCGAACGCGGCGATCCGGCCGAGCTGGCCCGCAGGATCAACGAGCGGGGCGTGAAAGGCGGCTCTCCGGCGCGCAGGTGGAGGTTCGTTACCCACTACGGCATCACCGCCGAGGACGTGGACTACGCGCTGGACGTGGTGGAATCGACCTTCCGGGAGTATGCTCCGGCGTAGCTGCGTGGCGGGGTCACGCCCCACACAGCCGTATTCTGTTTTGCCCGACGGGCATCTTCTACCGGGGGTGGGTCTTGTACCCGCCCCTTCAGTCATCACACCTATTTCACACACCGCTTTGCGCCGTTTGCCATGATTCTTCTCGTTCGCAACTCCAAGTTCCGACTGCTCTGGGTCGCCGGCCTGTTCAGCGACGTGGCCATCACGCTGTACATCCTGGCGCACGGCTGGTTGGCCCTGCAGGTCACCGACTCGGCGTTCTGGGTGGGCGCGACCGCCGGAATGGCCGGGCTGGGCATGATGCTGTGCGCCGGTTTCGCGGGAGTGATGGCCGACAGGCTGGACCGCCGCGTGCTGTTCATCGTCTCCCAGGCGGCGCAGGCGGCCATTTTCGCCGGCGTCGCGGTGCTGGTGTTCACCGACCGCATCGAGCTTTGGCAGATACTGGCGACGGCGCTCGCGGACGGCATCCTCATGGCCGTCAAGCTGCCGGCGCGCATGACGCTGGTGCTGGACGTTGCGGGCCGCGAGAACCTGCTCAAGGCGAACGCTGCCAACTTCGTCGCCATGACCATCGCCGGCATCACCGTGCCGCTGCTGGCCGGCCCGGTCGTGGACACGTTCGGCATCGGCTGGATTTATGCCGTCATGGTCGGAGCGCTTGCGTTGTCCGGCGTGTTGATGGTGTTTCTGCGCGGCTTCGGGACTTCGGGTCGGAAGCGGGAAACCTCTCCGCTTGCCGACCTGAAGGAGGGCGTTCGCTTCACGCTGGGCACGCCCCAGATTCGCATCCTCATCCTGATGATGCTGTCGTCTGAGGTGTTCGGATGGTCCCACGAGACGATGCTGCCGGTTATGGCGGGCAAGGTTCTGGACGTCGGGCCCACGGGGCTGGGTTACATGTTCTCGGCGGGCAGCGCCGGCGCGCTCATTTCGTCGCTCACGCTGTCGGCGCTCGGCGAGGGGCGCAGCGCGGGCCGGCTGCTGGTGTTCGGGTACATGGGCTTCGGCGCGTTCCTGATGCTGTTCGCGGCGTCGTCCTGGCTGCCGCTCTCGCTTGTGCTGCTGCTGGCGGCCTACGGATCGGGCGTTCTCTACGAGGCTACGCTGATCACTGTGCTGCAGCGGGCGGTGCCCCACGACATGCGTGGTCGCGTGCTGAGCATTCAGTCGTTCACCTGGGGCATGACAGGGTTCTCCGGATTCTACACCGGAAGCATAGCCACCCTGCTGAGCGCCCCCGTAGCGATAGCCATAGGCGGCTCGGTGCTGGCGTTGAACGGACTGCGGGTGTCGCGGCGGGTAATCCGCTTGTACTCCATCGCCACTGCCCAGACCGAGCCTGCCCAGGCGGACACTCCCTAAGTCCCTTCCCCTAGCATGGGGAAGGCCAGGATGGGCGTGAGGCACCCCCTATGCTACGAACCAGTCCTTCGCCGCGGCCTCGTCCGGCCACAGGAAGTCGAACCCCGCCTTCAGCGCCATCTGCTTGTCCAGGTCCTCGCGGTCGCCAATGTGGACGTAGGCGTCGGCCTGGAACTTGGTTTTGACCTCGGCGAGCATGTGCTTGGGAGACACGAAGTCGGCCTCGATCTTGTATTCGTCCCACATGGCCCGCTGCCTGCTGGGTGGACGGTCCGAGCAGCTCCCAATCAGGAAGCCCTTTTGCTTGGTGATCCGCACCATCTCCATGGTGAGCGGCCCGGGCGGGTCGCCCACCTCCAGCGTTCCGTCGATGTCGTAACTGATGAGTATCAAGGCTGGCTATACCTCTTCGTAACCGTGGTCTAGTCCGGCGTTGAGCTCCACACGGTGAAGTTGCCGCCGAACGGCATGGGTCCGCCGGACACGGCGACCTCTGGCTTCACGCCGGTCACCTGTCTCTCGCCGGCGCGTCCCTGGATCTGCTGAATGGAGTCGGTGTGCATCCAGAAGCGGCTGCGGCCGCCGCCGATGTTGCCGCCGCTGGGCATGATCGGGTCCGGGCCCTCGATGCTGATGTCGCCCTGGTAGAAGTCCAGCGCGTCGCCCTGCTTCATGCCGCGGTAGCCGATTCCCTCGATGTGGAACTGGTGGAACTGCACGAAGCCGTCGTACATGTTCTCGAACGATAGGTTGTCCGCGGTGATGCCGGCGGCCTCCAGTATCTTCCTGCCGGTGCTTGCGCACTCAGCCTCGACCTCGGCCAGCGTGGGCGTGAGGCTGCGGGTGGCGCCGCGGCTGGAGGCGTGGCCGAGTATGTAGACCGGCTTCTGCCGCATGTCCTGGGCGCGCTCGGCGGTGGTGAACAGGTACGCGGCCGTGCACATTATGGGTATGTCGTTGTCGAACAGGTTGGCGGGCTTGGCGATCCAGCGCGCGCTAAGGTAGTCCTCCGGCGGCAGCGGCTCGGGGCGGTGCTGCGCCCAGTAGCCTTCGGGGAACATCAGGCCGTTGCGGCGGGAGTTCTCCATGAACGGCGCGAGCATGTCGTGGTGCTTGCCGTACTTGCGGCAGTACTCGGCGAACTGCAGCGCCGTGCCGTAGCATCCGGGCGGTCCCCAGATGGAGCGTCCGGCTCCGATGGCGAAGGAGCCGGGCACTTCGTTTGCGCCGCTGATGCCGCCGTGGTTGTACCGACCCTCCAGGTTGTGCCAGCCCTTGACCACCAGGCACGTCTTGGCGAGTCCGTCGCCGATGGCCTGCGCCGCGACAGTCAGGGCCGCGGACATGCAGCCGGGGGCGTGCACCTTGTACTTGACGTTGGTCAGTTCCAGCATATTGATTTCGAGCCAGTCGGCGCTGAGCTGGCCGAGTCCGTCCAGCGGGTCGTCGGTCTGGTTGTAGGCGCCGATCACGTCCTGCGGGATGGGCGTGTCCTCAGGCCAGTGGGCGCCCGTGGTGGTGACCGGCACAATCACCAAGCCGTCGACGTCGGCGGGGTCTACGCCCGCGTCCGCCATCGCCCGGCGCATCGACAGGATGGCGCCGGCGCCGACGGTGGTGTCCGGCTTGCCGTCCCAGCGGCGCGAGGTGGGCGAGTGGCCTATGCCCACTGCCGCGACTTTGCCCCTGTGCTCCCAGACGCCCAGTCCCTCGACGGACCTATACATGGATTCCGGCGCGTATTGAGTAGTCATTTCTGTCGCCCCCTAACTCCTGTGTTTACACTTGGGCCTCCTCTCCCTTGATGGGAGAGGGTTGAGGTGAGGGTGAAGGTGTCTTGCCGGTGCGCGGCTGTCACCCCCATCCTAACCTTCCCCCTGCGAGGGGGAAGGGACTTTCGAATCCTGACCTTCCCCTGCGAGGGGGAAGGGACTATTGGAAAAAACCCCCTTAGCCGGGGACCTTCCATTCCGGCACGAGTTGGCCGTTGGCGGTTTCCTCGAACACCACCTCGACAGCCGCGCCTACCGGCACGTCGTCGACCGGCACCCCCGGCAGGTGGGAGTACATCTGAATGCCCTGGTCCTCGTCCAGCATCACCACGGCCAGGTTGAACGGCTGGTCCTCCTGGAGCGAGGCTATCGGGCAGTCGTACACCACGCAGTAGTTGTAGATGGTGCCCTTGCCGCTCATCTGCTTCCACTCCAGTCCGTCGGACGAGCCGCACTGCGAGCAGGACGGCAGCGGCGGGTTCTGCAGCCGGTCGCACACGCTGCAGTTCTGGATGACGAGGCGCTGCTCGTTGGCCGCGTCCCAGAAAGGCTTGGTAAGTTCGTCGGGTATCACGCCCTGTTTCACCATGTTGGTCGGACCTCCATTGTGGTTGCGACAGATGATAGTACAAAGCGCGCGCGATTCCAACCGGCGGGCCTAGCGCGCTGCCCGCACCGCCATCTCGTTGCCTCACATCGTGATCCCTTCGAATGCGTCGGGGCGAAATCTGTTAGTTTCTGCGACATTCTGTTGTATTCGTAGCTGGGGGCGCCGGCGGTTCTGCGCAACTCTGTAATGCTGGCGTGGGCAATTCGGGGCAGAAGTGTCACGCCGCGTGACAGAGTGGGACAGGGGCCGGTGGCCGGTTTTCGACGCCACAGGGCACCCACAAGGGACGCCCGTACGGATGCCTGGGGCATTGTCCCTATTGGGGGTAGGGTTTCCGCGCCGCGGGGTCGGTCCCTCGGGCGGGTTTGAAGCCCGCACCTAACATGAGCGATAATAGCACGGATGTGCGTGCAATACAAGACAGATGGCGAGATTGCCGTCTGAAGCCGGATTGGTGGGGAGAAATTGAGCAGGCGCGGGGATGAGATTGGGCGTTCGTGGGGTTCGGATGGAGCACGGCCGGGGCACGGGTGGCGCGGGAGAGTGACGGTTTTTTTGGAGTACGAGGGGCGAATGGGGTCGGGCGTGGGCCAGAGGGCGCGTTCGGGGGGCATGGCTCTACGCGCTTGCCATCCCCCACAACCCCCACTAGAATCCGCCAATGAGCTCGCTTTCCAAATCCGGCCTTCCGCGTTGGCCGTCCTGGGCGGGCGGCAGCGACTTCCAGGGCCGCGCCGGGTCCGCCATCACGCACCCCGCGACCGTCGCGGCGCTGGGCGTGCTGTTGCTGAACGACCTGCTGTTCAAGTCGCTGTGGCCCCACTGGTGGCTCACCGGCAAGCTCAGCGACCTCGCGTGGGTGGTGTTCGCGCTTCCACTGCTGGCGTTCCTGCTTTCGTTCGCCGCGCGGCGGAACGTCCGCGCCTGCCGCCTGGCGTTCGTCGCAGCCTACGTTGGTCTGCCGCTCCTCTACGCCGCGTTCAACACGTTCGAGCCGGTGCACGACGTGATCATGCGCGGCATCTCGCTCGCGGGCGGCGCCGCCGGCTCCCCTCGGGACGCGACAGACTCGCTGGTCATCCCGCTCGCGTGGGGTGCGGCGCTGTGGGTATGGCGGAGGGAGGTGCCCGCTGCGGGCGCGATGCGGCTGCGGTGGGCGGTGCTGGTGGCGGGGGTGGCGGCGCTGGCGAGCGTGGCGACGAGCGAAAGTGGGCCAGTCTATGGTGTGCAGAGGATCGGCGTTTCTCATGACGGACTGGTTGTCGCCGACGTCGACTACGGTGGATTCTGGAGCCTGGACGGCGGCTTGACCTGGAACCCTATTGAACACCAACTTGGTGATATTGCTTGGGGAGATCAAGATGTGGAAACGCCCAGGGGCCGCTACATACTCGATGGGCCGCGTGTGCTGCGGGTCAGTGCCGACGGCGCCAAGGAAGAGGTCGTCTACTCCGCCGAGTACCTGAAACAGGACGGTAACGTCTGGGTCCAAACGGTCTCTACTGAGAGTCTCGGACGGCGAAGTATCGGAACCCAACCGGTGGCGATGGTCTACGACGAACGGAGCGGCAATCTTGCGCTGGCAATGGGTATCCAGGGTGTGGTGGTCGGAACGCCAGATGGCCAATGGGTCCCCAGAACCGTAGCGCAATTCAAACCTACTGACTTCTCGCTCGAGACGAAGACACGGCTTTTGCTATTTGACTTCGATTTCCACACCTCAGTACTGATACTTGCCTTGGCGATGACAGGAGCAGCCTTCATAGCCTCCCAGCATAGGCGACAAGATTTGCTGAGGAGCGTACTCATTGCTCCCATCGCAGGAATTGCGGCAATGTTTATGGTGGGCACTCTTTTCTTGCTTCCTCTATATCTAGCACTCTTTGTTCCGCCGGTATCTAACGTACCTCAGACCGTCATAGTGCTCCTGGTGGTTCCACTCGGATCGGGCTTCGTCATAGGCTCGGAAGCGCGACGAAGCGAATTTTGGAACATCGGCGTGATGGAGTTGGAATACTAGCCATATCAATGTCAGGCCTCTCAACTGCTTCTTTTGTTGTCTCATACGACGAAGGTAGCGGGTATCTTCGAGGTATGTTCCATCCACTCGATTCGGACCAAGTTTTGCCTTGGGTGTTGGCAGTAGCCTCCCTTGCCGTCTCTTGGCCGCTGCTATTGCGCCATTGGGTTGTGGTTGTTGCGTCCATCGTAGGGATGACAACCCTTGTAGTGATCGCATTCTTACTGTGGCTTCACTTAGGCGTCAGTAACGAACTGACTCAGTTCTCGGCCATCGCCTTGAGCGGCGTGATAGCCATCCTGCTTGCCGTGCACCTAAGTCGTCGAACGCGGTTCGAGGGGAACCCATGTTGGGCCTGTGGGAAACCCACGATCGCTCTCTACACTGGATGCCCCAACTGCGGCGCTCTATTGATGGGCAGCGAAAAGGATCATCCGATGTCTTCACCTCTTGGCGCGTCAGTACAGGGGCGTTGCGCCAGTCTGGGACCTCGAATTCTTGCAGGTATGATGGACCTTTCGATTGTACTCATCGTGGTAGGGATCGGGTCTTTCATTGTGTGGTTCCTCGACTCGGGCATTTACCATATATTCGATCTCATCTCACATATTCTCTTCCTGTTGGCGTTTAGCCTCCTCTACAATCCGATTCCGGTGGGCAGATTCGCCGCCACCCCCGGCAAGCGCGCGCTCAAGCTCCGCGTGGTCAGGTCCAATGGCTCACGCGTCGGCTATCGACGTGCGCTCGTGCGAGAGCTCGCCAAGTTCGGCCCTCTACTGACGGTCAACGCAGTTGTGATGGCCTTCCGCTCCGACCGCCGCGGCCTACACGACCTGCTCGCGGACACCGTCGTGGTGCGGCTCGATGGTCAATAGCCAAGTGTCGGGTTGTCAGTCTCCTCTCCCTCGAGAGCGAGTTGAGTCAGAATGGGGGTGAAGAGCCCCCACGCTTGCCATCCGCCGCACACGCGCCTAGAATCCGCCAATGAGCTCGCTTTCCAAATCCGGCCTTCCGCGTTGGCCGTCCTGGGTGGGCGGCGGCGACTTCCGGCGCCGCGCGGAGTCCGCGCTGACGCATCCCGCCACCGTCGCGGCGCTGGGCGTGCTGTTGCTGAACGACCTGCTGTTCAAGGCGCTGTGGCCCCACTCGTGGCTTACCGGCAAGCTCAGCGACCTCGCCTGGCTGATACTCGCACTGCCGCTGCTTGCGTTCCTGCTCTCGTTTGCCGCCCGCGGCAGCCTCCGTGCTCGCAGGTTGGCGTTCCTGGTCGCCTACGCGGGGTTGCCGCTCCTCTACGCCGCGTTCAACACGTTCGACCCGGTGCACGACCTGATCATGCGCGGCATCTCCCTCGCGGGCGGCGCCGCCGGTTCCCCTCGCGACGCCACGGACTCCCTCGTCATCCCGCTCGCGTGGGCCGCGGCGCTGTGGGTGTGGCGGCGGGAGGTGCCCGCTGCGGGCGCGATGCGGCTGCGGTGGGCGGTGCTGGTGATGTGCTTTGCTGCGCTTGCGATAGGGTCGTCGTGTGAGAGAGAGCCGCTGTATGGGGTCAAGAGAATCGGCGTTTCCGGCGATGGAGCAATTGTCGTAGAGGCCGAATACGGCCCGTTCAAAAGCGTAGATGGCGGCATGACATGGAACACGAGTGAGGGGCTGTCAGGACCAGTTCATTGGGGCGGCGGAAGCGCGGATACTCCGTGGGGTCGTTTCGTGATCGACGGCCCGCGTGTGGTCAGCGTAGGCGACGACCGAGTTGTCTACTCGACAGAGTACCTAGCAAGGGACGGCAACTTGTGGGTACAGAAGGTGTCGACTGAAAGGTTGAATTCGACGAGAGAGATTTCCCTCACTCCGAGAGGAATCGCATTTGACGACCAAAGTGGCAACTTGGTGCTGGCCCTGGGAATACAGGGAGTCGTGGTTGGGGCAGCCGACGGGGAGTGGCGGGCCATCGCCGTAGGCCCATTTGAACCGACCGAGTTTTCGTTAACTGGTAAGACGCTACTGCTGGTGACTGATCTCAAGTTTTGGACGGCGACTTTGGCTCTAGCACTCTCCATGACTGGGGTCGGACTCATAGCATCCCGGTACCCGTGGCGGGTCTTACGGTGGTCGGTTCCTACCGCGCTGCTGTCAACAATCATGGCTATAGTGCTTTTGGTCAACATAGTCACGGGACCGAGGAATTCAATAGGAGACACCTTTGGCCTGCTCATCGCGCTATGTGTGCCCTTTGGTCCAATCGTGGTAGCCATTGCAGTCGACTCGACGCCCCGATACGGAAACATCCGGGCCCTGGCATCAATCAACGTTGCCGTTTTCCCACTTCTGGCCTCTGTAGTACTACTCTTCGCTTTCGGCTATTCAGACGACGAGCGCGGCGGAATCTCCGATCTCCTCATTTATGCTGTTTCGATACTGGCCTATTTCCTAGTGGTTGTGTCGCTGTTGGTGTCCTGGGATCGGCTCAGGCGCTGGCCTCTGGTTATAGCGTCAGTTGCTGGCATGACGGTGCTCGTCACTCTAGTGTTCATGTTGTGGTTGCACCTGAGCGTCGATGAAATTGTGACCAAGTCCGCTACGGTCGCGCTATGCGGAGTCGCAGCTGGCATTCTTGCCGGATACATAGGTCACACAACTCCGGTGGAAGTGGGGTCATGCTCAACCTGCGGAAGTTTCGTTTTGGCTTCAGAAAGGCAGTGTAACGATTGCGGAGCGTTGCAAACTCAAGACTGAGGACTTCTGCTCTGACCCGCAGGCGTCCGAACGTTCGCTCGCCAGGCTATATCCCCATCCTATCCCTCTACCTGAGGCAATGGGGACTGGTCGGCGCCGCCCTTCCCCTCCCCCCACCAACGCCGCATCCGCTGCGCCACTTCGCGCTCGTAGCCCTGGTCGCTCGCGTCGTAGTAGCGGCGACCCGCCAGGCTGTCCGGCAGGTTCTGCGTCGGGGTGAAGTGTCCCTCGTACTCGTGGGCGTAGCGGTAGCCCTTGCCGTAGCCCATGTCCTTCATCAGGCCCGTCACCGCGTTGCGCAGGTGCAGCGGCACAGGCTCGTTGCGAGTCTCGCGCACGTCCGCCATGGCGCGCTCGATGGCCGAGTAGGCGGCGTTGCTCTTGGGCGCCGTCGCCAGGTAAACCGTCGCCTCCGCGAGCGGGATGCGCGCCTCGGGCATGCCGATGAAGTGCACCGCCTGCTGCGCCGCCACCGCCACCGTCAGCGCCATGGGCGCCGCCATGCCTATGTCCTCGGCCGCCAGCACGACAAGCCGCCGCGCCACGAAGAGCGGGTCCTCACCCGCCTCCAGCATCCGCGCCAGCCAGTACACCGCCGCGTCCGGGTCGGACGCCCGTACCGACTTGATGAACGCCGAGATTGTGTCGTAGTGAAGGTCGCCCGCCTTGTCGTGGCGCAGCGAGCGGCGCTGCATCGCCTCCTCGACCACCGATTGCGTCACGAGCCGCGCGCCGTCCGCGTCCGGGGGCGTGGCGGACACCGCGAGCTCCAGCGCGTTGAGCGCCGAGCGCGCGTCGCCGTTGGCCAGGTTCACCAGGGCGGCCAGCCCCTCGTCGTCGAGCGCGGCGTTCAGCCCGCCGAGTCCACGCTCGCGGTCCGTCAGGGCTGACGCGACGATGCCGGCCACCTCGTCGTCGGTGAGGGACTCGAGCGCGAACACCCGCGCCCTCGAAAGCAGAGGCGACACGACCTCGAACGACGGATTCTCCGTGGTGGCGCCGATGAGGGCGAAGGTGCCGTCCTCGACGTAGGGAAGGATGACGTCCTGCTGCGCCTTGTTGAAGCGGTGAATCTCGTCCACGAACAGCAGCGTGCGCTCGCCGTGCGCGCCCAGCCGCTCCCTGGCCTCCGCGGCAATGCGCCGCAGGTCGGCCACGCCCGACGCCACGCCGCTGACGCGCTCGAAGTGGCTCCTGGTCTGGCCGGCTATCAGCGTGGCCAGCGTGGTCTTGCCGGCGCCGGGCGGCCCCCACAGGATGACGGACGGGAGCCGGTCGGCCTCGATGCTGCGGCGGAGCACCGACTCGGGGCCGACGACGTGACTTTGCCCCACGAACTCGTCGAACGTGCGGGGACGCATCCGCGCGGCCAGCGGGGCGCCGGTAGCGAGTTCGCGCTTTGCTCTGTCCTCGAACAGCGTCAAACCTTCTGCCTCACAAGTCCCTTGCCCCTCGCTCGATAGTCCCTTCCCCCTTGCAGGGGAAGGTTAGGATGGGGGTGACGGTCGCTCCCTAGTTGCTGCGGTTGGTGGGCAGGAACGGGAGCAGGATGCTGGCTAGCGACTGGACGTTGCGTGTCTGAATCCACACGTTGCCGTTGCCGCGGAACTTCATCACCAGACCCTCGCCGCCGGCAATCAGCGAGCGGATTCCGCCCACCTTGTCCACGGAGTACTCCACGTCGTCCGAGAACGCCACGAGGTGGCCGGTGTCGATCACAAGCTCCTTGCCCGGCTGCACGCGCACCTGCTTGATCGCGCCGTACGAGGTCACGTACACCGTGCCGGAGCCGCCCTTGGAGAAGGCCCGCAGGAAGAAGATGCTTTCTCCGCTGAACATGCCCCTGAGTCCCTGGAACTGCGTGTCGGTCTCCACGTTGTCGGTGGATGCCATGTAGGACGTGCCCTGGATGAACAGGCTTTTGCCCGGGTCCAAGTGGAACGAAGCGATGTCCCCCGGTGTGGACGGCGCGAGACTCACCCAGCCACCGCCGCGCTGGGCGGTGAAGCTGTTGACGAAGAACGACTCGCCGCCGAGCATTCTCTTCAGGCCGCCCATTATGCTGCCGGAGCCCATGCCCGTGGTCATGTCCACGCCCTCCTGGGCCACCATCGCGCCCGGTTCGGCCTTGATGACCTCGCCCGGGTCGAGCTCCAGTGTCAGCAGTGTGTAGCTTGGGTCGTATTCTATGGTAGGTCTCACGATGCACTCTCCTGTTCATCGATCTCTGGTATGTTCCAACTACAATTGCGTTCGTAACCTCGGCCTCGGTGGGCCTCGATTAGTTCCCCAGCGCCCCCACCAGTCCGGCGAGCAGGGCGTCGTCCTCGTCCTCCAGCACCGTGCGCGGGTCCAGCAGCAGCGCGTCGCGCTCCACACGCCCGATCACCGGCGGGTCCGCCGCGCGCAGACGCTCGGCCAGTCGCGCGGCGTCAACGCCGGACACTGACAGCGCCCACGTCGGCAGGGTTTCGCCTGGCAGACTGCCGCCGCCGATGGCGGACGTCGACTCGAGGACCCGCGCGTCGCCCGGCTTGCCGGCCAGCGCGCGCCTCCACCGCTCAGCCCTGGCGCGGATGTCGTCCGGCTTCGCGCCGATCATGCACCACACCGGCACTTCGCGCTCGGCCTCGCCCTTGACGTAGTGGAGCAGCGTCGAGTTCAGCGCCGCCATGCTCAGCTTGTCGATGCGCACCGCACGCGCCAGCGGATGGCGAGACACGATGTCCAACATACGACGGCTGCCGGCGATGATGCCCGCCTGTGGCCCGCCCAGCAGCTTGTCGCCGGAGAAGAACATCACGTCCACGCCCGCAGCGGCGCTCTCCTGCGGCATCGGTTCGTGCGCCAGGCCGAACGGCTTGGTGTCCAGCAGGCAGCCGCTGCCCAGGTCGTGGAGCACGGGAACGCCACGCCTGCGGCCTATCTGCGCAAGCTCGGCTATGCCGGGCGAGTGGGTAAATCCCATCACGCGGAAGTTGCTCGCGTGGACAAGCAGCAGCGCGCCGGTGTCGTCGCCGATGGCGTCCTCAAAGTCGCGTGCGTAGGTGCGGTTGGTGGTGCCGACCTCGACGAGCTCCGCGCCGCTCTGCCTCAGCACGTCGGGAATGCGGAAGCCGCCGCCGATCTCCACGGCCTCGCCGCGCGAAACTATCACCTGCTTGCCGGCCGCGATGGCTGCCAGACCCAGCAGCACGGCGGAGGCGTTGTTGTTCACGACCGTCGCCGCCTCTGTGCCGGTCAGCTCGCAGATGTGACGCGCGACCGCCGCCTGACGGGAGCCGCGCCGTCCGGTGGCAAGGTCCAGCTCCAGGTCGCCAAAGCCCGCGGCGGCCTCTCGCACCGCGTCCGCCGCCGCGGCGCTGAGTGGCGCGCGCCCCAGGTTGGTGTGGAGTACCACGCCCGTGGCGTTGATCACGCGGCGGGGCCAGGTAGCGAATCGCGACCGTGCCTGCGCCGAGACCTCGCCCGCCAGTTCGTCGAGACCGGGAGCGTCGTCGCCGTTCTCCGCGATGCGCCGCCTTGCGACGGCGAGCCGGTCCCTCACCAACTCCAACACCGCGCGCCGCGAGTAGGCTCGCGACAGCGCATCCACGCGCGTGTCGCTCATCACCCGGTCGACGCTCGGCAGCGCCCTGAATCGCGATGCCATCCTCATCCCCCGTGCGAAAGTGTCGCACACCTCCAATTATACCCCACCGCCTGATGTCGATATTGGCGCCTTGGCTGCGCAATTCAGAAACAAAGAGTCCCTTAGTCGGCCAGAGTCGGCCAGCGGTCTGACGCTCGCCGTTGACAAACTTCCCCATTGCCGAAAGAATCGAGTACCAACACCCTTACCGACATCATGACGAAAGAGGCTCCCTCGACATGCTGCGAAACACCTTCCTGCACCTGCCCGGCGTCGGCTACAAGTATGAGCGGCTGCTGTGGGAGTCGGGCGTGCTGACGTGGGAGGACTTTCTGAGCGCGCCGTCGCTGCCGTCCGCGCTGGACGGACGCAGAGACCGGCTGAGGCGGCTGGTCGAAGAGTCGGTCGCCCGCCAGGAAACGGGAAACGCGGCCTACTTCGCGAGAGCGCTGCCGCCCCGCGAGGTGTGGCGGCTGTACGCGGACTACCGTAACAGCGCGGCGTTTCTGGACATTGAGACGACCGGACTTTCGCCTTACTCAAGCTACCTGACGCTGGTGGGCATACTGGACCGTGACGGCTACCGCGGATTCGTGCGCGACGATAACCTGCTCGATTTGCGAGAGGCGTTGGAGCAATACGACCTGGTGGTCACGTACAACGGCGCGAGCTTCGATCTGCCCTACGTGGAGCACACGTTCGGCAGCGTGTTCAGGCACGTCGCGCACCTGGACCTGATGTATCCGCTGCGCCGGCTCGGCTACGGCGGAGGACTGAAGCACATAGAGGCTCGGCTGGGCGTGGGGCGTCCGTCGGAGCTGAGCGGGCTGAGTGGATACGACGCGGTGCGTATGTGGCGCATGTGGACGATGGGCAGCGCCGGCGCGCTCGATACGCTGGTGCGCTACAACGCCGAGGACGTGGCGTCGCTGCCCGCGCTGGCCGACCTGGTGTACAACAGATCTGCCGAGAAGCTCTGGCCGGACCTTCCACGGGTCGAACCGTCCCCACGCCACGACATCGACCTGCCATACGACCCGGCCATAGTGGCGGCGCTGACCCGGGCCTGAGAGCATGACCCAAGCCCTTAACTCCCAACTGAGCACACCCCCTACACCCATTTCGAGCGGAGCGCTCTCTCTCGTCATTCCTAGCGAAGCCGAGGAATACGAAGCGTCCGTCGGCAAGGCCTCCTTCCCTTTCTCGACAACCCTCTTGATTTCTACGCACATCCGTGCGATTCTCCCCATGACGAGGGACTGACCCCCTATCCGGCGAGCACGGACGGCCAGGTACGAGGCACATGCGCACTGTGTCATTCTTGGGCGGTTATGGTGCTTTCATAGCTGAGTCTGTGTATGGAGGCGTGCCAGACCGTAGCAGCCATGCAGCCTTCCCAGCTATGGAATGGCACAGAAAGACCCAGGATGACACACATTTCGGCCAATTCGCCGACGGTTCGCCCCATCATCGCCCTCACAGAGCTTGACGGCGTGTTCCGAACGTACTAGAATAGGCGTGCTAATCCTGTTTTCGGAGTCCAGCCAATGCTCGCCAAGTGCAAGACCTGCGCCGTCGTCGGCCTGAACGGCCTGATAGTCGAAGTCGAGGTAGATATCCTCCCCGGCCTGCCTGCGTTCAACATCGTCGGCCTGCCCGACGCCGCCGTGAAGGAGGCCAGCGAGCGGGTGCGCTCGGCCATCCGCAACGCCGGCTGCGAGTTCCCCATGCGCCGCATCACAGTCAATCTCGCGCCCGCCGACCACCGCAAGGCCGGCCCCGCCTACGACCTGCCCATCGCCGTCGCGCTGCTCGTCAGCTCCGGCCAGATCGAGGACGTCCCCAGATCATCCATATTCTTGGGAGAGTTGTCCCTCGACGGGACGCTCCGCCACACCAATGGCATACTGCCGATGGTGGCCGTCGCGCGCGAAGAGGGCATGCAGCGCGTGTTCGTGCCGGCCCCCGACGCCAACGAGGCCGCCTTGGTGGACGGTGTGGAGACCATCCCGGTCTCCTCGCTGGGGCAACTGCTTCACCACCTGAACGGTGGTCCCAGAATCTCACCCGCGGCGAGCGACATCGCCGCCGACACCAACGGCTTTGTGTCCGCGGACGACTGCCGTGGAGGTGTGGACATCGCCGACATTCGCGGCCAGGAGCACGCCAAGCGCGCCATCGAGGTCGCCGCGGCGGGCGGGCATAACCTGCTCATGAGCGGTCCGCCCGGAAGCGGCAAGACGCTGCTCGCGCGCAGCCTGCCATCCATCCTCCCCAGGCTGACCCAGGACGAGGCGCTGGAGGTCACCAAGATATTCAGTATCAGCGGGCTGCTCCCCTCGTCGTCCCCGCTCATCAACCGGCGCCCCTTCCGGTCGCCGCACTATACCATCTCCAACGCGGGACTCGTGGGCGGCGGCCGCATCCCCAGGCCCGGCGAGATTACGCTGAGCCACCGGGGCGTGCTGTTCCTCGACGAGCTGCCGGAGTTCGGGCACACGGTTCTGGAGGTGTTGCGCCAGCCCATCGAAGACAAGGTGGTTACCATCAGCCGCGCCCAGGGCACCGTAACCTTCCCCGCAAACTTCATGCTCGTGGCTGCCATGAACCCCTGCCCTTGCGGATTCGCCGGAGACCCAGGCAAACAGTGCGTCTGCTCCCCAAGCCAGGTCACCCGCTACTCCAAGCGGATCAGCGGCCCGCTGATGGACAGGATTGACCTGTTCGTCGAAGTGCCCAGGGTCGAATACGAGAAGCTCACCAGGCCGCCCGAGACGGACACTTCGGCCCGGACGCGCGATCGGATCGAGGCGGCGCGCCTGGTGCAGGCCAGGCGTTTCGAGGGCACGGGGCTGATCACCAACTCCGAGATGGGGCCGGTCGAGGTGTGGGAGTACTGCAAGGTGGACGACGCGGCCGCCGGCCTGCTGCGCATGGCGACCAGCAGACTGCACCTGTCGGCGAGGGCGTTCCACCGCGTCCTCAAGCTCGCCAGGACCATCGCCGACCTCGGCGGCGCCGAAAACGTTGAGGCGCCGCACCTCGCCGAGGCGCTCCAGTACCGCCCCGCCGAGCAGACCGCGTAGCGGACGGCGAGTGGACCGGTCCACTCGCCATCGGGGAGAGGGCCAGGGTGAGGTTGGATGCCCATGTGCAACACGCACCCGTGTTTGAGTTAGAATGGACGCTGCATTCTACATTGACCCAGAGACAGGTTTGCCACATGTTTTGTTGCACGATGTATCCGATGTATCTCAGCACGAAACGGTCACCGAGGATGAGGCCGCCTTCGAGGACTCTACACAAACAGCGATGGCGAATCCTAACGAACTCGTGCCGACGGTACGCGCATTGCCTGCTGACTTCGCAAAGTGGGGTCAGGAGGAATTGTTGACAGCCCAAAGCCTCAACGCTATTCTCACACTCACACTATCGAGGCTCGTCAACACGCTGCCCAATTGCACACCAGGGGGAAACTATGCCGCACGACTACATCGAGGTTGCCGACGTTGGCAACGTGATGGTCATCACCATGGACGACCCGACGACCAGGAACGCCATCGGCGGAGAAATGTCCGCCGAGATCAACTCCGAGCTCGACCGGCTGGAGGCGGACCCTAACCTGCGGGCCGTCGTACTCACCGGCCGCGACCCGTCCTTCTGCTCAGGCGCCAACGTCAAGCGCATGGACCAGTCTGTCCAGGAGCGCAGCAAGGTCGCCGAAGAGCCCATCCCCACCGACTTGACCGCCTGGGATTACCTGGAGCACCAGTGGGCCCAGCAGGATGAACCTTCGGATGAAGAGGGCGCGGAAAACATCCGCTTCCTCCCGCTGAGGCTGCACGACCTGCAGAAGCCGTCTATCGCAGCCGTGAACGGCTACGCCATGGGGCTTGGCCTCGGCATCGCGCTGTCCTGCGACATCCGGCTGCTGTCGGAGAACGCCCGGCTCTCCGAGACGTTTATCCGGCGCGGGCTGATTCCCGCCGACGGCTCCTGCTGGCAGCTACCCCGCATGGTCGGTCTGGGCAACACGTTCCTCATGCAGTACACAGGCGACGTGCTCGACTCTGCGGAGGCCCTGCGGCTCGGGCTGGCGAGCAAGGTGGTGTCCCACGACGATCTGATGGAGACCACCATGGAGCTGGCCCAGCGCATAGCCGACGGCCCGACCTACTCCATGGCCCTCATCAAGAAGCTGGTGCAGAAGTCGCTCTACATCGACCTCGAGGAGAGCTTGCGGCTTGCCGGCCCCGCGCAGGAGATAAGCCGCCGCACCGAGGACCACAAGGAGGGCGTGCGCGCGTTCGTGGAGAAGCGCCGACCCGCCTACACCGGTCGATAGGCGCTACGACCGGAAGACGGCGAATCGCATGGAGATGGACAAGCACCTCCTCGGCGGCATCACGGCCCTGGACCTCAGCGAAGGCGTGTCCGGGCCATACTGCGCTAAGCTGCTGGCCGGCATGGGAGCGGAGGTCATCAAGGTCGAGGCGCCGGGAGTCGGCGAGGCGTCCCGACGCGAAGGCCCCTTCTTTGGCGACGTGCCTCACCCGGAGGGTAGCGCGCTCCATCTCTACCTCAACACCGGCAAGAAGAGCGTGACGCTGGACCTGGACTCCGAGCGGGGCGCCGACGCGCTGCGCCGCTTGGCCCAGTCCTCCGACGTGCTGATCGAGAGCGCCGCGCCCGGCCGCATGGAGGGCCTGGGACTGGGCTACGACGCGCTGGCCGCGAGCAATCCCGGCCTGGTGTACGTCTCCATAACCCCGTTCGGCCAGACCGGCCTGTATCGCGACTACCAGGGTAGCGACATCGTTGCGCAGGCTATGGGCGCCCTGATGCACACGGTCGGCCTGCCCGACCGCGAGCCGCTGAAGATAGGCGGCAGCGTCGTACTCTACGCCGTAGGCACCGCGGCGTTCTCCGGCGCGATGCTGGCGCTGTACGCGCGCGACTTCACGGGCGAGGGCCAGCACGTCGACGTGTCGGCCATGGAAGCCATCACTGTCGCCCAGATACACGCCTCCATCCACCACCAGTTCGGGCGCATTCCCGCGAGAAGGGAAAGCGCCCTGGTGCGCACCACCGACGGATGGGTCAGCCCTGGCCTGGAGATCGGCGTGAAAGAGGACATCTGGGCCAAGGTTTGCGATCTGATGGGCGTGCCTGAGCTGGCGGACGACCCCGCATTCAGCACGCGAGAGGCGCGCCGCGAGCACCAGCAGGACGTGCTGGCCATCGTCGGCGAGTGGGCCGCCGCGCAGGCCAAGGAGGATATCTACCATACGCTCCAGGGCATGCGCACAATCGCGGGCTACGTGGCGGACGTGAAGGACCTGCTGGATTCCGGCCAGCTAAACGCGCGAGACTTCTTCCAGAACATCGAGCATCCCCACGTGGGAACCGCAACCTACCCTGGCGAGCCCATCCGCGTGAGCGGCCACGCCTGGCGCCACGAGCGCGCCCCGCTGCTGGGCGAGCACAACGGCGAGATACTGGGCGGCCGCCTCGGCCTCAGCAAGGCCGAGATTGCGGAGACGGTGGACTCGGACAGGCGAGACCATGAATGATCTGCCCTTGAAAGGCCTTCGCATACTCGACCTGACCCAGATCGCCGTGGGCCCCTATGCGACCATGCTGCTAGGCTTCATGGGCGCGCAGGTTGTCAAGGTTGAGTCCTGTACGCGGATGGACACCAGCCGCGGCTTCGCCCGGCCCTCGACGACCGGCGCGTACAACCTTTATCCCGGTGGCGTCCCCGGAGAGCGCCCGTGGAATCGCTCCGCGCACCACGTTCACCGCAACGTGAATAAGCTGGATGTGACTCTGGACCTGGCGACACAAGAGGGCAAGGAGCTCCTGCTGAAGCTCGCCGCCGTCTGCGACGTGCTCGTCGAGAATTTCCGCGCGTCGGTCATGGACCGGCTGGGCCTGGGCTACGACGCCGTATCGCGGGCCAATCCGCAGCTAGTCTATGCCAAGATCAGTAGCCAGGGCGCGAGCGGTCCGGAGATGGACTACGGCTCGCTCGGATCAACTCTGGAGCAGACCGCCGGCCTCGCCTCCATCACCGGTTACGAGGGAGGTCAGCCACTTATGTCCAACGAGACGTTCCCCGACCCGGTAGTAGGCGTCCTGACCGTGGGCGCGCTCATGGCCGCACTGAGGGCGCGCCTCCGAACCGGCAAGGGCGCGTTCATCGACCTGTCGCAGCGTGAGGTCACAGTCGGCATGATGGGCGAGGCGTTCCTGGACTACGCCATGAACGGCCGGGTGGCCGGACTAACCGGCAATCGCCATCCCGTTCACGCGCCCCAGGGCGTCTACCCCTGCGTAGGCGACGACTCGTGGGTCGCGGTGAGCGTGAGGTCGGACGACGAGTGGCGGGGGCTGTGCGACGCCATGCGCCGGCCCGACTTGGCCCGCGACGCGCGGCTGGCGGCGGCCGCCGGCCGGCGCGAACACCACGCCGAGATAGACGAGGCCATTGCCGCGTGGACTCGCGAACGCGGCCACTACCAGGCCATGCACCTGCTTCAGGCTCGCGGCGTGCCGGCTGGCGCGGTGCTCAAGGGCGGGGAGACGATTGTCGACCCGCACCTGGAGGCGAGAGGCTTCTGGGACACCGTCGACCACCCCGAGGCCGGCGAGTACAGGCAGGTGACCACGCCTTGGCGAATGTCGAAGAGCCGACGCATCCACGCGGCGCCCGCGCCCGGCCTTGGCGAGCACAACACGTTCGTGCTGGGCGATCTGCTTGGGCTGCCGGCATCGGAGCTGGACGCGCTGGAGCGCCAGGGTATCATTGGCACGCGGCCGGTGGGCGCCGACTGACCCACGCGGCTGCCGTTCACACAAAGCACCCAATACACCCAGGGAGGTATACGATGGGCCCCAAACTGGTTGACTACCTGTTGTATGAGCCGGAGGACACCGGAATTCTGTGGATCAAGTTCAATCGCCCGGAGAGGCTGAACGCGCTGATTGGCTCGGCTGAGGTCAACGGCACCGTGGCAAAGGTGGGCGAGTACATGCGCGCGGGCGACGACGACCCCAACGTCAAGGTGATCGTGCTGACGGGCGTTGGCCGCGGCTTCTGCTCCGGCGCGGACATGCGCGGCGACACCCCGGACGAGTTGAAAGGCCCCAAGTTCTCCGGCGACTACGGGCCGGACGGGCCGGACGCCACTCGCGAGCACTTCTACCACGGCTTCACCAAGCTGCACCGCGACATCTCGCTCATCCGCAAGCCCACGATCGCCATGATCAACGGCCCCGCCGTCGGCTCCGGCATGGATATGGCTCTCCACTGCGACATACGGTTGGGCTGCGAAACCACTCGCTTCATCGGCTACCACCAGCTTGGCCAGATCGTCGAGAACGGCGGGTCCTACTACCTGCCGAAGATGGCCGGATTGGGCCGGGCCTTGGAGTTCGCCTACACGGGCCAGGTGGACGCCAAGCGAGCCTTCGAGTGGGGTCTGCTGAACTACCTGGTGCCGTCCGAGGAACTGGAGCAGACCACCCGCGAGCTGTGCGACCGCATTATGCGAGTGCCGCCGCTGGTGCAGTGGATAAGCAAGCGCATCATGCGCACCGCGATGGACACCACCATCGAGAACACCATGGTGCTGACCTCGAACGCGGGCGGCATTCTGGGAGGCTCGGACGATGCCCAGGAGGCGCGCCGCGCCTTCCTCGAGAAGCGCAGCCCCGTTTTCCACGGCCGCTAGGCGCTAAACGAGCAGCAACCGCCGGCGCCGGCTATATCAGACGGAACCAATAAATCATCGCTATGAGTCAAAAGGAGAGACCAATGATTTACGAAATGCGTACCTATGACCTCAAGCCCCGCAGCGTCCCCGACTTCGAGACGGGCTTCGCGGAGAAGCTGCCGGGGCGTTTGGAGTACTCGCCGCTTGGCGGGCTGTGGCACACGGAGGCCGGCCCGTTGAATCAGGTGATCCACGTGTGGCCATACGACGACCTCGGCCACCGCGCCGATATTCGTGGCAGAACGGTCGCCGACGGCGCCTGGCCGCCCGACACCAGCCAGTACGTTGAGAACATGTACACCGAGATACTCATCCCGGCGCCTTTCATGACTCCGCTGGGCGACAGGAAGATCGGCCCGCTCTACGAGATGCGCATCTACACCTACGACGTGGGCGGAGTAGCACAGGTCTTCGAGGCGTGGGAAGGGGCAATCGCTGAGCGTGAAAAGTTCTCGCCGCTGGCCGGCTGCTGGACCACCGAGATTGGCGGACTGAACAAGTTCATCCACCTGTGGGCCTACTCCAGCTTCGAGGAGAGGCTGAGAGTGCGAGCTGAGACCCGCGAGAAGGGCGTCTGGCCGCCTCCCTCGGGCGTTACGCCGCTTAAGCAGGAGAACAAGCTGCTGCTCCCCGCCGACTGCTCGCCGATGCAGTAAGAGAGATGTTTCGCGCGGCGCGGCAGCTCAGGCCGCGCCGCCGAACCAGTCCAGCCACATGCCGTGATTGTCGCACCGGCCCAGCGCGAGGGAGGTCTTGCGTCCGCCTTCGTAGGCGGTCAGCTCGAGCAGCGCTCCGACGCGTTCCTGTTGCGCGCCGTGCCGCTCGATGGACACGACGTACAGGTCGCGCCGGGCGCCGAACTCGTCCAGAATCTCGCCAAACCGGCGGCGGCCGGCGGGCGGGAACTGGTTGAGCGTGTGGGTGTGGAACACGCACAGCGCGGTGTCGGGCGGGACGCTGTCGAGCACGCCGGGCAGCGCATCCAGCGCGTCTGCGGCGATCAGGGTGGGCGTCTCGGCATCTGCCAGGCGCAGCGCGCCCTCGAGCGCCGCCACGCGCTGCCGGTGCTCCGGCCAGATCAGCGCCCGCAGCCAACTCACAGCCTCGGTGTCTCCCACGTCCACGGGGTCCAGGTCGATGCCCACGCGGAGGACGACGTCTGGCGGCGGGGCCGCGATTCCGGGCATCGGCTCGCCCCTCGGTTCGCAGAAGAGCTGGACAGGCGAGGCCGGGTCGCCCCAGCGGGCGTCATCGCCGTACTCGTAGTGAAAGCGGTCCCACAGCAGGTTGAGGCCCGCGCTCGCGCCCACTTCCACGAATGCCAACTCGCGAGTTGCCGAGCGAGCGGTCACTATGGCGAACGCCGGCAGCAGCACGGCGCAGCGGCCCACTTCGTTGGTCTGCACCAGCCGTGTCGAGACCGTTTCGACTATCCGCTCGCTGTGCTCGAGGCACAATGACCTGAAGTGGGAGTAGGCGCCCTCCCGGTCTTCCGGTGACTCTGCCAGGCTGGCGTAGTACGCAGAGAGTGGGTGGCTGGGGTTCTCGAGCAGCACGAGATGTGCAGCTCCGAGGAACAGGTTGGGCGGTGGCTGGCCCTCTGCGCAGTGGGTGGCCAACTCCAGGAGCTGGGGGTCATCGGCAATGCAGGTCGAGAGCCGCTCGTACAGCGGGGAGGAGTCGCGGCACTCCAGTTCGGCGAAGCGTCGAAACCGGTAAGCCAGCGCTTCGAGTTGGTTCATAGCCTCTCGAGTCCTTGCCGCATTCTCACCGCAAGTCTGCGATGGAATTGGATCGCAGGGCGCGAATAGGAGATTGCCGGCGAGAATCAGCATTCGCCTATTGGCGTAGTGCTTAGATAATGTTAACATGCGCGCCAAGAAGAAGGAGGTGTTGAATTGACCACGAACACGTTGAGCGGCGAGGTTATAGAAGACCTCAAGCAGATGGCATCCGCGCACTTCTGGCCGCACGCGCGGTTGGCGGGCGACATGTCTGAGGATACCGGCGTCAAGCTGGCGAGCGCCGCGTCGGGCGTCTGGGTGGATGACGCCGAGGGCAGGCGTTGGTTCGACACCCTTTCGAGTATGTGGCTTGTTAACATCGGCCACGGCCGTGAAGAGGTCGCGCAGGCCGTATTCGAACAGATGAAGGACATCAGTTATTCGCCGGGCGGAACGGTAAGCCCCGCGACGGTCAAGCTGTCGGCCAAAGTGGCGTCGCTGGCGCCTGACAAGGACTCTCGCGTCTACTTCGTCAGCGGTGGCTCCGAGGCAGTGGAGACCGCCATCAAGATGGCGAAGAACTACCACAAGAACAACGGCGAGCCCACGCGCTGGAAGGTTATCAGCAGGCGTGGCTCATATCATGGGGCGACTCACGCCTGCATGAGCCTGGGCGGCGGAGGCATCAGCGCGCCAGTGAACTTCGGCCCGATGGTGCCCGGCAACATCCACATCGACAACCCCAACGCCTACCGCGGGCCTCGCACGGACTTGGAGTGCGCTGACGAGCTTGAGCGCACCATTCAGCACGAAGGGCCCAGCACGGTGGCCGCCTTCATCGGCGAGCCTATCTCCGCCGCGGCGGGCATTCACGTCCCCGATCCGGGCTACTGGCCAAGGGTCCGCGAGATCTGCGACAAGTACGGTGTGATCATGATCTGCGACGAGGTCATTACCGGCTTCGGGCGGACGGGCAAGATGTTCGCAACCGAGCACTGGGACGTCCAGCCCGACATCTTCACGGTTGCCAAGGCGCTCACCAGCGGCTACCTTCCGATAGGCGCAGCCGTTGCGAGCAAGAAGGTGTCCGAGGCCTTCATGGGCGACGAGGAGTCGGCTTTCCGTCACCTGATTACGTTTGGCGGCAACCCGGCATCCTGCGCCGCCGGCCTCGCCAACCTCGAAATCATGGAGGGCGAGGGCATGGTGGAGAACTCGGCCCGCATGGGCGAGTACCTGTACGAGCAGCTTCAGACGCTCTACGAGCATAGGATCGTCGGCGACGTGCGGGGCGGGATGGGCCTTCTGGCCGCGGTCGAGATCGTCCAGGACCGTGACACCAAGGAGAAGTTCCCCAAAGAGGCCGACATCTCCAAGAAGTTCAACGACGCCTGGAACCGCAATGGCCTGCTGGGGCGTGCCGGCGACGTAATCTCGCTGGCCCCGCCGCTGTGCATCACCAAGGACGAGGTGGACTGGTTGGTCAAGAGCGTCGACGACGCGATCACCGAGGTAGAGAGCCAACTCTAGCGCTTTCGGGGCGTTCGCGAAAAGCGGGCGCCCCTCCCGGTTTGAGCTACCAGAGCCGGGGGCGTCACCTGTGCCCATGCTGGCGCAGACGTGGCGCCCCCGCTTTTCGTGTATGGACCCGTCCCGCGCGCCCGGGGCGCGGCCATCGGAAAGGGACTGGCCATGCTTTACGACTACGTTATCGTCGGCGCCGGCTCGGCCGGCGCGATCCTGGCGACGCGCCTGACCGAAAACCCGGCCACCTCGGTTCTGCTCCTGGAGGCGGGCCGCGACTTCCCGCACATCGAACAACTGCCGGAAGAAGTCAGGTTCAACTCCTCGCGCACCGACAAGCTCATCAGCGACAGCGAGCACAACTGGAACTTCGAGGGCAAAGCGAGCTCCCTCGGGGAGCCGATGAACGTTCCGCGCGGCAAGGTGACGGGCGGCTCCAGCGCCATCAACGCGCAGATTTTCCTGCGGGGCGAGTCCGACGACTACGACACCTGGGCGTCGTGGGGAAACTCCGAGTGGAGCTACCAGAAGGTGCTACCCTTCTTCCGCAGGCTGGAGAACGACCAGGACTTCCGGGACGACTACCACGGCTCCGACGGCCCCATCTACGCCCGGCGGGAGCCGCGCGAGAACTGGGCGCCACCGCAGGCGGCCTTCTACAACGCCTGCCGGTCCGCCGGCTTCGCCGATGTTCCCGACCACAACAACCCCGACTCCACAGGTGTCGGCCCCATGCCCCGCAACGACCTCGACGGCACGCGCGTGAGCACCGCGATAGGCTACCTGGGCATGTCTCGCCACCGGCTCAACCTCACCATACGGAGCGAGTGCCTGGCAAATCGTGTAGTCTTCAACGACGACAGGGCCGTTGGCGTGGAGGTCGAGAGCGGCGGCGAGACGTTCACCGCCGAGGGGCGCGAGATCATTCTCAGCGCCGGCGCTGTTGGCTCGCCGCACTTGCTCATGCTCTCCGGTGTGGGTCCACGAGCACAGCTTGAACAGTACGGAATTTCAGTCGTGCGCGACTTGCCCGGCGTAGGGCAGAATCTGCGCGATCATCCGCAGTTGGCTCTCGCCTGGAGCACCAAGCCCGGCTACGACCTCCGCAGGCTCAACACATTCGGGCTGTCGCTGCGCTACACGGCCACCGGCTCGCACCTGCGAAACGACATGATGATAATCATGCTCTCGTACGCCACCGACTGGGACAGCAGGGGTGTGATGGGCAGCAGGCCGCTGGGCATCGGCATGATCGCGCACCTTTACCTGGCGTTGTCGTCCGGCGAGCTGAGGCTCCAGTCTGCCGACCCCAGGGTGCAGCCGTTCCTCGACTACAGAATGCTCAGCCACCCCTTCGACATCGAGCGCATGAAGGAGGAGGTGCGGCTTTGCATGAAGCTGGCCGACCACCCCGACTTCGCCGAAATCATCGACTGCAGGGTACGTCCGACCGACGAGGAGCTGGCCACGGAGGAGGCGCTGGAAGACTGGATGCTGCGCACGGTGTCCACCGGCCACCACATCTCCTGCACGTGCAAGATGGGGCCGGCGGACGATCCCATGGCCGTGGTGGACCAGTTCGGGCGTGTCCACGGCCTGCGCGGGCTGCGCGTGGCCGACGCCTCCATCATGCCCGACTGCGTGCGCGCCAACACCAACGTGCCTACCATGATGATAGGTGAGCGGGTGGCGGACTTTTTGGCGTCCGGTCGCTGACAGCGTTCGGAATTGACAGTTTTGATGGCCCGGTGTTAGTGTCTTTCCGGGCTGCTATTGTTTGCCAAGATTCTGCCCTACGGAGATACAATGAGCGTTCACACATTCGTCGCGACCGGGGACTCCATCATAAGTCGCAGGGTGTCCAACCGCACAGACAAGGCGTTTCTCGACCTGGTGGAGCTGATACAAGGCGCCGACAGCGCCTTTACCAACCTGGAGATAGTGACGCCGCGCGAGCCTTGGGTGCCTTTCTCGGAGTACGGCGGGCTGCACCTCGGCTCGCCCGCGTTCATACTGGACGAACTCGATTGGATGGGCTTCAACCTCTACTGCGCCGCCAACAACCACTCGGTGGACTTCACCTACCAGGGCCTGGTTGACACCATGGCCGAGCTCGATGACCGTGGCCTCGCCTACGCCGGCGCGGGCATGTCGCTGGGCGAGGCGCGCAGCCCCGCCTACCTCGACACGCCGGTGGGCAGGGTGGGCCTGCTTGCCTGCGCCTCCACCTTCTCGACCAGCGCGCAGGCCTCCGCCAGCCGGCCCGACATGGGCGGCCGCCCGGGCATCAGCCCCATGCGCTACGTCACCCACTACGAGCTCGACGCCGAACGACTGGCCGCCATCAAAGAGATCGACGAGACGCTGGGCACCGATGTGGTAACTCGCAAGATGCGTGATTGGCTGAGAGATGACGCCCCAGACGCCTACAAGTTCGTAAACCTGAACTTCAAAGAAGGGGACAGTGTTGGCGTTCGCACCCAGCCCAGGGAGGACGACCTCGAGGACATCGCCCATTGGATCGCAGAGGCCAAGCGCAGGTCCGATCTTGTGGTGGCCACGATCCACGCGCACGAGGGGCAGAACGGAGACTTAAACACCCAGGACATCGCCGACTTCATCGTGCCTATGGCGCACCGCTGGATAGACGCCGGCGCCGACGTGTTCGTGGGCCACGGCCCTCACACGCTGAGGGGCGTGGAGATCTACAAGGGCAAACCCATCTTCTACTCACTGGGCAACTTCTTCTTCACGATAGCGACGCTTCACCGCTACGGCAGCGAGGTGTACGAGCAACACAAGCTGCCGCCCACGGCCACGCCCGCGGACGTGTATGAGTCGCTCGCCTACGACGAGGACGGCAACTACAAGGGCATGGAGGGCGACCCTCAGTTCTGGCGGACCGTTGTGCCGGTGTGCAGGTTCGAGGGCAGAAAGTTGCTCAGTGTCGACCTACACCCCGTCGACCTCGGCTACGACCTGCCGCCCACTCAACGTGGCATACCCACGCTCTCCAACCACGAAGAGGGCGCGATAATCCTCGAGAACGTGCAACAGCTTTCCGAACCGTTCGGCACCGGGATTCGGATAGAGTCGGAAGGCGACCGCGTGGTGGGGCGTGTCCGGATCGACTAGCTCCGTTCGGCAAGTGGCCCGGATTTCGGCCCGTTCCTGTGTGTGCGACCGGGCCGCGGCGAAGCGTTTCTGATACGCCACGGGCCAGATTAATCTCCGGCGCGAACGAAGCTGAACCTGGATATCGAGCCGATTCGCCTTATCCTGATATTGCATTTTGGAGGCTGTGCTTTTAGAATTGCGTGAACTTTGTCGGGCCGCCGGTAGACGGCCAATTGGATGACAGGTAGCTCCAATCTCAAAATCGGAGGAGGTCAACACCTATGAGAAGGAAGTTTCCCTTAGTCCTGTTCGCAGTGCTGGCGCTGGCGGCCCTTTCGTTGGCCGTCATCGCCTGCTCGTCGGCGGACGATGAGGAGGATGCGCCGACGACGAGTCAGGCCCAGCCGACGCAGGCCCCTGCCATGGCGCAGCCGACGCAGGCTCCTGCCATGGCGCAGGCCACTGCAGCGCCCGCGCCGGTAGCCGCGCCAACCGCGGTTCCCGCGTATACCCAGCCTACGGCAACGCCGATGACTATGATGCCCGAGTCAGAGGTAGACCGAGGGGGCATTCTGAGTCACGCGGTGCACGAGACGTTCGCGGGCTTCGACCTCCATTGGGAGGGCAGCTACATCGCGGTGCAGCCGCTGGCGCCTATCTACAACGGTTTGCTGACCAGGGACATCAAGGCCGCGGGCGACGACCCCGTCGGCCAGCTCGCGCCCGACCTGGCCGAGTCTTGGGAGGCTCAGGACGGCGGCCTGAAGTATATCTTCCATCTGCGCGACGACGCGACCTGGAACGACGGCACCGAGTTCTCCTGTGAGGACGTGGACGCCACGTTCTCGAGGTGGTACAACCCCGACGTCTCCACACGCAAGGCCGTGTTCCCGACCATGCGCGAAGACTGGCAGTGCACGGACGACTACACCTTCGAGGTCAGTTTCGACGTAGCGCAAGGCTCCTTCCTTACGGCGATTGGTAGCGCGCGCTTCGAGATGATGCAGAAGGAGACCATAGCCAAGGTTACCAAGTTCCGCCAGGGTCTGGCCAAAGAGCCCGGGTTCCTGGTGGGCACCGGCCCCTATGAAGTCGATACCTGGACGCCAGGCGTGGACTTCGTCGGCAAGCGCCGCATGGACTACTGGAAGGACGGAGTGGACGGGGACCCGCTACCCTATCTGGACGGCTACCAGTCCGTGGTCATCACCGACCTTTCGGCCATGTTCGCGGCCTTCCGCGGCCAGCGCCTGACGATGGGCGGGATCGCCCGCCACCTGGAGAAGAGCGAGGCGGACATCATCGAGAGCCGCCCGGACCTCAAGAGCAGGATTACCATCCTGGTTGGGCCTCGCAACGCCTGGCACAACGTAGCATTCAACCTTGCCAACCCGCCCACTGATGACTTGCGCGTGAGGCAGGCGTTCTTCTACGCCATCGACCAGCGCGCGACGATCCAGGCCGCGGTCGAGGGCTGGGGCAACCTGGGATCGCACATAGGCCCGCACCTGCCGTTCGCCATTCCCAAGGCCGAACTGGAAGCCGATCCGCGCTACAGCACCGACATGGATGCCCGACGCGCGAAGGCTCAGGAACTGCTGGCGGAAGCCGGCTTTGCCGACGGCCTGCAGCTCGAGCTCATCCAGCGGCGCGGCCCGCTCTACAACCGCGGAGCCATCGCCAACCAGGCCGACCTGAAGAAGGCCGGCATCGACATCACCATCCGGCTTGTGGACACCGCGACGATAGGTGACGTCGCCAACTCCGGTGAGTTCAACATCTTCACCTCTCCGGGTTCAACCCTGCTGGACGACCCCGACGGCTACTGGGCCCGCTGGCTCTCCACGCAGTCTGACAGGGTAAACTACTCGCGTTACAAGAACCCGAAGTTCGACGAGCTTTACGCGGCACAGTCGAGGGAAATCGACATAGCCAAGAGGATCGAGTTGGCTCGGCAGATCGACCGCATGCTTCTTGAAGACGGCGTCGAGCAGCGCAGCTACTACTGGTTCCAGTCGATGTCTCACTGGAACAACCTGCAGGGCTGGCACATGAAATTCGGCGACAACGTGTACAACTTCGGCCGCTGGGAAGAGGTCTGGTGCAGGACCGGAAACTGCAACGACGGCAGCGGCGGCTAAGCAACCAGAAGAGACCTTGAAATGCCGAGCCTCACTGTGGCCCTCAGAGCCGCAGTGAGGCTCGGCTTAACAGCCAAGAGTTCGCCATCTCTATGGCGGGTTCCTGGCAAGTACCGGAGGGGCTAGTCCTGCGGCGCGCAGGTCCCACCTTCCGGTTTTCGCCAGGCAATCGTCATGCTTTGTGTCCAGGCCCCACTACCCAGCCTGGGTACAGAAACGTTTCGACATTGGAGGGCAGTGGTGAGATCAGTCAACGTGGGGAACGGGATTGTGTTCGCTTTCGGGGGTGCCGCAGCGGGATTTTTCATCTCCGTCTTCATTGGACTGGTGCTGCTGTTCGTGGACTACAGCGAACTAAACGTGAACCTGGTGAAGACTTCCAACTGGGCCATGCCTATCGTCGGTGCGATAGCTGGTGGGGTCTTCGGGCTGATGTCGAGAGAGGAGTCTCGCTTCTGATACGCACCGGGCTGTCCCGGACGGGCAGGGCGCCTGCCCGGCGAATGGGGTGAAACCAAATGCAAGAATATATCATAAGGCGTGTCCTGCTGGCCATTCCTACGCTCATAGGCGCCGTGACGCTTGTGTTCCTGGTGATGCGGATACTGCCCGGAGACATCGCTTCTCTAATGCTCGAGGGGAGCGGCGAGCTTGGCGTACAGGCAGACGAGGAGCAGCTGAAAGAGCTGCGCGCGCAGTTGGGCGTCGATCAGCCCCTGTACGTCCAGTACGTGACCTGGCTTTGGGACGCCATTCGCTTCGAGTTCGGAGACGCTCTCTGGACCAACCGGCCGGTGTGGGAGGAATTCCAGCTCCGATACCCGATCAGTCTAAGTATCTTGATACTGGCGATGATTACTTCACTGGGTATTGCTCTGCCCGCGGGCATCATATCGGCGGTGAAGCAGGACACCTGGATCGACTACGGCCTGCGCATTTTCACCCTCGCCGGCCTCTCCATACCCAGCTTCTTCGTTGCCATCCTGATCATTCTGTTCATGCTCCGCTACTATGGCTGGACGTCTCCGCTGGAGTACGAGCCCATCTGGAAGGACCCATGGCTTAACTTCCAGCGCCTCATATTCCCGTCGCTGGCCATCGGTTACAGGCTGTCGGCCATTGGCGCGAGAATCACGCGCTCCAGCATGCTGGAGGTGATGCGGGAGGACTACGTGCGCACGGCGCGCGCGAAGGGCCTCCGCGAGCAGATGGTCATCTGGAGGCACGCGCTGAAGAACGCGATTCTTCCGGTTCTCACGCTCATCGGAATAGAACTCCTGGTGCTCTTCTCCGGCGTGGTCATTGTGGAGACTCTGTTCATCATTCCGGGCGTGGGCAAGCTGTTGGTCGATTCCATATTCCGGCGCGACTACATAATCGTGCAGGCGCTGGTTTTCGTCTTCGCCATCTTCGTGTTGCTGGTGAACCTCATGGTCGATCTCTCGTACGCATTCTTCGACCCCCGAATAAGGCTGGGTTAGCCTACGCTTAGGTGATCTGATGTCGACTGAGAACATAGCCGACCAGGAGTTGGCGCGAGACCTGTTCGCGGGAAGGAAGAGTCGCTCGAAGCTGAGCGTGCTGCTAGACTTCGCGCGGCGCAAGCCGCTGGGAGCGGCCGGCGGCCTGATCCTGCTGCTGTTTGTGTGCCTCGCCATCTTCGCCCCCGCCATAGACCGATACGATCCTCTGGAGACGGATCCATTCAACGCTCTACAGGGTCCGAGCTGGGAGCACTACCTGGGCACGGACAATTTTGGGCGGGACATGTACTCGAGGATAATAAACGGGGCTATCCTGTCGATGTACGTTGGCATCGCCGCGACGGCTATGGGAGCCATCGTGGGATCGATACTGGGATTGTCGAGCGCCTTCTTCCGGGGCTGGGTGGACTTGCTGCTCCAGAGATGGCTGGACGTGATGTTCATATTCCCCGGTCTCATCCTGGCGCTTACTATTGTCACGGTGCTCCAGGGCAGCGAGTTGCTTTACACATTCGGGTTTGGCTCTTTCTACTGGGGCAACCTTAACGTGATTGTCTTTGCCATTGCCATCCCGATAGTGCCGGGCACCGCCAGGGTGATTCGCTCCGTGGCTCTGGCGGTGATGTCGACGCAGTACATGGATGCCTCCGTGGCGGTCGGGGCGCGACCGATGCGGCGCATTTTCCGGCACCTGATGCCGAACTGCGCCGCGCTGTTCATCGTCTATTCGACGGCACAGATTGGCAGCGTAATCCTCACTGAGTCGTCGCTGACTTTCCTCGGGATCGGCGTTGCGCCCGAGATCGCCTCCTGGGGCCGCATGTTGTCGGTGGAGGGAATGCGTTACTTCGAGGCCCACCCATACCTGGCCATATTCCCAGGCATCGCCATCAGCGCAGCCGTGTTCGGCACAAACTTGTTTGGCGACGCATTGCGCGACGTGCTCGACCCGCGACTACGCGGTTCAGAGCGGCGGTAGCCGGGACAGCGAGCCGGCCAAGAGCCGGCCTGGGCGGGTTCGATAGCCCGCCCATTTGCTCGAAAAGGTGCAGCGAACACCCCAGGTGGAATGCCCGGGGTGTTGCTTTGCCAGTGGCCTGAGAGACTGAGTATGGAGATCTTCCAGCAGGCAAGAAAACACCCCCGGGCACGGTAGCGCCGGGGGTGTCTCACTTTCAGGTCGGCTGCCTCACCGCTCTCCCAGGTGGTTGTCCGCGTTGGGGAGGAGGCTTGGAGGCTGGAGTTCTAGCGCGCCTGCCAGATGCTGCCGAAGCGGGCGACGTGCGAGACCTCGGTTATGGACTCTACTTCCCAGCCCTTGTCGGCCAGCCACTTTTCGAATGCTTCCTTGCTCACTCCCTGGCATTCGGCGAGCAGGCGGCCGTCCTGGAGCGCGGTGACCGTGGATATCGAGGTGCGGGGGTCGGGCCGCCACTGGCTTGTGGCCTTCAACTCGTCCCCGAACTTTTCAATGGCTTCCCAGCCGGGCGCGGTGCCTATCGCTAACCAGCGCATAGTCGTAGTCTTCTCCTTGTGTATTGGTCTTGCTTTGCTGACAGGCGGGGCGGCATCAGGCGAACGCCCGGCCTTGCGGCACGGATTTGGCTAGTCGTCCTTCGGCGGTACGAAGGGATAAGGCACCTCCCGGCCGCCGCGGATGGGCAGGACGAGGATGGCTCGACCCGGGCAGGACTCGACGCCGCTGTCGAGCCTCATTCCGGTGTCGAGTTCCAGATATCCCAGACCGTCCTTCTCGTACTTGTTGGTTACCTTGGACCAGCAGGTGATGGTGTCGCCGGGGACGATCATGGCCCGGTGCTGGAACGACACCTTCCACATCCAGCCGTTGGGCAGGCACAGGTCCTTGAGGTATCGCGGCATGATGCTCTGCTTCCAGGAACCCTGGATCAGTATGTTGGGCAGGCCATCGTGGTACACGGAGAAGTCCTGGTCGTAGTGAATCTTGTGCCAGTTCTCGATGGCTGCGCTCCAGCGGAAGGCGTGGACGCTTGTCATGGGGCCGATGTCGAGGGAGGGCAGGTCCTGACCCACCTCTACGTCGTCGTAGTAGAGCTGCTCTTTGGTCCTCAGCTCGTCTGCCGTAGTAACAGGCATGGCGTTTCTCCGTGTAGGGTTAGGATGCTTCTCTGCGAAGTCCGGTGGCGCGAGTAATGCACAACACTTCGCCGTCCTGGTTCGTGTAGGTGGTCTCGGTGGTGGTGATGAGCATGTGCCTTCCCGCCCGGCCGACGCGCTCATGGACGTTGGCAATCTCCGACTGCGCGTAGATCACGTCGCCGAGGGTGGGGTACTTGAACACCTCTATCTCGTTGCCGCCGTTGAGTGTGGCGGGCAGTTCCGGTGGGTAGGGGATGCGCGGCAGGCCGCCATCGTCGTCGGATGCTGCCGCGTCGCGCACTCCCCTGATGCCGTCCGAGAGTGGGTCCACATCGAAGGCGAGGCTGATCGGGTCGGTTGTGCCGGGCGCGGTGCGGTTGAGGTAAGTGCAGTAGATGGGCGGCGTGACTATCTCGCCGAACTTGGTGGACTGGGCGAACTCCTCGTCCCAGTAGCGCGGGTCGGGGTCCATGATCGCCTGGGTGAACCGGCGCAGCCCTTCCTTTTCGATTTCGAACAGGCTTGCCTGGCGCCGTTCACTCTTGGCGCCAATCAGCGCTTTGATTTCGTCTGTCAGAAAGCTCTTTCCGCAAGACATGGTTTTTCGGTTCTTCCTTTCGGTCGATGGATTGGTAGCGGTTTGGCTTGGGTGAGGGTGATAGTATTGCCACATTCACCCCCACCCCTTCGGTAGGCTCAGGGCAGGCACTAACCTTCTCCCATCGAGGGGGGAGGAACGTCCGCCATGGCCTTAGGAGGAGGGCTTAGGGAAGAAGTCCTCCGTCCAGGGCCAGTCGCCGTTGACGTCGTAGGCTGGTAGGCCCTGATCCACGCGGTCGCGGTACGGGCTGGAGATAGGCTCGCGCCACGGGTAGATGGCGTCCGGTCCCTCGTAGGCGGACGGCCCCCGCTTGAAATGCGTTGCCTGGTCCAACGTCTCCACGAACGGGGCGTTAGGGTCGAACAGGCTGTCCTTGTCGTTTGGCCGGGCACCCGCGCGGGACACGTGCCCCCAGAGCTGGCGGCCCAGGATCTCCTCGGCCATCCACACGGCGTCGACGAGCTTGTCCAGGTCGACGCCGGTATCGATGCCCATGCCCTCCATCATGTGCATGGCGTCTTCGGTGGCGGCCATGCCAGTGGCGCGGCCGTTGCCACAGTACGGGCAGCCGCCGAAGCCGCCGATGGTGCCGTCCAGGCTGAGAGTGTCTTCGGGCCCAAGCGAGCTGATCGCCGCGTACATCGAGGGCAACGCCATGCCGCGGCTGTTGTGCAGGTGGGCCCGGAAGTTGGTCACGTCCGGCCACTGGTCCTTGACCCGCGAGAATATCTCCTCGACTTTGGCCGGGTGGCACCAGCCCATGGGGTCGCCGACGCTTACCTGCGTCACCTTTATGCCGACCTCGTCCCACAGGTCGTGCTGCTTTTCCATGAACTTCATAATCAGGTCGACGCTGAAGTCGCCCAGGAAGTTGGAGCCGAAGGTGGCGTTCGTGCCGATTCCCGCCTCGGTCGCGCCCTGCTCCTGCGCCATTGCGATTGTGCGGGGCCAGGCCTCCATCTCCTGCATCTGCGAGCGGTTGGCGTTTCGGCGCACGAACACATCGCACATGTGGCAGCCGAGCGAAGGGCGGCCATCGCCGCGCTCGATGGTCAGCGGGGGAGAGTACTCCTTCGCGCGCTCGATGCCGCGCTGGTTGAGCGCAAGCGCGGTGTAGGTCACGCCCGGCTTGGGCACGAACTTCTCCATAATCTCGTCGATCCGCGCCATCTGGGGGGTGTAGCGCGGGCTGACGAACGAGCCCACCACTATGCGCTTGAGACCCGTGTCACCGAGCGCGTCGAGCAGCCGCACCTTGTCTTCGACAGAGATGTTGGCGTCCTCGATCTGCATCCCCTCTCGCATCCCCTCTTCGGTGTATGTGATCTTGGGATATTCCCTTGCCATTCCTCCTCCTTGATTGGACTGTCTTTGCTTTCTATTGTCGCCCCGTCCCCGCCCCTGCCGCGCGAGCGTCAGGGCGAAGGCAGGTCCCGAGTCCTCTAGCCGGCGGTGGTTACGGTGTCCATCAGGGTGGAAACCTCGCCAAGCTCGTCCAGGCTATGCACCAGGCGGATAGGCTCGCTGACCTTCTCCTGGTCGAAGACGAAGCCGGCGTTGACGCGGAACTTGTCGATTACCGCGTCGCCGGTAAGGTGCAGCGCCGGACCGAGCTCGACGTCGTGCAGCCCGCCGTCACGCATGTGAATCTTTATGCGCGCTTCGGGGTTGCCGTCGGCGATGTGCTCGTTGCGCAGCTCCACGTCGGGGTTGCGGCCCACGCTGACTCTCTGCATGAACTGCTGCAGGTCGCCCCGGTCGGACCGTTCGTCCGTGAACGTGCTCAGGTCGACCTTCCGGTCCACTATCGCGGCGGAGATGTTGTATGCGAGGCAGAACTTGCCCTCGAGGCCCTCGTTCACTTCCGCGCGAAGCAGCGCGCCCGTGCAGGGGATGCTGGGCCCGGTGAACTCGATGCGGTCCACGTCGTCGGGATTTATCTCCTCGTCGTGGATCAGGTCCATCAAGCCGGTGAGCGTCTGGTGATTGCCTCCGCAGCAGGGCCATGGCTTTATGCGCGTGCCCTGCGCCTCCAGCAGGTAGAGGTGGCCGAGGTACTTCGTCACTGCGGGCAGATTGCACTTGACGCCGCCGAAGTTGTCGGCATAGCCCTGGCGACCCTCGATGATGTCCGGATCTGCGGTGTAGCCGCGCGAGGCGAGCTTGGCCGCGACGATGCCGCTGCGAGCGGCGTTGCCCGGGTGGAACGGCTTGGTCATGGTTCCAAAGTTGCGGCGAAGCCCCGCGGCCTCGGAGCCGGCGATGCCGAGGGCCATGCGCGTCTGCTGGGCGTCGAGGCCCATCAGCTTGCTGGCGGCGACGGCGGAGGCCATGGTGCCGAAGATTGCCGTGGGATGCCAGTCGCGGTCGGGGTGCAGGTTGTCGCTGAGGCGGGTTCCGACTTCGTAGCCGATGGCCCACGCAGCGAGAATGTCGCGGCCGGAAAGGCCGTACTCTTCGCCGAGGGCGAGGGCGGTTGGCGTGAGAACCACGGCGGGATGCCCCCCGACGCCACCGAGGTCGTCGTAGTCGTCCGCGTGGCCCATTGCGCCGTTGGCAAAGGCCGCGTTGGGGCTTGTGGTGCGGATGTCAGTGGCTATCACGCGGGCCTGGGGCGTGCCGCCCTGTTCCTGCGTGTAGTCTACTATCATCCCGCCAAGCTTGGTGGTGGATCCGAGTATGGTGGTGCCGAGATAGTCCAGAATGGACTTCTTGGCCTGGTCGTAGGCCGCGGGTGGAATGTCTTCGAAAGAGGTTTCCACTATCCACTTGGCCAACGTTTCGGTAGTGCCCATAAGCCCTCCTCTTATCAATGTTTCTTTTCCATCAACACGCGCCCGGAGGCGGCCGCGTCCAGGCTTCGTTTGCCCGGCGTGCGCCGCCGAAACGCCGTTTAGCGCTTGGCGCCGATGTTATTTTGTTGCAGCACTCATGTCAATAGGAGGGCCGCGGAGAGGCGCCGTTTGGAAGGGTGCGCTACCCGTGACGCTTGACGCCAGGCGTCGCAGCCGACACCCGGTTCTCGGATTGTACGTTTTCGCCAATGTTAGGGAGGTGTGCGGCCAAGCTGAAGGGCGTCGTTCACCCCGGTGAAGTGCTGAGAGACTAGCTGGCCGGGTACGGCGTATCGCCGACAGCGCTCGCGCGGCACTTAGCCGTGCCGCCGAATCGTATTGGCCAAATCATCGCCGGCAAGCACGCTGCGACCGGCGACACCGCCCTGCGGCTGGGCCGCTGGCTCGGAGTAGACCCCCGGTTCTGGCTCAACCTGCAAACGGAGTGTGAGCTTGCCGAGGCCGACCGCCTCTGGGCGCGCATAGCAGCTCCGCCGGCAGCCCGGCCGAGGGGCCTTTAGCGGCCCAGATTCTGCCTGTACTCGGGATCGTGGTAGGCCAGGCGGCCCCGGCGCACCAGCTCGTCCATGCTCAGGTCCGCGGGGGGCACGTGGTTGGTGGGCGTCGTCGCGATGATGTCCGCCGCTTCCAGTTCGTCGCAGCGCGCGTCGTCGTAGCCCAGCACTCCCTTCAGCAACTCCCGGTTGTTCTGGCCCAGCGAAGGCGCGGGACCCTTTATGCTCACCGGCGTCTTGCTGAAACTCCACGGTCGGGCTATCAGCGCCCGCTCGCCCATTTTGCGCTCTTCGGGGTAATTCACACGCTCCAGGAAACCGCGCTGCCAATAGTGCTCGTTCAGGTTCGTGTCACGCGAGTCGAACACGGGGCCTGCGGGAACTCCCTCGCCCTGCAGCGTTTCCATAGCCTCGAACTTGCCCACAGTCCTGGTCCAATTCGAGATTATGTCGTCCAGCTCGTCGTGGTTGTTGACGCGGGAGAGCGTGGTGGCGAACCGCTCGTCCGACGTAAGCTCCGGGCGGCCCATGGCGCGGCACAGTCCGGCCCACTCCTCGTCATCGCCAACTGAGAGGACGCACCAGTCGTCGTCACCGGCGCAACGATAGCAGCCCTGCGGTGCTCGCCAGGGGTGTCTATTGCCCATACGCCGGCCGAGGTTGCGGTTGTGCATCCAGTCCATGAAGAACTCGCTGGTGTTGAAGCACCCGAGCTGGTACATGCCAATGTCGATCCACAAACCCTTGCCGGTCCTTTTGCGGTGCCGTAGCCCGAGGGCGATGCCCAGCAGGGCGGACCAGCACGCCAGGAAATCGACGTAAGACTGCCCGGCCTTGGACGGAATATCGTCGCGATAGCCCGTGATGTGGGTCAAGCCGTGCGTGGACTCCTGCGTCGTCGCCTGTGCAGGATACTCGGAGTAGGGGCCGTCGCCGTGGCCGTAGCCGGTGTTCGACACCATGATGACGTCGGGCTTCAGCTTCTTCATGTTGGGGTAATCGAGGCCCCAGCGACGCATAACCCGTGGAGTGAAGTTCTCCATCACTACGTCGCTTTCCTTGATGAGGTCCTTCAGCACGGCCAGGCCGTCCGGCTTGCTGAGGTCGAGCACCAGCGATTTCTTGCCCCGGTTCAGGATGTTGTAAGAAGCCGAGCGGTTCCACGGGTCCTCTCCGATCTCGTTGTCGGCGTAGGCTCCTCCGAACGCGCCGCCGCGGGTGGTGTCGATGCGGCCCGGGCCCTCGATCTTGATGACCTCGGCTCCGAGGTCCGAAAGCAGCCCGGCGGCGTAGGGCAGTGCGAAAACGTAGGTGGATTCGATCACCCTAATCCCTTCAAGCGGCAGTCTGGACATTTGTGCTTCTCCTATGAATCCACTTTTGCGGCAGCGGGCCCCTGGGTGTTCTCACACCTGCCCCGCGTCGCCCGAGACTGGGAAAGTGCCCCTGTGGCTCAGATTATGGCCAGCTCCCGCAGACGCACCACGTCGTCCCTGGCATAGCCCAGGCCCTGCTCGTATATCTCCAGGTTGTGCTGGCCCAGGAGCGGCGCGGGGATGCGGTACCTCGAGGGTATCTCCGTCATGTTGAAGAGACGCGACGGGACCTTAGTCTTGCCGATAACAGGATGGTCGACGTCCCAATAGAAGTCGCGCGCTTCAAGCTGAGCGCAGTTGGCCAGATCCTCCGGCGTCTGGGCGATGCCGAACAGCATCCTGTAGTCTTCGCTGGCTACTTTGAACATCTCAGCCATGGTCCGGTCTTTGGTGGCCTCGAGGATGATCTCGTCCATTTCAGGGCCGTGCAGGGAACGCTGGTCGGCCTCGGCAAATCGCGGCTCCTTCAACTCCTCGCGCCCGTAGAAGTCGGCTATCTGCTCCCAGGTCGCGCCGCCTCCGGGCTGGCTGATGAAGTAGCCGTCCTTGCACGGCATGATGTTGCTGAACTGCGCGCCCTCCGGGTTGCGCCGGCCCCGCACGCCGCCGTTCCACGTGTAGAAGGGTTGCTCGATAACCATTGTCGAGGCGACTACTTCCTGCATCGAAACGTCCACGTGCTGGCCCTCGTCGGTGAAGTCCCGCAGCAGGAGCGCGAACGCCGTGGCGAGCGCGCCATTGAGGCCGGACTCGTACTGCGACTGCACCCCGCCGTGGCGCAGTGGCTCGCGGTCGGTCGTCCCGCTGATAGCCATTATGCCCGACATGGCGTAGGTGACTATCTCCTCGCCCTTGTAGCCGCTGTAGGGGCCGGTCTGGCCGAATGGCGTGATGGAGGTCATCACTATCTTGGGATTCTCACGCTCCAGCGCGGCGTGATCGAGCCCCAGGGACGCAAGGTAGCCGGGCGGGTAGCTCTCGACCACCACGTCCGCCTCGCGCACAAGCTCCATGAACATGCTCTGGCCCTTCCTGGTCTCAAGGTTCAGGGTTACGCCACGCTTGTTCAGGTTGAGCAGCAAAAAGAAGAGGCTCTTTTCGGGATGAGGGTCGTTGTCGTGGAACGGAGGCAGCGAACGCCCGCGCTCCCCGGACGAGGGCTCGACCTTGATAACGTCAGCCCCGAAGTCGCCCAGGATCCTCGCGCACAGCGGACCCGCTATGCCCTGGCTGATGTCCAGAACGCGGATGTCGTCGAGGGCGGTGGGCAGCATGGCTTGGCGTCTCCTGTGCGGGATGTGGACGTGCGGCAGCCCGTGGCCGAACGCCAAAGCATAATAGCCGAACCGGGCCGGGCGTGACAAGCCGCGCGTAGGATGGCTCGCATTCCTTGACACGGCCAACCTATGCAAGCAAAATGTAGGCGGCGCGGACGCGGCTGTCAGGCAGTTTGCGCCCTGCGCGACATGAGATGTGGAGGACACAGATGGACTTTGGTTACACTGCCGAGCAGGAAGCCCTACGCTCGGAGGTCAGGCAGTTCATCGCCGAGCACGTGACGCCCGAGGTTGTCGACGAGATGCACGGCGGGGAGAGCGGACGTGACACGAGCGGACGGCGCGGGCGCGGCCCGCTGGTGGCCGACCTGTTCAGTAAGATCGGCGAGAGGGGCTGGCTCGGCATAAGCTGGCCGAAGCAGTACGGTGGCCAGGACGGCGACCGCATGAGCCAGTACATCGTGGAAGAGGAGTTCTCCCGCGTCGGCATCGGCGTTGGCGGCGGCGGCAGCGGAGCGCCGGCGATCATGGCGGCCGGCACCGACGAGCAGAAGGACTACTACATCCCCAAGCTCATCAGCGGCGAGTTCTCGCTCGCTCTCGGCTTCACCGAGCCGAGCGGCGGCGCAGACCTTGCCTCGTTGCAGTGCCGCGCGGTGAAGGACGGCGACGAGTGGGTGATCAACGGCCAGAAGATCTACACCTCAGGCGCCCACACCGCGACACATTTCTACCTCATGGCCCGCACGGACCCCGAAGCGCCCAGGCACAGGGGAATCTCCATATTCCTTTTCCCGATGGACACGCCGGGCATCACGGTGCGCCCGTTATGGACCATCCAGAGCGACCCACTGGCGCCGCCGGGCACCACCTACGGCACCGCTCGCACCAACGAAACGTTCCTCGAGAACGTTCGCGTTCCACAGTCGGCGCTGCTGGGCGAAGAGAACATGGGCTGGTACGTCGGCGCGATGGGCCTCAACCTGGACCGCGTGGGCGCTGGCCGGTATCTCATGTCCGTGCGTAGGGACGAGGACATCGTCAACTGGGTGAAGGAGAACAAGCTCGGAGACCTGTCCCTGGCCGAGGAACCGGCGGTGCGCGACAAGCTCGCCGAGCTCTGGATCGAGGCGCAGGTGTGCCGACTGATGACCATGCGCAGCATGTCCATAGTGGAGACCGGCGGCAACTTCACCTATGAGGGCTCGGCCGAAAAGGTGTGGGCGCCCGAACACGGCGTGCGCACGGCGGAAGCGATTTCGCAGATGCTGGGCCCGTACGCCACGCTGCTCAGCGGCTCGCACAATGCGCTCGAAGACGGGCTCTACGCCCACCAGCTGATGGGCGCGTTCCAGTCTGGTATCAATCACGGCAGCGTCCAGGTTATGCGCGACCAGGTGTCCCGTAGGGGCTTGGGCTTCCCGCGAGGCTAGCTCCCGGACCGGCCGGCGGCTAGAGGAAGGTTAGGAGGGGCGAACGATGGACTTTGGTTACAACTCTGAACAGGAAGCCTTGCGCCTGGAAGTCAAGGACTTCATCGCCGAGCATGTCACTCGAGACGTGCTGGACGAGATGCACGGCATAGAGGACGGCAAAGAGACCGGCCGACGCGGGCGCGGCCCGCTGGTGTCGGAGCTGTTCCGCAAGATAGGAGACCAGGGCTGGCTGGGCATTAGCTGGCCGAAAGAATACGGCGGCCAGGACGGCGACCGGCTGAGCCAGTACATCGTGGAGGAGGAGTTCGCCCGCGTCGGCATCAGCGTCGGCGGCGGAGGCAGCGGCGCTCCGACCATCATGGCGGCCGGCACCGACGAGCAGAAAGACTACTACATCCCCAGGCTTATCAGCGGCGAGATCTCACTGGCGTTCGGCTTCACCGAGCCGCAGGCAGGCGCGGACCTTGCGTCCCTCCAGTGCCGCGCGGTAAAGGACGGCGACGAGTGGGTGATCAACGGCCAGAAGATGTACACCTCCGGCGCGCACTCCGCCACGCACTTCTACCTGATGGCGCGCACCGACCCCGACGCCCCCAGGCACAGGGGGATTTCCATATTCCTCTTCCCGATGGACACGCCGGGCATCACGGTCCGCCCGCTGTGGACCATCCAGAGCGACCCCGTAGCGCCGCCGGGCACCACCTACGGCACGGCGCGCACCAATGAGACCTTCCTAGAGAACGTGCGCGTGCCGCAGTCGGCGCTGCTGGGCGAGGAGAACATGGGCTGGTACGTGGGGGCGATGGGCCTCAACCTCGACCGCGTGGGCGCCAGCAGGTACCTCATTTCGGTGCGAAGGGACGAGGATATCGTAAACTGGGTCAAGGAGAACCAGCTCGGCGACCTGTCCCTGGCCGAGGACCCCGCGGTGCGCGACAAGCTCGCCGAACTGTGGATCGAAGCCCAGGTGTGCCGGCTGATGACCATGCGCAGCATGTCGATAGTCGAGCACGACGAGACCTTCACCTACGAAGGCTCCGCCGAAAAGGTGTGGGCGCCCGAGCACGGCGTACGGACCGCCGAGGCCATATCGCAGATGCTGGGGCCTTACGCCACTCTGCTCAGAGGCTCGCACGGCGCCATAGAAGACGGGCTGTACGCCCACCAACTGATGGGCGCGTTCCAGTCCGGTATCAACCACGGCAGCGTTCAGGTAATGCGAGACCAGGTGACCCGCAGGGGCTTCAGCTTCCCGCGCGGCTAGCCGGCAACGAACACCCAGAACAAGAGGTACTTCCAGAATGGACACACTTCTCAACGAAGAAGAGCAGATGGTCAAGAACAGCGCACGGCAGTTCCTGGAGTCGGAATGCCCGCCCGCGCTGGTTCGCGACATGGAGAGAGACGAGCGAGGTTATCCCGCCGAGCTGTGGAGCAAGGTCGTGGATCTGGGTTGGCCGGGTCTCGCGCTGCCCGAGGAGTACGGCGGCTCGGGGCTGCCGCTATCCTACCTGGGAATAGTGCTCGAGGAGATGGGCCGCGCTCTCGCGCCGCTGCCGATCCACTCGACCTCCGTTGCGGCGCTCACGATTGCCAACTCGGGAAGCGAACAACAGAAGAAGGACACGCTGCCCGCTGTGGCGAACGGCGACTCCATACTCACCTGGGCCTTCACCGAGCAGACGCCCCGGTACACGCCCGACGCGATCAACCTGGAAGCGACTCTCGACGGCGATGACTACGTGTTGAACGGCGTCAAGATGTTCGTGGACAACTTCGTTGTGGCCGACAAGTGTCTCGTCGTAGTCCGCACCGCCGCGAAGTCCGAGGACAATGAAGGTGTCTCGCTGCTGATAGTCGACACCAACTCGGCGGGCATTTCCCACATCCCGCTGCTGACTATGGCCAAGGACAAGCAGAGCGAAGTCACGTTTGATAACGTTCGCGTGCCCAAGGCCAACGTCGTAGGCGAAGCGGACCGCGGCTGGCCGATCGTGCAGGACATGATCGACCTGGCGACGGTGCTGCTCTGCGCCCAGATGGTGGGCGCGGCGCGCATGGACGCCGATATGGCCATCGAGTACGCCAAGAACAGGACAGCGTTCGGCCGGCCCCTCGCCGCGTTCCAGTCGCTCTCGCACATGTGCGCCGACATGATCATGTGGGTGGACGGGGGCCAGCTTCTCACTTACGAGGCGCTCTGGAAGCTCGATCAGGGGCTGCCCGCCAGCGTCGAGATCTCGCAGGCCAAAGCCTTCTGCAACGAGAAGTGTGAGAACATCGTTCGTTACGGCCAGATGATACACGGCGGTATTGGGTTCATGATGGAATTCGACCTGCACCTGTGGTACCGCCGCGTGTGCTCGTGGACGATGCGCCTGGGCACCACCTACGAGCACCGCGCTCGCGTGGCCACCGCCCTGCTGGCCCACGAGGGCAAGGTAGAGCTCGGCAGGCCCGTCGTCGCCGTCTAGCGCCTCATCAGAGGGAGTGTTCCCGCCGGAGGGGAGCCGGGTGGGGCCGCAAACCGGCTCTCTCGCTCCCGCAGAACTCAATCAAGGAGATTTGCCCAATGGCAACCTGCCCAGTGTGCCAAACGGATGTGGACGAAGAGGCCGCGCGGGCCCAGACCGGACTCACCGCCTATGGCGCGTCCGAGGTCGATCCCGACAAGGGCACGCGCCGCTTCTACGACGGCGTCTGGTACTACCTCTGCTCCCTCAACTGCAGCAGCAAGTTCATTCTCAACCCCGGCACTTACGTCAACCAGTCCGGCGGCTAGGACCCATGCTCCGGCGCCATATCGGTCTGCGGTGCGGCCGGTACGGCCGGCCAACAGACGTAGAGGCGTAGCCAGATGGGCGCGACCGAAAAGCTCGCCCAGTTCGTAGCGGGCCTGCGCTATCAGGACATCACGGCCGAGGTCGTGGACGCCGCCAAGGCTGCCATCACCGACGGCGTCGCCGTGATGGTGGCCGGCTCCCGCCAGCCGCTCGCCGGCATAGTGAGCGGCTACGTTCGCCAGCTCGGCGGCGCGCCCCATTGCACCGTGACAGGATGCGGCTTCAAGACCAACGCCCTCACCGCCGCGTTCGCGAACGGCATTTTTGGCCACTGCCTCGATTTCGAGATACAGGGCGTCCCCCCGACGCACGGCACGTCGTCATGCTTGCCCGCCGCGCTGGCGCTGGGCGAGCAGACGGGCGCAGATGGCAAGACCGTCATCGCGAGCTACGTGCTCGGCTGGGAGGTGCAGGGCCGCATCAGGGCCGCCACCGCCGCCGCGTCCAATCCCGCCTACCATCCGCCCGGCCTCGTCGGGCCTCTCGGCGGCGCTGTGTCCGCGGCGAAGATGCTTGGACTCGACTCCCAGCGCACCCAGATGGCCCTCGGCATCGCCGCGTCGCGGACCGGCGGCCTCACCGCCAACACCGGCACCATGGTCAAGTCCACCCATCCGGGCAATGCCGCCCGGATGGGCGTGGAGTCCGCGCTGCTCGCCCAGGCCGGTTTCGAGAGCACCGAGCACATACTGGAGGCGCCCAACGGTTACGTCGATGCCCTGTTCGGCGGCAGAGTCGATTGGAGCGTGCTCACGTCGGGGCTGGACGAGACCTTCCGGCTGACCGATCCGGGCTACGACGTCAAGCGCTTTCCGGCGCAGGTCCACATGCAGCGCCCCATCGAGGCTGTGCTTGAGCTGCGAAAGCGCAACGCCCTGGACCCGGACATGGTCCAGACGCTCACGCTGGCCGTGCGGGACAGGGGCCACTCCGCCTCTGTGCCCAGGAGCGGCCTGGACGGCAAGTTCAGCGTCGAGTACTGCGCGGCGGTCGCGCTTGTCGACGGCGAGGTGGGGATCGACACATTCACCGACGAGCGCCGATTCCGCCCCGACGTGGACGCCATACTCGGCAAAGTGCGTGTTGTGCCGTCGTCTGATCCAGTGAGCGCGACCGCCACGGCGCTGCTGCGCGACGGCTCGGAGGTGAGCGAGACGTGCGAGCACTTCCGTGGGTCCATCGCCAACCCTATGAGCGCCGAAGAGCGGCTGGCGAAGGCCACGGCCTGCGTGAGAATGGTGCACGACGCCGCTGACAGCGACCGTCTAATCTCGCTGCTGGAGCGCCTCGACGAGATGGACGACCTCTCGGAGCTGATGAGGCTTATCGGCGGCCCTTAGCCGTCCCCGACAGTCTTCCCTAGCGCCGCACGAACACCACGCCGCCTCTGCCGACGAAGCGGTCCCTGGCCTCCTCGAACAGCCTCAGCTTCTCCGGCTGGAATTCCGCGGGCCGCTCCTCGTCGTCGAGCCACGGGTTCGGGAAGTAGAAGCGAATCGTTGTGCCGCCGTCATCGTCCGACATTCGCACGTAGTACATCTTGGGGAAGCTGTGGAAGTTGTCCTCCGCCTCCACGAACTGCACGCCGTCGACCTTTGGCAGGTTCAGGTGCACGTGCCACGACCCGGCCTCCAGCATCGCCCAGTCGTCCTCGAACTCGGGCTTCATTCCGGAGGGTGGATACAGCTCCGCCACCGCGCCGCCGGAGTCTACGACTACGAGCATTCCCTTCAGCGCGAATAGCTCTTCGAGAAGGCGCTTTACAATCGAACTGTCCATGATCCTGCCTGTGGGTGCACTGGGTAAGTTGGTTGCTCAGAGTGTAACCCAAACCGGTGTGCGCGTGGGCATGAGGTTGGGTGTTCTCTGCGTCGCGATGTTCACGGTACGGACACGAAGTGGTATTGCCCAGTTCGCGTTGACGGGCCACAACCCCTGGTGATAGCATCGCCGCGACTCTACATCCGCGGCGCGCCCGGCGTTCCGCATACCGCTCACCGAGCCTGCGCGGAGCAGCGTGCCCGCCGGCGCGGCCTTAAGACACTTCCATTGCACCTAGCAACCCGCCTCGCGAGACGTACCCCTTTCTTCTACGGCTGGGTAGTGCTGTATGGAGCAAGCGCGGCTCAGTTCGCGTCGAACGCCGCGGCAAGCCTGACTATGTCCGTGTTCATCTACCCCATCTCGCAGGACCTGGGTTGGAGCCGGACGCTCATTGCCGGGGCCGCAAGCGTCGGTGGGCTTGTGGCGACGGTGCAGTCGCCGCTCATTGGCTGGCTGACGGACCGGTACGGCATCCGCGTCGTGCTGGTCTGCAGCGTACTGGCGCTGGGGTTGTCGGTGATGTACCTGTCCTGGGCCACGGCCCCGCTGGCGTTTTACATCGCTTACGGCATAGCGCGCTCGATGTTTTCCAGTCCTATCAAGATCGGCTCCTCGGTTGCGGTTTCGCGCTGGTTCATCGAGCGGCGCGGGCGCGCTACCGGCGTGCTCTTCCTTTCGCACGCCGCCGGCATGACCGCGTTTCCTTTCGTCGCCGGTCTCGTTATCGCACGGAGCGGCTGGCAGGATGCCTGGCTGGTGCTGGGCGCCATCGTGCTTGCAGTCGCACTGGTACCCGCGATGCTGATAGTGCAGAACCCGGAGGACGCCGGGCTGCGTCCGGATGGCAGGTCGAAAAGCGCCGCCACGGGAGCTTCGAAGGATGAGAACAGGGACCCGGTATGGACCCTCGCGGAGGCCGTGCGCACGCCGGCGCTGTGGTTGCTGGCGCTGGCCGGCGGGTTCGTGTTCATGATACAGGCCGGGACGAATGTTCACGTGGGGGCGTTCTTCAGGGACCAGGGGCTGGACACAGGGGTGGCTACCCTCGCGGTGAGCGTCAATGCGATGTCCACCGGCGCGGCCAGCCTGTTCTGGGGGTGGCTGGTGGACCGCGCGCCGGTGCGGTACGTTTTCGCAGCGGTCGCGGTGGTAATGACGGCGGGCGTGGCGCTCGTGGGGACTGCCGACTCCACGGTCGAGGCGCTTGCGTATTCGTGCCTGCTCGGATCGTCGATTGGGGGCATACTGGTGGTGCCGCCGGTGGCTTTCGCCAACTACTTCGGGCGCTCTTCGATAGGTGTGATCAGGGGGGTGACGGAGCCCTTCGCATCGGGTGGTCAGGCCGTGGCGGTTCTGTTTTCGGGGATCATATTCGACACCTTTGGCAGCTACAAGGCTGCTTATCTGACGTTCGCCGTGTTGGGGGCCGTGACCGTGCTGATGTTGCTGTTTACGAGGCCGCCGCGCAGAAAGGACGCGGGCGCGCGTGGAGAAAGCGGCGAGGGGGAGGCGGCCCGGCGAGGAGATGGGAGTTGATGGAGCCAACGAGTGGACTCGAACCACCGACCTGCGGTTTACGAAACCGCTGCTCTACCGGCTGAGCTACGTTGGCGTCCTGGCAACAGGCGTATTGTACTATGCGCGATGCCGCTCCTCAAGGTTGCTACGCCAACATGCGTGTGCTACATTCCGACCAATTGAAGAGAACAACACTGGCACGGAGGGGACGACGATGGCCGAGGCGTATTCCGTAAAGTTCGAATCCAATCAGGAGTTGACGCTCAGGGACGGCACGAAGACTTACGTGGATGTCTTCCGGCCCGACGCCGCGGGCGCGTTTCCCGGTCTTCTCCAGCGAACGCCCTACGACAAGAGCTCGTCGGGCAGCCGCAGCGGCACGCTGGACGCCGTCTCGGCCGCGGCGCGCGGCTACGCCGTCGCCATCCAGGACGTGCGGGGACGCTACAGCTCCGGGGGCGAATTCTATACATTTGTCAACGAGAGCAACGACGGCTACGACTCCGTTGAGTGGCTCGCTTCCCAGCCCTGGTGTACGGGCAAGGTGGGCATGTACGGCGTCTCATACGTCGGGGCCACGCAGTGGCTGGCGGCAAAGTCCAAGCCGCCCTCGCTCAAGGGCATCGCGCCGGGCGTGACCGCCTCCAACTACCAGGAGGGTTGGGCCTGGCAAGGCGGCGCATTCGAGCTTGGCTTCAATCTCTCATGGACCGTCGGTGCGCTGACGGCGGCGAACTGGGGAAACCTGTCGCGCCGCCTCCCCCTGACCGAAGAAGGGATGGAGAGCATCATCAAGGCCAAGGACGACCTCAACACAGGCTTCGCTCACCTGCCGATGCGAGAGGTGCCGGACCTGCAGGGCGGGCTCGCGCCCTACTACTACGACTGGATGGCCCATCCGGAGTACGATGACTACTGGAAGGCGGTATCGATAGAGGAGTCGCACTCCGAAATCGAGGTGCCCGCGTTCAATTTCGGCGGCTGGTACGACATTTTCCTGGGCGGCACCATTCGCAACTACGCGCGCATGAGCAGCCTCGGCGCGACTGAGGACGCCAGGCGCGGCCAGAAGCTGGTCATCGGCCCGTGGGTCCACGGCGGATCGCCGATGAGCGTGTCCGGCGAGTACAACTTCGGCACCCGGGCGGCGGCGCTCGCGCTCGATCTGCAGGGGCAGATACTGTCACACTACGACTACTGGCTGAAGGGCGAGGACAACGGCTTCGTCGACCAGCCCCCGGTCCGTATATTCGTGATGGGCGAGAATGTCTGGCGCCAGGAGGATAGCTGGCCGCTGGACCGCGCCGAGAACACCAGGTTCTACCTGCGCAGCGGCGGCGGGGCCAACACCCTCAACGGCGACGGGGTGCTCAGCCTCGATTCACCCAACTCCGAGCCTCCCGACGTGTTCGCGTACAACCCGCTCGACCCCGCGCCCACGCGCGGCGGCCAGCTCTGCTGCGACCCCGCGTTCATGCCGGCCGGCGCGTACGACCAGCGCCCGGTGGAGGCGCGGCCCGACGTGCTCGTCTACTCCACGCCTCCGCTGGAGCGCGACACGGAGGTTACGGGGCCTGTAAGCGTGACGCTGTACGCCTCGAGCTCGGCCAGGGACACCGACTTTACCGGAAAGCTGGTGGACGTTTCGCCCGACGGCTACGCCCGCAACCTGACCGACGGCATCATCCGCGCCCGCTACCGGAACCCCAGGACGTCCGCGAGCCTGCTGCAGCCGGGCCAGGTGTACGAGTTCAAGATCGACCTGTGGGCGACAAGCAACCTGTTCAGGAAGGGCCACCAGATCCGCGTGGAGATTTCGAGCAGCAACTTCCCGCGCTTCGACCGCAACACCAACACGGGCGCGCCCATCGGTACCGACGGCGACTTCGTTTCGGCGCTGCAAACGGTGTACCACACCGCCGAACACCCCTCGCACATAACGCTGCCGATAGTGCCGCGCGGCTAGGAAGCCGGCCTTACAAACTAATGGAGGACACACCATGACCATCTCGTCCTTTCCCCCGATTCACAAGCCAAGCCGCGATGACATGCCCGTCGCGCCCAACCTCGAGTATGCCAAGACTCGCGCCGGCTTCGACTGGCAGCAGATGTACTCCGAGCTCGACTGGCTGCCCGGTGGCTATTTGAACAAGGCCCACGAGGCGATAGACCGCCACGCCAATGGCCCGCGCCGCGACAAGATCGCCATGATCTGGGAGGGCAAGAACGGCGAACGCGAAGACTACACCTTCGGGCAGCTCAAGACCCTCACCAACAAGTTCGCCAACGTCATCAAGAGCCTCGGCATCGAGACGGGCGACCGCGTCTTTCTGTTCATGGATAGGCTGCCCGAGACGTACATAGCATTCTTCGGCATACTCAAGGCCGGCGCCGTGGTGGGTCCGCTGTTCTCCGCCTTCGGCCCAGACCCCGTCAGGGACCGTCTGCAGGACAGCGGAGCCAAGGTGCTCGTCACTCAGCCGGAGCTGCGCCGGCGCATCACCGGCATCATCCCCGAGCTGTTCGAGCTCCAGCACATCATCATCGTCAACAAGAATAACCGGGACACCGAGGGCCGGGACATGGCCGACCTGGACTGGGACGAGGAGATGGGCAAGGCGTCGACGGACTTCGACACTGTGCGGACGAGCCAGTACGACTACTCGGTGATGCACTACACGTCGGGGACCACGGGCAAGCCGAAGGGCGCCGTTCACCGCCACCAGGCCGTTGTGCAGCAGTACGCAACCGGCAAGTGGGCGCTCGACCTGCACGAGGATGACGTGTACTGGTGCACCGCCGACCCTGGCTGGGTGACGGGCACCTCCTACGGGATGCTCGCGCCCTGGACCAACGGACTCACCCAGCTCATATACGAGGGCGGCTTCCGGGCCAGCGCATGGTATGAAATGCTTCAGAAGCACAAGGTGTCCGTGTGGTACACCGCGCCGACGGCGATAAGGATGCTGATGAAGGCGGGCGAGGAGCTCCCGCACCGCTACGACCTGTCCAGGCTCAGGTACTCGTGCAGCGTCGGCGAGCCGCTCAACCCAGAGGCTGTCGTCTGGGGCGAGAAGGCCATCGGAATGCCGTTCCACGACAACTGGTGGCAGACGGAGACCGGCGCGATTCTGGTGGCGAACTACCCTGAGATGGACATTCGCCCCGGCTCGATGGGCCGGCCGATTCCGGGCGTGGAGGTGGGAGTCGTGGACGAGAACTTCGACCCGGCGCCGCCGGGAGTCGACGGCAACCTGGTGGTGCGCCCCGGATGGCCCTCGATGTTCCACTCGTATTGGAACAATACCGAGATGTACAACTCGCGCTTCCGCAAGGGCTGGTACGTCACGGGCGACAGCGCGCGCGTAGACGAGGACGGCTACTTCTGGTTTGTGGGCCGCACCGACGACGTGATCAACACGGCGGGGCACCTGGTGGGCCCGTTCGAGGTGGAGAGCGCGCTCATCGAGCATCCGGCGGTGGCGGAGGCGGGAGTGATAGGCAAGCCCGACCCCATCGCGATGGAGATCGTGAAGGCGTTCGTGGCGCTGAAGGATGGAGTCGAGGCTACGCCGGCGCTCCAAAGGGAGCTGACGCGGTTCACCCGTCAGAAGCTCAGCGCCGGGGTCGCGCCGCGCGAGATAGAGTTCGTGCCGACGCTTCCGAAGACGCGCAGCGGCAAGATCATGCGCCGGCTTCTCAAGGCCCGTGAGCTGGGCCTGCCCGAGGGTGACACGAGCACGCTGGAAGAGGAGGAGTAGGGGGAGGCGACACCCCCATCCTAACCTCCCCCCTGCGAGGGGGAAGGGACTGAAATGAGCGGGGGGGCCGTCACCCCCATCCTAACCTTCCCCCTGCGAGGGGGAAGGGACTGAAATGAGCGCGGGGGCCATCACCCCCATCCTAACCTTCCCCCTGCGAGGGGGAAGGGACGCATCGGCAGACTCAGGGCCGGTTCTAACCTTCCGCCTGCGTGGGGGAAGGGACGCATCGGCAGGCTCAGGGCCGGCTCTAACTTTCGCCTGCGAGGGGGAAGGGACTGAGATGAGCGTGGGCGGGCTGCACTTGCCGCCGTTTGCGAGCGCCCATATAATGGCGCCACTCAGCAAGCAGGAGAAGCGCGGTGGGCTACGAATATATCGTTGTGGACAAGGAAGAGGGCGTGGGCACAATCAGGCTGAACCGGCCAGAGGTGCTGAACGCGCTCAGCAGGGACCTTTACCGCGAGGTGAACGAGGCCGTCCTCGACATGGAGGCGGACTCAGGCGTTAAGGCGGTGATCTTCACCGGCACGGGGGAGCGCGCCTTTTCCGCCGGGGCCGACATTCACGAGATGGCGCGCAACTCGGAGCTGGAGACGCCGCCGGAGCCCTATCCGGGCAGCGACCTGTTCTCGTGGAACATCGCCTCTTGCAGGAAGCCCACCATCGGTGCGCTCAACGGGCTGTGCTACGGCGGCGGCGCGCTGATGTCGTCCAGCTTCGACATCCGGGTTGGGTGCGAGCGGACGAGGTTCCGCTTTCTGGCGGCGTCTTATGGGCGGGTCAACTCGACGTGGACGCTGCCGATGCAGGTGGGCTGGCCCAAGGCCAAGGAGCTGCTGTTCACCGGCCGGGTGGTAGAGGCCGAGGAGGCTCTTCAGATCGGCCTGCTCAACCATCTGGTGTCGTCTGACGAGCTTATGCCGAAGGCCGTTGAGATCGCCCAGTACATTGCGGCGAACGACGAACGCATGGTGCAGGGCATCAAAGAGCTGATGATGGACAACGTGGGCGCGGGCTGGCGAGGGATGCACGACAACGAAGTGGAGGCGCGGGACACGAAGCTTGTCGCGACCACGGTGGAGGAAGGATTCAAGGAGTTTCTGGACAGGAAGGGTCGGAGATAGCGTAGGAAGCGGCACCCCCATCCTAACCTTCCCCCTGCGAGGGGGAAGGGACTGTAAGGAGAGCGCGGTGGGGCGGCGCCAAGGCAGATGCTTTGGATTCCTCGGCTGCGCTGCGCTCCGCTCGGAATGACAGTGGAGGATGCGCTCCGCTCGGAATGACAGTGGCATATGCGCTCCGCTCGGAATGACAGTGGAGGATGCGCTCTGCTCGGGATGACAGTGGCATATGCGCTCCGCTCGGGATGACAGTGGAGGATGTGCTCCGCCGGATTGGAGTGGAGGATGCGCTCTGTTCGGAGTGGCAGAGAGGCGTGGGGGAAGGGACTGTAAGGAGAGCGCGGGCTGGCGGCGCCAAGGCAGATGCTTTGGATTCCTCGGCTGCGCTGCGCTCTGCTCGGAATGACAGTGGAGGCTGCGCTCCGCTCGGAATGACAGTGGAGGATGCGCTCTGCTCGGGATGACAGTGGAGGATGTGCTCCGCCGGATTGGAGTGGAGGATGCGCTCTGTTCGGAGTGGCAGAGAGGCGTGGGGGAAGGGACTGTAAGGAGGGCGCGGGCTGGCGGCGCCAAGGCAGACGCTTGAGATTCCTCGGCTGCGCTGCGTTCTGTTCGGAGTGGCAGAGAGGCGTGGGGGAAGGGACTGTAAGGAGGGCGCAGGCTGGCGGCGCCAAGGCAGACGCTTTGGATTCCTCGTCTGCGCTCCGCTCGGAATGACAGTGGAGGATGCGCTCTGTTCGGAGTGACAGTGGAGGAAGGTTTCAAGGAGTTTCTGGACAGGAAGGGTCGGAGATAGGGTAGGAAGCGGCACCCCCATCCTAACCTTCCCCCTGCGAGGGGGAAGGGACTGTAAGGAGGGCGCGGGCTGGCGGCGCCAAGGCAGACGCTTTGGATTCCTCGGCTGCGCTGCGCTCTGCTCGGAATGACAGTGGCATATGCGCTCTGTTCGGAGTGACAGTGGCATATGCGCTCCGCTCGGGATGACAGTGGAGGATGTGCTCCGCCGGATTGGAGTGGAGGATGCGCTCTGTTCGGAGTGGCAGAGAGGCGTGGGGGAAGGGACATCGGAAGGCTGAATGAGAGAGGGATGTGAGTATCATGACGAATTCGGTTAAGGCTCCGCTGGAGGGCATTCGCGTGCTTGACCTGGGGCGTTACCAGGCCGGCCCCAGGTGCGCGCTCATGTTCGCGCGCATGGGCGCCGAGGTCATCAAGGTAGAAACGATCAGGGGCGACGAGAGCCGCGCCAACGGTCCGACCGTTAGAGGCCAGAGCGCCTACTGGGTGCAGTACAACAGCGGCAAGAAGAGCCTCTCGATCAACCTGCGTACCGAGGAGGGCAAGGAGGTCATCCGCGACCTGGTGAAGGTCTCGGACGTGCTGTTGCAGAACTTCCGCCCGGGCACCATCGACATCATGGGGTTGGGCTATGACGTTCTCAAGGAGCTGAACCCCAGGATCATCATGATCAACGTGTCCGCATACGGCCAGTACGGGCCGCTGCGGGACAGGGTGGGCTTCGACCCAATCGGGCAGGCGATGGGCGGCATGGCGTCGCTGACGGGCTTCCCCGACGACCCGCCGATTCTCACCGCCTTCCCGCTTATCGACAGGATAACGGCGCTTCACGCCACTATTGGAGCGCTGGCGGCATTGAGGGAGCGGGAGATTTCGGGCGAGGGCCAGGCGATCGACGTGTGCCTCGCCGACACCGGCTTCACCACCAACGAGATACCGATCTCGGCCTACCTGGGCGACGGCATCGTGGCCGAGCGCAGGGGCAACGGGGAGGGGCTCGGGGGCATGTACCAGACCACGGACGGCTGGCTGATCATCGCCGCCAACAACGACCACATGTGGGGCCGCCTGTGCGAGGCGCTGGACAAGCCGGAGTGGCTGGAAGACCCGCGGTTCACCACGCGCGCCGACCGCGGCAAGAACACCGCCGACCTGGAGCGCGAGTTGACGGATTGGTTCTCCACGCGCACCACCAAGGAGGCGGTGGACTACCTGTCCGGCTTCTCCATACCGTGCGCGCCGGTGAACGACGTGGTGCAGGCGGCCAACGAGCCGCACCTGCGCGAGCGTGAGATCATGATGGAGGTCCCCGACCCGGTCGCGGGCACCATGTGGGTCTCCGGCAAGATGATCAAGTTCAGCCGCACGCCCATGGTTGTCGGCTCCGCCCCTACTCCGGGCCAGCACAACGAGGAGATCCTCAAGGACATCCTCGGCTACTCCGACGACAAGGTGGCCGAGCTGCAGGACGCCGAGGTGATTCGCAGCCAGGAGCCGGCGCTGGCGTCGGACTAAGAGCCTATCTGAGAACCCGTCCATCGCCCCCATCCTAACCTTCCCCCCGCGAGGGGGAAGGGACTTATCGGATAGGCTCTCAGGGGCGATTAGAGCCGCAAGCGTGGCCCCGCGACGGCGGTGAGAGTGGATATGACTACCAACCAAAGACTGGAATCCGCCCGAACGAAGTGGCGCGAGGAGCCTGAGCCTCTGAACGACCCGCCACGCAAGATTGACGCGATGCAACAGTTCCCAACCCTGGCCAACATCGAGCAGATTCTGGAAGGGCGGTATGACGGTCGTGACGACGTTCTCGTCAACGGGCAGGGCTACCTGTGCACGGACAGGGAGCACATTTTCTCGAACCTGGTACCCGACGTCGTGGTCGCGTTCGGGGTGGACGTTGAGCGCATAGAGGCGACGAACGGCTACGTGATAAGCGAGGTGGGCAAACCGCCCGACTTCATTTTGGAAGTGGCGTCCAAGAGCACGGGCCGGCGCGACTACACACTCAAGCGGCGGCGCTACGCGGAAATGGGCGTGCTGGAGTACTGGCGTTTCGACCAGACGGGCGGCAAGCGCCACGACGCTCCACTCGCCGGCGACAGGCTTTCGGATGGCGACTATACTCCGTTCGCCCTCGAGAAGTCTCCGGACGGCGAAATCAGGGGGTTCAGCCCGACGCTCGGGCTGTATCTGTGCTGGGTGAAGGGGCAGTTGCTGTTGTTCGACCCCGTGAGCGGCGAGCACCTTCTCAGCAGGGTTGAGCTGCTTGCCCGGATCGGCCAGGCGGAGGCGCAACGGGACGAGGCTGTGCGCGAAGCGGAGCGGCTGCGGGAACTGGTGCGCCGGCTGAAATCGGACTAGGGCGCGGCCGTCGGCGTCCGAGCGCGGCGGGGATATTTCGGGGCGCTCGGCAGTTGGGGCGACCGGAGGGGCCGAGTCGAGGGGATCGCGGCGCCATGGGAGTAGTTTCCGCGCGATAATTTTAGGATTAGGGAACTCGTCGAGGGCGGCGCAGCGATCGAGGTACCTGGCGACTTGGTGGAGTCCGGGGGCGCCGCAGTGTTCAACGCCGGACAATCGAATGAAGTCCCAGGCATCGCCTCGGCGGTAGGCGGCGTGGCGGTACCAATGGGTGTCGACGAAATCGAGGAAGTCTTCGACGGCGACTTCCGCGAGTTCCGTGACGTATTCTTTCTCCAGTCTTCGGACGGTGGCTTCTAGAGGCCGGGCCATTGGGACTTCTTCCTTAGCGCGGCGGCCCTTTCGAGGTTATCGACACGCCGGTCGAGGTGCTCGGTCTGGCGGGCGCTCTGGGCGAGCTTGAGGGCAGCAAGGGCGGCGTCGAGGCGGACGCGCTGGCGGCCGGATTGCATCAGTTCAAAGATTACGGAGATGGCGTCCTGCGCCATCGACTGGGCGGAGATTTCGGCGACGTGGAGGACTTCTTTGCGGAGTCTTTGGAGGGTGTCGCGGAAGTCGGGTTCTTCGAGCCACCTGTAGAGGGTGGTGCGGGATATGCCGGCGTTCCTGGCGCGCTGGGAGGCCGAGCCGGGGCCGATCAGATAGGGAAGGGCGCCTATCTGCCTGGGCGAAAGGGCGTCCTGAATAAGTGTATCATCCTGTAGCATCTGTATCAGATCGGCGTTTTCGCCGCCGAATTCAGCGGGATTCGAGGGTGATTCCGGGACGACGTGGGACTCGTCCGTGTCGGTTGGGGACTCGATCATGACGACGGTGTCACGGTCGGGTCCGCCGGGCTGGGCCAGGGCCGATGTGGCTTGATTCGGGTGGTTGTCGGTCATGGTGTGTGGTTCCTTGTGGTGTTGGGATTGGCGAATAATAGCACGGATGTGCTAGGATGTCAATGGGGGTGAGGCGGACGCTGGATTATCCACGAAGGATACCAAGGTACACGAAGGGGGATGATGGGTGGATGTGGGCGCCAGTGGGGAGCCAAGGATAGGAGCAAAGGATAGGAGCAACGGAGTCAAGCAATTCCAGAGCGCGCCTTCTGAGGTAGAATGTGACCGACGCGGAGAGAACCCTTTGGCGTTACCTGCGCCTGCGCCAGCTACGGTTCAAATTCCGGCGTCAGCGACCCGTCGGCGAATACATCGTTGACTTCGCGTGTCTGTACCCCAGGCTGATAGTCGAAGTGGACGGCGGCCAGCATTAATGGCGAATCGCGCAAGACTTGGAAAGAACGCGGCGACTGGAGGCCGAGGGGTACACGGCGCTACGCTTCTGGAACAATGAAGTGCTTGAAGAGACGGACTCGGTGTTGGATGCCATAGATTCCGAGATCAGGCGGCTGACAGCACAACGGGGGGCATCCCCATCCTAGCCTTCCCCCTGCGAGGGGGAAGGGGCTACGGGCGGGCGGGGGCGGCGCCCCTATGCTAACCTTCCCCCTGCGAGGGGGAAGGGACTGCGGACGGACGGGGGCGGCGCCCCTATGCTAACCTTTCGGCAGGCTGAGGGCAGGCTCTTACCCCTGCGAGGGGGAAGGGACTACGGTCGGGCGGGGGCGGCGCCCCTATGCTAACGTTCCCCCTGCGAGGGGGAAGGGACTACGGTCGGACGGGGGTGGCGCCCCTATGCTAACGTTCCCCCTGCGAGGGGGAAGGGACTACGGGCGGGCGGGGGCGGCGCCCCTATGCTAACCTTTCGGCAGGCTGAGGGCAGGCTCTAACCTTCCCCCTGCGAGGGGGAAGGGACTACGGTCGGACGGGGGCGGCGCCCCCATCCTAACCTTCCCCCTGCGAGGGGGAAGGGACAAAGGGGAAGGCTTATGAATGGGAAGACGGCGTTGGTTACGGGGTCGGGGAGGAACATCGGGCGGGCTACGGCGCTGGAGTTGGCGGCGCGGGGGGCGAACGTGGTGGTGAACGCGCGGTCGAATCGGGCCGAGGCGGAGGCTGTGGCGGAGGAGGCGAGGGCGCTGGGGGGCCGGGCGATCGCGGTGGTGGCGGACGTTGGCAACCTGGCCGATCTGGACCGGCTGGCTGAGTCGGCTCTGAGCGAGTTCGGGCGCGTGGACGTGCTGGTGAACAACGCGGGGCTGCGGCGGCCGGCGCCGATTACGGAGATGAGCGTGGAGGAGTGGCGGGAGGTGCTGGCGGTTAACCTGGACGGTCCGTTCTACCTGAGCAGGGCGCTGATACCGGGGATGATCGAGGCGGGAGGAGGGCGGATCATCAACGTTTCGGGTCTGAACGCGTTCCGTGGGCACGCGGGGTGGGCGCACGTGTCGGCGTCGAAGATGGGTGCGCTGGGGCTTACGCGGGCGCTGGCGATGGAGCTTGCGCCGCACAACATACTGGTGAATCACGTGGTGCCGGGGGCGATAGACACGTACCCGGCGAACGCGCAGCCGGCGACGCACCGGACGTCGGGGATACCGCTGGGGAGGCTGGGGCTGTCGGAGGAGATAGCGAAGACGTGCGCGTTTCTGGCGTCGGAGGACGCGGCGTTCATTACGGGGCAGACGATACACGTGAATGGGGGGGCGCTGACGTACTAGGAGGGGAGCACCCCCATCCTAACCTTCGCCCTGCGAGGGGGAAGGGACTGCGGACGGGCGGGGGCGGCACCCCCATCCTAACCTTCGCCCTGGGAGGGGGAAGGGACTGCGGACGGACGGGAGTGGCACCCCCATCCTAGCCTTCCCCCTGCGAGGGGGAAGGGACTGAAAGGAAGGGGCTATCACCCCAACCTGACCTTCGCCCTGGGAGGGGGAAGGGACTGAAAGGAAGGGGCTATCACCCCAACCTGACCTTCGCCCTGGGAGGGGGAAGGGACTGAAAGGAATGCGATGACTACTTACTCATACTCGCGCTGGGACGGGTCTCAGGACTGGTCGGATATGGACGAGGACGACTTTCTGGAGGCGCTGTCTGAAGACATCCTCACGCACGGCGACGTGAACCGCGCGCTGCGCAATCTGTTCCAGCGCGGCATGGACAGCGAGCAGGGCGAGCGCGTGGAGGGGCTGCGGGAGATGATGGAGCGGCTGCGTAAGCAGCGCCAGGCGCAGCTGGAGCGCTACAACGTGGACTCGCTGATGGAGGACCTCAAGGAGCGCCTGCAGGACGTGCTGGAGAGCGAACGCTCCGGCATCGACAAGCGGGTGTCGGAGGCGCGGGAGCGGATGGACGCCGAAGGCGACGAGGCGGAGCATCTGCGGGGGCCAATGAAGATGTTGGAAGAGCGCGCCGAGCGCAGTCGGGAGAAGCTCGACTCCCTGCCCGAAAGCCCCAGCGGAGCCATTCGCGAGCTTCAGCAGTACGACTTCATGGACCCGGAGGCGCGCGAGAAGTTCAACGAGCTGCTGGACATGCTGAGACAGCAGATGATGCGCAACTTCTTCCAGAGCATGCGTCAACAGATCCAGAACATGACGCCGGAGCAGATGGAGGAGCTTCGGAACATGGTATCGGCGCTCAACCAGATGCTGCGAGACCGGGCGATGGGCGAGGACCCGGATTTCGAAGGTTTCATGGAGCAGTACGGCCACCACTTCGACCCCGACCGGCCCGAGAGTCTGGACGAGCTTATCGAGCAGCTTCAGCGTCAGATGGCGGCGATGCAGTCGATGATGGAGAGCATGAGTTCCGAGATGCGCGACGAGTTGGAGTCGCTGCTGATGTCGTCTATGGACCCGGAATTGATGGAGGAACTGGCCGAGCTGGCGGGCGAGATGTACGACCTGCACTCGTTTGACGACATGGCCCGCGACTACCCATTCATGGGAGAGGAGTCGCTGACGCTGGACCAGGCCATGGATCTGATGAAGAACCTGCATGACATGGACGACCTGGAGCGCCAGCTTGAGAAAGTGATGCGCAGCGGCAATCTGGAGGATCTGGACCCGGACAGGGTCGAGGATCTCATAGACGAGGAGGCTCGGCGCCAGCTCGAGCAGATGCAGGACGTGCTGAGACGCCTGCAGGAGGCGGGCTACCTGAAACGGGAGGGCGACCGGCTGGAGTTGACGCCCAGGGCGGTGCGGAAGCTGGCGCAGCAGGCGCTGAAGGAGGTCTTCTCCGAGTTGAAGAAGGACCGGGCGGGGCGTCACGAGGTGTACTTCCGCGGCGAGGGCGGCGATTACACGGGGGAGACGAAGCAGTACGAGTTCGGGGACCCGTTCGACGTGGACCTGCACCGGACGCTGTTCAACTCGGTGCTGCGGGAGGGGCCGAGCGTACCGATACGGCTGCGACCGGAGGACCTGGAGATTCATCGCACGGAGCACCTGAGCCAGGTCGCCACCGTGCTCATGCTCGACCAGAGCCGCTCGATGGGCATGTTCGGCAGTTTCACGTCCGCGAAGAAGGTCGCGCTCGCCCTGTACTGGCTAATCCACAGCCAGTTCCCCAGGGACCAGTTCTACGTCGTCGGATTCTCCGACTACGGCATGGAGCTGAAGGGCGAGGACCTTCCCGAGGTGAGCTGGAACGCCTGGGTGTCCGGCACTAACATGCAGCACGGCCTGATGCTGGCGCGGCAGCTACTGTCGCGCAGGAAGGTGGCGACCAAGCAGGTGCTGATGATCACGGACGGGGAGCCGACGGTGCACATGGAGGGAAGCAGGGCCTACTTCAGCTACCCGCCCTCCTGGACGACGATTGACGAGACGCTGAAGGAGGTCAAGCGCTGCACGCAGGAGGGCATCACGATAAACACGTTCATGCTGGAGCGGCAACCCGACCTGCTGGCGTTCATCGACCAGCTTACCCGTATCAACAAGGGGCGCGCGTTCTACACAGATTCGCGCAACCTGGGCAAGTTCGTGATGGTGGACTACTTGCGGAACAGGCGCCGCCGGGTGGGGGCGTAGGGGGCGGGATAGTGCACGAAGGGCGCGAAGGGGGAGGGGCGGCTGATGGGGGGCGTGGGCAGGCACAAGGCCTGCCCCTACGGAAGTGATGGGGGCATCGTCACCCCCATCCTAACCTTCCCCCTGCGAGGGGGAAGGGACCTAGAGGTAGGATATGTGTGGGAGATATAGCCTGATCGCGGATATTCGGGAGCTTCAGGCTTATTTCGGGTTTACGGCGGATGAGCTGGACGTTCCTCCGAGGTACAACATCGCGCCTACGCAACGGTCGCTGACGCTGGTGGCGGAGGGCGACGAGCGGCGAGGGGAACTGATGCGGTGGGGACTGGTGCCGTCGTGGGCGAAGGACGTGTCGATCGGCAGCCGGATGATAAACGCGCGGGCGGAGACGGTGGCGGAGAAGCCGAGCTTCCGGTCGGCGTTTCGGCGTCGGCGGTGTCTGGCGCCGGCGGACGGGTATTACGAGTGGACGCGGGCGGGCCGGGCGAAGCGGCCGATGCGGATTGTGGCGCGGTCGGGGGAGCCGATGGCGTTCGCGGGTCTGTGGGAGGCGTGGCGAGGGCCTGACGACGTTTGGGTGCGGTCGTTTACGGTGATTACGACGGAGGCGAGCGAGGATATCCGGCCGATACACCATCGGATGCCGGCGATCCTTCCGCCGGAGGCGCAGAGGTTGTGGCTGGACGTGGAGGCGGACGCGGAGGCGCTGCACAGCGTGCTGACGCCGTACGAGGCGGGGCAGCTGGAGGCGTATGAGGTATCGACGCTGGTGAATTCGTACGCGAATGACGTGCCGGAGGTGGTGGCGCGGGTGGAGGGGTTGTTCGGGTAGGGACGCGGGGGACGCGAGTTTATCCACGAAGGGCATGAAGATGGGGCGGTGAAGGGGGCTGCGTGATCACCCCCATCCTAGCCTTCGCCCTGCGAGGGGGAAGGGACCAGGCGTCGGCGGGCGTATCGTCACGCCCGTGTTGACCCTTCGGCAGGCTCAGGGCAGGGTCTTCGCCCTGTGTATAGACCGGGGACACCCCAATCCTAACCTTCCCCCTGCGAGGGGGAAGGGACCAGGCGTCGGCGGGCGTATCGTCACGCGCGTCTTGACCCTTCGGCAGGCTCAGGGCAGGCTCTTCGCCCTGTGTATAGACCGGGGACACCCCCATCCTAACCTTCCCCCTGCGAGGGGGAAGGGACTACGGGCGGACGGGGGCGGTCACCCCCATCCTAGCCTTCGCCCTGCGAGGGGGAAGGGACTTGCGGAAGCGGCGTGGGGGCACCCCCATCCTAGCCTTCCCCCTGCGAGGGGGAAGGGACTAGGTGGTGGAGGTGCGCATGGTGACGGTGACTTCGAGGAGGCTGTGGCCGCCACCTACGAAGATGCCGCGGGTGGGGGATACGTCGCGGTAGTCGCGGCCGGTGGCGACGCGCACGTGGTGCACACCGGCGAGATCGCGGTTCGTGGGGTCGAAGCCGGTCCAGCCGATTCCGGGCAGCAGGCATTCGACCCATGCGTGGGTTGCGCTCTGCTTGGCGATACTGCCGCGGTCGTCGGAAGAGGCCACGAAACCGGACACGTACCGCGTCGGCACGCCCCACGAGCGGGCGATGGAGATCATCACGTGGGCGTAGTCCTGGCACACGCCGCGTCCCGTTTCCAGGATGTGCTCGATGGGCGAGATGGCCGAGGTGGCGCCCGGCTCGTAGTCGAAGCTGTGGAAGATCGTCTCGTTCAGCGTGAGCAGTGACGAAAGCGGGTCCGGGCGGCGGGCGATGCCGTGCCTCGTGACGTACTCATTCAGGGCGGGCGAGGGGCGGACGTAGGTGCTGGGGCGGGTGAGGTCCCAGTACTCCAGTGAGTCCTTCCAGGCTGCAATCGACTCCCAGGCGCCGTCCGCCAGGGTCTCGGGCAGCGGTGAGGGCGCGGCGGTCTCGACGACGAAGCGGGCGGCGATAACCAGCGAGTCGTGCTCGCCGTGGACGTGCATGAGGTGCTTGGTGTTGCCGAACGCGTCGGTCTCCACGCTGAGAGCGGCGACGGGTTCTGTGCGAACCGAGAAGCTCAGCAGCCGCTGGCCCATCCGCTCGCTGGGCCTGAGGCAGAGGGACATGGAGCACTGCCGGACGGGCTGCGAGTAGAGGTAGCGTGAGACGTGTTCGATTTCGTAACGGTTTCCACCGGGCATGTGCGTGCTCTCCTGGCGGCTGGGCTGGGTGCGCGGGTTGCTGCGCCGCCGTCCATTCGGGCGCCTTTCGGCGACGGCATTTTACCACAGCGAGGGGCACCCCCATCCTAACCCATTCGGCAAGCTTGGGGCAGGCCCTTCCCCTTGCGAGGGGGAAGGGATTTCTGGAAGGCTCATTTCTGAAACATACCCCCTGTCAGCCCGTCGGGGGGAAGGGGCAAGGCGGCAGGGGGCGCGTGGCAAGGGTGACCGTTTTAGATTCTTCGGCTGCACTGCGCTCGGAATGACAGGGATGAGAGCCGGGGGTGCACACCGCCCCTGGGTTGCCGCGTTCGCGGGGATGACGGATGGCAGGGGGAAGGACATGGCGGGGGCAGTCTGGACAGGGTAGGCGGGCGGGGGTATGCTAAGGCCCGGCTCCGCAGGGGCGTGCAGGCGTCCAGCGGGTGTGCGCGAGACGCTACGACTGAGCCTGTAACAGCATAGCCGGCGCCGCACAAGGTGGGGGCGTTTTTTGTGGGCGCCCTGGGCATGATGACCAACACGGGCAACCACAAGGGATTGCCCCTACATGGGTGTGGCCGACCAGACTGTTACGGGTTCGCTACGACTGGAGAGGAGGGCATCACGTTGGCAAGGTTCAAAGTGGTTACGCAGAGGCCGCCTGGGGTTACGTTCGACATGGCGGGGGGTTCCTTCGACCTGGAGATGGAGGCGCTGTCGGCTATCGACGCGGAGATCATCGAGAGCGATGCGGAGACGGAGGAGGAGTTCATCGCGGCGGCGAGGGACGCGGACGCGATCATCGCGAGGGGGCGGCGGATAACGTCGAACATCATCAACGGCCTGGAGAACTGCAAGATCATCGCGCTGGGGAGCGTTGGGGCGGACAGCGTGGACGTTGCGACGGCGACGGAGCGGAACATCCCGGTGACGCACGTGCCGGACGTGTTCATCGAGGAGGTGGCGGACCACACGATGATGCTGATTCTGGCGACGTTCCGGCGGCTGACGACGATGGACCGGATGGTGAGGGAGAGCCGGTGGAGCGAGGGGAGGCCGCTGCTGTCGGAGTTTCCGCGGCTGATGGGACAGACGCTGGGGTTCGTGTCGTTCGGGCACGTGGCGCGGGCTACATCGGTGCGGGCGCGGGGATTCGGGGTGCAGATGATCGCGTATGACCCGTACATCGGGGAGATCTTCATCACGGACCAGGGCGTGGAGCCGGTGGGGCTTGGGGAGCTGTTGCAGCGGTCGGATATCGTGTCGATGCACGCGCCGGCGACGCCGGAGGTGCACCACATGCTGACTGAGGAGCACTTCCGGCAGATGAAGCCGACGGCGCTGTTCATCAACAACGGGCGCGGCCCCACGGTGGACGAGGAGGCGCTGATCAAGGCGCTGCAGGAGGGCTGGATCGCGGGGGCCGGGCTGGACGTGCTGGAGCAGGAGCCGCCGGACCCGGAGAACCCATTGCTACACATGGACAACGTGATCCTGACGCCGCACGTGGCGTCGGCGTCGGCGCGGATGGGCCCGGAGACGAGGCGCAGGGTGGGTCAGGAGATCATGCTGGCGTTGACGGGGCGGTGGCCGCGGACGTGCGTGAATCCGTCGGTGCTGGAGAAGACGGACCTGAGGCGGTGGCAGCCGTACGGGATGGGGAGGGGTCCGAACTCGTAGGCCGGAGCCGAGCGGCTATGGCGGGATTATCCACGAAGGGCACGAAGAGACACGAAGTGGAGAGGGGACTGGCGCGGCTCTTTGACCCGCATCCTCCGGCTGGCTGAGGGCAGGCTCATAGTTTCCCACCGTCAAGGGCTGGCAAGGGTAGGCATTTGGGGATTACGGGAGTAGACTCGCGTTCTTCACCCCCATCCTAACCTTCCCCCTGCGAGGGGGAAGGGACGATTTGGAAGGCTCACACCTGGGACATACGCCTGTCAGCCCATCAAGGGGGAAGGGACTTGGTGGCGGGGGGCGGGCGTGAATCCTGCCCGTACTAAGCGGCGGCGTGGCAATGGCGACCGCTTTAGATTCCTCGGCTGCGCTGCGCTCCGCTCGGAATGACATGTGAGGAGAGGGTTGCGCTCCGCTCGGAATGGCACCGAAAGGGGGCGCTCGGAATGACAGGGAAGGGGGCACTCTGCTCGGAATGGCACCAAAAGGGGGCGCTCGGCTCTAAAAGGTAGAGATTGGGGCGCTCGGTTTGATGGGCAATGGCAGCCGCTTTGGATTCCTCGGCTGCGCTGCGCTCCGCTCGGAATGACAGGGAAGGGGGCGCTCGGCTCTAAAGAGTAGAGATTGGGGCGCTCGGTTTGACGGGCAATGGCAGGGGCTTTAGATTCCTCGGCTGCGCTGCGCTCCGCTCGGAATGACATGTGAGGAGAGGGGTGCGCTCCGCTCGGAATGGCACCGAAAGGGGGCGCTCGGCTCTAAAGAGTAGAGATTGGGGCGCTCGGTTTGACGGGCAATGGCAGGGGCTTTAGATTCCTCGGCTGCGCTGCGCTCCGCTCGGAATGACACCGAAAGGGGGCGCTCGGCTCTAAAAGGTAGAGATTGGGGCGCTCGGTTTGACGGGCAATGGCGACCGCTTTAGATTCCTCGGCTGCGCTGCGCTCCGCTCGGAATGACATGTGAGGAGAGGGCTGTGCTCCGCTCGGAATGACACGTGAGGATAGGGCTGCGCTCCGCTCGGAATGGCACCGAAAGGGGGCGCTCGGCTCTAAAGAGTAGAGATTGGGGCGCTCGGTTTGACGGGCAATGGCAGGGGCTTTAGATTCCTCGGCTGCGCTGCGCTCCGCTCGGAATGACACGTGAGGAGAGGGCTGCGCTCCGCTCGGAATGGCACCGAAAGGGGGCGCTCGGCTCTAAAGAGTAGAGATTGGGGCGCTCGGTTTGACGGGCAATGGCAGGGGCTTTAGATTCCTCGGCTGCGCTGCGCTCCGCTCGGAATGACATGTGAGGAGAGGGCTGTGCTCCGCTCGGAATGGCACCGAAAGGGGGCGCTCGGCTCTAAAGAGTAGAGATTGGGGCGCTCGGTTTGACGGGCAATGGCAGCCGCTTTAGATTCCTCGGCTGCGCTGCGCTCCGCTCGGAATGACATGTGAGGAGAGGGCTGCGCTCCGCTCGGAATGACACCGAAAGGGGGCGCTCGGCTCCAAAAGGTAGAGATTGGGGCGCTCGGTTTGACGGGCAATGGCAGGGGCTTTAGATTCCTCGGCTGCGCTGCGCTCCGCTCGGAATGACATGTGAGGAGAGGGCTGCGCTCCGCTCGGAATGACACGAACAGGGGCGCTCGGCTCTAAAAAGTAGAGATTGGGGCGCTCGGTTTGATGGGCAATGGCAGGGGCTTTAGATTCCTCGGCTGCGCTGCGCTCCGCTCGGAATGACATGTGAGGAGAGGGGTGCGCTCCGCTCGGAATGACACCGAAAGGGGGCGCTCGGCTCTAAAGAGTAGAGATTGGGGCGCTCGGTTTGATAGGCAATGGCAGGGGCTTTAGATTCCTCGGCTGCGCTGCGCTCCGCTCGGAATGACATGTGAGGAGAGGGGTGCGCTCCGCTCGGAATGACACCGAAAGGGGGCGCTCGGTTTGATAGGCAATGGCAGGGGCTTTAGATTCCTCGGCTGCGCTGCGCTCCGCTCGGAATGACATGTGAGGAGAGGGCTGCGCTCCGCTCGGAATGACACGAACAGGGGCACTCGGAATGGCGAGGGAATAAGCTATGGGCTATAGGCTGGGGGTTGACGTTGGGGGGACGTTTACGGACCTGGCGCTTTACGACGCCGACGGGAACCGGCTGGAGTTCGCGAAGACGCCTTCGACGCCGGAAAACCAGGCGGTGGGAGTGGCCGCGGGGATAGCGGAACTGGCGGCTCGGTACGGCGTCGGGGCTGAGCAGGTCGAGTTTTTCATTCACGGCACGACGGTGGCCACGAACACGCTGCTGGAGCGTAAGGGCGCGTCGACGGCGCTGGTGGTGACAGCCGGCTTTCGGGACGTGCTGCAGATAGGGCGGCAGGAGCGGCCCAGCCTGTACGACTGGCGGATACGGCGTCCGGAGCCGCTTGCGCCGCGGCGGCTGCGCTTCGAGGTGGAGGAGCGTGTCCTGTACACGGGAGAGGTGCTGACGCCGCTGACCGGCGCGGAGATCGACCGGGTGGTGGCGGAGCTAGCGGGCGCGGGAGTGGACGCCATAGCCGTGTGTCTGCTGCATTCCTACGCGAACCCCGAGCACGAGCGGGCGTTGGGCGAGGCGCTGCGGCGGTCGCTGTCCGGCGTCACCGTGGCGCTGTCCCACGAGGTGCTTCCCGAGTTCAAAGAGTACGAGCGGATGAGCACGACCGCGATCAACGCCTACGTGGCGCCGGTGATGGAGCGGTACCTGCGGCGGCTGGAGCATACCATCGCCGACGCGGGGCTGAGGTCTGAGCTGTACATCATGCAGTCGAACGGCGGGACTATGGGCGTGGAGACGGCTATCGAACGGCCCGTACACACGATAATGTCGGGTCCGGCGGCGGGGGTCATCGGGGCGGCGGCGATAGCACGGCAGGCGGGGGAGGCGAACGCGATCTCCATCGACATGGGGGGCACGAGCTTTGACGTGTCGCTGTGCTATCAGGGCGAGGTGCGCCAGACGCAGGAGAGCGAGATAGAGCGTCTGCCGATCCGGGTGCCGATGGTGGACGTGCACACGCTGGGCGCCGGTGGTGGGAGCATCGCATGGATCGACGCGGGCGGCGCGCTGCGGGTGGGGCCGCAGAGCGCGGGGGCCGCGCCAGGGCCGGCGTGCTACGGCAGCGGGGGCACGGAGGCGACGGTGACGGACGCGAACGTTGTGCTGGGAAGGCTTGGGGAGTCGGGGCTGCTGGGGGGCGCTATGCCGCTGGACGCGGCGCTGGCGCGGAGGGCGGTGCGGGAGCGGATCGCTGAGCCGCTGGGCATCGGCGTGGAGGCGGCTGCGGAGGGGATCGTGCAGGTGGTGAACGCGAGCATGGTGAAGGGCATCCGTGTGGTGTCGGTGTCCAAGGGGTACGACCCGCGGGAGTTCTGCCTGGTGGCGTTCGGGGGCGCGGGTCCGCTGCACGTGTCGGAGCTTGCGGAGGAGATGGACATTCCGCGGGTGCTGGCGCCGGTTGCGCCGGGGGTGACGTCGGCGCTGGGGCTGCTTGTGTCGGACCTGCGGCACGACTTCGCGCGAACGGTGCTGCGGCCGGGGAGCGAGATTTCGCCGGAGGAGCTGACGGGGTGGTTCGAGCGGATGGAGCGGCAGGCGCTGGAGCAGATGGAGCGCGAGGGGGCGCCGGCGGAGCGGGTGACGCTGGCGCGAACGGTGGACGCGCGGTACGTGGGGCAGGGGTACGAGCTGCAGGCGCCAGCGGCCGCGGGGGAGTTTGCGCAGGGCGACGTTGACGAGATCACGGTGCGATTCCACGAGGCTCACGATCGGAGCTACGGATACGCGATACGGGACAACTCGGTGGAGGTGGTGAACGTGCGGGTGTCGGCGGTGGCGGCGATGCCGCGTCCGGACCTGGTGCGTCGGGTGCCGGCGGCGGAGGGGGACGCGTCGCGTGCGCTGACGGGGACGCGGCGGGTGTACTTCCGCAGCGAGGCGGTGGAGACGCGGGTGTACGAGCGGGCGCGGCTGGGGCCGGGGGACAGGCTTGCGGGGCCGGCGATCGTGGAGCAGCTAGACTCGACGACGGTGGTGTGGCCGGGGCAGTGGGCGCGAGTGGACGAGGCGCTGAACCTGGTGTTGACGCGGGGGTGACGGCGGGGGGCTTTAGATTCCTCGGCTGCGCTCGGAATGGCAGGGATCATCAAGGGCGACGGGCGGGTCGGAGACCGTGGCTTTAGAATCCTCGGCTGCGCTCGGAATGGCAGGGATCATCAAGGGGGAAGGGACTGGGTGGCGGTGAGGACTGTCCGTTCTGGGTCGGTTCACGGGGGAGGAGCGAATGTCGACTGAGTTGGCGCATGTCTCGCGGCTGTTCTCATTAGGTGGAATGAGCGAGTGTGGTAAGAGCGAGGCCGGCAGATTCTTTGCTGACAGGGGCGTTGAGAGGCTGAAGATCGCACGCTTCATCGAAGTCATAGCTTCGTCCCGTGGGTACGATATGAGCGGCGACGCATTTACCGATCACCTCTTCGAGGTCGATGCTGACGGAACTCTCGCTGAATTTGTGAAGTTGGTTGGGTCCCACATGAGAAGACTAGGCCTTAGATATGCGTCGTTGGAGAGCATGTACAGAGTCCCGATGGCAACGTATCTGAAGGCAGTGTTGGATAATCGGATGATCAACATCTATATTGACGCTCCGTTCGATGTGCGCGTGGAGCGGGAGTGGGCAAAACTGGGTAAGGACGCATCTGTTAAGGACGTTGAAGGGCAGGTTGCCGAGAAAGACGAGATGAAGACCAGGATCGGCGTCCCTCAGCTTCGAGATTTTGCGGACATCATCATCGACAACTCGGGCACGTTGGAAGAGTACCATCTTCGCCTGGGCGACATCGTGATGGAGTATTGTGGGGACGTTCGCAGTTAGGCGGCTGGGTCGAGGAAAGGGAATGCCCGGGGTGGTCGAGGGCAGCGGCCTCTCACGCCCATCCTAACCCGTTCGACAAGCTCAGGGCAGGCTCTTCAGCCATCAAGGGGAAAGGGACTGAGTTTGCTGCCGGGGCGGGATGACGTTGAGAAACGGAGACGGTCTTGCCGGCAGAGGCTTTAGATTCCTCGGCTGCGCTCGGAATGGCAGGATGGGCGCGGGCGCGGGAATGGCAGGGACCATCAAGGGGGAAGGGACTCAGATGAGGCGGGCGGGTCGGAGACCGTGGCTTAAGATTCCTCGGCTGCGCTCGGAATGACGTGAGCGTGTACGCGGGGAAGGGACTCTTGAGGTGGGCGGGCAAGAGGCCCGCCACTACGATGATGAGTGGAGATGACCGTTGTGTGTGGGCGCGTTCACGCCCATGCTAGCTTTTCCTCTGCGAGGGGGAAGGGGTAGGTGTCGGGAGTGCCAGGGGGTGTGCCTGGGAACGTGACCCCCATCCCCGCATCGAGTACGGGGCAGGCTCTACCGCCTGCGAGGGGGAAGGAACTGGGCGGCGCGAGTGGCGCCCCATGCTGAGCTTCCGCCTGCGAGGGGGAAGGGACTCTAGATTCCTCGGCTGCGCTCGGAATGACGTGAGCGTGTACGCGGGGAAGGGACTCTTGAGGCGGGCGGGCAAGAGGCCCGCCGCTACAGCGTGTCGAGATGGAAAGGAGCGTCGGACATCATGATGGGACAGCGGGGATTTGATCCGATTACGCTTGAGGTGATGCGGAACGGGTTTTACTCGATTGCGGATGAGATGGTGGCGGCGCTGATCCGGGCGAGTTACTCGACGAATATCAAGGACAGGCGGGATACGTCGGGGGCTATCTACACGGGCAAGGGCGAGGTGGTGGTAGTGGCGCAGAGCGAGATCGGGACGCCGGTGCACCTGGGGACGATGCACTCGGCGGTGCTGACGGCGATGGAGCAGTACCCGTTCGAGGAGCTGGAGCCGGGGGACGCGCTGGCGCTGAACACGCCGTATCCGGCGGGGCCGGGGCATCTGAACGACTTGGCGCTGATATCGCCGGTGTTCCATGACGGAGAGCTGATCGCGATTGCGGCGAATCAGGCGCACCACGTGGACATGGGCGGGTTCGCTCCGGGGTCGATGCCGTTCGGGGTGACGGAGATTTTTCAGGAGGGGTTGCAGATCCCCACTGTCAGGCTGTTTCGCAAGGGGGAGCTGGTGCGGGACCTGTGGGCGATCATCTCGCAGAACGTGCGGCCGCAGAAGGAGGTGCGCGGCGACCTGCTGGCGCAGTACGCGGCCAACAACGTGGCAGAGCGGCGGCTGGGCGGGCTGGCGTCCCGGTACGGCGTGGAGGTGGTGCGAAGGTACCTGGGAGAGATGCTGGACTACTCGGAGCGTCGGATGAGGGCGGCGCTGGCGCAGATACCGGAGGGGGTGTACACGTTCGAGGATGTTGTGGAGGGGGACGGGATCACGGAGGACCCGATCACGATTCGGGTGGAGCTTCGGGCGAATGGGGACTCGCTGGTGGCGGACTTCACGTCGACGGACGACGCCTGCCAGGGTCCGCTGAACTGCCGGTGGCCGTCGGTGGCGGCGTGCGTGTACTACGTGCTGAAGGCGTGCCTGGACCCGGAGCTGCCGCCGAACGCGGGGGCGTATCGTCCCATCGACGTGAGGGTGCGGGACGGCAGCCTGCTGTCGGCGCGTTATCCGACGGCGGTGTGCAACGCGAACATCATCACGACGCAGCGGATTACGGACGTGCTGCTGGGGGCGCTGGCGGACGTGATCCCGGAGCGGGTGATCGCGGCGTGCTCGGGGACGATGAATCTGCTGAACATCGGGGGGATCGACCCGCGGAACGGCATCTACTACAACTTCGTGGAGACGTACGCGGGCGGCCAAGGGGCGATGTTCGACTCAGACGGGATGGACGCGGTGCAGAACCACATGACGAACACTCGGAATGCACCGGTGGAGTCGATTGAGCTGGCGTACCCGCTGCTGGTGGAGTCTTACGGGCTGGTGGCGGACAGCGAGGGGGCAGGCAAGCATCGCGGGGGCGTGGGCATACAGCGGAGCCTGCGGGTGATGGGGCGGAGCGCGACGCTGACGCTGAGCTCGGACCGGGAGCGAGTTGGGCCGTGGGGTCTGTTCGGGGGGGAGGACGCGAGGCCGTCGGCGTGCTACGTGCGGTCGCCGGAGGATGGGGCGGGTGGCGCGGAGGCGAGGCGGCTGCCGTGCAAGATAACGACGTCGGTGCCGGAGGGTCACACGATCGTGACGCGGACGCCGGGCGGGGGCGGCTGGGGCGACCCGCGCGAACGGGACCCGCGAGAGGTGGCGGCGGACGTGCGGGAGGGGTACATCACGGCGGAGAGGGCGCGGGAGGTGTACGGGGTGGCGGTGGACGCGCGGACGGGGGAGGTGGATGAGGTGGGGACGGCGGGGTTGCGGGGGGGCGCGAAGGGGGAGGGTTCGGGGCTGAACGTTCAAACCGAGGGATAGCTGGAACTCTAAATGGAAATGAAATGTTCGAGTCTAATCAGGTGACCCAAGGCGTACCGATCTGCGAGCTTTTCGCTGGGAGGTCTCAATCTGAGGAGTCGGTCAGTCGCCCACCGTGGCAGACTCCTAGGAAGCTCCGGCCCACTGGGTTGGAGGCTCTTCCATTCTCTCGGATGGTTCCACCGTCCCGCCAACCGGTGAGGGCTGGTTTCCACCCGCCCTGTTAAGGCAAACAGGACCCGATTTTACCTGAAGGTGGTCCAGCGCCGTTACGGTAATGAGCATCCACGTCATTGACCAGGCTCCATCTGAAAATGTAGCATCGAAGGGTAAGCATTGCTGGGAGACACCCATGAAGACGTACAATCTGTTCATCAGCCACTCGTGGAACTACACTGATGAGTACGATCGACTTACCAATCTGCTAAGTGAAAGAGGCTATTTCGCATTCAGAGACTACTCGGTTCCCCGAGATGACCCGATTCACGGAGCAGGCACAGAGGCACAGTTACGCCAAGCAATCCGTAATCAGATGACGCCGTGTCACGTCGTTCTCATTCTGGCCGGAGTCTACGCCACCTACAGTAAGTGGATAAATATAGAGATTGAATTGGCTGAGAAAGGATTCGCCTATGCAAAGCCCATCGTTGCCATAAGACCGTGGGGTAGCCAACGAATATCCAAGCGAGTTAGGTTGGCCGCCGATAGAATCGTTGGGTGGAACACAGAGAGCGTGGTGGAGGCAATCAGGGACCTCGCATGACTGCTAATTCAGAGCAGGACCAACTTCTGGATATCTACAAGCTCCATGCTGAACTGGCCGATAGAGTAAGCCAGAGACGCGAAGGTACGAACCGCCTATACGTGAGTTTACATGTAGGGCTAGTTGTATTCATCGCTGCCCTACTGAGGTTCGGGTTTGGAGATGCACCCGAGCGTCTGGTGCTAGGCACGGTTGGAGGCGTTGGAGCTCTGTTGTCTGTTTCGTGGTTCGTGGTAATCCGCTCTTACCGCCAACTCAATACAGAGAAATTCCGAGTGCTGCACGAATTGGAAAAGCGGCTCCCTTATCAGTTTTTCACCCTGGAGTGGGACCCAGAGGCAAAGGGAGAAAAAAGCAACCGCTACTGGAAGCTGACACACGTTGAAGTGACTTTGCCAGTCATCTTCTTCGCAGTGTTCTTAGCACTTATTGTCTATTCGGTTCTCAAATGAGGCCACTGATTACCGATTGCGCCGTCTATGCGCGCTATCCCTGAGTCCTAACCTCGTCTAGCTTCTTGTTGATTATCTTCCACTTCCACCGAATCGGCTTATCAAGACCATGCACCCCGGTATATGTTCTCCTTTGAGGCACGATCTGAACGATCGGCTTCCTTAGCTGTCGGGCAATGTCGATTTCGGTTTCGACTCCCGGCGCGTTGTGCGTGTCCTGACCCACTAGTACGATGACAACATCGCATCCCCGAATCGCAGACCTTGCTCTATCTTTCCATTCCTCGGTCGGGTACGCTTCGTTAAGGGAGAAGCTGACGACTCGGTGCGGCGAAAGATCCTTGGCTTGCGTGAAGAACTGGTTCTTGAGTTCGTAATCCTTGTCGAACTCAAAGCTCACGAATATCCTCAAGCTGGACATAGCGTTCAGTCCTCGGTGCCTGTAGGGACGAGCGCCGCCACCTGAGGCCGCAGCCCAGTGATCACGGTGTCGAAGGAGGGGAGTCCTGGCACCAGCGGTCCGAGCCACTGCTCCCAAGTCTCTTCGACGTATGCAAGCATAGCTTCATGGAAGAAATCGCCTGGCCCCGTGAAGGACACACCTCGAATAGCACACTTCTCCCGCAGCACTGAGTCGAAGCCAGCTAGGTCCATTCGGTCCTTGTAGATTCCAAATACTCGCCAGAGGTCGTAACAGTCACGGGCTCGTGAACGGCTCCATCCGTGCCTCTCGAACATGTCAGCCTGCTGCAGGAGCGCCCGCAGGTTGCGCCAACGCATGGGGAAGACGTACAACACCACGCCGTGAACGTCGAGCCAGTGTTCGCGTGTCAAGGCAAGCGTAGCGCGGCTTCGGTCGCGATAGACCAGGCCTAACTCAGTCACCAAGGCCGGGGGCAAGGTGAGGAAGCCGTTGTAGCCAGTGTCGATCACCGCTTCGATTTCCTGCGACTGGCCCGAGGGGCCTTGCACCGTAAGGCGAACGACGGCTTCATAGGCGTCGTTTACGACCCCCTTGATCACTCGGCCTTCCGAAGGGATCCGCCCCCAAAGCTGTACAGTGCCCGATAACCAACTCGCAAGCACCAAACGTCATAAGCGTCGGGGCATTGGGTGTGCAGGCGGTCCGTGGCGGCAATCTCGTCCTCGCCGATAGCCCAGCTTCCGCTATCCACATCGATGGCGACGACCTCTCCAAAGTGTTTCTCTTCGACCTGTGGACGGATGTCTCGCTCGTATATCTCGTCGCCCAGACGGGCCGTCTCTTCTTTCGGGCGGCTCGGCGGCATCGTGGGCCTGGCTCGGTGTGCGGACGCCGGGGTCTCTGCGTCTCTCATAGATCCCCCTTCCAAGTTTACTTTTAATTCCAACATTCTACCATTGTGCGGAAGCGTGATGCAGAGAAGAAGGGCCGCACACAGGGGCGGACGGTCCCACCAGCTATGACTTGTACTGCTAGTGCCTAGTTAGTGCCTACAGACTGCCCAGCCACGTCCTTTAAATTTTGGATGGTTGTGTGAGAATCAACAGGACGATTCCTCCCGCCCTTAGTCTGTATCGGCCGGCGTCTTCATCTTCAATGGTAGTCAACTTACAGCTTCCGGGAATGCTACCAGCAGTGTATACCCGGTGGTACTACAATTGGTAAAGCAGAACATGCTATCTCGAGAATATTGGATGATGCTGCCAACCTCTGCGGTATTGGTATCTCGGACTGCTGACTCCACAGCGGAGGGTAGGTATGTCGAAAAGTACTCCACGGTTCGTGGTCAACGTCCAGTGTGCGGTGGTTAGGGACGGGCGTTACTTGATGATCGTGAGGGGCGACGGTGTGGGCCACGCCCCCGGTGTCCTGGCGTTCCCGGGTGGCAGGACCGAGACCGGTGACGGTCCGTCCGAAGTCTTGGAAGAGACCGGCGTGGTCGTATCACGGAACCTGCAATACGTTCGGAGCAGTACGTTTGTGATTGCCGGCCTCGGGCATGTGGTAGATGTCCTGTTTCTCGCAGAGTACGAGTCGGGAGAGCCGACGATTACGGATACGCTGGAGGTTGCGGATATCCTGTGGATGACCGCGGATGAGATACTTCGGCATCCGAAAACGCCGCCGTGGCTGAAGGTGAGCGTGGAGCAGGTGGAGAGCGTGAGGCGGCGTTGACATCCCCATCCCCGAACATGTTCAGCCTATGTCCCCGGTCTATAGACCCCTGCGAGGGGGGAAGGGACTGGCGGGATTGGGTGTGGCGCGGTTCGGGCTGTGGAGGGGACTGGTTGAATCGAGTGTGGTGTGGGGGCGGCACCCCCATCCTGACCTTCCCCCTGCGAGGGGGAAGGGACTCTTTGGACAGGCTCTTAACTCAGTTGGGTGCGTATCCAGGCGGCGGTTACGGAGGCGACCTCGGGGAGTGCGTTCGAGTTGTTGGCGCTCGACGCGGCGGGTAGGTCGTAATCATGGTCGGCGTCTTCGACTACGTGCAGAGTGGCGCGGTCGCCCAATTCGTCCAGCACGGGTTGAAGCTCGCCAAGATCGCAGAATTCTTCGTCGCGGCCGCCCTGGACGAACAGCATGGGCGCCGGCACCCGGTGAAGATGGCCGACGGGATTCCCCAACAGGACGCGCCACCGCATGGGGAAGACGTACAACACCACGCCGTGAACGTCGAGCCAGCGCTCGCGCGTGAGGGCGAGCGAGACGACCTGGCTGCTCATGGAGCGTCCGCCAAGGAATAGCGGGAGGTCGAGCGGCAGGTCCGCGACGGCGCACTTTGCCAGTGTTGTGGTGGACAGCAGGACTTCGAGAGGGTCGATCTTGTCCGGGGAGTAGTCGGCCATGCGCTCGCTGTACGGATAGTTGTAGCGGAAGGTCGCGATATTCTGATCGGCGAGCGCCGCGGCCATCCGGACCATCAGCGGCTCGTGTATCGGGGTCCCGGAGCCGTGACCCAGCATCATCAGGGCAATGGCGTCGTCCGGCTCGACCAGGACGGTGCTGATGCCGGACTCGCTTGAGGGGGAATCCAGCCGGCCCTGGGTTACTTTCACGTTGACCATTCTTGGGCACCTCTTTCACTGGCGTTGTTCATCTGGTGAATGGCCCCGCTGAACCTTGAGTGGTACTCGCGAAATGGTTCACATCTTCCTGGACGATGAGCCCCCTTCGCCAGTCCGGGCTAAGAAAAGAAGGGGAATTATATCGAATCTTACCCACGTCACCTACGGGTTGGTGAGGTTGTGGTAGCAGTAGGCGCGCTCCATCGCTGGCATGGGCGGAAGGTGGTATAGTTGCGATGATGGTCAAAGAGACACGGATAATCTTCGGGTTGGCCGATCTCCAAGCTGTGCGCCTCCAATGCAGTTCATGCTCAACGGAGGTTGTCGGCAAAGCGCTTGACTTCAAACTGCCCTCAGAATGCCCTATGTGCGGCACGAATTGGGATACGTCGTCAGCTCTAAACCGAGACCTAATCCGGGCTGTTCGAGCCGTGCTGAGAGCGGATGGGTTGCCGATGACAGTTCGCTTTGAGATCGACGGCGACGAAGCGTCGTAACTGGCTAGTTGATAGTCAGCAACTCTGCTTCGCAGGTCCCGTTATCCACCAAGGCGACCGCCGTGTTGCGAACCATGCCGCCGAATGCGTTGCGAGCTCCAAACTCCATGATAACGGTATGCTTATCCGTAATGCCGTCAACCGGGGTAATCTTCGTCTCGAATGTCTCCATACTGTTGGGGTCATTGAGTTGGACCTTCACCAGTTCTTCCAATCCGTTGTGGTGTCCATCCCAGGCACTCAGGCAGTGGAACCCCTTCCTACGATCCTCCACCCTTTTCGCTTGCTCTTCCTCTGACACCCCACACCCTACCAACAGCGTCGCGGCGATGATCAACGTCCACAGTATCCACTTCTTCACGGAAGGCCCCCTTGCGGCGAGGATTCAGCATCTTTGCCACAAGCTGCTTCTCCCGGTCATGGGCCGCAAGGGGGCGTGAATACGCCAAACCCTAGCAACCCACGACCCCGCCAAGAGGCGGGCGGGCTAACAGCTTGTGGCAAAGCTACCGGCATGGTACACCAGAGAGAAAAGGGTTGACAAGATGCACGCTGTGGTGTGAACATGGCATCAGGAGGACAACAATGGCAACACTGGATGCACGGGTTGACAAGCTGGAGCAGGAACAGGCCAACATCCTCTACGTGATGGGGGTCAACCATCATGCCATACTGACTGCGCTAGGCAACCTCGACCGGAAGTTCGACCGGCTGGAGCAGGACGTGCAGGGCCTCAAGACTGATATGCAGGAAGTCTTGAGGCTACTGCGGTAGGAGGACGAACATGGCGAAAGAAACGAAGAAGCCGAAAGGCCGCCCGGTCAAGCCGTACCTGTCCATCCCCGACACCTACGAGAACATCGTCAAGGCGCTGGTGAAGCCGGTCAAAAAGGACGGGGAGGACGACTGATATGGCGACCACCAGCGGAGTCACGCGGCAGGATCTGGACGACCTCCGAGACGAACTCAAGGCCGACATAGCGAGGGTTGACGGCAAGGTTGATATTTTGGAGGGGAAGGTCGATGCTCTGGCTGCGCAAGTGACTGAGCTACGTGAGGAACTCCGTCAGGACCGGGCAGAAAACAGGGCGCAGTACACGGAGATAATCGGCTACTTGAAACCGGACTAAGTGCTTGCATCCTGGCCGCTTTTATGGTACAATCTTACCCAAGACAAGGGGGTAAGAGATGGCACAGAAAGCGCCGGGCAAGCACTACCGCAAGGGCGTCACTCTGATGGACGCACTCAAGCGTTTCTCCGACGAGGCGGCGGTCGAGCAGGAGTTCATCGCGGCCCGCTGGCCGGATGGGGTGGCCTGCCCCAAGTGTGCCTCTCTGAACGTCCAGGAACGTCCGACACGCAAGCCTCAGCCGTTCCGCTGCCGGGACTGCCGGAAGGACTTCTCGGTCAAGACCGGAACGGTGATGCAAGGCTCCAACCTTCCCCTGTCCAAGTGGGCATTGGCTGCGTTCCTGATGAGCACCAACCTCAAGGGTGTGTCCAGCATGAAGCTACACCGTGACCTCGGCATCACTCAGAAGACGGCCTGGCACCTGGCGCACCGCATCCGTAAGGCGTGGGAGGACAACGGCGGGCTATTCTCCGGGCCGGTCGAAGTGGACGAAACCTACATCGGCGGCAAGGAAGCTAACAAGCATGCGAGCAAGCGGCAGCATCTCGGACGCGGGCCGGTCGGCAAGACTCCCGTGGTCGGCATGAAAGACCGCGAGACGAACCAGATCACCAGCGAAGTTGTTGAGCGTACAGACGCCCCGACACTACAGGGATTCGTGGAGCGCAACACTGAGCCAGAGGCGATGGTCTACACCGACGAAGCGCGGGCCTACAGGGGCGTCAATAGGCCGCACGAAGCCGTCAAGCACAGCGTTTCGGAGTACGCCAGAGGTATGGCCCACACGAACGGCATTGAGAGCCATTGGGCCATGCTTACACGGGGCATCATCGGAACATACCACCACACAAGCCGGAAGCACCTACACCGCTACGCTACCGAGTTCGCTGGCAGACACAACGCGCGGCCCCTGGACACCGACGACCAACTCAGGAACCTCATGGCAGGGATGGACGGCAAGCGCCTCCGCTACGAGGACTTGATTGGGTAACACCCGATATAATTCCCAAAAGAAGCGGTCGGCGATTAGGGGGTTATGCCTGCGGCTTGACGGCGAGGCCGGCGATGTCACTCCAGCCGTAGGAGACTTCCTGGAGGTGTGCGTCTCCGAATGTGACGGTCTTTCTGCCGACGGGCTCGCCTCTCAGCGATTCGTAGAATCGGCACGCGGGGTGGTTGTCTTCCAGGACCCAGAGTAGCATCGAGCTGAATCCGTGTTCCAGCAGTCGCTGAGTCACGGTCGATACAAGGCGGCGACCCAGACCAATGGTCTGGTGCTGTTGAAGTATGTAGATGGCGTAGAGTTCGGCCCGGTAGATCGAATTGCCTTCGCGTTCCGGTCCTGCGCTGGCGAAGCCGACGACTTCGCCGCTTTCGGTTTCTGCGACGAAGATGCTCGTGGCGGTTCTGGCTGCTGTCAGGGCCTCGTGCCACATCGACTCCCTGTCGCGATACGAGAGGTTGGCGAGGTACTCGGCGGGCACGATGCCTTGATAGGTGGTCCGCCAGGAGTCGACGTGGACCCTTGCGATGGGGCCGGCGTCGGCGGGACTGGCTGTTCTGATGGTTACGTTCGCGGCCACTTCCTCACCTGGCGCCCAGAGTGCATGCGCGCCATGTTCGGCTTCCTTTTCAGTGGTAGTCAACTGTGTCGACTGGGGCGGGCCCCGCGTCGGTCCACATGAAGCGGATGCGCTATCTCTTGTTGACGCGAATACTGTGTTGCCGGCTTCGACTCCGGTCAGGCTTTCGAGGCGGTTGGCAGGGGACCTCAGGGGCGCGGCGTCAGGCGGTGACCTGGTAGGCCCAGATGCGGTGTACCACGTCGGGCTCGCCCTTGGGCAGGGGGTAGTAGGGCTCGGATAGCTCGGCCAGCTTCCATTGCCCGTCTTCTTCCAGGCCCGCTTGGTGTTCTTTGAACCCGCCCTCTTCGTAAAGGTCCACGCGCAGGCTGAACACTACGAATCCGCCGGGCCGGGTGATTCGAGCCAGCTCGTCGAAAGCGTGGGCCGGGGCGTGGCCGGTGGTGAAGACTCCTACGCTGATGACGGCGTCGAAGGAATCGGTGTCGTAGCCCAGCTCCTCCCCGAGCGTCATCTGGCGCATGTCTTTGTAGAGGCCCTTCTGGCGGGCTTCCTCCAGCATCCCCAGGGAGAGGTCGATGGCGTAGATGTTCCTGTACCCCAGCTTCGCCAGGCATTCGCCCACCAGTCCGGTGCCCGCTCCCGCGTCGAGTATCTTGCTTCCGGCGGGGACGTGCTTGGCGAACAGTTCGGTCGCTGTCTGCGGGGCGTTCCAGGCGAACTCCTCGGCCAGGTCTTTGTCGTATTGCGCGGCCCATTCGTCGTAACGCTCCTCCAGCTCCTGGTTGGAGGAGGAGGAGTACACCCACTGGACCCTGTTGTGACTTTCTTGCATGTTACTTCCTGCAGATGAATATACCCCAGCCCACTTCGTCTCTGTCGACGGAGGCGGCAGTCTCGATGTAGGCGGTGGTCAACCACTCGTAGTGCTCGGCGTTATCCAGAGATCGATCCTTAGGCGTACGCTCGGACAGGGACAGATAGCTCCTCTTCAGGTGTTGGGACACGTCCAGGGCCTCCAGCACGTCGAAGCCCTGGTCCTTCAGGGCCCGCTGGTACGACTCGAAGGTGAACTCGGTGTCGAACAGCAGCCTGTCGTAGACGTAGGTCTGGGCTTCGGGTGTGATGTCCCGCTTGGGCCTGAAGAGGTCGTCGAACACGAAGACCCCGCCGTTCGCCAGCACCCGGTGGACCTCGCTCAGAATCTTGCGTTTGTCCGGCACGTGGTATATCACGGCCTGGCTCCACACGTGAGTGAACAAGCCGTCCGGGAAGGGTAGGTCGGTGGCGGAGGCTTTCTCGAAAGCCACCCTGTCCCTGAGTCCGGGTCCCAGCGCGGCCCGTTTCTCCTGCGCGTTGGCGACGCGGACGCCGCTGAGATCGATGCCCGTGACGCTTGCGCCGCTCTCGCCGGCCAGCCAGATGGCGGTGGCGCCGTTGCCGCAGCCCAGGTCCAGCACCGTCGAGCGCCGGTCGATGCGGCCCTTCTCGGCCATCGTCCGATTCAGCCTGTCGCACGCGTCGAGGAAGTCCTCGTCGCGGTCCTCGTCGAAGAGGCCCCAGTGGACGCTTCCGTCTTCGTCCCATACCAGCTGGTATGTGTCGTCTTGCGAGTCGTAATAGGCCTCGGTCTCTTGTTCAGAAAATCTGCTGACCATGTTTTGCTCCCCCGATGTGTTCAACGAGTCGTTAGTCGCTGGTGATTCGGGGTCTTCCCACGGGACGGGCGCGCAACAATCGCGGCGCACGATTCCCCTGGGCGTATGGAATGATTTGAACCTGGCTGTGGGTGGTTCGTCTGCCGGGCCGCCAACACGCCAAACATCAGGAAGCAGTTGGCGCCAGATGAAGGCGCAGACCGACCCGTCGGTGAGGCTAAGGCCAGGAAACACAGGGGAGAGGGTGGGAAACCCCGATAGATGGGACGGGGAAGCTAAGGCTCGCAGGGATAGCTGTATCGCTCGCGGCCACGATAGTGCACCGAGATTGGGTGACTGTGCCCCGGTTGGGGGCCGCTGGAGGGTGTCCGCATGGCGCGCGTTCAGGTCCTTGGGCGCGGAGGCCTCGGAAGGCTCGCGCATCAACCGCTATCCGCTTGGGTGTGCCGGAGTCTAGCAGCAATTCCGCGACGCGGTCAAGGCCGGGCAGCCGGCGGACACCGAATGTCGGCGGGCGCCGTTGGCGATCAGCCGCTCCGTGGCGTGGTTCGCTCGCTCCCACGTGATCGCCTCGGCGGCCAGGGCCACCGCTGGCCGTGAGGGTGTCGCCCAGGGAGTCGATAGCGCACTTGTTCAGGCGAGCCTGCCCGGGGACGCCAGCACTCCGGTCTGTCGCACGCTGGCGAGGGCGCCGCCGGAGAGCCTATGCGTGGCGTCCGACGCGCGGTCGAGGAGGCTGACGAACTACAGATTCCGGGCGGCGGTCGTGTTGCTGAGTCTGAGGCGGTAGCTCTCTGCGTTCGCGCACCTAGAGAAATGAGTGGGGGAGTGACCCGCCTCGGACTCGAACCGAGAACCTACTGATTAAGAGTCAGTTGCTCTGCCAAATTGAGCTAGCGGGCCGTGTACGTCGTGCAATTTTAGTGGTGCAGAAGTGAGCACGTCAAGGAAAAGTGCAGGAGCAAGGCGGAGGCTATCCACGAGGGGCACGAAGGATGCGAAGGGGGAAGGGTCTGCGAGGCGGCAGTGTGGCAATGGCAACCGCTTTGGATTCCTCGGCTGCGCTGGGCTCCGCTCGGAATGACATGTGAGGAGAGGGCTGCGCTCTGCTCGGAATGACAGAAGAAGGGGGGAAGGGTCTGCGAGGCGGCAGTGTGGCAATGGCAACCGCTTTGGATTCCTCGGCTGCGCTGCGCTGCGCTCGGAATGACATGTGAGGAGAGGGCTGCGCTCTGCTCGGAATGACATGTGAGGAGAGGGCTGCGCTCTGCTCGGAATGACAGAAGGGGGGGAAGGGACTACGGGGCGGCAGTGTGGCAATGGCAACCGCTTTGGATTCCTCGGCTGCGCTGCGCTCTGCTCGGAATGACAGAAGGGGGAGAAGGGGCTGCGAGGCGGCAGAGTGGCAATGGCAACCGCTTTGGATTCCTCGGCTGCGCTGCGCTCCGCTCGGAATGACATGTGAGGAGAGGGCTGCGCTCTGCTCGGAATGACAGAAGAAGGGGGGACGGGGCTGCGAGGCGGCAGTGTGGCAATGGCAACCGCCTTGGATTCCTCGGCTGCGCTGCGCTCCGCTCGGAATAACATGTGAGGAGAGGGCCGCGCTCTGCTCGGAATGACATTGGCTGCGCTGCGCTCTGCTCGGAATGACAGAAGGGAGGGAAGGGACTGCGAGGCGGCAGTGTGGCAATGGCAACCGCTTTGGATTCCTCGGCTGCGCTGCGCTGCGCTCGGAATGACATGTGAGGAGAGGGCTGCGCTCTGCTCGGAATGACAGAAGGGGGGAAGGGACTACTAGGCGGCAGTGTGGCATTGGCAACCGCTTTGGATTCCTCGGCTGCGCTGCGCTCTGCTCGGAATGACATTGGCTGCGCTGCGCTCCGCTCGGAATGACATGTGAGGAGAGGGCTGCGCTCCGCTCGGAATGACAGAAGGGGGGGAAGGGGCTGCGAGGCGGCAGTGTGGCAATGGCAACCGCTTTGGATTCCTCGGCTGCGCTGCGCTCCGCTCGGAATGACAGAAGGGGGGAAGGGACTACGGGGCGGCATTCCTGTGATATGCTGGGGCCGACCGGCGCACGGCGTGACCAGCGAGAGGAGCAGCTGCTATGGGAAATGTCAGGAGAGTGGGAGCGGTCTATCTGGTGGCAGTCGCCGTGGCTGTGGCGGTGTTTTTCGTGTTCAACCAGCTTGTCGACGATTCGGTCGACGTGGCGCAGGTCTGGTCCGTTCTGAACGTGCTGATGGTCATCGGGCTGGCGGCGGCCTTCATCTTCAACTTCTCACGGAAGATGGAGGCCGGCAAGCCCGATCCACAGGCGGGGGTCACGGTGCGGTACCTGGAGGTCAACGTCACCTTCTACGTCACGGCGGCGGTGTCGATCCTGTTTCTGCACAACTGGTTTTCGCTGCTCGCCAACGGCCAGGACAGTCTGGACGGCAACGACCAGGCGTGGGTGATCTGGGCGTTCGTGGACACGGCGCTGCCGCTGGTGCTGGCGGCTACGGGGTTTGGCATGTGGCGCGAGGCGGACAATTGAGGGCTGACGCGCTGGCTCCGTGGGAGCTGAGGCGGGGCGCCTTCACCCCCATCCTAACCCATTCGGCAGGCTCAGGGCAGGCTCTTCCCGCTGCGAGGGGGAAGGGACGTGACAACACCCCCATCCTTGCCTTTCCCCATCAAGGGGAAGAGATTGCAAAGTTTGGATTGACTGGGGTTCGCTTGCTGTGCTATTGTGACTTCGTGAAAAGTTGCACATAGTTTGTGGCGCCCGCGGCCGGCTTGGTGAGGATAGGGAATAAGAGCTTTTCCGACACCCCAGTCATCACCCCCATCCTAACCCATTCGGCAGGCTCAGGGCAGGCTCTTCCCCCTGCGAGGGGGAAGGGACTTATCGGATAGACTCTGAGGGTGGGCAGGGTGCCGCGCCGGCCTAGCGTGAGCACTGAAAGGCAGCCTTGATTGGCCAGCTTCGGACTCCCTCCAGAAAGACAGACCTGATCTTTCGCTGGGCGGCTATCGTCACGCTAGCGCTCGCCTTCGCCCAGGTCACCCTCGGCGGCGTGGTCAGGACGACCGGGTCTGGTCTGGGCTGCCCGGACTGGCCGTTGTGCCACGGGCAGATCATTCCGCCTTTCCAGACGGACACCCTTATCGAGTACAGCCACCGGCTCAGCGCGTCAGTGCTTGGCGTGGTCATGCTGGTCACGGCTGGAATGGTGTGGCTGTACTACCGGCGCAACTCCTGGATGCTCGGCAGCGCCGTCGTGGGGCTGGCGCTGGTGGTGGCCGCCGCGTTGCTTGGCGGGGCGACTGTGTTGACGGAGCTCGAATGGTGGCTGCGGCTGATTCATCTGGCGCTTGCGGAGGCGCTGGCGACGGCGCTGGTTGTGCTCATTCTGGCCGGCTGGCGCGAGACGGGGGTGTCCCCCCCATCTCAATCTTCCCCCCCATTTCAATCTTCCCCCCCCGGGGGGAAGAGGAGTTTGAGCCACAGGGGGCTGAACGTCCTCGTGGCGGCCACATTCGCGGGAGTCTTCATTCTCATGCTGTCCGGTTCGTTCATGGTGGGATACGGCGGGAGTTCGGCGTGCGCGACGTGGCCGCTGTGCCGGGGCGAGATTATGCCGGAGGGGGTTCCCGCCGCGATTCACATGGGCCATAGGATGTTGAGCGCGATGGTTGGGGTGATGGTGCTGGCGCTTGCGGCCGCCGCTTACGCGCGGGGCCGTGAGCTTCCCGGCCTGAGATGGTCGGCGCTGTTCACGGCGGGGCTGTTCGCCGTGCAGATCGTCGCGGGGGCGTGGATCATCTGGGCGCGCTTCGCCGCCGAGATGAAGGCGGTGCATCTCAGCCTCGCCACGCTTACGTGGGTGGCGCTGACGTTCCTGTGCGTGCTGGCGTATACGCGCCGTGGCGCCGGGCTGTTGGACGCGCCTATCGGCGCAGGCCCGGCAGGGACGACCACGACGAGGCGGTGGGCGCGATGATTGCGCAGATGACCGCCTCCCGCAGCGTGATCAGGGACTACGTGGCCCTCACCAAGCCGCGGATCATCTCGCTGCTGCTGCTGACGGCCCTGGGAGGCATGTTCCTGGGGGCGCGCGGACTGCCGGACTGGCAACTGGTGCTGGTGGTGCTGGTCGGCGGCGCGCTGGCGGCGGGAGGCGCGAACGCCCTGAACCATTACGCGGACAGGGACATAGACTCGCTGATGCGGCGCACGAGGGCGCGGCCGGTGGCGAGGGGGGCGGTGCGGCCTGCCAGCGCGCTGGGGTTCGGAATCGCGCTGAACGCGGTTGCGTTCGCTCTCATGTGGGGCGGCGCGAACCTGCTTTGCGCGCTGCTGACGCTGAGCGCCACGCTGTTCTACGTGCTGATATACACCAAGGCGCTGAAGCGGTCGACGCCGCAGAACATCGTCATAGGCGGCGCGGCGGGCGCGATTCCACCCATGGTGGGTTGGGCCGCGGTGACCGGATACCTGGGCCTGCCCGCCCTGTACCTGTTCGCCATCGTCTTCTTCTGGACGCCTCCCCACTTCTGGGCGCTGGCGTTGCTGCTGAAGGATGATTACGCGGACGCCGGGGTGCCCATGCTGCCGGTCGTGGCGGGAGTCGACCAGACGAAGCGATCGATTCTCCTGTACACTCTGTTGGTCGCCGCGCTCACGTCCATGTTCTTCGTGACGGGCGAGCTCGGGTGGTTCTATCTGCTGTCGAGCGCGGCCTTGGGGTTTGGGTTCATCTTCTACGCCTACCGGCTGTGGAAAAGGCCGAACATCGAAGGCGCCAAACCGCTTTATCTGTACTCGCTGGCGTATCTGGCGCTGCTGTTCGCGGCGATGATGGTGGACGCGACGGTTTGGGGGGTGGTATGACCCCCATCCTAAGCCATTCGGCAGGCTCAGGGCAGGCTCTTCCCCCTGAGAGGGGGAAGGGATTGTTGGGCCAACATAGGCAACCACAAGGGATTGCCCTACATTGGTATGACCGGCCAGGTTGATACGGGTTGGGGGTTTTTGAAAACCTTGACGACTCATAGCGGCTTTGATAGATTTTTGGGGGACGGCGCGACGACGGCGTAGGCGCCGCGGAACCCTATAGTGCGAGGTTGATTGGTGAAAATGCGCAAGACACGCCACCGCGCAGGCGGGCTTCTTGGTATTCTCTTGCTGGGCACGCTCCTGGCCCTGGCGGCGGCGTGCACGCCGTCGCATCCGCAATCGACATTCGACACGCTCGGGCCGGTGGCCCGAGAGCAGGCGGTGGTGTTCTGGATCATCTTCGGCCTGGGCGCGCTGGTGTTCGTCATTGTCGAGGGCATCATCTTGTACGCGGTGTTCAAGTACCGCAGGCGCCCGGACGACGGCGACCCCGAGCAGATACACGGCAACAACGCGCTGGAGGTTACCTGGACGGTGATTCCGGCGATCATCCTGGTTTTCGCGGCCATCCCCACGCTGATGGTGCTCTACAGCACCACCATCTCGCCCGAGCCTCCGGAGAAGGGCGGGTTCGTGGTCGAGGCCACCGGCCACCAGTGGTGGTTCGAGTTCAACTACCCCGCCTACGGCGTGGTTACCGCGAACGAGATGCACATACCCGTGGACGAGGTGATCAACGTCGACCTGCGCTCGAAGGACGTGATCCACAGCTTCTGGGTACCGAAGCTGGCGGGCAAGGTTGACATGATCCCGAACAACGACAACACGCTGTGGCTCAAGGCGGAGCGCGAGGGCGAGTTCTACGCGCAGTGCGCTGAGTTCTGCGGCGTGTCGCACGCCAACATGCGCTTCAAGGTGGTGGCGGAGTCGTGGGAGGACTTCAATGCCTGGGTGGAGGCTCAGCTCGCGGAGGCGTCAAGTCCGGTGGACCCGCTCGCCAAAGAGGGCGAAGAGCTGTTCATGAGTCAGGACTCTTACTGTTTCCGGTGCCACGCCGTGCGGGGCACGCGCCTGGCCAGGGGCATCATAGGTCCGGACCTGACGCACGTGGCGAGCCGCAGGCACCTGGCGGCCGGGCTGCTCGACAACACGGAGGACGACTCGGACGCCGTGAGCGGCGCGCTGCTTCAGCACAATCTGCGCGAGTGGCTCGCAGATCCTGACGGCGTGAAGCCAGGCAACATCATGTACCGGGATGCCGAGGTCTACAACGGCACAGTTCCGCCGCTTACCGACAACCAGATCGACGCGCTGGTCGCTTACCTGCTGACGCTCAAGTAGGTACGCCGAATGATCGGCCGCAAGGCCAATCGGAGGCTCTCAATGACATCGATACCGCTTAGCATACCGAGGCCCACCCACCCTACGGGCGTGTGGTCGTGGCTCACGACCATCGACCACAAGAGAATTGGCATACTGTACGGCGTCACCGCATTCGTGCTGTTCCTCACCGGGGGCATCGAGGCGATGATCATGCGGCTGCAGTTGTCGGCCGCCGACCAGGACATCGTGAGCGCCGAGGTGTTCAACCAGCTCTTCACCATGCACGGCACCACGATGATCTTCCTGGCGATCATGCCGATGGGGGCCGCCTTCTTCAACTTCATAATCCCATTGCAGATTGGCGCGCGTGACGTCGCATTTCCGCGTCTAAACGCCTTCAGCTACTGGACGTTCCTGTCCGGGGCAATCATCCTGAAGTTCAGCTGGTTCATGGGCGGCGCGACCAACGCCGGATGGTTCGGCTACGCGCCGCTTACCGGCCTGGAGGCCAACCCGGGCAACGGCATCGACCTCTGGATCATCAGCCTGCAGGTGCTGGGGATCGCGTCGCTGGCTGCGGCCTTCAACTTCATCGTGACCATAATCAACATGCGCGCGCCCGGCATGTCGCTGATGCGAATGCCGCTCTTCACCTGGATGACGCTGGTGACGGCCATACTGCTGGTGCTGGCCTTCCCGGTGATTACCGTCGCGCTCATCGAGCTGATGTTCGACCGCGCCTTCGGCACCAACTTCTTCGTGGTGGCCAACGGCGCGAATCCCGTGCTGTGGCAGCACCTGTTCTGGGTGTTCGGACACCCCGAGGTGTACATTCTGATTCTGCCGGCCATGGGCATAGTGTCGGAGATCCTCCCCACCTTCTCCAAGAAGCCGCTGTTCGGTTACTCGACAGTGGTTCTGGCGGGCGTGATCATCGCGTTCATGGGCTGGATGGTGTGGAGCCACCACATGTTCACAGTGGGGCTTGGCCCGGTCGCCACTTCGGTGTTCACCATAACCACCATGGCGATCGCGGTGCCCACCGGCATCAAGATATTCAACTGGATCGGCACGATGTGGAAGGGGTCGATGGAGTTCCGCACGCCCATGCTCTTCGCCATCGGGTTCATCGTGCTGTTCACCATCGGCGGCATCAGCGGCATTATGCACGCGATGTCGTCGTCGGACGCGCAGCAGCAGGACACCTACTTCATCGTGGCCCACCTCCACTACGTGCTGTTCACGGGCGCCATCTTCGCGCTGGTGGGCGGCATCTACTACTGGTTCCCCAAGTTCACGGGGCGCATGTACGACGAGGCGATGGGCAAGGTCACGTTCTGGCTGATGTTCATCGCGGCGAACATAACCTTCTTCCCCATGCACTTCACGGGCATGGACGGAATGCCCCGCCGCATCTACACCTACGGCGACGAGATGGGTTGGTCGTTCTGGAACGGGGTATCGTCTATCGGGGCGGCGATTCTGGCCGTTTCGATGCTGATGTTCGTGTACAACATCGTGAAGGGCTGGAGGAGCGGCGAGCCGGCCGGGGACGATCCCTGGGACGCGCGCACGCTGGAGTGGTCCATCTCGTCGCCTCCGCCGGAGTACAACTTCGAGACGATCCCGACCGTGTACGGCAGGGACGAGTGGTGGGCGCAGAAGCGGGCGCCGGTAAGGCGAGGGGTCCCGGTAGGGGGCGGCTCCGGCGACGACGAAGGACACGACATACACCTGCCGCAGCCCTCTTACTGGCCGCTGATCGCCTCCATAGGCTTGCTGATAGGGGGCTACGGCCTGGTATTCCACTTTGCCGTGGCGGTAGTAGGCGGCCTGATCGGCATGTTCGCCGTTTATGCCTGGTCGTTCGAGCCTGTCAACGAGCCGGACGAAGGCTCGGGGCACTAAGGGAGGCTGACACCTTTGGCGCACGCACCAGCAGCACCGCACGGAGAGCACGAGCCGACCACGACCGGTCTGAACCACCGGAAGTTGCTCATGTGGGCCTTCCTTGGCTCGGACTGCATGTTCTTCGGCACGCTCATCGCCACCTATCTGGTCTACAAGGGAGAGAGCCTCTCGGGGCCGCTTCCCATAGACGTGTTCGACATTCCAGTGACGTCGGTCAGCACGTTCGTCCTGCTGATGAGCAGCATGAGCATGGTGCTGGCATACGCCGCGCTCACGCGGGGCAACCTGAAGACGTTTCGGGTGTGGCTGCTATCGACGGCCATAATGGGGATGACATTCATCGCCTTTCAGGTGTTCGAGTTCCGCACCTTCGCCAACCACGAGGTGCATTTCGAGTGCTCGGAGATGGGCACCGGCCAACTGACCGAGTTCGAAGAGCAGGTGGCCGCAGACAAATGCGTCGATGGCGTGACAGAGGTGGAGGAGAAGATAGGCCTTACTCCCAAGACGAACCTGTTCGGCACTACGTTTTTCGTGCTGACGGGCTTCCACGGCGCGCACGTGACGCTTGGCATTGTGTGGCTGATGTCGCTCTTCTGGTACTCGTTCAGAAGGGGCGGCGTGACTGCGGAACGCAACCTGGACGTCGACCTGGCTGCGCTGTACTGGCACTTCGTCGACATCGTGTGGATCGTCATCTTTACAGTGGTATACCTGTTCGGCGTTTTCGAAGGGTTTTGAGCAAGTTTGAAGGGCGGGGTTCACCCCCATCCCAGCCTTCCCCCTGCGAGGGGGAAGGGACAAAAGAGGCGACGGAGCTAGGAATGAGTCAGGATACGGAACAGGCATCGGCTGAGAGCGCGCAGGCGGAGGTGCATACCGGCCATCCGACGGCCATGACCTATTTCAAGGTGGCTATGGCGCTGTCGGTGATAACCGCCATCGAAGTCGGCATATTCTACCTGACGTGGCTTGGGCACGGCATCATCCCCATACTGGCGGTACTGTCCATAGCCAAGTTCGCGCTGGTGGGAATGTTCTACATGCACCTCAAGTACGACGCCCAGGTGTTCAGCGGAATGTTCATCGCGGGGCTGGCGACGGCCGTGGGCGTAGTGCTCGCGCTGATGGCGCTGTTCCAGTTCTTCGTGTAGGCGGCTGGGCGGGAGCGGAGACCCCCATCCCTTCGACAGGCTCAGGGCAGGCTGTTCCCTTTGCGAGGGTTGGCCTGGGTGGGTTTTGGCAAGTGCAGTCGGTTGCGCCTGTGAACGTCACCCCCATCCTAACCTTCCCCCTGCGAGGGGGAAGGGACAGTTTGAAGATACCTACCCCTGTGAGCCCCGCGAGGGGGAAGGGGCTTCACATAGCCCCGCGCCCACCACGGAGTGTTTGACGTGGACCCTGTACTGGAATCCGTATGGACGCACTGGCACGCCCACCCCGAGGCGCTGATCGGGCTCGCTCTGCTCCAGGGCGGGTACATGCTGGGCGTGGGACCGCTACGCGAGCGGTTCAACCTGTCAGACAGCGTCGAATCCCGGCAGATAGCCACCTTCACGGCGGGCGTGCTGGTCATCTTCGTGGCGTTGCTGTCGCCGATACACGTGCTCAGCGACAACTACCTGTTCAGCGTACACATGACGCAGCACGTGCTGTTGACGCTGGTAGCGCCGCCACTGCTGCTGCTGGGCACGCCCGACTGGCTGCTGCGCCCGTTGCTGCGTCCCAACCTGGTGTTTCGAGGGGCGCGACTCGCGACGCATCCTATCGTCGCTTTCGCGCTGTTCAACATTGCGTTTTCGCTGTGGCACGTGCCCGCGCTGTACAACGCCTCCGTGACGTACCACTGGATTCACGTGGGCGAGCACCTGCTGTTCATCGCCGCGGCGGTGCTGATGTGGTGGCCCATCGGCAGCATGATGCCGGAGCTTCCGCGGCTGATGTATCCGCTGCAGATGATGTACCTGTTCGCCCTCTCGATTGCGCAGATAATCGTGTTCGCCATCATCACCTTTTCGGAGAGGCCCATCTACGAGGTGTACGCCAACGCGCCGCGCGTGCTGAACATTTCGCCGATTCTCGACCAGCAGATAGGCGCGCTCATCATGAAGGTGGGCGGGGGCATGCTGTTCATGACGCTGCTGATAATCGTGTTCTTCCGGTGGTTCAAACACGAGGAGGAGACGAACCCGTTCGTGGCTACGGACAGACGGCCGCTGGAGGAGGGGTAGGGGGCGCAAGACGCTTGACGCGAGGGCAGACCGGACATAACATAGTGGACGGTGTAAACTTGTCCCCCCATCCCCGCATCGAGTACGGGGCAGGCTCTAACCTTTCCCCCGCGAGGGGGAAGGGACTTCTAGGAGCGGCGGGCGATTCCGGAGCGATAGGATAGATATGAGCCAGCGAGTTGTAGACGCGATACTCTTTCCCCTGCTGTCGATGATCATCGTGGCGGCGTTCGCGGGCGGATTGGGCGTATTGTTCATCATCATCGAACATTCCGCCTTCGGCCTTGGCGGAGTTATCGTTCTGGGCGTGGCGATCGTGGTGGGCGTGCCGGGCGTGGCGGCGCTGATTCAGCGCCAGATCGAGCGCTAGCGCAAGGCCCCGCGCTCCAACCGCAGGACACCCACCACGTGACGCCTCGCGCGGGCACGCCTCGCCGGTGGGCAGCCGCGCTGCTGTTAACCCTCATTGCCTTGTCGGCCTGCGCGCCCGAACCGGCCGAGTTCCGGGGTACGCGGCTCACGGCAGGTGAATCGGTCCCGGGCTTTGAGCTTACCGACCAGTTCGGGCAAGCCGCCGAATCGGGCGACTATCGCGGCCGCGTCGTGCTGCTGACTTTCCTCTACACACATTGCCCCGACGTGTGCCCGATTGTCACCGGCCAGCTTCGCAAGGTAAGTGAGGCGCTTCAGAACGAGGCGTCGGAGATTGCGCTGGTGGCCGTTAGCGTGGACCCGGAGAGGGACACGGTGGAGGCGGCGCTCGACTACTCGGACAAGTGGCGGATGTCGGAGCGGTGGGAGTACCTGGTGGGAAGCAGGGAAGAGCTGAGGGAGGTGTGGGCCGCTTTCTACGTCGACCCCGTGGAAATCGACCTCGATGAAGAGGGCAGCGAGTCCCAAGCAGCCGGCGTGCCCCCTACCGGGAGCGTGGACGCGTTACGCCAGGACCTGCGCCAACGCTATCTCGTTTCGCACTCGGCGCCGGTCTACGTGATCGACCGCGAAGGAGTGATGCGGGTGGTGTTCACGCCGCCGCTGGACGTCGACGCGATGGTGCACGACGTGAGGGTGTTGCTGCGGTAGGAGTTGGGGGCGACTGTGCAGGTTGTTCACGGCCAACCTGACCTTCCCCCTGGGAGGGGGAAGGGACTTGCCAGGCTGTTCACCCCCATCCTAACCTTCCCCCTGCGAGGGCTGACAGGGGTAGGTTTTAGTGATTCCAGGTGTCGAGCCCGTACTTCAGCTTCAGGGTCGGCGGTGGTTGTGGCCAGGCTTCGGGGAGCAGCCACACCCTCTTCCACGATCTGCCCTGTAGCAGCAGGCGCCGCAGCCACGCTGCGCCTTGTCTCAATACACTCGTTTCACGGCCCCTCTTGCACCAGGCGCCGCGATGCCCAGGCGGGATAGCCCTGGACACCCTTAGATCGCCAGGCGCTTTGCCCAGTTCCTGGGCGTCTTCGACCCTCGTGCCGTATGCCAGTGTCAACAGTGTGGCCACCGCCAACACCAGCCAATGCCGCGCCACCCGGTCAGGATCGGTCCTGCGCGTCTTGTTCCATTGCCATCCCATGCTCTTTATGCCCCTGAAGCCCACCTCTATCCAGAAGCGCATAGCGTACCAGTTCACCCCCACTTCGTCGGGAGGAAGGTCTGTCATCAACACCCACCGCTCCTTTTGGCCGTGGTCCCACACCACTATCATCGTCGCCCTGCGGCGATTGTTCTTGCCGCTGAACGCGGTACCCGTTCCGGCCCATGCCTGGCCGGGCGCCTGCACGAACTCCGAAGCCCTGTTGCGAACACCTCCGTCCGGGCAGAAAGTGGTGGTCTTAATCTGCCTGACCAGCGGATGCCAACCCAATTGGCGTATCTGCTCCCACAACATCGGACTCCTGAGGCCCCGGTCGCACATCACCAACACCTTCATGTCATCGGGAACCGCCTCAGCCAGAGCCTTCAGCAACTCCGCCGCAGGTCGCATCCACCCTCCCTTGCGGTTGGCCGGCATGATGCGCCAGGCCACCGGGATGGCGCTGCTTCGGTAAACCACGCTCACCACTATCGAGGCCACGTTGTCACCCTTCAGCGTCGGGTCCAGAGCCAGTGATAGTTGGTCGGACTGCCACTTGGACAGCACCCACTTCATCAGCGGAGCGAAGCACTCATCGACCTCCAGTTGATTTCGGCTCGGCCAGCAACGGTCTTGTGCGTCGTACAGCCATTCCCTGAGATACTGGCGCAGGGAATTGAAGTTGCCCATGGCGGTCGAAAGAGCTGTGGCGACAGTGGTCTGGCGCCCGCTGCCGGCGAGTATCGTGCCGCACACCCACATCGCCAAGCCCCTCAATTGATACTTGTCGAGGCCCGGCAGGTGCTGTTCAAGCTCCTTCATTATCTGGTAGCATTCCGTAGGGAGGCGCATGGCTGTCTCTGGCGTCCTTTCTTTGTGGTGAATAAAGAATGCCAGAAAGCCGTGCGCTTTCCAAGCTATTAGACCACTCCAATACAAAACCTACCCCTGTAAGCCCTGGGAGGGGGGAGGGAGCAAGTGGCTAGGCGGTGGGTTGGAGTTGGGCCTTGGCGAGTTGCACGACCTGGGCGAAGCCGTCCGGGTCGTTGATGGCGAGCTCTGACAGCATTTTGCGGTTGATGTCCACGCCCGCAAGCTTGAGGCCGTGAATCAGCTTGCTGTAGGAGATTCCGTTGGCGCGGGCGCCGGCGTTGATGCGGATGTTCCACAGCCGCCGCATATCGCCCTTGCGCTCCCTGCGGTGGGCGTAGGCGTACTGGAGGGCGTGGATAACCGACTCGTGGGCGCGCCTGTACAGCGAATGGCGAACGCCCTGGTGGCCCTTCGCCAGCTTTAGCATCTTCTTGTGGCGGCGTCGCTTGGTGACGCCTCGCTTGATCCTGGTCATCGGGTGCTCCTGGCCGGCGGCTCGAAGCGCCGCGCGGCGCGGTGTTCAGGTTAGGGCAGACCGTTGGGCAGCATGCGTTTGAGGCGCGGAACGTCGGCGGGGCTGACCGGGAGCTTCTTCGAGTAGAGCCTGCGAACGCTCGCAGGCTTCTTGCGGCGGAGGTGGCTGCGGTGTCCCTTCATCCTGACCATTTTGCCGGAACCGGTGATTCTGAAGCGCGCGGCGGCGCCCTTGTGTGTCTTAAGCTTCGGCACCCTTCAACTCCTTACCGGATTGGGTGGACTTGTCCTTCGAGTTTGGCGCCAGCACCATCGTTAGGAAGCGGCCCTCGAATCCTGGCCGTCGTTCGAGTAGCGCGTCATCTACCAGGTCAGACGCTACCGTTCGCAGCAGGTTCATGCCGATCTCCGGGTGGTCCATTTCCCGGCCTCGGAACATGACCGACACCTTGACCTTGGACCCCTCATCGAGCAGCCGCTTCACGCGGCGAGTCTTGGCATTTCGGTCGTGTTCTCCGATGCGCGTTTTGAACCGCACTTCGCGGAGCTCGTTCGTGGCCTTGGACTTGCGCACCTTGCGAGCCTCGCGTTCTCTGCGGTTCGCCTCGTACATGAAGCGTCCGTAGTCCATCAGGCGACACACCGGGGGCGAGGCGGCGGGAGCGACCTCCACGAGGTCCAGCCCTCGCTGCTCGGAGATTCTCAGGGCCTCCCGTGTGGGCATCACCCCGAGCTGTCCGCCCTCTTCGTCGACCAAGCGGACCTCCAGTATGCGAATTCGTTCGTTGACGCGGTACTCTCTAGGTATTTCGTCACCTCTGCGTTTAGCGATGGTTATGGCGGTAGCCCAATTGTAGCGAATATAGCACAATGTAGGGTAACTAGGCAACAAGGGAATTTTGGCGTGCAAGGTCTGTTTGGAATCTACTCACGTTTTCGCGCAAGGGATAGGGGCGCCGCACATCGGGTTGGTCACCCCCATCCCAGCCCATTCGGCAGGCTCAGGGCAGGATCTTCCCCTATCGAGGGGGAAGGGACTTGCCGCGCGGCAGCCGCTACCCGGGAGGCCTGGCGTCGGCGGCGATGCGGGCGACCACGTCGTCCAGGGGCTGGGCGCCGAGGTTTTCGCCGGAGCGCAGTCGTACGGCCGCGGCGCCGGCGGTCGCCTCGCGGTCGCCCACCACGAGCATGTAAGGAGTCTTGTGCAGCTGCGCGTCGCGTATCTTGGCATTCACGCGCTCGTTTCGGCCGTCCATGTCCGCGCGCACGTCCGCCTCGGCCAGCCGCGCGCGCACCAGTTCGGCGTACTCCCGGTGACGGTCCGCGATGGGGATGACGCGCGCCTGCACGGGAGCGAGCCAGGTGGGGAACGCGCCGCCGTAGTGCTCGATGAGCACGCCCATGAACCGCTCCATAGAGCCGAGCAGGGTGCGGTGGACCATGTAGGGCTGGTGTTCACGGCCGTCTTCGCCGATGTAGGTGAGGCCGAATCGCTCCGACAGGTTGAAGTCGAACTGGATGGTGGCGCACTGCCAAAGCCGCCCGATGGCGTCGCGGATGTGGACGTCGATCTTGGGACCGTAGAAGGTGCCGGCGCCTTCGTCGATCTGGTACGGCAGGCCGAGGGCGCTCATGGTGCGCGCAAGGGACTGCTCGGCCACCTTCCAGCGTTCGTCCGAACCCACGGACTTGTCGGGCCGGGTGGATAGCATCACCTCGAACTGCTCGAACCCCAGGCTCTTGAGCAGACTGAAGGTGAGGTTGAGAACCCGCTCCACTTCCTGCTCCACCTGGTCCGGACGGCAGAAGATGTGGGCGTCGTCCTGCGTCAGGCCGCGCACGCGCAGAAGGCCGTGCAGCGTGCCGCCGCGCTCGTAGCGGTACACCGAGCCGAGCTCGCCGATGCGCATGGGCAGGTCGCGGTAGCTGCGGAGGGCGGTGCGGTAGTACATGATGTGGAAGGGACAGTTCATGGGCTTCAGGTAGTACTCCTGGCCGTCCATGTCCATGGCCGCGTACATGTTCTCGCGATAGAAGTCGAGGTGCCCGCTCGTCTCCCACAAGGTGGAGCGCCCGATGTGGGGGGTGTACACGAGGTCGTAGCCCGCCTTGTAGTGCTCACGCTTCCAGTAGTCCTCGAGGACGCCCCTGACCCGGGAGCCCTTTGGGTGCCAGACGATGAGGCCGGGGCCGGTCTCCTCGTGGATGGAGAACAGGTCCAGCTCGCGGCCGAGGATGCGGTGGTCGCGTCGGCGAGCCTCCTCCAGCCGGTGCAGGTAGTCGTCCAGCGCCTCCTGGGTCTCCCAGGCGGTGCCGTAGATGCGCTGTAGCATGGGCCGGTTCTCGTCGCCGCGCCAGTACGCGCCCGCGACGCTGAGCAGCTTGAACGCGGGGATGGAGCCGGTGGACTCGACGTGGGGGCCGGCGCAAAGGTCCTCGAAGTCGCCGTGGCTGTACGTGGATATGGCCTCGTTCTCGGGAATATCCTCGATGATCTCGAGCTTCAAGGGCTCGTCGGCGTTCATCGCCAGGCTGTCCTCGCGCGAGTACTCGTTATAGACGAACGGCAGGTCGCGCCCAATGACCTCCCTCATTCGGTTCTCGATCTCCGCAAGGTCGTCGTCCGTGAACGGCTGCGGGGCGAGGAAGTCGTAGTAGAAGCCGTCCTCGGTGGGCGGCCCGATGGCCAGTTTCGCGTCCGGGAACATGGTCGTGACCACGTCCGCCATTACGTGAGCGGTGGAGTGACGGATTCGTTCCCGCAGATAGGCCAGTTCGGGGTCTTGTGCAAGCGCCATGATTTGGCATCCTCCATGGGTGTGGCTCGCCCGCGCGGGGCGGGTGAAGCGTTGGTAGTAGCGAAGATTTCAGGCAAATGTAAAGCCTCCCGCGTGCCGGTCTAAGACACGGGAGGCCAGGTAGTCAATCGGAGTCCATTGGGCGGGAGAGCTAGAGGGTTCCCAAGCGAGTGTGTCCTTGTCGTTCTCTCGAATTGTAGTTTGGAATTGTTGATATTTTACTCGCGGGGCGCTTGGCGGGTCAAGCGCGTGGAGGCGGCGGTAGTGCTTGACAGTAGGAGGGGATGTAGGTAATTTCGTTACACGGCATTTGCCGAGGAGATACGTGATATGGAATCCAATGAGAGACGGATAGCCCGGCTGGAAGAAGAAATGATCACGGTTGGGCAAGTCAGCAATCAGTTGGCAGTGGCAATCCTCGAAATTAGAGTGGCAATCATCGATATTAAATCGAGCATTGCGCTGTCTGAAAGGCGACTTGCGGAGTCCGAAAGGCTGCATGCCCTTGCGGTAGAGAGGATGTCGAGGCACGAGGAGCGTATGGCGGAGATCGACCGGGAGGCGGCGCAGACTCGGAGCATGTTCATTCGCGCGTGCGAGCGGCTGGGGTTGTTCGACGACGACGAAGCGGACTAGGCGGTTGCAAGGCCGGTGACACGCACATTGGAGGGATGAAAGTGGCGCTAGTAAGATTGGACATCACCAACCGGGAACTGTTCGCCGACGGGGAGTCGTTCGGCGACGCCGGCCCATACCGGCTGCTGGAGGGCGACGCCCACTTCGCGGTCTCGCCGCTGCATCCGCGCAACGAGGCCATAACCGACCTGGAGCTCGCGCCCAGAGACGACGATGGCAACGTCCGGTTTTCGGCGCACTTCGCCATGCTCCAGCCGGCGGACCCGGAGCGCGGCAATCGGCGCATCCTGTTCGACGTGCTGAACCGGGGGCGCAAGACGGTGCTCTCGGGACTCAACAGCAGCGACCGGGGCATCGATCCCAACGCGCCTGTCGAGCCGGGCAATGGCTTCCTGATGCGGCACGGGTACACGGTGGTGTGGTGCGGCTGGCAGGCGGACGTTCCGCCCACGCCCGGGCTGATGGGGCTGCAGGCCCCCGGTGCGCTCGGCGCGGGCGGCAGTCCGATCGAGGGCCGGATCATGTGCTGGCTGCAGGCCAATCAGCCAACCCAGGTGTTTCTGCTCGCCGACCGGACGCATCTGCCGCATCCGCCGGTGGACGTGAACGACCCGGACGCCACGCTGGCTGTGCGGGAGCACCCCAACTGGCCGGCGACGCCCATCAGCCGCGACAAGTGGTCGTTCGTCCGGGTGGAGGACGCGCAGGTGGAGCCGGAGCCGTCCCACGTGTACATGCAGTCGGGGTTCGAGCCGGGCAAGATCTACGAGCTGGTCTACCGCACGAGGGGAAGCGCGATAGTCGGTTTGGGCTTCGCGGCTGTGCGGGACTCGGTGTCTTTCCTGAAGTACGCGCCGGCCGAGGCGGGCAACCCGAGCGCGGGCGGCATCGACCGGGCCTACGCGCTGGGCATCTCGCAGAGCGGGCGCTTCCTGCGGCAGATGATCCACCTGGGCCTGAACGAGGACGAAGAGGATCGCACCGCCCTGGATGGCATAATCCCGCACGTGGCGGGGGGAATGCGGGGCGAGTTCAACATGCGTTTCGGCCAGCCGTCCAAGGACATCTGCTTCGTGATTCCGGAGCTGTTCCCGTTCGCCGACACGGAGCAGACGGACCCCGTTACTGGGGAGAGCGGCTCGCTGCTGGGGCGCATGAACGAGCGGGGCAACGCGCCTAAGATCATGTTCTGCAACACTTCGGCGGAGTACTGGCGGGGCGACGCCGCGCTCATCCACACTAACATCGAGGAGATGACTGACGCGGAGGAGGCGTCGGACACGGTGCGCCGCTACCACTTCGCGGGCACGCAGCACGGCTCCGGCACGTTTCCGCCGCAGGAGGTGAGGCCGGCGGACGGCGTGCGAGGACAGCTCCCGTTCAACAGCGTCGACTACTCGCCGTTGCTGCGGGCGGCGCTGGTGAATTTGGACCGCTGGGCTACTGACGGGACGCCCGCCCCCGCAAGCAGACACCCCAGCCTCGCGGAGGGCACGGCGGTCGAAACGCGGAATCTGCTGCCGCGGTTCAAGCAGGTGCCGGGCGTGCCCGTGCCCGACGAGCCTACGCGCGCGATGCGGCTGGACTACGGCCCCGAACAGCACCTGGGGCGGACCACCACGCTGCCGGCGATACAGGGCGAGGAGTACCCCGCGCTGGTGTCGGACGTCGACGAGTGTTTCAACGAGGTGGCCGGCATCCGGCTGCCGGACTTGTCCGTGCCGGTGGCGACCTATACCGGCTGGAACCCGCGCCACGCCGACATCGGCAACACGGGGCTGATGATCGGCATTACCGGCGGCCTTGTGGGCTGGACGCTGCCACTGCCCAGGACGCGCGAGGACAGGGAGTCCGCGGGCGATCCACGCCCGTCGGTGGAGGAGAGCTACGACTCTAGAGACGACTACCTGGGCCGCGTGCGAGAGGCAGCGGACTCGCTGGTCGAGGAAGGCTACGTGCTGCGGGAGGATGTCGAGGGCATCGTGGAGCGGGCAGGGGAGAAGTGGGACTGGGCCACGGCGGAGTAGGGGGGAGAGAGGCCAGGAGCGGCGTGGGCGTGACGGTGCGGATTGAGCGGCAGGCCGCAAGCAAGCGCCGGCTTCTGCGCTTGCTCGACGAGCTGGAATGCGGTGGTGAGTACGACCGCACGTTGTATGTGGGACCGGGCGAGCCTGCCGATGCGCGGCTTTCGCGCGCCGCCGACGAGGCGTTGACCGCGCTCGCCGCGGACGAGACGGGCGCGGCGGTGTTCGCGGGCGAGGGACTGGCGGTTGCCGTGGCCCCGCCGTTTCCGCTGGGCACTTCCGGCGCGCAGGAGGGCTTCGATGCCGCACCGCTGCGCGAGCTGATGGGCCGCGAACTGGTCGTGGGCGTGGTGCTGTTGCGGCTGGGGCGCTACGCCGTGGGAGTGTTGCGCGGCGAGACACTGGCGGCGTCTAAGACGGACACGCGACACGTGAAGAGCCGCCACCGCAAGGGAGGCTCGTCGCAGCGCCGGTTCGAGCGCAGCCGGGAGAGGCTGGTGCGCGAGCTCTTCGACAAGGCGTGCGAGGTTACGCGGCAAATCTTCTCGCCGTATGAAACGTCGATGGACCACATACTGATGGGCGGAGAGCGTCACACGTTGCGCGCGTTCGCCGAGCGTTGCGACTACCTGCGGCGCAAACGGAGCAAGACGCTGTCCCGAGTGCTTAGCGTTCATTCGCCCAATCACGTCGCGATCTCCCGCATAGCGCGGGAGGTCTGGCAGAGCCGGGTGGTGTTCGCATCCGAGGAGAGGTGAATGTCGCGATGTCAGGGGCTGTAGCGCTTGTGGGCGGAGACGAGTTCAGGCAGGGCTGCGAGGAAATGGACCGCGCCGTCCTGGAGGCGTCGGGCGTATCCGAGCCGACGCTGCTCGTGCTGCCGACAGCGGCGGCGCGAGAGAATCCGGCGCTTGCGGCGGCTAACGGTGTACGCTACTTCGCGGTGCTGGGCGCGGATGCCGACGCGCTGATGGTGCTGGACTCGGACGACGCGAACGATGCGGGACTGCTGGCGCCGCTGGAGTCGGCTGACGTGGTGTATCTCACGGGAGGCAGCCCCGCGCACCTGCTGGACGTCCTGAGCGGCTCGCTGCTGCTGGAGCGGATGCTGGAGGCGCACCGGCGCGGCGCGGTGCTGGCGGGGTCGAGCGCGGGGGCGATGGTGCTGGGGGAGTGGATGCGCTTCCGGGGCTGGCGGCGGGCGCTGGGCGTCGTGCCTGGGGTGGCGGTTCTGCCTCACCACGAGCGGGCCGACCCGGACGCTATCGCGGCGGAGCTTGCGGAATCGGCTCCGGAAGGCGTGTCGGCGCTGGGCATCGACGGCAAGACGGGGTGCCTGGGGAGGCCGAGGGAGTGGCTCGTGGTGGGGGACGGCGGCGTTACGCTGTATCGCGGCGGGGAGTGGAGGCGGTACGTATCCGGTGAGCGTGCGGAATTGGGATTGTAGAAGGAGAAAGACGATCGAACGCGTGGTAATGGCGACCGCTTTAGATTCCTCGGTTGCGCTCCGCTCGGAATGACAGATAGAATGGCGGGCCTTTTGCCCCCATCCCATCCCTTCGACAGGCTCAGGGCAGGCTCTTGCTCCATCGAGGGCTGACAGGGGTAGTTATTGGGAAATCACGGCGGTTGGGTTCCGTTTGGCGCCCCCATCCTAACCTTCCCCCTGCGAGGGGGAAGGGACAGTTCGCGCCGCCATCCCTTCGACAGGCTCAGGGCAGGCTCTTTCCCCTGTGAGGGCTGAGACAGGGGTAGCTATTGGGAAATCACGGCGGTTGGCTTCCGTTTGGCGCCCCCATCCTAACCTTCCCCCTGCGAGGGGGAAGGGACAGTTCGCGCCGCCATCCCTTCGGCAGGCTTAGGGCAGGCTCTTTCCCCTGTGAGGGGCAAGGGATAGTTTGAAGGACACCTGCCTCTGTGAGCTCAGGGCACGCACAGGGCCAGGCCCTACGGCGTGGGAGGGGAAGTGATTGACCTGCCACGGGCGACGGGGTAGCCTTTTGCCATTATGAGCGGCGCTTCGGGTTTGGCATGAGCGGCACGTCGCCAGGTGCATGGGCGCTGGCGTACGCCTGCGGCCTGTGGTTCGCGGTCGCCGTTACGTTTCCGGCGGTGCTGCTTGTCGCGCGTGATGTAGAGCGAGACGCCTCGGGGCAGAGCGCCTTACACGCGGACCTCCAACGCTATTGCGACCTGCTGACCTCGGGCGACAATGCCTACGTGGGCACGCGCCAGCGAGAGTACCTGCTGAGTGAGCTTGCCTCACCGCTGGTGTCGTCTCGATTCTGGACCGTCACCCACCAGATCGCGCTCGCGAACGACTACCTGCGCTTCGGAGAGACGGGGGAGGCGGTGGCGACGCTGGAGCGGGCGCTGGAGCAGACGGGCGATAGCGAGGCGGAGCGGAATTACAGGGCGAAGCTACTCGATGCGCTGGCGGTGGCGCATCTGAAGCAGGGCGAGCTTGCCAACTGCCTGACGCCCGCCGGCGGGCTAGTGTGCGCGCTGCCGCTCGATCCGGCGTACTCGCACGACAGACGTGACGGGTCGACGGGAGCCGTCGCGCGGCTGCGAGAGCTGCTGGCAATAGAGCCGGACAATCTCAAGGCGCGTTGGCTGCTCAACGTCGCGCACATGACGCTGGGCAGCTATCCCGGCGGCGTGGATCCTGCCTATCTTGTGCCGCGGGAGTTTCTGGATCCGGGCATACCGTTCCAGAAGTTCGAGGATGTTGCGGCACCAGCCGGTCTGTACAGGATCGACCTGGCAGGGGGCGCGATCATGGATGACTTCGATAACGACGGGCTGCTGGACGTGATGTCGTCGTCGTGGCATCCGTGCGAGCCGGTGAGCTACCACCGGAATCTGGGCGACGGGACGTTCGCCGACGACACGGAGCGCGCCGGGCTGAACGGTCAGACGGGCGGGCTGAACATTGTGCAGGCTGACTACGACAACGACGGGCTGACGGACGTTCTCATCATTCGCGGCGGCTGGCTGCTGGAGGACGGCCAGATGCGAATGTCGCTGCTGCGCAACACAGGCGGCGGCTTCGTCGACGTGACGCGCGAGGCGGGGCTCGGGCCGCCGGACTATCCGAGCCAGAGCGCCGCGTGGGCCGATTACGACGGCGACGGGGACCTGGACCTGTTCTCGTGCAGCGAGTCCATGCCGGACATCGGGGGCGGGATGAAGTACCCGAGCCGGCTGTACCGCAACGACGGCGGGCGCTTCACCGACGTGGGGGAGTCCGCCGGCGTAACCAACATGCGCTACTGCAAGGGCAGCGCGTGGGGCGACTACAACGGCGACGGCGCGCCGGACCTGTACGTGTCCAACTTTGGGCATCTCAACCGCCTGTATCGCAACGAGGGGGACGGGCGCTTCGAGGATGTGGCCCCGGAGCTCGGCGTCGCGGAGCCGATCAGGAGTTTTGCAACCTGGTTCTGGGACTACAACAACGACGGTCGGCTCGACCTGTTCGTCGCGGGATACGGAGCCGAGATAGCGGATGTCGCGGCCGACTACCTGGGTCTGCCGAACGATGGCGCGCGTCCAAGGCTGTACCGCAACGACGGGCAGGGCGGCTTCGCCGACGTGACGCGCGATGCCGGGCTGCACCGCGTCCACCTGACGATGGGGGCGAACTTCGGGGACCTGGACAACGACGGTTTCCCGGACGTGTACCTGGGCACCGGATGGCCGTCATTCGACGCCATAGGACCCAACGTGATGTATCGCAACAGCGAGGGCCTGCGATTCGAGGACGTGACGTTTTCCGGCGGGTTCGGCCACGTGCAGAAGGGGCACGGCATAGCGTTCGGCGACTACGACGGCGACGGCGACCAGGACCTGTTCGCGCAGATGGGCGGCTTCTATCCTGGGGACGCGTTCGCGAACACGCTGTACCGCAATCCGGGCAACGGCAACCGCTGGCTCTCTGTGCGGCTTTTGGGCACGGCCTCGAACCGGTCGGCCATCGGGGCGGTCGTGCGGGTGGGGGTCGAGACGCCGGAGGGGCCCAGGGACGTGTACGCGCACGTGGGTAGCGGTGGGAGCTTCGGCGGGTCGAGCCTGGAGCAGGAAATGGGACTGGGCCGGGCGAGCCGCGTGGTGTCGCTGAGCGTGCGTTGGCCGAGCGGGCTGGAGCAGGTTTTTCGCGACGTGCCACTGGACGCCCGGTTGGAGATTGTGGAGGGTGAGTCCGAATTCAGGGTCGTGACTCGGTGAGGACCGCCGTTGCCGTGGTTTGGCTGGCGCTCGCTGTGGTGTTGGCATCGGCGTGCGGGGGCGAATCGTCGCCCGTCGAGACTGAGGAGCCAGCGTCGCACGTGACGCCGTTCGTGAACGTGGCGCCGACCGCGCTCAAGGATGGCCACGAGGTGTGGAACGACCGCCCCGGAGTGGCGATCTTCGACTATGACCGCGACGGCGACCTGGACCTGTACGTTACGGCGGAGATGGGACACGCCAACTGGCTGTACCGGAACGAGGGCGACGGAACGTTTTCGAACGTGGCGAGGAGCGCGGGGGTGATGGCGGTGGACAGCCATAGCACCGGCGCGGTGGCCTGCGACCTGGACAACGACGGCTACCAGGACCTGTACGTGGGCGCGTGGGGGAGCCGCACCGACGGGCTGGACTTCCGGTCGCCGAGCGAGGGGCAGGGCAACCGCGACAGCCTGTTCCGCAACAACGGCGACGGCACGTTCACCGACGTCACGGTGTCCGCGTTCGGCGAGGCGGTCAACGTGCGTTCAGCATCCAGCGCGGCGTGCGCGGACGTGGACGGCGACGGCTGGCTGGACCTGTACGTGGCGAACGTGGGGGCGGACGACTTCCGGACGTTCGACTCGGCGGGCCACCCGGGCCATTACAACATGTTGTACCGCAACCTGGGGGAGATGACCTTCGAGGAGATAGGCGAGTCGTCGGGGGTGCGAGGCGAGCAGATCTCGATGCGGGACCACGCGGGGCTACCCATCACCTTTGAGGACCCGGAGACGGGCGAGCGTTTCGAGGGATATGATCCGACCAGGACGGACCGACTGGGCAACCGCGTCGGGGAGCCGACCGGGCAGACGCACGCGGCGCTGTTTTTCGATTACGACGACGACGGAGACCCTGACCTGTGGATCGCCAACGATGGCGACCGGCTGCACCTGTACCGCAACGACACGGCCGGGGTGCGAGTGCGGTTCACGCCGGTGGCAAAGCCGATGGGGATCGACCAGGTCGGGTCGTGGATGGGGTTCGCGGTGGGCGACGTGGACGGCGACGCGGACCTGGACGTGTTCGCGGCGAACATCGGCTATCATCCGCTGTTGAGGCCGCCACCGCTCGAACCGGTCGGGGTGTGCTCGTACCACCACAGGTTCGCGTGGGGCACGTGCAGTCACGCGCTGCTGCGGAATGACGGGCCGGGCGGCACGACGGGCGACGGAGTGCGGGGGCTGTTCGTGGACGTGGCGCCGTCGACGCGGGTTTCGCCGAGTCCGCTCTTGCCGCCGGAGGCGCTGGACCCGGGGGCGATCCATCCGCTGTTCGAGGCGCCGACGGGTCTGCAGGCCTACGACTTCGGGTTCGGGGCGACGTTCTTCGACTACGACAACGATGGCGACCAGGACCTGTACTGGCTGGGGTCTACGGTGGCGCGCGGCGAGGCGCTGGGAGGCGACGCCTTTCCTGGCGCGGGAAGGATGCTGGAGGGCGACGGGCGCGGCGGCTTCGAGGATATCACGGTGCGGGCGCATCTGCTGGACATCGACCGGGTGAAGTACGAGGAGCTGTTCACGAGCGAGCGGTCGCTGGAGGCGCGACGCATCAGCAGAAGATTCCACGAGAACGGGAAGGGTCTGGCGCACGGCGACCTGAACGGAGACGGCTACGTGGACCTGGTGGGGGTGAACAGCAGCGGCCCGAAGCTGTTTGGCGACGAGACGATGGACATACCGGGTCCTGTGTTCGTGTGGATGAACGGCGGCGGCGCCAACCGCTGGCTGACGCTGCGGCTGCGTGGACGGATGGCTAAGGACGGAACGGGCAGCAATGCGGACGGCGTCGGGGCGCGGGTGTACGTTACGACGAGTCCGCCGGGGCAGGAGTGGCAGCTGGTGCAGGTGCAGGAGGTGCGGGCGGGTTCGAGCTACCTGTCGATGGACAGCGTGGACCTGGAGTTCGGGCTGGGCGAGTCGGCGGTGGCGGACAGTATCGAGATACGCTGGCCGAGCGGTAGGGTCCAGACGCTGACCTACGTGGAGGCGGGCCGGGTGCTGGTGGTGGAGGAGCCGGCGGGCGGGGGGTAGGGACTTTGGGGGCGCTGAGAGCGTCCTGTGGCGAGGATTTCGCGGAAAGTGCTCCAAACTGCTCAATGCTGCGCATTTCGTAGCTGAGGGGCTGTCCCAGGATATACCGGATGGTGTGTCTGACTGCGACTTTTGGGGGACATTCCGTGACAAAACGGGAGTCCGCCGGGGCCTGGTTGGGGGCGCCTGGATGCACGGTAACAGGTGCGACTGCCGCAGGTGGCTGCGGGGGTGGGTGACGTGGGCTGGTGGCAGGTCGGTCCTTTGTTGGGGAAAGCGTAGCACGGGTGTGCGGGTGGGGTCAAGGGGGGTGTGGCGCGCTGCTCGAAGGGCGTTGGGGGTGGGAGGAAATGGAGCGCCGGGTTGGCGTGTGGGGGGCAGGCGCGTGGCGCTGGGGTGACGTGGGTGGGGACTCGGTGGGGCGGGTTTGGGGCGGAATTTTGGGGGGTGAGATGGGATGGCGCGGACGATTTGGGGGCGAGGGTTGGTGTGGGATGGGGATGGGCTGGGGTTGGGTTCCGGCCTCGCATAAGTTGACAGGCTGCTGGCGAGCAGTGCACTTGAGTTGAGCGTAGCACATTGCGGCTTGGGGACGCGAGAAGTTTCCTTCCAAGGAGATTGAAATGGAGTACAGAGGGAATCTGGATGGGCCGAAGACACGTGCAGAGTGGGAAGCTCGGAAGGCACATACGAGCGCGGTAGGCGCCAGACGAATAGCGGCGAATCCGAAAGTGCGCCAGAAGTTCGTGGCGGCGATGAAAAGTCATGGCATATTTTCTCGCAAGAGCTGGGCGCGATTCATAAGCGAAGTGAGAGAAGATGTGAACAACGAAGTGCTGTCCGAGGACACTCGTAAGCGCCTAAGGGTGTACAGGAAGGACGATCCCGAGAGGCCACTAGGATAGCGCGAGAGGTATGACCTATGCCCGACGGGGCTAAGGCATCTGATTACATCTAGCATGTGACATGTGAGCGCCTTGATTTGACGCCCTGCGCCCCCGTTAGTACCATTGGCCCAGCCCGCCGGGGCGATACTCTGAGCCGGAGACCCAGTTATGCCTACGCTCGAGTTTAAGGGCAAGTACCACATCTACGCGCACCACCACAGCGTTCCCTACCGCCCGCTGGTGCTCGACGCCGAACGCTCCCTCAACCCGGCCGACGCCGACGACAATCTCATCATCCACGGCGACAACCTTCACGCGCTCAAGGCGCTGTTGCCCCGCTACGCCGGCAGGGTGAAGTGCATCTACATAGACCCCCCCTACAACACCGGCAATGAGGGCTGGGTGTACAACGACAACGTCAACAGCCCGCTCATGAAGCAGTGGCTAAAAGAGAACAGCCCCGTCGACGGCGAGGACCTGGAACGCCACGACAAATGGCTGTGCATGATGTGGCCGCGCCTTCACCTACTCAAGGAACTGCTGTCAGAGGACGGTGTGATTTTCGTGTCAATCGACGACAACGAGCAGCACCACCTACGCATGATTATGGACGAGATTTTTGGGGAAGCATCCTTCAGGAATGGGATCGTTGTTCGGCGTGGCACAAAAAACGTGCAATCTCAGTTTGAAACAATCGAATCCCTTTCAACTGGACACGACTCAGTCCTGTTGTACAGCAAGAGTTCAGACTTACGTCTGCCCAAGTTGATGACTATAGGTAATGAAGAATCTCCCGGAAAATGGGACACCTTTTGGCGCAGCACAGACAGACACACTATGAGGTACGAGTTGTTTGGCGTACGCCCGGAAAGGGGCCAATGGAGGTGGGCGGAAGGCCGGGCTCTAAGTGCCAAGCATAACTATGAGGTGTTCTGTGCCGATTACGAGCCAGAGTATACACTTGATGAGTATTTCGCGCTTATCAAGCAAGAAGAAGGGCAAGACTTGGACTTTGTCAGGTTAGGCCCTGACCAGACTGTCCAGTACTATGTACCGCCAAGAAACTACAGAGTTGTCTCTGATATGTGGATGGATCTGAGGACAGCAGGCAGGCTAACCGACTTCCCACACGAAAAGCACGAAGAGGTCTTAAAGAGAATCATCCAGTGGACGACAGATTGGGATTCGGTTGTCCTCGACTCGTTCGCTGGCAGCGGCACAACAGCCCATGCGGTGCTCGCGCTGAACAAGGAAGACGGCGGTAATCGCAAGTTCATCATGGTGGAGTGCGAGGACTACGCAGACAGTATCACGGCCGAGCGCGTGCGCCGCGTCATCAATGGCGTGCCGGGCGCGCGGGACGAGGCGTTGCGCGAAGGAACCGGCGGATCGTTCACATACTGCACGCTAGGCGAGCCCGTAGAACTGGAAGCGATGCTCACCGGCGAGGCGCTGCCGACGTACTCGGCATTGGCCGCCTACCTGCTGCACACGGCGTCGGGCATATCCGCCGGCAGCGCGAGCCTGGAGTCACAAAACGACGACGGCCTCTTCTACACCAACGGCGACACAGACTACTACCTGCTCTACAATCCCGACGTTGACTGGTTGTCCGGCAACGAGGGGATGCTCAACGAGGCGCGGGCTAAGAGTATAAGCGCGGCCAGCCGCGGCGAAGGCAGAAAGGCGATAGTATTCGGCCCGGGCAAATACATGGGCCAGCGCGACCTCACGTCTATGGGCATCACCTTCTGCCAGTTGCCCTACCAGATGCACGGCGCGAGTTAAGTAGAACACCCAAAATAACTGGAGGTGAGCACCTTGAAGGCTCGAATAGACAAGTGGGGCGACAACCTGGCAATTCAAATACCCCAGTCTCTGGCGTCACAGGTTGGCCTTGAGGTAGATGCCGAAGTCGAGTTGACCGCTGGGGAAGGCCAGTTGGTTGTTACATTGAGCAAGCGGGCCAAATCCAGGCTGGACATCCTTCTGGAGGGCGTAACCGAAGAGAACTTGCACGGCGAGGTGGATACTGGACGACCCGTAGGGAAAGAGGTGTGGTGAATTGGCAGATGCGGGTTCCGTCCCGCGGCGATGTGGTTTGGGTCGATTTCGACCCACAAGCCGGGAGAGAACAAGCCGGACGGCGTCCCGCTGTTGTGCTGACGCCGGAGAGTTACAACGACAGAGTTGGGCTTGCGGTACTCTGCCCGATAACAAACACGGTCAAAGGTTATCCGTTCGAAGTCCTCATACCGGACGGTATGGAAATCACAGGGGTAATCCTGTCGGACCATATCAAGAGTCTTGACTGGCAGCAGCGCAACGCAAGGGTAGTCGCCAGATTGCCTTCGGCGACCATAGCGGCGGTCCTGGCGAATGTCCGCGCGCTTTTGTCCATAGAGTTGAATAACGGCCAATGGAGCTGAAAGACTACCAGAACGCTGCCCTGAACGCCTTCGCCCGGTGGCGTGACGCTTTGGCCGACGCCCAGGCTCAGTCCCAGGCCGGCATCGATGCGCTGCGTAACGCTGCGCCGGACGTCCCAATTCCCGACGACCTTCGCGATTACCCGAAGACAGCCTGGCGAAAGCTGGCCCAATCCGGCGGCGTGGCCGAAACCGCCGGCGAATACGCCAGCCGCACGGACGCCGCCGGACGGCCCATCCCCCACGTCTGTTTCAAGGTGCCTACCGGCGGCGGCAAGACGCTGCTGGCCGCCGCCGCATTGGAGAAGCTAAACCGAAACACCGGCATGGCGCTGTGGATAACGCCAACCCGCGCAATCTACGAGCAGACTAAGACCGCGCTCAGAAATCGCGAGCATCCCTACCGGCAAATGCTGGAGCGCGCCAGCGGTAGGCAGGGCGGAGTCAAGCTGCTGGAAAAAGAAGACCTGTTCACGCGCCAGGACGCCGCCAACTACCTGTGCGTAATGCTCCTCATGCTGCCCGCAACCAACAGGCAGAAGGGCAGAGAGTTTCTGCGGATGTTCCGCGACACGGGCCGCTATCCCACGCTGTTTCCGGACAGCGACGACGCACTCGGCGACGGCAAGCTGCTCGAGATGTACCCGGACCTGGAGCGCACGTCGACTGACGGCCCCGTCAAGCACAGCCTGTTCAACGTGTTCAAGATGCTCCGCCCCGTGGTGGTGCTGGACGAGGCGCACAAAGCCTACGGGGCCAGGAGACACGAGGCCAACCAGGAGTTCGTGCGCTCGGTGAACCGCCTGGACCCCAGCATGGTCATCGAGTTGTCCGCAACTCCCAACCGGGGCATCAGCAACCTGCTGGTGGACATAACCGGCGTGGAGCTCAAACGGGAAGAGATGATAAAGCTGCCGGTGCAGGTGAAATCCTCTGTCAACGCCGATTGGCACAGCACCCTGGCGGAGGCTCACGAGGAACTCAAGCGGCTGGAAGAGGAGCGCATGTCGCTACAGGCGAGCGGAGGGAGCTACATTCGCCCCATCGCCGTCGTCAGGGTAGAGAGAACCGGTAGAGATCAGCGGGACGGTGAGCGCATACACGCAGAGGACGTTCGCGAGTACCTGGTCCAGACCATGAGCGTGCCGGCCGACGAGGTGAGGGTGAAGTCGTCCGGCCTGGACGAACTGCGCGGCGAAGACCTCTTGTCGGAGTCGTCGCAAGTGCGCTGGATAATCACGAAGGCGGCCCTGATGGAAGGCTGGGACTGCCCGTTCGCCTACGTGCTGGTGATGCTGGACAACACGCGGGCGCAACGCGCCCTCACCCAGTTAGTTGGGCGGATCATGCGGCAGCCCTACGCGAAAAGAACCGGCCGGGAAGCTCTGGATCAATGCTACGTCTATTGCTTCAACACTGAAGTGGGCGTCGCCGTCGCGCAGGTCAAGAACGGCCTGGAACAGGAGGGGCTGACCGGATTGGGCGACGACGTTCTGACTGATTCGCCCGAGATTCGGCGTGTCGAGATCACGCGGCGCGAAGCGTATCGGAACACGGACATATTCCTGCCTATGGTGCTTCACAAGGAAGGTGGAGGCTGGCGCGAGCTCGACTACCAGCGCCACATCCTGCCCGAAGTGGATTGGCACGCTATCGATGCGCCGGACCCGCAGGTCAGCTTCCCCGAAAGCGCCAGGTGGCAGTCGGCGACCGTAGACGTCGGAGACGCGCTGCCGGTGTTTCATCCGGAGCGTGAGCTTGACATAGACAAGTCCGTGCGTGTTTCGTGGTACGCGCGTCGCCTGGCCGACATAATGCCGAATCCGTGGCAGGCGGCCCGCGTGGTCAATCAGCTAGTAGACAGGCTCAAGGCTGACGGGGCCTCCGACGCCGACATTTACGATCAACGGCCGCACTTGGGCCCCGCGCTGCGCGAACACGTGGTCAATCGGATTGAACAGCAGGCGGAAAAGGTGTTTGCTGACAAGTTGAGCATGGGCGAAATCCGATTCGACCTTGAGGCGGGCCAGCCCAACTTTCGCATGGTGGAAAGCTACGAGATACCCATATCGGGCGACATAGGCGGTCTGCTGTCCAGGCACGACTATCAGCCTATGCAGCTTAACCTTTTCGAGCCGGTGTTAGAGCGGCAATTCGATTCCGAACTGGAGCGCAACTTCGCGCGCTACCTCGACGAGCGCAAGGCGCTCAGGTGGTGGCACCGCGTGGCGGTCCGGCAGCGTGGCGACTACTACCTGCGCGGCTGGAAGCAGGAACGCATATGGCCGGATTTCGTGGCCATGGGCGGCGAAAGGCAGGGCAAGCCGCATGTCCTGGTGTTCGAGACGAAGGGCGAGCATCTGCGAGGCTACTCCGACACCAACTACAAAGAGCGCGTGCTGGAGACTCTGCAAGACGCCTTCAACTGCGGCTCCATGACCATAAAGGATGGGCCAGCCAAAGGCACCTTCCGGCTGGTGTTCAACGAATCAGAGTTCCCGACCGCCCTTGCGGCCCTCGAAACGGCATACAAAGCGTAGCGGCCATAGGCGGAGGTTGAAGGTTGGCGGGGGCTTTAGGTTCCTCGGCTGCGCTGCGCTCCGCTCGGAATGGACAGGGACGAGCGGGCGCTCGGATTGGGCGGGGAAGGGCGCGCGAGGAGTGACAGGGATGAGCGGGCGCTCGGTATGGATAGGGATGAGCGGGCGCTCGGGATGGGCGGGGAAGGGGGGGCTCTGAGTGACAGGGCGCGCGAGGGGAAAGAGACCGCATCCCCGCCCCTGGGTTCCCGCCTTCGCGGGAATGACGGTTGAGCGGAGGGGAAGGGGTCGCCGCTATTCCGTGGGCCGTATCACCACAAGCCCGCCGTCGGTAACTCGCACGTGCAGGTCGTGACCGTCCATGAGGGCCATGCCAAAGCGATGCACGGCCCTGTACCCGACCCGCACGAACCGGACGTGTGCATCCGGACGGGTGGCTCGAAGCCGATCCGACGCTTCGATGATGCCGTCGCCAATGGCATAGTCCTTGCTGTCAACGTCGATGGCGACGATCTTGCCGTGATGGTCCGCTTCGACTCTCGCCCGGATGTCCCGTTCGTAGATCTGGTCGCCCAGGCGGGCGATCTCTTCCGACGGACGGGTTGGCGCGATGGGCGTGGGCGGTTGCGCGGGCGACGGGGTGTCTGCGTCTCTCATGGTTTCCCTACTCGTACACACACATACCTCTACGGACGGTATCTTACCGCTTCGGGGCGGACACCGGCAACTTGGCCTTTCGAAATGTACCCGCTCAGGGTTGATGGTACGAGTCTGAACTAAGGGGCCTTCAACCCCATCCCGGCTTTCCCCCGTCGAGAAGGGAAGGGATATCTCCGATAGGGCTATTGACAATGGGCGCACATAAGTTCTAGACTTTCTTGAGGGACAGACCCGGTTGGGCCTGTCCTTTTGTTTTGCCCGGCGGAGAGCCAGTTCGCCGGGGCTGTTTCAAGAGAGAGGTAACATTTATGGCTTTTTTCGACTCCAGGGTGTCCAGGTTTCTGATTCACGACGCGGGCGGCACGAAACGCGACCTGTCGGCGTTTGTGGTGGAGGTGCGCGGGCTGCCGGGGGCGCGGGCGATGAATGAGGTGACGGCGCTGGGAGATTCCGGCGCGCGGTTCATTCCCGGACTGCAGGACGGCGTGTTTTCGCTGAGCGGCCTGTTCGACAGCACGGCGTCCACGGGGCCGGACGCGGTGCTGGGCGGGCTGCGCTCCCACGACGCGGCGGTGGGGTTCGAGTACGGTCCTGAGGGCACGGCAACTGGGTCGGTGAGGTACTCCGGGCAGTGCTGGGTGGTGTCTTACGAGCTACGGAGCCGGGTGGGGCGGCTGGTCGAGTGGGGCGCATCGCTGCAGGTGGACGGGGTCGTCGGCCGGGGGGTGTTCTAGGATGGGCGCGGGCGACGGAGTGGCACGGGTGAGGCTGCCCTCGGGCGGCTGGTGGGAGATACGGACGCGGCCTCTGTGGAAGCACGTGAGCGAGTGGCGCGGCGCGGTCCGGGCGGGGGAGGAAGAAGAGGCGCTTCTGGAGCGGGCGCTGGTCTCGCTCACCACGGGATGGAGTTTTTCCGAGGAGATTGGACCGGAGAGTGTCAGCGACCGCGACGCCGAAGATCTGGCCGCGGTGCTGGAGGTGTTCTGCCGGGAAGTCGAACCCTTCAAGACAGTGCGCCGCTCGGCGGTGTTTGCGGAGCAGTTGTTCATGGCGCTCACAGACGATCGGGTGCCGGCGGAGTTCGCAGAGGCGCACCTGATGCTGGAGACGGGGTGGAGCTGGCACGAGCTGCAGGAGACGCCGGCGGACGTTGTGGAGCGCACGTGGGTTTACGTGGCGGTGCGGGAGGTGAAACGGACTGGTGGCGTGTTGGACTTTGGGGGGGCTTTTTCACCGCCATGCTGACCCTTCGGCAGGCCCAAGGGAGCCTCAGGGCAGGCTTTTCTCCCGTCAATGGAGAGGGGGCTGAGCGGCGGCGGGCGGGGGCGTGGCAATGGCAGCCGCTTTAGATTCCTCGGCTACGCTCGGAATGGCAGGGAAGAGTGGACGCTCGGGCATGATTGGCGATTACCAGAGGAGGAACGGACGATGCAACAGCATAGGGGACAGGGGCCGGAGCGGCTGGATGTGCTGCGGGAACGGGCTGGTCGCATACTCGGCGACTACGCACGGGACGGCTCGTTGGCTGTGCCGCGGGCCGACGAGCCGGCGGCGGCGGGTCGGCCTCGGGCGGCGGGCGACGGCGGCGGGGCGATTACGGTGAACGTGAGGCTATCGGGCGGGCCAATATTCCTGGACGACGAACGGCGGATAAGGGCGCTGGCCAAGGAGATCAAGCGCCTGATTGGAGAGGACAGGCGTCGCGGACTGGGCGTGGGAGGGTAGCCGGTGGCACAGGCGAAATGGGTTGTTCTGGTCGACTGGAACGGCAGCGGCGGTTTTCCTGTGTCGGCCGTGGACGTGGGCGAGGACGTGATAGACGTGACGCTGGAGCATTTTCGCGACCTGCGCACGGGGTACGTCGAAGCCGCGCGGGCGGAGCTGAAGCTGCGCAACGAAGACCACCGGTACAGCCCGCCAAACTCAGAGTCGCCGTTGCATCCACACCTCAAGCCGGGCCGGGCGCTACTCGTCAGGGCGGCCTATCCGCACGACGGGTTTTCGGCCAGCGCGGGCGGCACGCGCCTGTCCGGCCATAGGCCGGAATTGGGGTCGGACTTCGGCTGGACGGAGGGCGGGCGCGGATTCCGCATCGTCTCCGGCGGCGGAGCGGCGGAGACGGACGGCTCGGCCGGCGCGGGGGACAGGGTCGCTACGCTGGACCTGGGCAGCGCCGACGTCTCGTTCGGGTGCGACTTCGAGCGCGGGTCGAACGCCGACCAACACGGCGGGGTGTGCGTGAGGTACGGGGACGCCTCGAATTTTCTGTACGTGCGGGTTACGGGTCAGGCGGTGGAGCTGCGGAAAGTCGAGGCGGGGCAACACTCCGCCGTCGCGTCCGCTACGTTCGCCTGGGACGCGTCCGAGCGGCGCTTCCTGCAGGTGGTGACGCACGGGGAGAGCGTCCGGGTGTTCGTGGACGACCAACAGCTCATAGACGCCTCCACTTCCTTCAATTCCGGCAATTCCGGCAATTCCGGCAGTTCCGGCAATTCCGCTGCCACGAGGCACGGGCTGTACTGCTCGGGCGAGGCAGGCCACGCGTGGCGTTCATTCGGCGGGTGGGTGTCGCTCTTTCGCGGCGTGGTGGACACGATACACCCGCGCCCGCGGCTGGGGGCGCAGTACTGCTACGTGCGGGCGCTGGACGACATGGAGCGGCTGACCAGCGTCACGCTGCACACGCAGGCCACGTCGGCGTATCCGCAGACCTCTGACGAGATTCTGGGCGACGTTCTGGACCGGTCCGGAGCGGAGGCGGGACGTTACATGGACACCGGCGCCGAGCTTGTGCCGCGGCTGTGGAGTCCGCCGCTGTGGGGTGTGCGGGCGCTGGATTCCATTTATCGCCTGCAGGACGAGGAGGACGGGCTGGTGTACGTCGACGGGCACGGCCTGTGGAGGCTGGAGTCGCGGACGCACAGGGCGTCGGCGCCACACACGGCGCACGTCGAGACTATCGAGGACGCGGAGCGCGGCGGCCACGCCTACTTTTCGGAGCTGGTGTGGGATGACGGAATCGACAACGTGGAGAATTCGGTGTTCATGCAGGTGCGAGGGGCGACGTTTCAGGGCGCGAAAGTGGCGTGGACGCTCTCGGAGCAGCCGCACTTCGCCGCAGAGGAGACCAAGCAGTTCCTGGCGGAGAGCTCGGAGTACGACATGATCATCGGCCAGCTGAGGCCGAGAAAAGACACCGACTACACCGCGAACACGCAGCAGGACGGCACGGGAACGGACATCAGCGGCCAGTTGTCGGTGTCCTACCCCTCGCAGCAAGAGTACAGAGGCAAGGGCACGCTGGTGAGGGTCACGTTCGGGTCGTCGGCGGGATACCTGACGAAGCTACAGATGCGCACTCTCAACGCCTACACGTTCGACGACCCGGTGATCGTGCGGTCGGAGGATGACGCGAGCGTGGCGGAGTACGGGCGGCGCGCCAAGCGCATCGACGCGGTGTGGACGCGGGAGGCGGCGACGGCGCAGGCGACGGTCGACAGCCGGCTGCGTCGGAGGCGGGACCCGCGCAGCGTGGCGACGGTGGAGCTGAACAACGGCTCGGGAGCGAACCTTTCGGCCATGCTGCAGCGCGGCTTTTCGGACAGGGTGAGGCTGCGCTATCCGTCTATGGGGATAGACGCGGACTTTTTCGTCGAGGGCCGCAGGCTGAGCGTAGGAGAGGGCTGGACGAGGGTGGAGTGCGAACTGCTGTTGCAGAGCGTGGACTGACTGAGGACCTATCCGACAACCGGTTCATCACCCCCATCCCCGAATCGAGTACGGGGCAGGCTCTAACCTTCCCCCATCGAGGGGGAAGGGACTTCTTGGATAGGCTCTGACTGAACGACACGAAGGAGAGCACATGGAAATCGACTTGACACCTTTCTTCAGCGCGGGAATCTCCGGCGCGATGTTGTTGTGGTTCATGTTCCGGCTGGAGCGGATACTCGTCCGGTTCGAGAAGAGCGTGCAGCTCATGGCGCGGGCGGTCATCCGGCTGCTGGAGCGGCGCGACCCGGAGGAGGCGAGCAACTTGAGCAAGGCGCTGTCGAAGACGAACGGGGGTGGGGACGGGTAGGGACAGCGCCAATCCGCACAGGATCGTCCTTACGGTGCGGATTCGAGGGCCAAGTACCGGGATCCCCCAAACGGTGGAGAAAAGATGAGCACCAAGTTCGTGTCATCTTCATGAACTTGTCGAATGACGCTTCCCTCAACTATGGCTCCTCCGAATACCTCGCCGGAGCCTATGTCCCCGTCAGGAACAAACGCCCATTCATCATAGATGACCCCCATGTCTCCCACCAACCTAAAGTGGATGGTGTTATAGCTGTACGACCTATTGGGGTCACCGATAGCTTCCAGCCGCAAGTCAACGATTGCCCATACGTGATTTTCTTCCAGACTCGTGAAGATACCACCCTCAGACGAGGAGTAGGTAACGTCCACGATTGTTACCCTGAAGTCGTCATGGGTTATCGAGTAGCCCCTGGGCAAGGGTGATGTCCTGGTCTTTCCGTCAGGAACGTCAGGGGTTGACGATGGGGCTTGGGTCGATGTGTCGCCTGCAACGCTTACCTCAGGTTCGTCGTTGCCGACGGAAGAGACGACCGCAGTTATGATGACTAGCAAAACCACAAGGACCAGCAGGCCCCCGCAGCCAATGCCCGCCCATTTGAAGATATTGCCCATATTCAGTCTCCTATCGGTTATGGTTGTGGTTATTCTACCGGCCTGAGCGCGAACCAGACACGCTCTTGGTCACCGAGAAAGGAAGGATCTATGAACATCTTGAGGGAATCGGCATCTGTGCTCGGTGTCTCGCAACATACGCTCCCAGAGATGCGCCTCCAGTGAAGACCTCGGGGTCTGGTAGTTCATCAGGGATGAGACCACAGCTGTTTTCAAAGGTCGTGAGCACAATGCCGGATTCTCCTACGGTCCTCAACCTGTACGACCCATCGAATTGGCTTGCCGCCATTGGAGGATGATTGAATCCGTTTTCCGCGAGCACCGCGGAAGTTGCATCCGCCACTACCGACACAACTGCCACCTCCCAGTTCTCACTCACTCTTGCTGCGTTTCTAAACGGTTCGGGATTATCTCAACTGCCTACGGACGGAGTAGGCGTTTGCGTTGGAGAAGGTGTGTGCGTTGGAGTCTGAGTCGGCGTGTATGTGGGCAGCGGCGCGAGTGGCGCAGTAGACGGGGAGGGAGAGGTGGAGTCACAGGGGCTGGAAACAGTTGCGAAGAATGAGACGTTGACTACAAGGGCTGTGAATCGGTCAGCGATTGGTTGCAAAGGGAGGCCCCCTCGTGGACAGGTTGCGAATCGCCAAACACGCTTCCTTCCCTCACGGGCCACTCAGGGGCGCGTAGCGCACCCTGTAACACCCCACGAGAAATGGGATGTCCCATAAAGGTAAGCGTGTTTGGCACATGTCATCTTGTTACATCGCGTTAGACTTCAGGATAGTAGAACGCAGGGCGGGGCGCTTGTTGGCGCGGAGTTGATTGGGTAGACTCATGCGGCGCCCGGCCCTTCTGCACGGGCGCACGGGCAGTTATTCCCGACAAGGGGCTTTCGTGTTCAGACGCTCGACACAACGCGCCGCAGAGGGCGGCAAGGCGAGATTTTGCCTGAAGGGCAAGGTTGCGCTGGCCGTCGTCTGCCTGCTTTTTCTGATCGTTCGGCTGGATAACTACCCCATTACGCCCGCGCAGAGGGTGGCGGCAGGCTACCTGTTCTCGCTGGTGGGCTGGGAGGCGGCCAACTTCTTCGACAAGTGGTTCCACCTGGCCGTTGCCGCGCTGCCGGGCGACGACCCCGACCGGGAGGAGCGGCTGGCTATCCTCGATGACTACCTCCAGGTGACGCGACGCGCCGGCAAGGAGGAGGCGCGACTGGAGCGGCCCTACCTGGGCGGCACCACCGCGTCGGGGGGCGCCGAGCGTGGACAGGCGCTTTCGAGCGATTACCTGGAGGAGCTCAAGGACGAGAAGCGACGGCTGAAACCGGTGGCCGAAGAAACCATCGAGGCGGAGCTGAGCGCCGTGTTGCTGGACGAGGGGTTCGGCTCGCGATTCGGGATTATCTTTCCGCCGGTGGACATCGCGTTCCAGCGGCCGCCCACGCTGCTGGTGGTGTCGCGCCGCGACCGTATTCAGCTTGTGGACGCGGTGATGCTGAACCCCGACATTCCGGGATTCGAGCGGGGCGAGATCGAGCAGAAGCTGCTGGAGCAGCACAATCTGTCGGCGCTGGTGGACAACCTGGCGGGGCTGTCCACCTACCCGTTGCTGGTGTCGGACCTGGGGCAGCTTCGCTTCATCTGCCGCACAGCCGCCCACGAGTGGATGCACGCCTACCTGTTCATACGACCGCTGGGACAGAACTTCCGGGCGTCGGAGGAGATGTTCACGCTGAACGAGACGGTGGCGGACATTGCCGGGCGCGAGTTGGGGGACAAGACCTTCGAGCGCATGGGCGGCGATCTCGAGGAGTCGGCGCTGCGGTACATGCCGGTGGCGGAGGCGTACCCGTTCTTCACGCAGACGCTGCGGGAGACGCGGGAGCGCGCCGGGGAGCTTCTCGACGAGGGGAAGGTGGAGGAGGCGGAGGAGTACATGAAGCAGCAGTGGTGGAAGCTGCGGCTGCACGGTTTCGGGCTTCGGAAACTGAACCAGGCGTTCTTCGCCTTCCGGGGCAGGTACGCGGAGGGGCCGGCGTCTATCAGTCCCATCGGCGAGCAGGTGAGGCAGGCGCGGGCGAAGTACGCCAACGTCGAGTCGTTTCTGGACGACGTGTCCGGCGTATCCCGGTACGGCGAGTTCTTGGAGCTGCTGGAGGAGCTGGGAATAGACCCGGACGTCGGCGCTGGCGAGGCTACCCCAGCAGGCTGACGCCGGGGACGTACCAGGCTGCCGTCGCCCGCTCTCCCACGCGCTCCGGCGCGGCCCACTCGATGGCTCGCCCAATGGCCGTGCCGAAGTTCCGAGCGACCGCGGAAGCCACCCGCTCCACGCTCACGGGCCGGCCGAGTTCGAGCGCCATGGACGTGACGCTCCCGCCGGGAATGCCGCAGGGCACCAGGTTCTCGAAGTAGGCCGTGTCGGTGGAGACGTTCAGCGCGAAGCCGTGCATAGACACTCCCCGGCTGATCTTGACGCCTATCGCCGCGATCTTGGCGTCGCCGACCCAGACGCCGGTGGGCCTGCCTTCGCTCACGGCAGGAATGCCGTACTCGGCGAGCGCGGCCACCAGGGCCGACTCGAGCGCGGTGACGTAGCGTAGCGCGCCGCCTATGCCGCCGCGGAGGTTGACGATGGGGTAACCCACAAGCTGGCCGGGGCCGTGGTAGGTAGCCTCGCCGCCGCGGTCGGTGGCGATGACCTCGATGCCGAGGCCGGCTAGCGTCTCGGAGTCGGCGAGCACGTCGGTGCCCTTGCCGCGCTTGCCCAGGGTTATCACGTGGTCGTGCTCGAGCAGCAGCAGCAGGTCGGGCAGCTCGACCGCCGCGACGCGTGCGTGGAGGCGACGCTGCATCTCCAGCGCTGGCGCGTACGGTATTCGGCCGAGTGGAATGGCGAGGCAGGGGTTCATAGGACCCGCTTAGCCTTAGCAGTCAAGGCTAGACCTTAGCCTTGGCCCCTCTGTGCAATCTTTCCAGCACCCAAGTTGCGACTAAGGCGCCCGGGCGGAGTCCCAACCCCTTGGCTTCTCTACTCAGTTTCTCCCAGTTCTCTGGTGAGAGTCTAAGAGTGACTAACTTACCCACATTCTCATTGACTTCCAACTCGACGATTTCGTCACGCTCGTCCCAAGCTTCGCCTTCTTCTATGGCCTCTATCTCCTTGTCGATGGCCGCCATTCATCCGCCTCCTACGGCTCTGTTGTAGAGCCTGACTTCACTTCTGGTCATCTGCCGAGCTGTAACAATTTTCCAGTCACTTCCTCCGATGTTCACAAGTACAACCAGGAGGTATCTGCCACCTCCAGTACGACCAAACAGCTTAAACAAGCCGTGCCTGTCCCTTCTGACGTGACTTCGAGACGATAAACACGCTTCCTCAGCTTCGAAACAGGCAACACTGTGCTTGACTTCAATCTTGTCAAGAATGTGGTCATCGATGCCTAAGAAGTCAATACGAAGGGCCAATCTGCGAACCCACTATTCAGAATGCGTAGCCTCGACGCCACTCCATGACATACGGCATGGGCTAGTAGACGCCCGTGTCGGGCCCGATGGTCTCGATGCGGTGCTTGACGGCGTTGGTGAAGGCGGAGGCCTCGGCGCCGTCCATGATGCGGTGGTCGAATGTGAAGCAGATGTTCATCATCGAGCGAATGGCTATGCCGTCGCCCACCACGGCGGGCCGCCTGACTATGGCCTCGGTGGTGAGAATGGCGGCCTGGGGGTGGTTGATGATGGGCTGGGAGGCGACGGAACCGAGGGCGCCGGTGTTGTTAAGCGTGAAGGTGCCGCCCTGCACGTCGTCTAGCGTGAGTCCCCCAGCGCGGGCGCGGCGGGTGAGGTCGTCGAGGCGACGGGCGATGCCGGATACGCTTAGGGCGTCGGCGTCGTGAAGCACGGGCACAATCAGGCCGGCGGGGGCGGCCACCGCGATACCGATGTTGACGCGCCGCTTGAGGATGATGGCGTCGCCGTCCCAGGAGGAGTTGACGAGCGGGTTTTCCTTGAGCGCCTCGGCCACGGCCTTGAGGACGAAGGGCAGGTAGGTGAGATTGACGCCCTCGCGCTCGCGGAAGCCGTCCTTGAGCGCCTCGCGGCGCGCAACTAGACCGGATACGTCCACCTCGGTGATGCTCCAGGCCTGGGGGATCTCGGTGGCGCTCCGCATCATGTTCGCGGCGATCAGGCGGCGGGTGGGCGTGAGCGGCAGGCGCGACTCGTCGGCCTGCGGCGTTCCGGTCGCAGGCGCGGGCGGCTCGGAAACGGCGGCGGGGGCGGCCTCGAGGTGGCGGAGCACGTCTTTCTTGGTGACACGGCCCCCTATGCCGGCGCCTTCGACGAGCGAGAGGTCGAGGTTGTGCTCCTCGGCGAGGCGCATCACTACGGGCGAGTATCGCCTGCGCCGGCGCTGGCTGGTGGCGGGCGGCGCGGTGGCGGCAGCGGCAGGCTGTGGGGCTGACGCCGCGGGCTGGGACTCGGGGACGCCTGGCACGCCGCCGGAGCCGGTGGGACCGACGGGGGCGACTTTCTTGAGCAGCACGCCGGTGGCGCCCGCGGGCGCCACCGGCGGAGGCGCGGGTTCGGGCGCGGCGGGAGCCGAAGGTTCGGGCTGTGCCGGGGCCTCGCCCTCCACCTCGATCTCGGCGATGGGCGCGCCCATAGGCACGGTCTCGCCCTCCTGCGCCAGGATGTGCGTGAGCACGCCGGACACGGGGGAGGGCATCTCCATGTTGACCTTGTCGGTGACGACCTCGACGAGGGGGTCGTACTTTTCCACGGAGTCGCCGACGCTCTTCAGCCACTTGCCGATGACGCCTTCGGTGACGGACTCTCCGACCTGGGGAAGTTCGATTCTCACTGCGCGGGCTGCCTAGTAGGCCGCCAAAGCTCGGATGGCGGCGGCTATCTTGTCGGTGTCGAGCATGAACTCGGCCTCGAGTGGAGGGGCGAAGGGCATGGCGGGGACTTCGGGGCCAGCCAACCGCCGGACGGGGGCGTCGAGGTGCTCGAAGGCTTCTTCGGATATTATCGCCGCAACCTCGCCGCCTATGCCGACCATCTTGGTGTCTTCGTGGACAATGAGCGCCTTGCCGGTCTTCCTGACGGAGGCGAGCACCGTTTCGGCGTCGAGCGGGCGCAGGGAGCGCAGGTCCACGACCTCCACGCTGACTCCCTCGGCGGCGAGCGCCTCGGCGGCCTCCAGGCAGTGGTGCAGCATGAGGCCGTAGGTGATCACGCTCACATCTTCGCCCGCGCGCTTGACGTCTGCACGGCCGATGGGGAGCGTGTACTCTTCCTCGGGCACCTCGCCGCGCACGAGGCGGTAGGTGCGCTTGTGCTCGAGGAAGATTACGGGATCGTCGTCGCGAATGGCGCTTTTGAGCAGGCCCTTGGCGTCGTAGGGCGTAGCGGGAGTGACCACCTTCAGGCCGGGGGTGTGGGCGAAGACGACCTCGACGCTCTGGGAGTGGTACAGCGCGCCGCGGACGCCGCCGCCGTATGGGGCACGCACGACCATTGGGGCGCCGAGCTTACCGTAGGTGCCGTAGCGCACGCGGGCGGCCTCGCCCACGAGCTGGTTGATCGCGGGCCAGATGAAGTCCGCGAACTCGATCTCGGCAATCGGCCTCATGCCGTTCAGGGCGGCGCCAAGCGCGATGCCGGCGATGGAGGACTCGGCCAGCGGCGTGTCGATGACGCGCTGCTCGCCGAACTCGTCCAGAAAGCCGTCGGTGGCCAGGAACACCCCGCCGCGCCGGCCGATGTCCTCACCTAGAATGAACACGCGCTCATCGCGCCGCATCTCCTCGCGCATCGCGTCGCGGACGGCCTCGATGACGGTCATCTGCGTCATGGCGATCCTCCTGCGTGGGCGGGCCCGGCGTACACGTGGTCGTAGAAGTCGACGGTGGCGGGATAGGGGGCTGCCTCGACGAATTCCGTGGCCTCGTTGACAGCGCGCCGGGCCTGGGCGGCGAACTGCGCGTCAAGCTCCTCGGTGAGCGCGCCGAGCTCGTAAAGCTCATCGCGCAGAATCTTCAGCGGGTCGCGTTTGCGTGCCTCCTCTAGTTCGGCGGGCTCTCTGTAGCGCGTGTCGTCGTCGTCGCTGGTGTGCGGCAGGTAGCGCTCGACGTGCGCCTCGATCAGCGTAGGCCCCATGCCGGCGCGGGCGCGTACAGCCGCCTGTGCAGTCGCCTCGAACACGGCGTTCGTGTCGCAGCCGTCCACCTCGACGCCGGGCATTCCGTAGCCGGAGGCGCGGCTCGCGACGCTATCGACGGCCATCTGCCTGTCGAGCGGCACGGATATGGCGTACTTGTTGTTTTCGCAGAAGAAGATGACGGGCAGCTTGTGCACGGCGGCGAAGTTCATTGCCTCGTGGCAGTCGCCCTGGCTGGAGGCGCCGTCGCCGAAGTAGGAAATGACTACGGTGTCCTCTCCGCGCATCTTACACGAGAGCGCAGCGCCGACGGCCTGCGGTATGCTGGTGCCCACGACGTTGGAGAGGTTGTAGACGCGGCGCGCGGGATCGGCGCCGTGGCCGGGGAACTGGCGCGCGCCGCTGAGCGGCTCGCCCTCCTTCGCAAGGAAGCCAAGCATGACCTCTGCAGGGGACAGTCCGAGGCTGAGCATCACGCCCAGGTCGCGGTAGTAGACGTAGAACAGGTCCGAGTCCTTGCGGAGCGCCCTGACGCTGGCGATCTGCGCCGCTTCGTGGCCCTGCATTGACGCCACGATGGCCGCCTTGCCCTGGCGGTTCAGCATCCAGATACGCTCGTCGAGGGCTCGGCCGAGCGTCATGTCGCGATAGACCTCGACAAGCTCGTCGGCGCCCAGCCTGTCGGCGTCAGTGCTCGTGGGGTGCGATGTGGCCTGGGTGGAGTGAGTGTCGACCATGCGTGACCTGCGCGATCCTCAGAATCGGAAGTGTAAGGGCGATTATACAAACGGGCGGCGCGCGGCGTCAAAGCGGGGAGGGGCGCGATTAGGCTGATACTGGCTCGTCCTCAAAAGAGTTGATTGACGCTCAGAGACCGTGTTGGTACTATTGTGCTATTCAAGATTGGAGTACGAACTTGACTGCACAAGACAGTGAAGCCGCCTTTAGGCAAGCCTTGCTTACATCGCCCGGCGAACGCCAAGAAGTAGATTACAAGGCTGCCGAGCCATTTAGCAACTCCACGGATTTTGGCCTGAAGCTCATTAAGCACATCCTAGGCATGGCCAACACCGGAGGGGGATCAATCGTCATTGGTTTTGATGACGACACTCTCAGGCCAGACCCCAATCTCACTAAGGAAGTTACCGCCACTTATGACACTACGCAGTTGAGTGCGGCCGTAGAGAGGATCACCCAAGGGACTCAACCCATACGACTCGTTGTATTCAAGGAAGTGCATCCAGAAACGCAAATGATACATCCAATAGTTCACGTTAGGGGCTTTGAACGAACGCCATTTGTATGTCGGTCAACAAAGGGAGGCGCTAATTCAAAGAGACCGATTCTTGAACAGGGAAAAGTCTACATCAGGCGTCCCGGCGCCGCTACTTCCGAACTCCATAGCCTCGCCGACTGGGAAGAATTGCTCAGCAGGATGACCTCAGGTAACTCGGTAGAGAGTAAAGATGCCACCACGTTGTTTGACGAATTTAGGGCGGAGCAGTGGCATCGCGCCGGAACTCGAAACCGCTTTGAACCTGGCTATGGATTCATAGAAACGGCGCATATGTTGACGCGACCCGGGATGCCAAGGTGGTCTCACCGCGATTTGCAGAAGGCCATCGTCACTTCAGGTCTGCATCCTGGTTCCAACTTGGTCGCGAAACAAGGTGGAGTCGAAATCTGTGTGGGATGGCCTGGAAGCCGTCTGGAGAGAGAATATCGTTACCTGGATCGCGCAGGGAGCTACTATTCGCTTGCGACGTTCACTGAGGACTATGAGCAACCGTCCTTTAACTCAAGCATGGGTCACCCTGACAGTATGCTCTGGCTTGACTTTGCAATTCAAAGAATTGTCGAAACGCTCTTGAATAGCGTGAGACTATACGAGGCTTTGGGCGTTGGCCCAGATGAGTCTTACTTACTCTCCATCAGGCACGGAGGACTCCGTGCCCGGAGCCTCTACGCTTCAAGTCTCAGGAACAGCCTCTACTTCCACGTCGTACACCGAAGAACTAGCCAAGAGGATGCTCACCTATGGCAGCGCGAGGTCACACAAGACTTCATAAAGAGCCAGTACATGGAGCTAACGGGGGAGATAGCAGACTCTCTCTTTGCGCTGTTTGACTTTGCGGAAGTGCCAAAAGAGGTCGTAACCGGCATCGTGACGAACTTTGTTTCGAGGTGGTACAGCTTGTAAGGCTCTGTTTGGCAGAAAAGATCTGACTGGTGTGGACGCCCATGTTGTCTACGGTCTATCATGTGCGCGGACATTAGAGTGACTCGTATCCCTCTTCACAGTGTCTTGGCTGTCACGCCCCTTTTCTACCTGAGAGGTTGATTGTGGACGAAGTAGCTGTTGGCAGGAATCCTCTACTAACCAATGAACAAGACGGTCTGGATTGCAAGCCGGCAAAAGGGTTGCCATACGCCATCCGCGAGTCAAGCCATCTCTATAGGTCTGCTCTCCAGTTCCACAATGATCGAACCTGCGAGTGTCCGCCCAAACACATCAATCTACTCGTGTGGTGAATGAAACTTTCGAGCGCCTAGGCTACGTTGAAGGTCATGTTACGCCTGATAAGGTTCTTTCCCAGTTCAATGGTCTGCTCTACAACGTTTGGCGAGAGACTCTCGTAACTCTGGAGAAAAACGAAGACAACAGCTTTGCCACAGGCATCCCACGCGAGTTCATCCAGGAATTTCCAGACAAGTTCTCCAAGGCCGAGGAAGTGGCCAAAACGGACGGCTTCCGGCAAGGTGCAAAGAGTCTCTTTGGCGGCCTGTACCCGATGTTTAGACGTGCGTTCCTAAGTGTCCAGCAGGGTAGAATGGCGCGCGGGGGCAGTGACTTCGAGTTGTATATCGAAGGGCTGTTCGACTTGGCAGGTATTCCCTACCATCCATAAGAGAAAGAGCGTCGCACCGACCTGATTCTGCCCAACCTAGAGACGCACACGAGGAACCGGACCGTCTCAGCCGTAGTTTCCGTAAAGCGAACCTTAAGGGAGCGCTGGGCAGAAGTCGCAGAAGAACTCTATACCTTGCGTTCTCACAATGTGTTTTTGTTCACGGCAGACCCGAATGCCACCACTACGCACGCCGACCGGCTTGCCGAACACAATATCTACCTTGTAGTTTGGGATGACTTGAAGAAGTCGAAATTTCAGTCGCAACCTCTTGTGCTCGGATACACTGAGTGGTCCACGGAGCGGTTGGCCGTGCTGAGGCAGCACTGGACCTAGCGGGCGCGGCTTCCGCCAGATGTGCTCGAACAGACGCAGCCCGTTGCCGCCGGCAACGCATCATCAGTTGTGCTACTGGAACCAGCTAGACACTGAGGCTCTTCGCTCATGACGAGTTTGTTGCGCCAATGAGTTCCTTCAGATTCTCCCACGTCCACTCTTGGATTCTATCCCTACGGCGTGCTGACCGGGGTTTTGTGCAAGCCTTCTTCCTACGCCCCCTCAACAAGAAGTATGGCTTGCCTTCTTCTTGTACTATCGTAACTTCAGCCGCAACACCCGCAGCCTCGTGAGTATGCTCGCCACAGATTACAATGGTAATGTCAGTCCTACGGATACGATCTCGGACCTTTTTCTTCCAGTTTTCACTTATCGGCTCCCAAACCGACCAGTCTGTGATGTTGAACGGTGAATCGGGGTTCTCCGCTTGGGCAACCAAGTTGCCTCGTAGATCTTGATCGCTATCGTAATCGAAGCTAATGAACACGCTCTTGGTATCCAACGAAGCCTCCTATCTCGACACCTGAATCATCCACCGAGACACAACCGTAGTATCGAATAAGTTACAAGTCCAGAGAAGAGAAGGAACATAATCACCGGCACGAACTGTTCGACCCTGGTGAGTTGAAAATACCTGGGCGAGGAGGAAGACGCAGTTAGCAGGTCCCATTCCCTGGCATATCCCCGAGTCGGCAGACTCTCTTCCAATTCGTTGATCACCTTGTATTTGGCCGTGTTCAACGTGCGATAAGAGCGAATGTTCACAAACCATACCACTGAGAGAAACGCCCCGAACAATCCACCTACCAAAAGCACAACAGCCAAGATGTCATCGGAAACATCAAGCCTCGTCAGCACAATCATGATGGCGATCATACCGGCCAACAAGCCCGCGTAGAATCTGTTCGATTGGTCTCGGCGCTGGCTTACTCGATCAGCCATTTCTGCGTAAAGCTTGTACTGCTCCAAGAGATGGCCCGAGTAGTCGTCGCCATACTCTTTTGGGGTCAAATGGCGTTTCTCCTAACTGCGTCGACGATTGAGTCGGTGTTCCATCCAACCACTCTTGTTGCGGCAGATTGAACTCCTGTTGGGACGCGCTGGGATCCCCAAGGCCTTATCCCCACTATTGGCTTGGCGTAGCCTTGGGCCACCTTAATCTCATATTGAATCCAGTCTCTGTAGTTGACATACATACCAGAGATGATGAGCACCACGTTCACTGGCCTAATCTGTCGGTCAAGTGCAGCCGCGAGCCGTGAAGTATTGTTGGCATCAAGCGGATCGTGCTGAGGAACGCTGTAGTTCCTGTACTTGAACCACCTCGCTCTGTCCAAGAACCGGATCAGTCTGTAGTACTCGTCATCATATGTCCAAGCGTGGCTTATGAACAGATCATAGGTTTTAAGGTTTGGCATTGCTACCACCTCCTGCGAATGTTTCCAAGTCTCTAGTGTCCGCAAAGAACTATCGGAGACATTGAACCGATAAAGCCTCCGATAGCCTATTTTACTAAATGCGTTACAACCTCGCTAAGATTAGGATGGAGAAAAACCCGTCCCATTTCAGCAACACCCCCACCCATCGGTGCACCAAAGGACCACCCAAAGCCTCCAGGTCGCGCTCGTCGCATCCTAGTATCGCCCACCCCTTCGATTCCGCCAACACCCTCTTGACCCCGGAGAACTTCTGTGCTACTCTCGCCCACATAGGAGACCGACCCCGCAGTCTGGCGTCAACGAACGGCCATTCCTATCTCACTTGAAGTGGGTTAGGGTCTATCCGGCGGCACATCCTGAGCGGAGCCGAAAAGGTGAGGGTTGGTATCACTCGCCAACCTGCTCCATTTCCGTCCGATCCCGTAGTTTCTTGCCCTCAATCCGCCCCGGCAAGGCTTCGATCCGGCACCAACCGAAAACTCTCCCAGCTACAAGGTGGAACACTATGGAACAGAACGGAACACTTTTCGGCGATTTTCGCCCCGACAGCCAGCTTTTGGCCGCCCGAGGTGGGCCTTCCCTAGCCGCGCCAGACTTGCTCGAACAGGCGCAGCCAGTTTCCGCCGAGCAGCTTTGCTACGTCGTCGGGCTTGTAGCCTCTGTCCAGCAGCGGGCGGGTAAGGTTGGGCAGCTTGTCCGGGGTGTCGAGGTCGGCGGGATAGTAGTTGACCGTGGCGTAGTCGATAGGAGGGGCGTCGGCGATGGCCTTGAGGGGGAAGCTGGTGCCCTGCTGGGCGCTTATGTACTTCCACCACGCCTCGGATTGGTCCTGAGTGTAGTCGGCGCCTATGCCCACGTGGTCGATGCCGACCTGTTCGACCAGGTGGTCGATTGCGTCGATGTAGTCCTCGATGGTAGAGTCGAAGCCTGTTCGCAACATGCTTGTGATGCAGGTGGCTCCTATCACTCCGCCCTTCTCCGCAAGAAGTTTGATCGCGTCGAGTTCCTTGTTTCGGGGCATGTCGTGGAACGACTTGGCGTTGGCGTGCGTGACGGCGACGGGCTGCTCGGAAAGCTCGATGGTCTCCATGGTGGTGCGCACGCCGACGTGGGACAGGTCCATCAGGATGCCCAGCCGGTTCATCTCTCGCACGGCGTCGACGCCGAAATTGGTCAGGCCGTAGTCGTAGCGCTCGTAGCAACCGCTGCCGAGCAGGTTGGCCTCGTGGTAGGTGACCTGGATGATTCGCACGCCCAGTGCGTGGAATAGGGCGAGGCGGTCCAGGTCGTTCTCTATCGGCGAGGCGTTCTGGAAGCCCAGGATGACACCCACCTTGCCGTCGCGCTTGGCCTGGCGGATGTCCTCGGCGGTCTTGATTTGCGAGAGGACTCCGGGGTTGTCGCGAAAGCGTCGCATCCAGCGGGTAACGTGATTGAGCGTCTCAAGAAAGTTGTCCCAGGTGGCTATCGTGGCGTTGATAGCGGTTACGCCGCCCGCGCTGAGGCTCTCGTATACGGCCGGGCTGTCCCAGTTGCTGACGTTCAGCGCGTCGATGACAACGGAGTCTGTGTAGAGTTCCTGGGCTGCCGCGTCCGGTTGCGCCGTCATTACATCCTGCCCCTGCGGCTGACGCCTTCGCTGTTCAGGCGGTCGCCGATGCGGAACAGGTCGCCCAGGGGGTTGGCCCTGTCCTCGACAGCGTCGGCCACGACCTCGCCAATCGAGCCCCCGAACTTGAAGCCGTGGCCGCTGCCGCCCCCGGCCACAATCGTTCTGCTCATGCCGGGGACCCAGTCCACCACGAAGTGGCCGTCGGGCGTGTTGGTGTACAGGCACGAGCGCCCGCCAAGAAACTTGCCCTTCGCCAGCTCGGGCAGGCGTCTGGCGGCGAACTCGCGCACCTCTTCCAGGAAGGCGTCGGTGTTGGTGCGCTCGACGTCGCTGTCCACCTCCTCGCCCACCATGTCGTTGGCAATCTTCACGTTGCCGTCTGCGAGGAGCGGGAATCCGTACCAGCCCTGGGTCTTGGGGTGCCAGGACCAGCCGGGGAACACGCCCGCACGGAACGGCGCGGGATCCACGGGCCGGAAGAAGGCCATCTGCTGGCGACTGATGAGTACGGACTCGCCGATGGAGGGCAACAGCCTGCCGACCCAGGGGCCGGCGGCCACTACAACCCTGTCGAATCTCGTGCTACCATTCTCCGTCGCAATGTCGACGCCGGAGGCGGACTCGTTGACTTCGAGAACCCGCGAGTGCTCCTTCAACGCAACGCCCTCGCCTTTGGCGAGCCGCGCCAAGTCGCTTACAGCCTGTCCACTGGCCAGGTAGCCTGCCCAGGAGTCGAAAATCAGGCGCTCGTCGGTGTCGTCGAACGCAAGCTGGGGGAAGCGCTCCGCGGCCTGGTCTCGCGTGAGCGTGCGGAACTCCTCGCGGGTGGATTCCAGGTGTTCGATACTGGAGAGCGCGTCGCCGCCGCCGGTCAATTCGGACTCGGAGTAGATGGAGAGCTGGCCGCACTGGAAGTAGAAGGAACCCCCTAGACGCCGCTGCCATTCCGCCCACTTGCGACCGGAGCGCTCGACGAGCTCGGCGTAGGGGTGATGCGGCGCGTAGTTAACGCGGCGTATGGCCTTGGCAACGTCGGTGGAGCTGGCGTTCTCGTAGGGTATTGCGCCCTGTTCGAACAGCGTGACGTCGTGGCCCCGGCTCCGCAGTTCCAAGGCGGCGCCCATGCCGAAAATGCCTGCGCCAACAACGCCTACTCGCATGGACTGACCCCTTTCGGCGGCCGGGCCTTTGGCGACCTCGACGCCGGTGTGCGTCGGCCCCCGGTGATACGAGCGAGCGCGGCCGCGGCGATTCATGTGGTAAATGGTCGGGGTGGCGAGACTTGAACTCGCGACCTCTACGTCCCGAACGTAGCGCCCTACCGACTGGGCCACACCCCGATGAGCGAATACGCCTGTACCATTCTAATGGCAAGGGCGCATCTCGGCAAGGAGACGCGCAAGTCTGTCCAGAGCGCGCAGTCGCGCAGGTCGCTAGGAGAGGGGACCAAAAGAGAGAACCGGGCGGCGGTTCCGCAGGTAGTTTTCTGTGACGAACGGCGATCCGAAGCCGTACTTCTGGGCGCACTCCATTACCAGCTCGAACACCTCGGCTCGAAAGATGAGCGGCGACGGCGTGACGCCGCCCTCGAGCGTAGCGCGCATAAGTGTGCCGCTCAGATCCTGCTTGCTGTCCTGGTGACCGCACAGGCCCTCATAGGCTATGCCGGCGCAAACCGGACAGTTCCACCACTCAAGGGTAACTACGGGCTCGATACCAATTGGAGGTATCTCGTCGAATATGCGGTGTGAGGCGTAGGGATCGTAGTAAGAGCCGACGCCGGCATGGTCCCGACCGAACATGTGGTGCGTGCAGCCCAGGTTCTTGCGCACGATGGCGTGGAACACCGCCTCGCGCGGCCCGGCGTAACGCATGTCCCACAGCAGCATGGACGCCATGTGGACGTCCTGGCGAAAGTAGCCCGCATCGCGCAGCGCGTCGTGGGCCAGGATGATCGCCTCGTCGATGAAGTCGCCTATCTTCTTTTCACCGATTACCGCGTTAACCAGCACGGCGTCGGCGTTGGCCGCGAACCAGGCGCCCTTCATTAGCCACTCGTGGCCGGCGTGCGGCACGTTGCGCGTCTGGTGCGCGGCCACGCGCCCCCAGTCCTTCTCGGCGAAGCGCTGCCGCATTACCGAGGGCGGATACCAGAATCGGTCAAACGGCGGGTTGATGGTGGGCGGGTTCACCAGCGTGATCCTGCCGCCGACGAACACGTCCTCGTAGGCGTAGGTGCGCTGAACGCCGGGGTGGTTGGCGTCCGTGGCACCGTATACTCGCTCGGCCATGCGCTGCTTGTCGAAGGAGTAGAGCTGTTCGACGTCGAGTGTGGCCACCGGCTGGCTCTCGTGGGTCAGCAGCAGCGTGTCTCCCTCGCGCAGGGAAAGCCGGTCGACGTCTGCCTGAGACATGTCGAACACCACCGGCACGCTCCAGACGTAGCCGCTAGCTAGCGTCATGCGCTCGCATACGGCCTCCACGTCCTCGCGCAGCATGAAGCCCTCGATCGGCGAGAAGTATCCGTAGGCGATGCCGACGCACTCGTGAGCTATCTGGTCGCGTATGGCGATGGATTTGAGACCGCGCAGGGAGGCGGCAGACACCGCTTGCGTCGCGACACGGTCGACGAGCACGCCGCCGTGGGGAGACAGGGAGTTATCCACCATGTTGCGGAGCCTTCCCGTACTCTCCGACAAGGGCCGCCATGCGCTGCACGTATGCGCTCACGTCAGGACGGGTGGCGTCGATCTCGTAGTCCTCCATGTCACCGTGATAGAAGTGGATGTGAAACCTCTCGGCGGACGTAAAACCGGCCGACAGGAACAGGTCGCCGTACTCGTCCGCCAGCCTAGAGGCGGCGTTTTTGTTGTCCCGGTGGGAGCGGAAGGCCCATCCACGTTGCTTAGCGGCGGCTATGACAACCTGACACGCCGCGCCGTACAGCTTCTCGGCGCCCTGGCGCGTGTCTCCCGCCGCAAACTCGGCTTCGGACTGCGCAAGAAACTCCAGTGCCTGCGCGACGCACTCTTCGGCTGTTGTTTCGTTCTGTGTCGTCACGTGAAATCTGTCCTGCAAAACGGCAGCCTTGGCTATTTCCGCAAGCCAAGATCGCCCCTGAGAGCTAGTTGTCGCGGGTGGGCACGTTGCCGATTACGCCCTCGTCCTCTAACTCGGAGAACTCGTTGGCGCCGAGACCCAGCAGCTCGCGGAATATGGTCTCGTTGTGCTCGCCGAGCCGAGGGGTGGGCCAGCGCACCTCGCCCGGTGTCTTGGACATCTTCCAGCTGATGCCGGGCATGAACTGCGGGCCGGTCGAGGGGTGGTCTACCAACTCCATCAGGCCGCGCTCCTGGTAGTGGGGGTCGTCGAAGATCATCTCAGAGGACTCGACGGGTGTGGCAGCGATGCCGGCGGCCTGGAGTGCCTGCATAACGTCGTTGCTGTCCTTATCCCGCGTCCACTCCGAAAGCACGGTGTCGAGTTCGTCCTGGCGGCGCCAACGGGACAGGACGTCCGAGAATCGCTCGTCGTCAGCCATGCCGGGCCTGCCGATGGCTGCGCACAGCCGTTGCCACTCGGCGTCTGAGGCGACGGCAATGGCTATCCACTCCTCTTCTTCGCCGCGACACCTGTATATGCCGTGCGGCGCCATGTAGGGATGGCGGTTGCCTCGTCGCTCCGGGTTGCGCTTGTTCATCTGGTAGCCCAGGATGGCGTCGCCTATGAGCGAAACCGACGAGTCCAGTTGCGACAGGTCCACGTACACGCCGCGGCCGGTGCGTCGCCGGTACAGTAGCGACGCCAGCAGGGCGCCGGTGGCGTGTGAGCCGGTGATGGGGTCGCCGTGGTTGATGCCCGATTTCATCGGGCTGTCCTCGTCCAGGTAGCCCGTCATATCGGCCATGCCCGAGAGCTGCTCCTGGCCTATGCCGTACTGCACGAAGCCTTTCCAGCGGCCCTTGTTGCCGAACGCCGGCATGGAGATGAGCACGATGTCCGGGCGCAGCGACCGAAGCTTTTCGTAATCGAACCCCAGCCTCGCCAGAACGCCCAGCCGATAGTTCTCGATCACGGCGTCGCTGATGGTGACGAGATGCGAGAACAGGTCCTTGCCGCTTTCCTTGGCGAGGTTGATCGTCACTCCGTATTTGCTGAGGTGGAGCGAGTTGAACCAGCCGTTGCGGTTCCAGGGGTCTTCGCCCGGCTCGCCCTCCGGGTAGTTACCGGAACCCGCCGGTGGGTTGATGCCGCCCCTGGTCGTGTCCATCCTGTCTACGGACTCGACCTTTATGATGTCGGCGCCCATGTCGGCCATCAGCTTGGTCGCGTAGGGGCCCGCCCAGATTCGGGACAGATCGAGTATTCTTATGCCTTCCAGGGCAAGAGCCATGTTCGTGTATCCCCTTAAGATTGGTGTGAGTCTGCCGCCGGCGGTCTCTCCACGCTCACGCCTATCCCCGTATCGAGTACGGGACAGGCACTAACCTACCCCATCGATGGAGATGAGGCTAGATGACGTTCGAGCCGCGTAAGATTACGAGGTCTGCGGGCGCCAGGTCCAGCGTTTCGCGATAAACCTCGACGTTATGTTCGCCCAGAAGCGGGGCTCGCGTCCAGTTGAACGGCACTCCATCCGGCTGGAACGGCGGCCCGGGATAATCCAGAGGCCCCGCCTCGGGGTGGTCGATCTCGATGAAGTATTCGCGGTCCCGGAGGTGCTCCCAGGAGTATATCTCGCCGGGGCTGGCCACGTAGGCGAAGGCTATGCCCATGTTTTGCGCCTTCTCGAATATCTCGCGCTTGTTGTTGCGCATGAGCCAGGGATCCATGAGCGCCTCCAGCTCGTCGGCGTACACCTGGCGTCCACGCGGCGTGGAGAAGCGTTCGTCGTTGAGCCGCGGCTCCTCCATCAGCTCGGCCATGGCGGGCCAACGGTGGGCGGGTCCGGCTATCACGCCCACGTAGCCGTCCTTGCAGGGGTACATGCCCCAGGCGGCGCGCCCGTAGCCACGGTGCCCCATGCGCGTCACCTTGTGCCGGGTGTAGCTGTACATGGTGAGCGCGTTCTCGAGGATGGAGGCGCTGTACTCGGCCACGGAGATATCGACGTGCTGGCCGTCGCCGGTGGCCTCGCGGCGCCACAGCGCTGACAGCGTCGCGACGAAGGCGTTCTGGCCCGCGCCGTACTCCGGCACGCGAGGCCCCATCTGCAGAGGTTCTTTCTCGGGCCGGCCGGTTATGTACATCAGGCCGCCGTAGGCGTAGTGGTTCAGCGTTTTGGCGGCGTGGTCCTTGTACGGGCCAGTCTGGCCGAAGTCGGTCACGGACGTCATCACGAGGCCCGGGTTGGCCTCTTGAAGCGCATCGTAGGTGATGCCGAGTTCGGCGGCGCGGGACGGCTGATAGCTCTCCACGAGCACGTCGGCCCAGGCCGCGAGGCGCATCAGCATAGACCGGCCCGTGGGCGTGTCGAGGTTGAGGGTAACGCCCCTCTTGGCGATGTTGAGATACAGGAACAGGGCGCTGCGCTCTGGGTGCGGCTCGTCGTTGGGGAACGGCCCATCGCGCCGGGATTCTTCGCCTTCAGGTGGTTCGACCTTCACCACGTCGGCGCCCATCGACGCCATCAGCCGGGTGGCGTAAGGACCGGCAACGCCGGAGCTCAGGTCCAGCACCTTGTAGCCTGAAAGCAGACCTTCGGTTTCGCTCAATTCGATTAGTCCTCCAAGCGGCCTATTCTATCAGCGCCAGCATCTTGTCGACATAGAGGCGAACAATCTCAGTGTACGGCTCCAGGTGCTCTGGCTCAATGTTTTCTTGGTAGAAGTTGATGTGGAACAACTGGGCTGTCGCCACTCCGGCGTGCAAGTCCCCGTCGTCCAGTTCAGAAGCGATGCGCAGGGCGGCGTTTATCATCACTATGTGGCTTCCGTATGGCCAACCGCGCCGCTGTGCGACGGACGTGATGGCATGGGTTGTCGCGCCCCACATCTTCTCGGATGCCTGCAGGGTGTCGCCGGCGGCGAACTCGCGCTCGGCGTCGGCCAGGAGCTTGCGGGCGGTCTCTTTGCGTTCCTCGATGATCACGATTCGGGCAGGTTCCTACCGCGAACCGCGCAGCCTGGGATCGAGCACGTCGCGGAGAGCGTCGCCGAACACGTTGATGCCGAAGACGAGGGCGGTGAGGAACAGGCCGGGGAAGATTGCCATCCACGGCGCGAGGGCGAAGAACTGCAGCTTGTCGCGGCTGAGGAGCGACCCCCAGGTGACTGTCTGCTCCGGCGCGCCCGCTCCCAGGAAGCTGAGGCTGGCCTCTGCCAGGATGGCCCCACCCAGCGCCACTGAGGCTATGACCAGGTAAGGCGCCATGCAGTTGGGCGCGACGTGAAACACCATTATGCGTATGCTGGTGCAACCGGTGGCGCGCGCGCTGTCCACGTACTGCGTGGCCTTGATGGACAGGACGACGGACCTGACGGTACGCAGCGCGTTCGGAATGGTCGCCACCGAGATTGCGATGATGAGGTTGATCATGGACGCGCCAAGCACGGACATGATGGTCAGCGCCAGAACGAGCGTGGGGATGGCCATCATGGCATCCACGATTCTCTGGGTAAGCAGGTCCAACTTGCCGCCTATATAGGTGGTGATGACGGCAAGTACGGCGCCGAGGCTTGTTCCCATGACCAGTACCGCGAAACCCACCATTATCGATATGCGGGAGCCGTAGAGCGTGCGGCTGAAGAGGTCGCGCCCGAACTGGTCGGTACCGAACCAGGCGTCGGCGCTGGGGCTTTGCAGAATAGCCTTTGCGTTGGTCTCCAGGACGTCTTTCGGCACCACGTAGGGCGACACGAGGGCCATGATGGCGAACCCCAGCATGATGACGATCCCCAGCGTTCCCAACGGCTTCTGCCGTAGAAAGCGACCGAAACCCTGCACATACGTGCGTTTGGGCCGAAGGTCCGCCAGTCCAGGAGATTCCGCGATGCTCGTCATTGTGTGTCCCCCTCATCCTTTTGGCAATCCTTGGGCTGACCCGTCGGCGAGACCGGGGCTTCGGCTCAGGACGTGACTCAGGGCGGGTTCTAACCTTTTCCCTTCGTGGGAAAAGGGACTTTGGAGATCTTCTCTATGAGTACCTGATTCGGGGATCCAACAACGCGTAAGCTATGTCCACCAGCAGGTTGAGCACCAGAAATATCAGCGTGAACGCAACGACGATAACCTGGAGCACCGGCTGGTCCAGCGAGCCGACCGCATTGATCACCGGGCGGCCGAGCCCCGGAATATTGAAGACAATTTCTATGACGATGGTGCCGCCCAGCAAGGCTCCCAGGAGCAGGCCGAGGATGGTGAGCACCGGCAGCACTGAGTTGCGGATCGCGTGGCGGAATATGACCAGCCTCTCTGCGAGTCCTTTCGCCCTTGCTGTACGCACGTAGTCCTCACGCATCACCTCAAGAAGCTGGGAACGGGTCATGCGCATCGTGGTGCCCTGCGCGCTCAGTCCGAGGGCGAGCGCGGGGAATATGAGTTGCGTGAGGCTGGTCCTGGGGTCCTCCCACAGATTTACGAACTCGAGTGGTGGTATCCAGTTGAACCAGAGGGATAGGGCGAGCAGCATGAGCAACGCGAGCCAGAATGTGGGCATGGCGAGGCCCAGTATGGCGAAGCCTCTGAAGATGTAGTCTACCCACGTATCCTGTTTCACGGCCGCCAGCACGCCTATTGGTATGCCAATGGTGGCAATCACGAAGAAGGACAGCAGCGCAAGCTGGAGAGTTACGGGATAGCGCCGCTTGAAGATGTCGGTGACCCTTTCGTTGGTCTCCAGCGAGCGCCCCCAGTCCAGTGTGACCATACCGTACGACCACTTGAAGTACTGGACGTAGAGAGGGTCGTTGAATCCGAGTTGCTCCTTCATCGTTTCGTACTCTTCGCGAGTGAACGCACCCTCGCCGTCGGGCCCGGCGAGAATGAGCAGCACGGGGTCGCCCGGCACTATCCTGAGCATGGCGAAAATCATCACGCTTACCAGGACGAGCGTCGGCACGAAGAGGAGCACGCGTCTCAGAATGTATTGCTGCATAGTGGCATGAAAGTCAGGCAGCCGCCCGCCTGTATCCGGCGGGCGGCTGGTATTTGGGGTTGCTTATTTTTTAGGGGCCGCCGGTTAGCGGCCGGGCGCGCCGGCGTCCGTGTTGAGCCAGATGTGGTCCCAGCGGTAGGTGGACTGGTGGCTGAACTTGGGGTGCACGTAGCCCACCATGTAGCTCCAGTTTATCTGGTTGAGGCGCGGGCGTATCACACCAACGAATATCTGCTCGTTGAAGATGATGTCCGCCATCTCCCTCAGGTAGACGCCGCGCTGGGCCTGGTCCAGTTCTATCTTCTGGAGTTCGTTCAGCTCCAGCCAGCGATCGTCCTGCCACTTTGTGAAGTTGATGCCCGCAGTCGGGATGTACAGCAGGCCGTTGTAGGCGTCGGGGTCATTGAACTCGGTGCCCTTGCTCTCGAAGTAAGTGTCGTACTCCGTGCTGAGCGTCCGCGCGCGGTTTTCCGGCCCGGTCACCCTGTCGAAGCTAACGTCGATCCAGGAGTCGTCGAGCGAGTCCCCTATCGTGATCTCGTCAGCCTCATTGGTTCCCGCCATAATCGAGACCTTGAGCGGGTTTTCCTCGGAGAAGCCCTTGGACTCCAGGATGCTCTTGGACATGGCGAGGTCCTCGTCGAAGCGGCCTTCGGGGAAGGAGCGGAATCCGGGCCACTGGTAGTAGTCATCGAAGGAGTATATCCAGTCCCACAGACCCAGGTAGGTCGCCGCCAGGAATCCTACGCCGTCGTGGTGAAGGGCGTTGACCGCGTTGCGGTCTATGGCCAGGTGCATCGCCTTGCGGATTTCGGGGTCATCGAACGGCGGCTTGGTGTTGTTTATCTGCAGACCACGCTTACCTGGCGCAAGAACGCGAACGTAGGTTAGTTCGTCGCCGTACTGCTCCTTGAGCTGATCGGCCTCGGGCTTTCGCGGCGTGCTGAACGTGGGGAAGAAGTCTGCCCGCTTCGTACGGAAGGCCGCGATTCGCGAGGCGGCGTCCGTCACGATTGCCATTTGGTAGGCGTCAAGGTATGGCAGGTTAGGGTCATCCTCGTAGTAGTCTTCGAACCTGGTCGACTTGATGATGTTGTCCGGCACGTACTCATCGAAGATGAACGGCCCTATGCCGTCTACTTCCTCCACGTCCAGGTCTCTCTGCGCTCCGGGCTCATCCACGGGGGTCATAATGCCCTTGGGCTGGAGTAGCAGGTAGGCCTGGCTGATGCAGTTCAGGAAAGACGCCGCCGGTGCGGGGCCATCGGCAGTGCCGGTGGTCATGACAACGGTCTGTGCGTCGGGCGCTTCCACGTCGATGGTGGTGTTGCGAACGCAGCCGGAGCGCAGCATGCCCACGTCGTTGGGCTGGTTGAGCCAACGCCAAATGTTGTAGCGAACGTCCTCGGCGTCGAAGGCATTGCCTTTGTGGGTGGTCAGGCCTTCGCGTATGTTGAAGGTCCACTGGGTGCCGTCCTCGCTGACCTCCCAGGACTCGGCGGCGTCGCCGATCACCCTGTCGCGGGTCTGCGTGTCGACCTCGAGCAGGTTCAGGTGGGTGTTCACGAACCATTGCATAGTGCCGATGCTGCGCACGCGGTGAAAGTCGATGGCCTGCAGATTGCCCGACTCGAGGGTGACCAAGGTGCCACCATACTGCGCCTCGCCAGCGTCCATAGCTACGGGCGCGTCCAGGCTGACGTTAAGTGTCGAGGCCACCGCGGCGACGATCTCGCTCTGCTGGGCATCCATCGCCTCCGAGACTATGGCGGCGACCTGGTCTTCCGTGATGCCCGGGCGTTCGGCCAGCGCCGACGCGATAGCGGCCGCGACCTGGTCTTCGGTGACGCCGGGCTGCGCGCTCAGCGCCCTGGCAATCTCGTTGGCGACGTCCTGGCTCGTAACGCCGGGGCGCTCGTCGAGCGCGCTGGCTATGGCCGAGGCAACGTCGTCGGACGTTACACCGGGCCGGGCGCTGAGCGCCTTGGCTATCTCGTCGGCCACATCAGAGGAGGTGAGACCTTCCTGCTGAGCCAAAGCCGCCTGGATCGCGGAAGTGACGTCATCGGTGGTTACGCCGGGCTGCTGGGCCTCCATCACCTGATTGATAATCGCCGAGACGTCGACCGGCGTCGGCGTGGGTGGCGCCTCCTCTTCCGCGGAGCTACACGCGACCGCAGCCAGCGCAAGAGCGACTACAGACGCGAATATCGCGAATAGTACTAGCTTCGAGTGTGCTCTCTTCAATTTTGTCCTCCTGCCCAGTTAAGGTTTCAGGACGGGGATGTCTTCTGCGCCCACCTCTCCAGGGCGCCATCGGAACGCGGCCAAACGGCCTTCCCCCGTCGACTAGAAGACGATTGGGGGAACGTTAACAACGATAAGTGAGGATGTCAAGACTTGCAAGTACGCCCAAATCCACCGCCTAACCGCGGCGGGGGGGGTGTGGTGGGTTGGCGAGGGTGAATGTGCGTTTTGGGGCCGGTCAGTTGGCGTGGGGAAGGTCGATGCGACGGTCTGGGGGCGTGAGGCGGTTCCTGAGAGGGTAGTTGGAGGGTTTTGGGCGAGTTTCGGACACGGCGAAGCCGACGACTTCGGTTCAGTCGCCTCGAGTGTGGGTGGATTCCTGAGGAGAATCAGGCCCGGAGCGGCGTGTTTGCCAGAGCGTGTATCCTGCGTTGCGCACTCACGAGCAGGTCATGGGTTGGGTGTCCTCTCGCGAGACGGATGGTGAGCCTCCTTGCGTGTCTGACCACTCTCCCGGCAACGCAGATGACCCCGAAGCGCACCGCCTTCAGACGCTTGCTCACCCACTCTTCGCCCAACACCAGCCGCTTCATCGCTGAGTTCAGATTGAACGCCAACACCACTATCGCCCACCACGCCGCGTTCGACCCGAACTTCCCCGACGGCAGCCTGCCCCCCGCAAGATCCTCCTTCAGCACCGAATGGACCTCCTCCCCTTTGCCGCACCTCTGCCTGTACCACCGGACCAACTCATCCCCAGGCAGCTCTCGGTTCGTCACCATCCCTGTCACTTTGTACAATTTGCCATCCCCCATCTCCATAACGGGAACCGACAGCTTCTCCCCATCCATGTCGAACAGCGGCGGGTTCGGCATACGCTCCCTTATCGCGATGAACCTGTAGTCGGGACTGTTCTTGCTGTATCCCGTCCAACTGGTCACGTAGCACACCTCGGCGTACTGCTGTCTTGTGGCCTCTCGTTGCTCACCCTCTGTCCTGTACAGGTCGTGCCATCCTTCCTCCTCTACCTCACTCACCGCCGCCCTGAACTCGGCCATCACGTTCACTCCCACACAGAACTCGATCACTCCGAACCGCTCATCCCGCCCCTCGGCGCAGTACTTCAACAGCTCCTTCTGGTAGCCCGCCGAGTCAGACCTCATCATCACCTTGCTCACCCCTGGGGGCAGACACTCCAGCGACTCCTTCAACACCCTGAGCTGTTCGTAGCCCGCGTTCACGTTGCCGTCTCTGAACTCGGAGTGCACCACAAGGTCCGCCTCATACCAGTAGGTGGTCAACGGCTGGTACGCCTTGTGCTTTTTGTAGCAGAAGCACGCCTGCCGCTTGTGCGTCCCTATCAGCGTGGCGTCCATGTCCAATGTCGCTTCGGTGTGTCCTGAATGGCCTCCCGCGAACCTCACCAGGTCCGCGTTGACCTTCCCAAGCCCTCTCAGCGCGTCGTTGGCCGCCGGTATGAACGCCTTGCGAGACCGTCTCCTGGCCTCCTCAGCCTCGTCGTGGAAACGGTCCAGATACCTGAACACCGCCGTGGGCGACGGCACCGTGCGGCTACGCTCCTTACGCCACCTTCTGAGCTGCGCCCTGCGCTCTGCCCGCCGCACTCCGTGAGTCTCCGCGGTGAGCAGCGCCCTGCCCAGCCCCTCGTCCTTCTCCAGCAGCCGCAGGTCATCCACCGACTCACCACCGGCCAGGTTGAGCATCACAAGCGCCGTCACATTCTGGGCGTCCGTCCACCCCTGTGTGCCCTCTCTCACTCCCACGTGACGGCGCACCGACTGCCCCAGTCGCGCAACAAACGCCAGGTCCAGGTATGCCGGCAACCCCGACAACGCCGTCATACCAGTAGACTCGGTCTCCTCTGCGTAGTGGAAAGGAAGCGTTGCTTGCTGCATAATAGTCGCACCTCGTTGGTGATGGGTTGTTGTTGATAACTACCATCATAGCCAGCTTTACAGCCGGCTCCAACGAGGCCTTCTTTTGCAACTAGGCGGTGGATCTGGGGTACGGGAAAGAGGAACGCCCTGCTGTTCGGGATCCGGCCGGAAGCGTCGACGCCCAGCGGAGCCGAGTTGACCAGAGCGTGCGCCATGACTATCGATTCAATTGGGCAACCGGCTTTTCATTCTTCTTGCGGTTCTACGCGCAGATCTGGCAGCCAGCCCAGCCAGGATGGCAGGTACCAGTTGCCCTTGCCGAGCACTTCCATGCTGGCCGGCACCAGAATGGAGCGCACCAGCGTCGCGTCCAGCAATACGGCGACGGCCAGCCCAAAGCCCATAAGCTGGTTGACCACGGTGTCGCCCGACGCGAACGCGCCGAACACCACTACCATTATGAGCGCGGCGCCGGTTATCAGCCCGGCGGTAGAGCGCAGGCCGTACGCCACCGCTTCCGTGTTGTTCTGCGTCTCGTCGTAGCGCTCGCGTATGCGGCTGAGCAGGAACACGTGGTAGTCCATCGAAAGCCCGAACAGGATTGTGAACAGGAACAGGGGGAGCCAGGCGTCTATCACGTCCGCGCGCTGGAAGCCGAACAGGTCCGCGCCTATGCCCTTCTGGAACACCAGCACCAGCAGCCCGTAGGTCGCTCCTACGGATAGCAGGTTCATGATGATGGCCTTCAGCGGGATGACGATAGAGCGGAACACCATCATCAATATGATGAAGCTGAGGCCGAGGACGAAGGCGAACACTATGGGGGTGTAGACGCGCACGATGCCGTAGAAGTCGGTCACTTCCGCCGTCAGGCCGCCCACCAGGACCTCGGCGTTCACGCCCTCGAAGGCGGGGGCGACGTGCTGTTCGCGCAGTCGCTTCATGTCGTCAGCCGCTTCAGGGCTGGTGGACTTGCCCGGGAAGGGGAGCGTAATCAGCGCGACGTCGCCGGCGGTGTTCACCACCGGCGGCTGGGGCGGCACCGGGAAGGTGGGGTCGTCCACGAGCGCCTGCACCAGCCGCCCAATCGCCGCCTGCACGCCGGGGTCGTCCAGGTCGCCGGAAACCACAATCTCGGCTGGGCTGAGGAACCCGGCGGGAGTTACGTCGCCGAACGAGAACTTCTCTTCCATCAGCAGAAAGGCCTGTTTGGTCTCGGCCTTGTCGGGGAAGGTGTTTACGTCGTTGAGGCCGGTGCGAATCTCGAAGTAGAAGTACGACAGCACCAACATGGGCACGCCGATGATCAACAAGCTGATGACGGGCCGGCGTGTAACGGTATGGGTTATGGCGTCCCAGAACCCGCCCTGCGACGTGTCCGCGCCTTTCAGAGAGAATCTGGTGAGGAAAGGGATAGTCAGAAAGTTGACGCGCTCGCCGAGCAGGGCGAGCACAGCGGGCAGCAGGGTCAGCGTGGCCGCGAGCGAGGCGAGCACGACGAGAATCGCGCCAAGGGCGAGGGACTGGTAGAACGACGCCGGCACTGTCAGCAGGCCCACCAGGGCGACCACGACCGTCGCGCCGCTGAACAGCACCGTGCGACCCGCCGTCGCGCCCGTCTTCACTACGGAATCTCGCGCCATCGCGCCGTGCCGCATTTCCTCTTTGAAGCGAGACACTATAAGCAGCGAGTAGTCGATTCCCACGGCCAGCCCAAGCATCACCACCATGATAGTGACGAAGAAGACAAGCTGGAACTGCTGGCCGATGAGGGCCACCAACGCGAGCGCGACGACGATTGACACGACGGCCAACCCGAGCGGCAACAGCGTCGCTACGACCGCGCCGAAGAGCACCAGCAGCACCAGCAGCGCAACCGGAACACCAAAACGCTCTCCCTGCTGGAGGTCCTGTTCAGCAAGCTCGTTGTTCTCCCAGGCCGCGCTGGCGTCGCCGCCAATCAGCACACGGAAGTCGTCGCCTTCGTTCGCCGCCTCCACCACGTGAATGAGTTCCTCGACGTTCTCCGTGGCCTCCTGGGACGTGCCGGCCAAGGTGTAGTGCATCATGACCGTGGTTTGGTCGGCGGACACCAGTAGGGGGAGAAGTTGCTCCGACTCTTGCGGAGCGAGGCCGGCGTCGGGGGCGATAGCCTGGTAGAAGTGGTGAAGCCGCTGGCCGCCGATGCCGCCCGCGATGTACTCCGGCCCCAAGGCTATAAGCTCTTGGTGGATAGCCTCCACCTTCGCGCGATAGGCCGGGTCATCGACCGTAACCGACGGCGAACTGACGATGACTATTTCGGCGAGCGTTTCCGGCCCGCGCAGCTTGTCCTCAAGCAGCGCGGCGGCGCGCTCGGATTCGTACTGGCCGCCAAGCCGAAAGTCGGTGGTGGTGGCAGTGGGCAACAACCGGACAGCGATACCGAGGGCAACCACAGTTAACAGCAACCATATGCCGATGGTTAGCCATGGTCTGCGTGAACTGATGCGAGCTAAAGATTCGGTCAAAACAGGAACCTCCACTGTTGGCACAAGGGCGCCCCAAGCTGGCCGCAGTCTACCATTGTCGCCCCATTGCCGTCAGTTTATCACTCGCCTCATAACAGTGGCTGCCGAGCGCATGACCGGCATTGCAACACCTCCCGCCGCTTGGAGGAGTCCGGGCTAGGAGCCGGACAGCCATTCCTTGAGCGCCCGGATGTGGTCGGGTCTCGTGCCGCAGCACCCCCCAATGATACGCGCCCCCTGTTCACTCCACTTCTTGGCGTATTCCAGGTACTGTTGTGGGTCCAGCGGATTTGCCCTGGGGAAATGGGCGTAGGCGCCGAAGGTTCCCGGCCAGTTCTTCTTGACTATCTCCAGCCCAGGCCCTGTGTAGTCCACCGGCGAGTGCATGACGAAAACCGCTGCGACGTCCTTGTCCTCGATGGCGTCCATGGCGTCTTGAAGGGTCTCTCCTCCATGTTCGCCCTCGATGCCCAGATAAAGCTCGTCTCCATCCTGGACCAGGGAGAGCCCGACCCACACCGGAAGGCCCAACTCCGCCGCCGCCCCTATCACCGCGAGCGTGTCTGATATCCGGACGAGCATCTCGCCCACCGCCACGTCCGGGCCGCCCTTGGCCAGCTCACCGAGCTGCTCCCGGTAATTCTCCATACCCCTCTCATAAGGCGCCGCGACTTTCGCGTGCGACTTGGGAGCCATCGTAGATACGGAGGCCGCGATGACCAGCGAGTCTTCTGTCCCGGTGTTTCTCCGTGCCTGTACAGCGGCTTCGATTCCGAGCTTGTTGGCCTCAGCTACCTTGTGACCGAGGCCGTCCGGTTCCAGCACGTCACGGCCTGTGCTGAAGGTGTTTGTGATGATAATCTCGGCGCCGGCTTCTATGTACTCCTGATGAATCTCTCTCACCAACTCGTGATGCGTGAGCATCGGGCCTCCCGACCAGGTGGTGGGGCTAGTCAGCTCCCGCCTCCCCAACTCCGAGCCCATACCCCCGTCCATCAAGACCGTCTCCCCCGCCGCCAGACGGGCCTGCAATTTCTCGAAGTTTCTCATGTTTCTCTCCTGGCGAAATCCGATTTTGCCGTTGAACGTGCGCACGAAGCGCTCCAACTACATCCGTTGGCAACCACGACCATAACGAGCGTGGGCCTTGAACCACGCTAAGACGTTCCCATGTATCCTCAGCGTAATCTACTGCTTCACAGGACGGTAGAAGACTCCGCGCACGGCGTCGGACCAGTCGAGAATCTTCGGGATGCGACCGATGTCTTCACCGGTCTTGGTGATTGTAGTTACAGAAATGGCACGAGGTCAATGTACGTCTTGCCGCACCCGGTGGGATGGCCCTGTGGAATCAGAGCATCCGCGGTAGCTGCCGTAACCAAGGCGACCTGCCGCGCCGCCCTGCCCCGCATCGTGAGCCCTCGCCGCCGAGACGACGCCGTTCCGGCACGAACCTCTTAAATAGTTTTGTGTTTCAACGCATATCAGGCCATTTGTTCGTGAAGAACTTGACATACGACAGGAGCCTGTGTCAGATTACTGGGAAGCCAACGCATAGAGGCCCTTCCTCCTTGGATTCCGGCTCGCAGGCCGGAATGACGATTAGCCGCGCAACTGGTAACCCGACACAACTTCATACGACAAGAGGAGCTAGGGATACTCTGAACAAGTCTGGTGTGTTGTGGCATAGTAAAATGCCATACACAAAGCAGAGATGTTTGGGGTGAAGGCACGATGGACCAGCCAACATTTGCCGACTTGGAGTACGAGAGCAAGAAGCGCAAGACCCGGCGGGAGATATTCCTTGAGCGCATGGACGGTCTGATCCCGTGGGAGCAGCTCGTAGAACGCATCCGCCCGTTCTATCCCAAGGCAGGCCGGGGCCGGCGACCTTATGAGTTATCTGTGATGCTGCGGATTCACTGTGTGCAGGCGTTCTACAACCTCAGTGATCCTGGCATGGAGGACATGCTCTACGAGGTCGAGTCGGTGAGACGGTTCGTAGGGTTGAGGCTATCGGGCCCGCTCCCGGACGAGACGACGATCCTGAACTTCCGCCATCTGCTGGAAGAGCACGAGTTGGGACAGGTTCTGTTCGAGGAGATCAACCGTCACCTGGAGTCCCAGGGGCTGCGACTTCGGGAGGGGACGATCGTGGACGCGAGCATCATTGAGGCGCCATCGTCGACGAAGAATCGTGCAGGTGAGCGAGACCCTGAGATGCGTCAAACGAAGAAGGGGAATGAGTGGCACTTCGGGATGAAGGTACACATCGGTGCGGACGCTGAGACGGGAGTAGTACATAGCGTAACGACGACACCTGCGAACGTTCATGACGTGACGGAGGCTCACCGGCTACTGCACGGTGGAGAGAATCGGGTGTGGGGCGATGCGGGGTATCAGGGAGTCGGCAAGCGATTGGAGAACCGCGAGTTGGATGTGGACTGGCAGGTAGCGCTGAGACCCGGGAGACGTCGGCAACTGGAGCCGGGAAGCTATGAGGTGCTAGTGGAGAAGCGCAAGGCGTCGACCAGGGCGAAGGTGGAGCATCCGTTCCTGTACGTGAAGCGCCACTTTGGATACGCCAAGGTGCGTTACCGAGGGTTGGCAAAGAACACGCAACGACTGGCGTTGCTACTGGGAATGACGAACTTGATAAGGGCGGAGCGGTACTTGGCAGCCTGACAAGGGCGGAGTGCGCCCAAGCTGGACAAACGAACGCAGATACGCCTTAGCAGAGCCGTTTCAGGACCACAAGACCTCTATCGACACACCGTAGGAGGAAGAAATACCTCGGACAGCCCACTTACTGTCCATCACATACGAGATGACCTCAGTTGTTCAGAGGTTCCCTAGTATTTTACTGGAAATTCTGGCACGATACTCTGCCGCTTTTGCTGTAGGAAAACCGGAACGTGCGGCGGATCCGCATTTCATCCAGTTTTGCACTGTGCGCTACGCCCGACCCAGCAGCATGATGAGTCGACATGATTCTCATGGGCCCATGCGATGCAGGCGGCGATCTCTAACGCTGACCATCTGAGCGGCGGACGTTGTTCTTCCGGGTTGATCGTCACCGCCGGCGAGACCCAACCGACGCCGACCTGGAGCGACCCCAAGAACGATGATGTTTCCCGTTATGGGGTTCTTTGGAAAATCCGAAGATAACGGCGCTTGTATTCGACGGAAGATTCTCCATGCGACTACTGTCAAGGCTCGCTTTAATGGCAGTGTTTCTGGCCCTGGCTCTGTGGGCCGGCATATCTGTGAGCGCCGACGCACCGGCAAACTTCTCGGCCACCGCCGGCGACACCCAGGCGACGCTGACCTGGGACGACCCCAACGACTCTTCCATTACCGGCTACCGCGTCCTGCGGATGGAGAAGCCGGCGAAGCTGCCCGATCCCAGTCATTCCACTGAGTCTTCAGTCGCCATCGGGAGAGGCGACAGGTTCGGGTATTCCGTGGCCATTGCAGGGAACCGCGCAGTGGTCGGAGCGCCTTTTCAAGAATCTGAAGACGCCCTGGGCGCCGAAGTCGAGAACGGCGGATTGGGGCACGCCTTTACGTTAGGTTCCGGCGGGTGGGTCTACCATGAGTTCCTGGAGGCAAGTGACCCGCAGGAAGAGGGCCGGTTCGGACGCTCCGTAGCAATGTCCGACTTCAGGGTCGCGATTGGAGCGCCGTCTCAATACTCCGCTGGAAACCAAGACCCAGGTCGGTTTGACATTTACGGCTACAACACAAACTTGGATTGGACCACCGAGTTCTCCGCGACCGGGAATAATGCGAATGATTTCTTTGGTTCGTCCGTGGCGATAGACGATAGCATTGCCGTTGCGGGGGTTCCGGGATCCACGGTCGATGGCGACGACTTCGCCGGCGAGGCTTATGTGTTTACCAGGGATTCCTCGGGTCAATGGAGCCAGACGACCAGATTGGACGCAGGCGGCAACGCCGGGCAATTCCAAAGATTCGGGAATTCAGCGGCGGTGGACGGCGACACTATCGTTATCGGAGCTTTCGGGGAAGATACTTTCAAGGGCGCGGCTTACGTGTTCACCAGGAACGCCCAGGGCCAGTGGACTCGCGTCGCCAGGCTCGCCGCCTCCGCACAAGAGTATGGCGATGCTTTTGGCGGGGCAGTGGCCGTCGATGGCGACATTATTGTGGTCGGGGCCGAGAACTGGGACGGCGGTGCGTCAGGCAATCCTGAACAGGGCGCGGCTTTCATATTCAAGAAGCCGTCCGGTGGCTGGAGCAATATGAGCGAGACCGCCATGCTCACCGCCTCGGACCGCGATGACGACGACGCTTTCGGGTACGCCGTCGCCGTGGAGGGCGATACCATCGTGGTGGGAGCGCCGGAAGACGATGACAATGGCGATGACTCCGGTTCGGTCTATCTGTTCACCAGGCCCACCGGCGGCTGGGACGATGCTAATGAAACGATTAAGCTGACCGCACCCAACGCCGCAGCGGACGATCAATTCGGATCGTCCGCTGCGGCGGACGACGGTAGATTCATCGTCGGGGCGATCGGGGCCGACAACGCGACCGGCGCCGCTTACGTGTACAGCATCCCCGAGTCCACCAACATCCCCGTTCCCGACATTGATTCGGGGACCATGTCTTACACCGTGACCGGGCTGGACAATGGCGTGGAGTACACCTTCTGGGTGCAGCCGGTGGACGCTGATGGCCCAGGGCCAGTCTCGGATGGTTCGCGAGTCACGCCGACGGCAGCCCAGGCGGCCACGCCGGCGAACCTGACCGCGGTGGGGAGTGACCAGCAGGTGAAGTTGTCGTGGGACGACCCGAACGACTCCTCGATTACCGGCTACCAATACCGGCAGAAAGTGAGCGGGGGAACCTACGGAAACTGGATCAGCGTCGCTCCGGCGGACATTGACTCGGCCAGCGAGCCGGGCAGGTTGAGTTACACCATTTCCGGCCTGACCAACGGAACAACCTACACCTTCCAGTTGTATGCGAAGGACAATCACCAAGACAGCGCTACAGCCGAAGTAACCGCCTCAGCGACCCTTCCACCGGCGCTCCCGGCCGTGCCGGTGTTCGTAAGCAACATCGGCCAACCCACCAACCTCCAGGTTGGCGCCGATGCCGACCTGCTTCGCGACCAGGCTCAGCAATTCGAGACGGGCGCCGATCCGTCAGGCTACGTCCTGGGAAGTATCGACTTGCACGTCGAGAGTGCTCCCGGCACTGGAACGCTTACGGTGTCGGTGCGGGAAACGAATGCACAGGCCGAACCGGGCAACACGCTGCACACCTTGACCAACCCAACCACCATAGAGCCGGGGTTTGTGCGGTTCACCGCCCCGGCCAACGCCCGGCTGGACGCAGACACCTACTACTTTGTGCACCTGAATTTCAGCGGTACGGGAACTCGCCCTAGATTGAGAACAACAGCGTCCAACTCCCTGGACTCCGGCAAGGCCAGCGGGTGGGACATGGAAGATTACCGCTACCATCTCGACGCCACGGACGACTGGGTGTCCAGCTCCAACGCGCTGAAAGTCAGCATAAATCAAGTACTCGAACTCCCGGACGCCCCGACCAACCTCGCGGCCGCGGTGGGCCACGGCGAGGTTGTGCTTTCCTGGAATGACCCGCAAGACCGCTACATCTCCGGGTACCAGTACAGCGACGACGGAGGCGCGAACTACACCGACATCGCCCTCACCGAAATCGACTCAGCCAGCGAAGCGGGCAAGTTCAGATACACTGTCGAAAACCTGGCCAACGGCACGAGCCATACCTTCGATGTTCGCGCGGTCAACGATAGCGGCAGCGGTACGGCATCCACGGTGACCGCCGTGATGACGCCGGTTGCCCCGGCGAACTTCACCGCCACGCCTCGCGACCAGCGGGTCGAACTGTCTTGGGACGACCCCGGCAACACCAGTATCACGAAGCACCAGCTATGGCAGATTATGGAAAGCGCCAAGCTGACCGTCGGCAGCGGAAATGACCTGGGGTATGGGAGTTCCGTAGCGGTGGCCGGCGACACGGTGTTCGTCCGCCTACCCGAGGACGACGACATCGCCGAAAACTCCGGCGCCGTCCTCGTATTTGCGCGTGATCCCAACGGCGACTGGACCCAGACCGCCAAGCTCAAGGCCAGCGATGCGGCGCCGGACGACAAGTTCGGGATTTCGGTAGCCTTCGACGGCGTCGCAATTGTGGTTGGCGCGTCCCTCGACGACGATAAAGGAGTTGATTCCGGTTCGGCTTACGTATTCACCAAGTCCGGCGGTGAGTGGGGCAGCGCTCCGATCTCGGGAGATCACAGAGTAGAGACAGCCAAGCTCACTGCCTCAGACGGCGCGGCGGGCGATGAGTTCGCGCGAGATGCGGTTGCGGTTGACGGCGACACCATCGTCGTCGGGGCGGACAAGCACGACGGCACTAAGGGCGCCGCTTACGTGTTCGTCAAGCCGGCCGGCGGCTGGGAGGACGGCGCCGAGACGGGCAAGCTAACCGATAACAATGCCTCGACCGGGGCACATTTCGGCGCGTCGGCAGCGATAGACGGCGACACCATTGTTGTCGGCGCCAAGGGTGGCGCCAACAATCCGGGCGCGGCGTTCGTGTTCGTGAAGCCCCAGAGCGGTTGGGCGGGCAGCGCCGAGACGGCCGAGTTAACCGCCTCCACCAGCCTGGACCTGGACTCCTTCGGTCGGTCCGTAGCGATAGACGGCGAGACCATCGTGGTCGGGGCCTATCTGCACGATGTGAATCGTGGCACGGCCTTCGTGTTCGTGAATCCCGGCACGGGCTGGGCAAGTGGTAACGAGACGGCCAGGCTCACCGCCTCGGACCGCGGAGACGGTGACTTCTTCGCATATTCCGTCGCGGTGGACGGCGACGTCGTGGCGGTGGGGGCCGAACGCAATGACGACGCCGGCTCCAACGCCGGCGCGGCTTACGTTTTCATCAAACCCGGCGGAGGCTGGGGTGACGCAAATGAGACAGCCAAGCTTACCGCCTCCGATGCCGCGGAGCAGGACAGATTCGGAAATGCCGTTGCGCTAAGCGGAGACCGGATCGTGATCGGCGCGCCCGGCGCCGGCGCCGCCTATGTGTTCGACATAGCGGACTGGGCAGACATCAGTGGCAGCGACGCCACAACCACGTCCCACGAGATAACCGGACTGGCCAATTTCCGGGAATATTGGTTCGGTGTTCGCGCGGTGAACAATACCGGCGCCGGCTCGGCATCCGGCGCGTCCGCCACGCCCATACCCGTGCCGGGCGCGCCGGCAAACCTGTCGGCCACGCCGGGGGACGGCCGAGTTACGCTCAATTGGGACAGCCCGCAAGACTCCAGCATCACGAGGTATCAGTACAGCGCCGGCTACGCCCCAGGCGGCGCCGGCGCCTTCACCGACATCCCGGACAGCGGCGCCTCCATGACCTCTTACACCGTAATCGGCCTGGCCAACGGAACCACTTACACCCTGGCGCTGCGGGCGGTCAACCTTTCCGGCGAAGGCGCGACGTCCACCCTGGACGTCCTGATGGCGCCCGCTGCCCTCGACCTTTCCGCCGCGCCCGGTGACGGCCAGGCCGCGCTCTACTGGAACTACCCCGACAATTTGACCATCGACAATTACCAGCTTCGGCAGTTGGAGTTGGGCAAGCTGACCGGCTTCGGCGGCGCGGGGGGCGACGGCATTGGACTTTCGGTTGCGGTGGACGGCGACACCGCCGTCATAGGGGCGTCCGGGCACGACGGAGCAAAGGGAGCAGCTTACGTATTCGCCAGGGACCCGGCATCCGGCGCCTGGACCAGGCAGGCCATGCTGATGGCCTCCGACGCCGCGGGCAGTGACAGTTTCGGCATTTCGGTGGCGGTGTCCGGCGATACGGCGCTAATCGGCGCCTACCGAGACGACGACAATGGCACCAACTCCGGTTCGGCTTACGTATTCGCCAGGGTCAACGGCCAGTGGGGCAACGCTGCGGGAGACCACCGGGTGGAGACTGTGAAGCTGACCCCCTCCGACGGCGCGGGGAGCGACTGGTTCGGGTTTTCGGTAGCGTTGGATGGGGACACCGCCGTTATCGGGGCGCGGAAGGACACACTCAATATCAACGGCGTCGATATATCGGATGCCGGTTCGGCATACGTACTCGTCAGGGATGCCGGCGCCTGGAGCGAGGCCGCCAAGCTGACCGCCTCCGACCCCAACTCAGACCAGAGTTTTGGATCTTCCGTTGCTTTGGACGGCGACACCATAGTGGCGGGGGCTCAAACGGGCCCGAACGCCTCTGACGTCAGATCCGGTGCGGCTTACGTCTTCGTCAAGCCCGCCGGGGGCTGGGCCGACGCCACGGAGACCGCCAAGCTGGACCCCTCCGACGGCCAACAGTCCGACTTTTTCGGGCGGAAAGTAGCGGTGGACGGCGATACCGTGGTGATCGGGTCGTATTCGCACCCGTCGGACAGCATATTTAGGTCCGGGGCGGCCTACGTTTATGCCAAGCCGGCGACGACCGGCGGCTGGCTGGACTGGGACGGTCTGATACCCAGCGAGAAGGACGAATTGACGGCCAAGCTCACTGCCTCCGACGGCGCAGCGAACGACTACTTCGGTTCGTCGGTGGCGGTGTCCGGCGACCTGGCCTTGATCACTGCCGCCGAAGACGACCGAAGCACCGGCTCTGCGTACCTGTTCACCAGGCGGCACGGCGGGTGGAGCGAGACCCTTAAGATCACCGCCCCGGACGGCGCGAGGAGCGACTACTTCGGATGGTCGGCGGCCCTGGACGGGGATGCCGCGGCGCTAGGGGCGTACCTGGCCGATGACGGCGCCACTGATACCGGCGCGGCCTACTTCCTGAACATCGGCAACTGGGCCGACATACCGGGAAGCAACGTCTCCTCCACGTCCCACACCGCGACGGACCTGACCAACTACCACGGCCATTGGTTCCGGGTACGGGCGGTGAACGAGGGTGGCGCCGGTCCGGGCTCCAACAACGCCGCCGCGATCCCCAGGCCCGGGAAGCCGGACAGGCCTAACGGCCTATCGGCCCTGGCGGGTGACGCCCTGGTGGAGCTGAGCTGGGACGACCCCGGCGACGCGACCATAGACCGGTACCAGATAGCCGAGGCAATCCCGGAAGACTTCCTCACCGCCTCCGACGCGGCGAAAGGCGACCATTTCGGGGTTTCCATAGCCATCGACGGCGACACCGCCGTGGTCGGGGCGGACCGGGCAAACGGCCGGAAGGGTAAGGCCTACATATTCAGCAGGAATTCCAACGGTGACTGGAACCAGGAGGCCAAGTTCGACGGCGAGAATGCGGGCGACCAGTTCGGGTGGTCCGTGGCGGTGGACGGAGACACCGTTCTGGTTGGAGCCCACGCCTACGACGCCCCGGACGCCAACGGCATTGCCCAGAGAAACTCCGGCGCGGTCTACATACTCACCAAGTCCAACAATTCGTGGAGCCAGACCGCCCGGCTGACCGCTGACACTCCCGAGGCCCTCTCCTTCTTCGGTGGTTCCGTAGATCTGGACGGCGACACCATGGTGATTGGGGCTCGCCTCTCCGACGTCGGGGGTCGTCTGAGCGCGGGCGCGGCCTACGTCTTCACCAGGGAAGCCGGGGTGTGGGGCGAGAAGGCGAAGCTCACCGCCTCCGACGCCGAGAGTCTGGATTGGTTGGGGTACTCGGTAGCGGTGGACGGCGACACTGTATTGGCCGGAGCCTATGGATCGTCTCCAGGATTCCGCGTCCAGGGAAACGGTGCGGCCTACCTGTTCGAAAAGCCCGCCGCAGGCTGGAGCGACGGGACCGAGACGATCCAGCTCGCTGCCTCGGACCGCCAGCCCGCCGACTATTTCGGGTTCTCCGTGGCGCTGGACGGCGACACCGCGGTGATCGGAGCAAGGCAGCACAGCGACCCTGACATCGGCGCCGGTTCGGGCGCGGCCTACGTCTTCACCAGGGAAGCCGGGGTGTGGGGCGAGAAGGCGAAGCTCACCGCCTCCGACGCCGCAGCCAGAGACGGCTTGGGAGTGTCGGTGGCGGTGGATGGCGACACCGTGGCAGTCGGGGCGTGGCGAGACGACGACCGGGGCCGCAACTCCGGCTCGGTGTATGTTTTCGAGAAGCCGGCCCTGGGCTGGACCAGCACTTTCGAGACGCTCAAGCTCACCGCCACCAATGGCGCGGCCAGGGACAGGTTCGGCTGGTCGGTGGCGGTGGACGAGGATGCCCAACTCGCGCTGGTCGGGGTGTACAGCGACGATCATGACACTGACGGCAACGGCACACTCGAGGCGAACGCCGGTTCAGTCCAGGTGCTGGGCATGCCGGATTGGTACGACATCGGCTCCAGCGACGCCGGTACGGTTTTCCACACGGTGACCACCAAGCTCGACGACCCCGGCGCCAGTTTAGCCAACGGAACGGAATACGGCTTCCAGATTCGCGCGGTGAACGACAGCGGCGCCGGCCCGGCCTCCGACGGCGTCAGCGCCACGCCGCTGGGACTGCCAGCCGCGCCGGACGGGCTTTCGGCAGATGCGGGCGACACACAGGTGACACTGAGCTGGGACGTCGCTACCGCCAGCTCCGCTATTGGCCCTATCACACGCTACGAGTACAGCGCCGACGGCGGCACGAGCTTCGATGATGTTCCCGACAGCGGGCCGGACACAACCAGATACACGGCGTTCGGCCTGGACAACGGCGACTCCTACACGTTTGCGATACGGGCCGTAAACGTGATTGGCGAAGGGCCTGTAGCAACGACCACTGCCACGCCCGCAAGTGGGCCACAAGCCGCCCCGACCAATCTCGAAGCAGAGGCGGGCGACACTCAGGTGCGGCTAACCTGGGACGACCCGGTAGATTCTTCGATTGACAGTTACAGGCTCAGCACCGACGGTACAAACTACGCCGACATCGACCTGAGGGACATCTACTACGGCGTCGCGGGCAAATTCCGATACACAGTCACCGGGCTTACCAACGGCACGAGTTACGAGTTCAATCTCCGTGCGGTGGACGGTCAGGTGGAGAGTGGGGATGCCACTGTCACTGCCACGCCTCAAGGTTCTGAGCTGGATACCAACACTAACACTATGACGCCCATCAAGCCTGCCAAGCCGGCCGGCTTCACTGCGACCGGAGGCCACCAACGGGTTACGTTGCAATGGGACGACCCCGACGATGCTTCAATCGACAAGTACCAGCACCAGTACTTGCAAGAGAACACCGGCGGCGGCTTCAGCAACTGGAACGCTGATTGGACAGACGTTCCCAGGAGCAACGCCAGCACCACCGAATACACGGTGACCGGCCTGACCAATGGCGTAAATCACAGGTTCCGAATCCGGGCAGTGGACCTGGTGGGCCCGGGAGACGACGACGACGAATTCGGCGACTCATCTGATGAGGTCGAGGCGATACCCTTGCCGGCCAAACCCGGAGCGCCGATCGGCCTCAGTGCGACAAAACTCGATCAGAGCGTGATGTTGACCTGGCAGCCTCCCGAGGACTCTTTAGTCGAGAAATACGAGGTATTGCACTTCCAGGCTAGCGCACTTGTGAACCCTGGCGTGACGGAAGGCGACAAGTTCGGGTTTGCCGTAGCGGTGGATGGTGATATTGGAATAGTCGGCGCCTACCGGGACGACGCCGATGAATCTAATGGCATCGTTGATTCCGGCGCCGCCTACCTCTTCACAAGGAGTGGCGGTGTGGTGTGGGACCAAGGGGTCAAGCTGACCGCCACGAATGCCGAGGCGTACGACAACTTTGGGATTGCCGTGGCGGTGGACGGTGAAACCGTCGTGGTCGGGGCGTCCGGGGACGACGACCAGGGCGCCGATTCCGGCTCGGTGTATGTGTTCACCCAGGTTAACGGCGTGTGGAGCCAGGCGGCCAAACTGACCGCCTTCGATGGCGAGACGCTAGACCATTTCGGGACATCGGTGGCCGTGAGCGGCGACACGGTTCTGGTGGGAGCGCACCTGGACGACCGGGAGGGGACTGCCACCACGACGGAGTTGGAAGATTCCGGTTCGGTCTACGTGTTTACCAAGCCAACCAGCGCAGGAGGCTGGAACGATTGGGACGACTTGACGCAGACAGACAAGGACGGGTTGAGCACAAAGTTGACCGCGGGCGCCGACAGTGCGGATGACGACAACTTCGGGACTTCCGTAGCCTTGGACGGAGACACGGCGGTGATCGGGGCGCCCGGGGCCGACGACATAGACAACGGAATCGACTCCGGTTCCGTTTACGTATTCACCAGGGATGGCCAAGGCAATTGGAACGACGGTGTTAAGCTGACTGCAAACGACCTGAAGCCGAGCGACGCGTTCGGCATCTCCGTCACGATTGACGGCGCTACTGTGGTGGTTGGGGCGCATCAACACGACCCCATCGACCCGTATTCGGACCTCAATTCGCTCTCGTATCTATTGGATGCAGGCGCCGCTTACGTATTCATCGAGGAGTCCACGGGATGGAGTCAGGAGGCCAAGCTGACGGCCGATGACGGCCGGGCGGGCGACTACTTCGGGTACTCGGTATCGGTAGACGGAGACACCGCCTTGATCGGGGCGTACCGGCACGACCCCATCGACCCGGATTCAGACCTCAGTTCGCCGTCGTATCTGTTGGATGCAGGCGCGGCTTACGTGTTCACCAGGGACTCCGGCGTGTGGAGCCAGACCAATCACTTGAATGAGGATCCCGGCGAGCCAGGCGGCTGGTTTGGGTATTCGGTCGCGGTGGACGCTCAAGCTGACACCGCATTGATCGGGGCCGGGTCGGCCCACATGATGGACATCCATGACTGGGAGGAGGTGCTCGCGAGCGGGCCGGTGGTTACCTACACCGTTTCGGGCTTGACCAATGACCGGGAGTACGATTTCCAGGTACGCGCAGTGAATGTCGCCGGCGCGGGTGACGAGGCAGAGGCGGCGGCCGAGCCTCAGGCCGATCCGACGTCCACGCCCACGCCCACGCCCACGCCCACGCCCACGCCGACGCCGACGCCGACGCCCACGCCGACGCCCACGCCCACGCCCACGCCGGAGCCGACGCCCACGCCTACGCCGACGCCGACGCCCACGCCGGAGCCGACGCCCACGCCCACGCCGGACACTGTTCCCACGCCCACGCCGACGCCGGACACTGTTCCCACGCCCACACCCACACCCACGCAGCAGCCGGCAGTGGTCTATGCACGCACGCCCACGGGCCATTCACCCACACCAACGCGCACACCGGACTATGCGCCCACGCCCACGCGGGCGCAGCAAACTCCGCCGGTTTACGCACGCACACCCATACCTGGAGCGGACCCTACACCCACACCGACGCAGACGCGGCAGCCTGGACCGGTCCGTGCACGCACACCCATACCTGGAGCGGACCCTACACCCACAGCCACGCAGACGCGGCAGCCTGGACCGGTCCATGCACGCACACCCATACCTGGAGCGGACCCTACACCCACACCATCGTCTATGTACTCCCTCACACCTGTGACTGTGGACGCGCCCACGCCCGGGTCTGCGGACGCGCCCACGCCGGGGCCTGCGGACGCGCCCACGCCGGGGTCTGCGGATGCCCCGACGCCGCTGCCTTACGTCGCAATGGCGCCGCTGCAAAACGTCACACCGACGCCGGTGGCTGCGGTCACACTCACACCGGAGCCACCGGTGCAGCCGGCGCCGTCCGGAGCAGGTCAAGAAGGCTCAGAATTCCCCTGGTGGGTCATGGTGGTCATAGTGATTGGGGCGATCGGTGGAATTGTCCTCATCATCGTCGCGTTGAGACGCAGGAAGAGATAGGACTGAGAAGAGTCTTAGCAGGGTGCTGAAGTAGGCTAGCAGAGAGGCGATCTGCGGCGGTTCAGCGGCCGAGACCGGCTTTACGGGCCACGTGGGGTGTTACCTCCAGGCAGGTTCCGGCGCTGCGCCCTCAGCCGCAGGGCGTCGAGTCGAGACTCCGAGGGGGGCGTCGGGCAGTTAAGGCTGGGTTGTCCCGGCTGGAAGGCGTGCTTGACTATTGAGCCTGTGTCAGATTAGCAAGTGCGCTCAAAGCCATCTCCCTCGTGAACAGGCTGCCTCCACGCCCAACCCTGACCCCACGACCTTCCCCTAGCGTTCGCCAAGTTGTTTGGCCAACGTTCCCCGGACGCTCTCTAACGCACACCCCGGCCGCACCCCCTCGCTCACACCCGACCCTTTCGCCCCTCTGCACACCGGGAATAGTGTCACCCTCCTGCGCCACCCGTTCTCGGCCCTGCTCCTTCCAACCTCACGCACGTCCTACCTATCCTCACGTCTTCGCCATTTCTCCCCACCAATCCGGCCCAATCTTGGCAATCTCGCAACCCCCTTGCAATATACGCACGTCCGCGCTATCGCCGCCCAGGCGAGGGACCGACCTCGCGGCCCGGAATTCCCACCCCCAATCGGGGTTATAGCTTAAGCATCCGTCGGGGCCTCGAAAACTGGCCACCTTCCAGAGGCCGCTGACCACCGTCGCCCCCTGTCCTCTTCTGCCACGCGGGGCGACACCTGTGCTTCAAAATCTCGCGCCGGGCATTACAGACTGGCGCGGGACCGCCGGCACTCCCGGCTACGAGCACAACAGCATGCCGCAATAACTAACAAATTTTTCTTCCCGCACTTGCTGGGACAACGACGTTGGGGGTGGCTGGTAGTCCGAAACAGGCTCAACGGTAAAGGCTGGGTTGTCCCGGCTGGAAGGCGTGTTTGAATGCTTTTGCAATGCAGGGCCGCCACTTCATCAGGTACAATTGATTGTAGAGAGCCGGTTCGCCCGCCACCACTGGAACGCCGCCGCGATGAGGGCGGGTCTGGAGGCCGTGCCGGCGTTGTCCGCAATGGAATCGGTGCTGCCAATGGCAGCCTACGAAGTTGCCCCGGGAGCCGGCGTCGCAGCAGCGAGCCGGCTCCTTTGAAGAGGAGTCCAGTATGTGAGGGATGATCGGACCGAACCAGATCACCTATCCAGATCAAGGAAGGGTACAAAGAGCGGTTGATCGAGGAGTAGATCGGCGATGCGGACCCTGACCCGCACTAACCTGATACGAGAGCCAGCCTGAAGAATGAGAGCTTTTGGAGGATTCTCATAGTGACCGACAACCGGAACACACCCGAATCAAGTCCGCAGACGGTGCGACGAGGCAGGACTACGGCAAGGCGTCACCCGCACGTCATCTTCGCGTTCATCTTCGCGATCATGGCCGCCGCCGCGTCGTTCGGCTCCCCTGTGACGGCACAGGCTGAGGGCGTAAGAGTGACTACGGACGAGGACACGCTATATATCTTTGCTGTGGCGGACTTCGGATTTGCAGACGAGCCGCTGGACCATGTGAAGATCGTCTCGCTGCCGGACCAGGGGATGCTGTCGCTTGATGGCGCGAACATCACCAGCGTCTCCTCAGAACCGGAGGTTACGAGTGCCGAGCTGGACAGCGGCGCACTGGTTTACACGCCGCCGGCGAACGCCAACGGCGCCTCGTTGGCGACATTCGAATTCAGGGTCAACGACAGCGAGCCAGCGACCATGAACATTGACGTGAATGCCGTGAACGACGCTCCCTTAGCTTCCGACGGGGAGGTGACAACGGCCGAGAATACGCCATACACCTTCGATGCGGAGGACTTCGGTTTCAGTGACTTGGACGAGGGCGACACGCTGGAGCGTGTGACGATCCTTTCAATTCCGCGCACGGGGGATGGGAAACTGTCGCGTAACGGCGTCGAGATAGTCAGGGACACCACGGACCCCACATCACGGTGGGTGACAAAGGCCGAACTCGACAGCGGCGCGCTGGTATACACCCCGCCGGAGGACGAAGATGGCGAACCGATGACGGTGATCGGGTTCACGGTCAACGACGGCGAGGCGGACAGCGAGGAGTCGTACGTCATTAGAATTGACGTGAAAGCGAACAGCCTTCCCACAGGCTCCAGCGGGACGGTTTCCACAGAGGAGGATACTCCCTACGCTTTCGCCGTGGCGGACTTTGGTTTTGTGGACGATGACGAGGGTGACACGCTGAGCTACGTGAGGATAGTGTGGCTGTCCCAGGATAACCAGGGGGAGCTGTCACTTAACGGCACGGAGATCACCAGCAACACCGCCTTCAACGACGAACCGGAGGTGTCGAGAGCCGAGCTCGAAAGCGGCGCGCTCGTGTTCACTCCGCAGGAGAACGCCTCGGGCGACGGGTTGGCGGAATTCGCGTTCAGAGTCAGTGACGGCAAGGCCTTCAGCGAGGTCGCGCGCCAGATAACTATTGACGTCGCGGCAGCGGTGGACGGACCGACAGTGGTCGAATACGCAGAAAACAGCACAGCGACATTGGCCTATTTCGCCGACGGGACCCCCACGTGGAGCCTGTCGGGGACAGATGACGACAGTTTCAACATCAGCAGTGACGGGGAACTCAGTTTCAGGGAATCCCCCGACTACGAGAATCCGACCGACGCCAACTCCGACAACGTCTATGAGATAACGGTGGAGGCTACCGGAAACTCCAGCGTGGACGTCATAATCACCGTGATGGACGTCAGTGATGAGGGCGGCGGCGGCGTTGGCTGGGTGGTTGGCGCGGTCGTTATAGTGACGGCGACAGCCGGCTATGCGGCGTACCGGGTGTTGTCGTAGGCAACGAGTAAAGCGGACCGACCGAGAATCCGCCTGACTATCACTCCTTGGCTGATTTCAGGGGTCTCTTAGTTAGGGGACCACTCTAGGATGAAACGGCAGGCCCGGCGGAACCCCGCCGGGCCTGCCGGTCTCTCATCCGGCCGTATTGGGAGGCGAACTCAGCTCCCACAATCAGGATGAGCGAGCACAGGTAGGTCCACACCATCAGGGCAACAATCGGCCCCAGCGCGCCGTACACCTCCGCGTAGTCGGCATACTCGCTCAGGTACAGCACGAAACCCGCCTTGGCGATCTCAAAGAGCGCTGCCGCCAGCAATACTCCGGGCCAGATGTGCCGCCACCTGGTTGGGAAGTCGGGCACGAACTTGTACAGCAGCAGAAAAACCAGGCAGGTGATGGCAAAGGGCACCAGGCGGGCCGCGGCGTTCATGGCATGGTTTTCCAGCACTGTAATCGACTCAAGGCCAAGTGGCTTGAACGTCGCCAGGAACTCCAGCGCGGTCGAGCTGGCCATCGACAAAGCAAACAGGACACCCACGGTCAACGCCATCACCATGTGACGGAGCTTCTCCACCAGGAAATCCCGGTTAGATCGTGAACCCCAAGCCAGGCGAAATGCCTGGCTTATGCCGCCGAACAAGGCGCTGCCGGCCCAGAACAGCGCCGCCACGCTGACGAAACCCGCGGAAGCGTGCACCACGGCGTGGTGGCTAGCGAAAGTACTGGACAGCAACGCCTCCGCTCCGGGCAGATACTCCCGGAAAAAGCCCAGCAGGTTCTCATGGGCGAATTCGGATTCGAGCACGAGGCTGAACAGGGACAGCAGGCCCAGAATCAAGGGAAAAAGAGAGAGCAGGGCGTAAAAGGCCACGCCGGCAGCGGTCAGGGTGCCTCCGTGCCGTGCCATCGCGCGCGCGGTAGCCACCACCAAAGCCGGCGCTGGTTTCTCCAGAATCCGATCGCGGCGGGCGTGGACTCGGGCGCGAAATCGTGTTACGGACTTCGTTTCCCGGAGCCGCCGGACGATGTTCAGACTACGAAGGGGGGTCGAGTTCATATGGGCAGGGCAGGCGTAGGCAAGATAGGCGCGGCTGCATGGTTCTCCCAACATGCATGATTATGCCAAACCCGGCATGATCTTGCCAGCACTGGACACCCACAACGTGGAATGATGCTCCATCGCGGCGCCGAGTCCCCGCTGCCCACACCAGACCAAGTATGACGCATTCGTTCGGACACCCCGGCTCACTGGGAGGGTCGTCGGACGCTCTACATTCGTATTGATCGCGCGATCACTGGGGGAGACTTGGAACAAATGCGCTGACCTGATTGCGGCCCGCCTGCACAGCTCTCGAGTCACGGAACCCAATGGGAGGATTGAATCTGCTTTCGCTCGGCCAGCAAATGCCGCCCCGAACGGGTCAGTTAAGAATTCAGTACATCATGGTGGGCTGGAGTGTACCGTACTGCGAACTTTTCGCTGGATGGTCTCAACATAGCACCGCTGGGGGAACGGGGTACGTCCACCACTCCCCCGCAGTTCAGACCAGACGATCTACGGAGGAAGCGGCTTGTAGTGGCTATAGTGATGGCCGTACCCTCATTCGCCAGATGAGAAGAGCAGTGCCAGTGGCAAACACCGCGCCAGTCACTAACACCGGGAGAAACCCCGGGAACAACTCGTCTAGGGGCCAACCTATAGGGACCAACCTAATGCGTAGGTAGTTAGTAACGCCCCAACACTGGCCACGGACCCGATGTGGTTGGGGCTGTGACCCGCAGTATCCCTAGAAGTCGATGAGTCGGATCGAAGTTCGCGTCTCAAGCGGACTCACAGATCACTCCCATTCACACTGGCGAACGGCGAATGGCTGGCCGTTTGCCAACAGCAGAGAACGAAGACAACAGACCCTAAAGTTTTACACGCGTTGGCATACCTGAGCTTCACTTCAGCCAGGCAGCAATAGTCAAATGAATGCCAGACCTGGTTACGGAGGGGTTATGCGGCACCCGGTCGGTTGGGTTGCCTGTTTCTCCGGTTTTCTTATCATTATCAGTTCAAGCTAGCACCCGGAAACGCACGAATCCCACGTCGATGACTGACCCAGTTCCATATATATGTAGCCGATCTTCGAGAAAACGAACTCATCCGGGTTCGATGTGGAAGATCCGAACAGTGTTCCCAACAGTTTCACGTTGTTACCCGCGTCCAGTTTTATGACTGGCGCACCACTGTCTCCGCCGGACGGATCTGAACTGTCGCCGGTCATTCTTGCTCTTCCGACGCATGTTATCCTCACATCCCCTCAGTCCTGCCCATATAGTAAACCTCGTCGCCTATACTGAAGGTGGCTGTCTCTGCAGTGATGTCGAAAGTAGTGCCGACCGGATCAACATCGGTTTCGCCGAAATCCTCTGGTTTAGCGATTTCACCTAGGTCGAGATCCTCATCGCTGTCAAGTTCAGCAAAAGCTGCGTCTGAGTACCTGCACTCCCACCCATCCAAACAGTCACTATGACTGAGATTCGTTAGTTCCGGATCAATCGTCTCTTCGGCGACTATGTTAATGCCGAACAGAGGGTCATTCGGCTGATGGACGTCTGCATCGTCGAGGCCACCTATGTCCCCGTCGCCGTTTGTGCAGTGTGAGGCAACAACCATACCCTCGACATCGTCTCGTTCCGTAACAAAGCCAATAGTGCAAAGGCCCCATCCACCCCAAGCTTCTTCGTGTTGGATCCCGCCTACAAGAGGGCGCCACTTCGCCCTCACGCTGTCTTCGTCCGTGAGAAGGGTTATGTGGTCCTCCACAAGAACAACAGCCCCTTCTGGAACCTCGAGTCTTTGAATTATCCGGAGAGCATCGTCAATTTGACCTGCATCTCGCAGTCCGAACCGGATGCGATTTTCGAGCACTCGTACCGATCCCGTACCTGTGTGGATGTCACTCTCGGCGAAAGCTCTGTCTAAGATGTGGTACCATTCGACCAACTGGTCGAATGAGTAGTCGCCTTGGACAGGAATTATCTGTGTAATCGCCCGATCACCGTTATATGCTGAGCGGAAGGCATCCTCCGCAGATGTCGTCTCGGTCAAGTCCTGCATGTAGACGTAGGCGATGCTTTTATCAGTTTCGTGGAAGTAGTATCCACCGAATCCACCCTCGTGATCCCTTGCGACTTTGGCCAATTGCCGCTTCGGGTCTATCATCTTGCCGGCACTGTCGAACAGCTCCCTGACCACGTCCTCCTTTATCTGGTCTAGATCGACAACCTCTGTGTTGGGAGGTCGTTCGTCTGGGCTCTGGGCCATCACTACCGCCGTACCAATGGCCGCCACAAGCACTAAAGCCATGGCCGCAAAAACCGTTCCTTTTCTAGTCATAACACCCCCCTTTCTGATAGCCTACTTGGATAGTCGTACTGGCCTCCTAGAAACGTCCCTAGAAGCGGACGGTGTCGGCTAGGCTCACGATCATGACCCCAATTGGCTGTCGAGCCAGTTGAGTTGCTTCCCTATAGGTAGTCTCTTCATCGGCACGGAAACCTCGATGCCCTTTTGACGCAGGGCGGGCTCAAGATACTGGCGATAGCGTTCACCGGCAAGAAACACGACGGAGCGGACCCCCACTAGATGTGGCTCAAGCTGACCGAGAACCCCCAACGACCACGCTCGCCGCTCACTGAACCGCATGTCGTTCAGCGTTTGATCGTAGGGTGTGATGACCGTCTCAGGATGAACGAGGCCGTACTTGGCGCTAAGGATGTACCATCGCTGGCTCGTTGTCTCGACGTAGGCACGTGCCTTCCTGAACAGAGGAGAAATATATAGGTCTTGAGCCTTCGCATCTGTCGAGAGCTTTTGGCTCACGCACGACACGAGGTAGACGTGGGCTTCGTAACGAGAAAGCCTGCTGTGTTCCATATCGTCAACCGCCTATGGGTGATGGACGTGGCGGCGGTGCTGCCGAACAACGCCTGATCCTCTACAAAGAAACTCTCGCCAGCTTCCGCTCATTCACCTTGCACTAGGTCTGCAATGGTTGTCCTAGCGCCGAACACTCCAGGCTCGACCAGTACCGCAATCAACTCGGCAGACTCCGGCAATTCAAAGACCACCCATCCTCGCACTGTCTGACCAGATGCGAGCTCACCCGAGCCGAATAGCGGTGCGACATCCGCGCTGGCCAGGTCCGGTGTGTACACGTACCCCTCAACGTCCTGGACTGCAAAGTAGAGCGGATTGTAGGAATCACCGTCAGCACTTGTACCAACCTGGGTGATGTCGAGTGCTACCAGTCGTCTGCCTTCACTCACACCGAATATGCCTACGGGAGCGGGGTCAACTATCTCGTTCAGGGTGTACGAACTTCCTCCCACTTCCACCATTGTCCCAATGTTGACGGGCGACGAAGGTGGTGTGGGTACAGGTGGAGTAGTTTGGCTCACCAGATTGCCAGAATGGCCTCCCGTGAAGTCTGCTATGGTCGTCCTGGCGCCGAACACTCCAGGCTCGACCAGTACCGCAATCAACTTGGCAGACTCCGGCAATTCAAAGACCACCCATCCTCGCACTATCTGACCAGATGCGAGCTCACCCGAGCCGAATAGCGGTGCGACATCCGCGCTGGCCAGGTCCGGTGTGTACACGTACCCCTCAACGTCCTGGACTGCAAAGTAGAGCGGATTATAGGAATCACTGTCGGCACCTGTACCAACCTGGGTGACGTCGAGTGCTACCAGTCGTCTGCCTTCACTCACACCGAATATGCCTACGGGAGCGGGGTCAACTATCTCGTTCACGGTGTATGAACTTCCTTCCACTTCTACCGTTGTCCCAATGGCTACTGGCGTCGGTTCCGGAGTGGGTGTGGCTGTTGGAATTGGCGTTGGCGCCGGTTCGGGCGTCGACGTGCCCGCGGCAGACCGCTCTGTCGTGGATTCAGGCCTTGGAGTTACCGTCGGAGCCGGCGCCGTAGTGGGGACGACTGTCGGCTGCAAGGTCTGAGTCAACTCTGGCGACGGCGCGGAAACATCAATCGCCCCGAGAGCAAAAGCTGCTTGCCCTAGCCGTAACAGATCGCCAGAAAAGCTCCATGTCAGCCCAGTTGCGCCGACTGGTACTTGGTACGCCACCTCTCCTCTGAGGATTCCGCCGGGGGCAATCTCGCCATCCGGTGCCGGCTTATCACCGGCGGCCGCGGCGGTTAGGTCTACGGGTTATGAGAACCCATCTGCGTCACGAAGTTACATCTGAAGCAATGTGCTCACCACTTCAGACTTATTGCCCTGATTCAAGAAGGTGACATCCACGTAGAGAAAGCAGTGACCTTCGTTTGGCGTCCAAAGGCTATCTCCCGAATCCCCGCTCACGCCATTCACGGTGATATGCAGGTCGCCGAGTCGCACGGTATCGCCGACACTGAAAGTCTGAGCCTGGGGCATCGCCGTGGGCGTAGACTCTTCAATCTTTGATGTGCGGGTCGCGGTTGTGGTTGCGAGTGTTGGCTCCGCTGTCGCCACGATCTCAGCGGCTTCTTGCTCGCAGGCAACCGATAAGAACAGAATGATGCTCGCCGCCAGCGTCAGTGCCGCATTGCTCAGATTGTTCAATTGCCCCTCATGGCTAGGCTTGTTGTCGCATCCTTATACAAGTCTAGCCGGAAGCACATCGTGAAAGTTCTTGATTTTGTCAAGCGTGGTGGGCCTTTTTTCACTGTAGACAGAACTGTCTTCGAACTGCGGCTGGGGAGTCTGTGAATCCTGCCGCCGCGACGACATTGAGAAGGTCGAGCCTATTTGAGTGGGCCAAGGCGTACCGCTTTGCGAACTTTTCGCTGAGAGGTTCTGATATAGGGAAGCGGTCTGTCATCCTCGGATTGCCTTTTGCGAGCCTCCGTCCCTGTAGGTCTGAGGCTCGTTCATTTCTCCCGAGACGAACCCACCCGCCCTGTCAAACGGGGCGACGAGGTCAGCCCACCCCACTTTTCGCCGCTCGCCTCTGGACTCTACAATTATCCTCTCTTGAACTGCTGCCAAAGGCGACGAGCCTCCAAGATATCTTGGTCCTGGCTCTGTTTTGTACCACAGCGCAGTATGACGAATGTCGCACCACCATCCCCAAAGTATATGCGATAGCCTGGTCCGAAGTGGATACGGAATTCCAAGAGGCCTTCTCCTACACCCTTCACATTAGAGAGGTTCCCAATCTCCATCCGATTCAAGGCCATCGTTACTTTGGTCCATGCTGCCGAATTGAGGTTGGCAAGTTGCCCGCCTACCTCAGGGATGAATTCGAGGTTCTGGAAAGCTTCTTCTCGGGCATTCCAAAATGCGTCCGGGCTTATCACTTGCCGTTGAGTTGTGATATGGCGCTGGTGAATTTGCGTTGCATGGGTTGATCTAGTTAGGTTGTCAATCGCTTCACACGATTCCTCTATGACATCCTCTGGAAGGAGCTCGTCGAATCTAACAGTTATTTCATCACAATCCCAAATGCTGTCGGAAGGAAACCCAATTGCGATCCCCTCGGTAAACACGCAAAGGAGCAATGGGGTTCCATCCTCTGGAGGCAACGACTTCTCTTGACATCGGCTAAACCGATCATTGAGGTCATCGTCGTCATCTCCCAGGAGAGGTACTATAGCTGCCAAGCCCGCGAGGAACTCGATTTCCTCCCTTATATTGGTCTTCCTCCGAGCGTCAGGATCACCGTACAAAATGGAGTAGTATTCGGCGCAACCCTTTTCAGTCATCCGCAGGCCTTGATTGAGCGAACAAACCCTGTTGACGATGAGTTCCCTCATGCCCAGTGCCATGTCTTTGATCCACTCGGAGGCATGGCCCGGGTCGGAGTTCACGATGCTTGCGTGGTTTAGTACCATTTGGCGCATGCCATCACCTAGGAAAGATCAACTTCATCATGTTTTCGGTGTGCTGGTCGAAGAACCCAGCTGGCCATTCAGAAAGACGTCCATCCCCATCAATTTCTGGCGACGTAACGACTGACCCATTGCCCTCGCGTTGAAAGTAGTGGAACATAGCCTCGCTCGGCAAGAGTTCTCCCTCACGGACAGCGATTCGCACTCCATCCATAAAATGGTCGCTATGGGTTTCAATGATCACTTGTATTCCCGAATGAGCGAGGTCTGCCATGAACCGGCCCATCAACGCCTGCCCAGCTGGGTGCAGGTGAACCTCTGGGTTTTCGATCAATAGCAGACTACCTTTAGGAACCGAAAGCGCAGCGATTACTATCGGTAGGACTTGGGTGATTCCGAAGCCACAGTGGATTGGACGAACAAAGCCTGTAGACTCGGAGGTGCTAATCCCAAGTGTTACAACGTTAGTGTCACGCACTTGCTGTACATCTATGGCACAACCCGGAAAGAATGTGTCTAGACGTGCACCGACTTGGTGTCTGAGTGTAGGCAGGGCGCCTGGCAACTTGAGTGACTCGGAGACGGGTTCATCCCTCCTCCGGTAGAAGATACTGATGGCATTTTCCCCCTTCGACCCTACTCTAGTCACGGCGAATTGGTCTTCAAGAGGGTAGACCTCACGCGGCCCCTCCCGTTCCGCGCTTATGTAAGTGAGGCTCCGGACCTGCGAGACTAGCGCCAGCGCAGTTTCATGCGCGTCTGTGGGCAACAAATGCTGCAACAGATTGGGCCGGTCGGTTACATTTCCTTGGGTATCCACTCGTTCCACGCGCATCGACATATCGCTTCGATCCCCGACAAACCACCAGTGACACCCATTGTCGCTATCGGCTAGTCGGATTTCAAAACTGTTAGTCCCCCCATTCTTGTCAACTACATCGATAACGTTCCCTAACTGGCATACGCTACCGTTGAGAAAGAGCCGAGTTGACCATTCGCTTTCTTGCATTGTCTGATGCAACAAGACTAACGCTTGCAGGGCGGACGACTTTCCAGAGGCGTTTGGACCCGACAGCAGGGTCAAGGGTGCTAATGGAAGACGAAGTGTTTCGAAGCACTTGAATGTCTTGAGGTCGAGTTGATTAAGCACCTAACACCTCTCGAAACATTTTACTGGTCATCTCAAACCTTCGCCTCACCCTTATCACCTGGTTGGTTCCCAGAGTAATCGCGTCGCTGAAATCAACGTCATCAAGCAGACGATAAAATGCCGACAATAGCGACGCTTGCTTTTCCTTAACTTTGCTTTCGTCGTAAACAGAAAGGCCGGTAGACATTACGTCCCACAGCGAAGCGTTTATGAAACTCCTGCGACCTTCCTGGTCAGAAGTATGCTTCCGGAAGGCGTACCGCCCAAACAGTTCATAGTTGTTTGCTAGGCCGACGCGCAGTTGGGCGGACAACCTATCAAGTTCTCCGTGATCAAGCGCGTTCATGCGTTTAAGGGTCTCGGACAGAAAGAGATCCATATCACCACGATAATCATTGAGAGGCGAGAGCTGGAAACCACAAAAACGGTTGATGAACTCACGGTCTCTCATCTGAGCTCGATTCAAACTGCCTCCCGTGGCTTGCTGGAACAGAGATCGTTCCGCTTCTTGCTTAAGGAACCGGGTGGCCTGTCCCATGTAGAGACAGTTTCGCATTTGCTGACGGGATAGAGGCACACCGCTATTGACCCTGTCGAAGATGTCTAAACGAGCTCGCTCTGGAGCCTTGGAGTCGATCACATAGAGTGTCAAGTTGCAGTCCTCAATCCGATTCTTGAACTTTGATTCAAGCTCTGCAAATTGTTTCCCGTTCAAGTCAGGATGGTCAGGCAAACGGAGCCTTAGTCCTCCATCGACAAAGTTTCGGAAGGTAGACAACCTTTGCAGCCCGTCCACCACTACCATCTTCCCGTCATCGTTTTCGGCAACATAGAAAACAGGAAGAGGTATGCGCATCAAGACCGACTCGATGAGCTTGCTTTGCTTATCGACGGGCCAGATAAAGTCTCGTTGGAAGTCAGGATCCATAATGAACTGGCTCTGTCCTATCCTACGCAGTACGTCGTGAATTGTGCGACTTTCACTGCGAATGAGCATAGTATCCAATGGATACTCGCCCAAGTTCTCGTCGTCCTGATTCCCTACGCCTTCTATTTCTTCTAGTTCTACCACTGACTGTTGCTCGGTCATTGTTCATCCCCCAAGATTCGCGACGAAGCGATTCGTAGTAGGTTGTGGTGTCGGATTGCCGCCGTTGCAGCCTGACCGAAGCAACGGCCAAATCGCATGTGAGGACTTCGTTGGTACAGTAACGTTTCAAAGGGACAATTCGTTGGTAACATCAGTCCCCTAGTGCCTTCAATAGAGCCTCTCTTGCATCCGCGTAGTAGATGATGCTTAATTTGGTCGCCATGTCGTCCGACAGGTCGTTCAACTGCTTCCGTGCTGAGATAGGGACTAGTAGCTGGATCGCTCCCTTCTCAACCGCAAGCTCGGCGACGCTCACTGCGTTGTATACGGGGTCGAGCCCGCCTCCAAGATTCAGTCCTCCAACTGTTGCAAGGCCTCCTCTGAGGCTTTTCCCAAGCAGTGCACTACATAGTGCCAACAGGGTTGGAAGACCGAGGAAAGCCCCACTCCTTGAAGCGTCGAAGGCTCGGAGCTGCACTGTGAACTCATGGGCGCGTGGGTCCCGGTCCCCGACTAGATCCTTGGCCTGCGTGGTCAGGTTTCCCTGAGCATATCTAACGCTCTCCCGGAATGGACCAGGGGCTGGGACGTTGATGATCTTCACGCCCGAACCTGGCCCAACGTTCACCTCGATACGATAGAGACCTTCATTATCATCCGGCCCGCCGGGGCTGATAGCCCAGACTTGTCCAGGCGGAAGTGGGTCCGTCCCAATCGCATCGTCGCTCTGGAGTTCGGGCGTAGGGACGAACCGTTCGACTCCATCCTCGCCCATCGAGTAACTGAAGTGGGTATTCCTAAATTCGGCGCTGCCGATCCGCTTCTGCTGTTCCTTAACTCGTCGGCGACATTCAAGGGCCAAGCGAACCGCCCACTCAATGTCTTCGTCTGGAATTTCTGCTTCCCGGTTAGGGTGGAGGAGCTTCAGCAGACCGTCCAAAGTCCGATTGACTGCTGTGGTATCTCGACCACTGAGGGCACCGCCATAGTGGACTCGCCCCTGAATGGAGGACAGTCTGTTTTCAGACCGCAACTGGGACCAGCAGTCAGATAGGAAGTCGTTCACCAGGCCAAAGTGGTCTGTAAAGTATGATCCGTCCAACTTCGGTACGTCCCACCCTGGCAGATAGGCATGAAGACGATCCATGAAAGCGGTGTCATGGCGCATCTCAGGCGGCAGGGGTTCCAGCAGGTGCCCAATCCGTTGCTGGTGTTCGACATCCACTTCAAAGTTCCCCACGAACACCAAGCTGCCGTTTGCCCTTATGCTTTCACGGCCTCTGCTGAACTCGCCAGATTCCATGTAGCCCTTCATGATGTTGACGCCATCCTTCTGGTCGAAGGAGACACCCGATATCTCGTCGAAGCAGACGACATCGTACTGGGCAACCAGGCCGCGCTGGCCGGTTGCATTGTTCACAAACATGCGAGCAACCGTTGCCTTACCCCCAGAGATCAGGTGGGAGGCAGGGGATATTTGCTGGAAGAGATGCGACTTGCCTGTACCGCGAGGGCCGAGTTCAACCACATTGTAGTTGCGGTCTACGAACGGCACCATTCGCAGCATCAGAATATCCTGCGCTCGCGGGCTAAGCGCGGAAGGCTCGAAGCCAACGCTTCTCAGCATCAGGTGTTTCCATTGATCCGTCGTGAAAGCCCTACGCCCAGCAGCGAGGTCGTCTAGCATCCCACGCTTGGAGAGTTGGATCGGACGTAGGGCCTCGATTCCGAAGGGTCTGCCCCCCTTCTCCTCTGCCACGGTTGCGTCGTAGGTAAGCTCTAGCTCAGCGTAGAACCCACCAGTAAGCATGCGCTCGTGGGCGGAAACAAGCTCAGCAGAGATACGAACGTCGTTCAGCCTCAGACTTGGAAGAGTAGCCATGTAGGAATCGGAACGTGCGTCCAGCCGGGCGGTGATGATATCTATGAGCTTGACGGAGCCGAGCTCCCGGGCACGTGACTTGAAGAGTTCCTCTTCCCCGGCCCTTACGGTCCGATACGCCATCTGCGATTCGACGATGTTCAGTCCCTCTTGTATTTCCGTCTCGTCTGTGCTTGCGCAGTACCTACCTAGCAGGAACTCAGCCACGTATTCAGGGACAGGGTATCTACCCTTGAATGACCGAGCGAGGTCCTTACGGACCACGTAGCCTTCGAAGGTGTGGGCCGCTAACTGGTCAATTTCATCCATGACGATTGTTACCAACTCATGGACCCCCAACAATGGTGCTCTTCTGAGTGAGGACGGCACCGTCTGGACCAATTACGACTACCAGCGCGGCCTCATCCTCGCGATCAGCGTCTTCGACCAAGAGAGACACTTCACCATCGGCACCAATCTCCTTCCCACCCGCCGTCAACGTGGTAGATGAGTCACCTCCCTTAGTGCGGATGTCTACATGCGCGCCAGTTGCTGACCCCTCAATTGCGATGTTGCATCGAAGCCGGCGCCACAGCACTCCACCAATTGACACTGTGGCACGGGACGCTCGCCCGGTGGCAGTCAGAATTGGCACCACACACTCCTGTGGGCTGAGGCCGCCGTGCTCGTATTCTTTGCCAGCTTCGTAGCAGTGGATACCCGGCGCTACCGCAATGCGGACCGCACGGTTCCAATGCCAAGATAGAACCAATTGGTCAGTCTGAGAGCCCTCCTTCAGCCGTGCGCAGCGGCCCTTCCGTATCTCCGTGAGATGCTCTGGCAACTCCGCCTTGGGTAGGTCGCCGGGCATCAGCAACCACCCGTGATCGGTAATCACAACCACTTTCTGCCATCCATGCTCCAGGAGACCCGCAATCCTTTCGGCAAGTCCTCGAAGCTCCCCGGCAGCGTGATGGGCGACCCTCCACCCATGAGTGTGACCATACTCGTCAATGCTTCCCGACTCCAACCAGGCGCGCCCGGCAATATCGCCAAGCTCTTCAGCTCCCAGGACCTGAAACCCCGCGTCGCCCACCACCTTTCGCAGTAGCTGAGCGGTGACCCTCGATCCGTTTGCCTTTACAACAGTTTCAAAGCCGTCACCCCCCACCAACTCCGAGGCCGCAGGGGAGATTGCAGGCTTCGCCGTAGCGGTTACCGATGGCAGAGCCGTCAGACGTGGCTCCACTTCCACCTCGATTCCCTTTTGGTCCAACATCATTCCAAGGCGATGTGACAGATCGAACCGAAGACCATCGACGAATACCAGACACGTTCCGTCGGCAACCTCCGGCGGAGATTCCACTTGGTAACCGTCTGGCTCGGACACAGCAATAGCATCTTGAAACGCCTCGACGATCCTTTCCAACCACGGGCGATAAACCGTTCGCACGGCTGATCGGACGGACTTGACATCATCCACCCTTTCGACAGAGGCAAGTGCGTCGAGGACAGCTAGGTCGGCAACCCATCCGTCCTCGGCATACTTCTGCATAATCTCCGATATCGACGGTCCCCATGCCATACTTTCGGTGACTCGCGCCATTGTCCCAAGATGTTCTATGGCCTGGGCAAGAGGAGCAGACCCCAAGGAAGACCATACCCATCTTCGCCGCTCGCCGTGGTTCTGCTCCAGTTCGAGAATCTTGCGCCGAGCAGCATCAGAGTCTAGGCCAGACAAGCCGACCAGGGCATCACGAAGAGCTGTCTCTGCTACTTCGTTGTTCTGGGGCCACGATTCTGAGTGGTCAAGAAGCGGCAAAGTCATCTGGGGTTTGGCTTCTCGCAGCCGGTCAGGGATGGCTACGTAAGATGCGGGAGCTTCGGCGAAGCGATGCCAGACCATATCCCAATTGCCGTATTGCTGCCCCAGCTTCTCGGCGGCTGTCACCTGACCGTCCTTGTCCGGGTGGAAGTCGTAGTGACTTTCGCACAGTGCCAAAAATGCCGCCCACTCTTGGTCGGAGCACTCATCCCGGTATCCTTTGGGGTCATTCAGCCATCGAAGCACGTTCTTCACGTTGTCGGGGTGGATCAATCCGTCCAGATAGAAGGCCTGAATCGGAGCGGCCCGATGGATAGCCTCGATGGGCTCTTCCGCCAGCTTCAGAAGGGAACGTTGGAGTGCCTCTCTGGTACCTTGGTCTCCTTCTACCCTTATGCCGAGCCCGCCATCCCTGCTCTGTAGGAATGCGCTGACAGTCCAGTCTCGGCCGTTCTTCTGGCTCCACAGCACACCTCGGTATTGCAACTCTGCCAAGGGCTGCAACTCCACTGGACAGGTCTCCAACGCCCGCATGTCCTGTCGGGAGTAGCCGGGCAGGTAGAGTACGGGCACATTCCCTTCTGGCAGGCAACGGTGAGAAATCGTGCGGGCAATAATGCACCTCAACCAATAGGCCGGGCCAGTTCGGTCGTCCGGGGCATACTTACCTAGAACAAAGAGGGGCAACCGGTCCTTGAGTAGAGGCAGTAAATCCCCCCATTGCCGGGCCTCGTCGGTCCAAAGGACGGCGGCAGGCGGCACTTGATCCTGCCTGTTATGCGAACTCGCAGCCTCGATAGCGTCGGCGAGAGCATCGAGGAAGGTTCTGGACAGGGAGACAGCGGTCATTCTGTCTTCGCCTCACTCGCAGTGCGCTTCTGCGTCAAAGTAAAGTTCACATCGTTCACCCGCTCGGAGCCGTCGGGGTCCCGTCCACGGTCCTTCTTCCAGTTCACGTTTACTCGGCTGCGGAGAACGCCTGCGTTAACGAATGGCCGGATGTTTAGCCGCACACCGTCGTTAAGGTCAGGATTCCAACCCATTGGTTGTTCATGTAAAGGCTTCCACCGCACATAGATGTCATGGGGCGGCTCCCCGTCACGTATGGTTTCGAGCTTCCTTTGCAGTTCCAAGGCAGCTACCAATCGGGCGCTAGCGCCCGGAGTGCTAGACTCTTCGGCGGCTCGCTGGGTGCGAATCCACTCGCCTAGGTAGGTGTAGATGAGCTTGTTCAGGTTGGCCGCGTCTAACTTGTGGTAGTTCACCAGAGCAGAAAACCCATCCTTGCGACCATCCCAGATGTGCCAGATGAAAGGGCGTTGATAGAACAGCTTGCAATGTTGCTCGAAGAAGCCATCACGGAGCCAAGCATCGAACCCATCTGTCTCGAAACCGACTTCGCTTAGCAGTCGCGCTTGTAGCGGAGCCGACCAGACTTCTCCATAGGCCGTTGCCAATACGAGGCGCAGCCGCTCAGAGGCAGATTCTTGTCCAACGACCGATACGAGGGGGAGAATTCCATCTGGCAAGGCGAAACGAGAAAGACCGTTTGCCCCCTGCTGAGGCCATTGGTACCCCATGAGCCTTGCCACGGCAACCTGAAGAGAGTCAGTGCTCTCGGGAGGGTCTCCACCAAACAGCCACTGAGTGGGGTCGAGTGAATGTGGTTCAGGCAAGCCGTCTGGGTACTGTTGATCCGCCACTGCTTTCCAGTGGTTCAAGTCGAACGGAACTCCGTCAAACACTGATCGAGCTATAGCAAGCTTCTGATCCAGGCTCCTGGCCACTTCCCTAAACCTGTCGGATTGAAGAAATGCCCATAGGGCAGGCAGCATGCCTTCGTCCTTGGGTATGACGACAAACACACCGTGCGTGAACACTTGACCATCATAGAGAGTCGCCCTCAGACCTCTCATTGCCGCAACCCCGACGCCTCTCCTGCCCCAGGCACTGTGTCCCTTGATCCATTGAGTGGTCACTTCCGACTGAAGTCGTTCCTTGACGAAGGTCAGTAGCTCTCCTTCTCCATCCTCCCAAAACAAGACATTTTCTCTGCCACCCCACGGGACTCGCGTCAAAGAGGCTCCTTGCTGCAATGCCCATCCTCCTGTGATGCAAGGCAGTTCCCAGAAGTACCGTCCGAACCTTGGGTAGTCTCCTGTATGTAGTCCCTCGTAGGTCGCGGCGAACTCGCTCAGGGGAGTGCCATCCAAATCAAGGCTACCCACTACAATCCGAGATTCGGGGTGCTTCAATTGGGCTGCTTGTGACTTGAAGTGGAGCAATGATGTAGTCAGCGCCGTGGCCTTCTCGGAAGGCGTTGTCTGAGAAGAGGCATCGGCCCCTCCTATGGTAGAGTCGCCAACCGTCCGTCTATTGGCGAAGATCACTAGTCCGACGAAGGCCCCTGCGGCTGCGCTGCTTTCGAAAGCTCGTTCGCCCAACTTGGCCAGCATGAGCAGGGTCTGCTCGGTCAGCATCCTTTCACGAAACTTTCGATATGAACGCAAGAACAGCCAGTTTTGAGGTGTGACCACGACATACGCTCCTCCTGGCGAACAGAAGGAGCGACATCGTTGCACGAAGGCTGTGGCCAGGTCTGCCTTGGCTTCCTTATGACGCAGCCCAATGAAGTCCCTGAGCACCTCTCCCTGTTTGCCACGTGCAAGATACGGTACGTTAGTCGCAACCAGCGTATATTGCCGCGCCAGTAGTTCGGCCGCGCGTACAACTCCCAGCGCGGCGGTACCAAAGATTGCTGCGGCTGGATCGTCAACACTCTCTCTTGCTAGCGCTCCTTCCATGAGAGGCGCTACTTTCACAAAGTCAGGCGTGAACATCCGCTCCCGGACGGGAACGTTCATCGGATCGACAAGGCTGCCCAGGTCCGGCGCATTTGCGAAAACACCGTGCAGCCTTTCCAGGGTCTGACGCATGTTGGTATCGTCGCCAGCCAGCTTTGTCCACACTTCAATTTGTCCACGAACCGCTATACCTGAGCATGCCACATGTGGCAGAGGCAGTTTGCGGAAGCCCCCTGCTTTCCACGCCGTGAGGGCTAATGCGAAGGCGGCGATCTGTACGCATCGGGGGTCTATCTCCAGTCCGAATAGATTGTCACGAAGCACGGCGTCAGCCGCCTCATTTTCGCGCAGTCCCTCCTCCTCCATCCGCATCCGGCGGAGCATCTCGAACGCAACTACCAGGAAGTGGCCCGAGCCACAGCACGGGTCCATCACAGCTACCTCCGCCGCTCTCTTTGGCCATCCTGGAAAAGTCCCGGCTGCCGGCCTTCCGTCCTCTTGGAATCGAAGATACTTGAAGCCCTTGACCAATGGACTATCGGGATGCCGCGCGGCCCACCATGCGCCGAGCGAGTTTTCCAGCAGGAACCGCACCATGTAGTCTTCGGTGAAGAGTTGGGAATATGCAGCCAACTCGAGCTTTTCGATCTTTCGCCCGCTTCCGCTGACCTCCGTCTTCTTCTTCGACTGCCAGAATTGATACACCCAGCCTAGACCATCGTCGGACGTGAATACTGGATCAGGGAGGGTGCTCAGGATGGCCTCAAGCGAGGCGCGGCCTTCAGGAGCGAATGTGACCTGTCCGCTGGGGTCGTCGGAGGGAAAGATGCCCGGCAGCATGTTACCCGCATACCGGGCGGCTGTTGCCCACCGATCCGGGTCGCCCTCTTCCGCAGCCAGCTCCTCGCATTCTTCTAGGGTTACAGCTACACCGGTCGGGTGTATGAGCAGGTCATTTTCGGCCAAGAACCGGGGGAACAGCATCCGATGCCACTGCACGTAGGCCACCTCTTCGACGAGCAAAGCGAATCCCGCGGACTGGCTGCCGGAACCCAGTTGGCGGGCCTTCGCCCGCAGCGCATTACGAAGCGCCCGCTGCTCACTCGTGAGCGTTTCGAACGCCCTTTGTTGGTTGACAGCCAGAACGTCCAGGGCGGCGCGCGCCGCATCCTCGGCTTCATCGTGTGCCGCGATGACAGCCTTCTCCAAGGCAGACCTCAGCGTGGAATCGAGCGGTGCCATCTTCTGGTTTTCACCTCTAGGGGATGATCACAGGGTGATCATCTACTTGGGCCAATAGCTGTTCTCTCAATCTTTGGATGTAGTCCTCGACGTCTTCACGGCTATTCAGGGTTGCCGGAGTGGGTCGGACTGTGACCGCCTTCGGTGTCAGCAGAAGGGCGGCTTCCTCCCTCGCCTGAGCTATCCGCGTTTTCAGGGCCAAGACACGGTCATCCCAGTCCTGTAGGCCAGTGCCCTCAAGAGAGTCCTTAAGCGCCTGATCGGTGCCGATAGCGAGGTCGGGAATTGGGCTTAGCCCATGAGATACTAGGATCCTCTTCCTATCAGCAGGCTCCAAGTTCAGCCAGTCCTCCGACTTCTCAAGCTCAGTCACCTCTCGGTCGCGTTCTTTGCGCAAGTGGCTGTGTGCCTCGGAGACCGTCTTTCGCAGGGCAGTTGTCACCTTGCTGAGAAGCGGCGGAAGGGGGTTGGGGTCAGTCAGTAGAGAACGTTGGGACCGAATCGCTTCCATCTGAGGGTTCAATTCCGTGGCAACGGGCAACACGCGAGCATGGTGCAGAAGCCTCTCCAGCCGTTGCCACTCGGGCAATCGCTCTCGAGCTGCCTCGCCAGCCGCCGACCAATCCCTATGGAGGCCGATTAGGATGTCCCCTTTCTCAGCCACTCCGACTATCTGACGGTTTCCAGCCAACTCCCGAAGCTCCTTGACTATCGCCGTATCCGGCTGTGCGGGAAGGGGCGCCTCCCCACCGGCAGCCTGGGCTTCGCTCTGGAGGCGCTCTAATATCACTGGAATGGCCTCCGCCTCCTCTCCGCTCTTTGCAGGAAGGCCCATCGCTGACGCCACTCCGCGAACCGCTATCCGCTGTGCAGTAGACACGATGACCCCTTCACTGAAGAAATCGGTCACTCCCACTTGTTGTTGGTTCAGGTCCTTGGCAGTCATAGGCTGCCCGCTACGAGAGGCCCGCAGGAATCCCCCGGCAAGCAGCGCCAAGAGAGCGCCGTCAACGGCGTCGCGAGACCAGCCATACGGAGGGTCTGAAAAATGCCGGCGCACCTCGGAACCCTTCTTTCCGGCGCCCCCGACAAAGCTCCGTATCTCTTGGCACACGGGGTGCTTTTCTACGTCTGAAGAGTACCCCAGGGTTGAAAGGGCATCGGCAGCACCTTGCAATGCCCTGGTTACCACTCTGTTCCAGCCGCTCTGATCCGCGTCTGAAAACCTGGGGAACAGCCTCGTCAGGGCTGCCTCTACGGCCTGTCCAATGGCCTCGGGAAAGGAGGCGGCGACGACTTCGTTGCCGCCTCCTTGGTGGACCCGTGCGTTTCTGATGATGTTGTCCACGAGGTCGCTGACATGTTTTCCTTCGACGTCTATACGGGACTGCATTGCCCCTCTTGCTTCGATCCCTGCGCTGGTCTGCGGAACCGCGCGAGTGCTGACGGTCTCCTCAGCCGCACGGAGTCGACCGATAGTCTGTCGCATCTCATCAGCTTCAAGTCTCGGTAGGAAGACGAACACGGTAGGGTTGTCTACCCCTGCCTGCCTAGCCTCTTCGCGCACGGACCCGAGGGCCGTTGACCATTCATCTTGTACCCACAGAGGAACGCTGCTTCCGTCTGTTGCTGGCCTCTCCGAGCCGAGGTGCATTTCGTACTTGCGAGGCGTCCTAGTGGCTCCCTGTAGGAAAGTGAGCCCCTTGAGAGCTGTGGCGAGGGCTTCTCTCACAGCCGTTTCACGCTCGGCGGCCATCCGAACATCATCCCCGAGAACCCGGGACAGGCGGCTTCGGTAGTCCGTCTCCCATTCGATGCTCTCCGGAGTCTGGAGCCGGTATTCGCCATCGAATAGGATCAAAGTCCCTTTCTCTACGAGGTCCTGGAGAACAACCGGGACTCGCTGACGCAGAGATGCGCTTCCGGCAGTGAGGTCATCGACCACCAGGTCGGCCAGAGCATCCGAAGTGGCTCGAACTCCTGTTGCCAATGGACCTTCGTCTCGCGGAAGCTTGCCTACCATGAAGATTAGAGCGCAAAGGCGGGACCTAAGTTTGCCGTCCTCAGTGCCATCGTCTAGCTCGCGGATCACGGTCGCCACGTCACGCGGAAGGATGGCACTCTGAAGCATCTCGGTCTCGATTTGCCAGTAGACCGCATCCGCCGGTGCAACTGTGCCCAGCGGCTTTGCTGCAACCTCACGGGTAGTGTCATGGACGATGCGTAGTTGCGTTCTCAACTGTCCGGCAGTCCCCGCACTATCGACTGACCGCAACATCCGCTCCCACAAACGACGCCGCACGGGGAGTATTGGGTAGTCAGCTACACGGTCCTGGATATCGCTGGGCTGGGGGCCGATTCTTGTGCCCGCCAAGTGGCGGTCGATCTCACCACTGGCCGAATCGAGGGCGCTCTTCACGGAAGCAACCTTGTCCGGCGTCTTTCGCAGGACCACTTCCCTAACCACCTTCTCGACATCGACGTCAGAAAGAGTCACACGTATCGAGAATCGGCCCTGGAGCTTCGAGAGTTCCGTATTGGCCTGAAGCGCCGACTGCCCTGTGCCGACGAACAAGAGATGACTGCCGAATTGAGCGGCGCAGGCTTCGACAACGTTCTGCACATGGAGGGTTCGCTGCGGGTCGCTTCCGATGAACTGCTGGAGCTCGTCGAAAACCAGCAGAGTAAGGGGCGGCTTGCCCGGAGCAGTGGACTGGAGCGAGAGTACGTCTGCAATCGCACTGTGCAGATCAGAATCGGATATGTCTGAGACATTCGGGTACTGTTCCCGAAGCAAGGTGCGGACATCGGGTGGGCTGGATGCCAAACCCGGAATCGCTTCTAATAGGGATTCAGCCAGCACCGGCGAAACATACATATTCCTGAGTTCGTGGTTGAGAGTCTTGCTTCGCGCTTCAACTGCGGCGGCTACAGTGTCGTACCAGCCGTTTTGCTTGAGCCAAATTACCAGCCGAGCCGCCGGGTATTGCTCGGGCAAGTCGGCTCCCCTAAAGAGGACGGCCAGCAACGCCAATCTGACGGCACCAGCTCCTGAACCGAGATAACCCGCCGCGGACCACAGGCCACCCTCTTGCCTACCAATCCGCGATAACTCGACAAGATTGGCGTCAATATCGGATGGCAATGTGGGTATGGAACGAGCCCTGGTGCCGTCAGGGAACTCCACATCACGCCAAAGGCACTCAAGGACTCTGACGAGATGGCTCTTGCCGCTGCCGTAGAAGCCGCTCACCCAGACGGCCTGCTGCTGAGGCTGTGAGACGTTTGTTAGAAACGCCGAGAGTATTCGGTCCAGGCCCTGTCGGTACTCACCCTCACAGACGAATGACTCAAGCTCGTACCTAAGAACATCCCATTCGTTCGCCGACTGGGGCTGGATGACCTTCGTTACGCCGTCGTTGGGTATGACGGTCGTAAGAGGGTCTCTGGAGAGCACCTCACGTATCTTGATATTCGGCATCAGTTGCCCCCCTCTATCGGCACAGCGTGATAGTTCCAGCCGTCGCGGGCATTGAGCAGTCGCCAATTGGAGCCGTCCCGTTGTCCAGGGAAGAACGCAAGTAGACGGCCAAGTATCTCGGAATCGACCTTCGCAATGAGTTCAGCGACTCGTATGAGACCGAACAGCGATGCCAAGCCAAGCAGGGCCACGACAGTATTCTCATCAACACTTGGGTGTCTCAATTCGTTGCACACTCGTTCCGCCGCGTAGTCTGAGAAATCAACGAGGGCCAGTTCCAGGTCTTCGGGCTGTTCAAAGTAAGCATCCTTATACTCGTGGTTCGTCATCCACTCTGCGAATGAATCGGTGATGTCTATGAGGCGCCACATGTGTCCAGCGTCGGTTGTGGCGGTCTCAAACTCTCCTATGCGTAGCCGCAGGCGGCGCTCTTGGCCGGGGTCGTATCTGGCGAACCAGACCTTCTGAGCCCCGGCAAGCTTATGGTCCCAGGGAAGCCTCACGTACCGTTCATATCGGCTCAGGAGGTCCTCTATCTCACTCATGGTGTAGGGTCTCCTTGATCACGCATAAGATGACGGAAGCTCACCTCCACTACATCTCCGGCTGCTCTGTACTCGATCCAGCCCTGACGGGAGGCTGTGACCGCCAGGGCTTTTAGCTCGTGAATGGGCGCGTCGAGCATGTTGGCCCACAGCGTGGTGAAGAGGGCCTGACCGCGCTTGCCACAGAGGTCACCCAATAGGAGAGCGTAAGCGAGTGACGTTGGACGAGCACGCGATCTGACTCTCTTCTTCGTTTGCTGCCCTGACAGTAGCCCTGCCTTCTCCCAGGAAGACGACACGTTCCGCCCAAGGCGCTCGCGGGAGGTCGCCACGAACTTCCCGGGGAACTGATGCTCGGCCTCCTCTGCAAATTCATGGGGCGTAACCGTCACGCCCATAGGAAGGCGAAGGACGAACGGCGTCATCGCCCGGACGATGGGATCCCGCGCGGTCGAACATAGCAGGGCGATCATCGGCTGCGCGCCGCCATCGGCATCCCACAAGTCTTTGAGAGCTCTGAAGGCCAGCATGTTGGGGTCCAGCCCATACAGCTCGCGAAGCCGCTCGAAGGTGATGCGACGGGCAGAGGCCGTTGGTTTGCCCAAGAGATTCTGCTCAATGATGGCAGCCCTGTAAGCATCCCCTGTGGCAGGGACGGGGCGGCTGGCTAGGAGAACGCGTAGTTCTTCCAACTTCAGAGTGCTGCTCAGGTGAGTGCCAGTTGGTTCGATCCTTAGCCCGTAGGTCGAAGCTGATCGCGGCACTCGTGAATCCGTGGTCATCATGATTCTCAGTATAGCCCTCCAAAAGATTTGGTGCTACACTAGCAGGAGAGATAAACTTAAACTCTCCTGCTAATGGAGGTGCCCTATGTCTACCCGACACGTCTTGAGCTTTGGAGGAGGTGTGAACAGCGTAGCCCTCATGCTCGTCTTACTGCGAGAAGAGTTGCCCTTCGATGAGGCGGTGTTTGCTGATACGGGAGGAGAGGTACCCGAGACGTACCAATACGTAGAGACGGCGAAGCAGTATCTGGCCGATCATGAAGTACCCCTCACCATCGTGGCCAAGCGGGGGCGCTCACTCTATGAAACCTCGTGGGACCGTCGGGTATTCCCGTCGGCTATCTGGAGATGGTCAACCAGGGACTTCAAGATTACGCCGATTCAGCGGCATTACAGGTCGCTGGATGTCCACATCAACCAATACCTGGGTATCGCATGGGATGAGGTCCATAGGATGAAGGACAGCCGGGTTGACTACGTGACCAATCTGTATCCGCTGATTGACCGGCGGCTCACGCGGGCGGACTGCATAGACATCATCCAGGAGGCTGGGCTGCCCACCCCGCAGAGGAGCTCGTGTTTCTTTTGCCCGTTCAACTCCGTTGACCGGTGGCGCTGGCTCTACGAGACCCACCCCGACCTCTTCGATAAGTCCATCGCACTGGAAGAAAACTCAAAGCACTTCCCCTCTCAGCGGCTCACAGATCAAGCCTTTCGCGAGAGGACTGATATCTCTCTCCGTTCCCTCGCTGAGGTATTCGCAGACGGGCGTCCAATGCCGGCTCAACCAGCCGTCGAACAACAACCATGTGGAGCCGAGTGTGGGACATGAGTGAGAGCTCAGAGAGTCAGGTTGGGCAGAGGCAAACTTGGATGGAGCCTACTATTAGTGTTCCCCTCAGTAGGATTGTCGTCCCTTCCACTATCAGTCACAGGGAAAACTCGCAAGGTGCCACGATGCGCCGTCCCGCCGCACGTCGTGCAAACTTCGTCTCCCGTATCCGCACCGAGGTCGTACTCCCTTTCGACGGGAGATGATTGCAGAGTGGGTTGCCCTTAGCCTCCCAAGCCCGTCGCGATTGCGCCGCTTTGCTTGACTGCATCGCGTCCTAGTCTCCTCTGGCTATGCCCTGGCTTGTATCAGGACGCGCCCGCCGTCCTCCACGTCGATGTTCAGGTTGTGCCTGTCCAGCAGAAGCATACCCACCAGAGGGGTACTACCGGTGGCGTCGGCCTTGATGTGTCTCGGCTGGCCGTCCCAGAGTACAGTAGCGTTGTGAACGTCGAAGCTCACAACATCGTCGTTTGCCAGGAACGCCCAGCCCATGTGTGAGAACGACAACCCCAGGTCGGCAACCACGGCGGTCGGCAGTGTCAGGGTGCCGGTGTAGCCGGTATCGATGACGGCCTCGATGTCGCGAGTCTGCCCCTCCGAGCCCTGCAAGGAAAGGGTCACCACCGCTTCATAGGCGGCGTTCACCGACCCTTCGATCATTCCCTCCTCCGCAGGGAGCCAGCCCCGAAGCTGCGAATCGCCCGGTACCCGACTCGCTCGACCAGGACGTCTATGGCGCCTGGACGCTGCGCTCTCAGACGGTCCACTACACCGCTCTCACTATCGGCTATCGCCCATTCCCCGGTCTCAACGTCGATAGCGACGTATTCTCCAAGGTGGTCGGCTTCGACCTGGGGCAGGATGTCCCGCTCGTATATCTCCCTGCCGAGGCGTGCCGCCTCTTCGCGGGGGCGGCGCGGGCGCGCCGGCGTCTTCGTGTGGGTCATGCACACATCCTCTCGAAGGCGTACTACTACTGACATTTTACCGCGTTGCGGGTTGTTCCGGCAACGAAGCCGAGCGACCAGCGAACCTCGCCGCTCCCCTAGTCTTAACTGCGGATGCCGGTGTAAAATGGGGGGAAGCACGATAAGAAGGAATCCTTCATTGCAGAATACGGCCTCACACCTGAACGACGTTCACGCGGAGTTGGCCCCGTCCGACGATACACTGTCCGCCGCCCGAAGCCGGCGAGATGAGGTTCTCGCGACGGTCAGAAACTATCCTGGCGCCCTCCGAACCTACAAATCTGGTTCAATCGCCCATCGGACTGCCAACCAGGACACCGACGCCGACTGCGGTGTAGTGCTCGACCGGCGCTCCTATCCGAGGTTGGGTCCAGATGGAGAACGCGAGGGGCCGAACCAGATCGTCGAGGATGTCCGGGAGCTCCTGCGTGAGCGTCTGAAGGAAGACCACCCCGACATTAGGTTCAGGGTCACGAAGCGAGCCATCCAGGTGTCCTTCAACGAGCCATTGGACGATGGGACTGACCCGTCGGTAGACCTGATCGTCGCTCTGACCCGCAAGAATGGCCAGGGGCTCTGGATTCCCAACAATGAAACCAAAGGTTGGGACGCATCCCATCCCGAGTATCACACGACGGTCTTGACGGATGACCCTGCCGACCTCAGGCGCGTCAGAGCTAGGGTCATCAGGCTCGCAAAGGGGTGGAACACACAGCTCGCGCAGCCCGGCCTCTGTAGCTTCAATATCGAGGCCCTTGCTCTGAGTTGCATTACTGAAGAGCATGGCGTGTCCGATGGCTTAGCCGAATTATTTCGATACGCCGCCAGCGACCTGAAGAAACGGTTGACTCCCGACCCCGCTGGCGTTTCCAAACCCATAAAGCTGCCGATGGACCGCGATGTGGTCGTTGGCCGCCTAAAGAGAGCGGCCAAGCGTATGAAGGACGCACTGGACAACGACGACGACAAAGAGAAGGTTCAGGAAGCCATGGCAGGGCTGTACCCGAACTACATCAGCCCACCAAGTGGCAGTGAATCGAAGGAGGAGATTGCCTCCGCACTCCGCAGCGGAAGCACCGCGCTGGGAGTCTCAGGAGGCGCGCTGAGCCTTGGTGGTAGCGGTAGCCCCAGCCTCAAATCAACTAGATCGTGGGGAAGTGAGCGCGCGTAGGAAGTTCACCGGGCCACCCAACAGAAGTAAGGGGCCGTGGTATGGGCTGACAGTGGTGCGACTCAACTTTGAGCGAGGCGTCAAGAGGCAGTTTCCCAACTTAAGAGGCGGAAGGATCAAGGGTGGCTACGAATATAGAGCCACTGTGCCAGTGTCTGACTACGAACCCAGAAAGACACGCATCTGGTTCAACGGCATGGCGAACGTCCCCTCGGTGTTCGCCGACGGTCCACGAGAGTCACCGCACCGCTACCATGACGATAGCCTTTGCATGTGGTATCCGGGCGATCCCATCGAGCGCCGATGGGTCTTCGAGGATGGACTACATGCTCTGATGGGCTTGGTGATGGTCCATCTATTCAAGGAAGCCTGGTGGCGGGAGACAGGGGAGTGGCTTGGCGAGGAAGTCTCCCATGAAGCCCAATCGAAGGAGCAGACTGGGGCGTGAACGAGGCGCAGCAACTCACACTGCCTTGGCCTGTTGTCGGTGCGGTCATTATCGGAGCAGTGTCGTTCACCGTATTCGTTCTCACAAACTGGTGGAACGGGGAACGTGAGAGGCTGACCCGCAGTCGTGAGGTCTTCTCGAAGGCGTACGTGGCTGTCCAAGAGTACAAGGAATTCCCGTATGTGATAAGGCGGCGCAGGAAGGATACGCCAGGGGAGGAACGAATACGCATCTCCTCTGAGTTGCGGAGGGTTCAGGCCGACCTAGCATTCTATTCCGCCTGGCTCATGACTGAATCTCGTCACGTCCATCGCAGCTTCTCTGAACTGCTTGAGCAGGTGCGGAGAGTGGCTGGCACAGCGATGCACGAGGCTTGGCTGGAGCCAGCTGCTGAGGACGACTCCAGTATGAACATGCCCAAGCTGGATATGTCTGCCTTAGCGCCCTTGGAAACTGCATATCTGGGGGAGGTGGCTGACCACCTCGCACTTTGGCCTCGCTGGGTCCGCCGTTTGTTCCGGCGCAATACGAATGAGTGAGAGCAAGTCCTCACGGGGAGGATGCACCAAGAGCATCGCCTCCCGCCACAGTGACCAAGAGATACTCATAGATTGCCTACTCAGGTTATTCTCTGGCCGACCTGCGTGTGGATGTTCCGTTCCTGAGTAGCCTCCCCACTTCACCTCCTAAACGCAACAAAAAAGGCCCACCACCGCTTACGGTAGATACCGCCATCTTCGAGATGTCGCTCGGCAGCCTGTCGGCGCACCAAGGACTCGCGATTCCTGTAGTGTGATGCGTGGGGGTGGAGGAACGCAAGGTTAGAGAGGGCCTACGCCCCCTCCTGCTGCTGCTCCCCCTTCTCCATCCGGTAGCCGACGCGGGGCACTGCGAAGATAGAGGCCGGGTTGGTCAGCGCCCGCCCGGCGTTGACCGAAAGCTCGGAGAGCAGCCGGTACTCGATGTTGGTGAGCGGGACGTCGCCGCCCTCGTCCCCCCCCCGACTGCCTGCCCCTTGAGTGGTGTTGCGGACGGTCCAGTCTGACGCCCGGCGATTTTCGTGCCCGAGGGCGGCTCGCAGGCCATGACCCATATGATCAATGCCATTGCCACACGCGCGATAGGAGGCGTCTCTCCCATCCCGCGCGTCAACGACCTCTCTCTACACTAAGCCAAGCCCGTATTAGAAGCCACCGCTACGCAGCTCACCCGCTACGACTGTGGCACTGGGCTCAATGGCGTGGATTTTCTCCACATCGGTTTCAAACGGATTCTGCGGAAGGACGATGAAGTCCGCCAGCAAGCCGGCCTTTATGACGCCAACTTCTCCTTCCAATCCGAGCTGCGCAGCGCCGTTGATGGTATAGCCGGCCAGCGCCTGCTCCAATGAAATTCTGGCACCAAGCGGCGGTAGGGTGACGGCATCAGCCGTATTTGTTGCCTTTCGCGTGATGCTCATTTCCATGCCAAGAAAGGGACTCACTCGCCGCGGGTTATGGACAACGTCGCTGGACAGCGTAACATTGGCCTGCTGCCGCACAAAGTGACCAACGACCTGAGAGCGGCTGGCCCGTTCCGGGCCGACGTTGATCTCTCCGGCTTTCCCGTAGACTGTTCCGCCGAACCAGTGCGGCGAGAAATTGGCGTGCACGTTCAACTCGGCAAAGCGTTTGACATCACTGTCGGCAACCAGGAACAGGTGACTTATCGTGACCTCGATTTTCAAAGGCCGGCCCAGCGCATCCTGTGCTTGCTCGACTGCGTCGAGAATATTCCTGGTTGCACGGTCACCCGACGCATGCAGGTGCAGGTCAATGTCGTGGCCATCCAATTCCTGCATGAAGCTGCTCAATCGCTGAGGCGTGAACAAGACGCCGCCGTAGTTGTCAGGGTCTGTAACGTAGGGCTCCAGCACAGCCGCGGTGAGAATATCCAGCATCCCGTCGTAGTGAATCTTGATGGTGTTGAACCGGAGTGTTCCATGGCCATACTTGTCCCTGAGCCGGAGCAGGGATTCCACCGCAGTGCCGATCTGGTTAGGCTTCCATATGTGGTACGACCCCTCCCAACGCAGCGGCAGATTGCCTTCTATTGCGATGTCATGCGCAGCCTGGTACACCGCGTCCTCCATGTTGAAGTTGCCGGCATCCCACAATGTCGTGATGCCCTTGCTCGACATGTAGTCCACATACTTCAGCAGTCGTTCCTTCAATTCATCGGGACTCGGCACCGACTTGCCACCCGTGTGGTGGGTTAGGACAAACTCCTTGAGCCAGCCTGTGGGCTCTCCGGCCTCGTCGCGCACGATATACGACAGGTTCTCGCTGAGGTCCGGCGTATCTCTGTCGATGCCCAGTGTCCGTAGCATTGCGGAATTAACCCAGACGCTGTGTCCCGAATTGTCGAACAACACAATGGGTCTTATGCTGGCAATCGCATCCAGGTCTCTCTTGTGGGGGCCGTCAGGCACGTAGGCGGCAACATCCCATACCCCCTGTGAGATCACGAGAGGAAAAAACGGGTGATCGTCTCTGTACTGTTGCAACCAGGCCAGCGTCGCCTCCCGTGGCCTGGATGGCATCCTGTCGGGTGTGGCAGGCTCTTCGTTCTCTCCCACAGTTTCATCCAGCCCGGACAGGTCGGCGGCCCCAGTGCTGATCAAGCCGGGGTGGGTGTGTGCGTCGATTATCCCCGGCATCACGAATTGGCCCTGCAAGTCCACGAGCTTGCCGTCTCCACCGGCGTACTGCAAGGCGTCCTCGGTAGAGCCCACAAAAACGATTCTGTCACCTTTCGTGACCAGCGACTCAGCCCAGGGTAGATCCCTATCTTGGGTATAGACCAGGCCATTCACGTACACGGTCTGGGTTGCGGCGGTTTGGTCAGACATTGCGACTTCTTCCGGTCCTGAACAAGCGGCCGCCACAGCAAGAGTAGTTAGCACGAATATCAGGTCCCTGATTCTTATCATGTGTCTCATTGCGCGCGTTCCCCGACCGAGGCATTCACCCGAGCCGAGTTTGTATGTACTATACCGTAGCCGTATGTAGTTACTGTGTGTTTCTAGCCCTTGTTGCCGTGTATTCTTGTGTAGTTTGGGTCAATTCGCCAAGATTGGGGCTGCGCCTCGACAGAAACAAGCCCTGCGACGGCTCAGCGCAACGGAACCCCCTACCGTTGATGGCGCAAACGCAGCGCCGTCAGTCCCAGACCCGCCAGGGCTGCGCCGATTCCCGCCAGCAGGACTACTGCCCACACTGGCGGCTGGAAGCCCCCGGTTTTCGGAGGCTCCACAATGCTCAGCGTGTAAGTGATGCGGGAGTAGTACAAGGCGCTCAGGCCCTCGAACCCCGAGTCCGTGCCGACGATCAGCCAGACCCGGCCGTCAGCGTCCGTGGACACCGACAGGGGCAGGTCCACGTTGTCGAGCGTCTTGATCCGGTACTCCCTGTTCACCACCTCGCCGTTCGCCACGTTGCCCAGGACCACCATGTCCTCGCCGCCGTTGGCCTGGTTCCCCTTGTCGATGTTCATTCTCAGGTATCGGTTGCGGTCCTCCCCGGTCACGGGCTCGACGGTCGAGGCGCCCGCTTTCACGAACACGCTCTCGCCGGGCGAGCCGCCGATGCCGAACGTAGCTGTCGGGACGTTGGCAGCCAGGTCCAGGGACACGGAAACGGCATACGCCGCGTTCGGCCTCAGCCCGCCAACCTGCCTCTTCAGGAACATGAAGAGGTCGTCACTGCGGTTGTGTCCCTGGACATAGACGCCGCTGCCCTCCAGACCGTCGGGAAGGGGGCGGTGTCCGTGGTCGAGCTCGAAGATCGACTGGTCGTGCCCGACGGGCAGGTCCGCGAACCCAACCGTCCATCCCTCGGCGTCGCTCCCGAAGTCGTAGTCGTAGACTGCCTCAGTCCCATCCTGCGCCAGCGCCCCCGACGGGCTCGACAGTACGGACATTGTGACGAATGCGGCAATGAGCAACATCAACTGGACGCGTATCTTGCGGAGCGGGTTTCGGTGTGAGTTAGTCAACGTATCCTCCTGGTGGCTGATAATCGCGTGCCGAACGGTGTGCCCTTCTACTCGCGAAGCACATAATCCCCAGCAATATGACTGCCGCCAACACCGCCGGGGTAGGCAATATCACTTCACTCCTGGCCAGACATGACATAGGCAGTTCATGCTGTCCTAACTAAACGGTCCGTGTATGAGATTTCACCGCTGAGGCCACCGGAGCCACGCGGTCGTTGTAGAAACGCGTTTCGCTATTTCGCGCCGCCTCTATCAGAGCCGCCTTCTCCTCGAAGACCCTGTCCCGAAACTCGAAGAACTCGGACTCCTCCCAGGACTCCTTGGGCTCCCGCCACGAGACCTCGTAGCGGTTACGGAACCCATTGCAACCGGAGCAAGCCAGGACAATGTTGCTGTACGACTCGTACCAGTTCTTGGGAATTCCCAGCCGGCGTCCTTCGGAAACTGGAATCACATGGTCCACCGTTAGCAGCAGCCAATGCTCGTAGCTATCAACGAGGCTCATCTTGCAATAGGCGCAAGACGTTTGGCCGCGTTCTACCAACCAGTGACCGTAGTCTCGTCGAGCATTGCCGCCCTTCAATTTGGGCAGCATCGTGTAGCCGCCTCCATGGTAGTCGTCGAACGGTCTCATTGAGCTGCCTCCGATGCGATGGCCACGACAAGAAGGCGGTACTGCTCATGCCCCCTCCGTTCCCTGCGTCTCGCCCCTGGGCATCCGGTAGCCGACGCTGGGCTCGGTGAAGATGTAGGAGGGGTCGTTGGCGTCGTCCCCCAGCTTGCGGCGCAGGTTCTTGACGAAGGTGCGCACCGCCCCCGGCTGCCCGGAGTGCTCCGGCCCCCACACCCGCTGGAGCAGTTGCTCGTGCGTGAGCGCCCGCCCCGCGTTGACCGAAAGCTCGAAGAGGAGCCGGTACTCGATGTTGGTCAACAGGACCGCGCTGCCCGCCAGGGAGACCCGGCGTTCGGCGTAGTCGATGGTCAGCTCTCCCCGGCGGTAGGGTTCCGGCGGCTCGGTCAGCTCGGACGCGGCCCTGCGGCGCAGCACCGTCTGGACCCTCGCCACCAGCTCCGTCGGCGAGAAGGGCTTGACGACGTAGTCCTCGGCCCCCGCCTCCAGCGCCCTGGCGATCACCTGGTCCCTGCCGTAGGCGGACAGGAAGATGACCGGAAGGTCGGCGAGCCTGGGGACGCTCTCCATCAGCTCGATGCCGTCCATTCCCGGCAGCATCAGGTCGAGCAGCACGAGGTGGGGTCTCTCCTCCTCCACCAGGCGGCCCACCTGCTCGGGGTCGCCCGTCACCGTCACCGCGTACCCGGCATTCGAGAGCGCGTCCCGGACGAACCTGAGGGTCTGCGGGTCGTCATCGACCGCCAGGACCCGCGTCCGCCCCTGCCCCGCGCGGCGGGAACCCTCGGAGGTCCGAGATTCACCGGCCGTGGCCGGGTGCAGGGCCTCGGCGGCCGCCGGCAGCGTGAAGGTGAACCGCGAGCCCAGGCCCGGCCCTTCGCTCTCCGCCCAGATGCGCCCTCCGTGGGCTTCCACTATCCCCTTGCAGATGGCCAGGCCCAGCCCCGAACCCGCAATGCCGCCCTCGCGGTCGTCCCCGTCGATGCGGGAGAACTTCCTGAACAGCTGAGGCAGAAGATCGTCGGACAGGCCCGTGCCGTCGTCGCCCACGGTGAAGGCGACCTGCACGCCGTCCTGCGCGGCGGCCAGCCGGATGGCGGACGACTCCGGCGAGTGCCTTGCCGCGTTGGACAGGAGATTGCCGATGACCTGGGCAATGCGCCGCCGGTCCGCCATGACCGGGGGCAGGTCCGGCTCGACGTCTATCCGGATGTTGTCCCTGCCGCCGCCGCTCAGGAACGAGTTCCTGGCCCGGTCCACCAGGGCGGCGGCGTCAGACGGCTCCGGGGACACCGACAGCGTGCCGCTCTCGATGCGGGCCATGTCGAGCAGGTCGGTGATGAGGTCGCTCATCTGGTCGGCCTGGGTCTCGATGATCCGGAAGAACAGGTCCATCTCCGCCGGGTCCAGCGAGTTGGCCGACTCCTTCAGGGTCGTTGCCGACCCCTTGATGGAGGCGAGGGGAGTCCGCAGCTCGTGGCTGACCACCCCCAGGAACTCGGCCCGCTGCCGCTCCAGCTCCTCCAGCGGCGTCAGGTCCTGCAGGGTGACAACGACGGACACTGTCTCCCCTTCGTCGGAGCGGATGGGCGTGGCGTTGACCAGCGTGGCGACGCTCCGGCCGTCAGGGACGGTGATGACGATCTCCTCGGCCCGCACCGCTGGCCCGCCCGCGCTCAGCGCACGGGCCAGCGGAAACTCCGCCAGGGAGATCTCCCGCCCGTCGGCTCGCCGGAAGGTCAGGACCTCCAGAAGCTGCTCCACGTCCTGTTCCGCGGTTGTCAGCCCCCCCAGAATTCTCCTTGTCTCCCGGTTGATGGACACCGGGGCCGCCGTCCTGGCGTCGAAGACGACGACGCCAATGGGCGTGGTGTCGATCAGGGTCTCCAGGTTGGCCCTGGCCCGCCGCTCGTCCCGGTGCCGGCGGCCGTTGGCGATCACCAGCGCCGCCTGGGACGCGAACATCACCAGGGTCTCCTCGTCCTCCTGGCTGAACTCCCGGCCCGGGTCGCTCCTGGCCAGGTAGATGTTGCCCACGCCCGCGCCCCCGTGGCGGATGGGAGCGGCCAGGAAGGAGCCCACCGGAACGGGTGGGCGGAAGTCGGGCAGGCCCATCGACCTCAGGTGGGCGCCGACGTCTCCGACTCTCAGGGGGCCGGGGATGGCGCCGAGGTACTCTATGAACTCCGAACCCTCCGGCAGCTCCCAGAGCCGCCGGGCCTCGTCGGGGGTGAAACCGGCGCCCAGGAACTCCTGTACGCCTCCCGAGCCGTCCAGGAGGACCATCACCCCGTAGCGGGCGCCGGTCAGCGACCGGGCGCTGTCCAGGACCTCCTGCAGCACCGTGTCCAGGTCGAGGCTCTCGTTGATGCGGTGGCAGGCCTCGCACATCCGGGTCAGGCGTTCCCGCAGGGCCTGGATCTCCAGGTCTCGCGCATCGGGTTGGTTCATGTCTCCCCCTCGTTCCGGGCTGCGGCTCGCCGGAGGACCTACGCCACGGGAGCCGGGATGGCGGCGGGGTCTCGTCCCGGCATCTCCGGCCCGTTTTGGCCGGTTTTGCCCCGATTCTAGCGAATTGGCCGAAACTACACAAGAATACATGGGAAAAAGGGGTTGAAATACACAGTAAATACATACGGCTTTGGTAATCTGAGAGCCGATTCGCCCAATTTGAGGGGAGAGTTTCACTTGGCGTTCGACAGGTCGGCCAACGGACCGGAGACGACGGCGCGGAGTTGCGCAGTCTCGTTTCGTTTTGCCACGGGCCGCACGACCTCGGAAGCCCGGCCCCTCCGCTTCGCTTACGCACAGGAACCCATGAAATCAAACAAGAGGTGGACAGAACAATGACCGGATTACGGATGCCGTCTTTCTCACCCCCCCCCCGCATTTCGTAGACCCTCCGCAGGCGGCGTCATGATCCGGCGCCGCAACTTCGCCCGCACCCTGACGGCGGCATTCCTGCTGGCCGTCGCAGCCGCACTCCTTCTCCTCCCCTCTGCGCCCGGCCACGCCCAGAGCACCACCTACACCTACGTCTCCAACATCGACCAGGGCAGCGACAACGATTGGTCCTCCTCCCTGGGCCGGGCGCAGAACTTCACCACCGGCTCCCAGTCCGGCGGCTACACCGTCACCAGCGTCGACATTGGCTACGACGACGAACAGGGCGACAAGTTCAACGCCACCATCTGGAAAGTCACCACCGTCAACTCCGCCGACGTGCCCGACACCGACACCCCCGCCAGCAGGGTCGCCAACCTCACGGCCCCGACCGGTACCTGGAGCGCCGGCGACACCCTCACCTTCACCGCGCCCACCGGCACCACCCTCGATGCCGACACGACCTACGCCGTGGTCACCACCAACACCGGCAACGCCGTCAAACTCGACTCGACCACATCCCACGACGAGGACACCGGCGTGGCCGACGGCTGGTCCATCGCCGACGGCGGCTACTCTCATAACAACAACGCGTGGAATGCGCATGCGTCCGGAGAAACATTACGCATCGCGATCAAGGGCACCACCGCGCCCGCCGCGCAAACCGGATCCGTGGTCTGGGAAGCGACCATGACAGTGCCCACCGCCTGGGCGAACTCCGGAACCACGTACGAAGGCTATGGCTCGTCCGCCTCTTCCGTTATCAATCTCAACCACGGGACCCTGACTCCCGACTCGTTCACCTTCGAGTCGACCACCCACACCGTCGAGCTCCTCGCGTACACAGTCAGCAGTCCGCTGCTGTACTTCTTTACTGATACGGCGGCGGCCAAAGACGACCTGGCGGGACTTTCCCTGATCATCACCGTGGACGGCGCCTCGAAAACGCTGGCAGTAAGCGATGCGACGAACGCGACGGGCCAAGGCGCCACCTGGGGAATCTACTGGGCAAGCAGCGACCACGGCTATTCATCCGGCGATTGGGCCGGCAAGACCGTCACGGTCCAGTTGTGGTCGCCGAACAACCTCGCGACGGGCGCGCCCACGATCAGCGGCACGGCGCAGGTGGGGGAGACGCTGACGGCGGCCATCGGCAGCATTGCCGACGCGGACCGCCTGACCACCCCCGCATACACCTACCAGTGGGTCCGGGTGGACGGCGCCACGGAGTCCGACATCTCCGGCGCGACGGCGGCCCAGTACACCCTGGTCGCCGACGACGAGGGCAAGACCATCAAGGTCAAGTTGAGCTTCACCGACGACCTGGGCAACGCCGAGACGCGGACCAGCGCGGCGACGGGGACGGTGGCGGCGGCGAATAACCCCGCGACGGGCGCGCCGACGATCAGCGGCACGGCGCAGGTGGGGGAGACGCTGACGGCGGGCATCGGCAGCATTGCCGACACCGACGGCCTGACCACCGCATCCTTCGACCACCAGTGGGTCCGGGTGGACGGCGCCACGGAGTCCGACATCTCCGGCGCGACGGCGCCCGAGTACACCCTGGTCGCCGCCGACGAGGGCAAGACCATCAAGGTCAAGGTCAGCTTCACCGACGACCTGGGCAACGCCGAGACGCGGACCAGCGCGGCGACGGGGACGGTGGCGGCGGCGGCGAATAACCCCGCGACGGGCGCGCCGACGATCAGCGGCACGGCGTGGGTGGGGGATACGCTGACGGCGGCCACCGGCGACATCATGGACAGCGACGGCCTGGGCACCCCCGGATACACGTACCAGTGGGTCCGGGTGGACGGCGCCACGGAGTCCGACATCTCCGGGGCGACGTCGCGCACCTACACCCTCGTCGCCGCCGACCTGGGCAAGACGATCAAGGTCAAGGTCAGCTTCACCGACGACAACAGCAACGCCGAGACGCTGACCAGCGCGGCGACGGCGGCGGTCACGGCTGCGCAAACCGGAACCGTGGTCTGGGAAGCCACCTTGACGTCGGCCAACAGCTGGGCGGGACTCGGTACCTATAATTACGACGGCTATGGCTCGGACGACTCTCAGTACCTCTCGTCGAGCCACGGTTCGCTGAGTCCCAGTTCGTTCACCATCGGCGCGACCACCCACACTGTTGAATTGCTGGCGGTTCGGGAAGACTTCGATCAGGCGCTGTTCTTTTTCACGGACACCAAATTGGGCGTGAACGAGCTGGCGGAATATTTCCTGGAATTCACCGTGGACGGGGTCAAGAAGACGCTGCAGGTAAGTGCCGAAACCGACGCGACAGACGGGAATGAAGTCGTCGGACTGTTCTGGCAGCACGCCGTCCACAGCTATGGGGCCAGCGATTGGCAGACCGAGACCATATCGGTCAGGCTGGTTGACACGAGCAACACTCCCGCCACGGGCGCGCCGACGATCAGCGGCACGGCCGCATTCGGGGAGCCGATGAGGGCGGTCACGTCGGGCATCATGGACAGCGACGGCCTGACCACCCCCGGATACACCTACCAGTGGATCCGGGTGGACGGGGCCACGGAATCCGACATCTCCGGGGCGATTTCGAGCATCTACACCCCGGTCGCCGCCGACCTGGGCAAGACCATCAAGGTCACGGTGAGCTTCACCGACGACCTCGGCAACGCCGAGACGCTGACCAGCACGGCGACCGTGACGGTCACGGCGGCTGCGGTGAGCACCACCCATACCTACATCTCCAACATCAACCAGGGCCAGGACAACGCGAACAGCTCCACCCTTGTTCGGGCGCAGCCCTTCAGCACCGGTTCCCAGACCGGCGGCTACGCCGTCACCCACGTCGAGATTGGCTCCGACGATGACCAGGGCGACTCCTTCTCCGCCGCCATCTACACCACCAACGCCTCCGGAAATCCCGACTCCGAGTTCGCCCCCCTCACGCCCCCGTCCAGCTTCGCCAAGGGCGCCCTCAGCTTCACCGCCCCCGCCAACACCGTTCTCATGGCCAACGAGACCTACACCGTGCGCATCGTCAAGTCCTCCGACGACAGCCTCACGCTCGACACGACCCTGTCCGACGGCCAGGACGGCGGCGGGGCGGCTGGCTGGTCCATCGGCAACGTCGCCCACCGCCAACTGAGCGATGGGTCCTGGTCCAACCTCCCCGGCAGCGCAGCAATCCGCATCGCGATCAAGGGCACCACCCCCGCGCCCGTCGACTTCAGCGACCTGCAGTCCGGCCACACCAGCCCGATCGGCATGTGGTCGCCGGACGGCTCAACGCTCTGGGTGGGCCAGTGGTTCTCGACGCAGGTCTACGCCTACAACCTGTCCGACGAGACCGCCAACTACAGCGAGAACTGGACCCTCCACAACCCCTCGACCGCCGGCGACAGGAACAGGAAGCCCACGGGCATCTGGTCCAACGCCAATCGCATCTATGTCACCGACCCTGATCACGGCCGGGTTTTCCAATACCGGTGCGAGGCCGTGTCCTGGGACGCGACCATGAGCGGAGTCGCTTCTCAAACTGTGGGTAGTACCATCTTCGAGGGCTATTTCGACAGCGCCCACGGCAGTATTTCTACGAGTGAGGGGACACTGGACCCCGCCAGTTTCACCGTCGACGGGGTAGAATACCAAGTCCAAAAGCTGGCGTTTGCCACGAACGGGAATCGGGCATTAAACCTCTGGACGAATCCCGCCGTGAGTAAAAACACCCCCGCCAATGTTCGTTTGAGAATTACCATTGGCGGAACCACGAAAGACTTAGGGACGCCCACAGCCAGTCATGGCAGCAACGGAGTCACCTGGCAGCTTTCGACGCACGGCTACTCTAGCGGCGATTGGGATAACACGAATGTAAAGGTCGAACTGTTCCGCAGAGTTTCCCCGGATTCGGCTGCCTGCAACAAGAAGACACTGACTTCGGCCAACTATACCCTCCACGCCGACAACGGCTCGCGCAACGGCCTGTGGTCCGACGGGACCACGGCGTGGGTGTCGGACGCCGCCGACAGCAAGCTCTACGCCTACGTGCTGTCGGACTTCAGCCGCGACTCGGGCAAGGACATCGACCTGCACAGCGACAACGCCGCGGCGCGGGACATCTGGTCCGACGGGACCACGATCTGGGTGCTGGACAAGGATGACGAGAAACTCTACGCCTACGCGCTCGCCGACAGCAGCCGTGCCGCGGACCTGGACATCACCCTGGACAGCGCCGGCGAGAACTACAACAGCATCTGGTCCGACGGGACGACGATGTACGTGGTGGAGAACACGGGCGGCTCGGCGACCCGCGACCCCCAGATCCACAAGCTGGCCATGCCCGCCGCAGGCAACAGCGCCGCGACGGGCGCGCCGACGATCTCCGGCACGGCGCAGGTGGGGGAGACGCTGACGGCGGCCACGTCGGGCATCATGGACAGCAACGGCCTGACCACCCCGGGATACACCTACCAGTGGGTCCGGGTGGACGGCAGCACGGAGTCCGACATCTCCGGGGCGACGGACGACACCTACACCCTGGTCGCCGCCGACCTGGGCAAGACCATCAAGGTCACGGTGAGCTTCACCGACGACGCGAACAACTCCGAGACGCTGACCAGCACGGCGACGACGACAGTGGCGGCGGCCGTGCCAGGCGCGCCGCTGAACCTCCGCGCGAGAGCGGGCGATGAGGCAGTGATGTTCACCTGGGGGGCGCCCCCGAACAACGGCGCGGCGATCACGGGTTACCGGATCCGCTTCAAGGTCAGCGCCGCGACCGCGTGGGAGGACTGGGTCACGGTCCCCACCCTGTCCGCGACGGTCACCGGCCTGATCAACGACACCAGCTACGACTTCGAGGTGCAGGCGCAGAACTCCGCCGGCTGGAGCGCAAGCGCGGCGGTCGGAGCCACGCCGTCGGCCTCGGCGCCCGGCGGCGTCAGCGCCGGGGGGCCCGACGACTGTTATCCCGAACGCTGTTTGCGCTCTTTGGACATGCGGAACTTCGACTGGGGCCGGACGGTCGAACCGTCGGGTGAGATTGTTTATCCGGTGCGCCCGGACGTGAGGGGCATCTGGTCCGACGGGAACACCTACTATATCATCGACAAGGAGTACGCGGAAGAAGTCATCACCGACGGCTGGTCCCTGACCGAAGGCAAGGGCTATGGCAAGGTCGTTGCGTTTGAGCTGAAGGCCGATTTGACGGGCTTCGAGCGCAGGGAGGAGTCGGACTTCGCACTGGACCGCGCGAACATCAATGCGACGGGCGGTTTCTGGGGCAACGACACCACGGTCTGGGTGGCCGACGACGCGTACTGGGCCCAGGACGGGTTCTATCCGGACGCCGACGACCGGGCCGCCGGCTGGGTGGCGAAGCTCTTCGCCTACAACCGGTCCGACGGCAGCCGCGACGCCGGCAAGGACTTCACCACGCTGACTGCGGCGGGCAACGACCATCCCGCGGGCATCTGGTCCGACGGGACCACCATGTGGGTGGCCGACTCCCGGGACGGCAAGCTCTACGCCTACAGGATGAGCGACCGGAGCCGCGACGCCGGCAAGGATTTTCCCCTGTGGAAGATGCCGTCGGATTTGGAGTGGGCACAGGGGGGCGGGTCCGTCGAGGAGGGCAAGGAGTGGGCGCGCCCCCGCGGCATCTGGTCCGACGGGACCACCATGTGGGTGGCCGGGGACAAGTCCGCGGGCGACACCCACGTCTTTGCCTACAAGATGAGCGACAAGTCCCGCGACCGGAGCAAGGAGTTCTCGACCAGGTTGTCGCGGGGCAGCGACCGCGTTCCCGCGGGCGTCTGGTCCGACGGCGACAGCACGATGTGGATCGCGAACCCCAGAGGCGGGCTCGCCCACGCGGCACCCCTGCCGGGAGGCAACGCGCCGGTGTATCCCGAGCCGGAGGAGGTGGACACCACCGGAGTCCTGGTCAAGACCCTGAACGTGGGCAATCACCCGGTGGCGGTGTGGGGGGACGAGCACGCGCTGTGGGTGATCAAGAGCGACGACGACACGGGGCCGGACCGGGGTCCCAATGATGTCGTGGCCTACGACCCGGCCACCTATGAGCGGCTGCCCGACCTGGGCTTCGAGCTGTACGGCGGCCCGAACTTCCACCCCGGCGGCGGCGCCTGGTCCAACGGCGAGACGGTCTGGATCAGCGACTCCGAAGCCGCCATGCTCTTTGCCTACGACCTCCCTGGCGGCTCCTTCGACACAGACTCATCCGCCTCCGAGAAGAACTTCAAGACCCTGGACGCCGCGGGCAACGATTCGCCGGCGGGCATCTGGTCCGACGGGACCACCATGTGGGTGGCCGACAAGGACGACCGGAAGGTCTACGCCTACCGGATGGACAACCACGAGCGCGACCCCGGCAAGGACATCAGCCTGACGCAGCACTCCAAGTACAGCGCCGCGGGCATCTGGTCCGACGGCGAGGTCATGTGGGTCGGGGTCAACTGCAAGTGCGACGGGCCGCCCATCCATGCCTACAACCTGGAGACCGGCGAGCGGGTCCCCGACCGGGACATAGACCCGGTGAACCTCGGCCCCTACCAGGGCCAGTGGCCCGGGTTTCCCAAGGGGCTGTGGTCCGACGGCCAGACCATGTGGGTGGCCAACCCGCACAACCCGACGCTGCGCGGCTTCCAGTTGCCCGGCGCCGTGGTGGACCCGCCCGCGCAGGCGCCCGCCACCGTCAGCGGCCCGCCAGAACTCTTCCAGGCGACCGCGGCCGGCGCTGCCCAGGTGGACCTGCTCTGGACCACCCCCGCGTCCGGCGTCACCGCCACCGGCTACGACATCGAGTGGTCGGCGGACGGCGAGACCTGGCAGGCGGTGGACCCGCCCGACGACGGCGCGGACACCATCTACAGCCACACCGGCCTGACGCCGGAGACGACCTACTTCTACCGGATGCGCTACGTCACCGAGGACGGGCCGGGTGATTGGACCGATCCCGTCGCCGCCACCACGGCGCCCGACGCCTGGCGGCTCACCGCCACCGCGTCCAGCGAGACGCAGATCGAACTGTCGTGGACGCCTCCCGATAGAGAGGTCGCCGCCTACCTCGTGGAATGGTCGGCGGACGGGCTGAGCGGCTGGACGGCGGTGGAGCCGGCCCACAGCGGCACGGAGGCTGTCTACAGCCACGCCGGCCTCACGGCGGACACGGCCTACCACTACCGGGTGCGGGCGGTCATCGGCCACTTCCCCGGCCCGTGGTCGCCCGCCGGGGGCGCCTCCACGGCGTCATGGGGCCTCGCCGCCACCAGTGTAAGCGAAACGCAGATCGACCTGACATGGACGCCTCCCGGCGGGGAGTTCACCGGCTATGAGCTGGAGTGGTCGGCGGACGGGCAGACCGGCTGGACGGCGGTGGAGCCGGCCCACAGCGGCACGGAGTCCATCTATAGCCACACCGGCCTGACGCCGGACACCGCCTATCACTACCGGGTGCGAGGCGTGAACGACGACGGCCCGGGCTTGTGGGGGATACTCGCCTCGGCCACGACTCACGTCGCCAACAGCCTGCCCACCGGGGCACCGGCCATAACCGGCACGGCGCAGGTGGGCGAGACGCTGGCGGCCGACGCGTCCGGCATCTCGGACGCCAACGGGCTGACCGGCGCCGCCTTCAGCTATCAGTGGCTGGCCGGCAACGCGGTCATCTCCGGCGCGACGGGCTCGGCCTACACCCTCACCCCGGCCGATGGCGGACAGCCCATCCGGGTGCGGGTGACCTTCACCGACGACGCGGGCAACGAGGAGACGGTGACCAGCGCGGCGACGCCGGCGGCGCTGACGCCCGTGGCCACGATCATGGATTACAGCGTCTCCACCGGCTCCGAAGGTGACGCCCGCGTGGAGCTGATCTGGCGGTCGCCCGACGGCAGCGAGCCGACCGGCTACTACGTGGAGTGGTCCCAGGGCGAGGTCTACAACTGGGAATGGGTGTTCGCGTTCCCGCTGCACAGCGGGACGGAAACCGGCTACGCCCACGATTACCTGCTGTGGGACACGACCTACTACTACCGGGTCCGGGCGATGTACGGCTGGGACGAAGGAGACTGGTCCCCGGTGTTCGCGGCGACCACGACGGAGAAAGAGAACAACCCGGCGACGGGCGCGCCCGCCATCATCGGCGGGGCGCAGGTGGGCGAAACGCTGACGGCGGACACGTCCGGCATCTCGGACGAGGACGGTCTGGACCATGCCGTCTTCGGCTACCAGTGGCTGGCCGACGGCGCGGAGATATCCGGGGCGACCGGCAGCAACTACGCCCTGTCCAGTGACGACGACGGAAAGACCATCAGCCTTGCGGTGACCTTCATAGACGATGCCATCAACGAGGAGTCGCTGACCAGCGCGGCCACGGCTGCGGTGGCGGCGGCGCAAACCGCCAACACTCCGGCAACGGGCGCACCCGCCATCAGCGGCACGGCCCGGGAAGGCCAGACGCTGACGGCGGATACGTCGGGCATCGCCGACGAGGACGGACTGGACAATGCGACGTTCAGCTACCAATGGCTGGCCGACGGCTCGGAGACCCAGGACGCGACCGATGCGACCTACACGCCGGTCGTTGACGACGTGGGCAAGGCTATCAGCGTCACGGTGTCCTTCACCGACGACGCCGGCAATGAGGAGGAACTGACCAGCGCGGCCACGGACGCCGTGGAAGCCAAGCCCAACACCCCGGCCACGGGCGCGCCGAACATCAACGGTACGGCCCAGGTGGGCGAGACGTTGACAGCAGACACGTCCGACATCGCCGATGAGGACGGGCTGGAGGATGCGACGTTCAGCTACCAATGGCTGGCCGACGGCTCGGAGACCCAGGACGCGACCGATGCGACCTACACGCCGGTCGTTGACGACGTGGGCAAGGCCATCAGCGTCACGGTGTCCTTCACCGACGACGCGGGCAACGAGGAAACGCTGACCAGCGCGGCCACGGCTGCGGTGGAGGCGAAGCCCAACACCCCGGCCACGGGCGCACCCGCCATCACAGGCACGGCCCAGGTGGGCGAGACCCTGACGGCGGACACGTCGGGCATCGCCGACGCCGACGGGCTGGAGGATGCCGTGTTCAGCTACCAGTGGCTGGCCGACGGCTCGGAGACCCAGGACGCGACCGATGCGACCTACACGCCGGTCGTTGATGACATGGGCAAGGCCATGAGCGTCACTGTGACCTTCACCGACGACGCCGGTAATGAGGAGGAACTGGCCAGCGCGGCGACGGACGCCGTGGAGCCCGAGACCCAGGAGGCGAAGGCCAACACGCCGGCCACGGGCGCGCCAACCGTTAGCGGCACGGCGCAGGTGGGCGAGACGCTGACGGCGGACACGTCGGGCATCGCCGACGAGGACGGCCTGGACAACGCGTCGTTCGCCTACCAGTGGCTGACCGACGGCGCTGACATCTCCGGCGAGACGGACTCCAGCTACACCCTGGCCGACGCCGACGAGGGGAAGGCCGTCAGCGTGAAGGTGACCTTCACCGACGACGCGGGCAACGACGAGTCGCTGACCAGCGCGGCGACGGACGCGGTGGAAGCAAAGGCCAACAACCCGGCCACGGGTCTGCCCACCATTAGCGGCATCGCCCAGGTGGGCGTGAAGCTGACGGCGGACCTGTCCGAAATCGTCGACCTGGACGGGGTGTTCAGCGCGACGCTCAACTACCAGTGGCAGGCCGACGGCGTAGACATACCGGGGGAAACCCTGAACTGCTACACGCCGGATGACGCCGACGAAGGCAAGACCATCAGCGTCGTGGTGTCCTTCACCGACGACGCGGGCAACGACGAGTCGCTGACCAGCGCAGCCACGGCTGCGGTGGAGGCCAGGCCCAACCGCCCGGCCACGGGCGCACTCACCATAACCGGCACGGCACGGGTGGGCGAGCTGCTGACGGCGGACGTGTCCGGCATCATGGACGACGACGGGCTGGACAGAGCGGCCTTCGCCTACCAGTGGCAGGCCGATAGTACGGACCTGTCCGGCGCAACCGGTTCCAGCTACACCCTGGCCGCCTCAGACGAGGGCAAGGCCATGAGCGTCACGGTGAGCTTCACCGACTACGCGGGCCACGAGGAGTCGTTCACCAGCGCGGCCACGGCTGCGGTGGCGGCGGCAGCCGAGGAAGACGAGGAGCCGACGGACCGGCCCCACGGCCTGACCGCCGAGGCGTCGGGCGGCGCGGTGGTCCTGACCTGGACCGCTCCGGTGGTGGACTACGTGGTGACCAGCTACCACATCCTGCGCCACCGCCCCGAGCAGGGCGAGGCCGAACCGCTGGTGTACGTCGATCAAACGCCAAACAAAGACACCAGCTACACCGATACGGGTGTGGAGCCGGGCGTGCTGTACGTGTACCGGGTGAAGGCAATAGTTAACTGGATGGGCGACCTGGGCGAGGCCTCGGACGCGGCACAGATACGGGCGCAGGCAACGTCGCAGCAGCAGACCGCCAACAATCCTGCCACGGGCGCGCCAACCATCACCGGCAAGGCCCAGGTGGGCGAGACGCTGACAGCGGACACGTCCGGCATCGCCGACGATGACGGGCTGAGCAACGCGACCTTCAGCTACCAGTGGCTGGCCGATAGTACGGACATAGCAGGAGCCACCGGCTCCACGTACACGCTGGCCGACTCCGACGAGGGGAAGGCCATCAGCGTGAAGGTGAGCTTCACCGACGACGCCGGTAATGAGGAGGAATCGACCAGCGCGGCGACGGACGCCGTGGAAGCCAAGCCCAACAGCCCGGCCACGGGCGCGCCGACCATCAACGGTACGGCGCAGGTGGGCGCGGCGTTGACGGCGGAAACGTCGGGCATTGAGGACGCCGACGGGCTGACCAACGCAGCCTTCAGCTACCAGTGGCAGGCCGACGGCGCGGACATATCCGGCGCGACGGACTCAAGCTACACCCTGGCCGACGCCGACGTAGGCAAGGCCATAAGCGTCACGGTGTCCTTCACAGACGACGCGGGCCACGAGGAGACGCTGGCCAGCGCGGCGACGGATGCGGTGGACGCGAAGCCGAACACCCCGGCCACGGGCGCGCCGACCATCAACGGTACGGCCCAGGTGGGTGAAACGCTTTCGGTGGACACCTCCGGCATTGCCGACGAGGACGGGCTGACCAACGCGGTCTTCAGCTACCAGTGGCAGGCCGACGGGGCGGACATCTCCGGCGCGACGGACTCAAGCCACACCCTGGCCGACGCCGACGAGGGCAAGGCCATCAGCGTCACGGTGTCCTTCACCGACGACGCGGGCCACCAGGAGTCGCTAACCAGCGCGGCGACGGCGGCGGTGGAAGCCGCCCCGCTCACGCCTCTGACGGCCCTCATCGAGAATGCCGCTGCGTCCCATGACGGAGAGAGCGTCTTCACCTTCGAACTGCGGTTCAGCGAGGAGTTCGGTATCAGCTACAAGACCCTGCGGGACCACGCCTTCACGGTGAGCGGAGGAACGGTGCGGAAGGCGCAGCGGATTGAGCAGGGCAGCAACATCGGCTGGAGGATCACAGTCAGGCCGGACGGCAACGGCGACGTGACGATCACCCTGCCGGAGACCACGGACTGCGACGCCCAGGGCGCCATCTGCACGGAGGACGGCAGGATGCTGTCCAACGAGCTGGTGCTGACTGTCAGCGGTCCCTAGCCGAGATGTGACAAGGGGGCGGCGCATCTTCTGCTTGCGCCGCCCCCCTTAACGCAAAAGGGGCCGCACAGATGGGCTGCCGCTGCCGTGGGACTCGGCGAGCGGTTCCATATATTCGCATCGGGCCGGAGCTTTGCGCCGCACCGACCGGTTGGCGCCAGACAGGCAATACCAGATGGTTAGCATGAGGAAAAATCGGAAATATACGCTCCAACGGCTTGCGGTATGTGCCGGATTGACAGCCCTTGCCGCCACCATATGGGCATGGGCGGTCGCCGCCGAGTTGTGGCATGGGGCCATTATCGGCGCTGGACTGGGGCTGGCGCTCGGCATTCTTCTGGACAGGTACATGGAGGCTATGTACGACCGCCAAGATCTCTCATCCGTGTACGGAGCTTTTGCGGCAGTCCCGGTGATAGGGGTCCTGTTGGCCCTATCCATCATCGGCGCCATAGTCGGTTTCGTTCTGCGGATGCTTTGATTCGATGGACGACCAACAGCCTCAGCCGGTAATTCCGAACGGCCCCTGACATCGCAGTTGGAGGCGGATCGCAGCCGTCCTGCGGAAGGACACGGTTGATGCCGAGGCAGCCCACACAGTACAGGAGAAAACCCCACGCCACCCCAGACCACTTCCCCCAGCGCCTGGAGTGGTTCCAGCACGCCTCCGGCCTGACCTGGGCGGAGATCGCCCGTCGTCTCGGCATCTCCCCCATCACCATACGGCGCTGGTGGAAGCGGGGAGTGCGGCCCAACTATCGGCATCTGAAGGCGCTACAGGACCTGGCCGACGACCTGGGGCTCGGCCATCTGTTCACCGACTGAGGCGGCGCGTCGGGGAAGCGGCCTGAAACTGCGGGGCCTGAAACGCAAAAAGGGCAGCACATACGGTGAGGCAGACCACCTGAAACGCAAAAAGGGCCGCATACGAGCCTGTCTCAGAAGTCGGGAGACTTGGTAACGGGAACGGCATTGGAGTACCTTTTTGGGTGACCTGCGGAGAGGAGCCCGAGAAGATGCCGCTTCGAGACATGGACCGAGAGCAGGCTTGGCTGTTGCCGCCGTCTCTAGACGATCTGTTGCCGTTGGATCACCCGGCGCGATTCGTCGCCGAATTCGTGGACGCGCTGGATAGGGGCGACTGGACGGAGCTTGGCGTGGAGATAGAAGGCGACCCGATGGGAGCGCCGGCCTACCACCCTCGGGCGCTGCTGAGCGTTTGGCTGTACGGCTTCATGACCGGGGTTCGCTCTTGTCGCAAGTTGGAGACGGCCTGCCGGGACCAGATACCGTACCTGTGGCTGACAGGGTGGCAACATCCAGACCACAACACCCTGTGGAGGTTCTACAAGGGGCATCGCGAGGCCATGAGGAAGCTGTTCGAGCGGACGGTGCGGATGGCGGTGACGATGAAGCTGCTGGACCTGGCAGTACAGGCGGTGGATGGTACGAAGGTGGAAGCCAACGCATCGGTGTACAGGACCCACAACGCCGAGGAACTGCGGCAGCTATTGAACCGGGTGGAGGCGGCGATACGTGACCTTGAGGCTCAGAACGAAGGGGGAGAAGATACACCCACCGTCCATCTGCCTGGGGAGCTGGCCAATAAGGAGATGCTAAGGGAGCAAGTGAGGCAGGCGATGGCCGACCTTGAGAGTAAGGAACGCCAGAAGCGCATCAATCTCACGGACCGAGACGCCCGGCTGATGAAGACACGTGGTAGCGTTTTACTCGGTTACAACGCCCAGGCTATGGTCTCACCCTTGGAACCTGATGGGGGAGCGACCGGCATGATCATCACGGCAGTCGGCATGGCAGACGATGGTCGTGACGACCCTCAGTTGGCTCCCATGATTGAGCAAGCTGAGAAAACGATGGGAACGAAGTCAGAGATGACGTTGGCCGACGCCGCTTACCACTCCGGCAAGGGCTTGGAAGAATGCGCTCGCAAAGGCCAGTCAGTTGCGATGCCGGAGACGCGACAACAGCTGCTTGGGGACCCGTATCACAAGGACCGATTCACGTACGACAAGCGCACCGACAGCTTCATGTGCCCGCAGGGGCAGAGGCTCCAGTATCTTCGTATCCAACGCTTGAATGGAGTCCCGTGGCGTCTGTACCGAACCTCTGAAGGCGTCTGCCAGGCGTGCCCAGCCTTCGGAGTCTGTACGAGGTCCGAAAGGTTCGGCCGTAGTGTGACGATAGGACCTTACGACGCTGCGTTGCGCCATCATCGTGTCTGGATGTCTACTGACGAAGCCTGGGTTGCGTACAAGCGGAGAAAGCAGTTGGTCGAACCAGTCTTCGGAATCATCAAGGAGCAACTGGCGGCTCGGAGATTCCTGCTGCGTGGCTTCGCGAACGTGTCGGCCGAGTGGACTCTGTTGGGCACAGCATTCAACCTGCGCACCCTGTGGCGGGTGTGGAGCCTCGGCGTCTTTGCCGATCTACTCCTTCATGGCCCAAAGCCTCACTTCGCTTCCTAGAACTGTCGCGATAACAGCATGGGCCATTGGTCGCAAGTCCCGGCGTCTGCCTTTCGTCCTACAGGCTAACCCGGTCGGCGACCATCGTTGACCCAAGTCGATCACAACATCGCTTCTGAGACAGGCTCATACATGGCTGTGCGGGGGAGGCCGTCGCATGACGTGCGACAACCTCCCCCCGTGTGTCTGCGCTCTAGCGTCCCTCGCCAACCGGCTCCTAGAACAGCCTCAGCGTCTGCTGTTGCGTCTGCTCCGCCTCTCCCTCGGCGTCTGAAGCCTGCGCCGTTCCCTGCCCGCGCCGGTTCCTGCGTCTGGCCGGGGGAGCGGGCCTTTCATGTGCCGGATGCTTGGGTTCGTCCTCCCACTTGGCCCTCGCCCGTTCGACCACCGCCGGGACCTCCTGCGTGAGCCCGGATTCGTCCAGATCGTCGAAGGACTCGATGTGCGGGTCCGACGAGGGCTGTTGCACCCCGATGGTGGCCCTGCCTCCCTTGATGGACACGACGACCTTCAGGTCCTCGGACGCGCCGGTGTCGTCCCCAGCGTCCTGCTCTCCGGCGTCATCGGAACCCTGTGCGTCCTGTGCGGTCTCCTTGTTGGCGTCCTGCTCGTCGGCAACCGCGGCTTCCGTGTCGTCCGCCGCATCGCCGAAGAGACCGTCGTCTGCGCTCGGGGCATCCGAGCGGGTTGCTTCCGTTCCAACTTCGTCAGGCATGGTTGCTCCTTTTGTTGTTTCTTCTCTGGCCCTTGCTCAGGCTGCGAGCCTCGACTGTCTCCTGATCTCGCCGAGGGTCTGCGGCTCCCAGTACAGGTCCCGCTCCACGGCGGGGACGCTGCCGAACACGGTTACTTCCGAGAGTTCCGTCAGGTCGAAGTAGCCCAGTTCGACTTCAAACCCTTCGACGAGGCCGAAGCACGTTCCGGTCTCAGCGTCCCACTCGGTGACGTACCAGCGCCAGCCGTTGTAGGGCGAGAAGAGCTTCACCCTGGCGACCACGGTGTCGGGGTCGTCCGCGCCGTCATTGGCGTACAGGGGCGGGATGGTGTCGGCGAGCTCCTTGGTCATCAGCTTGTGCCTGCGGAGCCCGCTGTGGTTGTCCTGCCAGATCGTGGTGGTTCCCTTTTCGTTAGGCATGGTTTTCTCCTTGTTTCCTTCTTTGAATGCGTCCGTTGAGCGCTGTTCCCTAAGCCACGATTGCCAGCTCGGAGCCAGACCGCACCACCCGCGCCACCGTCTCCGGGGTGGCATACGTGGGGGTGACCGTTCCCTGCTCCATGTCCAGGTAGAGGCCCATGAAGGGGCAGGTTCCCGCCGCCATGCGGCGGACCACCTGTAGCGCCAGCGACGCCATCATCTGGTTGATGGTCGGGTCCTGATCGGTCAGGTCGAGGGCCGCCGCGCAGTCCACGTCGGGAGGCGTGGTCGACACGGCGGTCAGCAGGTCGGGCCGCTGCACCGTAGGCGCGGGGAGCAGGTAGCAGGTCTGGTCGACGAAGGCTTGTTCGTCCCCAAAGTCCCGGTCGGCGACGTTGCCTATAAGCACCTGCCCCCAGTTGGTGTCGTTGCCCGCGTCGATGAGCCACCGGCGCGGGTCGCCCGGCAGGGACTCCGCCATCGCCCTGCGAGCTGCGGCGTTGTCGGCGCAGCCGATGATGAGGCTGTTCCCGTAGTGGGGAAGGCCGGGGTAGCGGCCCCCATCCGAGCGGGAGTCCTCTTCCCGGAAGGCGTACACCGAGTAGCCGACGGGACGCCGGTAGGCACTGGCCAGCCGGTCCGCGAGGGCCTGACTCTTGAATCGACCGACATCCTCCGGGTAGAAGTTCTGCCGCAGCAGGTTGTGGGGCTCCACCCGGTCGTGGTCGACCAGGACGATGGTGGCCTCCCGTCCCTGGAAGAGTCGGCAGAGACCCTCGGCCACGAAGCCGCCGGTCCCGCCGCAGCCGACCACCGTTATCCAGGGGTTGTCCAGCAGGAACGTGTTGTCCAGGTAGTAGGGCATTTCTCAGTCACCTCCTTTTCTCTTGCCTCGTTTGAATCCGGCTCTTCGCCCGTCAGCCGGACGCCCGGAACTGGGCCGTCGAACACCTGCGGCCACTCCACCGGGGCGAAGTGGCCGTAGACGCCGACCCGCAGGCTCAGCTCGGGCCGGTCGCTGTCGAGGCGTCCCACGACGCCGTAGATGCGGAAGCCCTGCTCGTCGCCGTCGTCGGTCTTCGAGAAGAAGGCGCAGGAGCTTCCGTGGGAGTGGAACTCGGCGACCACCCCGGCGGGCGGCGTGTAGGTGAGGGACGAAGCCGTCCCTTCCTGTTCGGGAACCACCAGCCGGTAGGCTCGCCCGTCCCACCGCACGGCGAAGAACCGCTCGGTGCCGGGGTCGTCCTGGAACCAGCGCAGGCCAAACTCGAAGAGCCGGGCCGGGATGGGGCCGTGGGCAAGCTCCACCTTGTCGGCGACGGGAGCCAGGCCCCGCACCTCGCAGGATGCGACAATGACCCGCGCCGTCAGGTGGGCGCTCTCGGACTGGACGTAGAGGCCGCCCGATCCGAGCACGTAGTCGTAGCCGATTCCCTGGACTCCCGCGAGCCCGCCGGGGTGGTTGACCAGGTAGCCCACCGGCCCCGGCGCCCCGCTAGCGGTAGCCACGTCTCCCCTCGGAGACCGCCATCGCCTGGCCCACCGTGCACTGGGGAACCAGGTCTTCAGTCGGGTATACAGTTGTTCCATCGAGCTCCTCCCATAGCGCGTGCAGGTTGTCGGGGTGCTTCTTCGAGCGGTCCCGGGTGTCTCCGGTTAGGGAGAAGAAGGACTGGAAGAAGCCTTCCGGTATCAGGTCCACCTCCTCGGGGAACCTGTGGCTTCCGGGACAGACCCGACCGTCCCTGAAGACGTTGAAGGCCGGGGCCCGGAAGAGGAGTTGCTCGGGGTCGTTTGGCCGGCCAAGCGCGGCATAGACCCAGGGCGCACGCCCCGGCGAGCAGACGAAGACCAGCCCCGGCATGGGGAGCCGGAGCCGGGCGGGTGGCTTGAACGCCTCCCGTTGCAGGGCCACGGGCCAGACCTGCGGAGGCCGCCAAAGGGCCACCACCTGCCCGGTCTCGCCCTGGTTCCACCAGAGGGCCTCCTGTGGCAGCAGTCCCGATGAGAAGCCCAGGTGCTGGGTGAACACGTTGGCGATCTCGTCCGCCGAGACGGTCCTGACCCACACCGAGTCGCCCTCGAAGCCCCGAAGCAGGAGCGTCTCGTCGTAGACCTCCAGTTGGAGGTTCAGCTTGTCCCTGGGCATATCGTCCGGGCCGGGCAGGGACCACCCGGTCTTCTCAACGTCAGTCGTCATGGTCGTCGTCCTCCTTTCCTTGTTCTTGCTCCGGGACTCTGGGCAGGACGGTGTCCAGCATCTCGGCGAAGCGGACGGGGAGGTCCTCCTCCATCCAGTCGGCCAGCGTGAATACCGAGTCCATCAGGGCGCTGGCCCTGCGCCACTCCTCCGTCCCTTCGGCGATGATCTCGTCCTCCCAGGGGTCGGCGAAGCCGTCGTAGCTGCCATCCTCATAGGAGTGGTCGAGGAAGAAGTTGCCGGTCTCGGCGAAGACCCAGGAGGCGGCCTTTGCCGCCCCCTCGAACCGGGTATCCTTCACCGCCTCGGTCAGTTCCTCGACGGGTATGCCCCCTTCGGGGAGCCTCTGAAGGGTCTGTTGCGGGATGCGCTCGGCGGCCGACTCCAGCCATGCCACCCGTATCTCGTCGGACTCCCCGTAGAAGGAGTCCGGGGGTTTTGCCAGCAGGAGCAGGGCCGAGATGCCGTCCCGGTAGCCGTTCCACAGCTCGTGGAGGCCGTCGTAGCCGAAGCCCATCAGGTCGAAGGGGATGCCCCTCCGCAGCCAGGACCAGGGCGGTTCGTCCCCGTCTTCGAGGAAGAACTCAAAGTAGGGCTGGTAGAGGGGGAAGTGCTTCCCTCCGAAGAGGTTGGCGAAGCGCTCCACCCTCGTGCGCAAGTCGGGGGCCGCAAGCGTTGCCTCGGCCTCATCGGGAAAGAGGCGGCGCACCAGCCCCGCGAACCAGGCGTAGTCGTCGGCGTAGCCGACCAGCGTCACAAGCTCCCGCAGCGACGGCGGACGCCGCAGGAGCTTTTCAGAAAGGCCGCTCAGCGTCGGCGGAGCAGCTTGCACCGCATCGCCTCCAGGAGCCGTCCCGTGGCCGAGGCGTAGTCCTGCGCCTGGGCGCAGGCCATCTCCACGTCCTTCTGCCGTGCGGCCGCGGCGTCCAGGTCGAAGGAGCCGTCTGGCCGTGTGAGCTCCGCCGTGAGCTCGATGATGCTGAGGGCCGCTGACGGTGTCGCCGCCAGCAGGCCCGCGAAGGTCCGGTTGTCCATCGGATGTCCTCCTTACTGTGTGCAGGCGCCCTTGGTGCCCACCCGCCGCTGGAACTCGTAGATGGTGTCGTCGCCCCGGGTGGTCTCCTTCACCGAGGCGTTGGCGATCTCGCCGTAGAAGTCGCTGAGCGTCGCTTTCACCTGGTCTACGGTCATCTCGGGGTCGGGGTCCGGGAACTCGCGGTCGTCGTATACGAAAATGCGTGCCACTGTCTCATCTCCTTTTCTTGCTTGGTGCTGCTTCGTTGCCGTTAGCGGGGGAGGCCGTCGCTCCGTGGCGGCGGCCCCTCCCGTGAACTGCGGTCTAGCGTCCCGCGCCGACCGGCTCCTTCTCGCGCTCCTGCTCCATCGCCCACTCGAACATCGAGATGGTCGAGACCTGGGGCTTCCCGTTCTTCCGCTTCGGCTTGACGGGCTCCTCCGCCATGAACTCCGCCCAGGAGAACAGCGACTGCTGCGGCTCCGGGTCCTCGTCCTCGTGGTGGCCGTTGGTCCCGTTGCCGTTGGCGTGGCGGCCGTTGCCGGGGACAAGCTCGACCGTCGGCCCGAAGATGTCGGACCCGTGGCCGTGGCCGTTGCCATTCCCGTTGCCGTTGACCGCAATGGTCTCCGGCTCGATCTCGACGACCTTCCAGCCGTCGTCCACCAGCAGCTCCTCGGCCTCGCTCTCGGCGTTCCGCGCCTGGGCGAACACCTCCTCCATCGTCTCGGCCTCGTCCTCCTCCTCGCCGCTGACGATCCTGCGGGCCAGGGCCATCATCATGTCGTCGCCGTCGTCCCCGTAGGCGGCAAGCCCGTCCTCCGGCAACTCCCCCTCGACGGCCAGGGAGCTCTGCATCTTCTTTGCCACCAGCTTCAGCGCGTCGGCCTGGAGGGTGTTCCGGTAGGCCAGAAACACGACCTTGACCGGGCGGGTCTGCCCGATGCGCCACGACCGCCGCGACGCCTGCCGGACGACGTACACCGAATAATCCGTTTCGTCCCAGACGATGGTCGGGAAGTCGATCAGGTCCAGGCCGGTCTGCACCAGGCGCGGGTGGCAGATGAGGACGTCGATGCCCTCCTTCACCTTGTCGGCCACCCACTTCTCCCTGCGGTTCGGGGCCACCGCGTCGGCCTTCATCACCGCCACCTTGAACCCGTGCCGGGTGAGGAAGTCGTCCATCCGCCCGGTGATGTCCCGCGTCCCCGTGTGGGTGACGTAGACCAGCACCCGCCTTCCCTCCAGCCGCTCGGCGGCCACCAGGTCGACGAGCGCCTTCTCCTTCGGGTAGAGCTTCTCCTCGGAAAGCGGCGGAACCGCCACGATGACGTCGCCCGTCCGGGGGTCGAACACCGTCTCGCCCCTGGTGCACCCGTCCGGGTACGCCAGCAGCGTCTGGAGGTAGGTCGCCAGCAGCCGCTTCGAGCCGGACTTGAGCGCCTTCGCCAACTCCTCCTTCAGCGTCTCGAACACGTGCTTGTAGGCGCTGCGCTGGGAGTAGCCCGTGGCGTCCTCCTCCGAGTCCATCGAGGACACGAGGATCTTCTCCTCGTAGTCGGGCAGGCCGGAGGCGACGTCGGCCAGTCTGAGGAACACCGTGTTTCCGATGATGTGGAAGAGGGCGCTGGGCACGAGGCCGGGCCTCTCCCTGGTGACCTTGCGGTAGCTGCGCCTCCTGCTGTTGCGCCCGTCCTCCACCGCGTCGTCGTCGGGCTTGCCGACGGTTATCTCCTCGAAGCCGTACCGCTTGATCCAGCGCCCCTCGTCGGAGCGCCCGAACTCCGTCCTGATCTCCGGGGAGAACCGGTAGAGCAGGTGGAAGATGGTCGAGGAGTAGCCTCCCAAGAGCGTGCCCGTTAGGGAGAGGGACTTGCCGCACACGTCGGCGAGGATGCCCGCGGCGATGCCCTGGGCGCTCCCTCGCCCCTTGAACTCATGCACTTCGTCGCCTATAAGCAGGTCGAAGAAGCCCTTCATCCGGTGCTTGATGTAGTCGGCCAGCGGGTAGCGGGCCGGGCCGGACCGGTCGGCCTGCCAGAGGGGGGCGCCGCAGGCGGCGCAGGTGTGCTTGCGGCGGTTCAGGTCCGCGAACGTCAGCGGCACGCCGTCCTTGTCCACGACCTGCGCCGTGCAGTCGGGGCAGCAGGGGACCCGGAAGGGCTCCCCAGTCTCCTCGTCCCGCAGGAGCCTTCCCTTCGAGACGGCCCACCGCTCGATGACGGCGGGCATCCAGCGGTAGGACAGCTTGGCTTTCTCACGGCTCATCACCGCGAAGAGGGGGCCGGAGCCGATGGAGAGGCGCAGCCGCTCCAGGTCGGTGATGGACTCGACGATGGCGGCGCGGACGCCGGGCACCGTCATCTCCACCTCCCGCTTCCACTTGGGAACCAGGTGGGGCGGGCAGATGATGAGCACCCGCTCGAAGCCCGCCATGTATGCGGCGGCGGCCCCGATGAAGGTCTTGCCGGTTCCCATCTCGCCGACGACCGTCGTGCCCCGGTGGGCCTTCAGTGAGAGGGCCGCGCCCCTGATGGCGTCGGCCTGCGCCCCCAGGGGCTTGCGGAGCAGCCTGGGGAGCGTGCCGCCGTTCTCCGAGGGCCGGTAGAGCGGCGGGTAGGACTCGACCACCCTCCTGGCTATCGCGTCCTTGAACGTGTCTATGAAACCTCCGAGGTTCATTTGAGTCGTCCTCCTATTCCGTGGTGGGCCGGAGGACGACGCCGGGACCCGGGACGCACCACGCCCCCGGTGGGGACGCTTGTGAGTCACGGGCTCCTGGAAGCGTCCCCTGGCGGTTGTTTGAACGTGCGAACCCGCGCCAGTCGGCGGGCATCGTGAGTGCGGCTCGGTGCGAGCCGTCTATGCCGCTTTCAGGGCCTCCCTGCGGGCGGCTTCGGCGGCCCTGTACTCGTCGTAGCAGCGGCCGCTGAGGTGGTAGGACTTCACCGGCGAGGACACGGCCCTTCCGTAGTCGTCGATATCCACCGATGCGGTCTGCATGGCGGGCTCGCCGGGGGCGATGGGCTGTCCGCACCGGCAGCAGGCTTCGAGTACCATGATGGTCTGCGTCTGCATCTTTCTTCTCCTTTCAGTATGTGGAGGGGTGTTCGGTGACATCCGTGCTACGCTGCGATGTCCTCGATCCGTCCGTCGTCCAGGTCGAGGGCGACGACGGTCGTGTTGAGCTTCTCGCGGTGGACCTCCTTCTCGGGGGCGTCCTCGACCATCACCATCTCCTTGCTGGTGCGGCCCTTGACCAGGATGCGCCGGCCCTCGGCTTCGAGGACGAGGTTGTTCAGGAAGCCCGCCGCCACCAACATCGCCATGTGCCCCCGTCTGAGGGGCATCAGCGGGCGGGTGCGGTTGTCATTCGCGGGCCAGAGGGTGTCGGTGATGTCCGTGCTGGTCCACAGCCCCGACCGCCGCGCCTCAGCCGCCGCAGCGACGGGATCGACGGTGCGAGTGGTGAACAGGACATCGCCGCTCGGCGTGGTGGCGGGGGTGTACTCCGGGTAGGAGTAGGAGTTGCGCTGGGAGCGCAGAGGCTCCGGCTCGCCCAGCGACCACTCCAGGACCATGCTCTCGGCGGGGGCGTCGGGAACGGGGTCGGCCTTGCGGTAGCCGAACAACACCACCTGGTCGAAGACCTCCCGTTCAGGAACGGGGAAGGCCCAGCAGCGCATCCGCCCGTAGTGGGTGGACAGGTAGCGGGCCGAGACCGCGAGACGCTGCCGTGGCACGATGAAGACCAGCAGGCCGCTCTCGGCCAGGTAGCGCGTGCAGTGCGTCAGGAAGGCGTGCTCCGTCCGCTTGTCCTCCGAGTCGTAGTCGTAGGGAGGATTCAAGAGGAGCAAGCCGAAGGCCCCGTTCGCTATCGAGGTGGCGAACAGGTCCGAGGCCAGGGCGCCGTGGAGGTGTTCCGCGGCCTCCTGCGCCCGGTCACGGTGCAGCTCCACGCCGTAGGTCTCGATGGGGATGGCGTTGGGCCTGTCCAGGCGCTCGGCCAGCTGCGCCAGCGCCTCCCCGGCCCCACAGCAGGGGTCGAGGATGCGCAGCGTGTCCCGCCCCCGGTTGTAGTTCCCGGAGGGGGTGTGAATCAGTTCCGCGACCAGGTCGACGACCCTGGGCGGCGTGGGGTAGAACCCCCCTTTTGCTTGAGCAGCGAGTCGCATGTCGTTTCTCCTTTCTCGTGTCTTGCGCCGCCTTCAGGCGGCGATTGCCAGGTCCTTGTGGCGAGTGTCGATGCCGACCACCTCGCCTATCGCCAGGTTGCGCTGGTAGCACAGCACCTGGTGGGTGCCGATGCTCTCGGCGCACGCTGTGCAGAAGGCGGTTATCAGCTCGGCGCGGGCAGCGACGGTCATGCGCCGCACCAGCCATGTCCCGGACTCCGATCCGGGAATCGAGCCGCCGTCCGGCATGGTGTGGCGGTAGAGCATGACCGTGGGGTCTCTCCGCTCCCCCTCGGTAGCGGGCCTGTAGAAGTGGGGCTGACCGCTGCTGAGCAGGTGCTTGGAGCCGTCGTGCCCGCAGAACCGGCAGTGAACCCCGTCGGGGCAGAACCGCTCCCACGCTCCCGTGTTGCGCTCGATGCGCTTCTTGTTCCTGCGCTTGGCCCGCTTCAGCGTCCTATCCATCGGACGCCTCCCTGGGCAGCGTCAGCCTTCCCGAAGCCACGGCGTCGGACAGGTCTTCGCGGAGCTTCTGGGCCTTGGGGGAGCACCGGTAGCCGAAGACGCCGACGGATTGAAGCGGGATGATCTCCCCTTCGCTCAGGCCCCGCTCCCAGAGCCAACCGGCCCAGGAGCCGTGGAGGGGCAGCGGGCTGCGCTTGTCGAGGAAGCGGTGATGGAGCGCCGGGGCCTCCTCATCCGACTGAGCCAACAGGAGGAAGGAGTCCTTTTCGTACCCGTACTCGGCGGTCTTCGTATAGACGAGCGCGTGCCATCCGCCGGTGGCCGACAGGCGGGCGATCTTGGTCGTCCAGGTGCCTATCGTCTCGTACGGAATCTGGCACCGCTGGTAGCCGCCGGTCAGCGCCATGCCGTCGGCGCCCTTGATGATGTGGGCGACGTCCGGGGGCTGCTTGAGCAGCGACGCCCAGATCGCCTTGAGCGCCGTCTGGGAGCCGACCATCGAGACGAACCAGAGGCCCTCGCTCTCCTCGTCGCGGGCGAAGGCGTCGGCGGTGGCCGAGAAACCCCCAGCGGTGATGGTGTAGAGAGCCTGCCCCGCATCCATTGCGGAGTCTTCGGGGTCGATGGCGTGAGTCTGCAACATGGATAGTCTCCTTTCGTTCCTTGGTGTGGGTGATGCAAGCGCGGGAGTGTGTCCCCCCGCGTGAAGCCCCGGTAGGGGTCGATGTGGTCCCGTTGCCGCTAGGACGAGTCCTCCGGGGGACGGTCCTCCAGGAGTTCGCAGTCGCTCAGGTGGTAGGCGGCGCCGAGGAACCGGCGCTCCGCCAGCGCCTGCCTCGCCTCCTCAAGCGTGTCGCCCTCCAGCGCCCATGCGGTGGCCCAGGTCTCCCTGCACGTCCTCTCGTGGGCCTCCCTCTCCTCCTCCGTGCCGTCGAAGACGACGCAGGGGAAGGGGTCGGGGTCCCTGTCCACCAGGACCACGAACCCGCCCGCTCCGATGAACCCGGCGCCCGGCGTCTTCCACCTGATGGGCGCGTTCTGGATTTCTCTGTCTGTCATGGCTTCCTCCTTTGGCCTCCGTCGTGATGAATCTGGAGGCCCTATGCGGCCATCAGGCCCCTCTCCTTGAGGCTCACGAACCGCCCCCTGCCGATGACCACGTGGTCGACCAGCTCGATGTCCAGCAGGTCAGCCGCCTGCTTCAGCTTTCGGGTGATGTGCACGTCCTCCGGGCTGGGGTCTGCCGACCCCGAAGGGTGGTTGTGAGCGATGGCGATGGCGGGAACGGCCTCGACCACGGCGGGCCGGAGGACCTCCGCGGCGCGGACTATCGACGAGCTCACGTTCCCCTGGTAGACGACCCTCTGGCCGATGACGTTGTTGTGGGTGTCGAGCAGCAGCACCCGCAGCTGCTCCTGGGCCAGGGAGGACATCTCCGGCCCCAGCAGGCTGTGGATGTCCCCGGGCGACCCGATGGAAGGCGGGTCCTCCGGGCGTTCCGGCTTGGAGTTGACCTCGTAGCGCATGGCGATCTCCCCCAGCAGGCTCAGGTTGCTCCGCAGGGCGTCCAGCAACGCCTGTCCCTCCGCGCTGGGCGGAGATGCCGGGTCGAAGGTGAACGCCAGGTTCTTGGTCTGCTTGTTCTTCTTGGGCATGACGGCCTCCTTGCCTATCGGTTAGAACAAAGGGCGGGGCCGCCTCCCTGTAAATGGGAAAGGCCCCGTGGGTGATGCGCCCCTGGGAGAGGCGTCGGGTGATGGTTGACCGGCTTGGAAGGCGAGGCTGCCGTGGCCTACCCGGCGTCACGCCCCGCGGTGGTCGAGTCCAATGCTTCCCGCATGAGCGCGTACGTCTCGGGCGCTGAGCCCCTCGCAGAGAGGGCCTCGCCGATTTCGGAGCGCAGCGTCTCCGACAGTCGGTCCCAGACCTTCACCAGGGCGGCCCACTTGGGACACCCCTCCGCCAGGACCAGAAGTCCGTCCTCGCGGGTTTCAGGCACCTTTTCCAGGAGCAGCAGGCAACGCCGCAGGTCGGCGGGGTCGAGAGGCCACGACGCCCGCAGGCCGGTGGGACGCAGGCCGAGGGTGGTCAGGGCTATGGCCTCCGATGAAAGGCCGCGCTCCCCAATGGCCAGCCACATGGTTATGCTCGTTATCACGTCGGCCTCCTTCGTAGTGGGATTGGAAACTAAAGCGGGGCCGACCCCTGTGGAGGGAGACGGCCCCGTGGTTGCGCCCTTCAGGAGGGCGTCGCTATTCGGTCGTGGGACTAGAAGGGAGAGACGCCGACCGGCTCCTCGATGTCCGAGGCGTCGCCGGCGCCGTTGCCGTTGCGGGAGTCGAGGAACACGACCTCGGAGGCGTGGACCTCGGTGCGGTGGCGGCGCTGGCCGTCCTCGTTCTCCCACGAGTTCTGGACGAGGCGGCCCGCGACGTAGACCCGCTGGCCCGTCCCGACGTACTGGTTCACGGCCTCCGCGGTAGCGCCCCAGACCACGACGTCGTGCCAATCCGTCTCGTCCTCGGCGTCCTTGCGGTAGCGGTCGGTCGCCAGCCGCAGCTTGGTGACGGCGGTGCCGTTCGGCGTGTAGCGCATCTCGGGGTCGGTCCCGACCCTGCCCAGAAGCTCGACTTTGTTGATGGTGCGTGACATGTGATTCTCCTTGTGTGTGTAGTGGCGCGGTCTTGCCGCGCCCGTCTTGAATGAGAGCGGGGCCGACTCCCCAATAGAGGGAAGACGGCCCCGTCCTGCGCTCCCAACAGGGGGAGCGTCTAGGTGTTCACCCGCACGTATTCCGACTCGCTCTCCGTGACGATCTCGGCCCGGACCTCGGGGTCGAGGGCCTCGTTGAGCCTGCGGTGGTTCACGGAGTACCTGGTGGAGCTGACGAGGGTGACCGTCCGGCCCCCCACCGTCGCCTTGGAGTCGCCCTGCCGGCGCATCCACGCCTTCAGGGTGTCCAGCGCGGCGCGCTTGGCCTTCTCCGGCTCCTTGATGGACTCCTGAGCCTCTGCGTAGGCCGCCACCGCGTCCCGTGCCTCTTCGTCTGTCACCTCCTCTGTCTCGGTCTGTTCGTCCTCGCCGACCTCAGCCGCACCCGGCAGACAGACCGCCAGGAACGGGCAGCTTCGGCACTGCCAGGTATTGGCCGAGAAGTCGCGGTCCGGCAGCGCGTCCGGGTCGGGTCCGTTGAGGGAATGGTGGCTCGCCACCTCGCCGAGCCACTCGCAAGCGTCCTGCATGGCCCTCTCCAGCCGTCCGGCCGGTATCCGCTCCCAGTCCCAGGTGCGAGCCCCCGTGTCCATCGTGGCTATGACCGCGTCCCGCAGGTCGCCGAACTCGCCGAGCGAGTAGAGGGCGGCCTGAGCCACCGACGCCGGGTGGCTGCGCTCCGCTCCCAGCGTCTGCCAGCGCTTGAACGCATCCGGCCCCCGCGTCTTGATCTCGACGACCATCGGGTCGCCGAATGCGGGGGTCTCCGGCTCTCCCTCGAAGAGGAAGAGTTGAGGGGGCGCTTCGCCCGGTTCCACCGGCATCCGCACCGTGCCGTCGGGGTGTCCGGTGACCAGCAGGTTAGGGCCAATCCGCACGGTCACCTGGTGCGGGTCCTGGGGATCGGGGGCGTCCACCTTCCAGCCCGCCCGCTCCATTGCCCGCACCAGCACCGGCTCCAGGGCGTTGCCCGCCTCCATCGCCGTCAGCGAGTCGTCGCTGGGGGGATTCATCGGCTCGTAGCCGGTCGCGGCGTACCAGAGGGCGCGGCGGCAGCCCAGGGCCGACGATGCCCGCACCACCAGCTCGCCCTCCTCGTTGATCTGTGCCGCAGGGCGGGAGAAGACCTCCGCCCTGTCGATAGTCTCTGTCGTCATGTCGTCACCTCCTGAGTCCTGTAAATGGGAAGCGGGGCTGACCGTGAAGGAGAAAACCCCGCCTCGATACCGTTGTGTGCGCCGTTCATGCGGCCGCTTTCAACTCAATCGCCGCCTCTTGCGCCGTCTCCCGCTCCTCCCTGACCTTCAGGTGCGCCTTGAGGATGTGGGCGATGCCGTCCCCGAGTCCGAGGACCGCCACGCTCCTGCCGTCCGGCATCGTGTTGAAGAACGGCTGCATCTCCTGAATCCCCCGGCACTGGTCAATCACCTCTTCGAGGGGAGTCCCGCGCCGCAGGTGCAGGGAGATCAACCGGCAGGCCAGCTCTGTGACTCCGTGCTGGAAGCTGCCGCCCTTGCCCAGCCAGCCGAACACCTCGAAGGGCTCGCCGTCCTCGTCTGTCGAGACGGTGACGTAGAGGTTCCCCATCTCCGTCTGGAGCTTCGTCGTCGCGCTGGGAAGGCTGCGTGGCCTTGGCCGTGTGGTCGCGGTCATGGCCGTCCCCCTTCCGACCGGCAGAGCGGGCGGGTCCCTGTGCACTCGACGGCCTTCATCCGCCCGTACTTCCGCACCATCTCCGGGTCGTTGGCGAACGACTCGGCCTCGATGCAGGTGTCAAACCGCCCGAAGGGGTCCGTCCCGGAGCCGCCCCAGTGGGAGACGGCGTGGTGGTGGATGCCCGGCGGGCAGTCGCGGAGGTACGGGAGCGCCGCACCGTAGCGGTCGAAGTAGCCCGCGACCTTCAGGGCCATCTCCCTCTCGCATTCGTCGCCCAGGCCGAGCAGCGTCCTGACGATGGGCTCCTCGCAGTCCTCCTCGGCGAAGGTCTGGGTGTACATGGCGGACCGGAGGGCGGCGGGCAGCTCAGCCCACCGCTTGCGGCTGAGCTTCAGCCCGCCGTGGCTCGGCGTCGAGACCCGCCAGACGCCCTCGGCAAGCTCCTTGACGTCCTTGGTCCAGCCCCAGGGTGTGTAGGTAACGTTCGTCGTCATTTCAGACCTCCTTGTCATCCTGTAATGGGAGAGCGGGGCTGCCCCCAACGGAGACAACCTCGCTCCATTCCGAACCCGAATCGACCGGCGGACTAGGCGGCCTGCGCCTGCTTCATCTGCCGGAGCTTGTTGGCGGCGGCCTCGACCAGCGGCCCGAGCTCGGCGGCCGTCAGGTCGTCGATGCTCTTGCCCGTCCGGTCGACCACGGCCGTCCGCACCTGGTCCTCGTCGAGGCCCTGCTCGGCGGCGATCTCGAAGAGCCGCCTCCGCAGCATCTCCTCCTGGGACTCGTTGCGCCTGTCCCCCGATCCAGTCGAGGGCAAGCTCTGAGCCTGCCGAACGGGGCTCTTGCCGTTGGACTGGGCCTGGCCGGAGTTGCCGTTGGCCGGAGCGGGGACGCGCTGCGGTTGCGGCTGGTTGCCGACCTGCGGCTGGTCCCCGTAGAACCCGTTGCCGAACTGGACTCCGAAGCTGCGGAATGCCCGCTTCAGGCCGTCGGTCACGGCACCCTTCATGGCCGTGTCGTGGCCGTCGAAGGTGTCCTCGGCCACCGGGTGGACGCCGACGTCGGTGCGGGGCAGCGCGCCCGCCACGGTGACCCGCACGGGGGCGCTGTAGCCCTGTTCCACCTTCACCTCGCCGGTCTGGGGATTGACCGTCTCGATCCGGCGCAGGGTCACGTCTCCGGCCAGTTCGTAGCCCCATCCGCCGTAGCCGAAGATGTGGTTGGCCTGGTCGATGACGGCGTGGCCTTCGAGGTAGTCGAAGGACCTGCCGCCGCGCCCCTTGCGCTGGGAGACCAGATCGGGGTCGATGGGCTGTGCGAGCGCCTGCGTGACGGTGGGCGAGAGCCCGTCCCAGAGCAGGTCGTGCTCGCTGACGATGGCGGCGTCGGGCTTGTGCCCGTTGCCGTTCCTGGCGACGACTGCGGTGTCCTTGTGGACGCCGTTCGCGCTCCCGTGTCCGTTGTTGTTGCCGTTCCTGTTCACCATGTCTGTCTCCTTCTTGACTGTGGTGTGTTCCTGTAGCGAATGAGCGATGGCGGCTGCCTCTATGGGAAGCCGTGCGCGGGCAAGGCCCGGCGTGAATTGGGCATAGGACCTCCTGGGTGGTGAGAGTGGGAGTGGGAAAGAAGCGGGCGGGGAAGCCCGCTGGGGAGCGGCGGGGAGCCGCTAGCGGGCGGAGCGGGCCGCCTGCGCCATCAGGCGCAGGAAGGCGGCGCGTCCGTGTGGCCGGGCCGCAAGCTCGGCCACGTCGCCGATGTCTTCGGGAAGGGTGACTGCGGCGGCCCTGCGACCGAGCAGGGTCAGAAGCCGCTCCGTCGCCTCATGGCCCGCGTCGTCGTTGTCGAAGGCGAGGAAGACGCGGGGGCAGCCCCGGAGGGCGGAGGCGACACGCTCGACGCCCTGGGTGCCCAGGGCAGCGACGGATGGGATGCCCCATCCGGTAAGGGCGAGCCAGTCGAACAACCCCTCGGCCACGACCGCCCAATCAGGGGCGGGGCCGAGGCGACCCAGACCCAGCACCGGCTTGGGGCCGGGAAGGGCCTGGAAGCGGGGAGTCCGGTCGGGATCGACCGCCCGCCCGGCGAGCCAGCGGACGAGGCCGTCAGCCTGCCCCGTACTTGATACGGGGTCGGGGACGACGACCATGCCGGCGAACCGCTCCGCTCCCCGCTCCATGAACAGACCGGAGTCCCTGATTCGCTTCTCGGAGAAGCCGAGGGACTCCAGGGCCTGCCGCAGCCCGCCGCCCGGCGCATAGCCGAGACAGAGGCGGGCTGCGGCGACCGGGCCGACGCCCCGCGAGGCCAGGTACTCCCGCGCTTCTGAGGAACGCCGGAGAGTACCGGCGTAGAAGCGCGCGGCCGCCGTCAGCAGGGCGGGGTCCCTGGGGGGCAGCGCGGCGGACGCAGGACGCCGCGTTCCGGCTGGACGAATGGCGGCGCTGGGCGCAAGCCCAGGGCTGCCGTCCAGCCGCGCGATGGCATCGGGCAGCGACAGCCCCTCGGCCTGCTGGATGAAGTCCAGCACGTCGCCGCCGAGACCGCAGCCGAAGCAGTAGAACCTTTCCGAATCGGCGTACACCGTGAAGCTGCCCTCCGCTTCGTCATGGAAGGGGCAGACGCCCTGGCGGACCCTGCCCCTTCCCCTGAGCCGCACCCCCGAAGCTTCCACCGTGTCGCCCAGCGAGTGCCGGGCCTTCAGCGCGGTGATGTCCACGTTGGCCGTGACCATCACGCACCCCCGGCCAGGGGCCGCAGGCCCCGGAGGCTGCGACCCGAGACGACCTTGCCGGGCCGCCAGCGCATCCCCAGGACCGCCGCGACCTCCAGCGTCCCGCCGTCTCCGGTGGGCACCAGCGCGGCGGCCTTCCCGGTGCCCTGGCTGTAGACCAGGGCGCCGCTGCCGCCGAACCGCCGCTTGACCAGCTGCGTCCACTCGGAGAAGGCCCACCGCGCCTCCCGCGTCTCAACCTTCGTCGCGTCCACGCCGGCGAGGACCGCCAGCGCCCCGTCGACGTCCCCCGACTGCCTGAGCCGCCGGGCCTCGTGGATCGAGCGTGTCGCGCTCGGCTCCGCCGTCTCCGCCGATGCCGTCTGCGTTGCGGCTCTCGGCTCCTCCACCTTGAACATCGCCGCAATGAGCTGGTCGACCAGCTCCTCCAGGCTGCGCCGGGGCCTGTCCACCCCGTCCATCGTCCGATTGCCTGCTACCAGTGTTGCCGTCGTCATCATGCACCTCCTAAGTGCCTTTGCTTTGTTGCCTTGCCGATTGCGCCCGCTTGCGGGCAAAGAAAGAGGGCCGCCCCCGGATGGAGACGACCCTTTGCGTGTTGGGATGGATTGTGAGGGAGCCCGAGGGCCCCGTCGTCAGCGTCGCCTTACAGGACGTCGGGGCATGAACCGCCGTAGCAGCAGCGCCCCGATGCCCAGCCCGACGAGGTTCAGGAAGAAGAGCTCGCCGTCGCCGGTGATGAGCGGCGCCGCAATGACCAGGGCGACCACAGCGGGCACGATTACCCGCCGCTGCTTCCACCAGGGCCGCTTCTCAGGGGCCTTGACCGGGACGTCCGTCACCGGCTCGTAGGCCGTCCAGATGGGCAGCCCGATCAAGACCTCGAGCTCGGTAATGACCACGCCAGCCGAGCAGCCCCCGGTGTGACAGCGGGTCTCGATGCCGTTGCCGTCCGGCCGCTGCCGAAACGCCAGCCCGTCCGACTTTCCGCCGTGACAGACCGCCGTCGTCGTCCAGAACCAGCCCCGCTCGAAGCTGACCCGGTGCGGCAGCAGGTTGGCGATCCTGAGCGCGCTCGGTCCCGTGTACCGTTCCTGTGTCCGTGTTTCGTCCATACTTTCGTACCTCCTTGCTGATTGGTATGCCGATGCCGTTGAACCCGTTGACTCCGTGCCGAAGACGCACTCCGCCCGCGGTCGAATGCCGAACGCAGAAGACGGAGTGGGGTGAAAGAAGACGCAGCTCGGCCCAGGGCGCAAAACGTCCGTGGGGAAAGCTGCGAGACGTGAAGCGGCCAGCCTGCTTCTCAGTGGCAGACCGGCGCGTGTCGAAGCTGCGGCCTAGCTAGTCCTAGCTATCCCACAGGCATGTCGAATCGGCCGGGGCGAAAGACGCACTCCGACCGACTGGGTGAGGACGAGGCGCAGCAGGCGCTCCATCCTCAGAGTCCAGCGGGAGAAGCGATCAACTCCAACCACCGGACGGGTGCCCGACGGGAGAAGGACTTACGCCAAACTCCAACCGCCGGACGTGGACCGAGGACGAAGGACCTACGTCAAACTCCGTCGTTTCGGCCCGTGCTGCTTGCGGAGAGCTACGTCAAATCCGCAGCGGCAGCATTTCCCTCGTGGGCGACCTTTCAAAGAGCGAATCATCCGTCAAGTCAGACCCGGGCAACAGGGATCGCGCCCCCAGGTTTCTATGGTCTGAAACCTTGGTTGAAAGCCAAACAGTGCCACCATTATTACCGCACCAAAGCCCCGATGTGAAGGCTTTCGGGCAGTCCGCGCCAACATCGTTCACAAAACTTCACTGAAGTTAACCGGCAGACGGAGCGGCAACCCGCCGCAGTAACCCACCGGGTTATTTCCACAAAACTCCGAAGGTCAGTGAGTGCAGAAACTCACGCTTTCTCAGCGCTCTCCGCGTGTCGGAGAGCGCTGTCTTCCGCCAGTTCACCTGCCCGTTGCGGTCGAAGCCCCGCAGCGGAAACGTCGCCGGGGGCAGCGTCATTCCGTGCTCCTCCAAGAGCGTCAGCTCCAACGCCAGGAACCGCTCCTCGGTGCCCAGCCAGGACAGGCTCTTTCCCTCGTCGGGATGAACGGCCTTCAGCTCCCGCCACTCGACGATCAGGGGCCAGACCTCTCCGAACACCTCCTCGTCGTCCTCGGCGGGCTCCAGCGTCACGAGGTCGGGGTACTCCCGCCGCAGCGTCGCCCTTCGCCCGGGCTGCGGGCCGGCGCCGTTCGCCTTCGCCCCGTCCTGCCCACCACGTCCCGTCTCAAGTCCCGCCAGCGTCTGGTCCAGCTTGCGAAACCCCTGCGCCATCTCCTCCCGAATGGCCCTGTCTCTGTCCTCGCTGGCCCTGTTGTTCTCCCGTATCTCCTTGCCCTGCTCTTCGACCACGCCCTCCACGTCCTCCAGACGGTCGGCCAGCTTGTCGTTGCGGTCCCGCTGCTCGGCGGCTGCGGAGCCCACCCCAGACTGGAGCGCCTTCTCCAGCGCCCCCCGGATGCGCCGCGTCAGCACCCCATCGTCGAGGCTGGCGTCCAGAGTCCTGCGGTCCACCCCCAGCATCTCCGCCGTTTTCTTCCGCCCGTTGTCCCGCTCCAACTCCTGCAACAGCGACATGAGCCGCAGGTGGTGCATGTCCCGCACGCTCCTGCCCTTCTCGACCACGTCCTTCTTCGGTTCCATGAGTCCTCCTCTTTTCACCGGCCTCAGTCCCCGGTCTCGCCCCCGACCCAGGCCCGATTTCTCACGGGCTGCGACATGTGGACCACCTGTAGGGGGTAATGCGGGATTCCGACCTGATTCTGCCCTTCTTTCTTGCGGCCCCGCTGCGCCCCATTTTGCGGAGCGAGGCCGACCTGGGGACTTAAGTCGAAGTGTTCACAACTTCTGCGCAATTCCGGCCCCATTTGTTCCTGTTTCAGCTTTGCCGTGACCTCACAGACAACTTCGCAACAACCTTCGTTTTCTTGTACAGCCCCCATACTGCACGAGAGGGCGTCTTTTGCCTAGAACCTTGAAAGGGGCGACAAACATGTTGCCCCTTTCAAACAGTTTTCACCGTCATTTCGTTTGTTCAAACTCTTCTGCGAGTGCCGCGATCCGATGAATCGTGGCGAACGGAAGAGAGGTGAACGAGTTGGCGCACACATCGAAACCCCGGTCATTCAGGCGGATTTTCCCCCTGGCAATTGCGCTCGTCTTGGCGGCGCTAGTGGCGATTCCGTCCAGCGGCATCGTCCTGGCCCAGGAGCCCTTCGGTGGGGGCATCGTCCTCGTCAACGCCGACCGGGATTTCGTTGAGCGCAAGAAGGGCGGCGAGTTCGTAGCCCGCCCCGTCTTCGACCGGAAGATCACGGCGCTCCACTACGCCGTCCGCGACGCCGACACCGGCGACTGGATCTCCGCCATGTACCGGGTCAGCGGCGGCGAGAAGGAGAGGAGCGACGGCTGGGAGTACTCCTGGGAGTACCCCGCCCTGGACGAACAGCCCGACCTCGACCCCGACCGCGCCTACCTGCTGGTCATGCTGGCCCAATCCGAGGCGGGGTTGCGGGGAGACTTCTACGCCGTCGTCCCCATCCACCAGCCGGGGAAGATCTGGGACAAGATCCTGTCCGCCCTCAACCCCGCTAGGTGGGCGAGGGCCTTCGCCGGCTGGGTGGTCGAGGGGGTCCACGGGACCCTCTGCGGCGTGGTGGAACGGGCGTCCGGCGAGGACGCCGACAACTGCGGGGGCGGGTAGCGCATGAGCGACATCCTCACCGGCACCCCCGCAGACCTGACCTACGCCCATGACATGGTGCGCCAGGCGTGGATGGTCGTCTGGGCCATCACCTCCGGCGCGCTGATGGTGATCCTCGGCTGGATGGGCCTCAGCTTCATCGTCTCCGAGCACCTGGGACGCTCCCAGACGGGATGGCGGGAGATGGTCCCCCGGCTCGTGCTCGGCCTGGTAGCCGCCGCCTCGTCCCTGTGGTGGTGCGCCCTGGTCCTCGACGTGGCCGACGCAGTGTCAGGATTCATAGCCGTCTCCCTCGGCGTCACCCCCGGAGACCTGCTCAGGGCTCCCCTCGACACCTTTCTCACCGCCGTCCAGGCCGGGAGCGTCGGCATGGCGCAGCTGCTTGCCCTGCTCTACCTGGTCTACGGCTTCTTCGTCCTCTACGTCATCGTCCAGATGGTGCTGCGCCTGGCCCTCATCGACATCCTGCTCGCCCTGGCGCCCATCGCGTTGGGGCTGTGGATTCTGCCGCACACGGCGGGATGGGGACGCCACTGGCTGCGGCTGTTCATGACGACGGTGTTCCAGCAGGCCATCCAGCTGATTGCCTTGGCCCTGGGTTTGGGCTTCCTCAACGAGTTCGCGTCGATAGCGGCCTTCGAGCCGGTGCAGGACCTCATCTGGAAGCTCCTGATGTCGCTGGCCTTCGTCTACATGGCGACCCGGGTGCCCTCGATGCTCGGCAACTCCGGGACCTTCGACTCCTGGCTCTCGATGCTCTATTTCGGCATGAACCTGCCCTCGTCGCTGATGCGCTCGGCCCGGACCATCGGGCTGATGAGCGGGGCCGCGGGAGGGCCGGGAGGCATGGCGGTGGGAGCGATTGCGGCCAGCGCGGGCGTGTCGGCAGCCGCCAGCGGCCTGAGCTCGGCGGCCTCGATGGCCACCCCATCGGCAGGCGGAGACGGCGGCGGCGAGCCCCGGAGCAGCGGCGAGTAGCCGAACACACGACAACGACGCAACGGCGCGGAAGAGACCCGCGTCAGGCGAACACCACGACGGAGGCGAAGAAATGTGCAGCTAACGGGAGCAACCGAGGCGAGAAGACCAAGAGTTGAACGCCGGGCGGCAGAGAGCCGTCCGGCGCAAGAGAGGAGCGAAAGGAATGGAAGACCTTACACAGACGATCTCGAACCTGGTGGGAATCCTGCTGGGCATCGTGGGAGCGGTGGGCGTCGGATTCTTCATCTACGGCGCGTACCTGTACCTGACGGCCAGCGGAGCGCCCCACCAGATGGAGCGCGGCAAGAGCGCAATGATGACCGCTTTGGCGGGCATCGTGCTGGCCCTGGTCGCCTACGGCGTCGTGGAGCTGGTGATGAACGCAGTGGTCAACCCCGGCATCGAGATAGACAGCGTGCCACCGCCTGAGACGGGCGGCGGCGACAGCAGCCCAAGCGACGGCGGATAGACGGACGTGAGGAGGAGAGACACATGAGAGAACACGAGGTACCGACTCACGTGCAGGCCGAGGACCGGGTGCTGCTGGGGTTCACCTTCCCGCAGATCGTGGCGGTGATGGCGGTGTGCGCCATCTCCTACGGCGCATACCGCTACGCCCCGGTAGGCCCCTCCGAGGTGCGTATGGCGCTGGCCGCCGTCCTGACCCTGGCGGGGATCGCCATGATCGTTGGGAAGGTGGGGGGCAGGCGGCTGCCGTTGGTGGCTGCCGACCTGCTCAAGTACCGGCTGGGAGCCCGGCTCTACGTTGGGTCCGCGTCCCAGTTGGTGAGACCCGAGCCGCCCGCGCCGGCGCAGCCGGTGAAGAGCGGCCCCGGTCGCCTGAGCCTGATGGCGAAACGCGCCGGGCGCGGGCTGGGAAGGCTGCGCAAGAACAGGAAGACCCGCAAGAACAAAGAACGCCGCAACGGACGGATGCGCTGGTTCGGCAAGCGCAGGGGGAAGGACGCGGGCAGCGGCCGGCGTCCCGACCACCGGGCCGAGACGCTTCAGAGCCGGAACCGGAAGCCTCGAAGAGGCATGTTTGCCCTTGCGGTCGTGGCCGTCCTGGCGGCGGCGGTCACGACCGTTCCCCAGTCGGCCCTGGCCGACGGCCACGAGCCGTGGCGGGACGAGATCGACTTCGAGGTCAAGGAGCCGGTGGAGGGACGGCGGATATTCGTCGAGGGACTGACCGTCTCCGGCGACCGGGCCGCCGTTACCCTCCGGGCCGCCACGGAACTGGACATACGGGTGCGGGCCTTCGGAGGACCGCAGGGGACGTGGCTGCGCTTCTGGGGCTCGGCGTCCCTGGCTGAGGGGGAGCGCATCGACTACTCGCTCCCCCTCCACGGCCCGGCGCCGTCCTTCACCGTGTCGTGGGAGGACTCCCTGGGACAGGCCGGGGCGCTGACCTTCGAGGAAGCGCAGCTTCCCTATCCCCTGCCGGTCGTGGAGGGAGAGTTGTGCGACCTGCGCATGACCTCCCTGGGCTGGACGCCCGGAGCGGTCAGCGGCGTCGTCGAGTCCGATTGCGCCGCCGTCGTCGAGGAGTCTATCGAGCTCCAGACGGTGGCCGGACACGCCAGCGTCACCGAGACGGCCCTGATGGACGCCGAGGTGACGGCCGTCACGGGGACGGTCTCGGCAGCCACCGGCGCGTCGAGTGCAAGCGTGACCTTCGTCCCCGACGGCGAGACCCGCTTCAGGCTCGCGGTGCCCGCCGGCGAGGCGATTCACGACGTGAGCGTGGACGTGAGCCTTGAGGCGAGCCTTCGCATCCCGATGCCCCCGCTGACGCAGCTCACCCACCACCCGGAGCGAGTGGAGCACATCACCAAGACTGTGAACCTCCACCGACCGGGGGACAGCGACTACGACAGCGAGACGGTGACGGTCACCTGCGACGACGGCGCCGATTCATCCGCCGCCACAACGTCGTCCGCCACCGCTACGGCCTACGCCTACGTCCCCAGCGCCACCATCGCCAGGGAGGTGACGGTGGCCGTCGTCCACCCGGAGCACATCAAGGCCGAGACGGTGGAGCGACAGCCCATCGCCGGGACCAGGGCCGAAACGATGGCCCTGGCATCCGCCGTGGGATCGGACGACCCCTTCAAGGCCCTGGTCCTGCCTGAGCCCGAGCCGGTCGACCCGCCCGCCGAGCAGGAGCCCGCAGACGGCCTCCGCGACTGGTTCGAGGACATGGGCTGGGAGTGGCCCTGGTGAGGCGGGCGATTTCGGCAACGCTGCTGGCCGGGGTTGCGCTGGCGACCGCCGGCGCGGCCCCGGCGGAGGAGCAGGAGATGCTCCGCCAGTTCGACCGCGTGCTCACCGGCATGGCCTACGCCGCCTCCGGCCTCTGTCTTTTCTCCATCGTCTGGGCGGGCTTCGTCCTGATGGCCGAGGGCGGCGAGGAGCGCGGCGGGGGCAGGGCCAAGACCGCCGTCGTCATGGCGGTGGTGGGCCTCGTCCTGGTCCTGTCGGCCAAGGGCGTGGCCGCGCTGCTGAGGAGCGGCCTCGTCCCCTTCCCAACCCCCTAGAGAAAAGGAACCGAGCGAATTGAAGAAACTGATTGAACTAATCACGAGACGCGGAGGAGAGACGCCGCTAAGCGAGTCCGCCGCTCCGCAGGAGATGCCGGAGGGCGGACTCCCCACGGAGCCGGCGTCCGGCGCAGCCAAAGAGACCGCGCCCAAGCTCCCGCCGGAGCCGCCGCTGTTCTTCATGTTGTCCCATCTGGACGACGACGGGCCGGTGCGCCTGGACGGGGTGAAGCTCGGCGTCTGCGAGGTGATGGGCCTTGAGATAGACGAGCCGAAGCTCGGAGCCTTCGCCGGGGCGCTCAACGCTCTGGACTTCCCGGCCCAGCTGCTCATCAGGCAGCACCCGCCTAGATTGGAACGGATGCGGGAGAAGCTGCAAGAGGCCCAGCCGGGCAACCTGCCCCCGCAGACCAAGGCGGCCGCCGAGTCCCTGGGGCGCCTGCTCACCGACCTTGAGACGAGGGACGGCATCCTCGACCGGCGCTTCTACGCCGTGTGCGAGTTCGCCCGCATCGACGACCTGCGCGGCCTGCTCTCCAGGGCCGGTCTGTCCGTCCACGCCCTGCAGGGCCGCCAGCTTCGGATGTTCTTCGTATCGGCCGCACTGGGCGGCTCACCCGCAGAGTTCGACGAGGACGCCCCCGTCGAGGTGGCGATAGGCCGCCGCGACATGCGCATAGGCGGGACCCTCGTTCGCTCGCTCCACCTGGGCAAGTGGCCCCGGTCGCTGGCCCCCGGCTTCCTCCAGGGACTCATGGCGGCGGGCGCGCCGATGGACCTGTCCGTCCACGTCGGCCCGATACCGGCGGAGCAGGCGGCGAGGACGCTGGAGTGGCAGAAGGTCAGGTTCGAGTCGGCGCAGTCCCTCTCCCTGAAACGCGGGCGCACCATGTCCCCGGAGGCGGAGATCGCCCTGGAAGACATCACCCGCCTCCGCGACGAGGTGCAGCGGGGCAGGGAGCGGCTGTTTCACGCCTCGCTTTCCGTGACCCTTCACGCGAAGGACGAGGCGTCGCTCAAGGAGATGACGCAGCGGGCGAAGGCTCACTTCGGCGCCACGCTGGGGAAGCTCGACAACCTGGCCTTCAGACAAAGAGAAGGTCTCTTGTCCACGCTTCCACTGGCCCTGAACGCCGTCGCCGAGTGGCGCAGCCTGGACACCTCCAGCATCGCCCGCCTGTTCCCCTTCTCGCCGCCCGACCTGGACACCAGGAGCGGCACCCTCTACGGCATCGACATGCGGGCCTGCTCCCCGGTGGTCTACGACCCCTGGGACGGGACGCACCTGAACGCCAACATCGCCGTCCTCGCAAGGTCGGGAAGCGGCAAGTCATTTGCCACCAAGCTGGGAGTGCTCAGGGGATTGACGAGAGGCATCACCGCCTACGTCATCGACCCCGAGGGAGAGTACGCGGACATGGCCCGCGCAGCGGGAGGGCGCGTTCTCAGCCCCGGCGTGCCGGGCGAGGGCATGAACCCCTTTGTCATCGAGCGGGGCGATTCCGAGGAGATGCTCCAGCGCATCGGCAGCCTGAGACGGTTGATCGAGGTGATGGTCGGAGAGAGTCTCGGGGCGGAGCGCCGCGCCTCCCTCGACCATGCCCTGGCGGGCTACTACGCAAGACCCAGGGAGCGCACCGGCTTCCGCGATTTCTATTCATATCTGCAAGAGGACGAGGCGGGAGACCCCGGCCTCGCAAGACTGCTGCGGCCCTTCGCTACCGGCAGCCTCCGCCACCTCCTCTCCGACGAGGGCGACGACCTGCTGGGCAACGAGGCCCTGGTCACCGTTTTTGACCTGCGGCTGCTGGAGCCGGAGCTCCGCCCCGCCGCCGCGATGGTCTGCACCGAGACGGTGTGGGCCGCCGCCGCCCAGGACCCCAAGCCGAGGCTTCTCGTGGTGGACGAGGTGTGGTCGATCATGCAGCACCCCGAGGGCGCGGCCTTCATGGTCAGCATGGCGAAGCGCGCCCGGAAGCACCGGCTGGGGTTGCAGTTCATAACCCAGGACGTGCAGGACCTACTGTCCGAGGATTCTTCAAGGACGATCACCGGCCACTCCGGTCGCGCACTCCTCCAGAACGCCGCCTTCAAGCTCCTGCTCCAGCAGGACGCGGCGGCCATAAGCACGGTCGGCGACGCCTTCGACCTGCCCCAGGACCTCCAGCGCTGGCTCCTGTCGTGCCCCAGGGGAGACGGGTTGCTGTTGTCGAAGGGCAACCGCTTCCCCGTCCGCATCGAGGCCACCCCGGAGGAGACGGCGGTCATCGAGTGGACGCCCGGACGCCATTAGAGAAAGGAATAACACCATGAAGCTGAACCCGAAGGAAATCCTGTTTGGAAACGACACCGAGAAGAAGCCCGTCCTGCTGACGGTGACTCCACCCCGCGCCGGGGAGCGCACCCTGCTGGGCGTGGAGAACATGCTCGGCTCCATCGCGGTGCCGGAGCCCTTCTCCCTGGAGCTGGCGGGCGACATGGACGGCGTCACCCTCATGGCCCGGTGCCTCGACGACGAGGTGGTGCGCGGCCAGCTCTCCGCCCACTACCCCCAGGCCCGCATCCAGAGGGTGGACCCGGACGACGATCCCCTGCGCATGGGCGGGGGCGAGCAGGCGTGGAGCATGACCCTGCGGGCAGACGCCCCCGAGTACGTCCCCCTGCGCACCTTCAGGGACGACGACCTGCTCGACCCCGGCTCAGACCCCCTCATCGCCCTGATGGGCGCTCTCTCCAACATCAACAAGGGTGAGCGCATCGTGGCGCGGCTGATGCTGCGCTCCCTCGGCCCCGACTGGTCGCAGGCCCACATGGACAAGGCCCACAAGCGGCCCGGCATGGAGCCGAGGGAACCCGCCTACACCTTCCAGACCAAGCCGCTCCAGATGGACGGCATCACGATGGCCGTGCTCGGCCTTGGCGCGCTGGCGGCCCTCAAGGGCTACCTGTGGGTGCAGGACGGGGAGATATGGAAGGCGGCGCTCCTGGGGATTGGCTCGGCCCTGGGGCTTGCGGTCGGCGGCTGGGCATGGCACCGCTGGAAGAAGGCCCGTTCCCGCGTCGAGGACCCACTCCTCATCAAGGAGAAGGTCAGCCGCATCGCCTTTGACGCCGAGCTTCAGGTCACCGCCATACTGCCCGCCGGGACGAGACCCCAGCGGGCCGGAGAGCTCCTGGGGCCGGTGGCCGCCGCCTACCGCCACTTCGACAACCCCGCCGGGGCGCGCTTCAAGGTCGGCAAGGTCCGGCCAACCGCGACCGACCCCAACATGATGCACCCCGCAGGCCCCGGCCTGTTCGGGGGGCGCAGCGTCCTGGGCGTCCGCGAGATCGCCTGCCTGTGGCACCCGCCCGGAGCGGGGGACGAGACGCCCCTGGTGGAGCGGTCCGGCGCGAGGGCGCTCCTGCCATTCGCCAAGGGTGTCAGGGGCGGCGCGCTGGTGGGAGACACCACCGCGGGCAAGCCCCGGCCCATCCGCTTCCCCGAGGACCTGCTCCGGCGGCACCACCTCTACGTGGCGCGCACCCGCATGGGCAAGTCCACCCTCATGCACCACCTCGTCACACACAAGATGCGGGAGAAAGCCGAAGGCAGGGACAACGACGCCATCGTCGTCGTCGACCCCCACGCGGACCTGGTGGCAGGGCTGCTCGAACATGTGCCGGAGTCCCTCATCGACCGGGTGCGGCTCATCGACCTGGCCGACCAGCGGAGAGCGCCGGGCATCAACCTTCTCGACACCCGCATCTTCGCCGACCGCGACCGCACCGCCGACTCGGTGGTGCGCGTGGCCAAGGGCCTCTGGGAGCAGTGGGGGCCGAGGATGCAGTCCATCCTGGAGCAGACCGTCAAGACGCTTCACGAGGCCAACGAGCACCCCGAGACGGACGAGGGCAGCCAGCACACAATCCTCGACGGCCTCAAGCTCCTCTCCGACCGGAAGTTCCGGGACGGCGTGCTCAAGAGGATCGAGGACCCCTACCTGCTTGAATGGTGGGCCAGAGACTTCGGAAGCTGGCACCAGCAGTACCGCGCCGAGGCCCTCGCCCCCGTGCAGACCCGCCTCTCCTACTACGCATCCTCCAAGCGGGCAAGGGCCATCCTGGGCCAGCGCCGCTCCACCATCGACCTGCGCGACACCATCCTGCAGGGAGGCATCCTGCTGGTCTCCACCGCCCAGGGAGCCGTCGGGAGGGACGTGTCCGCCCTTGTGGGAGCGTCGCTCCTCAACCTGGTCGATTCGGTGATACGAGAGCAGGAGAGCGTCTCACTCAGCCAGCGGCGCGGCGCGCTGGTCGTCGTGGACGAGATGCAGTCGATGCCCGGCGTGGACTACGAGTCGATGCTCTCGGAGCTGGGCAAGTACGGGGCGTCGTTCGTGCTCGCAACCCAGAGCCTCGCGAAGCTCGACGACCTCTCCCGCACCATGCGGGACACCCTCCTCGCCAACGTCGGATGCCTCGCCGTCTTCCAGGTGGCCGGGAACGACGCAAGGCAGCTGGTGTGGGAGCTGGGCAAGGAGCGGGTGACCGAGGACGACATCACGTCGCTGCCGGTCCACCACTGCTACGTCAGGGCCACCGTGGGCATTGAGCGGATGCCCGCCTTCTCGATGATGGTCAGAAAGCCGGAGGAGGGAGACCCCGCCGTCGCCGCGCAAATCCGCAGCACGGCCTCCGCATACACCCTGACGGCCCAGGACCTGGAGGACGCCGGGGCAGCCGCCCAGAAGAAGGTCCGGGACTTCAAGGACCGCGCAGCCGACCTGGAGGAGGACGGCGAGGAGACGGACGGGAAGGAGAAGGCCACGGCCTCAAAGAACGCGAACACGACGGAAGAAGGGGAGGCCGAGCAATGAGAGCCGAAGGATGTGAAGCCCAGACCCTCCGCGCCGTGGCGGGAATGCCATTCCTCGACCGGACGGAGATCGTGGCCGTCACCGGCTGGTCGAAGGCCGCGGTCCACGAGGCCGTCGACAGGCTGGACTCCGGCGGCTTCTGCGCCGCCGTACCCCACGCCACCGCCCTCTTTCCCTCATCGACCCAGAGGTTCCACCTCACCGCCGCCGGGCTGGGGCGGCTCACCGAGCAGGAAGAGACCTCCCTGGACGATCTCGTCCGCGACCGCCCCGTATCCGCCGAGTGGCGGCGCAACCTGATGGGACGGCTCGACTCCCTAGCCGCGATCTACCGCCTGGCGGCCGCCGTCTCCGGCGTCGCATACCCCATCAGCTTCCGGTGGTACAGGGCCTCGACCCTGGACGCCGCCATCGAGCTTCCCGGCGGCCGCACCGTCGGCATCGTCAGGCAGGGGCTCACCGCCGACAGGACCGGCTTCTCCAACCGGATGTGGAGGCTGCGCCAGGGGCCGCTCCCCGGAGCCGTGCTCGTGATGATGGCCGACGACGTGCGGCTCAGGCACGTCCGCAGGACGCTGGCCGGCGCCCCCGTCCCCTTCTATCTCGCCCTCGAGCGCGAGGCCGTCGCGGCGTCGCCGGACGACCCGGTGTGGAGCCCGCCCGCGGTCAGCGCCTCCGTCGAGCTGCGCTCTGTCCTCGACCGGATAGAGAAGGGAAGCCTCCTTCCCGAGGAGGACGAGCCCCGCATGGTCTCGCTCCCAGCCGACCTCTCCGTCGAGGGTCCGGGGTGGAAGGTCCCCGACTAGCTGCTGCCCGCGACCCTCAAGCCCGCCGAGAAGCGCGCCCTCGACCTCATCTCCGACTGGCCCTGGATCACCCTGACGGACCTGGCGGGAATGATGGCCGTCTCGGTCCCTAGGGCCTCCCAGATCGTCACCCCCCTCGAAGGGTTCCGCCTCGTCACCCGGCCCATCGCCGGAAGCGGGCGCATGGCCCTCACCGACCGGGCATTGGCCCTCCTGGCCCGCAGGGACCGGACGTCCGTGGCCGTCGCGAAGAAGCGGTGGAGCGCCGCTCCCCTGTTCCCCGGCACCCCATTCGTCTGGGACAACGTGACGGGCGCGAGGAGCCGCCAGCTGCTCAGGAACGTCGAGCACACCGCCGCCGTCCACGCCTTCCTTGCCGCACTCACCGTGCAGGCGGGCCTCCTGGATTGGGAGGTCTCCCAGGTGGACCCGCCCCGCAGGGCCTCCCGACACTTCAAGCACGGCGACGGGATGCGCTCGGTCAACCCCGACGCCTTCGGCGTCCTCAGAAAGGGCGAGACCAAGTGGCCCTTCCTGCTGGAGTGGGAGCGGAGGGCGGTGCGTCCCTCGACCATGTCGGAGCGCCTAGCCCCCTATCTGCGCTACTTCTCCTCTCACCGGCCCACCGACGACCACGGCGCACGGCCCTCCGTCCTCATCGTCTTCGACGACGAGATCGTCCAGACCCACTTCCTGCGCCTGGCGCGGGAGGAGATGCAGGCGAAGGGCGTGACGGTGGCCCTGTGGGTGTCCCACAGGGCCGCAATCGAGCGGATGGGGCCGCTGGGACGCGCATGGCGCGACCCCGGCGACTGGCAGTCGCCCCAGGCCATGCCGCCTCAATGACCAACTACCGACATCGGGGAAGCGGCGCGACGGCTCGCGCTCCCTTCCCCAAAGGAAGGCTGAAAGCCATGCGTTCGCAAGACGACCACAACAAGAAGAAAGGCCCCGGAGGCGTGGTGGACGGACCGTTGTCCGGCTCGACACGGCGGCCCTATGGGGACGGCTCACGTTGCTGAACCGCTCCCAGAACTGGCTCGCCAGGGAAGTCGGGGTCAGCCCCGGCTACATCTCGATGCTGGTCAACGCGGGGCGCACACCCTCCGGTCGCATTCGCCGCCGGATGCTCAAGGCCCTGGGTTTCGACGACTTCGACCAACTCTTCACTATGGAGGATAGAGATGACGAACCATAACGATTCGTTCCGTTTCGACGGGACCGAGGAACAGTTCAGCGAGGAGCAGGACCTGGCCCTCCAGGCCGCCGTGCTGGCGGTGGACTTCCCCAAGCGCCTCGAACGGCTGCACGAGGTCAGCGGCCTCACCTGGGCCGCCTTCGCAAGGGCCATCGGCGTGGACCCCAAGCTGGTCCACCGGTGGCGCAACGGGGTCGAGCCCCGAGGCTGGGCGATGCACGCCCTCTTCCGCTTCGCGGCGCGGATGCCCGGAGGCATGGCGATCCTCGTGACCGAGAGCTTCCAGATGAGCTTCTTCAAGGAAGACAGCTAGACAAGCGGCCCCGCCGGGCGCAGGCGCAACGGCGGTACGGCGGGGCCTGAGACGGCTGGCTGTCGCCGGCGCTCGCCCGTTCCGTCGGCTCCGGCGGCCCAGCCGCAAACCGGTAATGAGAGGCCAGCGGCCCACCAGACGCCGCTGCGACTACGCAACATGAAAGATAGCACCCGAAAGAACAGGCACAAGAGACGAGAGAGGCCCGCAGGGGACGCCCCTGACGGCTCTCCGGCCGACCTGATGCCGTCCTACACGCCCAAGCAGCGCGAGACGGTCCTCAAGGGGTTCCGCATCCTGGCAGAGGTCGCCGTCCGCGCCCACATGAGGCGGCAGGAGTCGGCGTCCGACGACGCGCCGGACCACCGCGAGGAGGACGGCCGATCACTGCCCGGACAGGACAGACACATGGAGGCTGACGGATGAGCGGGCACCAGGCCACCACGCCGGCGGCGCTCTACGCCAGGGTGTCTAGCGACAGGCAGGACGTGGACCTTTCCATTGCCGCACAGCTGCGAGCCCTCAGGGACTACGCCCGCAAGAACGACTACGTCGTCACCCGCGAGTACGTGGACGAGGCCGAGAGTGGACGCATCGCCGACAGGCCGGAGTTCGGCAAGATGATCGACGAGGCCAAAACGCCCAACGCTCCCTTCAGGGAGATTCTGGTCTGGAAGTTCTCCCGCTTCACCAGAAAGCGCGAGCACGCCGTCGCCTTCAAGTCCATGCTCAGGCGCAGGGGCATCAGGGTGGTCTCCATCACCGAGCACGCCGACGACTCCCCGACGGGAAAGCTCCTGGAGGCCATCATAGAGAGCGTGGACGAGTTCTACAGCGAAAATCTCGCCCAGGAGGTCACGAGAGGGATGCGGGAGGCCGCCTCTCGCGGCTTCTGGGTCGCCAGCAGGACGCCTTACGGCTACAACAGGGTCATGGTGCAGGATGGGCCCAAGAAACGCCCCACGCTGGAACCCAATGAGGATGCAGCCCGTGTCGTCAAGCGCATGTTCGAGATGGCTGAGGCCGGAACGGGGATGCTGCCCATCGCCAAGACCCTCAACGACGAGGGTGTCGCCAGTCCCACGGGAAGGCTCTGGTCCAAGAGAGGCGTCAACTTCATCCTCAGTAACGAGGTGTACACGGGTACGCTGGTCTGGGGCGCCAGGGCCAAGGACAAGGCCGAGCCGGTTCGCATCGAAGAGGCGCACCCCGCCATTGTCTCCATGACCCGCTTCCGCCGGGTCAACGGTCTGATGCGCTCCCGGGCGCCCAGGGTCGCCCACCCACGGCGAGTCGCAAGCTCCTATCTGCTCAGCGGACTGGTCAAGTGCAAGGCCTGCAACGGGGCGCTCAGCGGCCAGGACGCCAAGAGCGGCCAGTTCTCCTACTACGTCTGCCAGTCGATCATGAAGCGCGGCAAGGACGCCTGCGAGACTCCCAGGCTCAATGCCCGCCGCTTCGAGGGGATGGTCGTGGATAGGATTCGGTCCAACGTACTCACCGAGGGCAACGTCCGCGCTCTCGTGAAGGTCGTGGACGAGCAGATCGACCGCGTAGCCAGCGAGCAACGCAAGAGACTGGAGACCATCGAGAAGGAGCTTGAAGACGCGAAGCGGGCTCTGGGCCGTATCTGGCACGCCATCGAGACATCCGACATACAGCTATCCGACGCCTCAGACCGCATCAGGGAGCACCGCGAGCGACGGGAGCGCCTTGAGGACGCAGCCACCGATGCGAAGGCCATCCTGTCCCAGCGCAGGGTCGTCCTGGACGACGCAGAAACCATTGCAGTCTACGCCCATGACATGAGCGAGTTCCTGAACGAGAGCCAGACGACCGAACGCAGGGCCTTCATCGAGACCTTCGTGAAGGAGATCGTCGTGATGCCCGGAAGCGCCCTGCTGCGCTACACCATCCCCATGCCCGTCGATGGCCTGATGCCCGGCAGAAGAGCTGAGGCGATAGCACTTGACGGCCCGGCCATGTGATTGGCTTTGAGCTGCTCCGATTCGCCCACGATGACCGCGGCCATCACCGGAAGCCCGGCTCAGTAGGGAATCGCCCCAGAAGTTCCCCCTTGCAGGCACCCATCCCCGGTCCTCGGTACGTCCTCCCCACGTCGCACCAGTTGGCTCTTGCGGAGAGGCTCGACCAAGGCCCCGCCAACAGCCTACGCCCCTACGCCAGAAGAGCTTGACAGCCGCAGGCCGTTTCGTTCATGATAAGGGTATGACTTTGTCATACTTAGGGAGGCAAAAAGAGAGAATGCCCACGACCCGAAAGGCCATCACCTTTTCCATGCCGCCGGAAATGGCCGAGCAGGTGCAGCAGGTGTTGAAGGAGGAAGGCCGCACCATGAGCGAGTTCCTCCGCGAGGCCATCCGCCTGTACATGCAGGAGCGGGCGTGGCTGCGGCAGGAGCGCCGCCAACGGGCCGAGGCCCGCCGGAACGACCAGGAGTGAGCAAGGAGGACACACCCATGAACCAGCTGACCGACTACACGCCCGCAGCCCTCTACGCCAGAGTATCCAGCGACAGGCAGGACGTGGACCTGTCCGTGGCCGCCCAGATGCGGGCGCTCAGGGACTATGCGCGCAAGAACGGGTACCTCGTCGCCCGCGAGTACGTGGATGAGGCCGAGAGCGGGCGCATCGCTGACAGGCCGGAGTTCCGCAAGATGATCGACGCGGCCACCAAGACCAACGCTCCGTTCAGGGAGATTCTGGTCTGGAAGTTCTCCCGCTTCACACGCAAGCGCGAGCACGCCGTCGCCTTCAAATCCTTGCTCCGGCGCAAGGGCGTCCGAGTCGTCTCCATCACCGAACAGGCCGACGACACCCCCACCGGCAAGCTGCTTGAGGGAATCATCGAGAGCGTGGACGAGTTCTACAGCGAGAATCTCGCCCAGGAGGTCCTGAGGGGGATGCGGGAGGCCGCCTCTCGGGGCTTCTGGATCGGCAGCAGGACGCCCTACGGATACAACAGGGTCATGGTGCAGGACGGGCCCAAGAAACGCCCCACGCTGGAACTCGACCCGGACACGTCGCCCGTAGTCGAGCGCATCTTCGACATGGCGCAGGCCGGAAAGGGGATGCTGCCCATCGCTGAGACCCTCAACGACGAGGGTCTCGCCAGCCCCGCAGGCAAGCTCTGGTCCAAGAACACCGTCCACTTCATCCTCAAGAACGAGGTCTACACGGGCACGCTGATCTGGGGAGCCAGGGCCAAGGACAAGGCCGAGCCGGTGCGGGTGGAGAAGGCGTTTCCCGCCATCGTCTCCAAGACCCGCTTCCGCCGGGTCAACAGCCTGATGCGCTCCCGCGCACCCAAGATCGCCCACCCCCGTAGAGTCGCAAGCTCCTACCTGCTCAGCGGACTGGTCAAGTGCAAATCCTGCAACAGGGCGCTGAGCGGCCAGGACGCCAAGAGCGGCCAGTTCTCCTACTACGTCTGCCAGTCGATCATGAAGCGCGGCAAGGATGCCTGCAAGACTCCCAGGCTAAACGCCCGCCGCTTCGAGGAGATGGTCGTAGGCAAGATTCGCTCCAACGTCCTTACCGACGGCAATATCCGTGCCCTGGTGAAGGTAGTCGATGAGCAGATGGACGGCGTGGCCCAAGAGCAGCGGACGAAGCTGGAGACCATCGAGGATGAGCTTGAGGACGTGAAGCGGAAGCTGGGCCGCATCTGGCACTTTATCGAGACTGCCGATGATGTGGAGATGGCCGACGCATCAGCCCGCATCAGGGAGCACCGGGACCGCCAGGAGCGCCTGGAGGACTTGGCCGCCGAAGCCAGGGCCATCCTCTCGCAGCGCAGGGCCGACCTGGACGACGTGGAGACCATCGCGGCCTACGCCCAGGACATGAGTGAGTTCCTGAAGGAGAGCGAGCTAACCGAGCGCAGGGCCTTCATCGAAACCTTCGTCAAGGAGATCGTCGTCATGCCCGGCGACGCCCTGATGCGCTACACCATCCCCATGCCCGACGATAGCCGCATACCCGGCAGGAACGCCGAGGAGATGCCCCTGAACGGCTCAGTTCTGTCTACGGTGAAAATTGGTGGAGCTGGGGGGACTCGAACCCCCTGCCTCTTCAATGCCATTGAAGCGCTCTCCCAGATGAGCTACAGCCCCTCCCGCGCCGCGGGACCGACCGCCGGCGCAGCGCCCCAATTCTAGCAAAGCGGCCACGCGTTCCGCAACCGGAACGCGTGGCGTGGCAGCCATGCCGGTCCTGGGTTACAATCACCGTGCCGGACGGGCAATGATGTGATGATGCGCGCTGTGTCCGGCGTGGAGGTATTGCCGGTGGCTTCCGAGCAGGTTAACGAGACCGTCCGATACGAGCCGCACGAGAATCCGCCGGTCGCCCTGACGGTGGGCGCGGGTGTGCAGGCCGCGCTTTCCATCGTCGCGGGCATCGTGCTGACGCCCGTCATCATCGTCAACGTGGCGGAGGCGGGCGCGGACTACCTGGCATGGGCGGTGTTCGCGGCCATGCTGGTTAGTGGAGTCACCACCATACTGCAGGCCGTCCGCGTGTGGCGAGTAGGCTCGGGCCACGTGCTGATGATGGGCACGTCCGGCGCGTTCATCGCGGTGTGCGTCGCAGCGCTGGTGGAGGGCGGCCCGGCCACTATGGCCAGCCTGATCGTCGTCTCGTCGCTGTTTCAGTTCATGCTCGCGTTCAGGCTGTCGTGGTTCCGGCGGTTGCTTACCCCGGTCGTTTCCGGCACGGTGATTATGCTCATAGCGGCCACGGTGCTGCCGATACTGTATGGTATGATGTCCACTGTGCCGGAGGGTGTTTCGGCGTCGGCAGGGGCGACAGCCGCGGCCGTGACAGCGGTGGTCGTGGTGGCGTTGGCGATGCGCGGGCCGAAGGTCGTGCGCATCTGGGCGCCCATCATCGGGATCGCCGTGGGCTGCGTCGTCTCCGTGCCGTTCGGCCTGTACGACGCTCAGCCAATACTGGACGCGCCCTGGTTCGGCGTGCCTATCGCGTCGTGGCCGGGCCTGGACGTGACGCCCGGCGCGGAGTTCTGGGCGCTGCTGCCGGCGTTCGTGGTGGTGACGCTGGTGGGGGCCGTGGAGACGCTGGGCGACGCGGTGGCGATCCAGCGCGTGTCGCGCCGTAGGCCGCGCGCCACCGACTTCCGGGTGGTGCAGGGGGCGCTCAACGCGGACGGCATGGGCAACCTGCTTTCCGGACTGGCGGGCACGACGCCCAACACCACCTACTCCTCCAGCATATCGCTGGCTGAGCTGACCGGAATCGGAGCGCGAAGGGTGGGAGTGGCCATCGGGATCATATTCATACTGCTGGCCTTCCTCCCTAAGGCGACCGCACTGATCATCGCGATTCCGGGCCCCGTCGCGGGCGGTTACGTCACCTTCCTGATCGCCATCCTGTTCGTGCAGGGGATGCGAATTGCTCTTAGTGAAGGGCTGGATACGCGCAAGGCAGCGGTAATCGGCGTGGCGTTCTGGGTAGGCGTCGGATTCCAGGGCCAGCTGATTTTCCCCGACCTCATCGGTGAGGGATTCATGGCGGTGCTGCTGGGCAACGGTATGACGGCGGGCGCCATGATCGCGGTGGCGCTTTCGGCGTTCTCGGAGCTGACCGGCTCGCGCCGCCGGTCGCTGCGAGTGGCGATGGACGATGACGCGCTGCCCAGAGTGCTCGATTTCGCGCGCGGCTTCTCGTCCCGCCACAGGTGGGACGAAGCGGCGTCGGACCGGCTGGCCGCGGCGAGCGAGGAGACGCTGGCCATTCTGTCGCAGTACGGCGGGGAGGACGGCGGCACCGCGAAGAGGCTGCGTGTATCAGCGCGGCTGGAGGGCGGAGCGGCAGAGCTCGAGTTCGCGTCCGCGCTGGAGGGCGAGAACCTCGAGGACAAGCTGTCTTACCTGAGCGAGCTACCCCAGGCGCCGGACGAGAGCGAGATTTCGTACCGGCTGCTGCGCCACTACGCGCACTCCATCAACCACCAGAAGTACTACGGCATCGACGTAGTCTCGCTGCGGGTGGATGGTCCCAGCCAAAGCGCCGCGCCTTCTCACTAGCGCGGCCGACCGACAGGCCGCGCGCAGACGTCGTGGGGCGGAATTCATCCGTTAGTGGAGGGAGGATACATGGAACAGAGACAACTCGGGGATAGCGGTCTGTTCACCTCGGCCATCGGTTTCGGCACGTGGGAGATGAGCACCACGATGTACGGGCACATCGACGTGGATGAGGCGGCCCAGGCGGTGCACTCGGCGATCGATCACGGTGTAACGCTGTTCGATACCGCCGAGGTCTACGGCCCTTACCATTCCGAGAGGCTGCTCGCTAAGGCGCTGGGCAACAGACGCGGTGACATTGTCCTGGTAAGCAAGGTGGGATTCCAATACGACGAGGACAACCGGAACGCCGGCCGCAACTCGAGTTACGACCACGTTATCGCGCGAACGGAGGGCTGTCTGCAGCGCCTTGAGACAGACTACCTGGACCTGCTGCTGATCCACTGGCCCGACCACGACACGCCGTTCGAGGAGACGATGTCGGCGCTGAACAGGCTGAAGGAGGATGGCAAGATACGGCACTACGGCGTTTCCAACTTCACGCCGGAGATGATGGCCGAGTGCGAGCAATACGGCCACCTTGCCGCCAACCAGGTAGGGTACAACATGTTCGACCGCCGGATGGAATCGGCGGTGCTGCCGTTCTGCGCCGAACGCAGCATCGGCTTCATGGCGTACGGCACGCTGGGCTTTGGACTGCTGTCGGGCGCTTTCACGCCCGAGACCACGTTTGGGGAGGGCGATTGGCGTCACCGGGGCGTGGCGTTCGGGCTTCCGATCTTCCAGCCGGACGAGTTCGCTAAGGAGCTGCGGGTGGTGGAGCGGCTGAAAGCGATCGCCGCCGATCACGGCAGAAGCGTCGCGCAGCTCGCCATCGCCTGGACGACCGGGCATCCGGCGGTCTCCGTCGGACTGGTCGGCGTCAGGAACGAGCGAGAGTTGAAGGAAAACGTCGCCGCGTCCGAATGGAAGCTGGACGACGAAACGCGCGCCCGTATCGACGCCGCGTTCGAAGCGGAGGGTGTCCCTACGCACGTGGACTCCCCGCAGGCCGTGTAGGACGCTAGACGCGGGCCGGCGGGGTGTCCGCTACGACGAGGAGGAGTGCAGCCTGGTCGGGGTGTCGGCAATGAAGCCGGACAGATTGAGGGCAGTGTGGATCAGGCCTATGTGCGAGTAGGCCTGGGGAAAGTTGCCTAGCTGCCGTTGCGTAACAGGATCGAACATTTCGGCGAACAATCCCAGGTGGTTCGACTGGGTTGTGATCACTTCGTGGAAAAAGTCCATGGCCCTATCGTTCTGGCCGGTATAGATGAGGTTGCCAATCAGCCAGAAGCTCAGCAGCGTAAAAGCGCCCTCTTCCTGGCCAGCCAGCCCGTCGTCCGTCTCGTCGGGCAGGTAGCGCCACACAAGCGACCCTTGAGTAAGCTCGCGTTCGATGGCGTCTACATTCAGCCGCACGCGGGGGTCGTCGCGCTCAATTAGGTTCATGAACGGTATGCCAAGGTTCGATGCGTCCAGCGCCTCGCTGTCGTAGCGCTGCCGGAAAGCCTTTTTGCTCTCCGACCAGCCCTGGTCGAGTATTTCGTTCTTGATGTTGTCTGCCGCCAGCGACCAGCGGCGGTAAAGCCGCCGATGGCCCAGGGCCGCGGCGATGTAGGCGGCATAGTCGAGTGCGGCCCAGCACATGACCTTGGAGTAGACGAAGTGTTGGAGCTCGCCCCGAACTTCCCACACGCCTCTGTCCTTACGTCGCCAGTTTCCCATGACGAACTCGGCCAGAAACTGGACGAGGTCCCACACCGCGGGTGGCAGCCCGCCCTTGAGCACGAGCAGCGAATGGATCGTGACGATCACCTCTCCGAAAACGTCCATCTGGACGTGGTCCGCCGCGGCGTTGCCGATGCGCACGGGGCGCGAGTCCTCGTATCCGCGCAGGTGGTCCAGCGTGTACTCTCGCAGCGACGAAACCGGACTTATGCCGTACAGGATGCGCGTTCTGCGCCGGTGCAGGTTGCACTGTTCCAGCAGCCAGTTCAGGTATCTGTCGGCGCCATACTCGTCGCCCAGGCGGTACAGTATGTCAACGGTGAAGCTGGCGTCCCGGAGCCACGAGTAGCGGTAGTCCCAGTTACGTGAACCTCCAATAGTCTCCGGCAGGCTGGTGGTTGGAGCGGCCACGACGGCGCCGGAGTAACGGTACATCATCAGGTGCAGCGCGAGGAACGAACGCACCACCGAATCGCGCCACAGGCCTGTGTAGTGCATCCGCGAGACCAGGCCTTCCCAGTAGATCTTCGTAGCCGCCAGCTTCTCCTCGGTACGGTAGCGTTCCACTCCCGCGGGTCGTCCGTTGCCGTAGGCAAGGACAAAGGTGGCCGACTGGCCTTGCCTAAGGGTGAAGCGTGTGTGTACGCCGCGGTCGTCGAACGGCAGCGGCGCCGTAGCCGCCAGCGTCATAGTCTGGCGGCCGCCGCTGGCCCTGACCGCGGTCGAGCCGGAGCGCGATCGCTGCGCCGAGAATGTGGGCATGGCGCGGGCGTAGTCGTGGCGCGGCTGGTAGTCGCAGAAGACTTCTACTTCGCCCGACTCGCAGCTCACGATTCGGTGAATCTCGTCGTCGGCTCTTGGCGGAGTCTCCGGGTCGTCGTCGTCATCGTGCTGGGCCGGCATGAAGTCCGTCAGGGTCAGCACCCCGTGGGATGTGGTGAACGTGGTACGAAGTATGTTGGTGTCGGTCAGGTATACCTGGTCAGTGGAGACCGCCGGGGACGCGGGGGCAATGCGAAAATGCCCGCCAACTTCAGGGTCTAGAATGGCGGCGAAAACGCTAGGCGAGTCGAAGCGGGGGAAGCAGCACCAGTCGATAGAGCCGTCGGCGCCTACCAGGGCCGCCGACGACATGTCGCCTATCAATCCGTAGCTATACACATCACTTGCCCATTGGGTTGTGCGGCCAGGAGTGGGGAGGTCAGTATAGCACCCGGCGCGGAACCGCCGCAACCGCCGGTAGACGCGCTATTGGGCAATCGCATTGTAGGAACACGCGCTTTCATGTCTGTCTCAGATAACGTCGTGAATACGGCGTCGGCGGGGTCGCGCGGATGCGAAACCGCCGGCACTCCGCTCGAATGCAATAGGTCGGGGGTCAATTGGGGCTACTTCGGCCCGAAAACGTCTCCAAGCGTGCCCTGAAAATGGAGTGCGATTGCGCTTGCGCAAGAGCCATTTAGCTTGACTTTCAAATATCGAAATGCTATGTATAAGCGGGACTGGGGCAGCCGCCGGGCACATGGCTTCTGTAGGCTGCGGCCTCGCCCGGCCCGCGCGCATACGCGCGACCCTATTATCCAGAGGAGACGAGAGTCCTATGGAAATCAGCACCGAGCGCCAGGGTTCGACCATTTTCGCCAACGTAGGTGACCGCATCGACGGTACCGAAGCACGCAACTTCCAGGAGACCCTGACGAGCGTAGTCGACGAGGAAGTTAAGGCACTGATTCTTGATCTAGAAAAACTCACCTACATAAGCAGTGCCGGCCTCAGAGTGATTCTCCTAACCGCGAGGGTCCTGCAGCGGCAGGGTGGAAAGCTGGCGATCTGCTCGCTGTCTGATCCCATTCGAGAGGTATTCGAGATCAGCGGATTCGACAAGATCATTCCGGTTCACTCCACCAGGGAAGAGGCGGCCTCGGCCATAGGCGCGTAACCGCACGCCACGCCCGCGAAGTCGACGCCTGGCGGAAACGCCCGGCCGTCGACTTTCGAGCGCTCTGCGCCACTTGATCATATGTCTAGTAATCGACCTTACAAGATCCTGGTTGTCGACGATGAGCCCGACCTCGAGCCGCTGATACTTCAGCGGATGCGCAGGGACATCCGAAGAAGACAGTACACGTTTGTGTTTGCGCGCAACGGCTTGGAGGCGCTCGAAAAGCTGGGCGCCGACGAGTCTATCGACTTGGTTCTGTCCGACATCAATATGCCCCAGATGGACGGGCTTACGCTGTTGAGTCAGATCCCCAACGTCAGCACCGACGTTCGCTCGGTCATCATCTCCGCTTATGGCGACATGAAGAACATTCGCACCGCCATGAACCGGGGCGCCTTCGACTTCGTTACCAAGCCCATAGACTTCGAAGACCTTCGAGTCACTATCGAGCGCACGTTGAGCCATCTGCTCGAATGGCGGGATGCGCTGGAGTCGCGCAACAAGCTGACGGTACTGCAGAACGAGTTGGACATCGCCAGCAGCATGCAGCAGTCGCTGCTGCCCAGCAAGTTTCCCGAGGGTGAGACCTTCCAGGTGTTCGGAAGAATGGAGCCTGCGCGGAATGTGGGGGGAGATTTCTTCGATATTCTGAACCGCGAACAACAACGCCTGGGCGTCGTCGTAGCGGACGTTTCCGACAAGGGCGTGCCCGCCGCACTCTTCATGATGTCGAGCCGCACGCTCATCAGGGCCATGTCCATCGGCAGCGCCACGCCGGGCGAGGTGCTCGCGAGCGTCAACGAACTTCTGCTGGAAGACAACGACTCCACCATGTTCGTAACGCTCTTCTACGCGGTGTACGATCCGGAGAACGGCACTTTCACCTATGCCAACGGCGGTCACAACCCGCCGCTGCTCTTACACCCGGACGGAACGTCCGAGGAGTTGCCGCTCACCGGGGGCATCGCGCTGGGGCTTGTGCCCGATTTCGAGTATGAAGAGCGAACGCTGGTGCTGATGCCCGGCGACGCGCTGATCCTGTACACCGACGGCGTAACCGAGGCCATGAACGAAGACCAGGAGGAGTTTGGCGTCCCGAGGCTGATTAATGTGTTCCAAGTCGACCCGCCCAGCGATGCGGAAGATACCACGGGGCGCGTGTTCGAGGCAGTGCACGACTTTGCGGGTGACGCCGATCAGTCGGACGACATCACCTGCCTGGTTCTGCACCGCAGAAAGTAAGCGCCGCGTAAGATAGGCCAGTCTATTGAGCGAGATACTGACACTCAAGTTCGAGACAAGAATTGAAGAACTGATGCGTCTCCAAAGCGAGATAGAGCAGCTCGGCGAGCGGGAGGACTGGGATCCCGCCCTGGTTTTTCACGTTAACCTCGCTGTTGAAGAGTTGGCCACGAACATCATGAGCTACGGCTATTCGGGGGGCTTGCACGAGTTCGAAGTCATCCTCAACTCAGAGCCCGATCACCTGACGATAGATATCTGGGACGATGGTCAGCCGTTCGACCCCCTCACTGAGGCTCCCGAACCGGACCTGGACGCTACACTGGAAGATAGGCGCATAGGCGGACTTGGCATCTACTTCGCCGAAACGCTCATGGACGAGATGAGGTACGAAAGAGAGGATGGCAGGAACCACCTGACGTTGACCAAGCGCAGGGTGTGATGACTGCGGGCCGACTATACCTGGCATTAGCCCTGTTCGCGATTCTTGCCGCGGTGGGCGCTCAAGGATGCGATTCCGGGCCGGCCCAGCCGGAAGTCAGCCCGCCTCCAACCGTCCAAGTGGGCGGTGACCCCGCAGACGGTATGGTCACGGGCGCAATTCCCGGCATAAGCGACGACACGGTGCTGTTCGGACAGTCTGCGGCGTTCAGCGGTCCGGCGCAGGAACTCGGCGCCAACATGCACCTGGGCATCCGGGCCGCGTTCCACGAACGAAACCTCGCCGGCGGCGTCCACGGCCGCCAGCTCGAGCTGACCTCACTTGATGACGCCTACGAGCCTGAGGCCGCCGTGGTGAACACCACGGAGCTCATAGATCGCAGGAACGTGTTTGCCCTGATTGGCGCCGTTGGCACCCCCACTTCGCGCTCCGCCGTGCCGGTAGCCCTAGCCGCCGAAGTTCCCTACATTGCTCCTTTCACCGGCGCGGCCTTCCTGCGCGACGAGCAGCTTACCAACGTCATAAACGTTCGCGCCTCCTACTACCAGGAGACCGAGGAGATGGTCGAACGACTGACCACCGACCTGGGCATAACGCGCATCGCGGTGATGTACCAGGACGATTCGTACGGCCGCGCGGGCTACACCGGGGCGAGGCAGGCGCTCGAACGAAGGGGTATGGAGCCGGCAGCTATTGGCGTTTATCCCCGCAACACCACCTCTGTGAAGACCACCCTCGTTGACCTTCAGCAAGGCGACCCAGAGGCTGTGATCATGATAGGCGCGTACAAGCCGGTGTCCACGCTGGTGCTGTGGGCGCGTCACATAGGGCTGGACCCCGTGTTCATGACCGTCTCTTTCGTTGGTAGCAACGCGCTTGCCAGGGAGTTGGGTGCGATGGGAGAAGGGGTCTACGTTACACAGGTGGTGCCGTTTCCGACCGACGACTCCATACCCGTCGTGCGGGCCTACCTGGACGCGCTCGCTGCGTACGCCCCCGACGCGGTTCCCGGGTTCGTATCCCTCGAGGGCTACCTGGCGGGTCTTACAGCCATTGCGGGCCTCGAGGCGTGCGGCCGTGACGTTGACCGCGCGTGCTTTCTCGAAGCTCTTCACCAACCGGGGCTCTCGGACATCGGTGGTTTCCCGGTCAGTTTCGATACGCACGACAACCAGGGCTCCGATGCCGTGTTTCTGACCACAATAGGAAGTGACGGACGGTACTATCCGCTGGAGAGGATGGCGGAGGTTACGCCGTGAGGGAGCGACTGCACCGCGTTGTCGAGTACCGAAACCGTATATCTATTCAGATGTACCTCGGCATCGGCGCCTCCGCCGCGCTGACGCTGCTGGCGGCGTTGGTCGCCTTTTACTCCTTCTACCAGGTCACGCAGCAGCAGGAAATCGTGAACGAGGAGTCGGTGCCGAATCTGGCTGCCGCGTTCGGTGTCGCCCAGCACGGCAACAGCCTCGTGGCGGCCGCGCCTCGGCTCACGGCGGCGCAGTCCATCGAAGAGCTCAATGCCGTCGCCGACGAAGTAACGGGAGTACGACGCTTATTCGAAGAGCAGCTCGACGCACTAGCCTCGCAGTCCGACAAGTCCGGTGGCGAGTACGAGACCATACGGGCGCTTGCCGAAGATCTTATCAACAATGTTCTTCTCATAAGATACAACACGGTTGACCTGTTGCTGCTTAGAGAAGAACGCGACCAACTCGCCGCCAGGCTTGACACGTTGATTGACGAACTGAACTTGCTGCTTGCCCCTGCTCTGGACAATCAGCTGTTCTACGCGATAACAGGCTACCAGGAGCTGGGAATGCCCGCCGCTCCGCGCGCGGAGTACTTCTCCGAAGACGAGCTTCTCCTGTACCGCCGCCTTGCCGAGCTGCAGAGCGATGCCGGGGAGGCGACCCTCCACCTATCCAACGCATTCACGGTCTCCGATCCGTCGCTCATCGAGCCTCTAAGGGAGAAGTTCGAGTCAGCCAAAGGTCGTATCGAGCGCAACATGGCTCCGCTGAGAGGAACAGAGTTCCATGTGGCGCTCACGCCGATCATCGAGAAAATCGTCGAAGTAGGGGTGGGCGATGACAACGGCTTCGACTTGCTGGACCGCGAACTCAGACTGGTGGAGACAGAAGTTGAACTGCTCGCAATGAACCGCGAGCAGGCTGTCGACCTGGTCGCGGAAGTCGACGCCCTGGTTGGAACGGCACGGGCCGACTCGCAAGCTGCGACCGTCGCGTCGGCGCGGGCGGTGGAGACCGGGCGGAACCTGCTGATTGCAATTACTTTAGTGAGCTTCGCAGGCGCCTTCCTGATCGCATGGCTATATATCGGACGTGGCCTGTTGCGGCGCATCGAGCTGCTTTCTGTGTGGATGCGACGCATGGCCGGTGGGGACCTCGAGACGCGAATGGACGTAGGCGGGCGAGACGAAGTGACGGATATGGCCGCGGCGCTGGACGTGTTCCGTCAGCACGCCCTGGAGGTGCAGCGCCTCAACCTCGTGGAACAGCTCGCCCAGGAGCTGCAGGGGAAGAACGACCAATTGGAGGAGGTGCTGGGTGACCTTCGCCTGGCGCAGGATCAGATAGTGGTCAGAGAAAAGTTGGCGGCTCTCGGCGAGCTGACCGCCGGAGTGGCCCACGAGATTCGAAATCCGCTCAACTTCATAAAGAATTTCTCTGAGTCTTCTGAAGAGCTGATAGCGGAGTTAAGGGAGGTGTTGGAAGAGGGCGCCGACGACCAGGATGAACTGATCGAGGAGATTTCGGGAGACCTGGTGGCAAACCTCGGCAGGATCCGGTCCCACGGCGACCGTGCAAATCGTATCGTGCACGACATGTTGATGATGGGGCGTGGCGCCGGCGACTGGCATCCCACTGACATCAACCTGCTTCTCGAGGAGCACTCCCGTCTGGCCTACCACAGCGCCCGCGCGGTCGACCCCGACTTCAACCTGGACATTCAGCACGAGTTTGACGAGAACGTGGGCAAAATAGCCGTGATTCCGCAGGACCTGGCAAGGGTGTTTCTGAACATGGTTGGCAATGCCGCATACGCAACCAATCAGAGGCGGGTAAGCATAGGCGAAGAGCTCACGTCCGTTAGCTCGTACTTCCCGACCCTGTGGCTCATTACCGAACGCCTCGAGAACGGCGTTCGCATAAAGATAAGGGACAACGGGGGAGGCATTCCGGACGACGTGCTGGAAAAGATATTCAATCCGTTCTTCACGACCAAACCGACCGGTGAGGGGACCGGTCTTGGGCTGGCGATGTGTAACGACATCATTCGGCAGCACGCAGGCACGATTCGAGTGGAGGTCGATCCGGGAGAAGGCACCAGCATGATCATCGATCTGCCGCTCGAGCCGCCGGAAGCCGGAGCAGCGCTGGAGGGCGAAGAGGAGGTTCCCACGGCGACCGGCGACTAGCGACTAGCCCCCCACGTACAAGCCTCGACTACACCCCGTCTTCCCCTACCAGGTGGAACCGGCCCACGAATTCGTCGAGCAGGTCCGGGCTCCTCTGCCTGGGCAGCCGTGCCAGCGACATCGACTCCGGCATTACGATACCACCGGTAAAGACCAATCGCATCGCCAGCTCTACGCTGATGTCGGTCTCCAAGATGTCGTCCTCGTTTACGAACGCCATGTTGCCCGACGTTGGGTTCGGCACTGTAGGGACGTATACCACCGCAATCGAAATGTGCGTGTCGCGATTGTAGATTCGGCCTGTCACAAATCCGAGCGCCATCATCCCGTCTCTGGGCCACTCCAGCAACACGACGCGGCTGAAGTTGTACTGCGAAGTCAGCGAAGACGTCAACTGTTCGGTTACGCCGTAAACGGTTCCCATCACGGGAACATAGCTCAACGTCCTGCCAATCACATCCATCGACTTGCGGCCCCACAACGAAGCCATAGCCAGGCCCACCACGAATATGGCGACTGCGAAAACTATGACGCCAACGCCCGGAAAGTCCAGCGGTACACCCCACAGATCTCGCTCATTTAGCAGACCACGGACGAGCGAGTCCGCGTTTTCAATGAGGAACGTAACCACGAAAACGGTCACGAGTAGAGGAATGAGCGCCACTATGCCAGCCATAACGCGACGCTGCAACGTGGCTTTGAAGCGGCTGAAGATGTTCGGTTTCTTCTCTTCGACTTCGTTTCCATTCGCGTTGTTCATCTACTTGCTCCTGCCTCACTCTCCAACCATGCCGGACCCTCGCCAGTTGCCCGCGAGTCATTATACCCTAAAGCTTCGGAGTGGAACTCCGACATTCTCAACTGTGCGGCGTCCACACAGCGATCGACAACCCCCGCGAGGAGCAGGCGCCTAGCGACCTTCTCTCGCGAGTCGCGCCTGTGTTACCATTTTGGCGGCCGCGAACACCGCCGTGGTCTTTGCCGCCGCGTGCGCCGCGCAAATGCCAATAGATGGGCAACACGATGAAAGCAACCGGCTGCCGACCAACGGCGCAACACCACCCCGGCCGAACGGATGCCGCCCACGACTGGTGGAAGAGACCGTTCGACCTCGCGATACTCATTGCAGTGCACGTTGTCCTCGCCCCCCTCTGGATCGTACTTTGGACGCTCATTCCGTTAGCGATCTGGCTGCACGACCGCGGTCCAGTCTTCTACACGCAGCCGCGGCTGGGAAAAGGCGGGCGCGTATTCAGAGCCTACAAGTTCAGGTCCATGGTCCCCGACGCTGAGCGGATTAGTGGGGCGGTGTGGGCATCGGAAAACGACCCGAGAATAACTCCCGTGGGCCGTGTTCTGCGTAATCGCGCGCTGGACGAGTTGCCACAGGTGATAAACATGTTCAGGGGCGACCTCAGCCTGGTGGGCCCGCGCGCCGAACGCCCGGAGCTCGCCGCCGAAATCGCCAGGCGTGTGCCCGAATTCGAACGCCGTCTCCTGGTCAGGCCCGGCCTGACGGGGCTGGCGCAGGTGTACGGCGCCTACGATACCGATCCTCACGCCAAGCTCCGCTACGACACTCTGTACATGCGGCGTATGTCTCCGTGGTTGGACTTGAAGCTGCTGGTGATGTCGGTGTGGGTAACCCTGCTGGCAAAGTGGCAGGACAGGGAGCGCTGACGGGCCCCTAACTGCGCGTACGCGCTGCTCGATCGGCCCCCCGTAGCCTCGCGTCCTCCGCAGCAGCCGTCGCGCGGCCAGACGCGACGTCCACCCAACGCAAGGCGACTGTGCCCGCCAGAATGAGCAGGGCTACCGACGTGATCGCGGCGCGCGTGTCGAGCGCGGACGTTACGGACACGTAGATCAGGGGACCGAACACTGCCGAGGCCCTGCTCATGAAACCGAAGAAGGAGAAGAATTCGCCGCTCCGTGAAGTAGGGGTGATCTGCGAGAACAGGCTCCGCGCCAACGCCTGGCTTCCCCCGATAATGGCCCCCACGAACACGCCGATGAACAACCACTGGAAGCCCGCGTCGAGGCCCAGCGGCTTCCACAGCAGTTTGCGCACGGTTATAGGCCACCAGTCGACCGGACCGCTTCCCAGGCGCGAGGCGTGAAGCCGTCCCACCGCCGTTTCGCCGTCCAGTGCACCGCCTCGCACCGAAGCCGAGTAGGCGGAATCGCGCGACGGCCCTACGCCTTCCAGCAGCCGCTCCGTGCGCCTCGTACCGAGCATGTCGCCCTCCTCGATGACGCCGACATCGCGCTGCCAACTCTGTGCAGTTTCCGTGTCGGACACATCGGGTGCGTGCGTTACCTCGTAGAGGCCGTCTACGGAGCGATACTCCAGCCGGTAGTCGAAGTCTCCGTGCTCCTCCGGCTCGAGAGGGGCGATGGAGATGCCAAAGCCGATGATGATGAACCAGCCGCCGAGCGAAGCGACGAGAGCCGTCTTCGTGGAATACCTTGCCGCGAGCCACCCGAAGGCCAACGCGCCTGGCACGGCGACGAATTGAATGATGAGCACCGTCCCGACGTTGAAGACCAGCGGGATGCCAAGCGTGTCCGCGGCGAACGCCCCCGATATGGTTAGCACCGTCTGGATGCCGTCGTTGAACAGCAGGTACGCGCCCAGGTACAGGAGCACGACCCTGAACTTACGTAACTCGGTTAAGGTGCGCCTGAACTCGCTGAAGGCCAGCGCCACCGCCGAGATCGGACCGAGTCCCCTGACCGCATTCGCGACCCGGGGCTCCGGAACCGCCACGAACGTCCAGATCGCCCAGCCGAACCACCACACGCCAACCGACGCGATGGCGAGTCGAGTCACGAGGTCGGCGTAATCTGTGTCGGCGGCCAGGAAAATCGCGGCCATGTGGGCCAGCAACAAAAGACCGCCGCCGAGATAGCCATATGCATAGCCCCGGCTGCTCACATCGTCCAGCAGATTGTCCGGGGCCACGTGAGGCAACAGCGCGTTGTAAAAGACTTGCGCGCCTGCGAACCCCATGTTGGCGAAGAAGAACGAGCCGAACAACCACACCCACGGGTGCGGGCTGTAAGCGGAAAAGAATGCCATCACCATGAAGAACGAGCCGCAGAACGTGTAAATGCTGAGGAGCAGCTTCTTGATCGGCATACGGTCGGCTATCACGCCGAGCACTGGAGTTGTGATGGCGATAATGGCCGTAGAGATGGCGACCGCAAAGGCCCAGAGCGAACTGCCCGTGACGCGCAGGCCGAGAAACTCGGCGTCGTCGCCTAGCGCGTCCTTGAACAGGAACACCGCGTAGACGGGCAGCACGGCGACGGCGTTGGTCGCGTACGCCGAGTTCGCCCAGTCGTACATGCACCAGGCGTGTATCGCGGCGCGCTGCTTCCGCGCGAGGTCCTTCAGTCTCGGGATGGTCACGTCAGACGCCCCCCATTCGGCGTGCCTTCAACCGGCGGGGTCGCCTAGACCGCGAGATAGCCGCCGTCTACCACGATCTCGGTTCCGGTGATGTACGACGCCTCGTCAGTTGCGAGGAACAGCACGGCATAGCCGACCTCTTCCCGCCGGCCCTCCCTGCCCATGGGCACGTGGGCCAGCATCCGCTCCCTGGTCTCGGGCGCGGCTGTCACGGTCGAGGTGTCCATCGGCGGCATGATTCCCGGATGCACCGAATTTACGCGGATGCCCTCCCGCGCGTACCGGGCCGCCGCGGTCTTGGTCATGAGGCGGACAGCGCCCTTGGAGGCGTTGTAGCCCATGTGGATGTACTCCTGCCCCACGAACCCGGAGATGGACGAAATGTTGATGATCGATCCGCCGCCGGAGCGTTGCATCTCCGGGATGGCGTGCTTCATGCCCAGGAACACTCCCTTGGCGTTCACGTCCATGAGCGTGTCCCAGGCGCCGGTGTCGAGCACGTCGGTCGCGATGCCGCCGCTGACGCCGGCGTTGTTCACGAGCACGTCCAGCCTGCCGAACCGCTCGACGGTCCGGGCCACGGCTTCTTCCCACTGCCGTTCGTCGGTAACGTCGAGCTCTATGAACAGCGCCTCGCCGCCCGCCTCGGCAATCTCCGCCTCCACCTTTCGTCCCGCGTCCTCGGATACGTCTGCGACGACCACCTTCGCCCCCTCGGCTGCGAACATCTTCGCCTCGGTTTCGCCCATGCCGCGCGACGCTCCGGTCACTATCGCCACTTTTCCAGCCAGTCTCATGTCATCGCCTCCTCTGCTGCGAAGATTGGTTCCTGGAGTTGCCGCCCGAGTTGGGACGACCTGCCGCCGGACGCCTGGGCTTTGGGCTACTCCCCCGCGCTCGCTTCCACCTTCATGCTCTGTTTCGCGCCCGGTCTGGCGCGATCTGGGTCATCTTCAACGGCCGGCGGCTTCGGCTCGACTCTCGCGCCCTTGAAGAACGACGCCACCATGCCCAGGACCAGCAGCCCGCTCATCATTAGCAGGTAGAAACTGAACCCTTCTGTGAAGGCCTCAAGTAGGCCGAGGTCGCTGTCGGCGGTAACCCCGGACAGCGATGGCGGATAGCCCCCAGCCGCCATGAATGCCGTCACGACCGCGGTGCCCATGGCGATGCTGGCCACGTTGGATGAGTTGCGCACCAGGTTCAAGAATCCGGCCACGACGCCATACCTGCTCTTTTCGACCGCGCTCATGATGGAGCTGTTGTTCGGCCCGTAGAACACTCCCATGCCCAGGTTCTGCATCAGCAATCCCGCCAGCACGAGCCAGACCGACGAGTCTGTGCGCAACATCCCCAGCAGGAAAAGCCCAATGGCGGACAGCGCAAGCCCGCCTACGTTGAACGGCCTCCATCCATAGCGGTCCGATAACCAGCCGGCGAGCGGCCCCACGAACGCGACGATAGCGAATCCGGGCACGATTATCAGGCCCACCTTGCTGGGGCTGAAGCCCAGCACAGCCTGGAGATAGAACGGTATCAGGAACCGGGTGGGCTGGTTCGCAAGGAAGGATAGCGTGCTGGCGAGCACGCCCAGGGCGAACAGCTTTCGGGTGAACAGGCGCACGTCCAACATCGGGAATGGAGTCCGCAATTCCCACCAGATGAATCCTCCGAACGTCACCACGAATGCCAGCCCGATCAGGGCAACACTGGGCGACATCCATCCAAGCGACGGCCCGAGAGTCATGCCGACGAGCAGCGCAAGCAAGGCGCCGGTGGAGAGGGCGGCGCCGAGCCAGTCGAAGTCAACGCGGCGAGCGCCGCCAGGGGCGCGGACCTCCGCCACGATTACGGCCGCGGCGATCAGTGCGAGCGCACCCATTATCGCGTTCACACCGAACACCCACTGCCATCCGAAGAGGGCGACGATAAAGCCGCCCATCGCCGGGCCGGCGACGCCGCCGGCGCCTACCATGCTCATCTGCAGGCCGAGCGCCTTGCCGCGCTCCTCGTCCGAGAAGGCGGAGAGGATCATGGCCATGCCCGTGCCCTGCGTCATGCCGGCGCCAATGCCCTGGAAGATCTTGGCGCCTATGAGCATCCACACGTTGAAGGACACGCCGGCCAGTACAGACCCCATGATGAAGATTACGAGCCCGGCCAGGTAGACTTTCTTGGGGCCAACGATGTCGCCCAGGCGACCCATCGGCATGAGGAACGCGCTGATGGCGAGCGCGTATCCGATGACTACCCACTGTACGGTGGGCAGGTCGGTCAGGAAGTGGTCCGCGATGGTGGGCAGCGCGACGATCACGCTGCCGTGGTCGGCCACGTTCGTGAACATGCCGAGCGCGAGCGCCCCGAACGCCCACCATTTGTAGCCGGCCCTGCGCCGGATTGCCAATGACGCCAACGACGTGGGCCCTACTCGGCGTCCGGGTGAGTCGTGATGAACTTACCGGCCTTTTCGGGGTCCACGTGTGGGGCCCGGACTTCCACGCCCGCGGCCTCTTCCTGCAACAGGAATGTGACCCCGGCGTCGCGGTCGCCCCAGCCTCGGTTGATGGCCTGTATGGCCATCTGCTCGGCCAGGTTCGCTATGGGCATAGGCACGTCGTACTCGCGGCCCAGCTCGTTAGCCAGCAATATGTCCTTGCGGGAAAGTTCGAGAGCAAAGCTGGCGCGGTCGAAATCGCCGCGGAACAGGCTGCCGGGTATGCCGCGGTGCAGTATGTTCATCTGCCCCAGGGAGCCGCGCCGCACGCACTCCCACAGCGACTCGGCGTCCACGCCCGCCTTGACGCCCAACGTAAGGCCCTCGGCGATGGCTTGCCTGACGCCATGGCCGATCATGTTGTGCACCAGCTTGCAGATGCTGCCCGCGCCGATGGAGCCGGAGTAGAACACCTTGTCGCCGAAGGAGTCGAGCACGGGCTTGATGCGGTCGAAGAGCTCACGCTCTCCGCCCACCATCACGGCCAGGTTGCCGGTGATGGCGCCGGACTTGCCACCGCTCACCGGGGCGTCCAGCGCGTGCGCGCCCTTCTGGCGGAACAGCGGCTCGATCTGCCGGATGAGCGTGGGGCGGCTGGTCGAGAGGTCCACGTAGACGCTGCCCTCGCGGATGCCCTCCAGCACGCCCTCCGGCCCAGTCGCGACCGCTTCGACCTCGTTAGGGCCGGGCAGGGAAGTGAGGGTGACGTCGCTGAGCCGCGCCACCTCAGCCGGCGAACTCGCCAGCCGCGCGCCGTTCTCGAGCAGCGGCTTGGTCGCTTCCTCCCTGATGTCGTAGACCACCATGGGATAGCCGGCGCGCTGGATGTTCCTGGACATCCCCAGTCCCATGTTTCCCAGTCCTATGAATCCAATAGTCTCCATCAGGCAAACCTCCAGGTTAACAGGCTATGGTCGGGGCTTCGCAGACCGTTCGCGACTTCACTTAGCGCGAGCCGTTCAGGTCCGAGGGTTTCCACCACTTTGCGCGTCCGTAGTCGGACGGTTTCCCGACGTGAAATCCCTCTACAGGGAAGAAATCGCCCTCCCTTAGCGCCTCCAGCAGGTCGCGCTCGTTGCGAACGTCGCCCCTGAACACGGTGACTCCCTTGCCCAGTCCCGCCGTGGAGTGGGCGTCGCTGCCGCCGGTGCCCCAGTGGCCGATGTGCGCGGCCACGCCCTGGGCGAACCTGTTCTCCACCTCTATGTTGCCACCGTTCACCACTTCGGTTTCGTCTACAAGACCGAAGATGGGGTGTTTCGCCGCGTCCTCGTGTGTCTCCGGCACCTTCGCTGCGTCCTCGAACAGTTTGTTCTGGGTGTAGATGCCCGGCAGGTCGAACAGGAAACGGAAGGGGTGGGCCAGAATCATGAAGCCGCCCACTCGGTCGACCTCACGCCTCAGATGGCGAATGGTCTCGATGTCGCGGGAGAAGCCCGAAACGTGGTTCTCGAGCCCGAGGGTGATGACGTGGCCCAGCGGGGTGTATACCTCAAGCGCCCTGACCATGATAAGGTCCTGTTGCTTGCTCGCGAACTGCTCGAAGTCGTGACGCGACCAGCCGTCGTGCTCGGTGACCATAACGCCGGTGAGGCCAATGCGGGTTGCTTCGGCGACCAGTTCGTCGGGGGAGAGGGCGCTGTCGGGGCTGCCCCTGTTGGTGTGTACGTGTAGATCGAATATGGATGCCAAGCCGGCGCGTGCCTCCTGAGCGTGTGGGTGGTCGAGCCGAATTGTAACACGCCCGGCGTCGGAGGGCACGGGCGGGCGCGTTGACACCCGCGGCGGGTTGCCAGTACCATTGGCTGCAAGGCCGTGCTAGGCGGGGAGCTAGCGGTGCCCTGTACTCGAAACCCGCTTACGCGAGGCTGAATTCCTCTTGGAGGTCGACTTTACGGGGCCACTGCTCCAGGTAGCTGATGTTGAGAGTTGGGTCCTGCGCGGCGGAGCGCCGTGAACCCCGTCAGGTCCGGAAGGAAGCAGCGGTAAGCGGTTACCTTCGAGCGCCGCAGGCTCGCCTGGCTCGAGTCGGCTCTCTGGTGTACGCCGCCGGGGGAGATCGAGAAGAGGTGCACGGCCCATTTGCAACTTCAACCCGGACGCCTCGCTCGGGGCGTCCGGGCGCGCGCCGCCGCGACCACCCATGCCCGCTTCCGACGCCATGTCCGTGCACCCCAACACCGGCGCGGTAGGCCCGCCGCCCAGGGCCAGGCGCTCCCTTGGCCAGAACTTCCTGGTGGACAGGCGCGTGCTCGCCCGCGTGGTGGACGCCGCCGAATTGGCCTCAACCGACCAGGTGCTGGAAATCGGCCCGGGGCGCGGCATCCTCACCGAGCGGCTGGCCGACGCCGCCGGGCGCGTTGTGGCGGTCGAGCTGGACGAGGTGCTCGCCGCGCGGCTGACCGCACGTTTCGCCGACAGGCCCAACGTCCGCGTAGTCACGGGCGACGCTAGAACGGTGGAGGTTGGCGCGCTGCTTGACACGTCTGCGGGCTACAAGCTGGTCGCCAACCTGCCGTACTACGCCGCGACGCCTATCGTGCGCCGGTTCCTGGAGATGGACGCCGCGCCGCGGGTGATGGTGGTGATGGTGCAGAGAGAGGTCGCGCGCTCGATGGCCGCCACGCCCGGAGGCATGTCGCTGCTGGCGGTCGCTACACAGCTCTATGGCCGCCCGCGAATCGTTGCGAGTGTGCCGCCCAGGGCATTCCGGCCAGCCCCGAATGTGACCTCTGCCATCGTCAGGATCGACGTCTACGACAGGCCGGCCCTGCGTCTGCGCTCCGAGCGGGAATTTTTCAACCTCGTGAGGGCTGGATTCAGCGCCCGCCGCAAACAGCTTCGCAACGCTCTTAGCCGGGGGCTTTCCATGCCGGCGGTGGACGTTGAGAGGCTGCTGGCGCGCGCCGGCATCGATCCGAAGCGGCGCGCGGAGACCCTGGATCTGGCCGAGTGGGGTAGCCTGTACGAAGTCGCTTACCCGGACTGACTCCATGGCGAACCAGCAGATTACGGAAAACGCCTACGCCAAGGTCAACCTGACCCTCGAGGCGCTCGGACGCCGAGACGACGGCTATCACGACGTTGTCTCCGTGGTCCAGACCGTGGACCTGCACGACACGCTGACGTTCGAGCCGGCGGATGGCCTGGAGCTGGTCTGCGACATCCCGGAGCTGGCCGGCTGCGGCAACCTTGCGTGGAGGGCCGCCCGGCTGCTGCAAGACTCCACCGGCACCGCGTGCGGCGCCCGCATCTCGATTGCAAAGCGCATCCCCATCGCCGCCGGGCTGGGCGGCGGCAGCAGCGACGCCGCCACGACGTTGGTAGCGTTGAACAGGCTGTGGCGGCTTGACTTGTCGACAAGAGACCTGACGGCGCTCGCCGCACAGCTCGGCTCAGACGTGCCATTCCTGCTGCATGGCGGAACGGCGATGGTGAGCGGCCGGGGCGAGCGTGTTACCCCGCTGCCGCCCGCCGAGCTGGAGTGGTTCGTGATCGCCTGCCCCAGCATACAAGTGCCCAATAAGACGGCCTCGCTGTACGCGCGGCTGGAGCCGTCCAACTTTACGCGCGGCGCGCTTACGCGCAGGCTGGCGGCGCGGATACGCGGCGGGGGCGACGTGCCGCCGCAGTTCCTGTTCAACGTGTTCGACGACGTTGCGTTCGACGCGTTCCCGGGACTGCGCGACTGCTGGGACGCGATGCACGCGCTGGGCGCGCGGGAGGTCCACGTGGCGGGCAGCGGGCCGTCGCTGTTCGCGCCGGTGTCCAGCAGGGAGGTCGGTTCGGCGCTGCAACTGCTGCTGACCCACACGCACGGCATCGACTCTCACCTCGTCAGGACCGTGGGAGGCTACGGAGAGGGCGGCGAGTGTACGAGCTGATAGCGGGCATGACGCTGGGGATGCTCATGGCGTCGGTGTTCATCTGCACCGTGGCTCTGATGCTGTTTTTCATTATGAAGAGCGGCTCCCCCTTTGCCGGGCGGATGATCGAGAACCGAAGCCCGATGGTGCTTGGCTTAGGCGCGGTGGCCGTGGCCTACCCGGCGTGGGCCGCTATCGGCGGACTGTGCGGCGTGCTATACAGGATAAGCCTGGAGCAGGCGCCTGGCGGGGGACTCGGTAGTCCGAACATGGTTTACACGCTCGCTGTCGCGGCATCGGTGCTGCTGCTGGCCGCGCCGCTGGCGGTTCTGCTGCGGCGGGCGCTTGCGGGTGTCGCCGTCATCACGCTCGCCGCTGTGGGCGTTTTCGGCTGGTTTCTGCCATACTATGCGGCGTGACAATGCAGCGGACTTGGCGCCGCGGCTCTCGCGGACGTAAGACGTCTCGAACTTGGCCATAACTCTAACTGTCTACCGAGAGGATTGAGGAACTTGAACCAAGCAGTGGTACGAGCCCCGATAACAGGAACGGTGCTGGAGGTTAAGGCGTCGCAAGGTGACAAAGTTCGCCGGGATGACGTGCTTGTAGTCATTGAATCCATGAAAATGGAAAACGAGGTACTCTGTGACTACGACGGACGTATCAGTGGGGTGAACTCATTCGTGGGTCAGAGCGTGGCCGAAGGTGACGAGTTGATGACGCTGGACATCGGCTGAGCGCCGAATTCCGCATTACACCTGGGGAGGAGGACAGACCTATGCCGATAGACCCGCAGCGCGAGATGTGGAAGCCGGGCATGGACTGGGAGCAAGCCATCGACGACATGGCCTACATTCGCGGCCTTGTGCGCGAGATGGGCGGACCGGACCGGATCAAGCGCCAGCATGACGGCGGGCGCTACACAGTGCGCGAGCGCATCGACAAGATGGTCGATCCGGGCAGCTTCGTGGAGGCCGGCCCCATGGTGGGCGCCGCCGAGTACGACGCGGACGGCAACCTGTGCGCCTTCACGCCGGGAGCTTACGTCATGGGTCTGGCCGAGATCGACGGCCGCCCGGTGGCAATCGGTGGCGACGACTTCACCATTTCGGGGGGCAGCCCACACAACGTGCGCAAAGGCTCCGGCCACTTCACACAACCGCTGGCGCTCCAGTACGGCATACCCTACGTCCAGCTTGTGGAGGGGGTGGGCCACAGCTCCAAGTCCGACGAGGCCGCCGGGCACATGGGACTTCCGGCGGGCGAACTGTGGTGGCGATCGGTCGAGTTGTTGCGCAAGGTTCCGGTGGCGGCAGGCGTCATGGGTTCCGTTGCGGGCGCGCCCGCGGCCTTTGCCCTGATGTCCCACTTCACCGTCATGATCAAGGGCCAGTCGCAGATTTTCCCATCCGGGCCGCCCGTGGTCAGGCGCGCCATCGGCGAGACGCTGGACAAAGAGGAACTCGGCGGCTATGAGATGCACGTTCACGAGAGCGGTCAGGTGGACAACGAGGCGGAGTCGGAGGAGGACGCATTCGAGCAGATCAAGAAGTTCATCTCGTATCTGCCGAACACCACCGCCGACGTAGCGCCCCGCGTCGAGACGGGAGATCCGCCCGACCGCCGCCCCGAAGAGCTTCTGAACATCATTCCGCCCAACCGGCGGCGCAGCTACGACGCCAGAAAGCTCATCCGTCTTGTAGTCGACAACGGGGAATTCTTCGAAATGCGAAAGCACTGGGCCGGCGCGATCATCACCGGCTTCGCGAGGCTGGACGGCTACAGCGTGGGCGTGATGGCCAGCGACCCGCTAAAGCTCGCTGGTGCGATGGATGGTTGGGCTGCCGAGAAGTACACGCACTTCGTGGACCTGTGTGACGCTTTCAATCTGCCGGTGGTGGTGTTCCTCGACATGCCGGGGTTCATGCTCGGCTCGCACGCCGAGCGCAAGGCGACCATGCGCCGCGGCGTGCGTGCGCTGATTGCCAGCGCCGAGGCGAATGTGCCGAAGGTGGAGTTCAACGTGCGCAAGGCCTACGGCGTTGCGGCAGACGCCGTTCACAGCCTGGGACAGCCCAACGGCCTGAACCTGCGGTACGGCTGGCCCGCCGGCGAGTGGGGAGGCATCCCCATCGAGGGTGGCGTCGCGGCGGCGTACAGGCGCGAGATCGAGTCGGCTCCGGACCCCGACGCTCACCGTGAGATGATCGAGAACCGGCTGCTACGCCTGCGGTCGCCCTTCCGAGCGGCGCTCAAGGGCGACGTGGTGGACCTGATAGACCCGCGCGAAACCCGCCGCCTGGCGTGCACGTTCGTCAAGCTGGCCCAGCCGTTGCTCCACAAGCTGGCCCAGCAACCCAAGCGAGCGGTGCGTCCGTAGGGCCTTTCCGATAAGTCCCTTCCCCCTCGCAGGGGGAAGGTTAGGATGGGGGTTATGATCCGGTAGTCGGATGAGCTCTCAATTGCTCGCCAGTGTCGGTACGGGCCACACTCTAGCGCGCAGGTAGAATATCAGGGTGCGCGGAGCTACGTATCGGCCAGTCTCTCAGCGTCCCGGATGAAATCGATAGTTTCACGGATGAGCCGTTCGGTCGCGTCGATGGGATCGCAAAGGCCGGTGTAGAAACACTCGCCGTGCAGCAGTGCTTGCCTGGTGAAGTAGCGATCGTGTAGCGTCCGCGCGTTGGGGTCGGACTCCGCAAGCCGTCTCAGACCCCTGCTGGTGTCTGGCGACCTGGGTGGCAAAGAGCCGGTGCGCGCGAGGATGAGGGCGTCGGCAGCGCGCTTGGCCGCGCACCACGCCTTTTCCGCGGCGTCGCGAATGTCGTCTGCGTCCAGCCGGTCGAGAGCATCGCCGTACATGCGGTGCGCGTCTGCGAACACGCCTGCGGCATCGATGTTCAGGGTTGTCATCGCGGTTCAGTTCCTTTGATTCAGTGGTGTTGATTGTACATAATACCACGATGTCTCGTTGTGGTTAACTCACGTAGCCAGCGGTTTGACCGCGCCAACCTCTAAGCTATAGAATCACCCCGTACCGGCTACTCTCGACAGGGGCACATCTACTTGGCCATTTTCGATCTCCACGTCCACACCGTAAGGGGCAGCAGCGACAGCAGTCTTACACCGGAACAATTGATTTCGGAGGCGCGGAGGATCGGCCTGGACGGCGTGTGCCTTTCCGAGCACGGAGGGGGATGGGATGACCACGAGCTGCGGCGGGTGTTTGAAGGCTCAGGCCTCACCGTTGTTCGTGGGCTCGAAGTAGATACGGACATGGGCCACGTGCTGGTGTTCGGGATGCATTCCTACGTGGGCGGGATGCACCGCGTTAAGGACCTCCGGCACGCGGCCGACCGCGCGGGCGGATTTCTGGTGTCGGCCCACCCGTTCCGCAACCTGTTCAACAACCCGCCCTACAACCTGAACCTGCTCTTCCGCGAGCGCACCGGGCGGCCCAGCACCCCCGAAGAGGCGGCGCTACACCCGCTGTTCGAGATAGTGGACGACGTGGAGGTCGGCAACGGCTCGAACACCGAACGGGAGAACCTGTTCGCGCTGGAAGTCGCCCACCGGCTCGGATTCGAGGGCACCGGCGGCAGCGATGCCCACTCGACCCACGGGCTGGGCAAGTTCGCCACACAGTTCAACGGCGACATCAGATCGGAGTCCGACTTTATCGAGGCGCTCCGAGCGGGCGCGTACAGTGCGGTGCATGGGCTGCACGTGGGCGAGCTGAGCGCGTTCGGCCTTCACCCCGCCGCGTGATTCCAAGGTCAACAAGTGTAACAGGGTCTGGAGAGCGAAAATGGAGCTTATCAACCCGCTGGTGGAGAGCATCAGGCGCGAGGCGCTGGAAAACCCGGAGCAGTTCTGGGCCGCCGCCGCTGACGAACTCCACTGGTTCCGCAAGTGGGACAAGACCTTTGACTGGGACTATCCCACGTTCCGGTGGTTCGTCGGAGGCGAGACAAACCTGGCGTACAACTGCCTCGACCTCAAGGTCGCCAACGACTGGGGCGGCCACGCGGCCCTCATCTACGTCACCGAGGGCGGCGAGAGACAGGTCTTCACCTACGCCCAGATGCTGCACGAGGTGCGCCGCCTCGCCGCCTCGCTGCGCGCCATGGGCGTGGGCAAGGGCGACCGCATCACCATCTACATGCCGCCTTGCCCCGAAGCAATCATGCTGATGCTCGCCGCGGTGCGGATAGGCGCCATCCACTCCGTGGTGTTTGCTGGATTCGGGTCGGGCGCGCTCGGCGACCGCGTTCAGGCGAGCGGCTCGCGGCTCGTGTTCGCTACCGACGTCACCTACCGCCGGGGGTCGAACGTGCCGCTGAAAGGCATAGTGGACGCGTCCATGGAGGTCGGCGGCGACAACGTAGACAACGTGATCATGCTCCAGCGCGGGGACGAGCCGGTGTCCATGACAGACGGTCGCGACATCACCTGGCAGGACTTTCTCGCGCGTGGCGAAGGCCACGACGGCGGCTACGAGGTGATGGAGGCCAACGACCCTGCCTTCATACTCGCGACCTCTGGCACGACCGCGCGGCCCAAGCTTGCCGTTCACGTGCACGGCGGCTACCAGGTGGGCATTCATTCGATGGGCGACTGGTGCTTCGGACTGCGCCCCACGGACGTGTGGTGGTCCACGTCAGACATTGGCTGGATAGTGGGCCACAGCTACATCGTGTACGCGCCGCTTTTGGCCGGGGCAACGACCATAGCCTTCGAGGGCGCGATCGACCACCCCGGGCCCGACCTGCTCTGGAAGATCATCGAGGAGTTCGGCGTAACCGGCCTGTTCACCTCGCCGACGGCGGTGCGCGCACTCATGCGCTACGGCGCCGAGCCGACGCGCGGCGCCGACCTGTCATCACTGGAGCGCGTGTTCTGCGCTGGCGAAGCGCTCAACGCGCCGGCGTGGGAGTGGCTGCAAAAGTCGGTGCTGGAAGACCGCATCCCGGTCATAGACCACTGGTGGCAGACCGAGACGGGAGGCCCGGTAATCGGCAACCCCTATGGCATCTCCACACTGCCCATAAAGCCCGGCTCGGCCGGTATCCCTCTGCCCGGCGTCGACGTGGAGGTGCTCACGCCGGAGGGCGAGCCTGTGCCCACGGGCGAGAAGGGCATTCTCACCATCAAGCGGCCCTGGCCCAGCCTGACGCCGCGGCTGTGGGGCGAGCCTGAGCGCTACGGGAAAGACTACTGGGGCATAATCCCGGAGCGCTACTTCACCGGCGACTCGACGAGCATAGACGAGGACGGCTACGTGTGGTTCGCGGGTCGTGCGGACGAGGTGATCAAGATCGCCGCACACCGCATCGGGACTGTCGAGGTCGAGACGGCGTTCTTGAAGCACCAGGCGGTGGCCGAGGCCGGCGTGACTGGCCGGCCCGACGAGCTGCGAGGCGAGGTCATTTCGGCGTTCGTGGTGCTCAAGAACGAGTACTCGCCGTCCAACGAGCTCCGGCGCGAACTGCTTCAGACCGTCCGGCGGGAACTGGGGCCAATTGCCGTAATCTCCGAGCTCAACTTCGTGGACCTGCTGCCGAAGACACGCAGCGGCAAGATAATGCGGCGCGTGTTCAAGGCGGTGGTGCTCGACCAGGACCCCGGCGACATCACCACCATCGAGGATGAGGGTTCGGTGGAAGAGGCAAGACAGGCGTGGGAACAGATGAAGGCGGCGATGGCTCGCGAAAGCGACTGAGGCGAGGGGCGTGACTCTGCTCCCACCTGAAACGGCGCCGGCGGATGAGGTATGGGTTGCCCTCGACCTGGAGACGACCGGCCTCAGCGTCGAGCGGGACGAGATAATTGAGGTCGGCGCCGTGAAGTTTCGCGGCGACGACGTACTGGACACGTTCACCTCTCTAGTGAACCCGCGCCGACGCCTGGACGAGTTCATCGTACGCCTCACAGGCATTCCCCAGCACGAGGTCGACCGCGCCCCCGAGTTCGGCGCGGTTCGTCGACCCTTCGCAGAGTTCGTGGGCCAGTCGCCCGTCGTCGGCCACAACCTGCCCTTCGACCTGGGGTTCCTGGCCAAGAGCGGCCTGCCGCTGCGTAACCCCCGCTGCGACACCTGGGACCTGGCCTATGTTCTCTACCCTGGGCTGCCCGAATACTCGCTGGAGCGGCTCGCAGACCGCTTCGGCGCGCGAAACACTCAGCCTCACAGGGCGCTCGCGGACGCCCACGCGACCCGTAGCGTGTTCAACGTGCTGCTGCGCCGTGCGATGGAGCTCGACCCCTACTCCCTGGCCGAGATGGGCAGACTGGCCGGCCGCTCGTCCTGGGTGCTGGCCTACTTGCTCGGCGGCATCGAGTCGCGGCCGCGCCAATGGCCTGGCGCTGCGGACGGTGCGGCGTCCGCCCGCGTGGACGCATCTGGCCTGGACATGGCCGAGCTGGGCGCGCGGCTCCAGCAGGCGCGGCCCATCCGCCCCAACCAGGAAGTCGAGAAGATCGACGTCGACATGGTCGAGTCGCTGTTGCGCTCCGGCAGCCCGCTGGCCGAGGCGATGGACGGCTTCGAGGAGCGGCCCGAACAGATCGCCGTCGCCCGTGCCGTAGCCGAGGCGGTAAACGAGGGCAAGCGGCTGGTGGTGGAAGCCGGCACCGGCGTCGGCAAGTCAGTCGCCTACCTGCTGCCCGCACTGGCCTACGCCACTGCCAACAACAAGCGGGTTGTGGTATCCACGAACACCATCAACCTCCAGGAGCAGCTTGTCGAGAAGGACGTCCCCATGCTGGTGGAGGCGCTCGCGAACGTACCCGGCGTAGACACGGCAGACGTCCGCTTCTCCCAGCTCAAGGGCAGGGCCAACTACCTGTGCCTGCGGCGGTGGACTCGCATGAGGTCGGGTGACACCCTCAACGAGGACGAGGCTCGGCTGCTCGCCAAGACGCTGGTGTGGCTGGGCGAGACGTCGTCGGGCGACAGAAGCGAGCTGAACCTGGGCCACCGCAGCGCCGCGGCGCCGTGGAGCAGGCTCTCCTCCGAGCGGATGCACGAGTGCCTGGGCCTCGGCGGTCCTTGCTTCCTTCGCGCGGCGAGGGAGAAGGCCGCCGCTTCGCACGTGGTCGTGGTCAATCACGCACTGTTGCTCTCGGACGTACTGGCAGAAGGCTCGCTGATTCCCGACTACGACGTGCTGATCGTCGACGAGGCGCATCACCTCGAGGAAGAAGCGACGCGGCGGTTCGGTTACGACCTGCCCCAGGCGTCTCTGCACGAGCACCTGCAGCGAATCGGGGGCGAGCGCGGCCTTCTTCGGGAGGCGGTGGACGCCCTGCGAGCTTCGGCGGCCGCCGGGTCGCGCGCGGACGCCGCCGAAAAGGCGGCCTCCGAGGCGACTGACCTTTCCGGCAGGGCGCTCGGCCACTCGTCCAGCCTCTTTTCGACACTGGTGGAGCTGACGCTCGATCAGGGCGCGTCCAACGACTACCGTGTAACCGACGCGGAACGCAGGCAGCCGGGCTGGTCCGACCTTGAAGTCATCTGGGAAAACCTGGACGTGACCCTCGCCGAGTTGGGCAACAGCATGCGCAGGGTGAGCGCGTCGCTGGAGAATCTGGAAGAGGCCGGTCTCGATGATTACCCCGGGATCTTGGGCGAACTGTCGGGCATGGTCATGGCCAATGACGACTTTCGACGGATGCTCAGTGAGTTCGTGCCGCACCCACAGGAAAGCGGCGTGTACTGGATAAGCAGAAGACCGGCCGGTTCAGAGCTGTTTCTTCACATGGCGCCGCTGGACGTCGGCGAACAGCTCGCGAAGGGTTTGTTCTCGGACAAGAGCTGCGTACTGACCAGCGCGACGCTCGCCACGGGCGGTCGCTTCGATCACGTGAGGGAACGTCTGGGTCTGGACGACGCGGAGGAGCTGCTGGTCGGTTCGCCTTTCGACTATGAAAGCGCCGTTCTGTTGTGCGTGCCAGAAGACATGCCCGAACCCAACTCCTGGGCGTACCAGGACGCGCTGGAGCAGGCCGTCAGCGACGTGGCCGTCGCCGCGAACGGCAGGACCATGGCGCTGTTTACGTCACACGCTTCTCTGCGGGCCACGGCCCACGCCATACGTGGCCGGCTCAGCACGCGTGGCATCGGTGTGCTCGCACAGGGCATGGACGGCTCGCCTCAACAGCTGGTGCGCCGCTTCCTCGAGAACCCCGAGACCGTCCTGCTCGGCACCGCCAGTTTCTGGGAGGGCGTGGACCTCGCCGGGGAGTCGCTCCAAGCACTCTTGGTGGCCCGGCTGCCATTCAACGTACCCACCGAGCCGGTGTTCGAGGCTCGTTCGGAGCAGTTCGAGAACTCGTTCATGCAGTACGCCGTTCCGCAGGCCATCCTGCGGCTGAGGCAGGGTTTCGGCAGGCTGATTCGCACGAATACCGACAGGGGCGTGGCGGTCATTCTGGACCGCCGCATAGTGTCGCGCCGCTACGGCAGGGAGTTCGTGCAGTCGCTACCCCCCGCCTCGCGCAAGCGCCTGCCGCTGTACGATCTCGGCGGCGCGGTCGAGCGCTGGCTGGGGGCGTAAGCCGTGCTCATCCCGTTCACGGGCCCCTTCGACCTGATTACCACGCTGGAGAGTGGCCAGGCGTTCCGCTGGCGCCGCGAGGAGGAGTGGCTGACCGGTGTCGTGTTCGACAATATCATAAGAACACGCAGGACGGCAGAGGGAGTGGAGTTCGAGTGCGCTCCCGACGACGAGACGGCTATCGCGCCGTTGTTCAGGGACTACCTGCGCCTGGACGACGACCTGGAGGCGATATGCGACCGCATCCGCGTGGACGACCGCATCGGGGCCGCGCTGCGCCGGTATCCCGGACTGCGCGTGCTGCGTCAGGAGCCGTGGGAGTGCCTGATCTCGTTCATCTGCTCGGCGAACAACAACGTCAAGCGCATCAGCGTCAACGTGGAAGACATCGCCGACGGTTTCGGAAGACCGCTCGCGCTCCGCGAATGCCGGCGCAGCGCGTTCCCCTCCCCGGCGGAGTTGGCGCAGGTGGAAGAAGGAGAATTGCGCGAGCTCGGGTTGGGATTCAGGGCCAAGTACGTCGCCGGGGCGGCCCGCATAGTAGCCGCGGGCGATCTGGACCTGTTTGCGCTGCGAGAGGCGGACTACGATGAGGCCCTTGCCGCCCTGACCACGCTGCCCGGCGTCGGCGACAAGGTGGCCAACTGCGTGCTGCTGATGTCGCTGGACAAGCGGGAGGCGTTCCCGGTCGACGTGTGGATCGATCGCGCGCTGAGGGAATGGTACCCGGAGCACATGGTCCGCGTCGACGGCAAGCCGCTGACTCGCGCCGCCATGCGTCCCTGGGCGCAGGCTTACTTTGGCGAGTTCGCGGGCTACGCCAACCAGTACCTCTTCCAGGGCCGCCGCCTGCTCGGCAGGCGCGGCGACCAATCCTGAACGCGGCGCAGGGGCGTGTTGACAAGCTGCCCCGTGTCTGAGCACCTTGTGCTATGCTATATTTGATGACCGCAACACGCCTAACGCTGTTCGCCGCGATGCTGCTCTGGGTCGCGTTCGCCTGCTCGTTGCCCGAGCCGACGCCAACGCCTGAGCCGACGTCGGCGCCGACGGCCCCACCGGCCCCAACGGCCACTCCACCGCCGGAGCCGACACCGACCCCAGAGCCAACGCCCGAACCCACTCCCACGCCGTCCGGCCAGCCCACGCGCGGGCTGTTCGAATACATCCGCGCGGTTGCCTACCTGGAGGCAAACCTCTGGGAGGAGGCCATTCCCGCATACGGGCTTGTGATTCGCATAATCCCGGACATGGCCGTCGCGTATCACGGTCGGGGATACGCCTACTACAACGAGGCCATCCAGGAGGAGAACGACAACCTGTTCAAGCCAGCGATGGAGGACTACGACAAGGCTATCGAGCTGAAGCCCGGCTTCGCGAGAGCGTACCAGGACCGGGCGATTCTGCACCACCGCCTCGGCCACACGGACGCGGCCATTGACGACCTCGAGAGCGCCGTGCGCTTCTACGACCCGCGCCGGCAGCCCGTCAGGCTGAACGAGGCCAGGGAGTTGCTGAACGAGTGGCGGCGCTAGGTCGCCTGAGAGCTTGTCCCCAAAGTCCCTTCCCCCTCGCAGGGGTGTACACAGGGGGAAGGTTAGGTTGGGCGGTGATTAACGAGTGGCGCCAGGCCGGCTAGTCCCGCTCGACCAGCTGTATGAGCACACCGTGCGAGTCGCCAGGGTGGATGTAAGGACCGCCGGGGCCTTCGATAATCCGCGCTCCGTTCTCCTTCAATTCCTCGGCGGCCTTCTCGCGGTCGTCGACCGCTATGGCCAACAAGTGAATGCCCTCGCCCCTGCGGGCTATGCTGCGCCCCACCGGCGTCTCCGGACCTAGCGCCTCCACCAGCTCGATGAACCGGCCGCTTTCATCTAGCGGAAGGATGGCCTGGCGCAAGCCCAGTTGCGGCTGCTCCCTGTCCCGGACCTCCGCCTTCAGCCCCAGCTTGGTCTCATAGTCTTCGACCGCCCCGGCCAGGTCGTTGACGGCGATGACGACGTGATCTATCCGCTTGAACAATGCACTTCTCCATATCTGGTGATGTCCGATACTGCTTTCATGGGCAGAAGTCTAGGCGCGGCCCGGAGGGAGTGTCAAGCCGGCGCCCCTTGCGATAACCTTGCGACGTGCTACACAATTGCTCCGGGGAGTTCGTGGGCGGTGGGGCCGGCTGGTAACGCTCCCCTGCGGAGGAATACAGATGATTCGCAGCCTGGACGGCAAAAGCCCTGAGATTCACCCGACGGCGTTCGTCAGCGAGTTCGCCTACGTTGTGGGAGACGTGGAGATTGGCGAAGGCTCCAGCGTGTGGCCCGGCACCGTGATACGGGCGGACGCCGGAAAGATCGCGATTGGCAAGAACTCCTGCATCCAGGACAACTCTGTGGTCCACGGCGACGACGACGTTAGCATAGGCGACAACGTTGTCATCGGCCACAGGGTGATGTGCCACGCCAAGACCGTCGGCAACAGCGTGCTTATCGGCAACGGCGCTGTGGTCAACGACGGGGTTGAGATAGGCGAGTACAGCCTGCTGGCGTCCGGCTGCATGGTCGTCGACAACATGCAGATCCCGTCGCGCTCGCTGGTGATGGGCGTGCCGGCGAGGGTGCGCGGCGAAATCAGCGACCGGCACGCCGAACTGATAGATCGCACCGGCGGGCACTACGTCGACCGTGGCCGGCGCTACAAGCAACAGGGAGATTTGGAGGGATAGGCGCGAGCAGCGCCCCCAGCCCCGCCGGCATCCCCATCCTAACCTTCCCCTTCACAAGGGGAAGGGGCTCTTGGCGCCGCTCCTCACATCTGCGAGGGCGCCTCCACGTCCATCAGGCGCAGGCAGCGGGCCAGCACTACCCTCGCGGCGTCAACCAGCTTCAGCCTCGCCCTGGTGATGGCCTCCTCACCCTCCACGCCGGAGATGACGCGGCAGTTCTGGTAGAACCAGTGGAAGGCCGTGGCGAGTTCGCCCGCATAGTGCGGCAAGTGGTGCGGTTCGAGCGAAAGGGCCATCATCTCCACCACTTCCGGTAGCTGCATGGCCTTCCGTATGAGCGCCAGCTCTGCCTCGTGCGTGAGCTGCGACACGTCGCCGTCCGAGTAGTCGATGCCCCTCCCTGCGGCAATCCTCAGAATGCTAGCGATCCGCGCGTGAGCGTACTGGACGTAGTACACGGGATTCTCGGCAGACTGTTGCTTGGCCAGTTCCAGGTCGAATTCCATCTGGCTCTCAGCGGAGCGAGACAGGAAGAAGAACCGGCAGGCGTCCGCGCCGACCTCCTCGACAAGCTCGCGCAGCGTCACGATTTCGCCGCTGCGCTTGGACAATCGCACCAACTCCTCGCCGCGCCGCAACGTCACAAGCTGATTCAGCAATAGCGTCAGCCGATCGGGGGGAATACCCAGCGCGTCGACAACGGCCTTCATCCGCGCCACGTGCCCCTGGTGGTCCGCGCCCCACACGTCGATCACCCGGTCGAATCCCCGCTCCACGAACTTGTTGTAGTGATATGCGATGTCGGACGCGAAGTAGGTGGGTGTGCCGTTCGTGCGCACCACCACAGCCTCCTTGCGGTCGCCCGACTCCTCCCATTCGAACCAGGTTGCCCCATCCCGCTCGGCAAGCTGACCGCGCTGTCGAAGCAGCTTGACGCCGCGGTCGTACTGGCCGGAGCGGTAGAGGCTGCGCTCGCTGAACCACACTTCGAAGTCGACGCGGAGCGCCTCCAGGTCTTCGCGTATGGCGTCGAGCATCATACGCAGGCCGATCTCGCCCAGTTCGCTGATCGCGTCCGAAGGGGGCGCGTCGGCAAAGCGGTCACCCTCCGCCGCGCGGATCTCGCGCGCCAGGTCCACCATGTAGCCGCCGACATAGCCGTCCTCGGGCAATTCGGCGGGATTGCCGAGCAACTGCTGGTAGCGGGAGAACAGGCTCTCGTTGAACTTGTCCATCTGGTTGCCTGCGTCGTTGATGTAGTACTCGCGCTCGACGACGTATCCCGCTGCCGACAGCACGTTCGCCAGGGCACTGCCGATGACAGCGCCGCGCGCGTGCGCGACGTGAAGCGGCCCGGTCGGATTGACGCTGACGAACTCAACCTGCACGCGCTCGCCCTCACCAACACGCACGTTGCCGTACTCCTCGCCCTCCTCACGTATGGCCTCCACCTGCTGCGCAAGCCACGAGTCCTGGAGCGAAAAATTGATGAAGCCCGGCCGTGCGACCCAGACCTTGCCGAGCGGTTCCTTCACCGCGATCTTCGAAGCGACGCCCTCGGCGATGGCCATTGGGTTCATCCGCATGGGCCGGGCCAGCTTGAGGGGCAGGCTGCACGCGAACTCTCCGTGCTCAGGATTGGGCGGGCGTTCGATGGCGGCGCTGTCCACGTCGGCGGGCGGCAGCAGCCCCTCGCCCTGCGCCTCCCGGAGTGCGTCCAGCACAAGCTGGCCGACTCGTCCCCTGACCGTATCGTGCGATGTGTCTGTCATGCGATCCGTCTGTCCTGAGAATCAAAGTCTTTGCGTAAACGTTACCAGACTCGCGCCATGCCTTGCCAGACGCGGTACTCGAGGTTAACAGCCGGGTGGGTAACTCTTGCTATGTACCAGCGTGCCATCCGCATCATAGAGGCCCGCCTCGTCCGGGTCGCTGTTGCTCCAGATGGCGCTGCGGGATCCGAAGCTGAAGCCTCCCGAATCTGTGTGCATCTGGTTGGTGTAGACGCGAATCGTCTCGCCCGGCTCCAGCGTCCGCGATGGGAACACGAACTGTGGTCTGCCGTCCGCGATGTCCAGCAGCCGCCAGCTCGTGATGTCCTGGGCCCTTCCCCCCTCGTTCACGATCGCCACGTACTCGTCTGACTCCGTCCGCGAGACGGCGCCGTCGAAGAATATGCAGGCAATACGTACGTCCGGCGATGCGGGTTTGGGGCTAGGCGTGGCAGTGGGTTCGGGCGTAGGCGTGTCGGTTGGGACGTGGGTGTTTCGGTGGGCGCCGGCAATGGAGTGGCGGTGGGTTGTGGAGTAAGGGTGGCCGTTGAGCGTTGCGTAGGTGTAGGCGCGGCGGTGGGATCTGGAGCGGGCGCCAGCGCTGAGACAAGGAGGGGAGTGGATGTTGGCGCGGGCGTCGGCGCCGCCGACGGAGTAGCCGTTGCCGCCGCACTGGGCTGCCCGCCACACGCGGACGAAAGGGCGAGCAGGGCGAGAGCGGAGACGGCCAGGGCCAGTTTCACGCCGAAGCGCCGTTGGAGCGCTCGACACTCTGATTCGTTCTCCTCCATCAGCAACAGCGCAGAACTTGGACTGGCTCGCTAGGCGAGCGCCTCGATGAGATTGCCGTCCGCCATCTCCTCTCTCGCCACCACCTCACCGACAACGGCACGAGTCTCTACGCCCGCACTCTCCAACTCGACGAGCAGACCGTCCAGTCCCTCCCTGGCGATACTGATGAGGAGGCCGCCGGACGTTTGAGCGTCCACCAGCAGCAGCCGTTTGCTTTCGTCCAGGCCGCGCCACTCCACAACGTCGTCGATGGAGGAAAGATTGCGGTGAGTGCCTCCCGGCGCTATGCCGGACTCCAGCAGCTCCCATGCGCCTTCGAGCACCGGGACAGCGCCGAAATTCACGCGGGCGCCCACGCCGCTGCCCTGGCAGATGGCCCTGAGGTGGCCGAGCAGTCCGAATCCCGTGACGTCCGCGCAGGCATTCGCGCCCGCGGCGGTCATCGCCTCGGCGGCAGCCCGGTTGAGCGTGGCCATCTCGGCAACCGCGTTGGCCAACACGTTGTCGGGTACGCGCTGTTGTTTGCCGGCGGTGGTGATGATTCCGGTGCCGATCGGCTTCGTCAGCACCAGCACGTCGCCCGGACGTGCGCCGGCGTTGGTCACTTCCGCGCCAGGCGAGACCAGGCCGGTTACGGCGAGTCCGTACTTGGGCTCCTGGTCGTCGACGGTGTGGCCCCCTACTATCAGCACGCCGGCCTCCTGGGCCTTGGCGCCGCCACCCCGCAGGATTTCGCCCAGAATCTCCTTGGGCAGGTCTATCGGGAACCCCACTATGTTGAGAGCCAGAAGCGGCCGCCCGCCCATGGCGTACACGTCGCTTAGGGCGTTTGCGGCGGCAATCTGACCGTAGAGGTAAGGGTCGTCAACAATTGGCGGAAAGAAGTCGAGCGTCTGGATGATCGCCGTCTGGTCGTCGAGCTTGTAAACGGCGGCGTCGTCTCCGGTGGAGATGCCGACCAGCAGGTTGGGATCGGTTACCGGGGGTAGCTGGCTCAGAACCTGGGCCAGGTCCGAAGGACTGAACTTCGATGCTCAACCGGCGCAGCTTGCAAGCTCGGTCAGCCTGATTTCATCGCTTAGTAGGGCCACGATCAACCTCCCCTGTCGGTGCCGGCGCCGCCGATTGGAAGCCGGTTGCGCAAGTATAGCACAGGGAGCAACCCTGAGACTCAACTTCCCGAAATCACCAGACCGTTTCGGCACGGCGGGATTCGATGAGTGCGCCGTCGCTCATGCCAATCAACTTTCCTCAAGGCTTGCCTTCGTGAGTTATTGTCACTTGCTGGCCGTTCTCCAAGCTTCCGAGAACCTCGCATAGTTTCTCCCGCAACTCTTGTATGTCATATGTAGTCATGTGTTGAATTCAGGGTGGCTATCTGGAGTTGTATTTGTGACCACACAGTGTCGGTTCGACCTCAGCCTGTCAATCAGGCAGGATCTGGATCGCTGCCGGCCGCGCCGCTCCGTTTGCGGTTGCGAGACGTGTGGGGGTAGAATGAGACCAAAATTCGCAGGAGGTAACCCCATGCCAGGATACTCCGCAAAAGTCGGGAACGTGGAGCTTGTCTCACTAACGGACGGGGAGGGCGCCGGCCCGCCCACCGCCGTATTCGCCGCGAGCACCATCGAGCAGTGGCGGGAGGACTATCCCGAGCTGCTGGACGCCAACGAGATGATACATCCCCGTTACGGCTCGCTCGCGATCCGCTCCGCCGGCAAGCTCATCGTGGTCGATACCGGTCTGAACGGCCCGGACGGCAAGCTGCTGGACGAGATGAAGGAGAAGGGCGTCGACAGCTCCGCGGTCGACCTGGTGGTGCTGAGCCATCTCCATCCCGACCACGTCGGCTGGAACCTCACGGACGGCAGCCCCACCTTCCCGAACGCGCGTTACATCGTTTCCCGCGCCGACTACGAGTTCTGGACGTCCCCCGCGATGGCGGAATCGGACCACGTCAAAGGCCAGGTGCTGCCGCTGAAAGATCTGAACATCCTCGACCTGGTGGATGGCGAGTACAACGTCACCGACGAGTTGACCACTTTCCCCACGCCCGGCCACACGCCCGGCCACATCTCGCTCGTCATATCGTCGGGCGGGGAGAAGGGCTTCGTGCTGGCGGACGTGGCTCACAGCCCGGCGCAGGCCCACTACACCGACTGGAATCCCGGCTTCGACAATGATCCGGACACCGCGCAGAAGACGCGCCATGCCGTGCTGGACCGCCTGGAGGAAGATGGCTCGCTCGTAAGCGCCGGCCACTTCCCAGCCCCCGGATTCGGCCGGTTCGTTCGCACCGGCGGCCGGCGCGTCTGGCAGGGCGTCTAGCCCCGCTGCGCCACGTTGGGATTCTGATGGCCGCATTAGCCGCCCGGGCCGCCATGCTCGCCCGAGCGGCGCTCGGCGTGGCGCTGCTCGCCGCCGTGTTTGCGGTCCTCGCGTGCGCCGGACCCGACGTCCCGCCGGAGGTTGAGGCGCGCGCCGAGCTCGAGCGAGGCCTGGCGTTCAAGGAACAGGGCAACCTGCCGAGAGCGTTCGAATCGTATGACGCCGCCCTTGCTATCTATCCCAGACTCGCTGAGGCCTACGCAGAGCGAGGGTTCGTCTACTACAGCCGCGGCGACTACCGCGCGGCCCTGGTGAACCTGAACCGCGCCGTCGAGCTGGACGGCGACCTTGCCTCCGGCTACAACTACCGCGGGATGGTGTTCGAAGAGGTCGAGGATACCGACAACGCTCTCATCAACTACGGCAAAGCAATTCAGCTCGACCCGGATCTGAAGGCTGCCTACCTGAATCGCGCTCGCGTGCACGTGGCCGACACAGAGTACGAGTCCGCGATCGACGACCTTTCGTCCGCCATCTTGCTAGCTCCGGAAGACGCCCTGCTGCACCTGCTGCGGGGCCAGGTGTACCTGCAGCTCGACGAAGTCGCGCGAGCCGAAGCCGACTTCGAGCAGGTGCTGGGCCTTACCGACGACGAGACGCTGGCGATTGCAGCTAGGCAGCTTCTCACCGCGCTCCGTCTGAGGTGAGTGCCTGACATGACACGCCAAAGCAGGTCATCTGAGGCCACCGGCACGGGCCGGTACGTCGCCCTGCTCAGGGGCATCAACGTCGGCGGCAGGAACAGGCTCCCGATGGCGGACCTGCGGGAGGTCTTCACTGCCGCCGGTTGCGCTGAGGTCCAGACCTACATCCAGAGCGGAAACGCCGTGTTCGAGGCGACGCACGACCTTGCCAAAGCCGTGCCCGAGCTTGTGACCCAAGCCATTCGCCACACGTTTGGCTACGATACGGTGGTGGTCGTGCGTTCGAGCGAGGAGGTGCGACGGGTCGCGACCTCGAACCCATTCGACACTTCCGGAGATCCGCGACTCCTCCATGTGGCTTTTCTCACGGACACGCCCATCGCCGAGGCGGTATCCAGTCTCGATCCGGACCGTTCGCCCCCGGACGAGTTTGTCGTGCGGGGGCGCGACGTCTACCTGCGCTACCCCAACGGCGTGGCCCGCAGCAAACTTACGAATGAGTACCTCGCCTCGCGGCTGCAAACCGTGAGCACAATGCGGAACTGGCGGACCGTCCTCAAACTGCTGGAGATGGTCGACACGCCGTGATGGCCGATGCCGGTCCGTTCGCCTAGCCCCTGGATTGCCCGCCTCTTCGAGGGACTAAACCCGCGCGACCTGGCCTGGGTCTCGGCGATGTCGCTGATGCTCTCTGTGCTGTTGCTGCCCTTCGCCAGCTACGTCGCCGCGCTCCCTTTCATCCAGGACGAGTGGGGAATCAACAACACGCAGGCGGGAGTGGTGTTCTCGGCATTCCAGGCCGGATTCGCCGCCTCTGCGCTGCTTGTCATACCCCTCACGGACAGGCTGAGCGCCCGCTACATCCTGGTGGCGTCCGCGGCCGCGTGCGCAGTCGGCAACGCCCTCTTTCCGCTGGCCGCGCAGGACATCGTGACCGGCTCGCTGCTGCGGGCGCTCGCCGGCGCCGGGCTGGTCGGCGTCTACGTGCCGGGCCTGCGCGTTATCTCCGAGCGTTTCGCGGACAGGGGGCGCGGCATGGCGATGGGGCTTTTCGTCACGGCCTTCTACGCCGGAAACGGCGTGTCGCTGGTCGCCACGGGATGGTTGCTGGACCTGCTCGTATGGCGGGACGCCTACCTCATCCTCTCGCTCGCCTCTTTCTCGAGTTTGCCGCTGGCGTGGGTGCTGCTGCGCCGTCGGCGCCCGTCGCTGGGGGCCGGAACGTCCGGCGGCCGCCTCGATCTTTCCGTGCTACGCAACGCCCGGGCGCGGGTCTACACCATCGGCTACACGCTGCACGCGGCGGAACTGTACATCGTGCGGGGATGGCTGCCCGCCTTCCTTACTGCGGTGCTGGTAACGAGAGGCATGGGTCACGAGCAGGCTGTCACTACCGGCGCGGCGGTGGGTGGCCTTGCCCTGGGACTGGGGGCCGCGGGGCCGGTAATGGGCGGGTTCGTCTCCGACAGAATGGGGAGAGCAACCTCGGCGGCGGCCATCTTCGCCCTGAGCGGCCTGTGCTCGCTGGTGATGGGATGGCTGGGCGGCTTTCCGTGGCCGCTAGTCGTCGGCGTGGCTATTGTGTACGGCTGGGCCATCGCCGCCGACTCGGCCATCTACTCCACCGCGGTCACGGAGGTCGCCGAGCCGGAGAGGCTAGGCTCCACCATGGCCATGCAGTCGTTTCTTGGCTTCATGGGCGGTGTTGCAGGGCCGATAGTGGCGGGAGGCGTACTGGACCTGGCCCCGGCATCCATCGAGTGGGGCGCGGCATTCTCCGCCACGGGCCTGCTGGCAGTGGTGGCGGTGGTGGCGCTGCTGCGGGCGGGAGAGGAGCGCGGCACAGTCCAGGCATGAGCCTTGCGGGGCGGGGACATGGTATACTGTGATGCACAATAACTGTGAGACTGTATTCATGAAGAATATCACTGTATCAGTGGACGAAGAAACCTACAGGCTCTCCCGCATAAGGGCGGCGGAGAAAGGAACGTCGGTCTCGGCGCTGGTTCGTGGCTTTCTGAGGGATCTAGTCAACTCCGAAACAGCCGAGAGTCGGTTCGAGCGCCTGACTAGGCTCCAGTACGAGACGCTGGCGGCGATCCGGCTTCGAGGCGGCGGGCTACGCTCTGCCGACAACCTGACCCGCCGCGACCTGTACGAGCGCGATGCGCTTCGTTGATACGAACATCCTCTTGTACGCGGTTAGTGAGGAGGCCGAGGACGAGGAAAAGCGCCTTATCGCGCTAGACCTGCTTACTCGGCGAGACCTTGTGCTGTCGGTGCAGGTGCTCCAAGAGTTTTATGTCCAGTCCACGCGCCCGTCTCGTATAGGCGCGCTCAGGCATGGTGAGGCAATCGCGTTCGCCGAATCCCTGACGCGGTACCCAGTGCAGCCCGTCACGTTGGAGGTGATACGAGAAGCGTTCGCCTTGTGCGAGCGGTTCAGTCTATCTTACTGGGATGCCGCCATCTTGGCGGCCGCGCAGATTGCAGGCTGCGAAGCTGTTTACTCAGAGGACATGAGCTCGGAGCAGAGTTACGAGGGCCTAAGGGTGTTTAACCCCTTCATCTGAAGGTTGGCTCACACCGGACCCGGTGGTCAATTCGCATCTGAACATCACCCCACAACCCGCACCAGCCGCCACTGGCGCGCGCCGCGGCGCAGCACCAGCACGCTGCCTTCGACTGCGTCCTCCAGGCGGACGGTACGGCGCGGGTTGGTCTCGCGTTGGCTGCCGACCGCGATGCCGTTGCCCTGGATGAGACGGCGCGCCTCGCCGCGCGAAGCCGCCAGCCCTGTCAGCGTCAGCAACTCCGTGAGCGCAACACCCTCGCCCTCAAGCCGCCCTCGCGGCATGTCCGAAGACGGCACGTCGTGGAACACGTCCAGCAGCTCGTCGGCGCTCAGGCTCGATACGTCGCCGCCGAACAGGGCCTCGGTGGCCGTCTGCGCCGAGCGCAGCGCGTCGTCGCCGTGCGTCATGCGCGTCACCTCTTCGGCCAGCCGCCGCTGCGCTTCGCGCCGCTCCGGGCGCGTCGCCAGCCGCTCCTCCAGATCAGCGATCTCCTCCTGGCCGAGCAGCGTGAAGCAGCGCAAGAGCTTGCCCACGTCTTCGTCGGCGGTGTTCAGCCAGTACTGGTAGAACTGGTATGGGGAGGTCTTCTGGGGATCGAGCCACACCGCTCCGTCCTCGGTCTTGCCGAACTTGTTGCCGGACGAGTCGGTGATGAGGGGCGTTACAAGCGCGTGGGCCTGGTCTCCACGGACCCGGCGAATCAGGTCGATTCCCGCGGTGATGTTGCCCCACTGGTCGCTGCCGCCCATCTGGAGCACACACCCGTACCGGTCGTACAGCGCCAGGTAGTCGTAGGACTGGAGCAGCATGTAGCTGAACTCGGTGTACGAGATGCCCTGGTCGATGCGGCTACGGACCGACTCCTTGGCGAGCATGTAATTGATGCTGAAGTGCTTCCCTACGTCGCGCAGGAAGTCTATCGCCAGGATGCGGTCCAGCCAGTCAAGGTTGTTCACCAGGAGCGCTGGATTGTCCCGCGCGTCGAAGTCGAGGAAGCGCGCGAGCTGAGCGCGAATGCCCGCCAGATTCTCGGCCATCTGCTCGCGCGTGAGCAGTTGGCGCTCCTCCGTCTTGCCGCCGGGATCGCCTATGAGCCCCGTGCCGCCGCCGGCGATGGCTATCGGCGTGTGCCCGTGTCGCTGCATTCGCACCAGCAGCATGATTACCAGCAGGTTGCCTATGTGCAGGCTGTCCGCGGTCGGGTCGAATCCGATGTAGGCGGTGATCTTCTGGTGGGCCAGGAGGTCGTCCAGCCCGGGCGTATAGAGCTCGTGGCCCTGCTCGGTGACGTGGATGAGACCGCGCCACCTGAGCTCGTCCAGGACGCTGGCGTCCGTCTGAATTGCCTGTCGTACCATGGTTGACCTCCCTGCCGTGGACTAGTCGATGCTGCTTCTCAGTTTGGCCATAGCGTCGTCCACGCTCATCCTGTCGTTGTAGACTGCGGAGCCCGCCACCAGCACGCGGGCGCCTGCGTCCACCGCCGTTTGTGCCGTCGAGGGGCTGATTCCTCCGTCCACTTCCAGGTCCGTGGGCAGACCCAGGGCGTCGAGCCGCGAGCGCACGCGCCGTATCTTGTCCACCACGCCGGGTATGAACTCCTGCCCTCCAAATCCGGGGTTCACCGTCATCACCAGTACCTGGTCAAGGTCGGTGAGTACCTCCTCCACCGCTGAGGGCGGCGTCGCCGGGTTGAGCGCCGCGCCCGCTCTCGCGCCGCGCTCTCGAATCTGGTGGACCACGCGGTGCAGGTGCGTGCACGCCTCGACGTGCACGGTGACAATGTCGGCGCCCGCGTCGACGAACTCGTCGACGTACCGCTCCGGCGACGCTATCATCATGTGCACGTCGAGCGGCAGCGACGTGGCGCGCCGCACTGCTTGCACTACGAGCGGCCCCATGGTGATGTTGGGCACGAAGTGGCCGTCCATGATGTCCACGTGGACGTAGTCGGCGCCCGCCCGTTCGGCCTCCGCGACCTGCTCCCCCAGCCTGCCAAAATCAGCGGACAGGATCGATGGCGCGATCTTGATTCGCGTGTCAGCCGCCATGCTCGGCCTCCAGCTCGGCCCTGGCCGCCTCGATTGCCTCTGCCACTCTGGCGAACGCGGTGCCGCCGTGAACGTCCCGCGCGCCGACGGACGACTCGACGCTGATCTTCAGCACGTCCTCGTCGAAGAGCTCCGAGAAGCCGCGGTACACATCCAGTGGCAGCTCGTCGAAGCGACTGCCAAGCTCGGCGGCATGGTTCGAGAGCCGCGCGACGACGCCGTGCGCCTCGCGGAAGGGCATGCCTCGTTCCACCAGGTAGTCCGCGATGTCGGTCGCCAACACGTAGCCGCCGTTGGCCGCCTCCAGCATACGTTCGCGGTCCAGCGTCATGCCCGGCAGCATATCGGCGAACACGGCGAGCGTCGCCGTCAGCGTGGACACGCTGTCCAGGAAGCCTTCCTTGTCCTCCTGTAGGTCGCGGTTGTAGGTCATGGGAAGGCCCTTCAGCAGCGTGAGCATCGCCATCAGGTTGCCGTACACGCGGCCTGTCTTGCCCCTGGCGATTTCGGCGAAGTCGGGGTTGCGCTTCTGCGGCATGATGCTGCTGCCGGTCGTGTACTCGTCGCTCAGTCGGATGAACCCGAACTCCTCGGACGACCAGATGATGAGCTCCTCCGCCATTCGCGAGAGGTGCATCATGCAGATCGCCGCGGCTGCCTGAAACTCCAGCAGGTAGTCGCGGTCGGAGACTGCGTCCATGCTGTTGGCTGACACCCTGGAGAAGCCGAGCTGGTCGGCCACGAACCGGCGGTCGACAGGGTAGGGGAGCCCCGCCAGCGCGCCGCTGCCCAGCGGCATCACGTCGGCGCTCTCACGCGCCTGGGCGAAGCGCCGGGCGTCCCGGCCAAACATCTCGAAATAGGCGAGCATGTGATGGGCGAAGAGGACTGGCTGCGCTCTCTGGAGGTGTGTGTAGCCGGGCATGATGACTCTGGCGTTGGAAGACGCCAGCTCGACAAGCACGCCCCGCAGTCCGCGCAGCAGGCCCTTCACGTCGTCGCAGCACTCCCGCGCGTACATGCGCACGTCCAGCGCCACCTGGTCGTTGCGCGACCGGGCGGTGTGGAGTCGACCGGCGGTGTCCCCGATCTTCTCGAACAGCCGACGCTCGATGTTCATGTGGATGTCTTCGAGGCTGGGCCGCCACGGGAATTTCCCGGTCTCAATCTCCAGCGAGATTTCCCTCAGGCCGCGCACGATGTCCTCCGCCTCGCCCGCCGAGATTATCTCCTGCCGCGCCAGCATACGCGCGTGGGCCACGGAGCCGGCGATGTCCTGCTTGTACAGGCGCTTGTCGTACTCGATGGAGACGGTGTAGGTCGACTGGACCTCTCGCATACCCATGCCTTGTCAGCCCTCGCGTTTGGGGACGAGGAAGCGGCGTCGCAGGGTGAGGATCTGCTCCTCGCGTTGGTTGTAGCCACGGCTCTCGATGTAGACGATGCCCCTGTCCGGCCGGCTGCGCGAGTCCCGCACCTCCAGCACCTCGCTCTCCGCATATATCGTGTCGTCGTGAAACACCGGCCCCAGGTGGCGAATCTGCTCATACTCGAGGTTGGCTATCGCCTTGCCGGACGTGTCCCTCACGCTCATGCCTACCACCAGGCTTATGACGTAGGCGCCGTCGACCAGGATCTTGCCGTGCTGGTGGTTCTGCTGCATGTGGTTCTCGTCGATGTGCAGCGGGTTGTGGTTCATCGTCAGCAGGGAGAAAAGGTGGTTGTCGAATTCCGTCACAGTCTTGCCCGGCCAATGCTTGAACACGTCGCCGACTTCGAAGTCTTCCAGGTATCTGCCGTAGCTGTCGCGGCCATCATGAATCATGCCTTCTTAACCTCCCGACCTCGTAGGGCCGTTGCCCTATATCTTATACTTTTGCAGCAGACGGCGCGCGATGACGAGCTTCTGGATTTCGTTTGTGCCCTCGCCGATGATCATCAGCGGCGCGTCCCGGTAGTACCGCTCCACCGGGTAGTCCTTGATGAAGCCGTAGCCGCCGTGAATGCGCATCGCGTCGAGCGCGACCTGCTGGCATACCTCGCTGGCGTACAGCTTGGCCATGCCGGCCTCCAAGTCGATGCGCTCCTGGCCCGCGTCCTTCTTTGCGGCGGCGTCGTAGGTCAGCAGCCTCGCCGCCTGCACCTTCGTCGCCATGTCCGCCAGCATGAGCTGAATCGCCTGGTGCTCGGCGATGGGCACGCCAAACGTCTTGCGCTGCTGTGCGTAGCGAACGGCGGCGTCGAGCGCGGCCTCGGCGACTCCCACAGCCCTCGCGGCGACATTGATGCGCCCCGTCTCCAGCGCGCTCATCACCTGCCGAAAGCCTTGGCCCTCCACCTCGCCGACCAAGTTGTCTGATCCCACTCGGCAGTTCTCGAACACCAGCTCGCAGGACTCTATGCCGCGGTAGCCCAGCTTGTCCAGGTGGCGTCCCACGCTGAACCCGGTCGAAGGCTTCTCGACTACGAAGCAACTTATGCCCCGGTAGGCCGGCTCGGCCGCTGAGTCCGTCTTGGCGAGCACCGCGAACGCGGTACCATTCTCGGCGTTCGTGATGAACATCTTGGAGCCGTTCAGGACGTACTCCTCGCCGTCTTTCACGGCGGTCGTGCGTATGCCTTGTACGTCGCTGCCGGCGTCCGGCTCGGTGAGGCCGAGGCCGCCCCGGATCTCGCCCGACGCCATGCGCGGGAGAAACCGCTGCTTCTGCTCCTCGGTGCCGCCGTTGGCCACGACGTGCGAGAGAACGTGGTGTGTGCCGATGATCCCGCTGACGCTCATCCAGCCTTTGCTCAGCTCCTCGAATATCATGGCGAAGGTGGTGTAGTCCAGCCCCATCCCGCCGTACTGTTCGGGGATGGTTATTCCAAACAGTCCCATCTCCCTCATTGGCTCCACGAGCTCGTGCGGGTAGATGTCCTCGTTGTCGTACCTGTCCGCGATCGGCTGGACCTCGCGCCGCACGAAGTCACGCACCATGTTGACTATCTGGCCGCGGACTTCCGAAGAAGTGTCTGTGCTCAAGTTTCTATCCTTTCGGCATCAACTCAGTTACGTGATGGTCGTCGACTGCGGAGGCAATCCTGCTCATAAGCGCCTTGAACAGTGCCTGCCCCCTCTCGGTGTCACGGTCCGCCGCCGCTGCCGCGATGACGCCTAGCATCAGGCAGGACAGCAGCGAGAGCCGGTAGTCCTCGACGCAGCGTTCCAGACCGTAATCCGCGACGCCGTTCTGTGCGAGTGTTGACACGTACAGGCCCAAGAGGTCCTGCTCCCACGACTTGCGGGTATCCGGGTTGAGACAGCCCGACAGAAACCAGGCGACGTCGAAAACGCCGCGGCCCCTGCGGAAGAGCTGCCAATCGACCACGGCAAACGCCGCTCCTCCCCGGACGCCGAAGAACATGTTGTCGAGCCGAAAGTCTCCGTGAACCAGTGTTTGCGGAGGTTGGGCGGTCACGCCTCTTACTGCCGCTACGTTTCTCCCAAGCCTTTCCGCTACATCCGGCAGTGGGCCGGGCAGCACGTCTCCCGTATCCGACTTCAGCCGTGCCCACGAACGCTGGTAGAGACGCTCGAATCCCGCGGTGTCGCGGTCTGGGCGCCTCATCCAGTCTAGTTCCGCAAGGCTCTCGGTCTCCCACCAGGCCGCGTGGAAGCGGGCAATCTCCGTCACGGCAAGCGCTGCCTCTTCCTCGGAGCACCCCGCAATCTGGTCTCCCGCACGGGCCGGAGCGAGGTCCTCCAACAAAAGAACGAAGTCGCCGGTGTCCGAATCGAACGAACTGTAGTACGGCCGGGGAGTCCTCAACTCGATCAGGGAGGATATCCGTTCGTAGAACCGCACTTCACTCTCGTAAATGCCATTTGCGCGTGCTACGCCCCGCATGACACGATTCTCGGTGGGCAGCTTGACGATCAGTGAGTGGGGAGCGCCTGGCTCAGGAGCTGTATACCGCACACTCAGCCGGGCCAGCGTTCCGGCGAATCCCCGCCCTTCTGTCATATTCGCGGCGTCAATCGACGCGACTGTCGCGTCCCCTAACGCTCCCGTCGAGCGCAGCGCCGCGGTCAGCCATTCGGGGGTGACGTCCTCCAGTCCCGCCGGGACTCTGGGGTTGGGCGGGAAGCCTTCGAATGTGCTGGGGCGGCTCAACTCACTCGACACGGACGGTCTACCTGCCCAGCCTGGGGTACTGCTTCACGCCCACGTTCTTGGCCGACACCCCCAGCACCTTCAGGAACCCCTCGGCATCCACGTGGTCGTAACTGCCCATGGCCTCCATCGACGAGTCGTCGGTGTACAGTGAGTGGGGCATGGCCTCCGGTGTGTCCTCGGCTGTCTCGAAGAAAACTCCGCCCCTGTACAGGCGCACCGAAATCGTGCCGGTGGCCAACCGGCGCATCGGCTCCAGCCCCGCCAGCGCGGCAGTGGTCGCCAGGTCCAGCCAGTAGCCCTGGTATATCTGCAGGCTTATGGTGCGAGAGAGCAACTCGAACAGCTCGCGGGCGCGCCTGTCGAGCACGAACTGCAACAGGTACTCGTAACTGCGGCCCAGCAACTCCATGCCGGGCGCTTCGTACAGCCCGCGCGACTTGACGCCGACGAAGCGGTTCTCTACGACATGCGTTCCGATGCCCACCCCGTGCCTTCCGGCGACGTCGTTGGCTCGCTCGAACATGGCCACCAACCCCAGCCGCTCGCCGTTCAGCGCGACGGGGACTCCCTCCTCCCAACGCACCGTCACCACCTCCGGCCGGTCGGGCGCGTCCCAGGGCCAGACGCCCATGCCGGGCTCCACGAAGCCGGGCGCGATCCGGACGTCCTCGAGGTCGCCGGCCTCGTGGGTGAGGCCAAGGAAGTTGGCGTCGGTCGAGTAGCGTGACTCGCGCGAGGGCCGGATGGGCAGGCCGTTGGACTCGCAATACTCGATCATCTGCTGGCGGCCGGGAAATCGCTCGACGAACTCGGGGTCGCGCCAGGGCGCGTAGACTTCCAGGTCAGGGTTGAGCACGTTGGAGGCAAGATGGAAGCGCACCTGGTCGTTGCCGCGGCCGGTCGCTCCGTGGAAGAGGACGCCGATGTCCTCGCGCTCCAGTTCGCCCAGCATGGCCGCCACGGTGACCGGGCGAGCGATCCCGGTGGTGTTCCAGTAGCCGCCCTCGTAGCGCGCCTGCGCCTGTATGACTTTCAGGCCGGCTTCGGCCAGGGCTTCCTGCCCCGGCACGATGGCGGCGGACTCCGCTCCGCAGCCCAGCATCCTGTCGCGCACGGCGTCGAGATTCTCCTCGTCGGGCTGGCCCAGGTCCACCGTGTAGCAGCGGACTGCGAAACCCTTTTCGCTAAGCCAGTGCGTCACGGTGCAGCTATCGAGGCCGCCGGAGACGGCCCCCCCGACGGTTCCCAAGCCCTTGTCTTGTAGTTCGCGCCAGTTCATTTATCTGCTCCCAATTGAGTTGTTCGGAGGCGATGCGCACGGCCCGCCCCTCGCGACTCCGCTCTCGGCCGGGCCTATCCCTTTTGCCGGGCCTGCTCCTGGAATTCGTACAGTTTGTTGATGGCCTCGATTGGAGTAAGCGAGTCTACGTCGAGCGCGAGCAACTCCTCAAGGACCGGTGGCGAGGTCGCCAGCAGCGCCAGTTGGCGCGGCCCGGGTTCGCGTTTGGCGTACCCCTTGCGGTCCGCCGCGCCGGCGCGGCGGTCGGCGCTCTCCAGCTCCCGCAGCAGTTCCCACGCGCGGTTGACGACCCCGCCCGGCAGGCCGGCCAGGCGCGCCACGTGCACGCCGTAGCTCTTGTCCGCGCCCCCGGGCACGATGCGACGCAGGAACACAACCTCGCCCCTGTCCTCGGACACCGCCACGTTGTAGTTTCGCGTGCGTGGCAGCGACTCCGCGAGCTGGGTCAGTTCGTGGTAGTGCGTGGCGAACAGAGTTTTGCATCCAAGCCGAGGGTGGCTGTGGATAAACTCGGCCACCGCGCGCGCAATGGCCAGTCCGTCATAGGTGCTGGTGCCGCGCCCGATCTCGTCCAGAATGATAAACGAGCGCGGCGTGGCGTGGTTGAGGATTGACGCCGTCTCCAGCATCTCCACCATGAAGGTGGATTGGCCCTTCGCGAGGTCGTCCTGCAAGCCCACGCGGGTGAAGATGCGGTCCACCAAGCCAATAGTAGCGGACTCCGCGGGCACGAAGCTGCCGATCTGGGCCATGAGCGCGATGATCGCGCCTTGGCGTATGTACGTGGACTTTCCGGCCATGTTCGGACCGGTCAGAATCACCAACGCCTCGTCGCTGTTGGACAGCCGCATGTCGTTGGGCACGAACGCGCCCGGCGGCATTGTGCGCTCGACGACCGGGTGGCGGCCCTGTCGTATGTCCAGGATGTCGCCGTCGTTCAGCTCGGGGCGCGCGTAGCCGTGCCGCGAGGCGACGTCGGCCAGCGAACAGTAGACGTCGACCTCGGCCATGCCCGCGGCCGTGCGCAGAATTGCGGCGCCCGCGTCGGCGACCTGTCGACACACCTGCCTGAACAGCGAGTTTTCCAGGTCCCCGATCTTCTCCTGGGCATTGAGGATGAGCGATTCGTACTCCTTCATCTCCGGAGTGATGAACCGCTCGCCGCCGACCAGGGTCTGCCGCCTCACGTAATTGTCAGGCACCTGGGAAAGGTTCGGCTTGCTGACTTCGATATAGTAACCGAACACCCTGTTATACCCGACCTTGAGCGACTTTACACCGGTGCGCTCTCGCTCGGTACGCTCGAGCCCGGCGATGTAGTCCTGGGCCGTGCGAGACGCGCCCCTGAGCTCGTCCAGCTCAGGGGAGAAACCAGGCCGGACTACCCTGCCGTCGCCCGGCGTGGGCGCTGGGTCGTCGTCGATCGCCGCCCTCACCAGCTCCGACACCTCCCGGTTGTCCGCTATCTTGCGCGCGACGCCGTCGACCAGCTTCGCGTCGTCGTCCTCGCGCAACACCGCCCGAATCCTGGGCGCTGCCTCCAGACTGGCGGCAATCGACACCAGGTCACGAGGCGACGCACTGAGGCCGCGAACGCGATTGACCAGCCGCTCGAGATCGGCCACGTCCTCCAGCACTACAGCCACACGCTCCCTTCGCAACGCGCTTCGGTGCGCCCACGACACCGCGTCCTGCCGTCCGCGGAGCTCCTCCAGGTCCAGCAGCGGCTGGCCAATCCAGCGCCGCAGCAGGCGGCCGCCCATGGCGGTCTTCGTGCGGTCCAGCACCGAGAAGAGCGACGCGCCGGACTCGCCCCAGCGTCCGCTCTCGAACAACTCCAGGCTGCGGCGGGTCTGCGTGTCGAGCGTCATGTAGGACGAAGTGGAGTAGGTGTAGAGCGACGTTATCTGGCCAAGGGAGTCGCGCCGCGTCGCTACGAGGTAGTCGATCACGGCTCCGGCGGCCCTTACGGCGAGAGGCAATCCGTCGCAGCCGAACGCCTCGAGTGAGGCGACGCCGAAGTGGCTGAGCAGCGCGTCTCTCGCCCACTCCGGATGAAACGCGCCGGGTGGGACCTCTGTCACGTCCGTCTCAGGCTCCGCCGGCGGCGCGTCCTCACCCTCCGGGATGAGCAGCTCGGCGGGCGCCAGGCGGCTAAGCTCTACGCCGAGCTGTGCCAATGGCATCTGCGTCGTGGCGAACTCGCTCGTGGATATGTCGACGTAGGCCACGGCGGCCTGGTCTCCCTGCGCAATCGCAGCCGCAAGGTAGTTGTTGGTGTCCGCCGTAAGCAGCGAGTCTTCCAGCACCGTTCCCGGCGTCACCACACGGACAACCTCGCGGTCCACCAGGCCGCGGGAAGTTGCGGGATCGCTGGTCTGCTCGCAGATCGCTACCTTGTAGCCTTTGCGTATCAGCCGCGCCAGGTGAGGCTCCAGGGAGTGGTAGGGAATGCCGGCCAGGGGGACTCTCTGGCCACGCCCCATCTCGCGGGACGTGAGAGCGATCTCGAGTTCCTTGGAGATTATGCGGGCGTCATCATCGAAGGTCTCGTAGAAGTCCCCCATGCGGAACAGCAGGATCTCGTCCTCGTGTTCCCTCTTGATGCGCAGGTACTGGCGCCTTGCCGGTGTGGTCATGTCGCCTGGCGAGCAGAGAGACGCCGTTTCCGGTGTCTAGTCCTCTTTCCAGAACCGTTCCTCCTTCACCTCGTATCCCTCCGGCAGCATAATCTCCTTTACCGACTCGATCATGCCGGGGTGGCCGCAGGCGTAGACCAGCGTGTTTTCCGGGCCGAGTCCGAACTCGGCCACGTACTTGTCGAGCAGCGTGTTGACGCGTCCGGCCTCGCCCTTCCACTCGCCGTTGAGTGGGTCGTTGGGGCGGCTGACGGTTGGCACGAAGGTCACCAGATCGGGGTGTTCGGCCTCCAGACGCCGCAACTCGCCGTCGTAGATGAACTCGTCGTGGTAGCTCGCGCCCATCAACACGAAGAAGCGATGGCCGCTCATGCCGTCGTGCAAGTACTGGCGCAAGAAACTGACGTAGGGCACCACGCCGGTTACGGTTGCCACCAGGAGTTGCGAAGAGTATTTGGGGTCGAAGGTGAAGATGCCCTTGGGGCGCGGCCTGATCGTTACGGAGTCGCCAACCTCAAGCTCCCAGAGCTTGGGCGTGAGCACGCCTCCCTCTTCGGGGTGGACGAGCTCGACGAACAATTCCAACGAGTCCTCGTAAGGCGCGGACGAGATTGAGTAGGCGCGTTCGATGCCGTCGATGCCGATTGTGCAGTACTGGCCCGCTTTGAAGGTGTAGCCCTCGGGCTTCTCTACCCACATGAGCATTAGGTCCGGTGTGTAGTCCTCCCTCTTCAGCACTTTAACCTTGGAGAGCTTGACCTGTCTGAACCTTCTGAGCGTTGTCAAATTCCAACACCTCCTGCCATCTATCTTGCCACAAACCGGCCTGGCATTGAAAGCCGGAAGGCGGTCTTGAGGCGGGTTTTCAGCCCCGCTCGATCTCCGATTGCAACTGGGGCAGGTCGTACCCCTCGCTCCTGGCGCGAAGGTCGAAGTAGGTGAGCGTGCCGCCGATGGTTATCAGCGGTGTAGCGAAAGAGGCAGCCACTGCCCAAGCGATGTTCAGCATCATGGCGTCCTCCGGCGAGAGCACCATCGCCGGCACGATGAACACCACGTGAATGAGCGCCGCCACCGCTAAGAACAGCACGCCTATGACGACGACCCGAACGATGTGTCCCCTCACAAGTTGCCGGCTGCGGCCCAAAGCGAACAGCGGGTTGAGCCGCTCTATCGCCACCGCGTGGGGCGCGAAAAACAGCGTCGCCAGAAAGTACAAAAACAGTGGGAATCCGATGAGCACCGCCATGAGAATGACCGACGCCACCAGCGAGAACCCAATTATCAGTTGCACCAGCAACATCGGCAACGCTACCTGCGAGGCTTCCACCAGGCATCGCGAGAATCGCACTCGCCCGTCCAACCGCAGGTTGGCCACGGCGAGGATCGCGGCGGCGGTCGCGGCCACGAACAGCAGCAGGCTGAACACCAACGAGAAGATGCCCGCCACGGACGGGTCCTCAACGTCCAGGGGCGAGATTATCAGCGGCGCCTGTGGAAGCGCGCCCAGCGGGAAAAACACCCAGAACCGCCTGGCGTACATGTTGCGGGCCCTCAGCAGCAGCTCCCCGACGGTGGAGGTCGGTATCTCGCTGCCCCGCGAGCCTGGCGCCCGCGGCGCCGACCAGGACGACGGCTTCGCGTTCGCGCTGTTCGTCCACGCCGCGGTCAGGTGGTTCCTCCTCCCGGGTGGGCGTTTCTTCCGCGTCGTATGAGGGCGTTTCCTCAACCCGCGAGCGCGATTCTTCCACGTCGTCAGCACGCGGCTCCTCTTCCTGTGAGGGAACCGGCTCGGTGTCACCTCCGTCTTCCGTGAACGGCGCGCGCGTCACGCCGTACGCCTTGCGTATGTCTATGGGCGCTGGACGCGGCGGCGTATGGCTTACACTGCCGTGGAGCCGCCGCAACTCCGCGCCGCAGTCGGCGCAGAACCTGGCGTCGTTGTCATAAGCGTGTCCACAGACTTCGCAGTTCAACAATCTACACGCGCCGCGTTACACCCTGGAAGTCTCAGCGGCCAAAACCTCCAGGTCGAAGCCCTCTCTGCGAACGCGAAGATCAAAATAGATCAGTGTGCCGGCAATGTACGCGAACGGGGTGACTACGATGGTCGCCAAGGCCCCAGCGATAGCACCCACGACCGTACCGCCCTGCTCACCTGCCGCGATGGCCCCCGCGATGGCGCCTATGATGCCGACCGGAATCGCGATGACCATGATTGCCACGGTTGCGATGATTGCGAAGACCAACCCAATGCCAAAGACCCGCCACCAGTTCCCTGTAACGAGGTTCCAACTTCGGCCCAGCCCGGCAATCGGCCCCTTGCCCTCGATCACGACCGCGTGGACGGCGCAGAACCACCTGACACTGAGCCAGACGGCGATCACGATTCCGACCAGGGTCAGCAGCCCGCCGATGAGAATCAATGCGCCACCCACGGTGTCTCCAGGCCCGCCCCCATCCGCAAACAAAGCCAGGATTCCCAAGGCCAATGTCGCGGCGCCTGCGACGAGTAGAGCACCGACGACGATGGTGAAGATAATCGCCTGAGCTATGAGAAAGATTCCGACCTGAAAAGCATGCGACAGGCAGTCCATCACATCCACACTGCCGCGTGTGTAGTGTCGCGTCACGCCGAAGATCAACGACCCCACGGCAATGACCGACAGGACCACTCCGGCCAGTGTGAGGAGAAAGCTGAACCCCTGGGCCGCACCGTTTTCTGACGCCTGGAAGATGCTGCTGAGGACGAATGCGACCTGCGGAATGGCGGCTATCACTATGAAGGGCAGGAAGTTCGCGCGATAAACCCGGAAGGCCTCGTCCAGGAACTCGCCCAGACCCCTGGTGCGTATGGTCCCGCCGCCGCTCGCCGATGCCGCGCCAACTGCGCCAAGCTCCACGCCGCAGGCCGCGCAGTACCTTGCGTTCTCGTCGTTCGTGCGTCCGCAGTTTTCGCAATCCATGATGTGTCGCCCCCCGGTTGCGGGATGGAGTCCCGGCTTCGCGCTAGTCCGCGGCGGCCGCCGCTGGCTTGGTCACCCGCGCCGGCAGCATCGGCAGACCTGGCGTCCTCAGCATGGGGTCCGGCAGCTTGCTAGACTCCAGGTCGAGAATCAGCCCGCCGAACAGCTCGGTCGTGCTGATGACGCCCTTCAGCGGCCCGTTGATCCGGGCTACCCCGCTGAGCGCACCCCTGGGATGAACGACCTCCACGCGCTCGCCATCGCCGACCCCGAGTTCGCGAGCGTCCTCCTCGTGAAGCTCGATCTGGAGTTCGCGGTCCATGGAGTGCCGAGTGTCGACCAGGTGAACTCCCGCGTCGATGTTTGGCTGGTGCAGCACGCGCCCCCTGGCCAGCAGTAACGGGTACTCGGAATCGCCGCGCGGCGCCGTCGTGGTCATCGCGACCGCGCTGAACCTTGGCCTGACGCCGGCTTCGGCGCCGATTACGGCTGTGCCTCGGGATCTCTCGTCCGGACACGGCCACTGGATACCGCCCGCGAGCAGACGGCGGTGAGAAAGGCCGGCATACTCCGGGAACAGCCCGGCGAACTCGTCGAACACGGCGGCGCTATCAGCATAGTCGAACCCCTGCGCGCCCATGCGCTCGGAGAGGCGGCACAAGATACGCCAGTCCGGTTCCTCCTCCGCCTTGGGGCCGAGCGCGGGACGCAGCAACTGCACCCTGCGCTCGATGTTCGTGTACGTGCCGTCCTTCTCCGCGAATGTTGCCGATGGCAGCACCACGTGCGCCAGCTCGCTCACCTCGTTCGGGAAGGTGTCCTGCACCAGAAGGAAGTCGAGCTCTTTCAGCGCCTCTACGAACTCGCCCAGGTCGCCGTTCGTGAACGATGGGCTGTCGCCGATGATCTGGAGCGCCCTTATCCGCTTGCTGCGGATCGCCTCGGCAAGCTCCCGAATACCCACCCCCGGCACGCCCTCCAGCGGCGCGTAGCCCGGCAGGTGCTCCGGTGAGCAGCCCACGTCCTTCGAACCCTGCAGGTTCGCCCCGGTAAACAGCGGGTAAACGCCGCCCGATGGCACGCCGAAGTTGCCGGTCAGCAGCGACAAGTCGACGAGCGCTCGTACGCACTCCTCCGTCTGCTCGGCCGCGAGAGTCTCCAGGCCGTAGAGCACCGACGCCGGGCCATTCGTGGCGAACAGCCGCGCGGCCTGCCGTATGCGGTCCTGGGGTACCGCAGTTTCACTCTCGACCCTGAGCAGGTCGAAGCTCCACAGCGAGCGCCTGAGATCATCCAGCCCTTCGCATCGGTCGACTACGAAGGTGTGGTCTTCGAGCGACTCGTCCACAATGGTGCGCAACATTCCGCCGATAAGCGCCGTCTCGCTGCCCGGGTTGGGGCGCAGCCACATGTCGGCGAATCGGGTCAATTCGGTCTCTCGCTGGTCGATGACTATCAGTTTGGCGCCGTTCTTGACCGCCCCCTTGATTGGCACTGCGACGACGTTCTGCTCTTCGGTCATGTTGCTGGAAACGACCAGGAAACAGCCCGACCCCTCCAGGTCCCAGATGGGATTGGTCGCTCCGTGCGCGCCCAGCGTTTCGGTCAGAGGCCTGACGAGTTCGGGTCTCAGGTTCGATGACACGTCCACGTTGTTGGAGTTCATCACGTCGCGTGCGAACTTCTGGGCAATGTAGTTGTCCTCGTTGGTGCCGCGCGGTGAGGCGATCAGCGCGAACCCGTCGCCAACGTGGGCGGCCAGGCCCTCGGCCGCCGCGTCCAGGGCGTCGTGCCAGGTCGCCTCTTCGAGCTGGCCGCCGCGGCGCACGAGGGGCCGGCGAATTAGCTGTCGCCGGTTGTTCACGAAGTCCAGGCCGAACTTGCCCTTGAAGCAGCCCTGGCCTCGGTTGGCCTCGCCCTTGCGGTCCGGAATGGCCCTGATCATGCGGTTGCGCCTGTCGACTTCGAGCGTCATCTGGCAGCCGACGGGACACTGCGGGCAGACGCTCTCGATCTTCTGCACCGCCTTGTCCCACTTGTACTTGCGCTCCACCAGCGCCCCTGTGGGGCAAACGTCGATGCAGGCGCCGCAGAACTCGCAGCCCGATTCGAGCAGCGAGTTGCCCTGCGACGTGCCGATGAGGCTGCGCCCGGAGCGCTGTTGTAGCGTCAGCGCGTCGTCGCCTCGAACCTCGTCGCACACGCGCACGCAGCGCGCGCACACGATGCACAGGTTCATGTCCATTTCCCACATCGGGTCGGCGGTCGCCAGCGGCAGGTGTCGGTTGTTGTAGGTGAGTGGGGTGTCCAGGTCCATCTCCAGGTGCCGGACGGTGTCCTTCAGTTCGCACCGCTCGTTCTTGGGACAGGTGAGGCACCGGTCGTTTACGGACACGTGCCGCAGGCAGATGCTGGAGGCGGAAGGGCCGCAGAGCTCTATGCGATGGCAGGTGAGGCAACCGTGGGGGTGCTCCGCGATGAGCAGTTCCATTATGCCCTTGCGAAGGTCGGTCAGCCCCTCGGAGGACGTGGTGACGCGCATACCGGGAGACACGGGAGTAGTGCAGGACGCGGGACTGCCGGGCAGCGCGCGGTACTCGCCGTCCCGACCCGGCGCCTCCGCCGTAACTACGCACATGCGGCACGCGCCGTAGGGCTTCATGCCTGGGTAGTAGCACAGGTAAGGGATGTACATTCCCGCGTCCATCGCGGCTTGGATGATCGTGGAGCCGGGCTTGGCCTTCACATCCACGCCGTCGATGGTGATGTCTATCTCGGCCACTGTGGTCATTGCCATATTCCCCTTGACAGAGTCCCTTCCACCTCGCGGGGGGAAGGTTAGGATGGGGGTGCAGTCGCGGGCGCGTAGTCCCAGGCGTAGGGCCGCGTATTGATGGGCGAGATCATTGGCGCGTCGCAGCTACCCGTCGGGCATCTGCCGTCTTCGATGTGCGCCCTGAAGTCCGCCTGGAAGTGCGCGAACGCAGACCGGATGGGGCCGAACCCCAACTGGCCGTGCCCGCACAGCGAGCCCGCCTCCATGGTTGTGCCAACCTTCTGCATCAGCTCCATGTCCCCCGGCCGGCTTTCGCAGCGGGCGATGCGCTCCACGATCTCCAGCAGATGCTCCATGCCCAGCCGGCACGGGAAACACTTGCCGCAAGACTCGTACTGGCAGAACGCCACAAGCACGCGGGTCAGGTCCACGGCGCAGGCTTCCTCGTCCGCCACGATGATGCCGCCCGAGCCGAATATCGCTCCCGCCGCCCGCATCTCGTCGAAGTCGATGTGTATGTTCAGGCTGTCAGCGCCCAGCACGCCGCCGAGCGGCCCGCCCGTCTGCAGCAGCTTCAGCTTCTTGCCGTCGGGCACGCCGCCGCCAACGTCGTTTATCACCTCGCCAAGCGTCATGCCCATGGGCACCTCGTACAGCCCGGGGTACTTTATCTTGCCGTTGAGACAGGCGATGGCGGTGCCCGTGCTGCGGTTCACTCCTATGGACGAAAACCACTCCGCGCCGCGGGAGATAATCTCCGGCGCGTACGACAACGTCTTCACGTTGTTAATGTTGCTCGGCTTCCCCCACACCCCCGAAGCCGCCGGGAAGGGAGGCCTCGGTCTTGGCTGGGCGCGCTTGCCCTCGATTGCGTCCATCAGCGCCGTCTCCTCGCCCGAAACATAGGACTCGCCGGTCAGGGCGACCTCCATGTCGAAGCTGAAGCCCGACCCCAGGATGTTCTCTCCGAGCAGCCCCAGCTCGTAGGCCTGCTCGATAGCCCGCCGCGTGCGATCAATCGGCCCGTCGTGGCCGTGTCGGATGAACACGAAACCGTTGGTGGAGTGGGTGGCGTATCCGGCTATGGTCATGCCCTCGATAAGCGTAAAGGGGTCGCTCTCGAGAATGCCCTTGTCGTTGTATGCGCCCGGGTCGCCCTCCTCGCAGTTGCAGAGGATGTACTTGGGCGGTCCGGGCGAGCCGACCAGGAAGCTCCACTTGATGCCGGTGGGAAAGGCCGCGCCCCCTCGGCCGCGCAGCCCGGAGTCGGTTATCTCCTTGATGACGTCGGGCGGCTCCATCTCGAACAGCGCCTTGTTCAGTCCGCCGTAGCCGTCGTTGGCAAGGTACTGGTAGATGTCGTCGAACGCGATGTTGCCGGCGTTACGCAAGGCCACACGCTGCTGGAGCCGGATTCCGGGCAGATCGGCGAGGTTGGGTACGCCCCGTATCCGCCTTTCGCCCAGGTATCCCAGCGCCTTTTCGTCCGGGACCTCGCCTTTGACAACATAGGTGGCTATGATCTCGGACGAGTCAGCGGGCTCGACGTTGCGGAAGAACAATCGCGAGCCTCCGGGGAGCGTGACGTCGACCAGCGGCTCGGCGTAGCAAATGCCCAGGCAGCCTACCTCGTCCACCTCCGCGTCCACGCCGAGGCTCTGCAGCGTTTCCCGAATCGCGGCGAGCGTGTCGTAAGCTCCGGCAGCGTGGCCGCACATCGCGGTCCCCACTCTGATCCAAGGCTTCGACCCGTTCACGAGGCCTTGCCAACGCCTGTCGGCCTCCGTCTTCAACTCGTGGAGATCGGGCATGGCAAACGTCCTCTAAGCGCCGTCTCTCGCCTCTGAAACATGGGCGAGGGCCTTGTCGATGGTTACCCGGCCGACTAGCCGGTGGTCCACCATCATGACCGGCGCCTGCGAGCAGGCGCCTAGGCAGGTGTTGTACTTGAGGCTGGTCCGGTTCCCCTCGGTCTCCCCCTCGTCCTCCAGGCCGAGTTCATCCATTACGGCCTTTAGTATGTGAGGGGCGCCGAGCAGGTGGCACGTAGGCCCCCAGCACACCTCGACTACGCGGTCGCCGGGGGGTGTAAACCGAAAGTTCGTGTAGAAGCTGGCCACGCCCCACACCTCGTTGATGGTTGTGTCCATTCGCGAGGCCACTTCTTCCAGAGATTCGTCCGGCAGGTATCCGATTTCGTCCTGAACGGCCAGCAGGCAGGATAACACCGTTATCGTCGTCTGAGTCTGCGACGACACGGCAGAGCGTATACGCTCTCTCAGTTGCCCGCCATCCAGATTCAACGCCTGCGACTCCTTCCACCGCCCGGCCCGACGGCCATCGGCTGCCAGCCCGGCTGATTCCGTAACAGGATAAGGCCTATCGTGTTGCGGCGCAAGCCGAAGCCGCGTTGATGGAGTAGACGGCAGCATGGTAGAATCGGACGCCCTTACGGATTGCCTTTCGACTCAAGCTGCGGCAAATCGGTTCGAGAGTTTGAACAACCTGCCTGAAACTTCTCCAACGGGCGATGCTGGTAGACCCAAGAGGCTGGTGAGACGCACGACTGCGTCCTTCAGGCCCTATTGGGTCAGGGTCGCCGGAATAGCGCTGCTCATCACAGTGACTGCAGGACTGGGCGTGGTCAACCCCCTGCTCATACGAGAGGTGTTCGACTCGGCCCTATTCCCAGCGTCCGGCATCCCGAATCTGGGCCTGCTGTGGACGCTGGCCGGGGTTATGGCCGGTGTCACGGTGGTCACCGGCGGTTTCGGCATAGTCCAGACCTACATGACGAACTCGGTGGGCCAGCGCGTGATGCGTGACTTGCGCGACAGGCTCTATGCCCACCTCCAGAGCTTGTCGCTGGGGTTTTTCACATCCACTCGCACCGGTGAAATCCAGTCCCGTATAGCCAACGACGTTGGAGGCGTACAGAACGTCGTCACCAACACAGTTTCCAACGTACTGTCCAACGCGGTCATCGTCATCAGCACGCTGGGGGCGATGACCATACTCTCCTGGCAGCTAACATTGGTGGCGGTGGGCGCCGCTCCGATATTCTTTCTGCTCACGAAGATAGTAGGCGACCGACGCCGCGCGGTGACCGCCGAGTCCCAGAAGGCGGCTGCGGACATGACCGCGACCACGCAGGAAACCCTCTCCATCTCCGGCATCATGCTGGCCAAGCTGTTCGGCAGGCAGAACCAGGAGGTTCAGCGTTTCCACGGCGAGAACCAGAGGCTGGCCGACCTTTCGGTGCGCCTCCAGATGACAGGCCAGGCTTTCTTCGCTCTGATGCAGATATTCTTCTCCATCACCCCTGTGGCGATATACATAATCAGCGCCTACCTGCTCACCGGGAGCGTATCGGGGGGAATCACCGCCGGGACCATCGTCGCCTTCACCACGCTCCAGTCCAGGCTGTACTTCCCGCTTGGCAGCCTTCTGCAGGTGTCGGTGGAGCTCCAAGCCTCGTTGGCCCTGTTCGAGCGCATATTCGGCTATCTGGATGTCGAGCCGGACATCACCGACTCGCCTGGCGCCGTTGAGATAGCCCCCCAGCAGGTGCGGGGCTGGGTCTCTTTCGATTCGGTTCGACTGTCCTACGGGGGCGACCGGGGCGACGGCGCGGCAGAACAGCGCTGGGCGCTGGACGGAGTCAGCTTCCAGATCGAGCCGGGCCAACTCGCCGCTTTCGTGGGACCGAGCGGCGCGGGCAAGACGACCATTTCCTACCTGATACCACGTCTGTACGACCCCACGGAGGGTTCGGTGCGAATCGACGGGATCGACGTGCGGAACATCAGCCTGGCGAGCCTGGCGCGTCTCACGGGCTACGTGACCCAGGAGAGCTACCTGTTCCACGCTAGCATTCGAAGCAACCTGCTGTACGGAAACCCCGAGGCCACCCAGCGGGAAATGGAATCTGCGGCCCGGGCAGCACAGATACACGACAGAATCATGGCGTTCCCCTACGGATACGACACCGTTGTAGGCGAGCGCGGTTACCGGCTGTCAGGGGGTGAGCGCCAACGGCTATCGATAGCCCGCGTTGTTCTGCACGACCCGCAGGTGCTGATTCTAGACGAGGCCACCTCCGCCCTTGACACGGCGAGCGAACGCCAGGTCCAGGCGGCGCTGGAGCCGCTCATGCGAGAAAGGACCACTATCGCCATCGCCCATCGCCTCTCCACCATTCTTTCAGCGGACGTGATATTCGTAATCGACGAGGGCAGGATAGTCGAGCAGGGCACGCACGAGGAGCTGCTCAGTCAGCGTGGACTGTACGCCCGCCTCTACGAGGAGCAGTTCGATGGCGGGCGCGTCGAGTGCCGATGCGAGGATGGGTTGGTGCTGTGTGACGGCGCCATCGAGCGCTTCGAGGAAGCGGCGTTGCCACTCTGAGCCCTCGTGCCGGGGGGCGCATCGCTTGCCGATGGCCCGGCCAGCAACTACAATGGGGGTCGGGACCGCGGCCGTGGAGGGGTGGCCGAGCGGTTGAAGGCACTGGTCTTGAAAACCGGCATCTCGAAAGGGATCATGGGTTCGAATCCCATCCCCTCCGCCATAAGTGAACGGTCGCGCAGACGTCCCCCACCGTGCGAAAAACAGGTGGTCACGCACGCCGTTCTGGAGTGTTTGAATGAAGATCCACGAATACCAGGCCAAGCGCATCCTCGCCGAGCGCGGCGTGCCCGTGCCTCGGGGTAGCCTCGCCACTACGCCGGACGAGGCCGAGCAGGCCGCCCGCGATCTGGGCGGCAGGGCTGTGATCAAGGCCCAGGTGCACGCCGGAGGGCGCGGCAGAGCCGGCGGCGTTAAGCTGGTCGACACGTCGGAAGAAGCCAGGGCCGCGGCTGACGCCATGCTCGGCTCCCGGCTCGTTACCCCGCAGACAGGCGCCGGCGGCGTACCGGTGCGGTCCGTGCTGGTTGAGGAGATAATAGAAGTCGAGCGCGAGCTGTACGTCGGCATGGTGATCGACGGCGCCGCCCTCGGGGCCGTGGTCATGGCAAGCGATGCCGGCGGCATGGACATAGAAGAAGTCGCCGAACAGACGCCGGAGCGCATTCTGCGCGCGCCGGTGGACCCAATGCTCGGATTCCTACCCTACCAGGGCCGGACCCTAGCCTATCAGCTGAACCTTGCCGGCGGACTCGTACGCCAAGCCGGAACGATCATTGAACGCCTCTACGCAGTTTTCGATGAGAACGACTGCTCGCTGGCCGAAATCAACCCGCTGGTGGTCACCAGGGACGGGCGGTTGCTGGCGGTGGACGCCAAGCTGGACGTGGACGACGACGCGCTCTTCCGGCGCGCCGGAATCGCCGAGCTTCGGGATGAGGAACAAGAGGACCCACTCGAGGTGGCGGCGCGCCAATACGATATCAACTACGTCAAGCTGGACGGCAGCATCGGCTGCATCGTCAACGGCGCAGGGCTCGCCATGGCGACGATGGACGTGATCGCCGCGGCGGGTACCTCGCCGGCGAACTTTCTGGACATCGGCGGCGGCGCGGACGAGGAGAAGACTGCCGCGTCGCTCAGCCTCGTGCTGAAAGACCCGAGCGTTGCCATCGTGTTCGTCAACATCTTCGGCGGCATCCTGCGCTGCGACGTCGCGGCCCGCGGGTTCGTTCTCACGGCAGAGCGCGAACCGGACGCAATGCGGCCCATGGTGGTTCGTATGCTTGGCGCCAACGCGGAGGAGGGGCGACAGATTCTGGTGGAATCGGGCCTCGACGTGACGCTGGTCGACGACCTGAACCAGGCCGCCGAGGCCATAAAGGCGACCGGAGCTTAGAGCCTAACCAATGAGTCCCACTTCCCCCTCGCAGCGGAAAACGCCTGCCCTGAGCTTGCCGAAGGGTTAGGATGGGGGTGATGACCGGATTGTCGGATAGGCTCTTAACCGTAGGGCCGTGCCGCACAGGTCACGGCAACCGAGATCGGATACTCTAGATGAGCATTCTTGTAGACAGGAACAACCGGCTGCTGGTGCAGGGCATCACGGGCAGAGAGGGCAGCTACCACGCGCAGCGATGCATGGAGTACGGCGCCCAGCTCGTGGCTGGCGTCACGCCCGGCAGGGGCGGCGAGACGTTCGGCGAATCGGTACCCGTGTTCAATACCGTCCGGCAGGCGGTCGCTGAGACCTGCGCCGACACCTCCCTGATCTTCGTTCCGGCCCCTTTCGCTCCCGACGCCATTATCGAGGCGGTCGACGCGGGCATCGGGCTGATAGCCTGCATAACCGAAGGCATACCGGTGATGGACACCGTGAAGGTGGTCAGGTACATTCAGGGCAAGCCCTTGACGCTGATTGGCCCCAACTGCCCGGGGGTTATCTCGCCCGGCGAGAACTTCAAGATGGGCATCATGCCCGGCCACATCCACATGCCCGGCCGCACCGGCGTCGTGTCCAGGAGCGGCACTCTGACTTACGAGGCGGTGGGGCAGCTCACGGGGTTGGGCATAGGCCAGTCTACCTGCGTGGGAATTGGCGGCGATCCCGTCAGTGGCGCCTCGTTCATCGACATTCTGCAGAAGTTCCAGGACGACCCCGACACCGACAACGTGGTGATGATCGGCGAAATCGGCGGCGCCAAGGAGCAGGAGGCCGCCGAGTACATCAGCAGCGATTTCACCAAGCCCATAGCCGCCCTCATAGTCGGCGAGAGCGCGCCGCCCGGCAAGCGCATGGGCCACGCCGGCGCCATCATAACGGGGTCGGCCGCCCGCGCCGTCGAGAAAAAGCGCGCCCTCGCCGCCGCCGGAGTCGCCATCATTCCAGCACCCGGAGAGATAGGCCGCACACTGCAAGAGCTTATCGGCGCGTAGGGGCAACCCACGTCGTTGGCCGCCGCCGAAGCTGGAGGCGAGCGAACATGCATGACACAGAGATAGTCTTCAAAGTGTGGGAATCTCCAGAAGGCGGATACGAGGCCCGCGCCGTGGACTACGGCATCTTCACCGAGGGAGATGACTGGGAGCACCTGAAGTCTATGTTGCGGGACGCGGTGTTGCGCCACTTCGATTACGGCGAGGCGCCCCAGGCGATTCGCATCCACATGGTGCATTGCGAGGTTATATCCGTGTGAGCACGCCTCGCGGCGCGTCCCCCTTGGAGGAGAGCATGAAGTTTGTTTATGACCACATCCACCTGCGGACCCAGGACCCCGAGGCCACCGCCGAGTACTACGCCAGGGTGTTTGGGGCAGAAGTGCTCAGGTCGGTCCAGTCGGACGGACAGAGCCGCATCGACCTGGACATCGACGGCCTGACGCTGTTCCTCGCAAAAGTGGGCGAGGACGAAGCCTTCCCCGAAGCGCCTGCCGAGCCGTACCTTGGTCTGGACCACTTCGGCTTTACGGTCGACAACCTGGACGAGGCCGCCGCGGAGCTGAAGCAGCGCGGGGCCGAGTTCACGGTGGAGCCGTTCCAGCTTCGCCCCGGACTCAAGATCGCATTCGTGCTGGCGCCAGAAAACGTGCGCATAGAGCTGCTGGAGCGAGACTAGCCGCCACCTAAACGACTACTGGCAAATCACCGTCTTGAGGACGAAAAGGCAAACAGGTCCAAGCTAGCACCCTGAGCGGACGATTCGGCCCCTATTTGAGACCGCGATGTTCATTTGCAAGGCGAATGAAGTAGGGATCCGGGCGCTGAAGTGGATTGAAAGGTAGATGAATTGCGCCCAAGCTCGCCTCAAACGCGTCAACGCCTTGAGCCATGCCCAATCTGCGGAGTTCGTCTACGGCTACGAAATTCAGCCTCATCACCAACTCATAGTCCAAGTAAATGAGTCCATTGTCGAACGCCCGATGATAAGTAGGTGACAAGGCGATTCCGTTTCGGACGTTGTCTATGCTCTGAGTTCCGGCATCAACTGGCAAGATATGGGCGGCGTCAACCAGTCGAAGTTGCTGTCTTGTGACTGCGCACCTGTTGTCATAGGCATTCAGCACCTGTCGACGAAAACTGGCAGAGCGGGTCCAACGGCTAGTCTCTTGTACAACACGCCGGCGTTCAGGCGGAAGCTGTGCGACCTCTTCCTCGCCAACTTTTTCCAATACTGATACTCGGCTGATCACATCTAATGCTGTCGCGTCCTCTCCGAGCCGATGAAGTTCGAGAGCGTGCTGACTATAGAAGTACAGCATATCGCTCCTAACCCCGGCCACGATCTCGTTATTGGACTTGGTCTCGAAGGAGATGCCATTCTGCAGCGCTTGATTGATTGTTTCTATGTTTACTTGGACAGACGGAGAGCCGGAAGTAAAGGTAGTGTGTCGACTCAGGTCGTAGGCTGCAAATACACCTCTGTCTGGTTCATAACCAAGAAGAAGTGTGCACCCGATTGGATTCGCCAGCAGTGGCGATTGGACTGAAGTCATCTGAATGCGGTACTCATGGGGCAATGAAGGTCGCCCCCCTGGTGTCAGCGTCCAACAGTAAATCCACATCGAACTCTGCTGGTTATCCCTGTTAAGAATGTATCGCCTTGGGTGAAAGGAGTTATGAGGTTCGCGCAGAACGACGCAACCAGCATCGGAGATTGCATCAAGAATTGCACGATCTATGACTTCGCGATATGGAAGAGTAAACACGCGTCCTCAGACACAGCGGTTTGTTCGCGCTATTCACGCTTATTGGGACGGCTTTGACCTCCATCTTCCGGAAGCCGAGATTCGGCTATGCCATCCCACAACAACCCAGGACGATGAATGTTGTAAGTCTGCACTTCCCTATGGCCAGCCCGTTTCGGTTGACCTGCATCTACGGGATTGAATCTCCCCTGTGCCCCAAGTAGATATTGCTCTTCAATCTCGCCACAGATCCATCGACGTCCAAGCCTCTCGGCTACTTCTCCAGTAGCACAACTTCCGGCGAAAGGGTCAAGAACTAGGTCTCCGGGATCAGTGAGGAACCGAACAAAGAACTCTGGAATCAGAGTGGGAAATCTGGCTGGGTGTACGGGTAAACTGTTCTCTTGACAGTACTTGAGATACCGCGAATTGCTCTCAGTGTTTGCGACAGCCAGCAGGTTCGGAGGGATAGCCGCACCATTATCCGTTGTGAAACCGCTGCCTATGTCGTGGCCACTTGGTCGCCTCTTTGCGCGGTAGCCGTTCTCAATCAGGTTACGCATACTGTCACTATACGGCGTGAGGACTCTACGGTTGCTCGCTTTTGGCCACGGAGTGCGAGACAGCCAGAACATATTGTTGACTGCATCCTTGACTCTGATCCGCCGGACGTTCACCCACTCCGCTGGTGTAGGAAGTCGCGATGGGTTCCACCAGAAGAACTCTTGTGCAAGATGGAAGTCAAACTCTTTGCAAAGAGAAATCAACAGTTCGTACTGGTAGAGACTCTTAGTAGGAATTCCAGATTGCCACGCCCCTCCAATATCTATGACAAGTGAGCCTTGAGGCTTTAGAATCCTGGCGAACTGACTAGCAAACGGCCTGAACCAGTCTACGTAGTCATCCGCGTCGACGTTCCCGTACTCCTTCTTCCGAGTTAGTCCGAACGGGGGACTGGTCACAATCAAGTCCACCGATTCATCGTCAATATTGCCCTTCATTAGTTCGGCGGAGTCCGCCCAATACGCTACACCATAAAAGGTCTGGATGCGTACCACTGGCTCCGAGGGAGTGGCTGAACCATACTGGCCAGACATACGTCCATCGTTAACTTGCAGGTTTGTGCTCATAGCAGTGTCGCCCTTCCCAAGCCGTTGAAAGTGTGGCACAGGAATCAACTATAGTATACATAGTCGATGTGATTGCCCCTACGGCAACCAACGTGAAACCTTTGTGCGAATTCGGCAAGCACGCACTACTGTATAGGAAGCTCACTGGAGTTTCAAGATTCCGGCGTCTAATGCTGCTGATCTGAGGGGAGAGATGCGCCTCACCCTACTTCCCCAGCTTCCGCCCCAGGTTCTCCAGCATGTCGTCCACCATAGCGTCCAGGTCATACTTCGGATTCCAACCCCATTCCCGGCGCGCGGCCGAGTCGTCCAGGGAGTCCGGCCAGGAGTCCGCGATGGCCTGGCGCAGCGGGTCTACCTCGTACTCCATCACGAAGCCCGGAATGCGCCCGCGTATCGCGTCCGCGAGTTGCGCGGGCGTAAAGCTCATCGCGCCCACGTTGAAGTCAGCGTGGTGTTCCAGTCCGCCGGGGTCGGCCTCCGCGAGCTGCACGAGCGAATCGATGGCGTCCGGCATGTACATCATCGGCAGCGCCGTGTCGGGTCGCAGGTAGCAAGTGTAGCGTCCTTCCCGGATGGCCCCGTAGAAGATCGCCACCGCGTAGTCCGTGGTCCCGGCCGTCGGCTCCGTCTTCCAGCTCACGATCCCCGGCAACCGCACGCCCCTCACGTCCAGGCCGCGCTTTTCTGCGTAGTAGTTGCCCATAAGCTCGCCGAACACCTTGGCGATGCCGTAGAGCGTCGTGGGTCTCAGAATGGTGTCGTTGGGAGTGTTTTCGCGCGGCGTGTCCGGCCCGAACGCGGCGATAGAGCTAGGCACGATCACGCGCCGCAGGCCGTTGCTCCTGGCTGCCTCCAGCACGTTGTAGGCGCCGGCCACGTTCACGGCGTAGGCCGTCGCAGGGTTGTTCTCCGCCAGCGCCGACAAAATCGAGCTCATGTGGTAGAGCGCTCCTACGTCGTACCGCTTGAGCGCGGCGTCGACGTCGTCGTAGCTCGATACGTCGACCGTCGCGGACGGGCCGGCGTCCCGCACGTCCGGCGGTAGCGGCGTCACGTGACCCGCGGCCACCACGTTGTCCTCGCCGTAGCGCGCCCTCAACTCAGGCACCAGCTCGGAGCCAATCTGTCCCGCCGCGCCGGTTACCAGAATGCGTTCCACGCTATGTCCCAATCCCCTTCCGCGCTCAGATCATCAGGTCGCCGCCGTTTATGTCCAGCGACGCGCCCGTGATGTACGATGCACGGTCTGACGCAAGAAACGCCACCAGTTCGGCGACCTCTCCCGGTTCGCCCAGCCGCTCTATCGGAAAGCCGCGGGCGTAGGCGTCCGCGCGCTCGGGGTCGATGACGGCGCGCACCATCTCCGTGTCGATCAGGCCCGGGCAGACCGCGTTCACGGTGATGCCGTAGGCGGCGACCTCCTTCGCGAGATGCCGCGTGAAGCCGAGCACGCCCGCCTTGGCGGCGGTGTAGTGGGCGCCGCCGACGGTGCTGACGTTCTTCCCGGCGGTCGACGAGAAGTTGACGATTCGCCCCCAGCCGGCCTCCCGCATGGGGCCTATCGCCGCCTGCGAGCACAGGAACGTGCCTCTGAGGTTGACACCGATGACCAGGTCCCACTCGTCCGCGTCCATGTCTTCCACTGCGGTTGGGTACAGGATGCCCGCGTTGTTGACCAGCACGTGCAGCGCGCCATAGCGATCGTCGGCGACCCGAAACATTTCCCGCACCGCATTCGGCTGCGATACGTCGCCCGCCACCGCCGTGGCGTCGTGCCCGGCGTCCGAGAGCGCCTTGGCCGTGCGCTCGGCCGATTCGGCGCTGATGTCGTTCACCACGACCCTTGCGCCCCCTTCAGCCAGCCTCGCGGCAACGGCGCGGCCCATGCCCTGTCCGGCGCCGGTGACCAACGCCACCTTTCCAGTGAATTCGGTGCTGGCTTTCACAAGGGCCATCTTTACGACTTCTACTCCGTCTAAAGTTCTCCAAGGGCCGGTTCGCGAACCGCCACCAAGCAGAGAGCGCCACGCCTGCTAAGGCGACGGCGCTCTCACATTCTACGTCGTGCTGGCCTCCCGCGGCCTACTTTACGAGTTGATTGTACGGCTTGGTGAAGACGTCCCAGTTCTTCGTGTTGGGATCGAACCGCGAATTGACGAACACCCGCCAGTTCTCGTCGTCCAGGTCGGGATAGTCGCTGCGGTAGTAGTAACCGGGCCAGCGCGTCTCCTTGCGGTGGATCAGGTGCCTCACGTGGGCCTCGGCGACCCAGGCGCGATGCACCACCTCCCAGCCCCTGAGCAGCTCGTGGAGGTTTCGCGCTGCGAGCTGATCGAGGTCCTGCCTCAGCCAGGTCAGCAGCTCCAGCCCGCGCTTGAGCAGCGGCTCGTTCATGGTGTACTGCGTCGAGATGCCGCCTGCGTACTCGTCCATTATCTTCTGAAGCCGGATGAGCGCCTGCTTGGGCATCAAGTAGTTGGGGTTGACTTCTTCGGAGGTGGACACCCCGCTGTGCGACTTGAACGTGTCGAGCGGCCTCAGGATGTCGCGGGCCAGCTCCTGCACCCTGTCCTCGTCTATCTGCGGGGCGTCGGCCACGTCGCGGGCGTAGGCGACAGCCGCCTTCGCGGCGATCTTGCCCTCGGTGAAAGACCCCGACGAAAACTTGTGAGGCGCCGCGCCAACGCCGTCGCCGGCGGCGAACAGGCCGTTGATGGTGAGCATACGGTTGTAGCCCCACCTGTATTCCGGGGGTGACAGATCCTCGGGTCCGCTCACCCACGCTCCGGCCTCGCCGGAGTGCGAGCCCATAATATAGGGCTCCGCCAGCACTATCTCGGAAGGAGTGTCCTCCGGGGCGATGTTCTGCGACGCCCACATCAGCGCCTGGGAGATAGTCATGTCCAGGAAGTCTTCCCATGCCTCGCTGCGCACTTCCTCGAACTTCTCCGGGTCAAACTCACCGTTGTCGTCCTTCGACAGCCTGGCGATGGCCTCCTCGGTGCGGATGTAGATGGGCGACTTGCCCTCCGTAATGTCCAGGAACATCTGGTGATTGCGAAGCGGCGTCGGCGTCGGCACCGCGGAGCCGTAGGGGTCCCACTTCTTCAAATCGGGGGCCCTGGTCTGGGTGTAGTCTTCGCCGTAGGCGTTGGTGGCCCTCGCTCCGAAGAACTGGAACCACATGCCGATCGGCCCGTAGCCGTCCTTGAACCGCGACGGCACGAAGCGGTGCTCCATCTGCGTCATCTCCGCGCCCAGCGGGATGACCAGGCCGTACACCGAGCCGGTGTCGAACACCGAATACCAGGTGCGGCCAAGGCCCTCACCGGTCGAGCGCGGGCGGAAGATGTTGGAAGCGCCTCCGGACGTGCAGATCACGGCGCGCGCCTTGAATACGTATATCTTGCCGTCGCGAACGCCCACGCCTATCGCGCCGGCAATGCGATTCTCGTCGCGCTTGTCCGGCAGCAGGTGCGTAATGAGAATGCGCTCGTAAAGGTTGTCTGGTCCGAGGGCCGTGCGGGCCGGCTCGGCCACCACCGGCTTGAGCGACTCGCCGTGGATGGGAAGCTGCCAGCGGCCGACGCGCTGGTACGAGCCGTCGGGCTTCTTGAATATGGGCAGGCCCCACTCTTCCCACATGTGGACCGAGGCGTCGACGTGGCGGGCCACGTCGTACACGAGATCCTCGCGCGCCAGACCCATCATGTCGTTGCGGACGTACTCCACGAAGTCCTCGGGAGTGTTCCAACCTGATCGCATCCCCATGTAGCAGTTGATGGCGGACAGCCCCTCTCCGGTGGCTCCACTCCGCTCGATCACGGCCTTCTCGACCATCACGACGCGCAGGTCCTTGCCCCAGAAGTTGGCCTCGAACGCGGCGCCGCAGCCGCTCATGCCGCCGCCGACGATGAGGACGTCGCACTCGATAGTCTGAATGTCAGGCGTTGTCATATCCTATGCAACCTTCCTTGTTGGCTCTGCATCGTGGTTAGCTCTGCATCGTGGACAGATTGTCCACGCCCAGCCAGATGGATTCGCCGGCCAGTCCTTGGCCTGCTGCGTCCTGCGGCCCGGGCTCTGGGAAGTCCTTGTACGGCTCCGTCGAACCGACCGGCGTTGTGCGGACGGGGAACGTGAAGTTAAGCTCTCTGCCGTCCCTGAACCTCACGTCCCAGGTGATGTCGCTGTCGGTCCTGTGGGGCTTGAGGTACGCGCCCAGCGGCACGAAGTCCGCGTAGCCCCGCACTTCGATGGCTTCCTGCGGGCACATCTTAACGCAGGCGAAGCACTCGGAACACATTTCAGGCTCCTGATTGAAGCCCTTGCGGGTTTCCTGGTGCAGCACCATCAGGTCGTTGGGGCATATGTGAACGCATTGGGGTACATCCAGCGAACTGCAGCTGTCGCACACCTTGGGGTCCACGAATGTAGGCATTTTCTCACCTCGACTCTAACTTGTTACAGACAAAAAAAGAGATGGCACCGCCGGCAGCAATGCCATCACGCGCAAAGGCCTATTGCAACCACCTGGAGGAAGGGTACAGATGCACGCCCTCAAACGCTCCTTTTCGACTGGCAATCTACTCTTGCAATCCCGCGTCGCCGTACCACACCCGCAGCGGGCGGCGCCACGCCAAAAATGTTAGCACACATAACGGCCGGTTGTCACGAAGTGAGCCAGCAAAGTGGTCGCGACGGACGATGCTCGACAAAGGTACAATGAAGGCTAGGCAGTGTTGACATGTAGTCTTAGCCATACGAGAGCACTCGGAAACATTGAGGAAACCGAAAGAGGAACACTCGTACGGACATGAAGCGGGTCGTCATAGTGGGCGGAGGCGCCGCCGGGTTGAGCGCCGCCCACACGCTAAAGAAGCGTGGCTTCGCTCCGGTCCTGCTCGAAGCTGACGACCGTGCGGGCGGGCGCCTCATCGGCGACAAAGTGGACGGCTTCTCCATCGATGCTGGCGCCGACTTCTTCTGCTGCTTCTTCGACGCGACCTTCCGCATCTGCGAGGAGTTGGGTTTGTCTTTGGTCCGCTCCAAAGTGAATCTCAGGTGGTTCAGGGACGGCCGGTGGACTGCAACGACGTCGGGCCTGTCGGTTGGCAACCCTTTCAGAAACCTGCCTGTGGCCCATGCACTGAGATTCCAGTCGCCCCGGGCAGTGCTTCCCAACATGAAGCTGTTCCGGAGCATACTTTGCCAATCGAAATACCAGAGCTTCGCCACTGACAGCCGGATCGCCGAGATTGACGGAGAAGAGAGCTTTGGCGAAAACCTGGAGAGGCTAGGCGCGACCGAATATCTCCAGACCACGTTGAGGGGATTTCTGTAGATGACAATGGGCCACGTGGAATTCTCCGGCGAGGCGTACATGCGGACCTATCTGGCGGAAATGCTGCTGAATGCGGTCAAGCTCTAAGAAACTATCTCAAAACAGTCAGACGCCACTGACGACGGAACCACAGAAGCGTGCAAGCGAGTTGCAGTACTCCGAGGTAGTTCGACGCCTTCTTATCGTAGCGAACCAGAACCGCACGACACTTTGAGAGCCATGCCAGCGTCCGTTCCACAACCCACCGACGCGCCGGATACCGCTTCTGTCCAGAGCCGTCCAGCTTCTCCTCTCCGATGCGTCGGATGTGCTCCCGATAGCCGTGTCCGGCGGCAGCCCGACGCCCCGAAGGATTGTCATACCCTTTGTCCAGACACAGGTGTTGGGGTTCCTCCTCCCTGGGCTGCGGCCGCTTGACCACAATGGCGGAAAGGGTCGCCTCCAACAACTTGGCGTCATGGACGTTTGCTCCCGCAACCGCAATGCTCAAAGGGCCGCCCTCTCCATCCACAAGGAGACTCCGCTTGCTACCAGCCTTGCCACGGTCCGTCGGGTTGGGCCCAATCAGGTCCCCCCCAAACGTGCCTTGCCCATGGCGCCGTCCGCAGCCTGCCATTCCCAGTCCACGCCGCCCAACTCTTCGCACCCCTCCACCAACGCTCCCCACATTCGGCGCAAGACTCCCCGTTCCACCCACCTCTGAAAGGTGCGATGGATCGTGCTGTCGTCCCCAAGCTCTCTCGGCAATCGGTTCCATTGACACCCGCTGCGCATCCGGAAGATGATGCCGTTGAGCATCTGTCGAGGATTGGCGCGCTTGCGGCCCCTTGCCTTGGGTGGGTCTCGCTCCAGAATGATAGGCTCGATGCGTTCCCAAAGCTCGTCCGGTACTTCCCAGATGGTTCCTAACGTCTCCTGATTCCCCATACGATTCCTCCCGACGCTTTTGGAGAAACTATATGAATCAGACCAGAAACCAGCCAATGTATTTGTGGGTCAGGATTCTGAGATAGTTTCTAAGTGCCGGAGAAGGGCGCCGCCGCTCTTGCCGAGGCGCTGGCCGATGCTTGCGGAGACGCCATTCGTGATTCGACACCAGTCCGCAGCGTCGTTGTCGAGGATGGGATTGCGACCGGCGTGGTCGTTGACGGCGGCGGCATCGGCGCGGACGCGGTCGTCTGCGCCGTGCCACACACAAGGGCGCCGGAGACCTTTCCCCCCCGCCGGCCGACATCCGCAAGACGCCGGGCAACATCACCTATTCGTCCGGGTGTCGCGTGGTGATCGGCATGGACCATTCGCCACTCCCACCGGGATGGGACGGTGCACTATACCCGGAGGACGATACCCCTCTCCTTTTGGACCGGTCCATCAACCTAACCTCATACGCACCGCCGGGCAAGAGCACTCTCGATCTGCTCGTTGGTCGCGACCGCGCCAAGGAGTTGATCCCCCTGGACCATGAGTAGATCAAGCGTCGCATGCTTAGCGACGCCCGACTCAACCTACCTCCCGGTTCCGGGCTCCCCGCCGACGACGAGGGGCTGTTCGCTCGCGTGTACAGTTGGGAAGAGGCGGTTTGCATCGGACCCCCGGGGATGTTCATCGCAATAGCGGACATCCGCCACCGACTCCGCCGGGACATCCAATACCTCTTGCTTGCTGGCGACTACATGCGGGTACACTCGGTAAACGGCGCCCTGGTCAGCGGCATCGGCGCGGCCGAAGAGGCCGCTCAGCTGTAGGGCTGGCACAACTCTGATAAGCAACAGGGCCCGCATACATGGCGAGGCGACACGACTGTAAGGAAAGTCACAAGAGTGACTAGTAACGCTCCCATAGGCCGCGGGACAGTCCCTCAGCTGATCTTACTTCTCCCTGACGCTCCGCAGCCTGGATTTGCCGCGCCGCCTGCTCCGAACGGCCAGGGCAAGCGGCGCCAGGAGGAGCATCGACATGCCCAACTCCACGCCGCCGTTACCCCGGGCCGCGCCCAGGCCGCACCCACCGCCGCCCTGTTCGCGAGCGGGCTGGATGGGGGTTGGCGAGACGTCGGGAGCAGGAGACGGACGCTCCGGCGGGGACAGTTCGGAAGCGGCGGCCCTCACCGCCGTCGGAGTAAGCGTTGGAGCGGGTCTGGGCGTTGGGGATTGAGTCGGCGGCGGCGCGGGAGTCTCCCGCACAGCGGCCGCTGGCGTCAACGTCGGGACGGGCGCCCTCGTCGCGGTAGGCGGCGGAACGACGGTCGCCCTACGCACGGCAGTCGCCGTCGGACTCGGCCTAGCTGCAGGCCATGCGACGCCGCAAGCCTCTTCGTCCTGGGCGAGCGCGAACTCAGGAGACCAATTCGAAGCAGGCACACCATCATGTGTGACCAGCCTGGCCGTCATCTCCACTCTTACGAACTCGGCCCAGAACTGGGCGCCGTAGTAACTCATGGGAACCATAATGCCGGACTCATCGACCTGCACAAGCCGGGGAAATGAGGAAGGATCTATCTCTATGGTAGCCAGAGTGGCCTGGTTCCGGAACTGCAGCTTATTCTGAATCAGATGCAGCCAGTTTCCCGGCGCCTCACCAAACCGCAACTGCAGCCGCGTCTCCTGGCCACGCTCCGATTCGCGCAGGACACATAGAGGAAGCTCCGGGATAACACTTTCTATTGTGGCGGCATACCCAGCAGGCGGCGCGGGCTCGGGTGCTGGCGTGGGCAGCGGAGTCGGCGTGGACGTGGGCACGGGCGTCGGTGTGGGCGTCGGCGTCGGCGTCGGCACAGGTGTCGGCGTCGGCACAGGTGTCGGCGTGGGCAAGGCGACGCCGCAACTCTCCACGTCGTCTGCGAGCACGAATGCCGGAGACCAGTTCGAGAGTAGCGCGCCCTCGCCTGAAACGAGCCTGGCGGTCATCGACAGCTTGTCGCGATGACCCCAGAGCCTGCCGCCATACCTGCCCATATCGACGAAGATACTGTCTTCCTCCACCTGCACCACGTCGTGGGCGGAAAGGTTCAGCCATTCCCTATGAACATCCGTTAACCTGCGGAATTGCAGATACAGATTTCGCCAATCCTCCGGTATGCCGCTTGTTCGCAACTCCAGCGTCTTCTCGTAAGCGTGCCGCGAATTGCGAACCACACAGTACGGCTGCTCCGGCGTGACAGTCGCAATGGCAAACGGATATTCCGGGGCCAGTGGCGTAGTGGTCGCGGGGCTTGGCGCTGGGTCGATAGGCGGGTTGCCGAACGGGTTGTGGTACACCAGCACCCTACCCCTGTTAATGTCGCCGACGTACAGGTTGTCTTTGTCGTCGAACGTGGCCGTGTACGCCATCGACGCCAGGTCATACAGGTACCCATTCGGAAGTCTCTCTCTGGCCAGGGGGTCATCGTACACGCCAACGAACCTCGGGCCCGCGTAGGCGTTGTAGCCCACAATCATCCTGTTCGTGCTGTCGAACGCCGTCTCCCAGGTTCCCGCCGACATCCCTTGCAGATAGCGCCTATTGTCGATCACCGACTCGCGCTCCCAATATGCGCTCACCAAGAGACTGCTGAACCCATACAATGATTCCGTGAATGCCTTTGAGGCGCTTCGACTAAACAGGACCGAGTCTCTATCGGCGGGCAGATTCTCCGCATGGTAAAGCAGGAGACGCCTATTGCCTTCTACTTCGAGCGCATGGTCGGAGACGTAGAGGTTTCCGAGCCGGTCGATAGACAGCGCTCCGGGGGAGCAAAGCAGGTTCTTGTGCTCCCCGGCGGAAAGCGCATCCCAATCTGCCGCCGGAATGCGGCCGGCGTTGCACTTGTCCGCAAACGCGGTCTGTTGTCCCAGGATCGCGTCCACCACCGGATTGGTCAGAGGGTCACGAATCCGCAGCACGCGGTTGTTGTCGGTGTCGGAAAGCCACACGAACTCTCCGCTGCCCACCGGCGCGATCCCGAAGATCCGGCGCCCCAGCTTGATTCTGAATTTCTGGCCGAGGATAGGAAACTCAGTCTCATTCGTAAAGATGGTGTGCAGAGGCGCCGAGCTCTCTGTCAGCGGGAGCTGGTACACGTCCAGGAAGTTGACACCCTCGAACCCGAGCACCCACAGCCTGCCCGCGTCGTCCACCTTGATCCTGCCGCAGCAATAAGTCAAACCCCCGTGTCTGGGTACGTCTCCAACCGCCCCGTCTGCGGGGCGGCCATTGGCTAGTGCGTCAAGGCCATTCCAGAACAGCAGTCGTTCTATATCGGACACTATCAACTGGTCGCCCCATGTGACGACACCCCGAGCCGAGTGTATCCCGTTCAGATCCTTGAGGTTCGTTCCTTCCGGTGGATAGAAGAGCCTCCTGTCAGGACGGGCGTTCTGTGCGCTACCGGCCGCAGGCGTGGGAAAGCGGATGACATCGGCGGTGTTCAGAAACACCGAAACCAGCACATTGCCAAGCCCATCTACTCCTATCCCTCCGGCGATTGGACATAGGTGCGCATTGCCGGGCAGTTCCGTGTAGTCGACACCGCATTCACGTGTCGGCACATAAGAATCTTTGCCCAGCACCTTCAACACCGATGCACCCTGCATGTCCCACAACTCGACCATGTAGTTGGCGGAGTCGTTAACCCAGATGCCTTGTCCGGCCGGGTCTATCTCCAAAGTGGTGGGGCGATCGAATCCCGACCCAAACTCCTGGGCGGCCGCCATTCCCGACTCGAAGGGCGGCTCGAACACCAGCACTCTGTTGTTCAGCGTGTCGGCTACATACAGCCGGCCATCTTCCGCCATCCTCACCGCCGAAGGAGCGTGCATCTCGTCCAATTCGGCGCCGGTATCTTCTCCGTGAAAGGTGCGCTGACCCAACACCAGATCCGCTGTCCTTGCGATCTTCCCGGCGCCGGGGTCCACGGGGAAGCGAAGGACGCGGTTGTTGCCCCCGTCCGCCACCCACATGTTCCCGTCCAGGTCGATTTCCACGCCGTTGCCGTAACGGTTCGCCTGGAAGAAATTAGTCCGGGAGTGAAAGCAGAGCGTCTCCGCCGTTGGTCTTCGAGGGCCGCCGCGGTTGCACGTACCTCCCGCGAAGTCCCACTGGCCCCAGACCTCGTCGGCGATGGAGTCGGTCGCGAAGGGGTCCTCGTACTTCAGTACCCTGTTGTTGTAGGAGTCCGGCACGTAAAGCGCCCCGCTGCCGTCCACCGCCATTGTGACGAAAGTGTGCGCTTCCCACGGACTCAATGCCTGTTCTGGTATGCCGCAAAGTGTGTCTGCCCTCGGAGTAGTACGCGCGGGAAATCCCTGGAAGGAGCTGTCGCCGTTGCAGCCACTATGATCGTATCCGGACGGCTGCCCGATCACGACGTCGGCGGTGCATGGCCCCTCGCCCGCGTAGCACCCCGTCAGGTCTATGCCAAGCACGCGGCTGTTACCGCCGTCCCACACGTACATCCTCCCCGGCGACGTCGAACGGTCCACGTGCACGCCACCGGGGTTGAACAGCTTGAACGGCACCACGCTCTTGGGAGCTATCTGCGTAAAGTCCGGCTTGCCGATCACAACGTCCGCCCACAGGTCACCCGCGACTCCGCGCACGGGCGCTTCCGGAGGGAACGGGGCTTCCCTGGGAGTGGAACAATCGCTGGCGTTCCGAACCACCCTGACCCCATTCGACCAGTCGGACAGCGGTTTGCCGTCGGCGTCGGCGATCCGCACCTGAAGCGTCATCTTCGCCTGCTGCCACAGCCTGTCCTCGACCAGACTCATATCCAAAACGGCCAGGTTCGGTGTCTCCCAGCGGGGTTCGTCGCCGAACAGCGCGCTGAGGTTGCCGGTGCTGTGCTGGCGAAACTGCAGTCTGCCGGCGTCGGTCGTGGGAAGGTAGGCGCCCAGCACCGTCAGCGTGCGGTACGGCGCCAGGTGCGAATCCAGCTCGATGCAGAAAGGCGACCTGGGCTGCGCCTCGCGAATCACCGGCTCCCTCTCTTGAGCGTGCACACTGCCCGCGACGCCCTGGAGTTCGACGCACAGAACAATGCCCACAACAAGGATCGTGGCCTGGACCAGGAGCTGTTTTGGAGTGGCGTTACCCAATTCGATGTCCAATCCCTGAAGATATGAGCATATTAACCATGCGCTCCCTGGAGTTCAAATCCACCGCCGGCGGCAGGGTCTTTCCATTATCCCACCCTGTCGCCCTGAGCGTTGTCCCACCCTGTCACCCTGGACTATTCCATCCCGTCACCCTGAACGTAGCCGGAGGGTCTAACATGCTTCGGCAAACCCGGAGTTGTATGAAGTCTGATCAGTTGCGTGCTATCCTGTCCCTCTATCACTTGAAAGGCGGCCGCCATGCAACCCATCACGCTCGAACCCGTGGACTCAGTCAGCATCACAACCCTGGTGGACAACGTTTCCGACGCGCTGCTGCGGGATGAGGGCCCCGCCAGGCGTCCGTCCGCAGGCCCGGCATCTCCCAGGGTTCCCGTCCGCTTCTTCGAGTCGGGCGAAGCCGCCGACAGCCTGAAGGCGGAGCACGGCTTCTCGGCGCTAGTCACCGTCGAGAAGAGCGGCGCCGAACACACCGTCCTGTTCGACACAGGCGTCTCGCCCAACGGCATGGTCGACAACATGCGCCGGATCGAGCTTTCGGCCAAAGACATCGAGGCTATAGTGCTCAGCCACGGCCACTACGACCACACCACCGGCCTCAACGGCCTCTTTGAAGAGCTCGGCGGCAGCGTCAAGATGCCGGTCACGATCCACCCCGAGTTCTGGTCCCAGCGCCGCGTCGCCATACCGGGCCGCGAGCCGCGCGAGATGCCCACCACCAGCAGGTCGGCGCTGCTGGGCGCCGGATTCGAGATCATCGAGGACCGCCAGCCCTCCTTCCTGCTAGACGGGTCGTTGCTGGTAACCGGCGAGGTCGACCGCACGACCCAGTTCGAGCGCGGATTCGCCGAACACCAGGCGTTCCGTGACGGCGAGTGGCGGCCCGACCCGCTGATTCTGGACGACCAGGCCCTGCTCGCGAACGTGCGCGACAAGGGACTCGTAGTGCTCACCGGATGCGGCCACGCCGGCATCGTCAACATCGTCCGCTACGCCAGGCGGCTCACCGGCATCGATGCGGTCCACGCAGTAATTGGCGGCCTTCACCTGGGAGCACCGTCGTTCTACCCGACAATTGCCGACACGTGCGCCGCGCTGGCGGACATCGGCCCAAGCGTGCTCGTGCCCGCCCACTGCACCGGATGGCGCGCCGCCCACGCCCTGGCCGCGACATTCCCCGACGCATTCCTCCAGAACACCGTCGGCACCCGATTCGAGCTTTGACGCCACGCCCCGGCGTTGTCGGCGGATGTTGCGGCGTCTATAATCGGCCCATACCCAGATCGTAGGCGCACGCACGCATGACAGTCCGAATCGCGATAGACGGCCCGGTGGCGTCCGGAAAGACAGTGGTGGGCATGACGCTGGCCCGCAGGCTGGGCTGCGCCTTCCTGGACACGGGCCTGATGTACCGGGCGGTGGCGTGGGCCGCGCTCGATCGCGGCGTCGGAGCGGACGACGAATGCGCCGTGGCCGCGCTGGCCCGCCGCCTGGACATGAAAGCGTTGGACGACGCCAGCGGGCGACTTCTCGCGGACGGCGCGGACGTCACGGACTTCCTCAGACTGCCCAATGTCGAGAATGTCGTACCAGGCGTGGCGGCCATGCCCGCCGTTCGCAAGGCGCTCATCGCCCGCCAGCGGGAAATCGCCGCGCAGGCGCCTGTGGTGATGGTGGGCCGCGACATCGGCAGCGTGGTGCTGCCCGAGGCCCAGGTCAAGCTGTTTCTGACGGCGTCCGTCCGGACGCGCGCGCAACGACGCCACGACGAACGCGTCCGCGAGGGTGTGGAGAGCCGTCTCGATGACGTCGCGCGCGGCATAGAACGCCGCGACAGGCTGGACGCCAGGCAGAGCCTGCCCGCGAAAGACGCCACCATAGTCGAGACGGATTGCATGAGCATCGACGACGTGGTGGCGCTTGCGATGGGGCTGTGGGAGAACTGCCGATGAGCTGGGTGTATTCGCTGTGCTCCACGATGCAGCGTGGCACGCTAAGGGTCTTCGCGGACTGCGAGGTGACTGGCGCCGAGAACGTCCCCCCGGTGGGTCCGCTGATAGTGGTCTGCAACCACCAGAGCTACGTGGACCCCTCGTTCATCGCAAGCCTGATGCCAAGGCGTCCGTGGTTCGTTGCGAAGCACACGCTGTTCTCAACGCCCGTGGGCAACTGGTTCTTCCGCAACTGGGGCGCCTACCCGCTGCGTCGCGAGTCCGCCGACCCCCGCGCCTACCGCTGGATGCTGGACATGCTGAGCCGCGACCAGGTCATTGCGCTGTTTCCCGAGGGAACCCGCAGCCCGGGCGCAATGCGTCGCGCGGTGCCGGGCATCGAACGACTGGCGCTCAAGTCCCAGGCGCCCATCCTTCCCGTGGGCATGACCGGCACAGAGGGCCTCCAGAACTGGCGCAGGTTGTGCGTTCCCGCAAGCCGCATCAGGCTGAACATAGGCCAGGCCTTCTCGCTGCCGTCCATCGAGGGCAGGCCCACGCGTGAGGTCCTGGCAAGCCTGAACGACATGATCATGGACCGCGTGGCCCAACTGCTGCCGGAGAGCTACCGCGGGGAGTACGGCGCTTCAAAAGCCCCTTCCCCTCGCAGGGTTGACAGGTGTAAGCATCGGACATGAGACTTCCAAAAATCCCTTCCCCCTCGCAGGGGGAAGGTTAGGATGGGGTGATAGGATGGGGGTAAACGGAGTCGTAACGTGTGCGGCATAATCGGCTACACCGGAAACCGTCAGGCCGCGCCCATACTGCTGGGCGGGCTGGCGAGCCTGGAATACCGCGGCTACGACAGCGTCGGCATCGCGCTGCAGGGCCCGGCCGGCGGGCCCCAGGTGCGCAAGCTGGCGGGCAAGCTGGCCAACCTCCGTGCGCACATTGGCGAACGCCTTCCCGAGGGCGAGACGGGCATCGGCCACACGCGCTGGGCCACCCACGGCGCGCCCACAGACGAGAACGCCCACCCGCACGCGGACTGCACCGGCGACGTGGTAGTAGCACACAACGGAATCGTGGAAAACTACGCTGTGCTACGCCGCCAGCTCACGGCGCAGGGCCACCGTTTCGCCTCGCAGACCGACTCCGAGTGCATACCGCACATCATCGAGTCCGAGATGGCCGAGGGTCTGTCATTCGAGAGTGCCGTAAGGGCCGCCTGCTCCCGAATGCGCGGCGCCAACGCCCTGGTGGCCATGTGCCGCAGCGCGCCCGGCTCTGTCGTGGGCGTGCGGCTCGGCAACGCCGGCGGCATCGTCGTGGGCTACTGCGAGGACGAAATGCTGCTCGCGAGCGACCTACCCGCGCTGCTCGGCCACGCCAAGAACGTGGCATACCTGGAGAACGGAGAAATGGTGGCCATTAGCGGGACCGACGCCGTGTACTCGACCGTGGATGGCGGGGCCGTGCGCAAGTCGCCCGCGCCCGCTCCATACGACGGCCGCGCGGCTGCGAAGGGCGCCTTCCGCCACTTCATGCTCAAGGAGATCCACGAACAGCCGGAGGCGGCGGTGGACGCCCTCCGTGGTCGCGTGGAGTTCGACAAGTTGACCACGACTCTGGACGAGGTCCCCTACTCCGATAGCGAGCTCGCCGAAATCGACCGCGTGATCCTCGTGGGCATGGGCACCAGTCTCCACGCGGCCATGGTGGGCCGCATGTGGATGGAGTCGTTCGCCCGCATTCCCGCCGAGGCCGACAACGCCTCCGAGTTCAGGTACAGGGAACCCGCGATCGACCACCGAACCCTGGTCGTGTCTGTCTCCCAGTCGGGCGAGACCGCGGACACGCTCGCTGCGATGGAAGAGGCCGCGCGAAAGGGCGCCCGCCAGCTCACGCTGTGCAACTACGCCGGCGCGCAGTCCACCAGAGTCGCGGACGGCTCTCTGATGATGAGAGCGGGGCCGGAGATTGGCGTCGCCTCCACCAAAACGTTCGTCTGCTCAATGCTCGCTCTCTACCTGCTCGCGCTGCACGTCGGGTCCAGGCGCGGTATCCTCAGCCCGGAGCGAGTGCGCGCGCTCAGCCGGGAACTCGCCGCCGTGCCCGGCCTGCTGGGGCGGCTCGTGGAAGACGAGGAGCGCTACATGCGGCTGGCGGCGGTCTACCACAGGCGCGACAACTTCCTGTACCTGGGCCGCGGCGCGAACTACCCGCTGGCCATGGAGGGCGCGCTCAAGCTCAAGGAGCTGAGCTACATTCACGCCGAGGGCTACCCCGCCGGCGAGATGAAACACGGCCCCATATCGCTGATAGACGAGAATCTGCCGGTGGTCGCGCTCGCCCCAAGCGACGGCCTGTATGACAAGATGGTCGGCAACATGAACGAGGTGCGCACGCGCGGCGGCGCGGTTATCGCGGTCGCCACGGAGGGCAACGAGCAGATTTCGGATCTGGCGGACGACGTGGTGTACGTGCCGCAAGTGTCGCCGCCGCTCACCCCGGTGCTAATGGCCGTGCCCATGCAGCTTCTGGCCTACCACGTCGCCCTGCGCCGCGGCTGCGACGTCGACCAGCCCCGAAACCTGGCCAAGTCCGTAACGGTCGAGTAGCGCCTTCCAAGAGTCCCTTCCCCCTCGCAGGGGGAAGAGCCTGCCCTGAGCTTGCCGAAGGGTCAGGATGGGGGTGACTCCGCCTCGCCGCCCAAACCTGATATACTGTGGCGCGTCATTTTGGGCCGTGCCTTGCGGCCCAGCGCATTCACCGTCCGACAAGCTGGAAACCAGGAGTCTACCATGCTGGAGCACGCTTCTAAGTTTGGCATTTACCTGAATCCGGAGGAGAAGAAGGTCGTTCGCATAACGTCTCCCTACTGGTTTCCGGAGGCTCCTGACTGGGTTTACGTCACCAATGAGGTAAACGCGACCCTGCTCGCGATCCGGGACATGATTCGCGAAAACTCGCTCTGCGACGACGCCGACTCCGTGACCTGGGGCCGCATTCCGCTCAAGGACTAACACGCGCTCCAAGGCCTTTCCAACGGTGTTCAGAAACGTTCCCACAACGACGTAGGGGCGGTTCGCGAACCGCCCCTGACTCTGGCCTCGACTGCCGAGAGGAGCGCGATTGGATCAGAATCTCCACACTGAGGAGAGCCCCCATAGGTCCCGTCTGGCGCTTCCGCCGGCCCTGCGGTACCCCCAGTATCGCCGATTCTGGCTCGGCTCTCTGGTGTCCGTGGCCGGCTTCCAGATGCTCATGTTCGGCCAGGGCTGGCTCGCGTACGAGCTGACCGGCTCGGCCGCCTTCCTGGGAACGGTGTGGATCGCCAGCTCGGTCTCCGCCATCCTGCTCAACCTGTACGGCGGCGTGCTCGCCGACAGGCTGGACATGCGGGCCATGATCATCATCACCCAGACCGCGAACGCCGCCCTCATCTTCTTGCTCGCCATGCTCACGCTCTTCGAGGTGGTGGAGCCGTGGCACCTGGTAGCCATAGCCTTCGTTGTCGGCGGAGTGAACGCCTTCGACCAGCCGGCGCGCCAGGCGCTCTACCCGCACCTCATAGAGCGAAAGGTGATGATGAGCGCCGTCGCCCTCCAATCCGCCATCTGGCAGGGCACCCGAATCGCGGCGCCCGCAGTGGCCGGCATCGTCGTCGCGGTCCTGAACACGCACGCTGCGTTCTTCATGGCCGCGGCGGGATTCTTCGTCATGGCGCTCGTCATGTTCGCCGTCAAGGTACCTCCGATAGAAACGCGAGGCGGCAGCAGCGCGGCCCAGGACCTCGCGGAGGGCCTGCGCTTCGTAAAGGATAACTCCACCTTCTCCATCCTTATCGGCATGACGTTCTTCAACAGCTTCTTCGGCATGGCCTACGTCGTGCTCATGCCCATTTTCGCCCAGGACATCCTGGAAGTGGGCGCGGCCGGCCAGGGCTGGCTGCTCAGCGCGGGCGGCGTGGGCGCCCTCGGCGTAACGATGTGGCTCAGCTCGCGAAACGACGTGTCCAGGATCGGCGCGATGATAGTGGGCGGCGCGACGCTCTTCGGCCTGCTCATAATCGCGTTCGCGCTTACGTCCGAGTACTTGGCCTTCTACCCCCTCGCGCTCGCCTTAATGCTACTGCTAGGCCTTTCCAATTCCGCGTACATGATGTCGATCATGAGTTCGCTCCAGACACTTGTTCCGGACAGGATGAGGGGACGGGTGATGGGGCTGTACGGGATGACATACAACATTATGCCGCTCGGCGGCGGTCTCATGGGCCAGGTCGCCGACAGGATAGGCGCGCCATTCACGCTCGCGCTGGGCGGTCTCGCCGTGGTCGGATTCGCGCTGGGACCGGCGCTCGCCAACCGCAGGGTGCGCAACCTCGGCTCGCTGTTGCAGAGCACCGAGGAAGACCGCTCAGGCGCTCTGGCGCGGCAGGGGTGACCCTCGATCACCGGGTAGCGTTGTCCCCCGGTGGACGTCAGGCAGAGGAATCGGGCCTATGAGCAGGAGACAATACTGGATTTGCCTTGCAATAGTGTTCCTTGTTGAACAACTGTTTATCATAGCTGTCAGTCTTGGCCAGTACGAGTACATGATAGAGGGCGCGTATTCGTCGAAGCAACCAGATGAAGCTATTGTGATCGCCTCTTTTGCAATTGCGGCGCTGGCTGTAGTAGCCGCTTCGATTGTCTTGTATCTCAGAAGTCGAAGAGTGGCGCGACCGCGATACCAGGTGTTGGTCCTTATCGCCGCGGGATTCCTCGCCAACTTTGGTGTGCCTCTTGTGGCCCTGTCCATTCAAACAGTAGTCTTAACACTTGTACTGCAGAGATTGCTATTCTATCTCTGGCTCATAGGCGTAGGCGCATATGGAATGCTGCCGGATGATGAGAGATACAGCCACGCAGTCTCACTCACTATCCGAATCAAGGAGGAATCATGAGCGGAAGCAGGATAACCAAGGAGACCCTGGCCGCCATGGCGGCTGCCGCGGGCCTCGAATTGGGCGACGACAAGCTCGAAGAGCTGCTGCCCCAGGTCACGCAAGCCATGGAATCGCTGGGAGGCGTGGAGTCTCTGGACCTCGAGGGCGTCGAGCCTGCCGTGGGTTTCAGGGTCGACGCGCCGGGAGTGGGCAAACATGAGTAACCCGGAACTGTGCTGGCTGTCAATCGCCGAGGCGTCGGAGTTGATCGCATCAGGAGAGTTGTCGCCGGTCGAGCTGATCGACGCGCACCTGCAGCGCATCGACCAGACCGACGGCGCGCTCAATTCGTTCATCACGGTGATGGCCGAACAGGCCTCCGCCGAGGCCCGCGCGGCCGAGGATGCCGTCCGGTCGGGCCGACGCCTCGGGCCGCTGCACGGCATACCCGTGGGCCTGAAAGACCTGTACTACACCCGCGGCGTGCGCACGGGCATAGGTTCGAAGATACTCGCCGACTTCGTGCCCGACTACGACGCGGGAGTGACGGAGAGTTTCCGCGACGCCGGCGCCGTGCTGATGGGCAAGCTCCAGATGCACGAGTTCGCGCTGGGCGCTTCCAGCGAAAACCCCCACGACGGCGACGCCCACAACCCATGGGGCACTTCGCGGATAACCGGCGGTTCCAGCGGCGGCTCCGGCTCGTCGGTCGCGTCCGGCCAGTGCATGGCCGCGCTCGGCAGCGACACCGGCGGCTCGATTCGCATACCCTCGTCGTTCTGCGGCATAGTGGGACTGAAGCCCACCTTCGGGCGCGTCAGCCGCCACGGCGTTTACCCGCTAGCGTTCAGCCTGGACACGGTGGGGCCGATGACGCGCACCGCGCTGGACGCCGGACTCGTGCTCAACGCCATCGCGGGCCACGACCCGCGCGACCCCTCGTCGGCAGACAGGCCCGCTGAGGACTTCACGGCGGGGATACAGGGCGGCGTCGAGGGCTTGCGCGTGGGACTGCCCCAGGAGTACTTCTACGACATCATCGATCCCCAGGTAACGCAGGCGGTGCAGACCGCCGCCGGCGTGCTGGAGGAGTTGGGCGCGCACGTCGAAGAGGTGTCCATTCCGGCCCTCGACCACGCGCTATCCATATCCAGCACCATCCTGTTCGTCGAGGCCGCCGAGGTGCACCTCGAGCACCTGCGCGAGCGCCCCGACGACATCGGCGACGACGTCCGCCAGAGATTCGAGGTGGGCGCGCTCACGCCCGCGATTGACTACATGAAGGCGCAGCGCGCACGGCGGGCCTTCAACGCGCAGTTGGCGGATGCGATGCGCACCTACGACGTGCTGCTCGCGCCGACGAACACCTTCTGCGCGCCGCCCATCGGCGAACGCGAGTCCGTCGTCGCGGGCCGGGACTACCCGACGCGCACGCTGCTCGCCCGCCTGACGCGGCCCTTCAATCTCACCGGCCAGCCTGCCGTCTCAGTGCCCTGCGGCTTCACCGAATCAGGGATGCCGATCGGAATGCAGGTAGCAACCCGCACCTGGGACGAGGCCATGGCGCTCCGGGTCGCCCACGCCTACCAGCAAGCCGCCGGTTGGCACACCCGCCGCCCGCCGCTCCGCTAAGTCCCTTCCCCCTGCGAGGGCTTACAGGGGTAGGTTTTGTATTGGAGTGGTCTAATAACTTGGAAAGCGCACGGCTTTCTGGCATTCTTTATTCACCACAAAGAAAGGACGCCAGAGACAGCCATGCGCCTCCCTACGGAATGCTACCAGATAATGAAGGAGCTTGAACAGCACCTGCCGGGCCTCGACAAGTATCAATTGAGGGGCTTGGCGATGTGGGTGTGCGGCACGATACTCGCCGGCAGCGGGCGCCAGACCACTGTCGCCACAGCTCTTTCGACCGCCATGGGCAACTTCAATTCCCTGCGCCAGTATCTCAGGGAATGGCTGTACGACGCACAAGACCGTTGCTGGCCGAGCCGAAATCAACTGGAGGTCGATGAGTGCTTCGCTCCGCTGATGAAGTGGGTGCTGTCCAAGTGGCAGTCCGACCAACTATCACTGGCTCTGGACCCGACGCTGAAGGGTGACAACGTGGCCTCGATAGTGGTGAGCGTGGTTTACCGAAGCAGCGCCATCCCGGTGGCCTGGCGCATCATGCCGGCCAACCGCAAGGGAGGGTGGATGCGACCTGCGGCGGAGTTGCTGAAGGCTCTGGCTGAGGCGGTTCCCGATGACATGAAGGTGTTGGTGATGTGCGACCGGGGCCTCAGGAGTCCGATGTTGTGGGAGCAGATACGCCAATTGGGTTGGCATCCGCTGGTCAGGCAGATTAAGACCACCACTTTCTGCCCGGACGGAGGTGTTCGCAACAGGGCTTCGGAGTTCGTGCAGGCGCCCGGCCAGGCATGGGCCGGAACGGGTACCGCGTTCAGCGGCAAGAACAATCGCCGCAGGGCGACGATGATAGTGGTGTGGGACCACGGCCAAAAGGAGCGGTGGGTGTTGATGACAGACCTTCCTCCCGACGAAGTGGGGGTGAACTGGTACGCTATGCGCTTCTGGATAGAGGTGGGCTTCAGGGGCATAAAGAGCATGGGATGGCAATGGAACAAGACGCGCAGGACCGATCCTGACCGGGTGGCGCGGCATTGGCTGGTGTTGGCGGTGGCCACACTGTTGACACTGGCATACGGCACGAGGGTCGAAGACGCCCAGGAACTGGGCAAAGCGCCTGGCGATCTAAGGGTGTCCAGGGCTATCCCGCCTGGGCATCGCGGCGCCTGGTGCAAGAGGGGCCGTGAAACGAGTGTATTGAGACAAGGCGCAGCGTGGCTGCGGCGCCTGCTGCTACAGGGCAGATCGTGGAAGAGGGTGTGGCTGCTCCCCGAAGCCTGGCCACAACCACCGCCGACCCTGAAGCTGAAGTACGGGCTCGACACCTGGAATCACTAAAACCTACCCCTGTCAGCCCTCGCAGGGGGAAGGTTAGGATGGGGGTGAGAGAAGGCGCAACAACAGTCCCTTCCCCCTCGCAGGGGGAAGGTTAGGATGGGGGCGCCGTCGAGAGGCGCAGCCGCTCTTAGGCTGCCGTCAGTGATTGCGGCGGCGGAGCAGTTCTTCCAACTCGCGGACGCGCGTTTCGGCGCTGGCGGCCCGCGCCTCGGCTGCGACGCGGGCCTCCCGCTCATCTTCGAAGGTCGCAATACGCCTGCCCGTGTCCGGGTCGTAGAACACTATCCCGCCCTCTTCCCACCGGATGTTCAAGCCCAGCGCAGCGCTGTAGCCCTGCAAGCTCCCGTCCGGGAGTTCCTCGATGGGCATGGCGACGTACTCGCCGCCCACCAGGCTATCCCCTGCCAGTCGTGCCCCATGATACTCGCCCGTTTTGTCGAATCGCCAGTACTCCGGTATCCCCAGATAGGCGTAGAACACACGCTTGTCCCCCGTATCGACGTGCGCAGTGCTCACCGACGCCACCTCCAGCACGAAGTCCGGCGGCTTGCCCTGTTCCGAGGCGATGTACCCGTTGTTCGCCTCGTAGATTTGGGGGTCCACGTCGAAGGCGACCAGCAGGTCGGGCACTCGGGCCCGGGCCTTGTTGAAGTTGGTGTCGGCGCAAACCCATCGGTCGGCCACCACCAGAGTCGTCTCAGGCTTGCCCAGATGCACGGCCAGGTGGTGCGAGTTGCCGCTCCTGAACAGATGATCGAACCGCGTCACTTCGTCTAGCTCCCGCTCGGGCGGATCCGGCAGCCGGAATCGGCCCGGGGCCTGGGATGTCTTGGTCGTCTTGGCAAACGTATCGCGTGTAGTCATGTCGCACCTGTCAGCAGGAGGCGCCCTGCATACTCGTCGGGCCATTGAGTTGGGGCGTTACCATTCAGACTTCGTGATTGCCAAAAGTCCCTTCCCCCTTGACGGGGGGAAGGTTAGGATGGGGGTGAAGGCCCTTTGTTCAGACGCGCCTCACCAACCCTGAACACTTACGCCGGAGCCGCTGTCCTTGTCTCTCCTCGGACGTCGCTCTACGGGCGATATTCTACACAAACTGACGATTTCCGTCGCCCGGCCGGCATCATCCGAGCCTGTGTCAGTTGACTGGGCGACGCCCCCGCGACGCACGCTGCCAGCCCGCCTGACGCGGCCCTTCAACCTCACCGGCCAGCCCGCCGTCTCCGTGCCATGCGGCTTCACCGGGTCCGGGATGCCCATCGGCATGAAGGTAGCGACCCGCACCCGGGACGAAGCTATGGCCCTGCGCGTAGCCCACACCTACCAGTAAGCCGCCGGCTGGCACGCCCGCTGCCCGCCGGTGTAGGAAAACATCAAGAGTCCCATCCCCTCAGGGCTGACAGGAGTAGACATCGGGAATGACCCTTCCAAAGAATCCCTTCCCCCTCGCAGAGGGAAGGATAAGATGGGGGTGACGTAGGGAGTCGCCGCCACATTTGAGGACCCCGCGAAGGAGTCGCATCAGTAGAAAGACGTCCTGCACGAACCCTGCGAAGACCAGGCCTGGCTCTACATGGCTGAGATACCGGAACCGCCCGGGTGTAGGGCATGGGCGAAGACCGCCAACAAGACCCTGGTCGAGCTATCCACAGTGGCAGCGCAGCTCATACTCTGCTGCATGGACAGAGGCAACCCCCTGCCTGCGTGAGTAGCCCGGTCGTGCCGTTGGTGAGGGCGGGCTTCAAACCCACCCGCTGAAGTGGCGAGAGCCAGCCTACTCCGGCATCAACATGGCCCCACCTCTACCCGGAATGTCCGGAACCTTCAGCCTTTGCGTTAACGGCGGCCCCATCCCACGGTCGAAGTCCGGTTGGCGCTCAACCTCGGCTTCTATGCTCTGCAGCCAATACGTTGTCTCGGCGTGCCAGGAATCCAGCATAGACCACCCTTCGGGCGACTCGTACCGGTTCTGTTCAGTGGTCAGCAGTCCGCCCAGACTGAGGTGAACGCCGTCCCATTCTTCCGACACGGCGCCCCAATTCGGCACAAGGCGGTCGTCCTCCCTACCCCTCGCGGGATACCGGACGCAAAGCTCGTGCCAGTCGGACGGACCGTGAATCTCAAAGACCCGTACTTCCTCCAGGACACGCACTGACCACCAGGCCAGCGGGAAATCGCATCGGTAGTCGCCAACCCGTTCCTCACAGGCCACAAGTGTGGACGTAAGGAACGGCGCGTACAGCGTCGATGTGTCCTGGTTGCCGAAAGGCTTCTGAGCGTAGCGCTCCCAACCGCCCGACGGGTTTTGCGGACGACGCCATTCGCTCACATTTGCAGGGATGCCGTACATGAAGCTGCCCAGCGTGCCTTGTATGGAAAGCCAAGCCTGCGCGTCCAAGTCCAGGTCGTTGAACCACCAAGCCGTACCTGGGTTCTCAATGAGTTTGTGTGCCAGTTCCGCTTTGCCTCTTGCGAGCGACGTCACCCCGCGCGAGACCACGTCATAGTCCTGATCACTGATGTTCACGAACTCCGCGCTCGACGCTGCCACGTGAAGAGAGACAGCCGGGTCCGCAACGTCGTCAGGTGTGATGCCACTTTCGTCGAGCAGCACCAAGAAGGCGCAGCCCACGAGAGAGTTCAGGAGTTGTTCAGCACGTGTGCTGTGACGGGGCATCTGACGGAGACTCCTTGATGGTTTGAGATGTTAGCCTGGAAGTGGACCCTGTACAACCGTCACTGCGAACCACCCCCCCATCGTCGCCATTCCAACCCCCATTGAAACAGCCAGTACATCCGTACTAAACTCTCCCAATCACAGATGACTGTCCCACCGACCCACTAACCAACCGACACCCACACGTAACACCCACGTCAACCAACTGTCAGATCCGGGATCATCCAGCCGAAATCCATTGCATCCACAACCAGAAACCCAGCCCGCCCAGCTACGAAATCTGAGCCGAAGGAACAAAAGAGTCAGAATGAGACACTAGTCGCCAGGTAATCTGTCCCACCCGGCAGATTACTCCTGCCATTGCCCGACGCGACTCCGCTCGATAGCCCGTCCATCCCGCCCCGACCCATTGTCCCTTCCGCCTCGCAGGGGGGAGGTTAGGACGGGGGTGACCGAGGCGCAAAGCCGACCCCGACCCGTCCCGCGCACGCCACACCGCCTGCCCGGCCTCCGGTCCCGATCCTGCCCAGCTCTGCCGACCGCGCTCTCGGCCCAAATGTGCGGCAGCCGGCCCCGAGGCGCTGCGCGGCCCGTCTCCCAGGCCGCCGCGCAGCCAGTCCCGGCCCGCCCCGCAACCCACGCCACTTGCCAACCCCGCGCCATACGGCGAAAATAGGCCCGCGCCATCTGGCTTACTACCAATACCATACCACCCACAGGAGCATCGACTTTGACCTCACCACCCACCCCACAGGGCATGTCCCTTCACGACGCCGCCCGCGCGGCGGGCGTAACGTTCGCCGAGGACGCGCTGCCCCAGGACAGGTACGTCACCGCCAACGGGCTGCGGTTCCACTATCTCGAGTGGGGCGACCCCGCCAAACCCGACGTGCTGCTGCTCCACGGCTTCGCGCAAACCTGCCACTCCTGGGACTTCGTCGCGCTCTCCCTCTGCGACCGCTTCCACGTCGTCGCGCTCGACCAGCGCGGCCACGGCGACAGCGACTGGGCGCCGGACGGCGACTACGCACCCGACACCCAGCAGGAGGACCTGCACGCCTTCACACAGGCCATCGGGCTGCGCAACTTTGTGCTCATGGGCCTGTCCATGGGCGGCCGCAACTCCCTCACCTACGCCGCCAACCACCCCGAGGAGATTCGGGCGCTGGTCATCGTCGACTCCGCCCCGGAAACCGAAAGCCCGGGCGCCACCCGCATCCGCAGCTTCGCCTCCCAGAACGACGAGCTGGACTCGGTCGACGCCTTCGTCGAGCGCGTGATGGCCTACAACCACCGGCGCGACCCTCAGCAGATACGCGGCAGCATCATGCACAACCTCAAGCAGCTTCCCAGCGGGAAGTGGACCTGGAAGTACGACCGCCGGCTGAGGACCCGCGACCGCAACATCGGCCGCGACCCCGAAACCGCAAAGCGCCTGTGGGGCTACGTCGAGAGCCTGGGCTGCCCGACGCTCGTCGTGCGTGGCGGCGAGAGCGACGTTGTGGCGGAAGGCACCGCGAGCACCATGCACGAGCGCATGCCCAACGGCCGCCTGACCACCGTGCCCGGCGCCGGCCACCTCGTCCCCGGCGACAACCCCGCCGGCTTCGAGCAAGCCGTGATGGAGTTCCTGGGCGAGCTCGGCTAAGGGGACTCTCCATCAAGGGCACTAAGGCGCGAATAAGCTCCGGCCCGCCATACCCGTCCCTTCGTGTCCCTGGTGGATAGTCGCAGCTTTGACTTTTTGCGCGCCGTAGGCTATCCTCTTACCCGTATTGGAAAATCGAAAAATCGGTTGGGAGCTTGGGCAAGCCAGGCTGAGAGGGCGGCCACCATACGCCGCCGACCAACAACTACCTGATCTGGATAATGCCAGCGTAGGGACGTGCCGAACACTGATGCAATCGGGGCCGCTGGCATATCTCAGCGGCTCTTTCTTTTGCGGCGGTTGCGCCACTGTAGGGGCAGGTCTCGTGCCTGCCCAAGGAGTGAAGACAAATGAGTGACGCTCTGATAATCGACGGCAAAGAGTTCGGCTCGAGACTGATGGTCGGCACGGGCCGCCACAGGACTATGCGGGAGATGGTGGACTCGATAGAGGCATCCGGCGCGGAGATCATCACCGTCGCCATCCGAAGGCTCGACCTCGACAACCTCGAAGAGAAGAACATCCTCGACTACTTCGACTGGGACAAATACACCATCCTTCCCAACACCGCCGGCTGCCAAACGGCCGAGGAGGCCATCTTCACCGCCCGCCTGGCCCGCGAGGTCACCGGCTCGAACTGGATAAAGCTCGAGGTGATACCCGATTCGACCTACCTGCTACCCGACCCCGTTGGCACCTACGAGGCGGCCGGCCGCCTCGTGGACGAGGGATTCGCCGTTCTGCCCTACATCCACGCCGACCCGGTGCTCGCGAGAAAGCTGGAGGACGTCGGCTGCGCCACCGTGATGCCGCTCGGCTCCGCCATCGGATCGGGGCAGGGCATTCAGACGATGGACGAGATCCGCATCATCATCGCCGAGGCGGGCGTGCCCGTCGTGGTGGACGCCGGACTGGCCGTCCCCTCCGAGGCTTCGCAGGCGCTGGAGGCAGGGGCGGACGCCGTGCTCGTCAACACCGCCATCGCCCAGGCGGCCGACCCGTCCGCGATGGGCGAGGCGTTCAGGCTCGGCGTGCTGGCGGGCCGCATGGCCTACAACGCCGGCCGCATCGAGCGCAAGAACCTCGCCACCGCCAGCAGCCCGACCGTGGGCCTGGCCTCCGCCGCTCCGATTTGATGTCATTCTGAGCGCAGCCCCTAAAGTGTCATTCTGAGCGTAGTCGAAGAATCCAAAGCCCATGACCGCCACGCCGCCTAGCCTGCCCCTCCCCACGCTCTGCCTCGTCACCGACAGGCGGCAGACTGGGGACAGGCCGCTCGGCGAGATTGTCGCCCTGGCGCTTCGCGGCGGCGTCAACATGGTCCAGTTGCGAGAGAAAGACCTGCCGTCGGGAGAGCTGATGGAGATGGCGCTGACCCTGCGGAGCCTGACGAAGGGCAGGGCGCTGCTGTTAATCAACGACCGGGTGGACGTCGCCGTCGCCAGCGGCGCGGACGGCGTTCAACTTGGCGAGGAGGCAATGACTGTGTGCGCGGCGCGTAAGGCCGGCCCGGGGCTGCTGATCTCCCGGTCGGTACACCACGTCGAGGGCGCGGCGCAAGCGCAGAGAGACGGCGCGGACCTGCTGGTGGCGGGAACCATCTTCCAGTCCGGGTCGCACCCCGGCGCCCGACCCGGCGGCGTGGAACTGCTCGAGCAACTGCGAGCGGAGGTTAACTTGCCATACGTCGCCATAGGCGGCATAACCGAGCGGAACGCCCCCCGCGCGATCGCCGCGGGCGCGGCCGGCGTGGCGGTCATCGGGGCGATCGCCCGCAGCGACGACCCGCAGCGCGCCGCCCGCGGGTTGGCGACCAGCATAGCCGACGTCGCCAGGAGTACCGGAAGATGATCGTCCTCATAGTGAACGGCAAGGAACGCCAACTCGAAGGGCCGACAAACCTCCAGACCTACGTCGAATCGCTCGGCGTCAACGTCAACCACATCGCCGTCGCCCACAACGGCGACGTCCTCCGCCGAGACGAGATGCCCTCCGTCACCCTCCAGCAGGGCGACCGCCTGGAAATAGTCCGCGCCGTCGGCGGCGGGTAGGGTAGGCCTCCCCCAAAATCCCTTCCCCCTGCGAGGGGGAAGGCCAGGATGGGGGTGCATCTGGCGCACGCCACCTATATCATAAAGTTCATCTGCCGCACCACCGTCTCGCCCATCTCCCGGTCCCCTTCGAAGGCCACCTTCCCCGACGCCAACACCTCCCCCGGGTCCCAGCGACCGCACGCCAGGCACGCGAACGTCTCGAAGTCTGTGCGCACCCGCACGGTCGGTTTGTCCGGTGCGGCATCCAGAGCTCTGGCTCGGCCCCGCTCCACGCCGATGGGCAGCGTCAGCGGCGTCTGCCCCGTAACCTCGAACACCACCGACGAGCCGTCCTGCGCCTGCGCCTTCTTCCCCACGATGTAGGGCAGAGCCAGCACTATCCTGCTCATGGCGTGATCGGCCACCGGGCCGTCCAGCCCGCCCGGCAGATCGAGCGCCCGCCGGATGTCCTGCTCGTGCACCCAGGCGTCGAAGATTCGTATGGCTATGTACATCCGCATACTGCCCGGGCCAACCGGAGTTTGGGTCTTCGCCTCGAAGTCGTCGGCGGTCATGGCGCGTAGCGCGGCCATTCGCTCCGTCGTAACCTCGCGGAACTCCTCCAGCACCCTGGCTCCGGGCCAGGACCTACGCCAGTCCACCACCACCTCGTTGCGCCTGCCCAGGTCGTTCTTGGTGTGGCTCAGGTCCGCCGGCGTGTGGTCCGGATCGGGGCGCCCGAGGATGCCCGACTCGCTGCCCACGATGTGGGAAATCTGGTCCTGCACCGACCAGCCGGGGCAGTCCGTCGCCGTCTTCCACTCCGCCTCGCCGAATCCGGTACACAGCCGGTCGATGGTCTGCCAGACACGCTCCATGTTGTCGACCAGTTGACGGTGGCTCATTTCTTGCCTCAACTCTTTCGATTCTTGGGTTGCGCGCTGCCTATCCACCGCCGGCGCGCATCCGCTCGCCCAGCCAGCGCTTCAGCGCGTCCAGGGCCGGCGGCGCCACGTAGAACACCTGCACGTCGGCGGGGAACTGCACGCCGTGGTCCTCGCTGATGAACAGCGAGCCGGTCTCGCCCTCCGCCAGGGTGGCGTCGATCCGTTCTCGCACCTGCTCGTTGCGGCTCTGCGCCGTCCTCCGATAGCCTTCGACGGCGGCGTTCCGCACCGCCTCGCTCATCAGCCCGATGGACAGGCAGCGCTGCCAGTCGAAGTGCTCCTCCACGGTCTCCCTGTCCTCCGTCACGACCAGTTCCGCGGTGGACTGGCACATCGCCGAGATGAACGAGTAGCCGAAAGGGTTGAGTTGCTCCAGCAACCTCATGCCATCGTCGCCGTCGGCGAACAGGGACTCGTGGTAAACGCGGACGACCGGCCCCAGCGACCGCTCAAGGTTGTGGACGTGGTCGCGCACCTCCGACCAGTAGCGGTCCAGCAGTCCGCGTTCCTCGTCCTCAACTCCAGGGTACATGGCGAAAGTCGGCACCAGGAACAGCTTGCGCCGCCCGCTGTACTGGCCCGCATCGGGCTTCGGAAACTGGCTCAGCGTGGTCAAGTGTCGCTACCTCATTGTCTGGGATAGGGTGCGCGCGCCCTGCGGCAGCCCTGCCCGAACTACAGCCCCAGAACGTTGCCTTCGTCGTCCACGTCCAGCTCCCGCGGCGACCCGGGAAGGCCGGGCATCGTCATGATGCTTCCCGCGATGGGGTATATGAAGCCGGCGCCCGCGGACACCCTGACGTCCGATATCTGGAAAGCATAGCCGGAAGGCCGACCCTTCAGCCTGGGGTTATGCGAAATGGACAAGTTGGTCTTGGCCATGCACACCGGCAGGTCGCCCCAGCCCTGCGCTTCGAAGCTCCGCAGCCGTCGCCGCGCCGACAGGTTCCAGGTCACGCGGTCCGCGTTGTACACGTTCTTGGCCAGGGCGAGCGTCTTGTCGCGTATGGAGTCCTCCGGCGAGTAGAAGTACTCGATGGTCGGCGGTTCGCCGCTGGTGGCGTCAATCAGCGCCTCCGCCAGCTCCACGCCGCCTGCGCCGCCCTCGGTGAACCCCCGGATCTCGACCGCCGAGTGCGCGCCCGCGGCCTCGGCCACCTCCTTAACCGCCGCCAGCTCCTCCGCGGTGTCCGACGGGAACCGGTTGACGGCGACCACGAGCGGCAGTCCCATCGAAGTCACCACGCCCACCAGGTGCTCCAGGTTGGGCGCGCCCGCGCGCAGCGCCTCCACATTGGGCTCGTCGAGGTCGCGGTCGCGCACTCCGCCGTGCGACTTGAGCGCCTTCACCGAGGCGACCAGCACAGCGCCGCTCGGCTCGAGATCGTTGTGGCGCGCCTTGATATTCATGAACTTCTCGAAGCCCAGGTCGGCGCCGAAGCCCGCCTCGGTCAGTACGTAGTCGGCGTAGCCGAGCGCGAGGCGGTCGCCGACCACCGAGCTGCAGCCGTGCGCGATGTTGCCGAACGGACCGGTGTGTACGATTACCGGCTGGCCCTCGGAGGTCTGCACCAGGTTGGGCTGGATAGCGTAGCGCAGCAGCGACATCATCGACCCGACCGCGTTCACGTCGTCGGCCGTGACTGGTTTGCCGTCGTCGGTGAACCCAACCACGACCCGTGACAGTCTCGCCCGCAAGTCCGACAGCCCGGACGACAGCGCCAGCACCGCCATGATCTCCGATGCGGTCACTATGTCGAACCCAGTCTCGGTCATGGGCGCGTTGGGCGAGCCGCCAATGCCGGCCACGACGTCCCGCAGCGCGCGGTCCTCCACGTCGGTAACGCGCCGCCAGCTTATCCCCACGGGGTTGAAGCCCTCGATCTGCCCACGCTGCACCACGTTGTCGGTGAGCGCGGCGAGCAGGTTGTGGGCCGAACCGACGGCATGGGCGTCTCCGGTGAAGTGGATGTTGATCTCGTCTTCCGGCTCGACCCGCGCCTCGCCGCCGCCGGTGCCGCCGCCCTTGATTCCGAATATCGGGCCAAGCGAAGGCTCCCGCAGCGTGGCGACGACGCTCCGGCCCAGCCTGCCCAGTCCCTGCGCGAGACCGACGGTGGTGGTCGTCTTGCCCTCGCCGGCGCGCGTGGGCGTCATGCCGGTCACCACGATGAGCTTGCCGCGAGGCCCGTCTTCCCGTATGGCCGCCAGACTGATCTTGGCCTTGTAGCGCCCGTACGGCGCCACGTGCTCTTCCGCGATGCCCATGGAGTCCGCGATTTCCGCTATCGGTCGCACTTCAAAATTCTCCTTTGGTGGGTTGCCGTCGAAAGACCGCCGGAGCGAGTCATTCAAAAGAAAAGCCGCCAGCGCATCGCAGTAGCTGCTCCGCGCCGGCGGCCGAGAGGAAGAGAACACCTGAGGAGGTCAAGCTCCTCACGGTTCAGTTTAACAGAACGCCGGGCCGAATGCTACCACCGGAATGCCGGACTCGGAAATCCTACGCGCGAACATAGTACCAGCAGGTACAACACCATTTCCAGCCGCGTCGGGACCCGCGCGAGACCAACGGGGTATGCTAGAATCCCGTCAAACCAGTCTAACAGGGGGCGGCACAGATGGAACCACGACTGCGGTTCGGCACAGGGCTGATGGGAGGGGACTCCGAGACGGCGAGCAGCGCCCGGAATCTCGAGGGGCTCGGTTTCGACTTCCTGTCGACCGGAGAACACTTCATGCGCGGCGACCCCCCCACGCCCACCTCGGTCTCGCTACCGGTGCTGGCGGTCGCCGCCGGCGCCACCGAGCGCATACGCCTGGTTTCGTCGATCCTGCTCGTGCCCTTCTACCATCCCACGGTTCTGGCCAAACTGACCACTACCCTGGACAGGGCCTCCAACGGCCGGCTGACGCTGGGCATAGGCGTGGGGGGCGAGTTTCCGGTCGAGTTCGAGGCCGCGGGCCTGAACGTAAAGCAGCGAGGGCGGCGGTCCAACGAGTGCCTGGAGGCGCTCAGGGCGCTCTGGACCGGAGAACGCGTGGACTACGAGGGCCGCCACTTCCAGCTCGACGGCGTGTCCATCAACCCGCTCCCGGCGCAGCAACCACACCCGCCCATCTGGGTCGCCGGCCGTCGCGACGCCGCGATTCGCCGGGCCGCGCTTCTGGGAGACGGCTGGTATCCCTACTTCTACAGCCCCGAGCTGTACCGCGACAGCGTGTCCAAGATTCGACAGATCGCTTCGGACGAGGACAGGGACATATCCGGCTTCGACTGGGCCTTCTATTCCTTCATCTCGATCTATCCGGATGAGGAGGACGCCGCCCGCGCCGCGGCGGCCGCGCTCGGCGGGCGTTACTCGTCCCAGGGCAGCTTCATGAACGTGGTGCGCCGCTACTGCGTGTTCGGCTCGGTCGAAGCGTGCGTCGAGCGGCTGAAGGAGTACGTGGACGCCGGCGCCCGCGACATCGTGTTCAGCGTGTCCTGCCCGCCGGAGGACAGGCAGAGGCACCTCGAGCAGTTGGTCGGCGAGGTGATCCCCCGCCTGCGCGAAGCCACAGAGTGACTTAGAGCCTTTCAGATAAGTCCCTTCCCCCTCGCAGGGGGAAGGCTAGGATGGGGGTGATGAACGGGTAAGCGAATAAGGCCCTTGGTGGGTGACGGCAACTGCCTACCGCCCCCTGAACACCGGCTCCCTGCTCTCCAGGAACGCCTGCACCGACTCCCGCTGGTCATCGGTGCCCGATAGCGGCGCGGCGGCCTCATCCTCCAGCGCCACCACCTCCTCCCAGCTCGGGCTGTGTCGCCACATCAACCGCTTGGTCTCCCGGACGGCCAGCGGCGGGTTCGCCGCCACGTCGCGTGAAATGGACCGCGCCTCCCCCAGCAGCTCGTCCGGCGCGACTACCCTGCTCACCAGCCCCGCGCCAAGCGCCCAATCGGCGTCGTAAATCCGACCCGTGAGCGCCATCTCGTTGGCCACGCCCTGTCCCGCAAGCGCCGCCAGCGTGTACGACGCCGCGGTGTCCGGCGCCAGCGAGCGCCTGACGAAGATGCACGAGAACCGCGCCGCCTCCGAGGCTATCCGAATGTCCGACGCGAGCGCCAACGAAAGGCCCGCTCCCACAGCGGCGCCGTTGACCGCCGCGATTACCGGCTGCGGAATGCCCCGGATACGTGCGGCCAGGCCCTGGATGCGTAGCGAGCGGTCCACCGCCGGCCTGCGGGGCGCCTCGCCGGAGAGCGACAGCCCCATCTCCGCCAGATCCGCGCCCGAACAGAAGCCCCGGCCCTCGCCGGTCAGGATCAGCGCCCGCACCTCCGGAAACATGTTCCCCACCTCGACCAGCGCCCCGTGCAGCTCCGACGTCAACTGCCGGTCCAGGGCGTTCATCACGTCGGGACGGCACAGCGTGAGAACCGCCGTGTGCTCCTCCCGTTCCAGTCTCAGCGCTTCGTACTTCATTGGCAGTATCGCTCCATAGGGGCGTGCCCAATCCGAGCCTCGCCCCGGGTGTCGGCTTCCGGGCTACTCGCCTATGTTCGCCTCCATGACGCGCATGGTGTTCTCGCCCAGTATCTTCTTGATGTCGGCCTCCGAGTATTCCCGGTTGAGCAGCTCCTCGGTGATGCCCGGGAACTTCGAGCAGTCCTCCAGTCCGATGGGACCGCCGCCTATGCCGTCGTAATCCGATCCCAGACCCACGTGGTCCACGCCCGCCACCTTGGCGATGTGGTCGATGTGGTCCACCACCTCCGACAGCGTGGGCAGCTCGATCTCGCGCGCCATGCGCCTGCGCCGCTGCCGGATCTCCGCCGTCTGTTGCTGCACGTACTCAGGCGTGCCCGAATAGTGGGCGATGGCCGAGCGGCGCGCGAACTTCTCGACCTCCTCGACCTCCTCCCACATCTCCTCGCTGTTCTTCTCCGACTCGATCCGGTGGCGCTCCGACAAGAAGCTCGCCGCGAAGTTCACGTTCACAACGCCGCCGTTCGTCGCCACGGCCCGCAGCATGTCGTCCTTCATGTTCCGCGGGTGTTTCGCCAGCTCCCACGCCGAGGAATGGGACGCCATGATCGGCTTCGTCGCCACCTCTATCGAGTCCCAGAACGTCTTGTCCGAAACGTGCGAGATGTCCACCACCATTCCCAGCCGGTTCATCTCCTGAATCACGTCCCGCCCGAACAGGCTCAGCCCGTTATTGCGCGCGGCATCCGTGGAGGCGTCCGCCCAGGTGTTGGTGTTGAAGTGAGTCAGCGTGATGTACCGCATCCCCAACTCCCAGTAGGTGCGAAGCACCGGCAGGCTCTCGTTGATGCAGTGGCCGCCCTCGATGCAGGGCACCGCGGCGTGCTTGCCCTCGGCCACGATGCGGCGGCAGTCGGCGGCGGTGAGGGCGATCTCGATGTCGTCCGGATTCTCCGCGGTGAGCCGTTTGAGACCGTCCAGCAGCTCCAGGCAGCGATCGATGGTGTTCATCTGCGGCACGTGGCTCGCCGCCACGAAGCACGACCACCACTGCACACCCAGGTTGCCGTCGCGTATGCGAGGCAGATCCAGGTGCCCCCTGCCGGTCTCGCTCGCCAGGTCCTCGCCGTCATCCACGTAGCGGCTTATCGTGTCTGCGTGAGTGTCCACCACCAGCGACGAAAAGTGAAGATCGAGCGCGCGTTGGCTGTAGACCTCTTTCGAACGGGGAACCACGATCTTGGGATCTTCCATCCAGCTTACCATGTGGGGCCTCCGTGGTATGGTCTCGGCGCGGGTATGCGCCGCTGGCAGAATAGCGCAATGGTCGCCCTGCCGCAAGTGGCGGGAAGCGAGAACCCATACACCGAGCCGCCCCCGCATAAGGCCGCTCGCTGTGCTACACTGAATGCCAGTTCTAGGCGGCCTTGCCGCCTCAGCACACAGCTATCCAATGACCGAATTCGCCTCCAACAAGCACCTGCCATCTCCCCACCGCTGTGGCCGCGCGGTCTATGAGAGCGGTCGGCACTGGAAAAACTCCGAGAAGGCGCTCGCCGACCTCTGGCAGCGCACCGCAGATCTTCCCGCGCCGCTCGTGGCGCAGGACGGCCGGCGCTTCCGGGTCCTCTACCCGGGCAGAAGAAGCGCGCGCGCCGGCCCGGACTTCCGCGACGCCATCCTCCGAGGCGGCGACGGACGCCGCGTGGTGGGCGACGTCGAGCTCCACCTCCGAGCGCCCGACTGGTACAGCCACAGCCACCACGCCGACCCCAACTACAACGGCGTGGTGCTGCACGTCGTGCTTCGCCCAAAGAAGGGAAGTGACACCCGCAGCAGGGCCGGCGGCTCCATCCCAGTGGTGGGACTGGAAGCGCAGGCCGAAACCCTCGAGGAGGCCGGCGACTCGCCGCCTGCGCTACCGCAGTTGCGCGATGCGAAGACTCCTGAGGAGCTTGCCAGGCTGCTGGCCCGGGCCGGTGACGAGCGCTTCCTGCTTCGCAGCGGCGCGTTCACTCTGCAGCTGCGGGGAGGCGACCCCGACCAGGTGCTGTACGCCGCGCTGATGGAGTCGCTTGGCTACTCAGCCAACCGCAGGCCCTTCCGAACGCTGGCCGCGCGCGTGCCATACGCCGCCCTCGTCCGGCTTCGGTCCGAGCCGGCGTCCACCCGGCTGCTCGCGCTGGAGGCGACCCTGGCGGGCGCATCCGGGCTGCTGTCCAGGCTGGCCCCGGGGGAACATCGCGAGCTTGTGGAGAGGGCGCGGTCTCTCCTGCTGCGGCGACGCGCGATGCCCGCCAGCGACTGGACCCACTTCCGGGTGAGGCCCACCAATCACCCCGTCAGGCGCATTCTGGGCGCCGCGCGCATCTTCGACCGGTACCTGGACGCCGGGCTGGCTCGCGGCGTCCACGCGGACGCCGACAACGGCGGTGCAGCCCATCTGACCGGCCGGCTGGCCGCGCGCCCATTCGTGGGAGAATCGCGCGCCCGCGACATGGTCGTCAACGTGGCCCTACCTTTCCTGCACGCCTACGCGGGCCAGGCGAGGTCACGCAAACTACAGACGGCCTACCTCGAGCTGTACGCCGGGTGTCCCAAGCTGAGCGAAAACGAGATCACCCGCGAGGCCACACGCATGCTGCCCGACTGGGGCAGGCGAGCCGTGCGCGGCGCTCGCCGCCAGCAGGGCCTGATACTGCTCTACGACCGCATGACCGCCCCGCGCGGCCCTTCCCGCGTCGCCGACGTCCGGGCCGCATACGGCGCCAAGCCCCTCCTGCGGGCGGCCTAAGCGGCGTTCCCAAGAGTCCCTTCCCCCTCGCAGGGGGAAGGCTAGGATGGGGGTGCCGAACGCGTCGCAATCCCGCTCAGCCCTCGCAGGGAAAAGAGCCTGCCGAAGGGTCCCTTCCCCCTCGCAGGGAAAAGAGCCTGCTGAAGAGTCAGGATTCGCGTGACCCGTCCCGCGCCTTCATGTAGTCCGAAAAACTCTCCCGGTGATTGCCCGCCATCGAGTGCAGAATTGCTCGGTGCCTGTAGGCGCTCCAGAACTCCGGGTCCAGCTCGATCGCTCGCGTCATGTCCGCTATGGCCCCGTCGACGTCGCCCAGCTCCGCGCGGGCCAGCCCGCGGTTGTGGCGGGCGTCGCGATAGTCCGGGCAGACGGCCACCGCCTCGTCCAGCCGCCGCAGCGCCGCGCCGAACTCCCCCGAACACAACAGCGCCATCCCCAGGTTGTTGAGCAGCACAGCGTCCAGGGGCCGCAGCGCCAGCGCCCGCCGGTAGTCCGCCGCCGCGCCTGCATACTCGCCCAGGTTCGATAGCGCGTTGCCCCGCTCGTGGTACGCATCCGCGTCCCCGCCGCCGCGCTCGATAGCGAGCGTGAGCGCATCGACCGCCTTTTCCAGGTCTTCTCGCGTCTTTCGCGGGCCGGATGACATAGGTCAATGGTATGGACAGGCCGCGGCGTAAGCAACCCCAAAAGTGTTAAACTGGCCTCGCCAACCGACGGCCAGCTCGAGGAGGGTTACCCATGCGCACCATAGACGCGATAGCCCAGATACTGAAAATGGAAGGCGTAAAATACCTGAGCGCCTTTCCCACAACCCCCATGATCGAGGCCGCCGCCGAGGCCGGCATACGGCCCATCATCTGCCGCCAGGAGCGCGTTGGCGTCGGCATCGCCGACGGCTACGCCCGCGCGACCAACGGCAGCCCGCCCGGCGTGTTCGCCATGCAGTACGGCCCCGGCGCCGAGAACGCCTACGCCGGCGTGGCCACTGCCTTCTCCGACGCGGTGCCGATGCTGCTGTTGCCCCTGGGCCATCCCACCCAGCGCGACGGCGTGTTCCCGCTCTTCAGCTCGCTCCGCAGCTACGAGTCCGTCACCAAACGCGTGGAGCTCCTCAACTCCCCCGGCCGCGTCGCAGACGCCATGCGGCGCTCCTTCGCCGCCATGCGCATGGGCCGACCAGGCCCCGCGATGCTCGAGATTCCCGCGGACGTCGCCACCGCCGAGGTCGACCCCTCCGTGCTCGACGGCTACCGTCCCATGTCCGCGGCCCGGTCCGGCGCGGACGACCGCGACGTGGAGCGCGCCGCGCGCGCCCTGCTGGACGCCCGCGGCCCCGTGATTCTCGCCGGGCAGGGCGTGCTGTACGCAGACGCCACGCCGGAGCTTGTCGAGCTCGCCGAGCTGACCCAGACCCCGGTCATGACCACCATGGCCGGCAAGAGCGCCTTCCCGGAAAAACACCCCCTCGCGCTCGGCAGCGGCTCCGGCGTGATGAGCGGCCCCGTGTACCGCTTCCTCAGCGACGCCGACGTGGTGTTCGGCGTCGGAACCAGCTTCACCAGGCACGGCATGACCACGCCCATCCCGCCCGGAAAGACCCTCATCCACGCCACCAACGACCCCGTTGACCTCGGCAAGGACTACCACGCCGACGTTCCTCTACTCGGAGACGCCAGGCTCGTCCTGCGGCAGATGATCGACTGCTGCCGTGACCTGCTGCAGGACGCGCCCCGCCGGCCCGCGGGCGCGGTCGCCGAGGAAATCGCCAGCGCCAGAGCGGAGTGGCTGGCGGAGTGGAATCCCAAGCTCACCTCTGACGAAACGCCGATCACGCCCTACCGAGTCATCGGGGAGTTCATGGCCCTCGTCGACTCCGACGAAGCCATAGTCACCCACGACTCCGGTAGCCCGCGCGACCAGCTAATGCCCTTCTACCGCGCCGGTGGCCCCCGAACCTACCTCGGCTGGGGCAAGTCCCACGGCCTGGGCACGGGACTGGGCCTGAACCTCGGCGCCAAGCTCGCCCACCCCGACAAGTTCGTCGTCAACTTCATGGGCGACGCCGCATTCGGAATGACCGGCCTGGACTTCGAGACGGCGGTGCGCTCCAATATTCCGATTCTGACGGTGGTGTTCAACAACTCCACGATGGCTATCGAGACGGCTGCGATGGCGGCGTCCCACAGCCTCTACGGCACGCGCGACCTGGGCGGCGACTACGCCGGCATGGCCCGCAGCATGGGCGGCTGGGCGGAGCGCGTCACCGACCCCTCCCAGGTCGCCTCCGCGTTAGGGCGCGCCCGCGATGCGACCGAGAATGGCGAGGCGGCGCTGCTAGAGATCATCACCAGCGAGGAGAAGGAGTTCTCCCACCGGCGCGCCTTCGCGTAGCCAGCCGGCGGGCGCAGGCCGCATAAGCGGGGACTGACTTTAAACTCGCGCGAAAAGGGGGCAACGTGTACACGGCCAAGAACGCAGATACCGAGACGATCTACCCCGACAGGGTGGAGGGCCTGCCCTTCCGGGGCAGGGTGTCCCTGAAGGCCATGCTATCCGGCGACAACATGGTGATGATAGAGATGCGCTATCCCGAAGGCGCGAGTTCCCCCGAGCATGCCCACGACCATGAATCGGTCTGCTACGTCGTGAGCGGTCGCGTGCGCGGCGTCATCGACGGCGCGGAGAGCGTCCTTGAAGCCGGGGACGCCTGCCTGCACCCCAGAGGTGTTCCCCATAGCGTAGAGGCGCTCGAGGACTCGATGATAGTGGAGATCAAGTCCCCTGCGGTGCCCCTGGAAAACTTCCTGGGCGGCAAGTAGGTCCCAAAAGTCCCTTCCCCCTCGCAGGGGGAAGGTTAGGATGGGGGTGACTCGCCTCTACTCCGACAGGAACCCCTGCACAATCCTCACGAACTCGTCGGTCTTCTCTATCTCCGGCATGTGGCCGCAGCCGTCGATCACCTCCAGGCGCGAGCCGGGAATCGACTCGTTGTACCGCTCGCCCGCGCTGAGAGGGATTATCGGGTCCTCGCGGCCCCAGACGATGAGCGTTGGCAGCCGCTTGAGCCGGCTAAGCAGGTTGGGCAGTGCAAGGTAATGCATGTACGGACGCCACGACAGCCTGCACGCCTCCTCCCGGGAGACCTCCCACGATTCGGCCAGCTCGGGGCTCGGCTCCTCCGGGCACACCTGCTCGAACTCAGGAGTGGATGCGGGGTCCAGCACACACTCGGTGATGTACTCTTTGGCCACGACCAGGAACATGTCGAAAATCTCGCCGGTCGGCGGACGCACCCCCGCCGGCGCGACCAACACCAGCTTCTTGAACATGTCGGGCGCCATGGTGGCCATCTCCGCCGCGAGCCAACCGCCCAGCGACGACCCCATGAGGTTGACCTGACCGATACCGATGTCGTCTATTGCCTCCAGATACCAGCCCGCCAGGTCCCGGATGTTCATTATCCAGTCCAGCCGAGGTGACGCGCCGAAGCCCGGGTGCGTGGGGATGTGCAGGGTGTTGTTCCGGGCCAGCGCCTCATGGTGACGCAACCAGCCGTGGTAGCCCATCTCTCCGTGCAACAGCAGCAGAGGGTCGCCGGATCCGCCCTTCACCACTTGAATGTTGGCGCCCGCAACCTCTATGCTCTCCTGTGTCCAGGACTTGGCGGTCGTAGTCATGCTGGGGAGTCCTCCTAGCTTCGGGTTAAGGGCCTTCGCGGAATAGGATTGCCCGCGCCGACCGCCCAGATTGTGCGACGCCACGCGCCGTCCTGTCAAGCGAGGCTGAACACCGACCAACTGACCAACCGACCAACTATTCCCGCAGGAGACACCATGAGTCCCGTACTGATCACCGTGTTCGACGGCCTCCAGCCCGCGCAGGTTACGCCCGCGCTGATGCCCAACCTTGCCCGTTTCGCATCCGATGGCGTCACGTTCGCGAACCACCACCCGGTGTTTCCCAGCGTCACCCGCATCAACGCCGCCAGCATGGTCACCGGCCGCTATCCCGGCGCGCACGGCCTGGCCGCCAACACGCTCGTCGTCCGCGAAATGGACCCCTACACGCCCTTCTCCGCCCTCGAGGACACCCTGACGCGCCTCCAGGAGCGCACAGGCCGCGTGCTGCTCGCCCCAACCCTGGCCGACCTTCTGGCCCTCCATGGCATGGAGTACGTCGCCATCGGCACGGGCACCACCGGCAACGCCTTCGTCCACAACCCCAACGCCGCCACGTCCGGCGGCGCGACGATCCACCCCGAGTTCACGCTGCCCCGCGACCTCTACGCCGACCTGCACTCCCGTTTCGGCGACTGGCCCCCCGACGCCATGCCCGCCGTGGACAGGCTGGCAAGAGCGGTTGACGTGATGACGGACTACATCCTGCCCGAACGCCGCCCAGCGGTCGCGTTCATCTGGTTCTCGGAGCCCGACCACGCCCAGCACGCCCACGGCGTCGGAAGCCCAGAGAGCGTCCACGCGGTTGGCGCGGCGGACGAGCAGTTCGGCCGGCTGCTGGCGTACCTGGAAAGCTCCGGGCGCGCCGCTGACTGCGACGTGCTGGTTACGTCCGACCACGGCTACTCAACCATCGGGGGCGTGGTGGACCTCCAGGCCGAGCTGGACGCCGCCGGATTCCCCGCCGCCGACCTCCCCGGCGGCGTCGCGGTCGCCCCCAACGGCGGCTCGGCGCTGTTCTACGTGCACGACCGCGACCCGGACACCGCCGACGCGCTGGCCGCCTGGCTGATGGCCCAGCCCTGGTGCGGCGCCGTGCTCGCCTCCGAGGCGGTGGGGAGTATCGCGGGCACGCTGCCCGCCGCGCTGCTGGGCAACGACGGCGAGCGCGCGCCCGATCTGGCCGTGTCCCTCGCCTGGGACGCTGCCGCGAACGACGCCGGTTACGCCGGCACAGCCTACGCCACGGGCGGCGCTCCCGGCCTCGGCCAGCACGGCTCCATGAGCCGCACCGAGATGCGCAACGTCCTGTTCGCCAGGGGCGCCAGCTTCGCGTCAGGTCTCCGTGTAGACTCCCCCTCCGGCAGCGCCGACGTCGCGCCCACCGTGCTGCGCCTGCTCGGCCTGGACCCCGGCGTCCCCATGGACGGCCGCCCGCTCACAGAGGCCCTCGCCTCCGGCGCGCCAGTCTCCTGGACCACCGAGACACACGAAGCCGAGCGCGCCGTCAGCGGCGGCGCCTACCGCCAGCGCATCGTCCTCTCCACCGTCGGCGCGTCCGTCTACGCCGACGAAGGCAGCGCCCGCCTCGAGCCATAGCCATCAGCGTCGCGCCCGCCCCGCGGAGTCCTTTAGGCCATCCAGAGGGAGGGGATTGACGCTGCAAATGTCTTGAAGGAGGCCAGGCATGGTATACTGTGCCAACACGCACCTGCTCTGCTCATGATTACCGCAGTGTCGCCGGGAAGTGTACTGAACAGCAAACCCCAAGATTCGCCGCTAATGCTATGTCGACCGAGACTTCTGGATTCAGGATGATAGCTTCAACCGATCAGAACAAGCTGCGACTCGAAGACCGGGCCATTCACGATTGGTACCGGTTTGTCCAGTCGTTCCCGCCACATCTGGTTCGTAACTACCTCGATCACTTTGGCGTGAACTCCTCCCACACGGTTTTGGACCCATTCTGTGGCACAGGCACTACGCTGGTGGAGTGTAAGAAGCTCGGCATCCCCAGCGTGGGAATCGAATCCCATCCGATGGCTGCACTTGCGAGTGCTGTCAAAGTTGATTGGTCCGTTGACCCGCACGAACTGTTGGGCTATGCCAACGAAGTTGCTGCCTCAGCGGCGTCAGTGATAGGCAAAGAAATCAATGGCAGCCCCAACGGTAACCCATGGTTTGGTACGGGTGGAGCCGATCCAGTTTCCCTGCGGCAGCTCGGCCAAGAGCAGACAAAGCTATTGCTCAAGAACTCGATTAGCTCGATACCTCTGCACAAGACGCTGGTGCTCTTACAGGAGGCCCAGCGGTGTGGTGGGCCCAATCTCTTCAGGTATGGAAAACTGGCGCTTGCAAAGGCCCTTGTCCACCGCATCGGAAATCTGAAGTTCGGTCCCGAAGTAGGGATAGGTCGAATCAAGGACGACGCACCTGTCGTTGAAGCTTGGCTTGAGGAAGTTCGAAACATCGCCATGGATATTGCCAACACAGGGCAGCACGCTCATGTACCTGCTAAGGTTCTGAACGCCGATGCACGGATGGCGCATGAGGTGCTGGGGCCGAATTCAATAGATGCCGTGATAACGTCGCCTCCGTACCCGAACGAGAAGGACTACACACGGACTACACGACTGGAGTCAGTTGTCCTCGGGCTGATTCAAGACAGACAACAACTGAGATTGCTGAAGAAGGACATGGTCCGCTCCAACACGAGAGGAGTGTACAAGACTGACACAGACGACCGGGTGGTCGAGAATCATAAGCGCATACAAGAAATCGCCGATGCAATTGAGCGAAGGCGAATCGCAATGGGCAAAACGTCTGGCTTCGAGCGCCAATACCACCGGGTTACGCAACTCTACTTTGGTGGAATGGCCAGACACCTGCGATCCTTGCGGCCAGCTCTTAGGTCAGGCGCGAAGCTGGCATATGTGGTTGGCGACCAAGCATCCTATCTGAGAGTCATGATCCGAACAGGACAAATCATCGCCGACCTCGCCCAATCACAAGGATACAAGGTCGTCGACATTGACCTGTTTCGCACAAGACCTTCCACCGTCACAGGTCAAAAGCTCCGAGAAGAAGTTGTGATCATGGAGTGGAGAGGCGCCTGATCTTGAACATGTCTAGCAGCAATCGCTACGCGATAATCATAGAGGCGATTTTCCACGCAAGATATGAAAGCGGTAGCCGCGATGTGCCCTTTGACCGAGACGACTTACGAATATTTGCTTCCAGTCTGAACGTCGAAATTCCCAGAAACCTCGGAGACATTATCTACAGTTTCCGATACAGAACAGAGTTACCAGAGAGCATTCTCTCGTTGGCCCCACCAGGGGAGTCGTGGATTATCAGGCCGGCGGGGAGGGGCAGGTACAGATTTGCCCTGGTGACTGATACACCGCTGCTTCCCAATCCGAACCTGGTGATTACCAAGATACCCGACGCCACCCCCGGGATAATCTCGATGTACGCTTTCAGTGACGAGCAAGCCCTTCTAGCACGAGTCCGCTACAATCGACTGATTGACGTGTTTCTGGGCATTGCCTGCCATTCTCTTCAGAATCACTTTCGCACCACCGTTGCCGGAATGGGGCAAGTAGAAACGGACGAGATTTACGTCGGCGTAGATAAGAATGGGGCCCACTACGTTTTACCAGTTCAGGCTAAGGGAGGCAGCGACAGGCTAAACCGAGTCCAAGTCGAGCAGGACATAGCCGTCTGCTCCGAGAAACTCCCGACTCTTATCTGTCGGCCTGTCGGGGCGCAATTCATGGCCGACGATTTGATCGCGCTCTTCGAGCTTGAGCAACAAGGCGACGACATTAGGATAACGTCGGAAAGACACTATCAGCTTGTGCCTCCAGACTCGTTCACCGAACAGGATCTGCTATCCTATCGCCAGCGATTGGGAAATGGACAGTAGAACTCGATTTCGCAAGCACTGATCTCGCCCCATCTACTCCACCCTGGGGCGGCCCTTGGCCGGGTAAGATAGGCAACAGGAGCGTCCTACACCCTATAGGCGCCATACTCCTCTTGCAGAGCTCGCTCCAGCGCCAAGCAACAGGACCGCTAAGAACAAGCCCCCCTTGACCCCACCCGCACATCTGTGCTACGCTCTCCACATCGAGGGACCGACCCCGCCACTCGCCCACCGCGCGCACGGCAGCCGGGACCTCCCGCCACCCGTCCCATTCCCGCCCCATCTTGCGGCTCCCGCGCCCGTATCCGTGCCCCAGGGCGACCCCGGCGGTGCCGCTCCAACAGCACTCACAGCTATGAGGTGGAACAGAATGGAACAAAACGGAACAAACTTCGCCGAAAACCTGACCCAAAGTCAACTCGCGGCCCTCCCTCACCTGCTCAAGCCAGGCTCGCTCTCTGTCCAGGCGCGCCAGGCGGGCGTCGGCCGCACCACCCTCTACCGCTGGCTACAGGACGAGAACTTCCGCGAATGCCTCGAGTGGCTCCGCAAGGAGACCTTGCAATACACCCGGGCCCATCTCCAGGCCATGTCCTACAAGGCCGCCGCCGTTCTCGACGACGCACTCGACGACGACAGTGTGCGAGTCCGTCTCGCGGCCGCTCGCCTTGTCCTCGACCAGGCCTACGACGCTGAGCGCGACCACGACCTCCGCCGCCGCGTCGAAGTCCTGGTCGACTCCGCTCACATTCTCGAGGACCCCACGTGGCGCCCCCAATAGCAAGCATGGCCTCCCGCGTTGTACGCCTGCCGCGCCTGTGCTATCCTATTCGACACGGGGAGTGGCGCAGCTTGGTAGCGCACCTGCATGGGGTGCAGGGGGTCGCTGGTTCAATTCCAGTCTCCCCGACCAGCGTCCAACTCAGCCGTTCCGTTCGCCCGCCGCGTCGCACGGACGCCGGCCCTTTCTCCGGTCTGTGCGAATGGCATTGACCAGCACTCTTCCGCCCCCTAACATTGCCTCGAACATCCTCGGCCAGGAGTGGCGCCCATGAAAGGACGAGACCTGCCCCTGCTGCCAACCTCGGTCGTCGGCAGCTACGCCACCCCAAGCTGGCTTTGGACTGCCATGGGCGCCATCGAGCGTGGCGAATACGGCGCAACCGACGTCAGGGAGACCTTCGACGACGCGGTGAGCATGGCCCTCACAGACCAGGAGCGGGCCGGAATCGACATCATCAGCGACGGCGAACTGCGCCGCTTCTACTTCGTGCAGAGCTTCTACGGCAGGATGACCGGCATCGCCGAAGACCCGCCGCTGCGCAAGGTCGGCGTCTACGGCTACGACTCCCCGCCGCGATTCCACACCACCGGCAAGGTGGGTGTCCCCGACGGACTCGGAATCGTGGAGGAGTACGAGTTCGCACGGGCCCGGACCACCCTGCCCATGAAGGTCACCTGCCCCGGCCCGCTCACGCTCACCATCCACTTGAGACCCCGCGAGGGCTACCGCGACAGGCTCGAGCTCGCCCAGGAGTTCGCCGGCGTCATCAACCGGGAGTTGCGTCGGCTTGTGGAGCTCGGCGCCGACTTCATCCAGCTCGACGAGCCTTCGTTCGCGATCATACCCGGCGCGGTGCGGGACTGGGTGGAGCTGTACAACGCCTGCGTGGAAGGCGTAGACGCCAAGCTCGCGTTGCACGTCTGCTTCGGCAACCTGGGGAGCCGTCCACGCGGCAAGCGCCGCTACGCCTGGATGCTGCCGGAACTTCTCGACTGCCGCGCGGACCAGTTCGTGTTCGAGTTCGCCAACCGCGAAATGGTTGAGAGCGGGCTGTGGAGCGAGTTCGGCATAGACAGGGAGCTGGGCGCGGGAGTCGTGGACATCAAGTCGTTTTACGTCGAGAAGCCTGAGGACGTGGCGGAGCGCATTCGCGAGCTGCTGGGGCACGTCAGCCCCGAAAGGCTGTACCTCAACCCGGACTGCGGCTTCTTCCAACTCCCAAGGTGGATTTCGTATCTCAAGCTGGAGGCGCTTGCAAAGGGCGCGAAGATAGTACGCGAGGAGCTCGGAGCAGCGTGACTGCCCATGGCGCCGGAAGCGAGCCCTCAGAACCGTCCCTTCCCCCTCGCAGGGGGAAGAGCCTGCCCTGAGCTTGTCGAAGGGTTAGGATGGGGGTCATTCTTAGGAATCTCATGTACGCATAGGAGCACGGTATGGCAGACGACAAGCCGAACATGACCGACTACGAAGCCGAGCGGCGGGACTTTCGATTGGACGTCCCGGAGCATTTCAATTTCGGGTTCGACGTAATCGACAAGTGGGCGGAGGACCGGACCAAGCTCGCCCTGATTTCGGTGGCGCCGGACGGCGAAAGCGCCCAGAAGCACACGTTCTGGGACCTCAAGGTACAGTCCAACAAGTTCGCCAACCTGCTTGCCGGCCTGGGCGTGGAAAGGGGCGAGCGCGCCTTCTTCATGGGGCCGCGTGTGCCGGAGTGGTACGTCGCCACCCTCGGCATGATAAAGGCCGGCGTCATCCCCATGCCCGCCACCACGCTCCTGACGCCCCACGACATCGAGTATCGCGTGAACCTTGCGGACGCCACGGTGGCCATAGTTGACCTGGAGAACGCCCACAAAGTCGAAGAAGTGGTGGCCGACTGCCCGACCCTGGAGCGGATCATTCTGCTGGACGGCAACCGGCGCGGCTGGGTCAGCTGGCAGGACGAGATGGACGGCCTGTCCGCGTCGTTCGAGCCTGCCGAGCCGACCCGCAGCGACGAAGACATGATCATCTACTTCACGTCCGGCACGGTGGGTCCGCCCAAGATGGTGCTGCACACCCAGGCGTCCTACGCGATCGCCCACATTATCACCGCCCGCTACTGGCACGACCTCAAGTCCACCGACATCCATTGGGCTATCTCCGACACCGGTTGGGCCAAAACCGCCTACGGCAAGCTGTTCGGACAGTGGACGGTGGGCTCGGCGGTGCTCCAGCACAACGCCCAGGGCCGATTCGACCCCGACCTCACCCTGCGAATCCTGACTCGCTACGGGGTGTCGGCGTTTTGCGCGCCGCCAACCGTCTACCGGATGATGGTGCTCGGCGACCTTTCCCAGTACGACCTGGGCTCCCTGCGTCACTGCACCGGAGCGGGAGAGCCGCTCAATCCGGAGGTCATCAATCAGTGGGAGGAAGGCACTGGGCTCACCATCTATGACGGCTATGGCCAGACTGAGACTGTGCTGCTGGTTGGCAACTACCGCTGCATGACCGTAAAGCCCGGCTCGATGGGCCTGCCCACGCCCGGCTTCGACGTCGCGGTCATCGATGAGGACGGCGCCGAGCTCGGGCCGAACGAAGAGGGCCAGATTGCGGTTCGAGTCTCTCCGGAGCGCCCCGTAGGCCTGATGAAGGAGTACTGGCGCGACAAAGACGCCATGGACTCGTGCATGTTCGGTGACTGGTATCTAACCGGCGACAAGGCCTACGTGGACGAGGACGGCTACTACTGGTTCGTGGGCCGCGCCGACGACCTCATAATCTCGGCAGGCTACCGCATCGGCCCGTTCGAGGTGGAGAGTGCGCTCATCGAGCACCCCGCCGTTGCGGAGTCCGCCGTCGTCGCCAGCCCCGACGATATCCGCGGCAGCATCGTCAAGGCGTTCGTGGTGCTCGCCCCCGGCTACGTGGAGTCAGACGAACTGACGGGCAGTCTGCAAGCCCACGTCAGAAACGTGACAGCCCCCTACAAGTACCCCCGGGCGTTAGAGTACGTCTCCGAGCTGCCCAAGACCATCAGCGGAAAGATACGCCGCGTCGAACTGCGCCAGCGCGAGGTGGAGCGGGCAGGTTCGTAACGGGCCTTTCCGACATCCCTTCCCCCTTGCAGCTCGCTCGTGTCATTCCGAGCGTAGCCGAGGAATCTGGAGACCCTTCCCCCTCGCAGGGGGAAGGCTAGGACGGGGGTGAGAAACAGGACGCAAGCGCTTTGACTACTCTATGCCTACCAGAGTCACCCCTCGAAGGGAAAGTCAGAGCCTGCCAAAGTGATGGGGGTGATAGGCTAGCGCCCACCCGTAGGCCGCGTTCCGGGCTACCCCAGTCTCTCGTGGCCTCCGTTGCCGTCGAAGTCGCGGGCGGTGAACACGCCGATGTCTCGTCCCTGGTGAACGTGAAAGATAATCTCCTGCCTGTTGATCCCCACGCTGTCGAGCAGCTCGTCGTCGATCAGGTCGATGAGGTCCTGTATCGCCTCCGTGGTCAGCCTTTCCTCCACGTTGAGCGTGGCGTGAATGACAGTCTGGGCAAAATGTATGTCCAGCCGCCCCACGGCCCTTTCGTCCTCCAGCACAACGTAGCACTCGGAGTAGGGAGTGCGGCATTCGCGTTCGAAGTAGAAGTTGTCCATTAACCCGCCTAGGCCTCCGGCCCGCGTGCGGCCGGGGATGTGATTGGCCGCGCCGGATGCGTGACGACGCGGCGTGGGCCGCTAGAGCCTCACCTGGCCGCTGCCGAGAACGACCCACTTGTAGGAGGTCAGCTCCCGCAGCCCCATCGGCCCACGCGCGTGCATCTTGTTGGTGCTGATGGCGACTTCCGCTCCGAGCCCGAACTGGCCGCCGTCGTTGAAGCGAGTGGATGTGTTGACCATAACGGCGCTGGAGTCCACGTCGTCCAGGAACCTCATAGCCGCCGAGTAGTCTTCCGTCACAATCGCCTCCGAGTGGCCGGAGCCGTAGCTGACGATGTGGTCCAGCGCCTCGTCCAGCGAGTCCACTATCTTGACGGCGGCAGTCAGCGACAGGAACTCGGTGCTCCAGTCCTCTTCCTCTGCCGGGCTCACTTTCAGAGCCTCGGTCGGTCCAAGTATGCTGAGCGCACGCCTGTCGCAACGCGCCTCCACCCCGTCCCCACCGAACGCCTCGGCGAGCCGTGGCAGGTACGTCGGGGCGATTGCGGAGTGCACCAGCACGGTGTCGAGCGCGTTGCACACCGAGGGGCGCTGCACCTTTGCGTTGTGCACTATATTCACTGCCATGTCAACGTCGGCCGACCTGTCCACGTAGGTGTGGCAAACGCCCACACCGCCCGTCACCGCGGGCACCGTGGCCTCTGCCGCCACCCGGTTTATCAGCTCCTGCCCGCCGCGGGGGATGATCAAGTCTATCACGCCTCGCATCGTGAGCATGTGTCCCACCAGGGCGCGGTCGGTGGACTCGATTCGCTGCACCGCGTCTCGTGGCAGCCCGGCTTCTTCGAGCGAGTCCCTCACCAGCTCCGCGAGCGCCGCGTTGGAGTGGGCCGCCTCCCTGCCGCCGCGCAGGATCACCGCGTTGCCCGACTTCAGACACAGCGCCGAGATGTCGACTGTCACATTGGGTCGGCTCTCGTATATGGCCCCTATGACGCCCAGCGGCACAGTGCGCCGGCCTACCCGCAGGCCGTTGGGCATCTCCCGCATGTCGAGCGTCTCCCCAACCGGGTCGGGTAGCGTGGCCACCGCACGCACGTCGGCCGCCAGGCCCGATAGCCTGTCGTCGTCGAGCATAAGCCTGTCCAGAAGCGCGTCGCTGAGACCGGCCTGCCTACCGGCCTCGAGGTCCCGCTCGTTGGCCGCCAGTATCTCGCTCCGCCTGCGGGCCAGCCCGTCGGCAACCCTCTCGATCGCCGTGTTCTTAGCGTGGCCGCTGGCCTTCGCCAGCAGTCGGGCCGCTTCCCTCGCCGCGGCGCCTTTATTCGTCAATTCGTCGTTCAACTTCGCACCTCGCCAATCACCGGCGCCCATGCCGCCAATCAAGAATACTGACAGACTACAACACCACCATGTTGCTTCTGTGGACCACCTCTTCCCCATACTGGTGGCCCAGGGTCTCGGCTATAAGTCCCGAGTGGATACCCATAATCCTAGCCACCTCGTGGGAGGCGTAGTTGGTTATCCCGCAGGCTATCTGGACGCTGGACGCGTCCGTAATGGAGATGATATCTCCTCGGTTGAACGGGCCTTTGACGCCCTTGACGCCGGCGGGCAGCAGGCTGCGCTGCCTATCGCGCAATACGGCGGCCGCACCGTCGTCGACCACAATCTCTCCCCGTGTGGATAGGCCGCTGAGCATCCACCGTTTGCGGCTCTCCATCTTCGAACTGGTGGCGGGGAAGTAAGTGCCGATGCTCTCGCCATCCAGCAGCCTGAGCAGTACGTTCTGCTCCTTGCCGCTGGCCATTACCACGCTTATGCCCGACGCGGCAGCGAGTCGCGCGGCGTACAGCTTCGTCGCCATTCCTCCGCGGCCCCGGCCGTCCCACGAGCCGCCCGCGATTTCATCGAGATGCTTGCCCGCGCGCTCCACGTATGGGATGAGCTGCGCTTCGGGGACAATGTGTGGGTCCGCGGTGTACAACCCTGCCAACTCGCCAAGAAGCACCAGCAGATCGGCGTCCACCAGGTTCGCCACCATGGCCGATAGCGTGTCGTTGTCGCCGAACACGTCGCCCTCCAGTTCCTCCACTGCCACGACGTCGTTCTCGTTAATCACGGGCACAACGTGGCGGTCGAGCAGCGCCAGCAGCGTGTTACGAACGTTCAAATACCCCAGCCGGTCCACCAGGTCACGGCGCGACAGGAGCGCCTGCGCGACGTGTATCTCGTGCCAGGAGAACAGCTGCTCGTAGGCGTTCATAAGGTGCCCCTGGCCGATGGCGGCCAGCGCCTGCCGCAGACTGAGTGCCTTGGCGCCGGGTTCCAGCTTCAGCACGTGGCGACCCGCGGCCACGGCCCCGGACGACACCAACAGCACGTCGTAACCCTGCTCGCGTGCGCGGGCCACCTGCCCAACCACGGTGGACATAACCTCGAGGTCTAGCTTATCCGTGCCACCGGTGAGCAGGCTGGTGCCCACCTTCAAGACTATTCTGCTGTTCGGGGGGACGCCGTTTCGCGCGCGGTCGCCGTAGCTCACGGTCCGGGTTGCCTCACGGGTTGGCTTGGGCTGGCGGCATGGCCTGGCGGCGCCGGATCGCGAGCGCCTGGCACAGGTGTCATTATAGCAGCAACTTCCGTCAGCCGTGGAGCCGGGCGATTCGTTCCGTCCTGTGGCTCACGCCGCTCGAGTCCGAACCCTGGCGGCCCGGTCTTCCCCACCGAGCGCCTGGGATGATAGACTTGCTCGGCAAGAAAGCAGAGAAAGGAGCATACCAGCAATGGCCGGTTCAGATTGGGGAGACATCTACAGGGAGTTGGGGGCCAAGCCCATAATCAACGCCATCGGGAGCGTGACCATGCTGGGAGGCTCATCGCCCATTCCGGAGGTCAAGGAGGCCATGGAACGGGCGGACTCGGCCTACCTGCCGCTGATGGAGTTGGAGGAAAAGGCAGGGCAGGCCATCGCCGATATGGTCGACGTACCGGCGGCCTACATCACCGCGGGCGCGGGCTCCGCGCTGACACTTGCGACCGCGGCTCTGATGGCGGGCGACGACGACGACAAGATACAGCAGCTTCCGGACACGTCCGGCATGAAGAACGAGATACTCATCCAGACACGGCAGCGCTACTGGTACGACAGGTGCCTCGAGCTCGCGGGCGCTAAGCTTGTCGAGTACGGTAGCGATGAGCGGACGACCCGAGCCGACCTGGAGGCGGCCATCGGCCCCAACACGGCGGCGGTCCACTACTACGCCGTGGAGCAGGACATCGACCCCAATGCGCTTCCGCTTGAGGACACCATCGAGATAGCCCACGCTCGCGGTGTACCGGTCACGGTGGATGCGGCAGGCCAGATCTATCCGCTGGACCTGTTCGGCAAGTACATACGAATGGGCGCGGACTTCCAGTGCGTGGCCGCGAAGTACCTGGGCGCCACCCAGTCCGTTGGCCTCGCGCTGGGCACCGAGGACATGATCCACAAGCTGTCTCTCCAGTCGTTCGTTGGCTACGAGGGGCGTCGCATTCGAGGCGTTGGCCGGCCGCAGAAGGTGGATCGCCAGGAGATGGTGGGCGCGGTCGCGGCGGTGCGGCACTGGATGACCATGAACCACGAGGAGCGCCTGGCGTCCGTCGAGGCGAGATGCCAGACCTTGCTGGGTATTCTGAAGGGCACGGAGGACAAGGGCCTCAAGAGCGTCATGCTCGACAACGTTATAGGCCACCAGCCATTCGGCCTCGAGCTGAGCGTCGACCAGGGTGTGGCCGGCATGAGCGCCCAGCAGGTCGTCGACAAGCTGAAGGAAGGCGACCCGCCCATCTGGACGCGTGTCCGCGAGGGCGAGGAGAACATAGTCATCCACATGTTCGGACTCGCCGAGGGCGAAGAGGTCATCGTCGGCGAGCGAATCAGGGACCTGTTCATCTAGGGAACCACTGAACAAATGACGGTATCTCGTATGTGATGGACACAAACTGGACAGTCCAAGGTGTTCCTTCCTCCTACGGTTTCTCGAGAGACGTCTTATGGTCCTGACACGCGTCTGCTAGGGCGTAACTGCGTTCGTTTGTCCAGTTTGGGCGCACTACGCCCTGGTCAGGCTGCCAATAATTGCTCCGCCCTTGTCGAGTTCGTCAGCCCCAGTAGCAATGTCAGTCGTTGCGTGTTCATTGCCAACACTCGGCAACGCGCCTTGGCGTATCCCAAGTGCCGCTTCACATACAAGAACGGTTGCTCCACCTCCACGATCGTACTCCCCGAAACCGAAGCCCCTGGGACTCCAGATGACGGTCGATCTCCTCGAACAGACCCTGTGTCAACTCGTGCTCTTGCAGCAGATTGCGGAAGTTCAGAATCGTCGTCTTGTCCGGAAGCGGGGGCGACAGCCGCAACCCTGCGAACCGTCTCACTGATAAGAGTTGGAACCAGCGGCACAACCTTCGTTATGGTCGGCCTCTTCAGTTACTATCGATCGCCTCTAAGGGTTCTGTTAGAAACTCGAAGCGCCCTTTATGGATGATCTATGCTTTAGTCAAGGCTCAGCGCGTTAACACTACAAACCCCTTCCGCCGGAATATCGCCTGCGCCTCCGGGCCCAGAAGGAACTCCACGAACCGCTCGGCGAGAGCTGGACTCGAAGTGCGCCCAACTACCGCGGCCGGGTAGACAATCGGCTCGTGGCTCTCCGCAGGCACTATGTCCAGCGTTCGCACGCCTTCCACCGCATCCGCATCCGTACGGTACACGATGGCGGCGTCTACGTTGCCGGACTGCGCGTAGGCCAACGCCGACCGCACGTCCGGCGCGAACACCAGTGAGCCTCCGGCCGGCTCCCACAGCCCAAGGCTGGACAACGACTGCCTGGCGTACAGGCCCGCCGGCGCGAGCTGGGGGTCGGCCACAGCAACGCGCACTCCGTCCCGCCTCAGCAATTCGACGAGTGAAGTTGGGGAGACCTGGGGTGAACGCGTCGCAACCACAAGCACATTGCCGAACAACTCAGCCGGATCCCCTTCGACAAGCCCCTCGGCACGCAGGTCGTCCATAGGGGAATTCCCCGCGGATATGAACACGTCCGCCGGGGCGCCGCCAACTATCTGCCGTGCAAGGGTCTGCGAACCCCCATAGCTGAACGACACGCTCGCGTCGCCATTCCGCTCGAACTCTTTCTCCACTTCGCCCATGGCGTCCGCCAGGCTGGCCGCCGCGAGCACCAGAATCTCGGGCCGCTCTTCCGACCGGTCAGAACACGCTCCCAGCACGCAGGCCAGCACAACCACCACCGCGACAGCCCGCAATCCGCCGGGCAGGCTCACGCGTGGCCCCTGGGAGTTGCGGCGGTCTCGGCATCGGCCGGCCTCTCCCTCGCCGTGAGCGCGGCGGCCACGCCCACGAACTGCACCGCGGTCGCCAGAAAGAATGCCATCTCCAGCGAATCGGTCGTATCGCTGATCCAGCCGCTCACCACCGGCGCGATGAAGGCGCTGGATATGCCGACGGTGTTCATCACCCCCATCACCGTGCCCATGCCCACGCGCCCGGACGCGAAGGTGTGGTCGCCCGCCCAGGACACGATGATCGGATTCCACGCCAGCGCCCCCAGGAATCCGTACGCCACGAACGCGCCGAGAATGGCCGGCGTCGAGTCGACGACTGCCGCGACCGACAACATGACGGCCGAACCGGTGAGCATGGCCAGCGTCAGGCCCTTACGCCCCAGCCTGTCCGAGAGCCTGCCCCAGGTGAGCGCGCCCACCAGCGACGCGCCCGCGACGGCCGATGTGAACAGCCCGGCCCTCGTGATGGACATGTCGTGCTGGTTCACGAGGAAGCTGGGGCCCCAGGTGAAGATGACCATGTAGGCGTACAGCGCGCAGAAGTTGGTTACGCACAGAGGGGTGAAGTCGCGGTTTCGGAATAGGAAGGCCAGACCGCCCTCGACCTTGGGCGCCTTGGGCACTCCCCGAATCACGATGCCTATAAGCGCGGCCATGAGCAGCGTGGGCACGAGCATGAACAGGTATGGCGCGCGCCAGCTTTCGGACACGGAGTAGAGCAATCCCGCCATGCCAAGCCCGAGCGCCGACCCGAGCGCCATGCCGGACGTGACCACCGACGAGCTCGTGCCCCGCCACCGGGACGGAACCGAGCTAATGGTAATGCCGTAAGATCCCGCATAGTACGCGCCCGCACCGAATCCCTGTATCCCGATGAACAGCAGCAACAGCAGGTAGCTGGCGCTGAACAGTCCGATGCAGAACAGCCCGAGGCCGATAATCAGGTACATAACGACCAGCACCCTCTTGAGGCCGAACCGGTCGCCCAGCACTCCCGAGGGAATCTGCATGAAGACGTATGTTATGAAGTAGACGCTGGAGATTGCGCCGCTCTGCGCGTCGGTCAGCCCGAAGTCGTCGGCTATGACCGGCAGCAGCGGGAAGAGGATGCTGCGATCGAGGTACAGAACAGACCAGCCGAGAGCGAGCGCTGCCACGATGAGGTGGACGCGCCACCGCTCGGCGAAGGGCCGCCGGTCTGCCGTTCGCTCCGACTCACGCATGGACGGGATGTTATCAAAGTGAAAGTCCAGCGGACACCCCCCGGCACTACATACGCCATCCCCTGGATGGGCTGGAACGGCATCGCTTTGACACTTAGAACAAGCTGTGCTAGACTTCCCGCCAAGACGGAATGCTTCGACGATACCCAACAAATCCACTTTTGCGTACTAAAGAGGGCGGACGCCTATGGGCGTCGCGCCCTCTTTTGCTTTCGGGGCGTTTTGCTGGCGCCCCCACCCGACTCATAGGAGGTCTTTCCCATTAAGTTACCCAAAATCACACGCAAGATAGGGGGCATGTTCAAGCGCCCCCCTATGGAAGAACCCATTGCTCGGGGTAACCCTCCGGTCGTCGACCGCCCAAGTAGCGAGGTCTTGATCTCTCTGACCGGGACTCCGAGCGCGAAGCCCGCCAGGCGCGTCGAACGCTCGGCATCTGCGATAGAAGCCCCGCCGCGCCGGGACACACGCCCCACAAGGCGTCGCACCCCGCGAGACCGCGACCGGGACCGCAGTGAGCGCGAGTCGCGACAGCGACCGCAACACTCCCGCGACGACGCGCGCGACCAGAGGCCGCGCCGCCGGCGCGAGCGTACCGAAGCTCCGGTGTATGAACCCCGGCCCACTCCCGCCCCCGCTCCCGCCATTCCAACAGACCTGCCGGAACAGGCCTCCTTCGGCGAGCTCACAGTCTCCGGCGCCATGGGCCACGCCCTTGACAGGATGGGCTATTCCGAGCCTACTCCCGTCCAGTCTCAGGTCGTTCCACTGGCCACGCAGGGTCTGGACGTAGTAGGCCAGGCGCAGACCGGCACAGGAAAGACTGCGGCCTTCGGCATTCCCATCGTCGAGCTTATCGACGGCGAGTCCACCCAGATACAGGCGCTGGTTCTCACGCCAACGCGAGAGCTCGCCATGCAGGTCAGCGACGAAGTTTCGACCCTTGGCCAGTTCCAGGGCGTGCGCTGCCTGACCGTGTACGGTGGGCAGTCGATGAATGTGCAGCTCGACGGCCTGCGCAGGCGTCCCCAGGTCGTGGTGGCCACCCCGGGCCGGCTGATGGACCACATGAGCCGCCGCACTATCAGCCTTTCCGACGTGCGGATCGTCGTGCTGGACGAGGCCGACCAGATGCTGGACATCGGTTTCGTCGACGACATCGAGCGTATTCTCCGGGCCACGCCGAGCACGCGCCAGACGCTGTTGTTCTCAGCGACGATGCCCGGGCCGATTCGCAGGCTGGCCCGGCGATACCTGCGAGACCCGGAGTGGATCAGGGTGGGCGGTGACGCCGAGCCTGTCGAGCAGGTCGACCAGTTGTACTACGAGGTCGCCGCGCAAGACCGCCAGAGGGCACTGGACGGTCTCCTGGCAGACCACGACCATGTGACCCAGGCGCTCATCTTCCGCCGCACCAAGATAGGCGTGGACAGACTCGTGTACCACCTGGAGCGCGAGGGATTCGATGCCGAGGCGATACACGGCGACATGACCCAGGCCCACCGCGAGAGGGTGATGCGCCGGTTCAGGGAGAAGGGGCTGCGCGTGCTGGTCGCGACCAACGTCGCGGCCCGCGGTCTGGACATCCCCGCTGTCTCCCACGTCATCAACTACGACATGCCCAGCAACCTGGAAGAGTACGTCCACCGTATTGGCAGGACGGCCCGCATGGGACGCCCCGGCACAGCCATAACGTTCGTGTCGGACGTGCTCGACTTCTCCACGCTGGACGTGATCCAGGAACACGTCGGCGGCGACTTGCGCCAGGAGCGCCTGGCCTTCCTCTACGGCTAGCTGCCCATCCTACCCTTCTTCCGTCAAAGGAAGAGGGTCAGGATAGGTGTCACAGTTCCCCGCACCCACCCAGGCTATCGCGTGTCCTCCGGCAGAACGCACAGGCTCGTAAACACAACCGCGCTGATAGTGCCCGGCGCGGTGGCGCTGGCGTGGCTCTTTGGCGAGGACTACTCGGTCGGATGGTGGGAGAGCCTGGCGGCGTTGGGCGGCGGCTACCTGCTGTCCACCATCGGCATCAACCCCGACCAGGACATCGCCAGACGCACCTTCGCCGAGCGCCGTGGGATCTGGGGCCTGTTCCTGTACATCTGGACGCTGCCCTACGGCATCTTCTTCAAGCACCGTGGCATAAGCCACGAGCACGTGATAGGCACCATAACCCGCGTGCTCATCATGGGGCTGTGGATTCCGCCGCTGGTGATGTACCTGTCGATAGGTTTCGAATGGGTGCCCGTGGCGCACTACTCAGGCTGGGTGTTCCTGGGCCTGACCGTGGCCGACTCGATGCACATCGCCGCTGACGGCGGCCGCCGCCAACTCGAGCACACCGAGTAGGGACGACTCGCGAACCGCCTGTCGGGGGACGAGTGTTCCGTAATGTTATAGTGGCCATATGTCGACCGGCGATAGGAACTGTTACGACACGCTCGGCGTATCACCGGACGCTCCCATTGAGGAGATCCGACGGGCGTTTCGCGCCCTGGCCCTGCGGTACCATCCCGACGTCAACGAGACTCCGGCCGCCGCCGCCAGGTTCAGGGAGATTCTCGCCGCCTACAACGTGCTCTCCAACCCGCAGAGGAAGGTGGACTACGACAGGTTGTTCCACCAAAGTGCCGCATGGGGTGCCCAGAGCGGTGGGCACGGGCGACGGCAAGGGCCGCCACCGCCAGCGCCCGGCCCGTCACTGGACGACGAGGACGAAGAAGAGGAAAGGCGCGGGTGGGGCCGCCTCCGAGGCTGCGGTACAACTCTGCTCATAATCTTCCTGGTAATGGTTGGAATCTCCATTGTCTCGAATCTTGTTGACCGGTTCGGGTCTTCCTCTGGTGAGCCACCATCGGCGGCTACGGCTGCGCCGCCATCGGCTACGCAGCTTAGGGCTACGGCTACACCTTCGCCTCAACAGCCCAGCCCAATGTACGGGCCTGCCAGTGGCACTCTCCTGGACAACGAGGACAGCTATAGTCCTGCGTTAGATACAGGAACCAGCATAAGAGACTCAGTGGTCGCTGCGACGTTCACGAATAACCATGGATCGCAGGGAATGTCCTGGAGTTATGGGTTCCTGCTTCGTGTGAGAGGAGACATTTTCCATGCCGTGATTATCGACAGTTCGGGGTTCTGGTATCACATAGTGCGGAAGGGAGGCGCCGAAGGCGAACGGGAACTCCAGAGTAAACGTTCAACAAACATCAACCTGGGAGGCGTCAACAGAGGACCAGATCCCAGCAATCACGTTCGCGTCATATCTCTTGGCGACGTGGGGTAGTTGTTTATCAATGGTAACTTTGAAGGAACCCTGGACCTGTCAGGACCATTGGGTTCAGGCTCTGTAGTGCTGGTGGCCGCTTGGTTCGAAGGCGCTGAGCATCCCGGTCATTTCACGAGCTACGCCAACTTTTCGGTTACGCCAGCGACCGCATTGGCAGCCGTCACGCAGGCGATAACGCTAACTCCGGCGCCGTCGCCTACGCCCGACCTGGAAGCTACGGTGATCGCACACGTTCGGGCGACTGTGGAGGCGCTAATGCCGACACCCACGCTGACGCCGACGCTAACACGCGCACCCACGTATACGCCCGCGCCGACGCGCACACCCACGCCTACCCGAACGCCCGAACCCACTCGCACTCCGCCGCCAGCCGGCCTCTCGGTGGCCGACCTCGTGGACAGGACACGGCCCAGCGTGGTTCAAGTCGTGACTGTCGACGGCTCAGGCACAGGATTCGTGGTGGACGCCGCGGGCTACATCCTTACCAACCAGCACGTCATTGAAGGGCATTCGCGTGTGACGGCCGTATTCGACGATGGGACTCGATTGCCGGCGCGCGTAGTATCCGAGGACGCTGCGCGAGACATCTCGCTGCTGAAGGTGCAGCCTAGAGGCAGCCTGACCCCGCTGACGTTTGCGGCATCGGTGCGGGAAGGTGAGGACGTAATCGCGCTGGGTTATCCCCTTGACTTGGGGAGAAACATGACCATTACGCGTGGAATCGTGTCCGCCATCAGGATGATAGCAGGCGTAGAGCACGTGCAGACCGACGCCGCCATCAACCCGGGCAACAGCGGCGGACCGCTGCTCAACGACTGGGGCGAAGTGGTGGGCATGAACACCTTCGAACGCCGTGACGCTGAGGGCATCGGGTTCGCCGTGTCTGCTGACGTGCTGCGAACGCGCCTCACCGTCATGCGGGGCAGCACATCGCCTACTGCCACGGTGGTCGCGCGGGCTACTCCTACCCCCACCCCGCAGGTAATGGCCACGGCTATCGCGAGAAGCACCGCTACGGCGATAGCCCATCGCACGGCGACGGCTGTCGCACGGCGCACGGCTACGGCAATAGCGGAGCGTGGCTTTGGCCCGGTAAGCGGCGAACTGGAGCACGACGACGACAACTTCATCGAGTCGCTTGACGCGCGCATCAATCTAGCCAACTCGGTGATAGAGGCTACCTTTGTGGACACGTTCTCAGAGATGGGCAGAGATTGGAGTCATGGCTTTCTCTTTCGAATAGTGGACGACCGCTATTACATACTTAGCATAAGCAGCAGCGGCTTCTGGGGTCTCGACATGAGGGGTGGTGAGCAGCCCAACGACGCCGTCGACGTTCAGTCTGGATATTCAAGCAACATCAGAACGGGGTCAAACGTCAAGAACCACGTACGGGTGTTTGCACTGGACAACAAGGGCTGGCTGTCCATCAACGGAGCCTTTGAGGCCGAACTGGATCTGGGCGAGATAAGTAGCCCGGGCTCCGTCAGACTGATAGCCCATTGGTACAGGGGCGACGAGTACCCAGGCGAGACTACCGTGTACAAGGACTTCAGCGTGCGCCCAATAGAACTGGCGCATGGTCCCGAGGATGGCTCGATTGAGCACGACCCGGAAGATGGCTTTGTTGATGGCCATGAGAGCGATTCCAGGTTTGCCAATGGGATTATAGAAGCCAGGTTTGTCAATCCATATGCCACGACTCTGGGCTCCTGGAGCAGCGGCATCCTGTTCCGCCACAGCGGAAGGGGTGAATTTCATGCAATCATCATTGATGACTCGCAGCGGTGGGCCCATCGACTGAGGACCGGTGATGTGGATTCCTCGCAGCGGTTGGCAGCACAGTCCTCAAATCACTTATCCGTCAGCCCGGCCGGCTCGAATCACCTACGTATCTTGGCAATCGGAGGAGAGGGCTGGCTGTTCATAAACGGGGCTTACGTGGACAAGCTGGATCTGAGCGGTTGGACCAAAACGGGTGATGTTGTCGCGGTCGGGTCTTTCTATGCAGGGCACGGCGTCGAAGGTAAATCCACGCCGTTCGAACGGTTCGCGGTGTGGTCAATAGCTGAACTGCCATAAACGCACCGGGCGGGTCAAAACCCGCCCCTGCATGAGGCGGCGCTGCGCGCGGCCTCATCACCTCTACCGCACGCGCTGGATAACCCTGCGTGTGGCGTCGACGAGCGTGTCCACGTGTTCTTCCTCGGAGATCGCGCTCAGCGCACCGCCGAGCAACACGCCCTCGTTGAGAAGGCCCGTGAACAGCGCCTGGTTCAGCGCGCGATCGCCCGTCAGTGTCGAACGGTGGTCGGTTATCTCCTCGGAGGTAAAGTGGATGCCGAACAACGACGCGATGCCGGTGACCTGCGCGGGCACATCCAGCTCGTCGAACACGGCCCTCATCTTGCCGCGCAGCGTGTCGCCCAGGTCACTCATGCGCTCGTAGACCTCGGGCGTCAGCTCCTCCATGACCACGCAGCCGGCAGCCATCGTGAGCGGGTTGCCGTTGAAGGTGCCGGCGTGAGCCAGCGTCGGACCGTTCTCCGTCGGGTCGTACAGCGCCATCACGTCCTCGCGGCCGCCGAACGCGCCCACGGGCGTGCCGCCGCCGATGATCTTGCCCATCGCCGTGAGGTCGGGCGTAACTCCGAGCAACTCCTGGGCGCCGCCGGGGGCCACACGCAGGCTCTGAACCTCGTCGAAAATCAACAGCATTCCAAGCTCTTCGGTGATGTCGCGTATTCCCTGGAGAAACTCCCTCTCCGCGGGCAGGTAGCCGAAGCTGGACGATATAGCCTCCATCACCACGCAGGAGAGGTCGTCCTTGTTCTCGCGAATCAGCCGTTCGCTGGTCGCCAGGTCGTTGTACGGGAGCACTATCACGTCTTCCAAAACGCTGGGAGGAAGAGCGTCGTACTCCGGTATGGCCGTCGTGCCGTTCGGATCGAGTTTGTCCGCCTTGGGCGACACGCTGACCTGGACGTACTCGTGTGCGCCGTGATAGGCGCCCTCGAACTTGGCAATCTTGTGCCGGCCGGTGAACGCCCTCGCGGCGCGTATCGCCATGAGCGTGCCCTCGGTGCCGGAGTTGGTGAACCGGACGCGCTCGAGCGACGGGATTCGGTCGCAAAGCATGTTGGCCAAGCGCGCCTGGTCCTCCGTCGGAACGCTGAACGCCGTGCCGAAGTTCGCCTTGTCCTGTATCGCCTTCACCACGCGCGGATGGGCGTGTCCCAAGATCAGGCTGGTCGCGTTGATCACGTAGTCCAGGTAGCGGTTGCCGTCGATGTCGTACATGTACAGACCCTCGCCCCTCTCCGCGATGAAGGGGTAAGGCGGAAAGTACTGGGCGCCCCGCGTGCTGCCTCCCGGCAGGTACTTCGCGGCCTCCGCGAGAGCCTCCCTGGACTTGGGCGTGCTGGCTACGTAGCGGTCGATCTCCCTCTGATGCTGTTGTGTGGGCATGCGAACTCTCCTTGCCTTCCTCCATGCGCGGCCAACCGTCTACGGCGCCGACCCTGTGGGAACACCGCCCATTATACGCCGAAAGCCTCCGCTTGGCTAACAGGTCGGGGTAGCCTCGATTCGAGGCAAATAGGCCGCTGCGCGAGTGGTAAAATGGGCCGATTGGTGATAGCTTTAGCATAGCGGCCCGCAGGTCCTCCGCAAGGCCGCCTCCACAGCCCCGGAGAGGGGGCCGCGCACGCCGCGCGAACCGCGCCCCAAGCCCCCGCTCCGCATCAGCACACGCCCCAGGAGCCTCACATGGTAACCACCAAGACAGAATACGGGAACATCCGGCCGACTCAGATCGAAGAAGAGATGCGCAGCTCGTACCTCGACTACGCCATGAGCGTGATTGTGTCGAGGGCGCTGCCCGACGTGCGCGACGGCCTCAAACCCGTGCAGCGGCGAATTCTCTACGCGATGCACGAGCTGGGCATGAGACCCAACACCGCCTACAAGAAGAGCGCCAGACTGGTGGGCGAGGTGCTGGGCAAGTATCATCCGCACAACGACGCGGCCGTATATGACGCCATGGTGCGCATGGCGCAGTCGTGGTCTATGCGGCTGCCGCTGGTCGATGGCCAGGGCAACTTCGGCAGCGTGGACGGCGACCCGCCCGCTGCGCTGCGGTACACCGAGGCGAGGTTGGCGACGCCTGCGGAGGAGATGCTCGCGAACCTCGACCAGGACACCGTAGACTTCATCGACAACTTCGACGGCTCGCTGCGAGAGCCGGTCGTGCTGCCCGCGCGCCTGCCCAACCTGCTCATCAACGGAGCATCCGGCATCGCCGTCGGCATGGCCACCAACATCCCGCCGCACAACCCCGCTGAGGTGTGCGACGCAATCATCCAACTCATAGACAAGCCCGACAGCACGCCAGAAGACCTGATGCGCCACGTTAAGGGCCCGGACTTCCCTACGGGCGGCACGATCATGGGACGAGAGGGCATTAGAAACGCCTACATCTCTGGCCGTGGCCAGATCATCATGCGCGCAATGGCCGAGGTCGAGGAAACCAAGCGCTCCCGCCGGCTCAAGATCGTCGTGTCCGAGCTGCCCTACCAGGTGAACAAGGCGACCCTGGTGGAGAAGATAGCCCAGCTCGCCAAGGATAAGCGCATCGACGGCATTTCGGAGATCCGCGACGAGTCCAACCGGGACGGGATGCGCGTGGTCATAGAGCTGCGGGGCGGCGTGCAGCCCATGGTGGTGCTGAACAACCTGTACAAGCTGACCGCTATGCAGAGCACCTTCTCCGCCAACATGCTGGCGCTCGTCGGTGGTACTCCCGAGACGGTTACCCTCAAGTCGGCTCTGCAGAACTTCATCGCCTTCCGCGAGCAGGTCGTCGTGCGGCGCACGGAGTACGACCTCAAGCGCGCCAGGGAGAGAGCGCACATACTGGCAGGACTGCGCATCGCAATCGGCAACCTGGACCGCGTGATCCAGTTGATTCGCAACTCCGCCGACGCCGACGCCGCGCGCAACGGGCTGATGAACGAATTCGGCCTCGACGACGTCCAGGCCCGGGCCATACTCGACATGCAGCTTCGCCGCATCGCCACACTCGAGCGCGAGCGACTGGAGACGGAGTACCGCGAGCTCCAGGAGAGCATACGCGGCATGGAGGAGCTGCTCGCCAGCCCCACCAAAATCCTCACCGAAATCAAGAAGGAGACCCGGAAGCTAAAGAAGAGCTTCGGCGAACCCCGCCGCACAGAAATCAGCAACGAGGGCCACGACATAAGCCGCGAGGAACTGGAGCCTCACGAGCAGTTGGTTGTTACCTTCAGCCAGGGCGGGTACATCAAACGCATCGCCGCCGACACCTACCGCAACCAGCACAGGGGCGGCAAGGGCGTCTCCAGCATGAACACCAAGGATGACGACCCGGTGAAGCATATCCTGGTCGTGGACAGCCACGAGCGCCTGCTGTTCTTCACCAACACCGGCCGTATCCTCTCCGTAAAGGCCTACGAGCTGCGCGCCGACACCTCGAGAAATACCCGTGGCGTGCCCGTTTTCAACGTGCTGCCCATTTCCGACGCCGAGCGCGTAAACGCCATCATCGGCGTCGCCGGCCTGGAAGAGGAGAACTCCTATCTCGTCATGGCCACCAGAAAGGGCAAGATAAAGCGCGTCTCGCTCAACGAAATCTCGACGATAAGACCCTCGGGCCTCATCATCATGCGGCTCGACACCGACGACGAGCTAGTCACCGCCCGCTTGGCTGACCAGGATGATCACATCATTATGGTTACCGAAGACGGCATGTCCATTCGCTTCCCTGCCGCGGACGTCAGGTCGAGAGGTAGAGCCGCCGGCGGAATCAAAGGCATGGACCTGCAAAGGTATAGCAAGCCCCGGAAAGGATCGAAGGCGAAGCCGAAGCGCACCGCCGACGCCGAAGTCGTCGCAATGGACGTGGCAAAACCGGACAGCAAGCTGCTGGTCATCGGCAAGCACGGCTACGGTAAGCTGACAGACATGGAGCTGTATCGCCAACAGGGCAGGGCCGGACTCGGAATCAAGACGTTGAACACCACCGGCAAGGCCGGCCTCGTCGCCGACGCCAAGGTCATCGAGGACGGCATGGAAGTCTACGTCGTGTCCGAGCAGGCCCAGGTCCTCCGGACCAGCACCTCCGAGATACGAAACACCGGCCGCATTGCCCAGGGCGTCACCATCTTCAACCTCCGCCCTGGCGACGCCGTAGCGTCCGTCGCCTGCGTCAGCGGACTGGCCAAGCCCGATGCGTAACAAACCGTATCGCTCCGAAAGGTACTCGAAATGAGAGGCAAAGACCTCCTAACCCTGGCAGACCTCGAACCCGAGGAGGTGGCGCTCTTGGTCGAGAGCGCCGACGAATTGAAAAGCGGCAAGACGTCGCGCCCCCTGGAGGGCAAGACCATCGCGCTTATATTCGAAAAGCCTTCCCTGCGAACGCGAGTGAGCTTCGAGATTGGCATTCGGCAGATGGGAGGCGAGTGCATATACCTGAGCCAGTCCGACATCGGCCTGGGCGTTCGCGAGCCGGTTTCCGATGTCGCCCGTGTGCTCGAGCGGCTCGTCGACGGCATCGTGGCGCGCGTCTTCTCCCATCGAAGCCTGGAAATCCTCGGCGAGCGGGCCTCCATACCAATTGTGAACGCGCTGTCCGACCTGGGCCATCCGTGCCAGGCGGTGGGCGACCTGCTGACGGTGTACGAGCACCGGGGCAGCCTGCAAGGGCTGAACGTGTCGTTCGTCGGCGACGGCAACAACATAGCCGGTAGCCTCGCCCTCGGCTGCGCGTCCGTTGGCGCCAACTTCACGGTCGCCAGCCCTGCCGACTACCGCATACCATCAATGGTGTGGGAAGAGGCTGAGCGCCGCGCCGCGCTTTCCGAATCCAGGCTCGACTGGACGCCCGAACCATCGGAGGGCGTACGGGAGGCCGATGTGGTCTACACCGACGTGTGGGTGAGCATGGGGCAGGAGGACGAAAGCGCCGCAAGGCTGGAGGCGTTCTCCGGCTACCGCGTCGACGAGGCTCTTATGGATAAGGCCAAATCTGGCGCGCTGTTCATGCACGACATGCCAGCCCACAGGGGCGAGGAGATATCCGAAGACATGCTCGACCATCCCGGTTCAGTGGTATTCGACCAGGCCGAGAACAGGCTCCACGCTCAGAAAGCCATACTCGCCCGGCTCTTCTCCTGAGCTACCCGATAGGGCGCGTCGCACCATGTTAAGCACACCCAAACCCACCGTCGCCATCGTGGGGCGGCCCAACGTTGGCAAGTCCACGCTGTTCAACCGGCTCGTCGGTCGCCGCACCGCGATCGAGTCCGAAGTGGCCGGCACCACGCGCGACCGCGTGATCGGCGAAACGGAGTGGTCCGGCAAATCGTTCGTCCTCGTCGACACGGGCGGCCTGGACCGCTTTCCGGAGACTGACCTCTGGCAGGGCGTGAGCCGCCAGATTGGCATTGCGCTGGACGACGCGGACGTCATCGTCATGGTTACAGACGCCGAGGCCGGTCTCACCGCGCCCGACAGGGACGCCGCGGACTCCCTGCGAGCCGTGGGCAAGCCCATCGTGCTCGCGGTGAACAAGGCCGACAACCCGCGGCGGGAGGCCCTGGCCCTGGAGTTCTACGAGCTCGGCCTCGGAGACCCCGTCCCACTGAGCGCCTACCACAACATAGGAGTGGACGACTTGATGGCGCGTGTGGCCGAGATCGTCCCGGAACCCGCCTACCACCCCGAAACGGACGCCGACGTGCGGCTCGCCATAGTGGGCCGAACGAACGTCGGCAAGTCTATGCTGCTGAACGCCATCACAGGCAGCCAGCGCGCCATAGTGAGCGAGGTGCCGGGCACGACGCGCGATTCGTTGGACGAGCTGGTCGAGTTCGACGGCCGGTCGCTGCTCCTCATCGACACGGCCGGGATGCGGCGCAGGGGCAGAACAGAGCCCGGCATCGAACGCTTCAGCGTGCTCCGTTCGATGCGGGCAATCGACCGCGCCGACGTCGCGGTGCTGGTCCTCGACGCCTCGGAGCTGGCCACCAACCAGGACACCCACGTCGCCAGCTACGTTCTGGATGCATACAAGGGCATAATCATCGCCGTGAACAAGTGGGACCTGGCGCCGGAACTGACGATGGACCGTGAGTCGGTCACACATGAGCTTCGAGAGCGCTTCAAGTTCGCGTCGTACGCCCCCGTCTGCTTCACCTCCGGGCTGCGGGGCGAGGGCATAGAGGAGCTTCTTCGCAGCGCGTGGGAAGTCTTCGAGGAGTCCGGCAAGAGCTTGCCGCGCTACGAGTTGCGGCGCCAGGTGATGAACGCGGTCGCCGACCATCCGCCATCGACCTCGGGTAGGCGCGCGCTGAAGATCTACGGCGTAACGCAGGACGGCACGCTGCCACCCAGCTTCACGTTCTACGTCAACAGCTCCAACCTCGCGCACTTCTCCTACACGCGCTACCTCGAGAACCGGCTCCGAGAGGCGTTTGTCTTCAAGGGCAGCCCGCTGAGAATGCGCTTCAAAGGCAGGGGCGAGCGTTGAACGATTACGTTACCCTGGTCATCCTGGTCCCGGTGTGCTACCTGCTGGGGTCGATTCCCTTCGGGCTGATTGCGGGCAAACTCTACCGGCGCATCGACGTTCGCGAACACGGCAGTGGCAGTACCGGCATGACCAACGTGATCCGCACGGTGGGAGTTCCGATGGGCGCCCTCGTGCTGCTGCTGGACATGGGCAAGGGCGTAGGCGCGGTAGCACTGGCGCGATACGCCTTGGATGCGCCGGAGGCGGCGCAGGGCGCCGCTGCGCTTGCGGCCATCGCCGGCCACAACTGGCCCGTGTTCATCGGCTTCCGCGGCGGGCGCGGCACCGCCACCGGCTGGGGAGCGCTGCTCATCCTCTGGCCCGTCGCCGGACTGGTCGCGAGCGTCGTGGGGTTGGCGCTTGTCGCCATCACGCGGTACGTCTCGCTGGGCTCGGTCACTGCGACGTTGGTTGGCTGCGCAGTTCTCGCCGTGGCGTGCCTCGCCGGAGCGGCGCCCATGGGCCTCATCTGGTTCGCGGCCATCGGCTGCGCCTTTGTAGTCGGCCGGCACAGGGGAAACATCGAGCGCCTCCTCAAGGGCGAGGAGCGAAAGCTGGGCCAATCGGCGTGACCGCCGCTGCCCATCCTCACCCCGAGTGTGGTAAATTCCCCGTCAGGTGAACCTACATGGTCTTGGAAGAAAGGGTAAGCAGGCTGGAGGGCGCATACGAGCGGGTAGACCGCCGGCTCGCCGACCTTCACGAGTCGATGGAAGGATTAAGAACCGACGTCAACGGCCGAATTGACGCGCTGCACACCGAAATGAACAGCGGACTCAGCTCACTGCGAACCGACATGGAAAAACGCTTCAATACGTTGTACATGGTGGTCGGCAGCACTTCTGTCGCGGTTCTCATTGCCATGATCGGCATTCTGGTCACAATCATTCAAAGGTTCTAGCGAAAAACCCCGTCGGAGAGGCGATGGCCGCAATTGGCATAGTTGGCACCGGCGCGTGGGGCACGACCCTCGCCATAATCACCGCGAGGCGGGGGCACGAAGTGCGCCTGCTGGCGCGCACCGATGCCGAGGCGCGCACGCTCACCGACGACGGCGAGCAGTCCCGCTTCCTGCCCGGCGTGCCGTTCCCCGAAGGACTGCGCGTCACTTCCTCCGCCAGTGACGCGCTCGCCGCTGCCGACTTGGTCATTTTCGCAACGCCATCCCGCGCGTTCCGGCAGAACGTGAGCGCCGTCTCCTCCAGAATCGCGCCTACAGCCATAGTCGTCAGCGCAACCAAGGGCATCGAAATCGCCAGTGGCAAGCGAATGAGCCAGGTGCTGGAAGACGAGCTGTCCGAAGACCTGCGACCCGCCGTGTGCGTCCTGTCCGGCCCCAACCTGGCGAGGGAGGTGATCGAGGAGCGGCCCGCCTCCACCGTGATAGCCTCGCGCAACCCGGAGTCGGCCCGGTCAGCCCAGGAAATCGTCAACTCGCCGCGGTTCCGCGTGTACACCAACGATGACGTGGTTGGTGTGGAGTTCGGGGGAGCGCTCAAGAACATCATCGCGCTCGGGGCCGGCGTATGCGAAGGACTGGGCCTCGGCGACAACGCCAAGGCCAGCTTCATAACGCGTGGCCTCGCCGAAATCGCCCGCCTCAGCGTTGCCGCGGGCGCCAATCCGCTAACCCTGTCGGGGCTTGCGGGCATGGGCGACCTCATAGCCACCTGCGCCAGCCCCCTGAGCCGCAATCACCAATTCGGCGTCCAGCTCTCCAAGGGGCGCACCCTCGAAGATATCCGCGCCTCGATGACGAGCGTGGCCGAGGGCGTGGACACCACGGCCGCCGCCGTGCCGCTGGCCGCCCGCATGGACGTCGAAATGCCCATTGCCCAGGCGACCCACAGAGTGCTCTTTGAGGGCGCCAACGTGGCCGAGGTCGTTGCCGGCCTGCTCGAACGCGCTCCCCGCCCCGAGCTCACCGGCATGGAAGCGTGATCCCGCAGGTCCGCCGTCGGGTGAAGCTCACCCGCCCGTCGCGTACACCAGCGTCACCCAGTCGCCGTCCACGATGGTGTCCGCCAACGCCGCGCCCGCGGCGGCCATCGACCGCTCCACGACGGCCTTGTTGTCTACGATTATTCCCGACGCGATGACGGCGCCGCCAGACTTTACCGCCCCCACCAGCTCTCCTGCCGCCTCCGACACCACCTTGGCCGAGATGTTCGCCACCGCCAAGTCGAACCCGCTTGGGCGCACCTCCGGCCGCGGTAGCGTCCCCTCTACCACGCGCACGTTGTGCTCCACCCCGTTCTCGCGGGCGTTCTGCTTGGCCACTCGCACCGCCGACGAGTCTGCTTCCACGCCTAGCACGCTGCTCGCCCCCAGCTTGGACGCGGCGATGGAAAGGATACCCGAGCCGCACCCGAAGTCGAGAACCGCCATTCCGGGTTCAACCAGGCGCTCCAGCACTTCCAGGCAGGAACGCGTCGTGGGATGGTGGCCCGTGCCGAACGCCATCCCCGGGTCGAGCACTATCACCACGTCCTCAGCGCCCGGCTCGTACTCCCGCCAGGTCGGCTTGACCACCAGCCGCCGCCCGACGCGCAGCACGTGGAAGTGGTCCTTCCAACTGTTCTGCCACTCATCCTCGTCGACCGTGCGGGCGACGAGCTCCGTTACCGGGCCGACGTGGGCCACCAGCCGGACGCCGACGTCGATGCGGTTGCGGCGCTCATCGGTGGACTCGTTAATGGGGAGGTAAGTCTTGAGCGTAATCCAAGCGGTCTCGCTGGGCGTCTCGCCCTCGTCGGGATTGAAGCCGCCCTGTTGCTCGAGCGCGACGCCGCCGTGCCCGTAGCGGTAGAAGATGTGGGACAGCGGCTCGACGAACTCGGGGGGCGCGCTTACGCTGAGCTCAAGCCACTTCAAAGCTGGCGCCTAGCTGCCGGCAAGAGAGTCCTTGATCTTGCGAAGCCAGCCCTTGTCCCGCTCTGGCGCGTCGACGCCGAAGCTGAGCGCGAGCTCCTGGAAGAGCCTGACCTGATCGTCGTCGAGCGACCTGGGTGTCTCGACGATGACCTGTACGAGCTGATCGCCGCGCCGGTTCCGCCGCAGATGGGGCACGCCCTTGCCTTTGTAGCGCAGCACCTCGCCGCTCTGCATTCCGGCGGGAATGCTCACCTGCAGCCCGTCATCGTCCTCCAGCGTCGGCGCCTTCAGGTCGGCCCCCAGTGCGGCCTGGGCCACGTTGACGCGCATGGTGTAGAGGATGTCGTTGCCGTCCCGCTCGAAGAACTCGTGCGGGCTGACGCGCAGCGACACGTAAAGGTCGCCCGGTCTTCCGCCGTTCGAGCCGTGGTCGGCCTCGCCGCTGAGGCGTATCTGGGTACCGGAGTCGACACCGGCAGGGACGGACACCTCCAGCTTGCGGCGTCTCTCCTCCCGGCCTGAACCGCGACAGTTCGGGCACGGATCGGAGATAACCTTGCCTTCGCCACGACAGGAACCGCAAGTCGTGACCTGGCTGAAGTGCCCGAATATGCCTTGCTGCGAGCGGCGTATCCGTCCGGCGCCGTTGCAGTTGACGCACGTGATAGGCGTACTGCCGGGCGCACTCCTGCCACCGCGGCACTCGCGGCATACCTCGACGCGCCGCACTTCGATTTCCCTGTCCACACCGAAGACCGCCTCGTCGAACGACAGGTCCACCACTGTTTCGCGGTCTGAGCCACGGCGCGGCGCGTTCGCGCGGGCCGTCGTCGGGCCGCCGCCGAAGAACGCGTCGAAGATGTCGCCGAATCCGCCGAAGTTGTCGAAGCCTTCGAAGCCGCGGCCCCCGTTCCCGCTGACGCCCGCGTGTCCAAACTGGTCGTAGGCGGCGCGCTTCTTGGCGTCGGAAAGCACCTGGTAGGCTTCGTTTATCTCCTTGAACTTCTCGGTGGCGTCATCCGACTTGTTGCGGTCGGGGTGGTACTCGAGCGCCATCTTGCGGAACGCCTTGCGGATATCCTCCTCAGTGGCCCCGCGTGGGACGCCCAGCACGTCGTAATAATCTCGCTTCTGTGTAGTCATCTACGGTCCATGATTCCAACCGCTTCCCAAGCGTCCGACAGGCTCGCCCCGCAACGGCGCCAACAGCGTGTGATGTGATTCACGCACACCCCCGAATTATAGCCACCGCCCCATATCCTTTACAACCCGCTTGAGGTACTGGAACATGATTCAGATTACCCGGCGCCCCCCAACCGTTGTCCCCGCGCAAGCGGGAAAGCGAATTCTGTTAGTTTCTGCGAAATTCTGTGCGTCAACTAGCTGAGAGAGTCGCCGGTCCTTCGCGAATCTGTAATGCCCGGCGCGGGATTTCTGGGCACATGTGTCGCGCCGCACGGCAGAATAGGACAGGGGGTCGACGGGCCGACCGGCCGTGTATCCGTTGGCGCCGGGCGCCCACAAGGGACGCCCCTACGGATGCCATGGGTCATTGTACCTGTTAGGGGTAGGGATTCCGGCCGCGGGGTCTGTCCCTCGCCTGGGCGAGGGTAGCACGTATGTACGCATATTGCAAGAGGGGGTGGCGAGACTGCGGGATTGGGCCGGAACCGTGGGGAGAAACTGCGCAGACGTGGGCAAGTGGTTGAGCGCCTGTAGGACGTGTGGGTGGCAGGGCCAGAGCACGGGCGGCGCAGGAAAGTGACGGTTTTTTCGGGGCGCCGGGGAGCGAAAGGGTCGGGTCTGGGCGAGGGGGAGCGGCCGGGGTGTGCGTTGAGGCGTCCAGGGGACATTGGCAAATCGATATGGCGAACGCAAGGCGATGGCCGCGGCGCCTTCGGACGAAGGTGCTGCCCCTAGCCGCCTAGTGTCCGTAATCCGCGCTCCCGGAATCCGACCGGAAAAGGTCGAAGCCGCTCACGTCCCTCGGTTAACAGTCAACGTCTGGCTTCTCCAAATACGGCGGCGGCATTTACTCCCTTGAGTCCTGCTGTGGCTTCTGGTCAGTCTGTGCAGGCGGTGGCAGAGGCGGCGGTCCAAAATAGTGCGGCTTCAGTTCAGGATACGGGAGCTGTTCATACTCCGCGTGTCACGATCTTCCGTTAGCCGGGGCTACGTTGCCCGTTCCATCTGGACCGTGTTCATATCTCGCCAAAACCCGTTTGTTCGTCCCGTCTGCGTTCATCGTGAACAGCGCGACGTCGAAGTTGACCCCACTCGGCGTCTTTTCTAGACGAGGATGTAGACGAACCGTGACGCTGGAGCCGTCCGGCGACAACGAAATGCCCTCCACCCCGTACCGGAGGTCCGCGAGCAGCCGAGCGTGGGTGTCGTTTGCGCTGACGACGCCCACGTATGTGCCATAAGCGGAGAAGAGTATCTTGCTCCCGTCCGGCGACCAGGAAATGTACTGGAGCGGCAAACTATCCAACCGCGGTATGTTCGTGTAATCGAACACGACGCTAGGGTTGGAACCGTCCGGGTCCGTAGCCAGAATCGCCCTCATCTCGTCGTCATGTCTCACGAATGCTATGCGGCTGCCGTCGGGCGACCATGCGGGAACGCTCTCCGCATAGAGAGGGCTTCCCCACCCTTCGATTCTCTTCAGACTCGAACCATCGGCCCCAACCGTGTATAGCCCACGTCGGATGATGGTACCCGACTCCGGTTTTCGTTCAAGGAACGCGAGGCGCCGACCGTCCGGGGACCAAACCGGTGCCCGCCAATCTACGACAACCGAAGGCGCCACGGCGCGAGTGTCCGAGCCGTCCGCGGCCATCGTGTAAACTGCCCAATGACCATCGCGATTCGACACGAAAGCTATCCGCGTCCTGTCGGGCGACCACGCCGGATTGAAGTTCATTATCCCGATGTTATCGCTCCGCGTGAGCCTGCGTCTGTCCGAGCCGTCGGGCGCGGACGTCACGATTTCCCATTTGTAGTCCGCCCTCCATGGCGCCCACCATCTGTCGTGCTTGAATGAGGTGTACGCGATACGGGAACCGTCCGGAGATATGCTCGGAGAAAGAGCTTGGTCGTCACGATCCAACGGGTTTCCGGCTACCAATCGCAGATCCGTACCATCCGGCCGGACTGTGTAAACGGCATCGTCGTGACTGAAGGCTATGAGACTCCCGTCCGCGGACCACTGAGGGCCGGACTGTGTGGAGGCGGGTCCATCGAATGAAAGGAGTGCGTATGTTCGAGCTTATCCGCGATTAACTACATGGGATGGAGTCTCGACGGACATGATCCCTTGATCAGTAAGAGATGCCGCTACTGCCACCCAAAGCAGAAATGCCACAGGTATGCCTACAACCGTGAGTAGGACTATCACCGCTAGCGGCAACAACACATAGTTGCCTACACGCCTGCGCCAAGCGCTCAACATCAACCTCCCTCTCCGGAGGATCCAGCGCCCCCATCCAACGCCTGGTACAGCGCATGGATGGCCATGATGTCGAGTGGATACGGCGGCCACACATGCTCCCACACCATCCCGAGCGTCGCCTCCGCCCCCTACGCCCCCGCCGCCAGCCGTATCGCGTGGTGCCCTGTCGCCCCGCTCGGCAGCGACTTCCCCACCTCCGCCGTCTGCACTTCGCCCCCGCCGTCCGTCGCACGCACACGCACCCCGAACTTCTCCGCGCCCGGCACAGGCACGTCCGCCCGCCAGATGACCCACGTGAACGGCGACAGCGGCTCGCTTATGCTCGTGGCGGTTGTCCACGTCGCGCCGTCGTCCAGGCTCACCTCGACGGTCGAGATGCCCCTGTCGCCCGCGAACGCGACGCCGCCCAGCGACAGCACACCGCCCTCAACGGCGGTGTTGTGCGACGGCACGTCGATGCGCGAGAACGTCTTCACCCACGGCACGTCGGTCCAGCCCCGCTGTTGCCAGTAGCCGCGAAAGTCGTGCACCACCGGCTCGATCTTCGTCAGCCACTTCACGTGCTTCAGCCCGAAGAAGCCCGGAACGATCAGCCTCGCCGGGAAGCCGTGCTTGCTCGGCAGCGGCTCGCCGTTCATCTCGTACGCCACAATCACCTCGTCCCGCATCGCCATCTCCAGCGGTATGCTCTCGCTGTAGCCGTCCTGCGCGTAAAACGCGATGTCCACCACGCTCGGCTTCAGCCTCGCGCGCTCCAGGAACATGCGCAGCGGCACACCCCTCCACTTGGCGTTGCTTATCAGGTCGCCGCCCACCAGATTGCTTATGCACTCCAGCGTAACGTACTCCTCCACCGACGGCATCGCGATGAGCTGATCGTAGTTGACCCAGTGCGGCGCCTCCACCTGCCCGCCGATTTCCAGTATCCACCCCTGCTCCTTCACCGTCGGGTCGATGAAGTTCTTGGAGACGATGTAGAACTCATCGTTGGGCGTCACCTCAGTGGACAGCACCCCCTGCGTGCGGAAAGTCCCGCTCGACCCCATCTGCCCACCCAGCCTGTCGGTGGCCAGTTTCAGGCCGATAGCCACCCCCGCGACTAGCGCGGCCCACACGCCCGCCTTCTTCAGAAAGGCCCGCCTGTCCGACGTCCCGGTCGACTCGCCAGCCGATGTAGTAGCGCCTTGCATTTCGCCCGAGAAGAAGAAGCCGATGACCAGTGCGTACACGAGCGCAGATCCAAAGGCGGTGACGTGGAACCCGATCATCCCGCCCGTGACGCTCGAGCCAAAGTAGCCGCCGCCGAACAGCGGCGCCAGCGCCGCCATCGCGACGAGCCACAGCGCGACACCGAAGCCCAGCGAGAAAACCCACACGCGGATCTCGGTCCTGGCATACCCGGCGGCGTAATGTCCATACAGCGCGGAAAGAGCGCCCCCAAGCAGCAACTGGGCCACCAGCAATCCGGCGAACATGAGCGGCTTCGCGTTGAACAGCAGGTTCTCCAGCAGCAGGTCGAACAACTCCGGAGGCAGGTGCATGGTGAACCAGTCGGCGGCAAGCTCCAGCACCGACTGTGCGCTCGCGACCGACCTCGCGGCAAAGGTGAAGAGCGCCATTGCCGCGGCCCCCAGCACACCCCAGGCGAAGTGCTTGCGGGCGTCCGTCCATTGGGTCATGTTTCGACTGGGCGTTTCGTTCATGGCGCGACTCCGAACGCAAACGTGTGGTCCGTGTAGTTCAATATACCCAATGCGGACACTGGGGCGCCACCGGACTCCACGTGTACAGGGGCTGTCACGCCCATCGCCGCAACTATCACGGGCCGGGCCCTAAGCTCCTCCCTCGACACGCCTGCGGAGATCGTGCCCTGGTTGTACCTCGACCCGAAGAGTCTAGATCCCCCCCGTTCTGATATACTCGGCCCGCCGCCGCAAACGCTGACCGCGAGAGAATGACACAATGTCAACGTCTGGTTACATACTGGCAATAGACCAGGGAACCACCGGCACCACCGCCCTCGCCGTGGACCAGTCCGGCAAGGTGATCGGCCAAGCCTACAAGGAGATAACTCAGATCTACCCGCAGCCCGGCTGGGTGGAGCACGATCCGTTGGAACTGGTCGACTCATGCGAGGCCACCGTGTCCGACCTGCTAACGGCCGCCGGCATCCGCCCGGCAGACGTTCGCGCCATCGGCATCACCAACCAGCGGGAGACGACCATCGTCTGGGAGCGCGCCACAGGCCGTCCGGTGTTCAACGCTATCGTGTGGCAGTGCCGGCGAACGGCTCCGCTGTGCGACGATCTCATTGCTCGCGGCCTCGAGGACACGGTGCGCGCCAGGACGGGCCTGCCCATCGACGCCTACTTCTCGGCGACCAAAATCCGCTGGATTCTGGACGCGATACCGGACGGCCAGCGCAGGGCCGAATCCGGAGAGCTGGCGTTCGGCACAGTGGATAGCTGGCTGCTGTGGAATCTGACCGGAGGCGAGGTCCACGCGACGGACTCCAGCAACGCGTCGAGCACCATGCTGTTCGACGTCGACAAGCTGAGCTGGGACGACGAGCTGCTGGCGATGCTGGACCTTCCGGCGGCCCTGCTCCCGGCGGTCGTGCCGTCCAGCCAGGTGTACGGCCACGCGGCGAGCGGCGTCCTGGCCGGCCGCGACATACCCGTCGCCAGCATGGTGGGCGACCAGCAGGCGGCCCTGTTTGGCCAGGCGTGCTTCGAGCCGGGCATGGCCAAGAACACCTACGGCACAGGGTCGTTCCTGGTGTTCAACACCGGCGCGGAGCGCGTGGAGTCCAGGCACGGCCTGATGTCGATCGTCGCCTGGACCATGGACGGGAGGACGACCTACGCGCTGGAAGGCAGCATATTCTCGACCGGCGCGACTGTGCAATGGCTGAGAGACGGCCTTGCGGTGATCGAAAGCTCGGCCCAGGTGGAGGATCTCGCCGCATCCGTGCCCGACAACGGCGGCGTCTACCTCGTGCCCGCCTTCACCGGCCTGGGCGCGCCCCACTGGGACATGTACGCAAGGGGCGCTATCGTCGGCATCACCAGGGGCGCCGAGCGTGGGCATCTCGCGCGCGCCGCGCTGGAGTCCACGGCCTACCAAACGAAGGACGTGATGGACGCCATGGAGTCGGACACGGGGATGCGGGTGCCGGTGCTGCGGGTAGACGGCGGCGGCGCGGCCAATGGTCTCCTGATGCAGTTCCAGTCGGACGTGCTCGGCATCCCGATCGAGCCCTCGGCGGTCCGGGAGACTACCGCGGTGGGAGCCGCCTACATGGCCGGCCTCGCCGTAGGATTCTGGCGCAACACGGAAGAGTTGGCCCACCATTGGGCTTCCGGCGCCCGCTTCGACCCGCGCATGGACCCGGCCGCCAGCCAGGCGCTCTACGAAGACTGGAAACGCGCCGTCCGGCGCGCAAAGTCGTGGGCAACGCCGGAAGCGCCTTCCCGCTTAACGGGCTGACAGGCGTAGGCATTGGGAATTCAAGACGGTTGCGTCCCGTTCGTCACCCCCATCCTAGCCTTCCCCCTGCGAGGAGGAAGGGACTGTGAGGCTGCCGGCGCGGGCCTGTAACCCCGCCGGTCTAGTTCGAGGCCAACTATGTTCGCAACCTCACTTGGGAAGAAGCGCGCCGCCGGTGTGGCGATAGGCCTGGCGCTGCTGCTCGCGTTCCTGGCGTTCAACCGCTTCCCCAAGCTCGACACCGTCCGCGAAGATTTGGCTGTCGTCAACGCGCCCGTCGTCGAGTGCTTCCAGGGCTTCTGCATCGAGACCGAACCGGACACCCCGTTCGTCGAGCGCTGGTGGAGCTTCTCGGTCGAGTACCTCCGCCTGGTCGCCGCGGGTATGACGTTCGCATTCCTGATGGCCGGACTCACCGAGGCGTTCCTGTTTCCCCAGACCGCCAGGGAGCGACTCACCGGCGGCATCTGGAAGGGCACGCTCAGGGGGCTGGCCGTCGGGCCCGTGATGACGCTCTGTTCGGCGTGCATCGCCCCGGTGGCGGCGTCGCTCTGGCGGCGCGGCGCGGGCGTCGCGGGCGCCATAACCACGGTCCAGGGCAGCGCCACGCTCAACGTGCCCGCGCTCGTCATGGTCGCGCTGGTCTTCTCGCCGATGCTGGGCGGCAGCCGCATCGTCATCAGCCTCGTGGGCGCGCTGCTCATCGGCCCGCTCGTAGCGCTAATCGTGAAAGACATCAAACAGCCAGAGCCGGAACCGGCGCAGCCGTTCGACGACCCCGCGGACCACGCCGTCACGTGGGGCGCCGCCCTGGCGGAGGGCCTCCGCGATTGGGCGCGCCACAGCTTGGGCTACGCACTCCGCCTCGTGCCCATAATGGCCGTGGCGGGATTCGCTAGCGGGCTCGTCATCCAGTGGATCAGCCCGGACACGGTGTCAGCCTACCTCGGCAACGATCTGCGCGGCGTGGCGGTCGCGGCGACTGTCGGCGTGCTCGTGAACGTGCCGCTGCTGTTCGAGATTCCGCTGGTGGCGCTTCTGTTGCTGCTCGGCATGGGGGAGGCCCCCGCCGCCGCCCTATTGTTCACCGCAGCGGCGGGCGGGCCGGCAACCTTCTGGGCGCTCGCGCGGTTCGTGCCGCGCAGGGCCATCGCCACCTTCGCCGGCGCGACATGGGCGTTCGGCCTGGCCGGAGGCGTGGCCATCCTGGGAGTCACCGCCTTCTACCCCGACCTGCAGGGCGGCCTCCGCCAGCCCGACGCGAGCCCTCCAGGCCGAGCGGCGGGGCCGTTCGTTGGAGTGGAGCGGGTTGGCCTGGTCCGCGAGGCCGGCCCTCCCGGTTCTGCCGCCATCGCCAACCCGCCGCTGCCCGCAACGCCATTCGTCCCGCTGGCGCTGGACGCGCCCGGCGCGGTCTCCGCCGTCGTGTTCGACTACGACCGCGACGGCGACAACGACGTCTACGCGATCGCTCCAGGGGGCCCCGCGCCGCGCCTGTTGCGCAACGAAGGCAACGGCGTGTTCACGGATGTTGCGGCCGCCGTGGGCGTCGCCGGTGGCTCGCCCGCCTCCACCGCCGCGGCCTGCGACCTGAACAACGACGGCTACCGGGAGCTGTACCTCGGAACGGCGTCGGGCGCCGGCACGGACAGGCTGCTCTTCAACAACCGAGACGGCACGTTTTCGGACATCACCGATGCGGCTTTCGGAAACGCGTCGAACCACCGCGCCGCGTCGAGCGTCGCCTGCGCCGACGTGGACGGCGACGGCTGGCTCGACGTCTACGTCGGCAACGCGCCGGAACAGCCGGGTCCAGTCGAGGGTAGCGCTTCCCCACCTCGAATCCACAACGTCCTCTACCGCAACAACGGCGACCTCACTTTCGACGAAGTGGCCGAGTCCGGCGGAGTGCGCGGCGGACAGGTCACAGTGCGCGGCCTGGACGGCCAGCCGGTCAGCGTCGAGAATGCCGAGCTTCCTGGCGCCACCGCAGCAGTGCTGTTCTTCGACCACGACGACGACGGTGACCCCGACCTGTGGGTCGCCGGCGACGGCGACAGGTTGCGCGTGTACCGCAACGACTCCTCGCCGGGCAGACTGAGGTTCACGCCGATCGCGAGGGGCCTGGGCGTGGACAGGATCGGCAACTGGACCGACATCGCGGTCGGCGACTTCGACGCCGACGCCGACCTGGACGTGCTGGTGGTCAACGGCGGACTGGGCAGCCTGACCGCTCCGCCACCGGAGCATCCCAGCCGTGACTGCGCCTACCACGCCCGCTTCAGCCTGGGGACGTGCTATCACATGCTGCTGAGAAACGACGGCGTGACCGGGGAAGCGCCGTCCTTCGCCGACGTCGCCGGGACTACTGCCCTGTCGACGGCCGCCGAAGCGCCAGGCGTGATCGAGCAGGTCGGCGTCCATCCATTCTGGCCCTCGCCGACCGGACTGGCGGCGTACCGGCTCGGCTCCGGGGCGGCATTCCTGGATATCGACAACGACGCGGACCAGGATCTGCTATGGCCATCCACCGGCACGGGGGCCGAGAGACCCGGCGCAGAATCGTGGTTCGTGTTTCGTTCCGAAAGCGCAGGTGGTTTCGAGGCCTCAAGTATTCCGGCGCCGCCCCAGTTCGGGACACCGGCGGCCGTCGGCGACCTGGACGGCGACGGCTACACCGACGTCCTGGCTGCCGGCGACAGCCTCAGTGAATCTGCCCTGGCGTTCCTCAACGAGGGCAGCGGCAACAACTGGCTCACGCTGCGGCTTGTCGGGCGCACCGCGCTAGGCGAGAGCGGCTCCAACGCGGACGGCGTCGGCGCCCGCGTGTACGTCGTCACGCGGCCCGATCCCGGCGCTCCGCCCGTAGTCCAGGTCCGCGAAATGCGCGCGAGTTCCGGCTTGGCGTCGACAGCCGGGGCCGGCGTCGAGTTCGGACTTGCGGGTGCGGCTTCGGCCGATACGGTCCTCGTCTTCTGGCCGAGCGGCAGAGAGCAACGGCTGAGGGGCCTAGCCGCGAACCAGGTCCTGGAGATTGTCGAGCCTCCCGAGGAGTAGCTCCCACGGCGACTCCGGCGTCGTCTGAACCTTGACAATCGAACATCTCCTCTGATAGCGTTCGCATGGAAGTGGACGTTTCCACAAATAGCGATTTACCCCAGAAACGCCCCCCGCAAGGCGGCTCCGCTCCGCGACGGGCGTTTTTTCGTGCGCGCTTATGAGCTCCACCGCTGCGGTAGTCCTGGCCGGCGGTAGAGGCCTTCGCATGAAGTCCCGGCTCCCCAAGCCGCTTCACCGCGTATGCGGCATCGAGATGGCCCGCCACGTTATCCGGGCCGCGCGGGGAGCACGTATCGACTGGATCACCCTGGTCGCCCCCCGCGACCGCTACTGGCTCATTCGCGACTCTGTTGGCGCTTTCGCCGCTGTGGCGCCGCAGTCCGAGCCGCTCGGCAGCGGCCACGCGCTTCTGGAGGCCCGCGGCAGGCTGGGCGGCGCGGACACCCTGATCGTCCTCAATGCCGACGTTCCGCTTATTCGCGCCGAAACGGTGCGCCGCATCGCCGAGGCACACGCCGAGAGCGATGCCGACGTGACGCTGCTCACGTGCGTCGCCGACCGCCCGGAAGGCCTGGGCCGCGTGGTGCGCTCGGAGGGCGGCGCCGTAAGTGCCGTGGTCGAGGAGAGCGACGCGACCGACGCCGATCTCGCCGTGCGTGAGGTCAACTGCGGCGTCTACTGCTTCCGCGCGAGCTGGCTCTGGGAAAATCTCGCCTCTGTCGGACCGTCTCCCAGCGGCGAGACCTACCTGACCGCCCTGGTCGCGGCCGCCGCTAGCCAGGGCCGCACCGTGGAGACGGTCGCCACGCTTGACCAGGCGGAGGCGCTTGGGGTCAACAACCGCGTACAGCTTGCGCAGGCGGAAAGCGCGATGCGTGATCGTATTCGTGAACGACTCATGATTGACGGCGTGACCATGCCCGACCCATCGACCGTCTACGTCGACTCCGGCGTCCGAATAGGCGCCGACACCCAAATCCTGCCAAACACCCACGTACTCGGCCACACGCGCATCGGCCCGGACTGCGTCATCGGACCGAACACGGTCGTCGAGGACTCGGAGATAGGAGCCGGAAGCAGAGTGACAGCCTCCCACGTCGAAGGCGCGTTCCTCGCGAGCGGCGTAGAGGTCGGCCCGTACAGCCGGCTGCGCCGCGGCGCGCGCCTCGAACGAGACGTCCGCCTTGGCAACTTCGTCGAGGTGAAGAACAGCCGCCTGGGACAGGGGGCCAAGTCCGGCCACTTCAGCTACATCGGAGACGCAGACGTCGGCGCGGAGGTAAACGTCGGAGCGGGCACAGTCACCTGCAACTACGACGGCGACCAGAAGCACGCCACTACCATCGGTGACCGCGCTTTCATCGGCTCCGGAACCATGCTGGTAGCGCCCGTGAGCGTCGGGGAGGACGCGGCGACGGGGGCCGGATCCGTGGTCACCAGAGATGTCCCGCCCGGTTCCATCGCCGTCGGTATGCCGGCCAGGTCGCGGCGACGCGGCGGCGGCTCCGAAGAGGACCGTCAGCCGTGACCGCACTTGCCCTCACATCCAAAATCGGTGGATGACCAAACTTGGAGAGCGTAGGCTTATACAGCGCGATATCCACCGCGCTGACGCTGGCGATATTCTTCGGTCTGACGGTCGTAGAGACCTCGTTGGCGTCGGTCAGCTACGGGCGCGCTCTCCGGCTCGCCACGAAAGAGGCCACGGGCGCGAAGGCGCTCCTTGCCCTGTTCGACTCGCCAATGGGACCGGCCATGGTCGTGCGAGTGCTGTCGCTCCCGGCAGCGGCCGCCTGCGTGCTCGCCGGCGTTGCCCTCGCTATCGGATACCTGGACTCCTCCTGGGGAATGGTGGCGGTGGTGTCGGCCGGCGTTGTAGCCGCCCTCGTGTGTGTGCACGTCCTGTCGATGTGGCTCGCCGCGATGCACGGTGAGGCCATCGCGCTGCGCGCTGCGGCCGGAGTGCGCGCGGCGGCGGTTGTGCTGAGGCCGGTGCTGGCGATGCAGGCCAGATTGGCCAGTCGCGGCCCGGCGCTGGGAACGGACCAGCGCGCCTATTTCACCTCGGACCTGGGGTTGGAACTGGACTCCGAGGATGGCGAGCTCGACGAACACGAGGTTTATATGATCCGCGGTATCTTTCGCCTTGACCAGACGATTGCCCGCGAAATCATGGTGCCGCGGGTCGACGTAGTGGCCGCGGAAGTGGCGATAGACTTGGGCGAATTGGCGAATCTTATGGTGGCGGAGGGCGGCCACAGCAGAATCCCGGTTTACGATGGAGACCTGGACAGTGTGGTGGGCATTGCCTATGCGCGGGACATTCTGCGTGTGCTCAGCAACGGGGGAGGAGACGCCGAGGCCACCCTTCAGGACGTCATGCGACCCGCCCTGTTCATACCCGAATCCAAGTCACTGGAGGAGCTGCTTAGCGAGTTCCTTCAGGAGCGCGTGCAGATGGCCATCGTAATCGACGAGCACGGCGGCGTGTCCGGGCTGGTCACCCTGGAAGACCTGCTGGAAGAGATAGTCGGCGAGATTCACGACGAATTCGACGTGTACACGCCGGAGATCGAGGCGCTCGGAGGAGACCAATACGCGATGAATGCGGGAGTGAGCATCGAGCGTATGAACCAGTTGCTTGGCGTTGTCGTAGAGAGCGAGGGATTCGACACGCTCGGAGGCTTCGTCTTTAAGCAACTCGGGAAGATTCCCAGCCCCGGCGACGCTGTCGAGTACGACGGGATTCGCATCGAGGTGTCGTCCACCGTGGGTCGCCGGCCCCAGCGCCTGATCGTCGAGAAAGTGTCGCCCTCGCTCCGGGAGCCGCAGTAGAAGCGGCCCATCCATTTCTCTTTTGCCCTTACCCGGTTGGTCTACTCTCGGACTATCTATCGGCCTCAACGATCTGCACGTTGGCCGCATCGGGCAAGTTCTCGAGACGCCAACCGGGGACGACGATTGGCGCGGAAGTAACTGAAGGACGCTTGTTGTTGTCCAGCGAAAGTGTCCCCCCGGCTAATCCACGGCGACCATTGATGCGGCAAGCGCCTCGGCCTTGGCTCGCTCCTTAGTGCTAAAGCGTTTGGTGAGAGGACTCTCCGCCCGAACGTTCTTCGTGGTGGTGGCTCGCGACGGTCCCAGCTTGCGCTCGATGGCGCGCGGCGAGAGTCCCTGCTGCTTGGCCTCCTGAACCGCCTCCTGGCGTGCCCGCTGGGCCTGAGCGGGCGTTCGGTGCGGCCGGAGTTAACACATACCCGCCTTGTTATCGCAATGAGAGGCGCCGCAAATGGCATTGGCTTGGGTGCGCATAGAGGCGCCGTCGAGCGTACGTTGCGTTCACGGCATAAGTTCCGCGGGCTGAGAGTGCGGTTCAAACAACGGGACGACATACCCCGCGCCCTCCTCGCGGTTGGATGTGTCATCATATGCTCCAGTCCCCTTTTACAATAGTTTTGTTAGAGAGTCTAAGCACACGAATAGGTGGAGGCCGGGTAGAAACATCGATGTTGAGTCGTTGCCTTAGCGCCCTTCGTGTTGCTGGTGAATAGAATCGACGCTTAGCGGCAGTTTAGCGTATGGACGGAATGGACATAACGACGGTTGCGGTGACGCTGAGGGTGGCGGCGGCGGCTACCGCCGTCAACTTTCCGCTGGCGCTCGGCCTCGCCTGGCTCATGGTGAGGAAGCGGATTCGCGGTCGCTTTCTGGTGGACCTGCTGGTGTCGCTGCCGCTGGCGCTTCCGCCTGTGGCGGTGGGCTACTTCCTGCTGCTGCTGCTGGGACGGGACGGGCCGGTCGGGTCAGTGCTGCACGGGCTGCTGGGCGTGGACCTGGTGTTCACGTGGGTGGCGGCCGCGCTCGCCGCCGCGGTTGTGTCGTTCCCGCTGATGGCGAGGGCGGTGATGGTGGCGATGGAGGGCGTGGACCGGCGGCTGGAGGCATCTGCGCGCAGCCTGGGCGCAGGCCCGGTCCGCGTGTTCTTCACAATCACCGTGCCGCTCGCCTACACCGGCATCCTGGCGGGCGTGCTGCTGGGGTTCGTGCGCGCGCTGGGGGAGTTCGGTGCGACGATCATCGTGGCCGGCAACATCCCGGGGCGGACGCAGACGTTGCCGCTGGCTATCTTCACCGAGGTGCAATCGGGGGACAGCGGCGCGGCGGTGCGGCTGGTGGGAGTGTCGATCGCGCTGGCGGTTGTGACACTGGCCGCGCACAACTGGCTGCTCGAGCGGTCGAGTCGTGGTGCGTGAAGCAGGCCGCGACATAGTGGGTGGGCTACATACCGCCCCATTCGGGGAATTAGGATTGAGGAGAGGGCGCAGTTGTGGCACTACTCCAATCCCAATTGCAGCCTTACAGCCCTCTCGACCCTTTGCAAGTCAGCTTCCGACAGACGGCCGAACAGGTTACCTACGCGCAACTTGCTGACGGTCCTGATCTGGTCGGCCATGCACTTGTGCCGTATACCGTTTACCGTAACGTAGGCTTCACCGGGATACAGGCGGCTCACGTTCGTGGTCATAGGAACGACCTGAATCCTGTTAAGAATCATGTTCGAATCGTCACTGCTCAGTATGACAGCCGGGCGTTCCTTGCGGATTTCGTCGCCCACCGAAGGGTCGAAGTTGACCCACCACGCCTCACCCCGCCTCATCACGCGGATGCCCCAAGTTAGCCTCCATCCACTCGTTAGCTTCTGCCTCGCGCTCCTCATCCGCCGCCATCTGGCGATAACCGGCTTCCAGATCGGCCGGACTGATCTTGATAACGTGAGGGCGCACCAGCGATTCGATGAATTCGCTTATCTGTTCACGTCCCACGGCCTTGCACAGGCCATCGTAGACCTGCTCGTCAAGTGTGATAACTAGTTTCCTCTGCATAGCCAAACTCCACAGCACGAATTGATTACGAATCATATTTGAAGCAGTCACAAAGTCAAGAGCGGCGCGTGCCCCACCGTTTGTAACGCCATTTCGCTTTTGCTAGAATCTAGCAGGAAATTGGAGAGAGATTCGACGTATTTGTTCAGTTTCGTCAGGTTCAAGAACCAGGCAGATCAACAGGGAGGATTCTATGCTATACGAGGCCGAAAGCGGCGATATCACCATGGCGATTACCGGAGAGTCGCTGATTACGCGGGGGATGTCCATCTTCCGGGAACCGCGATTTCTCACGATGCGCGAAAACCTTCACGACGCGGACGTTCGGTTCACGAACGCCGAAATGCTGTTCCACAACTACGAGGACCCGCCCACGCACCGGCCGGGCGGCACCTACATGCGGTGCGACCCCAAGCACATCGAGGACCTGAAGTGGCTCGGCATCAACATGGTGGGCTGCGCGAACAACCACTCCTACGACTTCGGCGAGAACGGCATCCTGACCAACATTAAGCACCTGGACGAGTTCGACATGCCTCACGCCGGCACCGGCAGGCACCTGGCCGAGGCGACCGCCCCCATGTACATGGACACGCCCAAGGGCCGCGTGGCGCTCATTTCGGCGACCACGACCACGCCGCCGGGGGGGCGCGCAGGCGAGGCGAGCCGCGACGTGATGGGACGCCCCGGCGCTAACGTCATCCGCTGGTCCAGCGAGTTCACCGTCGACCGCCCCGCGTTCGACGCGCTCCAGCGCATCTCCGACCAGATGGGCTGGCCGCAGCGAGTGGCTGGCATGCGCAACTCCGGCTACGCCGACAACATCTCGGACTCCGACACCGAGGTCCACATGCTCACGCAGCCGATGTACGGCGAGGACCCAACGGCCAAGTTCGTGCTCGGCGAGACGTTCGAGAAGCGCACCTTCATCAACAAAGCCGACCTGGACCGCAACCTCGCCCGCGTGAGCGACGCCGCGCGGATGGCGGACTGGGTGATGTTCACGGTGCACAACCACGAGGGCGGCAAGACCGAGGACGAGCCTTCCGACCACGTGCGTGAACTGGCCCACGCCGTCATCGACGCCGGCGCCGACGTCTTCATCGGTCACGGCCCGCACCAGGACCGGGGCATAGAGATCTACAAGGGCAAGCCCATCTTCTACAGCCTGGGCGACTTCATCCTGCAAAACGACACCGTGCTGCTGATGCCCCACGACAACATGGCGCGCCAGGGCCTGGACTGGGACGCCACCCCCGCCGACTTCTACGACGCCCGCTCCGGCAACGAGACGCGGGGCCAGACCGTGCAGCCCATCCGCTGGCAGAGCGCCATCGGCATGACCAGCTTCCGCGACGGCGAGCTGAGCGAGCTGAAGCTGCTCCCGATAGACCTGGGCCACGGTCGCAACCGCGCACAGCGCGGCCGCCCGGTGCTCGCGGACGGCGAGGTAGCCGAGGAGATCATCGACCGCTTCGACCGCCTGTCCGGCGAGTTCGGCACCACCTTCAAGGTCGAGGGCAACACCGCGACGGTAACAATCTAAACGAATGGGGCGGCCCCGCCGTGCTGGACGGGGCCGCTCTTTGACAACACCGCATCGGCAGCGTCCTTAAGCCGAGATTCGCAGCCGCATCCCCAGAGCGCGTGCAATGCGCATTACCGTCGAAAACGATGGATTCCCGCTTTCGGACAAAGCCTTGTAAAGCCCCTTTCTGCTGATTCCGGCATCCAGCGCCAGGCGGCTCATGTTGTGGGCTCTGGCGATGTCGCTCAGGGCTGCGCGGATCAGGCTCCCATCGCCGGGGTCTTCCTCCGCAGCCGCTTCAAGATAGTAGCGGGCATCTGCATTACATCGCAGTTGGTCGACGGCGTCCCAACGTGTGAAAGATTCAGGCATGGCTCTCCCTCCAGTCAAGCGCGATTCGTCCGGCGCGCCTGATGTCCCGCTGTTGGCTGTCTTTGTCACCTCCGCAGAGCAGAACAACCACAGTCCTGCCCTCACGCAGGAAGTAGACCCGGTATCCCGGCCCGTAATGAATGCGAATCTCGGAAATGCTGTTTCCAACGGTTCGAGTATCGCCGAAATTACTCAATGAGAGGTTTCTCAAGCGAGTGGTAATGCGAGCGACTGCACGTCTATCCCGTAAGTCTTCAATCCATCATTTGAATGTGGCGCTTTCTACGATCTGGTACACACTCACATTGTGTACCGTGGTGCCCAAACTGTAAAGAGTCACCTAAAGCAAATATACTGATGACAGAGACGCGGGATGACTGATCCCCACATACTATATTGAAGCCGGAGACGCTAGATGGATATGCTCATAACAAACGCCACGCTAGTCACCTGCGACGCCGACGGCACGATCATCCGCGACGGTGCGCTCGCAGTCGTGGACGGCAGGCTCGCCGCCGTGGGCAAGACGGCGGACCTCGAGCGCGCGCACCCCGACCTGGAGCGCGTGGACGCGAGCGGCAAGGCGGCCCTGCCCGGGCTGATCAACTCCCACACCCACACTGTCCTGACCGTGATCCGCGGCACCGTGGAGGACATGGACGTCGACTCGGTCTACTCCTACATGACGCCCATCACCTTCGCCATGACCGACGACGAGCGCGGCGCCATGGCCGCGCTGGGCTGCCTCGAGTCGATTCGCTGCGGCGCGACGACGCTGGTGGACCCGCTGCGTTTCGTGGACGGCTACGCCCAGTACATGGTGGACTCCGGCCTTAGGCTGTTCCTCAGCGAAAGCTGCGCGGACGCGCTCACACTGGAGATACGCCACGGGCGCTACGAGTACTCCCGCGAGTGGGGCGAGGCGTTCCTGGCGCGCGCCGAAAGCCTGGTGGAGCGCTTCCACGGCGCGGACGGCGGGCGCGTGCAGTGCCAGATTGCCGCGCACGCCACGGAGAACTGCTCCCCCTGGATGCTCGACGAATTGCTGAAGCTGGCAAGCAAGCACCGCCTGAGCCGCACCATCCACCTCGCCCAGAGCGCCGCGGAGGTCCGCCAGGCGGGCGCGCTCAGCGGCAAGGGCAGCACGCCCGCCGAGTACCTGCGGGACAACGGCTGGCTGGGGCCGGACCTGCTGGCCGCGCACTGGTCGTTCTGCACCGAGGACGACATCGCCATACTGGCCGACAGCGGCACGCACATGGCGCACTGCCCGGCGTCCAGCTCACGGCGCGGCGGCCACGCCGGCGCGAACGTGCCCGCCATCGTCGACGCCGGCGTCAACGTCGCGCTGGGCACCGACAACATGTCCGAGGACATGTGGCAGGCCTTGAGCGTGGGCATAATCGTCAACCGCGGCAAGCGAGGCGGCGGCCCGGTCCCCTCGCCCCGCACGATGCTGGAGTGGGCCACGCGCAACGGCGCGCAGGCGCTGGGCCGGCAGGACGACCTCGGCTCCCTGGAGCCGGGCAAGCTGGCCGACATTGCGCTCGTGGACCTGCGGCGCGCGCACCTCACGCCCTCCAACAACCTGCTGTCCAACCTCGTCCACTACGGCCAGGCGAGCGACGTAGACACCCTCATCGTCGGCGGCGAAATGGTGATGCGGCAGGGTAGGGTGCTCACCTACAACGAGGAGGACGTGCTCCGAAACGCCCGGGAGGCCACCCGCAACGCCTGGGCGCGGCTATCCGAGCAGTTCCCGGACATCCCACCGGCAAACGCCTTCCTGGACGGGGCGTAGGGGCCCGCGGCTGTGACGGCACAACAGTTACCAGCATCCACTACTGCTGGAGGAAGGACGCGAACTGTTACTCGGCATTGGAATAGCCGCAACATGGTTTACTTTGTACGCGGGTATCAAGGTCTGGAGGAGCAGAATGCGGGTTGACTAAGATCAGGAAGCAAATGTTCGAACTCTCACGTCAGGCAAACGTTCTGTCACATCAGCATCTTTACTTGATGACCCAGGGATAGTGGTTGACCTTTCCGTCTTGGATGGCCATGATATCGTGGGAGTTCTCGTGATGGGGGCGTCGGCGTACCTGCCATTGAAGACGGTGTACGACCCCGAAACAGATACGCTCCTGCTAGATGAGAGGACCGACTCCCCGGACCTAGTCACCGAAACCGGAGACTTCGTGGGTTATTGGCAATCGCATCGTGGCGATCCGAATGGATTCATGGATCCGATCGGGGTATTGATTAGAGATGCGTCAAAGCGTCTGACCCCAGTGTATGCCAGTACTGCGGTGTAGGCCCCTACTAGTTCTGTCCTGTCAACCAGTCGAGCATGTGAATGCCTATCTCGGTGGCGATTCCCAGCAGGTCCGGGTTGATGTGCCGAATCTCGTCCTCCGGCGAGTTGATCCGGGAGAGGTCGTCCGAGATGAGAAACATCACCGGAATTCCGGCCAGCCGGAACGGCCCGTGGTCGCTCGCCCCGCCCAGGCCTGCCCACTCCTCCTCGGAGAATCGGCCCAGGTCCAGGCCAAACTCCCTTGCCGACTCCGACGCCGCGGCGATAAGTTCAGGATCGCCAGATGCCTGGAGCGTGGTTCCCGAGCCGAAGGCGTCGAAGTTCAGCATGGCGATGGTGTCGTCAATCTCCTCCGCGCTCATGTTGGCCACGTAGTGCTGGCTGCCCAACAGGCCGATTTCCTCCGAGCCGAACAGGATTATCCTCACGTCGAACGGAAAGTCGCGGTCGGCCATGTGGCCTGCCAGCGTCAGCACCGTCGCGACGCCCGACCCGTTGTCGCTGGCTCCCTCGGTATTCGCCACCGTGTCGTAGTGCGCGCCGATGATGACCGTCCGGCCTTCGCCGTCGGTACCCGGCTTGTCTGCAATGACGTTGCGTGACGGCGACTCCGTAGCTCTCACCGACACGGTGGCCTCGGTCTCGCCCTGTTCGAGGAGAGCGAGCAGTCTTTGGCCGTCCGACTGGCTGACGGCGACCGCCGGAATACTCGATTCGGACGCTAAGGTTCCGCGGAACAGGCCCTCCAGGTTGTTGTAGACGACCGCTCCAACAGCGCCTGCGTCCGCCGCCCGCCCCACCTTCTCCTCGAATGTGATGACGCCGCGCTCTATCAGCGCGATGCGGCCTTCCATGCCCTCGGCGGGAATGTCCTCAGCGTACGCGCGGCCCGCGTCCGCGAGTAAGCCTGTCGCGGCGCCGTGCAGGGACATCGAAATCGGAATCGCCCGCGGCGAGTTGGATGAATCGCCCGTCGACGAATCGAGATCAACGCCCGCGCTGAGCAGATTGACGCTGAAGTCCTGGATCGACGTATCGTAGCCGAGGTCGCTGAGCCGTTCCTGCAAGTGCAGCGCGGCCTCCAGCTCTTGGTCGGTGGCGCTCTCCCTGGGGCTGTACTGTTCGGTAAGCTCTTCCAGCGTCGCGTAGACCTGCTCGGTAAACTCGCTCTGAGCAGTGATTTCGACTGCTGGCGCGGGAGTCGGCGAAAGCCGAGGCGCCGGCGTCTGGGTTGGCAGCATCGCCATCGGCGTCGGCGACGGCCTTGGCGTCGCCGTGGCGGTGGCAGTGGCCGGCGCAGCCGTTGGGGACGCGACATCGGGCGTGGTTTCCTGGCCGCCGCACGCGACCAGCACCGCCAGCATCGCGGCCACGACGAGCGGCAGCAGCTTGGGAACGAGGTTGTCAGTTTGAAGCGTCATGGGGTGGGTATTCCCTTTTAGTGTCTGGTGTTACAACGTTCTCGACAGTCCTGAGTTAGGGTGGCGGCGACGCTGGATTCCTCGTGACGTTGCCGCAGACGGGGCTCGTGGTCTCGGCTGTCAGGTGCGCGACCTGCCCGTCGCCACGACGATTGTATTGTAATGGAAGCGACGCGGAGCGCACGGGAGCGGCGGGCTCTTGAAAGTTGGATGGGAGTGACCGATGCTAAACCGCCACCCAGACCTTTCCCCGTCAAGGTGGAAGGGACATTCGGACGAATGGCGTTAGTTTTGCTCGGCGAGCCAGTCGAGCAGGCGGATTCCAATTGCGGTGGCCATTCCCAGCAGGTCTGGGTTTATGTGACGGATCTCGTCTGCCGGCGAATTGATGCGCGACTTGTCGCCGCCAGTGATGTACTGCGCAAGTATGCCCGCAAGCCTAAACGGCCCGTGGTCGCTCGCTCCTCCTTGGCCGGCCCACCGTTCCTCAGAAAATCTACCCAATTCCATGCCAAGGTCGAACCCGATCGCGTGCGTCCGGTCAGTCAACGCCGGGTCGCCGGCGGTATCGAGCCTCGTTCCCGAACCCAAGGCGTCGAAGTTCAGCATGGCGACTGTGTTTTCAATCTCTTCCTCGCTCATGTTGGCCACGTAGTGGTTGCTGCCCAACAGGCCTATTTCCTCCGAGCCGAACAGGATTATCCTCACGTCGTACGGAAAGTCTCTGCCGGCCACATACTCCGCCAAGGTCAGCACCGTGGCGATGCCGGAGCCATTGTCGCTGGCTCCCTCGGTATTCGCCACCGTGTCGTAGTGGGCGCCGACGATGACCGTTCGTCCGTCGCCCGCTGTTCCCCGCTTGTCGGCAATGACGTTACGCGACGGCGAAGGCACTGTTCCTACCCACACGGTGGCCTCGGTCTCGGCCTGCTCGAGGAGAGCGAGCAGTCTGTGGCCGTCCGACTGGCTGATTGAGACGGTAGGAATTCTCGATGGGGTATACAACGTTCCGCGGAACTGGCCCTCCACGTTGTTGAAGATAATCGCGCCGACGGCGCCGGCGTCTGCCACGCGATTCACCTTTTCCTCGAAAGTGGTCACGCCGCGCTCGATAATCGCGATGCGGCCGTTGAGCCTCTCGGGTCGAATGTCCTCTTCGAAAGCGCGGCCCGCGTAGGAAAGGGCGCCGGTGGCGATTCCCTCGGCGGTCAGGGTAATCGGAATTGCCCGCGGCGCATCGGGAGCAACGCCCGAGGTCGAGTCGAGCTCCACACCCGCCCTGAACACGCCGACGCTGAAGTCCTGGACCGACGTGACATAACCGAGGTCGTCCAACCTTACGCGCAGGTGATCGGCTGCTCTCAACTCCTCGTCTGAGGCGCTCTCCCTGGGACTGTATTCCTCGGTAAGTTCAACGAGTGTCGTGTAGACGTGATCGGCAAGTACGGTCCAGTCAGTGCTCGTGAGCGTGGGGACCCGAGTCGCAGTTGGGCTCGGTGTTGCCGATGGCGCCGGAGTGGGAGTCGGTGGCGCTGATGTGGCCGTCGGGCTCGGCGTTGCCGTTGGCGCCGGCGCGGGAGCCGGTGGAACCGCTGTGGCCGCCGGGCTCGGCGTTGCCGATGGTGCCGGCGCGGGAGCCGGTGGCGCTGATGTGGCCGCCGGGCTTGGCGTTGCCGATGGCGCCGGCGCGGGAGCCGGCGGCGCTGATGTGGTCGTTGGAGGCACGGGGGTCGCAGTCGAAAGGACGCGTACAACCGCCGGAGATACCGCTTCCGGCGGTGAGGCGTCCTGGCCGCAAGCCACCAGAACGGCCAGCATCGCGGCAGCCAGAAACAGCGGCAGCCCATGTGCGTGGCCTCTGAGGTAGAGTTTCATGGCGTGATATGCTGCCCTTTATGATTCCACCTGCAACGATACTCGGCCCGTCGCCGCTAGGGCGACGTTGGAGTTTGCCTACACGGGCTGGCTAAGATGACGGGCGTCTTCACTCGTCACACGCGCGGCGCGTACCTCGCCATCACCCGCTGGAGCTCGTCCAGGGGCAGGGCGTGGGCCGTCCGGCCGTTCACTCCGACGGTCGTTTCCGCCGCCGCCAGCGCGTTCAGCACCGACTCCTCCACCGCCTCCGCCGTCGCGTCGAACATCGGGTCCATGTGGTCGTTCGGCATCATCGTCAGCGCCACCGGGCCCTCCGCGTCCCTGGGCACATGGTTGCCGGTGGCAAAGGCCAGGAAGATGTCGCCGCTGCCGTTGTGGCCGGAGCCGCCCACTCGCGCCAGCCCGACCGTGGCGCGCTGCGCGAGCCGGCGACACTGGAACGGCAGCAGCGGGGCGTCGGTCGCTACGATGATGATGATCGAGCCGTCGCTCTGCATCTGCTCCAGCACCGAGGGCGTGTGATCGAACCCAATCTCCTTGCCCACCGGCACGCCGTTCACGCGCAGGTGCTGCCGCGCGCCGTAGTTGGCCTGCACCAGCGCGCCGACCACGTACTGTCCCGATGCCGTGTCCACCACGCGCGACGAGGTGCCGATCCCGCCCTTGAACTCGTGGCACACCATGCCCGTGCCGCCGCCCACGTTGCCCTCCGCGACTGGCCCGTCGGAGGCCGATTCGATAGCCTGGTAGACGTGCTCCTCGGTGACGTGAAACGCGCCGATGTCGTTGAGCCTGCCGTCGTAGGTCTCCGCCACAACGGGCAGGTACCAGCCCCGCAGCCCCTGGCGCGACGCGTGCTTGACCATCGCGTCCCTTACCGTGCCCACCTGGTGGGTGTTGGTTATGCCGATTGCCGAAGTCAGCAGCCCGGACTCCTCCACCCACAACAGCCCCGTCATCTCGCCGTTGCCGTTGAAGCGGTGGAAGCCCGCGAACGTCCTGTCCGCGGCGATTTCGCCGCCGCGCGGCAGCACCATCGTCACGCCCGTTCTGGCGACGCGCGGCTCGTCGTACACGACCGTGGTGTGGCCCACCTGTACGCCGGCCACGTCCGTGATGGCGTTGTGGGCGCCGGTGGGAAGGTCTCCGATTACTATGCCGAGATCACGGATTCGTGCGCGTGTCATGGCCTGCTCCTATTGGCTGATTGGGCGCTGCCATGATAGCCGGGGATAAACAGGTGTGGCAAACGCCTGCGTGACCCTGAAGCCGGCTCAAACAAATAGGTGCGCAAGCAATCGTCTTTCCTGCGAAAGAACGTCACCCCCATGAAAACGGGGGCGGGAACCCAGGGGCCCGCGCCTCTGTGTGGGCTCCGGATGGTAATCTGACACAAGCTCGGGACCGACCCTCGTCTGGGTTGGGCGTGCCTCTGTTATACTGGTTGACCATGAAACCGGAGTTTATTCGCAACTTCTGCATAATTGCCCACGTCGACCACGGCAAGTCCACGCTCGCCGACAGGCTGCTTCAGGCGACCGGCGCCGTGGACCCGCGCGACATGGTGGACCAGCTTCTCGACAGCATGGAGCTGGAACGCGAGCGCGGCATCACCATAAAGGCCCAGGCCGTGCGCATGAGCTACACAGGCCCCGGCGGCCGGGAGTACCAGCTAAACCTTATCGACACGCCCGGCCACGTCGACTTCTCCTACGAGGTGTCTCGCAGCCTGGCCGCGTGCGAGGGCGCGCTCCTGGTGGTGGACGCGACCCAGGGCATCCAGGCGCAAACGCTCGCCAACGTCTACCTCGCGCTCGAGCACGACCTTGAGATAATTCCAGTCATCAACAAGATCGATCTCGACGTTGCCGAGCCGGAGCGCGTGTCGATGGAGGTGCAGCAGACGTTCGGCTTCAGCGAGGACGAGGTGATTCTGGCGTCGGCGAAAGACGGCAAAGGCGTGTCCGACATCCTCGAGGCGATCGTGTCTCGCGTGCCCCCACCCGGCGACCGAGGCGACGCGCCGCTGCGGGCGCTGATTTTCGATTCCAAGTACGACTCCTACAAGGGCGTCGTGGCCTACGTGCGTGTGTTCGACGGCTCCACCGCCTCCGGCGGCCGGATCCGCGTCATGGCGTCGGGCTCCGAGAGCGAGGCTCTCGAAGTGGGTGTGTTCTCCCCGGCCCCCGAGCAGGTGGACGCCCTGAGCGCCGGAGAGGTCGGCTACATCGCCACCGGACTCAAGAGCGTGGGGGACGCCCCGGTGGGCGACACCATTACGCTTGCCCGGAAACCCGCCGGCGAGCCGCTGAAGGGCTACCAGCCGCTGAAACCGATGGTGTTCGCGGGCCTGTACCCCGCGGACGGCGAGGAATATCTCGACCTGCGGGAGGCCCTGGAAAAGCTGCGGCTCAACGACGCGGCGCTCAGCTTCCAACCCGAATCCTCGCTGGCGCTGGGCACCGGCTTCCGCTGCGGCTTTCTTGGACTGCTGCACATGGACGTGGTGCAGGAGCGCCTCGAGCGTGAGTACGACCTGAGTCTGCTTGCGACGTCGCCCAGCGTGGCCTACCGCGTCGTGAGATCGGACGGGGAGGACTACGAGATCGACAACCCGTCGAAGCTTCCGCCGGCCCAGCAGATAGACCAGATCCAGGAGCCGTGGCTGGAGCTAAGCATCGTCTGCCCTGCCAACTTTATCGGCGCCGTCATGGAGCTGGTGAACAGCAGACGCGGCGAGTACCGCCGCATGGAGTACCTTCAGCACGAGGCCGCGTCCGACAGCAGCGTCTCCAGGGCGAGGGTGCTCATCGAGTACAGCGTCCCGCTGTCCGAGGTGCTGGTGGACTTCTACGACCAACTCAAAGCGAGAACACAGGGATACGCCTCTATGGACTACTCGCTGGAAGGCTACCGGCCCGGCAACCTCGTCAGGCTCGACATCCTGGTCAACGGCGAGCCGGTGGACGCGCTGTCCGCCATAGTCCACCGCGACAACGGCTACCGCCACGGCCGCGACCTGGTGTCGCGCCTTAAAGAGCTGATACCCAGACAGCTTTTCGAGGTCCCCATCCAGGCGTCCATCGGCAGCCGCGTCATATCGCGCGAGACCATCAAGGCGCTGCGCAAAAACGTGCTCGCCAAGTGCTACGGCGGCGACGTCACCCGCAAGCGAAAGCTGCTGGAGAAGCAGGCCGAAGGCAAGCGCCGCATGAAGCGCGTAGGCCGCGTCGAGATCCCGCAAGAGGCCTTCCTCAGCATCCTCAAAGTAAGCCGCTAGGCCCGGGCGGCCTGCCTCCCCAGCGCGGCCCACCCCGATGGTTGCTGATCGTCCTCCGCCCAATACACCTTGTCATTCGCTACCATAGTCATCGCACTTGTTCTAAGAAAGTAACACGCCCCTTTGAAGTTGATGAGCAATGACCGGCAGACCAAGTCAAGCGAGAGACCAAATGGCTCTAGGAACTGACTTTGTTCAAATCGTTAGCAGCTTCGCTAATGCTTTGGAGAACAACTTCAATCAGCCCATCGCGGCCCAGCCGGAAGATCAGTTGAAGTCTCCCGTAGGCAATCTCATTCGCGACACCGGCAGTCTGACCGATTTGAAGGTAGCTTGGCGAACAGAGGTCAACCCTGACGACATTGACGGTCGCCCCGATCTAGGTGTGACCGTCAACCAATTGCTGACTGGGCACGTGGAACTCAAACGCCCTGGCTTTGGCGCGCGGCCGGAGCACTTCAAGGGACACGACCGCGCACAATGGCAAAAGTTCAAAGCACTTCCCAACCTTATCTACACAGACGGCGGGGAGTGGAGCCTGTACAGATTCGGTGAGCGACAGCTCAGGGTACGAATCGCCCAAGACGTCAGTCTGGGCGGTGCAAAGGCCTTGGAACTTGGAGCGCTCGACGCTTTTCGAGAACTTCTGCGCGCGTTCCTGTACTGGGAGCCTATTGTCCCCGCATCGGCGGATGGGCTAGCCAGGTTCCTGGCCCCATTGGCTCGGGTGCTAAGGGACGATGTGAAGACCGCATTGTTGAGGGACGATAGCTCGCTCCGGGCGCTGGCCAATGAATGGAGTGGGCTGCTTTTCCCAGAGGGAGACGACGCCCAGTTTGCCGACGCGTATGCACAGACGGTGACATACGCGCTCTTACTTGCCAAGTTTGAGGGGGCAGACAGTCTGAGTCCTTCTATGGCTGTGGACACTCTTCGACGCGGACACGGTTTGCTGGCCGAAGCGTTGCAGCTACTGGAGGCCCCATCTGTCCGGGAAGAGTTGCGTATGCCCATTCAATTGCTTGAACGGGCCATCGGGGCAGTGGACTCGGCGAAGTTGGGTCAATCAACAGACCCCTGGCTGTACTTCTACGAGCACTTCTTGGGCGCATACGACCCAAAACTTAGGAAGGACCGTGGCGTGTACTACACGCCCGTGGAAGTGGTCCGCGCCCAGGTGACTCTGGCTGGAGAATTGCTTCGTACTCGCTTTGGGAAACCCCTCGCTTTTGCCGATGATGACGTTGTGGTCCTGGATCCCGCCGTGGGGACCGGAACCTATCCCCTGGCCGTGCTGGAGCACGCTTCGGAGACCGTGAAACAACGGTTTGGCCCTGGAGCAGTCGCAGGGAGGCTAAGAAATCTGGCCGAGCACCTCTATGCTTTCGAGGTGCTGGTTGGTCCGTATTCGGTAGCCCACCTGCGCCTATCCCAGAGTCTGAGGAACGCCGGCGTGACCGACAAGGCCCCCAGAGTTTATCTGACCGACACCCTGGAGTCTCCCAACAACCCATCCCAGTTCACCGCCAGCCTGCTACAGGCGCAGCTCACGGAAGAGCGTAGACGAGCTCAGGACGTAAAGAGAGACGTGCGCGTGTTCGTCTGTCTGGGAAATCCGCCATATGACCGTGAGGAGCAGGATCCCAACGAGCCTACCCTAAAGCGGAAGGGTGGCTGGGTGAGATATGGTGACGAAGAACAAGAAGGTGTCGAACAGACGAGTCCCATACTTGAAGACTTTCTTTTGCCGGCACGAGAAGCTGGGGCGGGAGTCCACCTCAAGAACCTGTACAACGACTACGTGTACTTCTGGCGATGGGCACTGTGGAAGGTGCTCGACTCCACGAAAGATGCGGGAATAGTCACATTCATCACCGCTTCCTCATACCTGCGGGGTCCAGGGTTTATCGGCATGCGCCGAAAGATGCGCGAAGTCTTTGATGAGCTCTGGATCATCGACCTGGAAGGTGACAATATCGGCGCCAGAAAGACGGAGAACGTCTTCGCGATACGTACCCCCGTTGCCATCGCCATCGGCGTGAGGAACGGGCCTCCGCAACCGAATACGCCCGCGAAGGTGTGCAAGACGAAACTAACAGGGAGTGAGCAAGAGAAACTGACCGCTCTCGAGTGTCTCTCGTCGTTTGCCGACCTGGACTGGAGAGACTGCTCTCCAGAGTGGAGTGCACCGTTTTATCCCGCGGGCACCGGTACATTCTCGGACTGGCCAGCAGTCAACGACGTTTTCCCATGGCACCAATCTGGAGTGAAGGTAGGGCGTACCTGGCCGATTGGCCCAGATGAGGACTTACTAGAGCGCCGCTGGCGAGAAATAGCCGCTGCCGACCCAGGAGACCGGCGAGTTCTGTTCGTAGACCGCCCCACAGGACGAAAGGTAACCGACTCGCCGCCTGCACTACGACCAACAATAGATAGTCTGCCTTCCATTCTTGAATTGAGCCCGTCGGCAGAAGTAACCCAGATTGTTCGCTATGCCTACCGCTCATTCGATAGGCAACATTTGATTGCTGACGCCCGACTTATTGACAGGCCAGGGCCACCCTTATGGGCCACCCACAGCAAAGAGCAGGTATACATCACCAGCCTGCTGACCTCGATACTCGGAGCGGGCCCGGCCGCTGTAGGAACCGGAGACTTGCCTGACCTTCATCACTTTTGCGGCCGGGGAGCCAAGGATGTCATTCCCCTGTGGCGAGACCCAGAGGCTACTCAACCCAACATATCCCGCGGATTTCTAGACACAGTGAGTAAAGCCCATGGAACGGTAGTTGGCCCCCAAAGCCTCTTTGCCTACGCATACGGCATACTTGCTCAACCAGCGTACCTAGAAATGTTCTGGGACGAACTCGAAATGCCCCCACCGCGGTTACCCATCACCAAGGACGCTGAATTGTTCCGACGGGTTGCAGAGCATGGGAACCGCCTCCTGTACCTGCATACCTACGGAGAGCGTTTCGGAGGTTCAGATGACGACGGCGCCGTGCCGCAGGGGCAAGCTCGCTGTACCAAGGCGGTTTCTCTAGAGCAATACCCGACGGACTTCACATACGATCCCACCATCCAGGCATTGCGCGTTGGTGACGGGGAGTTCTCACCCGTGAGTCCCGAAGTGTGGGACTACTCGGTCTCGGGCCTACAGGTTGTCAAGTCGTGGCTGGACCGCCGGAAGCTCAAGGGGGCAGGCCGAAAGTCCTCGCCACTGGACGAGATGCGTCCGGAACGCTGGGAATTCACCGAGGAGCTACTGGAATTGCTATGGGTACTCGAAGCAACACTGGCGCTCCAACCCGAGGGTGAAGCACTGCTCCAAGAGGTTTGTTCCTCTCGGCTCTTCACCAGGTATGAGTTTCCGACTCCCAGTGCCCACGAACGTCAAGCTCCTAAACCAGCGGCAGTCGACAATCAACAGTTGGGACTCCTCGAAGAAGAAACCAACTAAGCACCGTAGTTTGCTGACCGCTGATTCTCCGGCAGAGTAAACGAAGAAGACGTATAGCAATGACCAACCCCACATATGCTTATGAATCTGACAATGCCATTCCTCCGGGATGGGTCTTGGCCGAACGCCTCGAAGCTCACAACATCTCTCACGCCGAATTTGCCCGGCGCTGTGGACGCTCTGCGAAGCTAATTGGCGAAATTGTTTCCGGAAAGGCTCCAGTAGATCTTGGGACTGCGCTTGAGTTCGAGAGGGTTTTGGGTGTTGAGGCTGAAATCTGGCTCGGCATCGAGGCGGACTACAGGCGCCATCTGGTGAAGCCTGCAGACCACAATGCCAGGCGCGATCTTCTCTGATTACTGCCCGCTGAATCAAACGACGACGCCTTCTGACCTTGACGGGTACAATGCGCGTTAGTCGCGTGCTCACCACCAACCCCTCCGCCCCCATCCCCCCGAAAACCCGTCACTCTCCCGCCCCACCCGTGTCCCGACCTTGACCCGCATCTGACCCGCACACGTCCCCCACACGCCCCACGCCTGCGCCATTTCTTCCCACGAATTCGCCCTCATTCGGATTTTCCGCCACCCCTCTTGAATTAACCGCACATCTGTGCTACCCTCGCCTACGCGAGGGACCGACCCCGTGGCCCCAGAGTTCTTCCCTCCATGAGGAAGGGGTCTTGTTGGCAGCGAAGACACGGTCCGTCGACTCCGCTCACCCCCCTGTCCTCCTCTGCCACTCGGCGCGACACTTATGCCCTGAAAGCCCGCGCCACCATTACAGATTTTGGGCGGGACCGCCCACAGCCCCAGCTAGGAGACGCACAAAATGATGCAGAAACGATCAGATTTCACCGAGAACCTCACCCAGAGGCAGGTTTTGGCCCTGCCGCATCTGCTGAGGCCCGGCCCCATAACTGAACAGGCCCGGAACGCCGGCATCTCCCGAAACACCCTCTACCGCTGGCTCGAAGACCAGAACTTCCGCGAGTGCCTCGAGCGACTGCGCGAAGAGACCCTGCGCTTCTCGCAGTCCGAGTTTCAGGCCATAACCCTGAAGGCCGTCGATGCCATAAACGACGCCCTCGACTCCAACGACATCCGCATACGCCTGCAGGCCGCCCGAATCATCATGCAGGAGTCCCGCAATGCCCAGTACGACCAGCACATGTATCGCCGCATCGAAAACCTCTTCGACGCCCATCACCTAAGCGTGGAGCGATAGTGGCCCACTCGATAGCCAGCATGGTGTTCAGCCTCAGGAGAAAGTTCATCAGGGAGCGCACTGAGCTCGCCGCCGATAACTTCGCGTTCGCCATCTACCTCCAGTGGAAGCGCGTCGCCCGCTCCGAAACTGAAGTCATCGAACTCATGCGCGAGCTCCTGCCAGAGGACGCGTTCCTGCCCAATCTCGGCGAAGTGCTCTACTACCTCGAAGGCTGCGAAAGCTCCGGTCAGACTCCCATGAGCCGCCAGATAACCATAAGGATCTGCCCCTGGACCGCCACCGAGGAAGACGAGTTCTACTAGAGCCTATCCAATTGTCCCTTCCCCCTCGCAGGGGGAAGGCTAGGATGGGGGCGCCAAAGTCCCCTCTCCCCCGCGTGGGAGAGGGCTAGGGTGAGGGGGCAGTCCCCCACCCCGCCGCCGCTCGCCAGCTTGACTTTTCACCTGCGAGTGGCTATATTCACGCCAAGATGGCTAATACTTGCGCCAGTCGGGACGGAGGCGCGCTCGCCCCTTAACCCTAGGAGGTTGGCTTTGGACTTCAGGTATCGCTACACAGATGAGCAGGAAGAGTTCAGGAAGGAAATACGCGACTGGCTCGCCGCGAACGTACCCGACGACATGCGGGCGCCGGTCGACAGGCTCGACCTCAGCGACGAGCAGTACTGGTTCTGGCGCGACATGCACCTCAAGCTTGCCGAGAAGGGCTGGCTCAACCCCACCTACCCGAAAGAGTACGGCGGCGGCGGCCTGAGCGGGGAGCACGAGACGATCATCCTGGAGGAGTTCCGGCGCGCCCGCGTGGTGCCCAGCTTCACCAACACCCTCATCTACCCCACGCTGCTCGTATGGGGCACCGAGGAGCAGAAGCAGCAGTTCCTCACCCCAATGCTCAAGGCCGAGAAGATCGCCTTCCAGCTCTTCACCGAGCCAAACGCCGGCTCCGACCTGGCCTCTCTCCAGAGCAAGGCCGTGCGCGACGGCGACGACTGGATCCTCAACGGCCAGAAGATATACATCAGCGGCCACGGCGACCCCGACTGGCTGTACGGTCCGCTCATCACCGACCCCGACGCGCCGCGACACAGAAACCTCGGCTACTTCATGGTCCCCTATCCGTCAGACGGACTGTCGATGGAGCGCATGGGCCTGCTCACCGGCCACGATCAGAGCATGTTCTTCCTCGACAACGTGCGAGTGCAGGGAGACCACCTCGTGGGCCAGGAGGGCCAGGGCTGGCAGGTGTCGCAGACCACACTCGAGGTCGAGCACGGCGGGCGCGGTATCGCCTTCCCGATCGACGAGTCCATGGATAACCTGCTCACCTACGTCAAGGGTACCAGGCACAACGGCGGAAGCCTCGGCGACGACCCGGTAGTGCAGCAGGACACCATGGAGGCGCTGCTCGAAACGCACGTGCATACCCTGCTGGCGCAGCGCAACTACTCCATGTACCAGGCGCGCCAGGAGATGAGCTACCACGGCTCGCAGGCCTCCATGTTCCGCAAGGAATACCACATGCGCAACGCCGACCGCGCCCGCAACGTGATGGGCATGTACTCCCTGCTCGGCGTTCGCGAACCCCGCGCGCCCTTCAAGGGCGAGCCCGAGGTGTTCCAGCGCAGCAGCCTCACCGGGGCGCACCCCGGCGGCACCATCGAGATCCAGAAGGTGATCATGGCCCGCCGCATGGGCATCAGCCGCACCAGAGAGCGCGCGGCGCCCACGCCGTCCACGACCGGCGTGCGCGGAGTGTAGCCGACCGTACCAATAAGCTCTTCCCCCTCGCAGGGGGAAGAGCCCGCCCTGAGCCTGCCGAATGGGTTAGGATGGGGGTCAAACCGCCGCACAAACTAAGACCTCTCGCAAAGGGGCCTTCCGAGTCTAGAAGGCCCCTTTGCTTTGCCGCACTGCCGAGGCCGCCAGAACCGCTGAGAACAGCGGTCCGCCGGTAGGGAGGGGAGCAAAGGCATGGACTTCAACCAGGCTTACAGTAGCGACCAGCAGGCCTTCCGCGTGGCCGTGCGCACCTGGCTGGAACACAACGCCCCGAAGGGCCTGCGCATCCCGCCGGACGGCCGCCCCCTCGACGAGGAGACACAGCGAACGGTGAAGGACTTTCGCCGGCAGCTCGGCGCACAGGGGTGGCTGGCGCCGTCGTGGCCGCGCGAGTTCGGCGGCGGCGCGATGAGCCCCGCATTCGAGTCCATCATCATGGAGGAGATTCAGCGAATAGACCTGCCCAGCATGGGCGACAACAACCGCTGGATTCCGGCCATGATGGTGTGGGGCACCGAGGAGCAGAAACGCCGCTACATAACTCCGGCGCTGCACGGCGAGACTATCACCTGGCAGGCGTTCAACGAGCCCGACTCCGGTTCCGACCTGGCGGGAGTGAGGACGACAGCGGTGCTCGAGGGCGAGGTCTACCGCATAAACGGGCGGAAGCACTACATTACCGGGCGGTTCGACCCCGACTACCTCTGGACCCTTGCGGTGACCGACCCGGAGCGTCCCCGCAGGCTTAACCTGGGCATGTTCATGGTCGACGCGCGCTTGGCGGGCATTCGTATCGAGACGCAGCGGCTGCTGATGGGCAGCGAGCGCCGCGTCTACCTCGAGGACGTCGTGGTCCCCGCAGATTGCCTTGTCGGGCTGCCCTTCCAGGGCTGGGAGATTGCCCAGACTATCTTGGAGTCGGAGCGCGGTGGCTACACGCTACGCGGCAACGAGGACGAGACCGCGGCCAGCATAGAGCGCTTCCTCAGAGAGGAGCGCGAACGGTCGTAGAGTCTATCCGAAAAGTCCCTTCCCCCCCCCCCCCCCCCCGCGGGAGAAAGAGCCCGCCCTGAGCCTGCCGAATGGGTTAGGATGGGGGTGAAAGTTCTTATTTCCTTCCCCTTCGCAGGGGGAAGGTTAGGATGGGGGTGATTGACCGGCTGTCGGATATGCTATCAGGGCGTTCGCAGCGGTGACCGGCAAAGACATGGACTTCGCTTACCACTACACCGAAGAGCAGCAGCGCTTCCGGGCCGAGGTGTCGGCCTGGCTCGACGCCAATACTCCACCGGAGCAGGCCGTCGGCGCTGGCAGCCCGTCGTGGGAGCAATTGCGCCCCTTGCGGCTGGCCCTGGGCGAGATGGGGTGGCTCGCGCCTTCTACGCCAGTGGAGCAGGGAGGAGCGGGCCTGACGTCCGACCACACCGTGGTGGTGATGGAGGAGCTGGATAGGCGCGGGCTGCTCTCGGTCTACGACGCGGCAGCGACGCAGCTACGCAGCGCGCTGCAAGACGGCGGCTCCGAGCGTCTGCGAGACGATCTGCTTCCGGCTCTTTCCAGCGGCAGCGCGATTGTCTGGACCGCGGTTCTAGACGCTCACGCCGAACCTGGCGGCGACACGCTCGGTGTGAGTGCCCGTCCGGACGCCGACGGCTTCATCTTGAACGGAGAGGCTGCCTTCGCCGGCCCCGGTCTGATGCCGACGCACCTCTGGACGCTGGCCGCCACCGAACACGACGCGGCGATTCTGGCGCTCGTTGTTCCGTCAACGCAGCCGGGCGTCAGCGTATCCACTCCTCGCACGCTCTCGGACGGTTCAATTCACATGGTGGCCTTCACCGACGCCTGGGCGCCGCGCACCTCCATGCTCGGCGACGAGGGCGAGGGCTGGCAAGCCACGCGGTCCGCGGCGCTCGACGACCCCATGCTGGACCTGCCCGCCCCTGAAATCAGCCGCGAGGCCGAGGCCCTGCTGCGGTTCGCGAGGGAGACCACGCACGAGGGCAGGCCGCTGAGCGAGGAGCCGGTGCGAAGAATGCTGCTGGTCGAGGCCTACGTGGACAGCAGGCTGTCCCGTCTGCTGATCATGCGCAACCAGTGGCGGCGCGCCGCCGGACTGCCGCTGACCTACGAACTCGCCCAGGCGGACATGCTCAGGGAGCGCGCCGCGCTGCGCCTTTCGCACATCACGCAGGAGGTGGCTGGCGTGTACGCGCTGCTGGACGCCGACGACCCGCGGGCGGCTACGGCGTCATTTGCGGCGCAGCAGCGCGAGAGCGTGGCCGGCCAGAACCCGACGGGGCTGCCGGACGCCCGCAGGCGGGCCATCGCCGACGCCCTGCGAATGGGAAGACCCGCCAACTGAGGAGAACGAATCATGCGCATCGGCATCATCTCAGACACACATAGCCTGCTGGACGATGCCAGCGACATGCCGGCGCAGATTCTGGACGCGTTCCGCGGCGTCGACCTCATCATCCACTGCGGCGATCTCGATACGCTGGGTGTGCTCGACTGGCTTGAGACGGTTGCGCCGGTGCTCGCCGTGCGCGGCTACCCCGACCCGAATGAGGACGGCGACAGGCTAGCGGAATCGACCCGCGTCGTCCAGGCGGAGGGGTTGTCGATAGGCGTCATCCACGACATCGCGTGGCCGGGCATCCGGGTCCGCCTGGAAAGCTTCTTCGAGTTCCCGGACAGGCCGTTCGACGCGGTGATGCGCTCCAAGTGGGGCCAGCCGGTGGACGTGATAGCATTCGGCGACACCCACGAGGAGATCGTTGCCTACTACGAAGGCGTGCTGCTGGTCAATCCCGGCAGCCCCACCAAGCCCGGGCTGCGCCACGGCGCGGGCGAGCTTGGCACGGTCGCCGTTCTCGAAGTCAGGCGCGGGGTCGCGACCGTCGAGCTGATCAAGCTGCCGGGCTTGCTGTAAGGGCTGGGCGCATAACCCGTCCTTCCCCCCGTACAAGTGGGAAGGAAAAGATGGGGCGCATCACCAGTCCCTTCCCCATTGATGTGGAAGGAAGGTTAGGATTGGGTTGACGCCGAACAGGCCACCTACCCCCGCGAAATGCCGACGCCCTTGCCCTTGAGAATGATCTCGCCGTCGCTGTTGTAGTAGGTGGTGCCGCTGACGGTGAAGACGAGGCGGTTCTTGGAGCCCTGCCGCTCGTAGATGTCGAGCAGGCGCGACTTGCGGCTCAGCTTTTCGCCGAGCCTGGCGAGACCGAGCACCTCGTAGGACTGCCCGCCGTTGAGTCCGCCCTGGGTTGGCAGGCCCTGGACCTCGTGGTCACGCTCGCCGCTCATCACGCCCGGAGGGCCGCCCCAGTAGTTGGGGTTCTCCTTGATGCGGCGGGTGAGCTGGTCCGGTTCGGTGGGCGGGTGCTTGAATCCGTCCACCGGATAGAGCGGCATCCCCATGACCGAGCCGAACCTCGTGGTCTTCGCGTAGTCCTCGTCCCAATACAGCCGGTCGGGGTCGGGAATCGCCTGCGAGAACCTGCGCAGTTCCGGCAGCGACACGGAGTCCCAGCTCTGGCCTTCCGACTCCAGGCCAATCTGGCTGCGCACCTCGTCGTTCACGTACATCGCGCCCTCCATGTTATGGCCGGGCTCGTAGTAGTCGTCGGGCTCGCGCAGCTCCTGGGGCGGCACGAACGGGTAGGACACGTCGGGGCCGTTCCTCAGCGGCAGGGCGACCACTGCAGACCCGGGGGAGGTCTCCTGCCCATTCTGGTTTCTCATGCCGCAATCCAGGTCAACAATGCCGATTCCGTCGATCTCGCGCATTTCACGGACGCGCGCCCACACGGTGAACACGTCGAATGGGTAGTGCATCGCCCTGTATTGCATCTGTAGCTTCCACAGCCAGCCGCCCTGTCCGGCCCAGTCCTTGAATATGCGGGCTATGGGATGCTTTCGCCAGTTGCCGTTCGCCACTATGTCGTCGAGTTGGAATACCGACGTGGCGAACTTGTAGTCGTAGTGGAACCTCTCCCAGTTTTCCTGCGCAGCGCACCAGCGCGCGATGTGGGCGTTGCTCCAGGGACCGTACTCCTGGCTGGGCAACTCCATGCCCACCTCGATGTCTTCCAGATATACCTGATCTCCCATGCTGCGAATCCTCCAAAGCGTTTAGGCGCGAGACCTGTGCCCGCGAATCTCCGGTGCGCTCAGCATAGGCAAGGCGGGACGCCCTGTCAACGCGCGGGCTACGCCTGTATCTGCACCTTGATGGAGCCTGTGGACTTGTCGTAAGCGGTCTCGAAGCCGCGTTGGATGTCGTCCAGCGAGTACCTGTGAGTCACCATCTGGCCCAGGTCGGCCTGGCCGCGTGCCATCATCTCAATGGCGAGCTCGTAGTCGTGGCGTCCGTCCAGCACGTTGTAGCAGGACGAGAACGCGATTGTCTGTTCCTTGAGCATGGGGGGCAGCCAGTCGACGGTGATGGGCACGCGAAAGCCGCCGACGATGACGATACGGCCCTGCCGCCGCGTCACATCGATGGACTGCACGGCGGTCGCCTCGCTCTTGCCGCCCACGGTCTCGATCGTCAGGTCGGCTCCGCGGCCGTCCGTTGCCTCTGCGAGCGCGTCCCAGAACGCCGGGCCGTCGGGCGGCAGCGCGTCGTCGGCCCCCAGGCGCTTGGCCATCGCCGCCTGCTGTTCGTGGCGCGCTGTGGCGAACACCCTGCCCGCGCCCAACGCGCGAGCCGCGGCTATTGCCGTAAGCCCGATGTTGCCAGAGCCCAGCACGGCGACCGTCTCGCCCCCCTTGAGGTCGCCGCGCCTTACGCCGTGCACCGAAACGGCAAGCGGCTCAACGAGCGCGCCCTCCTCCCAGGTCAGAGCGTCATCCAACGGGTAGCATCCGGCAGCCCTGCGCAGGATGTACTCCGCGAATCCGCCACCGCGCGCGTCGTCCTTGCTCTGGCATTGCACAAACTGCCCCATACGGCAGAACCAGCAGTCTCCACAGGAGCGCCCCTGTCCTATGGTCTCTACGGCCACGCGCTCACCGATTCTGGAGGGATCGACGCCCTCGCCGACCTCGACTATCTCACCTGCGACCTCGTGTCCCGTTGGCAGGTCGTCCGGCTCGGTCTTGTCGGCGTTCATCAGCAGGTCGGAGCCGCAGATGCCCACGGCGCGGACTTGCACCACCGCGTCCAGCGGTCCCGGCTCCGGCTTTGGGAGCTGTGTAAGGCGCATAACGCCCTGGCCGTCGAACAGCGCGGCCTTCATTGTAGACATCCGGGCCTCCTATTCCGAATTGAGCGGCGGCAGAACGCGCTTTATCCACTCGGTGGCGTCGTTCACCGTTCGCTGGGCGATTTCGTGACCCATAGGGTACTCGTGGTATTCGGGCGCGTAGCCCTCCGCCTCCAGAAAGCTCACGGCCTCGCGCGCGGCCTCGACGGCAATCACCGCGTCACGGGTGCCGTGGGCGACGAAAATGGGCTGGTCGCGCTTGGTCGGCAGCCGTTCCCGCAGGACATCCGGGTCGGTCACTCTGCCGCTCAGGCCGAGGACGCCGCGGAACTTCCGTGGGTCGGGGAGCCCTACGCGATAGCTCATCATGCAGCCCTGGGAGAAGCCACCGAGAACCAGGTTGCCCGGCTCCACTCGGTAGGCTTCCATCACCTCGTCGAGCAACACTTCTATCAACTCCTCGGAGGACTCCGCCTCCTCGGGCCCGCCTGCTCCGCCCGGCTGCGTCCAGCCATAGCCCACCATGCCCGGCCCCAACTGCACCTGCATCGGCGCGTTCGGGCATACGTAAACGTAGCCCTTAGCGTCGATGGCGGGAGTGAGGCCCGCCAGGTCGCCCATGTGTGCGCCAAAGCCGTGGAGCAGCACCACCATGGGATAGACGGCGTCCGCGTCGTAGTCGTCCGGCTCGATCGCCAGATACCTCAGTGTGCTGCCTTGTCGTTCGAATGCGCGCACGGCGTCCTCTCACCTCCAGCGGGTCTCATGCTGTACAGAGGTTAGCGTTCCTTGTCGCCGATGACAAGCCCGGCCTTGCTCTGCGGGGCTAACCACCGACGCTGCGTCCTACCCGCAACGCGCGCCCCGCGCAGGCAAACGCGCTTGCGTTCCGCGAGAGGCGTAGACTAGAATCGAGCCGAAGTCCCGGTCTCACCGAACAGAGGATGGAATGAGCAAACTTGTCGACATGTTGGAGAGGGCTAGTGCCCCTACGCAGACTCCCATGGGATTCGGGCCTGCCTCGCGCCGCGGCGACCAGGCGCCCGCGCTGGCTGTCATAGGCCGCGCCTTCACATCCGAGCTCGAGCATGACCCCGGCCTCGCGAAGGCGGACGTGGATGCGGTGCTTGTCGAGTTGCACGCTGGCGCGAGGCAGAACTCGGTTGAGGCGGCTATGGATTCCCTGGAGGGCCGCATATGGGGACTGAGCCTGGACGAGCGCGCCGGATCCGAGGTCGTAGCGGCCGCCAGGGAGCGGGGTTGCGACTTCTTGGTGCTCGACGCACTCAGTGCGCCTGCGTCCTTGCTGAGCGAGGAGGACCTGGGTAAGCTGGTGTCGGTACAGGGCGACGTTGAAGAGCGCACCGCTGGCGCGATTCGTGGTCTCGGATTCGACGGCGCGCTGTATCTCCCGGCGGATGTCCTTTCGCCTCTCACTCTCGGGCGGCTCATCGCCGTCCAGACTGTTCACCGGCTGTTCGGCGATCCATTCCTGGTTTCCGCTTCCGGTGAGTTGTCGCAACCGGAGTTGAAGGAGTTGAGGGACGCAGGCATCGCCGGAATAGTTGTTGAGCTTTCCAACGTGGAGGCCATCGCCAGAGTGCGGAATGACATCTGGAATCTGCCCAGACGCAGGCCGCGCGCCAAACAGAGGCGAAACGTCGCGCCCCTGGTGCCGTCCGCGCATCAGGGCCACGAAGAAGTCGACTACGACGACGGGCGCCTGCCCGGCTAACGCCCCAGCGGAAGTCTGTCGATCAGGTACTGCGGCAGGTTGTGGCCGCGCATCTTCTCCTGCGTCGCCTCAACGTCGTACTCGACCCTGTGGTGCGTCACCGTCGAGGCATCCGAATCGTACACCGCGTAGCTCGCCGTCGGGTCGCCGTCGCGGGGCTGGCCGACGGAGCCGGGATTGACTATCACCTGCTTTTCTTCCAGCGTAACCGGCGAGTCCAGCGGGAACTGAATGAACTCCGCGCCCTGAGCGGCGGGACGGCAAATGAACGGTATGTGGGAGTGACCCACCAGGCACCAGTAGGTATCAAAGTGCGTGAAGCTGGCCACCGCCGCCTGTACTGTCACGACGTATTCCCAGATTGGATCGCGGGGGCTGCCGTGAACCACGGTGAACTCGTCCAGCTCGAGCCGCAACTCCAGGCCGGCCAGGTGTTCGACGTGCTCAGCCGATAGCTGCCCGGCCGTCCATCGGTTGGCGGCGGCGGCATACGGGTTGAATGCCTCTAGGCTCAGCTTGCCTATGGCGGCGAGATCGTGGTTACCCGCGACAGCCCGCAGGTCGTGCTGGAGCAAAAGGTCTATGCAGGCCCCCGGGTCCGGGCCGTAACCCACTACGTCGCCCAGCGACCAGACCTGGTCGATCCCGCCTCGCGAGCGAGCGTCTGTCAAAACGCCCTCCAGGGCCTCGAGGTTGCTGTGCACGTCCGAAACTATCAGCGCCCGCATGTGAAACTCCGCCTTGAGCTTACCGCCTGTCCGAAAATATAATACTACGTTGGGGTGTATAGTGTGCGGGCCGCACAACGTAGAGTCCGTGGGGTATTGAAGCCTGGAGAGGTCGGAAGTTTGGACGACGATCGCGGAACCACAGTAGAGAGCCGGTCGCCCGAGCACACGCGGGCTATCGGCAAGGCGCTTGGAATGAGCGCTGAGCCGGGCGATGTCTTCCTGCTTGCCGGGGACCTTGGCGCCGGAAAGACATGCCTCACCCAGGGCGTCCTCTGGGGGCTGGGAGGCGACGAGTACGCCAGAAGCCCCACGTTTGTGCTGGTGACGCAGTACCGGGCGCGCCTTACGCTGCACCACGTGGACTTGTACAGGCTGGACTCGTTCACGGAAGTCGACGGTCTGGAGCTGGACGAGTACATGTACGGCGACGGCCTCTGCGTGGTCGAGTGGGCCGACAAGGCCGAGGGCATGTTTCCGGAAGACAGCCTGGTAATCCGGCTGGACGTGACGGGCGAGTCCACGCGCCGCATCACGTTCGAGCCGCCACCGCGAATGGCGGAGTGGCTGACGAACGTGCTCAGCGAGGTGAGGACGTGGAGCTGTCAATAGACACGTCGACAACCTGCGCCGCGGTCGGTCTTTCCGACAAGGGAGAGTTCGTGTCGGAGCACCGTTGGCGGTCGCGGCAGAACCACTGCGTCGAGCTTGTGCCGGCCATCCGGGAGCTGATGCGACGCGCCGGCGTGGATATGGGCGGCCTGGAAGCGGTGTTCGTAGCGAGAGGGCCGGGCGGATTCAGCGCGCTGCGAGTGGGCATGAGCGCGGCCAAGGCGCTGTCGGCGGCGCTCGACGTTCCCCTGGTCGCCGTCAACACGCTGGACGTTGAGGCCGCGCCGTACCTGCCGCTGGGCTCGCCGGTGGCCGCCGTCATTCCCGCCGGACGGAACCGGCTGTACCTCGGCAGCTACGCCGCGACGCCGGACAGCGGGCCGCCCTCGTACGAGGTCATACAGTCGGACGAACTGGCGCGGCTTCTGTCACCCGGCGCCGTGGTGTGCGGGGAAGCGGCGGCCGACTGTGCCCAAGCGGCCGAGACCGCGGGAGCGCGCGTGGCGGCGGCGTCGCCTCCCACGCGCGGCGCTGCCGCGCTGGCGTGGCTCGCCTACGCGCGACTGGACCGCGGCTGCAGCGACGACCGCGCTGCGCTGCAGCCGTTGTACTTGCGCAGCGCGCAGGTGGAGATGGCGCGGCGCACATGGGGTGCGGCTGGATAGCCGCGATGCAGCCTCTACACGACTAACGATAGGAGCTTATGGAATTGGAACAAACTCTGGTGCTACTGAAGCCCGACGCCGTACAGAGGGCGCTTGTGGGCGAGATAGTCTCTCGGCTGGAGCGCAAGGGACTCCGCTTTACGGCGATGAAGCTGATGCGCGTCAGCGAAGAGCTGGCGCACAGGCACTATGGCGAACATGAAGGCAAGCCTTTCTTCACCGATCTGGTCTCGTTCATCACGTCGGGGCCTGTGCTTGCGATGATCGTGGAGGGGGAGAACGCCGTCGCGCTGGTGCGCGGTCTTATGGGCGCGACCAACCCCGCTGAGGCGTCGCCGGGCACGATACGCGGAGATCTGGGAATCGCGATAGGAATGAACCTGATTCACGGCTCTGACTCGCTGGAGTCAGCCGCCCGAGAGACGGCGCTGTTCTTTGGCGAAAGCGAGGCGCTGGACTATGAGCGCGACGTGGACAGGTGGATTACAGAAGCCTGACGACCTCGACCGCTCGCGACCACGCGTCCTCTACGTCATAGAATTCGCGCTCCTCGGCGCCGAACAGGTGAACTATCATGTCGCCGTAGTCCTGGAGTACCCAGCCCGAGCCGGGCGCGCCCTCCCGGTGGTGGAGCGCGGCGCCCGCAGCCTCCAGGGCCGCCTCCAGCGCCTCGGCCACGTCCCGCATCTGGCGCGTCGATTCGACTGTCAGGATGATGAAATAGTCGGCGAAATCGCTGACCTCCCGGATGTCCAGCATCACGATGTCCGAAGCCAGCCTGTCCGACGCGGTGTCCACCGCGATCCGGGCGTATTCAGCAGGGTCTGTGGGCGCATTCTGCGTCATGCGCGGATTATAGTTGGCGACCCCGGCGTGGTCAATGCGGAGGCGCCGCGACTGAAGTCGCGGGCCTCAAGCCGCTTTGTTACAATTGTCGACACGGAATTGGTACACAGACCCGGGGGCGAGTACCGGGTAGAATCGAGGCTCCATTGGCTGAGAAGGGAAGGGTAATCGTAGCGATGAGCGGGGGAGTGGATTCCTCCGTCGCGGCTCTGCTGCTCAAGCGACAGGGCTACGACGTGGTGGGCGTCACCATGCGGCTGTGGTCGCTAGAGGACCCGAACGCGCCCGCGCTGAACAAGCGATGCTGCTCCGTGGAGGACGTGGAAGATGCCCGCCGGGTGTGCCAGGTGATCGGCGCGCCTCACTACTTCATGAACTTCGAGCGTGAGTTCCAGAGCCACGTGGTCGACTACTTCGTTCGCGAGTACGACCGCGGGCGCACGCCGCATCCATGCCTCGCCTGCAACGACAAGATCAAGTTCGACTTCCTGTTGCGCCGGGCCATGTTCCTGGGAGCGGACTACGTCGCTACCGGCCACTACGCCCGCATCCGGCGCGGCGAGGGCGGCTACCGGCTGCTGACAGGATTGGACGGGACCAAAGACCAGTCATACGTTCTATTCACCCTCCGCCAGCCCGAACTCGAGCGGCTGCTCCTTCCGATCGGCGAGTACCCCAAGAGCGAGGTTCGCGAGCTGGCGGCGGAGGCAGGTCTCCCGGTGGCCAACAAGCCCGACAGCCAGGAGATATGCTTCATTCCGTCTGGAGACTACCGTAAGTTCGTCGGAGAGCGCTCCGCACCCAGAGTCGGCGAGATGGTGTCCACGTCCGGCGAGGTGTTGGGCGAGCACCCCGGAATACAGTTCTTCACGATCGGCCAGCGCAGGCGGTTGGGCCTGAAGGGAAACACCGGTGCGCCCATGTACGTGGTAGAAATCGACGCTGACTCGAACCGCGTTGTGCTGGGCCGTGAGGACGACCTGCTGAGGCAGTCGTTCTGGGCGTCCAGGGTCAACTTCACCGCGGGCGCAACGCCCAGCGGCCCGCTGTCCGTGGAGGTGAAGATACGCTACAAGTCGGCGCGCACCGCCGCGTCGCTCGTTCCGCACGGCGATTGGGCCGAGATACGTTTCGACACACCACAGCGGGCCGTCACTCCCGGCCAGGCGGTGGTGTTTTACCGTGACGACGAGGTGCTGGGCGGCGGCATAATCGAGTTGGAGCCGCCAAGCGTTGCCGCGTGACCCTGGATCGCGCCGCAAGGCGACCCGCCGGGGGCCGACGCTCGCGCATGAGCGCCGGCTGCGGTCGCAGGGCATCTGGCCGATCGCGGGGCTGGACGAGGCAGGGCGTGGCTCCATAGCCGGGCCGGTCACCGCCGGTGCGGTCGTGCTCCCGCCGGACGTGCGGAACTGCCCCGCGGCTCCGATTCGCGACAGCAAGCAACTCGCCCCCGAGCAGCGGCAGCGGGCGCTGGACTACATTGAGTCCATCGCGCTCGCGGTTGGCGTCGGTTACTGCACCGCCCTCGAGGTCGACGAGATGGGTATTGCCCCTGCCACCCGTGTCGCCATGAGGCGAGCACTCGACACGCTGCCTCTCGAGCCGTCGTACCTTCTGCTGGACGCATTCCCGCTCCCCGGAGTCGCCACGCCTCAGCTTGCGATAGTGCGCGGCGACGCGACGTGCATGTCCATTGCCGCGGCGTCCATTGTGGCCAAGGTTTCGCGGGACCGTCACATGGCCGAGCAGGACGAGCGGCTGCCAGGATACGGTTTCGCGCGCAACAAGGGCTACGGCACCGCTGAACACATCCGCAATCTCGAGAGGCTGGGGCCGAGCACAATACACCGGCGCACCTTCGCGCCGCTGAGGCTCACCCTGGCGCTGGAGCCGATGACGCCGAGGCAAGCGCTCGGCAAGGCCGGGGAGGAGCTGGCGCGCCGGCGGCTGGTCGCTGACGGTCGCGCCATCCTGTGCGCCAATTGCCGCACGAAGAGCGGTGAGATCGATCTCGTTACGGAGAAGGATGGCGTGGTGGCATTCGTCGAGGTGCGCGCGCGCCGCGGGAAGTCGTTCGGCACGCCGGAGGAGTCCCTCACACGGCGCAAGCTTGCCCGTATGGCTGCCTGCGCACAGGAGTTCCTGGCCGAGAGGGGTTGGGAACACCGGCCTTGGCGCATCGACGTGGTGGCCGTAGAGATGGACCGGTCCGGCAGGCTGCGGCGCGTGGAAGTGCTCGAAAACGCCGTCGGAAGCTAGCCTATCCCCGCGCCTGGCCCGCGGTCACGCCAGCAGGTACACCGCCGCGCTGGCTGCCGCGTACAGCCCGATGAGCCCGGCGCTCTCGTAGGTGATGAAGCGGGTGGGTCTGCCGCGAGGCCGCAATGTTATCGAAGTGATAACAAGCGCTGTCATGAACATGGCGAATACGGCCGTTATAACGTGGACGTCGGATGCGACGGCCCAAATGGCCCCGTCGGCAAAGGCGACGTCGTCCAAGAAGAGGACGAATCCCATGTTGAAGACGTTGCTGCCGAGTATGTTGCCTATGGCAAGCTCGGGCGCGCCCAGCCGGATCGCGGCGAACGACGCGGCCAGCTCGGGAAGCGACGTGCTGAATGCCAGGAATTGTGTCCCGACAAAGCTCGCCTCCCAACCCATGACTTCCGCGATTCGGTCGCCGCTGTTCGCGAGCCAGACCGCAGCGCCGACGACCAGCGCCGCCGAGACCAGGTAGCTCATGAACGCTCCGGCGAGGCTCCTGCTTGTGTACTGCTCGCCATCCTCCGCCTCTCCTTCCATTGGCCCCTCGGCCTGGCCTGACCGGTAGATGAGGAGCATTGCGAGGAGGAACATCCCTATCAGCAGTACGCTGAGCGGACCTATGTGCCAACCACTCATGGCGGTTGTGGCGCCGTGCACGAGCAGCGCCAGGGCGGCCAGCCCGACTACGGCGATTCCGAGTGCGCCCACTACCGCGGAAGTGTAGCTCACCTTGGTAAGCAGCGGACCGTCGCGCCAGTAAAGGTCGAGCAGCCCGATAATCAGCAGGTTGAAGAGGTTGCTGCCGAAGGCGTCGCCCAGGGCCAGATCCGGCTCGTCGAGCAAAGCGATGGAGCTGACGCCTGTGCCGAGCTCGGGCAGAGAGGTTGCCGTCGCCAACAGAACCACTCCCACGAAGGAGCGACCGAGACCGGTCTTGAGGGCGATAACGTCTGCGGACTTGGCGAGAAACCAGGAAGCGCTCAGAATGATCGCCGCCGCGGCCGCGAGTTGCAGCCAGAGCAGGGTGGTTTCCAATCAGTCCTCGGTGGCCGCGGTACGTGCGGCGGAGCCTTGAAAGCAGGGCGGGTTTCGGATGCTACTGTGCTCCGCGGTTGCTGTGGAGCAGTTCGGGCCGCTCGCGCCACTTATCCAGGAAGCGGCGATAGTTCTTGCGACTGAGCTCGTCCCTCTCGGCTTCGGGCAGTTCGCTCCACACCCGGTGCTCGTGCAAGGCTATGGGCAGAGTGGGGTCCGCGACGATACGGTAGCCCCGGTCCTTGAAGTGGAAGCTGTAGTCGATATCTAGGTTGCGGTAGAAGCGGAAGCTCTCCCGCATCAAGCCCACGCCGGCCAGGCTCTCTCGCCGGAACGCGAAGCAGTACGCCTGCATCGCGTCCATGTCGCCGGACTCGCCCTCGCCGTCGTGGAAGTGGTGGAGGTCGTTGGTTCGAAGCCCGAACGGCCCGGCAACGCCCACACTCTCGTCCTCGAGCATGGCGTCGAGCGGATCGAACAGATCACCAACCACCTCGGTGCTTGTATCCAGCAGCACCACGAGCTTGCCCCGGCACTGCTTCAGCACGATGTTCTTTGCGGCGGCCTCTCCAAGGACGTGGTCCGTATGAATCACGCGAATCCTGGGATCGCCTGCCGACGCTTCCTCCAGCCAATCCGCGGCGCCGTCGTCGGAGCCGTTGTCGACGACGACCAACTCAACATCGCGGTCCCCGACCCAATTGAGCGCGGAAAGCACGCATCGCTTCACGTCTTCGACGTAGTTGCAGGCGACGACTCCGATGCTGATGTCCGCGGCGTCGGGCTTATCGAGAAGTGAGGGCACCTCGGCGGACGACGAGTAGCTGTGCCAGCCTTCCTGGCGCCTTTCCCATGCCGTCTTGGGCCGGACCCGGGTGCCGTTCGTGGTGTCCTCCACCACGTAGCCCGCGTCGGAAAGCGAGTCGCGAGCGGAGTCCGCGGGAGCGTACTCGCCGGCGGAGCGCAGCCGCAGGCGCTCGCTCACGCGAGCCTTCACGTCGTCCGGGACCAGATGGGCTGCGGCCGGCTGTTCCAGGCCGAGTCCCAGGATTTCGTCGAACGAGCGGACGAGGCGCAGCTTCAGCCCCGCGGGAACGTCCGAGCGAGCCAGCTCCCAGGTGAGCGCCAACGCGCCCGGCATGTTCAGGTCATCGTTGACCAGATCCACGAAACGACCGCGCCACTCGATGAAGGCATCCTCGTTCGAGTCGCCTTCCCCGGGCGCCGCGTTCCACTCCCACACCCTGTTGCGGAGCCTGTGCAGGCCCCTCTGCGCCGCTTTCAGCGCGGTAAAGGTGAAGTTGAGCCTGGTCCGGTACCTGGCGGTCAGGCACAGGTAGCGGAAGGCGAGCGGGTCGATGTCCTGGCTCTCAATGTCTGCGAGAATGAACGAGTTGCCGGCCGACTTGGCCATCTTGACGCCGTCGGCGAGCAAGTGCTGGCCGTGCGTCCAGACGCTGACCACCGGTTCGCCGGTGAACCCCTCGCTCTGAGCGATTTCGCCCTCGTGGTGCGGGAAGATGTTGTCGACGCCGCCCGTGTGCAGGTCGAATCGCCGGCCCAGGTACTTCACTGACATTGCCGAGCACTCGATATGCCAGCCCGGAAACCCTTCGCCCCAGCGGCTGGGCCACTTCAACTCCCGGCCCGGCTCCGCCTGCTTCCACAGCGTGAAATCGCGCGGGTCTCTCTTCAGTGGGTCGGCCTCAACGCGGACCGCCTCCAGCAGTTCCGCCTCCTGGATGTTGCCGGAGAGCTTGCCGTAGCCGTCGAAAGAGGCGACGTCGAAGTAGACGTTGCCATGCACCTCGTAGGCGTGTCCGGTCTCCACCAGCCCCTCGACGATCTCGAGCATCTCGGCCACGTGGTCCGTGGCCTTTGGGAAGTGCATCGCCGGAATGATGTTAACCTTCAATTCATCGGCGAAAAAGCGCTCAGTGTAGAACTGGGCAATCTCGGCCGGTGTCTTACCCTCGGCGATGGCTGCGGCGATAACCTTGTCCCCGCCCTGCTCGAGCACCTCCTGGCGCATGTGCCCCACGTCGGTTATGTTCTTTACGTGGGTGACTTCCAGATTCTGCGCCTCGAGCGCGCGTCGAATCCAGTCGGCCATCAGGTAGGAGCGAAGATTGCCGATGTGGGCGTCCCGGTACACGGTGGGGCCGCAGGTGTATATCTTCACTCTGCCGGCCTCGAGCGGAGACAACTCCTCCACTCGTCTTGTAAGGGTGTTGTATAGCCTAAGCACCTTCTGCCACTGTCCTCGTGATTGTTGGCAATTATACGACCGGCCGCGTGTACTGTCTATTCCGGCGCCGACGCGGTGGGTCACCGCGGATGGCCAGACTATCCAATTGTACGCCAAGACCCGGCTCAGGACTATGCGGCAGGGGCCCTCGTGCGGCCAAAATGCTTTACAATGAAGGCTGGCCGGCAGTCGATGTCGCGCCATCGTCCACACAATTCCGAAACGACGACCCCATCCCGCGTAGAAGATTTCCCTCGCGTGAACTATGATAACCAGCAGGCAGCTCTTCGACCTACAGCAACTCGACTGGGACATCGCCTCCCGCGTGGAAGCGCTGGAAGATGCGCGACTCCGGTTGAACGACGTGTCGGCCATAGAGGCGGTGCGGCGCAGGCAGGCCCTTTTGGGTAGCCAATTGGCCGAGGCTCGATCAGAGCGGCGAAAGCGCGAGGCGGCCGTGAGCGGGCTTGAGCGCCGGTTGGAGAATCTCGACCGCAGGATCTACGGCGGCTTCGTCACCAATCCGCGCGAACTGGAAGCCAGCGAGGACGAGCGCGCTTTTCTGCAACAGCAGCGATCGGAAGAAGAAGACGGCCTGCTCGAGGCGCTGGTATTGTCAGAAGAGTTGGAGGAAGGGCTCTCGGCGGCCGGCGAGCGCTTGGTTGCCCTGGAGTCGGCCCAGGCCGCCGAGCGTCCCGGACTGCTGGAACTCGAACAGCGGCTCCTCGACCAGATCGCGAGGCTGCGCCAGGCCCGCGAAGAGGCAGCGCCGCTACTGCCTCCCGCGACACTTTCGACCTACGAGTCCTTGCTCAAAAGCAAGAACGGCCACGCGGTCGCGCGCGTCGAACGGTCCGTGTGTCAGGGCTGCCGGATGACCCTTCCCACTATGGAGGTGCAGCGGGCCAGACTTTCCTCCGGAGTAGCCCTGTGCAGCAATTGTGGCAGAATGATCTACGTGGTGTGAGCCGAGCATGAGAGCAATAGGCTATTTCCGCCCCAAGGAAAGGACAGGGTACGTGGAGGCGTTCAAAGAGGCCTTCCTGGACTACTGCGACCTCAACGTTCACCAGCCCGTCGAAACTTTCTTCGACTACATCAACGGCGGCAAGGACGACTCCCCCAGCTTCCGCGCGATGGTCGAGTACATGCGGCGCAGCACTAGCGGCTATCTCGTCGTGGTGCCGGACGCGACCCACCTGGGTAGCGACCTGGAGTCCGTAGCGCGCGCCGTCGTCGAGCTCGAGGCGCTGGGCGCAAAGGTCACGTGCGACGACGACGACATGCCCGATCCACTGCAAAACAGCTTCCAGAAACTCGCCGTCAAGGGAGTGTCACGCACGCGGAGCAGCCGCATCCAGACGTCCATGCGACGCCGCGCCATGCAGGGACTGGGTCTGGGTAGACCGCCATACGGTTACCGCATCGGCTCGAAGGGAACGCTGGAGGTGGTGCCCGAAGAGGTGCCGGTCGTGGAGCTGATCTTCCGGCTGCGCACCAGGGAGGAGCTTGGCGTTCGGCTCATCGCCCGCCACCTCAACGAGCGGGGCATACCCACGCGGCGCGGCGGCAAGTGGAACATGGTCACGATTCGCGACATACTGCGCAACTCCACCTACATCGGCACTTACCGCCGTTTCGGCATGAGCGTTCCCAAGAGTCACGAGGCCATAATCTCGCCGCAGGTCTTCCGGGCCGCGCAGGAAGTCACCAGGGCGCGCCGGCCTATTGGCCGCGTCGTGAACGCCCAGCCTTTCCTGTTGTCGGGGCTTCTGGTTTGCGGCTACTGCGACAACAAGATGATGGGCGTGACTCGCCGGCAGAGCTGGAAGCGAAAGGACGGCCGCCGCGGCCGGGGGGTCTATCGCTACTACCAGTGTCAGACCCGAAACAACCAGAGCCTGTGCGGTTACCACACGTGGCGCGCGGCCAGGCTCGAGGGAGCGGCTATGGGGCAGTTGAAGCATGTCCTCCGCTACAGGGAGATGGAGGAACGGCTGGATCCGGAGGCGGCGAAGAGCCGGCGAGACGAGGTCAAGGCCGCCTTCGACGCCCGCGTGCAGAATGCCGAGCGTCGCTTTCTGCAGAGCATGAAGCAGGCTGCGATGGGCAAGCTCACTACGGAAAGGCTCGGCGAGTATCTCGTAGATTTGGACGCCGTGCGAGATGCCGCCAAGAACGCGGACCGACCACTCGACGTCGGCAAGACGCTGGAGGATTGGGATTCGCTCGAGATCGGGGACCAACAGCGCTTCCTGAACGAGCACGTGTCCAGAATAGTCGTCAAGGACGATTCCGTAGAAGTGGCTGTCTAGCTCGTAGCGCCTCTCCACACGCTCCGACCTTCCCAAACGTGATACAATTCCCGTGTCGAGGTGGCCGGGCGGCCGCCGTCGCGGGCGTCCTGAACAGCGCCCGCGAGGGAGGAAAGTCCGAGCTCCAAAGGGTAAGGATGCCCGCTAACGGCGGGGCGGGGCGACCCGACGGAAAGCGCCACAGAAACATACCGCCGCCCTTCCAAAGGCTGCGGCAAGGGTGAAAAGGCGAGGTAAGAGCTCACCGCCTTGGCGGTAACGTCAAGGGCCAGGCAAGCCCCATCCGGAGCAAGGCCAAATAGGGGGAACATTGGCTCACCCGGCCATTCCCCGGGTTGGCCGCACGACCCAGCCGGCAATGGCTGGGCTAGATAGATGGCCGCTGTCCCGGTTTTTCCGGGATACAGAACTCGGCTTACAGGCCGCCTCGACCTTGCTGGCCTAGACGACGCGGTTCGTCGTGGCCCCCTCTGGGAGCCTGCCGGCCCGCACCCTGTGCCTGCCCTCCTCAACTGAACTGGTACAACCCGATCGGACCCCAAGAGGCGATGCGAGCCCAGCAGACTAACCCCGAGTCTTTCGTTGCCCCCGAAGCGGAATACGCGCGCCTGACCCTGGAGGGCATGGCCACCCTGGGCGACTGCTACGCGCCCTTCGAAGAGCAGACCATCAACGTATTTGGCGGACTGCCCGGCGAAGAGGTGGTCGCCAGGATCGTGCGATACCGCAGGCGACGGCGCAAGTTCGTCTCTGGCATAGTCGAGCAGGTACTGTCGCCATCTCCCCATAGGGTGGCGCCCCCATGTCCACTCTTCGGGCCGTGCAGCGGCTGCCAGTGGCAGCACGTCAGCTATGAACACCAGCTCACGCTCAAGCGTGATGCCGTGGCGAGGGAGATTGGCCGCTATCAGGAGCTGGACGGCGTGACCGTCGCCCCCACCGTGCCAGGCCCGCAACCCTACAACTACCGTAACCACGCCCGTTTTACGGTCAGGCGCAACGGCTCGCTCGGGTTCACGAACCGCATCACACGCAGATTCGTCCGCGTGGACGAGTGCATGCTGATGACATCCGGCATCAACGACGCGCTCGCCGAGCTGCAGGGCAAGTGCTCGGAGACAACGCAGCTCTCGGTGCGCTACGGCGTCAACACCGGCGACTTCCTGGTGCAGCCTACGCTGCAACATCCGGCCATCGGACTGCCCTCGGGCCAGCCCCACTATGTCGAGGAACTGCTTGGCACGCGGTTCCGTGTCGCCTCGCCGTCCTTCTTCCAGGTCAACACCCACCAGGCCGAGCACATGGCGCGCATGGTGAGGGACAGGCTCGAACTCACTCGCGCCGGCACGCTTCTGGACGCCTACGCGGGGGTCGGCACGTTCGCGGTGCTGCTCGCGGGCGAGGCGGGCAGGGTGATCGCGATCGAGGAATCGTCCGCCGCCGTGCGCGACGCGGCCCTGAACGCGGAGGGTCTGAACAACGTGGAGTTCGTGGAATCCAAGACTGAGGACGCGCTGAACACGCTGGACGAGCCGGTCGACGCTGTGATTCTCGATCCGCCGCGTTCGGGATGCGATCCCCGCGTACTTGGCGCCCTGGCGCGCCTGGCCCCGCGACGCATCGCTTACGTGTCGTGCGATCCTTCGACACTGGCGCGAGACCTCGCGATCCTGGCGGACTCCGGCATGACTGTGCTCGGAGTCGAGCCGATCGACATGTTCCCGCAGACCTACCACGTGGAGACGGTCGCGACGTTGAATGGGCGCAGCGGCGGGTCTTAGAACGCTGATGCGGCTGCATCGAGCCCGTTGGACTGAGACAACCCCCATCCATTAGAATGGGCGCGCGGCGGGCGCCCATAGCGCGAGACCGGGCCGAAGGATTCTCCACCGATATGACCGTAAACTCGCCGGACGATCCGGCATCTCGCCAGGTGCCCCAATTTGTGCTGGCCTCGTCCTCTCCACGCAGGCGAGAGCTCGTGGCCGAGTTGCGGCTGGACGTGGACACCCTGGGTCCCAACGGTTTCGAGGAGCCGCCCACGCTGGGCGAGACTCCTGAGGATTACACCCTGCGTTTAGCCGAGGACAAGGCCGGACAGGGCGCCGCGCTCCGGCCTGGATCGTTCGTCATCGGCGCCGACACCTGCGTCGTGTTTCGTGGCGAAATCCTGGGCAAGCCGATTGACGCCGCCGACGCGATTGCCACGTTGCAGCGGCTTCGCGGCGCGGAGCACTCGGTGGTGACGGGCGTGTGCGTGCGTGCGACCGGAGTCTCTGGTTCGTCGGTTTCCGACGCCCTGCACAAGACGGTCCGCCGGACGCAAGTATGGATGCGGGACTACTCGGACGACGAGATCGACGCCTACGTCGAGTCGGGTAGGGCGTTCGACAAGGCTGGGAGCTACGCGATCCAGGACAGCGACTTTCATCCAGTCGACAGATTCGTGGGCTGCTACCTCAACGTGGTGGGCTTTCCGCTCTGTGCGCTCGTTGAGACCCTCGCGGCCCTGGGCGTCCCCGCTGAGTTGCGTCGACCGGAGCACACCGCTGCCTTGTGCGGAGGGTGCGAGCTGACTGGAGGCGGAGCGTGAGCTTTCTCGGCATGGGCACACCTGAGATATTGGTCGTCCTGCTGCTCGCCTTTCTCTTGCTGGGGCCGGAGCGCATGATCACCGCGGCGAAGACGCTTGGCAAGTATGCCGGCGAGATGCGCCGGATGGCGTCCGAGATTCCCGACATAACCCTGGACGGTGACGAACGCGGCAACAGAGAAGGCCCTATCGTGCACAGGGGAGGCGGGCCGAATCCGAGTGTGCGCCCACGATCAGAAGAGAAGCCGAGCGGTGAGGCGCCCGGCAACGATGGCGCGGAGGCCGCGCCGGAGGACGACGGCCCGGTGACATTCCGGCGCGAAAGGCCAGCGAAGGACACGCCCGACGCGACGAGGGGTCAGGACACTCAATGAGCGAGTCACGGCTGCCGTTCGGAGAACACGTCAACGAGCTGCGCAAGCGTCTGACGCGCGCCGTCATCGCGGTGGTGCTTTGCACGGGCGTCGCCTTCGTGTTCCACGAGCAGATACTTGTGCTCCTCATGGAACCGGCCCAGGGATTCGCTGGCATACCCAACGGCAAGCCAGTGTTCATCAATCTCACTGAGTTCATTAGCACGGCCATGAAGGCGTCACTGGTGGTGGGCCTGTGCGTCTCGTTCCCGTTCGTGCTCTACCAGATGGTCATGTTCGTCGCGCCCGGCCTTACGCCGCCCGAAAGGCGGTGGCTTTATGCGCTTGTGCCGGCGGCGGTAGGCGCATTCGCGCTGGGAGCGTTCTTCGGATACCGCGTTCTGTTTCCGCCGGCAATCGGCTTCCTTCAGAACTTCGGAAGTGACGTCGCTACGCCGATGATCACCATCGGAAGTTACGTCGGGTTAATGCTCACGCTGCTGTTCTGGATGGGCGTGGTGTTCGAGATGCCAGTGGTGATCTTCTTCCTGTCCAGGCTGGGAATCGTGACGCCACGGTTCCTCTCCCGACAACGCAGGTACGCAATCGTGTTGGCGTTCGTACTGGGCGCCGTGATCACACCGACGTTCGATCCCATCAACCAGGCGCTTGTCGCGCTGCCAATCATCGCGCTGTACGAGATCAGCATCTGGCTGTCGAAGCTGGCGCAGCGCGGCCGCGAGAGGAGCGCTTCGAAGCTCGGCTTGGCCGACACCGACGCCGGGACGTAGCGCAGGCTCGTGGCCAAAAGAGAACGCCCCGGACAGTCCGGGGCGTTGCATCTGGGTTGGCTGTTCGAACTGGCTTTAGGCGGAGCCGTTCTGCTTTCCGCTGGCCGTAGCTTCGCTTTGCGTTTGCCCGCCGCCGTCAGCTTCCGACGACTGGGACGTGCGGAATTCACGTATCGCCTTGCCTATTGCGCCGCCTATCTCCGGAAGACGGCCCACGCCGAAGATGACCATCACGATCACCAGAATGATTATCAGCTCCAACGGCCCTAATCGAAATGGCATCACGCCCCCCTTCTAGGTGGTACAGCCCTTTATGGGCACTATACTAGTCCCACGCAATGGCCGGCGTCAAGTTACGCGCCGTTCTGGCGGCGAAAATCGGTAGACCTGGCCTGGTTTGCGAAAAAGATATGTCTCGACATCCAATTGGAATCGGACATGAGAAGAGGCGGATCCGGGCAATTCAGACTTCGGGGTATGCTGAGGCAATGCGTACAGTTTGAAATCGAGGTAGAGGTTGCAGAATTGAGTAAAATTACCTACTCTTACATCGTAGGAGGCTTACCATGTCGACTGATGCGGTGATGCTGTATACGGAATGCCACGCACTGTACGTCCGTGGTGTGAGGGCGGCTGTTCGTGAAAGGATGGAGGCCGAGCACGCTGAGGATTGGTGGGCTAAGGGTGTGCTGACGAACGTCAGCCCGGAACAGCGGCAGCAACTGGAACGACTTGCGATAACACAGGGGATTAACTCGCTTGAGGAACTGCTTGACGTACCGCATTTCGGCCACCTGGTATGCGGCTCAGGGTTGTTTGCCGATTACCTCGCCGACAGTGCGGCGGCCTTTCGTAAGTTCTTGGACCTAGTCCGTATTCGCAATGTCTGGGCACATGTGCGAATGGAGAACACCTCCGTGGCGCGTGTCGTTCAGTCACTTGAGACAATGGAGGATATACTCTCGTCACTGAGACGCAGAGAGGCGCTCGGAATTTCAACAATTAGGAGGAAGTTTTCCTCCAACCCTATGGGAGTCAAGGGAGAGGCGCAAGGACTAGTAGTAGAGGAGGACAACTTGGACGCTCTAGAGGATTTTGACGCTGGCTTCGCCTCTTACACCCAAGCTTCCGACCCTATGTCGTTCTGGACTCAATTGCATTCTTATCTGGTAATGGATACTACGGTAGAGCCAGTTGAATACTCAACAGACCGGAATCGCATTCGAGTGGTCATAACCAACCAATCTCCCGTCGGCCACAGCGCACCTGAGGTTCACTTCCGAGATGTGTCTGTCGAGGTCCATATGTCCAGTCGATCAGACTACCAACTTGTAGAGGGTGACATACAACGAAGAACACTGGCTCCGGGGGAGAGCTTCAGCTTTGCAATCGAAATGCAATCGAGGCAGATGGCATTTAGTGAGTTTGAACTTGTCAGCCGTGTAGACTGGGACCGCTTGTTTTCACTCACGCGGAGAGGGTCGCCGCCAGCGGAAGCTGTAGCTCCAGTATTGGACGAACTCCTGGAGAGATTTGAGTCACTTGGAATTAAGGAGTTTCTTGAGGAAGTGCTAAGCTCCATCGATGGCGTTGAACCTGGTATGACTATGCAGGATGCGGCGAATCTTCGTGATGCGTTGCGTGGCTTTCGAGAGACTGTCGATCAAAAGGTCGAGGCCATCGGCTGTATTTTTGAGGAATTCTTGCTACAGGATAGTTTGAGGCCTGGAGCACAATTGGCAGACGTCACAAAGTTCCTTGACGGCCTCTCATCAAAGATCAATTTCCTAGACGAGGCAATTGGAAAGACCGACTTTGCACTAATGGATCAGGCCGTGAACGGGTTAGAGCAATCTCAGCTTGCTGTGATGAGATTGGAAAACGCAATTAAGGAAGTGGCAGGCCATACAAGGTGATAGACACAAGTCGCATCGGATGCCAATTCTTGCTGCACAGGTTAGTTTGCCATACCGCTCACCGGCGGGGCAGGCGGTGGCGCGGGTTGTGGTGGGTGAGCACTGACGTGTTGAAGAGGTTGTCCGGCATTCGGCCTTTCAGCACGCTCGCGACCTCCCCCGCGCCGCGCTCCTCCAGTTCGAGCACCGCCTCCTGCGAGAAGAAACCGATGTGCGGCGTCACTATCACGTTGTCCAGCTCAAACAGCGGGTGATTCTGAGGCGGTGGCGTCTGCGCGGCCACGTCGAGCCCGGCGCCTGCTATCTCCCCGCCGGCCAGAGCGTCATGCAGGGCGGTCTCGTCGATCACCGCGCCCCTCGCCGTATTGATGATGACCGCGCTGCTCTTCATCAACGCAAGCTCTGGCGCGCCGATCATCCCCTCGGTCTCCGGGGTAAGCGGCGTGTGGAAGGTAACGTAGTCGCTCTGTTGCAATAGCTCAGTCAGCGTGACAAGCTGCGCGCCGTGGGCCGCCGCGTCCTCCTCGGTGAGGCTGGGACTGTACGCCAGCGCCTCCATGCCGAACGCTCTCGCCTTTGCGCACACCGAGCGTCCGATCCGGCCGAACCCCACGATGCCGAGCTTCTTGCCGCGCAGCCGGGGCATCGGCATGCCCAGCTTCAGGCTGTCCCATCCCTCGGACTTGACGGCGTTGTTGAACATCGTAACGCGGCGGTTCCACGCCAGCAGCAGCGCCATCGCGTGGGACGACACTTCGTCCACGCAGTAGTCGGGCACGTAGGTCACGGCGATGCCCAGTTCGGTAGCCACGTCGACGGCGATGTTGTCCACGCCAACGCCGAACCGCCCGACGACTTCCAGATTCTCGGCCTCGCGCACGACCCGCTCGGTGACCAGCGCGAAGCATGTGAGGATGCCGTGGACGTCCTTCGCCAGCGCGGCCAGCGTCTTCTCGCTGCCGTCGGGCGCCACGACTATCTCCGCGTCGGCGCGCGCGAGCACGGCCCTCTCCGGCTCGACGGAAGGCCAAACGTGGTCTGTGATTAGCACCTTGTATTTCATTCGTCTCGTTTCGCCGCGCCTTGGTCGCGAGATGGGCGCGGCCTGGGCAGTGTAGGCCTATGTTACTACCCGCATGGAGCGTATGCAAAAGCGAGCGTTCTTTGGAACCTGTATCATCTTACTCGGTGTCCTACAAGGGATTCCCCCTATATGCGTGCGGCCAACCATACAAATGCGGGTTCGTCAGCCCCCAAATCCACCGCCTAACCGCGGCGGGGGGGGGGTGTGGTGGGTTGGCGAGGGTGAATGTGCGTTTTGGGGCCGGTCAGTTGGCGTGGGGAAGGTCGATGCGACGGTCTGGGGGCGTGAGGCGGTTCCTGAGAGGGTAGTTGGAGGGTTTTGGGCGAGTTTCGGACACGGCGAAGCCGACGACTTCGGTTCAGTCGCCTCGAGTGTGGGTGGATTCCTGAGGAGAATCAGGCCCGGAGCGGCGTGTTTGCCAGAGCGTGTATCCTGCGTTGCGCACTCACGAGCAGGTCATGGGTGGGGTGTCCTCTCGCGAGACGGATGGTGAGCCTCCTTGCGTGTCTGACCACTCGCCCCGCAACGCAGATTACGCCGAAGCGCACCGCCTTCAGACGCTTGCTCACCCACTCTTCTCCCAACACCAGCCGCTTCATCGCTGAGTTCAGATTGAACGCCAACACCACTATCGCCCACCACGCCGCGTTCGACCCGAACTTCCCCGACGGCAGCCTGCCCCCCGCAAGGTCCTCCTTCAGCACCGAATGCACCTCCTCACCCTTGCCACACCTCTGCCTGTACCACCGGACCAACTCATCCCCAGGCAACTCTCGGTTCGTCACCATCCCTGTCACTTTGTACAATTTGCCATCCCCCATCTCCATAATGGGAACCGACAGCTTCTCCCCATCCATGTCGAACAGCGGCGGGTTCGGCATACGCTCCCTTATCGCGATGAACCTGTAGTCGGGACTGTTCTTGCTGTATCCCGTCCAACTGGTCACGTAGCACACCTCGGCGTACTGCTGTCTTGTGGCCTCTCGATGCTCACCCTCTGTCCTGTACAGGTCGTGCCATCCTTCCTCCTCTACCTCACTCACCGCCGCCCTGAACTCAGCCATCACGTTCACTCCCACACAGAACTCGATCACTCCGAACCGCTCATCCCTTCCCTCGGCGCAGTACTTCAACAGCTCCTTCTGGTAGCCCGCCGAGTCAGACCTCATCATCACCTTGCTCACCCCTGGGGGCAGACACTCCAGCGACTCCTTCAACACCCTGAGCTGTTCGTAGCCCGCGTTCACGTTGCCGTCTCTGAACTCGGAGTGCACCACAAGGTCCGCCTCATACCAGTAGGTGGTCAACGGCTGGTACGCCTTGTGCTTTTTGTAGCAGAAGCACGCCTGCCGCTTGTGCGTCCCTATCAGCGTGGCGTCCATGTCCAATGTCGCTTCGGTGTGTCCTGAATGGCCTCCCGCGAACCTCACCAGGTCCGCGTTGACCTTCCCAAGCCCTCTCAGCGCGTCGTTGGCCGCCGGTATGAACGCCTTGCGAGACCGTCTCCCGGCCTCCTCAGCCTCGTCGTGGAAACGGTCCAGATACCTGAACACCGCCGTGGGCGACGGCACAGTGCGGCTACGCTCCTTACGCCACCTTCTGAGCTGCGCCCTGCGCTCTGCCCGCCGCACCCCGTGAGTCTCCGCGGTGAGCAGCGCCCTGCCCAGCCCCTCGTCCTTCTCCAGCAGCCGCAGGTCATCCACCGACTCACCACCGGCCAGGTTGAGCATCACAAGCGCCGTCACATTCTGGGCGTCCGTCCACCCCTGTGTGCCCTCTCTCACTCCCACGTGACGGCGCACCGACTGCCCCAGTCGGGCAACAAACGCCAGGTCCAGGTATGCCGGCAACCCCGACAACGCCGTCATACCAGTAGACTCGGTCTCCTCTGCGTAGTGGAAAGGAAGCGTTGCTTGCTGCATAATAGTCGCACCTCGTTGGTGATGGGTTGTTGTTGATAACTACCATCATAGCCGGCTTTACAGCCGGCTCCAACGAGGCCTTCTTTTGCAACTAGGCGGTGGATTTGGGAGCCCCCAGATCCACCGCCTAACCGCGGCGGGGGGGGGTGTGGTGGGTTGGCGAGGGTGAATGTGCGTTTTGGGGCCGGTCAGTTGGCGTGGGGAAGGTCGATGCGACGGTCTGGGGGCGTGAGGCGGTTCCTGAGAGGGTAGTTGGAGGGTTTTGGGCGAGTTTCGGACACGGCGAAGCCGACGACTTCGGTTCAGTCATCTCGAGTGTGGGTGGATTCCTGAGGAGAATCAGGCCCGGAGCGGCGTGTTTGCCAGAGCGTGTATCCTGCGTTGCGCACTCACGAGCAGGTCATGGGTTGGGTGTCCTCTCGCGAGACGGATGGTGAGCCTCCTTGCGTGTCTGACCACTCGCCCCGCAACGCAGATTACGCCGAAGCGCACCGCCTTCAGACGCTTGCTCACCCACTCTTCCCCCAACACCAGCCGCTTCATCGCTGAGTTCAGATTGAACGCCAACACCACTATAGCCCACCACGCCGCGTTCGACCCGAACTTCCCCGACGGCAGCCTGCCCCCCGCAAGATCCTCCTTCAGCACCGAATGGACCTCCTCCCCTTTGCCGCACCTCTGCCTGTACCACCGGACCAACTCATCCCCAGGCAGCTCTCGGTTCGTCACCATCCCTGTCACTTTGTACAATTTGCCATCCCCCATCTCCATAATGGGAACCGACAGCTTCTCCCCATCCATGTCGAACAGCGGCGGGTTCGGCATACGCTCCCTTATCGCGATGAACCTGTAGTCGGGACTGTTCTTGCTGTATCCCGTCCAACTGGTCACGTAGCACACCTCGGCGTACTGCTGTCTTGTGGCCTCTCGTTGCTCACCCTCTGTCCTGTACAGGTCGTGCCATCCTTCCTCCTCTACCTCACTCACCGCCGCCCTGAACTCGGCCATCACGTTCACTCCCACACAGAACTCGATCACTCCGAACCGCTCATCCCGCCCCTCGGCGCAGTACTTCAACAGCTCCTTCTGGTAGCCCGCCGAGTCAGACCTCATCATCACCTTGCTCACCCCTGGGGGCAGACACTCCAGCGACTCCTTCAACACCCTGAGCTGTTCGTAGCCCGCGTTCACGTTGCCGTCTCTGAACTCGGAGTGCACCACAAGGTCCGCCTCATACCAGTAGGTGGTCAACGGCTGGTACGCCTTGTGCTTTTTGTAGCAGAAGCACGCCTGCCGCTTGTGCGTCCCTATCAGTGTGGCGTCCATGTCCAATGTCGCTTCGGTGTGTCCTGAATGGCCTCCCGCGAACCTCACCAGGTCCGCGTTGACCTTCCCAAGCCCTCTCAGCGCGTCGTTGGCCGCCGGTATGAACGCCTTGCGAGACCGTCTCCTGGCCTCCTCAGCCTCGTCGTGGAAACGGTCCAGATACCTGAACACCGCCGTGGGCGACGGCACAGTGCGGCTACGCTCCTTACGCCACCTTCTGAGCTGCGCCCTGCGCTCTGCCCGCCGCACTCCGTGAGTCTCCGCGGTGAGCAGCGCCCTGCCCAGCCCCTCGTCCTTCTCCAGCAGCCGCAGGTCATCCACCGACTCACCACCGGCCAGGTTGAGCATCACAAGCGCCGTCACATTCTGGGCGTCCGTCCACCCCTGTGTGCCCTCTCTCACTCCCACGTGACGGCGCACCGACTGCCCCAGTCGGGCAACAAACGCCAGGTCCAGGTATGCCGGCAACCCCGACAACGCCGTCATACCAGTAGACTCGGTCTCCTCTGCGTAGTGGAAAGGAAGCGTTGCTTGCTGCATAATAGTCGCACCTCGTTGGTGATGGGTTGTTGTTGATAACTACCATCATAGCCGGCTTTACAGCCGGCTCCAACGAGGCCTTCCTTTGCAACTAGGCGGTGGATTTGGGAGCCCCAGCCCTCTTGACACGCCAGCACATCCGTGCTATTCTCCTCTTCATCACAGGCAACCAGCCACTTAACAACTGAAGACTCGACACCGACCAACCCACGTGTACCTGTTCAGACTTCATGCCTGGCAAGACTTCCATCCCCCTCGCAGGGGGAAGAGCCTGCCCCGTACTCGATACCGGGATGGGGGTGAAGGCCCCTTGTTCACACCCGCCTCATGCAGCCTGAACTGTTACACCCCCGTATCACCCTTGTAAATTAACCGTCAAACATATTCCCATCCAACCGCAATCTGTTCCATCCATAACCAAATATCCAGACCGCCCAGCTACGAAACCCGAGGAGATAGAACAAAAGAAACGAAACGGGACACTATTTTCTAGGCGTATTGTCCCACCCGGCAGGTAGCCCCTGCTTTAGCCCGGATGCGACTCCGCTTGGTAGCCCGTCACCCGTCCACCCCACCCCGACCTGTTGTCCCTTCCCCCTCGCAGGGGGAAGGCTGGGATGGAGGTGACCGAGGCGCAAAGCCAGCCCCGACCCGTACCGCGCACGCCACCTGGCCGGCGCGGAGTTCCGGTCGAGGCTCTGCCCAGCCTTGCCGACCGCGATCCCCGGCCCAAACAAGCGGTAGCAGGCCAGGAGGTGCTGCGCGGCCTGTCTTCATGGCCGCCGCGCAAGCCAGTCCCGGCCCTGCCGCCCACCCATACGCGCTACCCGCCCTCAGCTTAAGATGAAGCCGCGCCAGCGCCGACTCGCGAATCTACTCGCTGACTAAGCTGATACAGGCTCCGCTCTCTATGTGGGGCTAGGGGAACGACATGGATTTGAACATGCACCCCTCAACGAAGATGTCGAAGAAGTCGGGCGTTGTCTCCAGCTCGACGTGCCGGACGGTGAGAGCCAACCGTTCGATCTCCCGACGCTTCGGTCCTGAGAGCAGCATGATGGTTGCGCCCTCCAGAGATGCGTTGCCCACCTTGACTATCCTGTCCGACGGCAGGTTAGCGATGAAGCCGATGGCGGCGGCATTCCCGGCGTCAACGTAGTTGGCGAATCCGCCGGCCAGATACAGCCGTGAGACCGACTCCACTGGCTCGCCGAACTCTCTGAGGACGATGTACTGCCCCGCGTAGTTGGCGGACTTGGCCTGCGCGAGGGCGCTGACGTCCGCGCGGGAAACCGCGATGCCCGACTGCTCGTCCAGTACGAACTCGTTCACGCCGTCCTCGAACGCGCCCAGGTGATTCATGCGCCCAGTGCGCCTCAACTCGGCCAGCGTGTCCACCAGGCCCGAGCCGCAGATGCCCTCCGGCGCAACTCCGCCGATTGTGGAGTAGCGCACTGCTGGCCCGCGCATCGACACGGACTCGATGGCGCCGTCGTAGCCGGGCATTCCGTACGTGATCTGGCCGCCCTCGAACGCCGGTCCTGCGGGACAAGAGGCTGCGAGCAGCCGGTGGCGATTTCCGACCACCACCTCCGTGTTGGTGCCCACGTCCACCAGCATCGCTAGCCCCTCTTCCTCGTCCATGCCCACCACCAGCATGTCCGCCGCCACGTCCGCGCCCACGTGGCAGCCGATGAGCGGGCCGCCGTACACGTTGGCCTCGGGATGCACGCGCAGGCCGAGCCGCCTGGCCTTCACGTTGAGGGCGGTGCCGGAACGTTCGCCCGCCTCGAGCTCCAACTCGACCACAGACTTGTAGGGCCTCTCTCCGATGCTCTGGACGTCCAGGCCGAAGAAGATGTCGCGCATGGTGGAGTTGCCCACCACGACTACCTCGAATATCTGCCGTCGGTGGAATCCGAGCCGCCGCGCCATGTCGCCTATCTCGAAGTTGATGGCCGAAAGTAGCACCTGCCGGAGCTCGCCCCGGTGCGGGCCTCCATCGTAGGATATCCGGTGCATCACGTCGCTGCCGCCGAAGCGCTGAGGGTTCTCGAAAGACGATGTGTGCAGCACCTCGCCGGTCTCCAGGTCGGCGAGGTTTAGCGCGACGGTCGTCGTTCCGGCATCGATGGCGATGCCGTAGACGGCCCCCCGGTAGGCGTCGATGCGGCTGCCCTCGAAGTAGACGCCGTCGCCGCCGCGCGTGGTCGACGGCTCGTGGTCAATGGCGCGGCGCACGCCGGCGGTGAGGATGCGCGGCTGGCGGCGCAGCAGCGCGAACTCGACGTCGACGTCCGTATCGGCGATCGCGGCCTGGCACGCCAGGCGGTAGCCGCCGCGCAGGAACGCCTCCGCCGGCGTGAGTCCGGTCAGCGCATCCATGCCCCGCTTCACCTCGACGATGCACTCGTGGCACTCGCCGTTTCTGCCGCAAGACGTGGGTACGCGTACGCGCAGGGAGTCGGCGTAGTCGAAGATGGTTTTGCCGGCGACGGACTCGAGCCGGGCCTGGCCGTGGAGGACTGGGCTCATGGCTGGCGGCGCCGGACGCCTACGACGAGCGGCCGTCCATCATCCAGGCGCTGCGGTAGTCGAGGTCGTCGCTGCCGACACACAGCGGCAGGCTGCGCGGCGGCCCCTCTCGGCTCTGGTTGCGGCAGCCGAACGCGGCGGTGCAGCGGTCCTTGACGTTCTTGTAGGGGCAGCGACCCCTGGACACCTCGTCGACGGTCGCCGACATCTCCTTGAATATGCCGTACAGCCGGGCCATGCTCGCCCGGTAGCGCTCCCTGTCGACCGGTTGGGTAATGGCTGTTCGCTCCTAGTCGGAGGCCGCGACCGGCTCCGAGCTCTCGGCGAAGTCCTCGAAGCCCAGAAGCCTTCTGGCGAGGTCCACGCAATCTATGGCGTCCTTACCGTAGCCGTCCGCGCCCATGTCGTCGGCGAACTCCTGGGAAACCGGCGCGCCGCCCACCATAATCTTCACGAACTCGCGAAGACCGGCCTCCTCGAAGGCCTCGATGGTCCTGCCCATGTTGGGCATGGTCGTCGTGAGCAGCGCCGACATGCCGAGAAGCTGGGCGTCGTGGTCCATAACCGCGTCCATAAACTCGTCCGGCGCGGTGTCCACGCCCAGGTCCTCGACGGCGAAGCCGGCGCCCCTCAGCATCATAATGCACAGGTTCTTGCCGATGTCGTGGAGATCGCCCTTCACCGTGCCCATGACGACCTTACCGACGGGCTCTATGCCGGATGCCGACAGGATAGGTTCGACGTGAGCCATGCCGGCCTTCATCGCACGCGCCGCGACGAGTACCTCCGGCACGAAGATCACGTTGTCGCGAAACTTGACGCCGACTATGGCCATGCCGGCGATAAGCCCGTCGTCCAGAATAGTGTTCGCGGAGAAGCCCTCGTCGAGCGCTTGCCTGGTCAGCCGGTCGACCTCGTGATGGTTGCCCACGATGAGGTTGTAGCTGATGTCCTGCATCAGGGGATCGGCCTCGTCCCACTGTGCGCGAATGTGGTTCTGTTCGAAGGGCTTGGTAACGTAGCCGAGCTCGCGTTCCAGCCCGGCGTGGACAACTGGCATGTGTGATGCACTCCCGCGAATGGCCCAGGCTTCCGTGGGGTTGTCGGGATTCTAGCACGCGGAAGGCGGTGGCGCTACACTCGGCCCGGCCGGATGCGCCCCAGTTGGGCGGCAGTCGGCTGCGTCAGTGGGTCTCGTGCCACTCTCGGACGCTCTGGGGAATCGCAATTAGATTCTCGAGCCGCGTCGCCAGAGGAACGGCGCACTCCGGGGCGATCATCTGGACGCCTGCGTCCAGGCAGGCGAACACCTCATCGCGCACCTCCGCTGGCCCGCGCGCGTACAGGGTGTCGGGGTTGTTAATGTTGCCCACCAGCCCTATGCGGCCACCGGCCACGTCCACCGCCTTCTGTGGGTCGTTCTTGGAATCGAAGTGGAAGCTGGCCATACCCGACTGCGCGATGTAGTCCAACCTGTCGAGCGTGTTGCCGCAAATGTGCAGGATGAGCGGCACGCGAAGCCGTTCGGCCATCTCCTGGTGGATTTCGAGCAGAAAACGCCGGTAGTAATCGCCGCTCACCAGGTCGCCGGTGGCGTGGTCGGGGAAGGTGAGCGCGTCAGCGCCGGCGGCTATCTGCGCCTCGCCGAACAGCACCGAAATCTCCTTCAGCTTGTGCAGGCAGCGCAGCACCATGTCGGGGTCGTCGACCGTCATCAGCAGAAAGCTCTCGACGCCGAACAAGTGGTAGGCGAGCGTCCAGGGCCCCATCGTCTTGCCGATGATGGCCGCCTCGCGGCCGTAATCGCGCTTCAGCAGCTCGAGGGACCTTGTGATGGTCAGGTTGTCGGGGTGCTCCAGAAAGCCCGGCGGTATGCGGATGTCGCTTTCGCCCTTCCAGATAGGGTTGTACATGCGCACCGTCGGCCAGTTGTCCTTGTCCTCCCACTGCATGTCGCATCCCAGCGCGGAGGACTCCTGGATGATCGTGAAGTACGGCATTATCGCGTCGAAGCCCAGCTCAGTGTAGCCGGTGGCGGCCAGGCGAGCGGCGAGCTCCGGGTCGCGGCAGGCGTCCGGGAACGGCGCGTCCACCAGGTCCATCAGCTCCACCGTCGCGACGTTAGTCGGATTGGCAACCGGCGTGCGGTCCACCGGCTTGCCGGCCAGCGCGTTCAGCACCCGCTCGCGGGGTGTCATGGTTTCGGTTAAGGGCATGGTGGGACCTCCGTTAGACGCATTCAGGACAGACCTCCGGCGAGCAAGAAAGCTACTGCCCAGCATCCATGCGCCGGAAAGCGGCCATTTATGCGTAGAATTCTACAAGCTGCCTGGCCACGCGGAGAACCTCTGCCGAACGTTCGGGGGTAACCGATGTGTCGTAGTTATCAACTAACCCCTCGATGGCATCACCATCCGCAAGATTTTCGAACAGAATGTGGACAGGCATCCGAGTCTCATTGAAGCGCGGCGTACCGCTTACATAGTTCCTGGCGCTGTTCATCGCTCTATCAATATTCGCCTGCAGCCTTTCTTCCATCACTGCCAACACCTGCTCTCTTCTGACGGATGGAAAGTCTCTCAAGAACGCATGGACGTTGTTTACTTCGTCCAGATAGTAAGACGGATACTCTACAGGCACGTCAGTTCCGTCGGAAACAGCGCCACATTTCCTACCCTTCGTCCCTTCGTAGAGTTCTATGAGCGGTGGAATAGAGCCGCCAGAGTTGAATGTAATCGTCTTTGTAGGCGTGACTACAGTTACTTGTCCTCCGGCTATTCTGTGCCTTCCATCACCCATGCCAACCCTCAACCCGCCAGTTCTTCGAGACGTGGTCTGAAAACCTCTCTGAACTTCAGCAGGCGTTCAGCCATCCACTTCCTAGTTTCATCCAAGGGGTCATCGGCGTCGTCGATGCTACCACTCCTAACGGTCGACACGCGGCTGGCTCTCCGGTCGTCCAGCCTCTCCCACTCCAGGGGTTCACCAGATTCGGATTCCACGGACGCACTTTGCTCGTGCAAGCTGTCGAACAGGCGCTTGTTCCAGTCGCCGCCAACGCTGTCAATGTAAATCCCAACCCTGACTTTTCCACCTTGTCCGAAGGCAACCGCCCACTGGATGCGCCGCGCGTGGCCCGCCGAAAAGTGGTACCAACTTTGAGGTTGGGCCGACCGCGCATTAGTGAATCTGTGCTCCTCCCTCAAGGTGTCCATCAGCCGTTGGAAGAACTGCCTGTACCTTTCCCTCCTTGGTGAAACGCCTGCCGTTGCACCAGTGGCTGTGGCAGTCCGTTTGCGCCACTCGTTGGGAAAGGCTACCAGTCTGAATTTGGGAGCGGGACGGGAACCGTCAATTTTCCAGAGTTCAACCTCAACGCCAAAGAACTGTGTATCCTCACCTGTTCGGCGATTGAGCAGGTCCAAGGCCTCGCGGTGTTCGCTCTTGAACTCTCTAGCAATCCAAACCGCGACTCTTGCGTCAAATCCGGCTGCGTAGGTTATCAGTTGCCCCAGATGGCTGTGGTCTGTTGTTCCCAACTGGTTTTCGAAGACAACCTCGCCGCCGCCTTCCACGTCACGGACGAGAAGATCGAGTGAGCAGCCTCCCACTGGAGCTTCCTGCGCTTGCAGCTCAAGATCCAACCCGAGGACACGGCCAAGCTCCGAGAGGTTTTCGGCGAGCCACGGAGTGAAGTCCGCCGCCTCGTTCGCCCAGACCTCTCGCAGGTCCACCCTCTCGAACTTCGCTAGTCTATCTGCTGTTGTCATCCACACTCTCCATTGGGCGCTGTGTGATCCCTACGTCGGCGGCGTGAACCCCAGCGTCCCCGTGGTCATCTGGCCGCGCAACGCCTCCGCCGCCATCATACCCTCCACGCTGGAGATGTTGCGCGAGTATGGCATCAGCAACCGCACCAATGCGTCATGGCGGCTGCCGCAAGAGAACACTACCTCGCGGTCGCCGACCTTCTCCATCTCGCCGTAGCGCAGGAAGCCCGCCACCACCATGCGCAGCCGGGCGCCCGGATTGGGCGCCTCGCCCTCGCCGGCCACGCTGTACACCCAGCGTCCGTTCGACTCGCCTCCCGACACCACAAGCGTTAGGGGGGACCTCAGGTCCTTTATCGACATTTCTCCGCTGGGCGACGCGTAGTCCGGAGCCTTGCCTACCGCCTGGCTGAGCAGAAACTTCAGCGGGCGCTCGTGGACCTGGCCGCAGGCGAAGCGCACTTGGTTGTGGGTTCCCTCGACGGCTTCCATGCCTCCAAGCGCCACTAGCTGACCGCGGACCTGACTAAGACGCTCCTGTGCGCCGTCCTTTCGGCTGAACGTCCATACAGTACAGACGCTTCCCTTCACGTAGAGACCAACGCTGATGTTCTCGAAGTTCGGGTCCATCGACACCAGTTCGAGGCATCGCCCGTACTCGCTAATCACGTCGGCCACGCGCGGCGGTGTGGTGTTTCTGGCGGCTCCCGTCACGTTCGCCTCCTCTCCAGGCGCGGTCGGTCGGCGCTCAGCCCCGCAGCGCACTGACCAACGCGCGGATGTGAGCGGGGCCGGTACCGCAGCAACCGCCCACGATGTTTACGCCGGCCTCATCGACCATGGCCCTGAAACGCGGGGCCATGTACTCCGGAGACTCCGGATAAGTTATCTCTCTGCCCTTGGCTATCGGTATCCCTGCGTTGGAGTGCACCAGCAGCGGCGCGTCGGTGGCCGCCCGGAGCTGAATCGCCAGCTCCAGCATGACATCGACGCCATTGCCGCAGTTCGCGCCCACGACGTCCGCGCCCGCCGCTACCAGCTCGCGCATCGCCACGTCGGGCGTCGTGCCCATCATGGTGAAGAAGCCGCGCCGCCCCTTATCGAAGAACATTGTCGAGAACACAACGAGATCGGTGTTCTCCCGGGCGGCCCTGATGGCGATCTTGGCCTCTTCGACGTCGATCATGGTCTCGATGTTCACCGCATCCACGCCCCCTTCGGCGAGCGCGGCTATCTGCTCCGCGAAAGCCTCGTACATCTCGGCCTCGCTGATGGGGTCGTCCTTGAGCGGGTCGTTCAGAACCTCGCCCGTCGGGCCCACGGACCCCACGACGAAGCGACCCGGTGGGGCCTCGCTTCGCGCATGCTCGGCGGCGAGCCTGTTGAACTCTCGCACTCTGCATTCAAATCCGTAGTGGCGCTGCCTGACCCGCGAACCGCCGAATGTGTTGGTGAGCACCAGGTCCGATCCGGCCCCGAAGTAGGCTTTGGCCATCTCCCGCACGACTTCCGGGCGGCTAGCATTCCACTCCTCCGGATCGCCGTCACCCAGACCGCGCGACTGCAGGTACGTGCCGGTCGCGCCGTCGGAAATGAGCGTTTCACCACGCTCCAGCCTGTGCAGCAGTTCGACGCCGCCATGTTGCGTCACGAGCCTGCCTCCGGATCGCCGCGCAGCCAGTGGTCCGCCGCGCCCGGCCGGGGGTCGCGGTCGCCTGATTGGTGGAGCCGGCGGATTCTGGTGACGAAGTCTTGCGGGAATCGCGCGTTGTACAGCGCCACCACGATCGCGGCCGCTTCTTCCGCGCCGCCGTCTGCGTCGGAGTACTCGCCCCAGCCCCACGCCACCAGGTACTCGTCCCCGCCCGCGCTGCCGTCGAACATCGCCACCGAGTCGACTCCGCGTTGAAACCTGTCGTCAAGCTGTACGGACACTACTCGCGAGCTGTCCTCGGCCTGAACTTGGACAGGGATTTCCTTCCAGTACATAACTCGAACTCGTGCCAACTGCCAACGGCTCCGGACCTCTTATGTGTACGGACGGCTTCTCCTGGCGCGCCATTCTCTGATGGCATTATAGCCGCCCCGGGCTTAACTTTCACGGTGAGTCTATCTTGTGCCGAACCTGCGCTTGTGCTATGTTCCTATGTGTTGATTTTCACAAGTGGAGAAGGTGACCGCCACCGGGGCGGTCACCCCCAGAGGGACCGATGTTCGACCACGACGTGCTAATTATAGGAGCCGGTCTGGCAGGGATGCGGGCCGCTCTCGCGGCAGGCGAGAACGGCGCTGACGTAGCCGTGGTGACAAAGGTGCACCCGGTTCGCAGCCACTCCAACGCCGCCCAGGGCGGCATCAACGCCGCACTGACTGACCGCGGCGACGACTGGAAAGAGCACGCTTACGACACCATCAAGGGCAGCGACTATCTCGGCGACCAGGACGCGGTTTCGATTATGTGCATGGAGGCGGGCCAGGAAGTCATCAACATGGAGCACATGGGGGTGATCTTCAACCGCGACGAGGAGGGGCGTCTCGGCACGCGCGCCTTCGGAGGACAGCGTCGGGAGCGCACCTTCTTCGTGTCCGACTTCACCGGCCAAGCGCTGCTGCACGTGCTCTATGAGCAGGTGCTCAAAGTCGGGGTTCGCATTTACGAGGAGTGGTTCCTTCTGTCGCTCATCGTCGAGGAAGGCGAGTGCTGCGGCGCTGTGGTGATGGAGATTCGCTCCGGCGAGATACGCGTCATCAGGGCCAAGGCGGTGATAATGGCTTCGGGCGGCCTTGGCCGTGTCTTCGAGCCGAGCACCAACGCGCTCATTTGCACCGGCGACGGCATGGGCATCGCATACCGCGCCGGGGCGTCCCTGATGGACATGGAGATGGTGCAATACCATCCGACCACCCTCAAGGGCAGTGGTGTGCTGATAACCGAGGGCGCACGTGGCGAGGGCGCATATCTGCTCAACGCCAACGGCGAGCGCTTCATGGAGCGTTACGCCCCCAACATGATGGAGTTGGCCTCCCGTGACGTGGTGTCTCGGTCGGAACAGACGGAAATCAACGAGGGCCGCGGGATCAATGGCTGCGTGATGTTGGATGTCCGGCACCTGGGGGAGCGCCTCATTCGAGAAAGGCTATCCCAGATTCTGGAGATCGCCCGCGACTTCGCGAATGTAGACCTCCTCACTGAGCCGATACCCATTCAACCAGGCATGCACTACCAAATGGGCGGCATCAAGACGGACGTGAACGGCCAGACACAACTCCCAGGCCTGTACGCCGCAGGCGAGTGCGCTAACGTGAGCGTGCACGGTGGCAATCGCCTTGGCGCTAACTCGCTCCTGGACACGCTGGTGTTCGGCCGCCGGTCGGGTGAACACGCCGCGGAGATGACTCGGACCAAGAGTCACAAGGCGATCACCGACAAGGCCGCTGAGGGCGATCGCTCGTATATCCAGGACCTGCTCGATCATGACGAATCGGGCGACATGTTCGGCAGGATCAGGATGGAGATGGGCCAGGTGATGAATCGCTACCTGGCCGTGTACAGGGACCAGGAGGGCATGGAGTTTGCCCTATCCAAGGTCAGGGAGTTGAGGGAGCGCTTCAGGCTCGTACACGTGCCAGACAAGGGCAAGACCTTCAACACCAACCTGATGTTTACGCTGGAGCTGGGCATGATGGTAGACTGCGCCGAGACTATTGCCCTGAGCGCCATTGAGCGCAAGGAGAGCCGTGGCGCCCACACGCGGACGGACATGCCGGACAGGGACGACGAGAACTGGCTCAAGCACATCCTTGTCAAGAGCACAGTGGACGGCCCGCAGGTGGACCACTTGCCGGTGGTAATCACCGACTGGGAGCCACAGGTGCGCACCTACTAGGCTAGACATCACAGGGCCGAGGGCGCCCTGGTTTGGATTGGGATTCCGGAGCATTGACTACGGACAGGATAAGTAGACTCGAAGGCGCATACGAGCAGGTCGACAAGCGGTTGGACGATTTGCAGCAGTCATTGACGTCTCTGAGGAGCGACGTGAATTCCTCATTGACAAACACCGAAGCTCAGGTAATCGGCCTGCGTAATGAGATGAACAGCCGATTCGAGAATCTGGAAGGCCAGGTGAACAGCCGATTCAATCAGCTTCTCATCCTTGTCGGTGGTTCCTGGATTACGATCATGGCAGGAATGCTGGCGAGATTCTTCGGCAAAGGCTGATTTTCGAGCCCGGCCCGTGCAACACGCTGGCCACGCCCAACGAAGGGGCCAACATATGGAAGTAACCTTAAGTGTAAGAAGACTCAACCCAGACGCATCGAGGCCCGCGCCCTTCTACCAGGAGTACACGCTGGACGTGGAGCAGTCGGCGACTGTCCTTGATGGACTGATAAGAATCCGCGAGGAGGTCGACGGCACCCTGTCGCTGAGGTGCTCGTGCCGCAGCGCCATATGCGGCTCGTGCGCGATGCGCATCAACGGCGAGGCGGGCCTGGCCTGCAACACCAAGATTGTCGACGCCCTGCCTCAAGGAGGCGGCGCCATCGTCGTCGAGCCGGCAGGGAACATGCAGGTAATCAAAGACCTGGTCGTAGACTTCCAGCCATTCTGGGACAAGGTACGCGCGGTGGAACCCTGGCTGCAGCACAACGGCCCGGAACCGGAGCAGGAGCACGTCGTGCCTAACGACGACATGGTGCACCTCGCCGGAGTGATGGCCTGCATAATGTGCGGCGCCTGCGTGTCTGATTGCACCGTGCTCGAGGTGGACTCCAACTTCTTGGGCCCGGCCGCGCTCGCCAAGGCTTACCGGTTCGCCGGTGACCCTCGCGACGACGCGGATGAAGACCGCCTGGCCCACCTGAACGAGTACGGTGGTATCTGGGACTGCACCCGCTGCCTCAAGTGCGTCGAGGTGTGCCCCAAGGACGTGGCGCCGATGGACCGGATCATGGGCCTGCGAGACAAGGCCATGTCGGCTGGGTTCACCCAGTCGAACGGCGCACGCCACGCGGAGGCCTTCACTGAACTGGTCGGCCACAGCGGCACACTCGACGAGCTGCGGTTGCCGATGAAGACGTTCGGCGTTACAAACGTAAAGGAGATGCTGAAGCTGGCCCCGGTGGGGCTGCGGGCCCTGAGGGCGGGCAAGGTGCCGCCTGTGCTTCACAAGAGCATCCCGGGCGTCGAGAACGTCAAGCGCATATTTGAGAGAGTCGAGAACAAGCGATGAAGTATGCCCTCTATCCCGGTTGCGTGTCGCGTGGGGCGTGCCGGGAGCTGTACGCAGCGACAATAGAGGTTTGCCGCAGGCTGGGCATCGAACTCGAACTGGACATCATGAGTAGCGCTTCATGCACCGGAGCGGGCGTGCTTCAGGAGAAGAACCAGCGGCTTGGCGACACGCTGAACGCGCGCAACTTCGCGCTCGCCGAGCGCGGCGGGCTCCCGTTGATGACGATCTGCAGCACCTGCCAGGGTGTGATGTCGCAGGCGAATGAGCGCCTCACTTCGGACGGCGAGTACCTCGAATCCATCAATGCTGATCTTGCGGAAGAGGGCCTTGCGTACAGAGGAACCATCGACCCTCGACACCTGCTATGGATCATCGCTGAAGACATCGGAGTCGGCAGGCTGCGCAGCATGGTGGTCCGACCCCTCACTGGGTTCAAGTTCGCGCCCTTTTACGGCTGCTACATCGTGCGGCCCAGGTCTGCCCTGGGTTTTGGCGAGTACCCGGAGCGCGAGGATTCTCTGGAAAGCGTGATCGAGGCCGTGGGCGCTGAAGTTGTGGACTATCCGGGCAAGACGCTTTGCTGCGGGTTCCCGATTCTGACCATCAATCAGGAGAATTCGCTGAAAATGGTTGCCAACCATACTCTGGATGCGAAGGGTCGCGGCGCCGACGCGATGGTGACGCCCTGCCCGCTTTGCCACCTCAACCTCGACGGCTACCAGCCGAATGCGGCCTCGGCCGCCGGCAGGCCAATCGGCCTGCCGGTGCTGCACCTTCCGCAGATGCTGGGGCTGGCGTTGGGCATCGACCCTAGGGCGATGAAGCTGAATAAGCATATTGTCTCCACCAAGAGGCTGCTTTCGCAGGTTGCGGTCACGCCTTAGATTGAACGGGCGCGCCTGCGAAGAAGGGTGATAAGTGTACAGGCAAGAAGAACCGGAAGTTAGCTTCGACCAGATATTGGAGCGCATACGCAACTTCTTCGGCCGCTTCAGGTTAGGCGGAGGAGGCGGCGCGTTCGCGCTCTTCGTTTTCGGGTTGTTTTTCGTCGCCCTGATTGGCTGGCTGGCCACGGGCTTCTACACAGTCAGCCCGGGCCAGCAGGGAGCGATTAGGCTCCTCGGCCGCTTCGTCGGCACGTCCGAGGCGGGCCTGCACTGGTTCTGGCCGTCCCCGGTGGGTACCCGCGACATCGTGGCCGTCGACGAGGTCCGCAGCCTCGAGGTAGGCGTCCGTGGCAACACGCCTGTGCCTGATGAGTCGCTGATGATCACCGGCGACGAGAACATCGTGGACGCCCAGCTTCAGGTGCAATACGACATCAGCGACATCGAGCGATTCCTGTTCAGGGTGAAGGACCCCGCAGGCGTCACGATAAAGGACGCGGCGGAAACCGCCTTGAGGCAAGTGGTGGGCGCGCGTGTCATCGACGACGTGTTGACCACCGAGAAGGACCTGGTCCAGATAGAGACCCACAACAAGCTCCAGGACCTGATGGAGACGTACCAGACTGGCATACGAATCCGCGAGGTCAAGTTGCTGAACGTGAAACCTCCCGTCCAGGTGCAAGACGCCTTCGACGACGTTGTGAGAGCGCTCGAGGACAAGCAGCAGGCCATAAACTTGGCTCAGGCCTACCAGGCGGACGTGGTCCCGAAAGCGAGGGGTGAAGCGGCCAGGCTCACGGAGGAGGCCAACGCCTTCAAGGCAGAGCGAGTCAACCTCGCTAACGGTGAAGCCGATAAGTTCCGCTCCATTCTGGCCGAGTTCAGGCTCGCCGAGGAAGTCACACGGCAGCGTCTCTACCTCGAGGCGATGGAAGAGGTACTGCCCGGAGTGACTAAATTTATCGTCGACAGCGAGAACGGGGGCAACCTGCTTCAGTTCCTCCAACTCAACGAACAGCCTTCCGCGCCACCGATTAGCGCGGGGTCCCCGTAGAGGAAACTGATGCGTTCGCTTGCATTTCTGCTGATACTGATAGTGATTCTGGCGGCCGTGATAGGGCCGCAAGCCCTGTTTGTGGTCGACGAGACCAAGGTCGCCGTGGTAACGCGATTCGGCGAGCCGCGCACCACCATCAAGAGGCCGGGACTGTTCGCGAAGGTGCCTTTCGCAGAGACCGTCAACTACTTCGACAAGAGGCTGCTCAACTTCGACGCCCCCGCAGAGCCGCTGCTCACAAAGGACAAGAAGACCCTGGTGATCGACGTGTATGCCCGGGGCAAGATCGTCGATCCCTTGACATTCTTCCGAACGCTGACCACGGAATCCCGCGCCCAGGACCGAGTCATCGGTATCGTGTCTTCCGAGCTCCGCCGTGAAATCGCGAACGACAACCAGTCGGAGATCATCGAAGCCACCCGCGAAATCATCATGAACAGGGTTCGCGACGCCGTGTCGCCGATTGTCAGGGAGTTCGGCATCGAGATCGTGGACGTGCGAATCAAACGCGCCGACTTCCCCGAAGCCATCGCCGAGAGCATCTACCAGCGCATGAGGGCCGAGCGCGCCCGGATCGCCAACCGCGACCGCGCCGAGGGCGAAGAGGAGAGCCTGATCATCCGGGCATCAGCCGACAGGACCGCCGTCGAAATTCGCTCCGAGGCACAGCGCAATGCTCAGATCATTCGCGGTGAAGCCGAAGCGGAGGCCATCTCGATTTTCGCTGAAGCCCTCGAGGAAGACCCAGAGTTCTATCGCTTCCAGCGCAGCCTCGAAGCCTACAAGAGGTTCCTCTCTTCCAACACCACCGTCGTCCTGCCGGCTAACAGTGATCTCTTCTACTTCCTCCAGTCGCCCGAAGGGGCAACCGCGGGGACGGACTCCCAGTAAGCCCGCCGTCGGCTGGCGCTCGAGCGCCGGCCGGCCAGGCGCGCCAGGCTCCCTGTTGATGCCCAGGGGCGACGAACTCCAGTGCGGACACATTCCCGCCGCTGCCGCGCGCCACAGCGTCGAAGTCCACGTATTCGAGCAGTACGACAGCGTCGTGAGTGTGTCCCAGGTCGCCCATGTGGCCCGCCTCTCCCTGGACCTGGAAAACCTGCCAAATGCTCGTTCGCTCAGCGTGGTCGTCGCGGACGACACTACCGTCAGGGAGCTCAACGCAACCTACCGGGGCATCGACGAAGTCACCGACGTGCTGTCCTTTGCTTTCGGGAGCGAAGGGGAATACTATGGAGAGGATGAGCCGGTGTTCAGGCAGGAGGATGACGCGGGGTTCGTGACACCGGATTGGGCCGTGTCCGAACTGGGAGAAGTCATCGTGTCGTATCCTCAGACCGTTCGGCAGGCGGAGCGCGCGGGACGTGAACTGCATGACGAACTGGACCATCTGGTGGCCCATGGCGTGCTGCATCTGCTGGGCTACGATCACATGAACCACGAGGAAGAGGCGGAGATGAGGGCGAAGGAGGCGCTCGTCCTGGGGGAGCACCCCCCCGATGAGTGAAGTATTCTACCGGAAGTGGAGGCCCAGAACTTTCGGCGAGTTGGTGGGCCAGGACGTGGTTACCCAAACGCTCAGCAGGGCGGTCGCGCTCGGCAGGGTGTCCCACGCATACCTCTTCTGCGGTCCGCGCGGCACAGGCAAGACCAGCGCGGCCCGCATCCTGGCTAAAGCCGCCAACTGCCTCGCGCCCGATGAGGGCGAGCCCGACAACACCTGCGCCCTGTGCGTGGCCGCCAACGAGGCCCGCTCGCTGGACTTGGTGGAGATCGACGCCGCGAGCAACCGCGGCATAGACGACATTCGTAACTTGAGCGACAAGATCCACTTCACGCCCAACGAGTCCCGCTTTCGCGTTTACATCATCGACGAAGTCCACATGCTCACCGAGCCGGCATTCAACGCGCTGCTGAAGACACTCGAGGAGCCGCCCGGCCATGCCATCTTCATCCTGGCCACCACCGAGGCCCACAAAGTCCCGCTCACCATCGTCTCGAGGTGCCAGCGCTACGACTTCCGTCGCATCTCCGCCGCCGACGTCTCCGCGAAGCTCGCCGAGCTATGCGCGGCTGAAGAGGTGGAGTACGACGAAGAGGCGCTCATGCTGATAGCCCGCGCCGCCGCCGGCAGCCTGAGGGACGCCGAAAACCTGCTGGAGCAGGCCGTGGTGTCGTACAACGGCGTGCTGACCGGCGCCAGCCTGCGAGACATGCTGGATATGGGCGGGGACGTGCACGCTCTGCGGCTAGTCGAACACGTCGCGGCCGGCAACGTCAAAGAAGGACTCGCTCTCATTGACCAATTCACGCGGGACGGCAGCGACCTGAGGCATCTCCTCGCGGGCGTGATCGAGCACCTCCGGGGCGCGATGCTGCTGTCCGCGGTAGGCGAAACGCCGCTCGGCTTCTCAGAGGAGACCATATCCCGCCTGAGAGCAGTGGCCGCGGAGGCGCCACTTGAAAAGCTCGTCGCGGCGCTGAAGAGCTTCGGCAAAGCGGACATGCGCCGCGACGCCTTCTCGCCGCTGCCGCTGGAGCTGGCGCTTGTCGAGTCATGCACGGAACCGGCGCCTGCGGCCGCGATACCCGCCGCGACACCGGCTGCGGCAGTGCCGGCGAGGGAGGCCACCCCGCCCCGCCCGCACGCGCCGGCGCAGCGGCAACAGAGACCCGCTGCGAGTCCCGTCCCGCGGCCTGCCCCGGCGACGCCCGCTGCGCCCGTGGACTCAGTGTCGCCGGAGTACAAGAGCATGACTCCGGCCACGAGGCTAGAGAGCCAGTGGCGCGAAGTTGTGCGCGCCCTCCGCCACGTCGGCGCGAGGTACAAGCTGGGCGCGCTGCTGCGTGACTGCAAGGAGTGGGACATACAGGATGGCGTCATCACGCTGAAGTTCGCGCACAGCTCTCACATGGAGCGCACCGAGGAAGAGCTTGGCAATGCCGCGAGCCGCGACGAGCTGAAACAAGTGCTGTCCAAGACTATGGACGACACATACGAGATCAGGCTGGCATTGTCCGATGGCGCCAATGGCGCGGCGAACCGGAGCGCGTCCAGCAGGAGCTACCTGGTCCGGGCCGCTCAACAGCTGGGCGCAACGGTAACGAGCGAGCAGGAGGTTGAGACACCTTGATGAACCGAAAGATGATGCGGCAGGCACAACAGCTGCAACAGCGAATGGCGAAGATCGACCAAGAACTGGAGAGCGCGACGGTCGAGGCCAGCGCGGGCGGGGGAGTCGTCACAGTAGTAGTTACCGGCAAGATGGCCGTGCAGTCCGTAAAGATTGATCCGGAGGTCGTCTCACCCGAAGACGTGGACATGCTCGAGGACCTGGTGCTCGCCGCCGTCAACGAGGGACTGAGCAAGGCCCAGCAACTCGCCGCGCAGAAGATGGGCGCCATCACCGGCGGCCTGAACATCCCAGGCCTCACCTAGCGCCCCAGCCGACGTCTCATATCCAGAATCCAGGTTACGCTATGACCACAGACGGAGTGCCGGCGGCCGCGCCCGTGACGAGACTGGTCGAGGAGTTCCACAAGCTCCCCGGAATCGGTCCCAAGATGGCCAACCGGCTGACGTACTACCTGATAAGAATGCCTGAAGAGGACGCCCGCTCGCTCGCTGAAGCTATAGTGGCGGTCAAGGAGCGCATCGTCCTCTGCTCGCAGTGCTACAACATTGCGGATTCGGAGCCTTGCGCTATCTGCGCCAACCCGAACCGCGACCGGTCGCGCATCTGCGTTGTAGAAGAGGCCCTGGACATAGTCGCGCTTGAGCGAACAGGGTCCTATCGCGGTCTGTATCACGTGCTTCATGGCGTCATATCGCCTATGAACGGCATTGGTCCAGACGCCCTGCGCATTCGCCAGTTGTTGCCCAGGCTGGACAGTGGTTCTGTGCAGGAAGTCATACTGGCGACCAACCCCAACCTGGAAGGCGAGGCGACGTCGATGTACATCCAACGCCTCATCGCCCCGCTGGTACCGCGCGTAACGCGCCCCGCCAGGGGACTGCCCGTAGGAGGCGACCTGGAATACGCCGACGCGCTAACCCTGGGTAGCGCCATCGAGGGTCGACAAGATTTCACGTAGCGCGGCGCACAATGTTTGGGAGAGCCATCGCGTCCGCGCCGGGTTCGACGCAATTCCCCTCTAGCGCCGCTGGGACGCTTATGCCACGCAACAGAACATACAGCACCGAGGCCATCGTGTTGAAGCAGACCTCCTTGGGCGAGGCGGACCGCGTCCTCACGCTGTTCACGCCGCATTTGGGCAAGTTGGGCGCCGTCGCGAAGGGTGTGCGGCGTCCGGCCAGCAGGACGGGCGGTCACCTGGAACTTTTGAATCGGGTCAGTGTATCCCTGGCGCAGGGCAGAACGCTCGACGTGGTTACCGACGCCCAGGCGAGTCAGACCTTCGCCGGTCTGCGGTGTAGTTTACCGTCCATATCGCGGGCTATGTACGCCGCTGAAATGGTGGACCGATTCTGCATCGACCGGTCCCCCAATCTCCAGGTGTACCGGCTGCTACTGCAGGCGCTGACTATTCTAGACGCTGGGCCGGAGGCGCCAGTGTTGCTGCGGCACTTCGAGCTGCTGCTGCTGGAACACTCGGGCTATCGGCCCGAGCTGTTCTGGTGCGTCGAGTGCCGCGCTGAGCTTCAGCCGTTGGACCACGCCTTCAGCAACACGCTGGGCGGCGTGCTCTGTCCCGTTTGCCGGCCGGGCGCCGACGGCCCGCTTACACAAGTGTCGCTGGGCGGCATGAAGGTGTTGCGATACCTCCAGCGCACGCCGGAGCTAGGGGCGTCCGCCAACCTCAGGGCCCCGGTCCGCGTGGCGGCAGAGTTGGAGCGCATGTGCCACCTGTACGTTCGGCACATTCTCGACCGCGAGCTCAAGACCGCCGCATTCGTCAACACCGTAACCGGCCTTCGCTCGCATCCCGTGAGAGACCGCGGCGCATAAAGCAGCCGGGCGCACCCTTCCCCATTCTCAGGACCTGGAGAAAAGCGTGAGCATTGAAGGCGCACGTCTCATCGAGCCTGAAACCATTTCGCGCGGACAATTCGCGTTGTCGGCTGCGAGCACGGCGTAGTATCATGTTAGACGACCCCCGCGGCCACGGGCGCACTGCGCTCACGGGCGCGGTCTTTGTCAAGCCCCTGTAGCTCAGGCGGATAGAGCATCGGTTTCCTAAACCGAGTGCCCCGGTTCGAGTCCGGGCAGGGGTACCAGCTTGTAGCTGAGGCCTCCCTACGTGAGGTGGGGCAAGACCTCCTCGACGCACCTCCTGAACTGCGTCTGCTGGTCCCAGCTTGGGAAGCGCAGCAGTATGTCCGTGGCGCCCGCGTCGATAAAGCCCTGAAGCTGTTCGACGCATTGCTCGGGAGGACCGCAGGCCACCCAGCCCTCCACGGCCTCCCTGGAGTAGGTCTGGGGCGCGTAGTAGCCATCCAGGTACTTCTTCGATTCTTCGATTGCGGCGTCCCGGTCCTCGTTGATGTTGAGGTTGTAGTAGAGGGCACAGGGCAGGTCGTCGAAGCTCCGGTCATAGTCGGCCGCGTACTCCAGTATCCGACCTCGAAGCTCCGCGAAGTCAGCGGGAGGCCAGGCGGTCGTCATCCAGCCGTCTCCGAGCCTGGCAACCCTTCGTAGGTTGCGCTCCGTTACGCGCGCGTTCCCGGCCCTGAATCTCGGAGTGCCTATCACCCAGATGGGCGGCGGCTCCTGAACCGGCCTGGGCGCAACGAACGCCTCCTCAAGCTCGTAGAATCTGCCCTTGAACGTGACGCTCTCCTCTGCCCAGAGCCTGCGCAGGATTTCTATACCCTCTTCAAGCCTTGGGCCCCGCTCCCTGTTCTGAATGCCCATGTTGTTCAGTTCGATTCGGGCGAGATTCTGGGACTCAGGAACGCCCATACAGGCTGCCATTATCATGCGGCCGTTGGAGAGCTGGTCCAGGCCGGCCCACTGGTAGGCCAGCACGATCGGGTGCCGGGAGGGGAAACTTGCCATACAGGCGGGCCCGATCTTCACCGACTTGGTGCGGGCGGCGATTCCGGCCATCAGGACTATCGACTCCATCCTGGGCTTGGCCATAATCTGGTCGCCGACCCAGACGTGAGCGAAGGCGCCCGAGGAGTCGGCGGCATCCGCCATTTCGAGGAGTTCGGCTGGAGTCGTCAGGCCCAGCAGCACTCCCCTGTTCGACAGCGTCAGACCAAATCTCGCTGAGTTTGCCATGTCGTATCCTCCTGGGCCCCGGTTCTGGTTTCTAAACGACTACGCTCTCGCGGATACCCTCGACCACAGCCTCTCGACGGGTTGAGGCAGCCCTGGACCTAATCGGTTGGCGGCCCTGTGAGACTGGTCGAGGGACGTGCTAGGAGCGGCGCCATGCACCAACTGACCCAGGCAGGGCGAGATCTGCTGGTGAACCCTTGGCGCACTAAGCCGCAGAGACGCCGTCGCCAGCCGCCATATAGCCCATGCTACAGTTGGCACTCGAGTCAGTCAATCAAGTCGTCAAGTGGAGATCTTCGGCGCCTTCGGGTACGATTTCGTGATGATCGACTGTGAACATGGCTCCGCCAACCTGGACTAGGTCGAACACACTGATGCCGCGCTCGGCGTCTATGCTTGACATTGATGTAACAGATGCATCAAATCTGAGCCTGGGACTTGGTGGAGGCCTTTGGTGTCAAATTCCAATACCCAGATTCCACGCCTGGCAAAGCGGATTCGAGCCTGCCCTTTGTGTCTCCCGGCCTGCGACGCGTAGATCTAGATTGCAGTCTCCAGCCGGAAAGTCCGCGATTCAGTACATGTAGGGGTACTTCCGAAGGCTCGAGCCAAGGATCGAAATGCTGCCGGTGTCGAACGGGCCGGAACTCTTGCTGAGTGTCGCCTTCTACCAGCAACGATAGAAGGCTGTACCCGCACCGGCACCCATGAACTGGAAGTGGATCCTACGCGTAGCTCGCTTGAGATTGCGTTTTCTGGCGGTTGATTTTCCAGGGCCTGCGTTTGAACCGGAGGCCCAGGCCCCGCTCGATCTCTCGCCACTTGCGTTCTTCATCCGGAGTGATAAGCGTCACCGCCTCCCCAGATCGGCCCATTCGGCCAGTTCGGCCAACCCGGTGTGTGAAGAGCAACTCTGTATCCGGCAAGTCAAAGTTGATGACCCGCCCAATGTCCTCGACGTCGAGGCCTCTGGCCGCGACATTGGTTGCAACCAGGATTGGGGCGTCGCCGGAACGGAAGGCCTTCATAACACGCTCGCGGGCGTTCTGACTGAGGTTGCCTTGGAGCGCTCCAACCGGATACCCCATGCCGTCGAGTTGCTTTGCCAGCTTCTTGACGCCGTGCTTCGTCTTGGCGAAGACAATAGCCCGTGCGCCGCACCGGTCGTTCAGCAGATCCCGGAGGACCTCGATCTTATCGCTCTTCTGGACGGTGTACACGAGGTGTTCCACCGTAGGCAGGGTTTGCAGGTCTGGGTCCACTTCTACCGTTACCGGCTCTTTGAGATGTTTCGCCGCGGTGTTGGCAACCCAGTTGGGCATAGTGGCGGACATGAGCGCCGTCTGGCGCTCCGAGGGAGTCTCGCCAAGGATCGCCTCGACATCGTGGGCGAAGCCCCTGTCCAGCATCTCGTCCGCTTCATCCAGGACCATGAATCGCACCGAACGCAGGTCTAGAGTGCCCTGGCGCACGTGGTCCAGGGTCCTGCCAGGCGTGCCAATCACGATCTGGGCGCCGCTCCTCAACGCCGCATACTCCGGTTTCAGCGACCGTCCGCCATAAAGTAGCATCACCCGGAGGCGCCGTGACGATGCCAGGGCCTCTGTGACTTCGGCCACCTGGATAGCCAATTCCCGCGTGGGCACCAGCACGAGCGCCTGAACCCGCCTCACCGACGAGTCGCACTTCTCCACCATGGGGACGGCGAACGAGAGCGTCTTGCCGGACCCTGTGCGCGCCTGACCAATCAGGTCACGGCCCCGCAGCAGGTGCGGAATCGTCTTCTCCTGAATGGGTGTTGGTGTGGTTATGTCCATTCGCGCAATCGCCTGCCTGGTAGTCGCCTTCAGGGCTATTCCGGGGAAAACGGAATCCGAGGCGTTGGCGGTATCATCGCGAGACTCATCGTCCGTCACCGGCTCGTTCACGAACGATCTGGCCGCGGCTGGCTGGGAGATACGTCGGGCTCGATGGCACGGGACGCAGTACACCGGCCTGTCCGGGCTTGGCAGGAAGGGTACGGACGTGGACGCTTTGCAGGCGGTGCAGATTGCGGGGTGGCGCTTCTTACGGTTGGATTCAAGAGTGCGGATTGTCGTGGGTGTGGATGGCATACGGATATGAAGTACCTCTTTCTGGTGGGTCGCGATGAGCCGGCGTGAGTCGGGGAAGACAGGACAGTGGGAAGGAGGGTAGTCGACTTCTGTACTGAGTCGGGGTACGCCGGTAACTGATGTTTGTCTATTGTAACAGAAACTCTGTGAACGTATCCCAGTCCGCCCGCGCCTCGAGGCCGTTTCAGATTGCCCGGCGCTCTCAACACCGACACTCCCGGACAAGCGGGAAGCAAAAGATCTGTTAGTTTCTGTGACATGCTGTGCGCCTCGTAGCTGAGAGTGTCGCCGGTCCTTCGCGAATCTGTAATGCCCGGCGCGGGATATCTGGGCACATGTGTCGCGCCGCGTGGCAGAGTAGGACAGAGGCGCGGAGCAGGGTCAACCAGCCGTTCCGTCGCTGCCACAGGGCGTTCACAAAGGATGCCCGTACGGATGCCTGAGGCATGAATCCCTATTGGGGGTAGGGATTCCGGGCCGCGGGGTCTGTCCCTCGCCTGGGCGAGGGTAGCACGAATGTCCGTATGGTTCAAGAGCCCTGGCGAAATCGCCGGATCAGGGCGAATTCGTGGGGAGAAATGGCGCAGACGTGGGCCAGTGGTTGGGCGCCTGTAGGACGTTTGGGTGGCAGGGCCAGAGCACGGGTGGCGCAGGAGGGTGACAGTTTTTCCGGGGTGCTGGGGAGCGAAAGGGTCGGGTTTGGGCGAGGGGGGTGGGGCCGGGGCGTGCGTTGGGGAGTCAGCTGGGGGACATTTGCTCAACAACGTCAAGGCGATGGCCGCTGGTTCAAAGTTGGGCGTTGGCGGCAGGTTTTTCGCGAGGGAGATGGTTTTGGGCGCACCTAATGATTTGAAACAGGCTGCCCGCGCGTCCGTACATCGTCTGCGGTCCGGGAGGCGCTGGCCGAAGGCCAGCGCCTCCGCGAGAGTGCCTCCGCTCGACAAACCCACGTGCCGTTCGTCGCCCCGCTGCGGATAACAGGTCCGTCGGCCCCGACGAGATCAAACCCACGAACACTCCGAAGAGGAACAAGAGGATCCACTGCCGCGACCGGCATCAACAGCAGTTGGATGTCACGCGCACATTTGCTGAGAAAGAGGCTCATCGCTTCGTGAACGGAGCTTTCTGCTTTACGATTCAAATGTCAATCTGGCGATCGGTCGCAGGTGTTCGTGCAATGTTTCTTGGCCGCAGACAACCGGAGGACTCCACAGTTGAACCTCATGGACAGCCGGCTGAGCGATGACTAGAATGTTGCAGGTCAAACTATGAGATATTGCGGCGACATAGGCGTCCTGATCACCGGCGCGGCAGGATTCGGCGGCTCCACTCTGACGAGGGAATTGCTGGCCCAGGGCTATCGTGTGACCGGACTGGACATTGTGCCGCCCGGCCACGCCTTCCTGCTTCGCCGGGAGTTGTCAAATCCCAACTTCCGTTATCTCTGGAAAAGCGTCCAGGATATCCAGCCCGGCGACGTTGACGGCCATTCGGTGGTGGTGCACCTGGCGGCGCAGTCCGATGCGCCGCTCGCCTTCGACTCGCCGCGGTACACGGTTATGCAGAACATCGAGGGCGCCGTCGCGCTGTTGGAGGCGGTACGCCAGGCGGGTTGGGTCAGTAAGCTGATGTTCGCGGCGTCCGGCAACCAGATTGGGCGAGCGAGATACCTGCCGATAGACGAGGACCATCCGCTGACGCCGCACAACCCTTACGGATTTTCCAAGGCGGCGGCCGAGATGGCTCTCGGCGCCTGGCGGCTGGCCTACGGGATCCCCTCAATCGTTCTGGGCACCGGCGTAGTAATCGGCCCCAACATGCGCAGGGAGGTCTTCATTTTCAAGTGGTTGTGGGACGCCTTACACGGCAACCCAATTGTCGTGGAGGGCGGAAGCCAGACCCGCGACCTGGCGTACATCGACGACGTGGTCAGGGGCTGGATACTCGCCCTCCAGGCGCCTGCTGAGGAGGTCGTTGGGCAGAAGTTCTTCGTAGGCTCCGGCACAGAACACTCGATAGATTTCCTCGCAAGAGCTTGCCGGGACGCCATCGGGAACGAAGTGCCTATCGAGTACGCCGGATTTCGCCCCGGTGAGGAGGGCCATCGAGAGGCGTTCAGCGTGGAGAAGGCCCGAAGAGTCCTCGGCTTCACACCTGAACACTCACCCGGAGAAGCGATCGCGCTCACCGCCGAGTGGGTGCGAACCCTGCTCTAGTCCCCTCCAGGCAAAGTGGAGCCTCTCGCCGTGCCGCCACATCAGCAGCCCATCCAGGTAACCGGGCCACCCTATGTCATCTACCTGCATCCTGTACAGGTGGGCGACCAGCACCGCCAGAATGGAGTCGTGGGTCACGTAGACGTTCAGGCTGCCGCCGTGGCGAAGGTGACTGGACGTCAACTCCAGTAGCAAGTCGACGCCCTCGGCGGTCGGCCTCATTCCGGAGGGAGGACTAGCATCGCATAGCTGGCGCCTGACTATCTCCAATATTCCGACGTCGAGAAACAGCGCGCCGGCGACCCTCGAATCCACCACGAACGGCCCGGGGTCGCCGAGCCGCCAGTCGAGCGCCACTTCTTCGGGTAGTCCGGCGCCGCGAAGCATTGCCTCCGCCGTCGACACGCACCTCGGCAGCGGGCTGGCGGCAAGTTCCATTTCCGGCCGGATGTCGGACAGCACCGCGCCCAGCCTCTCCGCCGACTCGACTCCGCGCGCGGTCAGCGGCACGTCGGCGCCGAACGTCCCCGGCGGGATGTCCTCCCGCTCTGCGTGGCGCAGAACCAGGGAAACGTCCGAGCGGGACGGTAGGGCCCGCAGCCGCCGCTCGAGCCACCTCTGGCGGCAAGGTTCGCTCACTACCCGCTACCGCGCATGACGCAGCTCACGGAAGCCGTCCCTGCGACGCCGAGCAGCTCGGACTCGGACTGGGCTGGCAACGCCCGGAACCGCCGCTCTGTACGTTTCTCACTCTGGAACATGGGGCACCAAGAACACATTCAGGTCTAAGTTCTGCTTAATGTTGGTGGGATACCAATTGCATCTAGCGGTTTCTTCGCCAGACGCAGACCACGTTACTTCTTTACGTTGCCTCGATCAGGTCCCGACGGTTTACCAGTCGTGCTGGGATAGTTGGGGTTGTTGTTGCCGCCGCCACCCTTGCCGCCGCTACCCTTACCACCTCCGCTCTTGCCGCCGCCTTTCCTTGCCTCGATGTACGTATGACCAATCTCCATCTGTTGCCTCCTTATGGCCGCAGTTCTGGCGTGTGCTTAGGTCTGGTATCCCACCAAGACTAAGCGGAACTCGTTCAGATACCTGCCGCCATAGGTGGCAAAACAAAACCCGCAACTCGTGCGGTAGGCTGGCAGCAAGTCCGAGCGACTCTTCAAGCCTTCCGAGTTACGGGACGGAGGGGCAATATGTATCATGGTTCACCTCCGACCCGTTTGGTCTTGGCTGCCAGTCTCGGTGAAAAGACCTTAAGGCAACCATAGGTCGACAATGAGAATACTACGTGCTTTCTGAAAATGCAAACGGCCTACAAGATAGCATAGCCGCCGCTCATACCGCCTTCGCCCGAATGACCGAACTGACGGAGCCAGACTCGGTCACGTCCACCAGCCGGAATCCCGCCTGTTCCAGGATGTCGCCGAACTGCTCCTCAGTGCGCTCGCAACCGTTGGTCATCACGAGCATGTTCAGGTCAAGCAGCCCACCGTTACCGGCTGCGTCGTCCAGCACCATCTCCACCAGGTACAGTGTGCCGTCATTTGGCATCGCCTCGCGGGCGCGGCTCAGTATGCGCGCGGCTTCACTGTCCGGCCAGTCGTGCAGCACCCTCGCGAGGATGACCGCGTCCGCCGAAACGGGCCACTTGTCGAACAGGTCTCCCACAACGAACCGGCACCGGCCTCGCAGGTCCGCGGGCGTATCTGCGGCCTCGACCACTTCCGCCCTGTCCATGACCGTCGCCTCGAGGCCGGGAATGGAACGGAGCAGCGTGAATGCCAGCTCTCCCGTTCCGCCCGCAGCGTCCAGTATTCTCTCGTGCGCTGAGAAGTCTGTCGCCTTTGCGAGGTCCCGGTAGTCGTGTCTGGCGTATGTGGACATGGCCGAGTGATACACCGTCAAGTCGGAGGGCCTGTCCTGTATCCAGTCGAAAAAGCTCTTGCCGTACCGGTTCTCGAACGCAGACCGTCCGGTTCGGAGAGACTGGGTAACTCCGGCCCACGCCTGGTACGATTCCCTGCCCCAGTGCAGGGCCGCGTCCGCGAGTGAAAGCGGATGGCTGCTCGCAAGCAACGCCCCGCGCCCGGTGGGATGATACACACCCTCCGTGTCCTGGCGCGCCAGTCCCAGCTCGACCAGCGCCCTCATTAGTCTGGGGGCGACCGCGCTGTGCATTCCTCTACGCCGCGCGACCTCATTTGCCGACGCCGGAAGGCACTCGAACACGCCCAGCTCTACAGCAGCGTGGATCGTCTGCGTGCGCCAGAGGCCGACCATGTCGCCCGAAAGACTTTCGAGCTGTGAGCGCGACAGCCTTCTCAGTTCCACTAAGGTCTGCCCCGATTCGTCTATGACCTGCAGCGATCCGTCGAATCCCTCCACACGGGCCTGCCCGTTGTAGAACGGTTCTACGTTGTTGAACCGCTCGTCGTAAGAAGGCTTCCCCGACATGTCCACGTGATGCCAGCCTGCGGAGTCACGCGCGCGGGCGTGCCGCTTGTGGTAAACATCCAGGTCCTGAAACCACCGGCCATGTAAGAGCTTCCCCTGGGAGTCTACGTGGGTGTGCCTGCCGTCCTCCCTCTGCACAACGGCATAGCCGTCCTTGAAGTCGCCGGCATAGCGGTAGCGCTCCGCGTACGCGGGCGAGCCGTCGCGGCCGATGTGAAGGTAAGCATCGTCGGGCAGCCGCACGGCACAGCGCCCCTCCTGGAAGTTGCCGCACCAGGAGTAGCGCTCGCTGTAGAGCGGGCTTCCGTCGGGGAGGATGTGAAACCAGCCGTCCTGCGAATGGACCGCCGCGATACCCTCGTAGTACCCGAACGTTCGGACGTGGCGCGGTTCGTAGGCCGCCATACCGGCTGGTGTTATGTGGTAGGCACCCGAGTCGTCGTAAACCGGAGCGAGTCCGGGTTCGTGAAACTTCTCCACTCCTTTGAGTCGAGCCGGGTATGCTGGCCGACCTCGATAGATGTGGTGGGAAGCGTTCTCAGAAATCCTGTACTTGCGCCACTCGTCGCCCATCAGCCCGGCGGCCTCCGCATGTTGCAGCCCTGGCACAGCACGTTTGTCATGTAGCCGGCCCGCAGGCGCTCGTAATCCGCGCTCTCCCAGATGTCGTACAAACTGGTCTCGTTCACGTTGCCGAAGTACCCGAGCGTTCGGCGCAATGCGTCCGGCGCGCAGCACGGGTTGAACCTGCCGTCGGAGGCCACCCACGCCTCCTGCCCCAGAAACGGGCACTCGCCCTCTGGCGCGATGTCTTCAGTCCCGTTCTCGTCGAGCCTGAAGATGTTGTCTAGCAGCACACGCTCTCCGTTCGGCAGTCTGTGGCGTTCGACCGTCTCGTAAGCCGAGTCCACGATGTCATTCCAGCGGGCGATGGCCTCGGGGCTACTCCGCATTGACTGGCGACGCATCTGGCTGAAGTGGACCCACAGGTGGTGGCCCTTCACCCTGTCGACTCCGAGGTCCGCGGCCAGCTCGACGATCCCGGGCAGCTCGTGCACGTTGACTTCCATGTACGTTAACTGGAACGTCACCCGGCAGCGGTTGCCGCCGCCGGCGGCGTGAGCGTCCCTGACGCCGATGAACGTCCGAACGTTCTCCACGACGGTCTCCCAGTCCGAGCCGAGCATTACGCTCTCGTAGGTCTCCTTCGTGGCGCCGTTCCAGGAGACCTTTACGTCCGAAGTAACGGGCACGATGCGCTCGGCCCACCGACTGGCTCCCAGCTTGGGGAAGGTCCCATTGGTCGTTAGGTTGAGCTTTACGCCGTACTCCCCGCACAGGTCCAGGATTTCGTCGAAGTGCCGGTAGAGCAGCGGCTCGCCCATCGTCGACGGGATGATCTCCCGCAGGCCCGTGCCCCTCGATTCTTCCATCACGCGCCTGATGAGGTCTATGCCCATCCGGCGCTTGGGGCGGCCCGCCATCCGCCTGTCGGTCTGCGTTGTGCTGTACGGCGAATGGTCCTCGCACATGATGCAGTGCAGGTTGCAGTCGTCGGGATTCGTGTCGAACGTGATTCGCCACGGACCGGAACCCTGTTTCGCCACCATTTTCGCATTTGCAGTATTCTCGGCTACTGCTTCACTCATCGTCCCTGACACCGCCTAACAGGCTGTCGTAGATTCTCTCCACCGAGAGCGAGTGCTCTACCATGTCCGGCACGCTTCCGTCCTCCGACTGCGCGTAACCCCTTGCGCCCAGCCGCCTGGCAAGCTCAGGGTCGTCGGCCAGTCGCTGCATCTGTGCCGCCAGGGAGCGCGGGTCGCGGTGGGTGAACAGCAGGCCATTCAGCTCGTGGCGGACGTACTCGGCCATCCCGCCGAAGTCGGCGGTGATCACCGGCACCCTCGCCTGCAGCGCCTCGTGTATGACCAGGGGAGAGTTCTCCGCCCAGATAGATGGCGCCACGATTGCATCGCAGCGATCGAACACGTCGGCGACGATGTCCTGGTTTCTGTACTCTCCCATCCACTCGACTCGGTTGCCCGCGGACCCTGGCAGGCTTTGGGCCAGCGCCTTCAGGCCCTCTGTCTCGACTCCCCGGCACCGTCCCCATATGCGCAGCCTGGCATCGCCTGCAAGGCTGCCGAACGATTCGACGAGATGGTTCACGCCCTTCGCCGGTATGTGCGTGCCAATATACCCGAAAGTAAACGGCTCGCCGTATGCTCTGCTGCGTCCCTCCATGCGCTGTCTGTGAAATCCATAGTCGATGTACGTGAGCTTACTGTCCGGAATCCCGAATTCGTCCCTGTACCGGCGCATGAGGTACATCGAGGGAGCGATGAACACGTCGACGGCGTCGCACACCTCCCGAACGTGGGCCATCCTTCTGCCCACCCAATCGGTCCAGTAGGCGGCGTCGGTCTCATACTCCTCGTCTCCGCCTGAGAAGTAGCGCACGTAGCAATGTACGGCGCACTTTCTATCGTCCTGCCCGTCACACACCGCCCACACGTCCTCCGCGTTGGCCGGATACATCTGGATGAACTGGCCCCTGGGACACATCAGCCAGTAGTCGTGGAGCGTGAACACGACCGGAATTCGCCGTTCCTTCGCCCGAAACACGAGCGAGGTCGAGAGATGGTTCAGGTGCCCGACGTGTACAACGTCCGGATGCAGTTCCTCCAGCAGCCGCCCAAACGCATCGTCTACGGCGGCGTGCCGGTAGCCGTCTCGCGCCCTCGCCATATTGATGAGGTGAAGCGTGATTCGGCTGTCGGAAGGGTCGGTTTCCTGCTGCGTGCCGTACTCGGGATGGAAGGCGTTCTCCTGCCTTGTGAAGACATGCACTTCGTGGCGGTCGGCAAGCGCCTGCGCCAGGCCCTGGGTGTACACCTCGGACCCGGCGTTGTACCGCATCGGATAGCCGTGGATTACTTGAAGTATTTTCACCGTGCCACCCACACTGTTAGCCCCTCACCGGATCAGGTCGCGGGCACCGACCTTCGGCCCAGGACGGCGGCGATTCGCTGGAACGTTTGCGGGATGCTTTCGTTGAATATGCTGTACACCACCGGCACCACCACGAGGGTAAGGGCGGTGGAGCTCATCAGACCGCCGATCACGACGGTCGCCAGCTCGGCGCTGATGATTCCGCCTTCGCCGGAAGATTCGACCGCCAGGGGCAGAAGGGCGAAGCTCGTCGTCATCGCCGTCATGAGAATCGGGCGCAACCGGACCCGTCCGCCGTTTATCAGGGCGTCGTAGACTCCCATGCCCTTCTCCCGAAGCTGCTCGACGAACGCTATAAGCACGATGGCGTTCGTCACCACGATTCCGATGAGGAGCAGGATGCCCATCATGGCGGGCAGGCCCAGCGTGCGGCCGGTGATGACCAGCGCGGTGAACGCCCCGATGAGTGCGAATGGCAGCGTCAGCACGATGATGAATGGGTTTCTAAGGGATCCGAGGCTTGCCACCATTACGAGATAGACAAGGATTATCCCGATACCCATCGAGAGGAAGATGGCCTGAAATCCCTCTTCGATGTCCCCGAATATGCCGCCGCTAGAAACTGAAACGCCCGGAGGTAGTGAGGCCGTCGCGATTTTCTCGTCGACCAGGCGGCCGACAGTCTGCGTGTCTTCGGCAACGATGTCGCCCGTTATCGTGGCCGAACGCAGGCCGTCCGTCCTGCTGATTGTCACCGGTCCTTCGCTGACGACAACTTCGGCAAGCTCGCCCAGTGGAGCCGAACCGATTGGTCCGGTTATCGTGAGGCTCTCCAACGCTCCAATCCCGTTAGCCGAACCACGGTTGCCGGACAGGACGACGTCCGTAACCGACCCGTCGATTGTAATCCGCGTCACGGTCTCCCCGACGAGGTACTGGCTCACCTGAAGTCCTACTTCCCTGGTGCTCAGCCCGATGCGTGCCGCCTCCGCCGGATCCACCTGGATCGAGGCCTCGTCGCGGGCCTGAGCTATGTTGCTCTCCAGGTTGATGACCTCTTCGAGCGATCCTATCGAAGCCGTCAGCTTCTGGGTCGCTTCCGCTATGTCACCGTAGTTGGAGCCGGTTACGCTGATTTCTACTCCGCCCGTCGGAGGGCCGTCTACTATCTCCTGTATTCTGAGAGTTCGCCCCTCCTTGGTGAGCTTGTCCCTGAGGACCTGATCGATGTCTTCCGGAGCATCACCGGCGAGGTTCACAAGGATGCTGGCCTGGTTGAGCCCACCCGGCTGGCCGCCGGACGACAGGTTCGTAGCTCCGACCGTCGAGCTGTACACCTCCGCGACGGCCTGGACCTCGTCCTCGATTTCGATTACCTCCGCGAGAGTCCGGTCGGCTGGAGTGCCCGGCGGCATTCCCACCTCTATCTGCAGGTACCGGTCGCCGCCGCCTGAGAACAGCGTCACGGGGATGAAATACGTCAGTCCCATGCTTCCAACCGTCAGCACCAAGGCGGACACCAGCGTAATCGCCTTGTGGCGGAGCGTCCACCGGATGACAGGCGTGTACAGGCGCTGTATCCACGTTTCCTGCAGGAACACATCGTCCTCGTCGTCGACCTGTTCGGGAAGGTCGCCCGGACGCAGCAGGTAAGCCCCTAGCACGGGAACGGCCGTGAGCGCGACCAGCAGGGACGCCACGAGTGCGAAGCTGACCGTCAGAGCGAATGGGGCGAAGAAGGCGCCAACGAGACCCTGGATGAATGCCAACGGCGCGAACACAACTATGGTCGTCATCGTAGAAGCGAAGATCGCCGGACCGACCTCCGCGGTGGCTTCCAGAGCCGCCCTCCACCGCTCACGCCCCGCCTGGATGTGGCGATAAACATTTTCCAAAACCACGATCGCGTCGTCGACTACCCGCCCCACAGAGATCGCGAGGCCTCCCAGCGTCATGAAGTTGAGCGACAGGTCCTGCCACGAGAGAAGCAGCACGCCCGTGAGCACGCTCAGCGGAATCGACATTCCTATCACTATGGTGGGGCGAAGAGTGTTGGACAGACCCCGCAGAATAGTCGGCCTGAATGACAACATGAACGCGAACACCACAGTGACAGCGAACAGGAACCCGTACAGCGCCTCCTTCAACAAGGTGTCGATCTGCCCCTGGATGCTGGGCCCTTGGTCCGAAACAATGACGATCTCCACGTCCGGCGGCAGCCCCGCCAGCCCATCCAGCGCCTCCCGCACGCCGCTAGTAACGTCTATCGTGTTGGCCTCCGCCTCCTTGATGATTGACACGCCCACGCTGGGCTTGCCGTTCGTGCGCGATATGCTCGCCGGCGCCGCCGCCCCGAGGCTCACGTCCGCAACGTCACCGAGCAACACCGGCTCGGAGTCCGAAATCCCCACCACCAGGTTCTTGAGATCGTCGATGGAGTCGAGCGTGTGTGTTGTCTTAGCGAGGACGGCTTGCCTGCCATCGAAAATGGCGCCCGCGGGCAGGCTGACGTTATTGTCCCTCAGGGCGGACGATATCTGGAACAGCGAGACACCGTTCTCCGCGATCCTGTCAGGGTCCGCGGTGATCTGAACCCGTGGCTCGACCTCACCGGTAACCTGTACTTGGAGAACTCCCTCGACGTCTGAAATCGCGGGCAGAATGCGTGACTGGACTATGTCATCCAGCTCTGCGGCGTCTCGGTCCGAGAGAACGCTGAACTGTATGACGGGGAACTGGTCCGGGTTGAATCGACCAACCGAGGACTCCTCGACGCCGGGAACAAACGCTATGTCGTTCACTGACGCCGAAATTTGGCCCTCTGCCGCTGCCATGTCCGTCCCATACTCGAAGGTGGCCAAGACCAGGGAGTTGCCCTCGAAGGTCGTCGACTGTACGGACTCCAGCCCCGCCGTTCCCGAAATGGCCCGCTCTATAGGTGCGGTAACGTCGCGCACTACGGCGTCCGGGTTGGCGGACGGGTACGCTGTCGTCACCGTGACGAGTGGAAACTCGATCTCAGGGAACAGCTCTACGCGCAGCGAATTGTAGGCGACGACTCCCGCCGTCAGAACAATGATTATGGCAAGAACCGTAACCGTCCGGTTGCGGACCGCCAACCCGGTGATGAATCTCATTTACCTCTCCAGAGTGTCTTTAAGGTGTGTTTCGAGTGTTTCGCCTGAACGTACTGACCGCGAAGTGTGGCGAGTCCTTCGCTGCTGTCACGAGAACACCACGTTACCGGCGCGGCGCCGAGTTGGGTCGTTCCAGGAGAACCGAGACTGGCACGTCCAGCGCGTGAGCAATTTTCAATGCCGCTCCGATCGTGAGGTTCTGCTTGCCACGCTCGACGAGGCTGATGTACGTGCGGTCGAGCCCGGAAGCCTCCCCCAGCGCTTGCTGAGTCATGCTCAGGTTCGACCTCGCCTCTCTGATCCGCTGCCCCATCAGGGCCAGTTGCTCTTCGAGCGATATTCTGTCTCTTGTCAGTCCAACTAACTGGCGCGCCTCGGTCAAGGCCTGCAGGGCATCGCCCGCGACGGCGTCGCATCCCTGGCTGCGTGCGTCCAGGTCCGTTCCATCGAGCGCTCTTCCACCGAGCAGAATCTTCGCAGCCGACCCGTTCCGTTCGCGAATCGCTTCGGCGGCGGCCCTCGCGTTGGGGAGAGACTCGGTCTGGGTAGCAGACAGCGCAACGAGGTCGATGTTACGCCGCTGAACGTACTCGGCCAAGTCCTTGGCGGGCGTACCCGTCCACAGGAAATCGACGTCCCAACCGTCCATCGCCAGAAAATCGGCAATCATCCGCGCCCCGATCCAGTGCGGTTCCCCCTCTACCGGTGTTACCACGGCCCTCATGCCCAGCCCAGCCTGTGGCTTCATCCCTTGACGGAGTGAGTTCATCACGTCTATCGTTATAGAGGTCGCCAGGTGCTCTTGGGCCACGTTGATCATACCCTGGCGCCACAGTTCACCAAGCCTGATCTGCGCGGGCACGAACACATCGAGATAGATGTCAACGCGTTCAACTCCTCGACTCAGCGCCGTTTCTATCGCTGCGCGCGCGAGGCTAAGCTCACCGGCGACCAGGGCTTGGCCGTACTGCTCCCTGGTTTCCGCGAGAATGGCTTCACTATCCATCCGGGTTCACCGGATAGGGATATCCGCACGCTGTGTGGGTAATAATAGACATAACAATATCATCCGTTAGTATTATACAACATGCGTGCGGTCTTGTGAAAGAGGAAAGCCATCGGCAATCGTGCGAGCTCGGCTAGTCGCATGACGGAAGTGCGAGGTGCTTCCGACCCATCGCCGGCCCGTCTCAGAGCGGGATTCCCCGGTCTGGCGGCCTGGACGCTTCAGTCGCTGGATTCCTTCAGCGGCATCGCCAGCCCGGCGGCCATGAAGTATACGTCATCCGCCGCCGCGGCCACGAACTGGTTCACGCGCCCCAGCTCGTCGGCGAAGACGCGTCCCAACCGCGTCGGCGGCACAACGCCCAGCCCCACCTCGTTGCTCACGACCACCCACGACGCGCTGCCGCGCCGGAACACGTCCAGCAGCCACTCCGTCTCCGTGAGAATTCCCGTACGTGAGGAGTCGATGTCCGTGCTCCTGAGCAACAGGTTGCTCACCCACAGCGTCAGGCAGTCAAGCAGCACCGTATCATAACGGTTGGCTACGCCCGACAGCGCCCCAACCAGATCGACCGGCTCCTCCAGCGTGTCCCAGTCCGGCGGCCGGTCCCGCCTGTGCGCCTGGATGCGCGTCGCCATGTCCGAGTCCCCTGCCTCCGCGGTCGCAACGAACAGCACGCGCCCGCCGCCCTCTGAGGCGAGTCTCTGGGCGTAGCTACTCTTGCCCGCCCTTACGCCTCCGAGCACGAGCGTCAGCCGTTTACTCACAGTCTTGCTCCCCGCCCTGGGTGGGAGCGGCCCTCTCGGGCGCCCTCTACCACAGCGGCGCCCCGTACAACTCGGGGATAAGCGTGAAGAGGGCCACGCCCAGCAGCAACACCGCCACCTCCGTCACCTCGTTCACCGCGCCGTATGCGTCTCCCGTCATACCCCCCAGCATACGCGAAATCCACCGCCCAGTCCCCAGCGACACGATCACGGCCCCGCCCACAAGCACCACGCCCGCGTACCCCAGCATTGCCGCGCTCGCAACCAGCGCCGTGGCGACTCCGAACGGCGCGTGCCAGCGGGCCGCCCCGTTCTGAAATGCCGTGCCGATCCCCTGCTCACGAACGTACACGAACACGGCCATCGTTGTGAGCATCCCCAGCCGCGACAGGCACGGGAACACAAACAGCAGACCGGGCCGGACATCCCCCGGTATGCCGGAGAGGAGAGACCATTTCAGCAGGATCAGGCTCGCTCCGCCGGCCACCGCGAATGCGCCCACGTGGGTGTCCCGCAGTATCTCCAGTCGCCGTGCGGGCGTGTAGCTTCCGAACAGCCCGTCGCAGCAGTCCAGAAAACCCTCGACGTGGATGGCTCGCGTCAGCACCAGCAGCGCCGCGATCAGCAGGGCGCCGACCACGGGCGACGGCAAGGCGAGTCTCCCCGCGTAGTCCAGGCCCGCCAGCGTGGCCCCAAGCGCGAGGCCGACAACGGGGAAGTAGGCCCGCGCCCGCCCCATGTGCGGCGTGGCGCTCGGAGCGACCGGAAGGACGGTCAGGAAGCCTATCGCCGTCCGAAGGTCTCTCATTACCGTGGGCCGCCCCCGTCTTCCGGCTCCCTGTCCGAAACGCCCGCCTCCGCGAAGGTCGCCATGTCGGCCAGGCAAGCCGCCGCCGCCTCCACCAGCCCCATCGCCAGCACCGCGCCCGTACCCTCTCCCAGCCTCATGCCGAGATCCAGCAGTGGCTTCAGTCCCAGGTGAGACAGCACGATCCGGTGCCCCGCCTCCGCCGACACGTGACCTGCCACCATGTAGTCTCGCACGTGAGGCGAAAGGCTGCGCGCGATGAGACCCGCGGCCCCGGATATGAACCCGTCCAGCACGACCGCCCTGCGCGCATGCGCAGCGCCTAGCGCCACGCCGGCCAGCACGCCTATCTCGAACCCGCCCACCTTCGCCAGCACGTCAAGCCCGTCCGCCGGGTCGGGACGGTTGACTGCCAAGGCACGCTCGACCACGCCGACCTTGTGCCGCATCTCCGGGTCACTGCGCCCCGTGCCCCTCCCCGTCGTATCGCTCGCCGGCCTCTCGGTGAACGCCGCGGTGATGGCGCTCGACGCGGTCGTGTTGCCGATGCCCATGTCGCCTGTGCCTATGATGTCCGCGCCGCGCTCCGCCGCCTCCGTCGCCAGCCGGACGCCCGCCGCAACGCAAGCCTCGGCCTGCTCTCGGGACATGGCCGGGCCGCGCGATATGTCCGCCGTGCCTCGGCCCGCTCTCACGGACCGCAGGTCCGGGTGATCGGGCAGGGGAGTAGCGACGCCGGCGTCCACGAACACCAGCTCCACGCCCGCCTTCATCGCCATGACGCTTACCGCCGCTCCTCCCGACAGGAAGCTGAGCACCATCTGCGCGGTGACCTCTTGCGGATAGCCCGTGACGCCCTGCGCGACCACGCCGTGGTCTGCCGCCGCCACGACCAGCGTCTTGCCTCTCGGCCTGGGGCGCGGCGTTCGGAATATCCCAGCTAACTGGACAGACAACTCCTCCAAGCGTCCCAGGCTGCCCGGCGGCTTGGTGAGATTGTTCTGCCTCTGCTCCGCGGCTCGCATGGCGCGGGAGTCCGCGGGTCCAATGCCCGCGGCAACTTCTCCAATGTTCAACGTCAGAACTCTATACCCTGCTGCGCCCTGATACCCTTTTCCTCGTAGGGATGCTTGATCAGCTTCATCTCTGTGACCAGGTCGGCGCAGTCGATCAGCTCCTGGGGAGCGTACCGCCCGGTGATTATGACGTGCATCGTGTCCGGCCGCCGTTTCAGCGTGTCTACCACGTCGCCGACCTCGACCCAGCCGTAGTGCATCGCGTACGTGAACTCGTCGAGCACTACGATCTCCTCGTCGCCTTCCGCTATGGTGCGCTTGCACCGCTCCCACTGCTCAACCGCGAGGGCGGCTGTCCTGTCCATGTCCTTCGACAACCACGTGAAGCCGTCGCCAAGCCCATCGATGGGAATGCCCAGCCTGTCCGCCGCCCGGTGCTCGCCGAACCGCGCGCCGGTGTGCTTGATGAACTGGAACATCCTGATGCGAAAGTCTCTCCCCCACGCGCGGAAGATCACGCCCAGCGCCGCCGTGGTCTTGCCCTTGCCCTCGCCCGTGTTGACTATAACCAGCCCGTTCCGGACTCGCCGGTACTTAACCAGTCCGTCGGGCTCTTCACCGCTTTCGCCTCCGCTCACGTTTCACCTCCAGCCCTGGATTGAGCCCCGTTCCTGGCTGGCGCCACACGCGCTGTAGATTCGACGCGGCTCCGTGTGCTCATTCCATTCGTGGAATCATCGTCCGCCGGACCGATGAGACTGATTGCCAGAGCGCCGGTTACAGGGTCGCGGTAGACCGCCGACTTGACGCCAAAGGCGGCCTCTATCTTGGTAGGCGACAGCACCTCGTTGGGCGGCCCTTCCGCGAGCACACGCCCATCTTGCAACAGCACCAACCGGTCGCAGTAACGGGCCGCCAGGTTCAGGTCGTGGATGGCGGCAACAGCCGTGAGACCGTCGTCGACTAGCTGCCGCACCAAGTCCAGCACCTTGAGCTGATGGAGCACGTCCAGGTTCGACGTGGGTTCGTCCAGCAGCAGGATGCGGGGCTTCTGCGCCAACGCTCGCGCGACGAACACGCGCTGACGCTCCCCGCCGGACAGCGTGTCGAGCGTCCTGTCGGCGAACGGCTCCGTTTCCGTAAGCCGCATCGCGTCCCGGGCGATGCGCTCGTCCTTGCTGCCCTCTATCTGAAAACGGCCAAGGTGCGGGTATCGGCCCATCAGCACCAGCTCCTTTGCCGTGAAGCCGTGCGTGTACGGCGCGATCTGCGGCACGAGCGCGAGGTCCGCGGCCACCTCCCTGGACGAGAGGGTCTCGATGTTGGCGCCCTGTAGCCGCACCACGCCGTCCGGGCGCCCCAGTGCGCCGGAAATGGCTCGCAGCAGCGTGGACTTCCCCGCGCCGTTGGGGCCTATCAGGCCGACGAGCTGTCCCTCCTCCGCGCACAGGTCAACGCCGCGTAGCAGCGCCTTACCATCGATTTCGTAGGTGACGCCCCTTGCATCGATCGCCTGTGTCGAACTGTGCATTACTGCTCCTCCGCCAGGCTGAATGGAACCGTCGATGGCTCGGGGAAGTCCTCCGGCCACAGTATCCGCGCCAGGTCTTCCACCCCCTTGATGTTCCAGTAGGAGAGCGTGGTGAAGTGCTTGCCCTCTACCACGTACACCTGGTCTCCCGCGATTGCCGGAATCTCCGCGAGCGCCTCGTTGTCGAACAGGCTCTGCCGAAACTCGTCGGCGCCGTACTCTTTTGGCTGCGCGATGACGATAACGTCCGGGTTCATGGCGATGACGCCCTCCAGGCTCGTCGTTTGGTTGCCGTCGACGCCCGCCTCTTCGGCCGCGTTGATGCCGCCGGCGGCGACGATGACCCCACCCTCCGTGGAGTTGCCGCCCGCCACCCACAGCTTGTCCGAGTACCGCGTCAGCGCGAGCACTCGCGGCCTGGGTTCCGCCGCGCCGGTGATTGCGACAAGCGCATCATACCTGTCGCTCACTTCCTTCGCGAATTGCCTGGCGCGCTCCACCTCGCCGTATATGTACCCCATGAACAGGATGCTGTTGATTCGCGACTCGGGGTCATGCTTGAGCTCCGTCTGGACCACCGGTATGCCCGTTTTCGACAGCGCCTCTATCGCCTCCGCCGGGAAGAACGGGCTGGTGACAACCACGTCCGGCCCCAGGGCGACGATCGTCTCCGGGTCCCGCGAAATCTCGGCAATATCCTGCACATGCGATGCGACGTTGGAGTACGTCGAGTCCTTCGTAACTCCTCCGACTCCCACCAACCGGTTCCTCGGCACCAGCGCCAGCGTAATCTCGTCGTGACCAATGGACGCGGTGATGATGCGCAGCGGTTTGGCCGGTATGCTCACCAGCCCGTTCAGCCCCTCCACCTCGCGCGGCCAACCGAGATTGGACGGATCCACGATACCCCGCACGCCCTCAAGCGGGTTCGGCTCCGGCGTCGTTGTAGGATCGGGCGTTGCGGTGGGCGCCACCGTGGGGGAAGGCGCCGCTGTAGGCGCCGGCGCGGCGGTCGGCGCCGGGGCCGGCACGGCAGTGGGGGCTAGCACGACCGTCGGCGGGACGGCGGTCGGCGGTACGGCGGGGACAGCGGTGGGATCCGGCGACTCCGACGAACACGCCGCCAATGTTAGCGCCAGCAGCAGGGCCAGCGGAACGGCGAGAGTGCGTAACATTCCGATTGTCATCTCTTCTCCTCTCGATGGGCGGGATTCACAGCGAATACACCTGGCGCTTGTTCTTGATGAGCAGGAAAATGAAGAAGGGCGCGCCGACGAACGCGGTCAGAACACCGACACGAAACTCGGCCGGCTGGACGATGGTCCTGGCAACGGTGTCGGCCACAATGACGAACACCGCGCCACCCGCGGCGCTGAGCGGCGCCAGCACGCGGTGGTCCGGCCCCAGCAGCAGCCGCAGCACGTGCGGCGTAACCAGGCCCACGAACGCGATTGTGCCGCTCACCGCCACCGCCGCGCCGGTGGCCAGCGCCGCCGCCGCCAGAAGCACCGGACGCGCGACGCTTACGCGCACACCCATCGACTTGGCCTCGTCGTCGCCCAACATCAACAGGTTCAGGTCGCGCGACATCAGCAGTACGACCGCGACGCCGCCCACGATAAGAGGAGCCGAGATGCGGACGTGCTCCCAGGAGCGGGAGTCCAGGCCGCCCGTCAACCAGAACAGGATCTCGCGGAGCGCCTCGTTGTTCGGCAGAACGATGATGATGGCCGATACGATGGCGCCCAGGAAGGCGTTGACCGCGACTCCGGCAAGCAGGAGCGTGGCCATCGAGAAGCGACCGCCAACGGCGGCGATGCCGTAAACGAGGAACGTGGCCGCTACTGCTCCAACGAACGCGAAGGTGGGAAGCGCCAGGAAGAACAGGCCCGTCATCCCGGTCGCGATGGCCACAACCGCGCCGACGGCGCCGCCCGCTGACACGCCGACAATCCCGGGGTCGGCCATCGGGTTGCGGAACAGTCCCTGCATCGTGGCCCCGGCTACACCGAGCGCCGCGCCTACCGAAGCCCCCACCACTATCCTGGGCAGCCTGATCTGTTCGATAACGAGCTGCTCAGTACGCCCGAAACCTGCCACGTCGAGTCCGATCATGGATAGCACGATGGACGCGACGTGGCTGGCGGGTATGTTTACCGGTCCGAGGCTCAGCGATACCAGCGACGCCGCGAGAATCAACGCGCCCAGTAATAGAGCACCCACCGCGAGACGCGGGACTACGCCGGCTTGGCGGTAATCGCGCAGATTGGCGAGTCCAAGGACCCTTGACAAGTAAACACCTCCGGCGGTCTCTCCGCTGGAGGTGTCGCTTTAGCTCCGGCCTCGATTGGTGCACTTCGGCCGGGGGACCCTCTCTTCTGCGGAGAGTGGTTACCCCCCGTATCAGGCAGGTCTCCTGGCTCGCGGGTGAATCTCGTTTGCCGGACCCTTCCTGATCAATCGCTCGACAGTGGGCATCGGCACAAGATCCCGCTTACAGTGGCGCTACCGCGGCGGCTTCTCACCGCCTTCCCTATTCTCCCTTACGGGCACCTGAACGGGCAGTTACTGTATGTCAGTGGTGTGGAGAATACTAGGTCCTTACTCCTTGTATGTCAAGCTCTGCTCTCAGACGCGGCGACTTGACCGGCGAAAACCGTCCTGCTAGACTCGTGCCGAATCACCAAGGAGTACTCATCGCGGGGCAACTAGAAACGTTCCGCACTGGCCTTATGCGAAAACGCCTCAAAAGACCAATGCTGAAGCGCCGCCGCCCGGTGGTCCCGCCAATGCGTGGCCGCGAGCGGCACGTGCTTCCCTGCGAACCTTAGCTCCCTCACCCAACACGCCGGGACGTCGAGTCCCACCCCCAGTTCCCCGGTTTCCGGCCCTGCCGTCGCCTCACGCCGCTGCCATAGCGCGTCGTAGCATTCGTTGCAAGCGCCAACCGTGAGGAGCTGACCGCCCCCCTGCCACCCCGTGCGATCCGGGCTTTTTGCCAGACCACCGCGTTGCCGCGCCTTGGCGTGCGCCACGAACGGGCCGGTGCAGCGCCCGAACCACAAAATCCCAACTCTTCGCGCTCTGTCGCGATCTACCACATGAGGTGAACTTATGAACACGCAAGTAGTTTCAACAGTCCGAACGAGCCCCGAGTGGGTCAACGAACTGAGCCGCCAGTACTGGAACTCGGCTATTGTGAGGGCGGGCATCAACCTGAAGCTGTTCCCGCTCCTCGAGATCGAACCCCTCAACTCGAAACAGGTCGCCGAACGCCTGGAGGCGGCCCCGCGATTCGTGGAGGCCTTCCTGGAGGCGGGCGTGGCCCTGGGGCTGCTCGAGAAAGCCGACGACGACCGATTCTCCAACTCGCCCGAGTCCGCCGCCCACCTGGTGCCGGGCAAGCAGGGCTACGTCGGCGACCTTGTGCTGCACATAACCAACCACTGGAATAGCTGGGGCAACCTCGACAAGCTAATAGTAGAGGGCAGGACCGAGCTTCCATTCGAAAACGGCTTCACAGACGTGCGAGGGTACTGGACCGACTACATGAACGGCCAGCACAACCGCGCCGTGTCCGGCCAGTCGGACAACCTGGTCAGGAGCGTGGACCTCTCGGGGAAGAAGAAGATGCTGGACCTCGGTGGAGGAGCCGGCAGCTACAGCATAGCCCTCTGCCAGCACAACCCGGAACTCACAGCCTACGTGGTGGACGCCAAAGAGCCCGTGGAGATCGCCGCGGAGCAGATTGCCGAGAGCGGCCTGGAAGACCGCGTCATCCCCGTCGAAGGGGACTTTGATCAGATGGAGCTGGGCAACGACAGCGACGTTGTCCTGATATCCGGGGTCGTGCTCATCAAGGGCGAAGAGGAGTGTCGCCGCCTGTTCCGCCGAGCCTACGACGCCTTGGCGCCGGGAGGCATGGTCATTGTTCAGGACTTCATGCGCGTGGATTTTAGCGACAAGCGAAGCTTCATGGACACCATGATGGACATGTACGTGCTGATCGCCTTCAGCCCGGGCGCCGGAGACCGCCACGGCGAAGAGTACGTCTCCTGGCTGACCGATGCCGGCTTTTCCAACATCAAGGAGACGGCGCTGCCCACACAACTCGCCATCATCACCGCCGAGAAGCGCTGAGCGCGCGCGCCCACCCGGTGTGAACCGCCATTCCAAAGTCCCTTCCCCCTCGCAGGGGGAAGGTTAGTATGGGGGTGACGGCCAATGCTGACAACCCGATTCACCGAGCTACTGGGCCTGGACTACCCTGTGATGTCCGCCCCGATGAGCAACCACAGCGGCGGCCACCTGGCCGCGGCGGTCTCGGCGGCCGGTGCCCTCGGCACCTTCGGCGGCACAAACAGCTTCGGCCCCGAATGGCTGCGTCAGCAGATAGCGCTCGTGCGGTCGCGCACCAGCAGCCCTTTCGGCGTGGGCTTCATCACCCACCTCATCGGCGCTGACCCAGCCAACTTCGAGATGGTCCTGGAGGAGAAGGTTCCGGTTGTCATCTTCTCCTTCTCCGACCCGGACCCGTGGCTGGGCCGGGCAAAAGACGCGGGCGCGCTCACCATCTGCCAGGTTCAGTCCGCTGAGCTTGCGGAAATGGCGGTCCGCGCCGGTGCGGACGTGCTGCTCGCCCAAGGCAACGAGGCCGGAGGCCACACCGGCCGGATGAACCTGCTGCCGCTGCTGGTAGGCCTGGTGGAACGATACCCCGAGATGCCGATTCTGGCCGCCGGTGGCATAACCTCGGGGAGGGCGCTCGCCGCGGTCCTGGCCGCCGGCGCCCAGGGAGCCTCCCTCGGCACCGCTATGGTGGCCACGCCCGAGGCGGTGGAGGTTCCGGACGCCTTCAAGGAGCGCATAGTCGGGTCCGATGGCCAGGACACGGCCTTTACACGGCTCTACGACCTGCTCGGGGACAACGCCTGGCCCGAAGGCATAGCCGGCCGTGTTTACCGAAATCGCCTCGTGCGCGAATGGGACGGCCGCGACGCGGACATCCTGGCCCACCGGGAGGAGTTGGTCACGGAGGTGGCAGCCGCCCGGGCGCGCGAAGACCCGGAAGTCTCCACAGTCTACATTGGCCAGGGCGCAGGGCAGGTCGAAGACATTCGCCCCGCGGCCGATGTGGTGCGACGGATCTGTGAGGACGCGGAGCGCGTTGTTCGAGAGCTGGGCAGGACGCGCGTCAACTGGCCCTCGCCTTGAGGCCCTTTACCCGTAGACCTCCAGCACCAGCTCCTTGCACCGGTCCCCGTTCAGATTCGTCTGGTCTTGCGGACACGCGGACACCACCGCGATCAGGTCTTCCATGGCCCGGAGCAGCACGTAGTCGCCTGGCTTCGCCACTGACTCGCGCGTGTCACGCGTCCCCTGCAGGTCGGCGATGGGCGTGTTCTGGAACAGATTGACGGGGTCCGGATAGCCCGGCGGCGAGTAGCCCAGTTCCCTCAACGCGCCGTTCAGATTTTCCCGGCAGCTCGGGTGATCCTCGATTCCGAAATCCTCCGAGTACCGCAGGGTGTCGCACGCCGGGGCGAGCAGATCGTGTACCCCGACCGTGTCCTCTTCCAGCATGAACAACGGCTTGCGCCTGATGCTGAACAGCGGCTGCCCTACCTCCAGCCTGAACTTGCCCAGCTTGCTGCGCGTCTGGCTCGGCGAGAGCGTCTCGTCTAGCGAGTCCTGCACAAACGCGAACAGGTCGCCCACCTGCGGACCCTGCTCCGCGATCACCTTGAGCCGCTGGCCACGCTGCACCAGCACCCCCTTGCCCGACTGCACCGGAACTATCACACGCTTAACCGGATTGTCGCTGGTAGTCATGCCGTCCCTCCTTACTCGTCGACGTCGAAGACCTTGGGGCCGATGATTCCCAGAATGAACTGCGGCGCTAGCATGTTGGAGCGGTCCGTCGGGTCCAGCCGCGGAGACGTCTCGCAGAAGTCCATCGAGCCAATCGGGAATTTGGACAGTTCCCAGAGCATTCGCATCGCCATCATGGGCGTTATCGCCGCGAACACCGGCGAACCCGTTCCGGGCGAAAACCCCGAGTCCACCACGTCGATGTCCATGCTCAGGTATATGTAATCGCAGCCGTCGATCGCCAGTTCCCCCGCCCGGCGCGCCACCTCGACAGGCCCCATATCCTGGACGTCCAGCCCTGTGAACACCGTCGCGCCGTTCCGCTTGATCGTGTCCGCCTGCTCGGCGTTCACGTACCCGTCGATGCCAATCCACACCATGTTCTTGGGTGATACCACCTCGATCTCCGAGATGCGGCGGGCATTGGTGCCGTTGCTGTGCCTGCCGAACAGCGGCGTGATGTCCGTAAAGTCCAGGTGCCCGTCGATGTGGATGTATCCCACCCGCACGTTGGGATTCAGTTCGGCAGCCGCCCTGGTGAAGCCCAGGCAGGAAGGGTAGCCCACAAAGTGGTCGCCCCCCAGGCAGACGGAGAACCCGCCCCGCTTCACCACCTCGTACACTCCGCCGGCCATCCCCTCCACGGCCCTGTCCATGTCAGTCGGGTACGAGTTGTAGTCGCCCACGTCCACCAGCTTGCTTTCAGGGGGAAGACTCAGCCGGCTGCCCGAGCCCACGTGGATCAGGCCGCCGTCGCCGGCGGGCCGCAGCTTGTCCGCCAACACCTGCGACCCCTCGCGGATGCCGCGCGGTCCGTACCTGGCGCCCGCTCGGTGCCCGTGCGTGGAGTCGTGCGGCGCCCCTCCAATTGCCACCATGCCGGGCCTGATGTCATCGAAGTTCGCCTGGGGAGACTTGAGGAACGTCGTCGATCCGGAGTACCAGGGAACTGCCTGTTCTGTAGTCATGGCCTACCCTCCTCGCAGGGGCGTCACGTCGAAGATCCTCGGCGCAATTATTCCCAGCAGAAGCTCGGTTGACATCATGATGGAGCGCTCGGACGAGTCTATCCTCGGCGCCACCTCAACGATGTCCATGGCCGCTATGGGATACTTCCGCACCTCCTGGAGCATCTGAAGGCATATCTGGGGTGTTATCGCGTCGTTGACCACCGATCCCGTCGCCGGGAAGAAGCCCGTGTCGATGAAGTCGATGTCCAGCGTCATATAGATGAAGTCTGTCCCGTCGGCGGCGTGCTCCGCCGCCCTGCGGGCGATCTCCACCGGCCCCTGCTCGTGAACGTCCAGGGCGGTGAACACCTTGCCGCCGTTCTTCTCGATGAGCGTGATCTGGTCTTCGTCAACCCAGCCGTGTATGCCGATCCACGCCATGTTCGGGTGTGAGATCACGTCGATCTCCGAAATGCGCCGAGCGTTCGACCCCTGGTTGTACCTGCCCCACACCGGGTTCACGTCGCCGTAGTCCAGGTGGCCGTCGAAGTGGATGTAACCGATCTTGACGTTGGGATCGGCCTCCGCCACCGCCCGCGTGTAACCCAGGCACGACGGATAGCTGATGTAGTGGTCGCCGCCCATGCACACCGAGAAGCCGCCCCGCCGCACCACCTCGGCCACCCCTCCAGCGATTCCCCCTATCGATTTCACCACGTCCGTGGGATAAACGTTGAAGTCGCCCACGTCCACGAGCCTGCTTTCCGAGGGGAGCGTCAGCCTCACGCCGGTGCTCAGATCCAGCAGGCCGCCGTCCCCCGTGTTTTCGAGCCGCTCGGTGAACGCCAGCGACCCCTCCCGGATGCCCCGGGGGCCCATGCGCGTCCCGAAGCGGCTCGCGTGAGTGCTGTCGTGCGGCGCGCCGCCCACGACCACCATGCCCGGCTCGACCCGGTCAAAGCCGACCAGCGGCGACTTCAGGAAGGTCCGCGCCCCCGAAAACCAGGGCAGTGTCTCTGCTGTAGTCATGAATCACCCCCGGAATGGATGGGCCTTCAGGCCGTGCCCATGATGCGCGGATAGATGAACCTCAGAATCAGGTGAACGCCGAACCGCTGCCCGGTCTTTCCCAGCCCGTCGACCTCGATGATCGGGTTCAGCCCGCACAGGTCGAGCGCACCCACCTTGGTGTGCGTGAGCACGTCCATGGCCTCCCACAGGTCGATGTTTCTCATGCCGTCGAACGACGGCGCCGCCGTCCCGGCCACATATCCACCGTCCAGCACGTCGAGATCGACGCTCAGGTAGATGGAATCGCAGCCGTCGCCCGCCAACTCCGCCGCCTGTCGTGCGACCGCCGATATCCCCTGGCTCCTCACGTCCGCCAGCGTGAACACGTTCAGCCCCAGCTCCCGCGCCATCTCCCACTGCTCGGAGCGGATGTAGCCGTTGGCGCCTACCCACACCATGTTCCTGGCCTCCGCCATGCCGCCGTCCAGTATGCGGCGCGCCGTCGCCCCCCTCCACACTCTGCCCCACGCCGGATCCTCGTCCCCCAAGTCTAGCTGGCTGGAGAACTGGATGTACCCGATCTTCGAACCACCGCGTTCCAGCACCGCGTCCTTGAAGCCCTGCACCAGCGGAAACGTGATGAAGTGGTCGCCGCCCATGATGACCGGAAGCGCTCCGGTGCGCGCGATCTGGTACATCGACTCCCGCAGCGAGGCCCGGTTCTTGTCCCACTCTATTGCGTACACCGCAAGGTCGCCCAGGTCTCTGAGACTCTCCCGCACGCGCTCCGGGTTCACCCTTTCGCGGCTGTTTATCTCCACCGCCCCGGAGTCACGACTCTCCATGTGCGGGGCATAGTAGTTCGACGTCTCCCGGTACGCCCGCGGCCCGAACCTCGCCCCGATGCGCGACGTCGTGGACATGTCGTAGGGTACCCCCGCCACCGCCACATGCCCCTCTCCCAGGTCCGCCGTGGTGGAGGCCGGCGCTCTCACGAACGTGAGTATCCCCGCCGTTCTCGGCAGCGGCTCCTTCCTCAGTGGCATGATGCTCCTCCCATGAACACGTCGCGCTGCGCCCCGTATTTCCCTCGTCGCCTGACGGATCTGCTGCTTACAGCGTGTCGAACACCTTCGGCGTAATCAGCCGCAGCAGCGACTCTGCCGCCATCCTGGACGTGCGCCCGGAGTGGTCCAGCGCGGGTGAGTTCTCCACCAGGTCCATCGCGCCAATCGGGTACTTCGCCAGTTCGTCCAGTATCTTGAGCAGGTCCATAGCCGTCAGCGCGCCCATCGTCACCGACCCCGTTCCATTGGAAAACCCCGCGTCTATCACGTCGATATCGAAGCTCATGTAGATGACGTCGCAGCCCTTGAGCGCCAGCTCCCCTGCCCGCTTCCCAACCTCCGCCGGCCCCATCTCGTGAATGTCCTCGCTCGTGAAGATGGTCCCCCCGTTTCGCCTTATCGGCTCCACCTGGTTCAGGTTGCAAGGCCCCTGTATGCCAATCCACACCATGCTGCTCGGGTCCATCACGTCGATCTCGGATATGCGCCGCGCGTTAGTGCCGTTGTTGTACTTGCCGTTGGGCGGCGACTCGTCCGCGAAGTCCAGGTGCCCGTCGATGTGGATGTATCCCACCTTGACCCGCGGATTCGCCTCCGCGGCAGCCCGGCAGTACCCCAGGCAGGACGGATACCCCACGTAGTGGTCGCCGCCTAGACACACCGACCAGCCGCCGCGCCGCACCACCTCCGCGACGCCCCCCGCCATGCCCTCCGTCGCCTTCATCACGTCCGTCGGGTAGCTATTCAGGTCGCCGATGTCCAGCAGGCGCGTTTCATCGGGCAGCGCCAGCCTCTTCCCGGTGGATATGTCTAGAAAGCCGTCCGACGACGCGTTTCGCATCTTGTCGAAGATCGGCAGCGATCCCTCTCTCACACCCTTGGGGCCAAGCCGTTCGTTGAACCGCTCCCTCATCGCGTGCGGAGCGCCGCTGATGACGACGTTGCCAGGCTGTATGTCTCCGAAGTCCCCCAGCGGAGCGCGCATGAATGTCGCCGGCCCGGCGAACCAGGGCAGATTCTGTGAAGAAGTCATTTCGCACCTACTCCAAGCCGTGCTCGGCCTACGCCCACGCCAACACCTTTTCGGACATGAACCTCACCACCAGCCACACCGCGAACCGCTGGCCAGTGGCCCCGGACATCTCCACCGTCGGATTCATGCCCACTACGTCCAGCGCCCCCACCTTCGTCCGCCTCAGCACGTCGACCGCCTTCAGCAGCTCCACATTCGTGAGTCCGTCGAAGGAAGGCGCGCCGGTCATGGCGACGTACCCGCCGTCCAGTACGTCGAAATCCACGCTCATGTACACGGCGTCGCAGCCGTCTCCCGCAATCTCGGCCGCCTGCTGGGCGACACGCACGATACCCTCGCGTCGGATGTCAGCCAGCGTGAACACGTTCAGGTCGAGCTCCTGCGCAAGCTCCCACTGGTCCGTGCGTATGTAGCCGTTCGTACCGACCCACACCATGTTCTTCGAGTCCACCGTCCCGCCGTCCAGTATCCGGCGCGCCGTCGCGCCCCGCCACACGCTCCCCCACACCGGGTCGGTGTCGCCCAGGTCGAGCTGGCTGGAGAACTGGATGTACCCGATCTTGGATCCGCCGCGCTCCCGCACCGCATCCCTGAACCCCTCCGCCAGCGGGTACGTGATGAAGTGGTCTCCCCCCAGGATGACCGGCAGCGCGCCCGTGCCCGCAATCTGGCGCATCGAGTCTCGCAGGGCGTCCGCCGTCCGGTCCCAGTCCACGGGGAAGACGTTCAGGTCGTCCAGATCGATCACCCTCACGTTCTCGGGCGACTTCATCCTCTGGCCGGTGGTTATCTCCACCATCTCCCCGCGCTGCAAGTATCCGCCGTAGTAGCCAGAGGTTTCCCTGATCGCTCGGGGCGCGAACCGCGAGCCTATCCTGGACGTGCAGGAGAGGTCGTACGTCACGCCCGCAATGGCAATCATGCCCTCTTCGAGGTCCTCAACGTCACCCTGCGGCGCGCGCATAAACGACATTATGCCCGCGATCCGTAGCTGCTCCTCTCCCTGCCTCAGCGTCATTTTGTCCTCCTCGGTCCCTTCCCCCTATACTCCAACATGGTTCCCGCGGAGGCGGGAATCCAGAGGTGGGGTTGGCTCGATGACCCCTTTCCCCATCTCGCTTTAGGGGCGGACCTGTGATCCGCCCGGCGCGACTCAGCCCCCGAACACCCTCGGCGCGATCAACTCTATGATCGCCTCCGCCGCCAGCCTCTGCGACCGCCCCCGGATGTCCAGGTCCGGCGCCACCTCAACCACGTCCATCGCCCCGATCTTGTCATGCCGCGATAGCTCCAGCATCAGCGCCAGCAACTCGGCCGGCGTCAGCCCTCCGATGATCACGTCCCCAGTCCCCGACGCAAACCCGGAGTCCACCACGTCGATGTCCAGGCTTACGTAAATCGCGTCGCACCCGTCACCCGCCGCATCCACCGCCCGCTGCGCCGTTGCCTCGATCCCTTCGTCCTTCACGGCGTCCGCGGTGATGACCGTGGCTCCCGAGTCCTGCGCAAGCTCCCACTCCCGGTACGGGATGTATCCCTGCGTCCCCACGAAGGCGATGTTCTTCCCCTCCACCAGCCCGCCGTCAAGGATGCGCCGCACCGTCGCCCCGTGCCAGTCGGTGCCCCACACCGCGTCGCTTTCCCCCAGATCGAGCTGGCTCGAAAGCTGGATGAGGCCCACGTTGCCGCCGGTCGCGGACTTGAACCCCTCCACCAGCGGATACGTCACGTAGTGATCGCCCCCCAGCACCACCGGAAACGCGCCCTTTCCCACTATCGCGGATATGGCGTCTCTGCAAGAGGCCAGCGTCCTCGCCAGATCCATCGGGTACACCGGCAGGTCCCCCAGGTCGATAAGCGTGCCCTCACGCGGCAGACTGATCGTGCGTCCCGTGAGCACGTTCACCATCGACTGCGACGACGATCCCTGCACGTCGAAGATGAAATCCGCGCTCGCCTCGCGGATGGACTTCGGTCCGTGCCGCACGCCCTGGCGCGAGCTCGACGTCCCGTCGTGCGTCACCGACGCCACGGCTACCGCGCCGGCGTTCAGCCCGTCTACGTCGCCTCTCGGCGCCCTGGCGAACGTGTTGATGCCCGCGAAGGATGGCAGTAGATCTCTTTCGTACATGGCTCCTCCTTATTGTCCCTTCCCCCTCGCAGGGGGAAGGTTAGGATGGGGGTGAAGGCCCCTTGTTCAGGCTCGCCTCATCAAATCTGAACAGTTTCACCCTCTATGCCTGTCTCCTCAGGCTCACTCCCGCCAGAAAAGCCAGGAGCAGCCCCGCCGCGACTCTCGCCGCCGTCTCTTCCTCATCCAGATACGTGTAGAAGTCCACGAAGTCGAGCGCGGCCACTTTGGGCTCCTGGCCCAGTATGTACATGGCCTCCGCCATGTCCTCGCCCGAAATGCCGCCGGAAGTCGCCATCCTGGATATGGACGCCAGCGGCAGGTCCAGCGCGCTCCCGTCGACCGTGACGTACACCGCGTCCGTCCCATCCGTGGCCGCCGCCACAGCCCTTCCGATGACTGACTCGATCCCCTCTCTCCGCACCTCGCGCGCGCTGACGATGGTCACGCCGTTGTCTACGGCGTACTGGTGCTCCGCCTGCGTTCCCACAAACCCGTGCACCCCGACCTGCGCCACGTTCCTGCCCTCGATGCCGGCCTCCGACTCCAGGATCGCCCTCATCGGCGTGAAGTCCGTCGGGCCGCCCTCGTCCAGGCTGCGCATGTCGCTCCGCGAGTCGAAGTGAACCATGCCCAGCTTCCTGCCCGTGGCCCTGGCATACGAGGTTGCCGTCAGCCACGTGACCGCCCCCGCGCCGCCCAGCACGACCGGGATGTACGACGAGTTGGCCTCGAACAGCGCCGGAAGCGTGGCCTCCATCCGCCGGATGTTCTCATCCACGAACGTCTGGTGTATCGACACGTCGCCGACGTAGCGTACTTTCAGCCCCTGCACGTCGACGCCGTAGTCGGGATTGAACGTCGTAAAGTGGACAAACGCCCGTCTGATGTTGTTCGGCGTCTCGGTGAGCACCGAGTCGACTATCGTCGACGTGTCCATCGGCGCCCCGATGATGCCCACGTCGATCTCCTCCTCGAAGTCCCACTCCGTTATCCAGTTGCTGACCCTTCGTTCGTCCCGGCCCTCGGTCTCCGAGAGCACCACAAGCTGCGGAGGGTCCAGATATTCGAGATTCAAGGCATTCCTCCTTCGAAACTACCTGTACACCCTCTGCTTCCGCTCGTTCACTCCCGTCAGGAAGCTCATGATGATGTTGACCGCCAGCTTGGACGTAACGTCCCGCACATCCTTGATGCAGTCGATCTCAACCAGATCCATCACCTTCACCTTCGGATGGCGGCCCAGCAGGTACATCGCCTCCAGTATCTCGTGCGAGTCCAGGCCCCCCGGAGCCTCGCCGCCGGTCCCCGGTCCCCACGGCGTGTCCATAACGTCGATGTCCAGCGAAATGTAGATCGAGTCCGTGCCGTCCGAGGCCTTGTCCAGCGCCTCCTTGATGATGTCCCGTATTCCCCGCCTCCGCACCTGCGCCGACGGGTACAGGCTTATCCCGTGCCCCTTGTTGAACTCGAACAGCTCCGACGACCCCAGGAAGCCGTGGAACCCGATCTGCACCGCGTTGTTCCCGTCCAGGTGTCCGCCCTCCAGCAGCTGCCGGAACGGCGTGCCCGACCCCGGACCGTTCGTGCGCCAGTCCCTCGTGTCCGGGTGGGCGTCGAAGTCGATCAACCCCACAGTCTCGCTTCGCGCGCCCTTGAACGCCCGGAACGAGGGCGCAGCCACCGAGTGGTCCCCGCCCAGCACAATCGGCACAAACCCCGAGTCGATGTTGTACACGTCAGTCAGGGCATTCTCGATGTTCTCGTGGCACCGGTACACGTTCGTTGGGTGCATCGCCACGTTCCCGATGTCCCTCACCTTCAGGTCCACCGGGTCGGTGTCGAAGTTTGCGTTTCGGGTGGCGAACCGGCGCAGAATCTGCCGGATCACGTTGGGCGCTGCCGCCTCGCCCGTGTAGCCGTAGGGTGCGCCTATGATCGCCGCGTCTATCGACTCTTCATAGTCCCACGGCGTAATCCAGTTGCTCAGCATGTTGTAATGCTGAATCGGGCGCGTCTTCGTAATCACCGGAGGTGGCAGCATAAGCTCTACCCTGCCGTTCTCAGGAGCCATAGGTCCTCCTTCCAATTGCCTCCTCTCCCTTGATGGGAGAGAATTGAGGTGAGGGTGAAACAGTCCCTTCCCCCTCGCAGGGGGAAGGTTAGGATGGGGGTGAAGTAGTCCCTAGCCCAGATCCAGCTTGTCGAACAGCCGCGGCGCCAGCACGTTTGTGATTCCCCTGCTCGCAAGCATCACCGTCCGCCCCGAGTGGTCCCACTCCGGCGCCACCTCGCACAGGTCGAAAGCCCGCAGAGTGTCGTATTCGTTTATGATGCTCATCGCCTGCAGGAACTCCTTGGCCTGTATCCCCTCGAACTCCGGCGCGCCCGTCCCCGGCGACTCCGAAGCGTCCACCACGTCGATGTCCACGCTCACGTACACCGCGTCTACCCCGTCCGACGCCGCCTCCATGGCCTCCCGGACGATCTCCTCGATGCCGCGCTGCAGTATGTTCCGGGACGTCAGCATCCTCAGGTTGTGTTCCTTCTTGAGCTCGTACTGGTCCGTGTTCAGCCCGTAGCCGTTCAGCCCGACCCACACGATGTTCTTGAAGTCGATCGCCGGGTTTTCGCTGATCCGCCTCACCATCGTCCCGTGCGTATAGCGCCCGCCGATGCTGCCCGTCTCGTCGCGGAAGTCCGTGTGGCTGTCGAAATGGACGTAGCCCAGCCGCACGCCGTGCTGCCTCTCCACCATCCCCTTGGCAAAGCCGGTGAACGACGGGTACGAGACGTAGTGGTCGCCGCCCAGCACAATCGGAAAGCCGCCCCTCTTTACCACCTCCGACATCCCCTGGATCACGGAGTCGGTCGTCTTCATCAGGTCCGTGGGATAAATGTTGAAGTCGCCCAGGTCCGCCAGCTTCAGTTCGTCCTTCAGGCGCAGCGCCTCGCCCGTATCGACGTGAATTCGCGTATTGTCGATAGCGGTCTCGAACATCCCACGGCCGCCGAGCGAGGCCTCCCGGATCGCCCTCGGACCAAAGCGGGCGCCAACCCTGCCCTGCGGTATGCCGTTGTCGATGGGCACCCCCGCCACCACGGCCAGTCCCTCCGTAACATCCTCGACCTCGATGCCGGGCGACCTGAAGAACGACACCAGTCCTCCGTAGTAGGGCATCACTTCTCGTTCGTACATGAGAACCTCCTAATTCGGCGTGACTCATCGCGGCCTGTTCAGGACGATTGTTCCGACGTTGCGCCAGGCAACAAATGTTGTATGACGGCGGGACTATTTCAGAGGCAACCCCTTCTTCCATGCCGCCCCGAAGCTCGGGAGGGCGCGATTGCCTTCCCAGACTGGCGGCGAACTTGCCGGCCGCCGGTCTCCTGACCGGCCTCAGAGCGCCCGGCGCGGCATCTCGTCCACTTGAACGGGGAAGTCGTCTATGAGGGCGCGGAAGGCGTCCGCGAGCGTGGAGCGCACTTCCATGTACTCCATCCCCAGTTCCGAGCGCGACTTCGAGCTGTCGATGATGGGCCGCGACGTGAAGCGCGGCGGCGAGTCAGGCAGGCCCGATCCTGGAAATGGCCGCCATCGGCGAGTCGTCGGTCTCGGCGGCCACCTGTGGAGGAGGATATCCAAGAGTCTCGGCCAGTATGCCAAAGTAGGCTTCCGATGTGAGCGTCTCAGCGCAAATCAGATAGCGTTCGCCTGGCTTTCCGCGTTCCATCGCCAGTAGCTGCCCCCGGGCCACGTCATCCACGTGTACTATCGGCGCCTTCAACTCCGGGTCTATCGGGTCCAGCTTACCTTCAGTATGAATCGCTTTACGGGAGGGTTCAGGTTGCGGTCGCCCGCCCCGTAGATGAGAGGAGGATTTATCGCGGTGACATACATGCCGGTCTCCGCGAACGACAGCGCCTCCAGTTCACCCAGGTACTTGCTGTGTCCGTATGGGTGAACGAACCCGTACCGGGGTTGTGCGTCTTCGGCAACAACCGTGCCCTTGGGGTGAATGCCGAACGCCGTGATGCTGCTGGTGTACACAGCCCTTGAGATGCCGGCCCGCCGACCCGCCTGGAAGACGGCCCGCGTCGCGGTGACGTTCGACCGGTAGTAGTCTTCCGGCCTCGCCCAGTCGTTGTCCACCAGGCTGGCCACGTGGTGAAGCTGCTCGCACCCTTCCATCGCGTCGGCGAGGAAGTCCACGTCGTACAACTCGCCCCGGACGACCTTGATGTCGAGGGACTCCAGATGCTCCGTATCGCTGGTGTCCCTCGCGATTGCCGTGACCGCGTGACCCTGCTCCACCAGCATATCCGCCAGTCTCCGCCCCACGAATCCTGTGCCGCCCGTCACGAATACCCTGGCCATGTCATCGCCTGGGCAGGTACGCGACAGTTCTCCTCTCAACCACAGCCACCCCCTAGAATTGCCCGAGCCTGAACAACCGCAAAGTATCACCTTGCCGCCACCCTGTCAACGCGCGAGTATGAGCAGACTGGGCCTTAGGTCTCCGGTTTCACTGCCCTTGGATAGACCGCTATAATTCCCTTTATGTTGGCCCTACCTGGACAAAGGATGGAATAGGCGATGACGGAACAGGACGTTCAGGATTGGCTGGATGAGTATGGCCGTGCCTGGGTGAATGGCGACCCGGACCACTTGGTGACTCTTTTTTCCGACACCGCCACTTATCGAGAAACGCCCTTCGACGTTCCGATGAGAGGACGACACGAGATACGCGAGTATTGGCAGAGCGGCGCAGCAGACGCACAGGAAAACGTTGAGTTTACTTCACAGGTCTGGGCGGTCAAGAATGACGTCGCGATTGCCGGCTGGCAGGCTCGTTTCACTCGAAGAGCATCCGGGGTGCAGGTCGATCTCGACGGAACATTTAGGCTTGTGTTTTCAATTGAACATGGAGCGCTTCGGTGCAAGATTCTCGAAGAGTGGTGGCATAGCAAAGAGTCCTGAGGCGGCCCGCGCCGCCAAGCTAACGGCCGAACGGCGATCCGACGCCTCCCATTGTGGCGCCAGCTCCTACATGCGCAAAGAGCGTAGCCGAAGGTGCCTGCCCTTCGACGCCGGCTCAGCGGGGCATAGCCGCGTTGCAACAGAACCCAAGAGCCGTGGCTGAGAATCGACCAACGACCTCCTGATTGTCCATCGCATTAGTAGACACACAACGGGCGGGGCTGTAGCATAGTGACAGCGAAAGGGGAGAGTCCGTGACGACCGAAAGCCGACTGGGTGTAGTCGAGGGGCGCACCGCCGAGCACGCCGCTGCTATCGCCGCGCTTCGGGACGATATGCGGCAAGGGTTTGCCGACGTGCGAACCGAGATACGCGCCGTCAACGCGCGCATTGACGCGCTGGACTCCCAGGTTAACGCCCGCATTGACCGGCTCATACTGGCCTTGTGGGGAGTGGGAGCTGCCCTCGTGCTAGGTCAGGCCGGGGTAATCATCACCGTCGTTCTCCGCACGTAGCGCCCGCGCTCTCGACGCCCTGGCGTAGCTTGTTGACGGGGTTGAAGGCCCCTCCCTTATGGTCTTGCACTTCCCTGGGCCACCCCCATTGACACTCCCGTACATCCGTGCTATTCTCCTTCATATGAGGGCCGCCACCATTAACCGACTCGCCATTCACACCCGCCGAGGCCTCCCCTCGCCGGACGCCCTGGCGGCCCCGCGAGACACCCCATCCCATTCCGACTCGAAGCCCCCGTCATTCACACCGTATCCCCTCGATTTCGTGACAATAGAACCACATCAACCGCCCCCGATGAAACACCCCTCAGCTACGAAAAACACGGAATGGAACACTTTCAGCAAAGTCCGCGTTTGTAACGCCCGAGTCGTCGTGCTCGAACGCCCCGCCACCCACAGCGTTGACACCGTCCGCCTCCAGGCCATAACCTTCGCGCACACCGACCGGTATGAGGGAGCAGCAGAAACGGGGGATTCGCCATGATCGATGTGCCGCTGAAGGTAGACCTTTCAAAGTCCCTAGCCTACTTCGAGGAGGCGAGCCGCTATTCCCCCGGAGGCACGCCAGACGGCAAGAGCTGGGAGCAGGACCTCTTCTACGTCGAGCGCGCCAAGGGCAACCGGCTGTGGGACCTCGACGGTAACGAGTACATCGACTACAACGCCGGCGCCGGCCCCATCATCCTGGGCCACTCGCACGACGAGCTCGACCAGGCCGTGGTCGAGGCCATCTCCACGCGCGGCGTGCAGGTCGCCCAGCCCCACGTGCTCGAGGTCGAGCTGACCAGGAAGCTGCGCGAGATCATCCCCTGCGCGGACATGACTGCCCTCTGCAATGCCGGCACCGACACCCTCCAGTACGCCGTCCGTATGGCCCGCACCTACACCGGCCGCTGGAAGGTCGTGAAGTTCGAGGGCGGCTACCACGGATGGGCCGACGGTCTCGCCATCAGCAGCAAGCCCACCCTGGATGAAGCGGGGACTCTCTCGAACCCCAACACGGTCGCCGACACCTCCGGAGTGCTTCCGGCCATCCTCGACAATACCATTGTCCTACCCTACAACGACCTGGACGCCGCGAGCGAGCGCATAGAAAGGGAGAAGCGCGAAATCGCGTGCGTCATCGTCGAGCCTATCGTCCACGGCCACGGAATCCTGCCGAAGCCAGGCTTCCTACAGGGACTCCAAGAGCTATGCCAGTCGTGCGACGTGCCGCTCGTTCTCGACGAGATAATCACCGGATTCAGACACGACCTCGGCGGACTCCAGCGAAAGTGGGAGATCGAGGCCGACATGGCCGTCTACGGCAAGTCCATGGCCAACGGCTACGTCATCTCCGCCGTCACCGGCCGCGAGGAGTTCTTATCCACCCTCTCCCCCGGCGGCCCCGCCTTCTTCTCAGGCACCTACAACGGCAACCCACTTTCGGCAGCCGCTACGCTGAAGACGATTGAGATCCTCGAACGCCCCGGCTTCTACGAGCGCCTCTACGCCATGGGCGACACGCTCAGGGCCGCCGTCAACGACGCCATCGACGAGCTTGGCCTGAACGCCACCTGCTACGGCTACGGCTCCGTGTGGGGGCTCTACTTCGAAAGGGAGGCTCCCGCCAACTACCGCGACATTCTCCGCTACCAGGCCACCGGCGGGATGCGGAAGTTCGAGGCCTACGCCCGCCACATGCTCAACAACGGCATCTTCGTCCAGCCGGCGAGGGCGGCCCGCAACTACCTGTACGCCGCCCACACCGACGACGACGTCCAGCGCACTGTCGACGCCACCGTCGCCTTCCTCAGAGAGCACCAGTCGGCGCTCACTTAGAGCCTATCCGACAAGTCCCTTCCCCCTCGCAGGGGGAAGCTCAGGATGGGGATGACAAGTCCCTTCCCACTCGCAGGGGGAAGGTCAGGATGGGGGTGACGTCCCGTAGCCGCCCGCCCTACCTCGTCGCCTGCAGCGCCTGGTCGACGATGTCCACACCAACCAGTTCGCTCCAAGCGGCCAGCAGCCGCTTGCTGACCGGGCCCGGCGCCTCATCCCCTATCCCCCTCCCGTCGATGGTAGCCACCGGCAGAAGTTGATAGATCGAGTTGGTCAAGAATGCCTCGTCGGCCGTGTAGGCGTCGTACGGCTGCAGGTCCTCCTCCACGACGGGAATTTCGAGCTGCTCCGCCAGATCGAACACCGTCATCCTGGATATGCCCTGCAGGATGCTCCGGTCGCTGGACGTGCGTATCGCCCCGCCGGAGACGATCATGAAGTTGCCTCCGACGTTCTCCGCGATGTTCCCGTCCTGGTCGAGGAGCACCGGGTATGCGTTGGGGTCGATGTCGGCAGCCTGAAGCTGCGCCTGCACGAAGTTGGCCCGGCTGTAGTGCTTGGCCTTCGGGTCCAGCGAATTGGCCGAGTAGCTGCGAGCCGTCGGAAACACCACCGCGGCCCCGTCCTCGTAATAGCGGGCATGGCCGAAATCTATGGGAAGCGCCGTCACTATCACCGTCGGCGACATGTCTTCCATGGGCATGCCCTGGCTGTACGAGGGCGACCTCCCCCGCGTCACCACCTGCCTCACCGACCAGTCGCCGCCCGGCGGTCTCAAGCTCTCGTTCCGGCGCACCACCTCCTCGGTAACCTCCGCCATCTCCTCCTGCGTCAGGCCGGGGTCGATGCGCGTGTACTGCAGCGAGCGGTAAAGCCGCTCCATGTGCGCCCTCAACCGGAATATCTTCCCGTCGAACGTCCTCTCGACGTCGTATATCGAGTCCCCCATGAGGAAACCCCTGTCGAACGGGTCTATCTTCACCTCGCTGTAGGGCACCCACTCCCCGTTGAAGAACGCTGTAAATTCCTGCATCTTCTCCTCCTGTTCGCAATCCGGCTTCGTGTGCCTCATCGTTAACTACGCATTCGGTCCTGCCTGCGGGTCGTCCCTGCTCTTGACGCCCGCCAGGAACGCCAGCATCAGCCCCAGGTACGTCCTGGCCACAATCTCCTTAACGTCATTGAATGTGTCGACGCCAACCACGTCGAGGACCTGCACCTTGGGATTCCGGCCAATCAGGAATAGCGCATCCTCCAACTCGGTCACGGAAAGCCCGCCCGGTGCGGACGCCAACGACGAGCCGCTCGCCGACATCTCCAGCGCGGTGGCGTCGACGCTGACGTAGATTGCGGCCACGTCCTCCCCGACAGTCGCTAAGGCTCTTTCGACCAACGGACCCACGCCTTCACGCCGGGCCTGGCGCGCCGTGACCAGCGTGACTCCGCGGTCGGCGGCCCACCGCCGCTCCTCCGGGGAACTGAGGAACCCGTGGCTGCCGACGTGGAAAACGTTGCTTCCCGACACGCCGACTTCCGAGTCCAGTATGTCGCGGAGCGAGGTGGCGTCGCTGGGGCCACCCTCGGACACCGCGCGGCTGTCAACCTTGGAGTCGAATTGGATAACGCCTACGCTTTCCTCTCTGGCCCCAGCGAAGGCCCGTACTACGGGCGCCGTCAGCGTGCCATTGCCGCCAACGACCAGCGTGACCATTTCCGGGGCCAGCGCGAATAGACCCGAAAACACCGCCTCAATTCGCCGGTGGTTCTCCATCACTTCAGTGACATGGAGCGCCACGTCACCGACGTGCCGTACTTTCAGAGACTCGATGTCCACTTCGATGTCCGGGTTGTAGGTCGTGGAGTAAACCATCGCCTTGCGGATAGCGTTCGGCGTGGAGTCAGCCCCGGTGGGAAGTATGGATCCCTTCGCGATTGGAACGCCAACGATTCCGACGTCGATAGACTCTTCGAAGTCCCACTCGGTAACCCAGTTGCTGACGCGCCGCTCGTGCTCAGCCTCCCGCTGAGTAACCCGGACGATCTGAGGGGGATTGAGATACTCTATTGCTTGGCGTGCCATCTGACCTTCTCACCCATTATCCGTGCTCGAGGCGGCGCTCTTTGAGCCCTACCAGGAATGCCGCCAACAGGCCGATTGCCATCCGGCTCGTGATGTTCCTAAGGTCCTTTAGCGGGTCCACTTCCACCAGGTCCAGAGCCTTGACCTTTGGGTGCTTACCTAGCATGTAGACGGCCTCGATGGCCTCCCGCGGCGCCATCCCGCCCGGCGCGGGAACGCCGGTGCCGGGCGCCGAGGCGTCTTCGATGGCGTCTATGTCGAAGGACACGTAAATCGCGTCCGTGTCTTCGCTCGCCTGGGCTATGGCCTCCTCCATCACGGTGTCGACTCCTCGCCGCCAGACCTCCCGCGCCGGAATCTCCCGCACGCCCTTTCGCAGCGCGTACTCGTGCTGCGGAACGGCGGCCAGCGAACCGTGAAGGCCGATCTGCACCGCGTTTCGACCCTCGATGTATCCGGCGTCTATGACCTGCCGGAACATCGTGCCGGCAGTCGGCCCGGAGAATGACGGATCGCCAAGGTCGTTGTGGGCGTCGAAGTCAATCAGGCCTGCCCGTTTGTAGTCATTGCCCTCTCTGAACGCCCTGATGGACGGCGCGGCGATTGCATGGTTGCCGCCGATGACGACGGGGATGAAGTCCGGGGACTCCTGGTAGAGCTCGGCCAGGCCCTCGCGGATGTTGGAGTGACACGTCAGCACCTCGGTGGGGTGCATGCGTATGTCGCCGATGTCGCGTACTTTCAGGTCGCTGAAGTCCACCTCGAAGTCGTGGCTGCGTGAGGCGAACGCGAGAAACGCCTCCCGGATGGCGTTGGGGCCTTCGCCGGTGCCCTGGAAGTTGCGGTTGAAGTCGAACGGGACGCCGATTATGCCAACGTCTATCTCCTCCTTGAAGTCCCAGGGAGTCACCATCTCGGAAAGCATGTTCATCTCAGGGCTGATGATCATGCTTCGCGCGAGCTTGAGGCCAGGGGGTATAAGGTGATTTGCCACTATCCAACTCCTTGGGCCGATGGCCGGTTCGTGCCAAGCTCGGACGCGCCTCGACCAGGACGTGACCGGAACATAGCATTGTCCAAATAGGGCTGTCAAAGGTCGCCTGCCCAAGTCGGCCGGTCCTAAGTCTGCCACTGTCGTGATCTGAGAGGGTGCGGTTCCATGCAACTCGGCCTGCCAGACAATTGTATGGCCGACAACCGAGTGATACGCTCTCGACATCAGCGTACTTTAACGGCTGGAGGTCAATCTGTTGCTCAAGAAAGCGTCGCGTCCGCGATCGGCCTTCTGGGCACAGGTCCGAGGTGTTCGGACCCTCAGGTCGTTCCAGCACCGCGAATACCGCTTTCTGTGGACGAGCACGGTGCTCTGGTCTCTCGGCTCATGGATGCAGCGGATTGCCACTGCCTGGCTGGTGCTAACCATCACCGAAAGCCCGGTGTTCGTGGCGCTAGCATATGCCCTGTACTTCATGCCCAGCTTTGTTGTGGCGCTGTACGCCGGCACCGTCGCCGACCAGGTAAACCGGCAAAAGCTGATGATGGCGATTCTTGGCATGAACGTGGCGGCCAGCCTGGCGCTGACAGTCCTCGTGATGACCGACGTCGCCCAATTGTGGTCGATCCTGTTCATCGTGGGAATCATAGGGGTAGGCACTGCCTTCAAGATTCCGACCTCTCAGACAATGGCCTTCGACGTAGTCGGTCCGGAAAGCGTGCTCAATGCCGTGTCGCTGCAGTCCGTCGGCATGAGAGCAGTAGGGGTGTTTGGGGCGGTAGCCAGCGGAGCATTGATCGAGACGGTGGGCATGGGTTACGCCTTCTTGGCCGCCACGATGAGCTACACCCTGGGCCTGCTGATGATCAGCCTGATGCGCTATAAGGCGAGATCGCGCCCTGAGACGCGCGGCCCTCTGGCGGCTAACATTCTGGACGGCATGAGAATCTTCACGCGCTCGCGGCCGCTGTCGATCGTCCTGTTAATGGCGGTGTTGGCAGAGTCCTTCGGGCTGGGAGCGCTGGCCATGCTGCCTGTACTGGCCGCCGAGGGAGCACTGGGCGTAGGGCCCGACGGTCTGGGGATTATGCAGGGCGCTGTTGGAATCGGTGGCGGGATCGCCGCGATCACCATTGCGTCGTTCAGCTCGGTCGGACGCAAAGGTCGACTGATTCTCATTGCCTTTCTGTGCTACGGCCTCGCCACTATCCTCATCGGTCAATCGAACGTGTTCCTGCTGACGGTCTTGCTGCTCTGCTGCTTCGGCCTGGCGCAGTCCACTTTCGACACCATGGAGATCGTCATCCTGCAACAGAACGTACCGGACGAGATGAGGGGCCGAGCGATGGGTGGGTGGCTCGTATGCGTGGGAGTGGGCCCGTTTGGCTCCTTGCTTCTTGGCTACCTCACCGAGTTGTTTGGCGTCCAGCGCGCCGTCGGCCTCGGCGGCGCGCTCATTGTCGCGGTCGGACTCATTCTGATAGTCGCCGCATCGAGGGTACGCGCGATCGAATGACGGATATCGAGACGACGCTCGCCATTCCTCGACTAGCTGCGACTAGCTGCCACGTTCCGATTGGGGAAGGTGGCTCAGGGCCTGATCCACGAAGTTCACGCCGGCGAGGTCGCTCCACGCCGCCAGCAGTCCTCTCGTGATCGGCCCGGGCATTTCGTCCCCAATGGGCCGACCGTTCAGCGTGGCGACTGGAGCTATGGAGTAGCTGGTGCTGGTTATGAACGCCTCGTCCGACTGGTAGACGTCGAACGGTGTGTAGTCGCCTTCCTGCACAGGGATATCCAGCGTTTCGGCAAGCTCTATGACTGTCTCCATGCTTATGCCGGGGAGGACGTGGCGGCGATTAGGCACCTTTATCACGCCGTCGGCCACGAACATGAAGTTGGCCCCCGTGCACTCCGCCACGTTGCCGTCCATATCCAGCATCAGGGCAACCGCGTCGGGGTGCGTCTCCTTGGCCTCGAACTCGGCCATGAAGTGGTTCATCTTGTTCGCGATCTTCGCCTTTGGTGACAGGCTCTGCGGCGGCGTCCGCCTGACGGCCGGAGTGATGATTCGCGTGCCATCGACGTATTGCCGCGCAAAGGTCGCGAAGGCCAGCGGCAGACAGTAGATCGCCACGTTCGCACCTTCGTGAAATCGTGTGTCGATCAGACCGCGGCTGACCACGTGGGTGATGGAGTAGTCGTCGCTCGGTCCCAGGAGGCGGCGATTCGACGCGACCACTTCCTGGGTGATCTCTTCCATCTCGTTCTTAGATAGCCCTGGATCTATCCGCGTGTAGAGTAGGGAGCGGTAGAGCCTGTCGAGGTGAGCGCCCAGCTTGAAGGGTTCTCCCCCAAACGTGCGTGTCATGTCGTAAACCGAATCTCCCCAGCGAAACCCCCTGTCGAAAACGGAGATAACCGCCTGGCTTTCCGGCACGGTGTTGCCGTTCACGTATGCTACTCGCTCTGTGTTCTGGGGCATACTTTCTCCTTCCGTTCGCTGAGATCAGCGACTGCAATGCCGCGTTGACACGCATATCTGGGCCGCTTACACTCGCAGACACACGCGCTAAGGGGCCATTCTGGCGTCACCGTAAATCCATCCCAGTATGTAGTTCATCGGCGCAGGAGGCGAAATGTCCTACAGCTGGTACATTGGGGTAGCCCTGCTCATACGGACCATTGTAGGGCTCGCGCTTTCACTCATTCTGGCTACGTGCGCCATGTTTGTCATTCGCACCCTCTTCGCGATTGCGGAGGGCGAATGGTCACGCCTGATTTTCGCATTCTTCTGGTTCTCGTCGGTGGGCATCGGCGGCGGGCTGGGCGGGTTCATCGCGTGGCTTAACCTTGAAAATGTCCGCACGTCCCGCAAGTTGTTCCTCACCACGCTGGCCGTCGTGTTGTTGGCCGCGATCGGTGGGGCGTGGGGCGGCTACTATTACAAAGTGGTGCTGACCGACTCGCTTACTCCTTTCACTGGCGATGAAGTCACGTCCACGGCGATATTCGGGGCAGCCGTCGCGGCCAACCTCGTTGTCGTGCCTATCGGTCTCTACTGGCGCAATCGCCACGGGTGGTAGCCTAGTCGGTGCCTCGCAGAGCGGGGTCCAGTATGTCCCTCAACCAATCTCCAATCTGCTGCACTCCGAGGACTATCAAGGTGAGGGCGATGCCTGGGAAGCTTGACAGCCACCAGCCGTTGTGGAGGTAGCCTCTACCCTCCTGCAGCATCTGACCCCAGCTTGCCGTTGGGGGCTGGATGCCCAGGCCCAGGAAGCTCAGCCCGGCCTCCAGCAGAATCACCCTGGCCATATCCAATGTAGCCACTACGAAGAGAGAGGACAGTGCGTTAGGCAGGATGTGGCGGATCATTATGATCTGCGTGTTTGCGCCAACCGCCCTCGCCGCCGTGACGTACTCCGTCTCCTTGATGCTGAGAACCTGGCCCCGCATGGTGCGGGCATAGGTAACCCATCCCGTCAGCGCGATGACCAGCGTCAGCTTGATGAGGCCGGGGCCCAGAGAGCCGATTATCGCGATGGCAACCAGGATGCTGGGCATACTGAGCTGGATGTCCGCCAGCCCCATTACGACCTCGTCGATGTACTTTCGGAAGCTGGACTCACCGGAATAGAAACCCGCTATCAGCCCGGCCGCCGTGCCGGATACGGCGCCGATGACCACGGCCGCGAATCCGATGCCAAGGGATATGCGGGAACCGTGCAGCACCCGGCTGAGCACGTCCCTGCCGAGGTCGTCGCTGCCCAGAATGTACGTGCGGCCGCTTCTCTCGACGGGAGTAAGGCTGGGAGGCTTGAGTACGTCGGTCAATTCCTGGTCGAGAGGATCGTAGGGGGAGATCACGTTTGCCAGGATGGCGCCCATGGAGAACAGGATTAGCATGACGATACCGAACCACGCCATGAATCGTATCCTCAGCCGTTTTATCTTCTGAAGTAGGCTGAGGTTCGCGTTTCTCCGGAGTGGCGCTATTGCGACGCCTGTATCCTGCATGGTGTTACCGAAGGGCTAGCTGTACCTGATCCGCGGGTCCAGAAAGCCGTAGATCATGTCTACGATGAGGTTTACCAGGACGAATATGGAAGCAATCACGATAATCGCGGCCTGCACCACCGCGAAGTCCCGCTTCTGTATGGCCTCTATGGCCTCGCGACCGAGGCCCGGCCAAGCGAACACCGTTTCCGTGATGACCGCTCCCGCGAGGAAGAAGCCAGTCTGAATGCCCACGATAGTGACCACGGGTATCGCGGCGTTCTTCACCGCGTGTCTCAGCAGGACGGCGCTCTCGTGAAGCCCCTTGGCCCTCGCGGTGCGTATGTAGTCCTGCCTGAGCACCTCCAGCATCGCGGATCGCGTGATGCGCGCGATGATGGCCATGGGGAGAAATGCCAGCACTATCGCCGGCAGGACAAGGTGCTTCAGTCCATCCAGCGTGTGAAAGCTGAAGTTGAGCAATTCGACCCCGAAGAAGGCCGTTGCGTCGCCACGGCCGTGCGTAGGGAACCACCCAAATTGGACCGAGAAGACCAGGATCATGATAATGCCCATCCAGAAGCTGGGCCAGGCCTGGCCTAACACGGCAACGGACATCACCGCCTGGTCCGACTTCGATCCCCTCTTTACGGCGGCGTAGATTCCCGCGGGAATGGCGAGAACGATGGTAATTATGAAAGAGGCTACCGCCAGCTCCAGTGTTGCCGGCAGGCGCGCGCTCACGAGCGAGAGCGCGGACTGATGCCTCCAGATCGAGTCGCCCCAGTCGCCGTGAAGAATGTCCCACCAGAAGTCGCCGAACTGCACGATAAGGGGGCGGTCGAGTCCGAGCTGCTTGCGGATCACCTCCTCCTGGCCGGGTTCGACCCGTTCGCCGAGCATCATCCCCACGACGTCGCCGGAAAGGCGAGTCGTAAAGAAGACGATGGAGGAGATTATGATCAGGACTACAAAGGCCCGAGGTATGCGTCTTGCAAGGAATCTGCCCATGTGGACTTACACTTCACCTCTCAGCCGTGAAGCCTTGCCTAACCGACACCGGCGGGCAATTGAGCAATGGCCCGCCGGCGCCTGACGTGTTTTCTAGTGGCTTGTGGGACTAGCCGCTTTGCTGTCTGACGCTTGGCGTTGCGAAGCGTGTGGCTAGCGCTTCTTGAACAGCCAGACGTAGGCTGCCTCGCGCTTCTCCACCTTCCAGTCCCACTCGTTAGAAACGCCGTAAACGAAGTTCAACTGGTATAGGCTCAGTATTGCGTAGGACTTGTTAAGAGCTGCGTAGGCCTCCTTCCACTTGGCGTTACGAGCCGCCCCAACGGGCAGGACTTTGGCTTCGTTGCCTATGCGGATCCAATCGTTGATGTACTCGTCCTCCCAAACGCCGGGAGAGGTCTCTTCCCAGCCGCACCAGCGTATGGTGGTAACCTCTGGGTTCACGCCTCGCCAGTGCCAGCCCTCCGGGTCGCCGTGCGTGTCGACCGGCAGTCTGAACTGGTAGTCCCAGTCGCATGCGCCCGCGCCGGTCTTCTCTTCCCGGATGGCGTCGTCTGCGATGAACGCCTCGGCGTTGATGCCGGCTTGCGACACCATGTCGGCTACCACCTGGTTCTGCCTGACATCCTCGTTGTACACGCCCCTGGGGGCGAGGAACTCGATCGGCTCGTCGTTGTACAGGCCCTCTGCCTTCAGCTCCGCGACGAGCCTCTTGGCGTTGTCGAGGTCGTAGTTGGGGAATGGAGGCTCGTTCGCGTCGTAGATGATGCTGGTCGACGGCACGTTTCCGCGAAGCAGCGAGCCGAATCCGCCGAGAACGTCTTTGAGGACGGTCTCTCTGTCGATGGCCTCGCTTATCGCCTGGCGAAGCCTTCTCTCCTTGAGCGCGGGCTCGCGACCCACGTTGATGTAGTAGACCTGGACGTCGAACTGCCCCTCGGACATGATCCGATGGTCCGGGCTGTTGTTGATCGTCTCCACCTGCGGTATGAGCGGGTTGACCAGCCAGTCGATTTCGCCGCTCAGAAGCGCTGCAAGCCTGGTCGCCGGGTCCGGTATTGCGAAGACGGTCGCCTTTTCGGGCATGACGCTTGCCTGTGGGCCGAACCAATCCCGGTTCGCCTCCAACTCCACCTTCTCCAGCTCTACCCAGTCCACGAACTTGTAGGCGCCAGTGCCGCCTCCAATGGGGCGGAGCCTGAAGTTGTCGAGACCAACCTCGTTCAGCAGGTCCACGTTCTCGATGCCGTTGAAGAAGTTGGTCTCCTCGAACGGCTGAATCGGGTGGGGCGTGTCCAGCGTCCAGCTGAGGGTGTGCGGACCCTCCACCGTGATGTCTATCACGTCCTGGTAGTAGGGAGTGCCCCTCAAGGCAGGTTCCGCGTTCATCACGTGCTCGACGGCCTTCTTCGCTGCCTCGGCGTTGAAGGGATCGCCATTGTGGAACGTTACACCCTCGCGGAGTGTCCACGTCCACTTGGTGAAGTCGCTGTTCGTCTCCCACGCGGTGGCGAGACGGCCTGACAGCTCGTCGTCGATGATCTCGACTAGCGGGTCCCAGATGTTCTTCTGGAACAGCACATTCTGGAGCGACGCCCTGTCTCTGCTGTACATGCTGTTGGGCTCGGCGCCCTGCGCCATCCGAATGTGCTCTGTGGCGGTGACGTCGGCGGGAGCTGCCGTCGCAGGGACCGGGGTTGGTTGCGCCGCGGCGGCAGGTGCGGCAGTGGGCGCCGCATCCTCCTCCTCGTCAGCGTCTCCACAGGCAAGAACAATCGTCATCAAACCTGCCAGGACAATGGCCAACCATGTGTACCGCATTCGTATTGACAACATCCGGTTACCTCCTTTGAGGAAGGGGAAGAACATCCAAGAGCTCCGTTGACGTCCCGGTGGTCCGTCTTCGAGCCTGTCTCATGTTGGTGGTAAGATAGACACTCGGTTAAGGCTTGTCAACTTGAAGAGACATGCCGGATTCCCACCAGCCTCTGTCTGTGAGAACCCTGCAACCAGAAATGCAAGGCACGTCGGCGGGCCACACAGGAATGTGAAGCGCGGCTGGCCTTTGGAAATTCCACAGCACAACAAGTCTGCTGGCCTCGTCGCAGTTGACGTTGACACATGTCGATTGAGCCTAAGAAGTGTTGCCCGTCCCCCTATTTCTCAAAGGACGTGATCTCCAGACCCCGTGGCGTTCGAACGGCCGCGCATCTAACCTCAAGAGCCGGGTGTCTGAACACCGGTGCCCGAAGTGCACTAGGATGGACTGTAAGTCATCATGAGAATGGGAATTGGCGTTTGGGAAGTCGTACGATATGGAGGAAGCAGATGGATTCAATGCAGATAGTTCGCATGGGGCTGGAAGAGTATTACGAGGACCTGACGAGGGCGCTGGATGGCCTTACGCGGGAGGAGCGCCGCTTCCAGCCCGGCCCCGAGGCGCACCACATCGACTTCGCCGTCTGGCACATGGCCAGGGTGGAGGACACCTGGGTACAGAGATTCGCCAGGGGCGTGGAGCCGGTCTGGGCCCGTGACGGATGGGAGGGAAGGGTGGGAATACTTGCCACGGAGGGCGGGTACGGGTACTCGGCCGAACAGGTCCGCGATCTGCCCCGATTCGACCTCTCAGACATCATCGAGTACTACGAGAGCGTTCGAACGGAGACTTTCGCCTACCTCGAATCGCTGACCGAAAGTGACCTCGATCATGCTCCAAGCCGCGACCGGCCCGGCTACACCATCGGCAGGATGTTCAGCCACCTGATCGTGGAACAGGCGCAACACACAGGTCAGGTCGCGTACCTGAGAGGCCTCCAGCGCGGCCTGGACAGATAGTGTCCCTGCTCTACCGGGACGCAATCTAGCCGGTGCGTTGTGACCGGCGGTACAACTAACTGGAGTGGGCATCACGCGGATCGCGTGATCTCGCTGTAAGTCATAGGCGGCAGGCAGATAGCCCACTCGGCGATGGAGTCGGTCCGCTAGCTTCCTCATCTCTTCGGGTGTGCGGCATTGGGTCAACTGTCGAACGTGGTAGAGCGGCGCTCACGCGGATGGGCCGTGGTCTTCTGGAGAGAGTTGGCGCATCCGCATTCTTACGAGGCGCAACTCCTCGTATGAGTACTCATCGCCCAACAGGTCTTTCACGGGCCTCAGCAGTTCGGCGCCTGCCTCGAGGAAGGCGTGCTCGATGCGCTGGTATCGCCGCGGCTCGGGCATGAGGTGTGCGATGTCGGGCGCGTCGCCGTCGCTCGTGAGCTGCTCCAGGTGATTGAGCACGCTGCCCTCGGTGATGTCGCGTTCGCGGGCGATCTCGGCAATCGCCAGACCCTCGCGCAGCAGGCCGAGTGTCACCGCATGTGTGCGGCCGCTGGGCGACTCGGCCCCGGAGCGGCTCAGTCTCGACGTGACGGCTGATGGTCGACGGCCGAGCCTTGCCGCAATCTCGTCGATCGAACGGCCTGACTCGAACATATCCTTCAGTTGAAGCTCTTCCTCTGGCGCCCATATCTCGTGTGCGCGTGGATGTGATCGCATGGTGTGGTCGATGTACGAGGCATCCTCATGTGCTGAAGGGGAAGATTGTGATTCGCCGGAGACGCCGTTCTCTTGAAGCAACTCCCTCAGGGGCCGCAGCCGGCTCGGATCGCGCAGCCTTCTCAGGGCCTTGCGCTCTATCTGCCGCACCCGCTCCCTGGATACACCCTGTCCGGTCGCTATCTCCTGAAGTGTGTGCTCACGCTCGTCTTCCAGGCCGAACCTGCGGCTGATCACGTGGGCTTCGCCCTCGCGAAAGCTGGAGAGCACGCTGCCGACGTGGCCGCGTAGCGTGTCGCGAACGGCATCGTCCAAGGATGAGAGGTCGACAGGGTGGTCGAAGACACGCGAAAGCAGCCTCTCGTAGGGCGTCTGCGGTGGAAGGGACACTTCATGGGTCGTCGAGGTCGCGTCCGGCGTTGCTCCGGTCTCGGCCACGTGATCGGCGATGGCCGCGAGAAAGCGGTCGCCAAACTGGTCCGCCTTCGTCTTGCCCACTCCCCTGACATCGAGCAGGGAGCCGCGGTCCCGAGGCAAACCTGTCGCCATTTCGCGCAGCGAAGCGTTGCTGAACACGTGGAACGCGGGGACGCCGAGCGAGTTTGCGATCTCAAATCTTAGTGAGCGCAGTTTTTCGAACAGGCCAGCATCGTGTTCTTGCGGTTCGCCTTTCCCAGGCGACCCAGCCTCGGTCCTCCTGAAAAGCTCTATAGTCTCGCGACCACTGAGAAACTTCCTGCCATCCGGTGTGACCGAAAGTGTTGGGAACTCCCCGGTCGCCCGGGCGACCAGGCCCCTTTCGATGAGCTGGTCCGCGATGTCGATCAGTTCATCTTTGGAGGTGTCCCGGGAGATGCCGTGGACGGACAGCCTGTCGTGGCCCAGGTCCAGAACGCGCTTGGCGCGGCTGCCCCGGAGCACGTCCACGACGTAGCTTACTCCGAATCGCTCACCGGTCCGAATTATTGCGGATAGCACCTTCTGGGCGGTCACCGTGCCGTTGTAGGCAACACCGACAGGGGAGGGCATATCTTTCGCGAGGCAGTGGTCGCAGGCGACGCAGTTGTCCTGGGCCAGTTGCTCGCCGAAGTAGTCCAGGAGAAACCTGCGGCGGCAAGTCCTACCGGCTCCGTATTCGACCATCTTCGCGAGCCTCTGTTTCGCGGCCTCTCGCTCCGGTGCGCTTTCTATCTGGTCGATGAAGTAGTCTTGCTTCATCTTGTCCCGGTATGAGAAGAACAGCACGCACTCGCTGGGTTGGCGGTCCCGCCCGGCCCGCCCGGTCTCCTGGAAGTAGCCTTCGATGGTCTTGGGCAGGTCGTAGTGGACGACGAGTCTGATGTTCGGTTTGTCCACGCCCATGCCGAAGGCTATCGTGGCGACGATGATGGGAATCTCGCCGCTGATGAACCGTTCCTGGGTCTGCCGGCGAACGCTGTCTTCCAGCCCGGCGTGGTACGGGAGCGCTCTGAAACCCTTGCCGGACAGGCGCGAGGCCAGATCTTCGGTGTCCTTTCGCGAGAAGCAGTAGACGATGGCCGAGCCGTCGCCCAGCTTTTTGAGCATGGCGTCCAGCTTCTCGAAGCTGCGCCGTTTGGGGATCACCCTGTAGGTTAGATTCGGGCGGTTGAAGCTGGAGACGAACCGCTGGGCCTTGGGCATCCTGAGCTGGTGAAGTATGTCACCGCGGACTCTCTCGGTGGCCGTGGCGGTGAGCGCGATCACGGGGGTGTCGGGAAACCAGTCTCGCAACGCCTGTAGGTTTCGGTAGTCGGGCCGGAAGTCGTGGCCCCATTCCGAGATGCAGTGGGCCTCGTCGATGGCGATAAGGCTCGGCTTTACGGCGTGGAGAAAGTCGCTGAACCGGGGCATCAGCAGCCGTTCCGGCGCGACGTAGAGGATGTCCAGGCGGCCGTGATATGAGTCCACCTGTACGCGGCTGACTTCGGCCTGCGTCATGGTGCTGTTGATGAAAGCGGCCCTGACGCCCTTGGACCTGAGCGCGTCGACCTGGTCTTTCATGAGGGCGATCAGCGGCGAGACTACCAGGGCTACGCCGTCGAGCAGCACCGCCGGCAGCTGGTAGCAGATGGACTTGCCACCGCCAGTAGGCATGAGCACCAGGGAGTCGCTTCCGGCGAGCACGTTCCGGATGACGTCTTCCTGGTGAGGAAGAAAACCGTCGTGCCCAAAGCGCCGTTTCAGCGCACTCACCAGGTCGGAATCGGCGGCCTCTTTGTAGTCACGCATATGGGTCTGGTCTGCTGCCGTCACTTATCGGCATCTCTCTTCAGGGCGCCCGTGGGTGATGATATTGCCCAAAAGTGTGTCATCCTGGGACATTCTGTGCCACCTCATAGCCGGTAGACCCTTATGGCTGCGCCACCTGGAGGGGCCGCAGTTCCCGGGTCTGGGTATGAATGGCCCGGAATCGCCCACAAATGTCTCAGGTTCGTGGGAGGCTCCAACTGCCGAGTTCGTGGGCGCCGGATTGCGGGCCAAGTGTGTCACGGAGGGGAGAGTAGCACGGTTGTGCGTAGAAATCAAGAGGGGTAAGCAGAATCGACTCGGCGTCGGCATAGCAGAGTGGGGGGAGTGGTAAGGGCGTGGCGTGTTGGCCCGTCCGCGTCCGGTGGTGTACAATTCCCCGCGGTGAATTTACCGCCGTTTCGGCGCTAGGGGTGCTGTAATCGACGAGCAACTTGTGATAGAGGCGGCCACGCTGACGGGCATCGGGATGGCCACGGCGTTCGGCCTGCTGCTCCTGTTGATCGTCGCCGTTGTCGCGGTCAGGCTGATCTGCGGCGTGCTGTTCGACCGCGGTGGCGCGGAGACGGGTGACCTCACAACGGGCGAGGACGATTCGCGGGACAAGGCGCTGGCCGCGGCGATAGCCGTTGCAACACTCGCTTCACGACCCAGGCCCATTGTGCGCCGTGAAGACCGGGCTTGAGCGGGTGACGGGGCGTTCCGCGTGAATGAACTGAGAGTGAACACTTGACCGAGCTCTTGGACTTTATCGGCTCGACGGGCTTCGCGAACTTTGACTGGCGAAACGGGGTTATGCTCCTCGTCGCCTTCGTCTTCATCTACCTCGCCATCACCCGCGACATGGAGCCTTACGAGCTGATACCCATCGGCTTGGGCATCATCGTGGCGAACCTGCCGCTCACCGGCCTGATGGAACTGCCGACTGCGGAATCGGATTTCCAAGACTCGGGCGTGTTCGGTGTCATCTTCCACTACGGGCTGTCGTTCTGGAACATTCTGCCGCCTATCATCTTCCTCGGGCTCGGCGCGATGACCGACTTCGGACCGATCATATCCAATCCCAAGATGCTTCTCCTGGGCGCGGCGGCCCAGGTGGGCATATTCCTCGCCTTCTGGGGCGCACTCGCCGCGGACCTGCTTCCATGGCTGTCGTTCTCGCTCCCCGAGGCGGCCGCCATCGGTATCATCGGCGGGGCAGACGGCCCGACGACGATCTTCCTTTCCGCCAAGCTGGCACCAGAGCTTCTGGGCATTACCGCTGTCATAGCCTACTCGTACATGGCCACGATCGCGTTCATTCAGCCGCCGCTGATGCGTCTGCTCACGACTCGCAAGGAGCGGGAAATCGTGATGCCGCCGCCGCGCGAGGTGTCCAAGCGCGAGAGGCTCATTTTTCCGCTGGCGGCCATGATCATTATCATCCTGGTCGTGCCGCGCGCCGCGCCGCTGATAGCGATGTTCATGATTGGCAACCTGTTCCGGGAGAGCGGCGTCGTCCCCCGCCTCACCAATTCCGCGTCCAACGAGCTGCTGAACATTGCCACCATTCTGCTTATGATAACCGTGGGTACACAGTTATCGGCCGAGCGCGTGTTCAACTGGGAGACGCTGGCGATTCTGGGACTGGGATTGGCCGCGTTCGCTTGTGGCACAATGGGCGGACTTCTCTTCGCCAAAGTGATGAACCTGTTCTTGAATGAAAAGATCAATCCTCTGATCGGGTCGGCGGGGGTGTCGGCAGTGCCGATGGCGGCGCGTATCACCCACCACATGGGGCAGGAGACGAATCGGAGAAACTACCTGTTGCAGCATGCTATGGGGCCGAACGTTGCGGGTGTGATCGGCTCCGCCGTCGTGGCGGGCGTGTTTATATCGCTGGTGTAGGCGCATATGCCTCAGACGCTCAGAGTGATGGTGAAGGGCAAGTGGTACACCGTGGAGGTGGGCAGCCTCCTCGAACAGCCCGTGCGCGCGCTGGTGGATGGCGAACCGTTCGACGTCGACATCGAGTCGAGCACTCCGCAGGGGGAGGATGCCCAGGTCGAGGCGGAGTCCGCACCGGCGGAAGAGCCGACGGGCCGACCGGACAACGCCCCCATCGAGATTTCCCGTCTTCCCATCCCCATCAAGGAATTTCGCTCGCCCATGCCCGGCGTCATCATCTCGGTGGACGTGAGAGAGGGCGACGAGGTCATAGTCGGTGACCAGATCTGCGTACTGGAGTCGATGAAGATGCGGCAGGTGCTGCGCGCGGACTGGTCCGGCGTGGTGCGGCACATACACGTTGAGCCGGGCCAACAGGTGATGGACGGCAACCTGATCGCAGAGTTGGAGTAGCGGCGTGGGTCAGTCCGTCACCCCCATCATAGCCTTCTCCCATCAAGGGGGAAGGGATTTTTCTCAAGGACTTTGGTAAAACGTTCCTTCCTCCTCGGTGGGGATGGTCAGTTTACGGGGGTGTGGAACGACATGAGCGAAATGAGAACGTGGGCGATCAGGTCCGCCCGCCTGTTCGACGGAACGGGAGCGCCGCCAATAGACGATGCGGTCGCGCTGATCGAGGGAGAGCGAGTGGCAGCCGCAGGTCCGGCATCCGACGTTGTGATTCCGAACGGCGTGGAGATGCTGGACGCGGGCGACGCGACGCTGCTGCCCGGCCTGATCGACGCGCACGTACACATGCTCCACACCGGTTCCGCGTCCAGCGGGGTGGACTCCCGGGCGATGAATGACCGGCAGCTTCTGCTGGTGGGCGCGCGCAACTCTCTGGCGGCGCTAAGGAGCGGACTGACTACGGTGCGCGATTGCGGTGATCACGATTACATGACGCTGACGCTGCGGGACTCCATCGCGGAGGGAGCGATTCCGGGGCCGCGTATGCTGTGTTCCGGGCCGGTGATCACGTCCACGGCGGGGCAACTGTGGTGGACCGGCATCGAGTGCGACACTCCGGACGATCTTCGGCGGGCGGTGCGGACGCTGGCAAAGAACGGCGTGGACTTCATCAAGCTGATGGGTTCGGGGGGCAACGCGACGCCAGGCTCGAACCCGGAGGTGTCACAGTACGACGAGGAGGGCTACCGCGCTGTGGCCGACGACGCCCACCGTCTGGGCAAGAGGGTGGCCGTTCACGTTCACGGTGTGGACGCCATACGCATGGCCGTGGACGCGGGAATGGACACGCTGGAGCACTGCCCGTTCAGGGCGAACGGGGGCATCGAGTACGACGCGGAGTTGGCCGAGGACATCCGGCAAAAGGGAATAATCGTCAGCATCGCGATGCCGGCGACGTGGTATCGGCTGAGGGCTGAGGACATGCGCGACGTGAGGGCGCACCCGGGGCATTTGTGGGAGAGCCGGCCGGATAGCATCCGGGAGATGTACGAGGCGGGCGTGAAGCTGGTGGTTAGCAGCGACCAGGGGTCCACCGGCACCGCGATAGACGAGCTGCACCTGCTGATGGCTTACCTCGTGGAGCGCGTCGGGATGTCGCCGGAGTCGGTGATTCACGGCGCGACTGGGTTGGCGGCGGAGGCATTGGGGATCGAGGGCGAGTTGGGCACGATAGAGCCGGGCAAGCTGGCGGACCTGGCGGTGGTGGAGGGCGACCCGTTTGCGGACATGTCGGTGGTGGCCCGCGTGCGGACGGTTGTCAAGGGCGGGCGGATCGTGGTGCGGGACGGGGCGGTGGTGGTGTAGGGGGGCGTGAGGCCTCCGGCTAGGCGGGCCTGAACTTCACCAGCGTCGTGTCCGGCGTGACCGCGTCGAAGTCGGCGACGACTGGCATGTTTATCGCTAGCTCGTCGTGCGGGCAGTCCACGATGTTCGACACCATGCGCACTCCCTCGTCCAACTGCACTATCGCGTACACGTAGGGAGATTCCGCGCGGAAGGCCGGGTGGGCCGGCTGGTGTACGATGGTGTACGAGTAGACGCGGCCCCTTCCACTCGCCGAAACCCAATCGAGGTCGGACGAGAGGCACTCGGGGCATAGCTCGCGCGGGTAGAAGAAGACGTTCGAGCAGGTGCGACAGTGCGGCAGGACCAGTTCGCCGCGCCTGGCAGCGTCCCAGAAAGGCGCGGTGAGCTGCGGGTTGATTGGAACCGGGAGCGGTTTGCTGTATTCGGTGGTCATTGTTGACCTCCTCCGGCCCTGCCTGCTGATTGTGGCCGCCATGGGTACGGTTTCACCCCATCCCTTCGACAGGCTCAGGGCAGGCTCTAACCCCGTATCGAGGACGGGGCAGGCTCTTCTCCCATCAAGGGCTTACAGGGGTATGTTTTGAGAAAAACGGGGGTTGTATCGCGTCCGGCGCCCTCATACTGACCTTCCCACTGCGAGGGGGAAGGGACTCTAGAGGGAGGCTGATTTCCTACACTCACATTTGCCACACCCCATCAAGGGGGAAGGGACTCTGGAATTCTCTTTGGCTGTTAGAGCGTGTTCTCGGAACCGAGAACCAGCGAGCACATCTCGCTCGCCGTGCCCCCTCAACCATTCACCATGCATAAATCGTTGAGGGCCACCTGTCGCATTCCCGCCTTGCCCATTATCTGGCGCGCGCCCTCTATCACGTGGCGGAAGCCGCCGGCGAGGCCAGGCTGACCGCCAGATAGCTGGCCGCCGTCGGTGTTTATTGGGAAGCTACCCTTGAAGGTGGTGTCGGTGGATTCGTAGAACGGTCCGATTTCACCCTTTTCGCAGAATCCGGCATCTTCGAGGCTCACGGCCACGAGGATCGTGTATCAATCGTAGAATTCGGCGAACTGCATGTCACCCGGAGAGTATCCCGCCATCTGAAATGCGCGGGCAGCCGACACCCTGGTCGGAGTCTCGGTGATGCGCGGGACCTGCCAGATGTTGGCTGGGCCCTGCTCGAGCCCGGCGCCCAGAATGTACACCGGCCTGTTGGGAAGCGCCTTGGCGCGCTCAGGCGTGGTCACGATGCAGGCGGCGGCGCCGTCGCATGGCATGACTGTCTCCAGAATGTGGAGCGGGTAGTTGATGTAGCGCGACTCGAGCACATCGTCGGCGGTGATGGGCTGGCCGTAGAACGCCGCATTTTCGTTGGGCACCGCGTTGAATCGCTCATCGACGGCGACTTTTGCCATCTGCTCGGGGGTGGTGCCGTACTCGTACATGTGGCGGGTGAACATCAGGCCATAGCCGGTGTTCGCTCCGGCGGCGGGGCCGAACGGCTCCTCCCACTCCGAGCGGACGCCCGGGGGACCACCGCCGGAGCGCTCGGCGCGGGAGCTGCCCATGACGACCAGTACGGTTTCGCAAAGGCCGGCGCTGATAGCGGACGCCGCGACGGTGGTGGCCGTCGCACCGCTCGCGCCCTGCATGGTGACTCCGGTGGCGAACGTGGGCCGTATGCCGATGTACTCGGCCATGGCGGCGGGAGCGGCGCCGGTGCCGTCGGTGACTATGCCGTCGATGTCGCTCTTACTGATACGGGCATCCTGGATCGCCAGGCGCGCCGCCTCGGCGTTGAGGCCGTATAGAGTTCGGTCGGGGTGTGTACGCCGCGTGGGCACTTCGCCGATTCCCACGATTGCGGCCTTGCCTCTGAGTGTCACGACAGGCACCTCCTGTTACGGTATGAGGGCGAGATCCCTAGCGCGCCAGAGAGCCTTGCTCAGGGCGCCATACTACCACAGACGCGTAGAAGGCGGGCAGCATCGCGCAGGCCCATCAGCGTCCGCGTTCGCGGCGATGTGGTATAGTAGGCAATTGCGCGCGGGCGCGTCCAATCCTATGACCCGGCGGTAGCAGGCCTATGTCAGTGCTTAACGCTATCAAGCCTCTTATGACGTCGCGGAGACGCCGAGAGGTTTTGGTGGCGGTCACGGCAGCTTACATGCTCGTACAGTTGTCCAGCATGCCCGTCGCCCTGTCTCTGCCCACGCTCGCCACCGAGTTTGGCGCGGGATTCGACGACACAGCGTGGATTGTGACGGTGTACCTGCTGATGCTGGGCAGCTTCGTGCTGCTCGGCGCGCGCATGGGCGACCGGTTCGGCCACGAGCGCGTGTTCGCTCTGGGAATCGTCGCCTCGCTCGTCGGCTCTCTGCTCATCGCGGTGTCCAACGATCTGTGGCAGATCGTCATGTGGCGCGGTCTGACCGGCTTCGGGTCGGCCATGATAATGGGCAACGCCAACGCAATACTCGCCGCCACCTACCCGGCGGAGATGCGTGGCCGCGCGTTCGCCATGCCGATAGTGGGCGCCCGGTTCGCCACGCTCCTGGGCATGTTTCTGTTCGCCGCGTTCCTCCAGTTCTTCACCTGGCGGCTCGTGTTCGTGACGTTTCTTCCGATGGGACTGATTGCGGCGGCGGCGGCCATCCCGATGATCCGCAGCAGCAAGCCACCATCGCCGGAGGAGCGCGAGGCCGCCGCTCCGGGGGGAATCGACTGGATTGGCGCTTTCCTGCTGGTGGCCACCGCGGCGGTGCTCGTCCTCTCCGGCAGCCACCTGCACGCGGGCGAGGAGTCGTTCACGTCCCAGGACGGCCTGACCTACCACCTTCCGATGCACGGCTTTTTCCTTGTTCTGCTGCTTGCGTTTGTAGTGGTGGAATGGCGGTTCGCGAGGTCGCCTATCGTGGAGTTGCGGCATTTCAAAGAGAAGTACTTCTCCATGTCGCTAATCTCCAACACCACCTTCCATTTCTCGATGCTGGCGACAATGACGCTGGTGCCTATACTGGTGGAAGAAGGCTTCAACCAGGAGCCGATAGTGGTGCCTTTCGTGCTGCTGCCCAACCAGGTGATGGGGGTGTTCGTCTCGATGGCGGCCGGCTGGGTGTATGACCGCTACAATCCCAAGTTACTGCGTCCCGGCGCGATGCTGATGATAGCCGGCGGCTTCTTGTTTCTGGGCCTGTTCGCTCGCAGCGTGAAGCTGTGGATGATCCCGATCCTGATGCTTCCAATTTCTATCGGCTCGTCCATTTTCAACCCGATAAACAACGCGACGGTGATGAGCGCGCTTCCGTTGCGGCACCGCGGGATTGCCTCCGGTATGCTGGAGACGACCCGCGAGATGGGCCACGCCTTCGGCGGCACCGTTTCGGCCACCGCGCTCGCTATGGTGCTGCCGGCCGGCATCGCGCACCTGACGAGTGAGCAGGCGAGCCCGCACTATTTCGAGGGGTTCGTGTTCTCGTGCCTGCTGGTGGTGTTCGTGATGGTGGCGGGCGGCGCGGTCGCATACTTTCACAAGGCCGCCAGGGCGGAACCGCCGGCGGTGCAGCCGCGGCCCTCCTATGAGTCGGCGGGAGCGGACGCCTAGGCCGCTCAATCAAGGCGGCGTTCAATCTGGAGGCGCAACTATGAGTCTATCCAAGGTCAAGGCGCTTACGTTTGACGTGTTCGGCACTGTCGTCGATTGGCGGGGCAGCCTGATTCGGCAGTTGGAAGAGCTTGGCCGCGAAAAGGGGCTCGAGGTGGACTGGGCGGTTTTCGCCGACAGGTGGCGCGGCGGGTACGGACCGTCGATGGGACTCGTCCGGGGAGGCGAACTACCCTGGACGAGGATCGATGACCTTCACCGCATGATTCTGGACGGTCTGCTGGTCGAGTTCGGCATCGACTGCCTGAATGAGGAAGAGAAGCAGGACCTGAACAAGGTGTGGCACAGGCTGACGCCCTGGCCCGACTCGGTGGAAGGCCTCACAAGGCTGAAGAGCGGCTACGTAATCGCCACGCTGTCTAACGGCAACGTCGCGCTGCTCACCAACATGGCCAAATACGGCGGACTGCCCTGGGACTGCATTTTGTCTGCCGAGCTGATGAAGCACTACAAGCCGGACCCTGAGAGTTACCTGGGCGCGGCATACCTGCTTGGACTCGAACCGCATGAGGTGATGATGGCGGCCGCCCACAAGGGGGACCTTCGCGCCGCGCAGGAGGTTGGGCTCAGGGCCGCGTTCGTGCCGAGGCCGGGCGAGTGGGGGCCGGACCGTGAGATCGATTGTACCCCCGAATCCGACTTCGACGTCAATGCTACGGACTTCAACGATCTGGCGCAAAAGTTGGGGCTGTAGGGGAGTCACCCCCATCCTAACCTTCCCCATCAGAGGGGGAGGGATGTTTGATAGGCCCGCCATAGCCAGCGACAAGTGTACTTTACAAGGAGAACGCCAAATGGGAAAGCTGGATGACAAGGTTGTTGTGGTGACGGGCGCGAGCCGCGGAATCGGCGCCGAGATCGCCAGGGTGTTCGCGGCTGAGGGCGGCAAGATTGTGTGCGCCGCGCGCACGCTGCGCGAGGGCGACCACCCGCTGGAGGGATCGCTGGACACCACGGTCGCCCAGATCCGGGAGGCGGGCGGCGAGGCGACGCCGTCGACCGTCAACATCTCGCTGCCGGAGGACTGTGAGCGGCTGATGCAGGAGGCGCGCGATGCCTACGGCCCGGTGGACGTGCTGGTGAACAACGCGGCTCTCACCTATTTCATACCGATCAAGGACTATCCGTTGAGGCGCTGGATGCGCTCCTGGGCGGTCAACTTCCACGCCCCGTTCACACTCAGCCAGCTTGCGCTGGAGGACATGATACCGCGCGGCACGGGGAGCATAGTGAACATCTCGTCCGGCGCGGCCATCGGCCCCGGGCGCGGCCCCTATCCCGACGCGCCGGCCAACAGCGGCGGCACCTGCTATGGCGCGGAGAAGGCGGCGCTGGAGCGGTTCACGCAGGGCCTGGCGCAGGAGGTGTACCAGTACGGCATCTCCGTCACCTGCGTGTCGCCCTCGCAGGTGGTGCCCACGCCGGGTACGGTGTTTCACAACCTGGTGAGCGGTATGGACGACCCCCGGGGCGAGCCGGCGGAGCTGATGGCGCAGTCGTCGCTGCTTCTGGCCAGCGAGCCGCTGGACAAGGTGACAGGCCGAGTAACGTACAGTCAGCAGATACTCAAGGAGTTTGGCTGGATCGAGGACGCCAAGGGCACCGGGGTGGACCCGGCGAGGCCCGGCAGCGGATACAGCCTGGTCTAGCCCGTCTCGGCGGACGGCTCCAAGCCAAGCGAGGGGAGGATACGCCATGAAGCCTTCGCACGTGACCGTTTCGCAGCGAATGCCCAACGCCTTTTGACTGGGTTGAGGCGAGTTCCTTGCCCGTGAGGTAAACAAGCTGCCCGGAATCATCGACGTTTCGTTCGAGATGGAGACGCGTTTGGCGTCGGTCACGTTCGACCCGGCCGAGGTTGGCGAGGACGCGATACGCGCCGCGATCAGAGAGGCTGACCGCCGCTCCGCCGCCGAGGGCGAGGCGGCGCCTGAGGTCGGCCTGCTGCTGGGCGAGGAAGACCCCGGGGACGATGGCTGACGGCGCCCCGAAAGAATACACGTCGTTGGACGGATTCGAGCTCGCTCAGCTACTTGCCGACAAACTCGACCTTGCGCTGACGCCGGTGGCGCTCGCGTTCGTCGAGCGTGAGCCGGCTGGCGTCGCTCCGCTGGGCAAACAACCGCCTTCGTTTTGTACTCTGTGGCGCTGGGCAGAGGAGCGGCCGGTCTACGTGTCCGCTGAGCAGCACACCGGCTGCGAGATCGGCGGCATGGTGGCCGGGTTCGTCTCGGAGGAAGGCCGCGAAGAGCGCCTGGCCGCGCAGCTAGAGGCGATGTGCGAGGCGGGACAGGGCGAGATGGACGAGATCGCCCGGACGCCACGCTTCTCGGGCGGAAACGCAGGCGTGGTGTACGGTCCGATATGGGACATGCCCGTGCCGCCCCAGCTTGCGCTCATGTGGGCCACGCTGCCACAGATGGGGGTGATGCAGGAGGTGATGGGGACCATTCTGTGGCGGAACAACTCACAGGGGGCCGCGTTCACACGGCCCGCCTGCGGCGTGCTGGCCATAGCCGACGAGAGGGGTATGCCTGCCATGTCGCTGGGGTGCCTGGGAATGCGGGTGTACACAGGCATACCGCCCAGCTACTTCCTGATGGCCGTGCCCGCGGGACGGCTGCCGCAACTGGCGTCCGGCCTTGCCGCAATGGAAGACGCCAGTGAGCGCATGGAAAAGTACGCAGAGCGGATGAGGCAGGGGCGCCCGTCCTGAGCCGGCAAACCGGCAGTGCGCCGGACGGAGGAAACCGAGCATGGACATAGTCATCATCAACGGCAACGTTCACACGATGGATTACCGCGATACGCTGGCGCATGCGGTGGCCATCCAAGGCGGCAAGATTGCCGCCATCGGCTCGAATGCCGACGTGGAGGAGTATCGCAGGCCTGGCGTTCCGGTGATCGACGCTTCGGGCCAGACCGTGATGCCAGGGTTCATCGAGCCGCACGACCACCTGGCGGCGCAGCCCGCCTGGAAACTCGCGGTGGACGTGACTACGAACCCTGAGATGTCCATTCAGGATGTGGTGGACAGGGTGCGCGAGCGCGCGGCCAACACGCCGCGCGGCGAATGGGTGCGTGGCATTGGCTACGACCAGACGTTTGTGGCCGATATGCGTCACCTAAACAAGCACGACCTGGACGCGGCTACTTCCGACCACCCTGTCTTCATTTCGCACGTGTCCGGCCATCTCGCCTACGTGAACAGCATGGCGATGGAGCTGTCCGGCATACACTCCGAGAGGGAGGACCCGCCCGGCGGGCGCTTCTATCGATTCGAGGGAACGGCTGAGCCGAACGGGGTGCTGGCGGAGCTTCCGGCACAGGCGCCGGTAATGGAGAAGGTCCCTCCGTATTCGCAGGATCGACTGGTAGAGGCGTTCGCCGAGGCGCAGCTCGACAACCTGCGAGTAGGCGTGACGTCGGTGCACGATGCCGCTGTCGCGAACTTCTTCGGTGGGGGCTACGACCTGTACAACCGGGTGAAGGACTTGGGGCAGCTCAAGCTGCGCGTGAACATGTTCATCCTGTACGAGGCGCTCAAGGAGATGGACTACACGGTGAAGACAGGGGACGGGGACGAGTGGCTTCGCGTCGCGGGGTGCAAGATTGTGTCCGACGGGTCGATCCAGGGCATTACAGGGGCGTTGCGTTCTCCCTACTGGTGCGACCTTAACGAGAAGGCGTGGACCATCTATCCGCAAGAGGAACTGGACGAGATGGTGTTCGACCTGCACCGGCGGGGTTACCAGGTAATAACACACGCGAACGGCGATGCCGCGATCGACTCGATTCTGGACGCCTACGAGAGGGCGCTGGCCAGGCTACCCCGGCCAAACCAGCGCTTCCGCATCGAGCACTGCCAGATGTGCTGGCCGGACCACATCAATCGCATGAGACGGCTGAACGTGATCCCCAACTACTTCGCCAGCCACGTCTACTACTGGGGCGACAGGCACCGGGACATCTACCTGGGCCCGGATCGGGGGCCGCACATCAGCCCCGTGGGCGCGGCCATCCGCGCGGGCCTGCGGCCCCTGCTGCACAACGACACCCCGGTTACGCCGGTCAACCCGCTGATGTGCGTGCAGAGCGCCGTCAGCCGCATGACACGCGACGGCGATACGCTAATGCCTGAACTGGCCGCGCCGGTGCAGGAGGCGCTGCGGGCCGTGGGGAGCAACGCTGCTTACGGTGCGTACGAAGAGGACAGCAAGGGGTCCCTGGAGGTTGGCAAGCTTGGAGACGTGGTGGTGCTGGAGGAGGACCCGTTCGTGGAGGCGGGCCACACGCTGAGCCAGATCCAAGTGGCGGGCACTATCGTGGGCGGGCGGCTGATGTACGACACCGACAACCTGTCGGTGGGGTAAGGGGCGGTCGCCGCAATCGGGGAGCGGCTGGAGGAATCATGTCTGATCTGTCTCTACGAGTTGGGAACGTCGAGATCGTAGCGCTTTCCGACATGAACCTGACATTTCCGACGCCGCTCCCAGATCTGTTTCCCGGAACCGACGCTGGGGACTGGCAGCCGTACAGGGAGCGCTACCCGGACACGTTCGATGGCGAACACGTGCAGATTGAGATTGGATGCTATCTGTTGCGGTCCGGGGGCAGGACGATTCTCATCGACACCGGGTACGGGGAAGGTCCCATCGAGTCGATAGGCGGACGGCGAGGGGAGTTGATGGATGATCTGGCGGCGAAGGGCGTCAGCCCGGACGAGGTCGACACTGTCTTCATCTCGCATCTTCATTCCGACCACGTGGGTTGGAACGTCGTGGAACGGAATGGCGAGCTAGTGCCGGCATTCCCGAACGCCCGGTACGTGGCACACCAAGCCGACCTGGACCACTTTCGCAGGCCGGAGGTTCAGGCGGCGCTGCCGTTTCCGTTCATGGACAGGTGCGTGGAGTCGATTGTCGAGATGGGCCTGTTCGAGGCTATCAGCGAGGACACCGACCTGACGCCGGAGGTGCGGGCACTTCACACGCCCGGCCATACGCCGGGGCACATGAGCGTGTTGGTGCGTTCGCAGGGAGAGTCCGCGCTGATCCAGGGGGACGTGCTGGTGCATCCGGCACAGGTGACCGAGGCCAACTGGAACTGCATCTTCGACTACGACTGGCCGCTATCCACCGAGACCCGCATGAAGGTGTTGGAGGATGTGGAGGCCAAGGGGATTCCGGTTTTATCTTGCCACTTTCCGGCGCCGGGGTTCGGGACGGTCGAACGCAACGAGGTCGGACGCTACTGGCGCGTGGGATTCGGACCGTAGAGGGGGCGAGCCGCCCTTAGCCGACTTCATACGCCGCATCACGGACTGATTTCACCGCACTCGATTCCGACGTTTCCGCACGCATCCTCGTATTGGCCCACTCGATCCAGGCCCTTTCGCTTCTCCACGGCGCAGTTCGTTTCTTTCTTGCCACGCGATATTGCCCGAATGTAACACCATTGTATTGTGAAACGAACCGGGTGAAATGAGAACTTGAGGAGGTGAAGCGGTAACCAACAACCGAATCGAGAGGTCTCAGTGATGCACGCAGCCTGCGGGAAACCAGCAGTTCTCAATGCTTGTCGAAGACCGGATGTGTTCGCAGACAGAGGGGGTTTTGCCAGGTACACACGTCTGCTCCCGCCCTTGTTGGCGGTTGTCCTGGCGTTGCTGGGAGTGGCCTGCAGCGGCGTCTCGCCGCCCGACGCTGCTCAGACAGAAACGGTCGCGTACTCCAGCACTCCAGACAGTTAAGTCGCGGTTGCTCCGTCCGTGCTGAACTCAGGACAGACGGAGACAGTTTCCGTCTCACTGTTCGACGGAACCGAGCCCGCGCGCGGCACGGTGCGTCTGACGCTAGCTGAACCGTCTGACGGGTCCATCCTCGCCGAAGCGACCGGGGACGTAGCAGGCAGTAAGTCAATCCACATCGCTATCCCTCCGCTGGACGGGGGAGCGTGCGTGCTGCGACTTGCCGGCAAGGGCAATGGCGGTCCGGGATTCGAGAGCGTCACAGAGGTGCAGGTCAGGGCGGCGATGCCTGTCCTCCTTCTGGAAACCGACAAGCCCATCTACAAGCCCGGCCAGCCGGTGCATTTCCGCGTGCTGAGGCTGGATCACGATCTCAGGCCGCTGCCCGGCCCGGTGACAGTAGAGATACAGGACGCCAAGGGTCTTAAGGTGTACCGGCGAACCGTGGACATGGACCGTTTCGGCATGGCCAACAACAGCCTGCCTCTCTCCAGCGAACCGAACCTTGGTGTGTGAACACTAAAGGCCGAGTCTGGTCAGCAGACTGCTCAGGTCGACATTCGCGTCGAGGAGTACGTGCTTCCAATGTACGAGGTCAAGGTCGAGCTGCCCAAGGACTGGGTGCTTGCGAGCGAAGCCGTGGTGGGTACTATCTCCGCGGAGTACCGCTTCGGCAAACCGGTGAGGGGCGAGGTGGAAGTCGTCGCGTCACGGTACGTCGGGGTCTGGTAGGAGTACGCCAGACTCGAAGCGCCCATAGATGGCGAGGTCGGACTCGAGCTCCCGTCCGCCGGCTACGTGGTCGGCACTCCGGCCGCAGGCGGTGAGGGCAACCTGCGACTGGACGTCATCGTGCGCGAGCGATCCACAGGCTACGTCGAACAGACGAGTCGGCTGCTCACCGTAGCGTCATCCCCGGTTAGCTTGCGCATGATCCCCGATAGTTCAAATTTCAAGCCTGGCCTGCCCTTTTCCGTGCTGCTTGTAACGGCGACTCCGGACAACCGGCTCATCCAGTCAGATGCGTTCGTAAGTGTGACGTACTACGGGGACGAGCTTGAGGTTCTCAAGGAATAACAACGGAACCTCGAAGAGATCGCCGGCGGAGCGCTCCTGGAGCTTCAGCCTCCCGACGAGGCCGTAGCAGTCGAGCTATACGCCAGCGCCGCCGGCACTGAGACGTTCCTGGCGCTCAACGCGGGCTACTCTCCGTCGGGAAACTTCATTCACGTGGAGCAGACAAACGAGACATCGCTGGAAGTGGGAGAGCGGGCCAGGTTCCGCATTCACTCGACAGAGGAGGCTCGCACGTTTTACTACGAGGTAGCCGCACGCGGTCGCGTTGTGTTCTCGGCATGGCGCTAACGCCGGAGATAGCGTTCGATCTGACGTCAGAAATGGCCCCGTCGGCGCGTCTGCTGGTTTACCAGGTCCTGCCAAACAATGAAGTGGCCGCTGATTACATCCCATTCGAGGTGGCTCCGAACTATCCGATGCAATTGGAGGTGAAATTCGGAGTGGAACAGGCGGCGCCGGGCGAGGAACTGGACATCAGCGTCAAGACCGACGGGCCGGCGAGGGTCGGCATTGCGGCTGTGGACCGTTCGGTGTTCATCCTGGCGGAGAACCGGCTGAACCTGCGGCAGGTGTTCGACGAACTCGAGCGACTCTACGCCGAGCCGCGGGCGGAAGTACACCTGGAGCACCTGCCGCGGACCGTCGACTCCCCGGGCGCCGCCGGAACCTTCAGGGCAGCCGGCCTGACGGTGATGAGCGACAAGGTTGTACCAGAGGGCGAGACGTTCAGCCGCCCTGTTCCCCAACCCAGCCTGATGGACCGGATTCTGCCGGTGTTGCTAACTGGCGGTGGAATCACCGTTCTGCTTGTCTTCGTCGGCTCCATAGTGGGGATCATAGCCGGAACATTGTACGGACTCTACCGACTGACGAAGTTGCTCGCCGGTAGCCTGTGTCTGATGGTAATCGCGCTTGGTGTAGCGGCAGGTTGCGCCAGCAGCGAGGACTGGGGCGAAGAAGAGTCCCTGATTGCGGCCCAACCCACGGCTGCTGTTGTGGCGATGGCCGCTGCCCCCGTGGCAGAGCAAGAGAGGCAACTCGCCGAGGTGCAGCGCGTGAGGCAGTACTTTCCCGATGAGTTCTTCCGCCTACGAGCGGCTCATGGAAATGGCGGTTGCTGAAGACGACGGGCTGCGCTGGGGGGGGACGCGGCAGCGGTGGAGACCACCGGACACGCCACGCTGGCCCTGTTGCAGCGGGGCGATGTTCTCAATGCGTCAAGGGCTACCCGGTGGCTTGTGGGGCAGCGCAACCCTTACGGGGGTTTTGTGTCCACGCAGGATACGGTTGTGGGTCTGCAGGCGATGATCGAGTCGGCGCAGAGCGCCAGCTTCGACGTAGACTCGGGTGTTGAGCTCACCACGGGAGAATGGAGCCACCTGGTCACCGTTAACGAGTCGAATGCCGATGTTGTTCAGAAGGTGGAGATTCCTGAGGGCGAATTCCTGCGTCTGGAGTCTTCCGGTTCAGGAGAAGTGGTGGTGTAGGTGGTCCAGAGGTTCAATATGCCAGAGGTCGGGATTCAGGAGGTCGAGAGATTCCAGATAGATGTCGGCTACAGCGCGGAACACGTAGCAGTCGATGACCTTATCGACATTACCTCTCGGCTGACATTCGCGCCGCCGCGTGGCGAGGAAGTGGACGCAGGGATGATAGTGCTCGACGTGGCGGTGCCGACAGGATTCGAGCCTGTAAGCGAAACCGTCGGAGCACTGGTGGAAAGCGTGCCGCAAGTGAAGCGTTTCGACATTGCCGGACGCAAAGTGATTCTGTACATCGAGGACCTCAGCATGGGTGAGGGACTGGAGCTCGAATTCCAGGCACGTGCCCGGTATCCGGTCCGCGCGCAGCCCGTCACGTCCCAGGTCTACTCCTACTATCAACCAGGCTGGCGGAGCGAGATTCTGGGCGCAAGCGTAGTCGTGGAGGAGAGATAGCAGACCGTCGCCACCGTCTCAGGTCTGTATCTTGAGGCCTGAGGCGGGACCGGCGGTCCACCTGGTTAGCCGGCTTGGCCGCGCTCCTGGTCTATGAGGGTACGTCGCAGTATTTTGCCGGATGCGTTCCTGGGGATGGCGTCGGTGAACTCTACCTCCCGGACGCGCTTGAAGGTGGCGACGTTGCCCGCGACGAACGCCATGATGTCGTCGCCGGTCACCTCCGCACCGGCCCGGGGCACGACGAACGCCTTGGGAATCTCACCGGATTCCTCGTCCAGCTTGCCGATAACGGCGGCGTCGGCTATGGCGGGGTGTTCGAGAAGCAGGCCCTCGAGCTCGGCGGGCGGGACCTGGAAGCCTTTGTACTTGATAAGTTCCTTCTTGCGGTCGAGCACCCAGATGCTGCCGGCCTCGTTCGCGCGGACGATGTCGCCGGTGCGCAGCCAGCCGTCCTCGGTAATGGTCTCGGCGGTGGCCTCGGGGTTCTGGTAGTAGCCCTTCATAACCTGGGGACCGCGAACCATCAGCTCTCCGATCTTCCCCGGCGGCAGGTCCCTCTCGCCCGTCTCCAGGTCGACCACACGCTCTTCGGTGTCGGCCAGCGCCGGGCCGACTGAGCCGGGTGTGACCAGGTGCGGCTCGGCGAAGTCCACGTTCGTCACGGGAGAGAGCTCGGTCATGCCGTAGCCCTGGATAACAGATGCGCCGACGACCTCGGCCATCTTGTTCTGTAGCTCCGCAGTACACGGCGCGGCGCCGAGGAAACCGATCTTGAGCGCGGAAAGGTCGTAGTCGGATACGCCTGGGTACAGGGTCAGTCCCAGGGCGACGGGTGGCACCGTGTAGAGCTGGGTGACGCCGTGGCGCGACATCAAGCCCAACAGCAGATCCATGTCGAACCGGCCCATCATGACCTGCCTGGCTCCCGAGAACAGGGCGGCGTTCATCAGCGTCTGCATGCCGTATATGTGGAAGAGTGGCAGGTGCACCAGCACGACGTCATCGGCGGTGAGCTTGACCGCCTCTCCGGGGCGGACCACGAACTGCTTGAGGTTGGAGGTTATGTTGTAGTGCGTGAGCATGACGCCCTTGGAGAGGCCGGTGGTGCCGCTGGAGTACGGTAGCGCAGCCAAGTCCTCCATAGGATCTATTCGGACGTCCGGTACGGCTGAGGGAGCGGCCTCGATCAGACCCCAGAACGAGTCCGGGTCGTCGGCGGAGTCCTCGATAACGATGAAACGCTCGACGCCGGGGGCCGAGTCGCGGGCGAGTTGGGCCATCTCGAGCACGCTGGTGTGGACGACTAGAATCCGCGAGCCACTGTCGTTTAGCTGATGGGCTATCTCACGCTCCCGATAGCCTGAGTTTATCGTGGACGCCACACCTCCCGCCTTGACGATGCCGTAGAAGGCTATCACGAACTCGACGCAGTTGGGCGCGAGCAGCCCCACTGGGTCGCCCTTCGCCACGCCCAGTCTTGCGAGCGCGGCGGCGAAACGGTCGCTGTAGCCAGCAAGCTGGGCGAATGTGTAGTTCCGTTCGCCGTCGATCACGGCGATGCCGTCGGGGTCGCGCGCGGCGGCCCGCGTCATCAGCGCCTGCACCGGATAGGCCTCGTATGGCGCCATCGAACGCCGCAGGTCTTTCAGTTCCACCATGATTGTCCTCGCTTGATAGTTGCGATCGCGCATGTGACTATTCCGTCAAGAGAGATAGATTACCACGCCCGCGTGGGGGAATGTGAGTTCTAGATTGGCGCCGCGCTCTCTCTGCAATGCAGTGGCGTAGTCCACTCTCGCGGGGTCGTTCTCCGGTAGCGTGTGCGGACACTGTTGGCGTCGCTCCTCCTGCGGGCAGAGGTGCATACCCGCCTGGTGGTCCCAGAAGCCGACCAGCTTCATGGGGAAGAACAGCACTTCAGACGCGTTGCGCAGGTCGGCGATGGTCTCGCTCGCGCGAGCACCGCCGTCCGACTGTATGTCTATTGTTACATTATCCATCACTGCAATCCTCAATGGGCGGGTATGAACCCCCGCCTCTACGGGTGTCCAAGGCTATTCTGGCTGTGTGAAATGGTCCCAGCCTCCGGCGGCAAGGTTAAGTTCGCGACCCGCGGCGTCCAGCACCCTAACCGACGGCGGGCCTTCTACTACCTTGCCGATTACGTGGACGGGTACATCGAGTGCTTGGACGACACTCTCTAGCACGTCCGGCGGTGCTGTGAAGAGCAGCTCGTAGTCCTCGCCGCCGGAAAGGGCAAGCTCCAGCCACTCGCCGGGAAAGGCTCGCCGCAGGCAGTCGTCGGCGGCGAGGTGCGCCGCGTCCAGCACCGCGCCCACGCCGCTCGCCTGGCACATCTTGCCGAGGTCTGCCACCAGACCGTCGCTGACGTCCATCGCGGCTCTCACGCCCGCCGACGCCAGCGCCAGACCCTCCGCCACACGCGGAGCGGGCCGGTTGTGGGCCTCGCGGAGGTGACAGGCTGTCCCGGCGTCCATCGTGGACGCGAGTCCGTCCGTCATCATTTGCAGTCCGGCCGCCGAGCACCCGAGATGGCCCGTCACGACGACGAGGTCGCCCGGCCTGGCCGAGTCGCGCGTGAGGAGACGCTCTCGCCAGTCCAGGATCTGAACGGCTCCTTCGAGGGCCACTGTGACGAAGAAAGCCGGGGATTTCACCACGTCGCCGCCGACGAGGGAGCCGCCGTAGCGGCCGTGGGCCTCCATCATGCCGGCGTACATCTCCAGCAGACCGGACACCGGCAGGTCCGGGCGCAGTCCCAGCGTAACGAGCGAGCACACGGGTTCGGCGCCCATCGCTGCGGCGTCACTGAGGTTGACCGCGAGCGCCTTCCAGCCCAAGTCATGCCAGGGGATGTGGGCCAGATCAAAGTGTACGCCCTCCACCATAGTGTCGGTGGTCAAGGTCAGCAGGCCGGCGGGAGCGCTGATGGCGGCGGCGTCGTCGCCGATGGACAGCCGGACGCGAAAGCCGCGCCGGCCCAGCCCCGCCATGAGGGCGTCGTTCTCGTCAGCTACCGCGCGGGCCAATTTCTCGATGAGCCCGAACTCACCTAAGTCTCTAACAAGCATGTGCAGCATTATACGCGCGCGCCGGAAGAGCGTTCAACAGTGGGGGGACTATCCACGAAGGGCACGAATTGCGTATAGGATGGCGTACCATGGAGATTCGGAGTTCTGCGAACGGTCACGCATGTGGCGTATGATAGGCGGAGCGCCCATTTGAAAGGACCGCGTGATGACGAATAGAGATACTGGGGTTGCCCTACACTACCACCGGGGCACCAATCATCCAGATGGCAGCCTTATGAACAGCCACCACGTGTGGGATCCGATGAACCCGCCGCTTCCGTACAAGCTGTACAGGGACGTCGAGTCTGTGCCCCTTGCGCTCGATGGCCCGCCCTCCGAGCTTCCGGCGATGACCGCCATTTCGGTGAACGACGGCGCGGCGGGTGTGGTGCGAACGCCCGAATTCGAGGCGCTGAGCAGGATCCTGCACTACTCCGCCGGCATCACGAAAACGCTGCGCCGAGCCGGCGGGCCGATGGCGTTTCGCGCCGCTGCCTGCACGGGGGCGCTGTTCCACATCGAGCTCTACATGGTTTGCGGTGACATTCCTGGGCTGGCGGCGGGCGTCTATCACTATGACCCCGATGGGTCGTCACTCGACCTGTTGAGGAAAGGGGACTACCGTTCGACGGTCGCCGACGCCGCGGGTGGCGAGCCGGGGGTTGCCTACGCACCGGCGAGCATCGTATTCACGGACGTGACTTGGCGAAACGCCTGCAAGTACCAGGCGCGGGAGTACCGCCACGCATTCTGGGACTGCGGCACTATATTGGCGAACACGCTGGCGGTGTCCGCTGCGAGCGGCGTGCCGGCGAGAGTAACGGCGGGATTCGTTGACGACTCTGTGAGCGAACTGCTGGGGCTGGATCCGCTGCGGGAGTTGCCGCTCGCGGTCGTGCCTCTGGGAGCATCCCCTGACTCGACGTTGCCGCCGCGCAAGACGCCTCACCCGCTGAAGTTCGAGACCGTGCCCATATCCGGCCACGAGATCGACTTCCCCGCCATACGTGAAATGCACGCGGCGTCGTCCCTCGCGAGCTACGAGGAGGCCGAATCGTGGCGTGTGAATCCGCCGCGATCATCGATGCCGGCGCCTGCCGGGCGGCTCACGCCGCTGCGCTCCGCGTCCGAGGAGGAGACGCCAATGGATTCTGTCGAGAGCGTTATCTTGCGAAGGGGGTCGACGCGCCGATTCTCGCGCGAATCCATTTCCTTCACACAGCTATCGACCGCGCTGGAGAGGGCGACGAGGGGAGTGCCCGCCGATTTCCTGACGCCTGCCGGATCCGCACTCAACGACATTTACCTGCTGGTCAATGCGGTGGACGGCGTCGCCCCGGGAGCATACGCTTTTCATCGGGACCGGCTCGCGCTGGAACTGCTCAGAGAGGGCGAGTTCCGCGCCGAGGCGGGCTTACTGGGACTGGGTCAGGCTCTGGCCGCCGATGCCAGCGTCAATATCTTCCTCATGTGCGATCTCGCGCCCGTGCTGGAGCGGTTCGGCAACAGGGGATACAGGGCGGCACAACTCGACGCCAGCATAACCGCGGGCCGCGTCTACCTTGCGTCCTACGCTCAGCGTTTCGGCGCGACAGGGCTGACGTTCTTCGACGACCAGGTCACCGACTTCTTCTCACCACACGCGCAGGGCAAGAGCGTGATGTTCATGGTCTCGCTGGGCAAGAGGCAACGCAGCTGAACGTCGACCAGGGACTTGGGGCTTACGAAGGAGTGGGAAACGAGAAACGGCGAATCTTGACCTCCTCCACCGCCGAGTTGACCAGCTCCCGCACGGGCAGCTCGGCCTCCAGCCTGTGCACGACTTTGACGTCGCCGTGGATTACCGGATGTGCCGGCACGAACAGCGAGCAGCAATCCTGGTCCGGAAGAATCGAGACGTCGAACGTGCCTATGTCGCGGGCGACGTCTATTATCTCGTTCTTGTTGAAGCCTATCAGCGGGCGCAGGATGGGCATCTGGCCCGCCTCGTCGATGGCGGCGATGTTCTCCATAGTCTGCGAACTGACCTGCGCCAGGCTTTCGCCCGTGACCAGCGCTATCGCGCCGTGGCGCCGTGCCAGCTCCTCGGCAATGCGCACCATGAAGCGGCGGTACAGCACCACGCGGTAAGACTTGGGCGTGGATACGATGATGCGCTTCTGCACCTCCGCGAACGGCGCCAGGATGAGCGTGGAGTCGTACTGGTAGCGGGAAAGGTGCATCGCCAGCTCTTCCGCCTTTTCGATGGAGGACGAGTCGACGAGCGGGTAGCTGTGGAAGTGGATCAGGTGGGTGGGGCTGCCCCGTTTCATCATGTGCCAGGCCGCCACCGGTGAATCGATGCCCCCGGACAGCAGCGTCATCGTCTGGCCGCTAACGCCGAGCGGCAGGCCGCCGTACGCTTTCATCTCATCGAAGTAGACCAGGATCGACTTGCCGATCACGTCCACGAAAATCTCCAGGTCGGGGTTCGAGAGGTTCACCGCCGCGCCCGTCAGTGCCTCGACGTAGGCGCCCAGCTCGATGTTGATGTCCAGCGAAGTCTTAGGGAAGCGCTTGTCGGCACGGTTGGCGGTGATGCGGAACGTGTCGAACGTACGGTGCTCCAACTGGCCGGAGAGGAGCGACCGGACATTGTCGAGGTCTGGCGGTACCTGCCAGGCGCGGTAGTACTTGGCGACGCCGAAGCACTGAGACACGCGCTCGCGCACCAGCGGCCAGTCCACACCTTCGGAGAGGCGCAGCGCGACGAACAGGTGGCCAAGCCAGACTCGGGTGACGCCGGTGCCCATTGTGGCCCGCCTCAGGTTTTGCGCGAGCTGCCGGATGAACATCGGGCGGTTCTTGCCCTTAAGCGCGGCCTCATGGAACCTTACGATGACGTGGGTATCCATGCCGACATTGTACCCGAATTGGCGCGCCGTTTTTGCGTCCGGCAGGGTTGCAGTGTTATGCCACTAGACATCCTGTAGAATGTGAGAGGCTCGCTTATCGCCTCAACCAGTCCCCGCGCACCATAGGCTGCCGATTGGGGGCGTTCCCTGGACCCTTCGTTCACCCGGTGCAAGCAGGGAAAAACCACGTAAGGAAGAATTCATGAAAGATGCCACCAACGACCGTCCCAACCTCATATCCGACGTTACCGCCGAGATGGAGATGATACTGGCGGAGCGCGTCATGGTCATGGACGGCGCCTGGGGCACAATGCTGCAAGGCCGCGGCCTGGAAGAGGACGACTACCGCGGCGACCGCTTTCGCGGACACCGGCACGACCTGCGGGGCAACATCGACGTGCTGTCGCTGACACGGCCGGACCTGGTGCGGCAGGTAACGAGGCAGTACCTCGAGGCCGGCGCCGACCTGCTCACCACGAACACATTCACCGCGACGGCCATCTCCCAGGCGGACTACGGGCTCGAGGAGCAAGTCTACGAGATGAACCGAGAGTCTGCCCGGCTGGCGCGGGAGGTCGCGGACGAGTTCAGCGCAAGGAATCCGGACAAGCCCCGCTTCGTGGTCGGGACGCTCGGTCCGACGAACAGGACGGCGTCCATATCGCCGGACGTGAACGACCCTGGCTATCGAAACGTGACCTTCGACGGGCTGGCGAGCGCCTACGGCGAGGCGGCACGGGGCCTTCTTCACGGCGGGGCACACGTGCTGATGGTGGAAACGGTGTTCGACACGCTGAACGCCAAGGCCGCGCTGTACGCCATCGATGGGCTGTTCGAGGAGCTTGGCGTGCGCGTGCCGGTGATGGTGTCGGGCACCATAGTGGACGCTAGCGGCCGCACGCTCAGCGGTCAGACCCCGGAGGCCTTCTACGCTTCCGTCTTCACGCAGATGCCGCTGCTTAGCGTGGGCCTCAACTGCGCCCTCGGCAGCCGGGAGATGGCGCAGCACCTGGCGGCCCTGAGCGGCATCTGCGAGCAGTTCGTGAGCTGCCATCCGAATGCGGGGCTTCCGAACGATCTGGGCGAATACGAGGAGACGCCCGAGTTCATGGCCTCGGAGGCCGCCGCGCGCGTGCGCAACGGCCACGCCAACATCGTAGGCTCCTGCTGCGGCTCCACGCCCGAGCACACGCGCGCCATTGTCGACGCGGTGGCGGGAGTGGCGCCTCGCCAGCGGCGCAAGGGTTCCGGCCGCACCTACCTGAGCGGAATGGACCTGCTGGAGATTCGACCGGACTCGAACTTCATCAACGTGGGCGAGAGGACGAACGTAACCGGCTCGGCGCGTTTCAGGAGGCTGATCCGGCGGGGCCGGTACGAAGAGGCGATCTCAGTCGCGCGGCAGCAGGTGGAGGACGGGGCGCAGATTATCGACGTGAACATGGACGAAGGTCTGCTCGACTCCGAGGCGGCTATGGGACGTTTCCTGAGTCTGCTGGTCGGCGAACCCGACATAAGCCGGGTGCCCATCATGATAGATAGCTCGCGCTTCAGCGTCATCGAAGAGGGGCTGAAGTACGTGCAGGGCAAGTGCGTTGTCAACTCCATATCGCTCAAGGAGGGCGAGGAGGAATTCCGCGCCCACGCCCGGCAAGTGCGGCGGCACGGCGCCGCGGTGATAGTCATGGCGTTCGACGAGGAGGGTCAGGCCGACACGGTGGAGCGCAAGGTCGGAATTTGCGAGCGGTCGTATCGCATCCTGGTCGACGAGTTGGGGTTCCGGCCGGAGGACATCATATTCGACCCCAACATCTTCGCCGTGGGCACCGGAATAGAGGAACACGACCTGTACGGCGTCAACTTCATAGAGGCGGCAAGGGAGATCAAGCGCAGATTTCCGCTCTCGCACGTGAGCGGTGGCGTCAGCAACATCTCATTCTCGTTCCGGGGGAACGACGCCGTCCGGGAGGCCATCCACTCGGTGTTCCTCTACCACGCCACTCGAGCGGGCATGGACATGGGCATTGTCAACGCCGGCCAGCTCGCAGTATACGCGAACATCTCGGACGACCTGCGGGAGGCCGCGGAGGACGTCGTATTGGCGCGGCATCCGGAGGCCACGGAACGGCTCGTGCAGCTTGCGGATACGGTCCGGGGCGAGGCCAGGGAGCGCGTGGTTGACGACGCTTGGCGGAGCGGCACGGTGGGGGAGCGCCTCAGTTATGCCATGGTCAAGGGTATCGACGACCACATCGTCGACGACGTGGAGGAGGCCCGCCTGGGCGCCGAGAGGCCGATCGAGGTGATCGAGGGCCCGCTAATGGATGGGATGAACACCGTGGGCGACCTGTTCGGCTCCGGTCAGATGTTTCTTCCCCAGGTGGTAAAGAGCGCGCGCGTGATGAAGAAGGCCGTCGCACACCTGGTACCCTTCATCGAGCGCGAGAAGGCCGAGTCGGGCTCGATGGGCCCCAGGGGAAAGATTGTCATGGCGACCGTCAAGGGCGACGTCCACGACATAGGCAAGAACATCGTTGGCGTCGTGCTGGGCTGTAACAACTACGAGGTGATCGACCTTGGCGTGATGGTGTCGTTCCAGGAGATACTGGACGCCGCGGCGGAAGAGCGTGCGGACGTCATAGGGCTGAGCGGTTTGATCACACCCTCGCTCGATGAGATGGTGACCGTCGCGAAGGAGATGTCGCGTCAGGAGCTCAGCGTGCCGCTGCTCATCGGCGGCGCGACCACGTCAAGCGCCCACACCGCTCTGCGGATTGATCCGGAGTACCCGCATCCCGTCGTGCACGTAAAGGACGCCTCGCGCTCCGTCGGAGTGATGAGCCGGCTGATGAACCGAGAATCGCGCGAGGAGCTCGCCATCGAAGTGAAGCGGGACTACGAGCGCATCAGGATCGAGAGGGCCGCCCGCGGCCAGCAGGTCCGGTTGCTGCCCCTGGGCGAGGCGAGACGGCGCCGCCCTGAGCTCGACTGGGCTGAGGCCGCGCCTAGGCCAACCTTCCTCGGGGTCAGGGCCTTTTCGGACTACCCGCTGGACGACCTGCTCGACCACATCGACTGGACGCCGTTCTTCACCACCTGGGAGATGAGGGGGCGCTATCCAGACATACTCGACAGCCCCACCTACGGCAAGGAGGCCCGCTCGCTGCTGGACGACGCGAAGGCGATGCTGCGGCATATGGTGGACGAGCGAATACTAACCGCCAACGCGGTGGTGGGGTTCTGGCCCGCCGCGTCTAACGGTGACGACGTGATTCTGTACGAGGACGAGGCTCGCGTCCGCACACTGGCCGAATTCCACTTCTTGCGCCAGCAGACCGAGCGGGCGCGAGCGAGGGCGGGCTTCGACCCCGCGAATCTGTGCCTGGCGGACTTTATTGCGCCCGCCGGCAGCGGCGTTGCAGACCACATGGGCCTTTTCGCCGTAACGACGGGAGTGGGCCTGGACGAGTTCGCAAGGGCGCTCGAACGCGAGCACGACGACTACGGCAGTATCATGGCAAAGGCTCTGGCGGACCGGCTCGCGGAGGCGTTTGCCGAGCGTATGCACGAGATCGTCAGGCGCGAACTCTGGGGCTACGCCAGCGAGGAGCGGCTGACGAACGAAGAGTTGATCAGGGAGAAGTACCAAGGGATACGGCCGGCGCCGGGTTATCCCGCGTGCCCGGACCATACCGAAAAAGGGTTGCTGTTCGACCTGCTCGACGCCGAACGCTCGGCGGGCGTGAAGTTGACCGAAAACTTCGCCATGTGGCCCGCGGCGTCAGTGAGCGGATTCTACTTCGCGCACCCGGACGCTCGGTACTTTGGAGTGGGACGAATCGGGCGCGACGCAGTGGAAGATTTCGCCCGGCGCAAAGGGATGGACGTTCAGGAGGCCGAACGCTGGTTGAGACCCAGCCTCGCTTACGACGCCTGAGGCCGTTGGGCGGGCGACGTGGCGCGTGGAGCGGCTTGCACTAGCGTCGCGCGGCTACTTTGTAGTGGCTTCTCAGGCAACGGGTGCAGATCTTGACGCGGCGAGGCTGGCCGTCGACTCTGATCGTGGCCCTCTGGACGTTCGCCATCCAGCGCGTGCGCGTGCGCCGCTTGGAGTGGCTGACGTTGTTTCCGGACTGACCGGACTTGTGGCAGACCTCACACCTTGCCATGATTCACCTTTGACACCCAGAGGATGTTCAACTAGTATTGGGGCGATTCCTGGCCCCGGGAGCAACCCTTAAACCTTAGCACAGCCAATCACTTTCGGCAATTCTGCGAAAAGGCCCCAATCTGCTGACGTTCCGCGCGACTGCGGGCCGCGACATCGAGGCACAGGCCGACACATGACTCACCACCCCGCTTCCAAGACTCGCTGCGATGGCGACGACCTGCGCGCGATGTTCACCGCCGCCACCGAGCTGTTCCAGTTCAACGTCGCCCTCCTCAACAGGTTGAACGTCTTTCCCGTTCCCGACGGCGACACCGGCACCAACATGTACCTCACGCTGGCTGATACCCTTTCACAGGCCGCCGAGGGTGAGAACGTTCCTGCTCACGAGGTTGCCTCCACGATGGCCCGCGGCGCTCTCTGGGGCGCAAAGGGCAACAGTGGCGTGATACTCTCCCAGTTCTTCAAGGGACTTGCCGCCGGGCTGGACGACTCCGACGACTTCGGCCCGGCTGAGTTTGCTCATGCCTTGCAACTCGCTCGCGACTTCGCCTACAGGGCGGTCGGTCAGCCGCGGGAGGGCACTATGCTGACGGTGCTACGCTACACCGCCGACGCTGCCCTCGAAGCCGGCGACTCCCCCGACATGGCCGCTCTGCTCACGCCGGTGAGCGAAGCTGCCCGCCGCGCCGTGGCGCTCACACCCACCATGCTGCCGGTACTTCGCCAGGCAGGCGTTGTGGACGCAGGCGGACACGGGGTCCTCGTCATTCTCGAGGCGTTGCGCACATGGGCCGCAGGCGAGACCCCTTTAGAAGGGGAGCTTCAACCACCGGACGCCATCGGCGTCGGGGAAGACGCCGGTACGGTGTCCGACGAGTTCCTCGAGGCCGTGGAAGAGGAAGAGTTCGGCTACTGCACACAGCTGCTCATCGAGGGTGAGGAGTTGGACTCGGACGGCGTACGGGAGCGAATGAACGAGATGGCGCGCTCAGCCGTGGTGATAGGCGACGCGGTGGCGCTGAAGGTTCACGTCCACGCCGAAGACCCCGGGCCGGTCATCAGCTTCGCGGTGTCGCTGGGGACGCTCAGCCAGGTCAAGATTGAGAGCATGGATGAGCAGCACCGCGAATTCTACGCCGAAAGGCGGGGGCAGGATGCGCCCGCAGTGTCGGAGGCCCCAGCGGCCATAGTGGCCGTGGCGCGAGGGGAGGGCATCGAGGAGGTGTTCAGGAGCATCGGGGCGGCCGGCATCCTCGCGGGCGGCGACACCATGAACCCGAGCGTGGGCCAGATCCTGGAGGCCGTAGAGGCGGCGCCGTCCGACAACGTCATCTTCCTGCCGAACAATGGCAACATAGTGCAGGCGGCTCGCCAGGCCGCGGCGATATCTGGAAAGAGCATGCACGTGGTGCCCTCCAACTCCATACCGCAGGGCGTGGCCGCCATGCTGGAGTTCAACCCGCACAAGTCCACGGACGAGAGCGTCGCCGACATGGAGGGGGCGCTTACGAATGTTCGGACCGGCGAGGTGTGCCTGGCCGTCCGGCAGGTCGAGTTGAATGGCGTAGCCGTGGAGGAGGGGCAGGTGATTGGCATCCTGGACCGCGAACTCGTAGCCGCCGGGGATGGGCCCGGCGACGTGCTCCTCGCGCTGCTCGATAGGGCAGGGGTGGAGGAGGGCCAACTGGTTACGCTCTACTACGGTGATCCGATTTCGGAAGGGGAAGCCGAGCAGGCTGCCGCCTCAGTGGAGGAAGCGATTCCGGGCGTTGAGTTGGAGATAATCGACGGCGGGCAGCCCTATTACCATTACGTCGTCTCGATAGAGTAGCGCCGTTCTCAGGTTTGGCGGCCGACGCCGGCCACAGAAGGAGTGAATTTGGCTGTTAAAGTTGTCACCGACAGCGTCAGCGACCTGCCTCCGGCACTTGCCGCGGAATGCGGCATTTCAATCGTGCCCGCCAAGGTGCTGTTTGGCACGGAGCAGTTTTCCGACGGCGTGGATATCACCACGGACGAGTTTTTCCGGCGCCTCACCAGCAGCCCCACGCTTCCCACCACCTCGCAGCCATCCGTCGGCGACTTCGTTGAGGTCTTCGATGATGTTGGCGGGAGCGCCGACGGGATTGTGTGCGTGACGGTCTCGTCCCAGGTCAGCGGCACGTACAACTCGGCGGTGCAGGCGAGAGAGCAGGCTACCGTTTCATGCCCAATCGAGATAGTTGACTCGATGCAGGCATCGATGGGGGAGGGCCTCGTGGCGCTTGCCGCCGCGCGGTCCGCGCAGTCTGGTGCGGACCTGACCGCGGTTGTTGACGCCGCGACAAACGCCCTGGCGCGGGCGCACCTGCTGGGCCTGCTGGACACGCTCGAGTACCTGCAGAAGGGCGGGCGAATCGGTCGCGCGAGAGCCTTGGTGGGCACACTACTCAAGGTGAAACCCATAATCACGGTACGGGACGGCGTCGTGAACGAGTTTGGCAAGGAGAGGACCCGCGCAAAGGGTCTCGCCAAGTTGCGTGAGTTTGCCGAGCAGCAGGCGCCGCTGGAAGAGGCGAGCGTGATGTACACCACAAGCGACGCCGGGCTGGAAGGTCTGACCCGTGCGCTGGACGACGCCCTGCCCAGCGGCAAGAGCCCTGTCCTAACCAGGATGGGTCCGGTGCTGGGTACCTACGTCGGCCCCAACGCCGTCGGACTCGCCATGTTGACCGCGCAGCGTTAGGTACGTCACCGCGGCCACTGCCGCGGGTGCGCCGCTCCACACACGTATACCGATGGCTACGAGGCCCGGCAGCCGCACCAAGCTACAGATTCTGGCGAACATTCTGCGCCTCGAGGAGCGGAAGGGTTACGCCAACGAGGTGGTGACAGGCGGCCTGGACAAGTTCCTGGAGCTGGCGTCCGAGGAGTTGGCGCCGACCATCTCCGATCTCCCAAGCTACGACGGCATGACGCCGGCCGAGCGCCGCGAGTGGGCCACGGGCGTGATGCGCCGCATTGCGAAGAGTGCTCCGAGAGACCGATCGGTCCGCCGCCCCGCCGCCCAGGCCGCCCGTCAGACGGCTGCCGCCACCGACGCCAGTCTCCAGACCGATCGTGCCGCGCCCGCACGCCCCCGCCGTCCTCGCCCGTCACCCCCTCCTGTGAAGGTCGAGCTGTCCGACAGCGTGTCTTTGCTGCGCAGCGTAAACAAGTCGCACCTGCCGAAGCTCCAGAAGCTCGGTGTCTCGACCGTCGAGGACCTTCTGTACCAATTTCCGCTGCGCCACCTCGACTACGCGAACATCCGCAAGGTGAACGAGCTGGTCCCGGGTGAAGAACAAACGACCGTCGTGACAGTCTGGGAGGCCAGGGTGACATCAGGGCGAGACCCGCGCCGCCGGGCCACGCAGGCGGTACTGGGTGATGATACGGGCAACCTTCACGCCACGTGGTTCAACAACCCATATGTGGCGAGGAGCCTCCGACCTGAGACGAAGGTCGGTTTGAGCGGAAGGGTAGGCGCATTCGGAGGAAGGCCACGTTTCGAGAATCCCGACTACGACATTCTGGACGGGAGTGACAGCCAGGTTCACTCGGGTCGCCTGGTGCCAGTGTATCCGCTTACCAAGAACTTCTACCAACGCACCGCAAGACGTATGGCAAGAGAGGCGCTGGACGCCGCGCTCGACAAGGTCGAGGAGACGCTGCCCGCTGCCATGTTGGAGAGGCTCGGGCTCGCGGGCGTGCGTGACGCCATCTCGCAGATGCACTTTCCGGACACCGGCCAGCACTTCGACAGCGCGCGGAGCAGGCTGGCGTTCGACGAGTTGTTCGTCAGGCAGCTCGCGGTCCTGACACGCCGTCTGCGCTGGCGCGAGTCCGACGGGATACCGCTGGCGGCGGACTCCCCCAGGCTGGACTCGTTTCTGAAGTCGCTCCCATTCCGGCTGACCGGCGCCCAGGTGATGGCGCTCGACGAGATTCTGTCCGACCTGCGCGACCGCCGGCCAATGAGCAGGCTGCTGCAAGGCGACGTTGGCAGCGGCAAGACCGTCGTGGCTGCCGCGGCGCTCCTGGCGGCGGTTTTCGATGGCTATCAGGGTGCGCTGATGGCGCCGACGGAGATTCTGGCCGAGCAGCACTACCTCAGCATCACGCGAATGCTGTCCGGCGGCGGTGAAGCGCCCACGTTGGACGAAAACGTCGCCAGCGTGGCGATGCCTTCGCTTGGGCGCCCAGTTGTGGTGGCGCTGCTGCTGGGAAGTATGCGCAAACGTGTAAAGGACGAATTGCATCGCCGAATCGCGGATGGTGAGGTGGACATCCTTATCGGCACGCAGGCCCTCATCCAGGACAGCGTTGACATGCCGCGTCTCGCGGTGGCGGTGGTCGACGAACAGCACCGCTTTGGCGTGATGCAGCGGTCTTCGCTGCGGGGAAAGGGCGTTAAACCGCACATGCTCGCCATGTCGGCCACACCGATACCGCGGTCTCTCGCGCTCACGATGTACGGCGACCTCGACGTGTCGATAATCGACGAGATGCCGCCGGGCCGCCAGCCGGTGCGCACGGTGCTAGTCGCCCCCGAACGGCGGGCCGCCGCGTACGAGGGTCTGCGCCGCGAGGTCCGGCAGGGCAGGCAGGCGTTCGTGGTCTGTCCCCTGGTCGAGGAGTCCGAAGCGATCCAGTCGCGTGCTGCGGTCGAAGAATACGAGCGGTTGTCGTCTGAGGTGTTCCCCGATCTAAGGGTGGGGCTGCTGCACGGTCGCATGCCGCTGCGCGAGAAGGAGCTGGTGCTGGAGGATCTGCAGGGTGGAGAGTATGACGTTCTTGTCACCACTCCGGTCGTGGAGGTCGGCATCGACGTGCCGAACGCAACCGTGATGCTGATAGACGGCGCCGACAGGTTCGGCCTGGCGCAGCTTCACCAGTTCCGGGGCCGCGTGGGACGGGGCCCGCACCGGGGACACTGCCTGCTGCTGGCGGACTCGCCGGGCGAAGATGCTCGGGAAAGGCTCAAGCTGATGGAGCGTATCCAGGACGGATTCGTGCTCGCCGAGGAGGACCTGCGGCTGCGCGGCGCGGGAGACTACATGGGAACGCGCCAGAGCGGCTTGCCGGACCTGAGGGTGGCGCGCCCCAGCGACCAGAGCCTGCTCGCGCTGGCACGCCGAGAGGCGCAGAGACTGTTGGAAAAGGATCCCAATCTGGAGCGAGAGGAACACGCGGTGCTGGCGCGCCAATTCCGGAAACTGGCGGCGGACACCCCGTTCGACGCGAGCTAGATTGGAGGGGCGACCCGGACGGTAATCACGTCGGTGTCGTGATACTGCTGGTGGCGCACCGAGGAGGACAGACCGCGCAGGAGGCGAAGCGACATCTCGTTCTCTTCAGGCGGTTCGGAGTCGTGCTGCTGTAGCTGGCGCACCTGGTCCTCGATGTTCGCGTCGCCGCCGCTGCCGATGAACTCCAGGTCGGCCCCATCCTGATCGCTGGCCGCAACGACTATGAGCCTGCGTTCTACCTTGGATTCGTCCGGGGAGCCCAGCGTGTCCAGGCTGTCTATGTCGGGGCCCATCTCCAGGTCCAGAGGGGCCAGGATAAGCAGAGTCTCCTCCGCGACCTGGCTCAGGCGCTCCTTCATTTTGTTGTCCCAGCCTCTGCGAGCCGCAAATCGTTCAAGAAACTCGTTCAGCTCGGGAAGGGCGTCGATGTCAAGCTTCGAGTGGAAGCGCATTCTGCGAGGGTTGGTGAACTCGAGGTACAGGATCATTGCCACGGCGGCCAGTCCGCCTGTGGTGATGCCGCTCTTGAAGAGGGCTGCCCAGACCGGCCCCAGGTCGGGCAGGTGGAAGAGACCGAACTGGAACGCGGCTCCAATCCAAAAGCAGACGCCCGCGGCTATGAGCTTTTGTGGGTCCGATTCGCCCTGTATCACGGTGCGGGCGCCGTCTACGAACAGCGTACCTGTGACCATCAGCAGGTAGCCGGTCATCACCGGGCCGGGGATGGTGCTGAACAGTCCCGAAAGTTTCGGCACGAACGCCACGGCTATGAATATGAAGCCGATGCAATAGGCCACCCTGCGGGAGGCGACTCCGGTCGTCTGAATGAACGAGATAGCGCCGGGATTGATTATGTTCGGCACCGCGCCGCACAGTCCGGCCAGAAGGTTAGTCACACCGCCCCCGGCCATGGAGCCCTGCACCTTGCGGAAGTCGACCGCGTCGCCGGCGCTCCGCGAGGCGCGCTGCAGGTTGATTGCGGCGCCGTTGGTCTGGATGGAAATTATGAGGCCCAGGAAGATGAACGATGGGAGAAGGGTCCAAAAGTGATAGCCGAATTCGAAGTCGAGGCCGGGCCACTCCCGCGGCAGCCCTACCCAGTCGGCATGAATCACGACCGAAGGATCGTAGATGCCAACGACGACTGCCCAGATGCAGCCGGCTACTATGCCTATCACCGGGCCCCACAACCGCAGCCAGTTCGAGCCGCGCAACGACAACGCGGCGACGACCAACAGCGTCACGAACGCGGTCGAAGTCGCCTCTATCGGGTTCTCGAGTGACGCTCTGTCCAGCAAGTCGAACACCACCGAGGCAAGCGTGATGGAAAGAATCATCATCACGGTGCCGCCGACAATCGGCGTGACGATCCTGCGGAGTATGAACAGCCATTTGGCGATGACCAACTGAGTCGCCGCCGTTACCAATACGAGCGAAGAGAGCAGAATTGGTCCGCCGTCCTGTACCGCGGCTATGCAGAAGGGTATGGAGAACGCGGCGGTGAACATGGGGGCGAACGCACGGGCCCCGACCGGTCCTATCGCCTTCGCCTGCATGATGGTGCTGACGCCTATCACGAGGAGCGAGGCGAAGACCATCCAGGTCAAGTAAGACGGGTCCTGTCCGGTCGTCTGAGCCACGATTACAGGCGTGACCAGCAGTGTGGCCGACGCTATGAGGCTGAACTGCGCGCCGTAACCGATGGACGAGATCAACGGCGGGTCCTCGTCCACGTCGTAGCGCAGGCTCTGTGAAGCGTGAGTTGTCAAATCTGCCTCCGCTGGCCAGACCGCGGCGGCGCCGCGCGGCAGCCTAAAGATACCACAGCGCTTGGTTTGGTGGGCAACTTGTCGAGGACCGTATGCTGTACCGGCGCGAATGGCTACGGCGCGCGATCCTGTTTCAGACTACTCGTCGCCCCCAACACCGTTGTTCCCGCGAAAGCGGGAAGGCGAAACATGCTCCTTTCTGCGACATTCTGCTGTGCTCGTAGCTGGGAGTGCCGGCGGTCCCGCGCCAATCCGTGGCGCCCGGCGGGTGATTTCGGAGCACAAGTGTCGCGCCGCGTGGCGGAAGATGACTGGGGGACGGAGCGGGGGACCAGCCGTGCCTTCGGTGTCGCCTGGGCGCCCACAAGGGATGCCCCTACGGATGCCTGGGGCATAAATTCCGAATGGGGCTAGGGATTCCAGGCCGCGGGGTCGGTCCCTCGCGTGAGCGAGGATAGCACGCATGTGCGTATAATTCAAGAGCCCTGGCGAGAATTCGGGATTGGACCGGATTCGTGGGTAGAAACGGCGCAGTCGCGGGGATGTGGTGGGGCGTGTGTGGGACGTGTAGGGAGCAGCACCAGAGCACGGGCAGCGCAGTAAAGTGACGGTTTTTTCGGGGTACTGGGGGCGCGAATGGGTGGGGGCGGGCGTGGGCGAGGGTGTGCGGCCGGGGATGGGCGTTGGGGCGTCGGGGGGACTTTGGCCAAGAGTTTATCCGACAACCAAGTCATAACCCCCAGCCTAACCCCTCGGCAGGCTCAGGGCAGGCTCTTGTCCCCGCGAGGGCCGGTGTATAGACCGGGGACATAGGTTACACATGTTCGGGAACATGGGTTACACCTATAGGCATGGAAATCAAGGCGATCGCGCCCTGTCAGTCACCCCCATCCTAACCTTCCCCCTGCGAGAGGGAAGGGACTCTTTGGAAAGCTCAATCCCAATGCCTACCCCTGTCAGCCCTGCGAGGGGGAAGGGACTTGTGGGATAGGTCTCAGCAATATGGCGAACATAAGGCGTAGGCCACGGGTGCAGAGTCGGGCGCGGGGCAGGTTGTTGGTGAGGCAGCCAACACACGGAGGCCACTCCACCCTGGATTCCGGCTCGTGGGCCGGAATGACGATTTCTCCCGCACCCAGTAATCTGAAACAGGCTCGCGTTGCGCGTCTGTATTGCGGCAGCAACCCTATTTCCACTATCATACGCCCACCGGGCTGGGAAGCCATAGAGCAGGGAGAGGCCATGCCAAACGACGATTCGCTGATCGACGAACTGAAGGCGGTCGTGGGCGAGCAGTACGTCATCCACACGCCGGAAGACCTCATAGTGTTCGAGTATGACGGCTCGGTGGACAGGGCAATGCCGCTCGCCGTCGTCATCCCCTCGACCGTGGAGGAGATTTCGAGCGTCGTCAAGCTGGCCGCGGAGCACGGCCTGCCGATCATCCCCAGGGGCGCCGGCACAGGGCTGAGCGGCGGGGCCATCGCCGAGACCGGCGGCATCGTGCTCGCGCTCACCCGCATGACGCGCATCCTGGAGGTAGACGTCGACAACCGCGTCGCTGTCGTTGAGCCGGGCCTCGTAAACCTCGAGTTGACGACCGCCGTCTCGAAGCACGGGCTGTACTTCGCGCCAGACCCATCCAGCCAGCGCGCCTGCACCATCGGCGGGAACGTGGCCGAAAACTCCGGCGGGCCCCACTGCCTGGCCTACGGCGTGACCACCAACCACGTGCTCGGCATGGAGGTAGTGCTGGCGGACGGCTCGGTGGTGTGGATGGGCGGCAAGACGCGCGAGAACCCTGGCTATGACCTGCGCGGCGTGCTCATCGGCTCGGAGGGCACGCTGGGGGTGGTGACGAAGGTTGCGGTGCGTCTGCTGCGGCAGCCAGAGGCGGTGAAGACGCTGCTGGCGGTCTTCAAGCACCTCGACGACGCGAGCGCCGCCGTGTCGGGAATCATCGCGTCTGGCATCGTGCCGGCGGCGATCGAGATGATGGACGACCTGTGCATTCGGGCCGCCGAGGAGGCGGTGCACGCTGGCTATCCGGACGACGCCGGGGCGGTGCTGCTGGTGGAGGTCGACGGGTTGACCGAGTCGGTGGAGGAGGAGGCGCTCGAGATCGAGGAGGTCTGCGGCCGCTACGGCCCAATGGATGTACGCACCGCGACCGATGCCGCTGACCGCGAGCGGCTTTGGTCGGGGCGCAAGGGCGTGCTCGGCGCGCTGGGACGTCTGGCTCCCAACTATTACCTCGTCGACGGCACGGTGCCCCGCACCAAGCTCGTGGAGGTTCTGGGAAGGGTGCGGGAGCTGTCCGCCGAGTCGGGATTCCCTATCGCCAACCTGCTCCACGCCGGAGACGGGAATCTGCATCCTTCGGTGCTGTTCGACGAGCGCAAGCCGGGAGAGACCCGGCGCGTGCTGGACGTCGGCGGAGAAATCCTGCGGGTGTGCGTGGAGGCGGGCGGCGTGCTGTCGGGTGAGCACGGAATCGGGCTGGAGAAGCAGGAGTACATGCCTCTCATGTTCACCGACGACGACATGGAGGCCATGGCGCGGCTCAAGCCCGCGTTTGCGACCAACGACATGTTCAACCCGGCCAAGATATTTCCCACAGGGGCGTCCTGCTCCGACCTGTCGCGCTCGGCGGCTGGTCGCGAGGGCGGGCGCCGACGCCTGGATATAGGCGTTCGGGCTGCTCAGGGCATGTCGGGCATTCACACGCAGGCGTTTGAGCGGGTGCCGTACGGATCCGATGCTTACGACGTCGACGGTCTGCGGCCCGAGACGCTGCTCCGCCCAGGGGACATCCGCGAGCTCGGATCGTTTCTGGCCTACCTCAACAGCCAGTCGCTCGCAACCGTACCGTGGGGCGGCGGAACGCGAATGACCCTGGGCAATCCCGTAAGACGGCTGGACGCCGTGGTGGAACTCACCGGCATGAACAATGTCGTCGCCCACAATCCGGGCGACCTGACGCTGACCGTCGAGGCTGGCATTACAATCGAGGAGCTCCAGCTTACGCTTGCCCCGCATGGTCAATTCCTGGCAATGGACGCGCCGGCGCCGCGTCGCGCGACGATCGGGGGAACCCTGGCGTCGGGGGCGTCCGGACTGCTCCGGTGGCAGTACGGCAACGCGCGGGACCTGGTGATTGGCATGAAGATCGCCATGGCGAATGGCGCCGTCGTCAAGAGCGGAGGCGAGGTGGTCAAGAACGTGAGCGGCTACGACATGGCCCGGCTTCACCTCGGGGGGCTGGGGACGCTCGGCATAATCGGCGAGGTCTCTTTCAAGCTCACGCCGCTGCCGCGACAGGAGCGCACGCTGGTGGCGTCGTTCACCAGCATGGAGGATTGCATGAGCGCGGGCCTGGACATGTTCCACAACCACGCGACGCCGCTTTCGTTGACGGCGTTCGACTCCTCGGTCAACCGGCGGTCGCGCGCTCTGGACGCCGATGCCGGGTGCTTCGCTGCCGTGAGGCTGGGCGGGCGACCGCGCTCGCTCGAGCGCCAGCTCAGGGACTGCGCGGAGCTGTGCCGTGAGGCAGGCGCGGTCGAGGTAGACACCATCGAGGGCGACGCGGCGGCCGGGTTCTGGCGCAGGCTGGCGGACTTCGGGTGGGACGAGCAGACGGCGCCGCTGGTGGCGGCCCGCGCCTCCGTGCTCCCCACGGCTACAGGCTACGTGCTCGACAACATTGCTGCGAAAGGTCCGGACGGTTCAGCGCTACCGTCGGTCATAGCACAGCCGGGTTACGGCGGCCTTTCGCTGTTCTGGTTCGAGGAAGAGGAACTCCAAGAGGGAGAGACTGTCTTGAGCACCGTTTCCAACGCGCGCGCCTCGGTTCACGCCGCGGGAGGGCGGCTAGTGGTAGAGCGATGTCCGCCAAACGTCAAGGCGGCCCTGGACGTCTGGGACGAGGTGGGCGAGTCCATTGGCGTGATGCGGCGCATGAAAGAGCAGTACGACCCGGGATGCGATACTGAATCCGGGCCGGTTTGCCGGCGGAATCTGATGGCCGACGACCTGAACATTACGCCGGGGTTGTCATTCGCGGGACCTGACGCGCCGGATGAGGACGAGCTGTACCGGTGCGTGCACTGCGGCTTCTGCCTTCAGGCGTGCCCCACGTACCTAGAGACCGGCCTGGAGACGGAGTCGCCGCGAGGCCGCATCGCGCTAATGAAGGCGGTCAACGAGGGCCGAATCGGCATCACGCCCGGAGTCGTGCGCCACTGGGACATGTGCATACAGTGCCGCGCCTGCGAGGTCGCCTGCCCGTCGGGGGTGAACTACGGGCGGCTCATCGAGTCGACGAGACCCAGGTGGAGCGTGGTCGACAGAAGGGAATGCTGGCCAAGGCTGTGCCGGCGGTGATGGAGAACCGGCGCAGGCTCGGAATGGTCATTGGAGGCGCTTCGCGTGTACCAGCGGTCCGGCCTGCAGTCGCTGCTCAGGAAGAGCCGCGCGCTGAGTCTGCTGCCGGGAGACCTCGCGGAGCTCGAAGGCTCGTTGCCCGCCATCAGGGGCGCCAGCTTCGAGGCGAAAGGACAGGTCATCCCCGCGGTCGGTCCGCGCCGCGCCACGGTCGCGCTGCTGTCCGGCTGCGTCATGCCGATGGTGAACGGTCCGCAGATGTCGGCAGCGGCGCGCGTGCTGGCCCGGAACGGCTGCGACGTCGCGGTGCCGCGGGGCCAGGTGTGCTGCGGCGCGCGATAAGCTCGCACGTGGGCGACCTGGAATCGGCGCGCAGCTTAGCGCGCCGGAACATCGATGTGTTTCTGGACGCCGGCGTCGACGCTGTAGTCATCGCGTCAGCCGGCTGCGGCACGCGCATGAAGGAGTACGACCACCTGTTGAGGCGGGATCGGGACTACTCGGGGAAGGCCGAGCGGTTCAGTGGGATGGTCAAGGACATTCACCAGTTTCTGGTCGACTTGCCATTCGAGCCGCCGGTCGCGAGTCTGGACTATCGGGTGACTTACCAGGACTCGTGCCATCTTGCGAACACGCAGCGCGTCACGGACCAGCCGAGGCGGATACTTCGGTCGATTCCGGGCGTGGAGTTCGTGGAGCTGCCCAACGCCTCCAAGTGTTGCGGCGCTGGCGGCACCTACACCATAACCGAGCGCGAGTCGTCGCTCCGAGTGCTGGCCACCAAGATGGCGGCCGTTCAGGAGACGGGCGCGGACGTGGTGGCGACAGCCAATCCGGGCTGCGTGATGCAGCTTCAGTACGGAGCGAGGCGCGAGGGCATGGCGGCAAGGACGGTGTACGTGACGGACCTGCTGGATGAGGCATACGCGCTGGAGGGCGGGCAGGGTGCAGCGGCCGGATAGGCGCCGCTCTCGATATGGACATATATGGCGACCAGTCATATAATATGTCCATATCGAGAGTAGGGAGACTTCAAAATGAAGAGAATAGGAGCCACAAAATTTAAGGAACAATGCTTGGCCCTGTTGGACCATCTCGACGCTGACGGCTTGGTGATAACCAAGCACGGCAAGCCCGTGGCGCGTGTCCTTCCGTATGATAGCCAGGATGCCGACCTCATTGGCAGTCTGAAGCACAAGATCACAATTAGGGGCGACATATTCTCGACCGGAGTCCGTTGGGACGCTGATGCTGAATCTTGACACGCATATGTTCATCTTCGCGATTAGCGGAGGTCTCCGGCCTGGCGAGCAGAGGCTGATGACACGGAGAAGATGGTCAGTTTCCTCTGTTGTGTTGTGGGAATTGGCTAAGTTAGTCCAGTTGGGCCGCGTGGATTTGGATCTCGGCGACCGAGAGGTGCTTCGCGTCCTGAACCGCATCAGGGTGTGGCCCATCGACCTCGCGGTTGCGCTCGCCTCGACGCGCCTCGATTTCAGAAGCGATCCGGCAGACGAAATCATCGCCGCCACTAGTATTGTGCATGATGTTCCTCTGTTAACACGCGATAGAGTGATGAATCGCTCGAAAGTAGTTCCTCTCGCTACATAGCTCGATAACCAACGTGCTGTATTGGGTTGCGCAGCAATCCGCTATCTTATCGCTAATGCAAGATTGACAGAAGTGCTTCTTCAACGTATGTGAGAGGCCGAAATCGAAAGGACGGAGGAAGATAGATGGAACTTGGACTTAAGGACAAAGTTGCGCTTATCACGGGCGGCAGCGACGGCATAGGAAAGGCCGCGGCAAAGGTGATGGCGTCCGAGGGCGCGAAGGTGGTCATATGCGCACGCCGGGCCGACGTGCTCGAGCGCGCCGCCGCTGAGATCAAGGAGCAGACCGGTGGGGACGTGATGGCCGTGCCAACGGACGTTACGGACAACGACCAGATTCAGGCGCTGTTCGACCGGCTTATCGAGACGCACGGGCGCATCGACATTCTGGTGAACAACGCGGGCACATCCGCGGCGGGATACTTTGAGAACGTGTCCGACGAGACGTGGAGATACGACATCGAGCTGAAGGTGTTCGGCGCCATACGATGCTCGCGGCTGGCGATACCGCACATGAAAGCGCAGGGCGGCGGGCGCATCATCAACATTACGACGCCCGGCGGCAAGGCCCCGGCTGCCCACTCAGTGCCGACCTCGGTCAGCCGTGCGGCGGGCATTGCCCTGACGAAAGAGATGTCGAAGGACTACGCCGCGGACAACATACTGGTCAACACCGTCTGCATCGGTCTCATCAAGAGCGGCCAGCACGAGCGGCGCTGGGAGCAGCAGAACGCCGAGCACCCGGACTTGACGCTGGACAAGTGGTACGACCAGATGGGAAGTCGCGTTCCGCTGGGGCGCGTTGGCGAGGCCGATGAGGCGGGCGAGCTGATCGCGTTCCTGGCTTCCGAGCGCGCCAGCTACATCACCGGAGTGGCTATCAACATCGACGGCGGCACTTCAGCCGTGGTCTAGGATACCAAGGCCGCGTGACGTGAGAGGCCGGGCCGAGCGCTACAGATCGCCGGTCTGGCCTCTGTGGCGCAGGGCGTGGTCGATGAGCACGAGCGCCATTTGCGCCTCCACGATCGGCACCGCGCGCGGGAGCACGCACGGGTCGTGGCGGCCACGTGGTTCTAGCATGGTGGGATTGCCGTCCGAGTCGACGGTCTCCTGGGGGCGCATGATGGTCGCCGTGGGCTTGAAGGCGGCCCGAATCACGATGTTCTCGCCGTTGCTGATGCCGCCCTGTATTCCGCCGGAGCGGTTGGTGCGCGTCCGGATTCGGCCCCCGTCGTTGTAGAAGGCGTCGTTGTGTTCGGAACCGGTCATCGTGATGCCGCCGAATCCGGAGCCGACCTCGAAGCCCTTGCAGGCCGGCAGCGAGAGCATGGCCTTTGCGAGGTCGGCCTCCAGCTTGTCGAACACCGGCTCGCCGAGTCCGGGCGGCACTCCCCGCGCCACCGCTTCGACCACGCCGCCCAGGGAGTCGCCGTCCTTGCGGGCCTCCTTGATGCGTTCGATGATACGGACGGCCATGTCCTGGTCGGGGCAGCGCGCGATGTTGGCCTCCACCTCTGACTGGGTGACGGTGTCGGTGTCCACCTCGGCGGCGAGCTTCCACACCTGCTTGACGTAGCCCACTATCTCTACGCCGTAGTCGCGGGCGAGCAGCTTCTTGGCGACCGCTCCCGCGGCCACTCGACCGACGGTCTCGCGAGCGCTCGCCCGGCCGCCACCCTTCCAGTTGCGAATGCCGAACTTGGCGTCGTAGGTGTAGTCGGCGTGCGAGGGCCTGTACTTGGTGCGCATGTGCTCGTAGTCCTTGCCGCGAGCGTCCTGGTTCCACACGCCTATGAGTATCGGAGTTCCGAGCGTGAGGCCGTCAAACACGCCGGAGAGAATCTCGGCCCTGTCGCCCTCCTTGCGCTGCGTGGAAATTTCGCTCTGTCCCGGCCGGCGGCGGTCCAGCTCCTTCTGGATGTCATCGACCGACAGCTCGAGCCGGGGAGGGCAGCCATCGACCACGACGCCCATGGCGTCTCCGTGGGACTCGCCCCAGGTGCTGATTTTGAAAAGCTGTCCCAAAGTGCTGGCCACGTGGTGTGCACCTCCGTACGGCAGGGGACTCTCGCGCTGGCCCTCCGCTATCATCCGTTTGTCTCGTATGGTATCATCGCAGGCGAGCGGGCCGGCGGCAAGTACGCGGCCTTCTTGGTGTCCGCTAGATGGTGGCTAAAACGGGCCCGGGTTGAACACCTGCGCGCGCCTGTCGTGCTTGTCGCGAATGAGTGTCGCGCGTAGCCCGGGCCCAACACCCTCTTCCCCTCGATTCCTTAACGCCCAATGCCTCGTTTTGCCCCGCGTTCGTTATGGCCAGACTGACCAGATGAAAAGTAAAGACGGCCCAGATTCTCCTGAGGAGGCCGGCACAGGCGGCGGCGCGCCACCGGCGCAAGCGCGTGCCGCTCCCGCGGCAGCCCGGCGTCGGCCGCCGGACGCTGGCGCTGAAGGTGGCTGGCGCAACTCGTTCAAATCGCTGTCCAACCGCCACTTTCTCTTTCTGTGGCTGGGTCAACTGGCCATCATGGCGGGTATGCAGATGCAGATGCTCGCCAGGGGCTACCTTGTCTACGACCTCACCGACTCCGCCACGATTCTCGGCATAGTCAACGCGGGCTCGTCGGTGCCGATGCTCAGCCTGGTCCTGTTCGGCGGCGTGATCGCCGACAGGGTAGACCGCAAACGCATAATACAGGCGGGCCAGGTTGGAGCGCTGCTCATCGCGCTTGGAGTCGGCATAGCCATATCGACCGGCACGGTTACCTGGTACCACCTGCTCACTGCCTCGGTGCTACAGGGCGTGCTGTTCGCGCTCATGGGGCCGGCGCGGCAGGCCATCATACCGCAGATGGTGGGCAAGGACCTTTTGACCAACGCTATGGCTTTGAACGCCGCCGCGATGAGCGTGACCACGCTTGTCGCGCCCGCTATAGCGGGCAACGCATACGCCCTGCTGGGACCGGACCGCGTCTACTACATCATCACCGCGCTGGGTCTGGTCGCTGTTGTCTTCACGGCGTTCATACCCGGAGGTCGTGCCACGTCCGGCGGGGGCAGAGGGAACGCGGTTGAGCAGATTCGCGCCGGTTTCGCCTACATTCTGTCCAGCCCGATGGTGCGTACACTGCTCTTCATGGGTCTGGCCACCACTCTCTTGGCGATACCGTTCCGCTTTCTGCTGCCCGTGTTCGTGGTGGACATCTACATGCGCGGCCCTGAGGCGATGGGGTTGCTGACGGCGGTTATGGGCGGCGGCTCTCTGATCGGCTCGCTGTACATCGCGTCGCTCGGCAAGCGCAACCGCGGGCTGATTCTGATAGGGGCGAGCTTCGCCTCCGGCATAGCGCTGGCGCTGGTGTCTGCGATTCCCTACTACGCCTGGGCCGTGGGCTTCATGGTGTTGCTGGGACTCGGCGATGCGGGACGCCGCGCGCTGAACCAGTCGCTAATAATGGAGGTGTCGGAGGACCAGTACCGCGGGCGGGTGATGAGCGTATTCATGATGAACTTCGGGCTGATGCCGCTCGCGGTGTTGCCCGTGGGGGTAGTCGTGGACTTGCTGGGAGGCCAGGTGGCGATTGGCATACTCGCGGTGATGCTCATCGCCACCGTGACTTCCGTGTTGGTGTTCTCCTCCGGACTGCGCAGGCTACAGTAGGGGGCGTCACGCTCATCCTAACCTTCCCCCTGCGAGCGTGAAGGGACTCTTTGGAAGGCTCGCTGCCGCTGCCTACCCCTGTCAGCCCTGCGAGGGGGAAGGGATTTTTCGAGCCGGCCTATTTCGCGTTGGCGGCCTGTAGTTCCAGCGACGCGGACTCTACCTCGTCCAGCCTTGCGGCTATGGTCGACGGCTTGAGTCCGGCGGCGTGGTCCGGGTAGCCGGCCCGTTCCAGCATCGGCGCGAGCTTGCCGCCCTTGAACAGGTCGAGCGCCCAGCGCAGCGGGTCGGGCGACGCGGTCATGTCGAGGTACAGCCGCTGGTTCTTGGCGCGCGGCCCATAGTGGTAGTGGGGCGCGACCTCGAAGCAGTCGAACGTCAGCAGCTCGTGCTCCTCGCTGCCAACGTCGCCCAACACGTGAATGGCGATTCCCCGGTCGTTGGCCAGCTCACGGAACTCGATCCCGAATCGTATCGGACCAGCTTCGACGATGACGTCGCCGCGGTTGTGGACGACGGTGCTTCGGTTGTCGCGGGACATCTGCCGGGCCTTCGCCTCGAGTTCGTCCAGCGTGGCGGACAGCGCGTCCGAGTCGGCGTTTGCCGCCAGCTCTTCGTATCCGGCCCGGGAGTACATCTCAGCGAGGCGGTTGCGGAGCTGGTCGAGCGTCCACTCCAGCGGATCGCCTTCGGTGGTCTTGTCGAGCAGAAGCCGCTCGTTCTTCTTCATGGGGCCGTAGTGGTAGTGGGGCACGTGGTCGAAGCAGTCGAAGCGAAGAATCTCGACGTCTTCGCCGTCCACCTCGCCCAGCGCGTGCAGGCACAACCCCTGGTCGTTGAGTTCGTCCCGGTACTCCAGGCCGAATTTTATGGGGCCGTCGCCGATGATGATGTCGCCCAGCTCTGCCATGTCCTCACCTCCTGTCGCTCCACTTCTTTTAGGTTGGCGCGATTATAGCGATGAAATCAGGCGCCAAGCAAGTGGTGCGCCGTTGGATTGCATCTTGCGCCGCATGGCTCGCACAGATAGAGGGGGCCTGTACGCTCAGACCACGCCTATCAGCAGGTAGGCGTCGCGGCCGTCCTCGTGGACGGGGTAGGGCCGCTTTTCCACGCGGAAGCCGGCCTCTGTCATCAGCCGCTCCCAAGTCGCGATGGGGTAGAGGCTGGTGACGTGGAAGTCCTGTTCGATCGTCAGGTCGCCCTCTCTGTTCCATATGTAAAAGAAGACCGATTGTATCGTGTTGTCGCCGGGGTCGGCGTCGAAGTTGTACTCGACGAAGGTGAACTCGAGGTCGTTGCGCTTCTCGGTGTGGTGCGATACCCATGTGCCGGGAAAGGTCTCGCTAAAGTCGTCGGGGGCGGTGATGAAGACGCCACCCGGCCTCAGGTGAGCGCGGGCGGTGGCGAAGGCGGCGCGCAGGTCGTCTTCCGTGAGCATGTAGCCGATGGCGTCGTGGATGAGCACCGCGTCGAACAGTCGACCCAGCCGCACGCTGCGCATGTCGCCGACGTGGTGCTCGACGCTCGGGTTGAGCTGCCGTGAGTTGTCGAGCATCTTTTCGGACAGGTCCACGGCGGTGGCGTCGAACTCTGCCGTCAGGTGGGACAAATTGTGGCCTCCGCCGACGCCCAGTTCCAGGACCGCGTGCCGGCCGGGGCCGAGCTTGTCCCGCAGCGCCTCACGCCAGTACGACGCCTCCTCGGCGTAGTGATGAGGCGGGCTGATGAGCGGCCACATGTGGGCGAACTCGTCGTACAGGCGGTTCTGCTTCATGGTGAGTACTACTCTCAGCCCCTTCTTGACCCCAATCCTAACCTTCTCCCTGCGAGGGGGAAGGGACTCTCAGGGCCTTGTCTAGCTGGCTGGAGGCACGTTGATGACCGGCACCTCCAGCTCGGTTAGCAGGTTGGAGAACAGGGCCACGTCCTCGTCGATGACCTGGTCCAGGGAGGAGAGTTGGGTGTCGATCTGGCCCGACACCTCTACGAACACGGTGCCTGCCTGTTCTGTGGGACCGGTGTCCGCTCTGCTCACCACTTTCGACAGACTGGCGAGCTTGGTGTTGAGACGGGTCGACATGCGACCGTTGCCGGGCGTGCGCACCATGACAAGCTCGCCCTCGATAGCCGCCAGCTTGTCCCTGATCTGGGTAGCTGCCTCTGCCACAGGCTCGGCGGCGGGGCTTCCGGCGGCGCGCCTCTCCCATTCGTCGACCTGGACGCGCACGTGGCGCAGCCGGTTGACGGCATCGTGTGTTTCCGAGATCTTGTCGCGGATTCCGCTGAGCAACGCGTGTTGGGCCTGGTACTGTTCGGGGGTCGTGGTTATGCGCGGGTCCGGTCGAATCTCGAACTGCTGAAGGTAGCTTTGCCCGTCCACATCGAGCCGGACCTGGTATGCGCCCGGAGGCGCCTCGGGGCCGGCGAACATGGAATTGTAGGACAGGCCGTGCAGGCTCTCGCCCTCTACAGGCGTCGGGCCGGGGTACCGCAGGTCCCAGACGAAGTTGTTCATGCCCGAATTGGCTCGCACGCGCGGCGGGCCTTCCCCGTCGCCGGAGTAGCTCACTATCTCAGCGCCGTCGCCGTCCAGGAACGTGAGCGACACTGGGCCCTCCGGGGCCTCGGCCAGGTAGTAGCGCACGAGCAGGCCGTCCGGCGGGTTCTGCCCTGCGTCCAGGTACACCCGGGTGACTTCGCCATCCGGACTTACTGTCTGGTCGTAGGTCGCGACGAGCGGGTTCGGTCCCTGGTAGTTGCGTCCGGACTGCGGATTGGCGACGTACTCGGGGGCGACGTAGCCTGGGTACAGGGGGAAGCGGTAGGCCGCTCCGGGGGCAAAGAGGTGGTTCGATCCCTGGGCCACCTCGTCGGTGATCTGGCGCAACGGCGACACGTCGTCGAGTATCCAGAACGAGCGCCCGTGCGACGCTATCACCAGGTCATTTCCTTTCACCACCAGGTCGTGGACAGGCACGGCGGGCAGATTCAGGCTGAGCGGATTCCAGTTCGCGCCGTCGTCGAACGAGACGTACACTCCCGTCTCGGTGCCGGCGTAAAGGAGGCCGCGCTTCGCGGGGTCCTCGCGGACCACGCGGGCGAAGTCGCCTTCGGGCATGCCGTTCGAGATTGAGGTCCAGGTCTCGCCGTAGTCGTTAGTCTTGAAGACGTAGAGGCCGGTGTCGTCCAGCCTGTAGCGGTGGGCGGCGACGTAGGCGGTGGCCGCATCGTGGGGTGACGGCTCGACCGACGCGACCATCGCCCAGTCGCCCATGCCGGGCGGCGTGACGTTCTGCCAGGTCTCGCCGTCGTTCCTGGACACGTGCACCAAACCGTCGTCGGAGCCGGCCCACAGTACGCCGGGCGTCACGGCGGACTCGGCAAACGCAAAGACGGTGCAGTAGATCTCGGCGGTTCCGCCTTCCAGGGTTATCGGGCCTCCGGAGACCTGGAGCTTGCTCTCGTCGTTGCGGGTGAGGTCTGGGCTGGCGATTTCCCAGCTATCGCCCTCGTTGCGAGTCCTGAAGATGTGGTTGCCGGTGATGTACACCGTCTTCTGGTCGTGTGGAGAGATTACGATGGGCGCGGTCCACGCGAAGCGGTACTTGAGGTCGATTGCGCCCATTGCGCGGGACGCTTCCGGCCAGGGGTCGACGTCCTTGGCCTGGCCGGTGCTGTGGTCGTAGCGTGTAAGCTGAGTGCTGCCGCTGTGCGCGCTGTAGACGATGTTCGAGTTCTCCTGGTTGACCGCGACGAATCCGGCTTCGCCGCCGGCCACCTGGTACAGCTCGGCGGCGCCGATCACACCCGCACGGGAGCGGCTTGGCACGGACATCGTGAGGTTGTCCTGCTGTGCGCCGTACACGCGGTAGGGGAACTGGGCGTCGGTGACTACGTGGTAGTACTGGCCGGTCGGCTGGTTGTAGATGGACGACCAGGACAGTCCGCCGTTGTAGGTGACGCAGGCTCCGCCGTCGTTGCCCTCAATCATCCGCTGGGGATTCTGCGGGTCTATCCAGAGGTCGTGGTTGTCGCCGTGGGGTGTCGGCAGGAGCGAGAAGTTGCGCCCGCCGTCGATGGAGCGCCAGGCCGAGAACTCGAGTGCGTACACGGTTTCCGCGTCCTGTGGGTCTGCGAAGATGTGGGTGTAGTACCAGGGGCGTCCGCGAATGTCGCCGGTATCGGTCAGTAGCTCCCAGTTGTCTCCGCCGTCGTCAGAGCGGAACAGGCCGCCGTTCTTTGACTCGATGAGCGCCCACACCCTGCCGGGCTTGGCTGGAGACGCCGCGACGCCGATGCGGCCCATGATGCCCTCGGGCATACCCGGGCGCGAGGAGATGTTCTCCCATGTGTCGCCGCCGTCGGTGGACTTGTACAGGCCGCTGTCCTCGCCGCCGCTCTCGTGTATCCAGGGGTAGCGCTGGGCCTGGTAGATGGCGGCGTAGAGGATGCGGGGGTTGTTCGCGTCCATCGAAATGTCGACCGCCCCCGCGCGATCGCTCTTGTGCAGCACGAGGTCCCATGTGTCGCCGCCGTCCTTCGAGCGGTACACGCCCCGCTCGGGGTTGCGTCCGTAAGCGTGACCGAACGCGGCGACATATACAAGGTCCGGGTTGTGCGGGTGAACGCGCACGCGTGCGATGTGGCGCGTGCTCTCCAAGCCTACGTTGCGCCAGGTCAGGCCCGCGTCGGTGGACTTGTACACGCCGTCGCCGTGCGACACGTTCTGGCGAATGCAGGACTCGCCGGTGCCGACGTACACGACGTTGGGGTCGGAGTCGGACACCGCGACCGCGCCCACGGAGGCCACGTTGAATTGGCCGTCGGAGACGTTAAGCCAGTTCGTGCCGCCGTCATCCGTCTTCCAGACGCCACCGGAACACGCGCCGAAGTAGAATGTTCCCTGTTGTACGGGGTCGCCTGCAACGGCGACGACTCTGCCCGCCCGGAAGGGGCCGATGCATCGCCATTCGAGGGCGTTGTAGAGTTTCTGGTCGATGGCTGCCATGGAAAGCCTCCAGTGTGGGCTAGGGTCGGGTAGACAGGCCTTGAAGGTAGCACCGGCGGATTGCGGCGTCAACTGAGGCTCAGGGCAGGCCTTCACGGGCGTAAGCTCCGCGGGAGTACGAAATCCGTTCGATTCTGCGACATTCTGTTGTGTCCGTAGCTGGGGCCGGCGGCGGTACTGCGCAATTCTGTAATGCCGGCGTGGGCGATTTGGGGCATAAGTGTCACGCCGCGTGGCAGATTGGGACAGTGGCCGGTGGCCGTATCTGTGCTGCCTCAGGGCGCCCACAAGGGACGCCCCTACGGATGCGTGGGGCCTGCGTCGTGTGTGGGCAGGGTTTCCGGGCCGCGGGGACTGTCACGCGGGCGGGTTTGAAATCCGCCCCTACCACAAACGAGGATAGCACGAATGTGCGGATGTTTCAAGGGGGGTGTCGAGATTGCGGTGTTTGGGCGGATTGGTGGGGAGAAACGGCGCAGGCGTGGGGACGGGGCGGGGCGGGGGTGGGGTTCGGATTGGGCACGGCAGGGGCACGGGCGGCGCGGTAGAGTGACGGTCTTTTCGGGGTACGGGGGAGCGAGTGGGTCGGGTTTGGGCGAGGGAGGTGCGGCCGGATTGTGCGTTGGGGCGTCCGGGGGACATTGGCCAGGCCCGTTTCGCGCGCTGAGGGAAGGGGCGTGAGTGGTATAATTCGTCGCCATGGGAGTGGATTCACAGGGCGACGAGAGAGCGATCAAGCCGGAGTCCCCGGGACGACTCGGAGGGCTTCTGCCGCACTGGCGGACGCATGAAGACGAGGCTGAGGGCAGCGCCTGGTCGCCGCGGAGGCTTGCGCGCGCCGCAATCGGGGCCGTGCGCACCAGCCGCGTCCTGGCCGTATCGCTTGTTCTCTTGCTGGCCACCGCCGCGAACATCGCCTACGACTGGTACGGCCCACTGCGCTTCTACTCCGAGCCCGCGACGGTCTTGAGCTCGGAGCCTTCGCCCGAGTCGTGGCCGATGCTCGGCCGGTCGCCAGACCGCAACGCCTACGAGCCGGATGCAGCCCTCGCCGAGCCGCCGGAGGTTTCGTGGCGGTTCGACCTGGGCACCACGTTGATCTCGTCGCCGGTGGTTCACGAGGGCAGGGTCTTCATCGCCGGGGAGAGCGGCCGCGCGGTGTGCCTGGACGCGGGAACCGGAGTGCTAGTCTGGGAACGCGACCTGGGCGCGGCTGTTCGGGCGTCCCCCGCGACGGCCGGCGGCGTGGTGGTATTCAGCACACTTGACGGCCGCGCCGTCGCGCTCGACGGCGCCACGGGCGAGACGCTGTGGCAGCACTCCTTCGACGACCAGTCTCTGTCGCCACCCGCGGTGTTCGAGGGCGTGGTGTACGTCGGATCCAATGACTGGCACCTTTACGCGTTGGACGCGAAGACTGGCGGTCTGCGCTGGAGATACAAGGCGTTGGACTCGATTCGGTCGGGGCCGGCCGTGAACGATCAGGTGGTCGTGTTCACCGACGTCACCAATCGGATGTACACGCTCCGCCGTGACACAGGCACTTTTCGCATGGACTTCAAGACCGCTGGCCCTGCGAGAGGTGGGGTCGCATTGCTTGGCAAGCTCGGGTACGTAGCGGACCGTGGCGGGCGCGTTCGAGCGGCTGATTGGACCGTCCGTGACCTGCCCTTCGAAAAGGCCTACTTGAAGATTAGGGTGCAGCTATTCGCATGGAAGATCATCAGCGAACCGCCCAAGATCAAGGGTTCTGTTTGGTACTTCCGAAAGCGCGGCGAAGAGTACAATTCCACGCCGGTAGTCGCGCACGGCGCAGTTTACTCCGTGGCGCTTTCCGGCGCGGTTTTCGCGCTGGATAAGAGGGACGGCAGTTTGCTGTGGGAGGCGCGCACAGATAGAGGAGTACCGGGTTCGCCGATAGTGGCGGGCCAGACGCTGGTGGTCGGTGACGCGGGTGGTGTGCTTTACGGCCTGGATGCAGCAAATGGCGCCAAGCTGTGGAAAATTCGGTTGGAGGACGGACTCGTGGGCGCGCCGGCGTTCGCCTCCGAGACACTCTACATCGCGACTGCATCCGGCGCGGTGTACGCCCTCAACTGAGACTGAAACTTGACATAGCAATAACAATGCCGTATAAATGCCAATCCATGTAGACCACGCGCAGCGGGGTCTAATTCCTGAAGCAGTACGGAGGTGCAATACACAAAGACTGCTGACACAGGTGCGAGGAAGAGAACGACGAAAGTCAAGAAATCAAGGAGGTTACAGTTGAAAGCACTAAAGATGTTGCCATTGGCGATGATTCTCGCCTTGGCGATGGTGTTCGCGCTGGCGTGCAGCTCGGCGGACGATGAGGATGACGATGCGCCGTCCACTTCGGCCGCACAGCCGACGGCAGCCCCGGCTATGCAGCCTACCGCTGCTCCGGCTATGCAGCCAACGGTGGCCCCGGCCATGACGCAGCCGACCGCGGTGCCTGAGCATACGACGATGGGCGGCACTGTCAAGGTAGTCGGGCACGCCGGCACCTTTACGTTCGTCGACCCGCACGCGACGGGTCTCATCATGACCGGCTTTGTTGGACGCCAGGTCTATGAGCAGTTGTTCACACGAGACGGGGAATTCAACGTCCAGCCACAGTTGGTCGAAGAGTGGAGCACGAACGACGACAGCACCGTGTGGACGTTCAAGCTGCGTGAGGGCAAGATGTTCCACAACGGCGACCCGCTCAGGGTCGAGGACGTAATCGAGAGCATCAAGCGTAACGCGGTGCTCAGCAGCATTTCGCGCTCCTACTACAGGGGATTCTCCGGCAAGGAGAGTGTTGGTGACGTCCAGGCCGATATCGAGCACATGTTCGCCAAGGTGGACGACACGACCTTGACGGTGACGCTGGACAAGCCGTCCTCGTACATCCTGACCATCATGGCCCAGATAGACCCGTTCATGCCCTCGGTGATGCACGAGGAAATCTACAAGAACCCCGCCGGTGGTAAGGGCGACGAGGCCACCAAGACAGCCATGGGCACGGGCCCATTCAAGTTCGACGAGTGGGTACCCGGCAGGGGTGTGTTCCTTTCGCGCAACGATGAGTTCCTCGCGAGGGACGAGCCCAACGACTTCCTGGCCGGCAAGCTGGAAGTGCTGGTCGACAAACAGGAAGTGCTCGTGATTGCTGACCACGCAGCCCGTGGAGCCGCGCTACAGACGGGAGAGGTCCACTTCCTGGACGACTTCAAACTGGACGTGGCAAAGACCCTCGAAGGCGATTCGAACATCCAGGTGCAGCGCGTGGGCCGCATGAACATGGGCACCACGAACTGGAACCAGTGGAAAGAGCCGTTCAACAACCCCAAGGTGCGCCAGGCGGTCGCTATCGCGCTGCCCATCGACCGCATCATGACCGCGGCCATCGGAGACTCGGAGTGGTGGCAGCAGTGCGCGTTCTACATCCACTGCGGAACCAAGTGGAGCGACGGCGCGCAAGGATACGGCGACCAGTACCAGAGCATCTCCGGCGACGCCGAGAGGGCTGCCGCGATTGTCGAGGCTGAGGGCGTCAAGGGCCAGCACGTACGGATAATCTCCGTGGACAGCACCTTTATTCCCGAGGCCGCTCTTGTGATTAGGGAGACGCTGGAGGGCATAGGTTTCACGGCAGAAATCCTGGCGGTAGATACCGCGGCAAGCGGCGAGATGCAGCGTGCGCCGGAGCCGACCAACTGGGAGATGAGCATGGGCTGGAGCAACTTCTTCAACGGAGTTGACCCGCTTGGACCTCATACCAATTCCTACACGAAGGGCAGGTACGACTCGTACTGGCAGGACCCCGGCGACAGGGCGCAGACCATTCGCACGAAGTTTGCCGAGGAACTGGACTTCGCCAAGCAGGTAGAGTTGACAAGGCAGTACGACGAGCTGTACTGGGAAGAGTGGCCGCGTAACGTCGCCATGTTCTCCAACCCTCGCGCCTACCGCACTGACGTGCTCGAAGGCGTGGGCAACTGGCTGTACCCGCTCGTCTATGGAGTGTCGGTCAAGCAGTAACGCTTAGCGGACACACCGAAAGGCAATCAATCGGCAGGGGGCTGGCATTCTCGAAGGTCGCCAAGATCGAAGAGGGCGCCAGCCCTTGCCATAGGTGCGCCGCAATGCGCCTCCGCGCGGATGCGGCGCGAATCTCCCCGGGAGGTCTCTCGACATGGTGGTTGATCCAGGTCTACTGAACGCGCTCAAGTGGCGAAACATCGGCCCTCACAGGGGCGGCAGAGTCGTTGCCGTAGCCGGCCACCCAACCGACCCGAACGTCTTCTACTTCGGCGCGTGCGCCGGAGGCGTGTGGATGACACGGGACGGGGGGACGTACTGGGAGAACATTTCGGACGGCTACTTCACCTCGGCATCCGTGGGGGCGATTGCCATTTCCGAGTCCGATCCCAACGTCATCTACGTCGGGAGTGGCGAGGCCTGCATCAGGATCGACGTAACGCACGGCGACGGCGTGTACAAGTCCACCGACGGAGGCAAGACCTGGCGCAACATGGGCCTGAAGGACAGCCGCCACATAGGGCGTGTGCGCGTTCACCCGAACGACCCGAACACGGTGTACGTGGCGGCGTCGGGCCACGCGTTCGGTCCAAACGAGGAGCGCGGCGTGTACCGGTCGACCGACGGCGGCGAAACGTGGGAGTGTGTGCTTTACAAGAGCGACAAGGCCGGCGCGGTCGACATCTCAATCGACCCCAACAACCCCAGGCTCATCTACGCCGCGATCTGGCAGCGGCAGCGCACCTTCTGGGAGATGTCGAGCGGCGGGCCCGACAGCGGGCTGTACAAGTCGACAGACGGCGGCGACACCTGGGAGGACATCACCCGCAACCCCGGAATGCCGGAGGGGCTGATCGGTAGAATCGGCGTGGCGGTATCGCCCGCCAAGCCTGGTCGGGTGTGGGCGCTCATAGAGAACAGAGAAGACGGCGGGCTCTATCGTTCAGATGACGGCGGGGCTACCTGGGAGCACCTCACCGCGGACGAGGGCATTCGAGCTAGGCCGTGGTACTACACGCATGTGTTCGCCGACCCGCAGGACTCGGAGACGGTGTGGACGCTCTCGCTCAACTGCTGGAAGTCCACCGACGGCGGACGTACCTTCACCGACGTGGGCACGCCCCACGGCGACAACCACGACCTGTGGATAGACCCGCGCAACCCGCTGCGAATGATCGAGGGCAACGACGGCGGCGCGACCGTTACCTACAACGGCGGCGTCTCCTGGTCTACGATCTACAACCAGCCCACCGCGTGCTTCTACCACGTGACCACTGACAACCAGAATCCCTATCGCGTGTACGGCACGCAGCAGGACAACAGCGCCATCAGCACGCCGAGCCGGACGTGGAAGGGCGCGATCCCGTGGGGCGACAACTACACCGTGGGCAGCTCCGAAAGCGGGCACATTGCGGTCAAGCCCGACGATCCGAACATAGTCTACTCCGGTTCGATTGGCAGCTCGCCGGGAGGCGGCGGCAATATGCTGCGGTACGACCACTCGACCGGGCAGGTGCGCATCGTCACCATCTGGCCCGAGATGTCCGGTGGAGAGGCACCGTCCCAGTACAAGTACCGCTTCCAGTGGACGTATCCCATCGTCTTCTCGCCGCACGACTCGAATACGCTGTACGCGACCGGCAACGTGGCGTTCAAGACGACGGACGACGGCACCACCTGGGAGGCGATCAGCCCGGACCTGACACGCAATGACCCCGAGAAGCAGATCCTTTCCGGCGGGCCTATCTCGTCTGAGGGCGGCGGCGCCGAGGTGTATTGCACGATCTACGCATTCGTGGAATCGCCGCACGAGAAGGACCTGCTCTGGGCCGGCACGGACGACGGCTTTGTGCACATCTCCCGCGACGGCGGCGGCAACTGGGAGGATGTGACTCCGCCCGACGTGGAGGCATGGACTCGCATCGCCATGATCGAGGTCTCGCCACACGATGCCGCTACGGCCTACGTTGCGGCCACGCGCTACAAGCTGGACGACAACCGGCCGCTGTTGTACAAGACGAACGACTACGGCAAGAGCTGGCAGAAGATAGTGAGCGGCATACCCGAGGACGACTTTACCTGGGTGGTGAGGGAGGACCCGGAGCGGCGCGGGCTGCTTTACGCGGGCACCGAAACGAACATCTACGTCTCGTTCGACGACGGCGGGTCGTGGCAGTCGATGCGCTCCAACCTGCCGGTGGTGCCCATCTACGACCTGGTGATAAAGGGCAGCGATCTGGTGGTGGGCACGCATGGACGCTCCTTCTGGATACTGGACGACATAACCCCGCTACGCCAGATGACAGACGAGATTGCGGCGTCGGACGCGCACCTGTTCAAGCCGCGCACGACGCACCGCTTCCCGCCGGCCATGGGCCTCGGGCTGGACAGGCGCACCGGCGTTGGAAAGAGCTACCAGCTCGCCCTGGGCGTGCCCGCGACGTTCTACTTCGAGCAGGATGCGGAGGGCCGGTCGGTCAGGAAATTCGCCGATGCGGGCGACAATCCGCCCACCGGGGTTGTGGTGTGTTACCATTTGAAAGAGAAGCCGGAAGGCGAGATTACGCTTACGTTCCTAGACTCGGCCGGGGAGACGATCAAGAGTTTCTCGAGTGGCGCGGAGGATGGGCCGGAGGTTTCCGCCGAGGCGGGAGCCAACTCGTTCACCTGGAATATGCGCTACCCCGACGCCCGCAAGGTGGAGGGCGAAGCGATGCCGCAGACTGGCCGGGCGGCGGTCAGCCTGACCGGGCCGGTGGCCGCGCCGGGCGCGTACCGGGTGCGGCTGGAGGCGGGCGGACAGGTTCTGGAGCAGGACTTCGAGATTGCGAAGGGCGCCAGCGTCCAGAGTTCGGACGAGGACCTGCAAGCGCAGTTCGATCTGCTCATCGCGATTCGGGACAAGATCTCCGAGACACACGACTCGGTGTCGCGGCTGCGCTCGATCAGAGGGCAGGTGGCCGGCTGGAAGAGCCGCGCCGAGGGAAGGTCGGGCGCTGAGCCGGTGCTGGAGGCCGCGGAGCAGATCGAAGAGAAGCTAACGGCGGTCGAAGAGGTGCTGTTCAACTCCGGCGGCGAGACCAGGGCGACCGCCACCAAACTGAACGGCAAGCTCGCGGCGCTGACCGCGGTGGTGTCCAGCGCTGACTGGGTGCCCACTCAGCAGTCCCACGGCGTCTACGAGGACGTGTCGGCGAGGGTGGACGTGCAGACGGCGGCGCTGCAGAGCGTGATCGACGACGACGTTCCGGCGTTCATCGCCTTGATTCACGAGTTGGAGATACCGACTATCGCGTAGTCGGCGATTCGCGGCTGGCAAAGCGCCGGCAGCCCGGCGGCGGAGGTGCAACAAGATGTGGCGATACATTGCCCGCAGGATACTGGTGAGCATTCCGGTGGTGTTCTTCGTCGCGCTCATCACTTTCTCCATAATGCGGCTTGCGCCCGGAGACCCTGTGATGATGCTCATCGGCGACGAGGACGAGCGGCCAGACGCGGAAACCATCGCCGAGCTTGAAAGACAACTGGGCCTTGACAAGCCGCTTCCCAAACAGTTCTGGGACTGGTTCGCCGGCATATTCACGGGGAACATGGGGTCATCGTTCCGGTCCGGGTTTGAAGTTTCGGAGTTGATAGGCCCTCGGATTCAACCCTCAGTCTCGCTGGCCGTTCTGGGGCTGGGATTGGGGGTGATAGTCGGCGTGCCGCTGGGCGTATTGGCGGCGTGGAACGCCAATAGGCTGATTGACAGGGGGGTCATGCTGTTTGCCGTGCTCGGATGGTCGGTGCCAGGGTTCTTCCTTGCTTACATCCTCATCTTCGTTTTTGCGGTAAAGCTGGGTATGTTCCCCGTGGTCGGATACGTGCCGATCTCGGAGGGGTTGTTCGACTTCCTGCGCAGCCTGACGCTGCCGGCGTTCTCGGTGGCGATAGCCATAATGGCGCTGGTGGCGCGCATGACCCGTTCAAGCATGATGGAAGTGTTGCGGGAAGACTACATCAGAACAGCGCGCTCCAAGGGGTTGCGTGAGCGGATTGTGATGGTGCGGCACGCGCTGAAACCGGCGTCGATACCCGTAGTCACCATTGTGGGTATCGCTTTCGCAGGTGTCATAACGGGCGTTGTGGTAACCGAAACCGTCTATTCCATAAATGGCCTGGGAAGGATGCTCGTTGACGCGGTGGTGTTTCGGGACTTCCCAATCATCCAATCGACTATGATGCTCGTTGCCATAAGCTATGTCGTCGTCAACCTGATAGTCGATGTTCTCTACGTGTACATCGACCCCAGAATCCGATACTAGGTGAGAGAGAAGCGATGAGTACCCAGCGAGAACATGCGCTGTCGGCAGTGGGAACTCAAGCTCCGCTGTCGGTCAGGCTGAATAGATACGCGGCCGTAACGCGGAGGGTGCTGTCTAAGAACCCAAACATGCTTGGCGGATTCATAGTGCTCACTGTGATGGTGTGTGTTGCGCTCGTCGCCGGCTTTATCGACAAGATCGGCCCCTATGAACTGGACCCGTTCGCGCGGCTTCAGAGCATGTCCTCAGGGCATTGGTTCGGGACCGACAACATCGGCCGCGACGTCTATTCCCGCACCGTGCACGGAGGGCGCATTTCGCTGGCCGTCGGCGCACTGGTGGCGATCAGCGTGTCGATCGTGGGAGCGGCAATCGGCCTGACCGTCGGCTACTTCCGGCGCGTCGACGAGGTAGTCATGCGCTTCATGGACGGCGTAATGGCGTTTCCTTCGTTGCTGCTCGCTCTCGCCCTGATTGCGGCATTAGGAGCCAGCTTCATCAACATCATCATCGTAATCTCGGTGGTGGACACGCCTCGCATGGTGCGCGTAGTAAGAGGCTCTGTGCTGAGCGTCAGGGAGATGGACTTCGTCACCGCCGCCGGCGCACTGGGTGCAAAGGCGCCGCGGGTTATGGGGCTTCACATTCTACCGAACATCATGGCGCCGATAATCATCCAGGCCACTTTCGTGTTCGCTTCGGCGATGCTCACGGAGGCCGCGTTGAGCTTCCTCGGGGCGGGCATCAATCCTGAGACGCCCACCTGGGGGAACATGATAGGACAGGGGCGCACCTTCTTCCAGCGCGCCATCTGGATAATGATCTTCCCCGGCGTGTTCCTGTCGCTTACGGTGCTGTCGATCAACCTGGTGGGCGACGGCCTCCGTGACGCGCTCGATCCCAAGCTGAGGCGGCGCGAGTAGGCCTCCGGCTGACGCGGCGCTTGCCTGGTGGGCGCCGCCGGGCAACGCAGCCGGACATTCCGGAGACGCCCACATGGGGCAACATCATAGGACAGGGGCGCACGTTCTTCCAGCGGGCCATCTGGATAATGATCTTCCCCGGCGTGTTCCTGTCGCTTACGGTGCTGTCGATCAACCTGGTGGGCGACGGACTCAGGGACGCGTTGGACCCGAAGCTGAGGCGGCGCGAGTAGGCCTCCGGCTGACGCGGCGCTTGCCTGGTGGGCGCCGCCGGGCAACGCAGCCGGATATTCCGGAGACGCCCACATGGGGCAACATCATAGGACAGGGGCGCACCTTCTTCCAGCGCGCAATCTGGATCATGATCTTCCCCGGCGTGTTCCTGTCGCTTACGGTGCTGTCGATCAAACCTGGTCGGCGACGGCCTCCGTGACGCGCTCGATCCCAAGCTGAGGCGGCGCGAGTAGGCCTACGGCTGACGCGGCGCTTGCCTGGTGGGCGCCGCCGGGCAACGCAGCCGGACAGTGGAGTGGAGAGGACGCCCCGCTGCCGTAAAGGCAGCGGGGCGTCCGTTTGTCCGAATTGGACGCTCGCCGCTCGCCGCGTAGCATCGACGACCGCGTTCGGGCGCGCCCGAACCCCCGCCTCCATCGGCGTACCGGCGCGGCCTCAGGCTGTCTGTCTGCGCGTCTGCAAGAGCCTGAGGCCCGCGGCCGTCAGGGCGGCGCCTGCAATCAGCAGCGCCAGCAGGATGTGTCCTGGGACGTGAGGGCCGCCCGTCCTGGGCAACAGATCGCTCGAGGCCAGAGCCTGCGCGATAACCTCGTCGTCGAGCACAAGCACAAAGTCGCCGAATCTGAAAATCGAGCCGGAGACCGTGGCCTGCCCAGTCTCCTCGTCGACGCTTAACGTGACCGCCACCTCTGTCCAGGAGCCGGTGGCCGCGTCACGCTTCAGAAGTCTCAAGCCACCCAGATCGTTCGCTGTGCGCAGCATCGATAGTCCGCCCACGTCCTCGACCTGCTCTGGGGTGAGCGTGATGTTCACGCCGGCCGGGGTGCTGAGCTGTGCGTCCCGCTCCCGCTGTCCGGCGGCGTCGAACAGGTCGACGGTGACGCAGGCCAGGAGAGGTCCAACGGCCGGGTCCTCGATCGTGCAGCCGGTGACCCTGGCCTGGAACGCATCCTGCCTGGAGCTGACCGGGAAGACCACGGTGACGTCCTGTTCGGCGGCGGCGACGGTGGTCTGTTGGTCGGGGTTGACCACCACCATGGTGTCGTCAGATTCTTCATCTGCCGCCACGGCCGTTATCTCGCCGGGAGGCCCGTCGATAACCGGCGCGACCGGAACCGGCGCCGCAGAGGCAGAGGCAGCGGCTGAACGCTGGGCGCGGCTGTCCTGCTGATCGGTGGGGGCCTCGTCCACGGTCACCGTGATGGTCCAGGTTGCGGGATCGTTGTTCGAGGCGCCGTCCGATGCGGAGACGACGATGGTCGCGCTGCCCGCGGCTAGCGGGGTGACGCTCAGCGTTCCGGCGCTGGTTATGCGGGCGCTTGCCACGCCGTTCCGGCTCGAACTCACCGAGTAGGTGAGCGTTGGGCTGTCAACGTCCGCGAAGTTGCTCGACAGGTCCAACCTCCAGGGAGGATCGCCCGCCGTCAACGTTGTCTGGTCGATGACCGTGCCCACTGTCGTTGGGGGCTCGTTCACGTCGTCCACGGTGACGGTGACGTCGATCGTGTCTGCGAACGTGCCGTCGGAGACGGTCAGGGTCACCAGGTATACGTTATCGCGGTTGGCGTCAGCCGGGCTCTCGAAGTCGGGCGCTTCCCTGAAGCTGAGCGTTGCTGCGCCGGCGTCGAAACTGAAGAGACCCGCGTCGACTCCGGACAACGCCTCCCAGGTGGTGGGATCGCCATTCGGGTCGCTGGCGTTGTAGGTCCCGACCGGTCCCACGCCGTTCTCATCGTAGTTGATGTTCGCGGGTCCGGACACGTCCGGCGGCGTGGGACGCAGCTTGCGGAACACACTGACGGTGTAGGTCCTGGTGCGCGGGGGGTCCGTCCCCTCGACCGTCACCGCTATCTCTATGGTGGTCGTGCTCACCTCGCCGCCCAGGTCGATGCGCACGTTGGGATTGTCGCTTGTCACCGGCGTGCCGTTCACCGTCACTGCTTTGTTGTCATATGACTCGCTGAGCGGATCCACATACGGCGAGGGGGTCACCACTACGCTGTCCACGGTGCTTTCCACACTTGCGGAGTATTCCGTGACCTCCGGGTTGAAACCCAAATCCGACGTCAGGTCCGAAATGACAAGGTCATTCAGATACCATGCGCCGTGGTAAACCAGCACGGTAACCGAGCCGGTGTCGGCGCCGCCCCGGCCATCGGAGACGGTGTAGGAAACAGTCGTTTGCCCAATAGCCCCTGGGTTGGGCGTGAACTCGACGGCGGCGCCATCGTTGGTGGTGGTGGCGCTGCCTATGTTAATGCCGGTCACGCTGGCGTCCGTAACGGTGAGGGGATCGCCGTCCTCGTCTGTATCGTTTTCCAATACGCCAATCACTATGCGAGCGTCCGGCAGGGTGCCGGCGCCTTCCGGATTCGCCACCGGCGCGTCGTTCGCGTCGGTCACCGTGACCCGGACGTTCCGGCTACTCACCTCGTCGTCCGTAGCATCCCCGGCAGTCCCGTTGTCGTCGGTGGCCACCACGGTCACTTCGTAGACGTTGTCCTGGTTGGCGTCAGCCGGGAGCTCGTAGTTGGGTGGGCTGCTGAAGTCCAACTCGCCGCCGCCGGAAGGAATCTCGAATTGGTCTGCGTCCGGTCCCTCCAGGCTCCACGTGACGGTCCCCACGGCGCCGGTGGCGGAGTAGGTGTCCACCGCGTCCGTGCCGTTCTCGGCGTAGGAGGGGGTCGAGGTCCCGGACGCTGCGCTCACCGCCGGCAGGTCGGTGACAGTCACCTCTATCAGGATGCTGGTTGAAAGATAAGTCGACGTGGCGGCCGTCGAAGAGGCGGTCTTCACAGTCAGCGTCATAAAGTACGTGTTGTCGGCCCCGAGGTCTGTCGGGTTCTCGAAGTCGGGCGCCGTATTGAAGCTCAGGGTGACTGTGGCCGTACTCGTAGACGAAGTGGCGCTGAAACTACCGTAGTCAAGACCGCTCAAGGCTACTTCAACGATTTCGTGTCCTGCGTCGTCGTCATCGACGGTCAGGGTGGCCACTGTCGAAGTGGAGTTCTCCGGGAAGTCGGGGGCGGTGGCCAGGCGCCTGGCGCCCGTACCGGTTACGGTCACATTGGTTCCGCCGTGAATGACCGGCGGCTCGTCGGTCAGGCTGGTCACGGTCACCGTAACCGCAAGCTCGCTCGTTACGGTATTGCCGGTGACGTCGTCCGTTATGGAAGCCGTCACGAATACGTTGTAGACGTTACTTCCATCGCTGTCCGCCGGACTCTCAAGGTCGGGGGGTGTGACGAAGTTGAGCTCGCCGTTGTCTCCCTCATCGTTGGAGATGGTGAAGTCGCCGGCGTCGACCCCTGCCAGGCCCCAGGTGGGGCTGCCGTTGGCGTTGTAGGTGGCGACCGTGACCTGGCCGCTTTCCGAGTAGGACGTGGTCGTAGCGCCGGTTATCGTTGGCAGCACGCCGACCGTAGCGGTGGCCATGGCGGTCAAGCTGCCGTCCGTCACGGTGTAGGTAAAGCGGTCGAAGCCCGCGAAGCCCGTGTCGGGCGTGTAGGTTGTGGTGCTGACGGCGCCTGCGTCCAACACGGCGGCGCCGTTGGGCGGGTCCGTAACGTCAGTCAGACTGAGAGTGTCCCCCTCCACGTCGGTGTCGTTAGCCAACACGTTCACTACAACCGCCGCGCCCTCGGTGGTCGTGGCGTAGTCATCTACTGCCACAGGGGGAAAGTCCACGTCGGTTACTGACACCGTTACGTCGAGCGTGCCGGTGGCGGAGTATAGGACGTTGTCCACCACCGCCGTGACCACGGCCTCCACTGTTACCTGGTAGTCGTTGTCGGCGTTGGCGTCCTGGGGGTCTTCGTAGTTGGGGCTGTTAATGAAACTCAGTTCGCCGCTGTTGGAGATGGTGAAATGACCGTTGTCGACCCCGGACAGGCCCCAGGTGGGACTGCCGTCGATAGAGTACGCCCCCACAGTGCCGACGCCGTTCTCCGCGTAAGAGGTCGTTGTCGCCCCGGTTATCTCCGGCCTCACGTTGATGGTCATCTTGTAGGTGTCCGCGCTGTCCTCGTAGCCGTCGTTGACCCTGAAATTGAACGACGTGAAGGCCGCGCCGTTCCGGTCGGTCGGCGGGGTGTACCTGAGCTTGTTGATTTCGGTCTGGGCTATCAGGGTGTTGGTGGAGATTGCTTCGCGGGCCTCCAGGGTCCCGCTGCCATCGGCATCGAGCCACAGCGTGCCGCTGTCCGGCAGGCCGGTGATCCTCACAGAGCCCTGGTCGGTGGTGTCAGCATCGGCGAAGGGAAGGGAAGTCGTCGCGAACGTGTAGACCGTGTCCTCGTCGGTGGTCACCGAGCCGCTCTGAGACGTCGGGAGAGCGTTGGGGATGATCTGGCCTTTCAACCCCATCTTCAGTGCTATATTGGTGAATCGCGTCCAGCCCGAGGTAGCGGTTGTGGATTGGCGGGCTTGCCCTCTGATGATTCTCCATCCAGCGTCTTCTACGGTAGCATCAAACGTGTACGCCCAATTGGCGTAGCTTCCGTCGACCGCCTCTACAAACACCACGTGGTACCGCGTGTCTCTCTTCAGGGCGCATACGTTGGTCGATGTGGAGAAACGGAGCACGCTGCCCGATTGACTGGTGGCCGTGGAGCCCAAGTCGCAGAGTTCGGCGCCCGGTCTGTCCGAATCACTGTTCCGCACTATCTTCAGGTTTACACCTTCAGTCTCGCTATTATCATCGACCCTCAAATCGACGCTTTGGAGCCGGTAGCCCTTGAGGTTGCTCCCCGTGACGAAGCCCTGGGCGCGCCTGCGTTCCTGTGTCGTATGGCCGTCGGTAGTTTGCCCCAAGTTGCTGACCAAACGTGAGAACACGTCGATGGTCATGGTGTGCTGCGCGCTGTCGAGGTCGCCGTCGCTGACCGTGAAGTTGAAACTGGCAAGACCGGCGCCGCCGGTGTCCGGCGGGGTGTACCTCAGCTTGGCAGCATCGATTTCGGCGCGGGTCACGTCGGTGCTGGTGGTGGTGGAGACCGCTTCGCCGGCGTCGAAGGTATCGTTGTCATTGGCGTCGAGCCACAGGACGCCCCCGCCGGCCACCGAGGATATCGTCACCTCTTCCAGTTCGTCCCCACTATGGTCCGAGAAGCCGAAATCGTCCCGGTCAAACTCGTACGTGTCGCCCAGGTCGGCCTGCACCGTATTGTCGGCGGCGGTGGGAGCGACGTTGGCCCCCCGCAAGCGGATTTTTATTGCTCTACTGGCCCTAAACGAGGCCTGCTGTTGCCAGTTGCCGTCGTTAATGTGGAACCTGTCGGCGATGCTCCAGCCTGGGAGTCCCCCGCTGTCTTCATCAGTGGACCTCGTGTTTCGCACCCCGTAGGCATCGCTGGAAGTACCTGAAAAAGCCAAGTGCACGAAGTACGTGGTAGAAGACGACAGGGTGCACGAAGTCGTCGTAAACGTCTTGGTTCCGCCGGTATCAAGGTTGTTGGGATTCGTCAACGCGCACACCGAGGCATTCGGAAGGGTGCTGGTGCTGGTGACGGTGCTGCTCCATATCGCAACCGTCGTAGAAGCGGCGAAGTCCGTCCCATGGTTAAACCTGACGTCGACGGTATCGACCTCATAGCCGCCTGTCGGACCCGTTGTGAACGCCTGAGCATATTGAGTGCTATCGCTTGGCGTGAGAATAGTGGAGTCTGCCTTCCCAATGTTGCTGACGAACGGCTCGCCAATCGCGTGGGCCGGCGGGGCGGAGGAGAGGAGCAGCGTGAAGGCGGCGGCGGCGAGAGCGCCGGCAAGCACCAGCGCCCGTGTGGAGAATCTAACGTGGTCCATCGTACATCCTTACTCTTAGATGGGAAATCCGAAACCTGGCGCCTGTTGTGCCGTCAACCCAAAAGGCGATCTTCAAAAACTCGGTCAATGCTACCATTCACCGGGCCGCCTGTCCAGCAGCCCGGCGACTTCCAGATCCACGCCTTAGCTCAGCGGACGCCTTCTGAAGGGTGAGTACTGCCCTGGGCTGATTGGAGCTATGAACCGCCGCCTCTCCCCTGATATCTGATCCGACCGTAACGCCTCAACCCCCCTTCAAATTCTGTATGGTGCATCGTACAATACAACCATGTTCACGATCCTGCGAAGCGCAACGTTCGACCGGTGGTTGAGCAGGCTGCGCGACCGCCAGGCAGTGGACCGCATCGTCGCCAGGTTGCTGGCAGCCGAAGATGGGCATCTCGGAGACGTGAGACCTGTTGGAGGCGGCGTGTCTGAGTTGAGGATTCAGTACGGACCCGGATACCGGATTTACTTCACTACGCGAGGCGCTGAGTTTGTCATCCTGCTATGTGGGGGCGATAAAAACAGCCAACGGCGAGACATTGAGCGGGCTAAGAGAATGGCGACAGAATGGAGGAGCTGATGGCTGAGGAGTATCGAAAGTTCGATGCATCGGACTACGTCAAGACCGAGGACGATGTCCGAGGGCTTCTCCGGGCGGCTGCGGATGAGGACCTTGGGGACGGAGCCGTGATTCGCGCTGTCCTGATGTACGTCGCCCGAACACACAACATGAGCGCTCTCGCTCGCGACACCGGGCTAAACCGAGGCAATCTCTACGAGGCGCTCTCTGAAGACGGCAATCCCACCCTCGCCACGCTGCTGAAAGTAACGCGCGCCCTGGGGCTGAGGCTGCGCCTCGAGCCTGTCGACAACCCCGCACAGGACTCGCAGCCTGCCAAGCGCCGGAACCTCCCGGCAGGGTCGGCTTCGACGTAGCCTCACCCGTTGCTCAGGCGTCTTGCGCATTCACGACGCCTGCCCGGAACACGGAGTCGCGGAACCGGCTAGTCAGGTTTCCTCCCAATTGGGCGGCGGTAACCTTCCGACGCCAGGAAGCGGCAGTCGCCCCAGTCCCACATTGAGCCCGCAGATTGGCTCAGGGGGCAGGGCGGACCGACGTCAGCCGCTCCCGAACGGGACGCGCCGCGCGACCGTTCGTCCGAATTGGACGCTCGCCGCGCGGCGCGTAGCATCGACGACCGCGTTCAGGCGCGGCCGGACCCGCCTCCATCGGGGTTCGGGCGCGGCCTCAGGCTGTCTGTCTGCGCGTCTGCAAGAGCCTGAGGCCCGCGGCCGTCAGGGCGGCGCCGGCAATCAGCAGCGCCAGCAGGATGTGTCCTGGGACGTGAGGGCCGCCTGTCCTGGGCAACAGATCGCTCGAGGCCAGAGCCTGCGCGATCACCTCGTCATCCAGCACAAGCACAAAGTCGCCGAATCTGAAAATCGAGCCGGAGACCGTGGCCTGCCCAGTCTCCTCGTCGACGCTTAACGTGACCGCCACCTCTGTCCAGGAGCCGGTGGCCGCGTCACGCTTCAGAAGTCTCAAGCCACCCAGATCGTTCGCTGTGCGCAGCATCGATAGTCCGCCCACGTCCTCGACCTGCTCTGGGGTGAGCGTGATGTTCACGCCGGCCGGGGTGCTGAGCTGTGCGTCCCGCTCCCGCTGTCCGGCGGCGTCGAACAGGTCGACGGTGACGCAGGCCAGGAGAGGTCCAACGGCCGGGTCCTCGATCGTGCAGCCGGTGACCCTGGCCTGGAACGCATCCTGCCTGGAGCTGACCGGGAAGACCACGGTGACGTCCTGTTCGGCGGCGGCGACGGTGGTCTGTTGGTCCGGGTTGACCGCCACCATGGTGTCGTCGGATTCTTCATCTGCCGCCACGGTCGTTATCTCGCCGGGAGGCCCGTCGATAACCGGCGCGACCGGAACCGGCGCCGCCGGCCCCGCAGAGGCAGCGGCTGAACGCTGGGCGCGGCTGTCCTGCTGATCGGTGGGGGCATCGTTCACGGTCACCGCGATGGTCCATGTCGCGGGATCGTTGTTCGAGGCGCCGTCCGATGCGGAGACGACGATGGTCGCGCTGCCCGCGGCTAGCGGGGTGACGCTCAGCGTTCCGGCGCTGGTTATGCGGGCGCTTGCCACGCCGTTCCGGTTCGAACTCACCGAGTAGGTGAGCGAATCGCCGTCAACGTCCGCGAAGTTGCTCGACAGGTCCAACCTCCAGGGGGGATCACCCGCCGTCAGGGTTGTCCGGTCGATGACCGTGCCCACCGTCGTTGGAGGGTCGTTCACGTTCCTCACAGTGACGGACACGTCGAGCGTGTTGTCGAACGTGCCGTCGGAGACGGTCAGGGTTACCAGGTATACGTTGTCGCGGTTGGCGTCAGCCGGGCTCTCGAAGTCGGGCGCTTCCCTGAAGCTGAGCGTTGCTGCACCGGCGTCGAAGCTGAAGAGACCCGCGTCGACTCCGGACAACGCCTCCCAGGTGGTGGGATCGCCATTCGGGTCGCTGGCGCTGTAGGCGCCGACCGGTCCCACGCCGTTCTCATCGTAGTTGATGTTCGCGGGTCCGGACACGTCCGGCGGCGTGGGGCGCAGCTTGCGGAACACATTGACAGTGTACGTCCTGGTGTACAGGGGAACCGTCCCCTCGATCGTCACCACTATCTCTATGGTGGTCGTGCTCACCTCGCCGCCCAGGTCGACGCTTACATTGGCATTGTCGCTTGTCGCCGGCGTGCCGTTCACGGTCACTGTTATGTTGTCAAATGGCTCGTTGTTCGCATCCACATACGGCGTGAGGGTCACCACGACTCTGTCCACGGTGCTTTCCACGCTTGCGGAGTACTCCGTGACCTCCGGGTTGAAACCCAAATCCGACGTCAGGTCCGAGATGGCAAGGTCACTCAGATGCCATACATCCTCGGATACCACGAGGAATACCGAGCCGGTCGTGGTGGCGCCCCGACCATCGGAGACGGTGTAGGTAACACTCGCTACAAAGCCATAAGGCCATGGGTTGGACGTGAACTCGATGGCGGAGCCATCGCTGGTGGCGGTGACGCTGCCTCTGTTGTTAATGCCGGTCACGCTGGCGTCCGTAACGGTGAGGGGATCGCCATCCTCGTCTGTATCGTTTTCCAACACGTTAATCACTACGAAAGTGTCTTGCCGGGTCACGGCCCTATCCAGATTCGCCACCGGCGCGTCGTTCGCGTCGGTCACCGTGACCTGGACGTTCATCCTACCCACCTCGTCGTCCGTAGCATCCCCGGCGGTCCCGTTGTCGTCGGTGGCCACCACGGTCACTTCGTAGACGTTATCCTTGTTGGCGTCAGTTGGGAACTCGTAGTTGGGTGGGCTGCTGAAGTCCAGCTCGCCGGTGCCGGAGTCGATGCTGAATTGGTCTTTGTCGTCTCCCTCGAGGCTCCACGTGACGGTCCCCACGGCGCCGGTGGCGGAGTAGGTGTCCACCGCGTCCGTGCCGTTCTCGGCGTAGGAGGGGGTCGAGGTCCCGGACGCTGCGCTCACCGCCGGCAGGTCGGTGACAGTCACCCTTACCCAGATTCTGCTTGAAAGATATGTCGACGCGGCGGCGGTCGAGGAGGCGGTCTTCACCGTCAGCCACACGTGGTACCTGTTGATGGACCCGAGGTCTGTCGGGTTCTCGAAGTCGGGCGCGTTCTTGAAGCTCAGGGTGACTGTGGCCGTACTCGTAGACGAAGTGGCGCTGAAACTACCGTAGTCAAGACTGCCCAAGGCTACTTCAACGATTTCGTGTCCTGCGTCGTCGTCATCGACGGTCAGGGTGGCCGCTGTCGAAGTGGAGTTCTCCGGGAAGTCGGGGGCGGTGGCCGTGCGGCTATTGCCCGTACCGGTTACGGTCACACCGGTTCCGCCGTGAATGACAGGCGGCTCGTCGGTCAGGCTGGTCACAGTCACCGTGACCGCAAGCTCGCTCGTTACGGTATTGCCGGTGACGTCGTCCGTTATGGAAGCCGTCACGACTACGTTGTAGACGTTATCCCCATCGCTGTCCGCCGGACTCTCGAGGTCGGGGGGCGTGACGAAGTCGAGCTCCCCGTTGTCGACGAGCTCGTTGGAGATTGTGAAGTCGTCGGCGTCGACCCCTGCCAGGCCCCAGGTGGGGCTGCCGTTGGCGTTGTAGGTGGCGACCGTGACCTGGCCGCTTTCCGAGTAGGACGTGGTCGTAGCGCCGGTTATCGTTGGCAGCACGCCGATCGTAGCGGTGGCCGTGGCGGTCAAGCTGCCGTCCGTCACGGTGTAGGTAAAGCGGTCGAAGCCCGCGAAGCCCGGGTTGGGCGTGTAGGTTGTGGTGCTGACGGCGCCTGCGTCCAACACGGCGGCGCCTTTGCGCGGGTCCGTAACGCCAGTCAGACTGAGAGTGTCCCCCTCCACGTCGGTGTCGTTAGCCAACACGTTCACTACAACCGCCGCGCCCCCGGTGGTCGTGGCGTAGTCATCAAATGCCACAGGGGCGTCGTTGACCGCAGTCACCGTGACGGTAACCGTGCCGTTGGCGGTCAGCGCGCCGTCGGTCACCGTGTAGGCGAACGAGCCGACGCCGTTCCAGTTAGGCGCGGGCGTGTAGGTGACCGTTGTGCCCCCATCGGTGATGGTGGTGGTGGCGCCGTTCGTCACACTGCTGACCGAATCAACCGAGAGGTTAGAATTGGCGTCCTCGTCCGTGTCGTTGTCCAGCACTCTGATGACGAACGAGGTGTCCTCGCTGGTGGTGGCGGAGTCCGCGTTCGCCACCGGCGCTTCGTTCACGTCGGTCACCGTGACCCAGACGTTCATCCTGCTCGCCTCGTCGTCCGAAGCATCCGCGGTAGTCCCATTGTCGTCGGTGGCCACCACCGTCACTTCGTAGACGTTGTCCCGGTTGGCGTCAGTGGGGAGCTCGTAGTTGGGTGGGCTGTCGAAGTCCAGCACGCCGGTGCTGGTGGCGATTGTCAATTCCCCGCTGTCGTCTCCCACGAGGCTCCACGTGACGGTCCCCACGTTGCCGGTGGCGGTGTAGGTGTCCACCGCGCCAGTGCCGTTCTCGACGTAAGAGGGGGTCGAGGTCGCTGACGCTGCGCTCACCGTCGGCAGATCGGTGACGGTTACGAGCACCCTGACGGAGGTGGATTTGTTGACTTGGGCTGTGCCGGTGATCGCTTCCAGGGATACCTCGTAGGTGTTGTCTCGACCAGAGTCCGCCGGATTCTCGAAATCGGGCGTGCTGGTTGTGGCGAAACTCAGGGTCACGACACCGGTCGATGTTGCGAAACTCACCGACAATTTGCCGTGATCTCCCGGGCTGGAAGCCAATTGGTTCACATTCACGCTAAGAATTGGGTCCCCGTCGTCGTCGCTGACGTCGAAGGTGGCTATGGAAGACGTGCTGTTCTCCGGGAAGTCGTCAGCGACGGCCCACCTGCCGTCTCGCAATTCGACGAAATTCGCCTTTGACTTCGCGGTGACGGTCGGGGGTTCGTCCACGTCGGTTACTGACACCGTTACGTCGAGCGTGCCGGTGGTGGAGTATTGGACGTTGTCCACCACCGCCGTGACCACGGCCTCCACCGTTACCTGGTAGTCGTTGTCGGCGTTGGCGTCCTGGGGGTCTTCGTAGTTGGGGCTGTTAATGAAATTCAGTTCGCCGCTGCCGGAGATGGTGAATAGACCGCTGTCGACCCCGGACAGCCCCCAGGTGGGACTGCCATTGATCCTGTATCTCGCCACAAAGCCGGCGCCGTTCTCAGTGTAGGAGGTCGTTGTCGCCCCGATTACCTCCGGCGCCACGTGAATGGTCAATGTGTAGGTGTCCGCGCTGTCCTCGTAGCCGTCGTTGACCCTGAAATCGAACGACGTGTAGGCTGCGCCATTCCGGTCGGCCAGCGGCGTGTACTTGAGCTTGTCGATGTCGGCCAGGGCTACCAGCTCGTCGCGGAAGACTGATTCGCTGTCGTCTCGGGTATCATCGTCGTCGGCGTCGAGCCACAGAGTGCCTCTGTGCGGCAGGCTGGTGATCACCACAGATCCCAGAGTGTCGCCCGCGTCGGCATCGGCGAAGGGAAAGGAACTCGTCGCGAACGTGTACACCGTGTCCTCGTCGGCGGTCACCGCGGCGTCGGCAGAGGTCGGGAGAGCGTTGGGGATGATCTCGCCTTTCAGCCGCATGATTAGTGAGTGATCGGTAGCTATGTTCCAACCCCCGCTATAATAGAAGGCGTGGTCGACAATGTTCCATCCAGCGGCCCAGCCGGAGTCTTCTTGGCCTTCATCATTCGTGTACCTCCAATACGCGTAGCTGGAGTCCGAGTCCTCTTCAAACTGCACGAAGTACCGCGTGTCTCTCTCCAGGGCGCATACGTTGGTCGATGTGGAGAACCGGAGTATGTCGCCCGTTTGCCTGGTGGGCGTGGAGCCCAAGTCGCAGAGTTCGGCGCCCGGTCTGTTCGACGCAGCGCTCTGCAGTATCTTCAGGTTTACACCGTCAGTCTCGCCGTTGTCGTCGACCTTTACATCAACGCTTTGGACCAGGTAACCCTGGAAGTTGCTCCCCGTAACGAAGCCCTGGGCGCGCCTGCGTTCCGTTGTCCTCCGGCCGCTGTCTCTTTGCCCCTCGTTGCTGACCAGACGCGTGAACACGTCGATGGTCATGGTGTGCTGCGCGCTGTCGAGGTCGCCGTCGCTGACCGTGAAGTTGAAACTGGCCAGTCCGGCCCCACCCCCGGTGTCCGGCGCGGTGTACTTGAGCCTGTCGTTGTTGAGGTCGTCGCTAGTCACGGCAGTGCTGGTGGTGGTGGAGACCGCTTCGCCGGCGTCGAAGATCCGATCGTCATTGGCGTCGAGCCACAAGACGCCCCCGCCGGACACCGAGGATATCGTCACCTCTTCCAGTTCGTCCCCACTATGGTCCGAGAAGCCGAAATCGTCCCGGTGAAACTCGTACGTGGAACCCGGGTCGGCCTGCACCTTACTGTCGGCGGCGGTGGGGGCGACGTTGGCCCCCCGCAAGCGGATTTTTATTGCTGAGGAGGATTGCTCTGTCCAACTGCCGCCGGATCTTCGGTAGTACGAGTCGGCGATGCTCCAGCCTGGGAGTCCCCCGCTGTCTTCATCAGCGGACGTCGTATATAGGAGACGGTAGTTATCGCCGGACAAACCTGCATAATGCAGGTACACGAAGTACGTGGTAGAGGCCGACAGGGTGCACGAAGTCGTCGTAAACGTCTTTGTTCCGCCGGAACCCAGGTTGTTGGGATTCGTAAGCGCGCACACCGAGGCATCCGGAAGGCCGGCCGCGGTGCTGCTCCAAATCGCAGCCGTCGTAGTATCTTTCGACCCGCCGTCGAATCTGAGTTGGACAGTCTCAAGCTGACCGCCTGCCGTGCCCGTTGTGAACGCCTGAGCATATTGTCTGTCATCCCTTAGCACGATAGTGCCGAAGGCGTCGGATTGCCCCATGTTGCTGACGAACGGCTCGCCTATGGCGAGGGCCGGCGGGGCGGAGGAGAGGAGCAGGGTGAAGGCGGCGGCGGCGAGAGCGCCGGCAAGCACCAGCGCCCGTGTGGAGAATCTAACGTGGTCCATCGTACATCCTCACTCATTAGGGACAATTCCGAAACGCGGCGCCTGTTGTGTAGTCAACCCAAAAGGCAATTTTCAAAAACTTGGCCAATGCTACCATTCGCCGGGCCGCCTGTCCAGCAGCCCGGCAGCGTCCCTTCCCCCTCGGATGGGGGAAGGGCCTGCCCTGAGCCTGTCGAAGGGTCAGGATGGGGGCGCCGGTTCAGGCACGACCGGTGCGATTCCAAAAGCCTACCCTAGGTCAGCCCTCACGGGGGGATGGGACTCTGGAAAGGCTGTCGGCGCCCGGCGCGGCGGTGACCTGAAGGCGCAGCCCCAGGGCGCGCATCACCTTGAGGACGGTTGCGAATTCCGGGTTGCCGTTGGCCGAGAGCGACTTGTACAGGCTTTCCCTGCCCAGTCCGGTCTCGTGCGCGACCAGAGCCATCCGCTGAGCGCGGGCGATGTCCCCAAGCGTCGCCAGGATCAGGCCCAGGTCGCCCTCATCCAGCGCCACGTTCAAGTAGGCAGCCATGTCCTCCTCGGTCTCGAGGTGCTCGGCCGGGTCCCATGGCCGCGTGTGTGTCTTCGCCATATCCGCATCCTCCTACAGTCCCCTTGCCAACTCCAACGCTCTTCCGATGCCCCGCTGCTGGCTGTCCTTGTCACCACCGGCCAATCTGATGCAAGGACCACCTATGGCAGGATCATTCCGTCCCCCCCTTGACACGCCAGCACATCCGTGCTAACATCCCCTTCATAACAACCTACCGGCCACTTAACAACCGAAGACCGGCCACCGACCAACCGGCACACCCCGTATCACCCTTGTCAACTAACCGTCAAACATTTTCCCATCCAACCGCAATCTGTTTCATCCATAACCAGAAACCCAGCCCGCCCAGCTACGAAATCTGAGGAGATAGAACAAAAGAAACGAAACGGGACACTATTTTCTAGGCGTATTGTCCCACCCGGCAGGTAGCCCCTGCTTTAGCCCGGATGCGACTCCGCTTGGTAGCCCGTCACCCGTCCACCCCGCCCCGACCTGTTGTCCCTTCCCCCTCGCAGGGGGGAGGCTGGGATGGGGGTGACCGAGGCGCAAAACCAGCCCCGACCCGTACCGCGCACGCCACCTGGCCGGCGCGGAGTTCCGGTCGAGGCTCTGCCCAGCCTTGCCGACCGCGATCCCCGGCCCAAACAAGCGGTAGCAGGCCAGGAGGTGCTGCGCGGCCTGTCTTCATGGCCGCCGCGCGAGCCAGTCCCGGCCCTGCCGCCCACCCATACGCGCTACCCGCCCTCAGCTTAATATGAAGCCGTGGCGGCGCCGGAACCTCCCGGCATGGTCCGCTTCGACGTAGCCTCGCCCGTTGCTGAGGCGTCTGGCGCATTCACGACGCCTGCCTCGAACATAGCCTCGCGGAACCGGCCAGACATGTTCCCCCGGACTGGCGGCCGCATTCAGGTTCGCCCGAACCCGCCTCCATCGGCGTACCGGCGCGGCCTCAGGCCGTTTGTCTGCGCGTTTGCAAGAGCCTGAGGCCCGCGGCCGTCAGGGCGGCGCCTGCAATCAGCAGCGCCAGCAGGATGTGTCCGGGGACGTGGGCGCCGCCTGTCCTGGGCAACAGATCGCTCGAGGCCAGAGCCTGCGCGATCACCTCGTCATCGAGCACAAGCACAAAGTCGCCGAATCTGAAAATCGAGCCGGAGACCGTGGCCTGCCCAGTCTCCTCGTCGACGCTCAACGTGACCGCCACCTCTGTCCAGGAGCCGGTGGCCGCGTCACGCTTCAGAAGTCTCAAGCCACCCAGATCGTTCGCTGTGCGCAGCATCGATAGTCCGCCCACGTCCTCGACCTGCTCTGGGGTGAGCGTGATGTTCACGCCGGCCGGGGTGCTGAGCTGTGCGTCCCGCTCCCGCTGTCCGGCGGCGTCGAACAGGTTGACGGTGACGCAGGCCAGGAGAGGCCCAACGGCCGGGTCCTCGATCGTGCATCCGGTGACCCTGGCCTGGAACGCATCCTGCCTGGAACTGACCGGGAAGACCACGGTGACGTCCTGTTCGGCGGCGGCGACGGTGGTCTGTTGGTCGGGGTTGACCACCACCACGGATTGGTCAGTTTCTTCATCTGCCGCCACGGCGGTTATCTCGCCGGGAGGCCCGTCGATAACCGGCGCGACCGGGACCGGCGCCGCCGGCCCCGCAGAGGCAGCGGCTGAACGCTGGGCGCGGCTGTCCTCCTGATCGGTGGGGGCCTCGTCCACGGTCACCGTGATGGTCCATGTCGCGGGATCGTTGCTCGAGACCCCGTCCGAGGCGGACACGACGATGGTCGCGCTGCCCGCGGATATCGGGGTGACGCTCAGCGTTCCGGCGCTGGTTATGCGGGCGCTTGCCACGCCGTTCCGGTTCGAACTCACCGAGTAGGTGAGCGAATCGCCGTCATCGTCCGCGAAGTTGCTCGACAGGTCCAACCTCCAGGGGGGATCACCCGCCGTCAGGGTTGTCCGGTCGATGACCGTGCCCACCGTCGTTGGAGGGTCGTTCACGTTCCTCACAGTGACGGACACGTCGAGCGTGTCTGCGAACGTGCCGTCGGAGACGGTCAGGGTTACCAGGTATACGTTGTCGCGGTTGGCGTCAGCCGGATTCTCGAAGTCGGGCGCTGCCTTGAATCTGAGCGTTGCTGCGCCCCCGTCGAAACTGAAGAGACCCGCGTCGACTCCGGACAACGCCTCCCAGGTGGTGGGATCGCCATTCGGGTCGCTGGCGTTGTAGGTCCCGACCGGTCCCACGCCGTTCTCATCGTAGTTGATGTTCGCGGGTCCGGACACGTCCGGCGGCGTGGGACGCAGCTTGCGGAACACACTGACGGTGTAGGTCCTGGTGCGCAGGGGGTCCGTCCCCTGGATCGTCACCGCTATCTCGATGGTGGTCGTGCTCACCTCGCCGCCCAGGTCGATTGGTACGTCGGAACCGTGGGTCGTCGGCGTGTTGTTCAATGTCATAGTTATGTTGTCTGAATGCGGACCCGCGACCAACGTGGGGGTCACCACGACGCTGTCCACGGTGCTTTCCACGCTTGCGGAGTACTCCGTGACCTCCGGGTTGAAACCCAAATCAGAGGCCAGGTCCGAGACGGCAAGGTCACTCAGACGCCAAATGCTGTCGTCTATCAGCACGGTTACCGCGCCGGTGGCGGCGCCGCCCCGGCCATCGGAGACGGTGTAGGAAACACTCGTTTGGCCATAAGCCCCTGGGTTGGGCGTGAACTCGACGGCGGCGCCATCGTTGGTGGTGGTGGCGCTGCCTATGGCTGCTCCGGTCATGCTGGCGTCCGTAACGGCGAGGGGATCGCCGTCCTCGTCCGTATCGTTTTCCAATACGCCAATCACTATGCGAGCGTCCGGCAGGGTGGCGACGCTTTCCGAATTCGCCACCGGCGCGTCGTTCTCGTCGGTCACCGTGACCCGGACGTTCATCCTGCTCGCCTCGTCGTCCGTAGCATCCGCGGTAGTCCCGTTGTCGTCGGTGGTCACCACGGTCACTTCGTAGACGTTGTCCTGGTTGGCGTCAGCCGGGAACTCGTAGTTGGGTGGGCTGCTGAAGTCCAACTCGCCGCCTCCGGAAGGGATCTCGAATTGGTCTGCGTCCGGTCCCTCCAGGCTCCACGTGACGGTCCCCACGGCGCCGGTGGCGGAGTAGGTGTCCACCGGGTCCTTGCCGTTCTCGGCGTAGGAGTGGGTCGAGGTCCCGGACGCTGCGCTCACCGCCGGCAGGTCGGTTACGGTTACCCTTACCCGGATGCTGGTTGAAAGGTAAGTCGACGTGGCGGCCGTCGAGGATCCGGTCTTCACAGTCAGCGTCATATCGTACGTGTTGTCGGCCCCGAGGTCTGTCGGGTTCTCGAAGTCGGGCGCCGTATTGAAGCTCAGGGTGACCGTGGCCGTACTCGTAGACGAAGTGGCGCTGAAACTACTGTAGGCAAGATTGTTCAAGGTTACTTCAACGATTTCGTGTCCTGCGTCGTCGTCATCGACGGTCAGGGTGGCCACTGTCGAAGTGCCGTGCTCCGGGAAGTCGGGGGCGGTGGCCAGGCGGCTGGCGCCCGTACCGGTTACGGTCACACCGGGTCCGCCGTGAATAACCGGCGGCTCGTCGATCAGGCTGGTCACAGTCACCGTGACCGCAAGCTCGCTCGTTACGGTATTGCCGGTGGCATCGTCCGTTATGGAAGCCGTCACGACCACGTTGTAGACGTTATCCCCATCGCTGTCCGCCGGACTCTCAAGGTCGGGGGGTGTGACGAAGTTGAGCTCGCCGTTGTCGCCGAGCTCGTTGGAGATTGTGAAGTCGCCGGCGTCGACCCCTGCCAGGCCCCAGGTGGGGCTGCCGTTGGCGGTGTAGGTGGCGACCGTGCCCTGGCCGCTCTCCGAGTAGGAGGTCGTTGTCGCCCCGGTTATCTCCGGCGCCACGTGAATGGTCAATGTGTAGGTGTCCGCGCTGTACTCGTAGCCGTCGTTTACCCTGAAATCGAACGACGTGAAGGCCGCGCCATTCTGGTCGGCCGGCGGGGTGTACTTGAGCTTGTTGATGTCGGCCAGGGCTATCATGGTGGTGGTGGAGATTGCTTCGCCGGTGTCCAGGGTCCCGCTGTCATCGGAGTCGAGCCACAGAGTGCCTCTTTCCGGCAGGCCGGTGATCCTCACAGAGCCCTGGTCGGTGGTGTCGGCATCGACGAAGAGAAAGGAACTCGTCGCGAACGTGTAGACCGTGTTCTCGTCGGCGGTCACCGCGGCGTCGGCAGAGGTTGGGAGCGCGTTGGGGATGCTCTCGCCTTTCAACCCCATCATTAGGGAACCTCTGAACAACTGAGGTCATCTCGTATGTGATGGACAGTAAGTGGGCTGTCCGAGGTATTTCTTCCTCCTACGGTGTGTCGATAGAGGTCTTGTGGTCCTGAAACGGCTCTGCTAAGGCGTATCTGCGTTCGTTTGTCCAGCTTGGGCGCACTCCGCCCTTGTCAGGCTGCCAAGTACCGCTCCGCCCTTATCAAGTTCGTCATTCCCAGTAGCAACGCCAGTCGTTGCGTGTTCTTTGCCAACCCTCGGTAACGCACCTTGGCGTATCCAAAGTGGCGCTTCACGTACAGGAACGGATGCTCCACCTTCGCCCTGGTCGACGCCTTGCGCTTCTCCACTAGCACCTCATAGCTTCCCGGCTCCAGTTGCCGACGTCTCCCGGGTCTCAGCGCTACCTGCCAGTCCACATCCAACTCGCGGTTCTCCAATCGCTTGCCGACTCCCTGATACCCCGCATCGCCCCACACCCGATTCTCTCCACCGTGCAGTAGCCGGTGAGCCTCCGTCACGTCATGAACGTTCGCAGGTGTCGTCGTTACGCTATGTACTACTCCCGTCTCAGCGTCCGCACCGATGTGTACCTTCATCCCGAAGTGCCACTCATTCCCCTTCTTCGTTTGACGCATCTCAGGGTCTCGCTCACCTGCACGATTCTTCGTCGACGATGGCGCCTCAATGATGCTCGCGTCCACGATCGTCCCCTCCCGAAGTCGCAGCCCCTGGGACTCCAGGTGACGGTTGATCTCCTCGAACAGAACCTGTCCCAACTCGTGCTCTTCCAGCAGATGGCGGAAGTTCAGGATCGTCGTCTCGTCCGGGAGCGGGCCCGATAGCCTCAACCCTACGAACCGTCTCACCGACTCGACCTCGTAGAGCATGTCCTCCATGCCAGGATCACTGAGGTTGTAGAACGCCTGCACACAGTGAATCCGCAGCATCACAGATAACTCATAAGGTCGCCGGCCCCGGCCTGCCTTGGGATAGAACGGGCGGATGCGTTCTACGAGCTGCTCCCACGGGATCAGACCGTCCATGCGCTCAAGGAATATCTCCCGCCGGGTCTTGCGCTTCTTGCTCTCGTACTCCAAGTCGGCAAATGTTGGCTGGTCCATCGTGCCTTCACCCCAAACATCTCTGCTTTGTGTATGGCATTTTACTATGCCACAACACACCAGACTTGTTCAGAGTATCCTTAGTGATATATTGCCAAATCGTGTCCAGGTCGAGGTGGCGGTTCTGGCATGGCGCGCTTGCCCTCTGATGATTATCCATCCAGCGTCTTCTACGGCAGCATCAAACGTGTACGCCCAATTGGCGTAGCCACCGTCGACCGCCTCTTCAAACAGCACGTGGTACCGCGTGCCTCTCTCCAGGGCGCATACGTTGGTCGATGTGGAGAACAGGAGTATGTCGCCCGATTGCCTGGCGGGCGTGCCGCCGAAGTCGCAGTGATCAGCGCCCGGTTCGGTCGAAGTACTGTTCCGCACTATCTTCAGGTTTACACCTTCGGTCTCGCTATTATCATCGACCCTCAAATCGACGCTTTGGACCCGGTAGCCCTTGGGGTTGCTCCCCGTGACGAAGCCCTGGGCGCGCCTGCGTTCCGCTGTCCTATTGCCGTCGTTACTTTTGCCGGTGTTGCTGACCAGACGCGTGAACACGTCGATGGTCATGGTGTATGTCGACACGCTGTCGAGGTCGCCGTCGCTGACCGTGAAGTTGAAAGTGGCCAGCCCGGCCCCACCGCCGGTGTCCGGCGCCGTGTACCTGAGCTTGTCGTTGTTGAGTTCGTCGCGGGTAATGGTGGTGCTGGTGGTGGAGACGGCTTCGCCGGCGTCGAAGGTATCGTTGTCATTGGCGTCGAGCCACAAGACGCCCCCGCCGGCCACAGAGGATATCGTCACCTCTTCCAGTTCGTCCCCACTATGGTCCGAGAAGAGGAAGTCGTCCCGGTGAAACTCGTACGTGTAGCCCAGTTCGGCCTGGAGCGTATTGTCGGCGGCGGTGGGGGCGACATTGGCCCCCCGCAAGCGGATTTTTATCACTGCAGTGGCGCCGGAGGATAGCTCTGCCCAACTGCCGCTGCCGGATTTTGCGTGGTGCCAGTCGGTGATTCTCCAGCCTGGGAGTTTCTCGCTGTCTTCACCATCGGAGTCCGTAACTCGGAGACCGTAGGAATCGGCGCCCGAACCTGCATAATGAATGTACACGAAGTACGTGGTAGAGGCCGACAGGGTGCACGAAGTCGTCCTAAACGTCTTGGTTCCGCTGGAACCCAGGTTGTTGGGATTCGTAAGCGCGCACACCGAGGCATCCGGAAGGCCGGCCGCGGTGCTGCTCCAAATCGCAACCGTCGTAGTAGCTTTCGACCCGCTGCTGAATCTGAGTTCGACAGTCTCAAGCTGACCGCCTGCCGTACCCGTTGTGAACTCCTGAGCATATCGTCTGTCATCCCTTAGAATGATATTGCTTCCGTCGGATCTCCCCATGTTGCTGACGAACGGCTCGCCAATCGCGTGGGCCGGCGGGGCGGAGGAGAGGAGCAGCGTGAAGGCGGTGGCGGCGAGAGCGCCAACAAGCAGCAGCGCCCGTGTGGAGAATCTAACGTGGTCCATCGTACATCCTCACTCTTAGATGGGAAATCCGAAACCTGGCGGCTGTTGTACCAGCCACCAAGAAGCCTGGTTTTCAAGTTCACAACAGCGGGAAATGTTACCATGTGTCGGGCCACCCGTCCAACAGACTGGCGACTTCCAGATCCACCGCCTAATGTCCGCGGCGGCGCTTCGGCGGGGGGTCTACAATTTTCCCTTCCCCCTCGCAGTGGGAAGAGCCTGCCCTGAGCCTGTGGAAGGGTCAGGATGGGGGCGCCGGTTCAGGCACGACCGGTGCGATTCCAAAAGCCTACCCTGGTCTGCCCTCGCGGGGGGAAGGGACTCTGGAAAGGCTGTCGGCGCCCGGCGCGGCGGTGACCTGAAGGCGCAGCCCCAGGGCGCGCATCACCTTGAGGACGGTTGCGAATTCCGGGTTGCCGTTGGCCGAGAGCGACTTGTACAGGCTTTCCCTGCCCAGTCCGGTCTCGTGCGCGACCAGAGCCATCCGCTGAGCGCGGGCGATGTCCCCAAGCGTCTCCAGGATCAGGCCCAGGTCGCCCTCATCCAGCGCCACGTTCAAGTAGGCAGCCATGTCCTCCTCGGTCTCGAGGTGCTCGGCCGGGTCCCATGGCCGCGTGTGTGTCTTCGCCATATCCGCATCCTCCTACAGTCCCCTTGCCAACTCCAACGCTCTTCCGATGTCCCGCGGCTAGCTGTCCTTGTCACCACCGGCCAATTTGATGCAAGGACCACCTATGGCAGGATCATTCCCCCAAATCCACCGCCTAACCGCGGCGGGGGGGGGTGTGGTGGGTTGGCGAGGGTGAATGTGCGTTTTGGGGCCGGTCAGTTGGCGTGGGGAAGGTCGATGCGACGGTCTGGGGGCGTGAGGCGGTTCCTGAGAGGGTAGTTGGAGGGTTTTGGGCGAGTTTCGGACACGGCGAAGCCGACGACTTCGGTTCAGTCGCCTCGAGTGTGGGTGGATTCCTGAGGAGAATCAGGCCCGGAGCGGCGTGTTTGCCAGAGCGTGTATCCTGCGTTGCGCACTCACGAGCAGGTCATGGGTTGGGTGTCCTCTCGCGAGACGGATGGTGAGCCTCCTTGCGTGTCTGACCACTCTCCCGGCAACGCAGATGACCCCGAAGCGCACCGCCTTCAGACGCTTGCTCACCCACTCTTCGCCCAACACCAGCCGCTTCATCGCTGAGTTCAGATTGAACGCCAACACCACTATCGCCCACCACGCCGCGTTCGACCCGAACTTCCCCGACGGCAGCCTGCCCCCCGCAAGATCCTCCTTCAGCACCGAATGGACCTCCTCCCCTTTGCCGCACCTCTGCCTGTACCACCGGACCAACTCATCCCCAGGCAGCTCTCGGTTCGTCACCATCCCTGTCACTTTGTACAATTTGCCATCCCCCATCTCCATAACGGGAACCGACAGCTTCTCCCCATCCATGTCGAACAGCGGCGGGTTCGGCATACGCTCCCTTATCGCGATGAACCTGTAGTCGGGACTGTTCTTGCTGTATCCCGTCCAACTGGTCACGTAGCACACCTCGGCGTACTGCTGTCTTGTGGCCTCTCGTTGCTCACCCTCTGTCCTGTACAGGTCGTGCCATCCTTCCTCCTCTACCTCACTCACCGCCGCCCTGAACTCGGCCATCACGTTCACTCCCACACAGAACTCGATCACTCCGAACCGCTCATCCCGCCCCTCGGCGCAGTACTTCAACAGCTCCTTCTGGTAGCCCGCCGAGTCAGACCTCATCATCACCTTGCTCACCCCTGGGGGCAGACACTCCAGCGACTCCTTCAACACCCTGAGCTGTTCGTAGCCCGCGTTCACGTTGCCGTCTCTGAACTCGGAGTGCACCACAAGGTCCGCCTCATACCAGTAGGTGGTCAACGGCTGGTACGCCTTGTGCTTTTTGTAGCAGAAGCACGCCTGCCGCTTGTGCGTCCCTATCAGCGTGGCGTCCATGTCCAATGTCGCTTCGGTGTGTCCTGAATGGCCTCCCGCGAACCTCACCAGGTCCGCGTTGACCTTCCCAAGCCCTCTCAGCGCGTCGTTGGCCGCCGGTATGAACGCCTTGCGAGACCGTCTCCTGGCCTCCTCAGCCTCGTCGTGGAAACGGTCCAGATACCTGAACACCGCCGTGGGCGACGGCACCGTGCGGCTACGCTCCTTACGCCACCTTCTGAGCTGCGCCCTGCGCTCTGCCCGCCGCACTCCGTGAGTCTCCGCGGTGAGCAGCGCCCTGCCCAGCCCCTCGTCCTTCTCCAGCAGCCGCAGGTCATCCACCGACTCACCACCGGCCAGGTTGAGCATCACAAGCGCCGTCACATTCTGGGCGTCCGTCCACCCCTGTGTGCCCTCTCTCACTCCCACGTGACGGCGCACCGACTGCCCCAGTCGCGCAACAAACGCCAGGTCCAGGTATGCCGGCAACCCCGACAACGCCGTCATACCAGTAGACTCGGTCTCCTCTGCGTAGTGGAAAGGAAGCGTTGCTTGCTGCATAATAGTCGCACCTCGTTGGTGATGGGTTGTTGTTGATAACTACCATCATAGCCAGCTTTACAGCCGGCTCCAACGAGGCCTTCTTTTGCAACTAGGCGGTGGATCTGGGATTCCCTCCCCCCCTTGACACGCCAGCACATCCGTGCTAACATCCCCTTCATAACAACCTACCGGCCACTTAACAACCGAAGACTCGCCACCGACCAACCGGCACACCCCGTATCACCCTTGTCAACTAACCGTCAAACATTTTCCCATCCAACCGCAATCCGTTTCATCCATAACCAAATATCCAGCCCGCCCAGCTACGAAATCTGAGGAGATAGAACAAAAGAAACGAAACGGGACACTATTTTCTAGGCGTATTGTCCCACCCGGCAGGTAGCCCCTGCTTTAGCCCGGATGCGACTCCGCTTGGTAGCCCGTCACCCGCCCACCCCGCCCCGACCTGTTGTCCCTTCCCCCTCGCAGGGGGAAGGGCCTGCCCTGAGTTTGCCGAATGGGCTGGGATGGGGGTGACCGAGGCGCAAAACCAGCCCCGACCCGTACCGCGCACGCCACCTGGCCGGCGCGGAGTTCCGGTCGAGGCTCTGCCCAGCCTTGCCGACCGCGATCCCCGGCCCAAACAAGCGGTAGCAGGCCAGGAGGTGCTGCGCGGCCTGTCTTCATGGCCGCCGCGCAAGCCAGTCCCGGCCCTGCCGCCCACCCATACGCGCTACCCGCCCTCAGCTTAATATGAAGCCGTGGCGGCGCCGGAACCTCCCGGCATGGTCCGCTTCGACGTAGCCTCGCCCGTTGCTGAGGCGTCTGGCGCATTCACGACGCCTGCCTCGAACATAGCCTCGCGGAACCGGCCAGACATGTTCCCCCGGACTGGCGGCCGCGTTCAGTTGCGGCCGGACCCGCCTCCATCGGCGTACCGGCGCGGCCTCAGGCTGTCTGTCTGCGCGTTTGCAAGAGCCTGATGCCCGCGGCCGTCAGGGCGGCGCCTGCAATCAGCAGCGCCAGCAGGATGTGTCCGGGCACGTGGGCGCCGCCCGTCCTGGGCAACAGATCGCTCGAGGCCAGAGCCTGCGCGATCACCTCGTCATCCAGCACAAGCACAAAGTCGCCGAATCTGAAAATCGAGCCGGAGACCGTGGCCTGCCCAGTCTCCTCGTCGATGCTAAGACCGACCGCCACCTCTGTCCAGGAGCCGGTGGCCGCGTCACGCTTCAGAAGTCTCAAGCCACCCAGATCGTGGGCTGCCTGTAGAACCGATAGGTCGCCCAGGTCCTCGACCTGCTCTGGGGTGAGCGTGATGTTCACGCCGGCCGGGGTGCTGAGCTGTGCGTCCCGCTCCCGCTGTCCGGCGGCGTCGAACAGGTTGACGGTGACGCAGGCCAGGAGAGGCCCAACGGCCGGGTCCTCGATCGTGCATCCGGTGACCCTGGCCTGGAACGCATCCTGCCTGGAGCTGACCGGGAAGACCACGGTGACGTCCTGTTCGGCGGCGGCGACGGTGGTCTGTTGGTCCGGGTTGACCACCACCATGGTGTCGTCGGATTCTTCATCTGCCGCCACGGCGGTTATCTCGCCGGGAGGCCCGTCGACAACCGGCGCCACCGGGACCGGCGTCGCCGGCCCCGCAGAGGCAGCGGCTGAACGCTGGGCGCGGCTATCCTGCTGATCGGTGGGGGCATCGTTCACGGTCACCGTGATGGTCCATGTCGCGGGATCGTTGTTCGAGGCGCCGTCCGATGCGGACACGACGATGGTCGCGCTGCCCGCGGATATCGGGGTGACGCTCAGCGTTCCGGCGCTGGTTATGCGGGCGATTGCCACGCCGTTCCGGCTCGAACTCACCGAGTAGGTGAGCGTTGGGTTGTCAACGTCCGCGAAGTTGCTCGACAGGTCCAACCTCCAGGCGGGGTCACCCGCCGTCAGGGTTGTCCGGTCGATGACCGTGCCCACCGTCGTTGGGGGCTCGTTCACGTTCCTCACAGTGACGGACACGTCGAGCGTGTTGTCGAACGTGCCGTCGGAGACGGTCAGGGTTACCAGGTACACGTTGTCGCTGTTGGCGTCAGCCGGGCTCTCGAAGTCGGGCGCTGCCTTGAAGCTGAGCGTTGCTGCGCCGGCGTCGAAGCTGAAGAGACCCGCGTCGACTCCGGACAACGCCTCCCAGGTGGTGGGATCGCCATTCGGGTCGCTGGCGCTGTAGGTCCCGACCGGTCCCACGCCGTTCTCATCGTAGGAGATGTTCGCGGGTCCGGACACGTCCGGCGGCGTGGGACGCAGCTTGCGGAACACATTGACGGTGTAGGTCCTGGTGCGCAAGGGGTCCGTCCCCTCGACCGTCACCGCTATCTCTATGGTGGTCGTGCTCACCTCGCCGCCCAGGTCGACGCTTACATTGGGATTGTCGCTTGTCGCCGGCGTGCCGTTCACCGCCACTGATTTGTTGTCATATGACTCGCTGAGCGAATCCACATATCGCCTGGGAGTCACCACAACGCTGTCCACGGTGCTTTCCACGCTTGCGGAGTATTCCGTGACCTCCGGGTTGAAACCCAAATCCGACGTCAGGTCCGAAATGACAAGGTCATTCAGATACCATGCGCCGTGGTAAACCAGGACGGCTACCGAGCTGGTGGCGGCGCCGCCCCGGCCATCGGAGACGGTGTAGGAAATAGCAGTTTGCCCAATAGCCCCTGGGTTGGGCGTGAACTCGACGGCGGCGCCATCGTTGGTGGTGGTGGCGCTGCCTATGTTATGGCCGGTCACGCTGGCGCCCGTGACGGTCAGGGGATCGCCATCCTCGTCCGTATCGTTTTCCAATACGCCAATCACTATGCGAGCGTCCGGCAGGGTGCCGACGCCTTCCGGATTCGCCACCGGCGCGTCGTTCGCGTCGGTCACCGTGACCCGGACGTTCATCCCGCTCGCCTCGTCGTCCGCGGCATCCCCGGCAGTCCCGTTGTCGTCGGTGGCAACCACCGTAACTTCGTAGTAGTTGTCCTGGTTGGCGTCAGTTGGGAACTCGTAGTTGGGTGGGCTGCTGAAGTCCAGCTCGCCGGTGCCGGAGTCGATGTTGAATAGGTCTTTGTCGTCTCCCTCGAGGCTCCACGTGACGGTCCCCACCGTGCTGGTGGCGGAGTAGGTGTCCACCGCGTCAGTGCCGTTCTCGGCGTAGGAGGGGGTCGAGGTCCCGGACGCTGCGCTCACCGCCGGCAGGTCGGTGACAGTCACCCTTACCCAGATTCTGGATGAAAGATATGTCGACGCGGCGGCGGTCGAGGAGGCGGTCTTCACCGTCAGCCTCACGTGGTACCTGTTGATGGACCCGAGGTCTGTCGGGATATCGAAGTCGGGGGCCGTATTGAAGCTCAGGGTGACTGTGGCCGTACTCGTAGATGAAGTGGCGCTGAAACTACCGTAGTCAAGACCGCTCAAGGCTACTTCAACGATTTCGTGTCCTGCGTCGTCGTCATCGACGGTCAGGGTGGCCACTGTCGAAGTGGAGTTCTCCGGGAAGTCGGGGGCGGTGGCCGTGCGCTTGTTGCCCGTACCGGTTACGGTCATATTGGGTCCGCCGTGAATGACAGGCGGCTCGTCGGTCAGGCTGGTCACAGTCACCGTGACCGCAAGCTCGCTCGTTACGGTATTGCCGGTGACGTCGTCCGTTATGGAAGCCGTCACGACTACGTTGTAGACGTTATCCCCATCGCTGTCCGCCGGACTCTCGAGGTCGGGGGGCGTGACGAAGTCGAGTTCGCCGTTGTCGACGAGCTCGTTGGAGATGGTGAAGTCGTCGGCGTCGACCCCTGCCAGGCCCCAGGTGGGGCTGCCGTTGGCGATGTAGGTGGCGACCGTGTCCTGGCCGCTTTCCGAGTAGGACGTGGTCGTAGCGCCGGTTATCGTTGGCAGCACGCCGACCGTAGCGGTGGCCGTGGCGGTCAAGCTGCCGTCCGTCACGGTGTAGGTAAAGCGGCCGAAGCCGGCGAAGCCCGGGTTGGGCGTGTAGGTTGTGGTGCTGACGGCGCCGGCGTCCAACACGGCGGCGCCGTTGGTCGGGTCCGTAACGTCAGTCAGACTGAGAGTGTCCCCCTCCACGTCGGTGTCGTTAGCCAACACGTTCACTACAACCGCCGTGCCCTCGGTGGTGGTGGCGTAGTCATCTACCGCCACAGGGGCGTCGTTGACCGCAGTCACCGTTATGGTAACCCAACTCGTGGCGGTCAGCGCGCCGTCGGTCACCGTGTAGACGAACGAGCCGACGCCGTTCCAGTTAGGCGCGGGCGTGTAGGTGACCGTTGTGCCCCCATCGGTGATGGTGGTGGTGGCGCCGTTCGTCACACTGCTGACCGAATCGACCGAGAGCGTCCAATCGCCGTCCCCGTCCGTGTCGTTGGCCAGCACTCTGATGACGACCGCCGTGTCCTCGGTGGTGGTGGCGGAGTCCGCATTCGCCACCGGCGCTTCGTTCACGTCGGTCACCGTGATCCGGACGTTCATCCTGTTCGCCTCGTCGTCCGAAGCATCCACGGTAGTCCCATTGTCGTCGGTGGCCACCACGGTCACTTCGTAGACGTTGTCCCGGTTGGCGTCAGCCGGGAGCTCGTAGTTGGGTGGGCTGTCGAAGTCCAGCTCGCCGGTGCTGGTGGCGAATGTGAATGCCCCGCTGTCCGCTCCCTCGAGGCTCCACGTGACGGTCCCCACGTTGCCTGTGGCGGTGTAGGTGTCCACCGCGTCGCCGCGGTTCTCGGCGTAGGAGGGGGTCGAGGTCGCTGACGCTGCGCTCACCGTCGGCAGATCGGTGACGGTTACGAGCACCCTGACGGAGGTGGATTTGTTGACTTGGGCTGTGCCGGTGATCGCTTCCAGGGATACCTGGTAGGTGTTGTCTCGATCATAGTCCCCAGGCGCCTCGAAATCGGGCGTGCTACCTGGGCGGAAACTCAGGGTCACGACACTGGTCGATGCGACGAAGGTCACCGTCAGTTTGCGGTGATCATCCGGGCTGGAAGCCAATTCGTTCACATTAACGCTAAGAAGTGGGTCCCCGTCGTCGTCGCTGACGTCGAAGGTGGCTATGGAAGACGTGCTGTTCTCCGGGAAGTCGTCGGTGACGGCCCACGTGCCGTCTGGCAATTCGACAAATTCCACCTTTGTCTTCGCGGTGATGGTCGGGGGTTCGTCCACGTCGCTTACTGACACCGTTACGTCGAGCGTGCCGGTGGCGAAGTATTGGACGTTGGCCACCACATTTGTGACCACGGCCTCCACCGTTACCTGGTAGTCGTTGTCGGCGTTGGCGTCCTGGGGGTCTTCGTAGTTGGGGCTGTTAATGAAATTCAGGACGCCGCTGCCGGAGATGGTGAAATGACCGCTGTCGTCCCCGGACAGGCCCCAAGTGGGACTGCCGTTGGCAGAGTACGCCCCCACAGTGCCGGCGCCGTTCTCCGCGTAAGAGGTCGTTGTCGCCCCGGTTATCTCCGGCTCCACGTGAATGGTCAATGTGTAGGTGTCCGCGCCGTCCTCGTAGCCGTCGTTGACCCTGAAATCGAACGACGTGAAGGCCGCGCCATTCTGGTCGGCCGGCGGGGTGTACTTGAGCTTGCTGATGTCGGCCAGGGCTATCATGGTGGTGGTGGAGACTGATTCGCCGGTCTCCAGGGTCCCGTTGTCGTCGGCGTCGAGCCACAGAGTGCCTCTGTCCGGCAGGCCGGCGATTTTCACAGAGCCCTGGTCGCCCGTGTCGGCATCGGCGAAGGGAAAGGAACTCGTCGCGAACGTGTACACCGTGTCCTCGTCGGCGGTCACCGCGGCGTCGGCAGAGGTCGGGAGGGCGTTGGGAAAGATATGGCCTTTCAACCCCATCTTTAGTGATATATTGGTGACTTGTGTCCACTCCGACGTGGCGGTTGTGGATTGGCGGGCTTGCCCTCTGACGATCCTCCATCCAGCGTCTTCTACGGTTACCGTAGCATCAAACGTGTACGCCCAATTGGCGTAGCTACCGTCGACCGCCTCTATAAACACCACGTGGTACCGTGTGTCTTTTTTCAGGTCGCAGTCGCTGACCGGTGGGGAGAACCGGAGCACGTTGCCCGATTGCCTGGTGGGCGTGGAGCCGAAGTCGCAGTGATCAGCGCCCGGTTCGGTCCAACCACTGGTCCGCACTATCTTCAGGTTTACACCTTCGGTCTCGCTGTTATCATCGACCGTCAAATCGACGCTTTGGAGCCGGTAGCCCTTGGGGTTGCTCCCCGTGACGAAGACCTGGGCGCGCCTGCGTTCCTGTGTCCTTCTGCCGTGGGTATCTTGCTCCAAGTTGCTGATCAAACGTGAGAACACGTCGATAGTCGTGGTGTGCTGCGCGCTGTCGAGGTCGCCGTCGCTGACCGTGAAGTTGAAAGTGCCAACACCGGCGCCGCCGGGGTGTACCTGAGCTTGGCATCATCGATTTCGTCGCCGGTCACGTCGGTGCTGGTGGTGGTGGAGACCGCTTCGCCGGCGTCGAAGATATCGTTGTCATTGGCGTCGAGCCACAAGACGCCCCCGCCGGCCACCGAGGATATCGTCACCTCTTCTGGTTCGACCACACTATGGTCCGAGAAGGGGAAATCGTCCCGGTGAAACTCGTACGTGTAGCCCAGGTCGGCCTGGAGCGTATTGTCGGCGGAGGTGGGAGCGACGTTGGCCCCCCGCAAGCGGATTCTTATTGCTCTACTGGAATCATTCGAGTCCTGTTGTCGCCAGTTGCCGTCGTTAAGGTGGAACCTGTCGGCGATGCTCCAGTCTGGGAATCCCAAGCTGTCTTCATCATCGGACGTCGTAGTTCGCACCCGGTAGGCATCGCTGGAAGTACCTGAAAAAGCCAAGTGCACGAAGTACGTGGTAGAGGACGACAGGGTGCACGAAGTCGCGGTAAACGTCTTAGTTCCGCCTCTATCAAGGTTGTTAGGATTCGTCAACGCGCACACCGAGGCATTCGGAACGGTGCTGGTGCCGATGACGGTGCTGCTCCATATCGCAACCGTCGTAGAAGCGGCGCGGTTCGTCCCCCGGTTAAACCTGACTTCGACGGTTTCTACATCATAGCCGCCTGTCGAACCCGTTGTGAACGCCTGAGCATATTGAGTGCTATCGCTTGGCGTGAGAACAGTGGAGTCTGACTTATCAATGTTGCTGACGAACGCCTCGCCAATCGCGTGGGTCGGCGGGGCGGAAAAGAGGAGCAGCGCGCAGGTGGCGGCAAGAGCGCCGGCAAGCAGCAGCGCCCGCGGAGAGAATCTAACTTGGCTCATCGTTCATCCTCGCCCTTAGGAGACGATATCTTAAAGCTTGCGCCTGTTGTGCCGGCTGCAGTTAGGACAATATTACAAGTACTCGGACGCCAACAATACAGCACATCGGGCGGCCTGTCCAGCAAACCGACAACTCCACAGTCGGTTCAGGCGCGGACGGACCCGCCTCCATCGGCGTACCGGCGCGGCCTCAGGCTGTTTGTTTGCGCGTTTGCAGGAGCCTGAAGCCCGCGGCCGTCAGGGCGGCGCCTGCAATCAGCAGCGCCAGCAGGATGTGTCCGGGGACGTGAGGGCCGCCCGTCCTGGGCAGCAGATCGCTCGAGGCCAGAGCCTGCGCGATCACCTCGTCATCGAGCACAAGCACAAAGTCGCCGAATCTGAAGATCGAGCCGGAGACCGTGGCCTGTCCTGACTCCTCGTCGACGCTTAACGTGACCGCCACCTCTGTCCAGGAGCCGGTGGCCGCGTCACGCTTCAGAAGTTTCAGGCCACCCAGATCGTGGGCTGCCTGCAGCACCGATAGGTCGCCCAGGTCCTCGACCTGCTCTGGGGTGAGCGTGATGTTCACGCCGGCCGGGGTGCTGAGCTGTGCGTCCCGCTCCCGCTGTCCGGCGGCGTCGAACAGGTCGACGGTCACGCAGGCCAGGAGAGGTCCAACGGCTGGGTCCTCGATCGTGCAGCCGGTGACCCTGGCCTGGAACGCATCCAGCCTGGAGCTGACCGGGAAGACCACGGTGACGTCCTGTTCGGCGGCGGCGACGGTCGTCTGTTGGTCGGGGTTGACCACCACCATGGTGTCGTCGGATTCTTCATCTGCCGCCACGGCGGTTATCTCGCCGGGAGGCCCGTCGATAACCGGCGCCACCGGGACCGGCGCCGCAGGCCCCGCAGAGGCAGCGGCTGAACGCTGGGCGCGGCTGTCCTGCTGATCGGTGGGGGCCTCGTCCACGGTCACCGCGATGGTCCAGGTTGCGGGATCGTTGTTCGAGACCCCGTCCGATGCGGAGACGACGATGGTCGCGCTGCCCGCGGATATCGGGGTGACGCTCAGCGTTCCGGCGCTGGTTATGCGGGCGCTTGCCACGCCGTTCCGGCTCGAACTGATCGAGTAGGTGAGCGAATCGCCGTCATCGTCCGCGAAGTTGCTCGACAGGTCCAACCTCCAGGGAGGATCGCCCGCCGTCAACGTTGTCTGGTCGATGACCGTGCCCACCGTCGTTGGGGGCTCGTTCACGTCGTCCACGGTGACGGAGACTTCGAGCGTGCCGTCGAGCGTGCCGTCGGAGGCAGTCAGGGTCACCAGGTATACGTTGTCGCGGTTGGCGTCAGCCGGGCTCTCGAAGTCGGGCGCTTCCCTGAAGTTGAGCGTTCCGGAGCCGGCGTCGAAACTGAAGAGACCCGCGTCGACTCCGGACAACGCCCCCCAGGTGGTGGGATCGCCATTCGGGTCGCTGGCGCTGTAGGTCCCGACCGGCCCCACGCCGTTCTCATCGTAGGGGATGCTGTCGGGTCCGGACACGTCCGGCGCCCTGGGACCCAGCATCCGGAACACGCTGACAGTGTACGTCCTGGTGTACAGGGGAACCGTCCCCTCGATCGTCACCGCTATCTCGATGGTGGTCGTGCTCGCCTCGCCGCCCAGGTCGACGCGTACACTGGGACGGTCGCTAGTCGACGGCGTGCCGTTCACCGCCACTGTTATGTTGTCATATGGCTCGTTGGCCAAATCCACATACGGCGTGGGGGTCACCACAACTCTGTCCACGGTGCTTTCCACGCTTGCGGAGTATTCCGTGATTGCGGAGTACTCCGTGACGTTCGGGTTGAGACTCAAATCCGAAGTCAGGTCCGAGATGGCAAGGTCTCTCAGACGCCAAATGATGTCGTCTATCAGGACGAATACCGAGCCGGTGTCGGCGCCGCCCCGACCATCGGAGACGGTGTAGGTAACAGTCGTTTGGCCATAGCCGGTACTCCCGGGGTTGGGCGTGTACTCGATGGCGGCGCCATCGCTGGTGGTGGTGGCGCTGCCTATGGCTGCTCCGGTCACGCTGGCGTCCGTGACGGTGAGGGGATCGCCGTCCTCGTCGGTGTCGTTTTCCAACACGTGAATCACCAGTCGAGTGTCTAGCAGGGTCGCAGCCCTATCCGGATTCGCCACCGGCGCGTCGTTCTCGTCGGTCACCGTGACCCGGACGTTCATCCCGCTCGCCTCGTCGTCCGCGGCATCCCCGGCAGTCCCGTTGTCGTCGGTGGCAACCACCGTAACTTCGTAGTAGTTGTCCTGGTTGGCGTCAGTTGGGAACTCGTAGTTGGGTGGGCTGCTGAAGTCCAGCTCGCCGGTGCCGGAGTCGATGTTGAATTGGTCTTTGTCGTCTCCCTCTAGGCTCCACGTGACGGTCCCCACCGTGCTGGTGGCGGAGTAGGTGTCCACCGCGTCAGTGCCGTTCTCGGCGTAGGAGGGGGTCGAGGTCCCGGACGCTGCGCTCACCGCCGGCAGGTCGGTTACGGTTACCCTTACCCGGATGCTGGTTGAAAGATATGTCGACGTGGCGGCGGTCGAGGACGCGGTCTTCACAGTCAGCGTCATATAGTACACGTTGCCGGCCCCGAGGTCTGTCGGGTTCTCGAAGTCGGGCGCGTTCTTGAAGCTCAGGGTGACTGTGGCCGTACTCGTAGACGAAGTGGCGCTGAAACTACCGTAGTCAAGATTGCTCAAGGCAACTTCAACGATTTCGTGTCCTGCGTCGTCGTCATCGACGGTCAGTGTGGCCACTGTCGAAGTGGAGTTCTCCGGGAAGTCGGGGGCGGTGGCCTGGCGGCTGGCGCCCGTACCGGTTACGGTCACACCGGTTCCGCCGTGAATGACCGGCGGCTCGTCGGTCAGGCTGGTCACAGTCACCGTAACCGCAAGCTCGCTCGTTACGGTATTGCCGGTGGCATCGTCCGTTATGGAAGCCGTCACGACTACGTTGTAGACGTTATCTCCATCGCTGTCCGCCGGACTCTCAAGGTCGGGGGGCGTGACGAAGTTGAGCTCGCCGTCGGCTCTGGCCTCGTTGGAGATTGTGAAGTCGTCGGCGTCGACCCCTGCCAGGCTCCAGGTGGGGCTGCCGTTGGCGATGTAGGTGGCGACCGTGTCCTGGCCGCTCTCCGAGTAGGACGTGGTCGAAGTGCCGGTTATCGTTGGCAGCACGCCGACCGTAACGTCGCCTACGACGCGCAAGGCCGGGACGCCGTTGTCCGTCACGGTGTAGGAAAAGTGGTCGAAGCCCGCGAAGCCCGGGTTGGGCGTGTAGGTTGTGGTGCTGACAGCGCCGGCGTCCAACACGGCGGCGCCGTTGGTCGGGTCCGTAACGATAGCGGAAAGACTGAGAGTGTCCAAGTCCACGTCCGAGTCGTTGCCCAACAAGTCCAAGATTATGGCCGTGTCCTTGGTGGTGGTGGCGTAGTCATCTACCGCCACAGGGGCGTCGTTGACCGCAGTCACCGTTATGGTAACCGAGCCGCTGGCGGCCAGCGCGCCGTCGCTCACCGTGTAGACGAACGAGCCGACGCCGTTGAAATCCTGCGCGGGCGTGTAGGTGACCGTTGTGCCCCCATCGGTGCTGGTTGCGGTGCCGTTCGTCAAATTTCTGACGTTAACAACCGAGAGGTCCGAATTGGCGTCCTCGTCCGTGTCGTTGTCCAGCACTCTGATGACGACCGCCGTGTCCTCGGTGGTGGTGGCGGAGTCCGCGTTCACCACCGGCGCTTCGTTCACGTCGGTCACCCTGACCCGGACGTTCATCCTGTTCGCCTCGTCGTCCGAAGCATCCGCGGTAGTCCCATTGTCGTCGGTGGCCACCACCGTCACTTCGTAGACGTTGTCCTGGTTGGCGTCAGCCGGGAGCTCGTAGTTGGGTGGGCTGTCGAAGTCCAGCTCGCCGGTGCTGGTGGCGAATGTGAATGCCCCGCTGTCCGCTCCCTCCAGGCTCCACGTGACGGTCCCCACGGCGCCGGTGGCGGAGTAGGTGTCCACCGCGTCCGTGCGGTTCTCGGCGTAGGAGGGGGTCGAGGTCCCGGACGCTGCGCTCACCGCCGGCAGGTCGGTGACGGTTACCCGCACCCTGATGACGCTGTTCCTGATGTCTTGGGCTGTGCCGGTGATCGCTAGCAGGGTTGCTTGGTAGGTGTTGTCTCGATCATGGTCCCCAGGCGCCTCGAAATCGGGCGTGCTACCTGGGCGGAAACTCAGGGTCACGACACTGGTCGATGCGACGAAGGTCACCGTCAGTTTGCGGTGATCATCCGGGCTGGAAGCCAATTCGTTCACATTAACGCTAAGAAGTGGGTCCCCGTCGTCGTCGCTGACGTCGAAGGTGGCTATGGAAGACGTGCTGTTCTCCGGGAAGTCGTCGGTGACGGCCCACGTGCCGTCTGGCAATTCGACAAATTCCACCTTTGTCTTCGCGGTGATGGTCGGGGGTTCGTCCACGTCGCTTACTGACACCGTTACGTCGAGCGTGCCGGTGGCGAAGTATTGGACGTTGGCCACCACATTTGTGACCACGGCCTCCACCGTTACCTGGTAGTCGTTGTCGGCGTTGGCGTCCTGGGGCTCTTCGTAGTTGGGGCTGTTAATGAAATTCAGGACGCCGCTGCCGGAGATGGTGAAATGACCGCTGTCGACCCCGGACAGGCCCCAAGTGGGGGGACTGCCGTTGATCCTGTATCTCGCCACACTGCCAGTGCCGCTCTCCGCGTAGGGGGGCGTTGTCGCCCCGGTTATCTCCGGCTCCACGTGAATGGTCAATCTGTAGGTGTCTGAGCTGTCCTCGTAGCCGTCGTTGACCCTGAAAAAGAACCACGCAAGGGACGCGCCCCTCTGGTCGGTCGGCGGCGTGTACTTGAGCTCGTCGATGTCAGCCAGGGCTACCGTCTCGTCGCGGAAGACTGATTCGCCGGCGTCTCGGGTATCATCGTCATCGGCGTCGAGCCACAGACTGCCTCTGTCCGGCAGGCCGGTGATCACCACAGATCCCAGAGTGTCGCCCGCGTCGGCATCGGCGAAGGGAAAGGAACTCGGCGCGAACGTGTACACCGTGTTCTCGTCGGCGGTCACCGCGGCGTCGGCAGAGGTTGGGAGCGCGTTGGGGATGAGCTCGCCTTTCAGGCCCATCTTTAGTGAATGAGCGGTGGATGTGGATATGTTCCAGCTCCCGGAGACAAGGTAGTAGGCGTGGTCGAGGATGCTCCATCCAGCGGCCCCGCCAGAGTCTATCTGGCCTTCATCAGCCGTGTACACCCATCGAGCGTAGTTACCGTCAAGCGTCTCTACAAGCTCCACGAAGTACGTTGTGTCTCGATCCAGGTCGCACTCATTGGCCGGTGGGGAGAACCGGAGCACCTTGTCCGATTGACTGGTGGGCGTGGAGCCGAAGTCGCAGAGATCAGCGCCCGGTCCGTTCGTACCACTGCTCTCCAGAATCTTCAGGTTTACACCATCAGTGTTATCGTTTTCAAGGACCGTCAAATCGATGCTTTGGATCCGGTAGCCCTTGGGGTTGCTCCCAGTGACGAAGCCTTGGGCACGACTGCGTTCCGGTATCCTATAAGAGGTGGTAGTTTTGCCGGTGTTGCTGACCAGACGCGTGAACACGTCGATGGTCATGGTGTATGTCGACACGCTGTCGAGGTCGCCGTCGCTGACCGTGAAGTTGAAACTGGCCAGTCCGGCCCCACCGCCGGTGTCCGGCGCGGTATACGTGAGCTTGTCGTCGTTGAGTTCGTCGCGGGTAATGGTGGTGCTGGTGGTGGTGGAGACCGCTTCGCCGGCGTCGAAGGTATCGTTGTCATTGGCGTCGAGCCACAAGACGCCCCCGCCGGCCACCGAGGAAATCGTCACTCCTTCCACTCGGTCCCCACTATGGTCCGAGAAGCTGAAATCGTCCCGGTGAAACTCGTACGTGGAACCCAGGTCGGCCTGCACCTTACTGTCGGCGGCGGTGGGGGCGACATTGGCCCCCCGCAAGCGGATTTTTATTACTAAGGAGGATTGCTCTGTCCAACTGCCGCCGGATCTTCGGTGGTATGAGTCGGCGATGCTCCAGCCCGGGAGTCCCCCGCTGTCTTCACCAGCGGACGTCGTATAATCGAGACCGTAGACATCGCTGGACGAACCTGCATAATGCACGGACACGAAGTACGTGGTAGAGGCCGACAGGGTGCACGAAGTCGTGCTAAACGTCTTTGTTCCGCCGGAACCCAGGTTGTTGGGATTCGTCAACGCGCACACGGAGGCATCCGGAAGGCCGGCCGCGGTGCTGCTCCAAATCGCAACCGTCGTAGTAGCCTTCGCCCCTCCGTTGAATTTGAGTTGGACAGTCTCAAGCTGACCGCCTGCCGTACCCGTTGTGAACGCCTGAGCAAATCGTAAGTCATCCCTTTGCACGATAGTGCCGGGGCCGTCGGATTTCCCCATGTTGCTGACGAACGGCTCGCCAATCGCGTGGGCCGGCGGGGCGGAGGAGAGGAGCAGCGTGAAGGCGGCGGCGGCGAGAGCGCCGGCAAGCACCAGCGCCCGTGTGGAGAATCTAACGTGGTCCATCGTTCATCCTTACTCTTAGATGGGAAATCCGAAACCTGGCGCCTGTTGTGCCGTCAACCCAAAAGGCGATTTTTCAAATTCACAACGGCAGTAAATGCTACCATGTGTCGGGCCACCTGTTCAACAGACTGGCGACTGCGAAGCTGTGCCAGATTACCAGGCGCGCCCAAAACCATCTCCCCCGCGAACAGCCTGATCCCACACCCAACTCTGGGCCTACGGCCATCGCCTAGCGTTCGCCAAACTGCCTAGAGCCTATCCGATAACCCCCTTTAACCCCCTTCTCCCTTGACGGGGGAAGGGACTGCCCTGAGCTTGCCGAATGGGTTAAGACGGGGGTGATGATTTGGTTGTCGGATAAGCTCTTAACCACCCTCCCCCGGGCGCCCCAATGCACACCCCGGCCGCACTCCCCCGCCCATACCCGACCATTTCGCCCCCCAGCACCCCGAAAACAGTGTCACCCTCCTGCGCCGCTCGTTCCCGCCACTACTCCACCCACCCCCATACGCGCCCAACAATGTCCCCGCGTCTGCGCCATTTCTCCCCATCAATCCGCCCCGATCCGGCGTTTTCGCCTGGGCCCTTGACCCCTACGTACATTTGTGCTATCATCGCCTGTGCGAGAGACAGACCCCGTCGCCGGGAATCCCTGCCCCCAATGGGGATTATGCCCCAAGCATCCGTAGGGGCCTCGGAAACTGGCCTCCGGCCACCGACCCGCACCCTGTCCTGTTCTGCCACGCGGGGAGACACTTGTGCTCAGAAATCACCCGCCAGGCGTTACAGTTTGGCGCGGGACCGCCGGCACTCCCAGCTACGAACACAACAGAATGTCGCAGAATCGAGCAGATTTCGCTTTCGTGCTCTCGCGGGGGCAAAGGTGTTGGCGGCGCCTGGCCATCTGAAACAGTCTCGACGACTCCACCGTTGGTTCAGACGACCGTGAGCCAGGCCCCTCCCGGGCGCCATGTTCGTCAGATCTCGACTGACTGGTTGCGGTGGCTTCTCCGGCGGCCGACATAGCCTCTCCAAAGAGATCGAACGGTCCGCCGTACGGGTCCGGGCGCCTGACGGGCACTTTTTTACATATCTGAAACCAATCTTACATTGACTGAGTTGCTGTTCCGTGCGTTACCCTGTACTGCATAGGGGTGTATGGCTGAATCATAAAGAAGCTCTTGAGACTCCAGCCGGCCTAGCCGCCGAACATGAGGGTCCCGGTGTTCGACGCCGGGTGGAACCGGATGCCGTCTCACCGGCGGCAGGCCAGCCGGGGGATGAGGACTCCGCCAGACGCCAAGAGCTGGAGGAAGCATGATGTTCAAGAAGTTCCTGGTTCCAATAAATCCCGACGATCGAGACATAGCCAGTGGAATCGTGGCGCAGGCAACGTGGCTCGCCGGCAGGCTATCTTCGGAGGTTGTGTTTCTTTCCGTCATTCCGTTCGATCGCACCAACATGGTGCCCGGAACAACGCAGATCTTCGAGCGGGCTAAGCGTGACGTCGAGGGGCGCCTGGAGAGCCTGGTGGAGGCCACCAGAGGTCCGAAAGTCAGACTGGAGACCATAGTCGAGTTCGGTTCCCCGGCCGAGACGATAGTCGAAACGTGCCGACGGTTGGCATGTGATATCATAGCCATGTCAACGCACGGCGGGGGCCTGCTGGCCCAGGCGCTTGTCGGCAGCGTGACGACGGACGTTATCGCCAGCGCGCCTGTTCCGGTGCTGGTGGTTAATCCCACCATATCTGCCGACTCCCTCTCGGACGCAGTCGACATTTCGACCATACACGTGGCATTGGATGGCACCCCTGAGGCCGAGGCGGTGCTGCCTCACGTCGAGTACCTGGCGGCCAGGCTGGGTTTCAACGTCGTACTGATGCGCGCCGTGGACGAGACCACCAAAGAGACGCCAAGCCAATCGGTGGCCAGACGAGTCATCCCGGGCGATGAGGTTGTGCTCTACCGTCGGGAGAGCTGGGACGCGGCCTCAAACGGGGCCGCGGCCGTCGCGTCAACCGCCGCGAACGTATCGACTCAACCTTCCGCGGCGTACTTGGCGCGTGTGGCGGAAGGTCTCAACAGTAAGGGTCTCAGCGTCAGGTGGGTGCTGCTCGAGGGTGATGCCAAGAAAAGCATTCTGGGGGCCTTCGAAGAATCGTCCAGCAACATGATCGCGGTCACTCACAGCGGCAGGTCGGGCCTGAAGCGCAGGTTCACTGGCAGCTTCTCAGTGGGACTGATGAAGAAGACGGGGTACCCGGTCCTCGTAGTACCCACTCGAGTCGCGGCGACAGTCGTCGCATAGGCCTGGGCGGCGAAACGGGGTGGGGAGATGAACCAGGTACGGAGCCGCTTGAAATGGCGCTTCTACTTCGCCAAGGCCAGAGCGGGCCTTCATGTCAGGCGAACGATGATCGAGGGCGTGCTGCTTCTTGTGCCCATAGTGATCACGTTCGTGATTCTGAAGTGGATATGGGATTTCATAGACGGCGTTCTCAGTCCATCGATCAGGACCACCACCGGCGTCAGCTTCCCCGGACTTGGCGTCGCCGCGCTACTGTTCCTGGTGTATGTCGCGGGGCTGACGTGGGAACTGGACCTTGGCCGGCGGCTGCTGGGCTCGGGTCAGCGCGTGTTGATGTCGCTGCCGATAGTCAAAATCGTCTACGCTCCAGCGCGTCAGTTGATCCAGTCGTTCTCGGGATCAGGCCCGTCCGGCTTCAAGCGGGTAGTGGTGATCGAGTATCCCCGACACGGAACATGGATGCTCGGATTTCTGACCTCGATAACAACCGGCAGAGATGGTGTCCGCTTGGGCGTCGTTTACGTCCCTACCGCCCCCACACCCAACTCGGGGTGGGTGGCGATGCTGCCGACTTCCGAGGTGTTCGATACCCAGTTGACCGTTCAGGAAGCTATGACCATGGTGCTTTCTGGCGGCATCGCGACGCCGGATGAGATTGTGATGACCGAGTTCGACGAGCACCGACCTACGCTGGTCGAAAGCCAGGCAGCCGAGCCGTAGTTGGGATCCTGTCACCGCCTGATCGGCAAGTTTGTCGTTTCCGGTCGCAGACGAGATGCGGATCGAGGGTGGCCTCGCTATGGAGACAACGCGATCAGGACCAGACCCAGGACTATGGCCGAGGAACCCAACACCCGTCCTTTTCCGAAAGGCTCCTTAAGAAAGAACACACCCATAAGCACGCCCAGAACTATGCCAACCTCACGGGCCGGGGCGACGTAGCTGACCCGGGAGATTGACAGTGCGGTCAGCACGAGGCCGTAGGCGAGAAAGACCAGCAGCCCCGCCGCCAGGATGGACCAGGAGTTTGACTTCCACTCCAGCTTCAGCTCGGCCAGACCGCGCCTGTACAAAACGTATGGGGTCATGCCTATGGCCGATCCGAGGGTGAGAAGGTACAAATACAGAAACGGCTGAACGTGCGCCACGCCCTGCTTGTCCACAAGGCTGTACAGTGTGATTGTCATCCCGGTGAGGAGCGCGTAGCCCACGCCGGCGTCTCGGAACAGGACCGACGGACGGGCGATGATCTGCCGGAAGCGGCCCCACCACGACACCAGGAATATGCCGGCAATTATGACGGAGATGCCCAGTGCGGCGGGCGGAGCAACATTCTCTCCCAGAATCGATACGGCCAGTACTGGTACGAGCGTAGGCCCGATTCCCCGGGCGACGGGATAGACAAGGGACAGGTCACCCTTTGAGTAGGCCCTGCCGAGCAGGATGAAGTACAGGAGGTGAGCGACCACCGTTGTCAGAACAAGCCAGTAGCCCGTCTGCGACATCGGGTAGAGCAGAAACAGTACAACGCCCAAGGGCAGCATCATCACGCTGCCGGCAACCAGCATCGCCCAGGTAAACACCTCCTGGTTTCCGGCGCGCTTCAGCAGCAGGTTCCAGGCGGCGTGGCAGACGGAGGAAGCCAGTACCAGACCCAGGGACAATGCGGTCATAACGGGATTATAGTCTAGCCGATGTAGAAGAGTTCGGCGGCCGCGTGTTGACGAACACCGGAGTTTCCGGGAACATGGGCCGGACACGCTTACGCTGGAGAGCGGAGATTGCGAGCTGGGACGGGCCGCCGACTCGGCACAGGAGGCTGAACAATGGCGATGTCGCTGGTGCGAGGAAAGTACGTCGTCTGCAAGGTCAACGACCCCTGGTCGGCGGACGTCATAGCCGACGGGGCGGTGCTGCAACGAGACGGGCAGATCCAAGAGGTGGGCGATTACGGAGAACTCAGCCGCCGGCATCCGGAGGCGCCGGTTATCGGTTCGCCCAATCACATCGTGATGCCGGGGCTGGTCAACGACCACTTTCACACCGGGCTCACGCCCTTTCAGATGGGAGCGCCTGATCTGCCTCTGGAGATGTGGAGCCTCTCCAGGGTGGGGACGAGGCTGATCGACCCATACCTGGACCAGCTATACGGCGCGGTCCAGATGATCGAGACGGGCACCACCACGGTGCAGGCTATTCATTCACCGCCGCGCGGTTTCGGGCCGTTGAGCATGGACATAGCGGACAAGGTGGTGGGCGCCTACCAGACCTCCGGAATGAGGGTGTCCTACGCCCCATCGATCGCCGACCAGAATTCCATGGTGGCGGGCGCGGACGGTGGGGAGGAGGACTTCGCTTCCCGGTTGCCGGATCACTTGGCTCGCCGATACCGCTCGCTCATGGCTCCCAGCTATATGCCAGTCGAAGAGGTGATGCCGATCCTGGAGGAGATCTGCCGGAAGTACGGCAATAACCAGCATGAGCGAGTGCAGGTGACGATGGCGCCCAGCAACGTACATCGCTGCACCGACGAGCTGCTTGTCGCTCTGAAGGAGTTGGCGGGACGCTACAGCACTGGAATACACGTCCATTTGCAGGAAACGGTGTATCAGAAACTGTACGGCTACAAGGCCTGGAACAAGACTCCGCTGCAACATCTTCACGAGCTTGGGTTCCTCGGCCCGGAGGTGACCTGCGGGCACAGCGTATGGATTACGGATGAAGACCTCGAGATAATGTCCGCTACCGGCACGAACATCTGCCACAACGCCAGCTCGAACCTGAGACTCAAAAGTGGGATTGCCCCCATGGGTCGCATCCTGGCTGCAGGCGTCAAGGTGGCCATCGGCAGCGATGAGGCCGGGCTGAACGACGACAAGGACCTGTTTCAGGAGATGCGCCTGGTGCTAAAGATTCATCGTGTGCCCGGCATCGAACTGGACCCGCCCACCGCCTTCCAGGTGCTCCAGATGGCGACAGTCAACGGGGCCTACGCGAGCTGGTTCGGGGACCGTATCGGAACTCTCGAACCGGGAAAACGGGCCGATATGGCGCTGCTGGACTTGCGGAACATCGAGCGGCCTTACCTGGACCCGGAGGTGCCGGTGGTGGACGCCCTGGTCCACCGAGGGCGCGGGATAGACGTGGACACGGTCCTGGTCGATGGCGAAGTGGTCCTGCGGGACGGCCAACCGACCAGGTTCGACAAGGAGGCGCTCTTCGAGGAGATACGAGGGGCATTAGACCGCTCGCTGTCTCCCCAGGAGGAGGACAGGCGAGAGGTGGCACGGCTGGTAGAGCCCCACTTACGGCAGTTCTACCGGGGGACGTTGCCGAAGGACTCACAGCCGTTCACAGTCTACAACTCAAGGTCCTGAATGCCGGCTCAGCCTCGACGTCCGCGCTCAAAGGAGTCGCTACCGATGACCACTACAGAAGGAGCTCGAAGAGTAGCCGTTGTCGGCGCAGGAATACTGGGCGCGTCCATCGCCTGGCGCCTAGCGCGGCGGGGCGTCCGTGTCGTGCTTGTCGACAAGGGCGGCGCGGGGCATGGCGCGTCGAGTCATAGCTTTGCCTGGATCAACGCCGGCGGCAAAGAACCCATTGGCTATCACAACCTGAACCGCCGCTCGATGGAGATGTGGCCCCGTTTCGCCGCCGCGGTCGGTGACTGTGGAGACCCGGACAGTGTAGGCCTCCGCTGGGGCGGCAAGGTATCCTGGGAGTCCAACACGGCCGCGGCCAAGGCTCTGGCGGACCGAGTGCGACTGCTCCAGTCCTGGGGCTACCCGACCCGGCTGATCGACGCCTGCGAGCTGAAGCGCCTGGAGCCTGCCCTGGACGTGGGCGATGTGACCGCTGCCGAGTACAGCCCCAACGAAGGACAGGTTGAGCCGCAGATGGTGGTGGACGCATGCCTGCGCCGGCTGCGTGAGTTGGGTTGCGATGTTCTGGAGTACACTGAAGTCACAGGCTTTGAGCAGAGCGATGACGGCCGAGTTCACGTACTGGGGACGTCCTCGGGCGACCTGGAGGCTGACGTGGTGGTCGCTGCCGCGGGCGCCGGAACGACGCATATTGCCGCCCTTGCCGGCGTCAGTGTTCCGCAAGCGAGAAGCCCCGGCGTGGTTGTTCGGACGAACCCGCTTCCTCGATTGCTCGGAAACGTGCCGGTCGTCTACGCGCCGGCCCTGGACCCGGCTCGCCCGGAGATACATATGCGTCAATGCGCCGACGGTCGCATGATGATCGGCGAAGGCGACCAGGAGAGCCTGGCCGAGGACGACACCCAGGCACACGCCGACGAACTGCTGGAACGCGCCTGTCGCTATCTTCCGGGCCTGGCCGGGGCAAGGGCAGTGCCGGTGCCAGTGGGCTGGCGTCCCATGCCGCTGGACGGCTATCCGGCGATGGGTTTCGCGTCTGAGGCGCCCAACTTGTACGTGGCAATCACACACAGCGGCGTAACTCTCACCCCGGTGTTGAGCCAACTGGCCGCCCAGGAAGTCTGCGACCGAACGCCGGCCGACGCGGTGCTGGGGCCGTATCGCCCGCAGCGCTTTGACGGGATTACACTCGACGAAGTGGCGTCCGCGCCTAATCCACGCATGGCCAAACTGCGCTAGCCGGGGAAGCTCACCCGGCGAAATGCGGTGAGTGAAGTCGAGCCTTGCGAGCGGCAAGTTCTGGCGTGAACTGCGCTCGCGAGTGGACAATTGTGGCAGCTCATGCACTGTCGAGGAGCGACTACGTGAGCACATTGAAATGGCTGGGCCTTACCTCGTGTGTGACCATGGCCACCGTGCTGTTTGCCGCCTGCGGCAGCGACGAGCCCGGACCTGACGCGGCTATGTCTCAGCCAGCTGCTGCGTCCGTGACCCAGCCGACCGCGGCCCCCGCCGGGGCTGCGTCGACTGAGAGCGCCCCGGTGCCTGCCGCGGCTACCGTGGCCCCTGCCACGCCGTCCGTTGAAGTCGGCCTAGACGTCGGCCAACGGGCTCCGGACTTTACGCTGACCAATCTGGAAGGTGAGAGGGTCACGCGGGCCGGCCTGGAGGGCCGGCCGGTGCTGCTCTACTTCTACACAACGTGGTGACCGTCTTGCCGTGCCTCGTTGAGGCAACTCAAGAATGTTCACACCGATTTTGCGGACAACGTTGACATTGTGGGCGTGGGCGTCGACCCCGGCGAGGACGCTTCGGACATTCAGTCGTACATAGACAACCACGATTTCACTTGGGAAATGACCCTGGCAGACACTGACATGCTGGAGACGTACAAGGTCAGACAACAGGCGGGTTACATGGCGCTCGATGCCAACGGAGTGATAGTAACCGACCTTACCTACGGGCCGAAGTCGGACGGCGGCTGGCGCGAGCTGTTTGAGGAGATGGCGAGGCCGTAGGTCGCACCTACGCGGACCTAGTTCTCGTTCCGGGGCACCTCTCGCAGTGCCTCTATAAATCGGGCGCACTCCTCAGGCCGGCGAGTACACTTTCAAGCGCCACTCCTCACCGCCCGTACCCGCCTCGCCAGTCCAGAACTACTCCGCCATTCACAATGAGGCCCTTACTTAGAGCAGCGAACTCTTACCCTGCTATGGAAAAAGGGCGCCTTACAAGTGCAATGCCTCTCTAGCTACGACGGAGACACTGGTGATGATCGTCACTCCGATTACTGCTTTACGGAACACAGCCTCGTTCATTCGGCCAACCAATGTTGTTCCGAGACGCAACCCGACCAGCACCGGAACGATCACAATCATGATCAGGATCAACCGCTCCAAGGTGTAAAGGCCAGCGACTGCATACCCTAGTACGGAGACGATGTCGATTGCCAACAGGAAGAAGGCCATGGACGCCCTCATAGTGAGGGGAGGCCGATTGAGAGCCAATAGGTACAGTGCGACAACAGGGCCCCCGACACCGAAGGCGGAAAGAGAAAGCGCCGCCAAAAAGCCCGCAACCGGACCTGCTAGACGAGGCCGAGGCATCCGGGCGCGCAAATCGAGCGCGACGACCAAAGCCAAGGCGACAACAATGGCTGAGATGGCAATACGAAGAACGCCCGAGTCAACCGAGCTGAGAATGTAAACACCCACGGGAACTCCCACAAGGCCGGCCAGAGCGATAGGCGCCATCTCGCGAAGTGGGAGATGTTCCCTCGATTGTACGACCACCGAGGCTTCCAGGCCCAGCGCCACAGTATTCAAGACAACCACTGCGGTCTGAGGAGACAGCACCAACAGCAATGCGGGCATGGACGCCATCCCAATGCCGAATCCAATGGTGCTGAGAATAGTAGAACCTACAAGCAGTGCGGCGGCTGTGACGGTTAGTTGAAGAGGGCTGAGCAAAGACATCTCCCGGAGATCAATGTGTTGGATCGCCAAAGAACTTGTCTGAAGCGATGACGATGGCGCAGTTATATGGGAACGCGCGCAGCGGTCGTTGGGGAGGGGTGCGCTCCATGGCGGATATGGGGCGTCCCATTCAGGCCACGGGGTGGACTCTGGCCACAGATTCAGGCAAAGGTTGGTCCAGCCCGACTGCCATCAGGAGGGTGAGGGCGTTGAGAAGAAGACCGTCCCACCACAAGGAGAACATATCAGGGGAGATGATAGTATCTCTGAATAGATGTTTCTACACCTCAAGATGACCACTCCGCCTGAAACACAGTGACTCGCGGCCTCCGAACTGTCCATTCGGGGGGTCCGAATCCTGCGGCACTGGCCCTCGTCCGAGGCCGTTCTAAAGAGAAACCATACATGGCACACTACGCCACCAAATCAGATTTCCCGCTGGCTTCCACAGGATTGCCGCGCGAGTCGCGTTTATAGGCTCTGCGCTCTTGTTCATTCAGCTACCAATCTCCGAGCACTACCACGACGTCGACCTGGACCTATTGTATGCAATCGGTAGCTTGGGCGCGGTGGGCATTTTCGTCTGGGTGATCATTCTTGGCGTGGCACTCTACAGGGGATTCAGCGGGTTCACTTCTAGCACGCCTCGCGAGCGGTTGGCATAGAATGCCCTTGCCCTAGGGATCTGGGTTCCATCTGATTGACCTGTCCCGCGATCGCGGTTCTCAACTCGTGACAAAACGGCTGCGGTGAATGGAATATGTCGAACGACTCTGCGACTCCGGTTGTCCAGGCAAGGGACGTGCACAAGACTTACGGCTTTGGAGAAGTGGAGGTGCACGTTCTCAGGGGCGTGAGCCTAGACGTGCAGCGTGGGGATTTAGTCGCCATAATGGGGCCGAGCGGCGGCGGCAAGACCACGCTTCTCAACTGCCTCTCCGGACTGGACGACATCGATTCAGGCCTCATCAACATCGGCGGGTCCGTCCTGTCCAAGATGAACGATACGGAGAAGACTCGTTTCCGGGCCACCCGAATGGGATACATCTTCCAGTCCTTCAATCTGCTGCCGGCGCTCACGGCGCTGGAGAACGTGGAGATACCTCTGCTGGTGTCAGGATTCCCGAAAAGGAGGCCAATCAGAAGGCGCAGGAGCGCTGTCGCTCGTTGATCTCTCGGACCGCGCCGGGCACCATCCGGCGCAAATCTCCGGAGGCCAACAGCAGCGCGTCACCATTGCCCGTGCCCTGGTGAACGGTCCGGAGATAGTCTGGGCTGACGAGCCGACGGGCAACCTGGACAGCAAGAACGCCCGAGAAGTGATGGACCTCCACATCCGGTTGAACAAGGAACTTGAAGAGACGTTCGTCATCGTCACCCACTCGGACGCCATGGCGGAGATGTCGCACCGGACGGTCCGCATGCAGGACGGCCTCATCGTCGATGACGGCAGGGGCAACGCGATCTAATCCCCTATGGACGAGCTGTTCGGGGCGCCCATTACGAACATCGCGGCTGTGCTGACTGTCCCCTTCGGCTTAGCGGTCGTTTTTCTTCTCTACATAAGAATGCGGCACCCCATCCTGGTCCGCATGGCTATTCGCAACGTGGTTCGCAGGCCGGGGCAGAGCCTGCTGATCATCTCGGGATTGATGCTGGCCACGGCCATCAACTCCAGCGCGTTTACCGTCGGTGACTCCGTAACCTACAGCATCAAGAACTCCGCCGCCGCCTCTCTCCGCTCCGTCGACGAGATACTCGTAGTGGACGAAGACTCGAACTTCTGGGAGGGTCGCGCTCTCCCTGACGGCTTCTAGCAGACCGTCTTTCAGGAGCTGGCGCCTGATCCCGACGCCGATTCAGACGTTGACGGAGTGCTGCCCACGTTGACGGAAAATGTGGCGGCCATCAACTCCGACAGCCAGCAGTTTGAGTCCTCCACTCGGCTGGCGGGATTGGACCCACGGCGGGCTATGGTCTTCGATGAGCTGTTCGACGCTGAGGGCGAACCGCTCGACCTCACGGTCCTGGGGCCCAATGAGGTCTACACAAACAGAGTAGGCGCCGATGCGTTGCTGGCCGGAACCGGCTCCAAGCTTAGCCTGGCGTTGGGAGCGGGAGTGCTGACACCCCTCACCGTCCGTGGCGTGGTCGACGGGTCATACAGCAAGCCGGTGGGCACGGACGTAGTCATGATGGCGCCGCTCTCGTCCGTCCAGCAACTATTGGGCCGCCCCGGAGAGCTCTCCGTAATTCTCATCTCCAACCGCGGTGGCGTGTTTAGCGGTGCGGCACTGACGGACACCGTGGTCGAACGCTACGAAAACCACGCCGCCAGCGGCGGGGGCTGGAGCTGTTGTCCGTCAAGCACAATGCGATAGATCAGGCCAACGATACCGGTGCACTCTTCGTCTCCTTGTTCACCACGTTTGGCCTCTTTTCGATCGGTGTGGGAATGCTGCTGATCTTCTCCATGCTGGCCACCGAGCGCAAGAGTAATATGGGCATGGCTCGCGCCGTTGGTATGCAGCGACAACACCTGGTGCGCATGTTCACGGTGGAGGGCGCCATCTACGGCATCGGTTCCGCAATCGTTGGCGCCTTGATTGGCGTCGGGCTGGGATTCGTGCTCGTGGAGGCTGTATCCGCCATTGCGAGCCAGACCATCGAACAGTTCACATTCACACCGTAAGTTCAGCCCGTGAGTTTCATGGCGGCATTCCTGGCTGGCGGCGCTCTCACCTTAGTCACCGTGATTCTCTCCGCACGGCGAATCAGCCGGCTCAACATCGTGCGGGCCATCCGTGACCTGCCGGAACCCCAGATCGAAGGTTCCCGGCGTGGCCCGTTGCTTCGGTCCGCGGCGACGGTCGTGTTCGGTCTGCTCGTCTTCGTTGCGGCGTTTCAGGCCGCGCGCCTGCCCTTCTTCGGGCTGGGGATCTCCGTCATCGCCCTGGGAGTCGCGATGGCGTTGCGCGCGTTGGGAGTCTCGCAACGACAAGTGTTCACGGGCGTCGGGCTGCTTTTGGTCGTGTACTGGTTGGTCCCGCACAGCTTCCTGAAGTCTCTCAAGCCGGACTTCACGGAGGACATGTCCGGGTTCTTCCTGATCGGCGCCTTCCTGGTTACTGGGACTGTGTTGGTTACCGTCAACAACGCCCCGATTGTGCTGGGTGTAGCAAGTAAGACCATTGGCCGCATCAGGCGCTACACACCCATCGTGAAGTCCGCGTTGGCCTATCCGCTCCAGTTCCGGTACAGGACAGGGCTGTCACTGGCGATGTTCTCTATCGTGATATTCTCCGTGACGGTGATGGCGACGTTCGTGGATGTGCTGGACAACCAGGAGCGTATTGGCGGCGGATATGAAGTCGTCGGATTCGTAGGCGCCGAGCTCAACCCCGTTGGTGACTTGAGAGTCGCGGTTGAGGCCAACCCGGACCTCGCCTTCATCGAGCGCGTCGTAGGAGTCCCCTCCGTTTGTACATTCCATACCATCTTGCAGGCCGACGCCCGGCTGGCATCCGACACCACTGGTCAGTTCGCCGACACCACGGTGACCGGCGTAGGAAACGACTTCTTCGCGACAAACCGGTTCGGCATCGCGCTGGCCGCGCCGGAGTACTCGGGGGACGACGGCCCGGACGCGACGGCGGTGTGGAGCGCGGTCCAGGCCAACCCTGGGCTGGCCGTGGTCAACGACACAATCGTCCCGAGACGCACCAACACAGGTTTCGTGCTGGCCTCGGACCAGTTTACGCTGAACGACGTGCAGAGGCTACTCGTCGAGAACAACTTCATGGACCCCGTGAACAACACCGTGGGGGACCTGGAAAGACCGTGCGGGACCTGGAAAGCGGAAACTCCTTTGAACTGACGGTGATAGGGGTTCTGGACACTCTTGCTTCCGCCGGACCGGTGCCCGTTGGATTCTACGTGTCTCCAGACACTATCGGCCGCGATGTCGACGCGACACAGTTCTTCTTCAATGTCGGAGACGGCGCAGACGGCGCAGCCGCGGCCATAGAGGCGGCGTTTTTCGAGAACGGCGTGGAAACCCTGGGCCTCAAGGAATCTATCGCCGAAACTCAGGCGGCCCAGAAGGCCCGCTTCAACCTGCTGATCGGCTTCATGTCGTTGGGTCTGCTGGTGGGAATCGTGGCACTCGGCGTCATCACCGCGCGGGCGGTGGTGGAAGGGCGGCACGGCATCGGCGTGTTGCGGGCCATCGGATTCTCCCCTGCAATGGTCCAGCTGAGCTTCCTGGTCGAGGCTTCTTTTCTCGCCAAACTCGGAATTAGCTTGGGGCTGGGCCTCGGACTGATCACTTCCGTCGGAGTAATCGACGAGATGCGGGTGGACGAACCAGAGGTTGAGTTCGTGCTGCCGTGGCCGAAGGTGATTCTCATTTCCTTGGGAGCGTACATCTTCTCTCTCCTCACCACGATCCTGCCCGCTCGGCATGCAGCATTGATCGCCCCCGCGGAAGCGCTCCGGTACAAGTAGTCTGGGTACCTCACCACTACGGAAGAATACCCCGGTTGTGCTATAATCTGCTGCGCTTGATATGAAAGACCTAGTTTGCGTACGCGTTCCCGCGACTACCGCGAACATGGGCCCGGGCTTCGACTGCCTGGGCATGGCGCTGGACGTGTGGAACAGCGTTCGTGTGGAAAGTCGCCGCGGCCCCCTCCGAATCGAGGTTATCGGCGAGGGGGCGGGCGAGGTGCCCGACGACGCCACGAACCTGGTGTATCGTGGCTTCAGCCTGCTGTTCGAGGGTGCCGGCGAATCGCCGCCCGACGTGAGGATCACCTGCGATAATCGCATTCCGCTGGGTAGGGGACTCGGCAGCAGTTCCGCGGCGGCGGTGGCAGGCCTGGTTGCCGCCAACGAAATGCGCGGCGACCAGCTTTCCCGGCTAGAGCTGTTGGAGATAGCCGCCAGGCTGGAGGGCCACCCGGACAACGCCGCGCCGGCGCTGTTCGGCGGCTGCAGGATAGTCGCCAGGGACGAGAGCGGCGAGCTGCTATCGGCGCCGGTGCCCGTGCCCGACGACCTGATGGCCGTGTTGTTCGTCCCGGACGTCGCGATGCCTACGAACGAGGCACGCGCCGTGCTGCCCTCGGAGGTGCCCCGCAGCGACGCGGTCTACAACATAAGCCGGGCCGCGCTGCTGGTCCGGGCCTTCGCCACCGGAGACCTGGCGCACCTGGACGTCGCCACCGGAGATCGCCTGCACCAGCCCGCCCGGCAGGCCATCTTCTACCCAATGCGTAACATCTTCCGCGCCGCCCGCGACGCCGGCGCCCTCGGCGTATTCCTGTCGGGAGCCGGATCGAGCGTGCTGGCGCTGACCAGGGGCCGGGAGTACACGATCGGTTACGAGATGGCCGACATAGCGGCCAAGTCGGGCGTGGGAGGCTCGATCAAGGTCACCAGGCCCACGACGAAGGGCGCCCAAGTCGAGAAGAGCGCCTGACGCAAGACGGACCGGACTACAGCACGATTGACACGCGACATCTCGTCCGGTCCACAAGTCAACGCTGGCAAGAGGAAAAATTGTCACTTGTAGTCCAGAAGTACGGCGGAAGCTCGCTGGCCGACGCCGCCAAGATTCGAAACGTGGCCCAGCGAATTGGACGGACGCGCGATGCCGGCAACGACGTCGTCAGCGTGGTCTCGGCCATGGGCGACACCACCGACGAGCTCATCGAGCTCGCGGGCCAGGTGTCGGGCCGACCGGAACCTCGCGAAATGGACTTGCTGCTCTCCACGGGAGAGCTGGTGTCCTGCACCCTGATAGCCATGGCGCTGCGCACGTTGGGCTACGAGGCCATCAGCCTCAGCGGCGCGCAGGCCGGCATCCGTACAGACACCAGCTACGGACGCGCCCGCATTGCGCTGATGCAGCCCGAGCGGGTCGCGCGCGAGCTGGAGCAGGGCCGTATCGTCATAGTGGCGGGCTTCCAGGGCATCACTGATGACCTGGACATAACCACGCTGGGGCGCGGCGGCTCCGATACAACCGCGGTCGCGCTCGCTGCCAGCCTTGAGGCAGCTCGGTGCGAGGTGTACACCGACGTGGAGGGTATCTACACCGCCGATCCCAGGCTGGTGCCCAAAGCCCGCAAGCTTGACGAGGTGGACTACGAAGAGATGCTGGAGCTCGCCAGCTACGGCGCGAAGATGAACGCACGATCGATCGAGATGGGCATGTTCTACAAGGTCCCAATCCTGGTCGCCTCCAGCTTCTCCGACGCCCCGGGTACCCTCATTCACGAAGGAGCGGATATGAACACAACCGTCGGCGAGATAAGAAACCGCATCAGGGGCATCGCCGTCGATACCAATGTCGCCAAGATCACAGTCCGCGGCGTGGTTGACAGGCCCGGAATCGCCGCCGGCCTGTTCGAGCCGCTCAGCGCGGCCGACGTCAGCGTAGACGTCATAGTGCAGAACGCCAGCGTCGACGGCACCACCGACATGACCTTCACCGTCAAGCGCACCGACCTGGGACGCGCCCTCGAAGTGACGCGGCTGGTGGCCCGGCAGCTAGGCAACGGCGAGGTGGCGAGCGCGGACAGTCTCGCCAAGCTCAGCATCGTGGGCACCGGAATGCAGGACGCCCCCGGCTACGCCTCCACCATGTTCCGCACATTGGCCGACAACGGCATCAACATCGACATGATAACCACGTCCGAGATACGCATCACCTGCATTGTCGACGAGGCCCAGGTCGGCATGGCCGCGCGCGCCCTGCACGACTCATTCCACCTCGACAGTCCCACGCAGGTCCCGTAGGCGGCCGCCGCCGGTGGAACGCGGTCCGAGCGCATCTTGACCAACCCTCACCTCTCGGTCGTCATCCCTGCCTACAACGAGGCTACCCGCATCGTCGCCACCCTCGACGCGGTGGCCGGTTACCTGTCCGCGGAGCCGTTCTCGTGGGAGATAGTCGTGGTGGACGACGGCAGCTCCGACGGCACCGCCCGCCTGGTGCGTTCGTGGTCGAAAGACGACAGCCGAGTCCGCGTCGAGTCCATTCCCCACGCCGGCAAGGGCTGGGCCGTGCGGAGCGGCATGCTGGCCGCACACGGGCGCTTGCGTTTCATGTGCGACGCCGACCTCGCCATGCCCATTTCCAACCTCGACAACTTCCTTAAACGCATCGACGACGGCTACGAAGTGGTCATCGGCTCCCGCGAAGCTGAGGGCGCCCGCCGGTTCGACGAGCCGGCGCTGCGCCACGTCATGGGCCGCGTGTTCAACTGGTCGGTCAAGGCCATCGCGGTGCCGGGCATACAGGACACCCAGTGCGGCTTCAAGTGCTTCCGAGCCGCCGCCGCTGAAGACCTCTTCCGCCTCCAGCGCGTGCCCGGCTTTGGCTTCGACGTGGAAATCCTCCACCTGGCGTTCAAGCGAGGCTATCGCGTGCACGAGCTTCCCATCGACTGGCGCTACCAGCCGCAGAGCAAGGTCAGACCCGCCGTGGACTCCTTCCAGATGCTCAAGGACGCGCTGATGGTGCGCTGGCGCTCGATTCGCGGCGCCTATGACAGCGCCCCAACTCCGAAACCGCGCGAGGAGCGGTAACCGCCAGGGATGCTACGATGAAGTCGAAACGCCTCTACGCCAAGCATCTCACCCCTATCCTAACCCTCCCCCATCAAGAAGGGGGAAGGGACTTTGAAAGGCTCCTCCTCGTGCTGGCCGCGCTCCCCCTCCTCGCGCTCCTCACCGCCTGCGGCCCCAGTGACGCGCCCGCCACACCAGCCGCCCCAACCCAGGCCGCGCCAGCCGTGACTACCCCCATTCCGGACGCCGCCAACCTGCGACTCCTTCTCGCGTCCACCGACCTCAGCGTCGGCGCCAACCGCGTCGTATTCGCCCTGGTCGCAAGTGGCTCAGGTCCAGTCCGCGAGCCGGACGGCGTTCGCCTTCAGACCTACTACCTCGCCCCCACGGGTCAGGAAGGCCCCATCCAGACCGTCAGCGCCACGTACCGCGAGTGGGGTGACACCGGGCGCGGCGCGTACACTGTCCGCCTGAACTTCGACAGGGCCGGCGACTGGGGCCTCGGCGTCAGCGTGGAGAGTCCGAACACCGGGGTGTCTTCCGCATCCGCGCGCGTGGCCGTCCGCGAGCGAAGCCTCACGCCCGCCTTGGGTGCGCCCGCGCCGCTCACGAAGAGCAAGACCCTTTCCGACACGACGGAGATGAGCGAGCTTACGTCCGACACGCAGCCCGACTCCGAGCTGTACGCGATGACCATCGCCCAAGCAGCCGCGTCGGGCGAGCCGCTGGTCGTCGCCTTCTCGACCCCAGCATTCTGCACCACCGCCACGTGCGGCCCGCAGCTCGATGTGCTGAAACAGGCCAAGGAGCGCCACTCGGACCGGGCGAACTTCATCCACGTCGAGGTTTACGACAACCCTCACGAGATCCAAGGCGATCTATCCAATGCCAGGATCGCCCCCGCTGTCACCGAGTGGGGACTCCCCAGCGAGCCGTGGACGTTCGTAATCGGCGGCGATGGTCTTGTGGCCGCCAAGTTCGAGGGCTTCGCCACGCTCGACGAACTGGAGCAGGCGCTCCAAGCGGTGTTGGGTCCTTAACCGGCGCCTCTAGCTAATCTTCCCCCGGCCTTTAAGCCCCGCCAGAAGTGTTATGATAGGCGCACTCACCAACCGATAAGGGGGCATCGTCATGCTCGGACTCCGACTCTCTTCACCTTGGCCAGACAACTGCACCACCGCAGGAGCGACTGGCGCGTGCAGCGCCGACGGTCGTGCGCTGATCGGCAGCACCAGCGACGACCCGTTCACCACCCGGACGCGGCTGGTGGTGGAAGAGCCGCCGGACGGCTACCGGTACGTCGGCACCCAGATCGTGTCCCAGGACACGAACACCGTGGCCGACTTCAACCACATGCACACGCGCGGCCTGAACGAAAAGGGATTCGCTTACACGTGGTCGGGGGCAGGCCCGGACCCGGACATCGAGCCGGACAGCAAGCGCGCGGTGGGTGTGCCCTTCTACCGATTCGGCGACCTGCTGCTGAGCCAGGCCGCCTCCGTCCAGGACGCGATCGGCCTGCTGGAGTCCTATCCCAGGGCGATTCACGGCAACTTCCTGTTCGCCGACTCCGGCGGCGAGGTGGCCCTTGTCGAGGTGAGCACCCGGTCGCTGCACATAGAGACGCGCACCACCGACGGCTGGATTGGCCGCTCCAACCACTGGATTTCGCCTGAGATGTCGCAGATCACCTACACGCCGGCGGACGGCGACTCGACGGTGGTTCGCTACGATCGAATCACGACACTGATGGCGGAGGGCGCCGGCTCCATCGACCCGGCCTACCTGGCGTCTTGCTTCCGCGACCACTCGACGCTGGAGGAAACGGGCTGGAGCATTTGCGCCCACGGCCACGCCAGGCGGCCCGGCTCGGAGAACCGCGGGGGCAGCGTGAGCTCCGAGATACTCCAGCCTGCACAGGGCGTGATGTACTACTGCTACGGCTGGCCTTGCGGCGGCCCGTCGGAATACGGCGAGGAGCAGCTCTATCAGGACCGGTCGTGGGGTAAGTACGTGCCGTTCAAGCTCTCGCGTATGGAGCCGGGCGAGTACGTGACCGTAGACGGACGGCTCACCCCGCTGGCCGTGCGCTACCTCACGTCGGGAAACGCCGCGGGCGTGTAGCCGGGCCCTGGGCATCGAGGATCGAGCCTTCCAGATTTCTCTACCCCTTTGATGGGCTGACAGGGGCAGGTACTGGGAATGAGCCTTCCATAGAGTCCCTTCCCTTTCGACGGGGTATTCACAGAGGGAAGGTTAGGATGGGGGTAACTAACAGGACGCGACCGCCTTGATTTCTTGATTCCTACCCCTGCCAGCCCTTGATGGGGGAAGTTTAGAGCTGGCCACGTACTCGTTACGGAGATGGGCGTGAAGCCGCTGAAGAGAGAAAGGACAAAACCATGGTCAACGACAACAAGCAGCAGGCCGGCCCCGGGCGATCGTACCCGTTCGTGGGCATACCTTCGTTCCTGCGCTCCGAGATCTGCACCAACCTGGACGCCCTGGACGCCGACATTGCGGTGATGGGCGCCCCGACCGACGAAGGCTCTCCATTCCTGCCCGGCGCGCGTTTTGGCCCCCGAGGCATACGCGAGCACTCCCTGCGGTTCGGGCCGCGCGGGTACTTCGACCAGGATGAGGACAAGGCCTTTCTAGAGCGCGAGCTTACCAACGGCCGCATCGTGGACGTGGGCGACGCCGACGTTCTGCCCACCAACGTCGAGCAGACCTTCGCCAACATCACCGACCTCACGCGCCGCATTCTCGACAAGAACGCGCTTCCGGTGGTGCTGGGCGGCGACCACGCCATCACATTCCCGGTGGTGCGCGCCTACGACGAGCCGCTCCACGTAGTCCACTTCGACGCGCACATAGACTATGCGCCATTCATGCACGGCTTCGAGTTCACCAACGGTCACGCCTTCAGGCACATCTACCACATGGACCACGTGGAAAGCCTGACCCAGGTGGGCATACGCAGCCTGCGCAACAACCGCGAGCATTTGCAGGACTCGGTGAACGACGGCAACCGCGTTATAGGCATGTCCGAGACGAGGGAGCTGGGCGGACCAGGCATCGTGGAGCCGATCCCGCGTGACGCCAACTGCTACGTGAGCATAGACATCGACGTGCTGGACCTGCCGCTGGTGCCCGGCTGCGTGTCCGCAGAGCCCAACGGCATGACCTACGCGGAGCTGCGCGAGGCGCTTATCGCCATCGCCCGGCACACCAACGTAGTCGGCTTCGACCTTGTCGAGGTAAACCCGCAGCTCGACGTGGGCACCGGCATCACGTCCTACGTGGCCGCTCACACCATCCTGGAGTTTCTAGGGCACATCTGCGACCAGCCGCGTTGGGCCGCCAGGGTGGGCGCGGCCGGTTAGCCGTCCCCCCTTACAGCACAGGCTCGCCGTATCCATGCCCCGCATTCAGCTTCTGGATTCCTGGCGAGGCTACCCGAACTACAGGCTGATCTGGACGGCCAACTTCTTCGCCAACAGCGCTCAGTGGCTGCAACTGCTCACCGTGGGCTGGCTGGTGCAGCGGCTCGCGGAGGGAGGGTTGGCGACGCCCCTGCTGGTGGTCACGGTCGGGGGACTGAACACCCTGCCCGGGCTCATAGTGAGCCCGTGGGGCGGTGTGATGGGAGACCGCCTGGACCGGCGCAAGCTGGTCATGGCTCTCCAGGCGCTGATGGCCGTGCTCGCCCTGCTGTTCGCGTTCTTCGTGCGCTCCGGCGCCGCGGAGGTGTGGCACGCCTACGCCTACGTCTTCATAAGCGGCTGCTGCATATCGATAACGCAGCCCATGAGCCAGGCGCTGATAGCCAACACCGTGCCGCGCGAGAACCTGTCCAACGCCTACGCCGCGAACGTGCTCACCATCACCGGCACCCGCTTCATCGGCCCGTTCGTGGGCGGCGTGCTGATAGCCAACCTGGGCTTCTTCTGGAACTTCACCATAGAGTCGCTTCTCTACGCCGGGGTCGTCCTCGCGCTGCTGCCGATGAAGACGCCGTACTTCCAGGAGCGCTGCGCCGAAGACCGCGGCTCTGTGCTGCGGGACCTGGTGGAAGGCGTCCGCTACGTGTGGAGCGGCAACCGAGCAATATTCCTGCTGATAGCGCTGGGCATGATTCCAAACGTGGTGCTCCAGCCGCTGATGTTCATGCTGCCGGTGTTCACCGAGCAGGTGCTGAACAAGGGCGCGGACGTGGGCGGCTACCTGCTGGCGGTCAACGGCGGCGGCGGGCTGGTGGCCGCGCTGATGATGGCCTCGCTGGGCTTCCTGTTCAGGCGCGGGCCGATAACCCTCACAGCGGCGATAGCCAGCTCGGCGCTGGCGCTCGCGTTCGCGCAGGCGCAGTGGCTGCCCGCGGCGTTCGTCATCATCGCGATGTTCGCGTTCAGCCAGTCGTGGTTTCGCACCACCAGCGGCGCGCTCATACAAACGCTGGTGCCCGACACGCTCCGCTCCCGCATCACCAGCTTCCAGTCCTACGGCCGCGGATTCGTCGTGCCGGCCAGCCTGCTCGTGGGTTGGCTCACCGGGCTTACGTCCGTGCCGTTCGCCATCACCGTCATGGGGCTGGTCAGCTTGGCGGGGGCGCTCGCGTTCCTGGCCACGGCGAGCAGCCTGCGCCGCCTGGAGTGAGTCCGGCCGCTCCACGCGTTATCCTTGCCCCGACCCGCGCTCGTATCTATACTGGTGCCCAACGGCAAGGGAACCAGACGGGGGGAGGCAGCTATGTCAGAGCGAGTTGACACCATAGTGCGCGGCGGCCTCGTGGCGACGTCCACGGGCGAGTTCCGCGCCAGCATCGCCATTAGAGGCGAGCGCATCGTGGCCGTCGGGCCGGACGACACGTTGCCCCAGGCCGACGAGTGCGTCGACGCCTCAGGCAAGCACGTGCTTCCCGGCGCCATAGACTGCCACGTGCACCTGAGACCCACTCCGAACGACGACTGGGCCGTCGGCTCGGTCGCGGCGGCCCACGCCGGCCTCACGACCATCATCCCATTCGGGGCCTACGACGCCGAGACGCGCGAGACGCTGCCCCAGGCGATAGAGCGCTGGAAGGCGGAGGCGGAACGCGATTCGGTCGTGGATTTCGCCTTCCATTACATTCTGAGCAACACACCCTACATCATCGACGGCCTGGCCGAGGCTATCTCGATGGGCGTCGCGTCATTCAAAATGTTCATGACCTACGACCACCGCGTGTCCGACTCGTTCATTGCCAGGGCGATGGAGATCGTCGGCGCTAACGGCGGGCTGGTGCAGCTCCACGCCGAGAACGGCGACGTGATCGAGCACCTGATGAACAAGGCCATCGCGGAGGGCCGCACCGCGCCGACGGACTTCCCCGCCACCTGCCCTACCTGGGCCGAGGCGGAGGCCATCAACCGCGGCGTACTGATGGGCGCGATGACCGACTGCCCCGTCTACATCGTCCACCTCAGCACCCACGAGGGCCTCGAACGCATCAAGGAGGCACAGCGCCACGGCCAGCGCGTATGGACGGAGACCTGCCCCCAGTACCTGCTCCTGGACGAAACGATAATGGAGCGCATGGGGCCGCTGGCCAAGATCGGGCCGCCGCTGCGCCCCGCCGACGGCGTGAACCAGGCGGCCATGTGGCAGGGCAGCGAGCACGGCTACATCTCCGCCATCGGCAGCGACCACTCGCCCGGACCCCCGGAGCGAAAGAAACACGGCTGGGCCAACATCTTCCGCAGCCCGGACGGTGAGCCGGTGCCCTTTGGCGCACCGTCGCTGGAGACACTGGTGCCGCTGGTCTACAGCGAAGGCGTCGCTAAGCGCGGCCTTCCCCTGACCTGGATGGCCCGCGTGTTGGCCGAAAACCCCGCCCGCATGTTCGGTCTGTATCCCCGCAAGGGTGTCATCCAGCCCGGCGCGGACGCCGACCTGCTGATCATCGACCCCGACGCAGAGACGACCATCTCGGCAGCAAACCACCACGGACGCTCCGGGTTTACCCCCTACGAGGACTGGAATGTGAAGGGCAGGATCGAGACCACCATCCTGCGCGGCAAAGTGCTGCTTCGCGACGGCAAACTGGAGCAAAACGCCGGCTACGGCAGCTTCATCCACGCGGGCAGACCCACGCCGCCGATCGCGGGCGCGGTCAGATAGGAGCCGAACATGACTGACTATCTCGACACCTTGTCCGTGCTCGTCAGCGAAGCAAGTATCGATTCGCTGTCCCCCGACACGCTAAACGCCGTTCGGGACGTGACGCTCGACACGTTGGGCGCCATGGTTGTGGGCAGTCAACAGCCCGAAAACGTCGCATTCGCGTCCACGATGACGCAGCGCTCGTCCTCGGCCACGGCGACCGTGTTCGGCCACGGCCTCAAGGCCGATCCAATGACCGCGACGCTCATCAACGCCACGGCCGGCGTGGCCCTGGAGGTGGACGAGGGCAACCGTTTCGGCGGAGGCCATCCGGCGATCCACTCGCTGCCCGGGGCCATCGCGCTCGCTGAGGAGATGGGCGCGACCGGGCGCGACTTCGTGGAGAGCGCCCTGGTGGGTTACGAGTTGGAATCGCGAATCGGAGGCGCGACTAAGCCGCGGTTAAACGTCCACTCCCACGGCCACTGGGGCGTCATCGGCACCGCGGTCGCCGCCGCCAAGCTCAAAGGCTACTCAGCGCGACAAGTGCGCGAGGTGATCAACATCGCGGCGTCCATGAGCCCGGCCAATAGCTGGCAGCCCGCGTTTCGCGGCGCGACGGTGCGCAATCTCTACCCCGGCCGGTCCGGCCACGACGGCCTGCTGGCCGTAGACGTGTACGAGAGCGGTTTCACCGGCTTGGACGACGCCCCTGCGGACGTGTTCGGCACCATCCTGGGCGAGAGCTTCGACCGCGCGGCGGCGATGGCCAACATGCCCGGCGAGTACCGCATCGAGCAGAACTACTTCAAGTTCTACGCCTGCTGCCGGTTGAACCACCCCGCGCTGGACGCCGTGTTCGCCGCGGGCGCCGGCGCGAGACTCGACCCGGACGAGGTGGTCGCCGTGGACATCTCTGCGCCGAGTATGCTCGACGGCATGTTAGGCGAGTACCCCGAAAACATGCTCGCAGCCAAGTTCAACGTTCCCTACGCGGTCGCGGCCTCCCTCGTGCGAGGAAGCGCGGGCGTGGACGAGTTCTACTCGGACGCGAGAGGGGACGAGCGCATACGCGAGTTGGCGGCAAAGGTGAGCGTCAATGTCGAGCCGCCTCCGACGCCCGTGCCGGCCGGCGGCGTGCCCCCGACCGAAGCGCGCATCCGGCTGGCTGGTGACCGCGAACTGGTGGGCCGCGCAGCCATCATCAAGGGAGACTACGGCAACAGGCTGCCGCGCGAGCGCCTGGTGGAAAAGTTCCACGCGCTCAACGACCCCATCCTGGGAACGAGCCGCGCCGCAGAGGTCGTGGACGCGGTGTCACGCCTGGAGGAGTTGTCCGACGTCCGCGAGATTACGGCTCTGCTCGCCGGCTAGGCGAGCACCCTGGACTGCGCTGTGGCGGCAATGCTGCCTACGGCGCCACGGACAGCATCACCGAGCTGCTGCTCAGCACCGCCTTGGTGATGGGCTGCTCTTCACGCTCGTCAGCGATGATCTGGTAGGTGAAGGCCAGCACGTACGGAGAGCCGTTCAGGTCAATCGGCAGCGTGTACTCCGCGTCCGCGCCGTAGCGCCGCTTTTCGGTAGTCTTGCTTCTTGCAATCACGATGACGCGGGTGGCCGTTACGCTCGCCTCCCCGATTGACGCTGCGCTCACCGCCTGTGCCAGGGCCGCCTTGTCCACCGGGTTGCCCTCGGGATCGTTCACATCACCGAAAAGCCCCTCGATGTCCGTCGACAGCATGGCCAAAAGGTGGGTCGGCGTCCACGCTTCCACGATGCTCTGAACTGCCACCTCTTTGACCGGCGTCGGTCCGGGCGTCGGCGTCGGAAAGGTCTGGCGGTCCGCAATGGACGCGCCGGTGCCGCGCTCTCCGCACGCCAAAGCGAAGAGCAAAATGACTGCCGGAATGAGTATTACGAGACGCGCTCCCATCTACATCTCCTGAAAGTGACTTTGATTTCATCTATAGTTTAGCTTGCGAACAAGACGCAAGCAACCGGCAGACTGCGTGGACATCCAGAATTGGGCGGTATGCTCCGATGTGGCGGCACATGCCTTCCGGTGTGTCCGTACCCATGCGCCTGTGACGTGCCCCGAGGCAGGTCCTAAACCTGCCTGCTGTCTGGCACGTCGGCCGAGCGGGGCCGGTGCCGCTACTCGCCTACGTTCGCCTCCATCACGCGCATGGTGTTCTCGCCGAGTATCTTGCGAATGTCCGCCTCGGAGAACTCGCGCCTAAGCAACTCCTCGGTGATGGCCGGGAACTTGGAGCAGTCCTCCAGTCCGACGGGGCCGCCCGGGATGCCGTCGAAGTCAGACCCCAACCCCACGTGGTCCACTCCCGCTACCTTCGCGATGTGCTCTATGTGGTCCACCACGTCGGACAGCGTGGTTTGAGGCGCCTCGCTCCAGGACGCCATGCGCCGCGCCTGAATCTCGGCGCGCTGCTGAGCGACGTACTCCGGCGTGCCGGAGTAGTGGGCGATGGCCGAGCGGCGGGCAAACTTCTCTACTTCCTCTATCTCTTCCCAGGTCTCCACCTGTAGCCTCTCGAAGGCGAGCCTCGTTTCCTCGCCGACGAACGCGGGGAAGAAGTTGACGTTCACCACGCCGCCGTTCGTTGCCACCGCTCGCAGCATGTCGTCCTTCATGTTGCGCGGATGCTGGCAGATGGACCACGCCGAGGAGTGAGATGCCATGATCGGCTTGTCGGTCACCTCGATCGAGTCCCAGAAGGTCTTGTCGGACACATGGGATATGTCCACCACCATACCCAACCGGTTCATCTCGCGGATCACGTCTCGCCCGAACAGGCTCAGACCGTTGTTGCGCACCGCGTCCGTCGAGGCGTCGGCCCAGTTGTTCGTGTTGAAGTGGGTCAGCGTGATGTACCGCATCCCGAGCTCCCAGTAGAGCCGTAGCACCGCCAGGCTGTCGTTGATGGCATGCCCGCCCTCGATGCACGGCACCGCGGCGTGCTTGCCCTCCGCCACGATGCGGCGGCAGTCGGCGGCGGTTAGCGCGATTTCCACGTCGTCGGGATTAGCCGCGCAGAACCGATTCAGACCGTCCAGGAGTTGCAGGCAGCGGTCCAGCGTGTTCTTTTCGGGAATCTCCTTCGCGGCAACGTAGCAGGACCACCACTGCACGCCCAGGTTGCCCTCCCTTATCCGCGGCAGGTCCAAGTGGCCCTTGCCGGTCGCAGTCGCCAGGTCATCCCCGTCGTCGGTCATGCGGCTTATCGTGTCGGCGTGAGTGTCCACAACAAGCGACGAAAAGTGTAGGTCGCGCGCGCGCTGGGCAATAGAATCTTGTGTTGCCATATCACGTTCTCCTCGTCTACGAACAATCCCTTCCCACTCGATGGGGGAAGGCTAGGATGGGGGTGAACTCCCGGCGCACCGCCCGCCTAGCCGACCACGTCGCGGAACACGCGAAGATAGTTCTGCCCCAGCAGCTTGCGCAGCTCATCCTCGTTGAAGCCGCGCTCGGCGAGCTTGACGGTCAGATTGGGCCAGTCGCTGAAGTCATCGTACCCCACGATGTTGTATTCGTCGGTGAGCCGGTGCTCGTCCAGCCTGAATCCGCTGAAGTTGAAAGTGCCGGGGCGCTCTCCGGGCATGTCGCTCGGCCACTCGATGAGCGATGAGGTCCGTGCGCCGGGCCCACCTTTGTCGGTGCCCACGCCCACGTGATCTATGCCCATCACGTCCACCAGGTGAACCACGTGGTCCACGAAGTCATCCAGCGTCGCCTCCGGGCTGGCCTGGATGAATCCCGGAATGATTACCACGCCGAAGAAGCCGCCCTGGTTGGCAATCGCCCTCGCCAGATCGTCGCTCTTACCACGGTCGTGGTAGGCCACGGCCGAGCTGGACGAGTGAGAGACTATGACCGGCGCAGTCGAGATTTCCATCGCGTCCCAGCCCACCTGCTCGCTGCAGTGGCTCACGTCCACGATGATGTCCAGCTCGTTGAGGCGTTGTACTACGGCCTGCCCGAAGTACGTCAGGCCGCTCTTATGTATCTCGGTGCACCCGTCGCCGACTAGCGTTCCCAGGTTGTAGGTGAGCTGGCACATACGCAGGCCCATGTTGTGGAACAGGTCGATGCGCTCCAGCTTGTCGCTAAATGGCGTCGTGTCCTGGAAGTCGATGACCACCCCGTACTTGCCCTCGCGGTGGGCCCGCTCGATGTCCTCTGCCTTGCGCACCATCAGCATCCGATCGTCCATCGCGTCGATCATGGCGCGCGCCTGCGCAATGCCCGTGACTGACTTCTCGAACGCGGTATCAAACGGACCCGGCCCGGCGTAGGTACCGCCGGCAACGTTCACGCCGGAGGCGGCCCACAGCCCCAGGTACTCCTCCCTGGCCGCCGCGTTCGTCTTTATCTCGTGCGTGGCCATCGCCTGTAGCAGCGGCGTCGCCTCGTTGCGCGTCATGCCCATGGCGTGGTACTCGTTTAGCGCCTCTCTCATGTTCTCGGTAAAGAGGAAGCCGCTGGTCAATGGCGGCTGCTGGCTGTCTACAACCAGCGTCTCGCCGTGAAGCTGCCGCGCCTCCTCTGCGCTAAGTACGGGGTTTCTCACGTTCTTCCGTTCTGCCAATTCTCTTCTCCTGCTTCCAACGGCCCGTCTCCCTCGATGGAGCGGGTAAGAGCCTGCCCTGAGCATGCCAAAGGGTTGAGTGTGCCCCCCGGCGCATCGCCCTCTCTACCCGACCACCTCGCGGAACACCCGCAGGTAATTCTGCCCCAGCAGCTTGCGCAACTCGTCCTCGTTGAACCCGCGCTCGGCCAGCTTGACGGTCAGGTTGGGCCAGTCGCTGAAGTCGTCGTACCCAACGATGTGGTACTCGTTCGATATCCGGTGCTCATCCCTGAATCCGCTGTAGTTGAACACGCCCGGACGCTCTGTGGGCATGTCGCTTGGCCACTCGATCAGGGAATCCGTGCCCGGCCCAGGGCCGGCCTTGTCGGTGCCCACGCCCACGTGGTCTATGCCCATAACGTCCACAAGATGGACCACGTGGTCGACGAAGTCGTCGAGAGTCGCTTCCGGGGTCGTCTGAATGAAGCCTGGAATAATCACCACGCCGAAGAAGCCGCCCTGGTTGGCAATGGCCCTGGCGAGTTCGTCGCTCTTGCCCCTGTCGTGGTAGGCGATTGCGGCGCTGCACGAGTGCGACACGATCACCGGCGACGTGGATATCTCCATCGCGTCCCAGCCCACCTGCTCGCTGCAGTGGCTCACGTCCACGATGATGTCCAGCTCGTTGAGACGCTGCACCACCGCCTGGCCGAAGTACGTCAGGCCGCTCTTGTGGATCTCCGTGCAGCCGTCGCCCACCAGCGTGCCCAGGTTGTAGGTGAGCTGGCACATCCGCAGGCCCATGTTGTGGAACAGGTCGATGCGCTCCAATTTGTCGCTGAAGGGCGTCGTCTCCTGGAAGTCGATGACCACCCCGTACTTGCCCTCGCGGTGGGCGCGTTCGATGTCTTCCGCCTTGCGCACCATCAACATCCGGTCGTCCATCGCGTCGATCATGGCCCGCGCCTGCGCGATGCCGGTGATGGACTTCTCGAACGCCGTGTCGAACGGCCCAGGCCCGGCGTAGGTGCCGCCTGCGACGTTCACGCCGGACGCGGCCCACAGTCCCAGGTACTGCTCCCTGGCCGCGGCGTTGGTCTTGACCTCGTGGGTGGCCATGGACTGGAGCAGCGGGGTCGCCTCGTTGCGCGTCATGCCCATGGCGTGGTACTCGTTCAGCGCCTCCCGCATGTTCTCGGTGAACAGGAAGCCGTTTGTCACCGGCGGCTGCTGGCTGTCTATCACCAGCGCCTCGCTGTGTAGCTGCCGCGCCTCCTCGGCGCTCAGCACGGCATTTCTAACGTTCGTGCGTGTTGCCAATTCTCTTCTCCTTGCCCGCTTACGACATCCCGTCTCCCTCAAGTAGGAGGAAGGGCTGACGGACTAATCTGAAAAATCGCGTATCACCTGCCCAGGCGTTTGCCCCGTGTACTCCCCGTTCTCGACCGCCAGCACGCCGTTGACAGCCACGTGGGGCACGCCCACCGGGTAGCTGTGCGGCGCCTCGAACGTGGCCGTATCGGTCACCGTGCCCGGGTCGAGCGCCACCAGGTCGGCGGCGAATCCGGGTGCGATGCGGCCCCTGCGCGTCAGCCCCAGTCGCTGCGCCGGCAGCGTGGTCATCTTGCGAATCGCCTCGGGCAGCGACACCAGCCCGCGCTCGCGCTGGTAGTGCGCCAGGTAGCGCGGATTCGTGCCGTAGCTGCGCGGATGCGGCAGACCCTGGGACAGCACGCCCTCCGCGGACAGCGAGGTGCCGTCGGAGGCGACCGAGATTAGCGTATGCTTCGCTATCGTCTCCACGTCGTCCTCTTGCATCCCGTGGCTAATGACGGACGCCTCGGCCTCGTAGTACAGGCTCAGCACCGCCTCCTCGGGCGACACCTCCGTGTCGGTGGCGATCTCGCCAACCGTCATGCCCTCGTAGCGTTCCTGGGGCACGTACCTGGCGATGACCGTCGCGTCCGGCCCGCGCCCCACGTCGAATCGAGTGGCGATGTCGGCCAGCATCCGGTCCCGCTGCGCCGCGTCGGCCATGCGCCGCAGCGTGGCGTCGCGTCCGCCGGACAGCGCCCAGCGCGGGAACATTGCGCCGGTGAGCGACGTGCTGGAGGCCGTGTAGGGATACTGATCGCCCGCGACGTCGATGCCCTCGCGCCGGGCCTCCTCGAAGATCGAAAGCGCGTCCGCCGCGCGCCCCCACATCAGGTCGCCGATGCACTTGACGTGGGAGATCTGCACGCGCACGCCTGTCCTGCGGCCCACCTCGATCGCCTCGTTGATGGCGACGAACAGGCCTACCGTGCCCGCGCCCTCGTCGCGCATGTGCGTGGAGTAGACGCGGCCCCTGTTGGCGGCCTCCTGGGCCAGCGCGATCACCTCATCCAGCCGCGCGTAGTTGCCCGGCGCATAGAACAGGCCCGTCGAAAGCCCCATCGCGCCCGCGTCCAGGCACTCGCCAACCAGCCCGGCCATCCTGTCCAACTCGTCACCGGTGGGCGCGCGGTCCTCCTGGCCCACGATGCAGGTGCGTATGGTGCCGTGTCCCACCTGAAACGCGACGTTGAGCGTCGAGCCGGCGCGCTCCACGGCGTCGATGTAGCCGCCGAAGTCGGTCCAGTCCGGCTCGAAAATGTCCGTGTAGGCGGACATCCGGCTGCGGAACTGCTCCTCGGCCTCCCCGATGAGCGGGGCGCAGAAGCTCATGCCGCAGTTGCCGGTAAGCTCCAGCGTCACGCCCTGCCGCACCTTGCTCTGTGCGGTCGGGTCCAGCAGAAACGACAGGTCGCTGTGCGTGTGTAGGTCGATGAACCCCGGCGTGATCGCCAGCCCCGCCGCGTCGATAGTCTTGGCGGACTCGCCCTCGACGCGGCCGATAGCGGCAATCTCGCCGTCCTTGACTGCAACGTCCGCCGTGTACGCGGGGCTGCCCGTGCCGTCAATGACCGAGCCGTTCCTGAAAACGAGGTCGAACACTAGCTCACCTCCGGCAGCTTGTCGGCCCACGGCCTGGCGGCCTCGAATGCCGCGGACGCCGCGAGCACCGTCTCCTCGTCCTTCCTGCGCCCGATGATGTGCAGTCCCAGCGGCAGCCCGTCGGACGAGAATCCGCACGGCGCGCTGGCCGCCGGGTTGCCGGTGCGGTTGAACAGCGCGGTGAAGGGCGAGTAGCCGAAGCCGGTGACGTCGCGCCCGTCGATGACCTTGGGCGCCTCGCCGCAATCGAAGGCCGGCACTGCCAGCGTGGGCGTGAGCAGCAGGTCGTACCGCGAGAAGTAGTCCGCCACGTATGCCCGCATCTTCTCAAGCTCGCACAGCGCGTGGCCGTAGTCCTGCGCCGAAATGGTCTTGCTATGGGCGATGGCCCTGCGCACGTTGGGCATCAGCATGTCGGGGTCGCGCTCGTAGAGCTCGCCATACTGCACGTATGTCATTGGCCCAAGGTTGTCCGCCCAAGCGCTCATCGCCTCCAGATCGATGTCGAACGGCGCGTCCTCGATGTCTGCGCCCAGTTCGCCGAACACCTGCGCGGCCCGCTCGGCGGCCTCCCGCGCCTCGGGGTCGACAGCGGCCGAGCCGCCGAAGTCGGCGCTCCAGCCGATGCGCAGGCCGGCCACGCCCCGTTCGAGCGCCGCGGCGTAGTCTGCCGGCTCGTCCTGTATCGTGCCGTGTTCCGCCTCGGCGTGCGGCCCGGACAGCACCTGCAGCAGCAGCGCCGAGTCTCGCACGGTGCGCGACATCGGCCCCATGCACGAGAAGTTGACCGGATGCCAGCTTGCGAGTCCGACGTTCAGTCTCGGCACGCGGCCCTGTGTGGCCTTGATGCCGTAGATGCCGCAGAACGCGCTCGGTATGCGAATCGAGCCGCCGCCGTCGCTGCCCTGCGCCACGGCGTTCATGCCGGACGCGATGGAGCTGCCGGTGCCGCCGCTGGAGCCGCCGCTCACCCTTGCCGGATTCCACGGGTTGCGGCAGTCGTCGCCGAGCTTGTTCTCGGTGGTGCCGGACATCCCGAACTCCGGCGTGTTCGTCTTGCCCAGGATGATCATGCCCGCCTCTTTCATGCGGCGGACGCCAAGCTGGTCGTAGTCCGGCACGTGGTCCTTGAAGAAGAGCGAGCCGCGCGTGGTGCGGACTCCCTCGGTGGGTTCCAGGTCCTTGATCGACGTGGGAATCCCGTGCAGGGGGCCGACCTCGTCGCCTCGTGCGACCGCTGCCTCCGCCTCTCGCGCGGCGGCCAGCGCCTCGTCCGCGGTAACGGTCAGAAAGGCGTTGAGCGTCGGATTGAGCTCCTCTATACGGCGAAGGCTGATCTCGGTCAGCTCTACCGGCGAGACCTCTTTGGCGCGCACCATCCGGTTCAATTCATACGCCGGAGTGAAGGCGATATCCCGCTCTCTGGTCATGGCAAGACCCCCTGTCTCAGAATGGGGTAAGCATAGCACAAGTGGGGGTGTGGGGTGGGAAATCATTGGCGGACGGCGCAAGTGGTATCATCACCACTGAGCCGTGAAAAATTGCTGGGAGTCTAGCCATGAGCGTGAGCAACGGAATGAGGCCGGTACACCCCGTAGAGATTCTGAGGGAGGAACTCGATGAGCTCGGGTTGTCGGCCAACGCGCTGGTCAAGGCTCTGGACGTGCCTGCGAATCGAATCACGGCGATCCTGAATGGGCGGCGTGGCGTGACGGCCGATACGGTTCTGCGCCTGGCGCGTTACTTAGGCACCACACCTCAACTCTGGATGAACCTCCTACAGTCGTTCGAGCTTCGCGTAGCAGAGCTAGAAGGGGAAGAAGATTGAGGAGCGGGTCCAGCTACGGGAGGCGGCGCAAGCGGGCAGCGGTTGATACAGTGGCGGAGCAGTGGAATTCAAAGATTTTTCTGCCTACCCTTTCGCCCAAACCGGTACACATCAAACGGGAAGAGTGTGCAAGACGCAGACCCCTCCTGCACTATGTTCAGTAGGTGTAAGAGTCCGCTAGGCGTCGGATAGGGTGGTTGGGGTTGTCGGCCACTTCCAGACCCGCTACTTGTTGTACCATATGGCGTTCTAGGTCGCGGTCAACTACCCACCACTGTTGGTTTGCCCGTAGGCACAAGTACTCCGGCACATCCTGTTGGTCGGCGGTTATTTCGCTCTCCCAGTATTGCCACTGCGCGTATGTGGGTTTAGGCACGCTCCGGAACGTTAACGTCCCAGAGGTGCGGTCAAGTATGCCGGTTGAGTAATCACCTTCCGTAGGGTTGGCAATTGACCCGTACTCAGCCCTGTAGGTATCGTCGCTTAGCAGACTTACGACGACCTTTCGATTGGGAGTTGGCTCGCCAAACCTTACGCGCGCCGCCCAATCGTTGATCGTCGGTAGGTCAACGTTGCCGATATCCGCAACCTTGCTGATATATAGCGCCACAATGGACTCGCCGGTTCGGGCGTCTTCCTGCCCATCTACCCTCACGATCAACTCCATTTTGGGGTTGGGGTCGCCGCAGAAGGGGCAAACCTCACAGCGCGAATGCCTATCCATAAGGAGTCCGCAGAGGGCAAGGAGGGCGTGGTGTTTCACGTACGGTAGGTCTGTGGAGACAAACGGGATGGCTTCAGGTTGGGCAGCAGGTCTATTGCGCCTGAAGAATCGCAAAACGACCTCCTAGTGTAGTGGGGGCGGTATGCTTCGGAAAGAGAAGGAGAGCCTCCCTCTTTGCAGCCAGTTCAGAAAGACCCTCGTTTACGACGGGCTCACGTGCCCAACAGCCAGCTTAGGTTACGGAGCTTCCCTAACGCAAGAGTGTAAGAGGCCCCAAATCCACCGCCTAACCGCGGCGGGGGGGGGGTGTGGTGGGTTGGCGAGGGTGAATGTGCGTTTTGGGGCCGGTCAGTTGGCGTGGGGAAGGTCGATGCGACGGTCTGGGGGCGTGAGGCGGTTCCTGAGAGGGTAGTTGGAGGGTTTTGGGCGAGTTTCGGACACGGCGAAGCCGACGACTTCGGTTCAGTCGCCTCGAGTGTGGGTGGATTCCTGAGGAGAATCAGGCCCGGAGCGGCGTGTTTGCCAGAGCGTGTATCCTGCGTTGCGCACTCACGAGCAGGTCATGGGTTGGGTGTCCTCTCGCGAGACGGATGATGAGCCTCCTTGCGTGTCTGACCACTCGCCCCGCAACGCAGATTACGCCGAAGCGCACCGCCTTCAGACGCTTGCTCACCCACTCTTCCCCCAACACCAGCCGCTTCATCGCTGAGTTCAGATTGAACGCCAACACCACTATCGCCCACCACGCCGCGTTCGACCCGAACTTCCCCGACGGCAGCCTGCCCCCCGCAAGGTCCTCCTTCAGCACCGAATGCACCTCCTCACCCTTGCCACACCTCTGCCTGTACCACCGGACCAACTCATCCCCAGGCAACTCTCGGTTCGTCACCATCCCCGTCACTTTGTACAATTTGCCATCTCCCATCTCCATAATGGGAACCGACAACTTCTCCCCATCCATGTCGAACAGCGGCGGGTTCGGCATACGCTCCCTTATCGCGATGAACCTGTAGTCGGGACTGTTCTTGCTGTATCCCGTCCAACTGGTCACGTAGCACACCTCGGCGTACTGCTGTCTTGTGGCCTCTCGTTGCTCACCCTCTGTCCTGTACAGGTCGTGCCATCCTTCCTCCTCTACCTCACTCACCGCCGCCCTGAACTCAGCCATCACGTTCACTCCCACACAGAACTCGATCACTCCGAACCGCTCATCCCTTCCCTCGGCGCAGTACTTCAATAGCTCCTTCTGGTAGCCCGCCGAGTCAGACCTCATCATCACCTTGCTCACCCCTGAGGGCAAACACTTAAGCGACTCCTTCAACACCCTGAGCTGTTCGTAGCCCGCGTTCACGTTGCCGTCTCTGAACTCGGAGTGCACCACAAGGTCCGCCTCATGCCAGTAGGTGGTCAACGGCTGGTACGCCTTGTGCTTTTTGTAGCAGAAGCACGCCTGCCGCTTGTGCGTCCCTATCAGCGTGGCGTCCATGTCCAATGTCGCTTCGGTGTGTCCTGAATGGCCTCCCGCGAACCTCACCAGGTCCGCGTTGACCTTCCCAAGCCCTCTCAGCGCGTCGTTGGCCGCCGGTATGAACGCCTTGCGAGACCGTCTCCCGGCCTCCTCAGCCTCGTCGTGGAAACGGTCCAGATACCTGAACACCGCCGTGGGCGACGGCACAGTGCGGCTACGCTCCTTACGCCACCTTCTGAGCTGCGCCCTGCGCTCTGCCCGCCGCACTCCGTGAGTCTCCGCGGTGAGCAGCGCCCTGCCCAGCCCCTCGTCCTTCTCCAGCAGCCGCAGGTCATCCACCGACTCACCACCGGCCAGGTTGAGCATCACAAGCGCCGTCACATTCTGGGCGTCCGTCCACCCCTGTGTGCCCTCTCTCACTCCCACGTGACGGCGCACCGACTGCCCCAGTCGCGCAACAAACGCCAGGTCCAGGTATGCCGGCAACCCCGACAACGCCGTCATACCAGTAGACTCGGTCTCCTCTGCGTAGTGGAAAGGAAGCGTTGCTTGCTGCATAATAGTCGCACCTCGTTGGTGATGGGTTGTTGTTGTTACCTACCATCATAGCCGGCTTTACAGCCGGCTCCAACGAGGCCTTCCTTTGCAACTAGGCGGTGGATTTGGGCCTACCCAGATCCACCGCCTAACCGCGGCGGGGGGGGGGGGGGGGTGTGGTGGGTTGGCGAGGGTGAATGTGCGTTTTGGGGCCGGTCAGTTGGCGTGGGGAAGGTCGATGCGACGGTCTGGGGGCGTGAGGCGGTTCCTGAGAGGGTAGTTGGAGGGTTTTGGGCGAGTTTCGGACACGGCGAAGCCGACGACTTCGGTTCAGTCATCTCGAGTGTGGGTGGATTCCTGAGGAGAATCAGGCCCGGAGCGGCGTGTTTGCCAGAGCGTGTATCCTGCGTTGCGCACTCACGAGCAGGTCATGGGTTGGGTGTCCTCTCGCGAGACGGATGATGAGCCTCCTTGCGTGTCTGACCACTCGCCCCGCAACGCAGATTACGCCGAAGCGCACCGCCTTCAGACGCTTGCTCACCCACTCTTCCCCCAACACCAGCCGCTTCATCGCTGAGTTCAGATTGAACGCCAACACCACTATAGCCCACCACGCCGCGTTCGACCCGAACTTCCCCGACGGCAGCCTGCCCCCCGCAAGATCCTCCTTCAGCACCGAATGGACCTCCTCCCCTTTGCCGCACCTCTGCCTGTACCACCGGACCAACTCATCCCCAGGCAGCTCTCGGTTCGTCACCATCCCTGTCACTTTGTACAATTTGCCATCCCCCATCTCCATAACGGGAACCGACAGCTTCTCCCCATCCATGTCGAACAGCGGCGGGTTCGGCATACGCTCCCTTATCGCGATGAACCTGTAGTCGGGACTGTTCTTGCTGTATCCCGTCCAACTGGTCACGTAGCACACCTCGGCGTACTGCTGTCTTGTGGCCTCTCGTTGCTCACCCTCTGTCCTGTACAGGTCGTGCCATCCTTCCTCCTCTACCTCACTCACCGCCGCCCTGAACTCGGCCATCACGTTCACTCCCACACAGAACTCGATCACTCCGAACCGCTCATCCCGCCCCTCGGCGCAGTACTTCAACAGCTCCTTCTGGTAGCCCGCCGAGTCAGACCTCATCATCACCTTGCTCACCCCTGGGGGCAGACACTCCAGCGACTCCTTCAACACCCTGAGCTGTTCGTAGCCCGCGTTCACGTTGCCGTCTCTGAACTCGGAGTGCACCACAAGGTCCGCCTCATACCAGTAGGTGGTCAACGGCTGGTACGCCTTGTGCTTTTTGTAGCAGAAGCACGCCTGCCGCTTGTGCGTCCCTATCAGCGTGGCGTCCATGTCCAATGTCGCTTCGGTGTGTCCTGAATGGCCTCCCGCGAACCTCACCAGGTCCGCGTTGACCTTCCCAAGCCCTCTCAGCGCGTCGTTGGCCGCCGGTATGAACGCCTTGCGAGACCGTCTCCCGGCCTCCTCAGCCTCGTCGTGGAAACGGTCCAGATACCTGAACACCGCCGTGGGCGACGGCACAGTGCGGCTACGCTCCTTACGCCACCTTCTGAGCTGCGCCCTGCGCTCTGCCCGCCGCACTCCGTGAGTCTCCGCGGTGAGCAGCGCCCTGCCCAGCCCCTCGTCCTTCTCCAGCAGCCGCAGGTCATCCACCGACTCACCACCGGCCAGGTTGAGCATCACAAGCGCCGTCACATTCTGGGCGTCCGTCCACCCCTGTGTGCCCTCTCTCACTCCCACGTGACGGCGCACCGACTGCCCCAGTCGCGCAACAAACGCCAGGTCCAGGTATGCCGGCAACCCCGACAACGCCGTCATACCAGTAGACTCGGTCTCCTCTGCGTAGTGGAAAGGAAGCGTTGCTTGCTGCATAATAGTCGCACCTCGTTGGTGATGGGTTGTTGTTGTTACCTACCATCATAGCCGGCTTTACAGCCGGCTCCAACGAGGCCTCCTTTTGCAACTAGGCGGTGGATCTGGGAGGCGCGGATGTTTTACAAATCCCGCGATGCCCCCGGAGGCTGTGTCAGAATACTAGGTGCACCCACAACCGTCGTTCCCGCGAAAGCGGGAATCCAGGGGCAGAGGGAATGTCTGGCTCGGCTAGGGAAACTGCTTTGGCCCGCGAGGCCAATGCTATCTGCTGCCCTCCAACCGTCTTAGTCCAACTGCCATTAGCCCTAAGCATTTTGCGCTGCCCCTGATCACGACAAAGCAGACCGCGGCAGAAGCGCCTCCAAAAATCAGACAGATGACGATGAAGCCGCCAGCTATCGAGGCCATCGCCGCCCACGTCATGAGCGAAATTGAAAGCCCCGCGCTAACTGCAATGATGAATGAAGTGGCTCCGATTACGCTCCACGACAAGACTACTGGCCACCAGCGGCCCTTGAATGCGCGAAATCTAAATGACCTGCTGCCGACACTCACCATAAGGACAACTGTAACTAGAGCGAACGCGAATTGAGTCAGGTCCGAAATCGAGTCCGCAACCAGGTCCGCAAAGAACTGGGGATTCTCGTACAAGCGGAAATGGAGCACGACCCAAGTAATGAGACCAACAATTGCCATAATCATCACACAAACGTAGCAATTGATGATTCGGCGTGCCCACTTCCGTTCTCGGTTCCACATCACAAAAGTCACGATTGGGATTGAGCCGTTTAGAAAAACCCATTCAATCCACGTTTCATTCTGGTCTGACATAAACAGTCCCAGATTCATGAATCCGAGCAGAGCCAATGCTGCAACGAGGAACCCTGGCGTGCGCATGTGACCAATAGATTCACTTCCTCTCTGCAAACGCTCCTCCAAGGTTGAAGGAAGATACGGCATTGACCACGCCACATCATCTTTCATTCCCCAAACTATGCGAATTAGCACCTGAACTGCTATCTCGTCTGGCCTATGACCCTCCGCTCGAGAATCTTCAATATGCTCATGCAAGTCCGAGAGAACTTCTGCGCGCCGATTCTCCCGCTCATCCCTTGGAGCGGTTGAAGTGTATAACCGAGTCCACAGCTTGGCGAATGATCTGGCTATTGACAATGCGAATGCCCGGATAACAACCATGAATACCACCGAAAGTATGATGCCGCTCAACTTTGGATTGCCCAGCTTGGTCGAATCTGTGCACCACCGTTGCTACCTCCGGACAACTCCAAGGCTGCCGTTGCTCCAGCGGTTGTTCCAGTTGCGGTCAGCCTATATAGCTTCCGTCGAGGCCGGTTCTCCTGTGCGGCAGCAAAAGGATCTTCCCAACGACTTCTGAGATACCCTTGTTTTTCTAATCTTCCAAGAGCTCGGTAAAGAGTTCCGTGGCCTGTGAGTAATCTGGCGTCCTTCTGCCACTTGACCTCCTTGGCGATTCGGAATCCGTGAAAATCCACGTCTCCACATTTGTGGAGTTCGAAGGCCGCAGCGAGAATCGACTGCTCTATCGGAATCAAGGCGCCTGCTTTTCGTCTCATATCATCAGAATAAGCAGATATATGCGTATTGTCAAGACCTCTGCCAATCGAATGTGCGCCTTAGGCTACGGGCATCTCTTGAGAGCCACACCTCATACGGCCTCAGCAAGACGAGCGGTACAGGCATAGCAGCGTGTCATTCCCTTGGGCGCAGCATCGCCTCCCTAGCTGCTTGTTGTTGACCAAGGCCATTCGTAAACTGGGAATCACACCTTCTCTGAGGTCCCACGCCAACTTCTCCAAGGCTCTTGCAGTCTCCGCACATCCGTGCTACTCTCCCCACATGACAAACCCACACCGCAACTCGCCATCCACCGCGGCTCCCACCGGCGCCTCCCGCCGACCGTCCCATCTGCGACGCACAGAGGTGCTTTTCGGCCAGAAAACCGCCCCATGCGGCACTCACAACGCCGCAGATCGCCAGTACTCCCAGCTACGAAGTGGAACAAAACGGAACAGAATGGAACACATTTCGGCGAAACCCCCTCTCGTGGGCGGTCTCCGCACCCACACAATCGTCGTTCCAAACCCACGGCCGCAATCCGGCGACAGACTGGCCTCACCCACCATCCTGGCAACACCGCCGGTTTGCTGGTAACATTGACGTGCTTTAGCCCACCATGCCCGTGGCGGAGGTCTGACCTGAATATCTTCTTTGACGTGGACTACACCCTGCAGTCTATGGACGGCAGCCTCAGACCCGGCGCCCGCGCTGTATTCGAACAACTCGTCAGCGATGGCCACACAATCTTCATATGGTCAGGCGTAGGCCTCAGGACAGCGGATGTGGAGCGCCACGATCTGGAGGACCTGGTCTCGGGCGTGTACCAGAAACCGCTGGAGGACTTCGAGGCCGGTCTCGAGACGTTTGGCGTGCCGGTCCGCCCCGATTTCGTCATCGACGACTACCCTGAGATAGTGACCGAGTTCGGCGGGGTTGTCGCCCGGCCTTACTACTTCCGGCAGTTCAAGGACACCGAGATGGACCGCATCTACCAGATCGTCCGGGAGTACGTGGAGTACGGCTACTCCGACGAGGTGGGCTTCCGCCCGGGGGTCAACGGCGCGGGCTAGCCCCGGAGGGCGTCCCATGACAATCCGCGTGCTCGCCCCCGACGTGGCGTCCAGAATCGCCGCAGGCGAGGTTGTTGAGCGCCCCGCGTCCGTCGTCAAGGAGCTCGTCGAGAACTCGCTGGACGCGGGCGCGTCAGACGTGTCGGTCCAGGTGCGCGGTGGCGGTGTGGACCGCATTCGCGTCGCGGACGACGGCGCCGGCATCCCGCCCGACGAAGTCGAGCTGGCCTTCCAGCGCTTCGCCACCAGCAAGCTGGAGACCGCGAGCGAGCTCGATTCAATAGCGTCGCTCGGCTTCCGCGGCGAAGCTCTCCCCAGCATCGCAGCCGTCTCGCGCGTCTCTATCGTGTCCCGCACCGCGGACGAGGACGCCGGCACTCGCCTGGAGCTTGCCGGCGGACGGATCGTCGCCCGCGAGCGGCTGGGCGCGACGCAGGGCACCGCCATTGTCGTCGGGCGGCTCTTCGAGGACGTGCCCGCGCGCCGGAAGTTCCTGCGCTCCCCGGCCACCGAGAACTCCCGCATTCACACCGTCGTGGCCCGCTACGCCCTCGCCTACCCCCACGTGCGCTTTTCATTGGATACCGGCACCTCGTCCTCGTTCGCAACCCCCGGAAGCGGCAACGCCCGCGAGACCTTCGCCGCCGTGTACGGGCTGGACGTGGCCCGTCAGATGCTGGAGATTGTGCGCGCTCCCGGCGAGGACGCCGCAGCGCCTTTTGCATCGGGCATGATCAGCCCCCCGGAGCTGACGCGCGCCAACCGCAACCACATCGGCTTCTTCGTCAACGGGCGTTGGGCGCAAAACCGCATGCTCTCGTTCGCCCTCGAGCAGGCCTACCACGGCTTCCTCATGGAGCGGCGCTTCCCCATCGCCGCCGTCAACGTCGTCATGCCCTTCGAGGACATCGACGTGAACGTTCACCCCGCCAAGAGCGAGGTCCGGTTCCGGTACGATAACCGCGTGTTCGGCGCGCTCCAACAGGCGGTGCGCGAGACCCTCAACGCGCAGTCCCCCGTGCCCACCGTGCGGTCGGTGCACGGCCCACCCTCCGGACATGCGCCCGCCGGGCGGCCCCGTGACGCCGCCTTCTGGCCGAGCGTGCCCTTCGCCTCCGCCCGCGAGGCCGCAGACGCCGCCATGGTCGAGCCGCAGGCCCCCGAGTCGTCGACGCCGAGAGCGGCGCTGCCGGTGCTGAGGGTGCTGGGCCAGATGCAGAGCACCTACATCGTCGCGGAGGGCCCCGACGGCATGTACCTCATAGACCAGCACGCCGCCCACGAGCGGGTGATGTTCGAGAGGGTGCGCGCGGAGGCGGCCTCCCGCACGCCGCGTACACAGAGCCTGCTGGAGCCTGCGACCGTGCACCTGACCGAGGACCAGGCCGAGCTTGCGGCGTCCAGCTCACGGGAGATCGCGGCCCTGGGATTCGTGGTCGAGCCGTTCGGCGAGACCGCGTACCTGGTTCGCGCAGTCCCGGCGCTGGTGGACTCGACCGACCCCGGCAAGGTGTTCCGGGAGGTGCTGGACGCGATGTCCGACGGCGGCGGATTCGAGACCTGGGAGGAGCGCGCCGCCTACTCGCTGGCGTGCCACGTCGCCATCAGGGCCGGCAAGACGCTGACCCACGAGGAGATGAGCGAGCTGAGCCGCCAGCTGGAGCGCTGCGAGCAGCCCAACACCTGCCCACACGGCCGGCCCACCACCATCCACCTGCGCGCCAGCCAGCTCGAGCGCGAGTTCGGCCGGCGGTGAAGCGCAGCGCATTGCCAGAATCCCTTGCCCCTGGACGGGGTATGGTTAGAGCCTGCCCTGAGCCTATCGATGGGATGCGGGTGACGGCATCTGGGCACCGGCGCCGAATTACTCGACCACGGCCACCTCGACGGAGTTGATCGGCGGCAGATTGTCGACGAGGAGCCGCCAGCTATCGCCGTCGTCGCGGCTGTAATAGACCTGCCCGGACGTAGTGCCGACGTATATGCCGCACGGGTTCAGCGAGTCTGTGGCCATGCCCTCCCGCATCACGTGCAGGTAAGCGTGGTTCTGCGGCAGGCCGTTGGTCAGCGCCTCCCAGTCCCGGCCGCCGTTGCGTGTGCGGTAGACGCGGAACCTGGCGTCTGTGACGTAGCGAACGTTGCCGCCGATCTCGCCGTCTTCCATCACCTTGTCCTCCGGCACCACGTAGTAGGTGTCCGGGTCGTTGGCGTGCAGCCCCAGCACGAAGCCGAACCGCGACGGCAGCCCGATGGACAGGTCCTCCCAGCTATCGCCGCCGTTCTCCGAGCGGAACACCCCGCAGTGTGTCTGCGTGACCAGCGAGCGAGGCCGCAATGGGTGCGTCAGCACTTTGTGCGGGCACTGGCCCAGCTCCGGGAAGTGATCTGGCAGGTAATCGGCGCGCAGGCCCTTGTTCATCAGGCGCCAGCTTTCGCCGGCGTCCTCCGTTCCCATCACGCCCACCGCCGATATGCCGACCCACATGCGCGCGTCGTCGTCGGGATCGAGCACGATGCTGTGCAGGCACAGACCGCCGAGACCGCCCCACCACTCTTCCCGGGTCGGGTGGCTCGTAAGCCCCACCACCTCCTGCCAGGTCGAACCGTAGTCGTCGCTGCGAAACAGCGCGGCGGGGTCGACGCCTGCGAACAGCACCCCTGGGGTTCGCTCTCGCCCCGGCTTGATGTGCCATATCTTGCCCACTGTGCGACCCTCGCTTCCGACGAATCTGGGCTGCCCGTCCGAGCTGCTCCATGTCGCGCCGAGGTCGGAGCTGATGCGCATCTCCGGTCCCCAGACCTCGCTGTTTATCGCTGCCAGCGTACTGCCTGTCCTCGCGTCATAGACCAGGTGGAAGACGTCCTCTCCCTGGCACTTCAGATCGCCAACGTCCCACCGCTCGCGGTCTGCGTCACCGCTGATCGTTATCGTGCCCTTGCGGGTGCCGACCAGCAGCGCCAGTTTCGCTGGGTTCGTCTTGCTTTCCATGTGGAGCTTACCTCGCAGCCTGATCAGGAATCGGGGCCTCTACCAGTTCACCAGGTGTGGCTTCTGGCTGCGCCAGCCGTCGTCGGACGGGAAGACCGTCGTCATCTCGACGCGGGTCCTGTCGCCGTCAAACCAGTCCTCCACCGTCTCGATCCACTTCTTGTAGTGGGGAGCGTTCCGGTGGGCTTCCAGTGCCGCGTCGTCCTGGTAGACTTCGTACAGGTGAAATCGGTTGGGGTCTTCGTTGCTCTGCAGAATGTCGAACCGGAAGCAGCCCGGCTCGTCTCGCACCGAGCCCTGGGCGTCACCCAGGCTGGCCTCCTTGAACTGCTCCCTGAACTCCCCCTTGACCTGGATGGTGACGAATATCGAAATCATGGCTCCTCCCTGTTGTGACTGAATGCGTGGCCGAGATTCTAACAGTGTTTGTATGCCGGTCTGCAAGGTAGGCGTATGGACTCGCACGCGGAATCTGGGCTAGAATCGGGCTGCGGCTGCCGGCTCGCGCCGGGCCGACGACGCGCAGGACGGAGAATGAATGCGATACTCACTCGGAATCGACTTCAGCACCTTTTCCATCATAGGACGGTGCGCCAACACCGGAATGCTGGGCGTTGCGATTACCACCAGCGACCTGTGCGTCGGATCGCGGTGCCCATACGTCGCCCCGGGAGTGGGGGCCGCGTCAACACAGGCGGCCACCGACCCGCGCATCGGGCCACGCCTGCTGGCGCTGATGGCCGATGGCCGCACACCCGAAGAGGCTGTGGCCGTCATCGAGTCCGAGGACGCCCACGTGGAGCGTAGGCAGATTGGTGCCGTATCTGTCGACGGCAGGTCGTTCGCGAGGACGGGCGCTCGCAACGGTCCGTGGGCCGGCCACCTCGCCCTGCCCGACCACGTCGCCATGGGCAACGGCCTCGCAGGCGAGCGCGTGGTGGCGGCGATGTCGAGAACATTCGTAGAGCGTGAAGCCGACAGCCTGGAGGAGCGGCTGCTGTCCGCGCTTGAGGCAGGACAGGAGGCCGGCGGCGAGCGGCGCGACATGACGCCGTACCACTCCGCGGCGCTGCTCGTCTACGGCAGCGCCAGCTTCTCGCGCGTCGATCTGCGCGTCGACGAGCACCCGACTCCGATTGTCGAGCTTCGCCGCGTGCTCGAGCTCTTCAAGCCCAAGATCGACTACTTCGCGCTCAGAGCAGACGACCCCGAGACGGCACTGGCCCAGGGTCCGCCCCCAACACACTGCTGAACGATCACCGATAAACACAGGCCACCGGCCACTGAAGAAAGGACAACCCACCATGATTGGCGCAGACCTGATAGCTCGCATTCTGAAGGCAGAGGGCGTCGACTTTATGGGCGTCATCCCCATGAACAGGCTGGAAGAGGCGGCGGCCAAGGTCGGCATCCGCCCGCTCATCTTCCGCCAGGAGAGGGTCGGCGTGAACCTGGCGGACGGCTACAGCCGCGTCACCAACGGCCGCGGCACCGGTGTCTTCGCCATGCAGGCCGGTCCGGGAGCGGAGAACGCGTTCGCGGGCGTGGCGCAGGCCTACGCGGATTCGGTGCCGATCCTGCTGCTGCCGGCGTCTGCGCAGCGCGACAGGCACGGCGTACATCCCACGTTTACTCCCAGCCGCAGCTACGAGCAGGTCACCAAGTGGGCCGGACAGGCCTCGGGCGTGGAGAGCATACCGGAAGTGATGCGCCGCGCCTTCAGCCAGCTCAGGCTGGGACGTCCCAGCCCCGTGCTGCTCGACCTGCCGGCGGAGGTGCTGCGGGGGCCGGTCCCGGACGGATTGGGCGACTACACCCCCGTGGCGCGGCGGATGTCAGCAGGCGACCTCCAGGACGTAGCGACCGCCGTCCGTATGCTTCTCGGCGCGTCCCGCCCCATCATCCAGGCGGGTCAGGGCGTGCTTTATGCCGAAGCGTGCGAGGAGCTGATCGAGCTGGCGGAGTTGACCCGCGTTCCCGTGATGACCACCATGGCCGGGAAGAGCGCCTTCCCCGAGAACCACGAGCTTGCGCTTGGCGCCCGCTCCGGCACCACCACCGGACCCGTAGTCCACTTCCTGGAGAGCTCCGATCTCGTGCTCGGCGTCGGTTGCAGCTTCACCCGCATCCACTTCGGCGCGGACACGTTCGACGCGAAGACGCTGATACACGTCACAAACGACGAGAACGACCTGAACAAGGACTACTCCCCAGATCACGCCGTCATAGGCGACGCGAAGCTGGTGCTACGTCAGTTGATCGACGAAGTTCGCGCGCAGCTTGGCTCGAGCTCTCGCAATGAGCGAGGCCTCGACGACCCGGCTAAAGAGATAGCGGCCGTGAAGGGCGACTGGCTCGCGGAGTGGATGCCCAGGCTCACGTCCAACGAGCGACCGCTCAACCCCTACCGCGTTATCTGGGACCTGATGAACACGCTGGATCGTTCGAAGTCAATCGTCACGCACGACTCCGGCAGCCCGCGCGACCAGTCGATACCGTTCTTCGAGACGACCACTCCGCGCGGATTCATCGCATGGGGCAAGTCGACGCAGCTCGGCTACAGCCTGGGACTCGCTATGGGGGCGAAGATGGCGGCTCCCGACAAACTGTGCGTCAACATAATCGGCGATTATGGGTTCGGCATGGTCGGCTTGGACGTCGAGACTGCCGCAAGGGAGCGGATCCCCATACTGACTGTCATCCTCAACAACTCCGACATGGGCATCTACGGCCCCGACAGCTTCCCGACCGCCAACGAGCTTTACGGCACGCGGTACACGGGCGGCGACTACGCCAAGGTGGCCGAGGCGATGGGCGCGTACGCCGAGCGGGTGGAGGACCCTGCTGAGATCGTGCCCTCGATTCTCCGCGCGCAGCGGGTAATCGAGTCTGGGCAGCCGGCCCTGCTGGAGATGGTAACCGACCCGAAGGAGAAGTCGTTCTCCTACAGGGGCGCGGTGTAGAGGCGGGCGCGCCAGATTGACACACCCGCACTCAGACTGATAGAACGATTGCAGGCTCTGCTTGCGCCTATTCAGCCATTGGGCGTAACCGTGTGTGCCCCGGAGGCGTCCGACATGGCATCCAAAGGAAGAAAGATTCGGCCTGACGAGACGCCAGCAGAGCGGTTCGAGAGAGTCACAAAGGCTGCGCTTTAGCGTGGCAGAAGGTCCAGTGAGACGAGAGCGGTGGCTCAGGGAGATGGCCTCGTCTAACTCGCAAGAGTCTGCTGGAACAAGAGCTTAACGTCCGAAAGATCGGCAAAGTGGGTGGGATACGCCCTTCTCAGCACGTTCAAGGACCCAGCCGGACATCATCACTACATGAACACGCGAATTCACCTGGTTCTCGAGTTTCCTTTGACGGTGGAAGTCTTGGAATGAGGATGTCGAACAGCATTCGCGCTACCCTTCGTTGCTAGGATGTTGGACCACTAGTACATTGGGGCATCATGTAGCCTCACCTCAAATGAACTCTCACGCAACTAGGGATTAGCGGCTACCAATCTGGTGCCCGTGTGTTTGACCGGCAATTTCTCGCCTCGCTCACCCCACTGACTGATGGTCAGCAGCCAGCCCTCAACTTCAGGCAAGACGTTTGCGGCTCTGCTGTCGATGCTCCTAGTAATTTGGGCCGGCGCAGTTTCCGTTAAGAAGTTCGCTCTCTGTCGATAGTCCAACAGAGCCGGGTCGTATAGTCGCATAGGCACCGGCTCCTGGCGGCTCAGCGCAAATGGCCATTCCAGGTAAGACTCGAGGAAGGATGTGTAGTAGTCACCATCCGCCTTATCCAGCAGCCGAGGATAGCCAGAGCCGTCTGGAGTAATGGCGAACAGGCTTCTAAGCGCCATTCTTGTGTCGCTATCCAACTGAAAACCGCCGACTTCAAGGACGATTTCTGAGCAATCAGGGGACCACATAACGCCCTGTACGGAGCCCCTCAAATCATCTACCACGCGCTCCATCAAACTCTCTGGGCTGGCACTGACGGTCTTCCAGGATGGTTGAAACATCGAGGATCCGCCTCGGATCGCCATTGCCGGGTTTTGCGACATATAGATGGTCGACCTCCCCGTAGAACGCCGCCGCGAAGGCTAGACTCTGTCCATCTGGTGACCAGGACAGGAGCTTGATGGACTGTTCTGGCAGGACCACGTCGTTTATCCTGATACGCTTCCGCGCTGACGAACTCTGATCGTCTGCCCACTCCAACCTTGTCAGGATAGAGCCGTTTGCCCCAACCATGTATGGGACGTCGCGGATCAACTGTCCGGCGTACATGCCGGGAGTTGGAGTTGCCCTACTGTGATTAGTATCTAGGGAACCTCTGAACAACTGAGGTCATCTCGTATGTGATGGACAGTAAGTGGGCTGTCCGAGGTATTTCTTCCTCCTACGGTGTGTCGATAGAGGTCTTGTGGTCCTGAAACGGCTCTGCTAAGGCGTATCTGCGTTCGTTTGTCCAGCTTGGGCGCACTCCGCCCTTGTCAGGCTGCGAAGTACCGCTCCGCCCTTATCAAGTTCGTCATTCCCAGTAGCAACGCCAGTCGTTGCGTGTTCTTTGCCAACCCTCGGTAACGCACCTTAGCGTATCCAAAGTGGCGCTTCACGTACAGGAACGGATGCTCCACCTTCGCCCTGATCGACGCCTTGCGCTTCTCCATTAGCGCCTCATAGCTTCCCGGCTCCAGTTGCCGACGTCTCCCGGGTCTCAGCGCTACCTGCCAGTCCACATCCAACTCGCGGTTCTCCAATCGCTTGCCGACTCCCTGATACCCCGCATCGCCCCACACCCGATTCTCTCCACCGTGCAGTAGCCGGTGAGCCTCCTTCACGTCATGAACGTTCGCAGGTGTCGTCGTTACGCTATGTACTACTCCCGTCTCAGCGTCCGCACCGATGTGCACCTTCATCCCGAAGCGCCACTCATTCCCCTTCTTCGTTTGACGCATCTCAGGGTCTCGCTCACCTGCACGATTCTTCGTCGACGATGGCGCCTCAATGATGCTCGCGTCCACGATCGTCCCCTCCCGAAGTCGCAGCCCCTGGGACTCCAGGTGACGGTTGATCTCCTCGAACAGAACCTGTCCCAACTCGTGCTCTTCCAGCAGATGGCGGAAGTTCAGGATCGTCGTCTCGTCCGGGAGCGGGCCCGATAGCCTCAACCCTACGAACCGTCTCACCGACTCGACCTCGTAGAGCATGTCCTCCATGCCAGGATCACTAAGGTTGTAGAACGCCTGCACACAGTGAATCCGCAGCATCACAGATAACTCATAAGGTCGCCGGCCCCGGCCTGCCTTGGGATAGAACGGGCGGATGCGTTCTACGAGCTGCTCCCACGGGATCAGACCGTCCATGCGCTCAAGGAATATCTCCCGCCGGGTCTTGCGCTTCTTGCTCTCGTACTCCAAGTCGGCAAATGTTGGCTGGTCCATCGTGCCTTCACCCCAAACATCTCTGCTTTGTGTATGGCATTTTACTATGCCACAACACACCAGACTTGTTCAGAGTATCCCTAGGTAAGGTATCTCTGCTGGTTCTCTTTCGACGGCCAAGAATGCTAAACGACTTGCATTGGGTGACCATGCCGGCGATTGACACAGGACTTAAACAGAGGGAGCCATACTCCGTTCGTCCGAGCCATCGGGGCCATAGTGTAGATGCGGGGGCATTCCTAACGGTCGGTCGGAAACGAAGGCTATTCTGGTCCCGTCGGGAGACCAACGGGGACTGACATCATTCCAGCCGTTGTTGGTGAGCCACTTGCGGTCGGACCCGTCAATATCCTGGGTGGCGATTTCATAAGTGTGCTCTTGCAGGTCACCAGTGGCATATCAGAGGGTGGCTTAGGCGACCCGGGAGCCGTCGGCCGATGCCGATGGCGAGAAGTCTATCTCGTCAGTCTGGCGGTAAAGATGAAGCGTTTCCGATGAACCTGACAAGGATCTCAGGTCTGAGCCGTTTGCGTCGACCAGACAAATTCTGCCAACATGGCCGAATACGATGTGAGAGCAATCAGGAGTCCAGCGAGGCGTTAGATCCGCTCTGCCGCTATACCAGCGAGGAGAATACTCGTGAGACTGGCGTAGGACCTGTTGTAAATGTCGACGGTCTCACAAAATGTAACCGACGACCTGATTGGAGGAAAGGAGACGGCGACGAAGATAAGGATCGTGACCGGCCTCTTCCAATTCGCAGATCGCACTACGTGACAGCCTCTGAATTGGTGTTCACGATCGGCTTGGAATGGCATCATGTTTCCGAAGCTTCAACTGATTAAGATTTCGTGGGAGATTATGGACTCGAACAGCAGCCTGCCGTCCTCGCCGCCCAGGAGCGCCTCGCAGCACCGCTCGGGGTGTGGCATCATGCCCAGAACGTTGCCGCGCTCGTTGACTATGCCGGCGATGTTGCGTAGCGACCCGTTCGGATTCGAATCGTCCGTCACGGCCCCCGAGGGGTCGCAGTAACGGAATGCCACGCGGCCCTGCGACTCCAAATCGTCGAGGGTAGCGTCGTCCGCGAAGTAGTTGCCCTCGCCGTGCGATATCGGCATTCTGAGCACGCTGCCCGCCGCAATGCCCCGGGCGAACGGCGACCGGGCGCCCTCCGAGCGGAGATTCACCCACTCGCACCGGAACTGGAGGCTCGAGTTGGGTATGAGCGCGCCGGGCAGCAGTCCCGCCTCGCACAAAATCTGAAAGCCGTTGCAGATGCCCAACACGGCCCCGCCGTCCGCCGCGAAACGCTTCACCGCGTCCATGACCGGAGAGAACCGGGCGATGGCCCCCGGCCTTAGATAGTCGCCGTACGAGAACCCGCCGGGCAGAATCACACAGTCCAAGCCCGAAAGGTCGCTCTCCCTGTGCCAGACGTACCTGACCGGCTGGCCGAGCACGCCGCCGAGGGCGTGGTAGCAGTCAGTGTCGCTCCAGGTGCCGGGGAACACGACCACGCCGAATTTCACGTCGCGCCCAACTTGCCCGCTATCCGGACAGCCGCCTGAGCGCGGCGGACGCGGAGGCGCTAACCTCGCGACCCTCCGCTCGGCCCCGCACTTGGGGCATCAGCTGGCCCATTACCTTGCCCATGTCAGACGGCCCGCTCGCCCCCGTCTCGGCAATGGCCTGCTCCACGAGCGAATCGATCTCGGTCCTCGTGAGCTGCTGTGGCAGATACTCCAGTATGATGGCTAGTTCGCCCTTTTCGCGGTCCACCAGGTCCTGGCGGTTGGCGCCCTCGTAGGCCTCGATGCTGTCGCGGCGCTGCTGCGCTTGGCGGCTCAGCACCGCGAGCACGCCTTCGTCGTCAAGCTCTTTCTGCTGGGCGATCTCCGCGTTGTGAATCTCCGATCGCAAGTAACGTAGCACCGAGCGACGCAGTGCGTCCTTGGCGCGCATTGCCTGCTTCAAGTCGTCCTGCATTCGCGTTTGAATGAGCATTGCATTTGTCCTGTACATCTAATCGATCTTCGACCAACTGACGACCTGCTAGATGGCCGAACCGGGTTTAGTAGAACTCAGTCTGTCGGAGCGGTCGCCGCCTCACGCTCTGGCAGCCTGTTCACAGCCGCCCTGATGTCCCTCAGCGCGCGCTCGCGGCCCAGCACCTCCATGGTCTCGAACAGCGGCGGCGCGACGCGAAGTCCGGTCGTGGCGATTCGAAGTGAACCGAAGAGCTGGCCTACCTTCACTCCAAGCTCCTTCGCCAGCGCGCGCAGCGGCGGCTCCAGGGTGGCGGCGTCGAATGCACCGAGCGGCTCCAGCGCATCGAGCGCGGCCTCGAGCGCCCGCCTCGTCCGCGCCTCGTCCATTCCCTTCTGCACCAGATCCCCGCTGTCGTAGCTGGGCGCGTCCCGGAAGAAGAACGACAGCCTCGGCGCCGCCTCGCTAAGCTCCTTCAGCCGCTCCTGAACCAGCGGCGCCATGGCCAGCACGAGGCCCCTGTCGGGCATCTCCGGAATCTCGGCGGGAGGAAAACGGCGCCAGTAGTCGAGCAGCACGTCGGCGAGCTCTTCGACGCTCAGCATCCGAATGTAGGCACCGTTCATCCAGTTCAGTTTTTCGACGTTGAAGACCGCCCCCGCTTTCGAGATACGCTCGATTGAAAAGTTGCCAACGAGGTCGGACCCGGAGATGATGTCGGTGCGGTCGTCGAGAGACCAGCCAAGCAGCGACAGGAAATTGACCATGGTCTGCGGCAGGTAGCCCATTTCGCGGTACTCCAGCACCGACGCCGCTCCATGCCTCTTCCCCAGCTTCGACCGGTCAGGCGCGAGTATCATGGGCAGATGGGCGAAGCGCGGGGTCGCCCAGCCCAGTGCCTCGTACAGCCGGATGTGGCGTGGCGAGCTGGAGAGCCAATCGTCGCCGCGCAAAACGTGGCTGATACGCATGTGGTGGTCGTCGACCACGTTTGCGAGGTGGTAAGTTGGAAAGCCGTTGGACCGCACCATCACGAAGTCGTCGATCAGCCTGTTCTCGAACGTGACCTCGCCGTGGATCATGTCCTCGAGCGTGGTGGTGCCTTGTTGCGGCATCCTGAATCGCACCACTGCCGGCGCGCCGCCGCGTTCGAACGCGGCCCGCTCGGCGGTGTCCAGGTCGCGACAGCGACCGTCGTAGCCCGACGAGCCGTCCTGCTGCTTGCGGCTGCGCCGGAGTTCGGCGAGCCGGTGTGCGGAGCAGTAGCAGCGGTAGGCGTGGCCGCCCGCGACCAGGGCGTCCGCGGTCTCGCTGTACAGGTGCAGCCTCTGGGACTGGTAGTAAGGTCCGTACGGTCCGCCCACGTCGGGGCCCTCGTCCCAGTCCAGCCCCAGCCAGGCGAGCGCCTCGAGCAACATCTCGATCGAGCCTTCTACGTTGCGGCTCTGGTCGGTGTCCTCGACGCGCACGACGAAGTCGCCGCCGTTGCGCCGGGCGAACAGCCAGGTAAAGATCGCGGTTCGAACGTTGCCTACGTGCGTTGCGCCGGTTGGACTTGGGGCGTAGCGCACGCGAACTCTATCGGTCATGTCGTATACTCCTCGGACCCATTTTAGCACGCCCGGCCAATGGTGGGGGCAAGGCCGGGAGCCACGTCTGCGGCGTTCGGCCGGCGACGGCGCAGAGCGCGTGGTTGCCGAACCTCCATCGGGCAGGCGGGAGGCCAATTGGCCCCGGTTTCCGAACTCAGCGTCCGAAAAGCTTGACGGCCGCCATTGGTGGGCCTATAATTGGTATTCCTGTAAAGGTGTTAGCATGAAAAAGAGCGCAAACGACAAATAGTCAAAGCATACACCCTGGTGGCGGCTGGGGTTGCCCGGCCGCCTTTTCTTTTGCACTTTAACAATTGAATCCTGTCAAAGAATAATCGAGCCTTAATGTGGGTCAAGTTATTAAGGGTTTACGGTGGATGCCTTGGGGCCAAGGGCCGAAGAAGGGCGCGGCAAGACTGCGAAAAGCCTCGGTGAGCTGTCTAGCAAGCTTAGCCGGGGATGCCCGAATGGGGAAACCCAATCCGGGTCATGCCGGATTATCCGTTCACGCGGAGGGTAAGTGGGAGAACTGAAACATCTAAGTATCCCGAGGAAAATAAATCAACCGAGATTCCCCTAGTAGTGGCGAACGAACGGGGAAGAGCCTAAACCTGGCGGGCTTAGTGGGCTGAGGCCCTATGCCCGGCGGGGGTTGTAACACACGTATGCCTCAACCTCAGAAAGGGGCAGGAAGTAAGAAACTCCGGGTCTAATCGAACGAGCCTGGAAAGGACGACCGTAGAAGGTGACAGTCCTGTAGATGAAAGACCTGGAGCTTCCTACGTGATGTTGAGTACCACGGGACACGTGAAATCCTGTGGGAATCCGGGGGGACCACCCTCCAAGGCTAAATACCATTGGCCACCGATAGCGAACCAGTACCGTGAGGGAAAGGTGAAAAGAACCCCGAGAGGGGAGTGAAATAGACCTGAAACCGTAGACCTACAAGCCGTGGAAGTTCCCTCAAGGGGGGATGACTGCGTGCCTATTGAAGAATGAGCCGGCGAGTTAATTTAGGCAGCTAGGTTAAGGGATAGAAGTTCCGGAGCCGAAGCGAAAGCGAGTCCGAATAGGGCGTGAGCCGGGCGGAGGCGACCTTGAAGCCGGAAGCGCAACCGCGGCCGAGCACCCTCGGGTGCAGAGCCAAGGAAGGGCGGAAAGCGGAGAGCGAGCTTCCACTGTGTCTGGCGTGTTGTCTGGATTAGACCCGAAACCGGGTGAGCTACCCATGGACAGGTTGAAGCCCAGATAGTCTCTGGGTGAAGGACCGAACCCGTGTACGGTGCAAAGTGCTGGGATGAGCTGTGGGTAGGGGTGAAATGCCAATCGAACCCGGAGATAGCTGGTTCTCCCCGAAATGTATTTAGGTACAGCCTCAAGGCAGTCTTGGGGAGGTAGGGCACTGGATGGGCTAGGGGGCGTGAGCTTACCAACCCCAACCAAACCACGAATGCCTCAAGATGATCCTTGGGAGTGAGACAGTGGGGGATAAGCTTCATTGTCGAGAGGGAAACAGCCCAGACCGCAGGCTAAGGTCCCGGAGTGTGGACTAAGTGTTAAAGGAAGTGGGATTCCCAAAACAGCTAGGAGGTTGGCTTAGAAGCAGCCATCCTTTGAAGAGTGCGTAACAGCTCACTAGTCGAGGGGCCCTGCGCCGAAAATGTAACGGGGCTAAGTCCACCACCGAAGCCGCGGGATCCGTCGCACACGCGACGGATCGGTAGGGGAGCGTTGCCAGGGCGGAGAAGCCGGATCGTAAGGTCCGGTGGAGCGCTGGGAAGTGAGAATGCCGGCATGAGTAGCGTAAATTCTGGTGAGAATCCAGGACACCGAAAGCCCAAGGTTTCCTACGCAACGCTGATCGACGTAGGGTAAGTCGGGCCTAAGCCGTAGCGAACAAGCGAAGGCGATGGACAGCAGGTTAAGATTCCTGCACCGCCTATGACTCGCTACAAAGCAAAGGGGGGACACGGGAAGGTAGGCGGAGCGCGCCCATCGGACATGGCGCGTTTTTCCCTGTAGGCCATGCCAGGATAGGCAAATCCGTTCTGGCGCTACGAGCTGAGGGGGAAGAGAACTCTCGGGCTATTGCCCTGGGGGACTCCGTTGATCCTATGCCGTCAAGAAAAGCCTCGTTGCAAGAGTCACTGGCGCCCGTACCGCAAACCGACACTGGTGGGCTGGGGTAAATGTCCCAAGGTGTGCGAGCTAACCCTCGTTAAGGAATTCGACAACTTGGCCCTGTAACTTTGGGAGAAAGGGTACCCGTGGGGTGATGGCCGCTTGCCGGCCGGATGCCCTTGCGGGTCGCAGCAAAGAGGCCCAGGCGACTGTTTACCAAAAACACAGGTCTCTGCTAAGCCGAAAGGCGATGTATAGGGGCTGACGCCTGCCCAGTGCCGGAAGGTTAAGGGGACGGGTTCGCCTGCAAAGGCAAAGCTCGGAACCGAAGCCCCGGTGAACGGCGGCCGTAACTATAACGGTCCTAAGGTAGCGAAATCCCTTGTCGGGTAAGTTCCGACCCGCACGAATGGCGTAACGACCTGGGCGTTGTCTCAACGAGGGGCTCGGTGAAATTGCAAGGCCCGTGAAGATGCGGGCTACCCGCGACAGGACAAAAAGACCCCGTGGAGCTTTACTGTAACTTGGCAGTGGACTGGGGTTTCAGTTGTGTAGGATAGGCGGGAGACTGTGAAACTGCCACGCCAGTGGCGGTGGAGTCGACCTTGAAATACCGCTCTTCTGTGATCTTGGCCCTAACCCGCCCTTTGGCGGGGACCCTGCCTGGTGGGCAGTTTGACTGGGGCGGTCGCCTCCTAAAAGGTAACGGAGGCGCCCAAAGGTTCCCTCAGGGTGGATGGAAATCACCTATAGAGTGCATTGGCATAAGGGAGCTTGACTGTGAGACCTACAAGTCGAGCAGAGACGAAAGTCGGGCAAAGTGATCCTACGGTTCCGAGTGGAAGGGCCGTGGCTTATCGGATAAAAGCTACCCCGGGGATAACAGGCTAATCTCGCCCAAGAGTTCACATCGACGGCGAGGTTTGGCACCTCGATGTCGGCTCGCCGCATCCTGGGGCTGAAGAAGGTCCCAAGGGTCCGTCTGTTCGCCGGTGAAAGCGGCACGCGAGCTGGGTTCAGAACGTCGTGAGACAGTTCGGTCTCTATCCGTCGTGGGCGCAGGAGATTTGAGGAGAGCTTTCCCTAGTACGAGAGGACCGGGAAGGACGGACCTCTAGTGTACCGGTTGTTCCGCCAGGAGCACCGCCGGGTAGCTACGTCTGGACGCGATAAGCGCTGAAAGCATCTAAGCGCGAAGCCAACTCCAAGATTAGATCTCCCATCCCTGGCTTCGGCTAAGGGAGTAAGGTCCCCCGTAGACTACGGGGTTGATAGGCCGCAGGTGTAAGGCAGGTAACTGCTTCAGCTGAGCGGTACTAATAGACCGAGGACTTGACCCACATTAAGGCCCGATTATTCGATACGCGGCATCCAATGGCCGCAACACTACAGGATTCAATCTAAGAGAGTATGCGCAGTAGGCACACGCCAGCGCAAAACTTCCCGACGCGGGGTGGAGCAGCGGCAGCTCGTTGGGCTCATAACCCAAAGGTCGCAGGTTCGAGTCCTGCCCCCGCCACCAACACCGTAACCGATGGCCCCCGGGACATATCCGGGGGCCTTTTGCGTTGCCAGACGAGTTCTCCGCCGCCCTGAACATTCCACGTCGCCAACGGCCACGGCCACCCCGCCACAAAATGTACAGCCCCTCTAACCCGGGAAACTTCCGGCTTTGTGGCACCTAAACCGCATGGGCGCTTTAGCCGACAATCTGAGACACTGCCCATGGGCAGGAGTGCTAGGGCGAGGGGACCGGTTTGACGCGGTGTGGCGCCGTCGGACCAAGTCACCGGCTCTGAGGCCCCAGGCCGCATGGCGAGGGCGCTGCGGCGCGTAGGAGGCGAATCATGGTGAACATGAGCGGGGGGGAGGCGCTAGCCAAGTCGCTCGCACGAGAGGGCGTTGAGGTCGTGTTCGGCATCCCCGGTATTCAGATCTACGGCATAGTCGCCGCACTGCGTGACGAGCCCGGCATCCGCATGGTAACCACGCGGCACGAGCAGGCGACGACGTACATGGCAGACGGCTACGCCCGCGCGTCCGGCAGGCCGGGCGTAGCGCTCGTGGTGCCGGGCGCGGGCGTGTACAACGCCGCCTCAGGCCTCACCAACGCATTCTCCCGCTCGACGCCTGTACTCCTGATCGCGGGCCAGGTCCCCCGCGCCGCAATCGGCAAGAATCTCGGGGCCGTTCACGAGGTCGAAGACCAGCCCGGCGCGATTCGCTCCGTCACCAAGTGGCGGCGCATGGCGTCGAGGCCGCGCGAGGTCCCCGACGCGGTTTTTGAAGCATTCCGGCAGATGCGAATAGGGCGGCCGCGCCCCGTGCTCATCGAAATGCCTCCCGAGGCCGGAGTCGAGCGAGAAGATGTCCAGCTAAGGGACCCTGCCCGCATCTCCCGCATCGTGCCCAGCTCCAACGACCTCCGCGAGGCCGCCCGCATAATCGCCGGCTCCAGCATCCCCCTGATCTACGCCGGAGGCGGCGTGGCTCGCTCCGACGCCGAAGAATCCCTGGTCAAGCTGGCCGAAGCTACCAATATACCGGTCATCACCTCCAGCGGCGGCAAAGGCGTAATCCCGGACGACCACCCGCTCGCCTACGGCTCATGCTTCAGCCCTCGGGGCGAGAGGCAGGAGATGAACCAGCTCTACGAGGTGATGCAGTCCGCCGACGTGGTCATAGGACTCGGTGCTCGGTTCTCACTCGGCAACCCCGCCGGCGAGGCCTCTACGCTCGTGAACGTTAACATCGACGACTCCGAGCTAACCAGAATACAGGCCAACACCATTCCCCTTCACGGCGACGCTCGCGCCACTATCGAGGCGCTGATCCCACATCTCATCGATGCGGGAGCGGGAGCGCGTCCGTCGCCTGCTGAAGCGGTGAGAGCGGCGCGCAACCTGATATCTTACTATGACATCCGGCTCAAAGAGCCGCAGTACCCCATCCTGGAAGCAATGCAAAGGGGAATTCCCGAGGACGCCTTCATAGTCTGGGACGTTACACAGTTCGGCTACTACGCCCGCACCCACTACAGGGTCAACCACCCCAAGACGTACATAGACTCCGGTTACTCCTTCAACGTGGGGTACGCCTTCCCAACCGCATTGGGTGCGAAGGTTGCGAAGCCCGACCGACCCGTAGTCTGTATGGCCGGAGATGGCGGCTTCATGTACAACGCTTCCGAACTGTCCACAGCCGTCAAGTACGGCATCAACGTCGTTACCGTAGTCTTCACTAACAACTCTTTCGGCAACGTGGCCCGCGACCTGAACCTGGCATTTGGCGGAAGCTACGCCACCGACCTGCACAACCCCGACTTCGTGAAGTTCGCCGAATCGTTCGGCGCGGTAGGCATGAGGGCGTCCGACCCGATGGAGTTGGAAACGCTCATCCCACAGGCTCTGGACATCGAGGCCCCAGTGGTCATCGAGGTTCACATTGGCGACCTGACCATGCCGCGCGCGCCACAGTTCGCGCCGATATACAAGTTGCCTTGGACTATGCCCCAGGAGGGCCTAATCCAGTCCTGATAATCCGCCTTCGACTCCTCGGGCCTGCGGTGGAACATTGACTACGCAGCCATTTGACGCCCCCGCGCGGTCGCTGCTACACTCGCAATCGGGCGCTCCGGCGTAGCCCCGTCCGCCGTCCAGCACCACCCTACCGAGGCCTTACTCTCACCATGAAGATCGCCATCGGCTCAGACCACGCCGGCTACCGGTACAAGCAGCGCATCATCCAACACCTGACCGAACTGGGCCACGCCGTCCGCGACGTGGGCACCCACTCCGAAGAGTCCTGCGACTACCCGTTGTTCATCCGTCCCGTCGCCCTTGCAGTCGCGGACGGCGACTGCGACCGCGGAATCGTGCTTGGCGGTTCCGGCAACGGCGAAGCCATCGCCGCAAACCGGGTCCCCGGAGTCCGCTGCGCCCTGTGCTGGGACACACGCACCGCCACGCTCGCCCGCGAGCACAACGACGCAAACGTCATATCAATGGGCCAGCGCCTCATCTCCATAGAGACCGCACTTACGATCGTCGACACGTGGCTTGCCACACCGTTCGAGGGAGGCCGCCACGTGCGCCGCATCCGACTCATCGACCACCCAGAGGAGGCGTAACCATCACGCAGATCATCCACCAGGTCGATGCCTTCACGAGCACACCGTTCGCCGGCAACCCCGCCGCCGTGTGCTTGCTGCCGAAACCGGCGTCCGAACGCTGGATGCAAGACGTCGCCAGCGAAATGAACCTCTCCGAAACAGCGTTCCTCGTGAGACGGGAGAACGGTTACGACCTGCGCTGGTTCACGCCCACGGTGGAGCTGGACCTCTGCGGCCATGGCACACTCGCCAGTGCGCACATCCTGTGGGAGACGGGCGAAGCGCCTCCGGGAGAGATCATCAAATTCGAATCCAAGAGCGGACCGCTCTCTGCGGTGAGCGACGGCGACTGGATCGAGCTCGACTTTCCCGCCACGCCAGTCAGCCTATGCGAACCACCGCCTACTCTCATCGAGGCGATTGGCACGTCCGCGACATTCGTAGGCAGGAGCAAGTTCGACTACTTGGTCGAGGTCTCATGCGAGCGCGTTGTGCGAGAGGCCGACCCGGACCTCGGAACGCTGGCGCGGCTGGACGCTCGCGGTGTCATACTGACGGCCCGCTCCGACAGCCCCGAATTCGACCTTGTGTCGCGCTTCTTCGCGCCCGGATCTGGTATCGACGAGGACCCGGTCACCGGCTCGACGCATTGCGCGCTCGGTCCGTACTGGCAGTCGCGGCTCGGCAAGGCAAAATTTGCGGCTCGCCAGCTTTCGGCACGAGGCGGCGAGCTTAGAATGCACGTCGACGGCGACCGAGTTCGCATAGCTGGTCAGGCGGTTACCGTGATGCGCGCCACACTGGTGCATGCCGAGCAGGCGCCTTAAGCCTTGAATCGAATAGACTGGAGTTGACTGATGGTAACCCGAACGCGACGACGAGGGCGCATATCGGCCCAGGACCTGTACCGAATTCAGAACATCTCCGGCCCCGCCATATCGCCCGACGGCCGCCACGTGGTGTTCAGCGTCCAGCGCGTGGACAGGGAGTCTGAGCGAAAATACGCCAACCTGTGGGTGGTGCCCACACGAGGCGGGGCGGCGCGCCAGTTTACCTACGGCGACCAGCAGGACACGAGCCCGCGCTGGTCGCCCGACGGCGCTCAGATTGCGTTTCTCTCCAACAGGGGCGCAGCCGCGCAGCCACAAATCCACATTGTTCCCTTCGGGGGAGGCGAGGCGCGTCCCCTGACGAGGCTGAAGGGCAAGTTCGGATCGTTCACGTGGTCGCCCGACGGCTCCCGCCTCGCGGTCGAGTTCCAGAAGGGAGACCAGGAGGACCTGGAGCGCGAGGCCGACGAGCGCAAACGGCGGCTCGGCATCGTCTCCCGCCATTTCACGCGCGTCCACTACAAGTGGGACGGCATCGGCTACCTGTCCAGGGAGCAGTGGCACATCTGGACAGTCAACGCCCGCTCGGGCAGAGCCACACAGCTTACCGACGGCCCCGTGCACGCTGAGCGCGAGCCCTGCTGGTCGCCCGACGGCCGACACATCGCCTACACCTCCAACGTCGCCGACGACCCCGACTTCGCGCCGGACTCGGTCGACATATTCGTCATGCCCGCCGAGGGCGGCGACGCACGCAAGATCGAGACTCACGTTGGGCGTAAGGGGATGATAAGCATCTCGCCCGATGGGGAATGGATCGCCTTCACTGGGCGCAGTCGTCCCTCGGACTGGTGGCAGCACGACAACCTGTGGGTCGTGCCGTTCGACGGGAGTGCGGCGCCGAGGGACCTGACCGGCCGTTTCGACGTGTCTGTGTCCAACTCCACCATGAACGATCTGGGCGGAGCGGACATGACCGCGCCCACTTGGTCGCCGGACAGCAAGTCGATCTACTTCCAGGTGAGCGAGCACGGCGACACCACGCTGAGGAACATCTCCGTCGAGGGCGGCGACATGCGCCCGGTCATCGACGACGAGGGCGTGGTGGGCGCGTACAGCTTCGACGACAGCGGCTCGCGGATGGCCTACTTTCACGCGAGCACGTACGAGATAGGCCAGGTGTGGATGCACCGGCTCGACACCGGACGGAAGCGCCGGCTGACCCGGTTCAACGACAACATACTGAACCGCGTGGAACTGGGTGAGGTCAAGTCCGTCTGGTTCGAGGGGGCCGCGGGCAACGACCTGCAGGGCTGGGTGCTAACGCCCCCCGACTTCGACCCTTCCAGGAAGTACCCCACCCTTGTCGAAATCCACGGCGGGCCGCAGGGCCAGTACGGCAACTTCTTCATGTTCGAGTTCTTCTACCTGGCGGCCCAAGGGTACGTGGTAACGTACTCCAACCCGCGCGGCGGCACCGGGTACGGCGAGGCGCACGGCGCGTCCATCTGGAACGCCGCCGGCACCGCGGACTACGATGACGTCATGGCTTGGACCGATTACGTGGAGACGCTTCTCTACGTCGACGAGGACCGCATGGGGGTCACCGGGGGAAGCTACGGCGGTTTCATGACCAACTGGATAATCGGCCAGACACAGCGCTTCAAGGCAGCCGTGACGCAGCGCAGCATTTTAAACCGGTTCAGCAGCTACGGCACCAGCGACATGAATTGGATGCGGGAGGAGGCGCTGGGCGACGAGCCTCCCTGGGACAATCCCCAGAACTACCTGGACCAGTCACCGCTCAAGGCAATCGGCAACGCTCGCACTCCCACGCTCATCATGCACAGCGAGAATGACATGCGCTGCCCCATCGAGCAGGGCGAGCAGCTCTTCGTCGCGCTCAAACGGCTGGGCGTCGATACCGAGTTCGTGCGCTTCCCCGACGAGTCGCACGGGCTGTCGCGTAGCGGGCGTACCGACAGGCGAATCGTGCGGCTGGAGCACATCCTGCGCTGGTTTGATCGCTACCTGAAGTAGCGCCGGCGCTGGCCGTTGGTCGAGGGCACGAACATCTGAATCCGAACGAGGCGGTGTACCAAGCATGGAGTTTCGAGACGCAGAGGGTTTCCTGAGAAGTAACCACCGCGGTGTTGTTACCACGCGCCGCGCCAACGGCGCTACCCAGGCCAGCATCGTCGTCTGCGGCGCGTACCAGGGGAACGCCGCGTTCGTCGCTGTGCACGGCAGGTCGGTCAAGGTGCGCAATTTGCGCCGCGACCCCAACTGCTCGGTGCTCGCCGTCACCGACGACTGGCGCAGCTTCGCCACCGTCGAGGGACAGGCGTCGCTGTTCGACGCCTCGAACACGGACGCCGAGGAGCTTCGCGTGCTGTTGCGCGAGGTCTATCGCGTCTGCGGCGACAAGGACCACCCCGACTGGGAGGAGTACGATCAGGCGATGGTGGACCAGCGGGCGGTGGTGGTGCTGGTCCGACCGGAGAGGGTGTACGGGTTGCTGAGATAGATTGAGGCGGCGGGTCTCCGAGTCCGGCCGTTGACTCCGGGCCGTCACCCTCATCCTAGCCTTCCCCCTGCGAGGGGGAAAGGACCTTTTGGAAAGGCTACCAAATGCCAATGCTACGTCCGCTCGACGGGCTGCGAGTCGTAGACTTCACTTGGGTGCGCGCCGGTCCCTGGGCCACCAGGTGGCTTGGCGCATTCGGCGCCGACGTGATCAAAGTCGAGTGGCCCCAGAACCTCGACCCGTTCCGCCAGAACCGCGCCAACGCGCCGCCGGGAGTCGAGCCGGGACCAAATTCGTCCGGCACGTTCGCTGACACCAACGCCAACAAGGTGAGCGTGACCGTCAACATGCGAAGCGAGCGCGGCATGGAAATGCTGCGAGAGCTGATCTCGATTTCGGACGTCGTCATCGAAAACTTCAGCTCGCGCGTAATGCGGCGCAGGGGCCTGGGCTACGACGAGCTGAGAGAGCTGCGCCCCGACATCATATACGTGTCGATGGCTGGGCTGGGCCAGGAGGGACGGGACCACGCCTACACCACGATGGGACCGTCGGCGCAGGCGTTGTCGGGCATGACCTATCTGTCAGGCCTTCCTGACGAACCGCCGGCGGGCTGGGGCTGGTCGTACATGGACGACTCAGGCGGCCTGTACGGTGCGATGTGCGTGCTCACTGCGCTGCGGCACCGCGACCTGACCGGCCAGGGCCAGCACGTGGACCTGGCCCAGATGACCGTGGGCATCACGCTGACCGGCTCCGCCTTCCTCGACCGCACGGTCAACAACCGCCCGTCACGACGCGAGGGCTATCCGCCCGGCAACCGCACAGTGTGGCCGGGAGCGCCGAGGCTCAACAACTACCGGGGCGCCATGGCTGCGCCACACAACTCGTACCGCACCGGCGGTGGTGGATACAACGATTGGTGCGTGATCGCCTGCTTCTCGGACAACGAATGGCGAGCACTCGTGGACCTGATGGGCAGCCCAGATTGGGCGCTGGACGCGGCGTTCGCCACGATGGAGGGCCGCATCGACCGGCAGGACGAGATCGATGAGGGGATCGAGAGCTGGACAACGACGCTGGACAAGTACGAGGTCATGGAACGGTGCCAGGACGCGGGCGTTCTCGCAATGCCGGTCCAGAGCTCTAAAGACCGCGTCGAGCGCGACCCCCAACTGAGCGCCAGGGGCATGTACAAGGAGATGGGGCACCCCTTGTTCGGCCGGCGCAAGTACCAGAACACACCCTTCCGGCTTTCCAGCGCAGAGGTGGAGGTGCGCGCGTCTGCACCGCTGATCGGGCAACACACCCGCAGCGTGGTGCAGAATCTGCTAGGGCTGAGCCGTGAGGATGTGGTGCAGGCATACGACGACGGTGTGCTGTGGCCCGCAGGCATGGCGCGGTTCGACTACATCGAGGAGGCTCTGACATGACAGACGTGGGCCCGCTTCACGGACTCCGCGTGCTCGAGCTCGCCGACGAGAAGGGCCAGTTTTGCGGCAAGCTGATGGCCGACCTCGGCGCTGACGTGTTGAAGGTCGAGCCGCCGGGTGGACATCCGACGCGCTCGGTGGGGCCGTTTCTGAATGACGTGCCGCATAGGGAGCGGAGCCTCTACTTCTGGCACTACAACACCTCGAAGCGGGGGGTGACGCTCGACATGGAGAGGCCGCAGGGCAAGGCGATCTTGCGGCGGCTCGCTGTGGGCGCCGACGTGCTGCTGGAGACGTTCGCTCCGGGGCGCCTGGGCTCTCTGGGGCTGGGCTACGAGACGCTGAGCGCGCTGAACCCGGCGCTGGTGTACTGCTCGCTGACGCCGTTTGGGCAGACCGGGCCGTGGCGCGACTACCGCACGTCGGACCTGCTGCAGATGGCCGCCGGAGGGCAGATGGCATCGTGCGGCTACGACGAGGAGGACATTCCGGGCGCTCCTCCCATCGCGCCGGGCGGTGGCAACGCCTGGCATATCGGCAGCCACTACGCCTACATCGCCATCATGGCTGCGCTGCACGTGCGGGCCCTCACCGGCGAGGGGCAGCACGTCGATGCCTCCATTCACGAAGCGTGCGCGCTTACTACCGAGAGCGCGGTGCCGACGTATATCTACCTGGGGCAAGTTGTTGAGCGGCACACGGGCCGCCACGCCGCGCCCGGCCCCTCGGTTAACACGCAGATTCCCACCAGAGACGGCGCCTTCGTGCAGACTACCGGGCGCGGCGGCAATCCCAACCCCAACCGCCTAAGGGGACTCGCCGAGTGGATGGACGGCTACGGACTCGCAGGCGACTTGCTGGAGGACAAGTACCTCGATTGGGGCGTCTTCAGGGAGAGCGAGGCACACATCTCGGAGGTGGTCAACAGGTTCATCTCAAACATGCCCCAGGAAGACGCCTGGCGTGGCGGACAGGACCGCGGCTACCCGTGGGGAGCCGTGCGCACCCTGGACGACATCATTGGCGACCCGCACCTGCAGGACAGGGACTTCTTCACGCGGGTCGAGCATCCTGAGCTGGGCAGAGCGTTCACCTACCCGGGGCCGGCGGCGATTTACAACGCGACGCCGTGGCGTATCTCCCGGCGCGCGCCACTTATCGGCGAGCACAACGAGGAGGTGTTCTGCCGTGAGCTGGGCATGAGCAAGGAGCGGCTGAACGTGCTGGCGGAAGCGGGGGTTATCTGAGGACGGACTCACCCCCATCCTAACCTTCCCCCTGCGAGGGGGAAGGGACTTTTGGAGGCCTCCGACCTAGCCTACCGCTGCGAGGGGGAAGGGACTTTTCGAGTTCGCCAACCTAGCCTTCCCTTTTGAGGGGGAAGGGGGTTGTTGGCACGCTAACCTTCTCCCTTGAGGTAGTGGGGACTCATCCACACCCCTATCCTGACCTTCCCCCTGCGAGGGAGAAGGGATTTTCGATGCAGTCTAGCTGACTTTGGGGCGGTGTTGGAGCCAGGGGCGGGCCTGCTCGAACGCCGCGGATGCCGCCAGGACGGTTTCCTCGCCGCGGGGGCGGCCGACTATGTGGAGGCCGATTGGCAGACCATCAGAGGAGAAGCCGCAAGGTACGCTGGCGGCGGCGTTTCCGATGACGTTGATTGGATGCGTGAAGGGCATGAACGCGAAAGCGGGGTTTGGCTCCACGGGCCGACCGTCTATCACCTCCGGGTACTGCTTGACCGGGAATGCGGGGGTCGCCATTGTGGGCGACAGCAGGATGTCGAATCGATCTAGCTGCTCGGCGAACTGGGCAATCATCCGGTCGCGCTCTCCCACCGCGCGGCTGTAGTCGACGCCGCTGACTTTTGCGCCCGCCTCGATCGCGTTTCGGGCGTACCAGGTCAGCAGCTCGGACTGGTCGGCGAGCAGATGCCCCTGCGTGGCGTAGGCGTTGGTCGAGAAGAGCGTCCACCAGGTCTCGAAGGGCGATTCTAGGGCGAGGTCGGACTCCTCGACTTCGCAGCCCAGGTCCGTGAAAACCTGCGCGGCCTTCTCGCAGATCGCGGCCACCTCGGGGTCCACGGCGGCATAGCCGAAGTCGGCGCTGTATCCCACACGAAGGCCGCTGACGTCCCTGTCGACGGCGGCTACGAAGTTCGGCACGGGGTCGCGGAGCGAGTTGACGTCGCGCGGGTCGTGGCCGGCAAGCGCCTGGAGGAGGATGGCGGAGTCGCGCACGGTGCGGGACATGGGGCCCTGCTGGCTGGTGTAGTTGGCGAGCGGATGGGCCGCGACGCCGCTGAAGCTGGACACCCGGCCCTGCGAGGGCTTGATGCCGTAGATGCCGCAGAAGCTGGCAGGGATGCGAATAGAGCCGCCGCCGTCGCCGCCCGTGGTTATCGAGGACAGGCCGGCTGCCACCGCCGCGCCCGCGCCGCCGCTGGACGCCCCGGAGGTACGTTCCGGATTCCAGGGGTTTCGGCAGTCGTCACCGAGCAGGTTCTCGTTCGCGCCGAGCAGCCCGAATTCAGGGGTGTTGGTCTTGCCCAGCATTATGGCGCCCGAAGCCAGCACGCGCTCGACTACGGCGGAATCGGCGTCAGGCACCCTGTCCTTGTAGGCAAGCGAACCGCCCGTCGTGCGGACGCCCTTGGTCATCTGCAGGTCCTTGATGCCGATAGGGACTCCGTGCAGCGGGCCCAGGTGTGCCCCGCGCGTCACCTGTTCCTCGGCCGACCTGGCCGCTTTCAGGGCCTCATCCGCGGTCACCGTGAGGTACGAGTTGAGCTGCGAGTCCATCGCCTCGATGCGGTCGAGATAGAGCTGCGTGACCTCGACGGGCGACACCTCCCTGGCCGCGATTAGCTCGGCGAGTCTGCTGGTGGGAAGGTGGGCGAGTTCGGCGTTGTCCATGGTCAGGCCTCCGTGGGTGCGGGTGCGAAGTGCGGGGCCGGCATTCGGGGGCCGGCATGGCTAATGCTATGGAGAGGGGGCTATCGTGTCAAGGTGGGGTAGTTCTCCGGACCCACAGCCAGGCCCCCACAGCCACCATCCGGATAGGGCCTGCGCGGGCGCGTAGTGCAAAAACCTCCAAATATGTGTTCCGAACTGTTTTATTTGTTCCATTCTCCGTCGATTCGTAGCTGGAAGGGCCGGGAACTCGCGACGTTCGCGGTACGAAACCGAGGCAGTTTCGGACTTCTGGCGATGGGATGAGTCGGAGATGGGACGGAGTGTCGCTGTTCTCGGTTGGGCTGGCGGTGGTCGCCGGTAGTTGGATTCGGTTGTTAACAGAGGGATAATAGCACGGATGTGCGGTGATTTCAAGAGGGGTCTTGGCATTCATACACCCCCATCCTAGCCTTCCCCCATCAAGGGGGAAGGGACCACTCGGTTGGCCGACTAAGCTGACACGGGTTCGGTGGCGGGGGTGCGCTTGAGTGGGGGCGGGGCATGGTGCTAAAATGGCTTAGGTGTTCCACGCGCTCCGCAGTAGCTCAGTGGTAGAGCAATCGGCTGTTAACCGATTGGCCGTAGGTTCGAATCCTACCTGCGGAGCCAGAGATTCCTTCCTCGATTTTGCCCTTAGTCTCTGCTTCCGTGCCGCAGGTGAGACAAGCAATCCGTGGCAGGAGTTTTCATAGGCCCCAGTGGTCTTGACTTCCCCCAGCAAGTTGGCGTTAAATCTCATTGACCGCAGGGTGCCCCCGCCGGTGACGAGAAAGCCGACTATCACCGGCGAACTGTCGGGCTTCCTGCATGTATCCCTCGTCAAGATAGGAGGTTGGAAGATGGTGATTTTGCCAAGTGCTCTAAGGCTGGCGGCTGTGTTCGCCGTGTTGGCCGCGCTCGCCCTGGTGATTGTGGGCTGCGCGACTGACGAGGCGGAAGAAGAAGATCCGTTCATCATAGGTGTGATGGAATCGGTTACCGGTCCCGGAGAGACTTATGGCAACGTGGCCGTGCAGGCCAAGCAGATGGCCGCGGACGAGATCAACCAGGCCGGCGGAATCAACGGCCGGCCCCTCAAACTGATCGTCGAAGACGAAAAGTGCAACGCTCAGGACTCGATCACCGCGTACCGCAAGCTGACTGACGTCGACGGCGTGAAGATCATACTTGGCACGTCTTGCAGCGGCGCCATGCTCGGAGCCGCGCCGCTGGCGGAAGAGGAAGGCGTGGTGATGTTCTCAGGCTTGGCGACCAACCCTGACATCGCCAACGCGGGCGACTACATCTTCCGCACCTCTCTCAACGACGCACAGGTGGGCGTGGACACCGGCAACGTGCTCTGGGCCGACGGCGTCCGCAAGGTCGCCACCATCACGGAGGCGACCGACTACGCCGAGGGCGTGAGGCGCACTACGGTCGAGCAGTTCGAGAAGCTGGGCGGCGAGGTCGTTGGCGAAGAGCGCTACGCCTCCGACGTGATTGACTTTCGCAGCCAGCTTACCAAGCTGATAGGCGCGTCACCCGACGCCATCCACATAGCCGCCCAGTCGGAGCAGGCCGGCGGAACCATAGTCAAGCAGATCCGCGAACTGGGCTTCGGGGGTGGCCTCTACTCCGAAGTCGTGCCGGTGGGCGCGACTGCGCTGGAGATTGCGGGAGAGGCCGCCACCGGCCTGAAGGGCATCACAGCAGACCTGGATCCCGCCAACGCCAAGGCCCAGGAAGTGCTCTCGAACTTCAGGGACCGCTACGGCTACGTGACTCTGGCGTGGTATCTTGGCTCCGCGTATGACGACGTGTACATCACGGCTGAGTGCCTCAAGGAGACCAACGACGACCAGGATGCCGACGGCTTCCGCGACTGCATGTATGAAATAACCTGGAGCGGCACTATCGGCGAGAACTACGGCTTCGATGAGCTGGGCGAGGTCGAAGGCCTGGCCAACGTGGTGGTCGAGGTGCTGCCAGTGGCCGAGAGGACAGACGACAACTTTGGTTACAAGGTGCTGGGGCCCGCGCCCAGCCCGTAGGGATCATTCACCCGAACTAGAGGAAGCGGACTGCCTGTCCCTCTCCGCTGCTTAGCTCATATCAGAGGGGTAGTTTATCGGAGCGGCGGTTGCTAACGAGCCGTCACCCCCATCCTAACCTTCCCCCTGCGAGGGGGAAGGGATTTTGGGAAGGCTCCCGCCTGGAACATACCCCTGTCAGCCCGTCGAGGGGGAAGGGATAATCTGAAACTCCTCCTCGAGATGCCGGTCCCCTCCCATCAGGGAAGGGGGCCATGGAGTGTGACCAATAGTTAACAGGAGCATCCTGCAGCGCCTGCCGGTGGGCGGCCGGCTCACGTGGACGAACGGGCTGGCCGTCGTGCTGGTGGTTCTGGTGGCGCTGTACATCGGCTGGAAGGGCGTTCAGGCGCCCTCGCTGGCGCTCCAGTTCGCGTTCAACGGGCTGTCGGTGGGCGCGGTGTACGCTCTGCTGGCGCTGGGCTTCACTCTCGTCTACAGTACAGTGTGGTTTTTCGACCTGTACTATGGCGCGGCGGCGGCCGTGGGCGCATACGGCGTGCTCTACCTGCGCTCGCAGGACGCGGCCACCTTCTACGACCCGAGCAGCGCTTACCTCAACATCGTGTTCGCGCTGATCGCGGCGGGCGTGGCGGCCTGGGGGCTGCACGCGACCCTCTACCCCCGCTTGCGCTCGTCGCTGGGGCAAGTCGTACCGCTCATCATCGACGCGGGAGTAGGCATCGGAGTGGGGGCGTACACGTGGTACGTGCTCGCGAATCCCGACAGCCTGCACATGCTTTTGAGCCCGGCGGTGGGGCTATTCGTCGCGCTGCTGCTGACATGGGCGTCGGGCCGTATGCTGAGGCGACGCGCAGCCATCGTGGTCGCGGCCCCGTTCGCGGCGGCCGCCGGGGCCTACCTGGGCTACGTGGCCTACACCACGCCGGAGTCCAACCTGTACCTGAGCTGGGTGGTGTCCTGCCTGCTGGCGGGAGCGGTCGGGGTGGCGCTCTACCGAGGGCTGTACGTGTACATGCGGCAGCGGGCGCGTTCGCCTCTAGTCATGCTGGTCGCTTCGCTTGGCGTGCTCCTGGCGATATCGGCTGCCATAACCATTGTGTTCGGGAGCGCGGGGCGGCCACTACCGAGCGCCTTCGGCAGCGACCCCTGGACCATATCGGGAGCCAACATCAAGGGCTTCAACGTCTTCACAATCGGCGTGGCATTCGCGGCATTCCTGGGCTTGGTGGCCTTCCTCAAGTTTACGGCCTTCGGCAAGATGGTGCGCGCCATTGGCGACGACGAAGAGGTGTCGAAGGTCGTAGGCATCAACACCACCTACGTGATCACCATCGTGTTCTTCATAGGGGCGGTGTTGGCGGCACTAGCGGGTCTTCTGAGCGGACACGACACCGCGGTGCAGCCGCGGATGGGTCTGCTGCTGCTATTGAAGGGCTGGATAGCATCGGTGGTCGGCGGAATTGGAAACCTTTACGGTGCGCTTCTCGGCGGGTTCGTGCTCGGTATGGTGGAGCAGTTCGGCATCTGGGACCTGGCCGGCGAGTGGAAAGACGGCATTGCGGTCGTGCTGCTGATCATGTTCCTTTCTTTCTGGCCGACGGGGCTGATTCCGAGAAAGTGAGTTACTCACACGCCCCCATCCTAACCTTCTCCCATCAAGGGGGAAGGGACTGTGGGAGAACCTTCCACGTTCGAGGGGAAGGGACTTAAAGGGAGAGTAGTTTGACGCAGCGGATTCGTGGAGTGGTCGACGGGGCGAAAGGCATAGCCCGCGATCCCAAGTCGGCCTGGAAGTCGGCGCGGGGCAACGTTGGGCTGTGGGCGAACATCGTCGTGCTCGGCTGGGCCGCAGGCTTCATGCTGTGGCAGGGCACGGGATTCGCCGTGACCATAGCCACAGTGTTCGCCATCTGGGCCATTCTCGCCGTCAGCCTGAATCTCGTGGTCGGATACACCGGGCTGCTTTCGATCGGGCACTTCGGCTTCTTCGGCATCGGCGCCTACACGATGGCCATTCTTACGTCGTCCCCAGACTACGAGCAACTGCGCACTGAGTCCATCGCCACCTTCGAGTGGTCCTTTTTCGCCGCACTGCCAGTGTGCGTGCTCTTGGCCGGCCTCGCCGCGCTCGCCGTTGGTATCGTGTTCAATCGCTTCCGCGACGACATCTTCGTGCTGGTGTCATTTGGCTTCGCATTCATCGCGTTCAACGTCTTCCTCAACTGGCGTGGCCTGACCAGGGGAGCGTTCGGCATTCACGAGATCGCACGGCCCGAAATAGGTGGATGGGTGTTGGACGGCGACCTTGAGTTCCTTGCGCTCGCGCTGGTGTTCCTAGCGATAGTGGTGGCCGTTTGCTGGTTCGTGGTGACCTCGTCCTTCGGGAGGGTGCTCACGTCGATTCGCGAGGACGAGCAGGCCATAGAGGTGTTCGGCTACCGCTCCACCCATTACAAGCTGGCCGTGTGGGTTATTTCCGCGATGATGGCGGGGTTGGCCGGCGGTCTCTTCAGCAGTTGGGCCAGCTTCATCGACCCCTTCTCTTTCATTCTGCTCGAGTCCATTCTGCTGGTGTCCATCGTGATCCTGGGCGGACTCGCTACTATCTGGGGTTCGTTACTGGGGGCGATGGCGTTCGTGCTGCTGGAAGAGGGGATGCGCTTCCTGCCGTTTCTGCCCACGGAGTACATCGGGCAGGCGCGCCAAATGGTGTTGGGCGTGCTGCTGGTGTTGCTGATGCTGTTCAGACCGCAGGGGTTGGTTGGGAGGTACAAGTTATGAACGGCGGCGAAGGCTACGCGCTTCAGACGAGGGAAATTTCGAAGCGGTTTGGCGCGGTGTACGCCGTCGACGGGCTGACCATCGACGTTCCGCGTCACGGCATGACGAGCATAGTCGGCCCTAACGGCTCGGGCAAAACGACGCTGATGAACGTGCTGAGCGGCGTGCTGCCCCTGGACGGCGGAGTGGTCCTCATCGACGGCGCCGACCTTAAAGTGTTGCACGCCTACGAGACGCCCGACCACGGAATCACCCGGACATTCCAGGAAGTGCGTCTGTTTGACCAGATCAGTGTTTGGGACAACATCATGGTTGTGCTGACCAAGCGTGGGATGTTCGCCGCCCTGTTCGAGCGCGTACAGCCCAGCTACAGGCGGAGAGCGCGCCAGATTCTTGAAGACGTAGGCATGTGGGAGAAGCGGGAAGCGCTGGCCTCGGACCTCTCCTACGGCCAGCGCAAGCTGCTGGAGATTGGCCGCGCCATGGCGATGAACGTTCGCACGTACCTGTTCGACGAGCCGTTCGCCGGTCTCTTCCCACAGATGCTGCAAAGGGTGAAGGAGCTGATGAAGACGATGCGCGACGAGGGGCACGCGATCATCTTCGTTTCGCACAACATGGAAATCGTGAGGGAGCTTTCGGACTACATCATCGTTATGGACAGCGGGACCCTGCTGGCCGAGGGCGAAGTGGACGACGTGCTGTCGAGGCCGGAAGTAATCGAAGCATACCTGGGCTCGTAGGAATGGCGAAGTGAGAGAGACCACAGAATCGACCGACGGCACGCTGCTCGAGCTGGTGTCTGTCTCCGTGAGCTACGGGGCGGTCTCTGCTCTCACCGACGTGTCAGTGCGGGTGAGGGGCGGCGAGGTCGCCGCCGTGATGGGTCCCAATGGGGCGGGCAAGTCGACCGTGCTGCGCGCCATCATGGGGCTGGCGCCCGTTGTCGGCGGAGAGGTGCGCTGGAAGGGCGCCCGGCTGGACATGGCCACACACGACATCGTGAAGCACGGTATCTCATTCGTTCCGCAGGGCAGGCGGGTGTTCACGCACCTGACCATCTCGGAGAACCTGGAGATGGGCTGCCTGTTCGTGGACGACCGGGCCGAGAAGCAGCGCAGGCTGGACGCGGTGATGGAGCTGTTTCCGGTGCTGCACGAGAAGCGGCGGGACGTGGCGAGCCAGATGTCGGGCGGTCAGCAGCAGATGCTGGCGCTGGGCCGGGGACTTATGGCGGACCCGGAGGTGCTGCTGCTGGATGAGCCGACGCTGGGGCTGGCGCCGATTGTGGTGCGAGAAGTGTTCAGGAAGGTATCGGAGATCAACGAGCGGCTGGGCACCTCGATCTTCGTGGTGGAGCACAACATCCGGGGGGCGCTGGACATCGCGCACAGGGCGTACGTGCTGGACAAGGGGGAGGTGGTGCACGACGGGACGCCGCAGACGGTGCGCGATACGGACATACTGACGCAGGTGTTCCTGGGGAGCGCGTAATCACCCTCACCTCAATCCCCTCCCATCAAAGGAGAGGAGGTTAACCGCATCAGGCGGGCTGAGAGGGGCCGCGGAACTCCTGGGGACGTTGGGCCGCCTCCGGCTCGGGGATCGTTTCGGACGCTTCCTGCTGCCAGCTTCTGAATGACTCGATGAGTCGGTCTTCGATTTCGTAGGCGTAGGGATTGCCGACGAGCCTCTCGATCTGCTCGTCTATGAGGTCCCGGTTTTCCGCAAGCCAGATTGCCGTTCTACTGACGCCTCCCTCCACGGGGACCACGTCTTTGTAGCCGAGTATGGTCTTGAGGTTGGAGTTGTCGAGCGTGCGGCTCTCGCCCTGGCAGTAGCCTCTGGCGAGCTGATTCGCCAGAGGGTGGGTAATCTCCACTATCTCCCATTCGTGGTCGAGGGCGCGGGCGACCATGGCGATGAAGTCCTTGATGCGGTAGGTGTGGTCGTCCACGGCGTTGAATATGTGGCCGTTTGCCTGCTCACTGTCACAGGCGAGGAGGACGATGTTGGCGACGTTTTCGGCGTAGCCAGTGGGCATGAGGTTGGAGCCGTCGCCGGGGACTATTATGTGCGTCCGTCCATCCAACACTCTGCGCACTATGGGCCACATCCACTGGCGCGGCGTGCGGGGACCGTAGACCGAGGGGTATCGCACGATGACCGCGTCCAGGTCGCCGCGTTGGTGGTGGGCCATGACGCGGCGTTCGGTTTCGGCGACGGCGAAGGCGAACGGGTTGACGTCGCGCTCGGTGTAGGTGGGGAAGTCGAGAGGTGTTGGAAGGCTGCTAGCCGCGAGGGGATCGTCGGTATGCTGCGGGCGCAGGTAGGAGGCGGCGCCACCGATTCCGACCAGCTTCGCAGTCTTGCCAACCATCGCCGCGGCCACGTGGCGCAGGCGGCCGTACATGCCGACTACGAGGTCGTAGCTCAGACCGTCGAAGTCGCTCTGCAGCGTGGCCAGGTCGAAGGGGTCTCCGTGGAGGTGGTGGCTTACCGGAGGCATGTCCTCCACTTCGTGAAAGCCGCGATGGTACATGGTGACCTCGAACCCCCTGTCCAGGAGGCCCTGCACTATGAGTGGGCCGGTTGGCCCGGTTCCGCCTACAACGAGCGCCTTCATGGTGTTCACCTCTATCCCGTCGCGCGGGGGTTGCCGGGAATGTCGCTGGTAATGGACTCGGCCTCGAGGCGGGCCATCTCCTCGTCGTCGATGCCGAGCAGCTCGCCGTAGATGAGCGAGTTGTGCTGGGCGAAGAGAGGCGCGGGATAGAGGGTGGTTCCCGGCGTCTTGGAGAACTTCCAGGGGCGGCTGTAGTAGCGGTGGGGGCCGGCCTCGGGGTCGTCGGAGAGCTCGAAGAACTCGCGGGACTCGAGGTGGGGGTCTGTCATCAGGTCCACGGACTTCATCACGACGCTGGCGGGGACGCCACGCGCCTGCAGCCGGTTCATCACCTCGTAGTTGTCGAGCGGCGAGGTCCATTTGGCGATGATGGCGTCGAGTTCGTCGTGGTTGCTCCAGCGGACCGGGGCGTCGGCGAAGCGGGGGTCGTCGGCTAAGCCGGGGTTGTCCATTTCGGCGCAGAGGGCGCGCCAGTGGGCGTCGTCCTCGACTGAGATGGCGACCCACCTGTCGTCGCCCTCGCAGGGGTACACGCCGTGAGGGGCCTGGGCGGTGTGCCGGTTGACCATGGGCTCGCGGATCCTGCCGTTCATGGTGAAGTCCATGATGGCCTCGCCGACCACGGCGGTGGCCATTTCGCGCTGGGACAAGTCGATTTGCATGGTCTCGCCGGTGCGCCTGCGGTGGCGGAGCGCGGCGGCGACGAGGGCGACGCCCATGTAGCCGGAGAGAGGGTCGGGGAACGCCATGCCGTTGAAGTAGGGCGGCTCGTTCGGATAGCCGGTGAGGCTGAACAGGCCGGAGAGTTTTTCGAGAGTGTTGCCGAAGGAACGATAGCCTCTTTCGGGGCCGGTTGTTCCCTGGCTGGACAGCGAGGCGAGTATGACGGTCGGGTTGTATTGCTTGAGGACGTCGTAGCCGACGCCGAGACGGTCCATGACGCCGACGCGGAAGTTCTCGAGCACCACGTCGGACACGCTCACAAGGTCCAGGAACATGTCGCGGCCTTCGGGCGCGGCGAGGTCCAGGGTGATGCCGAGCTTGCTGCGGTTGCGCTCGTTGATCATGCCGGAGCGGTTCCAGGGGCGCTCGCCGGGGTCGCGTCCGGGGTAGATGTCGCGGGGGTTCACCCTGAGGGCGTCGGGATGGTGTGGCGCTTCGATCTTGATGACCTCAGCGCCCATGTCGCCGAGAAGCTTGGTGGCGTGGGGTCCGGCCAGGAACATGCTGAAGTCGAGTATGCGGACGCCCTTCAGTGTCTCTGACAATTTGCGCTCCTTCGATGCTGGGGTCGGCTCAGATGACGCCGGCGCCCCTGAGCATCACCAGTTCCGACTTGTCGTAGCCCAGGAGGCCGCAGAGGACCTCGGCGTTGTGTTCGCCCAGCAGCGGCGCGCGCCGGTGCTCGACCTCGACGCCCGCTATGCGGAAGGGGGCGCCGGGGTAGCTGAGACTGCCAGCCTCGGGATGGTCCATCTCGACGATGAAGCCCCTTGCGGCGTGCTGCGGCGAGTTCACGATGTCTTCCACGGTGGCGACGTAGCCGGTGGGCATGTTGTAGCCCTGGGCCTGGTGGTAGACTTCTTCCTTGGTGCGCTCGATCATCCAGCCGATGATGTGCACGTCAAGCAGGTCGGCGTTTTCGCGCCGGCCCTGGAAGGTGGCGAACATCGGGTCGTGCTCCAGCTCGGGCAAGTCGAGCATGGCGCAGACCCTGGGCCAGAGGTGCTGCTGGAGCGTGAGGCCGACGTAGCCGTCTTTGCAGGGGTAGATCATTGAGCCGTGGCCCCGGCCCTGAATCTCGCCGGTGTAGGCGTAGTTGCACAGGTCCTGGATGTGACAGCAAACGAGGGACTCCTGGATGGAGACGTCCACGTGCTGGCCGGCGCCGGTGACGTCGGCGCTGTAGAGTGCGAGCATGGCCCCGCTGAGGGTGGAGACTGCGCCCAGGTACTGGCCGGCGTTGCCGCCGAACTTGATCGGCTCGCGCTCGGGCAGGCCCATCAAGTTGAGGTTGCCGCCCGCCGCGAAGTCGACGAGCTCGCCGCCGCGGTACTGGCTGTACGGGCCGGTGCGGCCGAAGTGGGAAACGGAGGTGAGCACAAGGGCGGGGTTCACTCGCTCGAGGGTGTCGTAGTCGAGGCCGATGTCTTCCAGGTAGCCGGGGCGGTAGCTCTCGATCAACACGTGGGACTTTTTCACCAACTGCTTGAGTACGTGGGCACCGGTGGAGGTTGAGACGTCGAGGGTCACGCTCTTCTTGCCGCCGTTGAGGTAGAGGTAAGAGCCGCTGGTCTCCGGGTTGGGCAGGTCATTCAAGAAGGGGCCGGCGCGCCTGCTGGCGTCGCCGCGGCCGGGATGCTCGATCTTAATGACATCGGCGCCGAGGTAGGCGAGGAGCTTGGCGGCGAACGGGCCGGGCACGCCTACCGAGAGGTCCAGCACGCGTACGCTGGATAGGAGGGGGCCGGTAATCGGGCTGTCCGTCACTTCGTTGGTCACTTGTTGCACACCGCGCTTTCGGCAGGGTGACTCGGGGTTCGGGTCTCGGTCGATTGTACGCTTATATCGTTCGGTGTCAACCGCGGGGCGGTTACGCCCCCATCCAGACCCTTCGGCAAGCTCAGGGCAGGCTCTTCTCCCTGCGAGGTGGAAAGGACAAGGGATAGTAGGGCATGGCGGGGGGCTGTGGTATACTGGGCGCGTCTCACGCACATTTGGCACCTCGGATTCGGAGGAGCGGCCATGAGTGACGGCGCACTTGACAACCTTCGAGTTCTGGACGTTTCGCAGGGGATAGCGGGGCCTTATTGCGGCAGGCTGTTCGCGGGGATGGGCGCGGAGGTGATCAAAGTCGAGCCGCCCGGCGTGGGCGATGTCTCACGCAAGGCCGGCCCGTTTCCCGATGGGGGGGCGGACCCTGACAGCGGGGGCAGATTCCTCTATCTGAACGCCGGCAAGAAGAGCGTGACGCTGGACCTGGAGGCCGACGCGGGGCGCGATGTTCTGCGGCGGCTGGCCGCCAATTCGGACGTGCTGATCGAGAGTTTCCCCCTAGGGGCAATGGACGGCATGGGGCTCGGCATGGACGCGCTGCAGGCGGCGAACCCGATGATGGTGCTTACTTCTGTGACGTTCTTTGGGCGCGACGGGCCGTACAGCGGGTTCCGGGGCGAGGAGATCGTCACGTACGCGCTGAGCGGGGCCATGTTCATCAGCGGAGAGCCGGATCGGGAGCCGTTGATGTCCGGCGTGCCGATCACTCAATTCGTGGCCGGACAGACAGCGTTCGTGGCGACGATGGGGGCGCTGTTCCACGTGCAGGCCACGGGTTCGGGGCAGCGGGTGGAGGTGTCTGTCCACCGCGCCATGGCCGACCTGATGGAGAACCACTTCGTCGGCTCCAATCTGGTTGGCCGTAACATGGTGAGAACGGGTAACCGGCACATGAACCACCCCTGGGGGCCGTATCCGTGCAAGGACGGCTACGTGGCCGTGATATGCGGGCCTCCCTCCAACTGGCCGGCGGTGGCGGAGTTCATCGATCCTCGGCTGGGCGACCCCAGGTTCGCCACGGTAGCCGACAGGGTGAAGCCGGAGAACAGGGACGCCATCGACGCCATCCTGAGGCCCTGGTTGATGGAGCGCACCAAGGAAGAGATCTGCCGACTGGGACAGGAGCACGGGCTGGCGTTCGGCTACATGGCGACGCCGGAGGACGTGGTGAACTCGGCCCAGCTCGATTTCCGGGGATACTTCGTGGAGCTGGAGCACCCGAAGGCGGGACCCTTTCGCTCGCCGGGAGGCCCGTTCCAGATGGTGGAGACGCCCTGGCAGAACGCGATGGCGCCGTTGCTGGGCGAGCATAACGCGGAGGTGTTGGGCGGAGTGCTGGGGTTGAGTCGCGTGGAGATCGCGCGGATGGAGAGAGAGTGGACGGTCGAGACCCGTGTCCGGGGAGAGCGGGGGATAGCATGAACGCGTTGCCGCTAGAGGGATTACGCATCATAGACCTTTCGATGATCTGGGCCGGTCCGCACTGCACCAGGCTGCTTGGGGACATGGGCGCGGAGGTCATCAAAGTAGAGTCGGTAACGCGCCTGGATCCCACGCGCGGCCCGGTGCGTCCGAGCAACGGGCGGCGGGTATATCCGGGGGGCGACCCGGGCGAGAAGCCGTACAACCGCTCCGGCGGCTTTCATCAGCTTCACAGGAACAAGCTGGGCATTACACTGAATCTGAAGACTGAGACGGGCGTGAAGCTGTTCAAGCGGCTGGCGTCGGTGAGCGACGTGGTGCTCGAAAACTTCTCGCTGGGCGTAATGAGTGCGTTTGGGCTGGACTACACCACGCTGAGGGCGGAGCGCCCCGACATCATTGTGGTATCGATGCCCGCATTCGGCAACACCGGGCCCGACAAGTCGTTTGTGGGATTCGGCGTCACCATCGAACCGATGGCGGGCGTGTCGCACCTGACGGGCTACGAGGGGGCGTACCCGATGCGGTCTGGCGGGAACCACGCGGACCCGGTTAACGGGCTACACGCCGCATCGGCTGTGCTGGCGGCTTTGTGGACCCGACGCGCGACCGGCATAGGGCAGTTTATAGACTTCTCACATCTGGAGTCGATGGCCTCGCTAATCGGCGAGGACATGATCGGTTACTCGCTGAGCGGGAAGTTCCGGGACAGGAGCGGAAACCGGCACGCCACGTCAGCGCCGCAGGGGTGCTACAGGTGCATGGGAGACGACGATTGGATCGCCATATCCGTCGGTTCGGACGAGGAATGGAGCATGCTGTGCGGCCTGATGGGAAGGCCGGAGCTTGCCGAGGGTGAGCTGGCCGGGAATGCCGGGCGGCAGCATCGCCACGATGAGCTGGACGCGGCCATCGGGGAGTGGACCTCGAGCCGGGACAAGCACGAACTGATGGAGCTACTCCAGGCTGAGGGCATAGCGGCGGGGGCGGTGCAGAGGATCAACGAGGCGTCCAAGGACCCCCAACTGGAGCACGACGGCTACTTTCAGATGCAGCGCTACCCCGGAAACGCGGGCAGTCACCTTCACCCGGGGTTGCCGTTTACGCTGTCGGACACGCCCATGGGGTTCCGCGCGCCCGCGCCGGACCTGGGGCAGCACAACTGGCGCACGCTGCACGAGCTGCTCGGGCTGCCGCGGGAGGAGTTCGACGCGCTGGAGCGTGACAGGGTTATCGGGCAGACGCCGGAGGAGGCCGCGGGGAACGCGCTTTCGTGAGCTTGGGCTAGCGGCTGCCCCGGAGGCGGGGGTCCAAGACGTCGCGGACGGCGTCGCCGAGCACGTTGATGCCGAACACGGTGATGGTCAGCGCGAGGCCTGGGAAGATGCTGGTCCAGGGTCCTGCGGCGATGTAGCGCTGTTGCGCCTGGCCGAGCATGTTGCCCCAGGTGGGGATGTTGGCCGGCACGCCGAGCCCGAGGAAGCTGAGGCTGGCCTCGGTGACGATCGCCCCGCCCAGGACGGCGGACCCAATCACGATGACGGGCGCCATGACGTTGGGCGTTATGTGGCGGAACATAATGCGCGCGTCGCTGGCGCCTATAGCCCTTGCCGCGTCGGCGTACTGGCTCTCTTTGATGCTGAGAGCGACCGAGCGGACGGTGCGCGTGGTGCCTGGCCACCTAACGATGGTGATGGCCAGTATAACGGCGAAGAGGGATGGCCCGAGCGCCGCGATGAGCGTTAACGCAAGCACGAGGCCGGGTACGGCCTGCAGCGAGTCGACGACGCGCTGTAACAGCAGGTCCAGCGTTTTGCCGAAGTAGGCGCTGGCCACCCCCAGTATGGTGCCTATGACGGTGGACGTCGCCACCGCTATGAATCCCACCAGCAGGGACACGCGGGAGCCGAAGAGCACGCGGGTGTACACGTCGCGGGCGATGTGATCCGTGCCGAACCAGTGGGTCGCGTCGGGTCCCGTCAGCCGGGAGTCGGCGTCGAATTCGTCTGGATTATACGGTGTGAGAGCCGCGGCAAAGATTGCGATCAGGATCGCCGACACAAGGATAAATCCACCGACCGCGCCGAGGGGCTTTTCCCTTATGAAGCGGACGAAGTGATGCCAGGCGCTGCGCTTGCTGCGCAGACCAAACTCCCTCTCCAGAGTGGTGTCGACCGTGCTTTCAGCCATGATTACCTACTTGCATTCGCAGTTAGTGTTGTTGGCTCCTGCGGACGGGTTGGAAATCCGCCCCTACCGGAATCGTTTGTCGAAGCCAGGCGCCGTCACCCCCAGCCTAATCTTCCCATATCGAATGGGAAGGGACAGTTGCTTTTCATTATACTAGTCGTAGCGGATTCTCGGATCCAGCCAGCCGTACAGCAGGTCCACGAGCAGGTTCATCACAAGGAATATGAATGCTATGAATGTCACCAGGAACTGAATCATGGGGTAGTCCCTGACGTTTATGGAGAAGATGAGCAGTCGCCCGATTCCGGGCAGGCTGAACACCGACTCGATTACCACAGAGCCGCCGAGAAGCGTAGCGAATTGCACGCCGAACAGGGTTATCACCGGCAGGGAGGCATTCTTGAGGGCGTGACGGTAGATTACCACACGCTCCCTGAGTCCTTTGGCCATGGCGGTCCGGATGTAGTCCTCGCGCAGAACCTCCAGCATCTGCGACCTGGTTACGCGGGCTGTCACGGCGTTGGTGGAGTAGGCCAGCGCGACGGCGGGGAATATGAGCTGCACGAAATTGGTCCAGGGCTCTTCCCATGGAGGGACGTAGCCCAGGGGAGGGATCCAGTTTAGCTGGAGAGACAGTCCCAGCAGCACTAGTGACCCCACCCAGAACGTGGGCATCGCCAGCCCAATGATGGCGAAAATCCGCAGTGAGTAATCTGCCCACGTGTCCTGACGCACGGCGGAGATTACCCCCATGGGCAGAGCGAAGAGCACCGCCAGGAACATGGCCATGAGGGCGAACTGCAGCGAAAGAGGCAGCCTTGGCCGCACCTCGTTCCATATAGGGGTGTTGGTGAAGAACGAGTCGCCGAAGTCGAGCCTGGCCGCGTCGGCTATCCAGATCACGTACTGGACGGCGATTGGCTTATCCAAACCGAGGTTCCTGCGAAGGTTGTCGATGTCTTGTTGGGTAAAGGTGCCCTCGCCTTCGAAGCCGCCAAGCATGACGAGCGCTGGGTCACCAGGGACGATGCGAAGTATGATGAAGACGACGAGGGTTACGCCGAAGATCGTCGGCACGAAGAGGAGCAGTCGGCGAAGTATGTAAGTTCGCAAATCTACACTCCTTCAGCCTTCAAGTCCTGTCACCAGCCAGTCCAGACCGAGTGCAATCTCCTCTAGCGGAGCGAGGAATCAGCATGCCGTTCCCGGTGACACTTCAGCGGATCACTACGAGCTGCACTTCGGCAAGTCATACCAAGGTCGACGGGGAGTCTATAGCGTGGATCGCAGGGTGAGCGATTCGACGAAAACGCCTGGAGCGCCATTCCCGCCTGACTTGCCGCAATCCCAGCCTTGGTCTGCATTGCGGCAAGTCAGGCGGGACGGGGCATACGAGCCCCGTCCCGCCGTGTCTAACTGCTATCGATCGCCACGTGGCCTATCGGCAGGGAGCCTCGTCGGCCAGCCAGGTGCGGTCGTGGCGGTAGTTGTTCTGGCCCAGCGCGGTGGGGGCTGTGTAGCCCTTGACGCAGCGCCATTGAATGTAGTTCCCGATTCCGCCAGTGGTAGGCAGGTAGTGCACGTCCTCCAGCAGAATATCCGTCATTCTCTGCAGGTGCTTGGCTCGCGTGGCCCGGTCCACCTCGCCCTTCTCCATTTCGAAGAGTTGGTTGAACTCGTCGTTGTTCCAGCCCTGGTACATGCGGCCTGCCGTGGGGAGGTAGAGCAGGTCGTTGGCCGCGTCCGGGTCCAGGAAGTTCAGGCCTGTGCCCTGCACGGCGACGGTGAAGTCGTGCGCCTGGTAGGCAGCCCAGCCGGCGGCGCTCTCATAAGGGCGCAGCTCCAAGTTCATGCCGATTTCCTTCCACTGGTCGAGGAGGATTGCGGCGATGTCGGGGTAATTGCCCACTTTTCTGAAGCTCACAACGTAGTCCAGCCCGTCCCCAAAGCCGGCCTCGCCCATCAGCCGCTTTGCCTCTGCGATGTCGGCTTCCTTGGTGTCAGGGTTGAAACCGGGCCACTGCCTGTAGTCGTCCTCGTCGTATATCCAATCGAAGATGCAAGGGTAGTAGCAGAGTACGTCGCCGCCAGTGGGACTCAGGACCTTTACCATCTCCTGGCGGTCCATCGCGAGCTGCATAGCTCTGCGGACACGTACGTCGTCGAACGGCTTCACCCTCAGGTTGATGTGCACGCCGGTCACGCCGAAGCCGACCGTCTCCGTGACGGTAAGCCGGTCTCCGAGCTCGTTCCTGATGGCAAGGTCATCGTCGCTACCGAAGCCGGGGAATATGGGCTCCATGTAGGCCGCTCCGGTACGGAAGGCAGCCACCCTCGCGCTCGGGTCTGTGATCAGAACGTAGCGCACCTTGTCCAGGTATGGACGTGGCTGGTCGTAGTAGTTTGTGTTTTTCTCGACATCCCAGGAGACGCCGCGCCTGTACTCTGCGAGCTTGTAGGGACCGGCTCCGATTATCTCGTCCAGGTCAGGCTCGCGTCCGGGATCCGAACCCTCGTCGATGTCGCGCAGGAGGCTCTCCTTCTGGATCATGATCCAGGGGGATGCGAGGCATCCGAGGAAGGCCACCGCAGGGTCCTTGAGCTGAACGGTCAGGGTGTCGGCGTCGACGGCGTTGGCGCCGTCGGGCTCCATGAAGCCGCGTATGCAGCCCCAGCGAGGCATGCCTATGCTATTGGGCAGCGAGATAGAGCGATTGAGGCTGTAGGCCATGTCGCCCGCCGTAACGGCCTGCCCGTCGCTGTACTGCACGCCGTCGCGCACGCTGAACGTGTAGGTATCGCCGGCGTCGTTGAGCGACCAGGAGTCGGCGAGGTCCGGGGCTATGTCCACCCAGGTTCGCGTGTCGTACTGGTAGATGCTCGGGTGGATGAGCGTAAACATCATCAGCTCGGCAACGGAGCTGTTGCGGTGCTGGTCGGTGTGGCCTACATCGAAGTGAGCCAACGAAATCAGCTGCCCGCCGGTTGTGACCTGCTCGCCTGTGGGCGTGGGCGTCGCCCGTGCCGGCTCGAGCGGCATGGCGACCTGGGTCGCGACTGCGGCGACCACGGCGGTCTGCTGATCGCCCATTGCTTCTGCGACAATGGAGCTTACCTGGTCCTCGGTGAGGCCGGGGCGATCAGCCAGGGCAGCCTGAACCGCGGCGGCAATCTGTTCTTCCGACGCTCCCGAAGGCTGGTTGGCGAGGGCTTCCTGCAAGATTGCCTGAACGTTAATTGGCGTGGGAGTTGGATCCGCCTCTGCCGAGCTACAGGCTGCGAGCACGAAGCTCAGCATGAGCAGCAGGCCTCCACCTAGTAGGAGACGGTTCAGTCTAGTCCAATTTGCCATTGTCCTCCCCTTTTGTGTGTTACGGGTATTGGTACGGCGTCAAGCGACGGGCTACCAGTTGGGGGCCCGTTTTTCATTGAACGCGCGGAAGCCCTCGGCGGCCTCGCCGGAGTTGAGGTTCGCCGCGCGCGTGTAGCCAACGTACTCCATGGCGTCTTCCATGGTGAGGTTAAGACCCTTGTAGATCGCCTTCTTGGCGTACTTAGTGGCGTTGGGCGGACGCGTTGCCAACTCCTGGGCCATCTTCATCGCCTCGTCCATGAGGTCGTCGTGGGGAACCACGCGCGATACCAGGTGTAGACGGAGTGCCTCGTCGGCATCCATCGAGTCGGCCATGAAGACGTGGTAGATAGCGTTGCCCAGCCCAATTATGCGGGGAAGGTACCACGTTTCGCCGCTTGTAACCAGTGCGCGGCGGAGATAGACGTGGTGGAAGATGGCCCTGTCGGACGCGATGCGGATGTCGCAGGCGAGGGCGAGCACGTAGCCCATACCCGCCGCGGCGCCATTGACGGCGGCGATGACGGGCTTTTCGACTATGGCTTTCAGCATTCGCGGCGCGGGGCTAGCTGCGCCGGGAGTAGCGCCGGGGTCGGCGGGCCCCTCGCCCATGCCCTCGCGGCTGACGTCCGCACCGGCGGTGAAGCCGCGTCCCGTGCCGGTGACGATCATCACCTTGAGCGCCTTGTTTGCGTTAAAGCCGCGCCATGCGTGGTACATCTCCTCGGTGGTCTGGGACCGCATGGCGTTGAGCTTTTCGGGGCGATTCAGCCTGCACACAGCCACAGGGCCGTGCTCCTCCCAAACAATGTCCTGATAGTCGGCCATAGCATCCTCCTGCGGCTCATCTCGGGTGTCGGAGCATCGGCGCCACGTGGGGCTTTTCGCAACGCCCCGTGGGGTCCGCACACTCGCGAGAATGGCGCGGCCCTTGGCGACTGTTGTTTTACACTAACACCTTGTGGACCGTCAAGTACCCGGCCGACCGCCGAAGCCGAAAGACTCTACCTGAACCGGCTCGGAAACTACTCGCCGACGGTGGCCAGATCGATGATTTCGGCGCTTGCTTCGCCATTCTCCAGGGTGAGGATTCCGACCTGGCCGAGGTCGTACATCTGCCGCGGCAGGGTGGGGCTGCCGGGGTTGACGTACAGCACGCCCTCGCGGAGTGTGTTCATGGTCACGTGCGTGTCGCCGCACACAATCACGTCGACCGGCCGGCCCAGCTTGCGCACCATGAGGTCGTCAAGCGTGGTCCAGGGCGCCTCCTCCGGCAGCGGGAAGCCGTGGGTCAGACCGACCGTGACGCCCTCGGCCTCGAACACGTGGGCCTCCTTCACCCTGGGGTCGTCGTCGGGGAAGTCAGGTCTGTGACCGTCGCCGTCGCCGTTGCCCCTAGCCCCGAGAACCGGCGCAATCTCCTCAAGCCAGTCCAGCACCTCTATGACGTGCATGTCGCCGGCGTGCAGTATCAGCTCCACTCCGGCCAGGGCCTGGTAGACCTGCGGAGGCAGCTCGCAGCCGGCTTCGGGTATGTGCGTGTCGGAGATTAGTCCAATTCTCAAGGCGTATTGTCTCCTTGTACACGGCGGATACGGCGGATACGGCTGGGCAGGCGCGGTTGGTGGCGTCTGCGGGTTGGCTAAGTATAGCAGCTATTGACCGCCCTGCCTGAACGCGCGCCCGCCCGCGGGAGCCTGTTCAAGATTACCAGGCGCCCCCAACGCCGTTGTCCCAGTGAATGCGGGAAGGCGAAATCTGTTAGTTTCTGCGACATTCTGTGCGTCTCGTAGTTGAGAGTGTCGCCGGTGCTGCGCAATTCTGTGATGCTGGCCTGGGCAATTCGGAGCACAAATGTCGCGCCGTGTGGCAGAAGAGGACAGGGGGAAGGAGCGGGGTCAACCGGCCGTGCCTTTGCTGTCGCCTGGGCACCCACAAGGGACGCCCCTACGGATGCCTGGGCCTAACGCTCGATTGGGGGTAGGGCTTCCGAGCCGCGGGGTCGGTCCCTCGCGTAGGCGAGTGTAGCACGGATGTGCGTGTGTTTCAAGGGCGGTGGCGAAACCCAAATCCACCGCCTAGTTGCAAAGGAAGGCCTCGTTGGAGCCGGCTGTAAAGCTGGCTATGATGGTAGTTATCAACAACAACCCATCACCAACGAGGTGCGACTATTAAGCAGCAAGCAACGCTTCCTTTCCACTACGCAGAGGAGACCGAGTCTACTGGTATGACGGCGTTGTCGGGGTTGCCGGCATACCTGGACCTGGCGTTTGTTGCGCGACTGGGGCAGTCGGTGCGCCGTCACGTGGGAGTGAGAGAGGGCACACAGGGGTGGACGGACGCCCAGAATGTGACGGCGCTTGTGATGCTCAACCTGGCCGGTGGTGAGTCGGTGGATGACCTGCGGCTGCTGGAGAAGGACGAGGGGCTGGGCAGGGCGCTGCTCACCGCGGAGACTCACGGGGTGCGGCGGGCAGAGCGCAGGGCGCAGCTCAGAAGGTGGCGTAAGGAGCGTAGCCGCACTGTGCCGTCGCCCACGGCGGTGTTCAGGTATCTGGACCGTTTCCACGACGAGGCTGAGGAGGCCGGGAGACGGTCTCGCAAGGCGTTCATACCGGCGGCCAACGACGCGCTGAGAGGGCTTGGGAAGGTCAACGCGGACCTGGTGAGGTTCGCGGGAGGCCATTCAGGACACACCGAAGCGACATTGGACATGGACGCCACGCTGATAGGGACGCACAAGCGGCAGGCGTGCTTCTGCTACAAAAAGCACAAGGCGTACCAGCCGTTGACCACCTACTGGTATGAGGCGGACCTTGTGGTGCACTCCGAGTTCAGAGACGGCAACGTGAACGCGGGCTACGAACAGCTCAGGGTGTTGAAGGAGTCGCTTAAGTGTCTGCCCCCAGGGGTGAGCAAGGTGATGATGAGGTCTGACTCGGCGGGCTACCAGAAGGAGCTGTTGAAGTACTGCGCCGAGGGGCGGGATGAGCGGTTCGGAGTGATCGAGTTCTGTGTGGGAGTGAACGTGATGGCCGAGTTCAGGGCGGCGGTGAGTGAGGTAGAGGAGGAAGGATGGCACGACCTGTACAGGACAGAGGGTGAGCAACGAGAGGCCACAAGACAGCAGTACGCCGAGGTGTGCTACGTGACCAGTTGGACGGGATACAGCAAGAACAGTCCCGACTACAGGTTCATCGCGATAAGGGAGCGTATGCCGAACCCGCCGCTGTTCGACATGGATGGGGAGAAGCTGTCGGTTCCCGTTATGGAGATGGGAGATGGCAAATTGTACAAAGTGACAGGGATGGTGACGAACCGAGAGCTGCCTGGGGATGAGTTGGTCCGGTGGTACAGGCAGAGGTGCGGCAAAGGGGAGGAGGTCCATTCGGTGCTGAAGGAGGATCTTGCGGGGGGCAGGCTGCCGTTGGGGAAGTTCGGGTCGAACGCGGCGTGGTGGGCTATAGTGGTGTTGGCGTTCAATCTGAACTCAGCGATGAAGCGGCTGGTGTTGGGGGAAGAGTGGGTGAGCAAGCGTCTGAAGGCGGTGCGCTTCGGCGTAATCTGCGTTGCGGGGCGAGTGGTCAGACACGCAAGGAGGCTCATCATCCGTCTCGCGAGAGGACACCCAACCCATGACCTGCTCGTGAGTGCGCAACGCAGGATACACGCTCTGGCAAACACGCCGCTCCGGGCCTGATTCTCCTCAGGAATCCACCCACACTCGAGGCGACTGAACCGAAGTCGTCGGCTTCGCTGTGTCCGAAAGCCGCCCAAAACGCTCCCCATACCCATCCGGAGACCGCCTCACACCGCCAAAACCGTCGCATCGACCTTCTCCGTGCCTACCACAGGCCCTAAACCACACATTCACCCTCGCCAACCCACCATACCCCCCCCCGCCGCGGTTAGGCGGTGGATTTGGGCGAAATTGCGGGATTGGGGCGGACTGGTGGGAAGAAATGGCGCTGTCGTGGGGATGGATGGGGAGGGGCCGGGAGCGGGTGGCGCGGGAGAGTGACGCTTTATCGGGTATTGGGAGCGAACGGGGTCGGGTGTGGGCAAGGGGGTGCAGCCGGGGTGTGGGTTGGGGCGTCCGGGGCCATTGGCTGAGCAACATGGCGAACGCGAGGCGATGGCCGTAGGTCCAGAGTCACTTTCCGGGGGCAGGCTGTCCCCGAGGGAGATGGTTCTGGGCGCACTTGGCAATCTGACACAGGCTCCGCCCGCGGCCTCGCCTTGACCGACTCTGAAGCATCCTCATATAATGGTGCGACCGATTGCGCAGCGCGCATCAAGCGAGGCAAATGGATGAGTGAAAGCGCCACTGCGCGCGTAGAACACGTTAGGGACGATGCCCTTGCGGCGCTGGCGCGTACAGAATCGACCGAAGACCTGGAAGCGTGGCGAATTGCCTTCCTGGGCCGGAGAGGCCATCTGACCGGGTTGCTCCGCGCCGTGGGCTCGCTGCCGCCGGACCAGCGCAGGGCCGCGGGCGAAGCGGCCAACAGCGCCAAGTCGGACCTGGAGAGCGCCCTTGCCGAGCGGGTGGACGCTCTGGCCGCCGGGGAAGGCTTGAACACCGGCCAGGATGGCGCCATCGACGTAACACTGCCCGGTTGGCCCGCCCCCGTGGGCGGTCTGCATCCCACTACACTGATTGTGCGAGAGATCTGCGACGCCTTCAATTCGATGGGGTTCCAGGTGGTCGAAGGCCCCGAGGTGGAGTGGGACCACTACAACTTCGAGATGCTCAACATCCCGAAGGATCACCCGGCTCGCGACATGTGGAACACTCTGTGGCTGGACTACGAGGACGAGGCCGGCGAGACTCCTATGCTGCTGCGCACGCACACTTCGCCCATGCAGGCGCGGATTATGGAGGAGCAGGAGCCTCCGGTGCGCGTGGTCGTGCCGGGCAAGTGCTACAGATACGAGGCGACCGACGCCACGCACGAGTGGCACTTCTTCCAGATAGAAGGACTGGCAGTAGACCGCGGGATTACGTTCGCAGACCTCAAGGGCACGCTGTACGAGTTCGCGCGCCTGGTGTTCGGGCAGGAGAGGCGGGTGCGCTTCCGCTGCGACTACTTTCCGTTCGTGGAGCCGGGCGTGGACATGTCCATCGACTGCTTCGCGTGCGCCGGAGATGGTTGCCGCATCTGCGGCGAGACGGGCTGGATTGAGATCATGGGCGCGGGCATGGTGCACCCGAAGGTGCTGGAAGGCGTGGGATACGACCCCAATATCTACACAGGCTTTGCCTTTGGGATGGGGCCCGAGCGCATTGCGATGCTCAAGTACGGAATCGACGACATTCGCCTGTTCTACGCCAACGACCTGCGCTTTCTGAGCCAGTTCTAGCTCCGGGCGGGCAGCGCCGGATCGGACGATGGCACCGCCGGCAGTCAATCCACGACGTGCCCATCGGATCGCGCGTCCGGCAATTGCGTGCGGGAGTACAACCCTTGAATCGAGAGCGACATAAATGAAGATACCGCTGTCATGGCTGAGGAAGTACGTTTCGGTCGATCTGCCGCCGCAGGAGCTGGCGCAACGGCTGACCATGGCCGGCAACGAAGTGGGTGAGGTCGAATTTGTCGGCGGCGACTGGGAGCGCGACAAGCTGGTGGTGGGCCACGTGCTGAAAGTGGAGCCGCATCCCAACGCCGACCGGCTGAAGCTTCCTACAGTGGAGCTGGGCAGCGGTGAGACGGCGACCGTAGTCTGCGGCGCCCCGAACGTGGCGGCAGGCCAGAAGATCGCCTTCGCGCGGGAGGGGGCGAGTCTGTACAGTCCCCGCAGCGGCAAGACGGAGCGGCTCAAGCGCGCCAGGATTCGCGGAGTCGAGTCGGCTGGCATGGTCTGCTCTCCCCTGGAGCTTGGACTGGGCGACGACCACGACGGGATTCTAACGCTCCCTGACGACGCGCGTATCGGCACGCCGCTCGCAGACTACCTTGGCGACGCTGTTTTCGACGTGGAAGTCACTCCGAACCGGCCGGACTGCCTGTCCGTGCTGGGCATAGCCCACGAGGTGGCGGCCATTACGGGTGGGAGAGTGGAAGAGCCGGACCTGTCTTACCCGGAAGACGGCCCTCCCATTGAGGAGTTGGTCTCCATCGAGATTGCCAATTCTGAGTTGTGCGGCCGGTACACCGCCAGCCTCATACGGGGCGTTCGCATCGGTGAGTCGCCGCAATGGATGCAGGACGCGCTGATAAGGGCCGGGCAGAGGCCCATCAACAACGTGGTCGACATCACCAACTACGTGATGCTCGAGTACGGCCAGCCGCTCCACGCATTCGACTTCGACAACGTGCGAGACAGCCGCATCGTGGTGAGGGCAGCGCGCCCGGGCGAGACGCTGGACACGCTGGACGGCGTGCGCCGCGTCCTGAATCCGCCCGTGCTCTGCATCGCCGACTCTCACGACGCCATCGGCCTCGCGGGTGTGATGGGTGGCGCGAGCACCGAGATGGACGAGAATACGACCTCGGTGCTGCTCGAGGCGGCCAGCTTCGATCCTGTCAACACTCGTCGCACCCGCACCGCATTGAGGATGAGTACCGAGGCATCGTACCGATTCGAGCGAGCAATCAGGGCCGAGCTCGCGGAACGCGGCCTGCGCAGAGCCACTGCGCTGATTCTCGAAATCGCCGGCGGCGCCGCGGCCAAGGGCATTGTCGATCTGTACCCTGGCCGAAAGCCGACAGCCACCGTCAGGCTCAGCCGGCGTCGCGTGCGCCAAGTGCTGGGCGTAGACTACAGCGTCGAGCGGATGAGAGAGGTGCTGGACTCGCTGGGCTTCGAGCGGGCGCCGGAGCCTTCAGGACTCATCGACGTCATAGAGGCGGTGGAGGCAGGGCCGGCGCCCGAACGGCGTGACACCATTTGGGTCAAGCCGCCCTACTGGCGCTCCGACATTTCCATCGAAGACGACCTGGTGGAAGAGGTCGCCCGGATAACGGGCTACGACTCGATACCGACAACCATGCTGGCGTCGCCCATTCCGCACCACGCGCCGCAGCCGCTGCGCGAACTGAGAGAGCGGATGCGGGACTGTCTGGCGGCTTCCGGAATGCGCGAGACCATTTCGTATTCGAGCACCACGATAGAAACGCTCGACAGCGTGGGCGCGTTGGACGAGTCGAACCCGCCTCTGCGCATCGCAAACCCGATGAGCGCCGACCACGAGTACCTACGGACCAGCCTTCGCGGCGCGGTGCTCCAGACTCTGGCGGCGAATCGTCAGATCGCGCAGACAGAGGGCATTCGCATCTTCGAGCTGGGGCGTGTGTACTTGCCAAAGCTCGAGGCGAAGGAGCGCGACCTGCCCAACGAGCGCGACATGCTGGTTGGCGCGGTGTCCGGCCCGCGATCGGCGGTGTCGTGGCTCGTGCCGCCTGGCGATATGGGTTTCTTCGACACGAAGGGAATCTTGGAGGCGCTCTTCGGCCTGCTTGACTTCGACGTCGAGTACGAGGCGAGCGAGGGCGGATTCTTCCGGCAGGGACGCGCGGCGAGTCTGACCTGCGGCGGCGCGTCCATCGGCGAGATTGGCGAGGTACGCCCAGACGTGCTGGCGCGCTTCGACCTAGACGAGGCGCCGGTGGCGATGTTCGAGGTCGACGTCGAGGGCCTGGCCCGGGCGATGCCCGACACCCCCCGGCGCTACAAGCGGACGAGCCGCTTCCCCGTGTCGAACCGGGACGTCGCGCTGGTGATGGACGCCGACGTGCCATCGTCGCGCGTGCAGTCCATCATCGCACGCCACAAGTTGGTCGCGAGCAGCGCTCCGTTCGACGTATACTCCGGCGAAGGCGTTCCAAGGGGCAAGAAGTCGGTGGCTTACAGAATAGAGTTCCGGTCCGACAGGGGGACGCTTACCTCAGAGCAGGTGGACCGGTACCAAGGTGACATTCTGCGGCAGCTTCGGCGCGAACTGGGCGCCGAGCTTCGGGCGTAAGGAAAGCAATGACTCAGTACACGCACGTACACCGCCATCACAATGAGTCCATGCTCAGCGTCGAGGATGCGCTGGAACGGATTCTGGGATTCTTCAACACGCTGGATGTGGAGCGAAAGCCCATACTGGACGCCTTGGGCCAGGTGCTGGCGGAGGACGCGGTCTCGCTGTACGACATACCGCCGCTGGACAACTCGGCCATGGACGGCTACGCGGTCCAGTCGGCGAGCGTGGCGGGGGCCTCCGAAGGCTCTCCCGTTTCGCTGGAGGTCGTGGGCTATGTGGCCGCCGGACAGTTGCCGCGGGAAGAAGTCGGGCCGGGGACGGCGGTGCGCATCATGACCGGCGCTCCAATCCCCAATGGCGCTGACGCCGTGGTGCCATTTGAGGACACAGACGAGGTCGAGCGGCGCGGCGCCGGCGGCGACATGTCGCGGATTGGCGTCAATATTGCGGCGCCGCCCGGCGCGGAGATACGCCCAGCCGGGCAGGACGTGCGGCGCGGCACGCTGGTCCTGAAGCGCGGCTCGCTTCTGCGCCCCGCTGAGGTGGGCGTTCTGGCGTCGCTCGGCTACGCGGAGGTCAGCGTAGTGCGCCGGCCGGTGGTGGCGATACTTGCCACCGGCGACGAGCTGCTGGAGCCCGGCGAGGCGTCTGAGGCCGGCAAGATCTTCAACAGCAACAACTACAGCGTGGCCGCGGGCACGCTTCGCTATGGAGGCGTTCCCAGGCTGTTGGGCATAGCGCGGGACAACCTGGACTCTATGAATGCCAAGCTGGAGCAGGCGCTCGAGTGTGACATGCTCGTAACGTCGGCGGGCGTTTCGAAGGGCGACTACGATATGGTTAAGGACGTGCTGGCGCAGCACGGCAGCATCGACTTCTGGTCGGTGCGGATGCGGCCGGCCAAGCCGCTGGCCTTTGGCGCACTGACCGCCAGGGACGGACGGCGCGTGCCTCACCTGGGACTGCCGGGCAACCCGGTCAGCGCACTGGTCGCGTTCGAGCAGTTCGGCCGTCCGGCCATCAGGAAGATGCTTGGCCTGGGCGACGTTGGCAAGCCGACCGTTGAGGCCGTGCTGGACGAACCGATAGAAAACCCGGATGGGCGCAGGGTGTACGCGAGGGCGGTGGTTACCAGGCACAATGGCGGATACAGAGCGCGGCTCACTGGCGACCAGGGATCGAACCTGCTCACGTCCATGGCGTTGGCCAACGGCCTCGCCATCTGCCCGGAGGACGTACCCCTGATGGCGGCCGGAGAGGTCGTGCAAACTCAGATGTTGGATTGGCCGGAGGAAGTGTTTTGAAGACTCCACAACAGGGCGAAGCGCTCAACGGGGCGGCAAGCGATCAGCCAGCGAAGTACTTCATCGACGCCGAAATGGCCGAAGCGCGGCGCCGGTCGCTGGCCGTAATGGTCGCATCCAGGCAGTGCTACATGTGCCAGCAGGCGACTGAAGAGGAGCTCGACTCGACCGAGGCACAAGACCTGATTGTGCAGATTGTCGACCACTGCGCGAGCGCCAACGACTACCTGTTGGAAGATACTCCGCTCAAAGAGGCGATCTTCAGGGTTCTGCTCTCACAGGGCAACCAGCCGATGGGGGCCGAAGAGATCAGCGCGGCCATCAGTAAGAGGTGGGTCAACGCGACCAACCAGCGAAACACGTCCGCGGCCGTAATCGAACGGTTGCTTCAGCACGGCGAGAGCTACTGCATCGCTCGCCTCGACACGGATCAAGAGGAGAAGTAAGCGTTTGCCCTCACTTCAGGCCGGCCTGTTCGAGCACATCGTCGTAGGCGCCCACTCCGGTCAACCACTGAATCCGGTGGCGCGCAAGAGTGAGCAGTACAGGCGCTAGGACTCGCCGTCTCTGGACTTCTTCCGCTTGCCTACCACTTCCACCACCTGGGGCGACGGGGAATCGGACAGCGGCACCACCGAAATAGCTTTGCTGGCCCTTTTCTTCGGCTTCTTGGCCTCTCGTTTAGGAACTCTTCCTTTTGGCATGGCCCTACTCCCTCACTTTTGCTGACGCGAGCGCCTTATGTTGAGTTTAGATGACCCTGACCCTCGTGTAAAGCCGGCCCGAACACGGTTGGTGGACCGCAAACGTGCTATAATTCTCCAGGGGAGAGATGGCCGAGAGGCTGAAGGCGCCGGTCTCGAAAACCGGTATGGGGGCAACCTCATCGTGGGTTCGAATCCCACTCTCTCCGCCATGCCAACAGTCCGCCCCCACCGGGCGGAGAGCACAGACAACCCGCGGTCCGAATCGGGGGCCAGGTCCGCCCGGGGCGGCGGATCCGCGGAGAGATGCTAGAGAGGACGAATAGGCGCGACTGGAAATCGCGTGTACCTGCAAGGGTACCGTGGGTTCGAATCCCACTCTCTCCGCCAGCCAACCGGTCGCGGCGCCGTGCGAGCGCAGAACGTGTCACTCGAAGCGTTCAGGGAGCATTGCGTTGGAAATTGGCGAGACTTTGTATCTTACCGACAGGGCCTCGTGGCGCGAGTGGCTGGAAGCCAACTTCGCCACCGCCAGGGAAATCTGGCTGTTGTATCCGAACAAGTCCACGGGTAAGCCGCGCATTCCGTACAACGACGCGGTCGAGGAGGCGCTCTGCTTCGGGTGGATAGACTCGATTATCAAGAAAGCGGATGAGGGGATTGCGGCCCAGCGATTCACCCCGCGCAACCCGAAGAGCGGCTTTTCCCAGCCCAACAAGGAACGGCTGCGCTGGCTCGACGAGCGCGGGATGATACACCCGACGGTGCAGAAGACCGCGTGGCGGGCGCTGGCGGAGCCGTTCGTGTTTTCGGATGACATCGAGGACGCGATAAGGGGGGACGCCGATGCCTGGCGCAACTACAACGCCTTCTCCGAGTCGTACCGCCGGATACGCGTGGCCTACGTGGACGCGGCCCGCATCCGCCCGGAGGAGTTCGACAGGCGGCTCGCCAGTCTCATCCGCGCCACCGCAAAGGGGCGAAAGCTCGGCACGGTTGGCATGGAGAAGTACTACTAGACGCCGGCCAGGACCGTCGTGACCATGCTACCAGCTGTCGATGCACCAGGGCTTGAGGTCCGTGGCGAACATCGCGTCTGCGCGTGCTAGCGCGCCGGGCGTGTTTTCTTCGACTCTACCCGCGTGGTGTAGCGTGCGCAGTTTCACGCCGCCCAGGTAGACCGCGCCCAGGTCCGCGGCGGACAAGGTCAGGTCGGGCTCGGCGTCCGTGGTCCGGCAGTAAGATTCGTCGGGCGCGACGTCGAGTCTTACCGTGCAGTCGTTCCATTCCAGGAACGGGTCTGACACCCCAAGCGTCAGGCTATCGGTGGTAGAGTACCTCCGGGCGGACAGGGCGGCCAGGACGTCGACCAGCCTCAGCCACGACGCGTCCTGAAACGACTGGGTCAGGCGACGGGGGTCGGCCATCAGCCAGGGTAGCGGCTCGTCGGCTGCGCGCCTGCTGGCGGTGACTGTCGTCACAAGGTCCATGTCGAAGCAGAACTGCCAGAGAGCCGCATAGGCGTCGTCGGTGGCGGACATCAGCTCGATGACCGTCATCAGGTGGGCGTCCCTAATGGTGAACCATACGTATCCGTCAACCCGGCCGTCGACCTGGTACTTGACGAACCAGGCGCGGGGGTCTCCGCCGCGCAGCCCGGTCTGGGCGAATCGGAACTTCCACCACTTGTCGTCACGCTTCACCATACCGTTCCTGAGGAGGGTGGCCCGCTCGAAGACCTGCGGGAACACCTTGCGGGCCTCGTCTTCCTCGATGAAGAGCAGCCGGCCTTCCGGTTCGTAGCGGCGCGAGAACGCGCCGTGGGGGCGCTCCAACTCGAAGCTGTACTCGAACGACGCCATGCCGTAGCCGTAGCGTCCGTAGATGATACTCTCGGAGGCCTGCAGAACGGCAATCGGGTCGCCCCGCTCGTAGATGTCGGTCAACTGGCGCTTCATCAGCATGGTGTTAATGCCGCGTCGCCTGTGAGTGGCCTGGACCGAGACCTGCGCGACTGCGCCGATTGGGACGACACCGCCCGGGACCATCATCTCGAGGGAATAGCTGGTCGTGCAACCAACGATCTGTCCCTCATCCAGTGCGCACAGGCTCCGCTCCGGCTCGAAGATGACTGCGAACCTCTCGATGTCGCTGTCGTCGTAGAAGTTGTTCTGCGCGCGGGCGTTCACCCGTTTGAGTGTGGGGAACTCTTCCCACGTGTTCGGTCTTATCTCAATATTCATTTCGGGGCACTCCGGAATGGGGGTGGGTGAAGAGCGAGGCTCGCAGTCTTGCGGATGGAACGTCGCGCAAGATCGACCACAGCCCTATAGACTGCTAACCTCACCTTGCGGGCGGAGCGACAATCTCGCATGTTTGGCCGTTTGCGCGGCTTAGGTTGAGGTCGAGCGTTGCAAGCGGGCAGTTCAGTTCCTCTGCCAGTGCGACGTACCAAGTGTCGTAGCTAGTGAGGTTCGTCCGCAACTCCCACACCCGAGTAGCAAAGGAAGCGAAAGGGTACAGGTCAATCTCATACCGCAAGAGCTCACTGAGAGCCGCTGAGGCATCCGCGCGCGAAAGGAGACCGGAAAGTTCATATCGTCGCAGCACATTTGTAGTCTCGGCGAGCACGTACTCCGGACCGACGAGACCACCGCTGGAAATCTTGGAACTGACCCATACACCGTCGTCCCTAAAGTCCACCAGTGCCGCGACGAGCACAGACGAATCCACTACCAGGCTCACTGTCGACCGGCGCGAATGGTCCGCACGATTTCAGACGCCGGTACGTGGGTCTTGGATGCTTCCAAACGCTTTCGGGTTTCTCGAACAACCTCGGCATTCTTGGACGGCGCAGCCATTCGCGCCAGCTCACGGCGCAGGAACTCTTCCAAGGGCTGTCCGCAAAGGGCGCCGAGCTTGGCGGGCTTGTCGCGTATTTCTTCGGGAACGTCCTCTATTGTTATCTGAACAGGCATGAGTGAATTATGCCATTAGACATGGTGTTCCGCAATCGTCACGGCGACCGGGACATTGCTCGAAGTTGCCGGCCTCACTCCAGCGTTTGACGGCGCACAACACCCGCTATACACTTCCAGCGACGGCAGATGCCGAGACTCACGTAACGCCATGACCAATGAGACGAGGAGAGCACAGGTGTATCTAGTAAGAAGGATAGCGAGGACCAAGCCCCAGACGGAGTGGGAGGTCGCTGCGATTCTGCGAAGAATTTGCAATGCGTACGAGGAGAATGGCCGCAGCGAGGCCACCATCATGGTCGGCGGGCGCGGCCTGCCGGGCGAGAGCCAGGTTATCGCCGAATGGACGCAGGAGACCATCGAGCCCAACTGGGTGTCCAACGTGCCCGCATCGGTCCGGGACGACAACGCCAAGCTCCAGTCTCTCATTCTGGAGTACCTCATCGAGTTCTACGAGGTCGTAACCGACGGAAAGATGAAGGAACGCGGCCTGTAACGAATTCGGGTTCTCAACCCCTGGATTCCGGCTTGGGGGCCAGAATGACGACAGTGCGACGGTGTTTATGTCGAGGAGTGGAGGTGCGAACGTGACCACGACAGCCAACGGTGCAACCCCGGGAAGCCACGGGACCTACTCCCACCGCCCACTCGTGTGGGGCAGGCAGGGCATGTCCGGCGGGGGCACTCAGCTCACGGCGCAAGCGGGTATGCGGGCGCTTTGGCAAGGGGGCAACGCGGTCGACGCCGCCGTCGCCTCCGCGCTCGCGGCCGGCGTGCTCGAGCCGACGGCGCACTACACGCTGGGTGGCGAAGTGGCGATGCTACTGTACGACGCCGAGTCGGGCAAGGTGCGCTCGGTTGTCGGCCAGGGGTGGGCGCCGCGGGCCGCGACAATCGACCTCTACATGGAGCGTTGGGGCGAAATCCCGCCAGGCGTACACTCCAGCACCGTGCCGGGCGTGATCTCGGCGCTGCTAACGATGCTGGGCGCCCACGGCACCACCTCGTTCGGACAGGCGGCGGCGAGCGCCATCGAGCTGGCCGACGGGGGGTTTCCGGCCTATCCGCTTTTCAGCCGCACTATCGCTACGCCTGCTCGGTTCGCCAACCTCAGCGCCCATGTGGATTCCGCCCGCGTCTTCCTGCCGGACGGCTCTCCGCCTGCCGTTGGCAGCAACTTCAGACAGCCGGACCTGGCGCGCACCCTGTCGCTGATGGCACAGGCCGAGAGCGACGCGTTGGCTGTGGGCGCGGATCGCGAGGGCGGCATTCAGGCGGCGAGGGACTGCTTCTACAAGGGCGATCCGGCGCGCCGGATGGTGGCCGCGCTCAAGGAGATTGGCGGACTGTACGAGTACGAAGACTTCGCCGAGTACGAGTCACCCTTCGAAGAGCCAATTTCGGTGGATTACCGCGGCTACACGGTCTACACCAACCGCACCTGGACGCAGGGGGTGGCGCTGCTTCAGACCCTGAGCATCCTGGAGGGAGTCGATCTTGCCGCATTGGGCCACAACAGCCCCGAGGCGATTCACGTGCAGGTAGAGGCGCTGAAGCTGGCCATGGCTGACCGCGAGCGCTACGCGGGCGACCCCGATTTCGTGGACGTGCCGTTCGACGGGCTGCTGTCGCCGCGGTATGGCGCGATGCGCCTCTCGCTGCTGGACCGGCAGCGGGCGCAGGCCGAGTACCCGCCGGGGGACCCGCCGGCGATGAGGGCGGCGGTCAACGCAGCCGGCGTCGCGCGTGTCGTCGAGGCCGCTGGCGAATTCGACGGTACGACGTACCTATCCACGGCCGACGCACAGGGCAACATGGTCTCGGCCACGCCGAGCAGCTTCGCGGGGCTGGCGCAGGGTATGGTGCTCGGCGACACTGGAATCGTCATCAACTGCCGCGGCTGCTACTTCTGGCTCGATGCCGACAACCCCAACGCGCTCGCACCCCACAAGCGCCCGCGTACGACCCCGTGCACCTTTATCGTGCTTAAGGACGGCAAGCCGTTCATGACGCTTGGCACGCCCGGCGGAGACAGCCAGGTGCAGAGCAACCTGCAGGTGTTCACGAACATAGCCGACTTCGGCATGGACGTGCAGGAGGCGGTGTCCGCCCCCAGGTTCTGCGGCTACAGCTTCCCAAGCTCGCCGTGGCCGCATGGGGTGTCTCCCAACCGGCTGTCGCTCGAGGGCCGCATCTCGCGGGAGACGGCAGGAGCGCTCGCCGAGAAGGGGCACGACGTGAACATCATCGGGCCGTGGGGCATTGTCAACGGATTTACGCCGATAGTCGCGAACAACGGCGTCTACACCGGTGGAGCCGACCCGCGGCGCGACGCGGTTATGCTGGGGTGGTGACGGACAAGTGACAACGACGCACTCGATAACCGAAGTTGAACTGACCGACGCTCACATAGTCGTCGAGTGGAGCGACGGTCACGTCAGCGTGTACGACCCCAGGGAGGTGCGGATAAATTGCGGCTGCGCTCAGTGCGTGGAGGAGTGGAGCCGGCGCAAGCTGCTCGACCCCGCCACGGTGCCTGCCGACATCCGCGCCGAGGACTACCTGATGGTAGGCAAGTACGCGGTGCAGTTCCTGTGGAGCGACGCGCACTTTACCGGCATCTACACGTTCGAGACGCTCCGCAGGCTGTGCGACTGCGAGGAGTGCAGGGTGGCTCGGGGGTGACGGAGCGGCTGCCCAAGGCGATCCTGTTCGACCTGGACGACACCATTGTTTCCGCGTCGGCGTTTACGCCGAACGCCATGGAGCAGGCGTGCGTCCGGTTCGCGCCCAGGATTCCCGGCGTCTCAGCCGAGGGGCTGTACGCGGCTTTCCAGGACTCCGCGATGGAGTACTGGTCCGAGCCGGAAAGGCAGCGGCAGGGCCGGCTGAATCCAGCAGAGGCCACGCTGGCCATCGCGGCGAGCGCCCTGGACAGCGTGGGCGTACGTGGCGATTCGGGGCTCGCGGGAGAGCTTGCTCAGAGCTACCTCGCCACTCGCGAGAGGAGCCTCAGGCTGTATCCAGGGGCCATCGAGACGCTGGAGAAACTCCGCGGCAAGGGCGTCCGGCTGGCCCTGATAACCAACGGGAGCGCCGAGGGGCAGCGGGGCAAGGTGGTGCGGTTCGGGCTGGAGCGGCACTTCGGGTGCATCGTCATAGAGGGGGAGTTCGGCGTCGGAAAGCCGGACGAGCGGGTGTACAGGCACGCGCTGGCGGCGCTGGACACGGAGCCCGGAGACGCCTGGATGGTGGGGGACAACCTTGAGTGGGAGGTCGCCACGCCGCAGCGGCTGGGGTTGCGGGGTATCTGGGTGGACTGGGCGGGCGCAGGGCTGCCGGAGGGGACGAGCGTGAAGCCGGACCGGATAGTGCGAGGGATCTCGGAGCTGGTGTGAGGGGCCTCTTGCACTAGTTCTCCGGTTTCTGGGCTACGAGGAGGGCGACGGAGCGCATCCAGACGCGGCGGTTGGCGATGATGCGGAGGCCGGCGTCTTCCATGAGGGAGGCTAGCTGCAGAGCGCTGGCGAATCCGTCGACGGACTCCGGCAGGTAGGTGTAGGCCTCGCGCTCTCCGGCGAAGACGGCGCCCAGGGCAGGGGCGACGCTCCCGAAGAGCCTTGGGAACGCGCGTCCCCAGGCGCCCTCCTCGTCCGTCCTCACTATCTCCAGAACGGCCACGCGGCCTCCCGGGCGCACCACGCGGGCGAGTTCCCGAATCGCCAGGGTTTGGTCGATGAAGTTGCGGACTCCGAACCCGACCGTAGCGCAGATGAAGGTGTCGTCTGCGAAGGGCAGCGTGTGGGCGTCGCCCGCCACCAGGTCGACCGCGTGCGAGAGACCCTGGCGCCGTGCCTTGCGGGCCGCCACGCGCAGCATGGCGGGCGCGAAGTCCAGAGCCGCGACGCGCGTCACGGCAGGGATGCGGGCCAGGTCGAACGCGAAGTCGCAGGTGCCTGCGGCGACGTCCAGGGCCGGCCCGGACAGCGAGCCGACGGCGAGGCGGCAGGCGCGGTGTCGCCAGGCGTAGTGCCTGCCGGCGGTCATCACGGTGTTCATCAGGTCGTAGCGGCGGGAGATGCGCGTGAACATCCGCGCGACGTAGCGCGCCCTATCTCGTCCGCGCAGTTGGGCCATGAGATGCTCCCTTACGTCCGCGACCCGGCCAGGGCGCGTATGGCCTTCGGCAGTTCGGGCAGAAGGTCGGTCGCGACCATGCCGGCGTCGCCCAGTTCGGCGCGTACGCTCTCGCCCGCCGCGCCATGCAGGTACACGCCGAGCGTAGCCGCATCGAACAGGCCGACGCCTTGGGCGAGCAGTCCGGCGATGGCGCCCGCCAGCACGTCGCCGGTGCCCGCGGAGGCCAGGCCGGGGTTGGTGAAGGGCGACAGGGCGACGCGGCCGTCGGGGGCGGCGACCACGGTGAAGGCGCCCTTGAGGGCAACCACTTTGCCCCACGCCTGGGCGGCGGTTGTCGCTGTGGCCACGCGGTCGGACTGGAGCCGTGTCGTAGACTCGCCGGTCAGCCGGGACATTTCTCCGGGGTGCGGCGTCAGCACGGCTCCCTGGGTGAAGGACTCGCTCCAGGCGTCGCCACGGCTGGCTAGGAAGTTCAGCGCGTCGGCGTCTACGACCGATGGCGGGAAGGGCCCGCCGCCGAGGAGCAGCCGCTCAAGGAGATCGAGGGTCCGCTCGTCCTGACCGAGGCCACAGCCGACGAGCAAGGAGTCGTAGGTGGGCATCGCCTCCAGAAGCAGGGAAGCGGCGCGCTCCGGGTCGGCGAATCCGGGAGAGGACTCCGGCAGTGGGATGAAGATGGGCTCGGTGGCGCCGGCCGCGACGGACGGCTGGAGGCCGGCGGGAATGGCTAGCGTGACCAGGCCAGCGCCCACGCGCGTGGCCGCCAGGGCGGCCAGCCTCGCCGCGCCGACGTAGTTGGGGGAGCCGGCGACGATCAGCGCGCGCCCGAAGCTGCCTTTGTGGGCGGTGAGCGGCCTGAGTGGCAACAGTCGCGCGGCGGAGGCCTCTGTCATTAGCTCGACCTTCACGTCGTCGTCCAGGCCGGGCGGCAGGCCGATGTCCAGCACCTTCAGTGCGCCGACGCTCTCCGCGCCGTGCAGCGCGAACATGCCGAGCTTGGGGTAGCCGAGGGCGAGGGTCACGTCCGGCGTGGGCGTGAGCGGGTCGACCGCGCCGGTGTCGGCGTCCAGACCTGTGGGAACGTCCAGCGCGAGGAGCGCCAGGTCGGGACGGCTGGACCGCGCGCGCGAGACCTCTCCCAGAATCGCGGCCAGTGCGCCCTCGATGGGCCGGGAGCGGCCCGTGCCGAGAACGGAGTCCACGATGGCGTGGGCCAGGGAAAGCCACTCGCGGAGCAGGGCGAGATCCTGGTCGTCCGAGGCGCGGGCGATTGTTGTTCCGAGGTCACGGAGGGCATCGAGCTTGGGGTCCGGGGACGGTCTGGGTCCGCTGAGATACGCGAGCACGCGAGCGCCCCAGCCGTTCAGGTGGCGGGCTGCTACGAGGCCGTCGCCGCCGTTGTTGCCGGGGCCGACGAGCACGACCACGCGGACGCCCGGCAGGTGGCCCAGGCGGCGGCGGACGGCGCGGGCCACCTCCAGTCCCGCGTTTTCCATGAGCGTGTCCTTTGACACGCCGGCTTCCTCCGAGCGGTCCTCGATCCGGCGCATCTGTGCCGCGGACACGACCTTGACGGCCAATGGGCGCGCAGCCATCGAGCGGGGCGCAGCTAGAGCTTGCCGATGAGGGACTTGACCAGCGCGTGGGTGCGCGCGACCGATGCCTCCTCGTCGTCGCCGTGGGGGAAAATGGACGCCAGAAGCTCGGTCGCGCCGGCCTCGGCCACGACGTTGAGCTGCTCCGTCACCTCGTCCTCGCTGCCGACGACGGCGATGTCGGCGGGGCTTTCTACGCCCTCGATGTCCAGCATACGCCGGTAGCTCGGCAGCAGTCCGTAGCGTCCGAAATGCTCGGCGGCCCGCAGGCGAGCGCCGACGGGGTCATCGGTGACCGCTATGGGCAGTCCGACGCAGACGCGGGGCGCGGGGCGGCCCGCGTCTGACGCGGCGGCGCTGATGCGCGGCACGACGTGGGTGCGGAGCGTCCGGGGTCCGACCATCCAGGTGACGGTGCCCTCGGCCTGCCGGCCGGCGATGCGGAGCATTCGGGGGGCGAGCGCGGCGACCAGGATGGGGAACGATTCCGCGCTGGGCACGTCGATGTCCGCATTCACGCGGAAGACCTCGCCTTCGAACCGGGCGCCGCCATCATCCACGAGCGAGCGGAGCACGGACAGGTACTCGCTCATGTGCTGGGCGGGGCGCTCGAACAGCAGCCCCCAGCGCTCCTCGACGGTGGGCCGGTGCGACAGGCCGATGCCGAGGTCGATCCGGCCGCCGGTGGCGGCGTTGGCGGTGAGCGCCTGCTGGGCCAGCATGACGGGATGGCGGGGGAAGGTGGGGACGACGGCGGTGCCCATGCGTATGCGCTCGGTGCGCTGGCCGGCGAGCGCGAACAGAGTCAGCGCGTCAACGCCGGCGACCTGGGCGGACCAGAAGCTGTCGAAGCCGTCGTTTTCGGCGTCCACGGCCTGCTGGACCTGGCCCTCCAGTCCTGACGAGGCTCCCATCGAGCCGATGAAGATTCCGATTTTCATTTTGTGTTCCTCCTAAGGAGCTAGTCCGACAACCAGGACATCACCCCCATCCTAACCTTCCCCCTGCGAGGGGGAAGAGACATTTTGAAGGACACCTACCACTGTTTAGCCCTGCGAGGGGGAGGGGATCTATTGCCACCCCCATCCCAAAGTACCCCGTCGACGGGAACGGACCTGTTGAGCAGGCTCTAACCGGGCTCACGCCGCCGCGTTCGTCTGACAGGCAGGGTGTTCTCGTGGCGGCTCTCGGCGACGACCATGGCGACGGCGTAGTCGCGGGAGTGCGATATGGTGATGGCGAGCTGTTCGATGCCGAGCAGCTCGGCGCGGGCGAGGGCCTTGCGGTGCAGCCGCACGGTGGGGGCGCTGCCCCTGCGGCGCACGACCTCGATGTCCTTCCAGGGCACGCCGCGCACGCCGGTGCCGAGCGCCTTCATCACGGCCTCCTTGGCGGCGAACCGGCCCGCGAGCTGGGGTGCTCGGCCGCGGCAGAAGGCGATCTCGCCCTCTGTGTAGATGCGGCGCTCGAATCTCTCGCCGTACTCCCGCGCAACGCGCCGGACTCGGCCTATCTCGATGATGTCCACGCCGGTGACGAGCGTCATGGCCTTCTAAGATTCCCTCCGGCCTGTGCGGGCCGTGCAGCCGCCATTATAGTCCGCGTTGCGGTGGCGTGTCAGTTTTTCGGGTGCAGCCAACGGTGTTTATTCCGCATGAAAACGAAATCTGCTCAATTCTGCGCCTTTCTGTGTATCTCATAGCTGGGAGTGCCGCCGGTCCCGCGCCAATCTGTAATGCCGGCGTGGGCAATTCGGGGCATAAGTGTCCCGTCGCGTGGCAGGGTAGGACAGGGACAATCGGCCGTGCCTTCACTGCCACTGGGCGCCCACAAGGGACACAGGGCACCCACAAGGGATGCCCCTACGGTACTTCCCCGTTTGGGGTTGGGATTCCGGGCCGCGCGTCGGTCACGCGGGGTTTGACAGCCGCCCCTACCGTAGTAGAGGATAGCACGGATGTGCGGGTGTTTCAAGAGCGGTGGCGAGTTTGCGGGATTGGGGTGGATTGGTGGGGAGAAACTGCGCAGACGTGGGGACGTGGTGGGTCGTGCGGGTGACGTGCGCGGGGCGGGGCCGTGGCACTGTTGGCGCGCGGGGGTGACGGCTTTTTCGGGGTGCGGGGGCTCAATGGGGTTGGGTGTGGAAGGGAGAAGGGACTCTTGGGAGGCTCAATCCCGATGCACACCCCTGCCAGCCCATCAAGGGGGAAGGGACTCAGCGGAAGGGCTCCAATCTGATTCAGGCTTGGAACTGTGTTCGGAATGGCGAGGAGTGATGCCACGTCCTATAATTGGGGGGATCATCCAGGGCCGCGGAAGGCCCGCGACAGGAGGCGCATCCTATGCCCGCAATGCGAATAGACGGCGCGGCTATGGCCGCCGAGATCAGAGGAGAGGTCGCGGAGGGCGCGGCGGAGATGAAAGAGAAGCATGGCGTGACGCCGGGGCTGGCGGCGGTGCTTGTGGGCGACGATCCGGCGTCGGCGATATACGTGCGCAACAAGCAGCGCGAGGCGACCGCCGCCGGATTGTACGCGGAGGTGTTTCTGCGCCCGGCGGACACCTCCCAGGACGAGGTGCTGTCGCTGGTCGCCGACCTTAACGGGGACGACCGGTTTCACGGGATACTTGTGCAGCTTCCGCTGCCGGACCACGTGGACGAGAACACGGTGATCGAGTCGATAGACCCGATGAAGGACGTGGACGGGCTTCACCCGAACAACATGGGCCGGCTGATGGCGGGCAGGCCGCGGTTCGTGTCTGCGACGCCGGCGGGCATACAGCAGATGTTGCTACGCACGGGCAACGACCCGTCGGGCAAGAACGTGGTGGTGTGCGGCAGGAGCAACATCGTGGGCAAGCCCATCGCCAACCTGCTGATGCAGCGGCTGGCCGGGTCGAACGCGACGGTCACGGTGTGCCACACGCGGACGGCGAACCTGGCGGAGGTCACGCTCGGCGCAGACATCCTGATCGCGGCGATGGGCCAGCCGCGGCTCATCACGGCGGACATGGTGAAGGAGGGCGCGGTGGTGATAGACGTGGGCACAAACCGCGTGGAGGCGCCGGAGCGGGAGCGCGGCTACCGGCTGGTGGGGGACGTGGCGTACGGGCCGGTGCGACGCAAGGCGGCGGCGATAACGCCGGTGCCGGGCGGCGTTGGCCCGATGACCATCGCGATGCTGCTCGTGAACACGCTGAAGGCGGCGCGGCTGTCGGTGCATCCTGAGATGGACGAGTGAGGGGGGGTGGTGAGTAAAGGATAGACCCAGATGGAGTCGAGCACGTCCAGAGCGCGCCGACTCAGAAGGAACATGACGGTCGCGGAGAGGACCCTTCGGCGTTCCCTGCGCCGGCACCAGCTATGGTACAAGTTTCGGCGTCAGCGGCCCATCGGCAAGTACATCGTTGACATCGCGTGTATATGCCCCAGGCTGATTGTCGAGGTGGACGGCGGTTAACATCAATGGCGAACCGCGCAGGATTTGGAATGAACGATGAGAATGGAGGCCGAGGAGTACACTGTGCTGCGCTTCTGGAACAATGAAGTGCTAGAAGAGACGGACTCGGTGTTGGATGCCATAGATGCCGAAATCAGGCGGTTGATTGCGCAGCAGGGGGCACCCCCATCCTAACCTTCCCCCTGCGAGGGGGAAGGGACTCTTGTGAGGCCCATTGCCGGTGCTTGTCCTTGGCAGCCTTGGGAGGGGGAAGGGACTCTTGAGAGGCTCATTGCCGGTGCTTGCCTCAGGCAGCCTTGGGAGGGGGAAGGGACTCTTGTGAGGCTCATTGCCGGTGCTTGTCCCAGGCAGCCCTGGGAGGGGGAAGGGACTCTTGAGAGGCTCATTGCTGGTGCTTGCCTCTGGCAGCCCTGCGAGGGGATGGATTGAAAGGTGGAATGAACACCGGCGATTTCGATTACGACCTGCCGCCTGAGCTGATTGCGCAGACGCCGCTGGAGCGGCGCGACTCGTCGCGGTTGATGGTGGCCCCACTGGACGGGGCGCCGGCGCTGCATACCCGCTTCTCTGAGTTGCCCCGCCTGCTGTCGGCCGGGGACGTGCTGGTGTTCAACGACAGCAGGGTGATACCGGCTCGGCTGGTGGGACGTCGGGCCGGTACCGGTGGCAGGGTGGAGCTGCTGTTGCTGGAGAGGCTGTCGCCGGGGGTGTGGCGTGCGTTGGTGAGGCCGGGCCGGCGGCTCGGTCCGGGGACGGTGATCGAGTTTGCGGGAGGGGACGCCGAGATGAGCGCGGAGGTGCAGGATGTGGAGGCGAGCGGGGCGCGCGTGGTGCGGTTGCACGGGGAGGAGAACCTGGACCGGGTGGGGGCGATGCCGCTGCCGCCGTACATTCGCGAGCCGCTGGTCGACAGGGAGCGCTACCAGACGGTGTACTCGCGGGTGGAGGGCAGCGTGGCCGCGCCGACCGCGGGGTTGCACTTCACGCCGGCGGTGCTCGACGGGCTGCGCGGGGCGGGCGTGGAGACAGCGTTCGTGACGCTGCACGTGGGCTGGGGCACGTTCCGAATGGTGAATACGGACGACCCAGAGTCCCATGAGATGCACGCGGAGCGATACACGCTGTCTGAGGAAGCGGCGGATGTGGTGAATGTGGCCAAGCGTGAGGGGCGGCGGGTGATCGCGGTGGGCACGACGCCGACGCGGCTGCTGGAGCACGTTGCGCTGTCGGGCGGCGACGGGCGTGGGCCCGTGGCGGCGGGATCGGGATGGGCGGACCTGTTCATCCGGCCCGGCCACCGATTCCGGGTGATCGACGGCCTGCTGACCAACTTCCATCTGCCGCGCTCGACGCTGCTGATGCTGGTGAGCGCGTTGGCGGGCCGGGAGCTGGTGCTCGAGCGGTACCGGGAGGCGATAGAGCGGCGGTATCGGTTCTATAGCTTCGGGGACGCGACGTTTTTTGTGGGTGGGGCGTCTGACGGCTACTCACAGCGAATGTCATTCTGAGCCTGTCGAAGAATCTAAAGCCCTCGTCCAGTCTCTGCGTTCGCTCTCACCGGCGTACCCCGGCATCTTCGTTGTTGGCGGTAGCAGGGCGGTCTTGCAGGCAACCGCTCTAGATTCCTCGGCTACGCTCGGAATGACAGTAGGGTTGTGCTCGGAATGACAGGTGGGGCTGTGCTCGGAATGACAGGTGGGGGTGCGGTCGGAATGACAGGTGGGGGTGCGGTCGGCCACGCTTGGAGTGGCAGCGGTTGTGTCTGCGAACGAAACCCCCATCCTAACCTTCCCCCTGCGAGGGGGAAGGCACCTGTCGACACCCGTATCCTTGCCTTCCCCCGTCAAGGGTGAAGGGACTCCTGGTAGTCACGCACTCTGAACGGTTGCCCGTTCGTTTCTTGACTAGGTTGCCCGCCCGATAGTAATCTACTTTTGCGCCGTTGCGCGGGGCGTGGCGGGCGCGTCAGACCTGTCTCGATTCTTAGTTTCCAGAGGGTACACACATGCAGCTTTCAGCTTTGCCGACCAGCGCGACCGATCTGCGCAAGATGTTCCGCTATGACGAGCTGGTGCAGACCACCAGCGGCATGGCGCCGGGCAACGTCCAGGCGAACCTTGCCATACTTCCCAGGGAACTGGCCTTCGACTTCCTGCTGTTCTGCCAGCGCAACCCAAAGCCGTGCCCGCTGCTGGAGGTGGTGGAGCCGGGCACGAGCGTGCCGGCGCAGACTGCGCCGAACGCGGACCTGCGGTTCGACGTGCCGAAGTACCGGATCTACCAGTACGGGGAGCTTACGGACGAGGTGACGGACCTGTCCGAGTTCTGGCGGGACGACCTGGTGTCCTTCCTGCTGGGGTGCAGTTTCTCGTTCGAGTCCGCGCTAGTGAAGGCGGGGATTTCGCTGCGCCACAACGAGTGCGGCACGGTGGTTCCCATGTTCATCACGAACATTCCGACCACGCCTGCGGGCGGATTCTCCGGGCCAATGGTGGTGTCGATGCGGCCCATCCCCCACGACAAGGTGGTGCGTGCGGTGCAGGTGACGTCACGCTTCCCGGCGGTGCACGGCGCGCCGGTGCACGTGGGCGATCCCGCGGCGATTGGCATACGCGACGTGTTCAGCCCGGACATGGGCGAGCCGGTGGAGATCAAGGACGGGGAGGCGCCGGTGTTCTGGGCGTGCGGGGTCACTCCGCAGGCGGTGGCCATGAAGTCCCGCCCTCCGTTCATGATCACCCATGCGCCTGGCTACATGTTCATAACCGACATGCAGGACGAGGACGTTTCGATACTGTAGAGTGAGGTCAGTTAGACTTCCGGTCGGGCCTTCGCCCTCAGCCTGACCCTCTCCTGCCGAGGGTTCCACAGGGTAGGATTCTGGGACGGCAGTTGTAGAGCCTGAAACAGCACCCCCATCCCCGCATCGAGTACGGGGCAGGCTCTAACATTCCCCCTGCGAGGGGGAAGGGACTAAGGGAGGGGCCGGTGGATCTTCACTCTTACCCCCGTAATCAGTACGGGGCAGGAACTAACCCACTTTCCGCGAGGGGGAAGGGACTAAAGGAGTCTCCGATGAGCATTGAGGACATCATTCTAGACAACGACCGGCGCGGCATTTCGGCGCTGAGGGCGCACCTGCCCGACGACTTCTGCGACCAGGCGGGCGCGCTGGTGCTGGAGCATCCCGGCACGGCGATCATCATCACGGGCTTCTACATTCTGGCGGCGGGCGCAGTCGAGACGGACGGCCCCGCCGGCGCGATTGTGATCGGCGACGCGCTTCGGAAGCTGGGCAACGAGGTGGTGTACGTGACAGACCAGTGGTCGGCGCCGCTGATGGAGGCGGCCGCGGGCGACGGCGTTCGGGTGGTGGACTTTCCCATCGCGGACGCCGAGTCGAGCAAGCGGCGGGCCGACGAGCTGCTGTCGGAGATCGATCCGTCCGTGGTCATCGCCATCGAGCGGTGCGGTCTGACAGACGAGGGGCTGTTTCGCAACATGCACGGCCAAGACATCACGCCGTACAACGCGCGGATCGACTACCTGGTGTCCGGCCACCCGCACACGGTTGGCATCGGGGACGGCGGGAACGAGATAGGCATGGGCAACCTGGCCAGAGAGGTCACGGAGGCGCCAACGCTCGTGAAGATTCCGTGCGTGACCCAAGTGAGCAAGCTGGTAATTAGCAGCGTGTCCAACTGGGGTGGGTACGGTCTGGCGGCGTCCATTTCCAAGCTGAGTGGTCGCAACCTGCTTCCCAGCATCGAGGAGGAGCAGGACCTGGTCCGCCGCACCGTGGACCTGGGCGCGGTGGACGGCATGAGCGCGAAGCAGGAGTACAAGGTGGACGGCTTCACGCTGGAGGAGAACAGCCGCGCACTGCAGAGACTGCACGACTATCTGGCGGAGCAGGGCGTAAGCTAGGCGGCTCGACTCCCCCTCATCCTAACCTTCTCCCACCAGGGGAGAAGGGACTACTAGAATCCTCCTGAGAGGAGCTTTGCGAGATGTTCACACACGTTCTCGTGCCCCTGGACGGCACGGACCTTGCCGAGGGCATTCTGCCCTACGTCGTGCGAATAGCCCGCGGCGCGGGCGCACGCATTACGCTTCTCACGGTGGTAGACCCGGATATGCTTGAAGTCCCCGGCACGCTCAGGGGCGAATCGTCCGGCCGAGGTGTGCCCGCCGACGAGCGCGCGCAGGCCCGGGTGCGCCGCCACGAGGAGAGCGGGCCGTTCTTGCAGCAGATCCTGGAGAACGTGGAGCGGCGCGCCGAGGCGAGCCTGCGGGAGGTCGCCGATGGGCTGCGGGAGCAGGGTGTCGAGGCCGACGTCAAGATCGTGCTCGGCACACCGGCCGAGCAGATAGTGACCTTCGCCGAGGACGAGGGGTGCGACCTAATCGCCATGTCCACGCACGGCAGGAACCTGATAGCGCGGGGCGTGCTGGGCAGCGTGACGGACAAGGTAATCCACTCGGTGAGCGTTCCCGTGCTCACGATTACGCCCGAGCGCGCGCGACGGTATCACCAGGACCCGGACGCCGAGATGACCCGTCTGCTGGCCCCGCTGGACGGATCGGATCTGGCGGAGAGCGTGCTGCCATACGTGGAGAGACTGGCGTTGTCGATGTCGCTGAGGGTGACGCTGGTGAAAGCGCTCAGGCTGGACAACAGCTCGTCGGCGTATCTGGAGGGGATGGCGTACGCGACGGACGCGAAGATCCAGTTGGAGGTGGAGCAGGAGTCTGCCGAGTACCTGGGGGAGATTGCGGCGGGGTTGAGGGAGAAGGGCGTTCAGGTGGACACGAGGGTGATTCTGGGCACGCCGGCGTCCGCCATCGCGGACTACTCGCACGAGATCGACTGCGACGTGATAGCGATGGCGACGCACGGGCGATCCGGCGTTTCGCGTTGGGTGCTGGGCAGCGTGACGGAGACGCTGGTGCGGACGAGCGGGAATCCGGTGTTGGTGGTGCCGCCGGGGGTGTAGGGGGTTCTTCCAACCTCACCCTAGCCCTCTCCAATCAAGGGCGATGGGACTCGCGGATGCCCCTACCATCCTCTCCCACCGCCGGGCGGGTTTGAATCCCACCCCTACCACGCACAGTTAGTGCACTTTCCGACGCCCCTTACTCGCGCGACAGGAAGTTGCGCACGCGGTTCTTGGGGGGTTCTGTGTCGTAGATGGTGTAGAGGGCGCTGGCCATGCGTGTGGGGTCGCCGAAGAAGAAGCGTTCGTAGAGCACCTGGCGCGAGCCGAACGCGCTGCAGGCGATGTCCCACGCGAGGCGGAAGAGCCGAACGCGCTCCTCGCCGGTGGCCGTGCCGGTCGACAGGTAGCGCTCGAGGTCGGGCTCAAGGTCGCTCGCGAAGTCGGCCTCGGCTGGCAGCGCCATCAGGCTGCTCGAACCCAGCAGTTGCAGTATCTCGACCATGCGTGGGTACATGCGCGGGAAGAGGTTACGGGCGACGTCCAGCGGCATGCGGGCGGGACAGGTGACACCCCAGTCGTCCGGGGCGGCGTCGGCCTCGGACGCGCGGAGGCAGGCGCGCATCACCTCGAGGTCCAGGATGATCTCGGCTATGCGCTCCTGGACCTGCGGGGACTGTTCGGAGCCCAGCGTCTCGGCCACGAGGCACGCCACTCCCAGCACGAACTCGGCCTTGGCGACGTTCTTGACGACGACCTGGTGCATCATGTGGACGACGGCGCTGGTGGCGGCGTAGCAGGAGTTGGCGAGCTCGACGTCGTCGAGCAGGAAGAGCCGCTCCCAGGGCACGAGGACGTCGTCGAAGAAGACGATGGCGTCCATCTCCTCGAAGCGTGAACCGAGAGGGTGGTCGAAGTGCGACCTGCCCAGGTCGAAGCTCTCGCGGCAGATGAACCTGAGGCCCGGCTGTCCGCAGGGTATGGCGAACGACAGCGCGAACTGTTCGGCGCCTGGGCCGGCGCGGAGCACGGTAGAGGGCGCGACGATGATCTCGTCAGAGATTGGGCCGAGCGTGGCCAGGACGCGCGCGCCTCGGACGATTACGCCCGCGTCCGTCTCGCGGACCGCGCGCAGCGAGACCTCCTCGTCGGTGCCCATGGTGGCCTGCGGCGAGCGGGTGCGGCGCACGTTCACGAGGGTGTGGGTGAGCGCGAGGTCGTTTTCGCGGACGTGCTCGTAGTAGCGGCGGATGTTCCGGGAGAACTCCGGGCGGTTTCGGGCGAAGAAGTCGGAGGCGGCGGCCTGCGCCATAAGGCTGCCGTTGAGGTAGTCGGGAGTGCGGCCCATCATGCCGCCGCTGTACCTCGCCCAGTGGGCCATCATGCGGCTGCGGCGCTCCAGATCGTGCTGGGAGCGCGGCGTGAGGAACGACAGGCCGACGTCGTCGCCGGTGGTGGGGGACAGGTAGGTCATCTCGGGCCTGAGCTCGGGGGTGAGCTGCATGTCGTAGAGCGCCGCAAGGGAGCGCGCACCGCGGCGAAAGGCCGGGTGGGACGTCACGTCGTCCACGCGCTCGCCGTCGATCCAGACCTCGCGTTCTGCCTCGCGCAGGCCCTCCAGGTACTGCTCGCCTCCGCGTGCGGGCATGGCCGCCTCCTGCTCGATTGGCCGCGCCGCGCCGGTTGTGTGACGCGACGGGGTCGGGTGTCTACGCGCGGGAGTGTACCAACGGGGGCACGGCGAGTCCAGCGAGAGAGGCGGTTGGTGGTCAGGTCGATGATGCGGGTCTGACCGAGAGGCCTTCAGCCCCATCCCCGTGTCGAGCACGGGGCAGGCTGTAGCCTTCCCCCTTCAAGGAGGAAGGGACTTTGAAAACACGCCGGGGCGGGTAAGATGGTTGGTACGGCGGGCAAAGTGGCCGCGGGGCGTTTTGACGGCTCCGCCGTTACGCTGCTACACTCGCCGCCACCGCGGAAGACGCGGAATTTCCGGCGAGGTGCGAATGGATGATAGGCGTGTTGACACACCACTGGGCGAAGGGGGACAGGGTGGAGGAGGCCAAGCGGCTGCTGGACGGCAACGGCCTGGCCCAGAGCAGGGCTCCGGGCTACCGCTCGCGCCAGACGTTGATCTCGCTGAGCGATCCGACGAAGATAACGAGCATCGTCGTCTGGGACAGCAACGAGATTTACGACGCCTGGCGGGCCAGCCCGGAGCGGGCGACGGCCATGGCGGGGGCTGAGGAGCTTTGGGCGCGGCCGCCGGAGTCGGAGCGGTTCGAGGTGGCCGGCTAGCCGCGCCCTGTCTTGCGTCGTCTATTCCTTGGCGAGCAGAATCTGCAGCACCTCGGGGGCGGCGCGCACGGCGCGCTCGCGGAGGACGTCGTCGGGGAGGCTGCCCAGCGGGTGGGGCACCACCACGAAGGGATAGTCGGGTATACCGCCGATCTTGGACATCGCCTTACCGCTCGACACAAACGGCTCGGTGCAGATGACCGCCGCGGGGACTCCGTTCTTCTCGAACTCGATTCCGTCGTGCACACTGCACGATGAGCAGGAGCCTCAATCACCCGACGCGGTGATCACCACATCGCACTCCTCGATCATCTCGTCCATGATGTGCTTGGGGCAGGGTCGCGAGGCGTTGCCCTTGTTGCGGACCACCACGCTTTTGAAGTCGTAGCGGTCGGCGAGAATCTCCTGGACCATCTCCAGGATCTCGGGGGAGTTGTGCTTGCCGTTGGCGAGCAGCCCCACCACCGTGCCGTCGAGCGTCTCGGGGCGGGGAGCGACTACCGCGTTGACGGGAATCGGCTCGACCGTGGGGTCCAGCACTTGCAACCTGGTTGCCGTAGCCATAGATGGGCCCTCCTTGCTGGCTTCGTGCGTTTGCCGGTTGGTTGCCTATTATTGCGCGAACGGGGCCGGATGGCAAGCACTTTTGCGGCAACGGGTGTCGTGCTACCATGTCGGCAAGTTGGCAAGGAGGCAAAATGATGTCCGACGCGCTCGATTACGGTCCTGTGAAGGTCACTTTCTGGTACGACTACATTTGACCTTGGTGCTACGTCGGCCTGGAGAGGGTCGACAGGTTGGCGGAGGAGTTCGACGTAACCGTCGAGGGCAAGGCGTTTCTGCTGCGGCCCGACATTCCTAAGGAGGGGCGTAAGAGGTCGCTGACGCCCGAGGAGCAGGGAGGCTCGCTGAACGAGCCGCTGGGGTCCTACGCCGAGGAGGCGGGGCTGGTGATGCGCCGCTTTCCGCTGACGCCGTACACGCAGTACGCGCTTGAGGCGAGCGAGTACGCGAAGGAGTACGGGCAGTTCGACCCGGTACACCGCGCTCTCTACCGGGCCTACTGGGAGGACGGGCAGGACCTGGGAGACTTCGCGGTGCTGGAGCGCGTGGCGGGCGACTGCGGGCTGGACTGGCCGGAGCTGCGCGACCGGCTGGAGTCACGGTACTACGAGACGGTCATCGCAAACCAGTTCCAGGAGGGGCTGAACCTGGGCATCAATGGCATTCCCGGCTTTCTTATGGGAAACATCTTGTTTACGGGAGCGCGTCCCTACAGCGTGTTCAGGGCGGTGATGGGCAAGTTGCGAGAGGCGGGCCAGCAGGGCGGGGCAAGGCCATGAGGACGAACACGACCAAGGCCAAGCTCCAGGAGGGAGGCCACGCCATCGGCGCGATCATCGGCGGCTTCGCGCCGGACCTGGTGGAGCTGTTCGGCGCGATGGGGTTCGACTTCGTGATGATCGATTGCGAGCACGGCCCGATGTCGCTGTCCGAAGCGGAGCACATGACGCGGGCGGCCGAGGCGTTCGGCATCACGCCCATCGCTCGCATACCCGACCACGACGACGCGACCATACTACGTTTTCTGGACCGGGGACTGCAGGGCATCATCGTGCCGCACGTGAACACGCGGGAGCAGGCGGAGGGGATCGCGAGAGCCGCTCGCTACTACCCGCAGGGGCATCGCGGCGTTGGTGGCGGGCGCGCGCACGACTACGGAATCGGCGTGGGGCGCGACGAGTCCACGCGTCACGTGAATGAGCAGACGCTTGTGGTGTGCATGATCGAGGAGACGGAGGCGGTCGAGAACCTGGACGATATTCTGACGACGCCGGGCGTGGACGTGCTGCACGTGGCCGCCGGGGACCTGGGCCAGAGCATGGGCAACCCCGGGCCGCGCGAGGTGCGGCGATTGATGGGCGAGACGATCCCGCGAATCCGGGCGGGCGGCAAGTTCGCCGGCGCGGGCGGCAACAACCCTGGCGACGTGGCCGGTGTGGCGGAGTTCATCCGCCTGGGCGCGAACTTCGTGACGATCTCGGCGCACGGCCTGCTACGCTTGGGCGCAGAGGGTTTCATGGAGACGCTGCGGGGCGAACTGGGGGAGTAGGGGAGCATGGGAACGTTTAGCGTAGACGTGGAGATTGGCGACCCAGAGGGGCGGGAGTTCGTGGTGGTCAATGCGCTGGTGGACACCTGCGCCACCTACTCCGCTGTGCCGGCGAGCCTTCTGAGCCGGTTGGGCGTGGAGCCTCGCGACGACCGGCGGTTCAACCTCGCCGACGGGAGATTTACGTGGCTGCCTGTGGGCGAGACCACCATGCGCCTCGTCGGTAAGGAATGGACTGTGCCAGTGATTTTTTCTCCAGAGGACACCAGGCCTTTGTTGGGAGCCACAGCCTTGGAAATCTTTAGCCTTGTCGTGGACCCAAACGAGCGCAGACTGGTTTCCAGCAATGCCTTGCTAATGCAGGCGACGGGTACCGAGTAACCGGCTTTGCCACTGAACATCGCGGCCCCTTGCCGCTTGGTTAAACCATTTCCTGAACCGTTGTAGGAGCACAATATGAGTACACAACCGCTTACGTCCGACCGGTTGGAGTTCGACGAGGCAATCGACGTCATCGAGGCGTACTACGAGCGCGGCTGGACCGACGGTCTGCCGATTGTGCCGCCGACCGTCGGCAGGGTGCGCCAGTTCGTCGAATACGTGGGGCGGTCGCCGTCCGAGATCGTGGGCGCCGAGCCGACCAAGGGCCGCGTCATCACGCTGGAGAAGGTGGCGATAAACGCTGTTATGGCTGGTTGCCTTCCCGAGCACTTTCCGGTGGTGCTGGCCGCCATCGAGGCGATGAGCGAGCCGCAGTTCAACCTGCACGCCATGACGGTGAGCACCATGGGAGCAGCGGTGCTGGTCGTCGTCAACGGCGCTATCGCGAGAGACATCGGCATGAACTCCGGGGTCAGCGTGTTTGGTCCAGGACACCGCCCCAATGCCGCCATTGGGCGCGCCATCAGGCTGGTGATCATCAACGTCACGGGCTCGGTTTCGGGCGTGCTGGACAAGGCGACACTGGGCCACGCGGGCAAGTACACCTGGTGCATTGCCGAGGCCGAGGACGTGAGTCCGTGGGCGCCGCTGCACGTGGACAGGGGTCTGTCCGACGGGGACAGCGCGGTGAGCGTGTTCGCCGGGCTTTCCCCCACACAGGTGAGTAACTCGCTCGGCCACGACCCGGCCACCATTCTAAACAGCTTCGGCGACGCGCTGTTCGCGGCCGGTCCCGGCCAGGGCGAGCTGGTGGTGGTGCTCTGCCCGGAGCACATGGGCTACCTGTGGCAGCACGGCTGGAGCAAGCAGCAGGTGAAGGAGTTCCTGTTCGAGCGCTCGCGGCGCACCGCGTCGGAGTGGGTGACCGCCGGCGGCATGGAGGGCGGCGCGGAGAGCGACGACCTTGTGGGCGTGGGCAGGAGCCCGGAGAGTTTTACCCTCGTGGTAGCCGGAGGCCCGGCGGGGGCGTTCTCGTCGATCATCCCACTGTGGGGCGGCGGTACAAATTCGCAGTCCGTCACGCGGCGCATCCCGGTGTAAGAGCTTATCCGACAATCCGGTCGTGGTCCCATCCCCGTATCGAGTGCGGGTCAGGCTCCAACCCTTTTGCAAGCTCAGGGCAGTCCCTTCCCCCTCGCAGAGGGAAGGGACTTGTCGGATAGGCTCTAGGCGGGGCGGACAGCCTCGTGGAGCGGTTCGATTACGGGTCTGGCCACCCTCGGGAGCCTACCTCTGGTACATCATCGATCCGGCGCGAGAAGTTGCCGCGGCCCTGAGTTGATACAGTATCGCGACATCGACACGAACTTGAGGTTTGTGTGTCGAGGACTCTTGTCACCTGGCTCGCTTGCGTCTAGTCTCCGGTAGAAGTCCAAGCAGCCCATGGTTGAGGCAAATGTGGCGCTGTGACAGTCTTTCAGCGCCCTCGACATGCTGGACGATCCGCCCCTCCGGCCTCGCACCCTCCTGATCAGCACTCGTTGCGGGGCGGGCTTCGCCGGTAGGATACGGTGACTTCGCTGGGGGTAGTCTGCTCCCATTGTCTCTTGACTTCGAGCCTAAGAACTCCCTCACTCTCTGCGTTCAGGTTTCCTGAGAGGTCGGTGACGAGTCCCCACGTGCCTGCATGAAACTCTTCGCCGGGTTGAAAGTACCTGACTTCCACCTTTTCGGTAGCTGTGAGATCGAACGACAGCAACCAACATTTCTCCATCGGCACCTCGACGAAGTAGGGTTCGGCATAAAGCTTCTCTTCGTCCCAGAACACGGAGAAGCTGACGGTTTCAGAGGCTTCGCTTGTGGCAGTCGGTGAGGCGGATGAGGCGTCGGCGAGGTCGGCGCCATTTCCGCCGCAGGCGGCGAGCAAGGCCGCAAGCAGAATCAGGGCAATTGCGGGGAGGAGGACTGTTCCTATCTTTCGCAACAGGGTCGCCTTCACATTTGGAAAAGCATACATGGCAAATATTGGGTAGTATAGTGGTTGAATCGATTGCTGAGAAGCCCCCGCCGATATGAAGCAGCTGTACTGTCGCTATCAAGCATAGGGGCACGCGAGAACCTGCGAGGAAGCAGAGAGAAGACAACCTATGTCGAGTGTGTTGGCGACACTGGCGCCCCTTGCCGTCATCGGATTGCTGTTCGCGCTGGACCCCGGCGGGGCCATCGCCGAGAGCGGCTTCCCCGACTTCCAGACAATGGACTGGAAGCAGCTCACTGCGTGGGGTTTCCGCACGATAGGCGTCGGCGTCGCGCTGCTGCTCATTCTAGTGCTGTGGCTATGGCCCAAGTACAAGCCCCCGGAGGAGACGGAGACGAGTTGGGGCTCGTCGTACCCGCCAACCCCGCAGTCCAGTTCCATGCCGGCAGCAGCAGTATCTGTGTTGGTAGGTCGAATGATATGGGGCCCAACGCTGCTGGCCTCTATCATCGAGATGTGCCAGCGCGGCACGCTGCGAATTGAGGCCGTAAACACATCGGGCGGTTTCCTGTACCAGCTGTCTCGGCAGTGTCCGGCGCGGTATGACTGGGAACGGGTGATTTGCAGCATCCTGCCGTCTGGACCCACGACGGTTCAGGCGCTGTATGACCGGTTGAACGAACACGAGGTCGACATCGGCGACAGTCTGGGAGAGTATCTTCACCAGCAGGGCCTCTACGATGTCAACCCCGTTCGTGTCAGGAGGGACAATCTCGGGGATGCAATCGAATGGGTAATGCTGGCCGGGGCTTTGATGGGCATAGGCAGCGGGTTGTGGCTTGCTCTATGGCTGTCCCAGTGGTGGGCGAACGCCCTCGTGGGCGCGTTCGTGGGATTCGTGTACATTCTGGTTGCGCCGTCGGTACCCACGGGTATGGCGCCGCCGACCCAGAGGGGGGCGCATGAGATAAGTCAGTGGCTTGGCTGGAAGAAGTCCCTTACGGGATCGGGCTCGCCCGTCCCCAGTGACCAACGCGATTCCATGATGGCCTATGTCGTAGGGCTGAATCTGGCTCAGCCATGGCTCGACCTCTCGGTATCGGCTCCGCCATGGTTCGGCTCAGGCCAGGCATCCTCACTTGGGGGTCCCGACCAAGACGCGGCCTATCACGGCTTTATGCACTCGGTGGGTTGGAAGCTGGATGGACGTTCCGAAGCTGCCGCGAAAGCGGCTGCTGCGCCAGACTACGCTACAGAGGCAGAAAAGCTCCTGTCCGAGACGTTGCATACGTCGGAGGCTGAGGAGACCGCGAAGAGAGAGGGCGGAGTGGGAACGGCGTATGAGAGACCACAGACCGCGGGCGTAACACCTGAAGCGCCGGCCCGAGAGCGAAGAGCGGTAGACGACCCGGTTTCGCCACTTGACTATCGGACGTACCGGCCTCCGGGACAGGTGGAGGAGCCGGAAAAGGGACGGAGGGGTTGCCGCGGGTGTCTGTTGTGGGGGATGGGTGTGCTCGGTGTGGGGGCGCTGGTCGTGATGGTATTGATCGGCATCAACCTGGCCTCACCGGCGGTGAAACCATGTCCGTCGAATTCTCCGACGATCCCGCCTCCCGGACTGCTCGGCGCGGCGGTTTTCGCGTTCGAGGACGAGTGTACGAGCGTCATTGGGGAGGTTGTGTCGGTGGACGCCGGCGAACTCGTGGTGAAGGTGGACCGTGGGGAGTACGTGCAGTGGGTGGGGGTCATCGGACCCGCGGAAGTCTTGGAGCAGGTTCGTGTGGGCAGGCGGGTCCACGTGGCCGGACGGATCAGGGAACACGAGGAGTGGGGATACGCGGTGCATTACGGTGTGGACCGCGGCTGGTGGGGGAACTTCCGGGAGAACTTTCCGGAGGGCTTTCTCGCGCCCTAGGGCGGTACAGCCGACCTAAACTCTCGCCTCCTGACGACGCCCCGGGAGTATCGCCTCGACGGTCTGCGGTTGAGGGCGGGGTCTAGGGTCCGCGCTATGGGGATGTTCTTCGTGGCCTGGTCGTCCTATTCGGTAGGGTAGGGTACGAGAAGCGGGCGCCGCGGGGGTCGCTCTGAACGGAGGAGTTTTGGGTTGGGTCTCGCATGGTGGGCCAAGGCGTACCGATCTGCGAACTTTCCGCTGGGAGGTCGCGCTTTAGGCGTACGACTGTCCTAGGGGGGCAAGCTCATCGCCAACGCGATGGCTTGGTGCCAATGACAGCATCTCCGTGCCACCGACCAGAAAAGTGGCTGTTGCCGATCGAGCGCTTATATGATAGCTTATCTCTTACTTCAAAGGTCTCCTCCGTGACTGGAATGCCCTATTTTGATATGCCATATCATTTAGGTCACTTGAGATACCACGCACCAAACCTGATGGCGGTACTGAAGGACCGAGGCTACAGGTCTACTGCGCGAAGGAAGGCGATAGCCAAGCTCCTGGAGCAGAAGCAAGGAGGCTTTACGACGAAGGTGCTCTGTGAAGAGCTGCCTTGGGTGGGCAGGGCAATAGTGTTTCGGACCATCAAGCTCTTAGTCGAGGCGGCAGCGGTCTGCAAGCTCTCCAAGATGGACGGAGCCAGCGTGTACAGCCTCGCTCGAGTTGGTGATCGTCATCACCGCTCTGTCTGCGTCCGGTGCCGTGCGGTGGGGGAGTTCAAGGCGGCTACTATCGATGAGTCGGTCAGGGCTATTGCCGCCGACATTCCGGGACAGATCGTCGACCACCGCATCGAGCTGTACGTGGCCTGTCTGCATGAGACCTGCGACTACGGTCTCGTCGACGGGGGTACGTAGGGTTTGTTTCCAACCAGATGAGGTACGATTGTCGCCCGCCCAATAATGATACGACATATCATTACAGAATAGGACTCGGTACGGTTCACATCGATTCCCAATGCGACCAACTGGAGGAGAACTTGGATGATACTGATACGTAGTCGCACCAAATGCTTTGGAGCCCCACAGAAACAGGAGATAAAGGAGAAAATGGGACATAGTCAATTGAATCGGAGGTCAGTGGCCATCGTCGCAGCGATTGCGGCTTTGGTCTTCGTTATTGCCTGCGGAGACGATGAGCTGGAGCCGGCCCCAGCGGTCGACACGGCCAAGCTGGTCCAGGACGCAGTCGCCAGCGCACAGAACGCCAGCGCCGCCGAGATACAGAAGTCAGTAGCGGCGGCCATCGCTGCGCAGCCAGCGGGCCTGACGCGCGCGGACGTCGAGTCAATCGTGAGCCAGTCGACGGCGGGGCAGCCTGTCGTGAAGAACCTCATCGTCAACAATCTTCTGCAGTGCACTGACACTTACGACCAGGAGGTAGATTACTTCCCGGATAAGACTCAGGCTCAGTATGCCAGGGAGTGGCAGGTCGAGTACTTCAGCAACTACAAGGTGCTGACAGTCGACACAGACACCAGCCCGGACGCACAGAATAACATCAGCTACGTGTTGGTGCAGTGCGGGACGCCCGCGCCTACTCTCTCCGGGGAACTTGCGGATGCGATGGTTATCGAGGTACCCGTGCAGCGCTTCTGGGAAGGCGGCGGGGCGGTGTTCGCTGCATTGGATGCACTTGGCGTCCTTGATTCACTTACCGGGGTGAACACCAGAACGTCTGGCTCGCAGAATCATTTTCTGTCGGATGTCATCGCCCGTGTAGCACAGGATGACGTACACAAGGAGTCGAGCTATGGCGAAGACTTGGAACTGATCCTTGACGGCAACCCCGACGTGTACTTCCACTACAACGGGGAAGACTGGCGGAATAACGCTCTCCAGGTCGGCGTACCTGCCATTCACTACTCACCGTTCTCGGAAGGCCCGCTGGGTTCCGCGGAGCAAGTGAAGTTCGTCTCGCTGTTCTTCAATCTGGAGGCCCGCGCCGAACGGTACTTTGAGCCTATTGCAAATGAATACAACAGAATCAAGGAACTGGCCCAGGGCCAGCCTGAGACTCCAACCGTCCTGCTGGGGACTATCGCAAGTTCCGGCCAGTTTCAGAGCAGAAATCGTACTCGCCTCGAGTCGATACTGATTGAGGACGCAGGGGGTGAGCGCCCCCTTCTGAATGCCGTTGACCAGGGCTTTCTGGACGGTACAGCCCATCTAGGGTTCGGAGGCGTTTCCTTGGAGATTGCCTTGGAACATGCACAGGATGCAGACTATTGGTTCGAGTTGGCGTTCAGACCAGGGGCGACTAATGTGCCCGAGTACCTCGCCCGCAACGCGCTCAACTCCAGCTTTCCGGCGTTGATGGAGGGGAACGCGTTTCATCGGTATGGCCGGGAAGTTGACTACCATAGCACCGGAGCCCTGCGCGTGGATGTTCTCTTGAAGGACATCATCAGCATCATCCATCCTGGGCTGCTGCCGCAGCACGAAGTTGTGTTCCTCGACCGCATCGAGAGCGAACTCGAGGCCATGACGCTGGCGGCCAACCCAACCGGCCGGGTAACTGACTACAATCCGGCCCTAGATTATTTCCCGGACAAGGCGGAAGTGAAATGGGCCAAGGACTGGACGGTCAGCTACCATGGAAACTACAAGATAGTGCACATGGGGCCGGTCGGCGACGCCAACGCCGGAAGCAGGGAAACCTACGTGCTTGTTCAGAAGGGAACGCCGGCTCCGGAACTGGCGGGCAATCTCGCGGGCGCTCATGTCGTCCCGGTCCCTGTGGATAGGGTCTACGAGAACTCCCGCGGCGCATCGCTTGTGACGGCTCTGGAGTACCTGGGCGAAGCGGAGTCTCTGATAGGGCTGGGGTACCTTCCGTCCGGCGACGTCTCCGAGACCACGCCCGAACTGGCGAAGCGGTACCAATCCGACGACTTCCTGGTTATTAATTCCGCAGACTCGTGGGAGCCGGTGGTGGCGGCCGAGCCGGACATGGTGGTCGTCCCGTTCAGCGCGAGCCAGCGCGAGACGGCGCGCTCGCTGGGCCTGCCAGCTGTGTTCTACAACGGTTTTTGGGAAGTACCGCTTGGAACAGCGGAGCACCTGAAATTCTGGTCGGTGTTCTTCAACAAGGAGAAAGAGGCCAACGGGCTGTTCGCGCCGGTCGAGGAGGCATACGTGGCGCTGGCGGAGAGGGTGGCGAGCGCGGTGCCGGTCGCTGAACGCAGCACGGTGTTGCACGGGCAGGCCCTCGCCGACGGCCGATGGTTCACCCGCGGCCCGGATTACCTCGACTATCACCTGATCCGCGACGCGGGCGGGACGCCGATCCTGCTCGATGAGGACATCGCACTCGACGCGTCCGCCACAATATCAGGGGAGGTGGTGCTGGAAGTAGCGGCGGGCTCCGACTTCTGGTTGAACGATTCGCACAACGCCGTCTTCCCTGACTTGGACTTTTCAGATGGGGACGAGTGGGTAAGTGCTAGACCGCTCTACGGTGAGTTGGATCCGTTGCACAACGGGAATGCGTTCCACAAATTCAAGCCCGGTAATGACGACTTCTACAAGACAGCCGTCAACTACCGAGTCGACCTCCTTCTGAGGGACTTAGTAAGCATTCTCCACCCGGAGTTGTTGGACGAGTCGCACGAAACGGTTTGGCTGGAGCTCATAACTCCTCCTACAAGATAACAGTCAGGATTTCTCCCGATGCCCCACGCAGACAACCATGGAGTGCGAATCCATTATGAAGTTACGGGAAAAGGGGCTCCCTTGGTCCTGCTTCACGGCTTTGGGGCATCGGGAGATGCATGGCATGCAGGCGGTCACGTCAGCGCCCTGAAGGATGAGTTTGAAGTCATTACCATGGACGCTCGCGGACACGGCAGAAGCGACAAGCCGCATGATCTGTCCGCTTACAGCTTACCCAACAGAGTTCGAGATGTTACAACCGTGCTCGACGACGCCGGAGTGGAAACAGCCCACTTCCTGGGCTTCTCGCTTGGAGGCATAACAGGGTTCGGGCTCAGCAAGCATGCTCCACACCGGTTCCATTCGGTCATAGTCCTGGGCGCCCATCCTTACTCAGAAGGCCGGTCCAGCGGCTTTGAGGAGTGGGGGCGGAGATACATGGATCAAGGCGTAGAGGCCGCCATCGAACGGAGAGAAATGGAGTCCGGCCCACTTTCGGATGAACAGAAATCAGACCTCAAAGCACGGGATTGGAAGGCTCTCGGCGCACTGCTGATCTCCACAGAGCGAATTGCAGGGCTGAGTGAAGGTCTCGTACATGGCCGGATACCTTACCTGCTGCTATGTGGGACCGGAGACGAAAGCTATGAGCTTGTCGGACAGGCGGCCAGAGAATTCCCTAACGTCACCTCCATGGGTCTGGATGGACTTGACCACCATGAGAGTCGCTCCCGGTTGGATGTTCTCATACCAATCGTAAGGGAGTACTTTGGCCCGTCTCGAGGTTTCGTTGATTCTCAAGCACGATGAGTATTCCAGGACCTCCAACCTCAGTACCTGCCCAACTCGAGAGCATCCCTGACTCCAAGGGAGCCGGCCACTCCATTGACACCGGCTCTCGCGTAAGGCGTCAGGCGGCGGTATTTGCCCTTCTTGCGGTCCTGGGAGTGGGTGCGATCATGCTGTCCTTGAGTTGGTCCTCGGTCAACATCCCAGTTGACCAGGTCGTTGCGATCCTGCTTGGCCGCGAAGTCCAGAAGAGCACGTGGGAGACCATCGTGATGGACATCCGGCTTCCTAGAGTCTTGACGGCTATCCTGGTCGGTACCGGCCTGGGCCTCGCGGGGCTGCAGATGCAGACCGTCTTCAGGAACCCGCTTGCCAGTCCATTCACACTGGGAGTCTCGTCAGGGGCCAGCCTCGGCGTGGCGCTGGTTATCTTAGTAAGCCCAACTTCGGCGGAGGTTTTCTCCGGAGTTGGCAGCGGCCTCTTCAACAATCTCGGAACGGTTGCCGGGGCAGCTCTTGGCTCCGCGGCGGTGCTTGCGATTATGCTCGCGGTCGCTTCCAGAGTTGGGGACATGATAGTGGTGCTGTTGTTGGGGGTTGTGATGGCTTCGCTGATTGGCGCCATCGTGACTATTCTCATCTTCTTCTCTAATGAACAGCAGACCAGGGAGTTCGTGGAGTGGGGCCTGGGCAGCTTCAATCGCGTTCGATGGAACGAGATGCCATTCCTTTCGGCATCGATCGGTGTAGCCCTTGTTTTGGCGGCATTCACTACCAAGCCGCTGAATGCCCTGCTCCTCGGTGAAAACTATGCCCGGAGCATGGGGCTAAACGTGAAGTGGGCACGAGTTGTCATTATGGGTAGTGCTTCCCTCATGGCAGGAGCGGTTGTCGCATATGCAGGGCCTATCGGATTTCTTGGCATCGCCATTCCACACATCGCTCGCGGCGTGTTCGGCACATCCGACCATCGAGTTCTGGTACCCGGATCCGTACTGGTTGGATTAACGGTCGCATTGGCCTGCGGGATACTCGCCGAACTCCCGAACAGCAGCCTCAATCTGCCCATAAACGCTGCGACAGCCTTGTTTGGGGGGCCCGTTGCCATGTGGGTGCTTCTGAGGGCAAGGAGAGGGTTTGCCCTTTGAATGAAGTTGCGTTGGCAGCCCGTTCTCTCGCCGTTGGCTACAAAGCAGGCCGATCAAGGCGGAGCGTTGTGCTTCAGGACGTAGACCTGGAGCTGAACCGAGGCGAGTTCGTGTGCATGCTCGGCCCCAATGGCGCTGGCAAATCTACTCTTCTCAGGACCTTCTGTAAGATGCAACCGCTACTTGGAGGGAATGTGGAGATCGGGGGCCGCAGCATCGATCGCTTGAACGGCCATGTACTAGCAAAGCTCTTGAGCGTCGTATTGACAGAGCGTCTGACCGTCGGTCATCTGACAGCCTACGAACTGATTGGCCTGGGGCGTTATCCATACACGGGGTGGGCGGCGGGTCTGACTCATCGAGACCACAGGATCATCCAGTGGGCCATAGCCTCTACTCGCTCCTATGAGCTTGCATCGCGCGACGTTTCCGAGCTTAGTGACGGCGAGCGTCAAAGGGTGATGATTGCGCGCGCCCTTGCCCAGCAACCTGCTGTAATGCTGCTCGACGAACCTACTGCGTTCCTGGATCTGCCTACCCGTGTCGAGATAACAGGCCTGTTGAAGCGATTGACACGGGAGACGGGTCTGGCAGTCCTGATGTCTACGCATGACCTGGATTTGGCATTGAGGTCTGCTGACACCCTGTGGCTGATAACGCCTGACCAAAGGGTTGAATGCGGAGCTCCCGAAGACCTCATACTGCGAGGGGAGTTGCAATCTACCTTCTCAAGTTCTGAGCTCTACTTCGACCCCGACATCGGCGGCTTTAGGCCCATTACTCCGTCCACAGGCACTGCCTTGCTGATTGCGGACGGACTCCCAGGTAGATGGATGCGACGTGCACTGGAACGCGAGGGGTTCAAAGTTCTCGATAGCCGCGTAGCGGACGATGGAATAGACGTTGAAATAGTCGCCGACGATTCAGTGGAGACTTCAGCTTGGCGATTGAAGATGGGCGGCGTTGAGCACCATTTTCCAGACATCGGCTCACTAATCGCTCAGATCGCCAGCTTTAGCAGCCGTGCATCGCCAGAATAAACCGCCAACTGTCCAGGAGGCATCCCCGGAACGGCACCCGGCGACTGTGGCAGCCTCAAGAGGGAATGGCCCGCCGCTGGAAGGCGACCAGGTCCGAGTACACACCCCCCGCGGCGAGCAGGGAGTCGTGTGAGCCGGCCTCGACTGCGCCCCCTTCTCCAAGGACGATGATCCGGGTCTGGCCGTCGCAGTCCCTTACGACATATGAATGGGTGTGTGCGCCCTTTCCCCTAGGGATACGAGGAGATTAGACGGAACCACAGCCCAACGAAACTGCGAACGGCGATGTCGGCTATCAGATACATCGACGATTTAGCGCAGGAGCATGCGGGCAGCGGGCCTTCAAGCACTTTCACTGGACCGAAGGGTAAAGGGGACTCGAACTCCCGAAAAGCAGTCTACGAAGCAGCTCGGCCGTTCCGAGCCACAGTTGCCGTAGCTGGTGGGCCGAAGTGTACCGTATTGCGAACTTTCCGGTGGGAGGTCTCGATATAACGATTCCAGCTTGGTTGTCCTCAAGCGACTGCACGCAGTACCGTTTGTTAATCAGTGATGGTCTCTAACTCGGCAAGATGTTCTGCGCATCTGTGTCGCCGAGCCAGTTTTGCCCGCTCCCGCCGGTCGTGGTCAGGGCGGCCTTGACTCTCAAACATTCTTCCGACAGACACAGTGGCAACAAAAACTTAGATGCTCTTGGGCTGCCAGTTTGGAAGGCAGCTGACTACGAGGGTAGTTCAAGGGTAAGCGTGCAATTCGATCCTCCGCATGCCTACGCTGCTCAAATCTCTTCCGAGTTTCCAGAATCTCGATTACTCTGCCAAGCAAGCACCAACGCTCTATTGCCTCTGGAGACCTCATCGATAATCGGCGCAAGTGCCTCGGTTTGGGTGCGATGAGTGCCGACATAACCTGAGTATATCAAGCTAATCAAGTCGCTTTGGCGCAAGTATGTCCCATCCAAGGTTTCGTAGCTCACGCGAATGCCGCCCCTTGGTCCTTGAGCTTCAGGGGATGCCAAGATTTGCTTTAGATGATCCAGTGAGACCAGAAAGGCCGTAGGTGAGCTACCTGTGAGTTTTCGCTTCACAAATTTGAAGAAGAATGGGCTGCTATTCAGTCGATAGTCCATCACCGTTCCTTCAAAAGGAGGGAACTGCATTCGCGCAACTTCCTCTTGGAATTGATAGTCTGGTCTAAAAAGCCAGTCGCTGCCCTCGTCGCCTCGTCTTTCTTCTTCCAGCATCTTGTATTGGACCATGACGATGTTGCCCCTGGTCTCGTTAATGTATATCAGGTCTACCCCAAGCATCTCTTCTAGGGGAAGCCTGTTGGCCGTATAGATTATCAGCCGTTCGTCCCCTCTCTCAAAAACAGTCCGTCCTGTAACGTCGGGTGCGATAGCATCGAATCCCGGCAGTTGGGATGCGTCCGATCTAACAACGTTATCTTCATAGAGAAGAGTGCCAACCATACCAAGACCCGATGTCGCACCGTTCTTCAAAACAACTTCATTTGGAATCTGGTTCTGGATGCCGAAGGCAGCCATGGCCAAATGGATTGCGTCTTCTTGCGCCCAAATATTGTTGGGCGGGTTTCTTAACCCAGGCAACAGGGCCAGAGCGGTATCCAGAGCTGGATGGTTGTCAGGGTCTCGCGTCAATAACTCAACAATATGGGTGCTGAGCTTCGGTGAAAGGACCGAAAAGTTATCATCGTTTGGGAGCCGTTCTCGGAGGTGTTGCTTGAATCGAGTATCAGTGACTCTCCTCTCTAACTCCTTGAGGGAGGATGGCCCAATCGGTCGAAGCTTCTTGATGGTCAAACGAGAGTCAAACGTGGTAATGCCGCCTTTCCGAGTCGCTGTGGCCAGATAGCAATTGGTTGCTTCGTGAATTTGGATTTCCACCAAACATAGCGTAGGTACTTTGAAGCCTCTGAATGCCGAGTGTGGCCTTGCGATTGTAAAGTGTTCGAATCCCCGCGCGTTGTTGTACAAGGATTCCGACAAGGCCTCACCGAAACGGGCCAATATGATAGGTTTTCTTTCAACCCATTTGGCGATCTTTGTGGATGTACTCATACAATTTGAAGTGAACCTCAATAGTTTGCACATGATTGAGGCAGAATCAAACTATTGACAGCGCTCCTCATACTAGCAGCACAAACAACTGTTCCGGTGATGGGCCAAGGTGTACCGATTTGCGAACTTTTCGCTGGGAGGTGACGCTGTGAGTACAGCACTCATGGTCGTCTTCCATTGTCCTTGTCAGGACCGTCTTGTTCATGCGATGGCGTCACAGAATCGGATAGGAGCCCGGCCAAGACTTGGCCGTGCAAGTATGTGAAGTAAGTCGGAAACGCCTCTCCGATAAGGTTTCGGATGAGGTAGAGCGTTCGATTCTCTTTCGCGTGTGTCCAGTTGTAGAATCGAGGGAGAGTTTGTAGGTCCGCACACTCCAAGATACTGAGCACCCTGTTCTCCCACGGGTGAACCTTGAAGTCACTCCCTATGTGGCTTGAGTTGGTGGTGATCGTGTACGCGGGCCTTTCGGGCCTCATGCGTCGGTAACTGGAATGGAACCCCTTGATCAGAGCGGGTTGCCCATTCCGCTGAACGTAGGGCCGATTGCACATAACCTTCCCGCAAGAAGGGCAGAGTATCGATTCAGGCGGGACCTGCTGCCTACCGCACGACGGGCACTCATCATTCTCGAAGGCGCTGCGCCCCGAATTCGGGGGTATTTGGCTGACCTGCATGTACCGGTCTGACCCGTATGACGGCACGAAGTGGAGCCAATGCTCCCCGCGCGCTGCTTCTTCGGACTTGGCGTCCAGGTGGTCGTATTCCATCAATTGCAGCCATTGCCGAATGCTGACCCATGGCAGGGCACCGTTGGTTGGGCGCTCAGAATGGGTTGGACTCGGCAGGAGTGCCCCCTTGCTGGACGATGTGCTCGCCAGACATGGCTCGTCCTTGTGTAGGGCGACCACCAGCGCACGCTTTCTGACCTGGGGAATGCCATAGTCGGCAACGTTGACCACCTCCGGGAACACTTCATAGTCCGTGAGGTGGTTGCGGATATGATCAATCACCGTGCCATCGGCACCCGCGTACTTGACGTTGAGAGTCAACACGGGGCGAACATTCTCGGCGACAATGACTCTGGGCTTCAGCCTCTGGGCAACGGGAATCACTTCCAGCATCAGCCGGTTCTTTGCTTCTAATTCTTGCGCCCTAGGACTCCGACGCTTGCCTCTGCTGGGGTTAGAGCTGCTCATGCCCTGGCAGGGTGGTGTGGCTACCAGCAAGTCGAGTTGCTGAGCCGTTGTCCTATGATAGGCAGTTGCGATTTCTTCTGCACCGCCGCAGACGTCCCGTGTAAGCCAGGTGGAATTGGGGAAGTTGGCGGCACCGATGGCGGCTCGTTGCTCGTCTACTTCTACCTGCACTACAAACCGAAATCCAGCCATCTCGTAACCTAGGTCACTCAGACCAGCCCCGGAGAATAGAGAAACGGCGGTCAGGGGCCGTGCAGATTCTGGCCTTTCGCCCAACACGAACTCGCGAATAGCTCCCCCTAGTGGTGCCGCCCGAATCAGTGAGCCCAGTCGGTTAACAGTTTCGGAGAGTGCTGGCTTCGTGTCGATGTCGTGCTCTGGTATCCGAAGCACTGTCCAGCCTTCGGCTTCCAGTTCGGCTGTGAGGCGTCTGTCCCGCATCCTGTTGCCCGCGATCTTGTTCACCCAGGATTCATCGTTCAATCCCTCGTGCTTGCGACACTGCGGGCAACCGTGCCAAAAGCAACCGTCAACGAAGATAACTATTCGCTTACGCGGAAGCACTATGTCAGGGTTACCGGGAAGCCTTGTGCCGCTGACGGACTTGTAGCCTTCATGGGTGAAGTAGCGTACTCCTTGACGCCACAATCCCGAAGCCAAAGCCAACTCAGGGCCTGTTCGGCCCCGATTGTGTGCCATAGCCCAGTAGCGCTGGGAGGGCTTCATCACGTCCGTAGACAATGGTTACTCCGCCTCCGTCGATAGCTCCGGTAGTTGTCCCTGCATTGCTCCGACCACCTTCAGAAAGTCCTCGTGGCGTCGGATTGTGGATTCCAAAAGATCGTGCCATGTCCTTTGAGAAATGTCCGGGTCAGTGCGAATACTATTGGCCCTGAGTGCGTCCACATTCAATGAGTCACAGATTATCGTCAACTGAGCTGTTGGAAAGGACTCCCTTACCGCAGTTGTTTCGCTGATGAACTTTCTCACCGCTGTCAAGTATCCAAATGCCCTATCAAATTCCAGGTCCGTCAGTGAGTACTGGGGCCGCTTGATTTCAATTACTTCCAGTCTTCCCTCATGGTTGAGCATCACAAAATCGGGTTGCTTACTTGGATTGGCTATGGTTGAGGTGACTATCTCTTCACCGTACTCGGCCAGATACCAAGACTGGAAATTAGTTCGGGTTGACGCCAGAGATTGGTTGAAACTCAACGGTGTCCAGTCGGGATGGAGTATCCAGGGTGCGGTCTCTATGAGCTTTTGCAGCTGCATCTCAACAGTGGAAGGACTAGACACCAGTCTCCGCAACTGCTCAACGGCTTCAACCCTTTCTTGAGCGACTTGGCCAAGAGAGTACATCTCGACTAATCTGGCTCTCTCGAACAGATCGAGAATCACATCAGTGGCTCCGTCCGCTTGGGAGGCTACTTCATCCAAAGTGGTTAGCAGCGTTGTATGGGGGCCTATGGCATAGGCCAACCGCACCATGCGATCTCTGTAGTTGGAATTCTTGATGGCGTCCCGGTCCGCCCGCGCTACGAGCGATCTTGCGGCCCTGAGTACCGAGTCTCGTATTGCCCTATCTGTCGGATGTGCCGCCCTGAGGCGCTCATCCAACTGAGACTCTTCAAGAAAAAGGTCCCAGGCACGCTGACCCGTGCTTGCTTCCGCCTTAGCAGCAAGTTCCTTTAGGAGGTCTCTCCCCCACTCACGCAACGGAGTTCCGAGGTCAGAGTTCCAAATGATGTCCTGTCTGTCAGTTCGGATGAAATCCTCATCCCCGTCAAGCCATTCCGCATGGATGGCTCCCGTAAGGTAGCTTCTCATCTTGAACTCACCGGTGAAGCCGGTCTTGATGTCGAAGTCTCTAGTCTGAGCGACTATCTTCCCCCTAGCGTAGAGGCGGACACCAGCCATCACCTCGTCCTTGTATGGGTCTTTCGCGTAGCCAACCCATCCAGATACAGGCAGGAACTGACCGTCGACTTTGACCGGCCTGTCGTCTACTTCGATGCGAGTGCCGGGCATAGTATCTACGTTCAGAGTACCTAGGTCGATTGGAGCCTCTTCCCCGGTACTGTCCTCCAGGCGGACGCCCCAATTGCTTTGGCTCAGTCCGAATCTGGCAGCCAACTGGCGGTCTAGTTCTTCCCCTGTAGGAACACGCTTACGGTCGAAGCGTCTCAGTATCAGCTTCGTACCGGTAGAGTCTTCGAAAGTCCCATCTCGCGGACCAGGGGTTGGGTGATACGGCAATACATTCCCGAGCGCATCGATCTTCTCGTCGAGTATGTCGTCAAGGTCAAGAATCAAGTTGGATACTACGAAACCACGTGGGGTATGTGGCCCACCAGCTGTTATGACCTCTACCTCATGGCATATTCCGAAAGGCGCCAGTTTCCCAATCCCTTTTCTCCCCATGACTCTGCGTTTGTGTTTAGGTGTCCGCTCGCTACGTCCGGTCCTTCGGTTATAGCCGACGTTCAAGTAGTAGTCGTTCACCTCTTGTGCAGTCATCCCAAAACCGTCGTCTTCGATGAAGATTTCAAAACCTTGATCTACGACGCGCCCTTGCACCTTCCTGGCCAGGTATTGACCGAAAGGCAACTCGATCCTGACTTGCTGGGCATCCGCGTCATAGGCGTTCGCTATCAATTCCGCTAGGACCGCAGACACTCTGTCGTACATCTGAATACCCAGCTTGTCGATAGTAAGCCGGGAGATTTTCATGGTGTACTTATTAGACGTTTTCAGCATGTCGACTCCCCCCATTTGTAGTGGCCGCGAGACTGAACACCTTCTCTACGCTGTGCAATTGAACTGGACTCGCCTCCATCTCTATAAGGTTCCCGTTTGCGGGACTGTCCAGCGTGAGCAGAGATTTGCCCGAATCGGCGAGCTTGCGAGCGAACGCCTCAGTCTTGCTACCGGGCGCGGCATGGGCGATGAAAACCCGGCTGGCCCGTGACGCCACCAAGTCGTTGCGCTGGGCCGCGAGCTCCGCCGTGGGGCGTCGGGCCGTCGCTGGGAAGGGTGACAGTACCAGCAGACGGCCGTCATCCAAAGCGGGTCGCCAGGCACGAGGGATGCGCATGTTGTCGATACCGCGGGCGGGGCAGACGACGACAGGTTGCTTGCCCCGCAGTAGCAGGCGCAGACATTCCCGCTCCATCGGCGTCTGGAAGCCTCCAATCACTGGCACACCAGCATCCCTCATGGCTCTGGCGAGGTCGTAGGTCTTGAGGATGAGGTCGCCGGGGCAGCGATTGGAGCAGAAGAGCGCAGTCAGCGGCTCTTCAAGCAAGCGCAAGGGTCCTTGATGAGCCATCTCCGGTGCCAGCAAGGCTGCGGACTGCCTGCTTGCATCGACGGCCCCGGTTTCATGCGCTAGGCTCAACATTGCCGTGTGTTCCATTGCTGTGTCTCAGTTCCCTTCGCAGAAGAGCTTGTTGAACTCTGCCTTAGTCTTGCAACGTCTGACCTCGGCGCGCATCTGTCCGAACTGAGTCGACACCCCCTTGCGTAGGTTGGATTCTGCCTGCCCTAGGTACTCATCTACATGTCTCGACTGCCCTGTGGAGTCAACGATGGGTTTCTTCACTGCCTCCATCGAGTGCCCCAATAGGTGAATGAGCATGCTCTTCGGATCGAGGGGGCCTTGGTAGTCTTTGAAGGCGTCTATCGCCAGGGACTCCATGTGGTATCCGCTAATCTTCCTGCCTGGCCGAGTGATAAAGCAGTCCCCCATCGCCTTGGCAAGCTTGATTATCGGTACGACTCTGCCGTTCCTGGCTGTGTTGACCTTGGCTAGCTTCTCGGCAAAGTCATCAGGTCGAGCTACGTTGCTCCACTTAGTGCTCCCCGGATCGGCAATCCGAACGCCGTCAGTCCTTGTCCGTATGGCAGGCAGTAGCTGAATCTCGGTCCCCTTGGCGTAGCTGACCGTCACCGCCAGCTTGCCCGCGCTTACTGTGTTATTCGGAAGCTGTCGCTGGATGGTGTCTCGCACGTACTCGATGACATCTGAGGGAGACTGGTTGACCAACGAAGACTCATTCACTACCAAAAGGACATCGACGTCGCTGAGGCCGGTCACATAAGTGCCCTTCCGCACGGAACCGCCGAACATGGTCTGCACCACGTTGCCTTTCTGTCTGAGGAACCCGCACAGGCTTTCAAGGCGCTGAGTGACAGTCTGCGTGTTCTTGCGAGTGTACTGTGCAAGCAAAGCCTCACAGTACTCATTGAACCTATCGTCTGGCACGGGTCATGCCTCCGCTTCCTGTTCGACCAGATCGTCCAAGACAACGACTGGCAAGCCCTCGACACGGCGAAAGTCGGTGTCGTTGGTGATGAAAAGAGCGCAGCCAGCGCGCAGAGCCGTCGCGGCGTGAAGCGCGTCGGGGGTCTTCAACCCCGTATCGGCGCGGATGCGTGCCGCGTCCTCCCACAGTTCCCGCGTGGCCGGGATTAGACTAACCTCATGCGCATCGAACACCGACCGAAGCAACATCTCGACAACCTCGTCGCCCTCCCGCAGCGGCTTGACAAGCGTTTCCAGCACCGTGATGTCGCTGCTCGCAACATCGAACTCACCGGCCCGTGCTTGCTGCCACAAGGATTCGAGCAACGTGCGGTACGGCTCAACACGCTCCACGCTGTATATGAAGCCATTGGCGTCGAGGTAAACGGGACCGAGCGCAGGTAGGGTCAGCGGTCCCACGATGATCTCTCTTCCTTGATGTAGTCGTCGACTTCCTTCCCTGTCTTGAAGAGGCGATGGCCCGGTGCCTCAGCCAGGATATCCACTACGGATCGCCGTTCGGTAGACGAGGAGCGTGTCACCACTACGTCGACCGATTGCCCCGCCTCCAGCTCCGGGCTGGCAATCTCCACCTTGCCTCCCGGTAGTACCGTCGTCCGTACGTGCAGCGCCTTTTCCATGATTGATTCCTCCTTCTATGACGCAGCTGGGTCAGACCATTCTCTCTCGAATTGCTTGCAGAGCTCCATTAAGGTCCCCGGATCAGCGCCTGGAAACAGCGTCACAAGAATGCTCTCGGTTGCATTGTTCAGAGCCCCACAAGCCTCTCTGATTAGTCGGCCTGCTGCCAAGGGTTGAGGGGGTAATCTTGAAACGAGCTCTAGGGCACGACGATATGAATCCATGCCGATGCACTGATTGTCTAATCCGTACCGTTGTTCCGAATAGCGTGAAAAGGCGACAGCGATTCCTTCTGCCAGCCAGTTCCCAATTCCTGGCCGAGGATTCAACAAATGCACAGTCTCATGGGCTAATTCATAAAGGGTCGTTGGCCAGTATCCTTCGGCCTTCCGACTCAATTCTGCAAACGCTCCATCTAGATTCGGTGTGTTGCGAATGTGTGGTCCATCGTCGTCAAAGGCTGGCTGGTATATCAGCTTAGAAGTGTCTCGCGGTCCAAGAATTTCCTCAGCAAGCTTCAACAGGTGCACCTGCATCGACCATAGCCCACTGGGGTCTTCCCTTGGCGACGGAGTCGCTGGCAGGGTTAGCTCCATAGCCTACCTCCCCTGCCCCTCGCCGTACCCAATGTCGTAATCAGGCATCGGAAAGCCCACCCCCGATGGTGGGTTAGGGTCATAGCCCAGATACTTAGCCGCAAACTCTCGTGTAGCCAATTCAATTCGGTCCAGACATGACACGGCACATTGCTTCGGAACCACCAAACCGTCACCGTAGAGGTATCGGGAGGCATCGCGGGAAATGATGTGCCTTGCCACTGATATTTCCCATTCAGAGAAATCCTTCTGCCGACGTTCTCCCCAAGGACTCGCGTCCTTGTCCAAATCGGCCGTGTCGGATCTACGCTCAATCTTAAGAAGAACTTCCGGTGACAACGGCAAGAAATACTGGAATGAAGAGAAGGCTCCCCCTTCCCACCAAGGCCGAACCGGGCGGAGATAACGAGAGACGGGATTGTCAGAGGTGTAGAGCCGACTATGACCTAGAGCATTCCCAATCCTCCATGGCGCACCCCGCAATAGGTTGGCGAATCCTTGAACCTCTTGGAGGAGATGATTGGTTGTAGATGCTGGCTGGCTTGGCTCCTTCTCGCCATACCGCTCATGGAATGGTTTCGCCTGCCATTCTTGATACTTGGCGAGGCCTTCATTCTGTCCGAATTGACCTAAGAACTGACCCTTTAGATTCTGCTCAATCTGCGTGAAGACCCCGCCAAGAGCATCGTCCAACTCTTGCCGTTTGTGCGGAGTGCGCATGATCAGTGCGGCTATGAATCGGGCAAGTGCATTTTCTTCTGCCCGGGTCAAAGTCGAAATTGCTGAAGGATCGTCAATCAGGCACTGCACGACAGTTGCGGCATCGCTCTCTAACTCTGCAAGCCAGTCTTCTGCCGAATAATCCTGCCCGTCCATGCGAACATCATAGAATCGTGTTTCCACCGCCACATTCTCAGGTGATGTGACATACTCACGTCCTTCCCGTAAGTCAACGACGCGTAGTTTGCCATCTGCCCTCGTGAATTCCTTTAGGTAGAAGCGTGGAACGAAATGCTGACGTCTAGTTTGAGTCGCTCCAAGTATTGGTTCGTTCCATCTAAAAGCATCTGCCATGTCACCCCTCCCGTCCCATGCGGTACTTGATGTCGTAGTTGATTATGAAGTCCAGCTCCTCCTCCGTGAAGCCGTAGTGCTCCGCCAGCACGCGGTCGATTTTGTCAATGATGGGCTTGGATCTCTTAACCTCAAAGGATTGCGTCTCCGTTTTGCCTGTCTGCTTTTGTTGCCGGACAAGCATCGAACTGTTCTGAGCTATGTCTTCCAGATACAGCTTTCCAAGACGAGTCATTTCGGGGTTCGCTAACACAGACTTTGGAATCGGAAAACTTCTAACGTCAGCAGGGTTCAAGTCACGAAGATTCGACGTGATCGTATACCACCACCAGAAGATGTCACTGCTAAGTGAGGCGACAAGTGGCTGGACTTGTTCTCGGTGCGATACCGAGAAACTTGTCTCGCGACTTGAACTTCCCCATTGCCCATTTACCTTAAAGGCTGGTGCAAAGTCAGTGAAAACCTTCCAGTAAAGCCCACCTGTGGTCCGGTAGAATATTCGGTGATCAGTTTTGCCCATGAAGTTTGCGACTGAAGTAGTCGCCGATGTGAGCTTCTCAAACACCGAATGCTCTAGGGACGTGCCAATCTTTGGGACCCAGAATGAGGGCCTATTGCGAGGAACCCATGCGAAACCCATTAGGTCGAACAGCTCTTCTCTACAATCACTTGTCCACTTCTGATAGTTGGTGGAATAGGATTGCGGACGAGCCGAAGGAGTCAACGTGAAGATGGTCAGTGCCCGATTCACCGTATCGAACAACTTGGCTGGTCGCCAGGCGAAATTCGCATACCATACGTTTCGAGTCCCTACTTCCAGTATGTCTTGCACAGCCTTCATACGTTGGGTGGACGGCAGCGCAAGTGGGACGATCATGCTCATGCAGCCTAGCTTACCAATTAGGGCTACGCTGCGTTCGATGCAGAGTGCATGGATCGCCCCGGTATCAAGACAAGCAAATCCATGCATCTTGTAGTCAACTTCACGAAACTCCAGATATGGTGGGTTGCCGATAACCACGTCAAATCCGCCCGTGGACATGATCCCGTAGAATTCGACGAACCAGTGAAAGGGCTGGTGGCTGGTGCGCCAAGCGTCGTAGGCAGCGGGCCTGCTAGGTTCGACGCCGTACTCTCGGGCCAAGTGGCGATCTAGTTCGTCGTCTAGGCTGCGGAGGCGGTCGCGGAGGGCCTGTTTGTCGGTGGAGGTCACCTGTCCACCGTACATGGTCTGCTGCCAGCGGAACTGGTTAAAGGCCGCGCTGGCAATCTCCGCTTCCTCATTGATGCGGTCTAATGCTGCTTGGTCCTCGGGGAACACCTGCCGGTGCTGACCGTTGGGCATAACCGTCATGGCCTGCCGAACGGCGTCCAGTGACGTGAAGCCGACGAGCGTGTTTCCTGCACGAAAGTTGAAGTCTATGTCCGGCAGCGGCTCTATCTGGTCGTAGCTTTCGAGCTGGGCGACTAACTTCAGGAAGAGGCGCAGCTTGCATATCTCTACGGCCTCTTCCATGATGTCCACGCCATAGAGGTTGTTGAGCACGATGGACTTGAGGATGAAGTAGCGTTGATTGCGGTGCTCATCTCCTTGCTCCTCGCTGGGGTGCTTGTCCACTTGCTCAAGGATGCGGCGAAAGTCCCCAAGGTGCTCAGGGCTGCGCTTACGCTCGGACCTCTTGGCATCGTCCAGGAAGCCGCGCATACCCTCCAGGCAGGCGGTGTAGAGAGGTTCCAAAATGTTGAGGGCGGCGAAGAGAAACGCGCCGGAACCGCATGTGGGGTCCAACACTGAGATTCCGGTTTGGGTACGTTCCTGGTTGCCGTAGAGGGCGTGCCAGAAAGCGCGCAGGAGCTCCGGCCCCTCGCTCTGGGCGATGACGTCCCTGGCAAACCGCTCGATGTCGAGGTTCAGCGTGATGAGGTCGTTGATCTCCTGCACCTCGCCGGAGGCGAGCTTTGCTCGGACATCTTCGTATCGCTGACGCCGGGCGACGACCTCCCGCCAGGTCTCAGTGAGCAGCGCGTAGTCCTCCGTCGCAGGGGCATTCCAGCCTCCGCGCTTGGACACATCGTCTATGCCGGCAGCGATGTTGTCGGGCAGGTCGAAGGGCGCTTCAAGGCGTTCGGGGTCCTCCGGCTGCCGGGCATTCCACGCGATGCCATGGCCGACAGCAGGGTAGATGTAGCGGTCTGGGTCGTCCCGCAGCAAGCGCCAGACCCCACCGTCCGGCCCGAAGGCCACGGGACACTCCTTCTTAGCGGCGTCGAACAGGAATGGGATCACCGTGTTGCGGGAGATGTAACCGGTGATGTCCTCCTTCGTGTAGTAGGCCCCCATCTGCTTCTGGTTGACGTACTTCTCGAAGATGTAGCCAAGCACGTCAGGGTTGATCTCGTTGTCCTCCCGGTAAGGACGCTCATCCAGGTGCCAGCGGTAGCCGTCGAAGAAGTCGAAGACCCGCTCGAAGGCGGCGTCCGGGATGGAAATGCCAGGGTTGTCCTTCTCTAACTCGTGCTGGTCGAACAAGCCACCGTTGAGGAAGGGCACCCTGCCAAGAAGCGCCGCCAGTTCTGAATCTCGCCGGGCTTCGGGCTGTCCCAGCCCTTCGTGGAAGAGCTTTAGCAAGAACTCGCGATAGAACTGCTGAAAGCGCCCGTCGCCATGCTTACTCTGGATCTCGAGCAGCTTGGCGCGAAGGTAGTCGGTGTTGTCGTCCAGAAACCCCTGCTTCTGGACGAAGTAGACGAACATCATGCGATTGAGCATGAGGGAGGCATACCAGTCGCGGTCGCCCTGGGCCGTGATGCCCTCAATGAACTTTCCGAAGGCGGTCAGTTCGGTCCTGAAGCGTTCGTAGAATCGCTTGGTGACCCTCTCAACGTCCAACGCCGCCCGCACCCGAGATGCGATAAGGGCGATATTCAGCGACGGCTCTTCATCCAAGGAGACGAATAGCGGCTGAATGCGCTGTAGCAGGTGGTCTCCGCTGCCGCCGGTGGTGAAGGTGTACTCGCGGCAGGCGGCAGGCTTGCCGCTCTCTCGCTTGACCCACTGCCAGACCTGCGCCTTGCGGCCTGGGTCAGTGAAGATGATGAGGTGCTCGAAGGTGCGCTTGGCGACCTCGCTCTCAATCTTGCGTCGAACCGGGTACTGAGGAACGTTGTTGTCGACACTGGAATCGCACTTGTAGACAGCGAACCCCGCCTTCTCCGCAATGGGGTTGAGCGTGTAGTCCCGCTCGTAGACGCGGACAACGAATGACTCCGTGACGTAGTGGTCCCAACCCAAGCCCTCCACGAAGAGACGCGGAAAGTCGAAGGCCTGTAGGTGGGGCCGTAGCTCTTCAATGGAGACTGGCATCAGGAGTCGTCCTCCGTGTCGAACAGTCCCAGGGAGCAGATGATCTGAGGTTCCTGGGCCTCGGCGGCGGCGTTCCCCGTCAGGCAGAGCCTGTCCTCCTCACGCAGCGACATGACGATTTCGCCTAACTGGTCGTCGGATACGCCGCTGCGGAGCTGCCGGTTCAGGGTGTCTACTGCCGAAGGGCGCAGAGGATAGCGGTAGATGTCGTCTATGGCCTTGTGGAGAGCGTCCACGTCGAACAGCTGGCCTTTGATGGCGTCGGCGTAGGCCTTGAGGCGCGTGTAGGTGCGGAAGCGAGCGCCGGACGGTCGTCCCAACTGGCCACCGACTCGCTTCTCCTCTCTGACGACGTGCCTGACACCATCAGCAACAAGCTCGTGGTGGCTCTCGTGGTGAGGCTGCGCCGGGGTATCGGGCCTACACTCGGCGTCGGCGAGGATTTCAAGCTGCGACTCGGTGATGCTGTGACCCTCGCGGTCCACGTAGGCCAGGGCGTCGTTGCCGTCGGCGGTCCGCATGAACACGAGCACGCCCTCAGGCCGCTGAGCAATTGGAGTGTGCTCCCGCGAGGAGAAGACGACATCCGGCAAGTTGGCCACTGCCTTCTCCAGCGACGGGTCCGCGCTAATGGCGTTCTTCCATATCTGGTAGGCATGGGACGCCAAGTCCACGTCGCCTTCAGGATCGCCGTCCAGGATGCCCGCGCGTTCGTGGTACAGGTTGAGGATGGCCTGATTATCGTCTTCGTCCTCGAAGAACGCCTCGTCAGCGCCGACCACCTCAGCGTTCTCTCTGAGCCGCTCTCGCACTCGCCCGCGCAGGTCGATGATGCGCTCGACGCCCTCGGCGGGCAGGAAGGAGTGACAGAGTATCTCCTCCGCCTTCTGCCCGATGCGGTCGACGCGGCCCGCGCGCTGGATGAGGCGGATGATGGCCCAGGGCAGGTCGTAGTTCACGACCACGTGGGAGTCCTGGAGGTTCTGGCCCTCGCTCAGCACGTCGGTTGCTACCAGGACGCGAAGCTCCCGCTCCGGTTTGCCCTGGCCCGGCCGCTGGTTGCTGTCCGGGCTGAATCGCCATGCTGAAGCCGTGGGGTCGGCGGAGCTGCCGGTAACTCCTGCCATTTCCGCAACCCCTCTCTTCTTGAGCTGCGCCTCCAGGTAGTAAACAGTGTCGGCAAACTGGGAGAACACCAGCACCTTCTGGTCTGGGAAGGTCTCCGTCAGTAGTGAGTTGAGCGCGTCGAGTTTGGCGTCTTTGGCAGGGTCCCAGTCCCCGTAGGCCTGAAGTATGTCCAGGAGGGCATTGGAGTCGGATTGAAGCTCGTCTTCAAGAGAGCGCTTGAATAGGTCGGCGCGGAGCCACTTGAAGCGGCCCTTGAAGCGGCCCTGGTACTCGCCGTATATCTGGGCTGCCCGCGCCTCGAAGTCGGAGGCAGTCCACACGCCGCCGGTCCTCTCGACCGCTTCCTCCTGGTCATCGTCGTCAGGGTCGAAGAGAGCGCCCTTCGCCTGGTCCGTGTCCTCGTCGGTGAAGCGGGAGTCTAGCATCTCGGCATCCTGCGTGCCGAGGGGCAGAGGCAGGCCGTTCCTGATGGCGTGGAGGAAGACGTAATTGCGAAGCACGTGCCGCTCGACGGATTGCAGAAATGCCGCGCCGCTGCTCTCCAGCCGCTTGAACAGATTGGTGCGGCAGAATCCGATCAGGCGCTTCCCAGCCCGGGAAAGGTCGTCGATCTGTCCATCCTCTACCTTAGTGGGTGGCGTCTCCGGGTTATCCAACAGATAGTTGCCGAGGCCGTACCTGGGCAGGTAGAGGTCCTTCACTATGTCGACTACCTTCGGAGAGTACAGCTTGGCGTACTGGTCGTTGGGGTTGGAGTCGTCGATGGCGAACTTGACCGTCTTGGGCACGCGGGTAGGGAAGAACGACCTGGTTCCGTCCTCGTAGGTGAGGAACTTCCGGCCAGTCTCCTGGTCGGTCTCAGCGTAGTTGTCCTGGATGAAGCTGCGGGTGCGGCGCACCAGGTAGAGGCGCATTAGGTCGCGCCAGTCGTCGGTGTGTTCGCTGAAGTCGAAGGCTCCCAGTGTCCTGAGACCGGCTTGATGGCGTCGGACGAACTCTACCTCTCCCAAGTCGCGAAGCAGGCGCTCCGGGCGGATGCCCAGGTCCTGGTCTTCCTCCACGAAGATGCGCAGTTGGCTGGACAGATCCAGGTACGTCTTGTTATAGGGCGTAGCCGATAGAAGAATGCATTTGCTCTCGTTGTCCTGGACGTACTTCTGAATGGCCCGGTAACGGCGCCCCTCCCGGTTGCGAAGGTTGTGGCTCTCGTCGATGACGACGAGCCGGTAGCGGCGCAGGGTTGGCAGCTCGCCGAGCACCCTGCTCAGGGACAGCACTCTAGCCCGAAGCTGGTATTCGTACACGTAGTCTTCCCACATCGGCACGAGGTTCTTCGGGCAGATAATGAGCGTCTCCAGCCCGTAATCGTCCTCGAAAATGCGGGCGACGGCGGTGGCCATGAGCGTCTTGCCAAGTCCCACCACGTCCCCGATGAGCACGCCGTTGCGCTTGTTCAGGTGATGGGCCGCAATCTTGACCGCAGCGGCCTGGAAGTCGAACAGCCGGTCGCCGAACACCTTGGGAACCCTGAACTCGGCAAGGCCGGCGCGCGCTTCGTGGGAGAGGTGGTAGGCCATCTTCAGGTAGACGTGGTAGGGCGGTATCAGCGCCTCCCTCGCCCAGCTCTCTTCGATGATCTGGAGCAGTTCGTCTGTGATGTCGACGCAAAACCGGTCGTTCCACCTGTCCTCGAACCACTGCTTGAGCTTCACCGTGGCGTCCTGGTCGAGTACGTCCACGTTCAACTCACCCTGTCCCGACAGACCGGCGAAGGTCAAGTTGCTGCTTCCCAGGTAGCCGACGATGGGGTTTATGGGATCGTTGCGAAACAGGAGGTAGAGCTTCGCGTGCAGCGGGTGGCGTAGAAAGAGCTTGACAACGACCTTTTTGGCGCGAAGCTGTGCGGCCAACTGCCGCAGGGTCCGCTCGTCGGCATTGGTAGGAGCGCCGATAGTGAGTTGCTGGCGAAGCTGTTCAGCCAACTGGACTCGGAGACGATGCGCAGTCTGGTTGTCCATGCCCGAGGGCCTATCGATCAGACTCAGCGCATCCCGGAGGTCTTCGTGCGGCAGTCTCTGCATCCCGATTAGTACGCGGCACGGTCCGTCACCGTCGCTCCAGTCGTCCACATGTGGCGCAAGCCCGCCCCAACCTCGTAGATTGAAGTAGCCGACGCAGAAGTCCGCCCGTGACGACAGGGCCAAGGTCTCCCGCAACGCGGGCAGGAGACTGGTGTCAGACGCAAGGTTGTCAAAGATACGCGGCATAGACGCCTACCTGCTATCCGGCCTTTCGGCCAGTGTCGCCCCGCGACCTTGATGAGTCTTCTGCCTATTACCACCCCCGGCCCTCACCCACTCGTCTACTTCCGAAAGCCGAAAGCGAAGGAGCCGCCCCACTTTGTGCGCTGGGAAGTCTTTTGAGTCAACCCAACGGTAGATGGAGTCCTTTCCTACGCTCAGGTGGGCAGCCACGTCTGCAATACCGACCCAGCCCTCTTCAGACGCCATGTCCAGTAACTCCTTACAAAGAAAGCCTACAAATTACAATGAAAGTATAGGTTTACGAGTATCTGCCGTCAATCTACAGCGATTCGGAAACCCTAAGAGAGGAGCGTAGGTTTCGGGCAACAAAAAAGGGCCGCACACACGAAAGTCCGTAACATCGAAAACGAAAAAAGGGCCGCATACATGGACAGCCAGGGGGAGGACATCGCCAATGGAGCGACGTCCTCCCCCCTTTTGTGTCGGCTTTAGCGTCCCGCGCCGACCGGCTCGGCCTCCCGCTCCATCGCCCACTCGAACATGGACATGGAAGCGGGCTGAGGCTTGCTCCTGCGTCCCTTCGGCTTGATCGGCTCCTCGGCCATGAACTCTGCCCAGGAGAACAGCGACTGCTGCGGCTCCTCGGCCTCCTCGTGGTGGTCGTTCCCGTTGGCCCCGTTGGCGGGCGTGTGTCCGTTGACCGGAACCAGCTCCACCGTCGGCCCGATGCCAATGGCGTCGTGGTGACCGTTCCCGTTGGCGTGGTGCCCGTTGGTCCCGTTGCCGTTGACCCCGACGGTCTCCGGTTCGACTTCGACGGCCTTCCAGCCTTCGTCCACCAACAGCTCCTCGGCGGCGGCCTCGGTGTTCCGTGCTTGAGCGAAGACCTCCTCCACCGTCTCGGCCTCGTCGTCGTCCTCATCCTCTCCGCTGACGATCTTGCGGGCCAGGGCCATCATCATGTCGTCGCCGTCATCCCCGAAGGCGGCCAGCCCGTCCTCCGGCAGCTCGCCCTCGACGGCAAGGGAGCTTTGCAGCTTCTTCGCCACCAGCTTGAGGGCGTCGGCCTGTAGGGTGTTGCGGTAGGACATGAACACCACCTTGACCGGGCGGGTCTGACCGATGCGCCACGACCGCCGCGACGCCTGCCTCATCACGTACACGCTGTAATCGGTCTTTGTCTGACAATCGACACAAAAAAATACGGTTCTCATGGACAGCCGACTTGGACGAGACTGGGACCGAATAGCTCTCCAAAGAACTGCGGACACCTATCAGTCTGTCCACATGGAAGCGCGCTTCCTCCGCTCCAGGTTTTCCGAATAGAGTTAGTTCAGGCTCCCTATGATGCCCCTTCCAAGAGTTTGCCCGTTGGAATTGGCCTCGCTTCTGGTTTTGTCCACCAGACTGGGGCTGAAGGCCCGTACGAACGAATCTAAGATGTTCAGAAAGCGGTTCCGATGAAGCTCTGGAGCATCGTGAGGTCACATGAACATTTCAACGCAAGTCCCTTCAGTCAATTTCCACCTGTGGAAGCCCTGCAATATGACGTGCAGATTCTGCTTCGCCACATTTCAGGATGTCGGACGGGACGATCTGCCCAAGGGGCATATGCCCCCTAAGGAATCTCTCGCGGTCGTGGAGGCCCTCGCTACGGCGGGGTTCGAGAAGATCAATTTCGCGGGCGGGGAGCCCATCCTCTGCCCGTGGCTACCTGACTTGCTACGGAGAGCCAAGGAATTGGAGTTCACCACTTCCGTAGTCACCAACGGCAGTTACGTCACGCAGGAATGGCTGGACCGAGTAGACGGTTGGCTGGACTGGGCGGCGGTGAGCATAGACACCGTGGACCCGGAGAGGCTGAAATACATAGGGAGAACCACGCGGGCCGGTCCCATGAGCGAGACTGAATACCTAAGCGTCACGGGTATGCTGAAGCAGCGCGACATTCGCCTGAAGATAAACACCGTGGTGACGCGGCTCAACTGCGACGAAGACCTAGCAGGGTTCATCGCCAATGCCCGGCCGGAACGGTGGAAGTTGCTTCAGGTGCTCCCGGTCAGGGGCCAGAATGATGGCCTAGTTGACAACTTCGTGATCACAGGTGAAGAATTCGCGCAATACGTGGCACGCAATCGATACGTCGAGTCCATGGGCATCGTTGTGGTGCCGGAGAGTAATGACATGATGACCGGCAGCTACGTGATGGTCGATCCGGCTGGCCGCTTCTTCGACAATGTGGCCGGCATCCACGTCTACAGCCATCCCATAAACAAGGTTGGTGTCGACGCCGCACTGAGGGAAGTGTCGGTCGATCCTGACAAGTTCCTGTTGCGGGATGGCCTCTACGATTGGCGAAGAGTGCGAGCATGACATGGCTGAACGCGAGGTGACGCCCCGCCTTCCCACTAGTGGCCAGATACTAGGAGCCCTAGTTTCAAGACTGGGCATCAAGCATCCCCTCCTCCAGAATAGGACGGCGCGCCGGTATTTCGCTGGCGACCCTGAACGCTTGGTGAAGGATTCTACCAAGGAAGAGATCATTGGGGCGGTAGCCCAAGTGCTAACAGACTCCGGATTCGTTGAGTCGCCGCAGGAAAGGAAGGCCAACTACAAGTCAGCGCCCATATTGGCCTCGACGTTGCAATGGCACGCGGATCACTGGGACCTGACGCGGTCGTTCCTACGGCGAAGAACCATTGGCGTCCTGCCCGGAAACCTATCGAAGGTCTGGGAGGCATATGTAAGACTTGCAGTGGTCGACCTGGCCTTCAGGGTGGCCGCTCACCTGCATCTTGCCGGGTCGTCTCCGTCGGCTCTGGAGTTCCTCGGTCACATTGACCAGAAGGGTAGAGGGGATTATCTCAATGAGAAGCGCAGACAGGCTGGGCTCACCCTGGAGGATCTCGCGGCGAAGGTCGAAGTTGATGACCACACCGTGGATTCTTGGATGTACAAGGGCACGCGACCAACTGACGACAACCTGGCGAAAACAGCCGAGGTGATGGCTAACAAGACTGAGGGCTCGATGACATCAGACATCGCCCTGGAACTACGGGCCCTCTACTGGGTCAGCGACGTCGCTGCACTGTTGTCCGAGCATATAGGCTCTCAGGCCGTAGACGACGCCATCGGGCGATTGCACCGGTACTCTGAATCAACCTATCGCGCACTTGACGATCAGTTGCCTGCCGAGAACTGGACTGAAGACCTCACTGTCGTGGCAGACTGGGGAGTTGGCTCACGCCTTGCGGAACCCCTGCTGTCGGCGCTTATTGAACAGGAAGCGGATGACGAATGGCGGGAGGACCTGCGGCCCTTTGGAATGGACTGGATACGACGAGTCCTCTCAGCAAATCTGGGCGTCCACCTTGTAGAGGTGGATGACCGCATCCAGAAGACGGAAGGCCGCTTACTTGAGGACTGGGATGTCAGTAACCCCGAGGCTTATGCCCATTACCGGCGTTCCCTGGAGCTCCGTATGCAAGGAAGACTCCATGAAGCCCTGGCCGAGGTTGAGATAGCGGCTCGGCTCGACCCATTGGACCCGGCGAACCACTTCACGCTGGGCTCAGTGAAGACCGGGATCGGCATCGGACGGGGTGATACGGCTCTTATCAACGAGGGCCTGAGTGCGTTATGGATAGCGGTGACGCTCGACCCCACCTGGATCGTCCCTTGGACCGAAATCGGCTCGACGCTGCACCATACTGGCAGGTCAGTGGAAGCGGTAGAACACCTGCGAAACGTGAATCCCGAATGTGGTCCTCTGGATTCCCGTTACCACAGCACGTTAGGGGCTGCTTGCTGGAAGCTAGGGCAGCTACCAGAGGCTCTGGCAGCGTTCGAGGCGTCACTCGAACTGGACCCTGAGGAGAATTCCGCTTTAATGGCGGCATCGGAGATCGCCTTGTTGATCGGCGACCACGAGAAGCACAGGCGGTATTTCCGAAGGGCCAGGCATTTTGGAGCGGACGAAGGCACCGTCGAATTCTGGGAACAGCTGCGGGAGTTCGGAAAGAAGGATCAGGACAATGCTGACACGGCCAAGCATGACCGACAGATCGCCGTCATGGACGCAGTCATCAAACTTAACCCCCACGACGACGACGCCTACTTCACCAGAGGCCTGTCGCATTTCGCTAAGGAAAGGGATGACCTGGCAATTGAAGACGTTGACACCGCCATACGGTTGAATCCCGACCACGCGGGTGCCTATATGTTTCGGGGCATTCTGTTGGCAAACCAGAAGCAGTGGGACCGGGTGATCGCTGACATGACCGAGCTCATCCGGCTCAGACCTGACGATGCGAAGGCCTACTACCACCGAGGACAGGCCTATGGCGAGCAAGACAACTTGGACCAGGCGCTTGCTGACATCTGCGAAGCTATCCGTCTCGATCCCGAACATGCCGACGCCTACCGGGTCCGAGCCGATTGTCATCGGTACAAGGGAGACTACGACAAGGCAATCGCAGATTTTGGAGCCGCTCTACAACTCGACCCCAAGAGTGCGGCAGCCCACTTGGGCCGGGGAGCAGCCTATCGTAGTAAGGGTGACCCTGACCGGGCAATCGCCGATTACGACGCTACGCTTCGGGTTAACCCCCGGGAGCCGCTTGCCTACCGGTTTCGCGCGGACGCCCACCTCGCCAAGGCAAATTACGAACAAGCGATCTCGGACTGTAGCAACGCATTGAATCTCAGCCCTGACGATCCCATAGCCTACTTCACGCGCGCCAACGCTCACCTGTTCAGTGGAGAATTGAAACTGGCGTTGTCAGACTTCAATGCAGCCAGTGAAATCGACCCCATGGGCGGGAGATACATCCATGGCCGTGGGCTGGCTTATGAGTTGATGGGGGATGCAGAAGGCGCTGAGGAGGACTATCGACGGGCCAGAGATCTGGGGTACAACATTGAAGAAGTTGACTGACGGGCAGTAGCGGGTTCCGTCGGAGCCTCCTTAGAGGCCTGTCTGGAGACCTTACATTTCTCAATCTCCCCGGCGAACCTCTGGCCTTCAGCTAGTTATGACGTGCGCGACCTACTTTCCTTGCTTGCTTTACTAGGGGTGGTTGTGTTCCTCAGCACATCGCGAAGATGCTCTCGACGGAATTCTCGGTAGGACGGCCGACGGTTGCCCCTCGGCACCAGCCATCGATTCCGCGCCAGGGCGGAGATTTCATCCACGGTCTTGTGATCGAAGAGCGGCTCCTCAGCTCTGCCAGAGAGAAACGCCCTTGCGTTGCTCGCAATGGGCATGGCGTACACTTCACGCTGGATCCCATGCTTCAAAACGTCATCAGGGTTCAACCCAAGTGATTGCAGCCCTATCCTTGCAACCCGGATACGCCAGTTGGGACCGTCGCCAAACTGATGGCCGTCGGCGTATTTGTGACAATCCTCTTGGAGCACCCTCCGCAGTTGTGAGAATAGATCATCCGTAATTTGAAAGTGCCCGTAGCCCGTAGTCGCACCCAGCTTACGTAGCTCGACAACAGGCTTGTCTGTCTCGTTTCGTGCTTGCGGCAAGAGCCTCAGCCTGTTGTACATTGAGGACCGTCCCAGAGCGGACGTGACTGTGACTAGAGCCAAGCGAGCCTGCTTCTGCTTTCCGCTAATGAGGCCCTCCGTTCCCCCGTAGCGCTCCTGGAACTTGCTCCTGACCTCTTCGGAGGCGATGAGCGAGGCCACTAGCTTGCCACCTAAGAGATCGGAATAGGGAGGCACCGCACCGACGACGTAAGCGTCCATCAAGTTGACGAGCCGCTCTCGCCGATCCGCTTGGTTCCAGCCTATCCATTCGTCGCGAACCCGGATATTGAAGACCGGATCACCCAGCGCGAACAGTCCTATCAGCTTATCGTTGGCCCGATCTTTGACAAGGTAACGCAACCTTCGACCATACCCCTGAGACACGGGTATCGACCATAGGAGAGAGGCAAACCTGAAGAGGTTCCCGGTACGAGTCCCCGAACGCACTTCGATAAGTTCGGGGCTGATATTCCCCGGGTCCACCTCGTCGCCATTGGCGATCTCCTCCAGGAACAGGTCGATCTTGTTGCCCAATGCCTTGTGAATGCGCTGCCGGGCAGCCTCCCTATGAAATCGGTGGATGTCTCGGATGGCGTCCTTCGATAACGTATCGTGAGAGCGGGTACCGTTCAAGCCAATCGCTTCGAGGTGACGCCTGATATCGCTGCGCAGCAAATCGCGGTCGATGGGCGTTGGCTGGGCATCAGCACAGTCCGGCACCACCCCATTGCGATGACCATTGGAATGGACGCCTTCTGGTGCGGCGTCTACGCTGATCTCGACTGTCTCCTGCAACACCATCTGCTTTGTCCTGTTCATTCGCGTCTGGCAAAACGGAGCAGATCGTTCGCCACCCAGAACGGCCTGCGCAGCAGGTCGAAGCTGGTATAGGCCCGGGGGAGGACGCCGGTCTCCTCTCGCAGCCTCTCCAGTTCCACATGCATGGGACGAGCCGACAGAGTGTGGATGGGTTGAATGCCTATCCGGACGTCCTTGCTTGCCCGGAATACGGCACCGAACGGTTCGGGGCCTTTCCTAGCGTCCGCGATGGGCCAATTCGCACGCAGGTACTCTCCGACTCCAGTTGCCATCACCACCCCGTGCTCCCTGCTCAGACTTGGCCGCCGTCCCTCCAACAGGTACTCGATTACTGAGACTGAGAGCTCGCGATCCAGCAGGTTGTGGATTTGCTGATTCCTGTACCCCAGCAGGCAGTGGTAGCAGGCGCCGCTGCAGCTGACGTTGGGACAGATCCTTCCCATCTCCAGCGCCAATTCGGTGATCTGTCCCAGGCTGTCCTGGATTGCCCTCGCGTAACCGGCTCCTCCAGGCACATTGTCGTAGATGAATACTTCTCCCTGGACACGGCCGATGCGGTCTCTTGTCGGGCGAACGCCTATCTGCACCTCCTCGGGGCTTACCTGGAGATGCCTTGCCGATGCTTCCGCCATGAGTGTCCCAAAGGAGTACCACACCGCCCTTCCGGATGGCTCCATCATCGGAGCGTCGAGGAAATCCGGCATATCGACCGCCAGCAATATCACCTCGGAGTTGAAGCGATGCCCGAGAACAACCCTGTTGTCGAACTCTTCCTTGTTCGGACAGGGTTGTCCTGCTCGCGGCCCTCGCCGGAATCCTCTGTGTGGTGGCACGTTTGCGGGATAGGTATGCTCACCAGCGCTATCAGCATCCATATGCCTTCCGCAGGCGGGGCATAGGACGAATCCGGGCATGGTCCGGTCGGGTCCCATGTTCCGCATGAAGAGATCGCCGACGTGGACTGAGGAGTAGAGCCCAGGGGCAAACGACGGATTGTTCCGCCCTTGAGTGACGGCGTTGGCTCCTACCAAGAGTTGAGCGGGAGGTGTGAACCCGGCTCGCTCCCTGCCTGACCTGTAGGGCACTCTGCCCCCGTTTGGGAGCGCAGCGTCCACCGTGAACCCCCGAGGTCTCAGGTAAGGCATGGTGACTATTTCGTCACTCCCGCACTCTGGACACGCGACAGGCGATTCCGCCTCCACGCGGGTCAAGGTGACTGCGCGGCAGCGCTTGCACTCGTTCAGCTTCTCAGTTGGCGTATAGTCGGGAAGGTGGGCAGAGGGATCGTAGACTGCGGCACTGCGATAGATGAACGTTTCCGGGAATCGCCCGAGTATGACCTCCGCGCCAGGAGCGTACTCTGTCAAGGCGATCCGAAGATCCCGCGAGATGCCTGAGTAGAAGTCCTGTGATTCGTAACGGTCTTCCTGATCATCGTCCTCTGGAATGGAAAGCTTGACCACATCCACAGGGAAGGCATACTTGGGGAGCAGGCCAGCCAGCATCAACGATTCGAGCAGGTCATCGTTTGCACCCGAGCCTCGAGCGACACCCTCCACCTCGTCGGGCAATACCAGCAGCCACTCTCCAATCCGGTCTTTCATCAAGCCATCAACCACTGCCTTGGCTCTTTCGAGCAACGCAGCTCGATTCTCGTTGATATGTCTTTCGAGCTCCGCGTGCCCGCCGCCCATCAGAAATCGTTCCACGGTTCCCCAAGCTCCGAAAAGACCTACAGAGGCGCCCCTGCTCAACCATCCGGGGAAGAAGCCTCCTAGAATGAGAGAGCGCACGTGTCTACGAGCAATCACCTCATTCTCCAGATAGAGGACTGGCACCCGTGGAGGTTCGGACACTATCTCCTTCGGGCGATGGAAGTAATACTGGTCGTGACTGCGGTCGAGAGCGTAGGTGACCACGGTTGCCACCGCGCTGCCCCGCCTTCCGGCGCGGCCAGCCCGCTGCTGATAATTTGCAACAGTCGGAGCCACGTTGCGCAAGCCCACGCTCAACAGGCTGCCTATGTCGATACCCATTTCCATCGTCGTGGTCACCGAGAGAATGTCGATCCGGTGATCCTCCCGATGCTCGGTCTCCCGGAACAGGTCCTGGAACCATCTCTCGATGTTCCGCGCCTCGTGTCTTTCAATGGCCGCCGTATGCTCCGCTGCCTGGAGAGGGTATGGGTCGGGATGACCGGCCCCCGGCTTTGCGAACAAGGCTGACCTACGGAAGAAATTCTGAATTGAGGTTGCCTGAACTTGCTCGGCGTTCTGACCGCATCTGTAGCACACGCCCAGCAGGACCTCTCCCATCACGTATGCGCAGGCGGCGCACCTGAACACAGTGTCGCCAACGGGCCGCAGCTCAAATGAGTCGATACGGATTCCGTAAGGTACCTGGTCGTTGACTCGCCGCCCAGCCGAGACGAGAATCCCGAATCCCTGCAGGGCCTTCCACAGAGGCCAATGGATTTCCTCCAGCCAGTCCTCTATGTCCTGGATGCGCCCTTCGGTCAGGAGCCTGCGAGCTACTGCGCGAATGTACCTGCCTAGCTTCCGCTGAGGTTGAAGGTTATATGGGACGATGTTGTCGCCCTGGCGACGATGCGCAGGCACGATTCGCTGCCTCTCATAGGGCAGCATCCTGCCGTCGAAGGGCCACTCCCATGGACTCAGCGGCTCCGGAGGCAGCAGGATGTGCTCGGTAGCCAGGATGCGCGCTACGGTTCTCAACAGCGAATGAGTCTCATCCCGACTAAGTGGTTCCAGTTGTCCCGTTCGCTCAGGGAGGTTTACCGACCACATGGCAAGACCCAGTGGCTCCAGCCCGATGTCGCCCTGGGCGATCTCCCTCCTGGCTGCGATGTCGAAGGAAACCAGCGCCTCCGCGTAGACCGCGCTCTGGTCGTCATTCAGTCTCTCGAAGGCGTCGGTCAAATGACCGTCCGTCGGATTGATCTCCCGGTCTATCTGGAGGTCGATCACCCCGGTTCGCAGTTCCCTATAGGGGATCGAGCGGGGCGTAGGGTTGTCCCCAGTTCCCCCGCACTCGCTGCAACTCGTCTCGGTGAGAATCGTCTTGCGCCCTATCTCGTATGAGGACTCCTGCCGGAGAACTCCCGATCCGTCACACTCCCGGCAGCTGTGTAAGACCCTGTAGAGCAGCTGCCGGAATACGTCGTACTGATGGTCTCTTCTGAGGTCGCCGGCGAGCTGCGCCGCGTCCTGCCGAGAGTCCGAGAATATGAGGGCCTTCCGTCCTGCGGTCCCATTGGGCCCTGAGACATCCGGCTGGACCCTCAAAGTGTCCTCCATCACCACCGAGATAGAACGAGGCCCTCTGGTTCTCAGAGGCTCGATGATCTCTCTGCCCCCATCCAACCTGCGATAGTTCTGGCATCGGGGGCACTGCGTCGGAAAGGGACTACCTTCACCTCCGCTGGTCTCGTCCGCGGTGGGGTTGACGCCGAATGAAGGCCGTGCGAAGGGTGCTTGGGGACCGCATGGGAGAGTCGTCTTGAACGAGCGGAGATGGGCGTTATACCCGTCATGTGGTTGCTCAACGCCGAATATCCGATAATCGGTGATATCCTTCGGCTCTCCGCTGAAGTCGTCGCTCCAGGGCCACAGGCTTCCGGCCCCGCTGTCAGGAATACCGCCCACGAACAGCAGACCACATCTGTGGCATGAGAACACTTCCAGTACCCGGGCTCCGCATCGCTCCGAGCACCACGGGCGAGGGTCGGTGTAAATCCTTCCTACCGGCCGCTCTCCGCGATACTGCTCGGGCACCTCGGTGCAGTCTGGATTCAGGCAGGCCCAAAGGCCCGGGAGTCCTCTGAAGAACGCGTGTAATCGCATGGAGAGAATCGGCGGCGTGTCCGGAAGCGGCATAGGGCGGGCATAGCTGCCTGCGGCAAGCAGTCCCGCCATTGCACGCTCCTGAGTATCTTGTTCAGCCCCCGGCCAACACTCTTGAGCAAGCTCGGACAGCCGCGTAGCGTTCCGGGCCGTTCTCGCCCTGACCCACCGCAGGTCCTCGCTGTCGGACAAGATCTGGTGCAGAGCCACCTGAGGATCTTCGTCCTCGTTCGGTTCTGCGAGACCCAAGGACTGCGACAGGGCTCGCATGCTCGGAAACGGATCAGCGTGTGAGAATCTATCGTGAAACCCTGCGAACGCCCCTAACGAACGCGAGTCTGTATCCCGCGAGTCTGGCACTTCGTCGGGCACCCCTGCGTGTATCAAGGTGAAACTGTCTTGCGGCTCTCCAAAGAGGTCAGAAGTGAACGTGGTCAAGTCACTCTCGGCGCCCTGGACATTCGGAATCGACGCACTGGTAGCAATCGCCCTGAACTTGTTCGAGCCTGGTCGTATTCCCAGCCTCTCCTTCAGACGACGCACCAAGTGCGCAACCTCAGTGCCCTTGGCTCCTGTGTACGTATGCGCTTCATCCAGCACCAGAGTGACGACTCGATCATCTGCTCCTTCCAGCCAGGCCCGAGTCATGTCGAATATGGGACTCTCGATCGGGCGGATGAGCATGTATTCGAGCATCGAGTAGTTGGTGACTAGTATGTCCGGGGGAGCCCCCTGCATGTCCCACCGGCATAGCATCTCAGGGCCACCCGTTGCGGGCCAGTTGCCGGTGCTGCGCAGCCGGTCCCCGAGGCTCTTCCACTCTTCCTCCAAGTGCACCTTGTACTCCTCAAACTCCCGGCGCTTGGAGCTTTGCTCCGGCCCCCTAGTAGGCGGTGTCAAACTCGTGTACATACCGAAGTGGATCAGGTTCCCGTTGAGGTGTTGCCGTTGCCAGAGGGAAGAGCCGTTCAGCGACAGCACCCGGCGCAGCCTGGACATCTGGTCGTTCACCAACGCGTTCATCGGGTACAGGATGATTGCCCGCAGACCTGCTTCCCTGGTCTCATGCCGGCGGGAATAGTGCCACGTCCCGTCATCCGGATCGAAGAACCCATCATCCGGTGGGGCCTGGGGAGGAGCCCAGGTGCGGGCCTCCTTCAGTATCCTTGCGAGGACCGGGAGGACAAACGCCTCGGTCTTGCCGGAGCCAGTCCCGGTGGCAACCAACAGGTTTGGTGCGTCCCCAAAGCTCGCCATGAGGGCTTCCTCCTGGTGGGTGTACAGGGGAAATCTGTCCACGGGAACGCCGTGTTCAACGAGCGCTGAAAGACCCGGAGGTATGTTGTCTGGGTATTCCTGCTCTAGCTCACGTAACAGCCGGGCTGTTGCAAAAGCGGGAGTCGCCTCAATGAAGGGGTCTTGAGCAATGACCCCGCGTTCTCTCAGGAGCGCCGACCGTTCGGCGAACACCAGCGGATGGGAAATCCGGTACTGCGACTCGATATAGCTCGCAATGGACTCCTTGAGATGGGCAGCAGCTTGGCTTGGTGTGAACTGCATCATCGGCCCCTTGACGGAGGGTTAGCGAGCACCTGCTTTGCTCCCAGCAGCTCCTCAACTGCGTCCTCCACCGCCTTGCCCTCTTTCGACTCGCGCAGCCATTTGCGAATCTCTCGGCGGGCGATGGTCACAGTCACCTCTCCACGGTCTTGGCGTAGCTGGGTTAGCTGCTTGGCGGCCCCCAGTCCCGCCGCTTCTCCGGCTTCGGACACACGAACATGCAGTAGGTTGCCACGATCAAACTCCGGGATATGTAGCTTCCACAGATGTTTCTCCAGGTGACGCGCGCCAAATTGGCCCTTAGGCATCAATGACGCCACAGCTTGATACAGAGCTTGGCTATTGATGATGGCCAGCAAATAGTTCGCTTCCTGACTATCCGCGCAAGTTATCCAGAAGAGCGTGTAATCTACCAGTGACTCATTTCCCTGAATTATCGCAGCAGTTGGCGCGCCCGACTGGTTATACGCCACCCGTATCGGCCTATCCCCGTGGTTCTGCCTCCATACAATCTGTGAGGAGAGCTTGCCGTAATAGTCCAACTGCCCCAACAGATTCATCCTGTTGGCCGCAGCCCTGTTCTCTTCCCACAGATTGCTGACCGCCCGCCACCGATCGCGCATCCTCTGGCTCAGTCCGCCCAGCCTGATGCCGCCTACACCGTCGTCGCCGGTGGGTATCTTGTGCTCGCCACGCCTCAAGGGAAGGACGGCCTGTAGAGGGTTGAGAATAACGTAGGGGACGACCGTCTCCCCCAGATGGACGTCGAAAACATGCGCAGCTTCTACCGTCTGCTCCGAGATGGCGGTCAGGTCGAGGCTCTTCCATGGTTCCTTGTCGTGGGAGCCCCTACGTGGGTTTGCGGTGATGGTCTGTCCTGCCCTCACGATGGCAGTATTCTCTGTCTCCTCCACGAAGAACAGGCATCGGGGCACGATAGCGGCTCCTTGCCGAGAGAGGCCAGCGTAAGGCGACTCTCCGACAGCGGATGTGTCGCTGATGGACACTTGTTCACGCCGAACACTGTCCGCACCCGCACTTCCGAGCCACCGTTCCACGTCACCAGCCAAGGACGTCGCCCTTGCACCTTCGCCCTTACGCTTGGCGAACACCACCGACGCGGGAACGGGGAAGAAGGTGTTGGGCTCCAGCCCTTCCAGGTCCCAGGCCATTTTGTGGCCAAAGTCAACTGCCAAGACCCTACCCGGCGTGCGGTTTCTTCCTCTGCCTGTGGAGGCAGCTTGCCACTCACCTGCGCGCCACTTCGTGTATTGGCCCGTCTGCAAGGCACTGTGGGGCAGCACCATGCCAATGACGCCGCCGTCCCTCAGGTACAGGTCCACACTTCGTGCAAAGAACAAACCAGCTACGTCCTGGTGGGTGGCGTACCGTCCACCAGCCCATATCCCGTAGACCCTCTTGCTTTGCCTCTCAAGCTCCGTACGCAGGGTGCTGACGGTCTGGTTGTAGTTGATCCACGGTGGATTGCCCACGATCACGTCCACCTTGCTACGAGACAAAGACACAGGGCGAACCAGGTTGCGGGTGTAGTAGGCCCAGATGTGGTTTCGGCCCTCGGAGTGCAACCGCTGCATGGCGCCAATGGTCTCCGTGAGCGTCTGACGCTCCCCGGAGTCGATGATCCCGTTGTCGTCGAGGGCCAGGGTTGGGTCTTCACCTCTCTCGATGGCCTCAGCGACATCGCTCATCAGCGCATCGAAGGTCTCGGCCCTATCAACCAGACTCACTGGAAACACCAGCGCCGTGTTCTCTTCATCCTCCACGTATATTGTGACGTCGTGCTGGGCAAACAGGTCGCCGGTGCGAAACCGAAGCTGGAGCGCGTCTCCCAGGTAGACGGGAACCGTAATGTTGGCTGTGAAGCCGTCCTCGACTGCTGCCTGAATGGCAGGCTGGGCAGCGAGCACCCACGCGGCCCTGGCCAGATGTACTGCCACCGGGTGCACGTCGATGCCCGAGACGGAGAAGCGCAGCCACTCCAGGGCTTCTTTGGCGTCAAGCGGCGAGTTCTTGGCCGCTTCAATGAAGTGGTTCACAGCCTCGGCAACGAATGTGCCGGACCCGCACGCAGGGTCAAGGACATACTGATCCAGCGGGTCAGTCACCACCTCTCGGACGATGGCCCGGGCCAGCCAATCCGGCGTGTAGTACTCCCCCAGTTGACGCCGCTCCTCCGGTGGGATGACCGTCTCGTACAAGATGGCGGCGATGTCCGTGGGAGCCTTCCTCCAGTCGAACCGGGCTATGCGCCGGGCCAAGGTCTTTAGCAAGCCCAAGCCTCCCACCTCCGTGGGCCAGGCGAAGAAGTCCGATTCCACGACTCCCTGGAGTCCGGTCTTGCTGCGAAAGTCTCGCCCGAGGAGCAGATCGGCCGGGTCCGTCTCGGCCAGTCGCCGGATGTCGATCCCGAAGGAGACTTGGACCACCATACCGATGACGGCGCTCAGGTAGGTGTGTCGGACGAAAAGGTCATCCAGTAGGGAAGGAGTGTGAGCTATCTCTCCGAGGGCAGCGGTGAGCAGGTTCTCCCACAGCTGTCTTTTGACCCTGACGGTGCTGGCGTCGGCGTGCTGGACGTAGAGAGCCTTGAGAGCCGCGATGTCCCGCTCATATGACGGGGTCAACGGGCCGAAGTGATGGGTGATGGCGGAACGGGACGGCTCCTTGTCTTCCTCTGCTGAGAGAGCGTGGTCGCGGAGCCAATCGTAGAGGGCGATCCAGCGGTCTGCGTCGTCCAGTGTGAAGGCGTGGGGCGGTGTCGTCTTGATCGATCCAGCGTTGGGCCAACGCAGCAGCCAGTGTTTGCCGTCGGTCAGGATACCCATGCGCATCCGGCCTTGCTTCTGCGACTGCTGTAGGTAGTCGTCGATCTGCCGGACGTACTCGGCGTTGGGGCTGAATCCGCCTGCCGTACCGATCCTACGCTTGAATTCAATGAAGGTGTCGAGGGTGGCGAGGTCCACGGCCCGGCGGGAACCCTGTGCAGGCGGGTTCTCCTCGACCATCTCCTCGCTACGTGCCAAACGTGTAGCGATGAGGAAGTCGCGCACGGCGCTGGTGATGTTCGCCTCGGGCTCGCCGTTGTTGTGACGTCGCAGTATCTCGGCAGCAGCCTTGGCACACCTGGGGTCGTTGTAGTCTATCTGTACAGCCACTTAGCCCTCTCAGCCGATGAGTCTCCGTCTCAGTGAATGGCTAGGAAGATGGATGGCATTCTATCGCTATTCCTGTACAACGAACTCTCCTAGCCAATGCACATTCTCCAGATGTGCGCTCACCGCTCGGTAGAACCTCTGGTCAGCGGTCCAAAGTTCACAGCCGAACTCCTCTGCAAGTGCCAAGTAGTGGGCGTCATAAACCGCCCCCTGCTGGAGTTCGCTTGCCAACTCTAGCGCTCTAGCGTGAAGCCCCGAGGTTTGGTGAAGTTCAAGCCGAGAACCAAGCAATTGCAGGATCAAGCGAACGCTGTCTCCAACGCTCAACTGGCCACGAAACACCTTTCGGTGTAGAGCGTTGGCCACCTCAAAGGGCAACAGGTGGGGAGCGGTCGGCGTGACCTCCTCGTCATGCCACGCACGGAGAATCGCCAGGGCCTTATCGGTATGTTCTTCCCTCACCAACCATTTGACGGCCAAGCTCGCATCGACGACGACAAACCCGCTCACGCCCATCTCTCCATCTCGGCATCTCTGATCTCACGGGCCTCTCGAATCAGGTCGGCGGAGTTCCCAGGCAACGTCTTGTCCCCAAATATCTCCTTCTGGAGATCTGCGAACATCTCGTGGTCCGGCTTGTCAGCCAACAGACCACCCAAGCCGTTGGCTTCGTCTCTTGTCAACTCTCGATCGATGGCGGCTTGGCAGTACCCGCGCATGCTGACGCCCTTGAGTGCTGAGATGGCCTTCAGCCGTCTCTGAAAGGCGGGGGCCAGGTCCAGGGTGAGTCTCTTCTTCTTGGTTTCCATAGCGCACTCTCTCCCTTGATGATTACCTGGCTCATCCTACGAAAAACACAGAAACATAGTCAATGCACGGCTGAATTTTGGGCAAACAAAAAAGGCCGCATACATGTCCGGCAGAGGAGGCCCGTAGCAACATCTGCTACGGGCCTCCTCCATGTCTTACGGTCTTGAGTCCTGCGTCAACCGGTTCCATTTCCTACTATTGCCCCATGCGAGCGCCCACGTGAAGATGGATAGCAACGCGGGCCGGGACCTGTGTGCGGGAAGATCCATGGGTGGCGGTATTCGCTACACGGCTTGGCGGGAGCCGTCCATTACTAATACAAGGTATCCGATTCTCCGGCTGCCGTGTGCAATCAAGCAGCAACTGGTTCCGCTTGCGTCAGCATGGCGGAGTAGCCCCGCTCGACGACGTGCTCCACCGACACCCGTCCCCGGCCGTCGTACCCAGCGCGGAAGGCGTACTCCGCCTTCGCGCCCCAGGGCACCCGACCGCCGGTCCGCACGGTGCCTCCCCCGTCCCCGCGCCCAGGGCCGCCTGCGCCGCGCACCACCATCCCGCTCCGCTCGCCCTTGCGCCAGCCCAGCACCTTCACCTCGGCGGGCATCACCCGCTCCGCCGGCGTCCGCTGGAAGAGCACCCCGTGCAGCTTCTTCAGAATGCCGGGCGACAGGCTGCGCTGGCCGTTCATGATCTGGGAGAGGTGCGAGGAGCTGATACCGGCCCGCCGCGCGACCTCGTTCTGGCTGATCCCGTGGGCGTCCATCCGCTCCCACACGGCCTGGCGGTCAACGTCGGGGCACCTGGCGAGCTCGACCTTGGCCGGAGCCTGAAGCGCCGACTCCACACGCTTCTGGACCTTGACGCCCATGTTCCTGTGGCCCCTGGACGCCTGTATCATGTAGCCGTAGGACACTCCCGCTCGCTCGGCCAAGTCCTGCATGCTCATGCCCAGCTCGCGGGCCCGCTCCCGGATGTAGCTGCTCTCCCCGTTCACCGGGCCGCCCTGCCGATAGACGATGCCCTGTCCGGGGACCTCTCCCAGCACGACCGCAGCCTTCTCTCGCATGGCCGGAGACCAGGGCCTGGCCCCCGTCGCAATCTGGGACAGATAGCTCGGCGTCGTGCCCATCTTGGCCGCAAGCTCCTTCATGGTGAGCCCGCGCCGTCTGGCGGCAGCCCTGAGCTCGCTCTCCGCTCCTCTGGTGGTTGCAGTGTTCGTGGCAGTCATGTCGCTTTCCTCCTTGCAAACGGAAAGCGGGACCGCCCCCACTTGGGAGACGGCCCCGCTCGATTCCGTGTCCCCGACAAGCGGGGGCCGTCTCTTGGTGTGGTGTTGTGGATGTGTACGATGCGGCATCCCGTAGTGGGAAGCCGTGCGCGGGCCAAGCCCCCGGAACAAGTCAGGGACAGGCGCCGACGTGACCCAGGTACAAGTCCCCGATGAGGAATCGGAGGCAAGCACCTGGGAGGGAGGGGCCGAGCCCCCTCGTGCAGAGGACGTGGTTTGGTGGAGCGGGACGCTCGTTCAAGCAGGCGCAGGGGGCGTGGTGCGCCCTAGGGAGTGGTTTCAAGGGCAGCAGAGCCTGCGCCAACCAAGTCAAGCCCCGCCGCTGTCAGGCAGTCAGAACGCTTCACAAGGGCCGGAGGCCACGCAAGCTGCGCCGGGAGACCTCCTGGCCGGTCTTCCAGCGCATCCCCAGGGCCGCAACGACCTCAAGCATCCCGTCGGCCCTGGGGACAAGGACGGCGGCCCGTCCCGTGCCCTGGCGGTAGACCACCGCGCCCGGGTCTCCGAACCGCCGTTTCGCCAGATCCACCCACTCGGCGTAGGCCCACCGAGCGTCCTCGGTGGTCGCCTTGGCCATGTCCATGCTGGCGAGGATTGCCAGCCCGCCGTCCACGTCGCCCGCCTGCCTGAGCCGCCGAGCCTCGTGGATCGTCCGCGCCGCGCTCGGCTCCGCCGTCTCCGGCTCAACCTTGAACAGCGCATCTATCACCTGGTCCACCAGTTCCCCCAGGCTGCGCCGGGGCCTGTCCACCGCGTCCATCGTCCGATTGCCAATTGCTGCCGTTGCCGTCGTCATTGCGCACCTCCTTAGTGCTTCAGCTTGTGTGTTGCCTTGAATCCGTGCGCCCGCTTGCGCGCAAAGAAGAAGGGTCGGCTCCGAAGAACCGACCCTTTGTGTCTTGGAATGGATTGTGTGAGGCCCGGAGGCCTCGCCGTCAGTATCTGAGCGTCAATTCAGATGCCCAGGCCGCCGTCAGCAGCGACATTGCTGGGACCGTCTTGACATGGTGGAACCGTTCCTCGATGCACATACCCACCTCCATATCTGGCATGTCGCCCTGCGACAGACGCACTCCGCCTACGGTCGGATGCCGGACGCGGATGCGGAGTGGGATGAAAGAAGACGCAGCTCGCCCAGGGTGGGGGTCACAGGATTCGACTCAGGGGGAACTGGTGTAAAAGGAGAGGCCGCCCACGAGCAGGTCGCAGGACAGCGCAGTGGGAAAGGCGCAGCTTGCCCAGAGTGTAGTGTTCGATTTTGGGGTAGCCGCGATGATACGAGGCGAAGAGAGTCTCGGAAGCTACGTCGGTAACGTTCGGGCATGCTGCAAGGGTGGGAGCGACGCAGCCCTACGAGGTCATCGCAGGACGGCGTGCGTGGAAGCTGCGACCCAACCGCGTGAGGGTTGCGCCGCAGGCGTGAGGAATGGCCGGGCGCAGGGCGCACTCCGACCACGGTGTCCGAGGGGCCGAAGCGCGGTATGCGCTTCAACCTCTGCGAATGTGTCCCTGCATCCGAGACGGTCTCGGAGGAGCAACGGCTCAACCCCTCGACCGGCTCACGCAGCGGGATGGCGCTTGTCCCTCTGGAGCAGACCATCGGGAGAGCAAGGCTCAATCCTTCCGGTCTGACCCCTGGGCGGCTGTTCGGAGAGCGAGGCTCGATCCTATGCAGCCGGTCCCGGATTCGGGGGACGGGAACCCTCCAGGTTTCTCGGCACGAAACGCTGGAAAAGCCAGAAACTGCGTCAATTATCGCCCGAACAACCGAGCGAATGGAAGGCTTCGGAGGGGGTTACGGGCCACCCGAACGTAGATTGCTCGCAACGCTTTAGCGCCCACTTAGCTGCGCCTTAGCAACCCCCGAAAACCGGCCCCGGAGACGGCTCTCCGGGGCCTACTTCCGCCACAGACCGCAGGTGAGGATGCGTCGCACCCAGCGCAGCAACTGACGCCTGGCCAGAGCCTTCCGCGTGTCCCCCAGTGCCGTCCGTCGCCAGCTCGTCTGCCCGCTGCGACCGAAGCCCCTGAGCGGCTGCTTCTCAGGCGGCAGAGTCAGCCCGTGCTCCTCCAGCATCGCCAGCTCCAGCAGACGCTTCTGCGTTGTGAGCCACGACAGGCTGCTCCCCTGATTGGGATGACCGGACCGCAGGCTGCGCCACTCCTTGACCAGGGGCCAGGCGTCGCCGTAGATGTCCACGTCGTCGTCGGCAGGCTGCACGGTGACGATCTCCGGGTCGAACGGCCGCAACGTGTCGGGATTCACTGGACGCAACCGCACCACATGCGGGGCGGCCCCGGTCTCCGACCGGCCCGCCCCTTCGCCGTCCTTCCCATCCTCCGCCTGGGTCTTCGTGTCGTCCTCCTGCTTCTCCTGCGCCTGGGTGTTCGCCTCATCCTCCCCGCCGTCGCCTTCCGCTTCCTCAGCATCCGGCTTCTCTACGCCACCCTCCAGCGCCGCCAACCGCTCCTCCATCACTCGAACCGCCTCCCGCAGCCGTGCGACCTCGGCGTCGTCCGTCCTCCTCAGCAGCAGTTCCAGGGCATCGCTCATGCGCCCCGTGATCTCGCCCGACTCCTCGGCCCTGGTCAGGGTCTTGTTGTTGACCCCCAGCAGCTCGGCAGCCTCCATCTTGCCCTCCTGCCGAATCAGGTCCCGCAGGAACTCCCTCAGCCTGTGCCTCCGCGCCTTCTCCACGTCCCAGCCTTCGTCCCCGCCGCCGTCCGAGGCCATCCCGTCAGCCATCGCCCCGTCGTCCGGCGTCTCCTCCACATGCGTCCCGTTCATCTGCGTCTCATTCATGGTCGAACCTCCTTCTCAGCTATCTCCTGTAGGGGACTGTCCTGTAGGGGGCATCCCACCCCTCGATTAGGCCCCGCTCCCCAAACTGCTCGCTCCGATTTAGCAGCACTCTGCACCTTCGCCTCGATTTACCCACTTCCCTTTTGGGAACTTTCACCCAATTCGGGTGAACCAACCCTTACCTCGAAGTGCTCGCAACAACACCTGCCACTTCCCTCTTTTCCGCCTGTTTCAGCTACGAATCCGCCCCCGACTTCCCTTTTGGGAACTGACCCCAATCCTTGTACACGGGTATGACATCACATCCGGCCTCTCAAAGTGGAGGCCCCGTGAGGGGGGCACGCGGACGTGCCCCCCTCACGCACCATGATATTTCCCCCCACCGCTCCTCAGACTCGATGGCAGGCATCACGACCCCATCAACGAGGAGGCGAATACGTGGGAGCGAAATCGACCGTCCGGCGGACACTCGGCCGAGCCGGGGAACAGACCAGCAGGTTGATGCCCCTGGTCTCATGTCCTGTAGAGGGCTGTCCAATAGGGGATTGCACACCCTGGATTCCGACCTCCACGTCCAATTGCTCACTCCGATGTAGCAGAAATCCCCGACTTCCCTTTTTCCAACTGCGTCCCATATTTCGGAACCAGCCCATTCACCAATTGCTCGCAACAACAGCCTCGGCTTCCCTCTTTTCCTGCCAATTTCAGGTTCAAAACAGCCCCCGATTTGTATTTCTGGAACTGACGCAAATCCCTGTACACGGGTATGACAGCAAATCCGGTCCATTTCCGCTCGTTGCCCCAAAAGGGAGGACACGCGAGTCCCCCCATAAAGGGCATGGTGTCCCGCCCCACGGCTCCCCACACTCGACGGCAGCCAGACCGCAATTGACGGCCCGATGCGGGCTCACGCGAGCCAGGCGAAGAGAGCGATGAACGACAAGAGCAAACAGAACGGGCGACCAAAGCCCGAAGAGGACTTCTCCGAGTTCGGGCAGGTTCGGGTCATCTCCAGACCCGCCCCCGACGCGGAGGACCGGCTGCGCCGCCTCTTCACGATCCTGCTCGGGTCCTCAGCCAGTGACGGACAGGCGGCGTCCGAGAAGGAATCGCCCCCGGACAACCGGCACGTGAGCGACCACATGGAGGCGGAATCCTGATGCGGTCCGAGCAGTCCCCCAACCGTCACGAGCTTCAGCGGAAGCGTTCAGCCCTCGGCCAAGACGCCCCCTACGAGGCCGTCTTCGGGGATGTGTCCAAGATCATCGACGCGGCCAGGGAATCGGCCGCTCGCTCGGTGAACGCAGCCATGACCGCCGCCTACTGGCTCATCGGCCATCGCATCGTCGAGTTCGAGCAGTCGGGGGAGGAGCGGGCCGAGTACGGTACAGCTCTCTTGGAAAGACTGGGGGAGGACCTGACCGGGCGGTTTGGGCGTGGGTTCTCCCGGCAGAACCTCCAGCACATGCGCCTGTTCTATCTCGCATACCCGCCCGACCGGATTCGCCAGACGCTGTCTGGCAAATTGACCCGACCCCATCAGCTACCGATTCGCCAGACGCCGTCTGGCAATTCTGAGGTCGCCCACCTCGGAGTGGGATTCGACGACCTTCTGGCTGCCTTTCCGTTGCCCTGGTCGGCTTACGTCAGGCTGCTGTCAGTCAGGGATGAGAGCGCCCGCGATTTCTACGAGACCGAAACGCTGCGAGGGGGATGGTCCGTCCGACAGCTCGACCGACAGATCGGCTCCCAGTTCTATGAACGCACCGCCCTGTCCAAGAATAAGGCCGCCATGCTGACGAGTGGGCGGGCACCCGGCCCCAAAGACCTTGTGCCGCCCGAGGAGCAAGTCAAGGACCCCTTCGTCCTGGAGTTCCTCGACCTCAAGGACGAGTACTCGGAGAACGATCTCGAAGACGCGCTCATACGCCACCTGGAGACCTTCCTCATGGAAATGGGAGACGACTTCTGCTTCATCGGAAGGCAGAAGAGGCTCCGCGTCGGCGGCCAGTGGTACAGGGTGGACCTGCTGTTCTATCACCGGGGCCTGCGATGTCTCGTGGTCATTGATCTGAAGATCGGGGCGTTCACCCACGCCGACGCCGGTCAGATGCACTTCTACCTGAACTACGCGCGGGAGCACTGGGTCCGGGAGGGCGAAAATCCGCCCGTCGGACTGATCCTTTGCTCCGAGAAGGACGAGGCGCTGGCGCGGTACGCCCTGGATGGCTTGCCCAACAACGTGATGGCCGGGGAGTACCGGATCACCCTGCCCGATGAGACGGTCCTGGCTGCGGAACTCGACCGGACGCGGCAGGCGATGGAGCTGCGCGGCACGCCAGTGGACAACCCGGTGGAGTGAGAGCGTCACTTTGAGGACGCCACCCGCGCCGATGTCGCGATTGCCAAGATACTATCGACGTACTATGATAATAGAAATAAGTGAATACGGAGTTGGTCAGATGAATTTCCAAATTGGTGGAAGGCGCTACGACATAGCGCCGGAAGACATCGTGAACGCTACCCGCAATATACCGCCAAACCCTGCTGACGGGCGAAACAAGTACTTCGTCAGACTTCACGGGCGGCAATATCCCATTAAGCAGGTGCTTCAGTTGGTCACCGGATTGGCGTCGCTCGAGTTTACGGCCCAGTATGCACACCGGATTCTAACCGCTTTGGAGTTCGAAGTATCGAATCGTCCTTCATCAGCTACGGTTGCCATAGGCGCTAGTGATGGTGGAGACGAGATGTTGAAGCTTCTGGTGGTGCTCGAAACTGACGAGGACGGCTGGGAAGTGGCAAGTTGTCCAACTCTGCCAGGGTGTCATAGTCAGGGCAGAACGAAGCACGAGGCTCTCGCAAACATCAGAGAAGCCATCAGGGGCTACCTGGCAAGTATGCGCGAGCATGGAGAATCCTCGCCCTCCTCTTCCAAGTTTGAAATTCTGGAAGTGCCTGTCTAGTGGCTCGTCTTCCCCTCATATCGGGCGACGAGTTCGTCAAGGCGGTCGCCAAGATCGGATTTGCGTGGGATCGTACAGAAGGCAGCCACATGATACTTGTGCGGACCACAGGTCAAAGGCTTTCGGTGCCCAGACACCGGGAGTTGGGGCGAGGTCTGCTCAGGGCATTGATCCGCGACACCGGACTCACTAGAGACGAGTTTTTGGAGCTGCTCAGTTGAACTCGCTAACCCCACGCCAAGTCTGCGCATGTGCGTGCGTTGATACGTACATTCACAGACTCACCTCCTTGTATGGTGGGTATCGGATGGAAAACAATCACTTCACAGTCGGAGTGGGGGTGCAGGTCTTCTTCAATTCAGGGAACACGACAGGAGGCAGACATGACGACGGGAACTGATAGGAAGACGGGAACGAAACGAGCGGCCATCTACGCCCGCGTGTCCGACAAGAGCCAGGACACGGAGGACAAGACCTCCATCTCCGAACAGATATCGGACATGGAGGCCCACTGCGAGCGGAAGGGGCTGACCATCGTCGCCCGCTACCAGGAGGTGGGCAGGGGATGGTCGAAGAACCGCCCCGAATTCCAGAGGATGCTGGCAGACGCCAGACGGGGCCGCTTCGACACCATCGTCTGCTGGAAGTCCGACCGGCTGAGCCGGGGCATGTACCCCGCCGCCGCCCTCATGGAGGTGGTCGAGGCGTACCAGATAGAGCTCGAAGCCGTCTTGGACGCCATCGACATGAAGACCTTCGGCCTCATGGCGGCCATCGGCAAAATCGAGCTGGACAACTTCCGCGAGCGCGCCTCGATGGGCAAGCGGGGCTCTGCCAAGCAGGGCCGCATCCCGGTCAACAACGTCCCCTTCGGGTACAGGCTCAGCGAGGGCCGCAGGCCGGAGATCGTGGAGTCAGAGGCCGAGGTCGTCCGCCGCGTCTTCCGCATGTACGTCCGCGAGGACATGGGGGCTCCAGCCATCGCCAAGCAGTTGACCGCCGAGGGCGTCCCCACGCCCAGGGCCGTCGGGCGATGGTACGACCGCACCGTGACCCGCATCCTGGGCCTTGAAGCCTACAAGGGCACCTGGTTCTTCGGCAAGCGCCGCCACGTCGCCACCGAGAACGGGATGAGAAGATACGACCGGCCCGAGGACGAGTGGGTCGAGGTGCCCTTCCCGCCGGTGGTGGACGAGGAGACATGGGAACTGGCTCAGGAGGTCAAGAAGCGGCGTCTGACCCATTCGGGCCGCAACACCAGGCTCTTCTATCTCCTCCAGCACCTTGTCAGGTGCGCTGAGTGCGGGTACCTCATGGGCTGCAGGGGGACGAGGCGCCAGACTTCCAGGCGCAACGGTAAGCACTACATCTACGACCTGGACACTCCCCGGCGCTACTACAGGTGCTACGGGATGGAGAATGAGGGCGTGCAGTGCCGGGAGCGTCCCAACATCAGGGCCGAGCGGCTTGAGGCGCTGGTGTGGGGAGAGGTCAAGAAGGTGCTGGAGAACCCCGGCGTGATCGTCGCCGGCATCGAGGCCATGGAATCCCGGGCGGACAACGGCGAGTTGACCGAGGAGATCGCCATGGTGGAGCGGGACCTTCAGAAGGTTCAGATGGAAGAGGACCGAGCCATCAGGCTCTACGTGTCGGGAAAGATCACCGAGAAGCAGCTCGACCGCCAGCGCAAGTTCATCACCGAGCGGCTGGAGACGCTCCGGCTGAAGCTGGACGACTACCGGGCTAGGGAGATGGCCGAGGCTGAGAAGCGGGCGCTGGGCGAGCACATCGTCGAGTGGGCGCACCGGGTTGGAGGCAGGCTGGAAGACCTGAGCGACGAAGAGCGCAGGGAGGTGCTGCGGCTCCTCCTGGACGGGGCCACCATCGACGGGAGCAATAACGTCGATCTGACCCTGTCCATCCCTACCGAGGATGTCATGTCGATTGCAGGACAAAGTTCTCTATCTCATCCCAAACTATTGTCGGGAAGTCGATGAGGTCAAGGCCGGTCTGCACCAGCCTGGGGTGGCATATCAACACGTCTATGCCCTGCTTCACCTTGTCGGCGACCCACTTCTCCCTCTTGTTGGGAGCCACGGCGTCGGCCTTCATCACCGCCACGCGGAAGCCGTGCCGGGTGAGGATGTCGTCCATGCGCCCGGTGATGTCCCGGGTCCCCGTGTGGGTGACGTAGACTAACACCCTGCGCCCCTCCATGCGCTCGGCGGCCACCAGGTCCACCAGCGCCTGCTCCTTGGGGTAGAGCTTGCTCTCGGACAGGGGCGGCACCTGGACGATGACGTCGCCGCTCCTGGGGTCGAAGACCGTCTCCCCCTTGGTGCACCCGTCCGGGTAGGCCAGAAGGGTTTGCAAGTATGTCGCCAGCAGTCTCTTGGAGCCGCTCTTGAGGGCCTCGGCAAGCTCCTTGCGCAGCTCCTCGAACACGGTGTCGTAGGCGCTGCGCTGGGAGTAGCCCGTGTGGTCCTTCTCCGAGTCCATCGAGGACAGGAGAATCTGCTCGGTGTAGTCCGGCAGCCCCGACGCCACGTCGGAGAGACGGAGGAAGACCGTGTTGCCGATGAGGTGGAAGAGGGCTGACGGGGCGAGCCCCGGCCTCTCCCTGACCACCTTGCGGAACTTCTTGCGCCTGCTGTTGCGCCCGTCCTCCATCGACTCGTCGTCGGGCTTGCCGATGGAGTGCTCGACGAAGCCGTACCGCTCGATCCAGCGGCCCTCCTCGGAACGCCCGAACTCCGTGCGAATCTCCGGGCTGAACCTATAGAGGAGATGGAACAGCGTCGAGCTGTACCCACCCATGAGGGTCCCTGACAGGCTAAGGGACTTGCCGCAGGCGTCCGCGAGGACTCCCGCCGCGATGCCCTGGGCCGAGCCGCGCCCCTTATATTCGTGCACTTCGTCTGTTATCAGCAGGTCGAAGAAGCCCCTCATGTGGTGCTTCACGTAGTCCGCGAGCGGGTACCTCTTCGGGCCGGACTTGTCGGCCTGCCAGAGGGGGGAGCCGCAGTTGGAGCAGACGTGCCGCCTGCGGTTCAGGTCGGCGTCGGTCAGGGGCACCCCGTCCTTGTCCGTGATCTGGGCGGTGCAGTCGGGGCAGCAGGGGACCCGGAACGGCTCGCCCGTCTCCTCGTCCCTGATGAGCCTGCCCTTGGAGGTGGCCCACCGCTGGATGACGGCGGCCTGCCAGCGGTAGGACAGCTTTGCTCGCTCTCTGGACATGACTGCGAAGAGGGGGCCGGAGCCGATGGAGAGGCGCAGCCTCTCCAGGTCGGTGATGGACTCGACGATGGCGGCGCGGGCTAAGGGAACGGTCTGCTCGACCTCGCGCTTCCACTTGGGAACCAGGTGGGGCGGGCAGAGCACCAGGATGCGCTGGAAGCCCGCCATGTGCGCCGCCGCCGCGCCGATGAACGTCTTGCCCGTTCCCATCTCGCCCACCACCGTCGTTCCCCGGTGGGCTTCAAGGGAGAGGGTAGCTCCCCTTATGGCGTCCCCCTGCGCCCCCAGGGGGGTGCGCAGCAGGCGGGGGAGCGTGCCGCCGTTCTCCGAGGGCCGGTAGAGCGGCGGGTAGGACTCCACCACCCGCTGGGCGATGGCCTCCTTGTAGGTGTCGATGAACTCTCCGAGGTTCATGTCGTGTCTCCTTCCTTCATGGGATGTGTTGCGTCCGATGACCCCGCATCAAGTACGGGGCAGGCTTGGCGAGGCGCAGGGGCCTCGTGGGGTGCGGCTCGATGGCGAGCCGTCTAAGCGGCGAGCAACGCCTTTCTGTGGGCAGCTTCGGCGGCCCTGTGGTCTTCGTAGCAGCGCCCGCTCAGGTGGTAGGACTTCACCGGCGAGGACACGGCCCTGCCGTACTCGTCCAGGTCCACCGAGGCGGTCTGCATGGCGGGTTCGCCGGGGAGGATGGGCTGCCCGCACCGCGAGCAGGCTTCAAGGGTCATCATCGTCTGCATTTCTTCGCCTTCCTTCCTTGTTAGGGGTGTGTTGCGTCCAAGACGAGAGGAGGCCCCGCCGTCCCTTCTCGGGACGAAGCGGGGCCTCAACGGGGTGCGGCTGCGGTGAGCCGTCTACGCCGCGATCTCGACGATCTCGCCGTCGCCCAGGTCGAGGGAGACGACGGTGGTCTTGAGCCGCTCGCGGTAGACCTCCTTTTCCGGGGTGTCCTCGACCTGCACCATCTCCTTGGCGGTCCTGCCCTTGACCAGGATGCGCCTGTCCCCGGATTCGAGGACGAGGTTGTCGAGGAAGCCCGCCGCCACCAGCATCGCCATGTGGCCCCTGCGAAGGGGCATCAGCGGGCGGGTGCGGCTGTCCTTCGCGGGCCAGAGGGAGTCGGTTATCTCCGCGCTAGCCCACAGCCCCGTCCGCCTGGCCTCCGTAGCCGCAGCGACGGGATCGACGGTGCGGGTGGTGAACAGGATGTCTCCCGCCGGGGTCGCCTTGGCCTTGAAGAAGGGGTAGCGGATGCGTCCCAGCCGGTCAAGGTCTCCCTCCGACCACCTGTTCACCGTCTCCTCGGCGGAGGCGTCGGGGATGGGGTCGGCCTTGCGGTATCCGAGCAGCACAACCTGGTCGAACACCTCGCGTTCCGGGTCCGGGAATGCCCAGCAGCGCAGGTTCCGGTAGTGAGTGGACAGGTAGCGGGCCGACACCGAAAGCCTCTGGCGAGGCACGATGAAGACCAGCAGGCCGCCCTCGGCCAGGTAGCGGGTGCAGTGGGTGAGGAAGGCGTGCTCGACGCGCTTGTCCTCCTGGTCCCAGTCGTATGGCGGGTTGACGTAGGCGAGGCCGAAGGCCCCGTTTGCGATGGAGGTGGCGAACAGGTCGGCGGCGAGGGCGCGGTCGAGGCGGCGAGCCGCTTCTTCCGCCCGGTCCCGGTGAAGCTCCACGCCGTAGGTCTCGACGGGGAGGTTGCCCCGGTGGCTAAGCTCCTCCGCAAGTTGCGCCACGGCGTCCCCACCCCCGCAGCAGGGGTCGAGGATGCGCAGCGTCTCCCGGTTGTAGTTGTGGTGGCCGTAGGGAGTGTCTATCAGCCCCGCGATCATGTCCACCACCCTGTCCGGCGTGGGGTAGTAGCCCCCTTTGCTCTGAGCGGCCAGTCTCATGGCGTCTCTCCTTTCTGTGTGTCGTCTGGGGTGTCCGCCGAAGGCCCGAACCGGCAGGGTTCTGGCCGGCAGAAGTGGCAGTCCCTTCTTGCCCTGGGAGGCGGCACGTAGTCCTCTGCGGTCATCGCCGTGAATATCACCTGGATGCCGCAGGAACCGCAGTGGTATGTCTCCCCGGTGTGGATGTCCTTGTCGAACTCCTCCACCTGCGCGAACCGCTCGTCGCAGTGCGGGCAGGTGAAGAACAGCGTCTGCTCCGTCATGTTTCGTCTCCTTCCCGCCGCCTTCAGGCGGCGATTCCGATGTCCCTGTGGTCGTTCCGTCGCAGGCCCACCACCTCTCCTATCGCCAGGTTGCGCTGGAAGCAGAGCACCTGGGGAGTCCCCATGCTCTCGGCGCAGGGGACGCAGTAGGCGGTGATGAGCTCGGCGCGGTTGGCGACGGTGATGCGCCGAACCAGCGTCGAGCCGCCCTCCGGCAGGTTGTGCCGGTAGAGCATGACCGAGGGGTCTCGGCGCTCCGCCTCCGTCACGGGGCGGAAGAAGTGGGGCTGGCCCGAGCTGACGAGGTGCTGCGAGCCGTCGTGCTTGCAGTAGCGGCAGGCCTTCCCGTCAGGGGAGAAGCGCCGCCAGGCCCCGCCATTGCGCTGGCCTCGCCGCTTGTTGTTGCGCTTGGCCAGTTTGAGTGTCCTATCCATCGCTCCCCTCCTCCGGCAGGGTGAGCCAGCCCGACGCCACCGCCTGGGAGAGGTCGTCGTGGAGCTTCTTGGCCTTGGGAGCGCACCTGTAGGCGGAGACGCCAACGCTCTGGAGGGGAACGATCTCGCCCTCCTCCAGTCCCCGGTGCCAGAGCCAGTCGGCCCAGGAGCGGTGCAGGGGCAGGGGGCTGCGCTTGTCGAGGAATCGGTGGTGCAGTGCCGGGGCCTCCTCCTCGGACTGCGCCAGCAGGAGGAAGGAGTCCTTCTCGTAGCTGAACTCTGCGGTCTTCGTGTAAACCAAAGCGTGCCAGCCGCCCGTGCCGCGAAGCCGGGCTATCTTGGTCGTCCACGTTCCTATGGTCTCGTATGGCACCTGGCACCGCTGGTAGCCTCCGCTCAGCGCCATGCCGTCCGCGCCCTTGATGATGTGGGCTACGTCCGGGGGCTGCTTCAGCAGGGAGGCCCAGATCGCCTTGAGCGCCGTCTGGGAGCCGACCATCGAGACGAACCAGAGGCTTTCGGTCTTGTCGTCACGGGCGAAGGCGTCGGCGGTGGCCGAGAAGCCCCCGGCCGAGATGGTGTAGAGGCTGTCGGGGTCGATGGTGTGAGTTGCGAGCATGGGTGAGTCTCCTTTCGTCGTGAGGGGTTGAGTCGATGCGCGGGGGATTCCCCGCGTGAGGGACCGGATGGCGCACGCCTGCCTGTGGCAGACAGGCCGCCCGGTCGCTGAAAGCCTGCCGCGCACTGGACGCGGGGTCAGGACATCAGCCCCTTCTTCTTGAGGCTGACGTGCCGCTTGCCGCCGATGACCACGTGGTCGAGAAGCTCGATGTCCAGCAGCTCCGCCGCCTGCTTCAGCTTCCGCGTTATCAGCACGTCCTCCGGGCTGGGCGACGGGTCGGTCGATGGGTGGTTGTGGGCTACGATGATGCTGGGAACCGCCTCCACCACAGCGGGCCGGAACACCTCCGCCGCGCGGATCTGGCACGAGTTGACGTTGCCCTGATAGATGACGCGCTGCCCCACGATGTGGTTCTTCGTGTTGACCAACAGCACCCGCAGCTGCTCCTGGGCGAGCTTGGACATCTCCGGTCCCAGCAGGTCGTAGATGTCCTGGGAGCAGTTGATGGAGGGAGCGTCCTCCGGGTCTTCGGGCTTGACGGCTACCTCGTAGCGCGCCGCCAGCTCTCCCAGCAGGTTCAGGTTGCTGCGCAGCGCGTCCAGCACGGCCTGTCCCTCCTTGGTGGGCGGGAGGGCGGTGTCGGGGATGAGCGGAAGGGTCTCGGTCTGCTTGGCGTTCTTCTTCCTGGGCATGTCGGCCTCCTTGCCTATCGTTTAGAACAGAAGCGGGGCCGCCCCCGTGGATGGGAAGCGGCCCCGTGTGTGGTGCGCCCGGCACGGAAAGCGGGCGTCACTGTGCGGTTGTGAGTTGAGCGGGCTAGAAGGGCGAGTCCTCTCCGCCGTCGTCGCCCGCCCCGTTCCCGTTGCCGTTGGAGTCGAGGAAGACGACCTCCTGCGTGTGGACCTCCGTGCGGTGGCGGCGCTGGCCGTCGTCACCCTCCCAGGTGTTCTGGACGAGGCGTCCCGCGACATAGACCCGCTGGCCCTTGGTCACGTACTGGTTGACGGCCTCGGCGGTCTTGCCCCACACAATGACCGTGTGCCAGTCGGTGGCGTCCTCAGCGTCCCTGCGGTAGCGGTCCGTCGCCAGCCGCAGGTTGGTGACGGCGGTGCCGTTCGGCGTGTACTTCATCTCCGGGTCCGTCCCGACCCGTCCCAAAAGCTCGACCTTGTTTATCGTGCGTGCCATTTCGATTTCCTCCTTCATGGATGGTGTGGCGCGGTGTTCCCGCGCCCTGTTGAAATGAGAGCGGGGCCGCTCCCTGTAGATGGGATGACGGCCCCGTCCTGCGCTCCCGCCAGAGAGAGCGTCTGGCTCAACTCGGCTCAGCGAGCCTGTCCCCGTATCTCGCCGAGGGTCTTCGGCTGCCAGTACAGGTCGCGCTCGACGGCGGGGACGCCCCCGAACACGGTCGCCTCCGCCAGCTCGTCGAGCGAGAAGTACCCCAGCTCGGTCTCGAACCCCTGGACGAGGCCGAAGCACTCGCCGGTCTCCGCGTCCCACTCGGTCACGTACCAGGTCCAGTTGCCGTAGGGGGAGAAGAGCTTGGCCGGGGCGAGCACGGAGTCGTAGTCCTCGACGTTCTCGTTTGCGTAGAGGGCCGGGATGGTGTCTCCCAGCTCCTTCGTCATCAGCTTGTGCCTGCGCAGTCCGCTGTGCTTGTCCTGCCACATGGTCGTGGCCGTGGTGGTTCCGGTTGCGTTGGTCATGGTGTCTCCTTTCATGCCGGGTCGATTTGGAATCGGCGGGGCCATCCCTGTAGAGGGGAACAGGCCCCGTTGTGCGCTCCCGCCAGGGAGTGTCTAGGTCACCCGGACGTACTCCGACTCGCTCTCCGTCACGATGTCGGCCCTGGTCTCAGGGTCGAGGACGGCGTTGAGCTTGCGGTAGTTGACGGAGTACCTTGTGGACTGCACGAGGCTGACCGTCCTTCCGTCCACGGTCGCCTTCGCGTCCCCCTTCCGGCGCATCCACGCCTTCAGGGTGTCCAGCGCGGTGCGCTTGGCCTTCTCAGGCTCCCGGATGGACTCCTGAGCCTGCGCGTAGGCCGCCACCGCGTCCCGCGCCTCCTGGTCGCTCACCTCCTTCTCCTCTGTTTCCGGTTCTTCGCTCGCTTCCGCCGCACCCGGCAGGCAGATGTCCAGGAAGGGGCACGACCGGCACTGCCAGCTACCGGATGAAAAATCCCGCTCCGGCAGCGCGTCGGGGTCAGGCCCGTTCTGGACGTGGTGCACGGCCAGCTCGCCGAGCCACTCGCAGGCGTCCTGCAACGCCCTCTCCAGCCGGTCGGCGGGGATGACCTCGTAGTCCCAGGTGCGGCTGCCGGTGTCCATCGTTGCTATCACCGCGTCCCGCAGGTCGTCGTGGATTCCCAGCGAGTAGAAGGCGGCCTGGGCCACCGACGCCGGGTGGCTGCGCTCTGCCCCCAGGGTCCGCCAACGCTTGAAGGCATCTGGCCCCCGCGTCTTGATCTCGACCACCATCTCGTCGCCGTAGGCCGGGGCCGCGTCCCCGAACAGCAGCGTCTGGACTTCGGCAGCCGCCTCGTCTTCGGGAAGAGGCATCCGCGCCGTGCCGTCCGGGTGTCCCGTGACCAGCAGGTTAGGGCCGATTCTGACGGCCACCTGCTGCGGGTCCTGGGTATCGGTATCGGCGGCGTCCACCTTCCAGCCCGCCCGCTCCATCGCCCGCACCACCACCGGCTCCAGGGCGTTGCCCGCCTCCATCGCCGTAAGCGACTCCTCGCTGGGGGGATTCGTGGGCTGATACCCGGTAGCCGAGTACCAGAGGGAACGGCGGCAGCCCAGGGCGGACGAGGCCCGCACCACAAGCTCGCCTTCCTCGTTGATCTGCGCGGCAGGGCGGGAGAAGACCTCCGCCCTGTCTGTGTCATTTGTAGTTGTTGTCATCGTCGTTGCCTCCTGTCTTTCCTATAGATGGAAAGCGGGGCCGCCCCGTTGAGACAGCCCCGTTGTGCAGGCCGCTCACGCGGCCGCCTTCGCCTGCTCCGCCTCGGCAGCCTCCCGCTCCTGCTTCGCTTTCAGATGGGCCTTGAGGATGTGGGCGATGCCGTCGCCAAGGCCGAGCACGGGAAAGCTCTTGCCGCCCAACTGGTTCCAGAACGGAGCCATCTCCTGGATGCCTTGGCACTGGTCGATCACCTCCTCAAGCGGGGTTCCCCTGCGCAGGTGCAGGGAGATCAAGCGGCAGGCAAGCTCCGTCACCCCGTGCTGGAAGCTCCCCCCTTTGCCGAGGAATCCGAAGACCTCGAACGGGTCGCCGTCCTCGTCCACGGAGACGGTGACGAACAGGCTTCCGAACTCGGTTTGCAGCTTCGTGGTGGTGCTGGGCAGGCTGCGGGGCCTGGCCCGTGTCGTCGCGGTCATGGCCTTTCCCCCTTCCCGTTGTGGCGCAGCTCGCACTCGACGGCCTCAAGCCGCCCGTGGTCCCGCACCTTCCGCCCATCGCCGGCGAAGGCTTCCGCCTCCTCCCAGGTGTCGAAGCGCCCGAAGGGGTCCGTGCCGTAACCGCCCCAGTAGGCGATGACGTGGAAGTGCGGCCCTGGGGATGCGGCCCGCAGGTGGGGCAGCGCAGGGGCGTAGCGGTCGAAGTAGCCCGCCACCTTGAGGGCAAGCTCCCTCTCCCGGTCGTCGCCCAGGCCCAGGAGCGTCCTCACGATTGGCTCCTCGCAGTCCTCCTCTGCGAAGGTCTGCGTGTACATGGCGTCCCGCACCTCGGCGGGAAGCTCGTTCCACCGCTCCCGGCTCAGCTTCAGTCCTCCGTGGCCGGGCGTGGAGACCCGCAGGACTCCCTCGGCAAGCTCCTCAACGTGCTTCGTCCAACCCCAGGGCGTGTATGTCAAGGTCGTCGTCACCATGTCGTCTTTCTCCTTCCTGTAAATGGAGAGCGGGGCCGCTCCCGAAGGAGACGACCCCGCTCGATTCAGTGTGCTGATTGCCGGGGGACTAGGCGGCCTGCGCCTGCTGCCTCTCCCGGAGCTTGTCGGCGGCGGCCTCTACCAGAGGCCCGAGCTCGTCCGGCGTCAGGTCGTCCAGGTCCCTGCCCGTCTGCCTCTGGACGGCGGCCCGCACCTGCGCCTCGTCGAAGCCCTGCTTTCCGGCCAGCTCCATGAGCCGCTTGCGCAGCGTCTGGACCTTCGAGCCGTTGCGGTTGGGCTGGGCCTGGACAGGGCCGCGTTGCGGGCTGGGAGCGCCGCTCACCGGGGCCTGGTCTCCGTACAACCCGTTGCCGAAGCGGTCCCCGAAGCTGCGGAGCGCCCGCTTCAGGCCGTCCGTCACCGCGCCCTTTATCGCGGTCTCGTGGCCGTCGGCGGTCTCCTCCGTCACGGCGTGGAAGCCGATGTCGGTGCGCGGGGGAGCGCCTGGTACGGTGACCCGCACCGGGGCGGTGTAGGCGTTCGTCACCTTGACCTCGCCGGTCTGCGTATCAACCGTCTCGATGCGGCGAAGGCTGACGTTCTCGACCAGCTCGAAGCCCCAGCCGCCGAAGCCGAAGACCCTGTTGGCCTCGGAGATGGCGGTGTGGCCCTCGATGTAGGAGAAGGTGCGCCCGGCCCGGCCCCGGCGCTGGGAGACCAGCGCGGGGTCGATGGGCTGGGAGAGGGCCTGGGTGACGGTGGGCGACAGCCCGTCCCAGAGCAGCTCGCTGCCCTCGATGATGGCGGGATCGTTGTGCGCCCCGTTGCCGTTCTTGGCCACGCCGTTGACGGGGACGAGGCCGTTTCCGTGGTGTCCGTTGTTGTTGCCGTTAGTCATTGCGTGTCTCCTTCTCTGATGGGTTGTTCCTGTAGCGAATGACCGATGGGCGGCGTCCCCTACGGGAAGCCGTGCGCGGGCAAGGCCCGTCGTGAATTGGGCATAGGTCCTCCTGGGTAGTTAGAGTGGACATGGGGAAGCGGGAGGGTGTCCCGCAAGCAAGGCCGGAGCGGGTAAAGCTCCGGTAGAGGGAATGAAGCCGCTAGCGGGCGGAGCGGGCAGCCTGCGAGAGCAGCCGGAGAAAGGCCGCTCGGCCCTGGGGAAGGCAAGCAAGCTCGGCCACGTCGCCGACGCCCTGGGGAAGGGTGACGGCGGCTGCCTTCCTACCAAGCAAGCCCGCAAGCCGCTCGGTGGCCTCAAGGCCCGCCTCGTCGTTGTCAAAGGCAAGGAAGACCCTGGGGCAGCCCCGGAGGGCCGAGGCAACCCGCTCGACTCCCTGGGTGCCCAGGGCAGCGACGGCGGGGACGCCCCATCCGGCAAGGGCAAGCCAGTCGAAGACCCCCTCGGCCATCACGACCCACGGCGGAGCGGGGCCGAGGTGTCCAAGCCCAAGCACCGGCTTGGGGCCGGGGAGAGCCTGGAAGCGGGGCGTCCGGTCCGGGTCTACGGCCCGTCCGACAAGCCAGCGGACGAGGCCGCCGGATACTTCGGGGACGACCACCATACCGGCGAACCGCTCCGAACCCCGCTCGGTGAACAGGCCGCAGTCCCTGAGCCTGTCGGCGGTGAAACCAACCGACCCAAGGGCCCGCCGCAAGCCGTCGCCCGGTGCGAAACCGAGGCCAAGCCGCACGGCGGCGTCAGGGCCGACGCCCCGCGAGGCAAGGTAGCCAAGCCCGGCGGGGCTGCGCCGAAGCTGCCCGGCGTAGAACCGAGCCGCAGCCGTCAGGAGCGCCGGGTCCCTTGAAGGCGGCGGGGCCGCCCTGGGACGCCGTGACGGAGCAGGACGAGAAGCAACCCCGGAAGCAGGCCCAGGGCTGCCGTCAAGACGAGCAATTGCTTCCGGCAGGCTCAGGTTCTCCGTGCGCCGGATGAAGTCCAGCACGTCTCCCCCAAGCCCGCAGCCGAAGCAGTACCATCGTTCCGAGTCGGAGTACACCGTGAAGCTGCCCTCAACTTCGTCGTGGAAGGGGCAGACTCCCTGGCGGACGCGGCCCCGTCCCCTGAGCCTGACGCCCGACGCCTCCACCGTGCCGCCCAGGGGGTGACGCGCCTTCAGCGCCGGGATGTCAACGGAAGCGTTGGCTATGACCATCACGCACCCCCGTTCAGAGACCGCAGACCCCGCAGGCTGCGCCCCGAGACCAGCTTGCCCGGCTTCCAGCGCATCCCCAGGACCGCAGCGACCTCAAGCGTCCCGCCGTCGCCGTGGGACACCAGGGCGGCGGCCCGTCCGGTGCCCTGGCAATAGACCATCGCCCCCCGGTCTCCAAACCGCCGCTTCACAAGCTGCTTCCACTCGGAGAAGGCCCACCGCGCCTCCCGCGTCTCCGCCTTCGCCATGTCCATGTCGGCGAGGATTGCCAGCCCGCCGTCCACGTCACCCTCCTGCCTGAGCCGCCGGGCCTCGTGGATCGTCTGCGTCACGCTCCGCTCCGCCCTCTCCGTCTCCGCTCCGAACATCGCCTCGATGAGCCGGTCGACCAGCTCCTCCAGGCTGCGCCGGGGCCTGTCCACCGCATCCATCGTCCGATTGCCTGCCGTCAATGTTGCCGTCGTCATTACGCACCTCCTAAGTGCTTCAGCTTGTTTGTTGCCGTCATCTGCGCCCGTTCTGCGGGCAAAGAAAGAGGGGCCGCCCCCGGATGGAGACGACCCCTTGCGATTGGGATGAGTTGTGCGAGGCTCGGAGGCCCCGTGGTCAGCGTCGGAACCTGCCGCGCACCGTGCGCCGCATGAACCGCCTGAGCAGCAGCCAGCCGATGCCCAGGCCGACCAGGTTCAGGAAGACCGGCTCGCCGTCGCCGGTGATGAGCGGCGCCGCAACGACCAGGGCGACAACCCCGGCCACCACGACCTTCCTGCGCTTCCACCAGGGCCGCTTCTCAGGGGCCTTGTCAGCGACCTCGACCACCGGCTCGAAGGCCGTCCAGATGGGCAGCCCGACGAGAGCCTCCAGGTGCGTGACCACCACGCCCTTGCCGCAGTTCCCCGTGTGGCACTTGGTCTCGATGCCCTCGCCGTCCGGCCTCTGCCGAAACGCCAGCCCGTCCGACTTCCCGCCGTGGCAGATGGCCGTCGTCGTCCAGAACCAGCCCCGTTCGTAGCTCACCCGGTGCGGCAGCAGGTCTGCGATCCGCCTCGCGCTGGGTCCCGTGTACCGTTCCGCCATGTTCGTTCCTCCTTCCGTTGCCTGTGTTCGTGATTCGTCCATGCCGATGAACCTCCTTACTGAGTGTGTTGCCGTTGACTCCGTGTGTCCGATTGCCGACGACGCCCGCAGTCCGACCACGAGCCGAACGCAGGGAGACGCCGGGGGGAAAGAGACGCAGCTCGGCCCAGGGTCACATCACGGGGAAGCGACCTGGGGAGCTGCGGTGAGAGGGAATGCGACCGGCCTGCAGGTCATCCACAGGACGGTCATGTGAGAGAGCGACGCAGCCCTACGAGGTCATCGCAGGACGGCGTGCGTTGGCGCTGCGACCCAACCGCGTGACGGTTGCGCCGCAGGCATGAGGAATGGCCGGGGTGCTGGGCGCACTCCGACCAGGGCGTCCGAGGGGCGGAAGCGCGGTATGCGCTTCAACCTCTGCGAATGTGTCCCCGCATCCGAGACGGTCTCAGGAGAGCAGTGGCTCAATCCCTCGACCGGCTCACGCAGCGGGAAGGCGCTTGTCCCTCCGGGGCTGACCGTCGGGAGAGCGAGGCTCAATCCTTCCGGTCTGACCCCTGGGCGGCTGTTCGGAGAGCGAAGCTCGATCCTATGCAGCCGGTCCCGGATTCGGGGGACGGGAACCCTCCAGGTTTCTCGGCACGAAACGCTGGAAAAGCCAGAAACTGCGTCAATTATCACCCGGACAACCGGGCGAATGGAAGGCTTCGGAGGGGGTTACGGGCCAACCCAACGTAGATTGCTCGCAACGCTTTAGCGCCCACTTAGCTGCGCCTTAGCAACCCCCGAAAACCGGCCCCGGAGAGCCGTCTCCGGGGCCTACTTCCGCCACTGACCCAGGGTGAGGACCCGGCGCACCCAGCGAAGCAGCTTACGCTTTCTCAACGCCACTCTGGTGTCGGCCAGGGCCGTCCGTCGCCAGCTCGTCTGCCCGCTGCGACCGAAGCCCCTGAGCGGCTGCTTCTCGGGCGGCAGGGTCAGCCCGTGCTCCTCCAGCATCGCCAGCTCCAGCACGAGCAACCGCTTCTGCGTCGTGAGCCACGACAGGCTGCTCCCCTGATTGGGATGACCGGACCGCAGCCTGCGCCACTCCTTGACCAGGGGCCAGGCGTCGCCGTAGATGTCCACGTCGTCGTCGGCAGGCTGCACGGTGACGATCTCCGGGTCGAACGGCCGCAACGTATCGGGATTCACTGGACGCAGCCGCACCACATGCGGGGCGGCCCCGGTCTCCGACCGGCCCGCCCCTTCGCCGTCCTTCCCATCCCCCGCCTGGGTCTTCGTGTCGTCCTCCTGCTTCTCCCCCGCCTGGGTGTTCGCCTCATCCTCCCCGCCCTCGCCTTCCGCTTCCTCAGCATCCGGCGTATCCCCACCGCCCTCCAACGCCGCCAACCGCTCCTCCATCACTCGAACCGCCTCCCGCAGCCGTGCGACCTCGGCGTCGTCCGCCCTCCTCAGCAGCAGCTCCAGGGCATCGTTCATGCGCCCCGTGATCTCACCCGACTCCTCGGCCCGGGTCAGAGTCTTGTGGTTGACCCCCAGCAGCTCGGCAGCCTCCATCTTGCCCTCCTGCCGAATCAGGTCCCGCAGGAACTCCCTCAGCCTGTGCCTCCGCGCCTTCTCCACGTCCCAGCCATCGCCCGCGCCGCCGTCCGAGGCCATCCCGTCAGCCATCGCCCCGTCGTCCGGCGTCTGCTCCGCCTCTTTCACATCAGCCTGTGTTCCGTTCACCTGCGTCTCATTCATGGTCGAACCTCCTTCTCAGCTATCTCCTGTAGGGGGGCTGTCCTGTAGGGGGCATCCCACCCCTCGATTAGGCCCCGCTCCCCACATCGCTCGCTCCGATTTAGCAGGAATCCACTCCCTCACCCCGAATTGCCCACTTCCCTTTTGGGAACTTTCACCCAATTCGGGTGAACCAACCCTTACCTCGAAGTGCTCGCAAAAACCCTGCCACTTCCCTCATTTCCGCCTGTTTCAGCTACGAATCCACCCCCGACTTCCCTTTTGGGAACTGACCACAATCCTTGTACACGGGTATGACACCACATCCGGCCTCTCAAAGTGGAGGCCCCGTGAGGGGGGCACGTCCGTGTGCCCCCCTCACGCACCATGATATTTCCCCCCACCGCTCCTCAGACTCGATGGCAGACATCAAGACCCCATCGACGAGGAGGAGAAGACGTGGGAGCGCAATCGACCGTTCGACGGACCCTGAAGAGAGCCAGGCGGCTCATACCCCTGGCGGCCGCGCTGCTGTTGGCGGCGCTGGTGGCGATCCCCACAAGCAACGTCGCCCTGGCCCAAGCACCGTCCGGCGACGGCATCGTCCTGGTCAACTGGGACAGGGAGTTCGTTGAGCGCAAGGGCGACGGCCAGTTCGTCGCCCGCCCCGTCTTCGACCACGAGATCGCCAACCTCTTCTACGCGGTGCGGGACGCCGACACCGGCGACTGGATAAGCGCCATGTACCGGGTCCAGGGCGGCGAGAAGGAGCGCAGCGACGGCTGGGAGTACTCGTGGGAGTACCCCAAGCTGGACGAGCAGCCCCGCCTCGACAAGGACCGCGCCTACCTGCTGGTGATGCTGGCGGAGGCCGAGGACGGCAAGCGGGGCGACTTCTACGCCGTCATACCCATCCACCAGCCGGGGCGCATCTGGGACAAGATTCTGTCCGCCCTCAGTCCCGCGCGCTGGGCGAAAGCCGCCGCCGGGTGGGTCATCGAGGGCACCCACGGGACCCTCTGCGGAGTGGTCGAGGAGTTCTCACAAGAGGACGCCGACAACTGCGAGGGCGGGTAGCCGATGGGCGACATCATCACCGGCACCCCTCCAAATCTCACCTACGCCCACGACCTGGTGCAGCAGGCGTGGACGGTCGTATGGGCCGTCACCTCCGCCGCGCTTGTGGTCATCCTGGGCTGGATGGGCCTCTCGCTCATCATCTCCGACCACGTGGGCCGCGCCCAGGCCGGATGGCGGGAGATGGCCCCCCGCCTGGTCCTGGGCTTGGTGGCCGCCGCATCGTCCCTGTGGTGGTGCGCCCTGGTCATCGACGTGGCCGACGCCGTGTCGGGCTTCATCGCCATCTCCCTCGGCGTCACCCCCGGAGACATGCTGCGCTCGACCCTGAGCACGCTGCTGATGGCGGTGCAAGCGGGGAGCGTGGGCATGGCCCTGCTCCTAGCCCTTCTCTACCTGGTCTACGGCTTCTTCGTGCTCTACGTGATCGTGCAGATGGTCTTGAGGCTGGCCCTCATAGACATCCTGCTGGCCCTCGCGCCGATTGCCTTGGGGCTGTGGATTCTGCCCCACACGGCGGGCTGGGGACGCCACTGGCTGCGGTTGTTCATGACGACGGTGTTCCAACAGGCCATCCAGCTCATCGCCCTGGCGTTGGGGTTCGGGTTCCTGCGCGAGTTCGCCGCGATAGCGGCCTTCGAGCCGGTGCAGGACCTGATCTGGAAGCTGCTCATGTCGTTGGCCTTCGTCTACATGGCGACCCGGGTGCCGTCTCTGCTGGGCAATGCCGGGACCTTCGACTCCTGGCTTTCGATGCTCTATTTCGGCATGAACCTGCCCTCCTCGATGGTGCGGTCCGCCAAGACCATCGGGCTGATAGCGGGCGGGGCGGCGGGAGGACCGGGAGGCATGGCGGTGGGAGCGATGGCGGCCAGCGCGGGGGTGTCGGCGGCGGCTGGCGGGCTCAGCTCGGCGGCTTCGATGGCAACCCCATCGGCGGGCGGAGACGGAGGCGGGGAGACCCCCAGGAGCGCCGACGAGTAACGACGACCCATGCGGCGCAGGTGCGGTCCGCGCCCATCGACAACGAGACGAAGGAGGTGGAGCGATGTGCAGGTAGGCGAGCGGAGACAACGAGACCGATAGAGACGAGCAACAGACTCCGAAACCCGAGTCCGAGAGGAGAAAGAGGGAATGGAACAACTGACACAGACGATTTCGAACCTGGTGGGAATCCTGCTGGGGGTCGTGGGAGCCGTCGGCGTGGGCTTCTTTATCTACGGAGCCTACCTCTATCTGACCGCCAGCGGCGCGCCCCACCAGATGGAGCGCGGCAAGAGCGCCATGATGACCGCCCTGGCGGGCATCGTCCTGGCGATGGTGGCCTACGGCGTCGTGGAGCTGGTGATGAACGCGGTCGTCGGTTCCCCGGTGGACCCCAACGTGCCCAATCCGGCCACGCCCACGCCGGAAAGCGGCGGATAGGCCGAAGACAGGAAGGAGCGAGAGCATGAGAGAACACGAAGTTCCGACCCACGTCCAGGCCGAGGACAGGGTGCTTTTGGGATTCACGTTCCCCCAGGTGGTGGCGATGGTGGCGGTGTGCGCCCTGTCCTACGGCGCATACCGCTACGCCCCGGTCGGCCCGTCCGAGGTGAGGATGGCGATTGCCGTCCTATTCGGCTTGGCCGGGATTATCGCTGTCGTGGGGAAGATAGGCGGGAGGCGGCTGCCCCTGGTGGCCGCCGACCTGCTGAAGTACCGGCTGGGAGCGAGGCTCTACGTGGGGCCGCCGTCCCATCTGGTGCGGAGCGAGCCGCCCGCGCCGGCGCAGCCGGTGAAGAGCGGTCCCGGCCCATTGAAGCTGATGGCGAAGCGGGCGGGAAAGACGGTGCGAAGGCTCAGCCGGAGACGCAAGGGCCGGGAGAAGACGGGCGGGCGGATGCCCTTCCGTCCCCACCGCTGGTTCGGCAAGCCCAGGCGGGCGGAGGCTGACAGGGAGAACGTCAACGGGAACGGCAAGGAGAAGCGCCGGAAGAAGCCGAAAGGCTTTCTCGCGGTGATGGCCGCCGTCGCTCTGGCGGCGGCGGTCTCGACCGTCCCCCAGTCGGCCCTGGCCGACGGCCACGAGCCGTGGCGGGACGAAATCGACTTCGAGGTGTCGGAGCCGATGGAGGGACGCCGGGTATTCGTCGAGGCGTTGATCGTCTCCGGCGACCGGGCCGCCGTCACCCTCCGGGCCGCCACCGCCCTGGACATCCGGGTGCGGGCCTTCGGCGGCCCGGAGGGGAGCTGGCTGCGCTTCTGGGGATCGGCCAGCCTGGACGAGGGGGAGGCAGCCGACTACTCCCTCCCCCTGTCCGGCCCCGCGCCGTCCTTCACCGTGTCCTGGGAGGACACGCTGGGGCAGGCGGGGGCGCTCACGGTCGAGCACGACCGGATACCGTACCCGCTCCCCGAAGTCGAGGGGGAGCTTTGCGACCTGCGCATGACCTCCCTCGGTTGGACGCAGGGGGCCGTGAGAGGCGCGGTCGAATCCGAGTGCGTGACGAGCATCGAGCACCCGGTCGAGCTTCAGACGGTGGCCGGACACGAGAGCGTCTCCGAGACGGCGCTCATGGAGGCCGAGGTCACGGCCATCACCGGGACGGTCTCCGCCTCGACTGGCGCATCGACCGCCAGCATCCCCCTCGTCGCGGGCGGCGAGACCCGTTTCAGGCTGCCCGTGTCCACCGGCGAGGCGATTCACGCCGTGGGCGTGGACGTGAGCCTGGAGGCGAGCCTGAACATCCCCATTCCCCCGCTGACCGTGCTCACCCACCACCCGGAGCGGGTGGAGCAGGTCACCAGGACCGTGCATCTCCACCGCCCGGGGGACAGCGACTACGACAGCCAGACGGTGACCGTGACGCACGACGACGGGACCACGGAGTCCGCCACCGCGACGGCCTATGCCCACGTCCCCAGCGCCACCATCACCAGGGAGGTGACGGTGGACGTCCTGCACAAGGAGCACGTCAAGGCCGAGACGGTGGAGCGGTCCCCCATCAGCCGGAGTCGTGACGAGACTCTGGCCCTTGCGTCCGGGGTCGGGGCCGACGACCCCTTCGAGACCCTCACGCTGCCGGAACCTGAGCCGGATGACCCGCCCGCCGAGCAGTCGCCCGCGGGCGGCGGCCTGAGCGACTGGTTCAACCGGCTCGGATGGGAGTGGCCGTGGTGAGGCGCATTCTGACGGCAATCCTCCTGGCCGGGGCCGCGCTGGCGACCGTTGGCGCGGCCCCACCGGAGGAGCAGGCGATGTTGGACGCCTTCGACAGGGCGCTCACCGCGATGGCCTACGCCGCCGCCGGACTCGCCGTCTTCGCCATCGTGTGGGCGGGCTTCGTCCTGATGGCCGAGGGCGCGGACGACCGGGGCGGCGGCAGGGCCAGGACCGCCGTGGCGCTGGCCGTCGTCGGGCTGGCGCTGGTGCTCTTGGCCAAGGCTGTGGCCGCCCTCCTGAGAAGCGGCCTCGTCCAGTTCCCGACCCCCTAGAGCAAAGGAGAACACCGAGTTGAAGAACCTGCTGAGACGAAACAAGACCCAAGAAGCGGAGGGGCGGCCCGACGAGGCCGCCGCCCCGCAGAATCAAGAGACGACCGAACCCCAGACTCCCGCGCCCAAGCCGCCGCCGGAGTTGCCCCTGTTCTTCATGGTCTCCCACCTCGACGACGACGGCCCCGTCCGGCTGGACGGGGTGAAGCTGGGCGTCTGCGAGGTGATGGGGCTTGAGCTGGACGGGCCGAAGCTGGGGGCCTTCGCCGGGGCGCTCAACGCCTGCGACTTCCCCGTGCAGCTCCTCATCCGCCAGCACCCGCCGCGCCTCGGCGGGCTGCGGGAGAAGTTGACGGAGGCGCAGCCGGAGAACCTTCCCCCGCAGACGAAGGCGGCAGCCGAGTCGCTGGGGCGTCTGCTCACCGAGCTTGAGACGAGGGACGGCATCCTCGACCGGCGCTTCTACGCCATCACCGAGCACGCCCGCTTCGACGAGCTGCGCGGTCTGCTGGCAAGGGCGGGGCTGTCCGTGCACCCCCTGAACGGCAGGCGGTTGCAGATGTTCTTCGCAGCAGCCGCCCTCGGCGGCACGCCCGGCGACTTCGACGAGGAGACGCCGGTGGAGGTGGAGGTCAACCGCCGCCACGTGCGCGTGGGAGACCGGCTGGTCCGCTCCCTCCACCTGGGCAAATGGCCCAGGTCATTGGCCCCCGGCTTCCTGCAAGGGCTGATGGCGGCGGGAGCGCCGATGGACCTGTCCATCCACCTGGGACCGATACCCGCAGAGCAGGCGGCGCGGACCTTGGAGTGGCAGAAGGTCAGGTTCGAGTCGGCTCAGAGCCTGTCCTTCAAGCGGGGGCGCACCATGTCCCCCGAGGCGGAGATCGCCCTGGAGGACATCACCCGTCTCAGGGACGAGGTGCAGCGGGGCAGGGAGCGGCTCTTCCACTCGTCGCTGTCCGTCACCCTACACGCCAAGGACGAGAACTCGCTCAAGGAGATGACCCAGCGGGCGAAGGGCCACTTCGCCGCCACGCTGGGCAAGCTGGACAACCTGGCCTTCCGGCAGCGCGAGGGCATCCTGTCCACCCTGCCCCTGGCCCTGAACGCCGTGGCCGAGTGGCGCAGCCTGGACACCTCCAGCATCGCCCGGCTCTTCCCCTTCTCGCCCCCCGACCTGGACACCCGCCGTGGAACCCTCTACGGCATCGACATGCGGGCCTGCTCCCCGGTGGTCTACGACCCCTGGGACGGCACGCACCTGAACGCCAACACCGCCGTTCTGGCACGCTCCGGCTCCGGCAAGTCCTTCGCCACCAAGCTCGGCGTGCTCAGAGGTCTGACCAGAGGCGTCACCGCCTACGTCATCGACCCGGAGGGAGAGTACGCGGACATGGCCCGAGCCGCGGGTGGGCGCGTGCTCTCTCCCGGCGTGCCCGGCCAGGGCATGAACCCCTTCGTCATCGACACGGGCGATAGTGAAGAGCTGTTGCAGCGCATCGGCAGCCTCAGAAGGCTCATCGAGGTGATGGTGGGCGAGCGGCTGAGCGCCGAGCGAAGGGCCGCCCTCGACCACGCCCTGGCGGGCTACTACGCCCAGGCCGGGGAGCGCACCGGCTTCCGCGATTTCTACGCCTACCTCGAACGGGAGGGGCAGGACCTGTCGCGCCTGCTGCGGCCCTTCGCCACCGGCAGCCTGCGCAACCTCCTATCCGACGAGGGAGACGACCTGCTGGGCAACGAGGCCCTGGTCACCGTCTTCGACCTGCGATTGCTCGAACCGGAGCTTCGCCCCGCCGCCGCGATGGTCTGCACCGAGACGGTGTGGGCGGCGGCCGCCCAGGACCCAAAGCCCCGCCTGCTGGTGGTGGACGAGGTGTGGAGCATCATGCAGCACCCCGAAGGAGCGGCCTTCATGGTCAGCATGGCGAAGCGGGCGCGCAAGCACCGGCTGGGGTTGCAGTTCATCACCCAGGACGTCCAGGACCTTCTGTCCGAAGACACGTCGAGGACCATCACCGGCCACTCCGGTCGGGCACTCCTCCAGAACGCCGCCTTCAAGCTCCTCTTGCAGCAGGACGCGGCGGCGATAACCACCGTGGGCGACGCCTTCGACCTGCCTGAAGACCTCCAGCGATGGCTGCTGTCGTGCCCCAGGGGAGACGGCCTCCTGTTGGCGAAGGGGCACCGCTTCCCCGTCCGCGTCGAGGCCACGCCGGAGGAGACGGACGTGATCGAGTGGAGGCCGGGGAAGCACTAGGCGCGGCCAACCACTGCGAGGAGGACGAAACCGATGGACGAGAGACACCCGCGCGACTACGAACCGACCGACGACCCCAATAGAGAAAGGAAGAGAAGCGTGAAGCTGAACCCGATACGAAGACTCTTCGGCAATGACGACGACAAGACCCCCGTGCTGCTGGCGGTGACGCCGCCCAGGGAGGGGGAGCGGACCCTGCTGGGCGTGGAGAACCTCCTGGGCTCCATCGCCGTCCCCGAACCCTTCTCCCTGGAACTGGCGGGCGACGCAGACGGCGTGACCCTCCTGGCCCGCTGCCTGCAAGACCGGGTGGTGCGGGGCCAGATCGCCGCCCGCTACCCGCAGGCGCAGATACAGCGGATACCGGACGAGGACGACCCCCTGAATCTGTACGAGGGCGAGCAGGCGTGGAGCATGACGCTCAGGGCCGACGGCCCCGATTACACGCCCCTGCGCACCTTCAGGGACGACGACCTGCTCGACCCCGGCTCCGACCCCCTCATGGCCGTGCTGGGGGCGCTCTCCAACCTGAACGAGGGGGAGCGGGTGGTGGCGCGCATGATGCTCAACTCCCTGGGACCCGACTGGTCGCAGGGCCACCAGGAGAAGGCCCACAAGAGGCCGGTGGAGGATCGGCGCGATCCCTCCTACACCTACCAGACCCGTCCCCTCCAGATGGACGGCGTGACGATGGCCGTCCTGGGCGTCGGCGCGCTCGCCGCCCTTCGCGCCTACCTGTGGGTGCAGGCCGGAGAGACCTGGAAGGCCATACTCATGGGCGTCAGCGTCGGCGCAGCCCTGGCCGCAGGCGGCTGGCTCTGGCACCGGTGGAAGAAGGCCCACAGCCGGGTGTACGACCCGAACCAGATCAAGGAGAAGGTCTCCCGCATAGCCTTCGACGGCGAGATACAGGTGACGGCCATCCTGCCCGAGAACACCGGGCGGCAGCGGGCGAAGGAGCTGCTGGAGCCGGTGGCGGCGGCCTACCGCCACTACGACAACCCGGCGGGGGCGAAGATGAAGGCCGGCCGCGTCCGGCCCGCCGCGCCCGACCCCTCGATGCTGTACCCCGCAGGCCCCGGTCTCTTCGGCAGGCGCAGCGTCCTGGGCGTCCGCGAGGCGGCCTGCCTGTGGCATCCGCCGGGGGCCAGGGACGAGACGCCCCTGGTCGCCCGCGCCGGGGCCAAGATGCTGCTGCCCACCGCCCGCAGCGTCAGCGGCGGCGCCCACGTGGGCGACACCACCACAGGGACGCCCAGGAAGATCCACTTCCCCGCCGACCTGCTCAGGCGGCACCACCTCTACGTGGCCCGCACCCGCATGGGCAAGTCCACCCTCATGCAGCACATCGTCAGGCACAAGATGCAGGAGAAGGCGGCGGGCAGGGACGGCGACGCCATCGTCGTCGTCGATCCCCACGCCGACCTGGTGGGAGACCTGCTGCGGCATGTGCCGGAGTCCCTCATAGACCGGGTGCGGCTCATCGACCTGGCCGACGACCGGGGAGCGCCCGGCATCAACCTCCTCGACTCCCGCGTCTTCACCGACCGCGACCGCACCGCCGATTCCGTCGTGCGCATCGCCAAGGGGCTGTGGGACCAGTGGGGGCCGAGGATGCAGTCCATCCTGGAGCAGACCGTCAAGACCCTCCACGAGGCCAACGAACGCAGGGACGCGGGCGAGCAGTACACCATCCTCGACGGGCTGCGCATCCTCTCCGACACCGACTTCCGCGCCGACGTGCTGGCCGAGGTGAGCGACCCCTACCTGGTGGAGTGGTGGGGCAGGGACTTCTTCGGCTGGCGGCACGAGACCCGCGCCGACGCGTTGGCCCCGGTGCAGACCAGGCTGTCCTACTACTCGTCCTCCAAGCGGGCGAGGGCTATCCTGGGCCAGTCCCGCTCCACCATCGACATGAGAAGGGTCATCCGCGAGGGCGGCATCCTCTTCGTCTCCACCGCCCAGGGGGAGGCGGGAAGAGACGTCGCCGCCCTGGTCGGCGCGTCCCTCCTCAACCTCGTGGACGCCGTAATACGGGAGCAGGGGAGCCTTCCCTTCGAGAAGCGCCGGGGCGCGCTGGTCGTCGTGGACGAGATGCAGTCGATGCCCGGCGTGGACTACGAGTCGATGCTCAGCGAGCTTGGGAAGTTCGGGGCCAGCTTCGTGCTGGCCACCCAGAGCCTCGCCAAGCTGGACGACCTCTCCCGCACCATGCGCGACACCATCCTCGCAAACGTCGGCTGCCTCGCCGTCTTCCAGGTGGCGGGCAACGATGCCCGCCAGCTCGTGTGGGAGCTGGGCAAGGAGCGGGTGGCCGAGGACGACATCACGTCGCTGCCCGTTCACCAGTGCTACGTCCGCGCCACCGTGGGAACCGACCGGATGGACGCCTTCTCCATGAGGGTGGCAAAGCCGGAGCCGGGAGACCCCGAAACGGCGGAGCGCATATGGGGCCAGGCCGAGAGCTACATCACGCCTGCCAGGGACCTGGCCGAGAAGGATGCAGGCTTGCAGGAGCTGGTCGACAAGTACCGCGACCAGTTGGACAGGCTCAGGAAGGAGCAGGCCCAGGAGACCCAGGGCGGCGGCGAGCAACAGGCACAGGAACAGCCCAAGCGCAAGCAGCAGCGCACCAAGCGCGACCGGAACCCCAGGAACGACGCCCCGGAGACGGCGGGCGGGACGGACGACGGGGAGCGTGAGGAATGAGACCAGTGGACGCCGAGCTGCTCAAGCTGCTGGCGCACATGCCCCTCCTCGACCGGCTGGAGATGGTCGCCGTCTCCGGCTGGTCCAGGGGAGGGGTGTACAGGGCGGTCCCCAGGCTGGAGGACGCGGGGTTGATCGCCTCCGTCCCCCACGGCACGGAGCTCATACCCCCGACCCGAAGGTTCCACCTCACCGCCGCAGGGCTGCGCCGCCTCGCCCACGCGGAGAACGCACCGCTTGAGGGCCTGCTCAGAGACCTGCCCGTCTCGGCCCGCTGGCGGCGCGTCCTGCTGGAACGCCTCGACGCCGTGGCCGTCGTCTATCGCCTCGCCTCCGCCATTTCAAACGCGGCCTATCCCATTCGCTTCCGATGGTACCGCGCCATGCCAATGGACGCCGCCGTCACCCTGCCCGGAGGAGGAACCGTCGGCATCGTCCGCCAGGGGCCGACCACCGACCGCACGGGCTTCTCCAAGCGCCTCTGGCGGCTCACCCGGGGGCCGCAGCCCGGCTGCATCCTGTTCATCGCGCCCGACGAGGTGCGGCTGCGCCACTCCCGCAGGAGGCTCGCCCAGACGCCCTCCGAGACGCTCTTCGCCCTGGAGCGTGAGGCGGTTGCCGCGTCCCCCGACAACCCCGTGTGGCGGCTCCGCTCCATCAACGCCGCCGTCAGCCTGCGGGACGCCATCGGCCGGTTGACCCGCAGGGGCGCTGTCCCCAACGAGCGTCCCCTGGAGCGCGGTCTCCACCTTCCCCCGGACATCGACGAGCACGAACCGGGAGGGGATGTCCCCGACTACCTGCTGCCCGCCCTGCTGAGGCCCTCTGAGAAGCGCGCCCTGGACCTGCTCCATGACTGGCCCTGGCTCGGACTGCCGGACCTGGCCGGACTGCTGGGGGTCTCCCGCCCGCGAGCGTCCCAGGTCGTCGCCGCCCTGGAGAGCTTCGGGCTGGTCGTCCGCACCCACGTATCGGGACGCAGCCTAGCCCTCACCGACGTCGGGCTGGCGATGCTGGCCCGCAGGGACCGCACCGCCGTGGGCGGGGCGAAGAAGCGGTGGAGCGTCGCGCCCACAGACGCCGAGGACTGGCGCAGCGTCGCCGGCAGGCGCAGCAGACAGCTCCTGCGCGACATGGACCACACCACCGCCGTCCACGGCCTCATAGCGTCCCTGGCGACCCAGGCCCGCGACCTGGGCTGGGAGATCGGCCAGCTCGATCCGCCCATCAGGGCGTCCCGCTACTTCCGGCACTTCGGCGTCAGGCGCTCCATCCACCCCGACGCCTTCGGCGTCCTGGGGAAGGGCACCACCACCTGGCCCTTCTTCCTGGAGTATGAGCGCAGGGCCGTGCGCCCCATCACGATGGCGGAGCGGCTGGCCCCATACCTGCGCTACTACTCCTCCCACCGGCCCATCGACGACCACGGCGCACGGCCCGCCGTCCTCGTGGTCTTCCACGAAGACCTGGCGGCAACCCACTTCCTGCGAGTCGCCCTCGAGGAGATGGTGCGGACGAGGACGCCACTTCCCCTGCTGGTCTCCCACCGGGGCCTGACGGAGCGGGAGGGGCCGCTGGGTCGTGCGTGGCTCGCCCCAGGCGGCGGCTTCGAGCCGGTGCGCCCCCTGAACCAAAACCCGACCGGAGAACGTCAGCAATGAGAATCTACTACATCGACGAGTCCGAGGGTCCCCGCTACTACGTCCGCTCCGCCCTGGGCGTGGACGCCGAGCGGTGGAACGACCTCAACGCCCGCGTCCGCGACTGGCGGCTCAAGCTGGAGGTACGCTACGCCGTCCCACCGGACCGGGAGCTTCACGCCTGCGACCTGCTGGCGGGCCGGGGCAAGCTGGCCCGTGTGGGTAACGCCGACCGCAGGCTCTCACCGGAGCACGGGGCCGAAATCTTCGTCGGCGGGCTGCAACTCGTCGAGGACGCCGCCAGGACCATCGGCGGCGTTGAGGTTGTCAACGTCTGCCTGCATAAGCCCGACGCGAGGGGCCACGAGCGGGCCAGCCTCGACCGCCTGCTCAACCGCATCAACACCTCCGTCGCGTCCGCCAACCGCCACGCCTTCCTCATCTTCGACGAGGGCCGCGAGGATATGGTAGCCCGCCTCTACCGCAGGCTCAGGAGCCGCAACCCCGTGCCCAGCAGGTACGAGGCGTGGGAGGACGGGGAGCGCACAAAGGACATCCCGATAGAGAGGGTCATCGGCGGCCCCGCCTTCCGAAGCTCCCACTCCGACCACCTGCTACAGATGGCCGACCTCATCGCCCACGCCCTCCTCAAGCAGGAGGAGGAACCGTCGCCCAGGGTGGCGCGGCTGGGCATCGACCGGGCCTTCGGGAACCTCGACCGCGCCCTCAACCGCAGGGCGTCCAGGCGAGACCCTCAGGGCGTCGTCAGACGATAACCCTAGGCCGAAACCCAAGCCTCTCTTACGACTTCAGAGTAGAGACGGAGAGCATCCAACGGGCGTATAATGGGACAGACGCCTTCGTATCTGTCAAATGTTCGGGTCGGCAGGGCAAATCTAAACACATGCGCTCACAGATTTCCTGCGCGATGAACCGCATAGACTCCAATTGGTTGAGGGCTATAGAAATGGTAAACGTGAATTGGATTAGGTGTACCGACGGTAAAGAATGGTGCCCTCTGGAAACCGTCGATCTGACCAACGTTAATGTTGATGGCGTATACATCATCTGGCACGAAGGGAATCCCGCCAGAGTTGTTCGTATCGGACAGGGGGACATTGCCAGTCGGTTGTCATCACATCGACAAGATAACGGCATCCTTGACTACCGCCGATATGGGAAGCTGCGGGTAACGTGGGCATCTGTACCATCACATCAACAAGATGGTGTTGAACGTCATCTCGCCAATACGTGGCCGCCACTCATCGGAGAAGCCTTTCCTAATGTGACTCCGATTCCAGTGAATTCTCCGTTTGGACAGTGAAGAATGACAAGCCTGTTGTTCTGTGACTATGACCTGGGAGGCGTGCTGGCGCAGCAAGACCAGAAGCTGTCAAATGAGGTTGCATCACTAAGCGAAGACCGTGTTCTGAATACTTCGCCGGAAGACCTGTGCAACTATCTCGTGGAAAAGTACGCCATTGAAGTGGCAGAAATCGACGAGTCAGGAATCAATGCAGATTATGGAGACGCTAAGGTAGACGTCAGTCAACGGTTTGAATACGCGGTACTCGACAGAAGTAGCCCGCTTTACATCACCGGGACACGCCTCACGTTCTACGTGCCGTTTATAGGGGACCCAGAGCTGTTCAAGTGTAGGCCCTCCACATTTAACTTCAACCCCCCACGCGCCGCTGTTAGGAACAGCGAGCTTGTCTTTACCTATGAACGCACCACTCAAGACTCCCAAGACATTGAGATCGAGTTTGAACGGGACAGAAAGAACGTTAAGGAATATCTTGGATGGATTGCCCGAGATGTGACGCCGTTCAACTCGACCATACGAGAGAAGGCTAGTCAACACATCAATGCGAGACGCGAGAAGGTGCTCCAAGATAGAGGGTTGGTGGAGAGGCTCGGGTTCCCACTCAGGCGCAGGGAAGGCGCCCCCACCACTTTTGTTACACCCGAAGTGAAGAGGCGCATAATTCCACAGCCACCTCAAGCTTCCACAGAACCTTACAAGCCGGAGCCTACGCTTGGCATGGATGACTACGAGCATATTCTGTCGGTCCTCTCGAACATGGTCATGGTGATGGAGAGAAGCCCGAAGGCGTTCACGGGCATGGACGAGGAGGACTTGCGTATGCACTTCCTCGTGCATCTCAACGGGCACTACGAGGGGCAGGCAACAGGCGAGACTTTCAACTACGAGGGCAAAACCGACATTCTGATTAGAGCAGAAGGTAGGAATGTATTCGTCGCCGAGTGCAAGGTCTGGATGGGTCCATCTGGGCTAAAGGAAGCCCTCGACCAGTTGCTGGGCTACACCAGTTGGAGGGACACCAAGACGGCCCTCCTCGTGTTCAACCGTGATAGGGAGATGTCCACGGTCCTCAGCAGAATTCCAGAGGTAGTCAGGGCACACGCCAGCTACAAGGCAGACCGTACCTATGCCTCGGAGACTGGTTTCCGCTACGTCTTTGGGCATCGTGATGATCCCAACAGGGAGATGATTCTCACCGTGCTCGTTTTCGATGTGCCTGCGTGAGGACACTACAGGCGATGATGTTTGAGGACATGCCCGTTCAAAAGGGAGTTTACAGACCAGCACCTTCCTCTAGGCCATGAGGCCATTGACCACACTACTGCTCTACCCGTAAGGAGACCCATGGTGACGCCGAACAATTCCATAAAGATTGACGACCTTCAGGTGCGAGCCTCCGCAGGGCGTCCATTTGCGTTCGACGGAGTTCATTCAGGCAAGACTCTATCCGGCATCGACATGGAGGTCACCGTCTATACTGATGCTGATATCCAAACCATTGAGGAACTACTCAAGAAAGACACCGTCACGGTCGAAGACCCTTTTGCAGATAGACAATACGAGGCCACCGTGGCTAGAAAATCCTCGGGCTACCAAGAAGGACGCCCAGAAAGGTGGTACCACTTTGAGATGAAGGAATTAGACAAACCCATACCGTTCCAGCTATTGGAAGTTGAAGGCCACACGTTCACAGTTATCAGAAACACCGAGGAACTCCATAAGGACGACGTAATCGGCATCTATGTCCTGCTGCGCTTATCGCCAGAAGGATTCCGCGAGTTTCAGCGCCTGATCAGTCTCTCTCAAGTCAACATCAGACGTATTGGAATCGACGAAAGCCCGATTGTGCGCCGATTTGGAGGCGCTCTCTACTGGTCTTCTCATGAGGAAGGGGCTGAGAGGTTTTATAAGCAGATTGCCAGGTTCTTTCCCGTGGACCCTGAGCCCAGTAGGGTGGGCCTCTCGCTACAGATCGAACAGGTGGCTCAATCGCGGATGATTCTAGCACTACATGCCCGGTATGAAGCTCTTGTGAACATCCTGGTCGAAAAGGGACAACTGACTCAAGAAGACGGCGAGGCTCTAACGTCCGAGGATTGGAAGAAGTTGATCAGTGACGAACGAGAGGTGATGATACGCTCCAAACTCACCGAGGTCCGTGACGCTGAACTCGAACTGGATTAAGCCTAGTGCCCGACTTCCCGTCAGCAGAGGTCAGTACACGAGGACGGAAGATTACAGGTGCTCTTTCACTCCGAGCATGACGACTGGCCAGGTACGAGGCGTGGGAGGACGGGGAGCGCGTGAAAGACATTCCGATCTTATCGCCCAGGGTGAAGCGCCCGGGCATCGGCCGGGCCTTCGGGACCCTCGACCGCAGGGCGTCCAGGCGAGACCCCCAGGGCGTCGTCAGGCGGTGAGGAGGCCGCGCCCTACTCCCTCGCCTCGCCGTAGAGCATCAGTTCAAAGCCACCGGGCACGGAACGGGACAGCTGCATGATGGCATAGTAGCTACCCCCCTTGGGCCTGCCCCCTCCCACGAGCCACCTCTGCACGGTGCGCTCCGTCACCCCCAAATGCCGGGCCAAGTCCCCTCGCGTCAGGTCAGCCATCCCCAGCAGGCTCTCCAGCCGCTGCGGAAAGTCCTCCGGCCAGCCCGATGGTTCGTACTCCTCGACGTTGAAGTCACGTCCTTCGACAGCCATTGCGCCACCTCCTCGGTCTTTGGTCCCTGTTGCCTCCTGGTGCGAACCCGATTTGCGGAAGCGTCGCCGTTGCCGCCGACCGCTCCAAGCCCAACGATACATGACCGGAATCCGCCAATCCAATGCGGGGGAAGGCTCGAAGAAACGAAAAGGCCGGACGATATCAACCGTCCGGCCCTTCTCTCGCTGGCAGGGAACCTGACGCAGGCCCCCGCATCGCCGCCGCACTTCGTCAGCCAGGCCCCCGATACGGCCAGGGCTGGGAGCAGTCCCTGAGCAGCACTGCAATCCCGCCCTCCACCTCGCAGGCCCACTTCACGATGAACCGCAGCTCCTCGGCGGTGGGCGGCTCACCGGCGCGCCAAGCCCTGGCCCGGTCCAGTCGTATGCCCCACCCGAAGGCGAACTCCTCCAGTGCAATCCCGGACCGGTCCTCCAACCGCCCCAGCCGCGCTGCGAAGTCGTCGGGAAGGGGCGGCGCAGGAAAGCCCTTGCTCGTGAATCGTCGAGCGTCAACCATTCTTCCGTCTCCTTTCAATCCCTCTCTAGCCTTCTTCCAGGTCGCCGTACATGATCAGCTCGTAGCCGCCCGGAACCTCGCGGGCCAGCTCGATGATGGCCCAGAGATAGGCCCCCGAAGGAGGCCCTCCGTTGCGCCACTTCGCCAAGCCGCGCTGCGTCACGCTGAGCCGCTCGGCGAACTCGCCCCACGACAGCCCGGTCAGCTCCTTCAGCCGCTCCAGCCGCTCCCCGAAGTCATCGGGAAAGGGCGGGGGCCGGTTGTTCCACGTCCGCTTCCGTTCCGCAGTAACCATGTTTCCTCCTCCTATGCTTGAAGCTCTCCTATACGTTTTGTCTCATGGCCCGCACAGCCTCCGGGTCCATCCCTTCGGGCAGGTCCCGCTCGGGCTGCATCAGAATCCCGTCCCGCAGCCCCATCACGTCGGCGATGGTCATCAGCAGGAAGAGGTGGGCGGTGCTGGGAGCCGCGCCCTTGTTCCGCCACTGCCTGAGCCGGTGGAGGCTGACTCCCAGGAGACGGGAAATCTCCTTCCAGCTCAGCCCGCTCTTCTCCTTGAACAGCGCTAGCCGCTCAGGGAAATCCGTGGGAAGGTCGTACTCGACGGGCCTGTAGACCCGCTGCTGCACTCCCATGCTCTACCCCTCTCCGCCGTCCCCTGCCGGGTTGTAATCGACGACCAGGGGCGGCTGGTAGACTCCGACCGGAGGGAGGACGTGCACCCCGAAAAGGATGTAAATGCCTCCGGGGATGCGGGAGGCCAGCTTCACCAGGGCGTTCACCCCGTCCCCGCTGGGCTTGGTGCCCTCCCGCCACCGCTGAAGCTGGCGGGGGTCCACGCCCAGACAAGCGGCCAGGATGTCCCAGGAGAGGTCGGTGGCCTCCTTGAAGGCTTCCAGCCGCTTGGGGAAGTCCGGCCCGATGAGGCCGTCATCGACGATGAGGTGGGACGGGAGTAGACCGGCTCTCACTCGACATCCTCCAGGTAGAAGAGGTCGTCGAAGCCGGTGACGCCAAGGACGTTCATCATCCGCTTGCGGAAGGCCGCCGAGGGGCGGCGCTTGCCGCTCATAAGCTGGGAGAGGTAGCTTGACGAGGTGTCGAGCAGCCGCGCCAGCTCGTTCTGCGTCATGTTGAGCCGGTTGAGCAGCGCCCACACCTTCTGGGGATCGAGCCTGACGCGCGGTGGTTGCCTGCGATTCACGCCGACCCCTCCTCACGGACTGACTCCCCGCCGTCGGCGGGCCGCCCGTTGGACGGGGCGGAGCCGTTGCGGTACAGGTGTGGGTTGGCGAAGTAGTGGCGCGCGATGATGCGGGCCAGTATCCGCAGGCCCTCGATGCGCTGCCGCTCCTGCTTGGCCGTAAGCCTTCGCTTGCTACTCACGCGTTCCGTCTCTCCGGGGTCCGGCGCTGCCATGAAGGTGTGGCCTTCGGGAGCGCCGGTGATGTATACTGGGGCCAGGTTTAGAAGATGCGTTCTGTCCGCATTAGTGTATCAATATAGAACACGCAGAGGCAATGGCTGGACGGCGTTCTCACAGCCTTTACAGGCCACACATTGACAATTGCTCGCTGTGTTGTAACAATTGTTTAGCAAGACTTTAGCTGAAGTTGTCGCAGATGCGCCGTTCGCTGAAACGTTCGCAGCGACGGATGCAAGGGAGACATGACATGGACGAGCTCGAAGACGACCGGGAACTTGACGAGCGCCGCGAGATCGAGGGAGACGACGCCATAGGCCCTCTCCTCAGACGGCTGCGGGGAGACCTCAGTCTGCGGGACGTGACCAAGCGCGTCGGCGTCTCCAGTTCCTACCTCTCCGAGATAGAGCGGGGAAGCCGCAGGCCCGGCGTCAACATCATTCGCAAGCTCGCCGACCTCTACAACGTGGACGCCGAGGAGCTTATGAAACGGGCCGGTCGCGATCCCCACATCGACCCCTTCAGCGACGAGGCGATGGAGGTGGAGCGGGCCTACCAGTACGTGCTGGCCGACCCCGTGTTCCGGGTGGGCACCAGGCCCGACGGTCCCATCACCCTGAAGACCAAGCGATTCATCGTCGAAATGTACGAGCGATTCGCCAACAAGAAGCTGCTGGAGTGAGCATGAACAGGACGAGAGAGGACTTCTGCCGCACCCTGCTGGACGACCAACCCCAAAAGGCCCTGGACCCTGAGACCCTCGCCGAACGCTTCGTGCGCTACTTCGACGTGCCCGCACGCCCCTCGATGGAGCAGCTAAAGGCGCTGCTGAAACGGACCGGGTTCGGCGAGGTGTCGGGCAGCAGGCACATGGACGCGAAGGGCATCCACTACAGCTCGCCCAACGGCGGCTACGACATCCACTACCGGGAGGACCTGTGGGAGGGGACGCAGGATTACTCGGTGATTCACGAGACCTACGAGATCATCTACGAGACCCTGTGCGAGATGGAGTCCGGCTCTCCACCCGACCGGAAGGTGTGCACGCAGGCCGAGCGGTTCGCCGCGGCGGTGCTGATGCAGCCGAGGGCGTTCGAGCCGTTGGCCCTGGAGTGGGGCCTGGACGTGCTCAAGTTGCAGCAGGCGTTTCGCTGCTCCTACGCTTCGGTGTCCATCCGGCTGGCCGAGGTGCTTAGGAACCCGCCCCTCATGGTGGTCCTGTACGCGAGGGAGGACGAGAGAGACTCCGAGAACGGGAACGGGCCGTCCGACCTGCGGGTGAAGGTCGCCAGGAGGACGCGGGGCTTTGGGACGCCACGCGGCTTCCCCATATGCGGGGAGCGGGGCGGCATCCCCCGTGGGGGCAGGCCCATTCCCCCCGGCTCCCTGGCGGAGCAGGCCGCCCGCTACGGCACGGCGCGCTATGCCCAATACGGCAACTACGCCGCCCTGGCCCGGCCCGTCATCCGCCAGGGGAAGCTGACGAGGGTGGTCGTCGTCGCCGTGCCCGAAGACGCCGCCTCCGTCCTCGGCCCCCAAATGGTCGCCTCGGACATGCCGGGGCGCAGGCGGAAGCCGATAGCGGCGGCGGCAGCAGTCGGCCCCTGGTAGTTTGTACTAGCCCTATTAGCAAAGGAGAAGAAGATGGCAAGACTTGGTGGACGTTCTGCCCCTGAGCCAAGTGATGTCCGCTGGCAAGACTACGAGGAATTGGTGAAGGACATCTATCAAGCTTTAGGACGGGCCAGTGGAGTGACAATCGAGTGCTGGGGCAGTTCATGCCGGGTCGAAGGACCGCCCGGTGTTTTCCACCAGATCGACGTCTTGACGAAACACAGCGATGGCCTGCATAAGTACAGAACGGCCATCTCGTGCAAGAACTGGAACGCGAAGGTGGGCCTACCTGTAGTTAGGGACTTCGCCCAGATACTTCAAGACGCGAACCTGAACAAAGGCGTAATCGTCTCCAAGATGGGCTTTACGGGTCCTGGCAGGTCCTACGCAGAGTCCAAGAACATTGGGCTGGTCGAGTTGAGGAAACCGCTGGACAAGGACTGGGATGGCCACATCAGAGAGGTTCATATCACGCTGATGGTGGATCAAACCGAGATATACGACATCCATTTCCGCCTGACCGCACCTAAGCCCGGTCCCGACGAGCAATCCTATCAGGGAGGCCCGATCCATTGGTCTCTCCGGTTGAACCAGATCTTCATCGGAATTCTTGGGCAGGAAGCTGAGACTCTTCAGAAGATAACCGATGAAGAATGGAGCAGACACCCCGACAAGGACGAGTACGACATTCACTTCCCAGAGGGCAGCATATTGACAGTGCCAGACTACCCAGAGTACCCCGCCCACGGGTATTCGATAGCTGGCATGAGCTTCAAAGTAAAGTTCAACCCGCCTGTGAAGCAGGAAATCGTAGTTCGTGCAGACGACCACATCTACATGATTATGGAAAGCCTGTTCGATGGGCGTCGATTTACCATAACCAAAGATGGAGAAATCAGGGAAAACGAACTGGAACCGGGTCACAACGATCTCGGCCCAGAAGTGGCATCGGCCCCTTGATGGCCCCCGGCAGGATTTGAAGACCACACCGGGATAGTGTATAGTAAGACTATGCACTACAACAGGAGGCAAAAAGAGAGAGCATGACCACTCCCAGGCGTTCCAAGACCATCACCTTCTCCCTGCCCCCGGAGATGGAGGCGCAGGTGCGGAGTGTGATGAAGGAGGACGACCTCTCCGTGAGCGAGCTGCTCAGGCAGGCCATCCGCCTGTTCATGGAGGAGCGGGAGTGGCGCAGACGGGAGCGGCTGGAATGGCTGCGGTCCCGCCAGAACGAGCAAGAAGACATGAGGAGGAGAGACCGATGAACGACCGACTCGATATGACACCGGTGGCCCTCTACGCCAGGGTCTCCAGCGACCGCCAGGACGTGGACCTGTCCGTGGCCGCACAGCTACGGGCGCTCAGGGACTACGCAGAGAAGAACGGCTACATGGTCGTCCGCGAGTACGTGGACGAGGCCGAGAGCGGACGCATCGCCGACCGGCCCCAGTTCCGCAGGATGCTGGACGAGGCCGCCAAGGCCGAGGCCCCCTTCAAGGAAATCTTGGTCTGGAAGTTCAGCCGCTTCACCCGGAAGCGCGAGCACGCCGTCGCCTTCAAGTCCATGCTCAGAAAGAAGGGCATCCGCGTCGTCTCCATCACCGAGCAGGCCGAGGACACCGCCACCGGCAGGCTGCTGGAGGCCATCATCGAGGGCGTGGATGAGTTCTACAGCGAGAATCTTGCCCAGGAGGTCACCCGGGGGATGCGGGAGGCCGCTTCCAGGGGCTTCTGGGTCACCAGCTTCGCCCCCTACGGCTACAACCGGGTCATGGTGCAGGACGGACCCAAGAAGCGCCCCAGGCTGGAGTTGAACCCGCCCAACGACGCCGTGGTCCGCCGCATCTTCGACATGGCCCTGGAGGGCCAGAGCATCCTCGACATCACCAAGACCCTCAACGCCGAGGGCATCTCCAGCCCCAGAGGAAAACGCTGGCAGAAGACCACCGTCCACAACGCTCTCTCCAATGAGGCGTACACGGGAGTTGTGGTCTGGGGAGCCAACGCCAGGGACGGCCAGCCCCCTGTCCGGGTAGAGGATGCGCACCCCGCCGTCGTCTCCAGGGCGGAGTTCCAGAGAGTGGGGAGGCTGCTGAAGTCCCGCGCCCCGAAGAAGGCGAACCCCCGCAGGGTGTCCAGCCCCTACCTCCTGAGCGGCATCCTCAAGTGCGAGACCTGCGGCAAGGCCATGACCGCAGCCGAGGCCAAGGGCGGCAGGTACACCTACTACGTCTGCCACTCCCTGCTGAAGCGGGGCAGTGGCGCCTGCAAGACTCCCAGGCTCAACGCCAAGTCCTTCGAGAACGTCATCGTTGGAGAGATCAGGGAGAACGTCCTCACCGAGTCCAACATCCGAGACCTGGTGAAGATCGTGGACGAGGAGATGGACGGGGTGGCTGCGGAGCAGCGCCAGAAGCTCGAAACCATCGAGGATGAGCTTGAGGACGTCAAGCGCAGGCTGGGGCGCATCTGGCAGGTCATCGAGACCACCGACATCGAGATGACCGACGCCTCGGAGCGCATCAAAGAGCACCGGGAGCGCAAGGAGAAGCTGGAGGTCGCCGCTGAGGAGGCGAGGGCGCTCCTGAAGGACCGGCGGCAGTTCCTCGACAGCGCCGACGCCATCGCCGCCTTCGCTGAGGATATGAGCGAGTTCCTGAAGACCAGCGAGCTGACAGAGACCAGGGCCTTCGTCCACTCCTTCGTGAAGAAGATAGAGGTCAAGCCCAGCAAGGCCACCATCGTCTACTCCATACCCACGCCGGACGACAGCCCTATGGGGGGAGCGGACACCGCAGAGGTCGCCCTAAACGGGCGAGTTCGCAATTCGGTAACGCTTGGTGGGCCATCCTGGACTCGAACCAGGGACCTCAGTCTTATCAGGACTGCGCTCTAACCGTCTGAGCTAATGGCCCGTGCTGTGCGTGGGGCAGGGCGTTTGCACGCCCCGGACATGCGAAACCGAGCTACTCGGCAGAAGGGTCGTGCTCGACGACGATTTCCACCGGCGCGTTGCGCGCTACGATCAGCTCCATTGGCTCCGTCAAACTGTCGTTGACGGGCTGGTGTACTGAGTCCGGCGGCACGTAGATGAAATCGCCCGGTCCAATGGCCAGACTGTTCTCCAGCCGCTTGCCTGTGAGGAAACGGCCCGTACCCTTCAGAACGTAGATTGCCGACTCGCAGTTCACGTGATAGTGAGGCGAGGAGGCGCAGGCGGGCGGAATGGTGGCAACCGCGAGGTGAATACCCTCGGCTCCAACGAGCGCCTGTGACACGCCGGCAAGGCGCGTCATCGCGCCCGACGCGATCTCAACCTCAAGTTCACCTGGCCTTACTACGCTGCACTCGGCGTCTAGCTTGGTATCCATACCGTTAGATTGTACCACTTTCTGAAACTTTCAAGTACCCGCCGGTATCGTCTTTTCCCATAGCGACCGCTACGGCTACTCGCCTATCATTCGCGCCACATCTGGCAGCCGCTCACGCCCAGTAGCACCGCGAGCGCAGAATCGATGTATGGCCAGAGCATCAGGTTTACGTTGCTCTGCACATCGGGGTCCTGGACGAGGAAGTCGATCCAGTTCCAGAAGAAGAGTATCCCGATCAGCAACGACCCATACAGCGCGAAGTTTACTTCCAGATATCGGCGCGTCGCCTGCCCATCGGGGTCCGCGGCGTCGTGCTCGCGCTTGCGGAGGTAGTGGAACACCCAGAGCACCAGCACACCCACCGCGATGAACCAGTCCAGCACCCGCCATCCGTCGACAGAGTCCAGCGTGTCCTGGTACAAAGGGGCGAAAATGAAGTGGAATCCAATCAGAACCGCCAGGACTACCAGGTACGCTGCAATGATCTTGTAAACTATCGCCATTGTCGCCTCCCTTCGCCATCGGCGAAACCCGCTCAGTCCCGTCGCCGCCATTGAGCGGCGATTGTACCACCGGCCATCTTCGGCCCACAACAATGGACCGTCGGTGCGATACCCATCGCGCTGCCAATCCATGACGACTTCAGGCCCGGCGTCACGCCTCAGAATTGCAACTTCTGGGCGACCTCTCTGATTCGCCTCCGCCGGCTCTCCTGGTCGGGCATCACCTTCGTGAGCAGTCGCCAGTAGTCGCGCGAGTGGTTGAAGTGCGCCAGGTGTGCCAACTCGTGCGCAACGACGTACTCGACCAGCGGCTCTTCCAGCATGACGACGCGCCAGCTAAAGCGGAGCACGCCGTCGCTCGAGCAGTTCGCCCACGCCCGGCGCTGGTTGCCGACCTTCACGGGAGGCTTGTGGGCGAAACCGAATCTCGGAAGCCAGCGGTCGACCAGGGCGGGAAGCCGCTCCGCGGCTCTATCCTTGTACCAATCCTGGACAACCACTCGAATCAACTCCGATTTCACGGGTTCACCTAGACCCGCCGGCACTGTGACCGCAAACTTGCCGTCCTGGTGGATTACAACGACATGGCGCCTGTCGTCGACCGAGTCATACTCAACGGGCAATCGTTGTCCAAGGTAGGGCAGGGTGGCGCCTTCGTCGAATCGCTCAGGGATTGCGAGCTGTTGCTCCTCCGGGCGCTGTTTCGCGATCCAGTCGGCGTTGTTGCGAACGAAGTTGTCAATTACCCGCACGCCCGCTTTCATGGGTGCCGACACCAGCACCTTGCCCCCCTCCACGGTAAGGGCGAGGTTCTTTGTCCGCCGCCTGCTACGTCTCAGCTCGTACTCTATGGTGCGGCCCTTCGTTCGCACCTTTCTCACGCTGCTCGCCACGGAACGCCTACCGGGTGACTCCCTCGTCCCTCAGATGCTGAATTCTGTCGGCGTCGTAGCCCAACTCGGACAGAATCTCGGCGGTGTGCTCGCCGAGCGCGGGAGAGGCGCGCGTGGCCTCGAGGGGCGACTCGCTCATGCTGAACGGCGGCCCTACCATCGTCACTTTCCCCAATAGCGAGTGTTCCAGCTCGACCGCCAGGTCGTTGGCGATCACCTGTTCATTCGTCGGCAGTTCCTCCACGAACCTGAGCGGTCCGGCGGGGACGCCGGCCTCATCGAGCACCGCGAGCCACTCGTCGACGGTCTTTTCCAGGAATATCACCCGCGCTTTTTCCAGCAGATGTTCGTTGAATTCAATCGACTCTTCAGACGTTGGGTCGTAGCCCGGCTCGAAGCGAATGTCGTGTAGCCCCACGGCGTCTGCCATCTTCTTGCGAAGGGTGTCGCTGAGACACCCGACGGTCACGATGCCGTCCTTTGCCTGGTAGGACCGGTAGTAGACGTTGCCCCTGCGAAATGGAGACTGCTCCCGGTAGACTTCATGTATAGCTTCGTAGGGGACGCCTGCCTGTCTCATTGCCTGGAGTTCTCCCAGGAACTCCGCCCGCGGTTCCTCGTCGATTGCGGCAATGCTCATGAACCGGCCGCATAGGACGGCCAGCGCCGAGCCCAGGAGCGACGCCTCGATCTTCTGTCCCTTGCCGGTGCGCTCGCGGTGGTACAGCGCCGCGCACACCGACCAGGCGATTGACAGGCCCGTCGCGTAATCGGCCACGGCGGTGGACTGTATCTGCTGCGGCACTCCGTCCTGAATCTTGCCTTCCGCCGCCATGAGCCCGGTCATGGCCTGCACCACGATGTCGTAGCCGGGGCGGTAGCTGTCGGGACCCTTGCGGCCATAGGCGGTGTTTTCGCAGTATATGAGACGAGGGTTTATGGCCGATAGGCTCTCGTAGTCTATGCCCAGGTTGTACGGAACGTCTGGCCGGGCATTGATGATTACCACATCCATGTAGGGCACGAGCTCGTGGACGATTTTCAGCGCCTCTGGCTTGGTGAGGTCGAGGGGAAGGCTGCGCTTGCCTCGGTTGAGCGAAATGTAGGTGGGGCTTTCGGTGGGGATGACTTCACGGGCGAACCGCCACGGCTCGCCCCACGGAGGCTCCACCTTGATGACGTCGGCGCCCATGTCGCTGAGCAGCATTCCTCCCAGCGGTCCGGCGATTATCTCCGTGAACTCCAGTATCTTCACGCCGTATAAGGGTCCTGGCATTAGCTCACCATGTCTCCACAGCCCGGGCGCAGCCGGGCACTTCTGTTAATCCTGCAAGCGCGTGCCGGGCTTTGAAGTCAGACCGAGTCCTGTGACTCTCGATTGGCCGGCTAGCCCGCGAAAATGTCCTCCGGCAGGAATGCCGACACCGTCACATTCGGGAGGTCCACTATGTTGCTGATCTTCAGGTCCACGGCCACGCTGCAGATAACATATGCCTGTTCCCGGCTCCAGCCACGCTCGCCGAGCAGGTCGATCATGTTCAGCAGCGCGTTGCGGGCCGCCAGAGTCACGTTCACGCCGTCGTTCACGCCCTCATTAGTGAGCGGGTATCCCATGGTGGCTATGAAGTTGCGGGGCGCGGCCCATTCCGGCGAGGCGAAGTAGCCCGGGTGGGCGAATCGCGGCATTCGAATGCCGCTTCGTTCTGCCTCCCCCTCGTGCACGCTGAACCTCACAACCGGAGTCGCGCCCATTTCTATGGCGGTAATGCAGCACTCCGAGTCGCCCTGCGCGAAGTGGCCGTCGCCCACCGAGTACAGGGCGCCCGGCACGGCTACAGGAATCAGGAGCCGCGATCCCTTGGTAAGCTGCTTCACGTCTACGTTGCCGCAGTTCTCGCGCGGCGGGATGGTGCGCAGGCCCTGGTTCGCCACCGGCCCGGTTGCCGGCACCGCGTCTTCAGGGTCCGGCGGCGACGCGATGCCCCCACGGGCCGCGAGATCAGCCTCGCGCCTGCGCCACTCCTCGACCTGGGCGTGGGACGGCGCGAGTCCCGCTGTGCCCATGAAGGAACCGTCGGGTATTCGGAGGCCGGGAAGCTGGCTCGACGTGGCCCAGCCATCGCTGATTTCCCAGTGAACGAGGTACGGCTCAGTGAACAGGTCTCTTAAGAAACCCGAGCCCGGCCGTATTCGCGTCCAACCGTGTGGCTGGGGCAGAATGTCGACGTACTCCACCTCCAGCAGGTCTCCCGGCTTGGCTCCTTTCACGTAGACGGGCCCGGTCAGAGGATGTCCGACCTTGGCATCCATGCCCTCCAGGTCGGCAACGGACATGCCGGGCCGAATCTGGCCGTCCGAAGCGTCCCGCGTTTCGAGGAGCACGTCCTCCCAAGGGTCTACCTCCAACACTGGTGTAACGTCCGGATGCCACCGGTTATGTCCGGTGTGCGGCTCCTGCTTGAGGCGCTTAGTCCGGTCTATCTCGATGCTCTTCAAGCCGCTCGCCTCCTTTCGACCGCGGTGTCGCCTGGCCTCCTAGAGGATGCCTTCCTGCCTCCGACAGCAGAATAGCAGTAATGTGTTCGGTTTTCTAGCTGGATTCGCCGGCCCGGTAGGCGACCAAGTCCTCTGCGGGATCGAACAGGTACTTGCGCCAGTAGGGCAAGGCCAGCAACTGCCTCGCCTCCCTCCACACGGCCACTCTCGCCGGGTCGCTCGCCAGAGTATCGTAACGCGCCTCGTACTGGCCGACGAGCCGCAGGAAGTGTTCGCGGAATTCCGAAGGACTAGAGTAGCCTCTTTCGCGGACTCGCTCGACGATGGCGCCGCCGCTCTCGCCTATGACTCGCCACGGCGTGGCCTCGTAGGTCCGCCGGAGGGCGGCGAGGTCCTGCTCGAATCGTGGGACCGAGTCCATGCCGTGAGGAGCTGTGTAACCTTCCGGGGTCGAGGGCGGGTTGTCCATCGGCAGGTACCACTTGAACAGCTCGAGGTAGAAATCGTGTGCGTCGAGTGCGGGCCGTCTTCTGGTCGCCGGTCTCGCTTTCGTCGCGCCGCCCGTGTCGATAAGCTTGATGCGCGAGTTTCGCGGGTCGAAGAAGACGTTCTGCGGCCTGGCATCGAGTAACACAATCCCCAGATCCAGGAATGTGCAGCCGATTTCGAGGACGTCCCTTGCGACGGAGAACCTTGGCCACGCGAAATGTCGCACCACGGGATGCAGTGCGAACAGCCTCTGCGGCAGTCCGATAGGGTTGCGCTTTATGCCGTCGGCCGCGCTGCCGACGAGCGGCAGACCCCGTGCGCGCTCCTCCACGACAACCAGATAGGGGTGGTCGTGCGTGTCGCCGAAGTAGGCGAAACCCGGCTCCACTGTGGCGTAGGCGACGGCCCCGGCCAGCGGTGAAGAAGCGCTACTCATCGCTCGCTGTAGTTCGAGGGAGAGGGAGAGCCGGCGCTGCACGTCGGCGTGTTGGCCGTGCACAATCAGCATGGGGTGGGGGCGCTTGACGACAACCGGCACGCCGTCTTCTAGGTCCGTGGCGGCGAACACCTGGCAGTCCGCTCCCTCGCCGAGTGGTCCGTCAAGCTTGAACCGCGACAGGCCGGACTGCTCTAACTCCATGCTCAGTTCTCCGTCGCGGGCCGGGGGCCGCTCTGTCGGGACCATCGCCCCAACGCTGCCCCGGCCAGAAGGCGCGAGAGCGCCCTCACGCGAAGCCGCCTTATCGCCAGACCTCTATCAGCTTGAACTGCTCCGCCAGGTCAACGCCAACGCGCTTCCCGACTTCCCTGTGCCTCGCCATCGACCGTTCGCGCCGCGCGCTGGACGGTTCGCCCACCTGGCTGACGTGGCAGTAGAGTGCCTTCATCTTGGTGTCGAAGGTGTCGGTTATGTCCAGGAACGTGTCCGGCTCTTCCGAGCTCCACAGGTAGACCTCACGCACTTTGTGCGGTTCCAGCCCCTCTTCGAGATGCTGCGGGAAGGCCAGGTGGTCGCGGGCGTAGGGGAACACCGCGTCCAGCGTGACTCGGCCGGTCACCATGTGGTCGCGGTGGCGGATGTAGCGGCGGTTTGGGTCGATTGTAACGACGGTTTGGGGCCTGTGCCTGCGAATCTCGCGCACTATGCGCTCCCGTAGTTCTGGGCCGTCCACGAGGCCCTGATCGGGAAAGCGCAGGAACACCACCTCCGATATGCCAAGCACGTTGGCAGCGTTGAGTTGCTCCTTTTCCCGTGTCCGGGCGAGGTCGGCGGGGTCTACGGACCTGTCGCTCGTGCCATGCCTGCCGTCGGTTGTCACCACCAGAACGACGTCGCGACCCTGCGCAGTCCACTTGGCGATGGTGCCGCCCGCTCCTCCCTCGGCATCGTCGGGATGCGGTGTCACCACAAGCACGTTGTTGTTCTCATCCATAATGTTGGAAACGGTCCTCCTCGAATTGGCGCGTGTCTCGAATACGGGGCAATTGTAACACGCTGGCGTGTTCCGCACGTCAAGGAGGGTTGCTTCGCCAAGACAGGGTGCGCGCCGAGGGGTGACCGACCCGGGAGCGCCTGCTACATGCGGCGGGCCAGCTTCGGATCGAGCACGTCTCGGAGCCCATCACCCGCGAGATTGATTGCGGTAACGGCGATGGCGAGCACCAGTCCAGGGAAGAAGATTATCCACATCGCCTTGCTGATGAACCCTCGGCCCTCGGCCATGATGTTGCCCCAGCTTGGGACTGTGGGCGGCGTGCCCGCGCCAAGAAAGCTGAGGTAAGCCTCGGTGAGGACGGCCGCCGCGGCGATGAACGTGCCCATCACGACGAGCGGGGCAAGCAGGTTCGGCACGATGTGGCGGGCCAGAATGCGCACCGGATTCGCGCCAATCACCCTAGCCGCGTCGATGAACGGCTGCTCTCTGAGGCTGAGCACGGACGCACGAGCCACCCTCACGGTCCTGGGCGTGTCCACGATCGCCAGGGAAATGATGACGTTCTGCACGCTCGCGCCGAGCATGGCCATCAACGCAATCGCGAGAAGGATGGTGGGAATCGCCATTATTCCGTCCATGACCCTCATGACGACGGCGTCCAACTTGCGGAAGTACCCGGACACCGCGCCTATCATCGCCCCCGCCACCATGGCGATCAACGCCACGGAGAAGCCCACCAATAGCGAGATGCGGCCGCCGTACAGCGATCTGGTGTACACGTCGCGCCCGAATCCGTCCGCGCCGAACCAGTGTTGGGCCGATGGCCCGGTGAGGCGGCTGCTCATGCTGATATTGGTGGGGTCACCGCTGGAAAGCAGCGGAGCAGCGATGCTGATGACCGCAAGCACGACTATGATGACTATGCCCGCCGCCATGCTGGGCTGGCGGCGGGCCAGCCGCATCACAGTCTTCTGCCAACCACCCGACCTGGGAACCGCGGGACTTTCGCCCATTCTTATGGAGTCGCTCGTGCCGCGGGCCATCAGTATCTGATCCTGGGGTCTAGGTAGGCGTAAGTGATGTCGACGCCAAGATTGATGAACACGTACAGAGTCGCGAGCACGATTATCAGGCCCTGGATAACGGGGTAGTCCCTGGCGACTATCGCGTCCACTGCGAGTCTTCCCATGCCCGGTATGGCGAACACGCTCTCGGTCACCACCGCGCCCGAAAGCAGGGCGGCCACTCCCAGCCCAATCACGGTGATGATTGGCAGCGAGGCGTTCCTAAGTGCGTGCCGGACCAGCACCATGTTCTCGGTAATCCCCTTGGCCCGGGCCGTTCTGACGTAGTCCTCTTTCAAAATCTCCAACATGCTCGCCCGAGTCATGCGGGCGATGAGCGCAATCAGCACCAGTCCCAGTGTTATCGCCGGAAGGATAAGGTGCCTCGCGTACTCGACCGCGCCCTCGTCCAGTGGCGAGTAACCGGCCACGGGAAGTAAGGGGAAGTCGAGGCCGAAAGACCACAGGCCGAAGATCCAGATGAGTACGAATCCCACCCAGAAGACGGGCATGGAAAAGCCAACCGCCGCGAAGACCATTACCAGTCTGTCGACCCACGAGTTTGCTTTCCACGCGGCGAGCACGCCGAGGGGCACCGCTATCAGCACGGCTGCCGTCTCGGTGATCAGGGCCAGAGACAGCGTAGGCTCGACACGGCTGGCGATCAGGCGCAAGACCGGTTCGTCGGACTTTCGGATCGAATGGCCCAGGTCACCCCGCGCCAATTGTCCGATCCATGCGCCCAACTGCAAAGGCAGCGGCTTATCCAGACCGAGCCTTGTGCGGATCTGTTCCACGTCCTCGAGCGTGGCCTCGTGCCCGGCAAGCACCGCGGCGGGGTCTCCCGGCACGATTCGCAGGAGTGTGAAGGTGAACAGCGCGACCACAGCCAGGACGGGGATAGTGGCCAGAAGCCTGCGCAGAATGTACGCCCTCAACAATCACCTTCCTGAATTGGCCATCAGCCAACGACTATGGTTGCTGCCAAAGCCGACCCTCTCCCGCCGAGAGAGCGTGTCGCCCTCGGCGGGGGCCTGTGTCGCTAGGGGAGAGGGGGCGTCGAACGCCCCCTTCGTCGCTAGAGGGCAGGTCGCTACTGGCGCCGCGAAGGGTCCTCCCAGTAGAGGCCGACGGCGTAGAATCCTCCGACTGGCGAGGCAATCAGGCCATCCAAGTCCTTGTTCATGGCCCGCAACTGGAAGAAGTTCCCAAGATGCACGTAGGGCACTTCGTCAAAGAACACCCTCTGCATTTCACCCGCGATTTTCTTCAGTTCGTTCAGGTCGGACTCGCGTGAGAACTGTGTCCTCAAGTCCTCCATCGCGTCGCTGTCGTAGTATCCCAAGCCGTTCCTCCTTAGCGCTCCGTTGGCCAGAGGAAGGAAAGCCCAACTGCTCATCCAGGTGGGAGCAATGTCCCACTCATCGACCGCGGTCGAGTCGCTCGGCGCGAGGATCAGCTGTACCTCGGTAGCCCAGTCGACCACCCGGTAGTCCACATTCACCCCAGCCCTCTTCAGTTGCTCGTTAAGAACGATTGAAATCGGGTGGATAGTGGGATAGTCCGCGGGGTCAAGCAAGATTATCGGCTCGCCGTCGTAGCCCGCTTCGTCCAACAACTGCTTGGCAAGTTCCACGTTGTTCTGGTTGTACTTTTCAGAAGACACTTCGTTTGCGAAAAACGTTCCGCACGAGAAGACCGATGGGCAAAGCGACCAGAGCGCGGAAGGCCCATAGCCCTGCATTATCTCCTCAGCGTTCGCGAGCGCCTGCATAGCCCGGCGCATCAACAGGCCCTTGGGGCTGTGGTCGAAGGGAGGGGCCGCCTTGTTGAAGAAGAAGATGGGCTGCGAGCCGGGCCTGCCGATGGCAACTTCAACCTTTGGATTGTTGTCCAGTTCCTCAAAGAAGTCCAGCGACATGATGTCCAGGAAGTCCACGACTCCGGTCTGGAGCGCGGACGCCCTGGTCTGCTGGTCGGGCACCTCCAGCATTTCGAGCTCGTCTAGGTACGCCACCTTGCCCCCTGCCAGAAAGCTGGGCGACTCGTCGCGCGGCGTGTAGTCCTCGAACCTCTCCACCACTATCTTGTTGCCCAGATCCCACTCTACGAGCTGGTAGGGGCCGGAGCCTGTGTGGTCGCTGACCAGTTCTGAAGACGGCGTCGCCGCGACGCTCTCCGGCATGATGACAGGGTAGGAGACAGTCGGAATGCCCAACCCCTGCAGGAACACGCCGACCGGCTCTGTGAATTCGGCGGTGAACTGACTATCGTCAACTTTGGTGAATGCCACCAAGGCGTCATTGAAGAAAGAACCGTATGCGGACTTTTCCCGCCACCGATTCAAAGACGCTATCACGTCGTCCGACGTTACATCGTCGCCGTTGTGGAACTTCTGGTTGTCCCGCAGCGTGAACACGAACTTCTTGCCGCCGTCCTCTACGGACCAGTCCTCAAGCATCTGGGGCTGAAGCGCGCCCTCCTCGTCCCATGACACGAGGGTGTCGTACAGGTTGTACCCGTAAGTCAGGGTCACGGCTGCGGAGGTAACGTGTGGGTCAAGCGACCCTACGCTTCCTTGGGAAATCCACTTCAGCGTGCCGCCATACCTGGCCAGGGACTCGGGCACGGGCGTAGGCAACGCCCTCACCGGCCCCTGCTCCAGCCCTGCCACCGCCGGCGCCGGCTGAACGTCGAGCGGGATAGAGGTGGCTGCCGGCGCAGCGGGCGCGGCGGGCGCGGGGGCCGCCTGATCTGTCCGTGCCGCGGCTCCGGCCGCGGGCGCGGGGGCCGCCGCCTCCGGCTGGGCCGGCTGTTGTTGAGCGCTCGGCTCGGCCGAAGTACAGGCCAAAACGAGAACGGCGAACGCCGTCAGCGACAGAACCATGATATGCAATTTCGGGGCCTTCATGCACTTTCTCCCACCACTTAAGACCGAAACAGGTTTCATTGCGGGCCACTCGCACGGACAACAGGCGTTTGACGGAAGCTGTCCATACCGTGCCCGCTACAGCAACGCTACTATAAGCGTAGGCATAAGTCCAATTTGGGCGTGCGGACCACCCTCGCTAGGGGCGAGTTTCTAACCCGCTTGCGGGATAGGAGGGGATGGGGAGGGGCTACGACCCGCCCGCCTAGGCGTCCGCCAACGCGGCAGATGCTGTCTTCGCCTTGAAGTTGGGCATCACATCTCGCGCGAACCAGTCCAGCTGCTCGAGAATGACGCTCTGGGGCGTGCCTATCACGTTACCCATGTTCACCTCTTCTAGGCCGGGGTACATCTCCTGGATCTTCATCAGCTTTTCGGCGATCAAGTCCGGTGGGCCGCAAAGCCACGAGCCGGACTCCACCGCCTGCTCGATCGTAGGCAGGCCGGCGAACGGCGCCCTTGCGGGGTCGCCCAGAGCGCTAATCTGCTCGTCGGTCAAACCTCGCACGAATCCCAGCGGGGCAAACATCTTCATGTTCTCCTCGAAGTACGTGCGGGCCTCGTCAATGGCCTTCTGCTCGGTCTCGGCGATGTGGAACGACACGCCCATTATCAGGTCGCCGCCCAGTTCCGTTTCCTTTCCGCGCGCCGCGAGCGTCTTCTGCCAGGCGTGCACCACCTGCTGGGCCGCGCCGCCGGGCGCCGCGCCGCCGCCGATGATGCCCTTGATGCCGTGCTTGGCCATGAAGTTGAGCCCCCGCTCGCTCGCGCTCACTATGGGCTGCCAGCACTCCACGGGCAGGCTGAGCGGACGCGGCACCAGCGATATCTCCTTCAGGTCGTAGCCGCGATACGGCACATCCGGAGGTATCTGGTAGTGCTTTCCGTGGTGCGAGAACGATTCGTTATTGAACGCCTTGAAGATGACGTCCACCTGCTCCTCGAACAGTTCACGGTTGGCGTCCGCGTCCAGCATGGGCGCGCCAAAAACCTCGACTTCGCGGGTGTGGTAGCCGCGGCCGACGCCGAAGATGACCCGTCCGCCAGTCAGCACGTCCGCGGTCGCGAAGTCCTCAGCCATGCGAAGCGGGTGCCACATCGGAGCGATATTGAACCCGCAGCCGAACTTTACGTTCTCGGTCAAATGCGCGAGATGTACGGCCAGCAACAGGATGTTGGGAATGCACTCGTAGCCTTCCCGCTGGAAGTGGTGCTCGGCGAACCATAGAGTGCTGTACCCCGTGCGGTCCATCAGCTCCGCCATAGCCTGCGACTTGTCGAACACCGTGGCGAGTTGCTCGTCCGGCAGCCAGCGGTCGTTGACCGGCGTTCCCGTCAAGCCCATGTCTTCGAGGTCCACGTGCCCCGCGAACAGAGTTCCAAACTTGGTAATCATTACAGACCCCCACTTCGCTTGTCCACTGCCTTACACACACATTGTAGGGCGGCGGGCCAGAGTGTCAACCTGAGTCGATTATCGACCGCCGCCCGCTGTATAATCGCGAAAGCCACCAAGTCGAAAGGAGCCAGGACATGCCAATCCAAGCAAGGTATCTCTTCACCGCAAGCATGGACGTTCAGCCCGACAAAGAGGCAGTGTTCAACGAAGTGTATGACACCGAGCACGTACCACTTTTGCAGAACGTGCCGGGCGTCATTTCCATCGCGCGGCTGAAGACAGAGGAATTGACGATGATACTCGGCGGCGAGCGGCAGACCATCGTCGCCGAGGGAGAGCCCCGCTACAGCGCCATCTACGAGATCGAGTCGCCCGAGGTGCTGACGAGCGACTCCTGGGCCGCGGCGGTCGACCACGGACGCTGGCCGGACGAGGTCAGGCCGTACACGACCAACAGACGTCACGTGTTGCGCCGCTTGCTGCTTTCGTGAGCCTCCTTCGGCCTGGCGCGACGCTTCCCCCTGGCGGCTCGACCAGTTGATACGGAACTTCCGGAGGGCACGCCGCGCCAACTACAAATGGTGGGCCTTCGCCACCGTCGCCATGGGCACTTTCGTGTCCGTGTTGGACCAGTCGGGCCTCTCGCTGGCGCTTCCTCTCATCGCCGACGATCTCGACGCCTCCATTCCGGCGGTGCAGTGGGTAACGCTAGCCTACATGCTCGCGACCAGCTCGCTCTTGCTGCCTGTGGGGCGCATGTCGGACATCCTGGGCCGCAAGCCGGTGTACGCAGCCGGATTCGTGATATTTGTCGCGGCGGCCATTCTGGCCGGCTCGTCCAACGCGCTGGGCTTCATAATCGGCTTCAAGGCGCTACAGGGTGTGGGCGCCGCGATGATTCAGGCCAACGGCATGGCAATTGTCACGACCACGTTTCCCGCAAGCGAGCGTGGCAAGGCGATTGGGACGTTGATGACCACCGTCGGATCGGGAGCGATCGCGGGGCCAATCATCAGCGGAGCCGTCGTGGGAATCTTCGGCTGGCGCGCGGCGTTCTTCCTGGGTGTGCCCATCGGCCTGCTATCGCTCGCTGCGGCTATAGTCGTGCTCGACTCGGGCGCGCACTCCAGCAGGGGCGGCGACGGCAAGTCCGGATTCGACTGGTTCGGAGCGGGTTTATCTGCCGCCGCGCTGTCCATCCTGCTGCTGGTGGTGACCAACGCCCACGCGCTGGGTTGGACGTCTCCGCTGGCCGTGAGCGCTTTGGGCGCCGTGGTCGCGATGCTCGGTCTATTCGTGTGGTGGGAGTCCCGCGCGCCCCAGCCCATGCTCGCGCTGGATCTGTTCCGGCGCAGGCTGTTCACCTTAGGAAGCGCGGCGAGTTTCCTGACCTTTATGGCCGGAAGCTCCGTGTTCTTTCTGATGCCTTTCTTCTTGCAGGGCGTGCGGGGACTCACTCCTCTGGAGACAGGACTGCTGTTGAGCCCGACGGCTGTCTGCTTCGCCGTCACCGGGCCGATCGCCGGGCGGCTCTCGGACAGGTACGGGTGGCGGTGGTTCATCATCGGCAGCCTGATCGTCAACGGCGTCGCCATGCTCGGCATGGCGACTTTCGGTGACGATGCTCCCCTATGGCGAGTGATGGGCGCTCTCTTCCTCCAGAGCATAGGTATGGGATTCTTCTACTCGCCAAACTCCAGCGCCGTTCTCAGCACTGTCGAACGTTCCAGATACGGGGTCGCAACGGCGTTCATGACGCTCATGCGCACCGGCGCGAGCGTCATCGGAATCGCCCTTGTGACGTCCGTGGTCACCGCGGTGATGGGTTCTATGGGCTACGAGCCGAGCCTGGATGCGATAGCGTCGCAGGGAGTGGACGAAGGGGTGAAGGGCGCATTCACGCAGGGTGTGAGAACGGCTTTCTTCGTTATGTTCGGGTTGAATCTGGTGGCCCTTGTGCTATCCAGTATGGGGGGCGCATCCTCGCCGTCAACCGATGTTCCCGCGGAAGTGGGCGAGCGGGCGGCGGTTCGCTAGGATGATTAACAGTTGAGATTGCCGGCTGCGATTGGTCCGATCAACAGGGTCGCGAGAAGCCCGAACTACAAGTGGTGGGCCTACTTCTCCATCGCCATTGGGCTCTTTCTCACTGTTCTGGACCAGTCCGGCGTCAACATCGCGCTCCCCAGGATCGCGGAGAAGTTCGACGCGGACATCCCAACCGTGCAGTGGATCAGCCTCAGCTACGTGCTGAGTACGAGCGCGACGCTCATGCCTTTGGGCCGGTTGTCGGACATGCTGGGCCGGAAGCTTGTGTACGTGACCGGCTTCTTTGTGTTCGTGGGCGCGGCGGCGCTGGCGGGCTCGGCCAACACGTTCGCCCTCATCATACTCGCAAAGGTTATCCAGGGGGTCGGCTCGGGGGCGATTCAGGCGAACGGCATGGCGATGATCACGCAGGTGTTCCCTGAGCAGGAGCGGGGCCGCGCGCTGGGTCTCTACATGGCGATAATCGGCACCGGCGCGATCACCGGCCCCATAGTCGGTGGGTTACTGGTGACCCAGCTTGGCTGGCGCTCGGTGTTCTTCGCTAGCGTTCCGATAGGCGTTGTCGCCATAATCGCGGCGGTGGCGGTGCTCCGCGGTGGCGGCGGTACAGGCGCGGGAGCGCCCGGCACGGCGCGCCAACGATTCGACTGGGCCGGCGCCGCGTTCTCGTCGGCGGCGCTCGTCAGTTTTCTGCTGGGCATTACCAATGCCCACGAGCTGGGATGGCTCTCTCCGCCCATTCTGATAGCGTTCGGCCTCGCGACGTTGTTGGTGGCCGCGTTCATCTGGTGGGAGCGTCGTATCGATCACCCGATGCTTGATATGGGGTTCTTCCGAGTGAGCACATTCTCATTCGGAGTGGCGGCGCGATTCCTGAGCTTCCTGGGCGGCACGGCCGTGTTCTTCCTCATGCCTTTCTACATCATTCAGGGACTGGGCTACCAGGCAAGCACGGCCGCGTTGTTCATGTTGCCCGGCTCCGCCTGCACGGCTCTTATGGGGCCGATCGCGGGCCGCCTATCGGAAAATTTCGGTACGCGCTGGCTCTCCGTTGGCGCCATGGCCAGCTCCACGGCGGGCATGGCGCTCTTTTCGCAGCTCAGCACCGACTCGTCGCCCATTCACGTTATAGCGGGCATGGTGCTGACAGGCACTGGAATGGGAGCGTTCTCGTCGACCAACACCAGCGCCATAATGGGATCGCTGAGCCGCCAATCTTACGGTATCGCCTCCGCGTTCCTGAACCTCGTAAGAACCTTCGCCAACCTGACCGGTGTCGCCGTTGGAGCGGCGATCACCGCCTTCACCATGGCCTCCCTGGGGTTCGAGCCCAGCCTGGCGGATGTGGGGCAGTCTGTGGATGCCGACGGCGCGAGGGCCGCGTTCGTGCTGGGGCTGAACCGCGCGTTCCTCGTGTCCACCGGGCTGATGCTCCTGGCGCTGGCATGTGCCGCACTGCGCGGCGAGCCGGTGGCGTATGACGACGCCGGGGCCGGCGAGCGTGAGCGACAGGAGGTCACGTCGGAGACGGCCGGCTAGTCGCCCAGGCCGCTCTTGGCTCTCGAGTAGCGGCGGATCAACTCGTCGGCGAGCGGGTTCTCCCGCCCCGGGAAAGTCACGGCGATATCCTCGCCGTTGGCGAGTCTAAAGAAGACTGTGGTGTGAGGCAGCACCCGGACCAGGCTCCTGAGTACGAGATACGCGCCCAGCACCAGTCCAAGGGCCCCAAGCATGAACAGAAACACGTCGACTAACTCGAAGATGCCGCCGCTCTCCCTCAGCATCGAGCTTGCCGAAAGCTCAAGCGCGGTGAACACCGCTCCGGCGGCAAACAGCATCAGTCCCTGCCTTATCCTGCTGTCCTGGCCGCCAATCACCCTCTTGTACTCAGTGATGTCGACCAGAGGAACCTCGGTGTCGAGACTGGAGTCGCGCCTTTTTCTGGCGGCAACCAGCAGCCTCTGGTTGGTGAGGATGCCGTTGCCGCCCTTGAACACGATCTGTTCGCCTGGCAGGAGTTCCACGTTGGCGGAAGAGAGCATAGGTCTATCACCATCATCGAGTTTAACTGAAGTTTACAACAGAGAGGCAGCGGCTGAAAGGGCAGGCCCGGCTCACCGGCTTCACGCAGGCGGCGGATTCCGCGGTTTCCGGCCGTGCACAGGACGAAATGTGCCCGCGCTTGGGCCGTTCCCCTCGACGCGAAAAGGGGCTTCCCAGCCCGCCCCAGGTTTCCGACTAAACGTAGGCTTGCCCACTCAGTTTTTCGATGATATGCTGTATCTTCAATCTGGGGGCGGCTGGTATTTTGCCCAACACTCGACAGGAATCTCCTACGTAGGGTGATTCTGCACGTTGATATTGCGTATCATATAGAGTGACTGGAATTGGAGTCTTAGCGGCATAGTTCACAGGCGGTCAAGCATGATGATGGCACAAGGTGTAAGACCCGACCTTCTAGCGGCGCTCGAGGACAGAGGCCACCGGTTGACGTCTCCGCGGCGGCGTGTAATCGACCACCTGAGCGAAAAGCTCGAGGGGTTCAGCGCGGAACAGGTGCACGAAGAGTTGCCGGACGTTGGACGGGCCACTATCTACAGGACGATAAAGCTGCTCGTCGAGGCGGGAGTGGTCTGCAAATTGGCGCTCCCGAACGGCTCGCCAAAGTACAGTCTGGCCAGGTTCGAGCACCACCACCACACCTTCTGCATCAGGTGCGGGAACGTGGGTGAGTTCAGGGCGGCCACGATCGAGCGAATTATTCGTGCCCTCGGAACTGATATCCCAGGGGAAATCCTCGGCCACCGTATCGAATTCTACATCTGTTGTGAGCAGTGCCTGGAGCGCGAAGAAGCCTGACACAGGCATGCAGCAGTTCCACCAGCGCGCCGGTGCGTGCCGACGCATGGGGAATGGCAAGTCCGGACTCTTGACCGCCATCCGGAGGGAACCGGGACCCAGGGCACGACAGGAAGGCTGAGCATGGACTACTCGACGGGACAGGCACCCGGCATAGTGGCGAGTTCAGTGTCCGTCGAAATCGGCGGATACAAGGCTCTTACCGGCGTTGACTTCGAGGTGGGGGCGGGCACCCTCATGGGCGTGGTCGGACCAAACGGCGCAGGAAAGAGCACGCTGTTCGGGGCGCTGGCCGGCACCGTGCCCGTCACCGGAGGCAGCGTGACCTTGCTGGGCGATGGCGCGCGGAGAGGCGCGCTGGCCTACGTGCCCCAGCGAGACCGTGTGAACTGGCGATTTCCGGCCACGGCTTTAGACGTGGTGATGATGGGACGTTGTCTGAATGCCGGATTGCTCCACTCCCTCGGTCGGAGAGACCGGGAGATGGCCCGGCGGTGCCTCGAACGCGTAGGGCTTTGGGACCGTCGCGACGCCCTGATGGTGGAGCTGTCGGGCGGCCAGCGGCAGCGCGTTTTTGTCGCCCGCGCGCTCGCACAGGAGGCCGCCATCCTGCTGCTGGACGAGGCGTTCAGCGGAGTTGATGTGGGGGCTCAGGAAGGCCTCGTCAGGGTCCTCCAGTCCCTCCGGGACGACGGCAGGATAGTATTGCTCGCGACGCACGACCTCTCCAACCTCGCCCGAAGATTCGACCAGGTTCTTTGTCTCAACAGGCACGTCTGCGCTTATGGCCCGCCCGATGAGATCTTCACGTCAGAGGTGCTGGAGGAGCTCTACGGCGCCCACGGCGTCGAGTTCGCTCGTGACCCTGCCGGCCACGGAGGGAGGGCGAGTTGACCGAACTGTTGATAGAGCCGTTCACCTATGGGTTCATGATACGGGCGCTCATAGTTTCGGTGCTCGTCGGAGTAATGTGCCCAGTGCTGGGCGCCTACGTCATCACGCGTGGCAGCGCGTTTATGGGAGATGCCCTGGCGCACTCGGTGCTTCCAGCGATGGCCCTGGCATTCCTGCTGAAGATAAGCCCTTTCATCGCCGCTGTGCCCGGCGGCATCGGGATCGCCCTTTTGATGGGCTACATCAGCCGCCGCACGCGAATCAGCGAGGACACCGCTATCGGCATCGTATTCGCGGGCCTGTTTGCGTTAGGCCTGGTGATGCTCTCGAAGTTCTCGGTGGGCGTGAACATCGAAGACCTGTTGCTCGGACAGGTGCTCGGGGTCTCTTTCACGGACGTCTACGTTTCTCTTGGCCTATGCACCCTCGTCTTGGTCGGCCTGTACGTGTACCACAACCCTCTCGCCTACACGTCGTTCGATCCAGTAGGCGCCGAGGTAGTGGGGATCAAAACGATGTTCGTCGAGGCCGTTCTGCTCACGATGTTGGCTCTGGTCATTGTGGTCGGCATACAGGCGGCGGGCATCGTGCTCGTGATGGCAATGCTCATAACGCCTGCCGCGGCGGGCTACCTACTTGCGAGGCGGTTCGTAGGCGTAATGACGGTTGGAGCCACGATTGGCGGCGTGTCGGCGGTCACGGGACTCTACCTCTCATACCACTTCAACCTGCCGTCCGGCCCGGCCATGGCCTTGGTGGCCACCGGCATATTCGGAGTTGTAGCAGGCTGGAAGCGGCGCGCTGTCTGACGCTTACGGGAGGCCGCGCCGGGCCACAGTTTCCAGAAACGAAGAGAGGTCAGAAGGCAGCTCGGACGTAAACTCCACGTACCTGCCGCTTTCGGGATGTCGAAAGCCCAGTGTGGCCGCATGGAGAAATTGCCTGGCAATCTCGTGTGGCCCTCGGCCGTAGGTGCGGTCTCCCACCACAGGGTGCGCCAGCGAGGCGAAGTGCACCCTGATCTGATGGGTGCGCCCGGTCACGAGCTTAACCTCCACGAGACTGCAATCATCGTGATGGGCCACTACCCGGTAGCGCGTGATCGCCTCCCGCCCTTCTTGGACGACCGCCATCCGCTGCCGGTTCGCGGGGTCCCTCGCGATCCCCGACTCGATCACAGCACGGCACGGCTCGATGCGGCCACGCACGAGCGCGAGGTAAGTCTTGCGGAAGTCTCTGCGCTTCAACTGGCCGATGAGGTTCGTGTAAGCGCTCTCAGTCTTGGCCACGACCATCAGTCCGGAGGTGTCCTTGTCGAGCCGGTGGACGATTCCGCGCCTCATGCCGGCTCCGCCGGGCAGGTCTGGACAGAGATCCAGCAAGGCGTTGAGCAGAGTGCCATCCGGCTGCGCCGGCGTGGGATGGACTACAAGCCCGGCCGGCTTGTCCACCACAATGATACTGTCGTCCTGGTAGGCGACTCCCAGGGCAATGCGCTGCGGCTGGTCTCCGGTCGATGGTTCCTCGGGCACTTCGGCGCACACTCGCTGACCTGCCCGCAACCGCGTCGAAGGCTTAGCGGGCAGGCCGTCCAGAGTGATACTGCCTTCGTCAATCAGTCGCCGAGCTCTCGTCCTGGAAACGCCTGGTAACTGGGACGCGACGAAGGCGTCGAGACGCTCTGCGCCCTCAGCGGAGCTGAACTCGTGTGTTGCGCTCAAGGCGATCCGCCACTGCAGGAGTCGTCGGCACGTCCGCTTCCGCCAATTCGTCCCGATAGCACCAGCACCGACACCAGCACGATCATGCCTACGACAATGCACGAGTCGGCAATGTTGAAGATGGGCCAGGGCCCTACGTCGATGAAGTCCACGACGGCGCCGGTCCTCAACCTGTCGACCAGGTTACCCAGCGCGCCGCCCAGCTGCATGCCGATTGCGGCGCGCAGCAGCGGCTGGTTCAGGGCGTGAGCACGGTAGAAGTAGACCAGGAAGCCGATAGCGACGATCGATGCCAAAATGAGCACCAGCGTCTGGTTGGGGAACAGTCCGAAGGCCGTTCCAGTGTTGGTGCCGTACGTTAATCTCAGAAATCCGGTGGCCGGCCAGGACTCACCGAGCTCGAAGTTGTTGCGCACAAACAGCTTGGTAAGCTGGTCGACCGCGAAGACAGCCGGCGCCAGCAGAAGACCGGCGTGCTCGCCAAACCTGAACGACCTGCTCTCCGCCTTTGGCGCATCCTCGGCCTGCAGTTCTGTTTCCGGTTCTACGCTCATGGTACGCCGTTACTTCAGCCTCCGTTCTGGAATCCAGAATAACACATGGCAAAGCCCACTGACATGGCTACAGCATTCCGGTACGCAACCAGCCGCCCCTGAGGTAGTAGATGTAGAGCAGGGCGAGTCTGGATGTCATCCCGATGACGATTGCCCAGGGGACGCCGAATTGGGCCAGCGGCGAATGCACCGACAACGCGAAGGCCAGAGGAATCTCCACCGCCCACATCGTAGCGATGGTAACCACCATGGGGGCCACGGTGGCCCCGGTACCGTTGAGCGCCTGAGTGAACACCTGGACTGTGCTCATCGACACGTACCCGATCGCCACTATGGTGACCCAGGTGGCGGCCTGAGACACGAACTCGGGCTCGCTGTTGAACAGCCCAGCGACAGCCCCTGGGAACAGCAGGAACAGCGCAACCACCAGCGACGATCCGGCAGCAGCATAGACCAGCGCCCAGTTGATGGAGCCCTTCGCCCGCTCGGGAAACCCCGCTCCCAGGTTCTGGCCGGCCAGTGCCCCGGCCGCCCGTCCCAGGCCGCGGCTGCCCTGGTTGACTACGTTCTCCGCGCGGCGTGTGAGCGCGAAGGCGGCAAGCGCCGCGTCACCGAACGTGGCCACAATACCCACGACAACGAGCTGACCCAGGCCGCGCTGCATGTTTGTGACCGACGCCGGTGCTCCAATCTTCACCAGCCGCCAGATGAGTGGCAGGTCCAGACTGTAACCCCGGAGGTTGAGTTCGAGTCTCGAGGTACCTCTGAGGAGCGCGTAGAAGTTCATCGCTCCGCCAATCCCGACGGCCACGAGGTTCGCCACCGCTGCGCCAGTCAGACCCAGGGACGGGAACCACAAGACGCCGAAAATGAGGAGCGGGCTGAGGACGAGGTGGATCACCCTAGTCACCAACGCGGCCTTGAGCGGCGTCATGCTGTCGCCGGACGCCTGCAGCGCGCTGCCGCACAGCCGCTGGTATCCCATCACTGCCATGACCATGAATTGGACCCGCATATAGCCTGAGGCCTGTGCAACGACGGCCTCGCTCAGGCCCAGCAGGCGCAGCAGCGGCTCGGTGAGGAAGAGTCCGGCGAACACGGAAAGCAGCCCGAAGAGTGTGGCGAGGGTGAGAGACTGCGCCAGCACGTGGTTCGCGTATGGGATGTCGCGAGAGCCGACGGCCCGCGCAATCATGGATCTCATGCCGGTGTCCAGCCCCATGCGGGACGTCATGACCAGCATGATGTACGTCTGGGCTACGCCCATGCCGGCGATCGCCTGAAACCCAAGGCGTCCGGCCCATATCAGGTCGGCGATCTGGTCGATTACCCCGAGCTTGCCTTCGGCAATCTGGGGCCAACTGAGAAACCAGAGGTTGCCGGGAATACTGCCCTTGGTGAGGTCCCGCGTAGCGTATGAGGACCGCCTGCGACCGCGGCGGGCACCGGCTTGGGGTGGGCTGCCTGCCCGACTCGTCGAGGCCTGCACCGGCCCCTTGCCGGGAAGTTCGGGTTCGCCGTCCGCCATGAGCTGGGACCTCCGGGCCGCTCCGGCGGCCACGCGCAAGCATAAGCGATACAGAAATATGGCGTCAAACCGGCGGGGCAGTTCGACATCCACATACACGCTTGCGCCACAAGTATCTTACGTGCTAAGTTACTTACGTGTAACAGACATACACAGATGGAGTTGAGGGAGGCGAACATGAGCGAGCAACACAGATGCGAGGTCGAAGCTGATCCCGAAGAGGACGCATCGTGCGGCGAAGCCGAGCAATCCAGCCGAGACCTGAAGGGCAAGAGCAAGCGACTCCTCGACGACCTCGACGAGGTTGTGGAGGAGGTAAACAAGGTTGTCCGGGAGGCCGTCGGCAGAGGCTCGGACGCGGTCGGAGCGCTTGGCGAGAACGTGAAGCAGACTTTGCAGGAGACCGTGCGCGGCCAGCGCGCCGCAAGAACGAGCGTGGTGATGGTTCGAGTGGATAGCGACAGCCTACAGCGCCTAGACGAGCTGATCGAGGCGGGCCTGTGTTCGAGTCGCTCGGAGGCGGCCCACTACCTGATAACCGAGGGCGTCAAGGCAAAGCAGGACACATTCGACAAGATCAGCCAGAAGATCGAGGAGATCCGCAAGGCCAAGCGTGAGCTGCGTGAGCTGCTGGGCGAAGACGCTGACGTCACGTCCGGCTAGCGTTACGCCGCGTGCGTAGTCGGCCGAGTCTGTACGTGGGAACCTGTATCCGCTTAGCCGGCGAGTAAATTTGCAAGTCGGCGCTGGCGCGGCTTCATCTTAAGCTGAGGGCGGGTAGCGCGTATGGGTGGGCGGCAGGGCCGGGACTGGCTCGCGCGGCGGCCATGAAGACAGGCCGCGCAGCACCTCCTGGCCTGCTACCGCTTGTTTGGGCCGGGGATCGCGGTCGGCAAGGCTGGGCAGAGCCTCGACCGGAACTCCGCGCCGGCCAGGTGGCGTGCGCGGTACGGGTCGGGGCTGGTTTTGCGCCTCGGTCACCCCCATCCCAGCCTCCCCCCTGCGAGGGGGAGGGGACAACAGGTCGGGGTGGGGTGGACGGGTGACGGGCTACCAAGCGGAGTCGCATCCGGGCTAAAGCAGGGGCTACCTGCCGGGTGGGACAATACGCCTAGAAAATAGTGTCCCGTTTCGTTTCTTTTGTTCTATCTCCTCAGATTTCGTAGCTGGGCGGTCTGGACATTTGGTTATGGATGAAACAGATTGCGGTTGGATGGGAATATGTTTGACGGTTAATTTACAAGGGTGATACGAGGGTGTAACAGTTCAGGCTGCATGAGGCGGGTGTGAACAAGGGGCCTTCACCCCCATCCCCGTAACGAGTACGGGGCAGGCTCTAACCCTTCGACAGGCTCAGGGCAGGCTCTTCCCCCTGCGAGGGGGAAGGAAGTCTTGCCAAGCATGAAGTCTGAACAGGCACACGTGGGTTGGTCGGTGGTGAGTCTTCGGTTGTTAAGTGGCCGGTTGGTTGTTATGAAGGGGATGTTAGCACGGATGTGCTGGCGTGTCAAGGGGGGTTGGAATCGGAAACTGTTGAGAGTCGGTGAAAGATTTCTGGACAAAGGGCCTTCACCCCCATCCTAACCTTCCCCCTGCGAGGGGGAAGGGACCCGTTGCGGGGTCGGGCGCAAGGGGCCGAACACACCTTCCCCCTGCGAGGGGGAAGGGACCCGTTGCAGGGCCGGGCGCAAGGGGCCGAACACACCTTCCCCGTGCGAGGGGGAAGGGACTTTTCGCACTCACGAAATCTGAACAGTTACTTGGAATCGAGTCTGTATCATCTTAGCCGGTGGCCGGTCCGAGATGACGGCATCACCGACTTCTCGTCACGCTCGCGCAAGCGGGGTCCACAGATTGCAACTTGGAGTTGGTATCGACCCAAAGGTCGTGCCGACTAAACTGGTACAGGTTCTGCATCGGGTATCCGTTTGCGGGGGTTACCCCTCTTGGTTATACTAGACTCCAGTTTCACACCCGGTTCAGCGCACTTTGGAGCCCTGCAAAGTGGAGACTCTGTTAGCGAAGATTCGGGACTACCTGCCCGAAGAAAAGATCTCCGTAGTCGAGGACGCCTACCAGTTCGCCGAGCGCGCGCACTCAGGACAGTTGCGCCGGTCCGGCGAGCCGTTCATTGAACACCCGATGCAGACCGCGCTTCTGCTGGCGGACCTTAAGCTAGACGCGAATGCCTTGGCGGCAGCCCTGCTCCACGACGTCCTCGAGGATTGCGACGTATGCACCGAGGAACTTGAGGACAAGTTCGGCGGCGAAATCGCAAGGCTCGTCGATGGCGTCACCAAGCTCACACAGGCGGAATTGCTGTCCGAAGAGCGCAGCCAGCTTCAGAGGCCTGTGAACAGCGACAGATTCGCTGAGGCCGCCACTATTCGCAAGATGATCGTCGCCATGGCGGAGGACATCAGGGTCGTACTCATCAAACTCGCCGACCGGCTGCACAACATGCGAACTCTGAAGTTTTTGTCGTCGGAGCGCCAGATCGCCATTGCACAAGAGACGCTGGACATCTACTCCCCTCTGGCCCACAGACTGGGCATCTGGGAGTTGAAGTGGCGCCTTGAGGACCTCTCGTTCCAATACCTCAACCCGGCGGCGTATCGCGAACTCTCCAACCTGCTCAACTCCAAGCGGCAGGAGCGGGAAGAGTACGTTTACCGCGTACAGACCGCGCTCAGGGCGGAGCTCGACGCGGTCGGAATCGAGGCGGAAGTGACCGGGCGGCCAAAACACTTCTACAGCATCCACAAGAAGATCCAGAAGTACGCCGAGCAGAACAAGACGTTTGGCGAGATCTACGACCTGTTTGCGCTGCGCGTGCTGGTCAACGAGGTGAAGGACTGCTACTCGGCACTGGGCATAGTGCATAGCATGTGGCGTCCCATTCCGGGCCAGTTCGACGACTACATCGCCAGCCCCAAGAACAACCTCTATCGCGCGCTGCACACCACAGTCCTGTGCGAGGACGCCTGCCCCGTCGAGGTCCAGGTGCGCACGCACGAGTTTCACAACGTGGCCGAGTATGGCGTCGCCGCGCACTGGCTCTACAAGGAAGGTTCTTTCACGGACGTGCAGTTCGAGGAGAAGATGACCTGGCTTCGGCAGCTTCTCGAGTGGCAGCGGGACGTGAGCGGCGCTGAAGAGTTCGTTGAGTCGTTCAAAACAGACGTGTTCCAGAACCAGGTGTTCGTGTACACGCCGAAAGGAGACCTGAAAGAACTTCCCGCCGGGTCGACGCCGCTCGACTTCGCCTACCGCATCCATACGGACGTGGGCAACAGTTGCATAGGCGGCAAGGTGAACGGCAAGCTCGTCCCGCTTCAGTACCAACTCCAGAACGGTGATACGGTCGAGATACTCACCAGCAAAACTATGCGTGGACCGAGTCTGGATTGGCTGAACGCCAACCTGCGCTACGTGAACACAACATCCGCTCGGGCCAAGATCCGAAGCTGGTTCAACAGGCAGGAACGCGCGATAAACATCCAGCGGGGCAAAGACATCTATCAAAAGCAGGTGCGAAGGCTCATCGTAGGCACGACCGAAGGTGAGGCCGTCAAGCTGATGAAGCTGGACAGCCTGGACGACTTCTTCGCCGAGCTTGGGAACGGCGGCATCACGCCGGCCCAGGTGGTGGCCAAGCTGTCGGAAAACACTGAGCAGATGGAAGAGCTGCCACGCATGAGAGAGCGGCCGTCCGGACCCTCGTCCGGAGTGCAGGTGCTGGGTGTGGGCGACCTGCTCACAAGGATGGCCCGCTGCTGCAGCCCCATACTTGGCGACAAGATAACTGGCTACATCACCCGCAGCCGTGGAGTGACCGTCCACCGCGCGGCCTGCCCCAACGTGACCTCCGAGACGGAAACCGAACGCCTGGTGCCCGTCGACTGGGGCAGGAAACAGACCCTTTATCCCGTAAGAATTCGGCTACAGGCTTTCGATAGGGTAGGGCTGTTGCGGGACACCACTTCCCTTGTCTCTGAGGAACGTGTTAACATAGCGTCCTGTGTGTCCGAGGAGTTCGAGGACATCAGCGTGATTTCGCTCACCGTCTACGTGGAGAGCATCGATCAGTTGAGCCGCCTTTTCGCCAAGCTCGAAGGCGTAAAGGGAGTTATCAGCGTCACAAGGACTGCCCAGTCCTGACGCGCGCATGCAGAGCATCCGGGAGGTCGTAGGAAACTTGCCAAGCGAAAAAGCGGCACGAGTAGCGGCGCGGCGACGCGCCAGGAACCAGCCCTTGAGGACCAGGGCCCGCACCTTTGTAACGAGGGCGCGAAGGCTGATCCCGTCCGGCGACGTAGAGGCGGCCGAGCGTGCGGTCAGGGAGGCGGTGACCGCTCTGGACAAGGCGGCCCAGAAGGGCGCGCTGCACCCGAACAACGCCTCGAGGCGCAAGTCGCGCATAATGAGACAGCTACAACAGGCAAAACAGGCCGCGGCGGAGTCCCCGTCCGGTCAGGCGGAGTAGAGCGGCCAGACATGCTGAGAATCAGATTGAGAAGAGTGGGCGCGCGCGACCAGGCCAGCTTCCGCATCGTGGTGGCGGACTCCCGGGCGGCCCGCGACGGCAGGTTCGTAGAACAGGTAGGACACTACAACCCCAGGACAGACCCCCCCACGCTCGTGGTCGACGAGGACAAGACGCTGAAGTGGATCAGGCAGGGCGCCCAGCCCTCGGACTCCGTGAAGAGGTTGCTCCGCGGCTTGGGCACGCTTGACAGAGTTAAGGCCGAATGAAAGAACTGGTCGAGTTCATCGCCAAATCCATTGCCTCACAACCTGAAGACGTAAAGGTAACTGAAGAAGCCTCGAATGGCCGCGTTATCTTGCGTCTGGAGGTCGCGCCCGAAGACAAGGGCAAGGTCATCGGCAGGCAGGGCAAGGTGGCCCAGTCGATGCGGGCATTGCTGCGTGTCGCGGCCGTAAAGCAGGGCACCCGCGCAATACTAGAGATTGTCTAGCCCCGGCGAGAAGCGCTCAACTCCTACGCGACCTTCCACTCCATCACAGCGCGAACCAGATGACGCACCTGCGGCACGTCCCACCAACGACGTCGTGGTTGGCATTATCAAGGGGGCGTGGGGAATTCAGGGCGACCTGCGCGTCGATAGGCTCACAGACAACCCCGACCGCTTCACAGCCAACAGCCGTCTTTTCTTGGAAGGCCGCCCAGTGCGGGTGCGCCGGTCACGCGAACTGAAGCGTGGCCTCCTCCTCAAGCTGGACTCGGTAGATGACCGCACCAACGCTGAGCGGCTCAGGGGCAAGAGTCTCAGCGTTCCTGCCGACGAAGTTCCGCCACTGCCCGATGGCGCGTACTACCACTACCAGCTTATCGATCTGGAAGTGTACACTCCCGAATGTGTGCGCTTGGGGGCAGTTAGGGAGATTCTGGTCACAGGCGCGAATGATGTCTACGTAGTCAGGCGGCCTGAAGCAAAGGACTTGCTGATTCCGGCACTGAAGCGCGTTGTGGTCTGTGTCGACCTCGCCGCCAACCGGATGATCGTGCGGCTGCCGGAGGGCCTTGAATAGGCCATAACCACCCGTTGGGGGCACCATTGCGCCGGCCCGGAAGAAGCGGGTCAGTGCGGCGTCTCACCCACTCGAGCCCCCAGGCCGCTCCAGAGCCTGTTAGACCTTAGCGCTCTTGCTCAGCTCGGCCCCCGGTGTGAATCCGACCCGCTTGTGCGCCGGCACGGTTATCAGGTCTTCAGAGCCGTTGGGGCGAATCGGGCGCACCCGCCGAGCCTTGACGTTGCGCACCTCGAACGAGCCGAACCCGGTGAGCACCACCCGGTCTCCGGACACGAGGGCGCTCTGAATGGTGCCGAGAACCGCGTTCAGCGCGGCCTCCGCCTCCGCCTTCGACCCATTTAGCTCCGATGCGATCTTCTCACTGATCTCCTGCTTTCTCAGTGTCGCCATGAAATTGCCTCCTTTTCTCCTGTTTCGCACAACCGCAACCAAGGCGGGTGCGTCCGCATTATTCTATCTTTACGACCACACTCAATCAGTTGTCTAGGCAATTCGCGATACTCTTTCCAATATTTTGACCAACACTCACAACGGCTACCAACGTCAGGTCCGCCTCGCAGCCGGAAAACGGCGCCCGTCGGGGGCCCGGCGAAGCGGCTGACCGTTCCCAACAGTGCTGAACTTCGTGGCCTCTCTTTTGACCGAAGTGCGGCCTCGTGCTAGAATCTGGGGTGGCCGGCGCGGTTTACGAAGCGCCCGCAGGGACGCGACTGCCGGCTACCTAATCCATTCACGACATTTCTCGGGAGGGCCGACATGTCGGGGCATTCCAAGTGGTCCACAATCAAGCATGGCAAAGCCATTACCGACGCCCGCAGAGGCAAGCTCTTTACGAAGCTGACACGGGAGATCATCACGGCCGCCCGCCAGGGTGGCGGCAACCCCGAAATGAACATACGGCTGCGCATGGCCGTACAGCGCGCCCGCGACAACAACATGCCTCTGGACAACATAGATAGGGCCATTAGGCGCGCGACGGGCGAAGGCGGGGAACAAGATCAGATGGTGGAGGTTGTCTACGAAGGCTACGGCCCGGGTGGTGCGGCAATCCTGCTTGAGACTATCACCGACAACCGCAACCGCACCGTGTCCGACATACGCTCCACGTTCGCCAAGGCCGGAGGCAACCTGGCGCAGACGGGCGCCGTTGCGTGGCAGTTCTCCCAGAAGGGCGTGGTAGTCGTCGAGGCGGACCAGGCCCAGGCCGAGGAGTTGGCGCTGCTGGCTATCGATGCAGGCGCCGACGACTTCGAGACGTACGACTCGAGCCTCCACGTCTACTCCGACCCCTCCAACCTAGACGAGATACGCCACGCGCTTACCGAGAGCGAGGCCAACATAACCTCTTCTGAGATCGCCATGCTGCCCACCATCGCATTGGAACTCGACGACAGGATAGCCATCCAGACGCTCCGTCTACTCGACCGGCTGGAAGAGCTCGACGACGTGCAGCGTGTCTTTTCAAACGCCGACTTTTCGGACGATGTGCTCGAGGAGTACCGGGGGGAAGCGTAACCAATTGGCACAACCCGGATGCCAAGTCCTTCGTTTCATTAAGGGTACTGGTGTAACCTCTTGCGCATTCTTGGCATAGACCCGGGAACAACCGCGACCGGAGTCGGCGTGGTCGAGATGATGGGCGACGGAGCGCGGCTGCTGCACGCCGGCACGCTCAGCCCGCCGCGCCGCGAGACGCTTCCGCTACGGCTCAGCTTCCTCTACGATGAGTTGGCCGGCGTTATCGAGACGTGGATGCCGGTCGAGGTAGCCATTGAGCAGCCTTTCGTGGCACGCAACGTGAAGTCCGCCTTCGCGGTCGGGCAGGCCCAAGGCGTCGCCATGGCAGTCGCCGGCAAGGCTGGGCTGGAGATATTCGGCTACGAACCGCGAAAGATCAAGCAATCTATCACGGGCCACGGCGGCAGCACAAAGCACCAGGTCCAACTCATGGTTTGCGCCAGCCTCGGTATCGACGGCCTCGACAACCAGACAACCGATGCGTCGGACGCCCTCGCCGTGGCGCTGTGCCATCTGAGCGCGCGCCGTGTCTCGCGGCTCGTGATGATGGAATAGGCGGCACGCACAGTGGTCTCTTCCCTCATATCGTCCGTGCAGGGGCCTATCGAGAGCGTCGGACCGGACACCGTCAACATCCGCGTCGGTGGCATATCCTTGCAGGTCAACGTCCCGTCGTCCACCGCCCAGGACGTCGGCGGAATCGGCGACCACGTGCGGCTGCTAACGTGCCTTCAGGTCAGGGAGGACAGCCTTGCACTGTACGGATTCACGACCGAGGACGCGCGTGCGGCGTTCGAGGCCCTCATCGGCGTTAGCGGCGTTGGTCCCAAGGTGGCCCTCAACGTATTGTCCGCGATGACTCCCAGCGCGCTCGCTGTCGCCGTAGGCTCCGCCGACACCGATGCCTTCGTCGCGGTGCCGGGTGTGGGGAAGAAGACCGCCGGGCGCATCATCCTGGACTTGCGGGGAAAGCTGGCCGAGGACTTGGCTGCCGACGGGTTTGGCGTGAACGACGGCGATGCTCTGGACGCACTGACAGCACTCGGATACTCTACGGCAGAGGCGCGCGCCGCCCTGGCTTCACTCGGCCCTGCCGGTTCCGCTCGCGTAGAGGAACGCGTACGCCAGGCGCTCCAGCGAATCGCGACAGGCTAGCACCTTTTCCATGGCCTCAGTTTACGACGCCTGGGCCACGGTGTACGACGCGGTCTATGCCTACGTCCGAGACGACCTGCCCTACTACGTGCGAGAAGCCAGGCGGGCGGACGGTCCAGTGCTGGAACTGGGATGCGGCACGGGGCGCGTGGCGATCGCGTTGGCCCGCGCTGGCATCGACGTTGTGGGCGTGGACTTTTCCCCCAGGATGCTGGAAGCCGCGCGCCGAAACGTCGAATGCGCGGGAGCGCTGCCGGGTTCAGTGACCCTCGTCGAGGGCGATATGCGGTGTCTGGAGCCTGAGCGGGTCGGGAGCCCTTTCCGGCTGGTGCTCATTCCGTTTAGGGGATTTCAGTCCCTGCTGACAGTTCCGGATGAGGTGAGCACGCTCGAGGACGTCAAGCGGCACCTTTCGCCGGATGGGGAACTGATCATCGACCTGTTCGTTCCAGACCCGGAAATGCTGGTGCAAGAAGGGGACACACCGCGCCACTTTCGTGACGTCACAGACACGAGCACCGGCACCCGGTACGTGCTCTGGCAGCAGAGTGCGTACGACAACTACAACCAGATAATCGACGCGCGCATCATCGTCGAGGCATTGGACACGACCGGCGTGGTGATAGAGCGCCGTTACCTCGAATTTCAGATGCGCTACATCCACTACTGGGAGATGAGTCACTTGCTGACGGCCTACGGCTACGAAGTGCTGGAAGTGCTCGGCGATTTCAATGGCTCTCCTTTCGACGACACGTCCACCGAGATGATCTGGCGCGTGCGTCCCACGTCTCGGCCGCCCCACTGGGTCGAAGCCCGGAGTCTGGACTAACCCGGCGCGGGCGATCCCGTTGTAGAATAGAAGCAGCCTTCTGCATCCAGCAGGCGGGCGTGTCTCAATTGCCTGTTCACAAACTACCCAGAGGAGCGACGATGGGATCCAAAGGCCTCAAACCGCCAATGTTCGCGATTCTGCTGCTGCCAACGCTACTTCTTCTGGCGACGGCATGTGGCGAATCGACCATAGCGACAGACGCCACGGGCGACCTGCCTACAGCAGTGGCCGAGTCCGCTGAGCGGGAAGCACCCCCGACTGACACAATCGAAGTGAGCGCTGCCGGGGCGGCGCTGGAGACGTGGGGAGGAGGCCTCGATCCGCAAGCGGTCGTCGCCGCCCAAGGGATGGTGCTAAACCGGATATACACTGAACTTCTCCCTTCGGTGGTGCACATAGATACCTACAGGCGCGTGGATTCCCAGGCGTTCGGCGGTTTGCCATTTTCGACCAGCCCCGACGCCGGCCCTCAGACGCTTCCAGACCGGTTCGTCCTCGGCGAGGGGTCCGGCTTCGTCTGGAGCGACGACGGCTACATCGTAACGAATTTCCACGTTGTCGCCGGCGCGGACCGCCTTATGGTCACCTTCCACGACGGCGCGATCATCGAGGCCGATCTGCTGGGCGGTGACGCCGATTCCGACCTTGCGGTGCTTAGGCTGACGGAGCCGAAGAATGGGATGACCGCCGCGCGGCTGGGGGACAGCGCCGACGCGGAAGTGGGCCAACTCGTAGCGGCAATCGGCAGCCCATTCGGGCGCGAGTTCACGCTCACGAGCGGCATAGTCAGCGCATCGGGCCGCTCGCTTCCTGCCGGCAACCTCGGATTCTCACTGGCAGGCGTTATACAAACGGACGCAGCCATCAATCCGGGCAGCTCAGGGGGACCGCTCCTCGACATGTACGGCAACGTAATCGGAATAAATGCGCGAATCGCCTCGTCAAGTGGCGCGAACGCCGGCGTTGGCTTCGCGGTTCCAATCAACGCAGCCAAGGTGATAGTTCCAAGCCTCATAGAGGGAGGCGAGTACTCCTACTCGTGGCTGGGCATAAGGGGAACACTCCTTAATGCCGAGATCGCGGACGAAATGTCGCTCCCGTCCGACACCAGGGGGGTTCTGGTCGTGGAGGCTATCGAAGACGGGCCCGCAGCGAACGCGGGAATGCGCGGGGTTTCCGGGGCGAACTCGGTCGACGGCGACATCATTGTATCGATCGACGGCATCGACGTGGAAGCTATGGACGACATCATCTCCCATCTCCTGGAGCAAACTGTTCCCGGCGACACCGTAACCCTCGGCGTCTTGCGCGACCGATCAGGCACGCCGATGGAGATTGAGGCCACCCTCGGCATCCGGCCGCAGAGCGATCAGCAGGTACAATAGCGCCTCGGGCCGGTTGCATGGTTTGATTCGCGCCCGATTACGCTCCTTTTCACATGCGTCGAACCCCATTTGTTCGGGCGCAACTGCCCCAATAGTTGTAGAATATGCGAGCGGTGGCCTTGCGGCGCCCGCCTGCCGGAGGCCGCCCACCACAGATTGTTCGACGGGGTGACGCGCGGTGCCACAGTTCGAAATCGTTTCCGACTTCAGGCCGACCGGCGACCAGCCACAGGCGATAGACAAGCTGGTTGCCGGCATCAATCAGGGCATGAAGCACCAGTCCCTGCTGGGCGTGACAGGCAGCGGCAAGACCTTCACCATGGCCTGCGCCGTCGAGCGCCTGCAACGCCCCACCATCGTGATCGCTCACAACAAGACGCTTGCGGCGCAGCTCGCCACAGAGTTCAAGGAGTTCTTTCCCCGGAACGCCGTCGAGTACTTCGTCAGCTACTACGACTACTACCAGCCCGAGGCCTACGTCCCCAGGACTGACACGTACATCGAAAAAGACGCCGACATCAACGAGCAGCTCGACAAGCTGAGGCACGCCGCCACTCGCGCGCTCCTCACCAGACGTGACGTGCTCATAGTCGCGTCGGTGTCGTGCATTTTCGGTCTGGGATCGCCGGAGGAGTACCAGGGCTTTGTCGCCTACGTCCGCAAGGGCGAACAGCGCAGCCGCGGCCTGCTCGTTCGCCAACTCGTGGACATGCAGTACGAGCGCAACGACTACGACCTCGCCCGTGGGCGCTTCCGGGTGAGGGGAGACACGCTCGAGATTCTCCCCTCTTATGAGGAGATAGGAGTCCGTATCGAGTTCTGGGGCGACGAGATAGAGCGCATCGTCGAGGTAGACACGCTCACAGGTGAGCTGGTGGCCGAACGGCAGGACATCGAGATATATCCTGCCAAACACTTCGTCACCTCCGAAGAGAAGATGCTCGAAGCCATCGAGGACATCAAGACCGAGCTTGCCGCGAGAACGGCCGAACTGGACGCCCAGGGGAAACTGCTCGAGTCCCAGCGGCTCGAGTCCCGGACCATGTACGATCTCGAAATGATGCGCGAGACCGGATACTGCGCCGGCGTCGAAAACTACTCCCGCCACCTGTCCAGGCGGGAAGCGGGCAGCACTCCATACACGCTTATGGACTACCTGCCGGAGGACGCCCTCATTTTCATTGACGAGTCGCACATGACGCTGCCCCAGCTCCGGGGCATGTACTTCGGCGACAAGTCTCGCAAGGAGGTGCTGGTCGACTTCGGCTTCCGCCTGCCCTCGGCGCTCGACAACCGTCCCCTCAACTTCGGCGAGTTCGAGGAGCGAGTCAACCAGATAGTGTACGTGTCCGCAACGCCAGGCCCCTACGAGTACGAGCACAGCCAGAGCATAGTGGAGCAGGTCATCCGACCAACCGGGCTTATGGACCCCGTCGTGGAGGTGAAGCCCACGGAGGGTCAGATCGACGACCTGATTCACGAGATTCGGCTGCGCACGAACCGTGGCGAACGCTCCGTCGTCACGACGCTTACCAAGCGAATGGCGGAGGAGCTGGCCGACTACCTGCGCGAGCTGGGCATCAAGACTCACTACCTGCACTCGGAGATAGACACGCTGGAGCGCAGCGAGATACTGCGCGACCTCCGGCTGGGCGTGTACGACGTGGTTGTTGGAATCAACCTGCTTCGAGAGGGCATAGACCTGCCTGAGGTCAGTCTCGTCGCCATACTGGACGCCGACAAGGAGGGCTACCTGCGCTCCTGGACCGCGCTCATTCAGACTATTGGGCGAGCCGCGAGGCACGTGGATGGGCAGGTCATCATGTACGCCGACCGGGTAACCGACTCCATGAAGCGCGCTATAGATGAGACGAACCGCCGCCGGCAGGTTCAGGGGATATACAACCGCGAGAACGGCATCACGCCGCAGGGCATTCGCAAGACTGTACACGACATCACGGAGCGGGTCAGGGCGCTTGCCGAGACCAGGGCTCCTTACGTCACCAAAGATGACATGCCCAAGGACGACATATTGCGGCTCATAAAGGATCTGGAGGCGCAGATGAAGTCCGCGGCCCGCAACCTGGAGTTCGAGAAGGCGGCGTTGCTGAGAGACCAGATAGTTGTTCTGCGCAAGGCTATCGCCTGACAGCGCGTATTCACGCATTCTCGCAGCGAGCCGCCGCGCTCTTCCCGCAAGCCTTGCGCTCACCGCGCTCGCCATAGCGCTGGCCTCATTGCCTCTGGCCTGCTCCGGCACGTACGAGCCGGGCGAGGCGTTGCTGCCCGTAGGCATGGCAAAGGCGGTGGCGCCCGACGTCGCCGCGGCGAGCTACTTGTACGTCAACCCTGGCGGGCCTGTGTTTCTGACGCTCGACTCGTTCGGACCCAGCGGCACTTCGTTCACGCCGGGTGCGCAGCCGGGCTCGCTGGTGCAGGCGAACGGCGTTACGCTGTTCGTGGGCAGATCGCCCGACGGGTTCGGAGGCATCTTCGATTTCAACGACACCGCAGATGCCGTCAACGGGCTGGTGGCATTCCGTCTCGGCACGAATCCCCAGCGGAGCTGGTCCGACGGCGACGCGCGCACGCTGAGAGTTGCCGCGGGGGACCCGGAATGGGTCCAGTCGGTCGGGACCGCTTCCAGGCTGGCGTCATACGTCACGCTGGAGCGGCATCCCTCGCTGCCCTGGGACCTGGTGACCAACCTGCCGGCGAGTCCTCCCTCCCAGCCCGTGGCGGCCGGCATCGCCAACATCGAGAACGGCCTGGCCGCGGCGCTGTACAACTCCGTGGACCTCGACCTGTCCGACATCGACACCGCGTTCGCCCTGCTGCGGGTCGACCTCGTCGGATTCGCCATCTACACGGACGACGACCCGCTGGTGCTGCCCGAAAGGCTGGACAGGCAGGCGCTGGAAGAAAACACCTATGGCGTGTTGATGGTGAGCAGGTCCGACTTTTCGGGCGTGATGGTGGCGTTCATGCTCGGCGTCGTTTCCGACAGGGCGCAGCTCGAGACGATTCCCATTGCCAACACCAACGCACGCTACGGCACGGTCGACGGGCTTCACCTGCTGCTGAAGAATAGAGGAAACCTGGTGTTCGCGGCGCTGTCAGCCGACAGGCAGAACGCCATCGACCTCATACTCAGCGCGGTCAGTGAATAGGCCGTCTGATCCAGCCCCGGTGGCCTCACTCACGCCGCGGTCGCCGCTACAATCCAGCGATCAAGATCGGAGTTCGGAGGTTCAGTCTCGGTGCGTTTGATGGCTCCCGCCGGGAGCCGCAGGCGCCTCCACTCAACATCCCGGTTCCCCAGGTCTTCCGCAGCAACGGCTTGCGCGTCGCACCTTGGTCGACAGATTCCACAGCAGGGACCACGCGCGAACGTACCATGGCCCCGGGGCCGTCGAGATGATCCGTATCGAACGTCGTATCGAAGAGAACATGTTCCAGTGCGTCAGCGGCAGAGGAGGCCCCGACGGCGATCCACCCCGAGATAGGCGAAGATCCGGCTCTTAGCCCCAGCGGGACGAATCACACGTGCTGGTCCACCAGCAGCGGGTTGCCGTCCGGGTCTATCGCGACGAAGCTCGCCGGCCCCGTGCCCGCCTCGTCCGCCTCTGAGACCAGGCTCACCCCCTCGGACTTCAGGCGCCGCTGCAGCTCGCGCACGTCGGTGAATTCGGCCACCGGGTTGGCGAGCTTGTCCCAGCCGGGGTTGAACGTGAGTATGTTCCTTTCGAACATGCCCTGGAACAGGCCGATGGTATGATCGCCGTTACGCATGATCAGCCAATTCTGAGAAGCGTCCCCGCCGACTACCTCGAAGCCGAACTTCTCATAGAAGGCCCTGGACGCCGCCAGGTCCTTGACGGCGAGGCTGATCGAGAACGCTCCAAGGTTCATTTTCTTCCCTCGTTCGGTCCGGCCGCGTCAGTGGTTGCCACGGTGGCCGTGGTGATCATGGTCGTCATGGCCGCCGTCGTGGGCGTCGTGGTGGCCGCCGTCGTGGGCGTCGTGGTGGCCGCCGTCGTGGGCGTCGTGGTGGCCGTCGTGCGACGGCTGCACCGATGGCAGCGGAATGAACGCGAGTAGCACAACTGCCGCCGCGTACAGCGCCGCGGTGTAGTAGAAGAGATAGTCGGAGTCCCAGGAGTACAGCCTGGCCGCGATGAGTGGCGACGCCGCGCTGAATATGAATCGCGAAGTGGATAGCAGTCCCAGCGTAGTTGCCGCCGTGCCCTCGCGCACGATGTCGATCGCCGCCGCAGTCAGAATGGGCTGGTCGCTGTACAGGAAAAGGCCCAGCGCGGCCAGCAGCGCGGACATCACGATAAGGGTGTCGCCGAAAGGGGCCATGAGCAGAGTTATGACTCCCAGGGCAATCAGCCCGGGAATCAGGATGAGCTTGCGGCCGAACCGGTCCGACAGGTAGCCGGTCACGGGACTGGCGAATATGCCTACGAACACCAGCAGCCCAATCAGCCCACCCCGCAAGGCCAGGTTCTCGAAACTACTGCCGTCCTCGCCTTCGGCGATCAGTCCGAGCTCGTCCGCCAGGTAAAGCGGAAGCACCGTCACGAACCCCAGGTAGGCCATGCCCCTCAGGCCCGCGACCATCACGATTCCCCACACACGCGCATTGCGCATGATGAGCTTCGTTTCGGCAAGCTGCGACCGCAGTGCTCCTCCAACTTGCGTTTCCGCCGCCGCCTGCGCCCTGTGCCCGATGTCGCGGAAAGCCCAGAACACCAGGAAGGCGAGGAAAATGGGAACGACCGCGTAGATGCTGATTATCGCCTGCCAGCTCAGCGCGACCAGGAGCACGCCCGTTAGTGGAGGGCCTATCACATCGCCGACGTTGCCGCCGACGCCGTGGAAGGAGAGCACGGACCCCCGTCGCTCTCTGAAGTGCGATGACAGGGCGGCCATCGCGGGCAGATGCCACACTGACGCGGCGATGCCGACTACCGACATTCCGAATAACAGCAGCACGTACCCCGCGACATTGAGCTGGCCGGAGACCTGAGAGCCGTTATCGGAGGTCTGCGCCACCCAGGTCGCGCCGGGCACCAGCCAGCCGGCGCTCGCCATCAGCAACCAGCCTATGCCGAACAGCGCCATGCAGGCCGCCATCACCCAGCCCCAGTAGCGGCGGAGCGCGTCGGTAAGGACGCCGCCGGGCAGGGCGACCACGCCGGAGACGACCTCTCTGGTCGACTGGATGCTGGCCACGGCGACGCTGCTGCCGCCCAGAAGCAGGTCCCGCACCTCGGGCATGACCACGATGAAGCTCTGCGCGATCCAGTGGAAGACGCCGTGGCCGCTCGTCAGGCCGCCTATGACGAAAGCGGCCGTTCGTCGGAAGCCGGTGCGCCCCTCGACTACGGCGGCAGGGGCTCCGTGATTGTGGTGGCTATGAGCCAAGGCAGCCTACTCCAACCCGGGGCGTACGTTTGGCACTAGGAAGATTCTACTCCCCCCGCGAACCCGAGCACTATCGCAAAGATTATGTAGATTACCGCATAGGGGATGACTGAAATCAGCACGACGAAGAACGCTCGCCAGGTGGACGTGTAGTCCAGGCACTGGCGTACGGCGATGATCATGCACGCTATCTGCCAGATCAGCGATAGCAGCGCAATCAAACCGCCGACGACTGGTACGAAGACGAACAGGCGGAAGACTCCCGGAGCCTGGGCAAAGCCCGTGCCGCGCGCCAACTGTCCCCAATCGGCAACTGTGTCAGGCGTCTTCAAAACGGTGGAGCCTACAATCCATGTGACAAGAGCCCAGAGAGCCCAACCTACGATTCCCATCACTATGCCGAACAAAAGGCGCACTATGTCGGCTGACCCGTCGCCCGAGATCACGCTTTGCAGCATCACTCCGACACCGGTACAAAGTGAAACGATGACCACTACGATCATCGCCTGAAGGGTTGCGCTGCGGTCGTCCTCCACGTCCTCATAGGTGTTGACGTCCATCCTCATTGCGCCCAACATCCTGGCTAGCATCTGCTCTTCTCCTGCGACCAAAGTATTTCGCTCTGCGGCCGTATCCCCTCGTAACTCCCATGGGAACATGGCACCGTCCGGCAACAGAACTGCCGGCCAAAGATTAACACAAACCTCACACATCTGGTAGACGGAAGAATTCTGTCCTCGCGGTCCTGGCCGATGGGCGCACTCCATCGCCGCCAGCCAAAATTGACCTCTCGTTGAGTCCCGCCTATAATGTGGACTGCCAAGCAAACCCGCACTCGTCGCGCACCGCGGGCGTGTGCATAGCCATTCCACGAGGAGAGAGCTGAGATGGTACACCAACAGGCGGCGCTGTTACGACCGGAAACCCTCCTGGAGCAGTTCAAGGCCAACGGCGTGACGCACATCGTTACAATTCCGGACAGCGAGACGAACTACCTCTACGAGCTTATGGCCGAACAGTCCTGGCTCGACATCATTCCGACCTGCCGGGAAGGCGAGACGATGGCGATTTCGCTCGGCCTGCTGGTCGGCGGCAAGGTGCCCGTGTGCCTCATCCAGAACACTGGCATGCTAGAGTCGGGCGACTCCATTCGCGGCATGGCGCTGGACGCCGGGTTCCCGATGGTTCTGGTCGTCGGATACCGGGGCTGGACGCGACACGGAGTCACACCCGACACCGTGGCCAAGTACACCGAACCTTTCCTGCACGCGTTCGGCATCAACTACTACCTGGTCGAGCAGGACGACGACGCGGACCGCATCACTCTGGCCTTCGAGGAGGCCAAGGCGACCAACCGGCCGGTCGCCGTGCTCGTAGGCGACGAGTACCACGGCTTCAACCGCTAGCATTCCGACCTGTACCGGACACTGAATCTACTGACCTCGACAGGGGACCGCGACTGGCGGGCCTCGAGGACTGAATCCCGGAGGATACCGATGATCGAAGCATCCGAAATGTTTAAGACTTTCAAGGACCACCGCGGCAAGGCGATCGTGATACCCACGGGCACCGCCGGCCGGCACTGGATGGACTACACCGAGGACACCGACAGGGACCTTTCCCTCGGCGGCGCGATGGGGCACACGACCTCAGCCGCGCTTGGCCTCGCGCTGTCGCTTCCCGATGAACAGATTGCCCTGTTCGACTCCGAGGGTTCGCTGCTGATGAACCTCGGCATTCTCGCCACAATCGCGGGCAAGAAGCCGGAGAACTTCTTCCACTTCCTCATGGACAACGGGTGCTACGCCACCACCGGCGGACAGCCCGTGCCGAACTCCGACGACATCGACTACGCCGGCATGGCGAAGGGCGCGGGCTACGCCGCGACCTATCACTTCGACGACCTCGAAGAGTTCGCGACCAGCATCGAATCTATCATGGCGGAGACCGGCCCGGTTTTCGTCTCCCTGAAGATCACTCCCGAGGTGGAGAACGAGCCGATCGGGCGCAGGGTTCGCAGGCCCACCAAGCCGCGAGGCCAGTCCATCAAGGACCTTCGGGCCGCCGTCGGCATTTCCGACTAGGGCAAAACGCAACACCGACAGGCGTGGCCGCGGACCGTCGCGCGGCGCCATGAGATTGCCGAGGTGCGGTAACTTTGGGCGTTAGCGAGCGGGCGCGGCCACGTTTCTTCTACGGATGGGTGGTGGTGGGAGCCGCGTTCGTCTCCCACTTCATCAACTACGGCGTTCTCGTCGTCTCATTCGGCATCTTCTTCCCTTTCATGGCGGCCGCACTCGGCTGGGGCCGAGGGCTGCTGGCGAGCGTGACACTCGTTTCGCGCGTCACATCCGCCGCGGGAGCGCCATTGGTCGGGAGGGCCATCGACCGGCACGGCCCGCGACTCTACGTCATGCTCGGCGGCGCTGCCGTGGCGGGCGGCGCGGCGCTGATCTCCCTCACGTCGCAGCCCTGGCACATGTTCGCGGCCTACGGCGTCCTGGTAGCGCTGGGCGGCCTTGCCCTCGGTCCACTGAGTGCAGATTCCACGGTCGCAAGGTGGTTCATCCGCAGGCGGGGCAGGGCGCTCGCATTCACCACGATGGGTATGTCCTCGGCGGGCGTCGTCCTTCCGCTGCCGCTAACGCTTCTGATAGACGGGGCCGGCTGGCGGCGCGCCTGGGTCGCGCTGGGCGCTTTGGTGCTGCTGCTCACGCTGGTGGTCGCGCCGCTCATGCGCAGGCGGCCCGAGGACTACGGCATGATCCCGGACGGCGACGACGGGAAGGAAGGCCCCAACGGCGTGCGGCGTGTCGTGGAGGAGGTGTCGCTCACGGCGAGGGAGGCGATGCGCACGCCGGCTTTCTGGCTGCTCCTGATCAGCACGAACTTCGCCGGCTTCGCCATAAGCGGCGTAAACCTGCACATCTTCTCCTACCTCACAGACCGGCAGATCGAACCGGGACAGGCCGCGGTGGTGATCACCTACCTCTACTTTCTCCAGTCGGTCGCCAAGCCGCTCTGGGGGTTCGCCGCCGAGCGGCTGCACGTCCGCTACTGCCTCGCGGCGTGCTACGCCGGCGGCGCGGCAGGAATCCTGCTGCTGATGGGGGCGAACTCGTTGCCCCACCTGGCGGTGTTCGCCACGGTTTACGGTTTGACGCGAGGCGCGCAATCGTTCGTCAGCAGCCTGGCGTGGTCCGACTACTTCGGGCGCGAGGCGCAGGGGGCCATTCGTGGCACGGCGCAGCCGTTCGGTCTCATCACCAGCGCGGGCGGACCTGTGCTCGGTGGCTTCCTGTTCGACCTTCGCAGCGATTACGTGCTCGCGTTCTCCGTGTTCGTGGCCGCTTTCGTGGTCAGCAGCGTGGCCGCGCTGCTGGCGCAGCCGCCTCGCCACGCGCCGCGTCCCGCTGCCGCTTAACGACGAGCGCCTGTACGGCGCGGCGCGGTGTTCGCTATAATGGGCAAAGTCGGCCTCCACTTCCATTCTGCCGGCCGGCCTGGAGCATCGCATGATCAAGCACTTTTCAGTTCTCTACGTCGGCAACATCGACCTCGAAGATGTGGGGCTGGACGGGACCCCGGCGGACGACCGGCGCTACACGAACGAACGGCTGGTACAGTCATACGACACGGCCGCGCGGGCGGCCAAGCTTATGGACGAGCTCGGCTACTACGCCCTGTGGATGGCGGAGCACCACTTCCAGCGCGAGGGCTACGAGTGCATCCCCAACATAATTCTGCTGGGGACGCACCTCGCGTCGCAGACTAAGCGGCTCAAGTTCGGCTGCGCGTTCAACATCTCTCCGATGTGGCACCCGCTGCGCCTGGCCGAGGACTACGCCCTGGCCGACGTGCTCACAAACGGGCGCATCATCTTCGGCGTGGGTCGCGGCTACCACAGCCGCGAGGTCGAGACATTCGGGGCGCCCGTCATCGACAACGACGCGAACCGCGAGCTGTTCGAGGAGCAAATGGAGGTCATCCGCAAGGCCTTCAACGAGGAGTCGTTCTCCCACAAGGGCAAGCACTACACCATACCAGCGGACGTGCCATATCGCGGCTACGACATGAAGGAAGTCACCCTGGTGCCTCGCCCGCTCAACCTGCCGGTGGAGACGTGGCAACCGATCGTGAGCGGGCGCAGCATCGAGTTCACCGCCAAGAACGGTTTCAAGGGCGTGGTGGCCCTCACCGGTGAAACGATAGTCGAGGACATGTTCACCAGGTACAGGGAGGCTGCCGCGCAGCACGGCCGGGAGCTGGAGTTGGGTGAAGACCTGGCGTTGGGTTTGGGATTCTACATCGCCGACACTGAGCAGGAGGCGATCGACCGGCTTCGCCCCTTCCACGATGAGCGTTACAAGTGGTTCGCGCCATTTGGCTTCGTCCGGTACGCGGATGAGCAGGGCCGCACCTGGGGCACCCCTGGCGCGCCGGCCCGCGTGCCGCGCGTGGAGGACGGAGCGCAGCAGAGAGCGTGGATATGCGGCCCCGCGTCGGACCTGGTTGACTACCTGCGCGAGGTGGAGAGCAAGTACCCCGGCCTGGAGCACGTTATCCTGCACTGGCCGGAGGGGATGCCCCGCGACGATTTCATGGAGCAGCTTCGGGTGTTCGCCGCCGAGGTGATCCCGGCGTTTCAGCGTCAAACGGCGACCGCCGCGGGGGACGACTCTTAGCGCCTATCCGACAAACCATCCATCACCCCCATCCTAACGCCTTCCCCCTGCGAGGGGGAAGGGACTTTTCTGACAGGCTCTTAGCGCCACGGGCGCGGACCGGGGAGGCCTCACCATGGGCAAGATAGTGGCCATTGGCGGCGGTGACATGGCGAACCTGGAGACGCGCGCCATCGACGAGCGTGTCATCGAGCTGACCGGCGCCGCCAGACCCAGGGCCCTGTTCGTGCCGACGGCCAGCTACGACAGGGTGAGCTACTGGGAGGACTTTCGCAGCGTGTACGGCGATACGCTGGGCTGCGAGACCGACGTGCTGTACGTGCTCGGCGTCACGCCTTCCAAGGAGGAGCTTGAGGAGAAGATTCTGTCGGCGCAACTGGTGTACGTTGGCGGCGGCAACACGCTCAAGATGATGCGCCGCTGGCGCAGGCTGGGCGTCGACGCCATTCTGCGAAAGGCGCATGACAGGGGCGTGGTGCTCTCCGGACTGAGCGCGGGCTGCATCTGCTGGTTCAGTTGGGGCCACAGCGACTCTATGGCCTTCTACCACCCGGATGACTGGAGCTACGTGAGAGTGAAGGGCATGGGGCTGATCGACGCGCTGGGCTGCCCGCACTTCGACAGCGCAACCGCGGGCTTTCCCAGGAAGGCCGACTTCGAGCGCATGGTCTCGCGCAACCGCGACGTTGGTATCGCCATCGACAACAACTGCGCCATCGAGGTGGTGGACGGCGGATACAGGGTCATCACATCACAGGAAGGCGCCGGGGCCTACAAGCTGCTGAGCCGCTCGGGGACCATCACGACCGAACCGCTCGAGAAGAGCGAGAGCTACGCGCCGCTGGCGGGTCTGGTGGGCAAGTAGGGCGTCTGGCGCCTGCCGACACTCGCGCGTGTACGTATCTTCAGCGCTCCGCCGATAAGCCTTCAGAAACCAAGCTCTGTAGACGAGAACGAGAGAGTACGCGCGTGCCAATTCCAGCGACGATAGTCGAGATCAACCAGGCCTCACCGACGACCAAGGCGTTGCGGCTCGACACGGGCGACAACCGGCTATCGTTCTGGCCCGGCCAGTGGGTCGATTTTTATGCCGACGTTGGCGGGGAGACTGCCGTGGCCGGCTATTCGATTACTTCGTCCCCGTCCCTGATGGGCGGCTTCGAGCTTGCCGTTAAGCTGGTGGGAGAGAACCCCGTCACTCACTACGTACACCAACAGGCGAGGGTTGGCGACCTGGTGGAGGTAGAGGTAGGTGGCGATTTCCTCTACAGGTCGGACATGGGCGGCCCTCTGGTCCTGGTGGCAGGCGGAATCGGCATTACTCCGCTGATGAGCATCGTTAGGTACGTGGACGAGTCTGCCGATTCGGCCCCGCTGACGCTGCTCTACAGCGCGAAGACGCCCGACGAGCTGCTGTTCAGAGGGGAACTGGAAGACATCGCGCGCGGCAACCCCAACGTAAGCTGCCACTTCACCGTCACGCAGCCCGGCGGAGCGGACTGGGCGGGCCGCGTCGGCAGGATCGACCGGGAGATGGCGAAAGCGGCGGGCGTGGAGGCGGGAACTCTCTTCTTTATATGCGGCCCACCGCCGATGATTGCCGATATGGTGAGGATGGCAACGTCGCTGGGGGCGCACCCCTCACATATCAGGTACGAGGGCTGGTAGCGCCGCGCGGATTCGCGAGTAGCGAGAGGGTGGTACTCTGAAGCGGCGCCGGCCTGAAGGTCGGGGCTATTGCCACCGCTTGAGATTGGACAGAATGGCCTTCGATATGGCCTTCGCCTCTGCCATGGTCACGTTGTCGGCCTCTATGAAGTCCGAGGCGATGGCGCTCATCTGGTCGATGGTGAGGTCGGGATCGACGAACGCGCCGTCCTGGTAGCAGTGAGTGCAGTAATCGACGCTGAGGGTCTCGTTCGCCTCGGTGCCAAAGTCAGAGTCTTCGAACATCTCCATGTTGCAGCTCTGGCAGATAGGGACATTCGGTTCGGCTAGAGTCAAGGTATCCCTCCTTGCGAGGCCCGGTCCCGGTTCTCAGCACGGGACGCCCGTTGCCAGCTCTTGCCAGCCTGGTATCCAAGCATAACATCATCTTGCAACAGATTTCCAGCCCACGGATGCGTGAATCGATACGCATGGATTCGGTCCGAATCCGCTAAGGAGGGGCGGCCCTGGTTTCCGCCCACTTTTCCTTCCGCTAAGGCCCGCCGCGCCCTGTTTGCGGCGTGATTTGCCACAAGCAATACGCTTGGCGCTATAATGTTCGCTGTAAGGTAGCGCCGGGCGGGCACTGTCCGCGCCGGCGAAAGTGAAAGCAGCATCGGAAATTGGAGGTAAGCACATGGGAAATCGGCTTGAGGGTAAAGTAGCAGTCGTCACAGGCGCCGGCCGAGGCATTGGCCGGGGTGTGGCGTTGCTGCTTGCCGAGGAGGGGGCGTCCGTCGTGGTGAACGACTTGGGCTGCGACGTCGACGGCTCCGGGTCTTCGAATGTCCCCGCCGACAGCGTAGTCGATGAGATAAAGTCTCGTGGCGGCAACGCTGTCGCCAACTACGACAACGTAGCAGAGATGGACGGCGGCGAAAACGTAGTCAAGACGGCCGTCGACACCTACGGCCAACTTGACGTGCTGGTCAACTCTGCCGGCATCATCCGCGACCGGATGATCTTCCAGATGACACCGGAAGACTTCGACCTCGTCGTCAGGAACAACGGCAAGGCCACGTTCGCCACCTGCAAGTTCGCGGCCATAGTCTTCAGGCAGCAGCGCAGCGGACGCATCGTCAACATGACGTCGGACGCCGGTCTCGGTGAGATTGGCCGTTCGAACTACGCGGCCGCGTCGGAGGGCATCGTAGGGGTTACGCGCACGGTGGCCCGCGACCTCGGCAGGTACGGCGTGACCTGCAACGGCATCTCCCCCATGGTCGAGACCAGGCTGTTCCCGGGTACGGTAGACGAGTACCGCGTCGCGTCGGGCGCACCCCGCGACGAGCGCGCGGGCATTGGGATGTCCCCGCCGCTCGCCGACTGGCAGGGTCCAGGATACCGAGACGACCCGGACAACGTCGCGCCGCTTGCGGTCTACCTGTCTACCTACGCGGCGCCGCATATCAACGGCTACATCTTCGGCGTTCGCGGCGGTAGCATCTACCTGTACTCGAACCCGGCAATAGAGCGAAGCGTCCACAAGTTTGGCAACTTCGACATGGACGAGATGGACGTGCTCATGCCCAAGATGATCGGCAGCGGCTTCTAGAGACCGCACCGTTCCGCTCTGATTCAGCCAAACAAAAGAGAGAGGTCACATTATGGGAAACAGACTTGAGGGCAGGGTAGCGATTGTCACGGGCTCGGGCCGCGGCATCGGCGCGGCGTGCGCGAAGCTGCTCGCAGAGGAGGGCGCCGCGGTTGTGGTCAACGACATCGGCGGCGCAGTCGACGGCACCGGCACGGCCACCACACCCGCCGACGAGACCGTAAACGACATAATCGCCGCGGGCGGCAGGGCGGTCGCCAACTACGACTCGGTTGCCGAGTTCGACTCCGCGGGCAAGATCGTACAGGCGGCCATCGACAACTTCGGCAGGCTGGACATCCTGGCCCACCCCGCGGGAATCCTGCGCGACCGCATGATCTTCAACATGACCGAGTACGAGTGGGACGGCGTGTTGCAGGTCCACCTTTATGGCGCGTTCAACGTGGTCAAGCACGCGGTCCCGCACATGATCAAGCAGAACTACGGCCGCATAGTGCTGTTCTCGTCCGGCTCGGGCCTCGGCTCGTCAGGCCAGTCGAACTACGCAATGGCCAAAGAGGGAATGGTAGGTATGGCGCGTGCGTTGGCGCCGGAGCTCGCCCCCTACGGCATCACGATCAACGCCGTGTACCCAGGCGCCGCCACAAGGATGACCGCCACGGTGCCGCAGAGTTCGCGCGACCTTCGCGCGCAGGCGGCCGGGTTGCCTCCGCCTCCGGTGGACCCGGAGGGAGTGGGCGACGCCGAGAACAACGCCCCCAAGGTTGTCTACCTGAGCTCTGAGGCGGGCGGGGCCGTAACCGGCCAGGTGATCGGCACCAGCGGATGGGTCGTTTCGCTCTACTCCCCCAGGCACGTCACCAGAAGCATCCACAAGGATGGCCGCTGGACGCTGGACGAGCTCGAAGAGCTAATTCCCATCTCCATCGGCAGGAACCTGTCCAACCCGATGCCGCCGGCGCCTTCGCGCCAGTAGACTGAGGACTCGCAAGCTGCCGTCCGCGCCGGTGTGCGCGGGCGGCAGTTCACGCCTATCTCGGTGGGCGTGAGGGGTCGACGTGTGGGCCGACGGCCCGCGCGTTGACAGGCGCGCGTTCCTGTTGTTACCATTCCGTTGCTCTAGGTAAGCCCTCTGTCAGCCACCCCAATCGGCCACGCCAACAGGATCTGAAGGTACGCCAATGCCACACGTTTCGGGCCTGCGATGTCGGGAGTGCGACCGCGAATATCCGGTCGAGCCTCTCAACGTCTGCGACTTCTGCTTCGGCCCCCTGGAAGTCGTCTACGACTACGCCAGCATAGGGAACAGCATCAGCCGCGAGAGCATCGCTAACGGCCCGCTCACGATGTGGCGTTATCACGACTTGCTGCCCGTCAACAGCGAGTACGTGCTGGACATGGGCACGGGATTCACGCCCTTGGTCAGAGCCAAGAACCTTGGCAGGGCGCTTGGGCTGGATAACCTGTACATCAAGAACGACAGCGTAAACCCAACGTTTTCGTTCAAGGACAGGGTTGTATCCGTAGCCACCGCCAAGGCGCTCGAGTTCGAGTTCGACGTGCTGGCCTGCGCCTCCACCGGCAACCTGGCCGGGGCGGTAGCTGCGCACGGGGCGAAAGCCGGCATGAAGACTATGGTCTTCTTCCCTGCCGACCTCGAGAAGGGCAAGATCATAGGCGCCGGCATCTACGGGGCCGACCTGGTCGCCGTGGACGGCACGTACGACCAGGTAAACCGGTTGTGCAGCGAGCTGGCCGACAACCACCACTGGGCGTTCGTGAATATCAACATGCGGCCCTACTACGCGGAGGGCAGCAAGACACTGGGCTACGAGGTGGCCGAGCAGCTTGGCTGGCGCGCCCCCGACAACTGCGTGGTGCCCGCCGCGTCCGGCTCGATGTTTACCAAGATCTGGAAGGCGTTCAACGAGATGGCCGACCTTGGCCTGATCGACCGGCCCAAGACCGGTATGCACGTCGCCCAGGCGGAGGGATGCTCGCCAATCGTGGAGGCCTACGACCAGGGCACGCCCCACGTGCGGCCGGTGGTGCCCGACACCATCGCCAAGTCCCTCGCTATCGGCAATCCTGCGGACGGCTTCTACGCCTTACAGACCGTCGCCGCCTCCAGCGGTTCTGCGGTGATAGCCCCCGAGGATGAGGTGGTCGAGGGCATTCAGATGCTTGCGGAGACCGAGGGCATATTCACGGAGACCGCCGGCGGGGTCGTGGTGTCCGGCCTGCGCAGGCTGGTGAAGAAGGGCTTGATCAAGCGGGACGAGCTTACGGTGGCCTACGTGACCGGTAACGGACTGAAGACGCAAGAGGTCGTCGAGGACCTCATCAGCCCAATCGAGACGACGCCCGATTACGAGGCCTTCCAGACTGCGATAGCGGCGCGCTGAGCGCGCTGCAGTTCGCCAGCCGGACCCTGACTGCGAGAGCGACATGGCAAGCAAGAGAGTGAGATTCACCTTTCCGACGCAACTCATAACTGAGCCCGTTATCTACGAGCTCGGCCAGAAGTTCAAGATCATAACGAACATACGGCGCGCTGACGTTCGGGAGGATATGGGCTGGGTGGTGCTCGAGTTGGAGGGCGAGGAAGAGGAGATTGACAAGGGCATACGATGGGTCTCCGCGACCGGGGTCAGAGTCGACCCGGTGAGCGGCGACGTTATAGAGGGCTGAACGAACAAAGCTGTCACTAAGAGACTGTCCAACGCTTGATGCTTGATACGTAAAGACTACAGACCATTCCGCAAAGTTTTGAGCGTTAGGACTGGTTAGTCACCTGTAGGCTTTTGCATGAGGGGTTGGCGAAGTTGCAGCGGAGTGGATAGCACCGGATATGATTCGTCATATCACTGTATTGGGTGCCATAATAGGTGTCGCAATAATATGGGCTCTCCTAGAGGGGGCACGGCCCGAAAGAACGGGGTGGTTCGGACAGGATGGCATCAGTCCTGGGTCAAGCACGGTTGTACCTTCAAGTTCCGATGGCTCTACTGTTGTCATTCCAACCAGGGTTCCTCCGCCACCTTCTGAGCGCGGTCGAGGTGATAGCGAAATCGGATTCGAACGCGACACTTACGTCGTATTCGAGGTTGAACCTGTGGTCTGTGCCGGGATGCTGAAATTCTCTGGCTACCTGCAGGGCGGCGCGAGTTGGCGCGATGGCTTCAGCGATTTTCTACTAACGCACGATGACGACTATACCTATGAAGGTGCAGTCAAGGTGCTTAACATCTACGCCTCGATTCTGGAGCCGCTGCCGCAAGGTTACTATCGGAATACGCCAGTGACCGACAGGGACATTGAAGCTAACCTGTACCGAATCGAAGGAACGAGGTTCGAAATACAGGTGCCTTACGTCAAGCCATGGCTTGACCACCCCAATAAGGTCTCTCTGAACGTCTGGGGTTCAACCGAAGGAGACCGCAACATGTTGCGAGAAATACCTCTGAAATCCTGTTAGCCACTTGGAGGATGCAAACAATGAGTGTAATGGTACGAATACCGACGCCGCTTCGCCGCGTCACCAACGGCCAGGACAAGGTCAACGTAGAGGGCGGCACCCTGACCGAGGTGGTGGGTTCGCTCGAGAGCGAGTTCCCCGGCATCAGGGAGCGCCTCTGCGACGACACCGGCGCGCTGCGCAACTTCGTCAACGTCTACGTGAACGGCGAGGACGTACGATTTCTCGCGGGGCTGGACACGTCCACAAGCGACGGCGACGAGATCAGCATAGTTCCGGCGGTGGCCGGCGGAGCCTAGGCCACCGCGCCGGACTCACCCCGCCTTCGTCAGATCGGCGGGGTGACGCTTGTGCCAGTCCGTGATGGACTGGAATGCGCGGGCCGCGGCCAACACAGCGTTTTCCTCGTAGGCCCTGCCCATGAACTGGATGCCCGTGGGCAGACCCTCTTCCGAAAAGCCGCTCGGCACCGAAATGGCCGGCAGGCCCGCGCCGTTTCCGACGGCGCCCATCGTATCCCGCCCGCCGTGGAGCGCAGCGCTGCGAAACTCCTGGTCCAGCGGCGTGGCGATCGTGGAGCGGGTAGGCCCCACCAACGCGTCGAACGGAGCCATCACCTCTTCGGCATCTCTCGCCATCAGAGTCCGCAGCCTCGTCGCCTTCACGTAATCCTTCCCAAGCACCGCCACCCGCGCGTACAGTCCGTACCGGTCCTCCGGGGCCGTCAGCGCCTCCGGGAGGCCCGCGTCCACGAACTCCTCGAACGCGCTCGCCGCCTCCGCGAACATTATCGTACGGTTGATGGCCTCGTGCGGCAGGTCCGAGAACTCGACCTCTTCGATGTCGGCGATGGACGCCAGCGCCTCGAGCGCGCTCTCGAAGTTGGCGCGGGTGGGTTCGTCCACGTTGTCAGTCACGCCCTTGACGACTCCGAGTCTGAACCGGCGGCCCGACACGTCCGAATCGTCGTAGCGAAAGGTCCGCTCGGTCGTCGAGAGGTCGTTCGGGTCGCTGCCCGCAATCGCCTCCAGCACAAGCCCGCAGTCGTCCGCCGTCAGGCACAGTGGCCCCAGCTTGTCCAGCGTGTACGACAGCGCCATAGCGCCGTAACGGCTCACGCGCCCGTAGGTTGGGCGCAGGCCCGCGACGCCGCAGTTGCTGGCGGGAGAAATGATCGATCCTCCCGTCTCGGAGCCGATTGCGAAGGGAACCAGCCCGGCGGCGGTAGCCGCTCCGGAGCCGCTGGATGAGCCGCCGCTCCACCTGCTCTTGTCCCAGGGCGTGATGCCCGGTCCGGTAAACGACGCGACAGGCTGGCGGTATCCTCCGCCTCCGGCAAGCTCGACCATCGCCAGCTTCGCCGCCAGCACCGCGCCGGCTTCTCGCAGCCGTACCACAACTGTCGCGTCGTAGTCGAAGGTCTGGTCGCGCAGCGGCGCCGCGCCCCAGGTGGTGGGAATGCCTCCGGAGGTGGCGAGCAGGTCCTTCGCTCCGTAGGGAATGCCGTGCAGCGGCCCCCTGTAGTTGCCGCCGCTTATCTCCTCCTCCGCTCGCGCCGCCTGGCTCAGGGCAAGGTGACGCGTAACCGTTACCACAGCGTTGTAGTCCGGCCCCAGCTTCTCGAGCCGGTCCAGGAACAACACCGCAAGCTCGACCGGAGACGCCTCTCGAGACTCGATCAGCCCGCTCAGCTCGCGAACACTGGTGAAGACGTAGTCGTTGGCGGTCACGTCACTCCTCCTCGCGGTACGGCGCGAACACCGACATAGGCTCGTTGCCGTTCCGCAGACTGACTGCTCTCAACGCCTCCGACATTTCCACGATGCCCTCGACGCCCTTGCGCACCTCGGCGAGTTGAACTTCGTCAAGCCTGTCGCCGTACAGCCGGGTGACAATGCGGAGCCTGTCTTCCACTTCGTGCACGTCTTGGTCGCTCACGGTAGGCCTCCTCTTCGTGACTGGTCTCTCTCGAACGGGGACTGCTCACTGGCCCGATGCCCCGAATCGATACTAAGGGGCTATCCGACAACCCGTTCATCACCCCCATCCTAAGCTTCCCCCGGCGAGGGGGAAGGGACTCATCGGATAGCCTCTATGCTACGCGGACGCCGCCAGGATTAGAATGGCGCGGCAACAGTGGAACGCCTCCACGTAGTCGCTTGAGGTGAATGACACGGTGACGCCATCATGCCGCTCTACTCCCGGGATGAAAGAGGCGACGTCGGCCATGCCCGCGTTGGCGAGCCGCAGGGTCATGGTGACTGGCGACTCGTAGCGTACGGGGGCTATCTCCTCCCGGCGCTCTACGGCGGTCGCGGCCTGCTGCCGAATCAGCGCCTGTGACGCCATCGGAGACAGGCACTTGGCGGAGTACCGCGTCAGCGCTTCCTTCACGGTGGCGATTTCCACTTCCGGGATCAGGTCTATCGCCATTGCGGTGGTGGTCGAGTCGCCAGTAACGAGCACCACCGGCACGCCGTGGTAGCCGGCGATTCCGGCGTTCACGCCCAGCTCTCCCTGCGACTGTCCGTTAATCCGGAAGTCTACCACCGCCCCGGTGAAGGTGTGGTCGAGGTTGCCGCTCGTGCCCGCTTTGCCGTGATAGCCGACGCACAGCACGGCGCCAAAGCTGTCGTCCAGGCCGGCCATCATCGTCTGGGGCTTGGGTGAGCCTGTAATGAGTTGGGCGCGTTGGTCCAGTAGCTCGTGGATGAGGTTCATCTGCGTGCCGTGGCTGTCGTTGACGACTACTTCATCCGCGCCGGCTTTGAAAGCCCCTTCGACCGCGGCATTGGCCTCCAGCGTCATCAGCCGCCGTGCCGCCTCGTAGTCTTTGCCGTCTCGGCCAGTGTGGTCCCTGTGGACGACCCCGCTCACGCCCTCCATGTCCACCGAGACGAGCACTTTCAACGCCATGACGCACCTCCCCAGCCAGTACTGTCTGCCATAGTACCACAGCGGTAGGGACGAGCATGACTGGGCGGCTCAGCCTACGACGATAAGCCGGATAGCCAGCGTCGCGAGCCCGAGGTAGATGAGAAAACCCACGACGTCGGTTATGGTGGTGACCGCCACGGCGGACGCGAGCGCCGGGTCGATCCGGATCGCTCGAAGGCCCAGAGGCACGACCACGCCGCTTATTCCGGCAACGATCATGTTCGCCATCATCGCAACGCCAACCACTATGGCCAGATACTCGTTGCCGCCCATCCAGACCATCACGATACACGCGACGAGCAGTCCAAGTATCAAGCCGTGTACAAGGCCGAGCACGGCTTCCTTCATGAGAATCCGCTTGGTCGCCGTCGTGCCAAGATCACCGAGAGCGAGCGAGCGCACGATGAGGGTTAGAGTCTGAGTGCCCGCGATTCCGCCTTGACCGGCTATCACAGGAAGGAACGCCGCGAGCGCTACGGCTCTGCCGAGCGTCGATTGGAACAGCGTGATTATCAGTCCCGCGAGTATCGCCGTTCCGAGGTTGACGCACAGCCAGGGCAGCCGGTTGCGAATGGAGCGCACTATTGGACCATGCGCGGATTCGCTCCTGTCTACCCCAATCATCCGGTACATGTCCTCGGTGGCCTCGCTTTCGACCACGTCGATCATGTCCTCAAGCGTAAGGACTCCGACCAGATGCTCGTCCTCGTCCACGACGGGGAGCCTCTGGATGCCGTAGCGCTCCATCAGGCGGGCGCACTGCTCCTGGTCAGTGTCCGCCAGCACCGAGATGATGTCCGTCTCCATGAGCAGGCTGATTAGCTGGTGTGGATGCGCCAGGACTAGCTGGGAAAGGCTGATGCCGCCACGCAACATCCCGTTGGAGTCCACCACGAACATGTAGGAGACCTCTTCGGGGCGAAGCTCGCCGGCCCACCGCCGGACGAACGACACCGCCTGCGAGACGGTCATCCGGTCGCGAAGGGCTATCAGGTGAGGCGTCATCAGGCCGCCGGCCTGGTCGTCTCTGTAATCCAGCAGCGGGATGACCTCGCTGGCGTCCGCCATGTTTTCCAAGGCCGTCTTGGAAACGGCTACGGGAAGTCCACGCAGAATATCCGCGGCAACTTCCGGTCTGGACTGGTCGAGGGTAGAGGCGAGCTGCCTCGGTATCATAGACATGCACAGCTCAACAGCCTCCGCGGGCTCCAACTCCCCCAGAATTTCCGCAAGGTTGTCGGGCGACAGGTGTTCCAGCAGCCTGACTTGCAGCTCCGGGTTCATGTGAGAGACCACTTCCGCCTGGTCTTTCAGCCGGAGGCGGGAGATTCGCGCGACAGCCTCCGTTATCGCGCCGCGCGACATCAGGTCCGTCAGCCATGTGGTAACTCGATCTACTGTGCTCTGCGCGTGTACCAGAAACAGCGTGGCATCTTCGCGCGTGATTCGTTTTCTCATTCAGGTCCCCTGGGCCTATCAAGAATGGGGTCGAGGCAAGGCGTCAGCCGGCGCCAACCCTAGCAATCTTAGGCAGTGGGAGATGGGAGATTCTTGGCAAAAGTGGGTCAGTGAGCGCAATTTCTGGAAAAGACTTGGAAAGTGACCAATCTGAAGCCTACTCAGAGCGCGCTCGGAAGGATTCTGAGCTCCTTGACAGCCGCCCTGTTGACCTCTTCCGCGGACCAGGCGATGGGCACTCCCGTCCCGCGCCGCCAGAGCGGCAGCATGTCGGAGTAGTGAGTGGAAAGCGGATTACCGGACTGGCCGCCCGGCAGCACGAACCGGCTGGCGTCCCAGTTGCCAACGTCGATCACCATCCGTAGAGACGCGACGACCGACACGCCTTCGGATGGGGCACCCATCGTGCTGGCGGCCTGGCTCACGGTGTCCGAGTCGCCACCCCAGGGGAACGGGCCGAGGTCCAGCAGCATGCCAAGGGGCCGGCGAACCGACGCGGGGTGGCGCAGCGTGGTTGGCCTCACTCTGCCCCACGCCCAGAGACGTTCGTCCGGTCCGAACCGGAGGCGAAGCCCGGCGTAGGCCGCTGCCAGGGCAGCGTCCACTTCCCCCAGCCAGGGGCGTCCGAACCAGTCGTCCGGACGTTCCTCCATGAGCCGCGCCAGCAGGCAGATGAGCCTGTGGCCGATGATGGTGCGTACCGTCAGGCGTGTAAAGCCGGCGCCCAGCGCCCATTTGCTCGAACGCGGGGCTTTGGCCTCGGCCAGCCGCCTGGTCATCTCCCAGATGAAGAACTCGTAGAGCGACGCCGCGGTGGAGTCTGCCGCGACCCTTCCGTCCCACGCCATGAGCATCTCCAGCGCCCTCGCCGACTCCGCTGACGCACCGGACGCGGCGAGCACTCCGGACCGCATGTCCAGCCACGGCAGGGATAGCAGGTCCATCTGAAGCGACAGGGTGGAATCTATGTCCCAGTCGTTTCTCGACGTCAGCATCTCGGCGATTCGCCTTCGACGGTAAGGTGGCAGCCAGTCCCCGCCGAGAAAGAGACCATCGCTATCCGGTCCCACGCCGTCGTTTGCGGTCGCCACGAAGCCCTCCTCTGGATCGAGGATGGCCGGCATTTCGTCGAATGGGACGGGGAGGTCTTCCCAGCCCGCGTCGACATCCCAACCGGCGGTGGGCAGCGTGCCGCATCCCTTGCGGCGCGACGGAACCTGCCCCGCCATGAGGCCGCCTACGCTTCCATTCTCGTCGGCGTAGACCAGACCGAACGACGCGAGGTTCCATGTGGACCACGCCCGGCGAAACTGATCGAAGCTCCGGGCCTTGTGCAGCTCGTCCAGCGTGTTTAGCGGCGCATCGCCCAGCCAGGTGGCAGAGAGCGACACTGCCGGCGCGTCTTCGCTCAGCGCCGGACTGATGATGGGGCCTCTCTTTGTCACGAGCACCTCGTCCACCAGCGGAGCGTGGCCCTTGACGCCGATGACCTCGCGGATCACGTCGCACTCAACGAATTCATCGCCCTCCTGAACGCTTCGCCCATCGGGGCCTACGCGCTCCAGGAACAGGTCTGTGTTGTCCACCAGGCCGGCGGTCACGCCCCAGGCAATCGAACCGTTGTGCGCGGCGACGAAGAGTGGCGCGCCAACGAAGCTAGCGCCCGCGACCGTCCAATCGGGCGTGCTCACACGGGCCAGGTACCAGCTCGGCGGCAACTCTGGGCGCAGATGTGGGTCGTTGGCAAGTATTGGCCTTCCCGTCGCGGTCCGTACGGGAGCGATCGCCCAGCCGTTGGACATGCCGCCGCACCCCGCCAGGCTCGCGAACGCGGCCAGGTCCGAGGCCAGCGCGTCGAAGGCCCTCTTGGAGTGAGGTGCGTCAGCGGCGTTCCGGTGTCGCGACGGTTCGAGCGCCGCCAGCGCCTCGGCGCCGTCCTCCTGGAGAATCTTCATTCGGGCGAGCTCCACGTCCCAGTTGGCCGAGAGGGAGAAGGCCACGAGCTTGCCCACCGCCATCACGTCCTCGGGAAGGTAGCGCGTCGTGTAGATTCCGGCCAGCGCGAACTCGTGGGGCCTGCGTGGACTGCCGAGGGTGGCGCCGTCGTAGAGGCCGCGCGCGTAGGCGGCGACGTCGCGTTTGGACTGCTCGCTCAGCGCCCTGGACTGCGCAGCCCCCGAGCGCCGGAAGCCGATTCGCCGGGAGAGCCTGTCCATTGGCAACATCCCGGGGCCGCTCACCTCGGCCAGCGTACCGCGCACCAGCCGCAGCAGGCCTTCGAGCTGTACCGCGCGGTCTTGGCCGTGGCAGAAGCCGAGGCCGTACCAGCCGTCCTCGACTGTGCCGGCCTCCACGTAAGGGATTCCCCAGCGGTCTCTGCGTATGACCACTTCGGCCCGGGCGCCGCGAGTCTCCAGCCGGCCCATGGTCTTGGGAAGCCGTCGGCCCAGCATAGCAAGCAGCAGGCCGCGAGAGAGTGTCTTCAGCATACCTTTACCTCACCGCGCCTCGAGGGCGAAATCCGTCCCTCAGGAATTGACGCGATAGTCCGCGTGACATTACAATCTTAGCTGATCAGGCCTTGCGGCTGCCGAGTGTGCGCCGCAGATGACGCGAACAGACCAGTAGCCCCGCCATTCGCGCGGGGCGAAGTGCGAAAAGGAGTTCACCGCCCATGTACTCATCGAGCCTCGTAAGGAAAGCCGCCAAGGCCAGAGACTACGCCGAACAGGGCGACCGAGCAAGTCTGATAAGCTGTTCCGTAGCATTCCGAGGCGACAACGGCGACCATCTGGTGACTTACGAGGCGGGAGCGTGGCGTTGCGACTGCCACACGCATAGCATGAACCAGGACTGCAGCCACGCGATGGCCATGGAACTGATGCTCACGGACCTGCTGCCCACGTAGCCGGGGGACCGCGGCCTCACACCCAGGGCCAGGGCACGTTGTAGTAGGGGTCCAGCGCGGGCAGCGACTTTTCCTCCAGCAGAAAGCCAACCCTGCTCAACAGAGCGCCAACCTCCGCTGGCGATAGCATCTCTGTCAAACGGCCGGAGACGTCCCCCGTCGTCTGCAGGTCTCGGCTCAGCGCCTCGATGTCCCTCACCACGTCGTCTGGCATGGGCTTGCCCCAGAACTCCAGCATCACCGTGCGCAGCTTGAAAGACGGGTGAAACGTAAGCCCGTGGTCGATGCTCCACACCGTGCCGTGCGGGTCCAGCAGGCAGTGGCCCGCCTTGCGGTCCGCGTTGTTGACCAGCAGATCGAAGATGGCGAACCTCTGCAACTGGTCGGCCTGGTCCTCGACAAGGTCGAAGTAGTTCGTTTCGGGGTCGTGCTCCACGTACATCTGCACTGTGCCTAAACCGTAAGGCCCTTCGCGCACGAGCGTAAGCGGTACCGCAGGCCAGCCGAGCCAGTTGCTGAGCACGTATGTCGCATACTCCCGCTTGTACAGCGAACCGGAAGGGAAGTCCCACAGTGGGCGCTCACCGTCCCTTGGCTTGTAGATGGCCCGGAGAAACTTGCCCGGTCCAGCACCGATGCGCACGTAGAATGTGTAGTTGGAGCCCCAGGGCATTCGGTAGCCGCTGACGATTTCCCCGGACTGTAGCAACGGCCTCGCCTCCTCTTCGGTCAGGGTGACGGGCGTACCGTGCTCTGAGTCGTCGGGGAAAGTGTAGCGATTTCTGCGCCGCCGCCTGCGGGACAAGGTTCGGTGACCCTCCAACGGGGATGCGGGAAGTATAGGATTCGACCGCGCCCGACATCGGAGCGGTAAACAGGGCGCTCCTGGGCGTGGCGCCCAATGCGGTCCGGCGGTGGCTACTCGCTCAGGTTCAGCGCCTTGATCTGGCCGTTCATCCTGGGACAGGTGTGGCCGTCGGGGTCTATCGCTATGTTGCACAGGGGACATATGGGCCGACCGGCGGCGCACACTCGCAGCGCGTTCTCAGCGAAGCTCTCGGCCTGCGAGGGGTCCGCCCACAGCCTGACGTCGGCGGTGTCCTCATCGGCCTCGTGCGCGTCGACTATGAACATCGCCCGGCGTTCGTGGTAGCCCAGCGCCAGCTTGCTCGCCTTTAGCTCCACGTTGGTCAAGGGTTGCACCTCGTGCTCGTACGGAGGGTTGGCCTCTCGGCCGCCTGTGTCCTCGAGCGTCGATGCGATCTGCTGCATTGCCATCGCGAGCTGCGCGAGCTGCTCTTTTTCCAGCCAGATTGTGGCCGTGCTGCTCCCGCTCTCGGCTTTGACCCTGAACGTGCGCTTGCCGGGTTCGCCTAACGCCTCGGGCACAAGCGAGTTGATGTTGGTGAACTCGTTAGTTGCTCCAGCCATAATGTACACCTCATGTTAGTTGAAGCTCTTTAAGTCCGCAAGTCAAACGCGACATGCGCGGGGGTAGCCGATTTGCTAGAATTGGGCACGGCGGGCGGAGAGAATCACCGCCCTGGAGGGACCCAAATGCCTAACACCACAGTGGTCATGTGCATCGACGGCCTCGATCCCGAGTACCTGGACGCGTGCGAGATGCCCAATTTGAAGGCGCTCGGCGCAAGTGGATTCGCCAAGGTCGGCCGCTGCATGATGCCCTCCGTAACCAACGTAAACAACGTTTCGCTGGTGACCGCGAGCTATCCGGAGACGCACGGTATCAGCTCCAACTACCGCCTCGTCAGGGAGACCGGCGAGGAGGTGTACATGGAGTCGGGCGAGTACATCCTGGCCCCAACCTTTTTTCAGCGGGCGACGGAACTTGGCAAGACTTCAGTGGTGGTGACTTCCAAGGACAAGCTGCGTACGCTGCTCGGCGGCTGGGCGACGGTCGCGGTGTCGTCCGAGCGTCCGCCCGCCGAGCTCGCCTCGGCACTCGGTGAGTCGCCCCCAATCTACTCCCTGGAAGTGAACGGCTGGGCAATCGACGCGGCGAACACCATACTGTCACAGCGCCACGCGGACCTCGTATACGTCACCACCACCGACTATGCCATGCACACCTACGCGCCGGACGAGCCGGAATCCCAGAGACACCTGACCATCCTCGACAACGCCATCGGCCAGCTGCTCTCGGCACACCCGGACGTTACGTTTCTGCTGACGGCAGACCACGGCATGTCGCGGAAGAGCCGGATGGTCGACCTGGGGGCGGCGCTTGCGAAATGGAATATCGGCGCCAACGTCGTTCCCATCATCAAGGACCGGTACGTCGTCCACCACTCCAACCTGGGCGGCTGCATGTTCGTCTACCTCGACGACCCGCGCCAGACCGCCGAGGCGATGGACGCGCTGCGAAGCGTCCCCGGAGTCGAGGAGGTGTACAACCGCGACGAGGCCGTGCGGGAGCTGCGGCTACACCACGACCGCATAGGCGACGTGGTGGTCACGGCCGACGCGGACTCCGTGTTCGGCGACCCGTCGCAGGTCGAACTGCCGCCGCGCCTGCGATCCCATGCCTCCGCCCACGAGCGTGACGTGCCGCTGTTCGGCTACAATGGCGACTTCGACGGGTTTTCATTCGAGGAGAACCGCGACCTCGGCCGTTACGTGTTCGAGCGCGTACTCACCGGCTGAGTCTCGATACAACCAGGAGGATACACCCATGCTGGAACGCTTCAAGGTGCCCAAGCCCGACCAGGTGAGAGTCCCGGAAGGCTCCTTGCGCAAGACTGTCGCGGAGATCTTCGAGAAGATGGGCGTTTCGCCCGACGACGCAACCGAGGGAGCGGACGTGCTGACCATGACGGACCTGCGGGGCGTGGAGACGCACGGAGTGTCCAACATGATGCGCGCCTACGTGCAACAGTACAGGGAGGGGCGCCTCAACCCGACTCCGGACGTTCGCGTAGTGCGTGAGTTTCCGGGAACGGCCACAATGGACGCGGACGGCGGGCTGGGCATCATCGTCGGCCGGCGCGCCATGGAGCTCGCGATTAGCAAGGCACGCGAGGTTGGCGTCGGCATCGTGACGATGCGCAACAGCGGCCACGCCGGAGCGGTGGGCCACTTCGCCATGCTCGCGGCGCAGGAGGACATGGTGGGCATGTGCATCACGGCGGGCGGCGCCTCGGTGCTGCCCACGTTCGGGGCCGAGGGTCGGCTGGGCGCGAACCCCGTTTCGATAGCCGCGCCGGCACGGAACGAGGCCCCGCTGCTTTTCGACGCGGCGACGTCAGCCGTCGCGCTGAACAAGCTGGAGCTGGCTCGCCGGGTCGGTTCCGACCTGCTACCGGGCTGGATAGCCGACCTGGACGGCTCGCCCGTGCTGGAGGAGACGGCGCCCAGGGGAAGGGGAGAGTTCTTCGGGCTGCCCATCGGCGGCACGAGGGAGCAGGGTTCTCACAAGGGCTACGGTTTCAACCTGATGGTCGAGGTGCTCGGCGCGTTTCTGTCCGGCTCCGTGCCCAGCATGTTGGACAGCGAGCCGTACGGCAGTGGCTTCAAGAACTACTTCGCGGCCTACGACGTCGCCGCGTTCACCGACCTGGACGAGTTCAAGGATCATATGGACGAGACGCTTTGCGTCCTGCGCACCACGCCGCCCGCTGCGGGCCAGGAGAGGGTCATCTATCCCGGACTTTCGGAGCGCGAGGAGGAGGAGGAGCGGCGCGCGAACGGCATCCCCTTGCACAGGGAAGTGGTGCAGTGGTTCGACGACATATCCGGCGAGCTCGAGGTTACGCCACTGGAGCGCGGGTAGGGGGAGGCCTCCATTCCCTCTCCCTCGATGAGTGAGGATTGCGTAGAGGAACTCTACCGACGAGGCGGACCCAACACTATTGGCCGCCCTCAGGCTGCTGTAGCGGATACGCGGGCAGGGTGTTGATCATCGCGGCAAGGTAGCCGGCGCCGAACCCGTTGTCGATGTTCACCACTCCCACGCCGCTGGCGCAACTGTTAAGCATGGCCAGCAGCGCCGCCAGCCCACCGAAGCTCGCGCCGTAGCCGATGCTGGTCGGCACGGCGATGAGAGGCGCCCGCACAAGCCCCCCGACGACCGAGGGCAGCGCGCCCTCCATCCCCGCGACCGCGACCACGACCCTGGCCTTCTGGAGCGCGGGCAGGTGCTCGAGCAGCCGGTGCAGTCCGGCGACGCCCACGTCGCTTATTTCCTCGACCTCGCAGTCCATGAGGCGGGCGGTGATGGCCGCCTCTCGGGCCACCGGCAGGTCCGACGTCCCCGCGCACACCACCAAGACGCCGGGGGCTAGCTCCGGGTCGCTGCGCCGGTCCACCACTATGGCGCGCGCCAACTCGTGGTGCGTCGCGTCGGGAGCCACGTCGCGGACCCGCTCGTACGCCTCAGGCGTCGCCCTGGTCACCAACAGCCTGTCCGACTTGTCCAGCACCGAAGACGCGATGGCCGCAACCTGATCGGGCGACTTGCCCAGCCCGAACACCACCTCCGGGAAGCCTGTCCTCAGCGCGCGATGGTGGTCGACTCTCGCGAACTCCAGGTTCTCGTAGGGCATCTGCCGGAAGCGGGAAACAAGCTCCTCGATTCCAAGCCTATCGTCCTTGAAATCGCTCAGAAGCGCGCGCAGGAGATTCTCGTCGATTGGACTGCTCCAGGGTGTGGGATTGTTCGCGGCTCTTGTAGAGTAAGTCAAAGTGCCTTCCCCGTCGTTAGAGGAAGGTTAAGCTCTAGGCGAGTATCTCAAAGTCCCTTCCCCCTCGATGGGGGAAGGTTTGGATGGGGGTGACGAAGCGGCGCGGCGGACGCCGCTGCAGCCGGCTAAGCGTCTGTGGAGGGGCTTCCGTACTCGACGAACCTCTGTGGCGTCAGGCGAATCGAAATCGAGTCCCCGCCGGCCGTCTCTTCGATGTACTCGCGGGCGCGCTGATCTCCCAAGTATCGCGAGGCTATCTTCAGCCGCATCTCGGGCGGCGCCGCGGGGCCGACCTCGGCCCGGCCCTGCACCATGAGCGCGTGGTAGGGCGGCTCGCGCCGGTCGATCACGAGAGTCGCCTGTCCGTTCCGGTCGATGTTTCGGCGCTTCTGCGAGTTCGCCCCCGCGCCGATGATTATCTGGCCGTCCTCGTAGACGTACCAGACCGGCATAGCGTGGGCGCGGCTACCGGGGCCGGTCGTCGACAGAATCGCCACGTTGTTGTCTTCCAGAAATGCCCTCTGTTGGGAAGTCGGCTCCATGCGCGTCCACCTCGGTGACAGGCTGTTGGCACGTATTCTAGCACACCGCTGCCGGAGTCAGGGTTGGCATGCGGGGCTGGCACGGTGTTCGAGCACGCATTGGAAGGCATCTGGCGGCTTGCCTTTTACGACGCTCAAGTATCTTGCTTTGATTGCAGGCACAATGAAGTTTAGGAATTCAAAATGCAAGAGCTGATCTTGCCATGATAGAGTCCAAAGTCACTGCAAGAGGACAAACTACCTTACCCAAAACCGTGCGGGAAGCCCTTTCCGTCGGTACTGGGGACAAGGTGCCATATATCATTGAGAAAGGGGAAGTGCGAATGACGAAGGCACGCCCGACAAAGTGGCTCTTCGGCACACTAAAATACAACGGACCCCGGTGAGCTTGATAGAGATGGACCTTGCCATAGCGGAAGGCGCGGCCTAATCGTGCTTGCTCTAGATACCAACGTGATCTTGTGCTACCTGGTGCGTGACGATGAGGCACAGGCGGAAGCGGCCAACTCTCTGTTAGAAAGTTAGACAGCTGAACGGCCGGGATTCATCTGCCGCGAAGTGATAATCGAACTGGTATGGATACTTGAGCGGGCCTACCGCTTTACACGGTCCCAGATTGCCGACCTGATGAATCTGTCGGCTTATGCCCGCGTCGGAGCCGGGCCGCTCTACACCATCGACCGCGCCCTCGGCAGAGCGGAAGGCGCGGCGTTCGTCGAGCCGGCTCCCCCAGTACCCTGAATACCTGCGACCCCACGCACAGGTGTTCAAATCACCGCCGCCGCTCACTATAATGGGCGTGAGGCCGCCTGGCGCGGCCGGATGGGGGCCGCTTGGACGTCCACTCGTTTCTGACCTATCTGCAATTCGTGCCGTGGTACAAGGACCAGCTCGTACACCGCGAGAGCATCCCGCCACGCGCGGCCGAGTACGGCGAACTCGACGCGCCCTTACACCCGCGCCTGTCCGAGGCCCTCGCTGAGCAGGGCATCGACGCGCTGTACACCCACCAGGCTGAGGCCATCAACCAGATCCGGCGCGGCGAGAACGTCATCGTCGCGACGCCCGCCGCCAGCGGCAAGAGCCTGTGCTACCAACTGCCGGTGGTCGAGGCCCTGATCGAGGACCGATCCGCCTGCGCCCTCTACGTGTTCCCTACTAAGGCGCTGTCGCAGGACCAGAGCGAGTCGTTGGAGTCGCTCACGGCCTGGCTCGGCGGCGCCCGGCACGCCGTCTACGACGGCGACACCCCTCGCCATGACAGGGGCTCCATCAGGCGAAGCTCCCGCGTTGTCATCACCAATCCCGACATGCTGCACGTGGGCATACTCCCAAACCACCGCGCCTGGTACAGGCTGCTCCGGAATCTGCGTTACGTGGTGATAGACGAGGCGCACGTGTTCCGCGGCGTGTTCGGCTCCCACTTCGCCAACGTCCTCCGGCGGCTGCGACGGCTGTGCAGACAGTTCGGTAGCGACCCGCAGTTCGTGCTGAGCTCCGCGACTGTAGCCAACCCGGGCGAACACGCCCAACAGCTCACCGGGCTGCCGTTCCGCGTCGTCAACCGGGACGGCTCGTCGTCCGGCGGCAAGGACTTCCTCTTCTGGAACCCGCCGCTGCTGGACTTCGCCGAGGGCAGCCGGCTCAGCACCAACGCGGAGACAGCGCGCATCTTCGCCGAGCTGCTGCGCCGCCGCGTCCGCACGCTGGCGTTCGTCAAGAGCAGGCAGCTCGCCGAGCTGGTCTATCTCTACGCCCGCCGCCAGCTCGAAGACACCGACCCCGCCATAGTGGACAGGGTGTCGCCCTATCGCGGCGGATACATGCCCGAAGAGCGGCGCCGAATCGAGCGAGAGCTGTACAACGGCCGGCTGCTGGGTCTGGCGACCACCAACGCGCTGGAGCTTGGCATCAACGTGGGCGACCTCGACGCGACGCTACTCAACGGCTACCCGGGCAGCATCGCAAGCGCTTGGCAGCAGGCGGCGCGCAGCGGCAGGAGCGGCGACCGCTCGCTGAGCGTTCTGGTGGCGCTGGACGACCCGCTCGACCAGTACCTGATGCGCCATCCGGAGGCGTTCTTCGGCCGCTCGCACGAGCGGGCGCTCACCTCGCCCGAGAACGAGTACATTCTCAAGCCCCACCTGCTCTGCGCCGCTTACGAGGCGCCGCTGACGATGGCCGATACCGAGTTTTTCGGCCCCGACCTGCTGTTGTGCGCCGCTGAGCTACAGGAGGATGGGCTGCTGAACGCGGTGGACGGCCGATGGCACCTTTCGCCCGAAACTTACTACCCCGCAGAGTCGGTCAACATACGCTCGGCGTCCACCAGGACGTATACGCTGGTGGACGACCCGACCGGCCTGATTCTGGAGACTCTCGACGAGATGGGCGCCCTGCTTCAGCTACACCCGGGCGGCATCTACCTGCACCAGGGAGAGCAGTACCTGGTCAAGGCTCTCGACCTGGACTCCCGCACCGCCTACGCCTCAAGGGAAGACGCGCCCTACTACACCCAGGCGCGGGACTTTACAGACACTCGCGTTCTGCGAGTGTTCAAGTGGAAGCCCGCCGGCAACACGCGCGTATATCTCGGCGAGGTCCGCGTGTCGACCACCGTTGTCGGCTTCTTTCGAAGGGCGCACATGACGGGCGAGTTACTGGGCAGCGAGGACGTGGACCTGCCGGCGCAGAGTTACGACACCATTGCGCTGTGGTTCGACGTGCCGGAGTGCACGCTGGAGACAATACGCATGGGACGGATGCACCTCGCCGGCGGGCTGCACGCCGTGGAGCACGCCGCCATAGGTGTGCTGCCCCTGTTCGCCATGTGCGACCGCAACGACATCGGCGGCATCACCACGCCGCTTCACCCGGACACCGGCAGGCCGCAGGTCTTCATCCACGACGCCCATCCCGGCGGGGTGGGCATATCGGAACTCGGCTACGATCTCATCGATCAGCTCTGGAAGACCACGCTGCAGGCAATCTCAGAGTGCGTGTGCGAGTCGGGATGCCCGGGCTGCATCCAGTCTCCCAAGTGCGGCAGCAACAACCAGCCGCTGGACAAGGCCGTTGCGGAGCTCATTCTCCGGGACATTACGGCGCAGGCGGACGGGCCGCGGCCATAGCGGTATCAGAATAGGACGGGGTGAACGACATGGACACACGTGAGCAGGCGGCAAGGGCGCGGGGAGACGTCAAGGTGTACGTCCACACAGAGGAGGCCGCGGTGGTGTTCGCCGCGCTGGCGCTGCTCAAGTCCGAGCTGCAGTTGGCGGATGAGCACCTGCCCAGCCTGAAGTCCATGGACGCCAGGATGCGGATACCGCCCGGGCTGTTCCGCAGCCTGGACGATGTGGTAGACCGCATTTCGGCCCGTCTAATGGCTCAGTGCGAGGCCGATTTCGACGAGCGCGGCGACGAGGACGGCGCGCGCGCCTTCCACGAGACCCTTCACGAGCGTTGGGAGTGGCACAGCCAGCTTATGGAGTTGATGCAGCTCGTGCTCATGTCGGCCTACAGCGGCCGAGAGTAACTCGTCAGACTCGGCGAAAGTCGTCACGATTAGAACTTGTGACCGTTTGACAGCCCAGAACTGCTGTGATAACTTGCCTGCGAGTCAAGACTAACCAATCTCCCACCATTGGCGAAGACTTAGGAGGCATCCAGGTAATGTGGCACTACAGTGTACTCCGAATCCCGCTGCTTGGCGCTCTTGCCCTTGTAAGCATTGCGGTATTTGCCGCGTTTGCCTGCGGCAGCGCGGACACAGAAGAGGAAGAGGTTGCAACCGCGGCCCCTGCCGCGCCGGCGGAGGCGCCCACGGTGACCCCAGTGCCCCTGGAGGCTACACCGGTCATAGCGACTGCGGTGCCAGCCTCCACGCCCACCGGCGGAGATGTCACCTACGGCGGCATACTCCGCAAGAGCGCGGGGGACGACCTGGTCCACTTCGACTTTATGATCCAGACTACCGTTCGCACCCAGCAGCGTGTCGGAGCCGCCTACAACCGGCTGTTCCGGTACGCTTTCGACGAGGTGGGCGTTATCGTTCCCGACTTGGCTGACAAATGGGAGGCATCGGAAGACGGCCTGACTTATTACATCACCCTTCGCGATGGCATCAACTTCCACACCATCGACGGCGTGCCCGGCAGCGGGACTGCCCTCGACTGCCAGGACGTGGTCCACAGCCTGGACAAGTACCGCGACGTCGATCACAGCAGGCGAGCAAAAGACGTAGTCGCTATCGAGAGTGTGGCTTGCGGCGCGGGGAATCAGGACGTTGTCATCCAGCTTGGCCAGGGAGACGCCGGCATCGTATCGATGCTAGCCGCAGGTTGGGCCTCCATCTTTCCCAGTGAGTTGCCATATGGCGACCTTGAAACCACCGTGATTGGTACGGGACCATTTGTGTGGCAGGGCTACACGAAGGGCGGCAAGGCGGAATTGACGAAGAACGCGAACTATTGGCGCGACGGCCTTCCCTACATGGACGGCATCAACGACATCGTCTTCGCCGAGGAGACTGCTTCCTTCGCTGCCTTCCGCGCCAAACAGCTGGACATGAATTCCCTGATGCAGTATCTGTATCCAGAAGAGGGAAAGATACTGAAGAACGACGATCCGAACATCACCGTGTCCATTATCCCGCGCCTCTGGTGGCACGCGGTGTCCGGCCAGGTGAAAGACCCGATATGGGGCGACGAAAGGATTAGACAGGCTTTCAACCTGGGTCTCGACCGCCCACTTTCCACCCAGATTCTTAACCAGGGCGCCGGCGACACTGGCGGGTTTCAGCCCCCGTGGAGCAAGTGGAGCTTGCCGCGGGAGGAACTGGACGGACTGATAGGCAAGCAGGACAGTTCCGACATGCCCGACAGAAGGGAGCGGGCAAGGCAGTTGCTCGAGGATGCGGGCTATGGGGACGGGCTCCAATTGAACTGGATGGTGCTCGACACCAGGGAGAGCAGGCTGACCCCGGCTTTCGCGCAGGACCAGCTCAGGCAGATTGGTGTGGAAATCGTTCAGGACGTCGTGGACCGCGCGACCTACACCGACAGGTCGGATCGGCGAGACTTCCAGTTAAGGAGCTCCGGCGGTGTGGCCCCTGTTTTGAACCCCAGCTTGTTCTACGGCAACTACTTCCTGTGCGAAGCGTCGGCCAACTTCAGCGGCTACTGCGACCAAGACTTCGAGGACATGTTCACCAGGCAACTTTCAGAGTTGGATGAAGCCAAACGCCAGAGCATAATCTGGGATATTGAGCGCAAGCTCTTCAACGATCTGCCTCGCGTCCAGGTGCGCTGGGTAGCCGAGGGCATGGCCTGGTGGCCGTGGGTGAAAAACTTCCACGACGTGGACCCCGCCTACTACAACAACGTCACCCTCGAAGAGGTGTGGATGGAGGGGCAACCCTAGCCACCACCGGCCGCGGCAACGTAGGGGCGTCCCTAGTGGGCGCCCCCCTGCCGCGCGGGGCGCAAGTTGAGAAACTACATCATAAAAAGGCTCTTGCTCGCCGTAGTAACCGTGTACGCGGTGGTGACGCTGGTGTTCGTCCTCATGCGTATCGTGCCAGGCGACCCCGCGCTGATAGCGCTGGCGGAGCCCGGCAGGGGAGAGGCGATTCCGCAGGAACTGCTTGAAGAGAAGCGGGAAGAACTCGGGCTCAACAGGCCTCTCTATGTGCAGTACCTCACCTGGCTCTGGAGCTCGTTCAGATTCGACTTCGGCGAGTCATCCTGGGGCGGTGGCGACGTAGTCGAAGAATACGTTCAGCGCCTGCCTATTTCCGTCAACATGGTCATTCTGGCCAGCATCCTGACCATCGTCATCGGTGTGCCCCTGGGCATACTGTCCGCAGTGAAGCAGGACACGCCGATCGACTACATTGCCCGCATAATCTCGATCTCAGGCCTTTCCATGCCCAGCTTCTGGGTCGCGGGCCTCATGATCATCGTAATGCTGCGCGTGTTTCACTGGCTGCCGCCGCTGGACTTCATACCGTTCTGGGAAGACCCGTGGCGCGCGTTCTTGCAGGGCATATTTCCCGCTTTCGCCGTCGCGTTCGCGTTCATAGGCTCCACTTCGCGCATGGCTCGTTCCTCGCTGCTAGAGGTAATGCGCGAGGACTACATACAGATGGCGAGGGCCAAAGGGCTGGTCGAGCGCGTAGTGATCCGGCGCCACGCCCTGAGAAACGCGATGCTGCCTGTGATAACCATTCTGGGCCTGCAGTTCGGCTTTGCGCTGGGCGGACTGGTGGTGGTGGAAGCCGCGTTCAATCTGCCCGGCGCCGGCCGTTTCCTGCTCGACGCGACCATTCGACGCGATTACAACGTCGTGCAGGCCAGCCTGTTCGCCATCGCCATATTCGTTACGGCCGCGAACCTGGCGGTAGACATTCTCTACGCCTGGCTCAATCCCCGCATTCGATACCAGTGACGCAGGAGTGTGGCTGATTTGAGTACCGCCGACGCCAGTCGACAGCCGCTGGAAGAAGCCCGACTCACTTTGGCGCTCAGGGCCACCGGGCGCTTTGCGAAGCAGAAGCCGCTTGGGTTCGCCGGTGCGCTCATTCTGATTCTCATAACGCTGTTGGCGGTGTTCGCGCCGTGGATAGCGCCGCTAGATCCCAACTCGCTGACAATCGACATCCTGCAGGGGCCGTCGGCGCTGCACTGGTTCGGCACCGACACTACGGGCAGGGACGTGTTCAGCCGCGTAGTGTGGGGCGGGCGCGTGTCGCTGTTGGTGGGGGTAACCGCTACGCTTCTGGGCACCGGCATAGGAGCGCTTATCGCGGTGGTCACCGCCTACTTGGGCGGCAAGGTGGACATTGTAGCTCAGCGCTTCATGGATATAATCTGGGCCTTCCCCTCCCTGATAGTCGCGATGGTGCTGATGTTCGTGATCGGCACCAGCACCAGCAACGTCATCTTCGCCATCAGCATTGTGGTGATACCATCGGCGGCGCGCGTCGTGCGCTCGCAGGTGCTGGCGGTCAAGGAGACCGACTACACGACGGCCGCGCGGGCAATCGGGGCCAGCGACATGCGCATCATGTGGCACCACATTACCCGCAACTGCCTGGCGCCTTACATCATCGTGGCCAGCATCACGCTCGGCGGGGCCATCACCACCGAAGCCTCCCTCAGCTTCCTGGGCATGGGCATCCCGCCGCCCACGCCTTCTTGGGGACGCGATCTCTTCGGTGCGGCGCGGCAGTACGCGGAGCTTGCGCCGTGGATGGCCATCGCGCCCGGCGTGGCTCTCAGCCTGGCCGTGTACGGATTCAATCTGCTCGGGGACGCCGTAAGAGACGTTTTTGACCCCCGTTTACGCGGCGCTTAGCGGGCCGCGCGCTTTCACAACGGCTTCATTACCATCCTATCGTTCCCCTTAACGGGTCTGCCTGCCGCCAGGCACCCGATGGATTCCGGCTCGAGGCCCGGAATGGCGATTGCGTGTAAGAAGGGCGACAGCGGACGGCGTCGTGCTACCCCAATTTGACACCATATAGCGCCGTTTGTAGAATATGCGCAATTCTGGCCGGGCGCTTCCGGGCGCCGGTCGACCGGGCGTCCGATTCGCGGGCGGCGGACGCAGACAGGCACAGGCGGGAAGGAGAAATCCGGCATGTTCATAGGCCACTTCACGGAGAGACCGTACCAGGACCCGAAGTCGGGCTACTTCGGGGCGACGGGCCTGCCGATCAAGGACCTAGACCTCAGCAACGACATCTACGACCCGGAGCTCGGAGCTGACCTCTACAACCGCTACATCGATGAGCGGCTGTACGCCGAGAAGATGGGCTTCGACGGCCTCATGCTCAACGAGCACCACAGCACGCCGTTCTGCATGGGCGGCACCATGAACATCGAGGCGGGCATTCTCGCCCGGGTGACCGAGCGCGCCAAGATAGTGCTGCTCGGAAACATACTGCCCATCTGGGACGACCCACTGTGGCTGGTGGAGCAGCTTTCGATAATCGACATGATTTCGAAGGGTCGACTGGTGTCGGGCTGGGTGCGCGGCACCGGACGCGAGAGCGTGGCGCACAACGCCCCGCCTCCCTACAACTGGGAGCGCTTCCAGGAGGCTCACGACTTCATCGTCAAGGCCTGGACCGAGCCCGGCCCGTTCCGCTGGGAGGGCAAGCACTACCACTACCGCTACGTGAACCCGTGGGCGAAGCCCTACCAGAAGCCGCATCCGCCGATCTGGCTGCCCGGAGTGGTGAGCCGCGACTCGCTTCGGTGGGCCGCCAAGAACCGCATCCCCTACATCATGCTGGCGACCAAGCTCGAGCCGACGCGTCAGGCTTTCCAACTCTACCACGACTCGGCCGAAGAGTTCGGCTACGAGTCCGGTCCGCAGAACATAGGCTACCTGTGGAAGGTACACGTGGACGAGACCGAGGAGCTGGCCGAAGAGGTGGGGCGCAAGTACGTGCAGGGTCCCAGTAACCCGTTCCTCGCCGGCAACGAGGGGACGGCCAATCGCGCGCTGTTGACACTGCCGGGCCTGACCTCGCGCACGCGCGTTCTGCCGACGCGGGACGCTGCGACGGTGAACCGCGGCGGGCAACTCGCGCGCGCCTACGAGGACCAGATCAACGACTACACCATCATCACCGGTACGCCCAAAACGGTGCTGCCCAAGATCCGCCACGTGCTCGAGTACCTGCGCCCAGGCAGCGTCTTCTTCTGGGACGGCGACGGCGCGATGACCCACGAGGACCAGATGCGCAGCCTGAGGCTGATGGGCGAAGAGGTGATCCCCGCGGTGAGGGAGATGGGCAAGGAGCTGGAGCTGTTCAGCCCGTTCGAGGTCGACCCGGCCACGAACAAGGCCATCGTCAACGGCGCCGGAGCCCCCGGGGCTGTAGAGGCCGCCGCGGCCAGCGACTAGCACAGGCGCAGAGCGGACATGGCTGGAAAGTCCATGACGGAAATCTCTGAAACACAGAGGGCCGTCCTGTCCCTTCCCGATTCCGACTACGCCAAGCTGCGAGAGTGGCTGGCAGAAATGGAATGGGAGAGGTGGGGTCGGGAGATCGAGGCGGATTCCAAGGCCGGGAGGCTGGACTTCCTGGCCACCGAGGCGGACGAAGCCAAGAAGAACGGTACGCTCGTCAGCTTTGGCTAGCGGGCCTTCCAGCGCCCTCACCGCGGACGTCGTAGTCATCGGCGGCGGGCCCGGCGGCGCCACCGCCGCCACCATGCTCGCGCGCAAGGGCTTTCGCGTGCTGCTGCTCGAGCGCGAGCGATTCCCCCGTGCCCACGTCGGCGAATCGCTGCTCCCCGCCAGCATCCCCGTCCTTGAAGAGCTTGGCGCCTACGAGCGCGTACGCAACGCCGGCTTCCTCCCCAAGTACGGGGCCACCATGGTTTGGGGCAGGGACAAGGCCCCTTGGTCGTGGTACTTCCGCGAGACCAGCCGCACTTATCCCCACTCCTACCAAGTCTCGCGCCCCCTGTTCGACAGCATCCTGCTCGACAACGCGCGTGCCCGCGGCGTCGACGTGCGGGAGGAGCACGCCGTCACCGGCGTCCTGGAGCGTGACGGCGCCGTGGAGGGCGTTCGCGTCCGCACCCCAGATGGCGAGGTTACAGACGTTAGCGCCCGTTTCGTCGTCGACGCAAGCGGTCAGTCGGCGCTGCTCGGACGCCGATTCGGGCTGCGGCGATGGGACGACTTTTTCAGAAACCTCGCCGTCTACGCCTACTACCGCGATGCGCGCACGCTCCCCCCGCCGGACGATACCAACATATTCATCGAGTCTTACCCCGGCGGCTGGCTGTGGACCATTCCGCTCCACACGGGCGAGGCCAGCGTCGGCGCGGTCGTGGACGCCGCCGCGGGCCGCGATGCGCTCCGTGAACAAGACCCAGGCCGCTTCCTGGCCGACCAGATAGCCCAGGCCCCGCACACCTCCGCCATGCTGCGCGACGCCACCCTGACCGGCGGCCCATTTGTCGCCCGCGACTGGTCCTACGTTTCCGAGCGTACCGTCGGCGACGGGTTCGTGATGGTGGGCGACGCCGCCTGCTTCGTCGACCCTCTGTTCTCCTCCGGCGTCCATCTCGCAATGATGTCGGGCGTGCTCGCAGCCGCCTACGTCACAACCGCCCTCAAGAACCCCGAGATGCGTGAGGCCGCGGCGCGGGTCTACCAGGAGCTTTACCGCAACGAGTACGACCACTTCCGCGAGCTCGCCAGGCTCTTCTACACCAGCAACCGCACCGAGGAGTCTTACTTCTGGCAGGCCCGCCGCCTGCTGGACGCCAACGACGCCCTCGCACCGCGCCAGGCGTTCGTCCGTGCGCTCGCCGGGCAGTCCCCCCGCGGCTACGAGCGCGTGGCCCTCGAACGCGGCGAGCCGCCCGCCGACGTGGTGGAGGGCGTCCGCGCCGTCGAGCGCGCCCGCGCCGAACGCACCGCCCGCCTCCCGCTCGACGCCCTGTCCCAGGACGCGCTGCTCGCCGCCGTGCCCCAACTCGCGCCGGGCGCCGTCCTCGAGCGCAAGCCCGTTGTCGCCGAGGGCGAGTTTGTCTGGGGCCACGTGCTCACGACGCCCGACCGACCCGAGGGCTTGCCCTGCAGCGCCCTCGTCGGCGCCCTCGTATCACGCATCGACGGCCGGGCCACCGTCGTCGACATCCTGGCGGCGGTGTGCGACGCGTACCCGGAGGGTCGGCGGGCCGAAGTGACCGGCGCGGCGTTCAACGCGCTGCGGATACTGTACGTGGACGGGGCGGTGGCGGAGCTGCGGGGGCTCTAACTCTACACCGAGGAACATCCGCCAAGCTTGCCAGAAGCTCAGCGTGACCGGCCCAGCCGCCATCCCCTCTCCCCCGCGCGGGAGGCGGTTAGGGTGAGGGGGCTACATCGCCGGAACTCCCCTTAGCCCGCCGCAGAGTGCGGACCCTACCTCTTCGGAGGGTTGTTCCCTCGCCCGCCACCGGACGGCTTCCCTGAGGTGCTTGGCCCATTAGGGGGTCTGGACGACCCGCCCTTACCGCCGCCACCCTTGCCGCCTCTCAATTCAATCGCCTTGATCATGCTGGACTCTCCTTTCTTTATCTGGCGCTTTCCAGACGTCCTGGTGCACGCCCTACTCGAATTCCCTTGGCATGTCCGCCTCCCAATTGCGGATGTCTCCAGTCACTCACTGGGCGAGCAAGTATACCCAAGCCTGAATTGCCTTGTCTAACGTATGGCAACAGAATCGTGAGCATGGTGCACTCGTGCTACTTCACCACCCCCACGTCGCAGCCACCGGACCTCACTTCCATTTGCCCTGTCGGAACGCATGTGCTATGCTTGCACAGCAACTGAGTTTCCTCGATGAAACCATGACCACCAAACAGTTTCACGAAATACGAGATCCCATCCACGACTTTGTCAGGCTGGACAGCGACGAAAGACGCGTCCTCGATTCTGGACCGGTTCAGCGGCTGAGGCACATCCACCAGCTGGCGATGTCATACCTCGTGTACCCAGGAGCAACCCACAAGCGCTTCGAGCACAGCCTGGGCGTCATGGAGTTGGCGGGAAGAGTCTTCGATGTTGTTACGGCAAACCACAACGTGCATCCCACTGTCCAGGAAGTGGTACCCGAGTTGGCCAGAAGAGATCTCTTGGACTACTGGCGAAAGGTATTGAGGATGGCCGCCCTCTGCCACGACATAGGCCATTTGCCATTCTCCCATGCGGCAGAGAAGCAACTGTTGCCTGAGGGGTGGGACCACGAGACGATAACCGCCGAGTTGGTTCAGAGCGATGAACTACTCGAAATTTGGCAGTCCATGACGCCGCCAATGAACCCTCAGCATGTGGCAAAGATCTCCGTGGGCCCAGGCAAAATGAGAGATGTCGAGTTCACAAACTGGGAAGCATTACTGTCAGAAATCATCAGTGGTGATGCGTTCGGAGTGGATAGGATGGACTATCTGCTCCGAGACTCGCATCATGCCGGGGTCGCGTACGGTAAGTTTGATCAGCATCGGCTGGTCGACACAATCCGAATACTGCCAAACGTAATTCAGAATTCTAATGAACCTACATTAGGCGTCGAAGTTGGCGGAATCCATTCCTCCGAAGCCTTGCTGCTCGCCCGGTATTTCATGTTCGTACAGGTCTATCATCACCGCGTGAGAGTGGCCTACGACTTCCATCTGAAGCAGTTTCTCCAAACTTGGCTGCCGGAGGGTCACTTTTCGACGGACTTATCCTCACACCAGGAACTCACTGACAACGAGGTGCTTGCAGCACTGTTGGCTGACTCCAGAGACGTCTCATCTCCTCGCTATGAAATCGCAGACAGGATTGTGAATCGGAAGCACTTCCGACAGCTATATGTTCCAGCTCGTGTGGACAAAGAGGTACACGAAGAACCGTTGGAAGCCGTGTTTGAGGCTGTTAAGAACAGATTTGGTGAAGAGATGGTCAAAAAGGGCGAATACACGCAGTCTTCGCCGGATTTGAGATTCCCGATTCACGACACGCGAGGAGACGTTACATCTTCAAACGACATTTCGGTTGTTCTCCCCAACATCCCCATAGTGGATGTTGGCTTCATCCTTGTCGCACCGGAGATTATCGACACCGCGTCAAAGTGGCTTGATAACACCAAAGGGTCTATCCTGTCAGGGAACTGAGGAGGAAACCATGGAACACATGAAGGAAAGAGAGCGCAGGGCCTTGGTTTGCCTACTCGTCAAGGAGATGGGGCAGACTGACAGTTGGGCCGCCGAGACGCACATTCAGAAATGTGTCTACTTCCTTCAAGAAATGCTGAAGGCCCCTGTGGGATACGGCTACATATTCTACAAGCACGGTCCCTACAGCTTCGACCTTCGGAGCGAGTTGGCCGTGATGCGAGCTCGCTACCAGTTGGACCTGAAGCCTAGATACCCGTATGGCCCGTCGTTCATTCTGGGTTTCCGAGGAGAAATGAACCTCGGCCTCGTGACAGAATACGAAGATACCGTCAGATTCGTCGCCACGAATCTGTCTGTGAAGACTGCTGGATCTCTCGAGCGGCTCTCCACTGCCCTCTACGTGACGCGTAAGAATTCGGAACTGACGGACGAAGAGGCGGCGCGACGAATCAACCAACTGAAACCTCACGTCAAGATCCCACAAGCGGCCGACGCTATCTATGAGCTACACAATCTGGAAGAGGCCGCCCGCGAGGTTCTCACCGCCCAGTGACGCCCCCAGCGCCCCGCTAGTAAATGACGTGGTCGCGCTGGAGTTGGTCGATGTCGGCTGGGGTCAGCCCCAGCAGCTCGCCGAAGTAGTGCCAGTTGTCCGCCCCCAGCGGCGGGCACCCCCCGATGATCCGACTCGGCGTCTCGCTCAGCCGCACCGTCGCCCCCGGGTGCTCGTGCACGTCCCCCACCGGCCGGTGGTCCACCGTCGCCACGTAGTCGCGCGCCCGCAGATTCACGTCGTGGTAAAGGTCCTCCCCGTTCGCCACGATCCCCGCCGGAACGCCCTCACGCTGCAGCTGCCGCATCACCTGCCGCGCCGTCATCTCCGACGTCCACGACCCCAGCCTGTCGTTCAGCTCCGCCAGGTGCGCCAGCCGGCCCTCCAGCGTGTCGAACTTCGCGTCCGCCGCCCACTCCGGCTCGTCCATCGCGCCCCGCAGCCGCCGCCACTGCTCGTCCGTGTAGCACGCGATCGCGCACCACGAGTCGAATCCCAGGCACGGGTACACGTCGTGCGGCGCCGCGTTCGGGTCCCAGTTGCCCCTCGCCTCCGGGACGTGCCCATTGAAGAAGTAGTCCAGGAACGCCTCGCCCATCGTCGCCACCAGCGCCTCTAGCTGCGCCAGCTCGATCATCTGACCCTGCCCCGTGCGGTCCCGCAACTCCAGCGCCGCCAGCAGCGCGAACGCTCCGGTCGACGCGCCATAGAAGTCCGGCAGCGGCACCTTGGGCCGCGTGATCCCCGGAGACTCCGGCTGCGCCCAGATGCCCATCGCGCCGGTGTACGCCAGCAGACTCTGACCGAATGCCAGCTCCGACGCCCGAGGCCCGTCGATGCCCATGCCCGGCATGCTCAGGTAGATGATGTCCGGGTTGAGCTCGCGCTGCCGCTCGTACCCGATACCCCAGTTGTCCAGCACCCCCGGCCGGAAGTTCTCCACCACCACGTCGCACAGCCCGATGAGCCGCTCGCACAGCTCTATCGCCTTCTCCGAGCGCATGTTCAGCGTCACGGACCGCTTGCTCCGGTTGATCTCCACGAAGCTGAACGACGCGAACGGTCCCCGCGCCTGCTGCCTGTCCGGCAGCATGTTCGACTCCACCTTGATGACCTCCGCGCCCAGCTCCGCCAGGTAGCGCGTCATGTACGGCCCCGCCCACACGCGACTGAAGTCCAGCACCCGGGTGTTTTTCAGGGGCAACGGCGGCTCGCCGGATTCAGGGGCCGTGCCGCGGGCCTGCGCAGGGGCATCCGGGCCCTCCCCGTCCGCGGACGCCGCCGACGTCCACTCCGAAAAAACCTCGTCCGTGTGCTGCCCCAGCAGCGGTGGCGGACGGTACAGCCGCCACGGACTCGCCCCCATCCGAAACGCCCCGCTTGGCGTGGGGTACGTGCCCACCACCGGATGCTCCACGTCCACCAGGAACTCGCGGTACGCCAGGTGGTCGTCCTGCATCAGGTCGGAAATCGTCATCAGCGGCGCGGTGGGGATGTGCCGCCGCTGCGCCTCCTCCGCGAACCCCATCTTCGTGAATCCCATGCTGAACTCGGAGATCATGTCGTTCAGCACATCGCCGTTCTGACGCCGGAACGCCGGGTCCTTCCACAGGTCGTCCTCAAGCACGGGATTGTCCAGCCATTCGAACAGCGCGTCCACGTGCCTCGGAAACGTCGGCTGCATGTAGATGAAGCCGTCGCTCGTCGGGTACGTGTTGGTCGGCGCGATGGTGGGACTGCCCCCCGGCCTGCGGTTGATCTGCCCGTCCGAGGCGTACCGCCCGAAGTAGGCCAGGATGTTCGCGAGCACCTCCTGCACGCACACCTCCACGTGCTGGCCGCGCCCCGAATCGGTGCGGCGCCGGATCGCCGCCAGCGCCGCGAACGCCGCGTGCTGCGCCGTAAGCTGGAGACCGGGGGAAAATGGCGCCATCGCGGGCCGCTCGTCGGGGTCGCCGAAGCCGTACATCAGCCCGCCCACCGCCTGCACGATCAGCTCGCCGGACAGGAAGCCGCTGTAGGGACCGCTCAGCCCGAATGGCGTAATGGTCACGTAGACCAGCCTCGGGTTTGCACGACTCAGCTCGTCGTATCCCAGCCCCAGCTCGTCCAGCGCGAACGCCGACCCGTCGTCCACCAGGATGTCCGCCGCCCGCGCCATCGCTTCGAAGCTCCGCCGGTCCGCCTCGTCGCCGAGATCGAGCGCGACGCTGCGTTTGTTGACGTTGAGCGGCAGAAACCGGATGCCTCGCTCCGGCCCCGGCTCGCTCCCCACGAAGGGACGCAGGTGGCGCGCCGAGTCGCCCTCCGGCGGCTCCACCTTCACCACGTCCGCGCCCAGGTCGGCCATCAGCCGCCCGCAGTACTGCGCGCCCGCCCCCGTCAGGTCGAGCACGCGAAGGTGCGAGAGGGCCGCCGGCTCGCCCCGCCGGCTATGTGTCGCGTCTGGTGCCGTCATTTTGGGCTGCCTTGTGGATTGAAATGAATTCCCTTCCTCCTCGCAGGGGGAAGGTTAGGATGGGGGTGACGACAGGGAAACCGCCGTCGCCACTCTCAAAACATACACCTGTCAGCCCTCGCAGAGGGAGGGGATTTTCGGAAGGCCCCTACTCGAACCGCGACCGCCGCGCCTCCATGCCACTGCGGATGTCCAGCAGCACCGTCCGCCCCTCGGCGTTCAGCCGCTTCGCCTCCTCCAGCGCGTTGGCCACCTCGCCAGGTTCCGACACGACTATGCCCACCGCGCCCATGCCCTCGGCTATCTTGGCGTAGTCGCCGCCCATGTGCGTGACGCCGAACAGCTCGCGCGCCGTCGGGTAGCCGCCCGGATACGTCGCCATGCCGCCGTTGTTGAGCACGATCGTGGTGATCGGCGCGCCCGCGCGCACCGAAGTCTCCACGTCCAGCCCGGACATGCCGAACGCGCCGTCGCCCATGAAGTTCAGACAGAACTTGTCCGGCTTGGCCAGCTTCGCGCCGATCATCAGCGGTATGCCGTATCCCAGGTGGGTAGTCTTGCCCCAGCCGATGTAGCTGTTCGGCGTGGTCGCCGTGTAGAAGGGCATGATCGTGTCGCGCGGAGCGCCCGCGTCGTGCGTCACGATGCTGTTGTCGTGGTCCAGCGTCCGCTCCAGCTCGCCTATCACGCGGTAGACGTTGATGGGCGTGTCGTCGGAGTGCAGCAGGTCCTCCCACTCGGAGAACCACGCCCCCTTTACCGCCGCAATCTCGCCCGCGACGCCCGTCTGGCCGCGGCGGCCGTTTTCGCCCGCCTGCGCCTTCACCTCGTCTATCAGCATCTGGATGGTCAGCTTTGCGTCGCCCGGCAGGCCCACGTCCACCGTGAAGTCCTTGTTCAGGTCCTCGATGCTCTCGGTGTTGTGGATGATCACCTTGCCGTCCGGAATCGGCTGGCCGTAGCTGGTGCGCGTCATGCTCGAGCCCAGCGCCATCAGCACGTCCGACTCCTGCAGCCACGTCCGCGCGTGCAGCCCGGTCGCACCGCTGCCGGAGCCGAGCGACAGCGGGTGCCGCTCGTCGAACCCGGACTTGCCCGGCATGGTGCAGTAGACGGGGACTTCGGCCAGCTCCGCCAGCTCGCGCAGCTCTGCGGAGGCGTCCGAGAACAGCACGCCCATGCCCGACCAGATGACCGGCTTCTTCGCCCCCAGCAGCAGCTTCACCGCGTCCCGAACGTCCGCCTGCGCCGGCGACTGCGGGCTGCGTTTGGGCGGCTGGTACGCCATCGCGCTGTCGGGCACCTCCTGCGGACCGACGTCCGCCGGGATCTCCACAATCACCGGACCCGGCCGGCCGTTGCGCAGCGCGTGGAAGGCCCGGCGCATGACGTTCGCCACCTGGTCTCCCTTGAACAGCACCTCGCTGTGCGTGGACACGCTCTCGTAGGTGCGCGCCGGCGAGAAGTTGGGCTGCACCGCGTACTGGGCCAGGGCCGGCCCGCCGGGCAGATACAGCACCGGCACGTTGTCCGCGTATGCCTGCGCGAGGCCGCCCATCGAGTTTTCGGAACCCGGTCCGCCCTGGGTGATGATCACGCCGAACCCCTCGCGGTTGCTCATGCGGCTGTAGCCGTCGGCCGCCATCACCGCGCCTCGCTCCTGCCGGAACATGATGGGACGTATCCCCTCACGCGCCACAACCTCGATCAGCTCATTAGACGGGAAGCAGGCGATCCACTCCACGCCCTCCGTCTTCAGGATGCGCGCAACCGCTTCGAGAACATTCATCTGGGTATCCTCCACAGCTTTCTGGCGATTGAATTTGCGTAAGGTAGCATACGCCTTAACGTGGGCACGGGCAAGCGAGACGGGGCACTCAGACCTGAGGCGGCGCTAACTTGTGCGATAGCCGAGCCTTTGCTTCCATCCCGACCGTATCGTCTGGATTGGCGATGACATGAAACTGCTGTCAGATGATATGCAAGAGGAAAGGCGAGTGGTATCCACAAACACAATCTGCTTCGAAGGTGTCTCCCGCGTCTATCGCAACGCGGTGCTTGAACATGTTCGCAAGACCCTGAAGAGCAGATATGGGGAGGAGTGGGAACTACAGATTAGGTCGACCTTTAAGAGGGAGTGGGAGAGGATCAAGACCTCTGCTGACCTACGCCGAGACACTGGCGAACTATCCGCTCCTCTGAGGGATGACCTCGATGTTCTTGGCGTAAACCACTTCTACAATCTCTTCGACAGATACTTCGGAGATTTGTTCCCTGCGGTAAACGGTCTTGCCGAAATTGAGCGTCAGCAGACGAAGCAAAACATACTGGCTTGGTCGAGGACTATAAGGAACTTGAGGGACCCAGTTCTTGGTCATCCCGCCGAGCAGGACGTGCCCAAGCAAGATGCGTTCATGATGTTGGATTCCGCCCAAAGAGTTCTGAATTTCATTAGCGACGAGAGGGCAGCGAAGCGTCTGGCTGAACTGAGGGATTCGCTCCTCAACGGCGACATCGTACCAACGGACGAATTGATTCCCTCTGCGAGGACGATTGAGGCCGGCACTCTACCATCACGAGAATCCATCGCCCAGATGTTCGTTGGTCGCCAATCTGAATTGGCAGAGTTGAACGAATGGCTTGATGATCCATATGGTCGTGTCTGGCTGTTGGCGGGAGATGGAGGTAAGGGCAAAACAGCAATTGCCTATGAGTTTGCTGTTGCCACTGCACAAAATCCCCCCAGCAGTCTTGAAATCGTCATATGGTTGAGCGCCAAGTCTCGACGTTTTGAGTTTGGCCAGTTTGTGGACATTGAGAACCCTGATTTCTGGGATCAGGCCTCTGCTATAGACTGGGTATTGCGTGCCTATGGGGCACCAGATGTTGACGATATGGATGTAGAGGCCAAGGAGCAGGAGTGTCGCAGTTACCTCTCTCAACTCCCGGCGCTCATCATTCTCGACGACTTGGACTCGCTGGAAGAGAAGCAGATAACAGACACGATGTCTTTCTTTGTGCACCGTACCCCCCAATCCATGCCATGCAAGGTCCTGTGGACATCTCGAAGGTTTCAAATGGGTATGCCTCATACCCAGGTCACAGGCTTTGAACCCCACAGCAATGATGGGAGATTGTTTGTGAAGAGTCGCGTCCAGATGTATGACTTGGACGTCAATCAGTTTCCAGCAAGCGTTGCCGACCGAGTCCTGGCGGCGTGCGACGGTAGCCCCTTGTTCATACAGGATCTGCTAAGGTTGTGTAAAGTGGGTGAACCGCCTGGGGCAGCGATTAAGAAATGGCAAAACTCAGATGGGGAAACGGCGCGCCGTTACGCCCTTGGCCGTGAGTTTGAAATGCTTGCCACGTCAGCCCAAAAGGTGCTGATAAGCTGTGCTCTGTATCCTGGCTCGGCATCATTGCCAGAAATCCAGACGACAACGGAGCTGTCGGATGGTGAATGCCGATTGGCGGTGCAGGAGTTGCAAAATCTCTTCCTCTTGCCTCAGCCTCGCCTGATAGAGGAAGTGCCGAGATTCGAACTAAACTTGACCACTCGGCAGCTAGTAAAGGATGTGCAAGGCAAGACGGATCTGGCCACTCGAATCAAGAAGCGGGATGACGTCATCACAGGCAAGAATCGTTCGACTCCTGAGTATAGAGGCAAAATCGGGCACTACATCCGCCAAGCCGTCAGCCTAGTAAAGCTAGGGAACCTCTGAACAACTGAGGTCATCTCGTATGTGATGGACAGTAAGTGGGCTGTCCGAGGTATTTCTTCCTCCTACGGTGTGTCGATAGAGGTCTTGTGGTCCTGAAACGGCTCTGCTAAGGCGTATCTGCGTTCGTTTGTCCAGCTTGGGCGCACTCCGCCCTTGTCAGGCTGCCAAGTACCGCTCCGCCCTTATCAAGTTCGTCATTCCCAGTAGCAACGCCAGTCGTTGCGTGTTCTTTGCCAACCCTCGGTAACGCACCTTGGCGTATCCAAAGTGGCGCTTCACGTACAGGAACGGATGCTCCACCTTCGCCCTGGTCGACGCCTTGCGCTTCTCCACTAGCACCTCATAGCTTCCCGGCTCCAGTTGCCGACGTCTCCCGGGTCTCAGCGCTACCTGCCAGTCCACATCCAACTCGCGGTTCTCCAATCGCTTGCCGACTCCCTGATACCCCGCATCGCCCCACACCCGATTCTCTCCACCGTGCAGTAGCCGGTGAGCCTCCGTCACGTCATGAACGTTCGCAGGTGTCGTCGTTACGCTATGTACTACTCCCGTCTCAGCGTCCGCACCGATGTGTACCTTCATCCCGAAGTGCCACTCATTCCCCTTCTTCGTTTGACGCATCTCAGGGTCTCGCTCACCTGCACGATTCTTCGTCGACGATGGCGCCTCAATGATGCTCGCGTCCACAATCGTTCCCTCCCGAAGCCGCAGCCCCCGGGACTCCAGGTGACGGTTGATCTCCTCGAACAGAACCTGTCCCAACTCGTGCTCTTCCAGCAGATGGCGGAAGTTCAGGATCGTCGTCTCGTCCGGGAGCGGGCCTGACAGCCTCAACCCTACGAACCGTCTCACCGACTCGACCTCGTAGAGCATGTCCTCCATACCAGGATCACTAAGGTTGTAGAACGCCTGCACACAGTGAATCCGCAGCATCACAGATAACTCATAAGGTCGCCGGCCCCGGCCTGCCTTGGGATAGAACGGGCGGATGCGTTCTACGAGCTGCTCCCACGGGATCAGACCGTCCATGCGCTCAAGGAATATCTCCCGCCGGGTCTTGCGCTTCTTGCTCTCGTACTCCAAGTCGGCAAATGTTGGCTGGTCCATCGTGTCTTCACCCCAAACATCTCTGCTTTGTGTATGGCATTTTACTATGCCACAACACACCAGACTTGTTCAGAGTATCCCTAGATAAGCACTCTGAGGCACAAGAAACCCTCTTGCGAGCCTTAGAGCTTTATCATGAGAGCGCGGACTTGCATGGAACCCTGGGTTGGGTTTACAAATCCTGGAAACCGCAGCCAAAGTACACTGATGCTAAGGTGCAGTTCGTTCGTGCATCCAAGCTCAAGTCTTCCAAAGAAGACACCTACCAACATTGGTGGGAAATGGAGCAGACACGGCTAGAATGGACTTCGGCTGCTGAAGCGGCTGAAGTGGGTCTTAAAATCATGGCCCGTCTGAGAGACTCGCTTACATGGCGGGGTATGCTCGAAGTCAATTGGCCAAAGACTTGTACCAGCAGACCCAATTCGGCCGTGCGGAACAGGAAGCTCGCAAAGCTGAAAGCCACCTGAAGGACGCACTATCTCGATTGGATCGCATCGAGGGGCTTCAACATGAGTTGAAACGCCGATCTCACCGCGCAGTCGTCTTAAACTATGAGCACCTAGTTCGCATCAGTCAGTTCCAACAAAACAGAGGGAAAGAAGAACATTTTCTGCGAATACTTGCCAGTTCGCTTGAACGCTGGACAACCGATTGCCCAGACGACCCCAACTCAACCTCAGAAAGGCAGAGGCTCTTCTACTGGTTCCCAAGCCTCAAAGACCAGGTTCCTGTCCACAGTGCTTTGGAGCCGTAGCCGCGCTTTAGCTGGGCGATGTTGTGGCGCCCGTGCTCGACGATTCCGTAGTTGCGCAGGCGGCTCGAGATTATCTCCCAACACCGCGGCTGAATCTCGCAGGTGAGGAACGAACGGGCCAACTGCTGCCCCGCCCCATCGATGCCCGCCTTCGCGGGCGTGACGATCAGGACCGCCCCCCTACGTCCCAAAAAACTCCCGTATCATCCGCACCGTCTCCTCCATGTTGTCGCCGTGCAGCCCGTGGCCGGCGCCGGGCACCTCCCCGAACGTCCCGTTCCCGTTGGGTATCGCCGCCTCCATCTCCCGCGCCTGCGCCGCGTCCAGCACCGTGCTCGACTCGCCGCGGAGCACCAGCGTCTTGCACGAAATCTTGCTCACGCAGTCCTTCAGGAACGGCCCCTCCTTCAGCGCGGTCCGACCCAGCAGCCACGACACCTCCGGGTCCGTCTTCGCCACCAGGATGCCGTCCCAGTTGGTGCGGTGCGTGTGCCGGATCGTGTCGTTGATGCGGTCGTCCGACCAGTCCGGGTTCTGCTCCTTGTACCACGCGTAGGCCATCTCCGGATTGAAGAACCCCTTCGGCTTCGGCGCCGTGCCGCTCTGCATTCGCCTGGCCGCGGTCTCCCGACCGCTTGGCGACGGGTCCGGCACCGGCCCGTAGTCCCCCAACACAAGGTGGTCCACCAGATGGCCGTAGTACGCCCCCAGCGGCATCCCGATGCGCGAGCCCTGGGAGTGGCCGTAGTAGTCGAACGGGTACAGCCCCTGCTGCTGGGCGAACAGCCCCACGTCCGAGGCAAACGCCTGCGTCGAGTAGCCGCCGCTGCTCCAGTCGCTGTCGCCGCAGCCGCGCGCGTCCAGCGAGATGACGTGCCACCTGTCGGTCATGTGCGGCGCGAACTCGTCGAACATGTGCGCGTGCCCGCCGATGCCGTGCATGAGTATGAGCGGCTTCTTGGTGGTGTCGCCGCCCCAGTCCAGGTAGTGAAGGTTCAGGCCGTTGACCTGCGCCCACTTGTCTTCGGGATAAACGTTTGCCATGTGCGGATGCTCCTCTCTGCTGTCTCCGGGCGATTGTATCAGGAACCCGCCCCTTTTGGTCCTTTCCCTCTCGACGGGGGAAGGTTAGGATGGGGGCGACTGACGCACGCGCCCCGCCCGCGTCGACGCGAACAGATAAGTTGTCACATAGCTCCGGTGCGGCGACCACTGCTCCGAGTACGCCAGACACTCTGCCGCCGCCATCGGCGCGCCGCCGCCGACCAGCGCGCCCATCGTCCGCTGCAGCGCCAGGTCCCCCGACGGGAACCCGTCCCGCTCCCCCAGCGCGCTTATCAATAGCCAGTGCGCCGTCCAAGGCCCCACACCACGTATCGCCGTGAGCCGCTCCACCACTTCGGCCGCCGGTAGACCGCGCAAGCCCTCCAGGTCCAGTTCGCCGGACGCGACCCTCTTTGCCACCCCCAGCACGTACTCGGCCTTCCGCTGGCTCAGCTTCAGCGCCCGTAGGTCGTCGATACTCGCCGCCGCCACCGCATCCGGTCGGGGAAACGCATAGAAACTCTTGCCGTCGAACTCCGCGCGCCTCCCGAAAGTCTCGATAATGAGGCCGCGCAGCATGCGGGCCACCTGCGCGCTTATCTGCTGCCCCACGATGGACAGCGTGAGCGCCTCGTACACCGAGGCCGCCTGCGGCACGTGCAGCCCGTACAGCGCGTCCACCAGCGGCGCCAGCGCGTCGTCGGCGCGCGCCATCTCGTAGAAGGGACGCACGTCGTCCTCCGTGCCCAGCAGCAGCGCGAGCTGCGCACGGGCCAATTCGGCCGCCGCCGCGTCCAGGCCCTCGCCCCAAAGCGTGACTGCCACGCGGGGCGCGCCCGGTCCGCCCGCCGAACGCACCTCCGCCAGCGCCAGCAGACCGTCCAGGTCGAGCAGCCGGCGGTAGACGCCTTCCTCGAACGACTCGGCGGCGTAGCGCGGTTCGAAGTGCGTCACGTATCCCGCCGTAAGTGCGAAATCGTACGGGGGCGCAGGTTCCATGTCGAATGTGACTTGGCTCAACGGAGGTGACCTCGTGCATGGCGTAACTGATTGGAGATGATCTTACACATTTTGCAACCCAAGCGCACAGGCCGACGCCACTAACGCTGAGGAGTTGCGACTGGGCGTGTTGACATCTGCCGGGGTTCTCATATAGCCTGCCACTCAACTACACAGGAGTCTTTTTCCACTCTTGCTAGTGATCCTTTGGCAGTGGTATTGCGCTGCGTGTGCTCCTCTTGTTGGATTCGAAGTGTGGGAACGGCGACTTTCGCACGATAGCTAACCACCTGCCGAGAAAGGATCTAACGTGACACAAGCACGAAATCTCCATTCACCTGCCTCTGAACTTCCACACCCAATACCAGCATACGTTCCATCGCGTGGTCTCTTGCGGGTCGAGTCGGTGTTCGCTAGTCGCTCCATTCGCGGGACCAAGTCTGTGGGGAGCATAATGTGATGAACGCGACGCTCGCAGTATGGCTCAGATCTACTCCATTCAAGGTGGGAGTGTGCGCCGCCATCGTGGCAATACTGCTGTACGCGGTGTTCATCGTGGGGCGTCAGAGTGTGGATGCTTCCAGAGGCACACGAGCGGCAGAAGGAATCCAGCACACATCGGAACAGGTGGAAGTGGTTACGAGATCCGCCGACGCGGTAGCTGAATTGCTGGATGAGACATCGCCGGAAGCTTCTCCGGAGGCCGTCTCCTCTACGGCTGGCACGCAAACCAGTGTCGGCGCGCAGACGCTCAGTTCCGACACAGTGTACGTTCAACGGCTTGTAGAACTGAAGGGCCAGTGGGAACCTAGGTACACAACCGCGATCGAGGACATTGAGAGGCTGGAGCACAGGTTTAGCACGGCGACGGATAGGCTCGAGGAGTACTTTGCGCGGCAGAGCGAACTGACGCAGGACATCAACGACCCCGGCTTGCGAGCGCAGTTGCAACAGCGGGATAGCGAGGAGCGAGCGGCTTACGGGCGTTGGATAGCAAACGGGTCGGAGTTGCTTGCGGAGATTCTGGGGATGCGCAAGGATCTCGACGACATGAACACCGTCATACTCAAGCAAGAGCTCACGGTAACTATGCTTAACGAGTACGGCGCCATGCGCGAAATCCCGGCTTCGGTCAAGACTCTTTACGAGTCCCTCAGCGATTTTCGTCAGCAGTCGGACCAACTCGCCAGCGATCTATCCAGCCAGGTGTTCAGTCAGTAATTGCGGCGTGGACTCAGACGGTTCCTATGCGTTCAATACTACGGTTCTTATCCACTGAGAGACTGGCCAGACTTCGTTCGAAATTTGGATTTCTTGACACGGTCTACGCGCGCATCGGCGCCGCCGTCGCGGGATGGCTTGTCGTACTGTTCTTGCCTGTGGTCGCATTCGATGTCGTCGGTGGCCAATCCGCCATAGAGATTCTACGGTACATAGTGTTTCGAGGAATCGACCGTGACGAGTGGTATGCCACATCGCCAATCCTCATGGCAGGCGGCTTTCTGTCCGCATCAGCCCTGCTGCTGGCAATGGCAATTCAGACTGTCGGATTGCTATTCAGAGACAAGGATTTCGGCACGATAGGGTCTGGCGTTACACTGCTTAGTCTGCCGCTGCTGGCATGGACCGCAAGCCCCATAGCCGCCGCTACGCTCTTTGGCGTGATTTCATTGCCGCATATCGGCTGGTGGCTAATGCTCGTCTACGCTCCGGTCATATTCTTCACATTCCACTCAGTGGACGGGAGGACGCATACGAGGTTTCGTAGAAGAAGGTCGGGGCATTCTAGGGATACTCTGAACAAGTCTGGTGTGTTGTGGCATAGTAAAATGCCATACACAAAGCAGAGATGTTTGGGGTGAAGACACGATGGACCAGCCAACATTTGCCGACTTGGAGTACGAGAGCAAGAAGCGCAAGACCCGGCGGGAGATATTCCTTGAGCGCATGGACGGTCTGATCCCGTGGGAGCAGCTCGTAGAACGCATCCGCCCGTTCTATCCCAAGGCAGGCCGGGGCCGGCGACCTTATGAGTTATCTGTGATGCTGCGGATTCACTGTGTGCAGGCGTTCTACAACCTTAGTGATCCTGGTATGGAGGACATGCTCTACGAGGTCGAGTCGGTGAGACGGTTCGTAGGGTTGAGGCTGTCAGGCCCGCTCCCGGACGAGACGACGATCCTGAACTTCCGCCATCTGCTGGAAGAGCACGAGTTGGGACAGGTTCTGTTCGAGGAGATCAACCGTCACCTGGAGTCCCGGGGGCTGCGGCTTCGGGAGGGAACGATTGTGGACGCGAGCATCATTGAGGCGCCATCGTCGACGAAGAATCGTGCAGGTGAGCGAGACCCTGAGATGCGTCAAACGAAGAAGGGGAATGAGTGGCGCTTCGGGATGAAGGTACACATCGGTGCGGACGCTGAGACGGGAGTAGTACATAGCGTAACGACGACACCTGCGAACGTTCATGACGTGACGGAGGCTCACCGGCTACTGCACGGTGGAGAGAATCGGGTGTGGGGCGATGCGGGGTATCAGGGAGTCGGCAAGCGATTGGAGAACCGCGAGTTGGATGTGGACTGGCAGGTAGCGCTGAGACCCGGGAGACGTCGGCAACTGGAGCCGGGAAGCTATGAGGTGCTAGTGGAGAAGCGCAAGGCGTCGACCAGGGCGAAGGTGGAGCATCCGTTCCTGTACGTGAAGCGCCACTTTGGATACGCCAAGGTGCGTTACCGAGGGTTGGCAAAGAACACGCAACGACTGGCGTTGCTACTGGGAATGACGAACTTGATAAGGGCGGAGCGGTACTTGGCAGCCTGACAAGGGCGGAGTGCGCCCAAGCTGGACAAACGAACGCAGATACGCCTTAGCAGAGCCGTTTCAGGACCACAAGACCTCTATCGACACACCGTAGGAGGAAGAAATACCTCGGACAGCCCACTTACTGTCCATCACATACGAGATGACCTCAGTTGTTCAGAGGTTCCCTAGATCACGGAGAATGGGCTAAACACATCATTCGTGCGAATGACAAACTGCGAGCCAGTAGGAAGACTTTGAGGTGACTAGTCCTCTGGTTGATATTGATCGCAGTGGTTGGAGTGATTGGTTACGCGTTCTATCGGCGGAACCAGCGAGCCCCCGCAGCAGCCGCGCCACCTGCACGCCGATCTGCCCCACGATGGACAGCGTGAGCGACCGGCACTCAGACGCCGCCAGCGCCACGTGGCCGCCGAGGTCCAGCAGCCCGCGATGTACGCCTTCCTCAAACGACTCGGCGGCGTAGCGTGGCTCGAAGTGGGTCACGTATCCCGCCGTAAGTGACAAATCGTAAGGGGGCGTGGGTTCCATGTCGAACGACATCTGGGGCACCTTGACACCTCGCGCCGTAGCATACGCCACCGGGGCCTGTAGAAGAAAGCGGTCTTGGAACGAGGACCTCGCCTCCTGGATTCAGGCACGGGCGCCGGAATGACGACTCGTGTGGAGGCCGGAAGCCGCTTGCGAGAGTGGATTTCGCCGAAAAGGGTTGCAAAATGATGCATTTCGCTGCATTTCGTAGCTGGGAGAATGTGCGGGTTACGGCGTTGGGAATGGCGCATGGGGTGCTTTCTTGGCCGAAGAGCGCCGATTCGCAGCGTGATTGGAACAGCCGAAGGGCGGCTCCAGCCGGAGCGTGTGTGGTTGGCGAGTGGCGTAGCCGGTATGTCACGGACAGGATAATAGCACGTCTGTGCGAATAGGTCAAGGGGATTGGAAAGGGGGAGGCTGACTCAGATAACCAGGCAGATAACACACGGAGACGCCGGCTTTCCCTGGGGGTCCCCCCTGCGAGGGAGGGACGATTTACTGCGCACCTGGCAGTTAAACAGAGGCTCGTCCGCACAGAAGCTGTCTCAGATTACTAGGTGCGCGAGGAATCATCCTTCCCAAGCAAGCGGAAACCCGCCCTTAACCCTGCTTCCCGCGTAAGCAGGAACCTAGGGGCGGAGGTCTCCGTGCGTTGTCCGCCTAGTAATCTGAAACAGGCTCGTCCGCACAGTATCGTTTGACAAGCGGGAACCGCTATGCTAACTTCAGCCACAGAGGGCCGGTCGCGCCTGCCCGCCTCGTTTTGCGGCAGTCCGATGCGCCCGGCGCCAAGTCAATCAAGGAGGCTCTGTCATGGCTGGAGAAGGCAAGTTCGAGATCGAAATCATCTACTGCGTGCCTTGAGCGCACCTCGGTACGGCGGCCTGGATGGCCTCCGAGTTCTTCGCAGAAGGCGGCAGCGACGTAGCCCTTAGGCTCACGCCCGGTACCGCGGGAATCCTACAGGTGTTCGTAGACGGCGACAAGATCTACGACAAGGCTGAAGAGGACGGACAGTTCCCGAATCTCCCCAGGGTGAAGGAGATGAGGGCATTGGTGAGGGAGAAGCTCGCCGAGCCCGTCTTGGCCGACGACAACTAGACTCAGGCGGCGCCGTGCAGCGGGTTTCACGCTGCACGGCGTTCCATAGGTCAGGCCCCGACCCTACTTTCAGGCCCGGGGCCTTCGTTTGCCCGTTTCCAAATCCGCTCTTCAATGCATCCCCACGTGCTTTTTATCCGTCCGCGCTTTGGCCTACAATGCTCGCGGGCGCGGCCCCTGCCGCTGCCAACCCAGGGACGACACAACTCATGGTCAGAGCACTTGAAGGCATAACCGTACTCGACCTCACCGACGGTCCGGCCGGGGCCATCGCGACGATGTTCCTGGTTGACAACGGCGCGCGGGTCATCCACGCCATGCCGTCGGGCGGCGCCGCCACCCGTGCCGACCCCGCGTACCGCATCTGGGACAGGGGCAAGGAGAGCGTCTTCCTGGACGTCCAGACGGACGCGGACGCCTTTCGCAGGATAGCCGCCGCGTCCGACGTGCTCATCGAGAGCTGGGCGCCATCGTCCGGCGTGCACGAGATTGCCGGATACGAGGCGCTCGCCCCGATAAACCGCCGGCTGGTGCACTGTTCCATCACGGCCTACGGCAGAAACGGCCCGCTCAGGGACGAGCCGGCGCACCCAGACCTCGTGATGGCCAGGGCGGGGATTCTGGCGAGCCAGCCGTCGTTCGATGGCGACCCCATCCACGTCGTGCACCCGCTGCCCCAGGTCGGGGCCGGCCTGCTCGCCGCGCAGGGCATAGTGGCGTCTCTCGTTGCGCGCGAGAAGACCGGCGCCGGCCGCAAGGTCGAGACCTCGCTGCTCGCCGGGGCGCTGGTGTACTCGCCTAAGGTGGGTGGCGACTCATACAGGCCACGCCCGTACACGCTTACGCCGACCGGCGGCACGCCCTTCTACAGCGTGATGGAGTGCTCGGACGGTAACTGGATCCATCTGGGCTGCATACACCTTGGCTTCATCGAGCGGGCGGCAGAGGCCATGGGCATCGCGGAAACGGTTGCCCAGCCCAAGTACGGCTTCGGGCGCGCGCCGGAGACCGACTCGCTGCGCCAGGAGATCTGCGACATAGTCGCCGACGCCATTCGGACAAAGACCTACGCCGAATGGGCCGAGATATTCGAGCGCGCCGACGTTCCATACGCCCGCGCCTCCACCGCCGAGCAAGGCATGGAGAACGAGCAGGCGATTCACAACGAGATGATCATCGAGGTCGACGACCCGCTGCTGGGGCGTGTGGCACAGATGGGCGTGCCCATAAAGCTGTCGCAAACGCCGGGCAGGGTGTCGGCCGCGGCGCCCGTGCCCGGCGAGCACACGGACGCCGTGCTCGCCGAGTTCACCGCTGAGCCTGCGTCCAGCGCGGACGGACCCGTGTCCTCCGCGCCGCCCCTTCAGGGCATTCGCGTACTGGAGCTGACCAACGTTCTCGCAGGGCCGACCGCGGGCAAGATGTTGGCCGACCTGGGCGCTGAAGTTGTCAAGATGGAGTCGCCGGCGGGCGACATTTCGCGCTCGGACACGCTGTCCACATTCCACTACCTCAACTCTAACAAACGCTCCATATCGCTGAACGCCAGAACGCCCGCCGGCCGGAATGCCGCGCAGCGACTGGCGTCCCGGTCGGACGTGCTGCTCGCCAACATGCGGCCCGGAGCTACCGGACGCCTGGGGCTGGGAAGCGACGACCTGGCCGCGTTGAATCCGCGTATGGTCGAGTCCCACGTGACCGCTTTCGGTTGGGACGGGCCGTACTCTCATCGCGCCGGCGTGGACCCGCTGGCGCAAGCACTGACCGGCATGGAGCGAGCGCAGGGGGGCGAGTCTCTGCCTCCCGTATACCTGGCCGCGCTCGCGCCGACGGACTTCACCGGGGGCGCGCTGGGGGCGCTGGGGGCGCTGCTCTGCCTGTACGCCAGGGAGAGCCACGGCGTGATGCAGAAGGCCGACACGAACCTGCTAGGCGCCGGCATCGTGCTGAGCATGGACGGTTTCATGCGCTACGAGGGCAAGCCGGCGAGACTCGCGCCACAGCGACACCAGCGGGGCCTGGGCGCGCTGCGCCGCATCTATCGCGCGCGGGATGGCTGGCTGTACCTCGCCGCCGACTGGGCGGAGGGCTGGTCCGCGCTGAGCTCCGCGTCCGGGTTGGAGGCTGTCGACTCGGACGAACGTTTCGCCTCCGCTGGCGCCCGCGCCGAGAACGATGGTCCGCTTTCCGACGTGCTCTCGGAGCTGTTTGCTTCCGAAGACGTCGATCAGTGGCTGGGCCTTCTTAAGGGGACGGCGGCCCTCTGCGCGCCTCTCGCCGAGGGTTTCGAGGTGGGATTCTTCGACAGCGAGCAGGTCGCGGCCAACGATATGATCGTCGAACTTCAACATCCCACAATGGGCCTTCTGAAGCTGATGCGCAAAGGCGTATCATTCCCGGGGAGCGGCGACATTTCCTATCTGCCGACGCCGCTGCTGGGAGAGCAGGGAGAGGCCGTGCTTTTCGAAAGTGGTCTGTCTCCGGAGGAAGTCGCCGAGCTCCGCGACTCGGACGTGCTGCGTGTCGAAGCCCCTCTGTCCCGCCGGGACACAGACTAGCCCGCTCGCATGGCCGCGTCCAACGGCGTCCGCTTTGCCCTTGTAGCCGCCGCGATAGCCCTGGCGTTCCTCGCACAGGCCATGCTTAGCGGCGGGCGGCCGCTGTGGGCGGCAGCTTTCTTTCTGGCGGCTTTAGCCGCATTCACGTTCGCCGCGACCGACTTTGCCGACGCGGCCCGCTGGCGCGAACGCGTCTCTGGCCGTCAACAACCGCGCCGAGCGCTCCCTCTGCGAATGTCAGCCTGGACTCTGGAAGCCCGATTCGGCGCGACCTGCGTTGCGGTGTGCGCCCTAAGCACGTTTGCTTCCCTCAGCGCATTTGCTTCCGGGCCGCCCTTCACGGCCGGCTGGGTGCTGTTCGGCGTGTCGGCGGTCTCCATGCTGGTCGCGATCCCCGCCATCGACGGCCGGTGGACGCCGCTGGTGAACAGGCTGCGGTGCGACAAGCCGTTCGCGGCGCCGCCCACCGCCCTTTACGAGATCGCCGCCCTGGCCGCCGTGCTGCTGTTCGCCTTGGCGTTGCGCCTCCACGACCTGCGGGAACTGCCGGTCGGCTTGTGGTATGACGAGGCGGCGAACCTGTCCGTAGCGGCGGCCATCGCGCTGGACCCCGGCTCGGCCCCGGTGTTCGCCACCACGCTCCCAACGCTGTATCTGCTCCCGGCAGCGGCAGTGACAACCCTGTTGGGGACGACAGCGGAGGCGCTACGCCTGGTGAGCGTGGTCTTCTCGCTGGCCGGAGTCGCGGCGGTGTACCTGCTGGGGCGGCGCCTGGCGGGGCCGCTTGTGGGACTGACGGGCGCGTTCGTGCTTGCGGTGACCAGCTGGGACATCAACTTCAGCCGCATCGGGATGCACGGCGTGACGATGAGCCTCGCCACCGCGCTGACGGCCTACCTTACACTGCGCGCGACACGGAGCGGCCGGCTCTCCGACTACGCCTTCGCCGGCGCCGCCCTGGGGCTGGGCATGTGGTTCTACACGGCGTTCCGATTGTTTCCGCTCGTGGTGGCGGTTGTTCTGTTGTACGGCGTCCTGTCGGAGCGGCCGGCTTTCCGGCAGATCGCGGCCCGGCTGGCCCTCATGGGAATCACCGCGCTGGTCATGGCGGCGCCGGTTGTGCAGTACGCCGCAATCGAGCCGGCCGACTTCTTTGACAGGACGAGTGCCAGCTCGTTGTTTTCGGTAGCGCCGGCTGGGGAGGCTTTCGGCCAAGTCGTCGACAGTCTGCGCGCCCACGCCCTGATGTTCAACGTGGAAGGCGACAGCAATCCCCGCCACAACCTGCCGGGAGCCGCAATGCTGGACGGACTGTCGGCCGCCCTGTTCGTGTTGGGCATAGCGGCGTGCCTGTTCTGCTGGTCTCGCACACCGCTGATCGTCCTGCCGTTCTGGTTGGCGATTATGTTAATCCCCGGCGTGCTGGCCATTCCGTGGGAGGCGCCACAGGCCTTGCGGGCCATAGGAGTGCTGCCGGCGGTGGCCTTGCTTGTCGCATTGGCCCTGCACGCGCTCTGGCAGGCGGGACGGGCCTCGCCGTGGACGATCACCCGCCGCCTGACTCCCGTCGCCTGCTGCGCTCTGCTCGCGATGATAGCGCTACTGAACGTGGGCCGATACTTTGGCGAGCAGGCATCGGATCCCAGGGTGTACGCCGCGTTCTCCACCGACGAGACGCTGATTGGGCGCGACATGGTCAGACAGCAGGCCCGGGGATACACGCTCTTCTCGTCGCGCCAGTTTAGGCACAGCCTCGGAATAGGCTTGGCTGCCGGTAGTCAGGACTACACCACCCTGCGCGCGCCGCTGGACGTGCCTATTGACGCGGGCAGGGTGGCCCTCGGCGCGGCCATCTACGTCGAGCCGCGGGAGGCCGCCGTGTATCGCCTGCTTGAGCTGTACTACCCGGACGCGGAGTTCCGGGAGGTTCGGCCACCGAATGGCGGTGAGCCGATGTTCTACCTCGCCGAGATAAGCCGAGCGGAACTCCTCGCGCGTCAGGGTCTGGACGCTGAGTACTCTCTGGACGGCGGTCCGCGGACCTACGGAGTCCAACGGAGCGCCGAGGCCGCATGGGCGTTGGAGGTCGGCGCCGACGCTCCCCCATTCGACTTTGCGTGGACAGGCGCGCTTCACGTGACCATACCGGGAGAGTACGGCCTTGCGCTGGAGTCGGAAGATGCAGCGGAGGTGCTGCTGAACGGCGTGCCCGTGCTGTCGGACGAGCGTGCCGAAACGAGCATACGGCCTGCCGTTGGCGTCCACACGCTGGAGGTGAGAGGTCGTGTCACGGACGGGCGCGGGACGTTGCGCCTGCTCTGGAAGCCGCCCGAAGCGGATTGGCGGACCATACCGGCGTCCCACCTGTTCCGCGGAGACGTCCTGCCATACGGACTCGCCGGACGATTCTACGCCGTGGACAGTGACGAGGAGGACTTCGTAGCCTCGCGCGTCACGCCGTCGATGCACGTCTTCTGGTACGACCCGGTTACGGCGGAGCCGTACCGGGCAGTCTGGGAGGGTGTTCTGGATGCGCCGGAAGACGGCGACTATGGCTTTACGCTTTCGGCAGAGGGCGAGCTTACGCTCGGTATCGGCGCCGACCTCATAGCCCGCTTCCCGCCCGACGAAACCACGCCGCACTCCGCGGTAGCGCCCCTGTCAAGCGGCTCGCATCGGATCCGGGTGGAGTACGTCTCGGAGTCCCCGCCGTCGCAGTTCACGATATATTGGACACCGCCAGGTGGCGAGTACGAGCCGCTGCCGATCGAGCGGCTGTCGCCCGCACCGGAACTGATGCTCGGGCCATAGCCGGCAGCAGGGCGAATTGGAGCGCCGACTCCAGGGGAGAATTCCGGGTGTCAGGAGTGGCCGGCGGGCGGCGTGCCCTCCAGATATGTCGTGTGGTTGAACGGATCGGGCACCGGGAAGTAGGTCAGCATTTTGGCTTCCGCCGGCCCTCGATTCGTAAACCCGTGCGGCGCGCCCGGCGGGATTATCAGCGTGTGGTTGGGGCCTACCTGGCGAACCTCGTCGCCGAGTCGCGCCTCCAGCTCGCCCTCGAGCACCGTGATCAGCTCGTCCGCCTCGTGGGAGTGTAGGGGAGCGCCCGCCCCGGCGCCGACTACGCTGTAGGACATGCTGCTGCTGGTCGTTCCGTCTCCCGGAACCGTGATGTCCCATTTGCGGTAGTTGGGGCGCCACGGGACCTCTGCTACGTCGTCGTGGTTAACGATAGGCATGGGGTCACCTGCCCTTTCGTGTTCAGTTCCGGTCTTTAAGCGTGGCGTCCAGGAAAGCGACAGTACGCTTCCAAGCGTCGTCCGCCGCGTCGGGCCGGAAGCCGCCCCGAGTGTCGTTCATGAACGAGTGGCCCGCGCCCCGATAGGATTGCGTCTCGAAACTCTTGCCGTGTGATTCCAACGCGGAGCGCAGCTTCGGAACGCCCTTGGCAATCATCTTGTCGTCCTCGCCGTACATGAAAAGCAACGGGCAGTTGAGACCGGCGACCGAGTCGATCGGGCTGGGGTTGCGCCCGTAAAACACGACACTCGTCTTGACCTGGTTGGACGCGCACGCGAGCAACAATGAAAAGCCGCCGCCCATGCAGAAACCCACCACGCCCACGCGATCCCAATTCACGCCGTTCATGCTCTGCAGGTGGGCCACGGCGCCCCGCAGGTCGCGCACGGCTCGCTGGTCCATCTTCAGCTTGATGAACGCCTTGAAGAGCTGCGTCATGCAAAACCGCGCCGCGCCGCCGACGCGTGAATAGAGGTTCGGCGCCATAGCCGCGTAGCCCTCGTCCGCGAACCGCGTGGCGATGTCTCGGATGTTGTCGTTGAGCCCGTACATCTCGTGGATGACAATCAGGCCGGGGTTTGCGCCTCCTCCCTCGGGCATGGCGACGAATGCGTTCATCATCGCCCCGTCGCCCTGAAATCTAACGCTGCTCGTTGTCACCATGCGGCAATCTCCACGCGCCGTACTGCTGCGACGTTTACGGCCTCACGTTAGCAGAACTGGCGCGAAAAGCGCAATCCTTCCACCACCTCGCGGAGCGTCGCGACAGGCGAACTGGACAACTCCCGTCGTCGTGCTAGAATCGAGTCGCCAGTCGATAACCGCCGAATAGCGCCTGGAGGTCTGACGTGCCACTCGTGCCAAAAGTGATGAGCACCCAACACCCCGACAACGCGACTCCGGCGCCTTTCGCCGACGACGAGGGTGTGCTGAAGGGGGAAGGCGAGGTCGAGGAGGCGGTCGACGTGTTCGCCCTTGGCTGCGACGAGCAGATGTGGGACTCCGAGGGCAAGGAGGCGGACAACCAGGTCGTCCGCAAGCTGCTGATTGGCCACCCCGAATTCTTCCAGGACGACAACAGGCTGGGCCGCGACATGGCGCTCACGCTGCGTGTCCCGAATCCCCGCATCGAACTGGACATGCGCAAGTCGATGGTGGAGGCGCTTCAGAGCGTGCCGGCAGCCTGGGACGTCGCCCGCAGCTTCTACGGCGAGCTAGCTGAAGCGCCCATCCAGGAGGTCATCCTGCCCTTCACCACCTCGTCCGAGGAACTCGCTCTCATTGAGGCCTACTACCGGGACGTCATCGTGGGTCAGGAGAATAGGCCGATTCTCAGCGATCACACCGTGAAGGACTGGATAGGAGAGTTCTACCCCAAGCGCATCCGCGTAATCCCCCTGATAGAGGACAGCGACCACCTACTCGCCTGCGACCGGATCGTCGAGGAGTACCTGCATGGCAGGGATGAGCCGTATCAGAGGGTGTTCCTGGCCCGCAGCGACCCGGCCCTGAACTACGGCATGGTGGGAGCGGAGCTGATACTGAAAGTGGGCCTGCTGCGGCTGCATCGCCTCGAACAGCGCCTGGGTCTGCCATTGTATCCCATAATTGGAGCGGGGTCCGTGCCGTTTCGGGGTCACCTGACTCCGGTAAACGTGGAACGCGCTTTCACGGAGTACCCCAGTGCGCAGACCTTCACCGTGCAATCGGCGTTCAAGTACGACTACGACAAGGCGACCGTGCGGGATGGAATCGCGAGTATTCTGGCGCACGAGCGTGGCGAGCCGTTGCAGATAGACGAGGACCGCGCCCTCGACCTGATCGAGAGGACAACCGAAGAGTACCAGTCACAGGTGCAGCGGCTTACCGAACTGATAGCCAGGGTTTCGTCCCACGTGCCCAAGCGCCGCGAGCGCAAGATGCACGTGGGCCTGTTCGGCTACGGCCGGTCGCTCGGAGGCGTCGGCGGCGTAACGCTGCCCCGCGCCATCGGTTTCGCGTCTTCGCTTTACTCGATAGGAGTGCCGCCCGAGCTTCTTGGCCTGGGCGCGCTGTCGGAGGACGATCTCTCGTTTGTGAGGGAGAACTATCCCAGCTTTGACGGCGACCTGCGCGCCTCCCTGAGATTCGCCAACGAGCGTCACGTGCGGGAATTGATGGGATACGACTACCTGCGCCTGCTAGTCCGCTTCACCGAAGAGTTGGACAGGGTCCACGAGGGCTTGACCAGCGCGACGTTCGCCAGCCTGAGCCAGGGCTACTCATCCGGAGAGATAACGCACTACATCCAGGAATCCGCACACCTGCGCCGCTTCCTGGGCTAGAGCGTAGCGACCGCGACGGGAGGGCAGCCAAGGGACGGCGTCACGGCGCGCCGCTAGGTGCGTTCGCGATCCCTCAGTTCCGCGACCTCTTCCCTGAGAGCCCTGACCTCGCGTAGCAGTTCCGCCACCTCCTTGCCGTCGCCTTGCTGCCTGATAAATATCCTGGCGAGATTCGCGGTCAGCGCGCCGAACAGCGCTATTCCTCCAATCATCAACACCACGCCACCGACCCTGCCGGTGGGTGTGGCAGGCACCATGTCGCCATAGCCTACCGTTGTAACGGTCGTGAGCGCCCACCACAGGGTGTTGCCGAAGTACGCCAGTGGGGAATCGGTGCCTCGTTCCGCGGTCGTTACCACTGTCGAGACGACCAGAATCAGGCCTACGGCGTACACGACAAGGTAGTTGACCTGCACCAGCTTCGCTACGCCGGCGAGCGCCCGCGAGCCGTAGAGAAATGCCCGCACGACCCGGAGGGGACGGAAAAAGGGAATCACAACTATCAGCACATCGAGCCAGCGTTGTCTGAGAAAAATCGCCCTGTTAGGGGAGACCACCAGCTTGACGCACAAGTCAGCCGCAAACACCGCCCACACGCCTGTTTCCAGGTAGAAGACTGTTCTATCGGCGTCAGGGGTCAACTCCCACAGAATCGACGCTGCGAGCAGGGGCACCATCGCGAACGCCAACAGCAGCAACGGAATCTCGGTAATGTGGTCGATTCTGGCCAGCAGCGCCTCGCGTTCCTCCGCGCTGCCCAGGCGTCCCCTCTTGGCGTTGTTCAGCTCGTCCCCCATTTTAGGCCGGCGTCTGCCATGCCAGCGCGTGGACAGTTCACTCCCGTACTACCCGCGCTCTGAGCGCGTTATCTGCGCGAGTTCGGCAAGGCCGGACACAACCAGATCGGGACTCGCGTCGGTGCGTCGGGTCCCTCCTCCGCGATCCGTGCGGTTCACCCACACCGACGTAACGCCGAGTGCGTTCGCCGGGCCAACATCGTGGTGCAGGCTTTCCGCAACGTGCAGCCAGTTCTCGCGCCGAACGCCCATGCGTTCCTGGGCAAGGCTGAAGTTGGCCAGGTTGGGCTTGTAGGACCGCGCCTGCTGAGAGGTGACCACGGCATCGAACTCCACGCCCAGATTCCGGGCCGTGCCGGCGAACAAGTCGTCGTCGACGTTGGATATTACGGCGAGTTTGAACTGCCGTTTCAGTATGCTGAGGGCGTTCGCCACGTCCGGGAAAACCGGCCAGTCCGGTAGGGAGTCTGCGAGGCAGGCAAGTTCGGTCTCTGCAAGTTCGACGCCTGTCCCATCGGCGATCAGCTTCATGACATTACGCAACACGCGCCGGTACGCCATGAATCCGGGCGACGTCTGCACCTTCGGCTCAGCCTCCGCAAACAGAGTCAGAATCTCCGCGCGCGACCTTCGCACCCCGTGGGGCGCTATGACCCTGGCCACAGCAGACGATATGCCCGTCTCCCAGTCTATGAGCGTCCCATAGCAATCGAAGCTGACCCATCTAAAGTGGCTGAAGTCCATAACTCAACACTTTCCGGTCCGCTCGCGGACCGTCGGAAACCTACCCTCACACACGGACCTGTGAGTCGGGCCTGTACGTGAGCGTGTCATATGGATAAAATACACAACCGGACTGGGAGCGTCTAGGAACAATTGGGCTCGCCGTTGCCGGGTCAGAGGCTACTGTGAGCACAGTCAACAGCGGCTGGGCCTACGCGTGCGACGTTGTTGCATTGACCGTGCAATTTGGGCTATGCTTCATGAGAGGTGCAAAACATGGAACTATCCGAACGGATAAGATCTCTCCGCAAGGAGGCTCAGATGAGCCAACGTGTACTTGCGGAAAGGGTGGAAATCGACTTCACATACCTCAGCAAGATTGAGAACAAGCGTGTGAAGCCGCCGAGTGAGAAGGTGCTGAAGAGCATCGCAACTGAACTCGCGAGAGAGCTTGGCTTGGACAGGCAGAAACTCGCCGACGAGTTGACCATTCTGGGGGGCAAAGTGCCCTCTGACCTTGCGATCACGCTGTTCAAGAATCCTCAGGCGGTGAGCTTCCTTCGCTCCATTGGCGAGGACGTGCGGTCTCCAGAGGAGTGGCAAAGACTGATTCAGAGCGGCCAGTCAGGCGGCTGATCTCAGCTTACGGCTGCCGCAGCTCGGGATTCTGTACGTCACGGGCGACCGGCGTCTGTTCCGGTCGCGCCTGGATTACATGGGCCAGATGCGTCTGAGCATCTAGGGCCGCCCATCCCCTCAGGCTCCGCATTTGCACGCCCCTCGACCCCTTTGCCATGTGGGCCGATAGCGTGAGCGTTCGAAAACTCGAGGAGGTTGGTCCAGTGGGTCTCAAGGACAAAGTCTGCATAGTAACCGGTGGCGGCAGCGGCATTGGCCGGGCGTCCGCCCTGATGATGGCGCGAGAGGGCGCGGTCGTCGTCGCCGTTGGCCGGACGGCATCGAAAGTCGAAGCCGTAAGAGACGAGATACATTACAATGGCGGCAGGGCTGAGGCATACGGAGTGGACGTCGCCGACAAGCAGCGCGTATTCGGCATGGTCGAGGAGGTACTCGCCAGGTACGGAAGAGCAGACGTGCTGGTCAACAACGCGGGCCACAGCTCGCCCCACAGGATGCTGCTGACGACGACGCCGGAGGACCTGCGCAGCGTCTACGACAGCAATCTCGTCGGCTCGGTCTTCTGCGCCCAGGCCGTGGTGCCCTCGATGGTCGAGGCAGGCGAGGGGACGGTCATCAACGTGTCCTCGATGGCGGGGCTCAACGGCAGCCCCCTGGCCGGTATGAGCTACAGCGCGGCCAAGGCCGCAGTGATTAACTTCACGGCGTTTCTCAACAACGAGTATCGCAACTCCGGCATCAGATTTAGCGTGGTGATTCCCGGAGAGGTCGACACTCCGATCCTGGACCTGCGGCCGGTCGTACCCTCCGCCGAAGCCCGCAGCGGGATGGTGACGGCTGAGGATACCGCCGAGGCCATCACCCTGATCGCTCGCCTGCCGCAGCGCGCGTCAATCCCCGAGCTTGTAATCCGCCCGACGTGGCTGAGGGACACCAGCGCGGAGACCAATGTCGCCTGAGGGCCGCACAGAATGACCGGGAGGAGTTATCTGTCTACCGGGCGCCAGAAACTCGGAGGAATCACCGGAGAGGCCGTGGCCAGCGCCACGGGCCGCGACTGGTGTGAGTGGCTAGACTTCCTGGACGCGTTGGACGCTCGGGAAATGACCCACCGAGAGATAGTCGTCCTCGTTGCCGGGAAAGGCGGACTGTCCAACGGCTGGTGGCAGCAGATGGTCACCGTGGGCTACGAGCAGGCCAGGGGACTGCGGATCGTCGGTCAGACAGCGGACGCGGGCTACCAGATTGGCGTGCAGAAGACCCTTCCTATACCGCAGGATCTCGCGTGGGACCTGCTCGTAACCGGCCCGGGCAGGAACCTATGGCTCGGCGATCACCGACCGTTCAATCTGCAAAAGGGCGAGGAGTACGTCACCTGCGAAGGCGTCAGCGGGCAAGTCCGCTCCGTGGCGCCGGGACAGAGGCTCCGCCTCACCTGGTCGCACCCTGACCTTGCCCGGCCCTCGACGCTCCAGTTGATGCTGGTTGGATCAGGGGAAAAAACCTCCATCCGCTTCCACCAGGAGCGGCTGTCCAGCCCGGACGAGCGGGAGCGGATGCGCCAACACTGGCGAGAGGTCCTGCGGAAGCTCCTGGAGCTGCTGTAACCCACCGAGTGGTGGTGGAGATAGTAGCGACAGGCGAGAGAGCCGTAGCTATCCCTTCAACAGGCAGAACTCATTGCCGTCCGGGTCGGCGACCACTGCCAGACTCTCATCCGGCTCCACGAAATCCCTGAGCGCCCTTCCTCCGAGGGATTCTACCCTCGCCAGCGCCGCTTGCACGTCCGGTACCGTCAGGTCTATGTGTACCCTGGTCTTGCTGGTCTTCGCCTCCGGGACCCGCTGGAGATAGACCGTCAAGCCGCTGGGCAGGGGTTCGAAGGCGAGGTACTGCTCCCAGGCCGAATGCCGCCTGACGCCCAGCAATGCCGAGTAGAACGTCTCCGCCCGATCAAGGTCAGCAACGTCTATACCGACGTGAGTTAGCGCTCCCACCGGCTGCGATTCTATTGTCATTGCATCATCCTCTCAGATCGTGGGCTAGAAGTGAACGGCGGGAGCGCCCCTTACTCCTCGACCATCCCGAGCCGCCGCTCCTCCGGATGTAGGCGACAGTTGGCGATTGCCATCACCGCCTGCGAGACGAACACGACCAGCTTATCGACTACAGTCTTTCACACTCCCGAAGCAGCCGGCTTCCGAGACTTGGGTGTACTTGAATCACTCGACAGGGTGTTGTCACATCTGCTTGAGGGACGAATAGTGGTGCACCAGTCTTCGTTAACGCCGGACTGCACGATGGGGTTCAGCATACCATGTGCGCCCAAAACCATCTCCCTCGCGAACAACCTGCCCCGGTGCCCAACTCTGGACCTACGGCTATTCGCCTTGCTACTGCTGAGCCAATGTCCGCTGGACGCCCCAACACACCCTGCCGGCGGCGCTCCCTCGCCCAAACCCGACCCTTTTGCTCCCCAGCACCCCGAAAAAACCGTCACTTTCTTACGCCGCCCGTGCTCTAGCCCTGCCACCCAAACGTCCTACAGGCGCCCAACCACTGGCCCACGTCTGCGCAGTCTCTCCCCACCAATCCGCCCCAATCCCACAATCTCGCCACCCCCACTTGCAATATACGCACATACGTGCTACCATCGCCCACGCGAGGGACAGACCCCGCGGCCTGGAATCCCTACCCCCATTCGGGATTACGCCCCAGGCATCCGTAGGGGCGTCGATGACAGGCCACTGGCGCCGACCCGCTCCCTGTCCTCTTCTGCCACGCGGCGCGACACTTGTGTCCAGAAATGCCACGCCGGGCATTACAGATTGGCGCAGGATCGCCGGCGCTCCCAGCTACGAACACAACAGAATGTCGCAGAAATGAGCAGATTTCACCTTCCCACTTTCGCGGGGACAACGTTGTTGGGGGTGTCCGGTAATCGGAGACACGCGCCTTGTGGGAAGGCAGTTCCAATACCTGCGCCTGGCACGCACTGCCGGCTTCCTCCGAACCGTGCGGCCTCCCCGGCTGTGAATGAGGAAACCGCCATACCGGGTCGAAGAGCGTTTCCGGCTCGACGTGTAGACTGGAACCACAGTCGGCAGACAGGGGCCTACCGGCCTTGTGGTAGAATCGAACGGATACTGAACGGGCCGTTCGGGTGGTCCCGTGAGAGGCGAACACGCTGACGGCGAGGGGGCCGCATGGCGATTCAAGAGGGCATAGCGGAGCACGAAGAGACGGGCCATAGCGACAGTCCCGGCTCGGCGCCGTTCGCCGAAGACCTGCGCGAGCAGTCGATGAAGGCGCTGGACTTCCACGAGCTGCGGCGGCAGGTGGCCAATCGCGTTACGTTCTTCCCCGCGCGCGAACTGGCCCTGAAGATGGCGCCCTCTTACAGCCCACTGGAGGTGGAGGAGCTACAACGCGAGACTTCTGAAGCGGTCGCGCTGTTGGAGGAGGTGGGAAGCGTCGATCTCCACCTTGCGGTAGACACCTCGGAGTACGTCGCGAGAGCGGGCATCGGCGGCGTGCTGACCGGTGGGGAACTGCTGTCGGTGGCCGCGGCCCTCGAGGTCCACTCCCGGGCCGTGGCCGCCGTGGGCCGACCTCGCGCGAAACCTCCGCTGCTATCGGATATAGTGGCGGGAATACCGGAGCTGAGCGAGCTGCGGCGGCAGATTCGCAAGAAGATCGACTCGCGGGGCCAGGTAGCCGACGACGCCACGCCGTCGCTGCGGGCGCTGCGCCGCCAGGTGGTGCGAGCGTACGACCGCGTCACCGAGACGCTGCACCGTCTCATACGCTCGGAGGCCGGGCGCCAGGCGCTCCAGGAGCCGCTGGTCACCACGCGAAACGAGCGCGTGGTGGTGCCGGTCAAGGCCGAGATGCGCTCCCGCGTTCCGGGCATCGTCCATGACGCATCCAACACTGGCGCGACTATCTACGTGGAGCCGTTCGCGACCGTGGACATGGGCAACGACTGGCGCGAGCTGGTGCTGGAGGAGGAGCGGGAGACCCTGCGGGTGCTGCGCGACCTGTCGACGCTGGTGGGGCAGCTCGCGGAGGACATCCGCCGTGGGGACGGCCTGACCGCGAAGCTCGACTTCATCCTGGCCAGGGCCCGCTACGGCGCGGCCAACCGCTGCGTGGCTCTGACTCCGCGCGCGACGCGTGGGCTAGAAGGCTCCCTCGACACTTCGCTGCGGCTGATTGGAACGCGCCATCCGCTGTTGGGCCGGGGAGCCGTCCCCATCGACCTCACGCTTGGTCCAGGCTGGTGCGTGTTGGTCGTTACAGGCCCCAACACGGGCGGCAAGACCGTCGCCATGAAGACCGTCGGCCTGATCGCGCTCATGCACCAGTCGGGTCTCCAGGCGCCGGTCCTGGAGGGCAGCTCTCTGCCGGTGTTCGACGGCATCTACGCCGACGTCGGCGACCACCAGAGTATCTCGGAGTCGGTGTCCACATTCAGCTCGCACATGCGAAATGTGGTGCGTATCATGGAGGCGGCCGGCCCCGGCTCGCTGGTGCTGCTCGACGAGCTGGGCGCGAGCACCGACCCGGAGGAGGGCGCCGCGCTGGGACGCGCGGTGCTGGACCACCTGGCCGGAATGGGCGTCAACACCATCGCAACCACGCACCACCGGCAGGTGGCGACCCACGCCGAGGCGTCGCCGTCGATGGGCAACGCCAGCGTGCAGCTCCACCCTACAACGCTGGAGCCGACCTACGAGCTGACCATGGGAATACCTGGCAGAAGCTACGCGATGTCGGTCGCCGCGCGGTTGGGGCTGAGTGACGAGATAATGGAGCGCGCCAAGTCGCTGCTGGAACCCCAGCATCTCAGGTTCGAGGACTGGCTTCGGGAACTCCAGTCCGACAGGACGCGGTTGCAAACCAGGCTGCGGGAGGCGGAGGAGACCCGCGCCGAGGCGGAGCGCTTGCGCCGCGAACTGCAATCGCAGGTGGACTATCTGGTCGAGCACAGGGACGGCATGATTCGCAGCACGCGGCGCGAGACGCTAGGGCGGTTCGAGGACGCCCGGCGCAAGCTGCGGCGCATCGAGTCGGCGTTGGCCTGGACCGCCCCGGCGCCCGACGGCACGGCCCACCGCGCGCGAATCGCGGCTGCCAGGCTGGAGCTTGAGGAGCTCAGCGTGCCGCCGCCCGCGCCGTCCACGCCGCCGACACGCCGTGCCGCGGAGAGCAGACCCATCACCGTCGGCGACAGCGTGGACGTGGGTGGGCTGAACCTGGTCGGCAGGGTGGTCTCGCTGCCCGACCAGGGAGGCGAGGCGGAGGTTAACGTTGGCAGGGTGACGCTGCGGGTGGACCTGTCCAGGCTGTCCAAGGCGGAACAGGAGCCCCTTGACCCGCATAGCGAGGCGCCGGCGATCAGCTACGCGCTCGCCCCGCCTCTCGGCACACAAGAGCTCGACTTGCGAGGCCTGCGCGCTGCCGACGCCCTGTTTCGACTGGAGGAGTTCCTGGACGGCGCGGTGCGGGACGGCCTCGGCTCGGTGCGAGTAATCCACGGGCGAGGCACCGGCGCGCTGCGCAACGCGGTGCGTGAACTCCTAGCGCGCCATAAGCTGGTGCGGGAGTTTGGACCGGAGCCGCCGGAACGTGGCGGCAACGGGGCGACCGCCGTAGAGCTGGCGTGAACTGGGCGGCTATAGCGCCGCTTGTGCTGCTGCTGTTCGCGCTGTGCGACAGGGTGCAGGAGGCGGTCGGCGTCCCCGTCGTCGAGGTGGGCGGCGCCGCGTTCATGGTGGAGGTCGCCTCCAGCCCGGACGAGCGGTCGCGTGGGCTGTCGGGCCGTGACAGACTGCCTGAGGGCAGCGGGATGCTGTTCGTGTACAACGAGCCGGTTGTCCCCGGCTTCTGGATGCCGCAAATGCGGTTCGCGCTGGATTTCATATGGATCGGCGAAGACTGTGAAGTTGTGGACCTTACGCCGGACGTGCCCGCGCCGGAGCCGGGGACGTCCGAAAGCCAGCTTCCAATCTACCGGCCGTCGACGCCCATTCTCTACAACCTGGAGGTCAACGCCGGATCGGCGGTCAGCCACGGCATCGTGGTGGGCAGCGCCGTGCGATTCCGCAACGTATCCGGCGGCGTGTGCTAGCCCGTTCGTGGGCGGCAAATAGGAGGCCCCACGCGAATGCGAATCGTCTTCATGGGCACACCGGATTTCGCGACGCCGGTGCTGCGCGCGCTATTGGACGCCGGGCACGAAGTTGCCGCCGTCTACACGCGCCCCGACAGGAGGGCGAACCGGGGCAAACGCCTCGCCGCGCCGCCAGTGAAAGAGGTCGCGCTCAATTTGGGGCTGTGCGTGCGGCAGCCAGCGTCGCTCCGCCGCGACGAGGACGCGCAGCGCGGGATCAGGCAACTGGCCCCGGATGCCATTGTGGTTGCGGCCTACGGCCTGTTTCTGCCGCTGGACACGCTTCGCGCGCCCTCTGTTGGATGCGCCAACATTCATCCGTCTTTGCTGCCGCGCTACCGTGGCCCGTCGCCGGTGGTGACGGCGCTGCTTAACGGCGACGAGTCGACGGGCGTGACCCTGATGGCGCCGGACGAGGGCATGGACACCGGACCAATCCTGGCCGCGCGCGAGACGGTCATATCCGAAAGTGAGGACGCCCCGGCGCTGACGGCGCGGCTGTTTGAAATGGGCGCCGCCCTGCTGGTGGAGACACTGCCGGCGTGGGAGCGCGGCGAGGTGTCGCCTCGCCCACAGGACGACGCGCTTGCCAGCGTCACAAGCCTCGTCCGCAGGGAGGACGGCGAGATAGACTGGCGGCTCCCTGCACGCCAGATCGAGCGGATGACTCGAGCCTACCAGCCCTGGCCCGGCGCGTTCACGACATGGCGCGGGTCCGTGCTCAAAGTGGTACACGCGCACGTGCGGGAGCCTGGGCCGGATGGCGAAGCGCCGCCGCTGGGGCGCGTGGTCACGCTGTCCGACGGCGGAGTCGGAGTGCAGACAGGCGACGGCGTCCTGGAGCTGTCTTGCGTCCAGCTAGCGGGACGCGGCACGTCGGACGCGCGGGACTTCGCCCGCGGCCGCAGGGATTTTCTGGGGTCGACGCTGGGTGGGTAAGGGCGTGACCGCGCCCCCATCCTAACCTTCCCCCCATCTAGGGGGAAGGGACAGCACAGTCCGATCCTAGCCTTCCTCCGTTGAGGGGGCATTGAAAGGACTACAGCGGTGGGCGCTGCCAACCACCGAGCGCGGACTCCAGCACGGCCGCCAGCGCCAGCGCCACGTCTTCGCGCCAGGGCCGGGCGACGACCTGGACGCCGATGGGCAGGCCCTCGGGGGAGGTGCCGCCGCGGACGACGGCGCCGGGCCAGCCTGTTACGTTGTAGGCGCCGGTGTAAGTAGTGCCCAGGCTTCGGCTCTCCTCGAACAAGCCCTCGTGCTCGGTGGCGGGGAAAGCCGCCGTCGGGCACAGGATGGCGTCGTAACCGCGCATGAAGTCCAGCATGTCGCTCCGGTAGGCGTCCGCCTTTTCCAGCAACTCGCTGTACTCGTCCGCCGGCAACACTTTCGCCTCGTCCAGCCTGCGCTGCAACCAATGGAAGGTCTCGGTGGTGCCGTACTTCGCCAGCAGCCGCTTTGTCCAGGCGCTGCCGTCTCCGCTGCTGATGGCGCGGTGAAACTCCGGCAGACGCGCGAGCGCGGGCGGCCTGTCCTCTTCGACGGACACTCCGGCTTCACCGAGCGCAGCCGCTGCCGATATCACGGCGTTCCTGATCTCGTCGGTAGGCGATAACAGGCCGTTGTCGGTGTGCATGGCCACGCGCAGCGACGAAACGTCCACGTCCGCGGGGTCGCCGAGCGGTATGGGGACGATTGCGGGGTCGCGCCAGTCCGGGCCGGCGATGATGGGCAGGGTGAGGGCGAGGTCCTCCACGTAGCGGGCCATCGGGCCGAGCTGGGTGAGGGAGTCGACCGCGCCCATGCCGTAGGGGACTATGTGGCCGGTGCGGGGGACACGCCCGGAGTTGGGCTTGATGCCGGCGATGCCGCAGAAGTGGGAAGGCAGCCGAATGCTGCCGCCGGTGTCGCTGCCGATGTCGAGGGGGGAGCCGCCGGACGCGACAATCGCGCCCGCGCCGCCGCTGCTGCCGCCCGGCATACGCGAGAGGTCGTAGGGGTTGTTCGTGCGCCCGTACACCAGGTTGTTGGTCTCGCCCGCCAGAGTCAGCTCCGGCGTGTTGGTCTTGCCGAGCAGTATGGCGCCCGCGGCGCGCAGCCGTGCCGCGACGGTGGAGTCCCGGTTCGGCACGAAGCCGACGCGACCCATCGTACCGCCGGTCGTGACGACGCCCTGGGTGTCAATCGAGTCCTTAAGGGTCATGGGCACGCCGTGCAGCGGTCCGAGGTTTTGGCCACGGGCCAGCGCCTCGTCGGCCCGCCGCGCCTCTGTCCGCGCCCGCTCGGAAGCAAGACACACCACGGCGTTCAGGCTGCCGTTCACCTCGTTGATGCGCGCCAGGTGCGCTTCCACGACCTCTACCGCCGTGAATCTCCTAGCGCGAATACCTGTCGCGATCGATTTCGCGGACATGAATATGATCTCGCTCATACAATATCTCCTTACCTTTCGAATCCCGCCAATGTCAATTGAACGTGTTTGTCGGCCTGTCTGCCGGGCACGTCGTCGAATCCCGACACTCCCACGCCAACGAGGCGAAACTGCCGCCGCCCGGAGAGCTCCGCCTCGAGCAGGGCGGTGGCCGCCTCTGCAATCTCAGCCGAAGACTCCACCCGTTCGGGCAGCGTATTCTGCCGCGTGAACGTGGTGAAGTCCGACAGCCGCAGCTTGAGCTTGACTGTGCGGCCGCGCAGGGACTTGCGACTCAGCGCCTGGGCCACGTTCAGGCTCAATCTGTTTACAAGCTCCTTCAGCGCCTCGGGGTCACCGGTGTCCTGCGCGAGCGTGGTCTCGGCACTTATGGACTTCGTCTCGCGTTCCACCACCACCTCGCTGTCATCGACGCCCATCGCGAGCGACCGCATCCGCCCGCCGGTCCTGCCAAAGCGCTCCGCGAACCACTCCTCGGGCAGCGTCGCGAGCTGGCCAATGGTGCGCACGCCGTAGTCGTGGAGTCGCTCTGCGGTCTTCGGGCCGACACCCCACAGGCGGCCAACCTCCAGGGGCGCGAGGAAGGCGCGCTCCTCGCCCGGAGGCACTATGGTGAGGCCATCCGGTTTCTGGAAGTCGGACGCTATCTTGGCTACCGACTTGCTGGTGGCTACGCCCAGAGAGATGGTCAGACCCAGCCGTGACAGTACACGCCGTTTGACCTGCAGCGCGATGCCGCGCACGGGATGACCTCCGACGACTTCCGCGCTGACGTCGAGATAGGCCTCGTCGAGCGACAGCGGCTCGACAAGGGGAGTGATCTCGGCGAAGATCGTCATCGCCTTCCTGGAGACGTCGCGGTAGCGGCCGAAGTTGGACGCAACGCGGACCGCCTGCGGGCAAATCGCAAGGGCAGTGCGCATGGGCATGGCGGAGCGGACGCCGTACTCGCGGGCCTCGTAGGACGCCGACGCGACGACGCCCCTGCTCTCCGGGCTACCGCCAACCACGACCGGCTTGCCGCGTAGCTCCGGTCTGTCGAGTTGCTCCACGGCGGCGTAGAAGGCGTCGAAGTCGGCGTGGATGATATGTCGGGTGGGGTGTGACATCTTTCAACATAGGGTACACTATCTGGTGTACTGGGGTTCACCGAAGAAATCTTCACCTGTAAGTGGCCTGGTTCAGGATGGTGCGGGAAGCCGAACAGCGAGAGAGTAATCGAATGTGTCGACGATGGAAGAGCGGCTGAGCAGGCTGGAAGGCGCTTACGAACATCTGGCAACCAAGGAAGATATTGCCTTGTTGAAGTCGGACATCGCCGATCTGAAGGCCGAATTGTTCGAAAAGATGAATGTTCATATGCGCTGGATGATTGGGATACAGATTGCCAGCCTGGTTGGAATCGTTGCCGTGTTGAGGTTGCTCGAACAGTAAGTCTTGGAAAACACCCCCATCCTCGTATCGAGAAAGGGGGCAGGCTCTAACCTTCCCCTATGACCACGGAAGGGACATTGCGATCGTCACCCCCATCCTAGTCTTCCCCCTGCGAGGGCTGACAGGGGTAGGTTTTAGTGATTCCAGGTGTCGAGCCCGTACTTCAGCTTCAGGGTCGGCGGTGGTTGTGGCCAGGCTTCGGGGAGCAGCCACACCCTCTTCCACGATCTGCCCTGTAGCAGCAGGCGCCGCAGCCACGCTGCGCCTTGTCTCAATACACTCGTTTCACGGCCCCTCTTGCACCAGGCGCCGCGATGCCCAGGCGGGATAGCCCTGGACACCCTTAGATCGCCAGGCGCTTTGCCCAGTTCCTGGGCGTCTTCGACCCTCGTGCCGTATGCCAGTGTCAACAGTGTGGCCACCGCCAACACCAGCCAATGCCGCGCCACCCGGTCAGGATCGGTCCTGCGCGTCTTGTTCCATTGCCATCCCATGCTCTTTATGCCCCTGAAGCCCACCTCTATCCAGAAGCGCATAGCGTACCAGTTCACCCCCACTTCGTCGGGAGGAAGGTCTGTCATCAACACCCACCGCTCCTTTTGGCCGTGGTCCCACACCACTATCATCGTCGCCCTGCGGCGATTGTTCTTGCCGCTGAACGCGGTACCCGTTCCGGCCCATGCCTGGCCGGGCGCCTGCACGAACTCCGAAGCCCTGTTGCGAACACCTCCGTCCGGGCAGAAAGTGGTGGTCTTAATCTGCCTGACCAGCGGATGCCAACCCAATTGGCGTATCTGCTCCCACAACATCGGACTCCTGAGGCCCCGGTCGCACATCACCAACACCTTCATGTCATCGGGAACCGCCTCAGCCAGAGCCTTCAGCAACTCCGCCGCAGGTCGCATCCACCCTCCCTTGCGGTTGGCCGGCATGATGCGCCAGGCCACCGGGATGGCGCTGCTTCGGTAAACCACGCTCACCACTATCGAGGCCACGTTGTCACCCTTCAGCGTCGGGTCCAGAGCCAGTGATAGTTGGTCGGACTGCCACTTGGACAGCACCCACTTCATCAGCGGAGCGAAGCACTCATCGACCTCCAGTTGATTTCGGCTCGGCCAGCAACGGTCTTGTGCGTCGTACAGCCATTCCCTGAGATACTGGCGCAGGGAATTGAAGTTGCCCATGGCGGTCGAAAGAGCTGTGGCGACAGTGGTCTGGCACCCGCTGCCGGCGAGTATCGTGCCGCACACCCACATCGCCAAGCCCCTCAATTGATACTTGTCGAGGCCCGGCAGGTGCTGTTCAAGCTCCTTCATTATCTGGTAGCATTCCGTAGGGAGGCGCATGGCTGTCTCTGGCGTCCTTTCTTTGTGGTGAATAAAGAATGCCAGAAAGCCGTGCGCTTTCCAAGTTATTAGACCACTCCAATACAAAACCTACCCCTGTAAGCCCTGCGAGGGGGAAGGGACATTTCGATTGTCAGCCGAAGGCGCCCGTTTCGCGTGCGCTTGCTATTTCGGCGGCTGCGTAGCCCAACTCGGCCAGGATCTCGTCGGTGTGCTCGCCCATATGCGGGCCCAGCCTGCGCACTGACCCCGGCGTTTCCGATAGCTTGGGGCCTATGCCCACCTGCCTCACCGTAACGCCATCGATCTCGCCAACCTCCTGCACCATGCCGCGGTGGCGAAGCTGAGGGTCGTCGGCGAGCTCGTCCACGCTGAATACGCGACCCACCGCGACGTCGCCGGAGCCGCGCAGGTAGTCCCACCACTCGTCGCGCGTGCGTGTTTTGAAGATCTTGCGGAAGGCGTCGAATATTTCGGGGTACTTGTCCGGTTCGAACTGCTGGTCGATAAACTCCTCGCGCCCTATCGCCCGGCAGAGGGCGTCCCAGAACCAGGGCTCTATGCAGCCGAGGCTCAAGTACTTGCCGTCCTTGCACTCGAACACGTTGTAGTAGGGTACACCGCCGTTGAGGGACATCAGGCCGCGCTGGGGCACCGCGCCGGTGTTGAAGTACTCGGACAGCGAGGCCACCAGCATGTAGGCGACGCCGTCGGACATGGAGATGTCTACGTGCTGGCCGCGCCCGGTGTAGTTGCGCGCCATCAGCGCCGAGAGTATGCCGATTGCGGCCTGCATGGCGCCGCCGGCGTAGTCGGCTACCAAGTTGTATGGGATGGTCGGTGGCCCGCCCTCGGAGCCTATCATGCCGAGCGCGCCGCCAGTGCTGATGTAGTTTATGTCGTGACCGACCAGGCTCTTGTAAGGGCCGTCCTGGCCGTAGCCGGAAATGGAGCAGTAGACGAGGCGGGGGTTGAGCGCGCTGAGGGTCTCGTAGTCGCAGCCCAGCCGCTCGACCACTCCCGGGCGAAAGCCCTCGACGAACACGTCGGCGTCTTCGCAAAGCCGCGTGAGCACGTCACGGGCTTGGGGCGCCTTGAGGTTGAGGATGATGCTGCGCTTGTTGCGGTTGAGCGCGGTGAAGGCGGCGCGGCGACGCTCCTCGCGTTCGTCCGGTTCGTCGCTCCTACCCATGCGTGCGCGGCCGATTCGTCCGCCGCCCGGCTCCTCGACGCGGATGACGTCCGCTCCCAAGTCGCCGAGCATCATGGTGCAGAAGCCTCCCGGGGCCATGCGGGAGAGGTCGATCACGCGGATGTTGGCCAGTTGCAGGGGTCCAGCGGTGGCGGTGTTCATCATATGCCTCCGTGTTTATGGTGGGCCTTCACCCCCATCCTAACCTTCCCCCTGCGAGAGGGAAGGGACATTTTGGCGGTTGGTCACGCGGAAGTCTCGAGAACCTCGGCGGCTACGAGGTCGCCGATCTCCTCGTCGGTGAGACCCACGAACTCTTTCAGAATAAGCTCGTTGTGCTCGCCTATGAGGGCGTGGGGCATTCGGAGCCTGCCGGGTGTTTCGGACAGGTCGAACTGGAGGCCGTCGTAGGGCATCGGGCCGCATTCGGTGTGGTCGAGCCACTGGAAGTGCTGCCTGTGCTTTATCTGGGGGTCCTGCCACAGGTCGGCTTGGCTCTGCACGGCTCCGGCGGGGACATCCGCGGCCTGGAGCAGGCGCATCAACTCTTGCGCGCCGTACCCCTTCGTCCACTCGCCGATGAGCGCGTCCATTTCGGCGTCGTTCGCCCTGCGGTCCTTGAACGTCGCGAATCGCTCGTCGCGAGTCCACGCCGGGTTGCCCATCGCGTCGCACAGCGCGAGCCACTCCGCGTGGGTGGTGACCGCGAGGGCGCACCACGATTCGCCGGGACCGGTGAGTTCGCGGACCTCGTCCTTGCAGGGGTACACGCCGTGGGGGGCGAACGCCTCGTCCCGGTTGCCGTCGCGCACGAACTCGTTGCCGCTCACGATGTAGTCCATGATTATGGGGGCTTTGTAGTGGGCTGCGCCCTCGTACTGGGACAGGTCCAGGTGCTGGCCCTTGCCGGTGCGCCGCCTGTACTCGAGGGCCGCGACGATTGCGGTGAAGCCGTTAGGCGGGTTCACGAAGTCGGAATAAGCCCCGTAGGGTGTGACAGGATCGCGGTCGGGCCAGCCCGTAATCTGGTAGTAGCCTGCCATTGAGGATGACAACTGGCCGTAGCCGGGATACATGGCGTGCGGCCCGGTCTGGCCCTGCTGGCAGGTGCTGAAGTAGATTGTACCCGGCCTTATCTTGCGGACGCTTTCGTAGTCCAGGCCCCAGTTCCGCATGGCCTTGGGCGTGAAACTCTCGGCGATGATGTCGGGCTGCCACTCGGCTATCACCCGCTTTATCAGTGCTACGCCCTCCGGCTTGGCCATGTTGACGCCAAGACCGTACTTGCTGGTGTTGAAGTTGGCGGGGAACTGGCTGCGGTTGATGCCGGGTATGCCGTCCTTGAATGGCGGGCCGGAGCGCAGCCCGTCGGGGCGGCTAACGGACTCGACGTGGACAACGTCCGCGCCGTGGTCTCCGAGATACTTGATGGTGACTGGGCCAACGCCTATCCAGGTGAAGTCGAGCACACGCAGGCCCTCGAATGGCATCTTTGCCGGCGACGGTGCGGGGCTTGCGCAGGCGGGCGCGGGCGGCTCGGGCGCTGAATCGAGAGCATTCAGTATCTCGTCGTTGTGCTCGCCGATCAGTGGCGCGCGTCGCCTGATGGTCATCGGCGATTCCCCCAACTTAAGGTATGGCCCGAGGTAGGTGAGCGACTCTTCGAGCTCTGGGTGGTACACGCTGGGCCAAAAGTCGCGGGCCCTGAGCTGGGGGTCTTCGTATATGTCCTTAGGGGTGTTGCAGGGCGCCAGGAGGAAGCGGTGCTTCAGGGCGCGGTCGTAGAGTTCGGCCTTGGTCTTGGTGAGAATGAAGTCGTCGAGCGCCTGGTGGACCGCCTCCACTTCTCGCGCGCCTTCATCGCCGCGAGCGAGCAGCTCGTCCATCTCCCAGGTGGTCCAGTCGCGGCCCCGCATGAACTCTGGGCAGACACCCTCCTCTTCCATCCAACTGGTAAGCGGGATCATGGAGAAGTTGGCACGCCGACCGCCGCTTATCATCGAGGTTACGAAGCCGTCCCTGCACCTGTGTACGGCTCGCAGCTTGAGGGGCGGGCCGTCTACTCGGGGAAGGCGGCGGTAGGCGCCGGCCCGCTCCATGTTAGTCTTGTGGAGCATGGGGAGGGTGGATATGTTCATCAGTGTCCACATGATGGCGATCTGGCCGGACACGTCCGCGCGCTGGCCTCGTCCGCCGTTGCTCTGCCTGTGCCACAGGGCGGCCATCGTTGCCGCGGCGGCCTGTGCCCCGGCGTGAAAGTCGGCCTGCGGATAGGTAATGCGCACCGGCGGGCGGTCCTCGTCGCCGCTCGCGTACTGCATCCCTCCCATGGACCACACGACTATGTCGGTTGCCTTGTAGTGGGCGTGGGGGCCGGTAGGTCCGAACGGCGTGACGGACGTGTATATGAGGCCGGGATTGCGCTCTCGCAGCGCGTCGTAGCCCAGGCCGAGGCTGTCCAGGTGGCCCGGGGCGAACGACTCGAGCACAACGTCGGCGGTGTCCGCCAGACGCCGGAACGTCTGGCCGCCGTCTTCGCTCTCTAGGTCGAGCGTGACGCCGTGCTTGTTGGCGCAGTAGGCGAACCAGAAGAGGCTGCGTTCGGGGTGGCGTTGGCCGCGGTAGAATGGGCCGCGCATTCGCGTCGGGCTGCCGCCCGGAGGCTCGACCTTGATTACGTCGGCGCCCAGGTCGGCGAGAAGCTTGCCGCACCAATTGACGCCGCCTTCGGTGAGGTCGAGCACGCGGTAGGGGCCGAGCGCCGAATTGTCGGATGTGATGTCAGGCATGAGGTCCGCCTCGATTGGCTTGGCCTCCTTCAGGGCAGCGTGGGCCGCTACCTACGCCCGGGGCAGGCCCAGACCGCGGGTCGCGATGATGTTACGCTGTATCTCGGAGGCGCCCGCCGCGATGGTGCTGGACACGCTGGCCAGGCTCAGCCTCTGCACGTGCCCTTCCAGCGGCGCCCACTTGGAGCCTACGCCTAGCTGGCCGGCAAGCCCCAGCATCTCCATGCCGGTGTCCGCCACGCGCTGGGTCAATTCAGTGCCGAACAGCTTGGACATTGAGGCCTCGGCGTTCGGAACCATGCCCTGGCTCTGCATCCAGGCAACGCGGTAGGACATGCCACGGGAGATCTCGGCCTCGAGCGACCGCCGCGCCAGCTTGACCCGCACAACGGGGTCCTCGGCCAGCGGGCGGCCGTTGCGCTCGGTCTGCCTGGCGTACTCGGTCAGCGCCTCCAGCGTACGCCGCGCGGAGGCGGAGTAGCCGACGCCGGAGCGTTCGAAATCAAGTGCGACCGCGAGGGTGTACCAGCCGCGGTTCTCCTCGCCCACCAGGTTGCGCTTCGGGACGCGGACGTTGTCGAAGAAGACCTCGTTAAACTCGTGGGAGCCGGCCATGTTGTAGATGGGCCGTACGCTTACGCCCGGAGTCTTCATGTCGAGCAGGAAGAGGCTGATGCCCCTGTGCTTGGGGGCGTCGTTGTCAGTGCGTGCCGCGAGCCAGCCCCAGTCCGCGATATGGCCGGCGCTGGTCCAGATCTTGGAGCCGTTGACCACATAGTCGTCGCCGTCGCGGACGGCCTGGGTCTGGAGGGAGGCGAGGTCGGAGCCTGAGCCGGGCTCGCTGTAGAGGGTGCACCAGTAGCGTTCGGCCCTGGCCATAGGGGGCAAGTGCTCGCGCCTCTGCTCCTCGGTGCCCGCGAGCATTAGCGTGGGGCCTACCCAGCTGATCGCGCCGACTCCCAGGTCGGTGCCGGGCACGTTGCGGTAGGTCATCTCCTCGCGGTAGATGAGCTGCTCCATGTGGGAGCGGCCCTGCCCGCCGTAATCCTCGGGCCATGCCAGCGTCAGCCAGCCCTTGCCGGCGAGCTTGGAAGACATCTCCTTCGTGAATGGGAAGTTGCCATCAGAGAAGGGGCTGGTCTGCGCGAGAGCGTCCCAGTCGTCGGGGAGCTCCTGGTCGAGGAAGTCGAGAAGTTCGCCTCGAAACGCCTCTTCGGCCTCGCCGAATCGGAAATCCATGGCCGGCCTCCTGCGCGATTCGATGCGTGAACGCCGCCGCGAGCGCGGCGGCTGTTGGGCGTAAGTCTAGGCAGGGGAGTGGTTTGTGTCAAGGAAGGGGACGGGCGCGGGATTATCCACGAAGGGCGCGAAGGGAGGGGAATCATCCACGAATGGGGGGAATGATAGCAACGATATGAGGCCTTTAGGGTGTGGCGGCCTAGTTTCGAAGTGTGTCGATGCTACTTGAGGCGCACTGCGGGTTGCTTTTTGAGCGTCTGGTTGCGGGGGTCAACCTCGATGCCCACCGACTCCAGGGCCGTCACTCCGAGCAGTGGTTCGGCATCCGGCTCTCCGAACATTACGGTTGCGCCGACGAAATCCCCCATGAACTCCACCCTCGCAACGGCGACGCCAACCAGGGTAGGGCTGCCGTCGGCCAGTTCATACACTCGCTCGCCCTCCGGCTCAAGGCCAATCGCTTCCAAATGCTGCCTGGGAACGAGGCAATCGGTCGCGCCCGTATCCACCAGGAACAGACCTTCCCATACCCTGTCCCGGTCGGCCGGGTTTCGGATGCCGACTGTTACGTGAATGGCCATTGCTACACGCGGACGTGTAGGGAGGAGAGGCCGCGGAGGACTATCTGGCGGCGGCGCGTGGGGGTTCCGGCGAGGCGGATGTTGGGGAACCGCTCGAGCAGTTTGCCGAGCATGATCTCGGCTTCCATGCGGGCGAGCGGCGCGCCCAGGCAGTGGTGGATGCCGCGGCCAAAGCCCAGGTGTTGGTTGCGCTCGCGGGATACGTCCAGAACGTCTGGGTCCTCGAACGCCTCGGGGTCCCGGTTGGCCGCGCCAAGCAACAGCATCAGGTACTGGCCGCGCTCCATCGGCACGCCTGCGACTTCGGTATCCACCCTCACGTTGCGCCCGTCCATCTGCACCGGGCCGTCGTAGCGAATCAGCTCATCGACCGCCGTGCCGATCAGTGCCGGTTCGCGTCGCAGGCGTTCGAGCTGGTCGGGGTTGCGGAGGAGGGCGAGCAGGCCGTTGCCGACGAGGTTGCGGGTTGTTTCGTTGCCGGCGACGAGCAGCAGCACGAGCATGAGCTGGAGCTCCTCGTGGGATAGGCTGTCGCCCTCGTCCTCGATCTGGGTGAGTGCGCTGACGAGGTCGTCGCCGGGGTCGGCGCGGCGGCGCTCGGCGAGGTCGCTGAAGTACTCGCGCAGCATGGCCAGGCCATCCTGGGTTCTGGCGACGCGGCGTTCGTCCAGGAGCGGCTCGATCGACAGGGAGGCGTCATTTGACAACTCGCGGAATGGCACGCGGTCTTCCTGCGGCACGCCCAGCATCTCGCAGATGACGGCGACAGGCAGCGGGTAGGCGATGGCGTCTATCACGTCGAACGAGTCCGCGCCCTGGAGGCGGTCGAGCAGGTCGTCGGCGATTCTCTCGACGCGAGGCCGCAGGGCGCGCACGGCGCGGGGGGTGAAGGCCTTGCTGACGAGGGAGCGGAGGCGGGTGTGGTCGGGCGGGTCGCGGTACAGCATGCTGCGGGGCTCTTCGGGAGTGAAGCGCAGGTTGGGGTCCATCGTCGAGACGCGGTCGTTTCCGAAGCGGCGATGGTCGCGCAGGATGGCGTCGATGTCTTCGTGGCGCGAGAGCACCCAGCCCTTGATGAAGCGGCTGCGGTGGACGGGGTCCCTGGTCTGGAGCCTGTGGTAGATGGGGTAGGGGTTGGCGACCAGGCGGCGGGAGAACAGGTTGAAGGCGACGCCGGACTCCATGCGTTCGCGGGCGGTGAGCGCCTGGACGACGCCGAAGAGGAATGCAGATTTGAGCAGGCGATTCATGGGATGCCTCTGGGCAAGGCTACGCGCCCATAAGGCTGAAGATCTGGTCTATAGTCTCGCGGCGGAAGCGTTCGAGGTCGTCGGCGTCCTTGATTATCGCGCCCAGGGTGCGGACGATTGCGTCACGGTCGAGATGGTCAACGTGCAGGGCCACCATGGCCCTGGCCCAGTCGAGGGTCTCGGAGATGCCGGGCGTCTTCTCGAGGTCCTCTTCGCGGGCGCGCTCGACGAAACGGCAGACCTGGCGCGCCAGGCGCTCCTCGATGCCCTTCACCTTACGGCGGACGATTCGCAGCTCCTTGGCGAGGTCGGGGTAGTCTAACCACAAGTAGAGGCAGCGGCGGCGGAGCGCGTCGGACAGGTCGCGCGAGCGGTTGGACGTGAGGATCACCAGCGGCTTGTGGTTTGCCTTGAGCGTGCCAATCTCAGGGATGGTGACCTGGAAATCGGACAGCACCTCGAGCAGAAACGCCTCGAACTCCTCGTCGGCGCGGTCCACCTCGTCAATGAGAAGCACAGGCGGCTTGTCTGGCTGAGTCAGGGCGGCGAGCAGAGGGCGCTCCAGGAGGAACTGCCGGCTGAATATCTGCTGTTCCTGCTCATCGACGGTGCGTCCCTCCCGCTCGTTCAGCCTGATGCGGAGAAGCTGCTTGGGGTAGTTCCACTCGTAGAGCGCCGTGTTAACGTCCAGCCCCTCGTAACACTGGAGTCGAATCAGGTTGGTGTCGAGCAGCCGGGCCATCGCGATGGCGATCTCGGTCTTGCCTACGCCGGGGCGGCCCTCAACGAGCAGCGGGCGCTCAAGCTCGCCCGCGAGGTAGATGGAGGTAGCGATGGATGGATCGGCAACGTAGCTTTGAGCCTCGAGGCCGTCAAGCACGCGCTGGATCGGGTCGTCCGACAGGCCGGGCTGGCGCATCGTTTGGCGGCCCCTACTCCGTCCGGTCGGGCTGCTCGCCGTCGTCCGATTCCCCGTCGTCCGAAAAACCGTTCTCCAGCGGCGCGTCGCCATTGTCGAGGCGTTCGCCCAACTCGCGAAGGAAGCCCTCGACGCTGGGCGCGAGGGTGATGTCCTCGCCGCGCTCGGCACGGGGGGTGCTGGACTGGATGCGGTCGTAGTACTGTTCGAACTGGCGGATCAGCCTGCGAACCTCGTTGTTGTTCTGGATGGCGCTGCTAATCTCCTGGTACTGCTTTCGCCCGCGATCTGGCCTTATGAGCGAATCTGGAAAGCCATACATGGAGCACAAAGCCTCCATGAGGCGCGATTTGCCCATGTGGTCCTCTTCAAGCTGGACGTACTGGGGCAGGTGCGCCATGAGGCTGGTGGACTCTATGTCGGAGTCCTCGAGGAGGTTGCTAACCATGTTGACGATGCTGGTTGGCCCCTGGTAGGTGCTCCGGCGCATCGACACGAGGCCTTCTGTGCGGGAGGCCTTGTCTTCGTTCATGGTGCCGGTCACGAGCACCGGGCGCGTGTGCGGCACGGAGTCGTACATGCCGCCGATCCGGCAGTGCTCCACGACTTTGAACCGCTTCATGAACGAGACAATCGCGTCGGCATAGTCTTCGCCGTTGGAGTGCGGCTCGCGAATGTGGAGGAACATGTAGCTTTTGTCCGACTCCGAGTCGTGGGCATAGTTAACTATCGTGTTCGGTATGTTCAGCCTGCGCCGGCCTTCGACTACGCGGGTGCGAGGCCTGTATCTCGTGAAGTCGAAGAACGAACCGGGGCGGGCAAGTCTGCCCAGTTCGCTCGCGCCGAGGTGGCGCTCGAGGCTCGTAAGCACGAGGGTTCCCACGCGCCCGACGTTGATCCACGGGCGCAGGATACTTATCGCGATTATGTCTTCGTCTTCCGGCAGCGGCTCAACTACGTCGAATTCGCCTAGTCTCATTCGTTCCACCCAGGTACTGCTGAGGTCACATTTCCGCCAAGTGGGACTGTGACTTTGTGGGCGGCTTGCGACCACCCGTCGTTGTTAGTGTATTGACCCGTTCTGAGACTGTCAACAAGCGGGGCGCGTCCACGAACCGCGCCGCCTGTTGACGGCGCCAATGGGCCGCTCCTACAATGAGCCGCATAACGCAACCCCAAAAGACACTGCGGGAGGTTGACTCATGAGACTCGCAGGCAAGGTTGCCTTCGTCAGCGGTGGAGCGCGCGGCATGGGAGCCGCCGAGGCCCGGCTGTTCGCCCGCGAGGGGGCCAAGGTGGCGTTCGGAGACGTGCTGGACGAGGAGGGCCGCAAGGTCGAAGCCGAAATCAACGAGATGGGCGGCCAGGCGCTCTACGTCCATCTGGACGTCACACAGCCCGACTCGTGGAAGGACGCGATGGACGCGACGATCGAGACGTTTGGCAAGCTCGACGTGCTGGTGAACAATGCAGGCGTGCTGGTCGACGGCACCCACGACGACGCCACAATCGAGAACTGGGACCGCGTCATGGACGTGAACGCGAGGGGCGTGTTCCTGGGCGTGATGGCGGCTATTCCCCACATGAGAGCCGCCGGCGGTGGGTCGATCGTCAACATCTCCTCCATTTCGGGCATCATTGGCCAGGAACACATCCACGCCGGTTACAACGCCTCCAAGGGCGCGGTGAGGCTGTTGACCAAGTCGATTGCGATTCAGTACGCGAAAGAGCGCATACGCGTCAACTCGGTGCATCCCGGCGGGGTCGAGACGCCCATGACGGCTGCCGGACGGGCCGACCCAGAACGCTTCGCGCGGGCCGTAGCCGCGACGCCGCTGGGGCGGTACGCCGTTCCCGACGAAATCGCCCACGGCGTGCTCTTCCTGGCGTCCGACGAGTCGTCGTACATGACCGGCAGCGAGTTGGTCATCGACGGCGGCCTCACGGCGCAGTAGCCTCGAAACAGGCGTTAAGGTGTTTCCTATTGGCCTCCTCTCGCTAAATGAGAGAGGATTGAGGTGGGGGTGAAGGGGTGAGGCGACCCACCCCCATCCTAACCTTCCCCCATCGAAGGGGAAGGGACTTTGGGATACCCCCTGGGATTTATCGGCAAGTTCAGTACGGCATCTGAATCATCTCAGGAGAAAACAGATGAAGCTGCTCGTCATCTCCGGTGGCAGACACCCCTACCACGAATCTACGCCAATTCTGCAACAGTTCCTGACGGCGGCGGGCCACGAGGCGACGGTGTCGGAGGACGCCTCGATGCTCGGAGACGCCGACGCGATGGCCCAGTACGACGCGCTGGTCTTCAACACGCTGCGCGAGGGCGAGCTGGTCCTGTCGGCTAGCGAACAGGAGGGCCTGAAGGGCTACGTGAGCGGAGGCAAAGGGTTCGTGTGCATCCACATCGCGGGCTGCGCTCCGGACTCGTGGCCGGAGTACCACGACGTGACCGGCGGCGGCTGGGTTATGGCGAAGAGCTTCCACCCGCCATACGGCCACTTCACGGTGAACGTGTCCCAGCCCGGCCACCCGGGCGTGGCGGGCGTGTCCGACTTCGAGACCAGCGACGAGCTTTACATGGGCATCGTATTCAAGGAAGGCAACGACGTTTTCATCACAGGCGACTCCGAGGACGGCACCCACCCGTGGCGCGGCGAGGACACGTTCATGCCGGGCGGCACCTTCCCACTGGGCTGGACCCGCTCCTACGGCGAGGGCAGGGTGTTCGTCACGCTGCTGGGCCACAACGGCCTCAGCGTCAGGACGCCCCAGTTCCAGCAGATTGTGCTTAACGGCGTGGAGTGGGCCACCGGCGGCTAGGTCGGCATGTCGCGCAAGCTCGGCATCTTCGGCTACCCGATAGGCCACTCGCTGTCGCCCGTGTTCCAGCAGGCGGCGCTCGACCACCACGAGATTGACGCCCGGTACGAGGCGTGGGAGACCCACCCTCGCGAGCTTGGAGAGGCGGTCGCGTGTCTGCGCGGCTGCGAGTACTTGGGCGCGAACGTGACCGTGCCGCACAAAGTAGAGGTGATGGCGCACCTCGACGAGGTGGACGAGATGGCGAGGCTCATCGGCGCCGTCAACACCATCGTCAAGCGCGGCGACCGGCTGACGGGACACAACACGGACGCCGGCGGATTCGTGGAGGCGCTGCGACAGGCGGGAGGGTTCGATCCCAGAGGCAGGCGCGCCCTGCTGCTGGGCGCGGGCGGCGCTGCGCGGGCGGCCGCCTTCGCGCTGGTTCGAGAGGGCGCGAGCGAGCTTGTCATCGCCAACCGGACGCTCGAGCGCGCGGCTTCGCTTGCGGTGGAGTTGGGTGGACGCAATCGAGGAGTGACCGCCATCTCTCTACACGACGCCGCCGCGATTGGAGAGACCACGTCTTCAGCCGACCTAGTCGTCAACTCCACCACCGTCGGCATGAGGCACACGCCCGAACAGGACACGTCGCCGCTGCCGGACTGCGTCCTCGGAAGCGGCAGCGTCGTCTACGACATGGTGTACAACCCGGCCCGTACGCCCCTCCTCGCGCAGGCCGAACTCGCCGGCGCGACTGCCGTCGGCGGGCTGTCGATGCTGATACACCAGGGAGCGGCAGCGTTCGAGCTGTGGACCGGCAAGCGTGCGCCGGTGGAGGTGATGTTCGAGGCGGCGGAGCGGGCGATGAAGGGAATGTAGGCCCAGCGTTAATGATGCCGTTCTGGGGGCGACTTTGGGAGTCGTCGAGAAAGTTAGCCAAACTACCGGCAACGTGGGGACCGCTTCTGGTATCGCTGCTTGTTGCGGGTGTCTATCTGTCCACTGTGATTGCAAACATGGACACAGAGCCGGATGGGGCCGCCGCCGCCGCATTCGCCCTCATTACGGCTACAGCGGTGTTTGCGAGAACACTGGAAGGCGGGAGCCGCATCAAGTGGAGAGCTCTGGTCACACGAATCAACGCGATTGTCGTCACATGGGCCGGCTATTCCGCAGCCTTAATCTGGCTCCTTAGCGAGACCGGATCCGCCATGGAATTACAGTACCGGCTAGTTGGAATCGTCGCAGTGGGAGTTGGTACGTTGGCGTCATTCGTCATTGTGGCGAGGGGAATGCAAGAGAGCTAGTCTTACAACCCACTGAAGAGGCCATATCGCCAAACAATGAACACGAAACCCAAGGCCGAAATGACCCCCATGACTAGACCCAACACTCTGTCCCAATCTCTGTCTTTGGACAGAAACCTTTTGGTGTTCAACATTCCCACATCTCCCTCGGCTCATGGTAGATTCATGGTAAGTTACGGTGGCCAATCATGTCAAAAGCTGAAGTCAAGTCTCTTTATCGGAACATCTTCGTAACCGGCTTTTCCGGCTCGGGCAAGACCACAGTGGGGCGCATCGCGGCGCGGCTGCTCGGCTGGGAATTCGTCGACCTGGATGAAGAGATCGAGAAGGCTGCGGGAACGACCATCGAGCAGATGTTCGCCCGGCACGGCGAACCGTACTTCAGGCGGCTGGAGAGCGAGCGTCTCGCTGCGGCATTAGGGCGTGACATGCAGGTCGTGTCCACCGGCGGGGGCATCGTGGTCGACTGGCGCAACCGCCGCCTGATGGAGCGCGGGGGGACGATCGTATGCCTGGAGGCGCGGCCCGAGACGCTGTTCGCCCGCGTGGAGCGCCAGGCCCGCGAGGATACCGAGGCGTCGGCGCGCCCGATGCTGTTCGCCGCCGATGCGCTGGCTCGGATACGCTCCTTGAAGGCGCGAAGGCAATTCGCCTATACTCATGCACGGCTAATCGTACACACCGACGACCTGTCGCCCGAACAGGCGGCAATGGAAGTCGTCAGGGGGTGGGAGAACATCAGCGAAACCAACGAGACGCGCGCCGCTTGGGACTCTCCGGACCTTGCCGCGGTTGTGGAAACATCCGCCGGCGACTACCCCGTCTGGGTCGGCTGGGGCATTATGGACACCCTCGGCGAGCGCGTGATCCAGACAGTCGGCGAGACCTCGACGACGTACATCTTCACCGACGAGCACGTGTACTCGTTGGCCCGGCGCGCCCAGTCTTCACTCGAGATAGCCGGCATCGCCGCGCACATCTTCATCATGCCCGCCGGTGAGCGGCACAAGACGCTCGAGACGGTAGAGCTCGCCTACGACTGGCTGTCGCACCGCAGAGCCGAGCGCGGCCATCTGGTGCTTTCCGTGGGCGGCGGCGTCGTGGGCGACCTGGCCGGCTTCGTGGCCGCCACCTACGTGCGGGGCATGCCCTTCGCGCAGGCGCCCACCAGTCTGCTCGCGATGATGGACGCCTCGATTGGCGGGAAGGTGGCGGTCGATCTTCCGCGCGGCAAAAACCTGGTGGGCGCGTTCTACCAGCCCCGGCTGGTGCTGTCGGACGTGGGCGTCCTGCGCGGCCTGTCTGCGCGGCAGATGGCGTCCGGCTGGGCCGAGGCCATCAAGCACGGGCTGATCCTGGACGAGGACCTGCTCGCGGACTTCGACCGGCAGCGGGACGCGCTCCTGGCGCTGGAGCCGGAGTCCGCCGCCGAGCTGATCCGCCGCAGCGTGGCCATCAAGGCCAACGTGGTATCGCGGGACGAGCGGGAGACGCTTGGCATCCGGGTTTTGCTCAACTACGGCCACACGATAGGCCACGCCATCGAGGCCGCGACCGGATACGACACATACCTGCACGGCGAGGCGGTGAGCGTGGGCATGATGGGGGCCGCGAACATCGCGCTGCAGAAGGGCCTGCTGGACGCCGAGTCGGTGGAGCGGCAGGCGGACATGCTGCGCTCGTTCGGGCTGCCGCTGACCTGCGAGGGCGTGAGTGTGGACGCCATCGAAGAGGCAATGCGCTCGGACAAGAAGGTTTCCGCGGGCTCGATTCGCTGGGTTCTGCTGGATGGCATCGGCAACGCGGTCACGCGGAACGACGTTCCGCCGGAGTTGGTGCGGGAGACGCTCGAAAAGCTGGCTGCGGGCTAAATGTGGGAATGGGCGTGGCTGTGGCTCGCTCTGCTCGGCGTGGGCTCAGGCGCGCTCGGGGTGCTCGTGGGGGCGGGCGGCGGGTTCATCATCGCGCCGCTGTTGCGCATCTTCTTCGACAAGAACCCTGAAATCGTAGCGGGAACCACGGTCACGCTCGTCGCCATCAACAGCATTTCGGGGGCGTTCGCGTACAGGAGTATGCGGATTGTGGACAGGCGCAGCGCTTTGATATTCGCGCTCGCCGCGATTCCGGGCTCCGTGCTGGCCCCGTTTGTGCTCAGCAGCGCGCTGGAGGGCGTACCCGGCGTGTACGACTTCCCCTTTGGCCTTCTGCTGGTGCTTCTGGCCGTGCGGATGGCGACCCAGAAGGAAGTCGCGGACGAGTCGACCCCTATCTCCAAGCTGCGCGGCGGCCCGCGCTTCGTCAAGGCCGCCTCGCTGAAGAGGCGGGTTGTTGCCACTCGTGCAGGCCAGACCTATCGATACCGGCTGCACGAGGGCTACGCAGCGGGGGTGAACTTGGTGCTCGGCTTCGTTTCCAGCTTCTTCGGCATCGGCGGCGGATGGCTCAGAACGCCCATCCTCGTCTACGTATTCCGCTTTCCGGTGCAGATCGCCGTGGCGACCTCCATATTCACCCTCTCCTTCTACACCACGGCAGGGGCGGCTACGTACGCATTCCGGGGCGCCGTCGAGTGGTTCCCGACGCTACTGTTCACGGGCGCGGGCCTCATAGTCGGCGCGCAGATTGGCGCCAGGCTATCCACGGTAGTGCGGGGAGTCTGGATCATGCGCCTGTTGATGCTGCTCATTTTCGCGATGGGCGTGTACCTGACGGTGAACGGAGTGCGGGAGTACTTCTAGGCAAGGTGAGTGGCGGCGCACCTGGCAAGGCGCCGTGGGGCGCGTTGCATCCCAACCCGCCTTGTGCCACAATTCTGCCATGACCACGCCTCCCTTTCGCCTGCTCGCCACCGACGGCGAGGCGCGTGCCGGCACGCTGCGCACGCCGCACGGCGAGCTGCCCACTCCGGCGTTCATGCCCGTCGCGACTCAGGGCGCGGTCAAGGCCATAGACCCGTCCGACCTCCGCGCCATCGGCGCCCACGTCGTGCTCGCAAATGCCTATCATCTCTTCCTGCGCCCGGGCGCGGACGCCGTCCGGCGGCTCGGCGGCCTTCACGCCTTCATGGGCTGGCGGGGGCCGGTGCTCACTGACAGCGGTGGCTTTCAGGGGTTCAGCCTCAAGCACCTGCGCAAGATCACCGACGACGGAATAGTCTTCCGGTCACACGTAGACGGGGCCATTCACCACTTCACGCCCGAGACCGCAGTGCTGTGCCAGCAGGAGCTGGGGGCTGACATGATAATGCCCCTCGACGTCTGCGCGCCCGCTGAGGCCGAACGCGGCGATGTCGAGACGGCGGTGGAGCGCACCGCGCGTTGGGCCGTGCGGTGCAGGGAGGCCCACCCGGACGACGGAGAACAGCTTCTGTTCGGCATCGTGCAGGGCGGCCTGTTCGAGGACCTGCGCCGGTGCTCCGCCGAACACCTTGTCGCGCTCGACTTTCCCGGCTACGCCGTCGGCGGGCTGAGCGTGGGCGAGTCCAAGCGCGAAATGTACCGCACGCTGTCACTTACGACTCCGATGCTACCTCCAAACAAGCCCCGCTACCTGATGGGCGTGGGCTCACCCGAGGACCTGGTCGAGGGCGTGGCGCGGGGCATCGATATGTTCGATTGCGTTCTGCCGACGCGAATCGCCCGCAACGGCGCGCTGCTGGTGTCCACCGGGCGCGCGAACGTGTACACGGCGCGGTTTCGCGACCTGGACGGTCCGGTTGAGGATGGCTGCGACTGCTATACCTGCGTCACCTTCTCGGCGGCGTACCTTCACCACCTGTTCAAGGCGAAGGAGCTGCTCGCCTACCGTCTGGCCACGCTGCACAATCTGCGGTTCGTGCTCAGGCTGATGGAGGACATACGCGCCGCCGTAGAGGAGAAGCGCTTCGAGGCGTTTCGCGCGGAGTTTCTCGGCCGGTTCGTGCCGCCCGACGAGCGGACGCGGAGCGAGCAGAAGGCGAAGTGGGAGGCGTCGCGCCGGCGTCGCGGCTAGGTGGCGGCGGCGACTCCGCGAACGGCAGCTCCGGCGCCGGCGTAGAAGCGCCTGCGGATCTGATCGGCGATTCCCTGTGGGTCCAGGCCCAGCCTGCGCCGCTGGGCGTCCGCTGTGCCGTGCTCGATAAACCAGTCCGGCATCCCGATGCGCAGCACCTGGACGCTGTCCAGCCTGGCGTCCGCCAGGGCCTCCAGCACCGCGGAGCCGAAGCCGCCTGCAAGCACGTTCTCCTCGACGGTGACGATCCGGCCGACCTTGAGCGCCATCTCGGAAATCAGCTCGGTGTCCAGCGGCTTGGCGAACACCGGGTTGACCACCGCGCAGGATATGCCCGACTCGGCCAGCAAGTCGGCGGCCTCGAGCGCCGCGTGCAGCGACTTGCCCAGTCCGAACACGGCCACGTCGGCGCCCTCGCGCACGACCCGCCCCTTGCCTATGGGAAGCTGAACGAGGTCGGCGTCCAGCGGCGTACCAATGGCGGCGCCGCGGGCGATGCGAATGGCGAACGGCCCGTCGTGCTTGTAGGCCGTGTACACCAGGTGTTGCAGCTCGTTCTCGTCCATCGGGGCGGCCACCACCGCGTTGGGCAGGCAGCGCAGGTAGGACACGTCGAACGCGCCGTGGTGCGTCTTGCCGTCCTCGCCCACTATGCCTGCGCGGTCGGCCACGAGCGTCACCGGCAGGTTCTGCAGGCAGATGTCGTGAACTATCTGGTCGAAGGAGCGCTGCATGAAGGTCGAGTATATGGACACGAAGGGACTCATGCCGTTGGAGGCCATGCCGGCGGCCATGCTCACCGCGTGCTGCTCGGCGATGCCCACGTCGAAGACTCTGTCCGGAAACTCGGCCCGCACCTCGGCCAGCCCCGTGCCTTCCAGCATCGCCGCGCTGATGCCCGTCACCGCGGGGTCGTCGCGCATTATGCGCGCCAGCGTGAGAGCGAACACCTTGGAGTACGTCGGCGCTCCCGTGCCGCTGCCCAGGGGCGAGCTGGGCTGGTGGAACTTGATCGGGTCGTCCTCCGCCGGCTCGTACCCGTGCCCCTTGTGGGTTACCACGTGGATCAGCGGCACATACCCCGTGGGCGTGCGCGCCTGCCTGAGCGTCTGCTCCAGTTGCCTGAGGTCGTGGCCGTCGATAGGGCCTATGTACTGGAAGCCCATCTCAGACCAGAACAGCATGTCGGGCACTATGACTTCGGAGATTCCCGCGTTGAGACCCTTCACCAGCCGCCACATGAGGTCGCCTGTTGGCACCTTCTGGGATAGCGCCCTCATGCGGCCCAGAATGGCGTTGAACTCGGGGTTCGTAATTACGCGCTTGCGCCAGTTGGTGAGAAAGCCGATGTTCTCCGAAATAGACATGCCGTTGTCGTTGAGGACGACGACGAACCTTTCGGGGTTGAGATGGACGATGTTGTTCAGCGCCTCGAAACTGGAGCCGGATGTCATGGCGCCGTCGCCCACGATGGCTATGGTCCACGAGTCCTGGTCGCGGTTGGCGGACGCCTGCGCGATGCCGAGCGCGATGGAGAGGCCGGTGCCGGCGTGGCCGGCGGCGAGGGTGTCGTGGGGGCTTTCGCTGGGCTCGCCGAATCCGGAAAGGCCGCCCTCCAGGCGGATGTTCTGGAAGTCGTCGCGGCGGCCGGTGACGAGCTTGTGGGTGTACATCTGGTTGGTGGTGTCCCACACCAGGCTGTCCCTCGGGCTGTCGAACACGCGGTGCAGCGCCAGGGTGAGCTCGACGACGCCGAGGTTCGAGGCGAGGTGCCCGCCACGCTCGCTGATGACGGAGATGATGGTCTCACGCGCCTCACGCGCGACCTGATCGATCTCGTCGCGGGACAGGGACTTCAGGTCCCCGGGCTGGTCGACCCGGTCCAGTATCCTGCCTTCCATCGAACCCTCCACGGGGGCGACTAAGGGTGGATATCGCTACCGCGCTAGGCGCACCTTCCTAGTACCTAGCCTAGTGATGCGGGTTCGGGTTGTCAAGGAGAGGGGTGGATGTGATCCTGTTTCAGATTACTCGGCGCCCCCCACCCGATGTCCCCGCGAAAGCGGAAAGCGAATTCTGTTAGATTCTGCGACATTCTGTGCGACTCCTAGCTGGGGGCGCCGACGGTTCTGCGCAATTCTGCAATGCCGGCGTGGGCAATTCGGCGCAGAAGTGTCACGCCGCGTGACAGAGTAGGACAGGGGGTCGACGGGCCGATCGGCCGTGTATCCGTTGGCACAGGGCGCCCACAAGGGACGGCCCTACGGATGCCTGGGGCATTGTCCCTATTGGGGGTAGGGATTCCGGGCCGCGGGGTCTGTCCCTCGCCTGGGCGAGGGTAGCACGTATGTACGCATATTGCAAGAGGGGGTGGCGAGACTGCGGGATTGGGCGGGAACGGTGGGGAGAAACTGCGCAGACGTGGGCCAGTGGCTGGGCGCCTGTAGGACGTTTGGGTGGCAGGGCCAGAGCACGGGCGGCGCAGGAAAGTGACGGTTTTTTCGGGGCGCCGGGGAGCGAAAGGGTCGGGTTTGGGTGAGGGGGCGCGGCCGGGGCGTGCGTTGGGGAGTCAGCAGGGGGACATTGGTTCAACAACGTCAAGGCGACGGCCGTTGGTTCAGAGTTGGGGGGGGGGGCAGGTTTTTCGCGAGGGAGATGGTTCTGGGGGCGCCTGGTAATCTGAAACAGACTCGGTGGATGTACTGTTCAAAAGATATTCTTCAGCTTGTCCAACAGCCCAATCCCTCGGCCACTGAATTTCCTGCCAAGGAACTCCTCCAGCTCGGGGCGGTTCAGGACGGTACGCCCTCCCACGCTGGCGCTATCGTCTATGAGGGTGGAGGGAACGTTCTCCCAGTCGAACTCCCTTCGCCCGAACGTGTCGGTCTGCTCGATAACGATCACCTTGTCATCTTCGAGCATCCAGCCCGTGGGCAGGTTGCCTTCTTTCTTCATCCTCACCGCGGGTCTCAGCAGGTGTTCGACTTGAGACTTGACTCGCTCGTGACGTTTGTCCGCGTAGTCGTTCCACGAGACGGGTGCACACCACTTAGGAGGCACGGACTCCAGCATGTCACCAATCAGTTCAGAGAGGATGGTGGAGGAGAATTCGAGCCAGTCATCGGGCTTGGGCGTCTTCTCAAACCGTTTGAGCAGCCTTTTCAGGTATTCTCTATACAGATTAGTGGACAGTTCCCGTCTCACCACCTGAATCTTCATGTGCAAGTCGTGCCGCAGGCCCTCCTTGTAGGAAGGAAGCGCCGTAGTGGTGTAGATCATCAGGCTGCGCTTGACGATCTGGTCCGTGAAGGCTTTCAGTTCCTGGTTCATGGACAGTACGAAACAAGGGTATTCCGTGGCCAGAGGTGGTACCTCGTCTTTGATAATGTCCTCTCCGTGGTTGCGTATCGCGGGCCTGCCGATGTCGTCGAACACGGCTGGAAATCTCTTGTAGGCGTGCTGAATGTCGCGAAGTCTGCTCTTCGTGAACTCTCTCTTGTCGACGCTGTACGCCCTCCCGAACATCGAGGTCATCAAGGTGTCGATCAAGCTGGACTTGCCGCACGAAGGCTTGCCGTACACTATGGCGAACGACGGAAACCTGAATATATCCCCGTCGTGCCCCGCAAGTGTCCTCATATCGCACATGAAAGGGGAGAAGTACAGCCAGGACCAGAGAATGAAATAGTCTCGCTGGAGTCTCTCTACGCCCATTCCGCCCTCAAATGTGTCCTCATAGTTGCTGAAGAATTCTACTAGAAGCTCCGCGTCCCTCCGCGAAGCCGCGAGGTCTGACTCCAGTGGATATGGGTCTCCGAATAGGGTGACCGTATTCTCCTGCCGTTCAATCGACATCTCCCGATGTTCAGTTTCCTCATCCGACTGGACTACGCGGATTCGGCTGAACTCCTTGACAATCTGTCTCCTGAGATCACGAGAAATCCGCTGTTTTCCGTTTCGTGGCGGTGGGATGATGTTGGCGACCACTGCAGGTATTGGCGCCTTCATTTTCTCTATCCGCTGTATCTGAGTGGGAATGTTAAACTGGACGATTCCGTCTTGACTCTCGTTCCTATCAGTGGCGTCTATCACCAGTGTCGAATGGTCGGTGGTGTCCAAGACAGGAACCTCGACTAGGCTTATCTCGGTCTTCTCTACACGCTCCCGTGGCAGAGGGATTGCATCAGATGCCTGGTCCCTGATCCTCTCGTACATTCCGATGTAGTGCGCCCACGCGGAATCATCATTGTCGAAGCATACGAGTGTCTCGGTCTGGCGTCCTCCAAAGGCCGTTTCTGATAGGTTTGCCGAGCCAATCACAGCGCGGGTGTTTCCGGTTTCCGTGTTCTCAAGCAAGTACATCTTGGCGTGGGCGATCTGTTTGCGAAGCACTCGGAACTTAGCCTGTCCTTCCCTTACCCTGCCCAAAATGAAGGCGTGGCGCTCATCCGCCAGCCCCTTTATGGCAGCCCTCGTGTCGCCGATTGCAACCTGCTGAAAGGCCATAATGTCTCGCAGCGTCCGCAGTGTGCTTTCGCAGCCGAAAACGCACTCGAAGTCGCGGAAGTTGTGCCTGTCGAGAAGCCGTACTATCGCGCTCACGCCCGCCGAATAGGTGAGAATTCGGATTCGGTCGTATCCGTCGAACAGAGACCAATGGAACTTTGATTCAGACAGGAACCGGGCACGAGCTACCCTCAAACCAGTTCCGTCGTCAAGTTCGAGAGTGGGTGTCTCTGGAATCATGTAAATCCGCCCTCTTATCGCCGTGTAAACTAGTGATGCTTAACTTAACAAATCGTCAGAAGTCTTCAGGTCGTATTCGCTCCTGTGCTCCGTCCTGGATTGCCGGACTCCAAACGCAACAGACCTACTGCCGATTTGGTCTGGATGAACAGCCGCAAACCTGAGTCAGAATTTCCTCAAGTGTGGAGCGATTGAATCCTACTCAAAACCGGGGATAGTCGTCAAGCATTGCGGTGCGCCCGGGTCTGCTTCGGTTGCCCGGATCTGGCGGGCGGATCGCCGTCGGGTTTGCACACTGATATGTAGACTCCGTGTGCCCGTTTCAAACTGCCAGTTGCGTCCAGAACTATCTCCCTCGCCAACAGCCTGCCCCCGCACCGACTTTGAACCTACGGCCATCGCCTTGCGGTCGCCAAATCGCCCAGCCGATGTCCACCGCACGCTCGAACGCACACCCCGGCCGTCCCTCCTTGTCCGCACGCGACCCACTGGCCCCCCGGACCCCGAAAAAAGTGTCACCCTCGCGCGTCACCCGTTCCTTGCCCAGCCCCATCCAATCCCGCGGATGGCCCATCTCTTACCCACGGATGCGCCATTTCTCCCCACTAATCCGTCCCAGTCCCGCAATCTCGCAATGGGTCTTGAATCCTACGCACATCCGTGCTATCGTCGCCCACACGAGAGAAAGATCCCGCGGCCCTGTAGCCCTGCGCCCAATCGGGCGTAAGGCCCCGGCATCCGTAGGGGCATCCCTTGTGCGTGCCCCGTGGCAGCAAAGACACCGCTGAGTGCCCCGGCTCCGCTCCATGTCCTCCTCTGTCACGCGGCGCCACTTTTGTGTCCCAAATGGCGCACTCCGGAGTTACAGATTTGCGCAGGAGCGGCGACACGCTCAGCTAGGAGGCGCACAGAATGTCGCAGAATCTAACAGATTTCGCATTCCCGCGATTCCTGTCCCTGTGAAAGCATGCCCTGGGCTTGCCGAATGGGCGACGAGCGGGAACTACGGTGTCGAAGAGCGCCAGGCAAATTGAAAAGGCTCCGCTTTGTCCAGAAGATTGACTAACAGTCCCCTTGGCGGCTATGCTTGTGTTGCGCGGGAGTAGCTCAATGGTAGAGCCCGTGCCTTCCAAGCACGCCACGTGGGTTCGATTCCCATCTCCCGCTCCATGGGCGCTGCGCCCAAGCCGGCCCCGCTCGCCGGCATGGCGCGCTGCAGGCGAGGAGGCGCTCGTATGGCAAATGTCACCCACACATCGACTTTAGCGCAGTCTGCGCAGACTTATGCGCGCGAGTACATGGCGAAGACGCGCGAGTTCAGCCGGAACGCCAACCTGTACGTGCTGCACGTGATCGGCATGGACATGATTCACGGCTCGTTCACGGTGCTGTTCAACCTCTACCTGCTCGCCGTCGGATTCGACATCACCTTCATCGGCCTGCGGTTGATGATCGGATTCATCGCCAGCGCGGTGACCGCCATGCCCGCCGGCCTGGTGTCGGACCGCATCGGCCGCAAGGCGTCGTTCATCCTGGGCGACGGCATAGGCGCGGTCATCGGCCTGGTGATGATCAGCACCCAGAGCGAGCTCATCCTGCTTTGGGGACCGGCCCTCGGCGCATTCTTCGGCAACCTGCACCACACGTCCGAGGCGGCCTTCATGATGGAGAACAGCAGGAAGAGCGAGCGCGTCCACCTGTTCTCCGTCGCGGGCAGCTTCCGGACGCTGTCGGCCATGGGCGGAGCGCTGATCGCCGGCATGGTGCCCGCCCTGTTTATAGACGACATCGGAGCCGTTGCCGCGTACCGCTACGCCTCCTACGCCGGACTGTCGCTGTGGTTCATATCGCTGGCGCCCGCGCTGATGCTGCGCCCGCTCGAGGCCGAGGAGCAGCCCGAGAGGCAGACCGGGAGGGTGAAACGCGCGGCGAACGTGTTTGCCGGGCTGTTCGCCGACATCCGCCACCCGCGCCGCATCGCATACTTCGTGCTGACGAGCGGCCTGCTGGCCGTGGGCACCGCGGCGGTGGCTCCACTGCTCAATGTGGTGTTCCACGAGGGCCACATCCACGCCGGGGAGGGCGAGATCGGCGTGGTGTTCGCTGCGGGTGAGCTCTCTCTGGCGGCGGCGACTCTGTTCGTGCCGCTGGTCGCGGCGAAGATGCTGAAGGTGGACGCGATCGCGCTGATGCGCGTGCTGTCGCTTCCCTTCATCCTGGCCATGGGCTTTCTGCCGCTCGCGCTGGGCGAGGGCGCGCTGCTGATAGTGCTGGCAGGCGCGTCGCACGTTGGGCGCGTGGCCACCTTCCGTATGAGCCGCCCTCTGGACGACGCCTTCAACATGGAGGTGCTCGAGCCGCGCGAGCGGGCGACCAGCACCGGCATAGAGATAGCGGTCGGGGCGGCGGTGTCGTCCGGGGCGGTCTGGCTGGGCGCGAGACTGCTGGATTCCGGCGACTACACCACGCCTTTCGTCATCATGGCGACGTTCTACCTGGTAGCCACCCTCATCTACTGGAAGGTGTTCCGGCCCCTGGAGCGGTCCGGGGCGCAGACGACGAAGGAGCGCCCGCTGCTTGCCGCGGGCGAGGCGACGGCAGGCTGACACCGTTGATCGAGGGCAGCAACGAAGCAGCTCCCCCTTCCGGCCGGGTCTGGCCCCGGCTGGCAGGACTGGCGCTTGCGGCGGTTCTCGTGGTGGCGCTCGTGGCGGTTCTGGCCTACGGGATGGCCAACAGGACCGCGCCCACCGGCCAGAGCGGCGCTACCCGCGTCGGCAAGCCGGCCCCCACTTTCGCCATGGATCTGTACGGCGGCGGAGAGCTGAGCTACGGCCCCGATCTCGGAGAGCCCGTGGTGCTCAACTTCTGGGCGTCCTGGTGTCCGCCGTGCCGCGAGGAGTCGCCGCTGCTCGAGCGCACGTGGAAGCAGTACCGGGACCGCGGCGTCCTGTTCGTCGGCGTTGACACCCAGGACACCGAGCAGGACGCTCTGGCGTACATCGATGAGTTCGGCCTGACCTTTCCGAACGGCCTCGACGTAGACGGCGAGATCACCGTCGCATATGGCGTCGTCGGCCTGCCCGTGACGTTCTTCATTGGCAGCGACGGCGTAGTCAAGAGGCGCTGGGTGGGCGCCCTCACCGAGTCCCAGCTTCTGCCCTGGGTCGAAGACCTGGCCTCCGAGGCGCCATGACTCCTGGAACTGGGCCGCTGGGCGCTGTACGTGGCTTGCGCCGCTGCGTTATCATTGCGCCGGCTCGGCTTACGCTACTCGAGCAAACAGAAATGGAATGGGACCTGGACCCACCGTCGCGAGGTCGACCATGACCCTGAGACCCTCTAAACCGAAGGTCAGGCAACATGACAAGAGGTTCGTGCTGCCGGATCCCCCGCCGCGCGGACCGGATGACATGACGACGTTCAAACACCTGACACTCACCGGCAGCATACGAGACCTTGTGCTCTACCTGGGCAACTCGGAGACCACCACATTTGGTGGGGAGTTGTACGTCGTGAGAGAGCCCCGGATGCCCACGCTGGGTCGACGCATACCCGACCTTTTCATTGCATTCGACACCGACCCGGAGCTGTACTGGGAGTCCAACGGCTACATCATCTCCGAACAGGGCAAGCCACCTGACTTCGTGATGGAGGTGGGATCGCGCACCACCGGACGCATGGACGTCGGCGCCAAGCGGGACGACTACGCCTCACTGGGGATTCCAGAGTACTGGCGCTTCGACGAGACTGGCGGCCGTTTCCAGGGCGCGCCACTTGCCGGTGATAGGCTGGCTGGCCAAGAGTACGGGCCAATTGCGATAGATACGTTGGAGGAAGGTGTCCACCAGGGGTACAGCGCGGTGCTGGGCGTCAACATTCGCTGGGTGAGAGGGCAATTGGAGTGGCACGACCCTCGCACCGGCAGGCGGATTCCCGGCCTGGAGGAAGAGCGCCAGGCCCGGCTGGCTGCGGAAACCCGTGTACGCGAACTGGAGGAGAAACTGCGCAGGGCGCAGGAACGGCACTGATCGCGTAGAGGCATCGGTCTACGGGTAGCGGGAGAAGTCGAAGCCCTCTTTGACGATGCACTCTATGAGCGCAGGCTGGCCGGTCTTGGTAACTTCCACGGCCTCTCTGAGCGCGGGAATGAACTCCGCGGGCTTGGTGATTCTCACACCCCAGCCGCCCAGCGCTCGCGCGACCTCCCCGTAGTTGCCGCCCAGCGTGTGCGAGGCGTAATTCTCGATCGCGAAAGGCATGCCCGCGCGCTCGATGGCCATCACCCCGTTGTTCCACACTATCGTCAGGATGCCGAGCCCGTTGCGCGCCGCCGTCTCCAGGTCCATCCCCACCATGCCGATGGCCGCGTCGCCCATGACGTTCACGCACAGCTTGTCCGGCTCGGCGAGCTTGGCGCCCATGGTGATGCCCAGACCGTAGCCGAGCTGCGTGGTCTTCCCCCAGCCCATGTAGCTGCGCGGGGTGGTCGCCTCCCAGAACGGCGTCAACTGGTCCCTCGGGCTGCCCGCGTCGTGAGTGACGATTGTGTTAGAGCGGTCGACGTTGTGCATCAGGTCCCAGATGATGCGGTACTGGTTGATAGGCTCCTCGTCCGACGTCAGATGGGGCATCCACTCCTCCAGCCACTCCTCTTTGACAGCCCGCACGTCCGGGCCAATGTCGCGCTCGTTGCGCACGCCGGCGCCGTTCGTTCTGGCTTCTATCTCGTCAATCAACGCGCGCAGCACCAGCCTGGCGTCGCCGATGAGCGCATAGTCGGCGCGGATGTCCTTGTTCACGTCCGCGGGGTCATTCGTGGCGTGGATGATAACCTTGCCGGGGGGAATCGCTCTGCCGTAGCTGGTCTGGGTGAAGCTGCACCCGACGCCCAGGACCACGTCGGCGCGGGCGAGGAAGTGCGCGATGGGCTTGGTGGTGGACACCGCGGAAGCGCCGAGCGAGAGCGGGTGGTTTTCCGGGAACGCGCTCTTGCCGGGCATCGTGGTCATCACCGGAGCCTGGAGCAGCTCCGCGAGCCGCTCCAGTTCATCGGAAGCGTGCGAGTAGAGCACTCCCTGACCCGCGTGGATGACAGGCCTCTCGGCGTCTAGCAGCACCTTGGCGACCTCGGCGGTCTCCTCGGGTGACGGAGCGGATCTGCTGGCCCTGACAGACACATAGTTGAGCTCGCCGCTCAGATTCTGGTCCCACACGTCGCGGGCGACCTCCAGCAGCACGGGTCCGGGCTTGCCGCTGCGTAGGTGGTGGAAGGCGCGCCGCATCAGCTCGGGCACGCGCTCTACGTGGTTGATTTCCGCCAGCCACTTGGTCACGCCCCGGTAGTTGTCGGTGGCGCTGAAGCCGGGCGGGGTGAATGAGCGGGAGGTTGGCTCCCCACCGGGGATGAGCAGAACGGGCACGTTGTCGGCGAACGCCTGCGCCGCGCCGGGAAAGGCGTTCTCGGAACCGGGCCCCTGTTGCATGGCGAAAACTCCCAGCCGCTTGCCGCCACTGGTGCGGCTGAAACCGTCGGCGATGGCCATGCCAACCCGCTCCTGCCGGCACAACACGGGGCGTATGCCCGCCTGGGCGCTGGCCTCTATCAGTGGCTGTGCCGGAAAGCACGCCAGGAACTCCGTACCCTCGCGCCGCAGCACCTCGGCGATGGCGTCCGCTCCGTTCATGATCCATCCTCCTGCCCGTCGTGGTTGGTGTGAGGCCCTAGCTTAGCGCAGGCGCGGGGCTTGGGCAAGCCGGAGCCGTCGCGCTCCGCGGGCCGATGGCCGTCCCTGAATGTAACGAGGTCGACCGCGCCGTCGGTTCGGCCTAACCTGTATGGTATGATTCCGGGCGTCGGCGCGGTGCTCGGAACGCCGGCGGAGGAGCACGATACAGGCGGCGTAGGAGGTCAGAGGTGTACGAGTCCCAGAAAGGCGAGATAGTGGTCGCGGCTACCGGCGACAGCATGATCGCGAGGCCGCTCGCGCCCTTCAGAGAGCCCAACTTCCTGGCGCTGGTCGAGCTGCTGAGAGGCGCGGACGCCGCGTTCACGAACCTGGAGATGGCGGTGCACCGCTTCGAGCCGGCGCCGGCCGCCGCGTCGGGGGGCATATGGACGGCTGCGGACCCGGACCTTCTTGAGGACCTCCAGTGGGCGGGCTTAACGATGGTGTCGTGCGCCAACAACCACTGCTTCGACTACGGCGAGAGCGGCCTGATGACCACGCTGCTGAACCTGGAGCGGTCGGGCCTCGCCTTTTCCGGCATCGGACGAAACCTGAGCGACGCGAGAGCGCCGGCCTACGTCGAGTGCCCGGCCGGGCGCGTGGCGCTGCTATCGTGCACCTCGACGTTCGACCCCGCCTCGCCCGCCGGTGAGCAGCGGCACGACCTGCACGGCCGGCCCGGCGTGAGCGCGCTGGGCTGGTCTGCCGACCACGTCGTCGACTCGCGTGCATTCGAGGAGCTGCGGCGCTTGGACGAGGCGCTCGGTTTCGCGAAACGTCGGGCCAGGCAAGCCGAGATGGGCTTTGGCGGCGGCGGTGGCGACGGCCCGGACAGGCTTCGGACGCTGGGCCACTCCTTCACGCGGGGCGACGGCTTCGCGGTGCGGACGTCGCCAAACGAGCGGGATGTGGATGGCATTCTCAGATGGGTGCGCGAGGCGCGGCGGCAGGCGGACTGGGTTTTTCTGAGCATACACAGCCACGAGCACGGCGCGAATGAGGAGGAGCCGGCGGAGTTCATTGAGACGTTCGCCAGGAGGTGTGTCGACGAGGGAGCGGACGCGGTGTTCGGCCACGGCCCGCACTTTCTGCGCGGAATTGAAATCTACAAGGACCGGCCCATCTTCTACAGCTTGGGCAACCTGCTGTTCCAGAACGAGGTTGTGCCGCGCCAGCCAACGGACCTCTACGAGGCGGTGGGCCTGGACGGCAAGGCGACGCCCGCGGACTTCTACGACTACCGCTCGCAGGACGACACGCGCGGGTTCACGGCGAACGCCGTGTACTGGGAGAGCGTGGTAGCGGAGCTGAGACTGAGCCGCAGCGGCGCGAGCGAGATAAGGCTGCATCCCATCGAGCTGGGATACGGGACACCGCGCTCGCAGCGGGGCCGCCCGGTGATGGCCGGCAGGGAGTCGGCGGAGCGAACCCTGCGTACGGCAGCACGTCTATCCGAATCCTACGGGACGCGCGTAGCTACGGACGACCGGATCGGAGTTATCGAACTGGGCCCGCTGGAGTAGCGGCGGCAAGTCTCTCGGGGAGGCGACATCAGAGAACCCCTTCCCCCAACGAGGAGGGAAGGGTAGGACAGCGGTGAAGCCGTCCAGCGCTACTTGAAGCGGTAAGTGATGCGGCCGCGAGCGAGGTCGTAGGGGGACAGCTCCACCAACACCCGGTCGCCGGGCAGGATACGGATGAAATATCGCCGCATCTTGCCCGAGGCGTAGGCGAGCACCTTGTGCTCGTTGGGAAGCTCGACCCGGAAGTTTGCGTTAGGCAACGCTTCCGTGACTGTACCTTCGACCTCTATGGCCTCTTTCTTCGCCATAAGACTCCTTGGCCCAACGGCGTCGCTGCTGCCCGGGCCAAGCTATGCCCGCGCCCATTTGCCGGTCCTGCCGGCCAAGGCGCGGGACCCCATGTGTTCCAGTGGTGGGCTGGTAAGCGCCTAGCGGTAGACCCTACGCTGACTGTCGCGCTGCTGCCTGTAGCAGTCGTTGCAGTAAACGGGCCGGTCGCCGCGAGGCCGGAACGGCACTTCGGCGTCGGCGCCGCACTGGGCGCAGGTCACGGGGTACATCTGGCGCGGGCCAAAACTCCCACCGCCAAACCCGCCACCGCCGCCGAAATTGTCGCCGTAGCGGCGCTCGGCGCGTCTCGCCTGCCTGCAGTTAGGGCATCGCTTAGGCTCGTTCGTGTAGCCCTTTTCCTGGTGGTACTGCTGGTCGTCCACACTGAATGTGAACGAATCCCCGCACTCCACGCAAACGAGCGTCCTGTCTTGGAAGACCATTTGGTGACATCCTCCCGGATAATAGTTCAAGCCGTCATCTCATCACCAAGGTCCACGAGCGTTGCAGGTTTGCCTTTGGTAACAGCTATGCGACCGTGGCGCATTCTAGCATAGGCCGGCGAGGGGCGCAACAAGTTGATACTCGGCGCGAGCTATCGCCTAGCACAGCGGGCTGATTCCTGCCTGGGCCTACGGCGGATCTCTCCGCGCGCGTAGAGCTGGAGCAACGGATTCTCGGATATGGTCTCAAGTGCTATCGGATCTCCCCGCGCGCGTAGACGCGTAGACTGGAGGCGGGAGAGATCCTATAATCTCTATCAGGCGCGGCGCGTCTCAAAGGCGAGGAGTTTGCTCCTGTGGAGGGCGCTTCGAACCGATTACGGGAGGGGATCCACGATGGCTTCCATAACGCATGCACACGTTCAGCAGGCGCCGCGGCGCGGTATTCCAACCAGGCCCACGGTGGCAGTGGTGTACACCTCGCCCGAAACCGTGCTGGACGACGTCGGGCGCGCAATGCGCCTGGCTGGTTACGCAACGATCCTGCCAAAGGCGACGCCCACGCTGCTCAAGGTCAACATATCGTGGCAGCACTACTACCCCGCCTGCTCGACCACACCGTGGCAGCTCGAGGGCGTGGTACGCGCGATGTCGGCTGACGGATACCGGGACCTGATCCCCACGCACAACGGCACCGTCGTCGTCGATGCCCGCGAGGGGGCGGTCAACAACAAGCACCAGGCCGTGGAGGACACGTACGGCCTCGAGAGCCTGCACCTCGAAGAAGCCCGCTGGGTCGACTACACTCCGAACTCTCCGATGCTGGCGCTGGACAAGGTGTATCCCCACGGCTTTCGGATACCGGAGGCCCTTCCGGGCAAGAACATCATTCACCTACCCACGATGAAGACCCACGTGTTCACCACCATAACCGGCGCGATGAAGAACGCCTTTGGCGGACTGCTGAACCACAACCGGCACTGGACCCACTCGGTCATTCACGAGACCCTGGTCGACCTGCTTCGGATTCAACAGGAGATACACCCCGGCATATTCGCGGTGACGGACGGCACGTTCGCCGGTGACGGACCCGGCCCCAGGGCCATGCGATGGCACGCCAAGAACGTGATTCTGGCGAGCGCGGACCAGGTGGCGATTGACGCCGTAGCGGCCAAGATGATGGGGTTTGACCCGATGTCGATAGGCTTCATCCGGCTGGCGCACGAGGCCGGCCTGGGCTGCGGTGAGGTGGGCGACATAGACATCGCGGGCGACGACGTCTCGTCAGTGGACTGGCGCTTTACAGGGGCGGAAAACACCTTCGCCAGCCGGTTCCAGAAGCTGGTCTACTGGGGGCCGCTCAAGCGGCTTGAGAATCTGCTTCTCAGGTCGCCACTGGTCCACCTGGCCATCGCGGGATCGAACGTGTACCACAACGGCTACTGGCTGAGGTTCAAGGGCCGCCGCCGCGTGAAGGAGGCGATGAACACCGGCTGGGGCGAGCTGTTCCGCAGCTACTAGACGGCCGCGGAAGCTTGCGGTCGCCGATACTCGCCGGGGCACTCGTTCCAGGACAGAGTACCAATAGTGGTGTGGAACGGTCGGGGCGGGAGTGGTGGGCGATTGAGGACTTGAACCTCAGACCTTCTGTGTGTAAGACAGACGCTCTAACCGCCTGAGCTAATCGCCCCGGAACCGGCCGAGTGGCGCGGTCGCCTTGTCTTGTCACGCGGCCGCGTTCGGCGAAGTGTGCGGAAAGCGCGCTTGGCGGGACTCGAACCCACGGCCTCAGCCTCCGCAGGGCTGCGCTCTATCCACTGAGCTACAAGCGCACGCAACGGACTTTGTGTGTCTTGTGGTTGGTGCCGAAGGAGGGATTTGAACCCACACACCCTTGCGGGTACTACGCCCTGAACGTAGCGCGTCTTCCGTTCCGCCACTTCGGCACGTCCGCCGGTGTCAGGCGGCTCCACCTCGGGGTCATGGAATTATACCAGAGCAGGGCGGAGTTGTCAGCGTCACTCACCGCCTGCGAGCCGGCCCAAGATGTGCTGTAGCGCGGCGCCGGTGCGGTCACGGCCCGCGCTGCAATGCACCAGTACCGGTCGGCTGAGCTCCTGGAACGCCTGCCACACCTCGTCGAGCTCGGCACTCGATAGCGGAGGGCGCTTGTGGTCGTCGGCGGTCACGTGTCTCACCGCGTATCCCAAGGTGCGGTAGTAGGCCAGCAGGCCGCCTCCGTCCAGGCCGAGCCCGTCGTAGTGCGCCAGTTGCGGATCGTCGAGTATACACAGTATCCCTCGCACGCCCATTTCGCGGACACGCTCCGCCCAGGCGACTATCTTGCTCGCGGCAGGCCGGTCTACGGGGTAGCCCGGCCGCTGAGAGCGTGCAAGGACGCCAGGCACCACCCACTCGGCGGTGTACAGCTCATCGCGCGAACTGTTCCAAAGCATCGACATCGCATCAGCCGTGTTAAGGGATTACGGAGACGGGCGCTCCCTGTCCTCTCTCCGCTGGGAGGGTATGTTACCAGACGGGGACTCCACATCCCAAGCCCCGGACACCGGCCCGCGCCCGAGCTGTGAGCGAGCTCTCCCGGTGACAGGTTATGGCCGCCGCTTGCGGCGAAACATCGCCGCTAACCCGAGCGGCGCGGCCAGCAATACAAGGTTGGCCACTGCCGTTAGCGCCGACGGCTCGCCGGCCGGACGCCCGCATCCTCCGCCGGAGTCTGCATTCTCCAGGGCGAGCGGTGGGACTGTCGCGGCTGGCCTCTCGGTCGGCGCAGGTGTAGCGCGCTCGACTACGGGCGCAGTGGGCGTGGACGTGACGGTCGGTGTGAAAGTCGGCGTAGGGGCCACCGTGGCCGCGGCCGTCGGCGTTGTCGTTTCAGAAGGTGACGGTTTTGGAGTTGCAGTGGGCATCGCCGCCGGTGAGGGTGTGTGACTGGGTGCGATAGTGGGCGTGTGCGTGGTACGGGGAGTCGGCGTGGGCGAAGCGGTGGGCGCCGGCGTGTACGTGGGCGCCGGCGTTGGAGTCAGAGTCGCGATTCGCCTGACCACCGGAATCGGAGTTGGAGTCGGTGTGATAGTCGGTGTCGGCTCCGGTGTGGGACGCATTCTGCGGGCCGCATTTGGCACAGAGGTATCACTGGGCGTCAAGGCTGGCACCAGCGCGGTGGACACGCCCACGACCCTGTCGCCCGATGGCCCGTAGTAACGCAGGCGCAGCTTGTCGCCGCCGGCGTCCACCAGCACCCTACCGTCCCCTTCCACCGCGGCGACGTCCGCCTTAAGCTCAACCGAGCCCCTGAACACGGACGAGTCGACGGCCGTGTCGCTGTCCTCGGTGCTCACAACCTCCACCAGCGCCGCCCACTCGCCCGCCGGGTCTGCGCGGCTCGAGACGCGGGCGCGCTGGGACGACACTGGATGGGTGTCGTGGCCGTGGAAGTAGAATGGCAGCTCGACGGTGCTGGCGCTCGTGAGAACGGGGATGTCAATCGTGACATCTCCCTCGTGAAACTCCGTGACGTGGTGTTCGCTACCGTTGACCGTGGCGAGCCACGGGCCGCCCAGCCAGGGAATCGGTATCGGCTCCACCGGCGTGTCCGCGGTCGACACGAATCCGCAGCCGGAGCCGAATCCCCGGTAGGCTGCCGGCGCCGGTTCGCCGGTGAAGATGTTCCAGTTGGTTAGAAAGTCCCACTTCACGCCGTCTGGCAGCGCGTCAGCCCACCTCACCTTGCACGACGACAATCGGTTCAGACCCTGGTCCGTCACGTCGAACACGGCGCTCTGTCCGGGCAGGAAGGAGGGCTGGGAGAAGGCTATGTTCGGCAGCGGCGTGGCGGTGGGCGTGGGTGTCGGTGTGGGGGACGGCGGAAGGCTCCCGACCTTTGCGGACATGGTGCTTACCGCCGTCTTCCCAGACGGCCCGTAGTATGTGAGCATCACCACGTCGCCCGCGCCGTCCACCCGCACGACGCCGTCCCCCTCCACGGCGGCTACGCCCGCCCTCAGCTCGACCGAGCCTCTGAACACGTTTGACATGACCGCCGGCCTGCTGTCCGTGGTGCTTGTGACTTCCACAAGCACCGCCCACTCGCCCACGGGGTCCGCGACGCTCGTCACACGCACGCGCTGTGCCGACGCCGCGTAGCTGTTCTGTGCATGGAAGTAGAACGGAATCTCGACGGTGCTGGTGCTCGCTACGTCAGTGCTCAACGCGGTATCGCCGGCAAACTCGTCGTCGGCGTAGAACTCCGCTATCACGCTCTCCACTCCGTTGACGGTAGCGGCCCAAGACTCGCCTCCCAGATCGGGCATGTCCTCGAGAGGCGTGATGGAATTCGACGCGAAGCCGCAGCTGGAGCCGTGGCCCTGAAACGCCGGCGGCGCAGGCGCACCGGTGAAGATGTTCCAATAGGTGGACGTGTCCCATGTCTCGCCTTCGGGATCGGCGTCTACCCACGTGGCGGTGCACGAGAAGAGGGTATCGAGACTGGGGTCAACAACGTGGAAGACGGCAGTCTGACCGGGGTCGAAGGATAGTTGGGAGAAGGAGGCCTGGGACTGGAGAGACTGGGAGGGTGGTGAAGCAAAGAGGTCCGGGGAGGTTATGAGGAAGTAAGCTAAGGCGACGGAGGCGAGGCCGAGCGTCCCGATGCGCCATAATGATAACGGACTCCCGTCTCGCGAGCCTGGTGAGGAATCGTCCTGCGGGGGTAACGGTGTTGCCGGCAGAGTCATCCCGCGCCGTCACAGAGCGCATAATCAGACATGCGTGCCGCCTCGATCTTTGTTGTCGCACACCAACTGTGGGAAAGCGAATCCGGGTCGGGATAGTATAGTGTTGGGGCAAAGGTGTCAACCGCAGTTACCGAGAAGTAACTGTTCAGACTTCGTGAGTGCCAAGTGTCCCTTTCCCCTCGCAGGGGGAAGGTTAGGATGCTGGTGTAGGCCCACTATCCAGAACAGTCTCACCGACTCTGAACAGTTACACCGACAATTGTCGCGCTTGGAGAAGGCCGCGGCGGCCGGTCCGTTTGCTTGAATCGCCGGTTTGTTGATGCTAGAATCGGCGCTGCCAGAGTTCTGCCTTGGTGGCGTTTCACAAGGTCCTGGCGCGCGCCGAGCGGCCACAGTAGCGCCTCGCGGGGCTTCACTAGTAGAGGAGACTAGCGGATTGGGACAGATTAGCGTTGCCATCATTGGCGTGGGAAACTGCGCCTCGTGGCCGGTGCATGGCGTTCACAAGTACGCGAATGCCACCTACGACCAGACTATCCCCGGCCTTACGCACCCGCTATTGGGAGAGTACGGCATAGGGGATATCAACTCTGTCGACGCCCTGGACATCGACGCGAACAAGGTGGGCCTGGACCTCTCCAAAGCGATATTCGCAGAACCGAACAAAACGATCAAGTTTCAGGACGTGCCGAACCTGGGAATCCCGGTGCAGCGCGGCATGACACACGACGGCATCGGCAAGTACATGTCCAGCGTCATCACAAAAGCGCCGGGGCCGACGGATGACGTGGCCGGCCTGCTACGTGAGCGCGAGGTTGACGTGGAAGTCTACTACCTGCCGGTCGGCTCCGAAGAGGCGACCAAGTGGTAAGTCGAGCAGGTGCTCGCCGCCAAGTGCGCGTTCATCAACTGTATCCACGTGTTCATCGCGGGCGGGGCCGGCAGCCACTGGCAACGGCGATTCATCGAAGCCGGCGCGCCAATCATCGGCGACGACATCAAGTCGCAGGTCGGCGCGACGATCGGCCATCGTGTACAGACGAGACTGTCTATGGATCGCGGCGTGGACCTGGAGCGCTCCTACCAACTCAACTTCGGCGGCAATTCCGACTTCCTGAACATGAAAGAACAGGAGCGCCTGGAATCCAAGAAGACATCCAAGACAGGCTCGGTGACTTCACAAGCCGACCACGACATCGAGCAGAGCGACGTGCGCATCGGCCCAAGCGACTACGTGGAATGGCTCTCCGACCGCAAGTGGTGCGGCATAAGGACGGAAGGCAACAGCCTAGGCGACGTGCCGGTCAACCTGTAGCTGAAGCTCGAAGTGTGGGACAGCCCAAAATCCGCTGGCGTTGTGATAGACGCCATAAGATGCGCCAAGATTGCCAAGGACAGGGGAATTGCGGCGCCTATAATTGGAACGTCGGCTTACTTCATGAAGTCGCCGCCCGTCCAGTACACTGACGACGAGGCAAGGCAGATGGTCGATAACTCATAGTAGGGCACATCGAGTGATGCGGGCACTTCCGATGTTCGTGGCGCCTTCCGGGCCGTAGGCGCCTGCCTGCCGCCCAGTTCACGAATAGGCCCGCCAACATGGACACCAGGGGGTACCGGCCTTATGACCACGGTCGCGGGCCGCGGCGTATGAAGATTGCATTCGTATCGCCCTACGATCACGCCGTTCCGGGCGGCGTCTCGGTTCACATCAACAAGCTCTCCGGCCAGTTCCGTGAGTGGGGCCACAGCGTGCGCGTGATTGCCCCTTGCTCCGCGCCCCAAACAATCGAAGACGAGGACTTTATCCCTATGGGCAGGCCCGTGTCCGTGCCCAGCGGCGGCTCCATCGCCCGCGTCTCCTTCTCGGTCTGGCTCCAGCCACGCATCAAGGATATGCTTCAACGAGAGAAGTTTGACGTTGTACATTTGCACGAGCCATTCTCCGGGTTCTTGCCGTTGAACGTCCTCAGCCAAACGGCGGCGATGGGCACGCCCAACGTGGGCACCTTTCACTCCTTCCAGGGCACCTGGCTCTACCACGTGGGCGTCAAGCGCGTGGTAATGCGGCATTTCCGGATGCTGCAGGGTCGCATAGCCGTATCTCCTCCTGCACACCGGTATATCAGCGGCCACTTCCCCGCCGCGTATCGCATCATCCCTAATGGCATCGACGTAGACGAGTTCGCCACCGCCGAACCCTTTCCCCACCTCAGGGATGGCATGATCAATCTGCTGTTCGTGGGACGGCTGGAAAAGCGCAAGGGGCTGAAGTACCTACTGAGCGCGTTCAGCAGGCTGAAGTGGGACTGGCCCAATCTGCGTCTCCTGGTCGTCGGCGCTGGCAATCCGGATGAAGACTCCTACCGGATCATGGGTGAGCGTAACCTGAAAGACGTGGAGTTTCTTGGCAGAGTGTCGGACGAGGACAAGGCCAGGTACTTCAAGTCCGCGGACATATTCTGCTCGCCTGCCACGGGCAGGGAGAGCTTCGGAATCGTGCTCCTCGAGGCTATGGCCGCGGGCAAGCCGGTGGTGGCCACTAACATTGACGGCTACGCAAGCGTTGTAACCCATGAGGAGGAGGGCCTTCTCGTCGAGCCCAAGAGCGACGACGCGCTCGCCGACGCCATATCGTCCCTACTCGAGGCACCGCAACTTCGCGACTCGCTTGCTGAGCGGGGGCGAATGAAGGCGAACGATTACAGGTGGGAGATTGTCGCAGGCAAGGTGATGGATTACTATGAGGCGTTGCTGGAGTCGCGCCAGCCGGCCATGGTCCGTTAGCGGATGCCTTGCTCGTCCCGAACGAGGCCCCGCGTAGGGCAGCCCGTGAGCCGCCTCCCATGAGAAGGGATGACGCCCGGAAAGCCATCACGCGCTACTTCGAGATGCCGGCGGCCGCAGCGCTCTCCCGCGTCGGCCTCGGGCCAAACGCCGTTACTTTGCTGGGTCTGGCGATCGCCGGAGTCAGCGCGTACCTCATCGCGGCAGGCAGTCTGCTGGCGGGCGGCATTGTGCTGCTAGCGTCGGGCGTGTTTGATATGCTGGACGGCGCGTTGGCGCGGAGCACTGGCAGAGCCACAAAGTTCGGCGCCCTGCTCGACTCGGTGGTGGACCGGTTTTCCGAAGCGCTGGTGCTGTTGGGGCTACTCATCCACTACACGCAGCGGGGACCGGAATGGGGAGCGGCGCTTGTATACGCCGCGCTCGTCGGCTCGCTCATGGTCAGTTACCTCAGGGCGCGCTCCGAGGGTCTGGGCATAGAGTGCAAGGTTGGACTAATGCAGCGACCCGAGCGTGTGGTGGTGCTGGGCGTGGGACTTGTCGCCGGGCACTGGCTCCCCGAGGCCACCCTGGCCGCGCTTGCTGCCATCGCCGCGCTGACGCTGCTCACGATGTGCCAGAGGATCGCGCACTCGTGGCGTACGCTGGGAGACTAGGAATAGAGGGGAAGATCAGACGCGAAGCGCGCGTCCTTCAGATCTTCCCAGTATTCTTTTATCGGATCGTGGAGCACGACAAAAGGACTTTGAGATGCCAATACTCCGAGAGCAGGACAGGGACGCGGTAAAGAGCAAGCTCGACCTCGAGCTGAAGGGCGAGGTGAAACTAACACTCTATACCAAGAACGAGCTGGGCGGTTTGTACATTCCCGGCCGCGAGTGCCAGACTTGCTCGTCCGCTCAACAGCTTCTCCATGAGGTGTGCGAGCTGTCGCCGAAGCTTGATCTCGACGTTGTGGACTTCTACGCCGACCAGCAACAGGCCGCGGAGGACGGCATCAGCCGGATCCCCGCCATAATCGTCAGCCGCAACGGCGAGAAAAACGTGCGCTTCTACGGCCTGCCCTCCGGCATGGAGTTTCCCGTGCTGCTCGAAACGATTATTACGTCTTCCGCCAAGCGTAGCCCCCTTGCGCTCGAAACGCGCCGTGCCCTCAAGGGCCTGAAGCAGGACGTTCACCTGCAGGTGTTCGTAACGCCGTCTTGACAGTACTGCCCTTCAGTGGCCCGTGTGGCCCATGCCATGGCGATAGAGAGCGGCAAAGTGACCGCTGACGTGGTGGAGATACAGGAGTTTCCAGCCCTGGCCCAGATGTACGGTGTCCGGGGCGTGCCAATGACCGTCGTAAACGGCTCGGTGGCGTTCAGCGGAGCGGTCACCGAGGAGGAAGTCCTGTCGCGCCTGCTCGAAGCGGTGAGCGAACAAGATGACGGCGGAGAGGACCGGGATGCCGACTAAGGGTAGCCCTCGACCCCGCCTCTGGGTGCTGGCCGTGGTGGGCATCGTCGTTCTGGCAGCTATGCTGGCCCTCTCGGTGCTTTCCCCCTTCGCCGGAGGCGTTCTCGCACAGAACGGGCCGATTCGCCTGATGTCGACAGAGGTCACCAGCGAGTTCCCTCAGGGCATCCGATTTCGCGTGAGCCTGGAGTCTGACAACGACATCGACTCCGTGAGCGTCAGATTCCAGACGGGCACCGAACCGCGCAAGTCCTACGACTACCTGGACCTTGAGGAGTCCGGCGACCTCGTGGACGGCGAGCTGCTTTGGCGCACTAACACCACCGCGAAGTTCATCCCGCCGGGTACGCTGATCACCTACAACTTCGAGATTGAGGACATCGAGGGCAACCGCCTGGACACGGAACCGGATGAGTTCGTGTACGTCGACACCCGATACGAGTGGGAGGAGGTCGAGGAGGGCGCTGTTACAGTCGCCTACCACGGCCCCGTAAAGCAGCGCGCCGAGACAATCCTGGACGCCATGACCCAGACGCTCGCTGTGATGGGGCCGTTGCTCGGCGCCGACATCACAGAGCCCATTCGCGTCACCATGTACAACAACACGCTGGAGATGCTGGACGCACTGCCCCCCGGCAGCACGACCATCAGGCGCGAGCTGATCACCGAAGGTCAGGCGTTCACCAACATCGGCACGCTGCTGGTGCTCGGCAGCGGGCGGCTGGCGAGGGGCACCGCGTCCCACGAGATGACGCACATACTCACGCACCGCTCCGGCGACAGCGCGTTTCGGTCGGTTCCCGCCTGGCTGGACGAGGGTCTGGCCGAGTTCGGAAACACGGACCCGAGCCTTTCCTACACCGTCGCCGTGGAATTCGCCATCGAGACCGACCGGCTCCTCCACTTGACGTCTATGCCCGTGCTGCCCGGCGACCCTGAAGACGTGATCATCTTCTACGGCCAGGCACGCAGCATCGTCCGTTTCATGGTGGGCGTTTACGGTCCGCAGCCGATGACCGAGCTCATGAGGCTGCTTAAGTCTGGAGAGCAGATGGACGACGCCTTGCTCGCGACCTACGGCGTGAACCGGCTGGGCCTGGAAAACCAGTGGCGCGATGCTATAGGCGCTCCTCTTCTCGAAGTGGACGTGAGGGAGCGTGCTCGCCCGACACCGATACCGCGGCCCACCGTTTCGGCGTACAGCCTGAGCGACCTCATCAGTGGATCGCAGGCGACGCCCACGCCCACGCCAGAACCCACGCCCACGACTGAGCCGGCCGCGACCCCGACCGCCGCGGTCGTTGCCGAGGCAGCAGCTCCGCCTACCGCGACCGCCGAACCTGACGCGGCTGGGCAGGACGAGCCCGGCGGCAGCGCGTGCTCGCGCCCGAGCGATACTGGGCCGCGCGGCGTAGACGGCGCAGCCGTCGCGCTGGGCCTGGGCGTGCTGGGGCTTGCCCTCGGCAGACGGCTGAGGAGATAAGCTTGCCGGGCAGACTGTTCAAGACCGGGCCGCGGACAACAGACACCGGCGGCCGGCCGTGCGACGCGCGGCCTTACGGCCGCGGGGGCAGGCGCTAGCCATGCTCGAAGACAGGGACTGGATTAGGGCCGTAGAGCAGACTTGGATTGTCCGCTTGCCGAAACAGAGCCTCTCTACGTTCGGCGCCACAAACGTGAAATACTACGTGGTGACCGAGCCAATGTACGAAGACCTTGAAGACCGGAGCCAGGAGGGCGTTGTCCGCACGGGTAGGGTGATAGCCGAGAGGCCGACTATCGTTACCCCCACTTACGCGATGAATCTCGAAGGGTTTCGCGAAGAGGCCTATGAGTACCTGCAATACCTGTCCGACACCTACGGGCCGAACAATTCGGGCCTGCTCTACCAGTACCGAAACGAAGTCCACAACTTCGACACGGTGAGCGGCGTGACCGACGATATAGCCTACTCTCTGAGCGAGGACCTGGACCGCCGCAATGAGAACATGTCGGTCGTTATGGTGGGAGTTGACGAATACTGGGACCTGGCTCTGCTCAAGTTCGCTTACGAGTTCACTTCGATGTCGGCAAACGAGAACGCGCGGGAACTGCGCCAGCGCGGACTGCTGGAGCCGCAACCCCACTTGGGTGGCGTGCCGCAGGCCGCGGTGCTGCGAATCGAGCGGCTGTTCAGGGAGGTGGCCTTGGGCGGCAATCCCGAGGCGCTCAAGCAGGAACTGGACCGCTGGGGCCTGTTCGAGTACTACGAGTCCAGGTTCCTAGACCTGTTTCGTCGCCGGAGCGGGGGCGTCTAACGCGCGGGGGTCCGCTAGGCGCGGGGCAGCTTCCCTATCTCGATGATGTTGCGGGCAACGTCCCCGAATGTGTCGAACGTGTAGTGCGGAATCCTGGCCGCCTCCATCGTGTCCGCCAGCGCGTCCCGGGCGATTGCGAAGTCGGCTTCGCGGGCCGCGTCCAGGTCCGCCGCGCCGGCGCCCACGTAGACCACTGTATGCCCTTGGTCCCTGAAGTTTCGAACATAGGCGCTTTTGTACCCGTGCTCCACCTGCGCCCCGTCCGGGTCAAAGTATTTGACGCTTACACCGTTTCCCACGAATGTGGCCAATCCTGTGTGGATTTCCAAGTCGTCGAATCCCAGCAATTCCATCGTCGGCGCCACGTACAGGTCGAGTCCCGTGCTTACGATGACGAGGCGAATGGACTCGCCTCGGCAGTAGTTCACGAACTGGTCGAAGTCGTACCGTACCACCACGACGCCAAGGACAAAGTCCAGGACAGATTCCCTGTCAGCGCCCACATGGGCGTATAGCGCGGCCAGCCGCTGCTCCTCGCTGGGCGCGATAGTACCGGGCTCCGGCCCGGGGCTGCCGAGTCCCGACGGGTTGAACATGCCCAGCAAGGCCGCCCCCACGTCCTCCTCAGCGATCGTGCCGTCAAACTCACACTGGACTACTATCACTCAGGTCTCCTGGACGGCGCACAGGCATCCTCACGAAGCAGACCGAAAGGTACATTTGCCTTTGACTCAGCGGGGTTGTTTGTTAGTATGGTAAATGGTATAAGTTCCATCTTTTAGTGTGTAATAAACAATCTTTCAATAGTTGACATGAAGCGCGCCAGACGGCTAAATGTGGGATAGTTGGCGGCTCGCATCAGACCGCGCGTCATAAGGTAGCACGGAGATTGCCGACTGGGCAACCGTCGCGGTGCCCGGGAATGGGCAAAAGCGACCCTGGAGGACTGCGCGATATGAGCGGTCAGAACCATGAAATCGAGGTATCCGGGCTGTGGAAAGTGTTCGGTGGACGGCCTGAGCGGGTGTTCGAAAGCGAGCACATCCACAAGAGCCGCGGCGAGATCCAGGAGGAGCTTGGCAACGTCGTCGGCCTGCGCGATGTGTCTTTCAACGTCGAGAGCGGCCAGATTTTCGTCGTGATGGGCCTTTCGGGAAGCGGCAAGTCAACGCTGGTGCGATGCCTCATACGGCTGATAGAGGCCACAAGGGGCAGCATACGCTTCGACGGTGAGGATGTCCGGGAGTACAGCCCTGAGCAGTTGTTGGACTTCAGGCGCTCCAAGGTGTCCATGGTCTTCCAGCATTACGCGCTGCTGCCGCATCGCCGCGTGATGGAAAACGTTGCGTTCGGCCTGGAGATTCGCGGTTTGGACAAGACGACCATGTACGAAATGGCGCAGGCCGCCATCGACACGGTGGGCCTGAGTGGCTGGGAGAACTACTTCCCACGCGAAATGAGCGGCGGAATGCAGCAGCGTGTGGGCTTGGCCCGTGCGCTTGCGGTCAACTCCGAGGTGCTGCTGATGGACGAGCCGTTTAGCGGCCTGGACCCGCTGATAAGGCGCGAAATGCAGGACGAGCTGATCGCGCTGCAGACACAGGTGCAAAAGACGATCGTGTTCATTACGCACGACCTCAACGAGGCGCTCAAGATAGGCGACCGCATTGCCATCATGCGCGACGGCGAAATAGTCCAGGAGGGCACACCCGAGGAGATCGTGACGCTGCCCGCCGACGACTACGTGTCCGAGTTCGTGCAGGACGTGTCCCGCGCCAAGGTTATCCAGGCGGGCGCGATCATGCAGCAGCCGGACGCCGTGGTGCACACCTGGCAGGGGCCGCGCGCCGCACTTCACGAGATGCAGGCCAACGACATCGACGCCGTATTCGTTCTGGGCCACAGGCGCAGCTTCGCGGGCCTCCTGACAGAGGACCGGGCGGCGGCGCTGGCTCGCAGAGGCGTGGACAAGCTGGACGACGTCAAGTTGGAAGAGGCCAAGACTACCACGCCCGATGCCTACATCGAGGAGATCATACCCATGGCGGCCGAGACCGAGCACCCGATAGCGGTGGTGGACGAGGACGGACGACTGGTGGGCGAGGTGCACCGGGGGGCGCTCCTGACGGGCATGGTGGAAAGCGGCGGCGAAAGCGAAGAGGAGGTGTGAGATGGCACGTGTCGACGACATTCAAGCACCCGCGGAGGTCCAGACCCCGCGCCTGACGCTGGAGACGCTCCCCCCTATTTACAAGTGGCTGGGGGGACTGGCGGTAGTGCTTGCCGTCATGGTAGTGAGCCTCGCAATCTGGGGCTCCGGCATGAGTTTTCCGACCACGGTTTCCAGCAGCGAGGTGCCGACGGCAAGCGGCGGCACGATTACCCTTGACAAGTCGCTTCGGCAGGCCACTGGAGAGGCAATCGACGAGGCAGTGACCTGGCTGACGGTAAACGCAAGCTGGTTGTTGAGTGGGATGAAGACGGGTGTTGACTATGCCCTGCTCTACATTGAAAACGTGCTCCAGTGGATTCCGTGGCCGGCCATTGTTGTGGGCCTCGCTTTGCTGGCATACGCGGTCGGAAGATGGGCTCTTCTCGCCTTCACATCTGCCGCGCTGCTCTATGTTGGATTCATGGGGTTGTGGGAGAACACTATAGACACCGTGGCGCTCATGGTAGTGGCGGTGGCAATTGCGGTGTCGATCGGCCTTCCGCTGGGGGTCTTGGCCGCCCGCAACAGCATGGTTGACAATATAATGCGCCCAATCCTGGACGGCATGCAGACAATGCCCAGCTTCGTATATCTGCTACCCGGTATCCTTTTCTTTGGCCTGGGGAAGCCGGCAGGCATTTTCGCTACCATAATATATGCTGTCCCTCCGGTAATCCGCTTGACGAACCTGGGGATAAGACAGGTCTCCCTGGAAACAGTAGAGGCCGCTCGCTCCTTCGGCGCTTCGCCGTGGCAGGTGCTCACCAAGGTGCAGATACCCATGGCCCTTCCCACAATTATGGCCGGCGTAAATCAGACGACAATGATGGCTCTCGCCATGGTGACGATAGCCAGCATGGTTGCCGCCGGGGGACTGGGTGACAACGTGTTGCGCGCGCTGCAAAAGAACCAGCCGGGCAACGGCGCTATTGCCGGGCTTGCGATAGTGATCCTCGCGATCATCATAGACCGGCTGACCCAGTCGGTGGCCGCCAGCAGACAAGAGAGCATGAGGAGCGCGGGCTAACCGCATTCATCGAATGCCGCGGTGCACAGGACTTAACACCCGCAAACACACCGCGGGTGGTCAGTTCCAGTTTAGGAGGTGGAAGCCAGCGGACAAGACCGAACTGCAATCGAAGAAATGGCAACGTAACCCAACATGAAGAAAGGACTAGTGCGTCTATGAAACTAACAAGAGTACCGAAAGCGCTTGCGCTTATCGCCGCGATGCTCGCGGTGTTGGCGCTCGCCGCCGTCGTCGCCTGCGGCTCGTCAGAGCCGGCGGAGATCGACGAAGAACAGCTCAGCAGAATAGTCAGCCAGGCCGTGGCGGAGTCGCAGCCGGCGCCTCAACCGCAGGTGTCCAGCGATGACATCCAGTCCATGATCAGCATGGCGATGGAGGGAATGTCTGAGTCCCAGGTCTCCGCGGACCAGATTCAGTCCATGGTGCAGAGTGCCGTCTCAGGCGCGGCCCAGGAGGGCGCGTCGCCCGAAGAGATTCAGAAGATGGTCGAGAGCGCTGTAATGGCCGCGACCGCCGACTCCGTGACCAGTGAGGACGTCCAGTCCGCGATTTCTATGGCCGTGATGGAGGCCCAGGCGAACGCGGTGACCAGTGACGACGTGATGGCCGCCGTCGACTCCGCCGTCATGAGGGCAACCGAAGGGTCGCTCACCGCGGAAGACGTGAAGAGCATCCTCGACGAGGGCGCCCAGGACGCGCTGACGGAAGAACAGGTTGCCACGATAGTCATGAAGGCTCTGGAAGAGCGCGATATGATGATGATGATGGAGGAAAGAGAGACCATCGTCTTCTCCGACCTCAACTGGACCAGCGCTCAGGTGCAGAACCGCATCGCGCAGTACATCGTTGAGAAGGGTTACGGCTATCCGACGGACGTAGTGTTCGGCGCGACCCTGCCGCTCTTCAACGGCCTGAGGGCAGGCGACACACACGTAACCATGGAAATCTGGTTGCCAAACCAGGACGAGGCCTGGATGGAAGCCCAGGCACAGGGGCAGGTAGTCTCGGTTGGCGAGAGCCTTGGAAAGGACTGGCAGTCCGCTTTCGTGATCCCTGCTTACCTGCAGGAACAGTATCCTGATCTGGACAGCGTGGATGACCTCAAAGAGGATCAGTACAAGATGCTGTTCGCATCCGCCGAGACCGGCGGCAAGGCGCGGTTGGTGTCTTGCGTGATCGGTTGGGCCTGCGAGACCGTTAACGCCGCCCAGATCACCGGTTACGGTCTGGACGACCACGTCCACGTCGTCAACCCCGGCGACGGTGCCGCCGCGAACGCGGACCTGTACGGCGCATACGAGAAGGAAGAGCCCTGGCTCGGGTATCAGTGGGGCACAAACGACCCGCCGCTGTTGCTCGACCTGGTTCGCCTCGAAGAGCCGGTGTACACTGACGAGTGCTGGTTCACGACCAAGGCGTGCGCATACGAGGACGCGACCATTCTGATCGCGGTTGGTCCGGACATCCTGTCCCGTGCGCCGGACGTAGTAGCGATGCTGCGCAACTGGGGCTTCGACATAGACCGGTACAAGAAGGTCGCGGCCTGGCAGAGCGAAAACTCGGAGGCCACGGTCAACGACGCCGCCCTGTGGTGGCTGAACGGCAACACCGACGTCTGGAGCGACTGGGTAACTCCGGAAGCGGAGACTGCAATCAGCGCCGCACTGAGTGCCAACGAGATTCCGGACGGCTGGCCGACCGAGTAGTTAACATTCACGCGGCGTGAGCCGCTAGAGTGGCCAGATAGGCCAATCGGGGCGGCCTCCTGCAAGGGGGGTCGCCCTCTTTTGTGCCACTCGACAATCGGACTACGGGATAGATCTTACCCAATCGAGCCGGAGCGCCGGGCCAGGGGCCAGGTGGACTCTTCCTTGACACGCCCGCTGTGCCCGGTCATAGTTGGGCGCAGGCGCCACAGTGCGCCGGCCCCACCACCAAGCCAGGAGGCGAACGATGTTCTACGAGCTCAGGCAGTATCGCACCAAGCCCGGCCAGCGCCAGAACTGGGTGGACTTCATGGAGGAGGTTATCATACCGTTCCAGGTGTCCAAGGGCATGGTCATAGCCGGCAGCTTTGTGGGCGAGGAAGAGGACGACCTGTACATCTGGATGCGCCGGTTCGACGACGAGGCTCAGCGGGAGCAGCTCTACGAGGCCGTCTACGGTAGCGACGAGTGGACGAACGACATCGCGCCGAAGGTCGGCGAGTTGCTGGACCGCGACAAGATCGTCGTCACCCGCATAGAGCCTACGCCAAAGTCGGTCATCAGCTAGGCGGGACAAAGAGCCCCTTCCCCCCGGTCTGTACACCGTTCGAAGGGGGAAGGTTGGTGCCTGCCCCGCACTCGAAACGGGGATGGTGGGTGACGCCGCTTGCAGCGCATACCCCCGATTGCCGCTAGCACGGCACCACGGCGAGAGCACATGGCGCACCCCGCGCACAGCCCCACAGCGCAGCCCGACCTGGTGCTGCGCAATGCCAACGTAGTCACCCTCGACGACTGGTTGCCCCGGGCCTCGGTGGTAGCGGTACGGTACGGGATGATAACGTGGGTCGGCCGCGACGAGGACCTGGGTCGCACTGGTTGGCGCGCCGAACGAGTGGTGGACTGCGAGGGACGCACCCTCGTCCCCGGCTTCATCGACTCCCACATGCACCTGCTGGCCTACGCCGCCAGCCTGCGCGACGTTGATTGCGGGCCGGGCGCGGTCCGGTCCATCGCCGACATCCGCCGCGCCATCTCCGACCGCGCGCGGGGCGCGCCGGAGGGCGCGTGGTTGGTCGGGCGCGGCTACGACGACTCGGCCCTTCTGGAGCGTCGCCATCCCACCCGCCACGACCTGGACGCCGCGACATCTCTCCCCGTCAGGCTGGCCCACAGCTCCGGGCACGCCTGCGTGCTCAACAGCGCGGCGCTCGCTATGGTCGGCATCGGCGCGGAAACCCCCGACCCGGTGGATGGCGTAATCGAGCGCGACGATTCCGGCGAGCCCACCGGCCTGCTGCTGGAGATGGACGCCTATCTCGACGGCCGCATTCCGCGGCGAACACGCGCCGATTTCGAGGCCGGCGTCAGGCAGGCGGGCGAACGGCTGTCGGCGCTGGGCGTGACCACGGTGGTGGACGCCACGCCTACGAACTCGGTCGAGCGCTGGGAGACGTTCGCGAGGCTGAGGCTCAGCGGCGTGCCGCTCCCCAGGATCACTATGATGGCTGGCTACGACCACCTGGATGACTTCATCGATGCGGGCATGGGCTACGGCTTTGGTGACGAACATCTACGCCTCGGCCACGTGAAGATTATGCTGACGGCGACAACAGGCGCGCTCCATCCGCAGCCGGATGAGCTGACCGCCATGGTGGCGCGGGCGCACGCGGAGGGCTTTTCCGCGGCAATCCACGCCGTGGAGGCCGAGGCGGTGGAGGCGGCGGCGCGATCCATCGCGGAGGCGCGTCGCGTGCGCCCGATCGCGTTCGCCGACCGCATCGAGCACTGCTCCGAGTGCCCGCCGGACGTGCTGCGGCAGGTGCGGCGTGCCGGAGTGGCGGTTTCCACCCAGCCGGCGTTTGTGCACCACCGCGGTGACAGGTATCTTGCAGGGGCGCCGGAGGACGTTCAGCCGTGGCTGTACGCGATGCGCTCGCTGCTGGACGCCGGCGTGCCAACCGCTGCGGGATCCGACGCGCCCGTTGTCGAGCCCAACCCAATGGTTGGCGTAGCCGCGGCTGTGACCCGGGCGTCCCGCAACGGACGACTCGTCGCGCCGGGCCAGGCAGTGACGCCGATGGAGGCACTGCGGGCGTACACGCTGGGGGCAGCGCGTGTGTCTGGTCTGGGCGACTTAACGGGGTCGATTGAGGTGGGAAAGCTGGCGGACTTCGCGCTGCTGGACGCCGATCCGACTGCAGTGGCCGCGGAGGACATACGCCGCATCAGGGCGGCGGTGGTGTTGTAGGTGTCGCCTACGCGCGCATGGCGTTGACGTAGGCGACCAGCTCTTCGAGGGAGGCGCGGGCTGGGGTGTCGGGGAGGGCGTCGAGTTGGCGGCGGGCGGCCCGGCAGTAGTCGGATGCCACGGCGTATGACTCCTCGATGGCGCTGGATCCCAGGATGAACTCCACGGCCAGGCTGAGGCTGCTGGCGTCTTCCGGGCTGTCGAACAGCGCCAGGATCGGGTTGGCCTCGGACTGCTGCCGAAGCGCGATGATTACGGGCAGGGTGATGGTGCCGTGGGACAGGTCGTTGCCGACCGGCTTGCCGACGTCTTCCTCGGATGCCTCGAAGTCCAGGATGTCGTCCATAATCTGGAACGCCATGCCCAGGTTGTAGCCGTACTCCTTCAGCGCGGCGACCTGCTTTTCGGGCGCGCCGCTGAGGATGGCCCCCGACTGGCAGGCGGTGGTGAACAGAGACGCTGTCTTGTTGTAGATGCGCTCCAGGTACTGCTCCATCGTCTGGGCGCCGTTGTAGGCCTCCGACATCTCCTGGAGCTCGCCCGTGGAAAGCTCCATGATCGTTTCGGAGAAGCGGCGAATCACGCGAATGTCGCCGGTGTCGCAGACGTAGGTGGCGGACTTGGCGAAGATGTAATCGCCGGCGAGAACGGCGGCATTGCGGCCCCACAGGCTGTTGAGGGTGGCCCTGCCGCGCCGCACGCTGGAGCTGTCCACGGTATCGTCGTGGACGAGGGAGGCGATGTGCAGCGCCTCGACCGCGGTCGCCATGATTTCCGTAACGCGGTGGTCGTGGTCGTGGAACGAGGACGACAGCAGCGTGAGCGCAGGGCGCGTCCGCTTGCCGACGGTGTCGAAGACGTGGGAGAGAAGCTTGGCAAGAAAGTCGGAACGTATCTCCGGCATCGCTTTGAGGCTGTGCTCCACGCGGGCCAGTCGCTCTTCGATGGGCGCGTAGATGGTGGTCGCTACTTGCAAATGTCTGCTTTCCGGCGGTGGCGGCTCACGCGCCTAGCCGCTGCGCCTCGGACTCCACCACGGCCTCGTCGAGCTTGGCGAACAGCGGCTCGGGACTGCTGATTCGCCTCCCAGGCACCGTCGCCGTGGGGTCCCACGCCCAGCCGGCCTCAGTCACCCTGCCCTCAAATCCGAGCATGGTGTGCAGGCGCTCTGAGCTGAACGGTATGAAGGGATAGAGCAGCGTCTTGAGGCAGTCTATGACGGCGAGGCCCGTCCAAAGCGCCGCGCCGGCTTTCGCCTTGTCCTCGCGGACGCTGCGCCAGGGGGCGGCCTGTTCGAGGTAACGGTTTGCCGCCTGGGCCAGTCCCATGGCGGTGTTGAGGGCGAGCCTGAGGCGCACGGCTTCGAGACTGGCAGAACACTGGGCGAACCGTTCGCGGGCCTCGTCCAGCAGCGCCTCGCTGGCTTCGTCGAGTTGCCCGGGATCGGGCGCCACGCCGTCGAAGTTGCGGTTCACCATAGTCAGCACGCGGTGGACGAGGTTGCCGTAAGTGGCGACCAGTTCGTCGTTATTGCGTCTCACGTACTCCCGCCACGAAAAGTCCGAGTCGCTAGTCTCCGGCATTCCTGCCGCTATCACGTAGCGGAGCGGGTCGGGGTCGTAGCGGTCCAGGTACTCCGGGAGCCAGATGGCCCAGTTGCGGCTCGTGGAGAGCTTGAAGCCTTCCAGGTTCATGTACTCGTTGGCGGGTACATCGTAGGGCAGGTTCAGCCCGCCGTAGCCCAGGAGCAGCGCGGGCCAGATTATCGTGTGGAACGGTATGTTGTCCTTGCCCATGAAGTAGTACGAACGCCCGTCGCTTTTCCAGAAGTCCTCCCAGCGGTCCGGCTCGCCGCGATTCTTCGCCCACTCTATGGACGCCGACAGGTAGCCGATGACCGCCTCGAACCAGACGTAGATGCGCTTGCCGTCGTAGCCGTCCAGTGGCAGGGGCACGCCCCAGTCGATGTCACGGGTGATGGCGCGGTCTCGGAGGCCGCCCTCGAGGAACGAGATGGTGAAGTTTTTGACGTTCGACTTCCAGTGTTCCTGCTTGCGCGCCCACTCCAGGAGCGTGTCCTCGAAGGCGGTCAGCCGGATGAAGAAGTGCTCCGTATCAGAGAATTCCGGGGTGGCGCCGCAGATGCGGCAGGTGATGCCCTTCAGGTCGCGCGGGTCCAGCGTGCGGCCGCAGTTGTCGCACTGGTCGCCGCGAGCGCCGTCGTAGGCGCAGTGCGGGCACTCGCCCTCGACGTAGCGGTCGGCAAGGAAGCGATTGTCCGTGCCGCAGTAGGGCATCTCCATCGTGCTTTTGTAGATGTGGCCCTTGTCGTGCAGCCGGGAGAAGATGTCCTGCGCGACCTGCTGGTGGTTCTCGGTGTGGGTCGTGGTGAACAGATCGAAAGTTATGCCGAGCCGCCCCCAGTTGTCGAGGAACTCGGCCTGGTACTCCGTGTAGACCTGCTCGGGGGTCACGCCGCGCTGCTCGGCGGTGAGCGTTACGGGGGTACCGTGCGCGTCGCTCCCGGACACCATGAGCACGTCGCTGCCCTTCATGCGATGGTAGCGCGCGAAGATGTCGGCGGGAAGGTAGGCGCCTGCCACCTGGCCTATGTGGATTGAGCCGTTTGCGTAGGGCCACGCGACGGCCACCAGAATGCGCTCGGTCATGGGAGTCCTTGCGGCTGGATTTCGATTGCTAATGTTATCACAAACGCCCGTCCTATTGGCCGGATTCGAGCCAGAGCCTGTAGGCGGCGCTGCGGCTGATGCCGCAATCCGCCGCGGCGCGCGTCGTTGCATCCCGTGCGCTGGCGCCCTCGGCCCGCAACCGGGACAGCAGGCGCCGCGCCGCCGCCTCGCGCTCCGTGGCGTCCGCGTCGCATTCCGGAGCGCCGTCTATGACCAGCGTGAACTCGCCGCGGGGCTCGACGAAGTGGGCGACCGCCTCGGAGAGCGTGCCCCTGAACGTCTCCTCGTGAAGCTTCGTCAGCTCCCGGCACACGGCTGCGCGCCGGTCGCCTAGCGTGTCCAGCGCGTCCTGTAGCGCGGCCCGCAACCGGTGCGGCGTCTCGAATGCCACGAGGGGCGACGGATGTTGGGCCAGGGAGCCGAGCAGCCGCCTGCGGTCCGTGGCGCGGCGCGGCAGAAAGCCGATGTGGGTAAACGTTGGCGCGGCTATGCCGGACACGGCCACGGCGGCCGTCACCGCCGACGCGCCAGGGACGACGACGACAGACGCGCCCGCGGCGGCCGCCTCGCGCGCAACTTCCTGGCCGGGGTCGTTGACGCTGGGCATACCGGCGTCAGTGACAAGGGCCACGTCGCCCTCGCGGAGGGCGTCCAGTACGGCACGCAGCCGGCCCGGCCCGCTGTGCTCGTGGTAGCTGACGAGGCGCGTGTCGATTTCGTAGCGGGCCAGCAGCCTGCGGGTGACGCGCGTGTCCTCCGCCGCGATCAGATCCACCTCGCGCAGCGTCTTGAGCGCCCGCAGCGTGATGTCCTCGAGGTTGCCTATAGGGGTTCCGACGATGTACAGGGTTCGCATGGGGCGCAATCTCCAAGTGTTCCGTGTCGCCAGCCCGAATTGTGGGACACGCGACGCGATTGGGCAAGCTTTCGAGGTGAAGGAGGCGACGCACCCCGATCGCCGTGTCGACCACGTGGCAGGCTCTTCCCCCATCGAGGGGGAAGGAAGCTTGAGGTCAGCCGTCGTGAAGCCAGGGGAAGATGCTTTCCGTGAGGAAGCCGCGTTCGGGCTTTTCGCCGCGTGATTTGCAGTGTTGGAGGTACTCGATGCCGAGATCATGGTTGGGCAGGAAGGCGTCGGTGGGCCAGAGGTAGCGGACGAAGTCCTCGACCTCGGTGTCCGAGCGGGAGAAGTCGCCCCATTGGCGCATAACAGCGTAGCCGAATTTGTAGGCGGCAATCTGCACGCGTTCTGGGGCGAATCTTCTCCTGAGGTGGAAGACCATGCAGTCTCTTGAGGGAGTCATTCCGGGTCTTCGTGAAGTCTTGCGGCGTCGACGAGGTTTTCGACGCGGCTGTGGAGGGTGTGGTCGCGTTGGGCGTTATGGGCTTGGTCCAGGACGAAGCGGGCGGCCGCGAGGCGGACTCTCACTCTGTCGTCGTCGAGGACGGCGGCGGCCTTGTAGGACATGGCCTGGAGCTGGGCCTGGGAGAATTGCATGGTCTCCTTGCGGAGCCATTCGAGACATTCGCGGAAGTTTCGGTCCTGGAGCCAGCGGTAGAGGATGTTGCGACCGACGCCGGCGTGGCGCGCCTGGGCAGAGAGCGAGCCTGGCCTTAGCAGGTGAGGGAGGGCCGCGAGCTGTCTTTGGGTCAGGTCTTCAGCGAAATGTGTTCCGTTTTGTTCCATTCTGTTCCACCTCATAGCTGTGAATGCTGTTGGAGCGGGCCCGCCGGGGTCGCCTCTGGGCACGGACACGGGAGCGGAAGCCGCAAGGGGTGGCAAGAATGGGACAGGTGGGCGGGAGGGCCCGGCTGCCGTGCCCGCGGGTGGCGGATGGCGGGGTCGGTCCCTCGATGCGGGGAGTGTAGCACGGGTGTGCGGGCGGGGTCAAGGGGGGTGGGAAATCGGGGCTGTCTCAGATTACAAGGAGCGCAAGAAATCGTCTTTCCCGAGCCCTCATTCGTCTTTCCCGCGAAAGCGGGAATCCAGGGGGGCCGGGACCTCCGTGTAGAGTCTGCCTAGTAATCTGACACAGGCTCTGGGAAATCAGCGAGGCACCCACAAGGGGGCCCTACGGGTGGACTTCTGGACACGGGCCGCTGAGAGGATGACATGTTGGTTGGTGACGCAACTCCTGCCATGGACTGGCGAGTTGAAACATCTTCTGCACATTGATCTGAGACAGGCTCGTATGTATCTGCTGACTGTTTTGTGCACTCATTCGGCAAGGTGGGAAATGAAAAATGCTATAATCCCACTTCTATGCAGGAGCCAGGAACTTGTGGAAGATTGCGATTGCGTTGGTGTGCGTGTGGGCGTTGGTGATCGGCTGTTCCGATTAATCACCCGCCGATATTGACATACAGTCCCTGTCGGGAGCGACCAACCGCGCGACGGTTGGCCTTTCAGCAACCCCAGCGATCAGTTCTGCTCCGGCATCAGAGGTGAGGGGGAGCGAATCTTCCTCCCAGAAATCCTCCGTGGGCATTCCGAGCCTGATGAAACCGGCCCTCGCCGCAGAGCCGACGCACACCCCAACTCCTCTCCCCGATCAGTCTTCGGCATGCAGAGTGGTCTGATACCTGGGATACCTGAGATAGTAGAGGTTGCGTTCTCGGGCGAGGCCGGAAGCGGCAATAGCAGATTCATCGTGCTGTTTGACGAGCCAATCATCACGTTTGTGCCGCCCGGAGTCGACGACGAACGACCAGGTTCCAACGCCGGTCTCAAGTTAGTGGTGGAGAATCCGGTGGGCGGGACTGAACAAATGAGACTTCGGGAGCGTGCGTCGGTCGATAACCCAAGAATCCAGATAGAGTTCGGCCCGGTGGCGGAAGAGTTCGCAACTGCCATTTCCATCTCTCCGAATAGTGATGCAGCCATCATCGATGTAGACGGCAACGACGCAGTCTTGAGTTTCGAGAGGCCTATCTTCGTCAATTCGGATTATGTCGATAATGTTGTGGATCTTGGGCTCTTGAACTGCTCAGCCTACCTGGAGATAGAGGGTGTGTCGCCTCTGATAGTCAACAACGTCAAGCGACTGCAATTGGAAGGGCTTAGTGGCGACGATCGAAGAGAGTGGCGAAAGCTATTGTCTGACCAACTCGGCTACTCCAATGAAGTATTCTACCTTTTGACCGCCCCATGCGAGGATCTGTGGTCAGAGGCTCCGAACGACAGCAACGCTTCCAAGCGCAACCATGAATTCGGGTGTGGTTACTCACGCGACTCCCGGAACGAGCAAGAACACGTAGATATTGACCTCAAGGACGCGCTCGAACTGCTCAGGCGTCCGTACAATGAGCTCGACGCAACGGACCGTGCTGTCCTGCGCATTCTGATCAACGAAGATAGCTGTATGAACCACTACCCTCAGTTGTTCTTCGACAGATGGATACCGATTCGCAAAGAGGACCGTCAATAGAGGGCTTAGCGAACATCGGTTGATCCGGCGAGATCCAAGAGCTTAGCAGGCTAGGCCTCTAACCCCGCTATTCCCGTGCGAAGTGGGTGGAGAGGGATCGACGCTTTAACGCATTTCGCCTTCGACTGTAGATTACTGGGCAGCGCTCAGAATGACGGGAGAGTGGTGCTACCACGTCACCCCCATCCTAGCCTTCCCCCTGCGAGGGGGAAGGGACTTTTGGGGTCCGTTAGCCACCGGTGAGGTAGGTGGAGAGCGGCGCCACGTTGTAGCGCATTTCGCCCTCGACGAGGCTTTCGACGGCGGCGCGGGCGGTGTCGAGGGAGGTGAAGCAGGGTATGCGTCGCTCGACGGCGGCGCGGCGGATGTTGAAGCCGTCCTGGAGGACCTCGCGGTCGCCGGTGACGGTGTTCACCACGGCGTCGACGGTGCCGTCCATGATGACGTCGACCACGTTGGGGTGGACGTCTGAGAGCACCTTGGCGATGGCGACGACGGGTACGTTCAGGGCGCGTATCATGGCGGCGGTGCCGTCGGTCGCGTAGATGGCGTAGCCGGCGCGGGCGAGGTCGCGGACCAGATGCACAGCCTCGGCCTTGTCGCGGTCGGCGATGCTGAGCAGGATCGAGCCGGAGCGCGGCAGCATCATCCCGGCGGCCATGAGCGCCTTGGCGACGGCGGCGGGGAAGTCGTAGTCGATTCCCATCACCTCGCCGGTGGACTTCATCTCGGGTCCGAGGTAGCTGTCCACCTGGGGCAGCTTGGACATGGAGAAGACGGGCGCTTTGACGCCCACGAGCCGCTGGCGCTTCCAGAGTCCGCCGTCGTAGCCCTGCTCGCTTAGGCTGACGCCGAGCATGGCCTTGACCGCCAGCCTGACCATGGGGACGCCGGTGACCTTGGAGATGAACGGGATGGTGCGGCTGGAGCGGGGGTTGACCTCGATGACGTAGACGCCGGTCTGCTCGGGCACGCCGGCGCTGCGCAGGCTGGCGGGGCTGCGGTAGGCGGGGCCGCCGACGACCACGTACTGGACGTTCATCAGGCCGCGGACGCCGAGCGCCTTGGCGATGCGGGTAGTGTAGTCGACGATAGTGTCGACCTCGTCCTCGCTCAGAGTCAGGCCGGGGTAGATGGCCATGGAGTCGCCGCTGTGCACTCCGGCGCGCTCGACGTGCTCCATTATGCCGGGGATGAGCACGTCCTCGCCATCGCACACGGCGTCGACTTCGACCTCGCGACCCTCGAAGTACTTGTCGATGAGCACGCGGCGTCCGCCGCCGGCCTCGAACGCGCCGTCCATGTAGCGGACCAACTCCGAGGCGTTCTTGACGATCTCCATGGCGCGTCCTCCGAGCACGTAGCTGGGGCGAACCAGGATGGGGTAGCCGACCTCCTCAGCGGCGTTCAGCGCCTGCTCGACGTTGGCGACGGTGGTGCCGGGCGGGTTGGGGATGCCAACGCGGTGGAGGAACTCCTCGAAGAGCTGGCGGTCGGAGGCGACGTCGATGGAGCGGGCGGTGGAGCCGAGTATGGGCATGTTTGCCCGGTCGAGCGCCTGGGAGAGGTTGATTGCAGTCTGGCCGCCGAATTGGACTATGGACGCCGGGAACTCAACCTCGTTGTCGCCGGTTAGGATGGCCTCGTTCTCGAGGATGTCGCGGACGCTCTCCTCGTCCAGCGGCTCGAAGTAGAGGCGGCTGCTGGTGTCGAAGTCGGTAGAGACGGTCTCGGGGTTGGAGTTGACCATGATGCTCTCGACGCCCTCTTCGTCGAGGGCCCAGGCGGCGTGGACGGAGCAGTAGTCGAACTCGATGCCCTGGCCGATGCGGATGGGGCCGCTGCCAACGACGAGCGACTTTGCGCGCGGGGTCGGCTCGGCCTCGTTCTCCTGCTCGTAGGTGCTATAGAAGTAGGGGGTGACCGCCTCGAACTCGGCGGCGCAGGTGTCGACCATTTTGTAGACGGGGCGAATGTCCCAGTCGTGGCGGAGCCGTCGCACGCGCTGCTCGGACGAATCCGTAAGCTCGCCCACTATTGCGTCGGGAAAGCCGAGTCGCTTGGCCTCCCAGAGCAGGTCCCGGTCCAGGTTGCTGGTGAGCAGCCTGGTCTCCATGTGGGTGATGGCCTGGAAGGCGCGGGTGAACCAGCAGTCTATGCCGGTACGGCGGGAGAGGTCTTCGGGGCTGGCGCCCTTGCGCAGCTCGGCGAACAGCGCCCACAGGCGCTCGTCGCTGGGGCCGAGCCGGGCGGCGGAGCCGAGCGACCCGCCCTCCCAGAGGATGTCGCGGCTGGAGATTTCGAGGGAGCGCACGGCCTTCTGGAAGGCGGCCTCGAAGGTGCGGTCGATGGCCATCACCTCGCCGGTGGCCTTCATCTGTGTGCCGATCGAGCGATCGCCGGAGGGGAACTTGTCGAACGGCCAGCGCGGGATCTTTACGACGCAGTAGTCCAGCGCCGGTTCGAATGCGGCGGTGGTCTTCTGGGTCACGGCGTTTGTTATCTCGTCCAGGCGCTGGCCGGCGGCGATCTTGGCGGCGACACGGGCAATGGGGTAGCCTGTGGCCTTGCTTGCGAGGGCGGAGCTGCGGCTCACGCGGGGGTTGACCTCGATGACGTAGTAGGCGCTTTCGGCTCGGCCGCCGTTCGGGAGCGTGTCGCCCACGAGGGTGCTCGGCTCCAGCGCGTACTGGACGTTGCAGCCGCCCTCGATGCCGAGCGCCCGGATTATGCGCAGGCTGGCCGATCGGAGCATCTGGTACTCCTTGTCGGTCAGGGTCTGGCTGGGCGCGACCACGATGCTGTCGCCGGTGTGGACGCCCATGGGGTCGATGTTCTCCATGTTGCAGATGGTGATGCAGTTGTCGGCGGCGTCGCGCATAACCTCGTACTCGATCTCCTTCCAGCCGACGAGGGAGCGCTCGACCAGCACCTGGCTGATGGGGCTGGCGGCGAGGCCGCCGCTGACGATGGCGTCGAACTCCTCTTCGGTGTTGGCGATGCCGCCGCCGGTGCCGCCGAGGGTGTAGGCCGGGCGGACGACCAGCGGCAGGCCGAGGTCGGCGAGCGCGGCGTGGGCCTCGTCCATGGACTCGACGATGGTGCTGGGGGGCACCGGCTCGCCGAGCTCCATGAGCAGCGAGCGGAAGAGGTCGCGGTCCTCGGCCTTGCGGATGGTGTCGAGCGGGGTGCCGAGTAGTCGGACGCCGTACCTGTCGAGGACGCCTGCGTCGGCAAGCTCTACGGCGAGGTTGAGGCCGGTCTGACCGCCGAGCGTGGGCAGGATGCCGTCGGGGCGCTCGGTAGCGATGATGCGGGTCACCACGTCGACGGTCAGCGGCTCGATGTAGACGACGTCGGCGATGCCCTCGTCGGTCATGATGGTGGCGGGGTTGGAGTTGACGAGCACGGTGGTGACACCCTGCTCGCGGAGGGCGCGGCAGGCCTGGGTGCCGGCGTAGTCGAACTCGGCGGCCTGGCCGATGACGATGGGGCCGGAGCCGATCACGAGGACCTTTTGGGGGGTAGAGTTCACTGTTTTGTCGCTTCCTGGATTATCAGGATTCCGCTCTAGCCGTTCCTCAGTTCGTCAAGGAACACCTGCCTGCGCCGGTCCGCCTTCCTCTGCTCCGCACGTGTGTCGTCGATCCGGACCTTTCCCACCAAGGCCCTTAGGTCGGCAATCTTTTTGCGTCGGGTGTACTCATTCAACGCCGCGGTGACTGCTTTGCTCTTGGTCTTTTCCCCTGTGGCTTCCACCACATAGTCAATCAAGTCTTTGTCTATGTTGAGTGTAGTGCGCATGAGTGTGCCTTTTCTGGCATCGCAGACTGGATGCTTTGGAGCTCAATTGTCAGGGGCTTGTTTGTATTCGTAGAGTTCGAGTTCGGGTATTCGCTGAAAGCCTTTGTCGAGGGTGTACAATGGCACGTCGTGCCGGATGGCGGTGGCGGCGATGACGACGTCGAGATCTGTCATCTTATCGCCGGACCGCATGTATCGTCCGCTCAGCCTTCCTGCCCAAACCCACGTGGGGATGTCCAGCTCCAGAAAGTCAAGGGCGGCGAGTCGTTCAGTAAGAAACTCAAACTCTTCCTCCGACCGAGCACCCCTAAGGTACTCCATGACCACGGGGCCGATGACGGCCGCCTGCCCGGATACAATGAGAGAGGCCAGATGCTTGGCTTCCTCCGAGTTCGGAAGCCTTTGCGCCTGCATCAGGATCGATGATTCTACCAGTATCATCGATTAGGCTCCTTTCCGATGGAGTCCAGAAAGGCCCTGCGTTGTTCGTCGAGTTCGGCAGCCTCAGCGCTAAAGTCGTCAATTACTATTTTGCCCCACGAATCGATTAGCTCCTGAACATACTTTCTTCGGATGAATTCCCTTAGAACTGCGCTCACTGCTTTGCTCTTGGTCTTCTCCCCTGTGGCCTCCACCACAGAGTCAAGCAACTTCTTGTCAATGTCGAGCGTTGTCCGCATCATTTCACCCCAGCGACACTGTACATCAGTAAATGGCGCCACTCTTGTACATCAGTCTATCACACACGACCTTACGATGACTTATGCTCATCGACCATCTCAAGGAAGTGGTCGAAGACCTGCTCGTTGTCGAGGGGGCCGGGTGAGGCTTCAGAGTGGTACTGGATGCTCATGACTGGAAGGGAGCGGTGGCGCAGGCCCTCGACGGTGCCGTCGTTGAGGTTGACATGGCTGACCTCGATTTCGGCTGGCAGGGTTTCGGCATCCACAGCGAATCCGTGGTTCTGGGAGGTGATGTATACGCGGCCGTTGGAGAGGTCGCGGACGGGATGGTTGGCGCCGCGGTGGCCGAACTTGAGCTTGAAGGTGCTGCCTCCGAAGGCGCGGCCCAGAACCTGGTTGCCGAGGCATATGCCGAGGATGGGCACGCGGCCCAGCAGGCCCGTGGCGGTCTCGACGGCGTAGTCTAGCAGTTCGGGGTTGCCTGGGCCAGGGGAGAGGAGGACGCCGTCGGGCTGGCGGGCGAGCACTTCCTGGGCGGAAGCGGCGGCGGGCATGGCGACGACCTCGCAGCCGCGGGAGCGGAGCATGCGGAGGATGTTGTACTTGAGGCCGTAGTCGCTTACGAGTATGCGGAGGGGGCGCGGCGTGTCGGACGACGTGGGCTGCCGTAATGCTGACGCAAGCGGCTGGTCCCAGCCGTAGGGGCTGGCTGTGCTCACCTGGGCGACGAGGTCCAGGTCGACGTAGGGGGGCATCTCGGCGATGCGACGCAGCGCCCCTTCGGGCGATTCGTCGACCGCGATGGCGCCCATCATAACGCCGCGGCTGCGGAGGCGGCGGGTGATGGCGCGGGTGTCGACGCCGGCGATTGCGGCGACGCCCTGGCTCGCGAGGTACTCGTCGAGGGTCATGTCGCTGAGGGAGTGGCTGGGCCTGGTCTCGTGGCGGCGCACGACGAATCCGGAGACCTGGACGCGGCGGGACTCGACATCGCGGGCGTTGATGCCATAGTTGCCGATGAGCGGGTAGGTGGGCATGACGATCTGGCCGGCGAAGGAGGGGTCGGTGAGCATCTCCTGGTAGCCGGTCATGGACGTGCTGAAGACGACCTCGCCGTAGGACGAAGCGCGTGCGCCGAAGGCTTCGCCGCGGTAGGTGGAGCCGTCTTCGAGGACGAGGTGCGCGGGGGTGGTCATGGGGTTGGCTGTTTCTTTATCAATCTCATTGCAGGATTGGCACGTCGTAGGCACGCATCCTGGCGTCGTACGATACAACCGTAAGGCCGTGTTGGATCGCTTGGCTTAGCAACATGCGATCAAAGGGGTCACGATGCAGCAGGGGTAGCTGCGCGAGTTGAGTGACAGCCGCCTCATCGACAGACAAAGTCTCAATATCGTGGCGTTCACGCTGTGCAGGAAGGTAAGTTTCGGCGGGTTCCGGGAGTGACAGCCTTCCAATCTGCTGCTTAACGATACTCTCCCACAAGGAGACAACGCTCAAGTAGACCTGATTGTCGCTATTGCGAATAGCCGACAGCGTCGAGTCTGAAATTCGATGGTGCTCACTGATGAGCCACAGAAAGACATGGGTGTCAAGGAGTAGTCTCATCTGCCCTCAAATGCCTTTTGAACATCGCCAGGCAATGGATCGTCGAAATTGTTGGGCACTGTGAACTCACCCGTACACAAGCCAACCGGCCGTAGAGATTCATCCTCAGCGTCTTTCAGAAGGATGAGCAACTCCTGCCAGTCGGAGTATGGGAGAACAACCGCAGTCTTCTTGCCGTTAGAATCCACAAGGTACTGGGCCCTATTGAGAATTTTGGTCGAGTTCATGAAGGTCTCACCACCTGGTCCTACTGAGCGGCCAATCCGTTTGTCGGCACACTTAAGGAATTATAGCGCACCTCTCCCGCTACTAGCGTCGCGGCTACCTGGCCTCTGAGCGTCGCGCCGTCGAGGGGAGTGTTCTTGCCCTTGGAGGCGAACTTGGCGGCGTCGACGGTCCATTCGGCGTTGGGGTCGAGGATTACGACGTCGGCGGGGCTGCCCTGCCGCAGGGCGCCGAGGTCGGGGCGGCCCAGGAAGCGAGCGGGGGCGAGTGTGAGCTTTTCGATCAGCATCGGTAGCGTGACTTTGCCGACGTGGACGAGGGACATCAGTGAGCCGAACGCAGTCTCGAGTACGCTGATGCCGAACGCGGCGTCCTCGAACGTGCAGACCTTGTCGACCGGGTTGTGCGGGGCGTGGTCGGTGGCAATGAAGTCGATGGCGCCGCTTGCGAGGCCTTCGACGAGGGCGGCCACGTCCTCGCGGCGGCGCAGTGGTGGGTTGACCTTGGCGCGCGTGTCGTAGGCGTCCGGCGTGAGCAGGCCGAACGGGCCGTTCGCGCTGATGCCGAGAACTGCGTCGTCGCCGAGCGTGAGGTGGTGGGGCGTGACTTCGCAGGTCACGTTCAAGCCTCGTCTCTTGGCGTCGACAACGAGCTCCAGGGAGGCGGCGGTGCTGAGGTGGGCGACGTGGTAGCGGCCGCGCGTGAGCTCGGCGAGCTTGATGTCCCGCGCCACCATGATTTCCTCTGCCGCGTTGGGGATGCCCGGGAGTCCGAGCCTATTGGCCACCCACCCCTCGCTCATCGAGCCGCCCTCGAAGAGCTCGGGCTCCTCGCAGTGGTTGATGATTGGCAGGCCGAAGGTTGCGCTGTAGCTGAGGGCCTGGCGCATGAGGTTGGAGTCGGCGAGAGGGTTGCCGTCGTCGCTGAAACCGACCACGCCGGCCTCGGCAAGTTCCCCCATCTGTGCGAGCTCGTGGCCGCGGCTGCCCTTGGTGATGCAGCCGATGGGGAGTACGCGGACCGCGGCCTCCTGGCTCGCCTTGCGCAGCACGAACTCGACGACGGCGGCGGTGTCGACGGCCGGGTTGGTGTTTGGCATGGCGCAGACGGTGGTGAAGCCGCCCCGGGCGGCCGCGCGCGTGCCGGTGGCTATTGTCTCCTTGTCCTCGTAGCCGGGCTCGCGAAGGTGGCAGTGGAGGTCGATGAAACCCGGTGCGACGACCAGGCCGCCCGCGTCGATGACGGCGCATCCTTCCGGCGGGTCGATGTGGGACGCCACGGCCTTTACCAGGCCGCCATCGAGCAGCAGGTCGGCTGTTTGGTTCATGTGTTGGGCGGGGTCGATGACCCTGCCGGCTCTTATGAGAGTTGGTTGCATTTGCTTTCGTTCGCCCTCACCTCAATCCTCTCCCTCAAGGGAGAGGAGGACGATGGCGCTCATCCTCACGCCTTCGACAGGCTCAGGGTTGGCGCTATGCTGGCCCATCCCGGTGGAAGGGACTCGCGGAGGCACAAATCCCGCCCCTACAAAGTGGCTGAGTAAGGGACATACTGGAATGTTCATGGTTCTCGATTGGGGGTGGTGGCGGCGTAGAAGACGGCCATTCTGACGGCGACTCCGTTGGTGACCTGTTCTTCGATCACTGACCTGGCGCCGTGGGCCACTTCGGGATCGATCTCGATGCCTTCGTTCATGGGGCCGGGATGCATGACAAGGACGCCGGGTTTGGCGAGTTTCAACCTGTCCGGGGTTATGGAGTACATGCGGGAGTACTCCCTCAGGGTAGGCAGGTGGCCGCCTTGCTGGCGCTCTAGCTGGAGGCGCAAGGCCATCACCACGTCCGCGCCCTCCAGGGCCTTCTCGACGCTGGTCTCTATGCGGACGGAGGCGAATGGGTGGCCCGGACGCGACCGGTAGCCGTCCAGGAAGTCGGGCGGAACGAGCGTGGGCGGGGCGCAGAGCACGACTTCGGCGCCCATCTTCACCAGGCCCCAGAGGTTGGAGCGGGCGACGCGGGAGTAGAGCAGGTCTCCGACGATGACGACCCGTGCGCCGCGAATGTGCCCCAGGTGACTCTTCATGGTGTACAGGTCCAGCAGCGCCTGTGTCGGGTGGGCGTGAGCGCCGTCGCCGCCGTTGATGATGCACGAGTCGAGGAAGCGGGCCATGAAGTGGGGCGCGCCGGCGTGGGGATGACGCACGACGATGATGTCGGCGTTCATGGCCTGGATGGTGAGGGCGGTGTTGTAAAGCGACTCGCCTTTTTCGACGCTGCTGCCGCCGCTCGACACGTTTATCACGTCGGCGCTGAGGATCTTTCCGGCCTGCTCGAACGACACGCGGGTGCGGGTGCTGGCCTCGTAGAACAGAGTGATAATGCTCTTGCCCCTCAGTGTGGGGACTTTCTTGATGTCGCGGCGCAGGACCTCGCGCATCACGTCGGTGTTTTGCAGAACGGACTCGATCTCGGCCTCGGTGAAGTCGTCGAGGTCGAGCACGTGCCTGCGGGCGGAGGCGTTCGGCTCCGCGCTCGGCGCTACGGCGTGCCCGGTTGAACCGCGAGCGGCAATCATGGTTCGGGCCTCCTGACGATTGCGACCTCTTCGGCGCCGTCGATCTCGTTAACCCTTACGTCCACCGCCTCGTCGCGGGAGGTGGGCACGTTCTTGCCGACGTAGTCGGCCCTAATGGGCAATTCGCGGTGTCCGCGGTCCACAAGCACGGCAAGCTGGATCTGTTCTGGCCTACCAAAGTCGTTGATGGCGTCCATGGCGGCGCGGATCGTGCGACCGGTGAAGAGTACATCGTCCACGATTACCACGCGCCGGCCGCGCAGGTCGACGGGAATGTGGGTGTGGTGGAGGGCCGGTCGCGCCCGCCCGGCAAGGTCGTCGCGGTAGAGGCCGATGTCCAGTTCGCCCACGGGGGTGTCGACACCCTCGAACTCGCTGAGGTATGCCGCCAGCCGGCGGGCGAGAAGTACACCCCGCGTGTGAATGCCGATGAACACGACGTTCGATCCGCCGCTGTTGCGTTCGAGCACCTCGTGGGCGATGCGCGCCAACGCGCGCCTCGTCTGCTCGGACGACAAAATGATTCGTTCTTCGATCGCGTTCGTCACTAAACACTCGCTGCTCGAGCCGGCCCGCCAGGGCCGAGTTCGCAAAAAAACCTCTCGCCTGGCGGCAAGAGGTCTCGCGCAGTGCCGGTGCGGCGACTGTATGCCTTCGCTCTGAAGGCGCCGCGCCCGGACGCTATCGCACGTTTGCCCTTGCCAGCCTCTCCGGACTGTCTTAAAGGGGCCTGGCGCTCCGACAAATCTTCGGTGCCCCGGTGTCGACGGATATTCTAGCGTCAAAGAGAGGCGGATTCAATAGCTGTTCCGGGAAATCCGAGAGACGGCTCCCGTCCCAGGAACCGGGCGTTACCGGCTTGCTAGCGCTCGGCTTTCTGGATGACGCGGCCCATAGGACCGCGCAGGTCCGAGAAGAGCACCTGGTCGGGCCTGATGACCACCGAGCCCTCGCGCGGGCTGTCGTCGGTCTCAACCAGGACCCGGTCGCCGTTTTCCAGTCGCATGTCGCCCGCGTCGAAATAGCGGACGGGTCCGGACGCCTCCAATCGTACACCTGCCAGTCTTGGCATTTTTTCACCTTCCAATCTGTGACATTGGGCGCCCACGAGGGACGCCCATACACCGGATGCCCTACGTGCTCGCATTACGGGCCGGGTCTTGGTAACTCCAGCATCAGTCCTTCGAGAGCCAGCCTCGGGTTGACGTTGCCTTCCAGACGGTCCAAGGTCTCGGCGATCGCTGCTATGGCGCCCGTCACCTGGTGCGGCGCGAGAGAGGCCGCCGCCGCGTCGATCTGCTCGCGGTAGTCGACGTTCGCGACCAGTTCCGGCGCGCCGCGGTTCGACATCATCACGTCGCGCCACCAGCCGAGCCACAATGCGAGCCGGCTGACGGCGTCGGCCCGGTTTCGCGTGAAGCGAGTGGCGAGGCTTGATGCAAGATCGAATCTCTGCTCCAGCGTGCCAAATGTCGCGCCGAGCAGCTCCTCCAATTGTTCCGCGAGGGCTTCCAAGAGCGACGGGTCCGCGAGCGCATCGAGCGCCCAGCCGAGGCTGCCCCTCGATGCGAGAGCGATCCGCTCGGCCAGATCCGGCGTCGCGCCGTGCTCGTTCCGCAGTATCTCTTCGATAAGCGCGTGGCTCAACGGGCGAAGCTTCAGCACTGTGCACCTGGACACGATGGTCTCGGGCAACAGTTCCGCGGCGGTTGCCAGCAGCACCAGAGTCACCTGCTCGGGCGGTTCTTCCAGCGTCTTGAGCAGGGCGTTCGCGGCCTGGTCACTTAGTAGTTCAGCGCTTTCGAAGATGAACACGCGGCCCGACCCTTCGAACGGCTTGAGGGAGGCCATCCTCTGGGCCTCTCTCACCTGGTCGATGCCGACGGCGATTCGCGTGCGCGTATCGTCGGCCTGCTGCTGTTCGAGGCCAACGACGTACACGTCGGCGTGCAGGCCGAGGGACACGCGCTGGCACTGGCGGCATTCCGCGCAGGGCCGGCACGGGCCAGTGCAGTTGAGGGCTCGGGCGATGTCCAGCGCGAGGGTGTGCTTGCCTACTCGCGGCGGGCCTGCCAGCAGGTAGGCGTGCGAGAGCCTGCCGTTCTGGACGGCCAGTGTCAGAGAGTCTATGGCCCTATTGTGACCGACGGTTTGCCACATTCCTTGCCTGTTCAACATCACCCCGTTTCAAGTACAGGGCAAGCTCCAATCATCTCCCATCGAGGGCTGAGAAGAGTAGACTTTGCGCACTTCTGCGGTTGTGGCCGAGCCATCACCGCCATCATAAACCCTTCGGCAGGCTCGGGGCAGGCTCTTCCCCAATCGAGGGGGAAGGGACAATTCGGTAGGCTTGCACCCTATGCTAGCCCCTGTCAGCCCATCAAGGGAGAGGAGATTAGGCGTAGCGTAGCGCCTCGGCCGGGTAGATGCCGGCTGCCTGACGCGCCGGCACGAATGTCGTGAGCAGGGAGAAGACGTACGCGAGCGCCACGATGACGCCAAGCTCGGCCCATGCGACGGCGAAAGTCAGACCGGGCACTTCTTCGGCTATTTCGTTCACGAGGTTTATGGAGATTAGCGTGCCAAGCCCGACGCCCAGCAATATGCCGAGCAGCGAGATGAACGATGATTCTATCAGGTAGCTGGCCAGGATCATACTACGGCGGTAGCCTATCGCCTTGAGGACGCCGATCTGCTGGCGACGCTCGACGACGGCGCGCAAGCTGATGACGCCCAACGCGGCTATGCCTACCAACAGGCCGGTTGCCATAAAGCCTTGCAGCAGGCGGTTGATGGCGATATTGGCCTCGCGCTGTTCGGCCAATTCGTCGGCGAGCACGGTCGTCTCCACGCCGTTCTCCAGAAAGGCGGCCTCGACGTCGCGGGCCACCGACTTGGCGTCCGCGCCAGGGGCCAGTTTCATGCGGTATGTGGTGAATGGAGCCGGCTCGCCGGCCAGTTGGTCCAGTATGGACTTGGACGTCACCATGAGACCCTGCCGATCCGCCAGGGTGTCGAACACCCCTATTACGGTCACGTTGACGACGTTGCCTGTTCGTTCGTCTCGCATCTCTATTTCGGTCGCGGGCATATCGTCGTCATCGACGTAGAAGCCGTCCATTTTGAACTGCGGCCTACCTACCTGTCCAATTTGGCCGCCGCTGCGCGTGGGCACGACCGACGGGTCTACTATGGCGAGATTGGGGTCGTTCCGGAGCGCGGCCCAAATCTCCTCGCTGGACTCGCCATACTCGCTGCTCATCAACTGGATGGTGTAGCCGCTCTGTTCCAGGTACTCGGCGTCCGCGCCCTGGACTCTGTAGCTCTTCCACTCCTGCGACTCAGCGCCCGGCTGTCGCGCCTCGACGGGCAGCGTGCTGTACGCACCTACCGCGACGACGTCGCCCGCCCGCTCGCCGAGCGACACCGACAGGCCGCCCCGAAAGTCCTCCACCGGCGTGTTGTAGTTGGCGACCGCGGAGACGTCCCAGCCGCCGGTCACGGAATCGACGTCCTCCAGCGCCAGGCCGAACGCCTGTGTCAGCGAGGACATGACTATGAGCGTGAATATGACGAGCGACAGCATGGCCAGGGTAAGGCCCGTGCGAATCTTGGAGTAGAGAGCGTAGGCGATGGCGGTATTGATGGCGGGGCGCAGACGGGGGAACACTCCCAACGCCCAGGCGAGCGCGCCGGTAATGAGGTCGGCGTTGTAGATAACGGTCCACACGGCTGCCATGACCATGCACACGCCCGAAATCAGGAACATCTCGATGTTGGAGTTAAGCTCCGGCACTATGAAATCCAGCGAGTCGAAGGGGGTGGCCCAGAAGAGGATGAGCGTAATTCCAACGAAGGTGAAGGCGTTCTTGTCTTCCAGTTCTATGTTGACGGCCTGCTTTCGCAGCGACAACTGGCGCACCAGCTCGAAACCGCCCGCAACCAGGCTGAGTACGATTGTGTAGGACTGCGATTGGGTTATCCCCACCACGAGCCAGAACAGGCACACGGCGGCTATGGCGGCGCCCGTGAAGTCGTTCTGCGCCCGCGCGCTCCAGTTCCGCCTCGTGAACAGGCCGCGCATCATCAAGCCTGTGCCGATTACCGCCGTGGTGACACCGATGGAGAACGGCGCGGCCTGTGTAATCCAGATGCCCAGCGCCACCAGTAGCGCGCCGACGACAAAGGTGAGCCAGCCGTTCATGAGCGCGGCGGCGCAAATCCTGCCCAGGGTCCAGGCCACGTCCACCAGCCAGATGGGGAAGGCGACCACCCACAGGATGGCTAACGCGAGGCGGCCCAGCGCGGCCCACCGGTTGCCGGAGCGCAGGTTGAAGTACGCCGCCCCCAGGAAGAACACTGGCCGGCCGACCGAGCGCAGCAGCATACGCAGGCGCGACTCGGCCTGGGACGACTGGAGCACCTCCGGCAGGTCGCGAATTGCGGCCACGATGTTCAGGCGGCTTGCGCGGTAGGAAGACAAGACGACGGTGGCGAAGGTGAGCACGACGCCCAGGCTGTAGGAGATGATGAAGCTGCGCAGGGTGTAGCTTGGCGCAAGCTCAAAGCCGTCCGAGTTGTCTGCGAAGATGCCGGCCATTATCGCCACCATGAGCAGGCCGACGCCAATGCCGAGCAGCGCGCCCACCAGCGCGGACACGAGGTCGTAGGCCATCCCCTCGTACACGAACGATTGCACGAGGTGGCGGCGTTTCATGCCCACCGCGCGGGCTATGCCCATCTCCGGCTTGCGTTCGGCGGCCAGCATCACGAAGATGAGGAATATCAGCATGACGCCCGCGATGACCGAGAAGCTGCCGAAAATCACAAATATGGACGTTATGGCGTTTGAAATCAGGTCGGCCAACTCTAGAAACTGAGCCTTGACGGGGCTGACGGTGAGCGAGTTGAGCTGGGAGAACAGCCCGAACGCCTGGAACGCGGCCTGCTGGCCCTTTGTCTGTTCGACGGCGAGCATCAGTTGCGCGGCCACGCTCTGATCCGCCATCAGCGACACCAGTTCGGGCGTGGCTTGGCCCTCGCGCAACAGGTCGGCAGTCTCTCCCAGGTCTGCCTTCAGGGAGTCCTGCCCGGTGTCCTCCGCGGCGGCTGACACCGCGTCGAGTATGGCGGGGTCGGATAGCAGCGCGACGAGGCTGGCGGCGACTTCCCGGTCTGTCAGCAGGTCGCGGAGCCGCTCGGTCACATCGTCGCTGAGTTCCGCGCCCTCTTCTCCGTCGCCGCGGTTGGAGACGAGAACGGAGTTGATTTGGCCGGACTTGCCGAACATGCGCTGTGCGGCGTCCAGGGTGAGCAACGCCGTCGGCTCCCGGCCCGCCAGCCCGCCGTCCGCAACCACGCGGATCACACGCAGCGGCTCCTCGCCGTCCTCAGTGTAGAAGACGATTGTATCGCCGGCAGCCGCGTCCAGTTCGTCGGCAGCCTCTTCGTTGATGAAGGTCTCGCCCTCGCCTAGCTCTTCGAGGCGCGCTTCGTCACCATCCGTGTCGAGGATGGGGCCGAACACGCCGAGCCTGGCCGGGTCGACGGCGGCAATCTGCATGTCGCCCGCGCTCTGGCGGGTTTCGGGATTGACGGCGGGGAGGCCCTCGGCAATCAGGGGGGCCATGCCGTCGATGTCGGCGTCCGAGGCGGTGTCGGCGGCCAGCGTGTCGAATTGCTCGATAGGGAAGTATGGGTCACCGCGCAAGTCCGAGGGGCCATCGCTCATGGACAGAACCTCGTCAATCTCGCCCAGTCCCTCCACCACGCTGTTGCGAATGCTGTGATAGATGGTGTCGCCGGTGCCGAGAGCGGCCGAGATGATTAGCGTACTGAGCATGAGGCCGACAACGATGAGGGCGGTCTGCGCGGGGCGCCTGGGCAGGTTCCTGACGCCGATCTTGAACATTACGCGGTTGAGCAAGGCGGTAAAGGCTAGCGCGACCAGTATGCCGACCATCGCGGCAAGCACTACGAACATGAGAACGTCGGTATCTATGCCGAACAGGGTCTGCAAGTAAGGGCCCTCCTGGCCGCAGGTGTGGCATCCGCGGCGGGTGTATCAAAGTGAGCGAACATGGTATCAGAGAAGCGGCGCGCGTGACACTGGCGCTCGGCTCAGTTACTCTCTGAAGATTGGTGTATAATTCTGAGTAATGCGCATGGGCGCGGGTCGGAGAGAACTTTCACAATTCCATCGCTTCGGCAGGCTCAGGGCGGGCACTAACCTTTCCCGGTTGAGGGGGAAGGAATTGGTAGCCGGCCCGCCCTCCGCGTACCGGATCGGGGGCCGGACTGGCGGTTGTGAATTGGTTTCCAACAGGGGGTGCGGGATGAGGCAACACGGCTACGGTAGGGACACCGAGCTGACCTTCCGTATGATGTTCACGGTTCTAATGCTCGGCTGCCTGTACATAGCCTTCATTGGCCTTCTGCTGTTCGCGGGTGTGCCCTGGTTCTTCGTGCTGGCGATATCGATCGGTATGGCCGCGCTCCAGTACTACTCGTCGGACAAGCTGGTGCTGATGGCAACGGGCGCCAGGATCGTCAAGCGGGTGGAGGAGCCGCGCCTCCACGCGATGGTGGAGCGGCTCGCCACCATCGCGGACATGCCCAAGCCCAAGCATATCGCGGTGATGGACACCCCCGTGCCGAACGCGTTCGCGACGGGCCGCAACCCTAGCAACGCCGTCGTGGCTGTAACGACGGGGCTGATTGGCCGGCTGACCGACCGCGAGCTGGAGGCGGTGCTGGCACACGAGATGGCTCACGTGAAGAACCGCGACGTGGCGGTGCTGACTTGGGCGAGTATCATCGTGATAGCGGCGGGATTCCTGATGCAGATGCTGTTCTGGGTCAGCCTCTTCGGCGGCTTCGGCGGTCGGGACAGCAACAACCGCGACGCGGGGCAGTTCATGCTCGTTATGCTGGCGGTGTACGTTGGCACGATACTGGTATACTTCCTGAGCCAGCTTCTCATCCTGTCGCTGTCGAGGTACAGGGAGTTCGCGGCAGACAGAGGAGGCGCCGTGATGACCGGAGCGCCCCTTCAGCTTGCATCGGCGCTGGCCAAGATTAGCGACGACATGTACCGTATCCCCGAAAAGGACCTGCGCAAGGTGGAGCACGCCAACGCCTTCTTCATCATACCGAAACTCAAGCAGAGTGGAGGAGCTTCGCTCTTCGCAAGCCATCCGCCGGTCGAGGCGCGAATCGAGCGTCTGCGGGACATGCAGCGACAGATGGAGCAGGGACTGCGAGGATAGACTATGGGATTTCTTGACGCGCTTCTGGGTCGCAACAAGCTGCGCAAGCCCAGCCGGGAACAGTACTTCGCTGTCGTGACCGCGGGCGCGTCGCTGGAGGAGCGCAGCGACCTCAGACTGACCGACCGGGCGGGCCTCGTCTTCAACCCGGTGGAGACCAGTTTTTTCGATAACCTCGAGCAGGAGATTCACGACATATTGGAGCTAAGCAAAAGATCGACCGGCGCCAAGTTCGAAGTCTTGGACGACAACTATGGCACAAAGTGGGTAGCTCTGCAGGACGAGGACTTCGAAGACCTGGCCACAACGCTTCACCTCGTGGGAGAGACAATAACCGAACACGGCTTCGGCGATCGCCTATTGGCGGCGGTGTTCGGGCTGGAGTACGACGATAAACAGGCCTACTGGATATACAACGTTAAGAGGGGAAGCTTCTATCCGCTGGTGCTGTCGGCGCCGGAGAGCCGAGACAACGCGGCCGAGATGCGGCTGGGGGCGGTGATGGAGCAAGAGAATATGCCGGTGGAGCGGAGCCTGGAGTACTGGTACTCGTTGTGGGGGATTCCGTTCTGATGTTCGCCCGACGAGTGAGCCCGGGGACGCCGTGAAGGGTTCCCAGCGGCCGGCCGACCCCGGAACTGAACGGCTGATGCCGTTCGCGGTGCGCCGGCTGGTCGTGGAGGACGCGGCGCAGGCGTCCGAGATAGAGCGCGACGCCTTTCCGGAGATGTTCCCCCCCACTTCCTTCGCCCGCGAACTGGGCAACAGGGTGGCGCGCTACCTGGTTGCCTGGCGACGGGAGGAGGTCGAGAGTGACGACGCCCCCAATCCGTACGCCGAACCTGACCCGGGCGGCGATGGCGCGGGCGTCGGCGTGCGGCGGTTCATCCGCAACGCCAGGGGGCTGTTGCCCTGGCGGACCACCGCGTGGGAACCGGGCCAGCAGTTCCTGGCGGGCTTTCTGGGCATCTGGCAGGTGATAGACGAAGCTCACATCATTTCGGTCGGCGTGCGCTCAGGCTATCGAGGATTGGGCGTGGGCGAGCTGTTGCTCATTTCGGCCATCGAGCAGGCCCGGGAGCACAACGCGGACCGCCTGACGTTGGAGGTGCGGGTGTCCAACTACGTCGCTCAGAATCTGTACACCAAGTACGGCTTCAGTAAGCGGGGCTTGCGCAAGGCTTACTACGCAGATAACCGCGAGGATGCCTACATCATGACGACCGGCTCGATACGCGCGCATTCGTACGCCGAGGAGTTTCGACAATTGGTCGCCGAGCACGAGCAGCGGTGGGGCCGCGCCTGCCGGGACTGGTAAGGGGCGCCGCAGGGAACCGGGTCGGGGGCCGGAACGGATTAGAGCGGGAGCGGCAGCGGCGTCGGCGAGGGCGGGCTGAGCTGCCACTGCCACTCGATGCCTTCGTTGCGCAGAGGCTTTATGACGGCCCTGCGCTCGAGGACGTGAAGAACATACTGCAGCAGGTCTTCGGCGCAGCGGTCGCAGTAGTCGTACTGGTTGACCAGGCGGTTGAAGATAGCGCGCCGCTTGCGCGCCCACTCGACCTTTTCGCGCTCTCGGCGCGGCTCCGTGAGCGTGTCCTGAAGCTTCTTTTCGTTGGGGAACAGCCGCTTTTCGATGGCCAGGGCTACGCGCGGCTCGCTGGTGTAGTGGTAGGCCAGTTCCCGCTCGTCCCAGGACCTGAAGAGCCGGAAGATCTCGTGACGGAAGTTGTTCTTGGCCCGTTCCTGCACGTCGGCGTGGCGCTCCATCTCCCGCATCAGTTGCTCATTCACTTCTCGGCTCTCGCCCGTGTTCTCGTCGAACACGCGGCCGCCGGTGCAGTAGGCGGTCACATTAGCAACGTAGTCCAGCAGCAGACGGGCGGCGGTGTTCTCGAAGTCTTCTTCGAACGCCTTCTGCACGTCCTTCTTAGCCCGCTCGCTGTAATCGTCGACCGTGTCGGTGAGAATCCGGATGTAGCGGTCTCGCTCTTCCTGGTCGATGCTGATGTTTTCGAACCTGCCCTGCCACAAGCTGTCCAGCGCGGCGAGAGGAGTGATGCAGGTGACATCCTGTGGGTTGGCCGCCGAGCTGAGGCGGTTCATAACGAACCGGGGTGAGATGCCATTCATGCCCTCGTTGGTATGTTGGCGCTTGAGTTGCTTCACGTACTCCTCGCTGCCGCGGTCGTTGTACAGCTTCATCTTTTCTGGCAGCGAAAGGCCCGAGCCGAAAGGCGCCGACTCGAGGCGGGAGAGCACGGCGAACACGCTCATGATGGGCAGGGTCAGTGGCGGCACGTGCGTGCCAGTCAGGCCGCTTCTCTCGAGCATCTTTTCGTACACGCGTACTTCGTCGTCTACCCTGAGGTTGTAGGGAATCTGGATGGCGATGATCCTGTCCCTGAGCGCCTCTGAGGACTCGTTCTTGAGGAAGCTGTTGTAGTCGCCCTCGTTGGAGTGGGCGATAATGGCCTCGTCGGCGTAGACGGATCCGAAGCGCTCAAGCTTGATAAGTTGCTCCTGCGCCAGGCTCAGCAGCGTGGTTAGCAGGTGGAAGTCGCCCTTGAATATCTCGACGAATTCCATGATGCCCCGGTTGGCAACGTTCAACTCGCCGTCCATGCGGTAGGTCTTGCCGGCCACTTCGTGGCGCTCGCCCTCGAGCTGGCTGGGGTCCATACTACCGACCAGGAGCGAGGCGTCGGTGGGGTTGGGGTCGGTGGCCAGGTAATAGCCGATGCCAACGGCCTCCTGCTCCGAGAACACCACTCGTGTGACTGGAACGTCGGAGATCTTGCCCTGGTAGAGCGTGCGCACCCTGTATCGGCACCTGGGACAGAGGTCTCCCTCGACGTAGATGCCGTGGTCACGTAGCAGCCTGGGCCTGAGCTGGTGGGGTATCAGGTGGAGCGGCTCCTCCTGCATGGGGCAGCCCTTGATGGCGAACACTGCGCCATTGTCGGTGCGCGTGTAGCTCTCGAGGGCCTGCTTGATGAGCGCGACGACGGACGACTTGCCGCCGGCGGGCGGGCCGACGAACAACAGGATGCGCTTGCGGATTTCGAGGCGGCGAGAGGACGACTCGAAGTGCTGGACGATTCTCGCCAGCGTATCGTCGAGACCGAACATCTCGTCCGCAAACAGCCTGTAGATGGGGTCGCCGCTGGGGGACTCGTCGACGCCCTTGGCGACAATGGCGTCGTACACCAGTTTGTGGGACAGGCGGGAGACGGAGGGGTTGTCCATGACCATCTCCAGGTAGTCCGCAAACGTACCGTCCCAGTCGAACCTGCCGAACTCGCGCTCAGCATCGTTAAGCAGCCCCAATGCGGTGTCGCTGATTTCTTTGCCAATAGTCATGTCATTTCCCCGAGTTCGGGTTGGGACGCCGCGAAAGGGCGTCCCACCGCTGGGCGGTTTTCGACGCGCGTCCGCTGTGAGCGCGCCTCGGGACGCAGAGCCCGTTGTGTCAGCCTATGCCGGTCGTCAGGACCGTGATGCCGATGGCGGTAAGCACGACGGAGAAGACCAGCATGGTCCAAGCCGCCAACCCATTGAGCGCGCGAAGCGCCAACGCCAGGTTGAAGAAGAGAACTATGCCGACCAGGCCGAGCAGCAGCCCGGAGACGGCAATGGACAGCCAGACGGTCCAGTCGTAGTTGTTCAGCATCTGGGTGGAGGCGAACACCGCGACGGTAATGCTGACTGCGGCGAGCGGGACCCCGAAGAATCCAATGGCCCTGTCGTCGAAGTCGTAAACGCCGTGGGCCGCCAGCGCGCCGGCGTAGATTGCCCAGAATACGAGCAGCGTCTTGAAGACGTTGATCTCCGCATCTTGCAGCGCGCCGCTGGTCTCTGTGCCCATGAGAACCGGGTCGACGGTAAGGGCGATAAGAGCGCCCGCGCCCAGAGCGCCGATGACAATGCCGGTGGTGCGCCCATCGTTGTACATTCCCATCGCGTACCATGCGTGGGCGAATAGTGCGGCTCCAATGCAGATCAAGAAGATGGGTTCCATGGTGCTCGTTCCTCCGAGGTGTGCGGCGTTCGGGCATTGTCCAGCGTGCCGAGTTCTGAGATTGCGTGCGGCTGACGAAATCAACCGGTCGCTGATATGCACCGTGTGGGCATTGCGGGATTGGACCCTCGCGGCGGTATGCCTAGTAAAGCACACTTTGTGGCCCGTTTCAATGCCTGGAGACCTGTTCGCCGATCACACGCGCGGTTGAGACGGGGACGTGTGCGTCTACAGGAGATTGACGTCGCCGTCGAAGTCGATCCTGCCGGTGATGGCCTCGGCGGCGCGCAGGCTCTGGGCCTCGATGAACTGCTCAAGCTCCTCGATACGCTGGCGGTCTTCGTTTCCGTCGCCGGCGCTGGCCTTAAGGGTTTTGAGTTCCACCTTGGCCTGCTCGATTTTGTTGGTAAGCTCGAGCGCGGCCAGCTCTTCCTGCGCGCGCCTCTTGATGGAGTTGAGGTGCTGCCGTCGGGTCTCGACATTATCGAGGCGCTCCTGCACCTCGTCCATGATGCCGAGGGAGGCGTCCAGTGAGTTCGCGCCGTAGATCGCGTGGGTGCGCGTGCGGGCCAGTTGCCGCCGGAACTGGCGGCGCAGGGCTTCCATCTCCCGCTCCTTGGCTTCGATGGAGGCTAGGGCCAGTCGCAGCTTGGACATGGCCTTCACAATCTCTGGCATGGTCATAGGCGAACCCGGGAGTTCCGGCTCAGCACGCCGCGGCGGACTCGAGCGTGGCCCGTGGCAGGGCGGACTCTATGGCGTGCAGCGCTTCCTCGATCTCTTCGGCGGTGCAGTACCCCATGTGGCCGATGCGTATGATCTGGCCGCTCAGCCGCTGCTGGCCGCCCGCCAGCACCACGCCGTGCTCGCTCTGTGCCAGCGCGATCAGCTTGCCGGAGTCCACTCCGTCCGGCACGCGCACGGCGGTCACAGTGTCCGAAGCGAACTTCTCGCTGGCGAAGAGGTCCAGCCCAAGGCGTTTCACGCCGGAGCGAGTCAGGCGGCCTATCGACGCGTGACGCTCGAACACGGCGCCCATGCCCTCTTCGAGCAACCGTCCCAGAGCCAGGTCCAAGGCGAACATGAGCGAAACGGCCGGCGTGTATGGAGGCTGGCCTATCTCGAGGTAGCGCTTGTACTGGGCAAGGTCGAAATAGAACTTGGGCATTTTGGAATCCCCGTAGGCGCGCCAGGCGGACTCGCTGAACGTGATGAACGCGAGGCCGGGCGGGAGCATCCAGCCCTTCTGTGACGCGGCGGCGACCACGTCGCATCCCCAGGCGTCGGTAGACAGCGGCAGCGAGCACGCGCTGCTGATGCCGTCTACGAGCAGCAGCTTGTCGAACTCGCCCTTAACCACGGCGGCCACCGCTCCCAGGTCGTTGGCGACCGCGGTGGAGGTCTCGTTGTGGGTGACCAGGACGGCCTTGACGTCGGGCTCTTCGTCGAGCGCCATGCGCACCGTGTCGGGATCTATGGCCTCGCCCCAGGGGAATTCGAGGCGTGTCACTTCGGCCCCGTAAATCTCGGCTATGTCGGCGAATCGGTCGCCGAACACGCCGACGGAGGCCGACAGCACCTTGTCGCCGGGCGAGAGGGTGTTTGCGATGGCGGCCTCCATGGCGCCGCTGCCGGAGGAGGTGAGGATGTAAGTGTCGTTGGCAGTTTCAAAAACCTGCTTAAGCCGATCGGTCGTGCGGTGGAGAATCTCGGCGAACTCAGGTCCGCGATGGTTGATCATCGGCCCGGCCATCTCCTCCAGGATGTCGTCTGGCACGGGAATCGGGCCGGGTGTTCGCAGGTTCAATTGGTTACCTCCGATGATTGAAGCAGTATCTCTTTTGTCTTAATGACGTCTTCGTGCATCTGCGCGACGAGGGCTTCGACCGTGTCGAACTTGAGCTCGTCACGCAGGTGGGCGACGAACTCGAGGCGCATTGTCTTGCCGTACAGGTTTCCCTGATATTCTAGCAGATAGGCCTCGATTGCTCTGGGATGTTCGCCGAAAGTGGGTTTGACTCCAATGCTGACCGCGGCCATGTGCCGCTCGTCGTCCACGTTGGCCCACGCGGCGTAAATGCCGTTGGCGGGGACGGCCAGGCCGGGCGGCGTCTCGAGGTTTGCGGTAGGGAAGCCGAGCTCTCGGCCCCGCTTGTCGCCCTCGGCCACGACGCCCTGGGAACTGAAGTGTCGCCCCAGCATGTTGGTGACCGACTCCACGTCGCCTTTGTCCAGTGCGCGGCGAATGGAGGTGCTCTTCACAGTCAGCGGCCCGTCGGCGAGAAGGTCTACGGCCCGCACCGTAAAACCCAGCTCCTTTCCGAGCCGGGTGAGCGTCGCGGGGTCGCCGCCGCGCCCGCTTCCCATGGCGAAGTCGGCGCCCACAACCAGTCCTCTCATGCGCAGCGAGGACACCAGACGGGCGGCGAACTCCCCGGCGTCGAGCTGGGACAGCTCTGAGTCGAAGGTAATGGGCGCCACGAAGTCTACGCCCATTTGCCGCAGCAGTTCGAGGCGCTGCTCGAGGGTCGTAAGGTATAGGGGCTGGAAATCGGCGCGAAGCACGGCGGCGGGGTGGTTGCGAAATGTCACGACGCCGGCTGCTCGACCGGTCTGCCGCGCCTGCTTCACAAGCTGGGCTATAAGGCGGCGGTGGCCCCGATGCACGCCGTCAAAGACGCCGATTGTCAGTATCGAGTCGCGCTCGACGCGGAGTGCGGCCAACTCCTGGTCGATCCTCATCGCTCGCGCGCCTCGTCGTTCGTCGCGCTCGCCCCGGCCACCACACTGACGCTCATCTATTCCCCGTCCACGCCCCTGGCCCTGAGGTTCACGGCCTGCCTGAGGTACACGTTGTCGAGCTGGTCGGGCCTCTTATCCGTGTTCAGAAGCACCATGACCCTGATACACATGGGCTGCGCGTCGGGGACGGCCATCTCGTGGCCGCACATGAGGGCTATCTGAGTCCAGCCCAGCTTGCGGGCCGCAACCGCCGGGAATTCGGCGTTGAGATCCTGGGTGGTGGTGAAGAAGGCGGCCGCCACGTCGTCGAGGTCGAGCTCGTTGCGGGATACCAACTCGGCGAGCAGCTCGCTCGTTGCGGAGACAATGGCCGACTTGGTGTTCGCGTCCGCGGTCGTTGCGCCGCGAAGTCCTCTCAGCTTGGTCATCGAGCCTAATCTACCCCGCTAACAGCCGACGCACGAAATCCCCCGCGACCTCCAGGCGCTGCTCCGGCGCGGCGGAGCCTACGGCGTCCAGCAGGGCGCTCGCGACGATGGCGCCATCCGCAAACCGGCCGATGGCCTCGACGTGCTCGCGGTGCGATACGCCGAAGCCGACAAGCAAGGGCAGGTCGGTGTGCCGACGGACGCGTTCCACCAGGGTCTCGACCGACGCGGAAAGCTCGCTGCGCGCGCCGGTTACACCTGTAAGGCTTACGCAGTATATAAACCCGCCCGCAGCCTTGCAAGCGCTGGCAATCCGTTCGTCGGTGCTCGTGGGCGCAAGCAGCGGAATCAGGTGCAGGCCCTGTTCCACGCAGAGCGCCCCCAGCGTGCCAGACTCTTCCGCGGGCAAGTCGGGCACAATCAGCCCGTCCACGCCCGCCGCCGCCGCGTCTATGACAAAGCGATCCAGGCCGTAGCTCAGGTAGGGATTGTAGTAGCCCATAAAGACTAGGGGCGCTTCCACGCCCCTCGACCGTAGGCGGCGGACGCTGGCGAGCGCGCTCGTCACTGTGACGCCGTTGAGAAGGGCGGCGAAGCTGGTCGCCTGCACCGTGGGCCCGTCGGCGAGGGGATCGCTGAATGGGATTCCGAGCTCCAGCATATCGGCGCCGGCGTCTAGAATCGACTCAACGAGTGCCTCGGAGGTCTCTACGTCGGGGTAACCAATTGTCACGAACGGCGCTAACGCCTTTCTGCCCTCCGCGCGGAGCGAGCCAAAAGCGCGGTCGATTCTGTTGAGGCGGTCTTCTGTCATCAGTTTGTCACAACGACGGCTTTGGACTGTGTCAGCCCGGGCTGAGCATCGCCAGGGCGTTCTGAGTGGAGTGGGCGGCAATCGGGGGCCAGATGGAACGCGTTCGCAGGTACAGCCACGCGAGCAGCATGCCGGCCGCGAACAGCGGCACGAAGGCGCCGACCGAAACGTGCATAGCGGCGAACAGCGCTGAGCTTACCACGGCGGCTCGCAGGTCACCGAGCGCGGCGACGAGGCCGCCCAGCACGAAGCCGCGGAAGAAGACCTCTTCCGCCACGGGCGCGACCACAACGATGGCCACGCCGTTGAGCACTCGATCGAAGCCGTAGCCAAAAACGTCCGGCGATACTTCGGGGAGGCGCAGCCAGGTTATGGGCAACTGGTCGGTGGCGAGCTTGTACGAGGCGAACAAGGCGAGGCTGGCGAGCAGCACGAGAGCAGCCAGGGCGAAGCCCCACCTGGCTTCCGGCGTGCGAAACCCCAGGCTATGCCAGCCCACCCGGTACTTGCGCACGCTGAAGTACCAGACCGTTCCCACGAGAACGACGTAGAAGGCCGCCAGCGTCCAGGTCGGAATAGAGCCGACGGCGCGTTCGTCCGCGATGCTCGAAAGGCTCGCGGCGATTGCCACGAGCAGTCCGAACACCGTTGCGGAAGTGAGCGTCGCGAGTACTACGTCGCGCGGTCTCCACCGAGGCCGGTCGTCGGAGTTCTCAGGATTGTCTAGGCGCTGAGCCAAAGAACGTCTCCGGCCAGGTCGGCCGGGTGCTCCTTAGACGCGAAGATGGCATACTCCTCTTTGCTGTTCTTCAGGTCGCCATCGGATCCGTGGCCGGGGTACACGGCCACGTCGTCCGCAAGGGCGAACAGCTTGGTGGTGATGCTGTCGATGAGTTGTTTCAGTTTTTCGGGCGAGCCGGACTTTCCGGGACCGCCGGGAAAGAGGGTGTCTCCGGAGAAGAGAGCGTTGCCGACGGTGTAGCACGTGGAGCCCGGGGTGTGTCCCGGCGTTCCGATGGCGCGCACCGTCACCGTGCCGGCCACGATCTCGTCGCCGTCGCGCAGCAGCAGCGCGGGCGGCCTGGGAAGAGCGTCGGCGTCGTCCGCGCCAATGCCGACAGGCGCGTCGATGGCGCCGGTAACGTCGTCGAATCCGAGGAGGTGGTCCCAGTGATTGTGGGTGATCAGAATGGCCTTGACGTCGGTTGACTTTGCGGCCTCGATAACCTTGCCGGGCTCGCCGGGGGTGTCGATGATGATGCTCTCGTTGGTCTTGGGGCAGACGATGAGGTAGGCGTTGTTGCCGAAATCCCCACATTCGTACTTGTGGATTATGATCGAGTCGTCCTGGTAGTGAAGGGCCATCGCTCGGTCTCCTGTTCGCGGCGGGGGTACGCCGGGAGTGTAATCGCCAAAGGGCGTGCGGGCACGATTATAGCATAGGGGCGCGTGCGCGCGGCGGGTGGTGCTACACTGGATATGGGCGCGCTACGCAACCGAGACCGCAACGCGAGGGGTAACATGGTAGAGTACGGGATCACGGTAAAGCACGATACGGGCGGGAAGCGCATAGAGATGCAGTGCGAGCACCAGAACGGGCTGGTGTACGTGGTGCCGGCGGAGGCTAGCTGGGTGTGCTCAGAGGAGTTGCTTCACGCTCACGCGCTGGCCGGGTTCTTTCGTCAACTGTCGGAGCTCGATTCGCCGGAGGTCGACGCGGCGATGCAGCGGTGGGGCATCTACTATCGCGAGCGTAACCTCTCCGCCTCCGAGTCGCAAACCGCGGGCGGGACGGGCATCTAGTAGTCGTCTTCGTCGTCCAGTTCGCTGCCGGGGCTGTTGATGATCCGGTGGATCACGGGCGTAAAGGCCGCGTCGTCGCCCGGCTCGGTGTCGTCGTTCGACCAGTCCTTAACCGCCAGTTGTTCCTCGTCATCCAGGGCGTCGGACAGCCCGTACTCGATAGAGGCGCCGGGCATGTACATGGGGTAGGGCCCGGTGACGCGCGCGGGGAAAGACGGCACGTGCGCCTGGGAGTGGTGCTTGAACGACTCCCGTATGACTATAATCACTTCGCGCTCCGAAACGCTGCGAACGGTGGCGTCGTAGCGGTTGCCGCCGTTCATCAGCCTGGTGAGCCTGGAGGCCAGCCGCGACTCGACCTGACCGAGGTATTCACCGGACGCCCTGAACACCTTGAGCCGGCCGCCCTCGCATTGCAGGTCTATGGGGTGGCCAGGGGAGAGCTTGAGCAGCGCGTTGGGCGGCGCGAGGTTGACGAGTGAGGTTACGCCGGAGTTGCCGGTCTCCTCGATGAACGCCTGTGCCGAGGCGCCGCTGGTAACGAGTGCCGGTTGGTCGTACTCATCGAGTCTCTTGAGGCGCTCCAGGTTCTTACGGGCGATGCCGTTGTGCGGCGACACCTCCAGGGCTTTGCCGAACGCCTCGCGTGCGTCGGCGAGGCATCCCAGCTCGCTGAGCGCTTTGCCCAGCCTGTTCCAGGCTTCAAGGTCACGTGGGAAGTCCTTGAGAATCGCGCGATTGACGGCGGCCGCTTCCTTCCAGCGGCTCTTCATGGCGAAGGCGATGGCCTTCTTGGAACGGTCTTTGCGCAGTTTTACCCTGTCTTCGACGTGGGGCTGGCTCATTTGGCGGCATCCTCGGAGAAAGTTTGCGAATTGTAGCGCACGCTATTTTGGCCTGCAAGGAGCTATGCCGACCACTTTTGGAGCAAGTGACCGCGGCCCACACGCTCTGGATTCAGAATGGCAGATGGGAGGGCCAATTGTAAAGAACGGTGCTCAGGAGTATAATGGCGCGAAATCTCATTCGCCGCCGCAGGAAGGCGTGCGTACAGTGGCGCGAAACGTCTCATGATAGCGCAAGCGGCTATAGGAGGCCAAATATGGCAGTTGACGTAAGGTCGGAGACCGGTACCTGGAGAGTTAAGGCTGGGCTTGCCCAGATGCTCAAGGGCGGCGTGATCATGGACGTGGTTACGGCTGAGCAGGCGAAGATCGCGGAGGACGCGGGCGCCGTCGCCGTCATGGCCCTGGAGCGTGTGCCGTCCGACATTCGCGCGGCGGGGGGCGTGGCCCGCATGTCCGACCCGTCCTTGATCAAGGAAATCATCGACTCGGTCACCATACCCGTGATGGCGAAGTCGCGAATCGGCCACTTTGTCGAGGCGCAGATACTGGAAGAGCTGGGCGCGGACTACGTGGACGAGTCCGAGGTGCTCACTCCGGCAGACGAGAACAACCACGTCAACAAGCACGATTTCAAGATCCCATTCGTGTGCGGCTGCCGCAACCTGGGCGAGGCGCTGCGGCGCATTGGCGAGGGTGCGGCGATGATCCGCACCAAGGGCGAGGCCGGCACCGGCAACATCGTAGAGGCCGTGCGGCACGCCAGGGAGGTGCTGGGCGAGGTCCGGCGGATCGTGGGAATGGATGACGACGAGCTGATGGCGACGGCCAGGGACCTTCGGGCCCCTTACGAGCTGGTCAAGGAGATCCACGACACAGGCCGTCTGCCTGTGGTCAACTTCGCCGCCGGCGGTATCGCCAGCCCGGCGGACGCCGCACTGATGATGCAGCTAGGCGTGGACGGCGTGTTCGTAGGCTCCGGCATATTCAAGTCCGAGACGCCCCAGATCATGGCCGAGGCCATCGTGAAGGCGACCACGCACTACAACGATCCCAAGATCCTGGTAGAAGTCTCTACCGGGCTTGGCAAGGCGATGCCCGGACTAGACGTCCGCACCATGCCCGTGGAGGAACAGCTGGCGACGAGAGGCTGGTAGCTTGCCAACGTTGGGCGTTCTCGCAATTCAGGGGGACTTTGCCGAGCACCGCGAGGTGCTGGACAAGCTGGGCGTGGAGTCGGCGGAAATCCGGCTCCCGCACCAGTTGGACGAAGTCGACGGACTGATAATCCCTGGTGGCGAGAGCACCACGATCGTCCAGTTGATAGACATCTACGATTTCCGGGACACGCTTACGCAGAAAGTTGCCGAGGGACTGCCTATCTGGGGCACTTGCGCCGGCATGATCGTCATTTCCAAGCGGCTGACAGACCACCGACCCTCGCCGCTGGGGTTGATGGACATCGAGGTGAGCCGAAACGCATTCGGCAGCCAGGTACACAGCTTCGAGGCCGACCTGGAGATGGGCGACATTTCCGGGCCGGCGTTCCGGGGCGTGTTCATACGGGCGCCGGTCGTCAACAAGGTGGGCGAGGGCGTCCGAGTGCTGGCCCAGGTGAGCGACGGCCGCCCCGTGGCGGTGCGACAGGACAAGATGCTCGCCACGTCCTTTCACCCCGAGCTGACCGACGACACCAGGGTGCACGAGTTGTTCGTCAGGATGGTCGAGGGAAGCGCGTAACAACCCGCGGTCGCGGGTCGCGGCGTTGAGCACCAACCCCGGCGCGTCAGCCCCGATAGGTCCCCTCAGTCTCGCGGCGCTTGCTGTCTCCAGATGTCGCATCTCCGTCAATCACGCCCGCACGATCAACGGTATCGTGATGGGGCAGGGCGGCAGGCCGTCGTTAGTGGCGTTGGCCAGGTCGTCGGTCGCGAGCAGGGCGCGGGCGGGCGCCTGGGCTGCGCCTGGCCAGAGGAGAATGGAGGCGGTCGCCTGCGCGGGTCGGCTCCACGGCCGGCGAAGCTGGCAAGTGACGCAGCTGCTCGCGCACGGATGCGCCGATGGTGCCGTCACGCGGGTGCTGGAACGGGTCGCTGCCGAGGTGGGCCGTTCCGGTGCGGAGCGCGTATTCCTGAGGCTACCCGCAGACTGTACTCTGTTGAACGCGGTGCGACGTGCAGGCTACTTTCCCGCCTACTACGAGACTCTGATGCGCGCGCAGCCGCCCGTAGTCGCCCCCAGTGCGTCCGCGCCGGAAGCCGCCTCTCCGCGCGACGCCTCGCGCCCCGATGAGTACGGCGTGTTTCGTCTCTACAACTCCTCGGTGCCGCCTGGCGTCCGGCGGCTTGCGGGCGTCACGTTCGACCAGTGGCGGGACTCGCGCGAGCGTGGCCCTGGCAGAGGGCGCGATTACGTGCTGGAGGGCGACCGCGGACCGGAGGGTTGGCTGAGGGTCGGGCGCAAGGGTGCGGCCGGCTGGGTGCAGGCGATGTTGGCGCCCGCGGCGAACGATGCGGCCGCGACGCTGGCCGCTTTTGGGCTGGAGCGCGTCGCGGGGGCGCGGAGCGTATCCTCGCTGGTGGCGGAGTACCAGCCGGACTGGGGCCGTGCGCTGCGGGAGGTCGGGATGGCGCCGGTGACGGAATACGTGGTGTGCGTTCTGACGATGGGGTCTACCGTGCGGCTTGCCTCGGGGGTGGGGGCGCGGGCGTGACGGGGGTGAGGAGTGGCGCGAGCCGGGCCAGTCGATGGGAAAAGGCCGTGGAATGGCCCAACCTACGCTGGCGAGCCTGTTTCAGTTTTCCAGGTGCGCCAGATTAACGTTCCTCGTGAACAGCCTGCCCTGGAGACCATCTCTGGTCCTGCGGCAATCGCCTTGTGTTCGCCATACTGCCTAGCCAACCTCCCCCAGACGCCGCAACGCACACACTGGTCGCGCCCCCTCGCCCAAACCCGGCACTTTCGCCCCCCAGCACCCCGAAAAAACCGTCACCCTCCTGCGCCACCCGTGCTCTGGCACTGCTACCCACACGTCCTACAGGCGCGCAACCTCATCCCCACGTCTGCGCAACTTCTCCCCACCAATTCGGCCCAATCCCGCAATCTCGCCAGTAACTGTTCAGACCTCGTGATCGCCAACAGTCCCTTCCCCCTCGCAGGGGAAACGTTAGGATGGAGGTGACTCCGGCGCCGCCGCTGCATCAGGCCCTTCCCCCCGCGGAGGGAAGGGCCTGCCCTGAGCTTGCCAAAGAGTTAGAGCCTGCCCCGTACTCGATACGGGTATGGGGGTAAAGACCCATTGTCCAGAATCGCCTCACCGACTCTGAACAATCACTTTTCGCCACCCCCTCTTGCAACAGCCGCACATTCGTGCTACCCTCGCTAAGGCGAGGGACAGACCCCGCGGCCCAGAATCCCTACCTCCAATCGGGATTATTCACCGGGCCTCCGTAGGGGGGCCGAAGACTGGCCACCGGCCACTGACCACCTACCCGCCCCCCTGTCCTACCCTGTCACGCGGCGCCACGTATGTGTCCCAAATGACCCGCGCAAGCATTACAGAATTGGGCAGGACCGGGGACACCTTTAGCTAGGAGTCGCACAGAATGTCGCAGAATCGAACAGATTTTCCGCTGCCGCGAGAGTAACGGTGTTGGGGGCACAGAGTAATCTTAAACAAGTTCGGGCAGGATTTTACAATTGCCGCCCCCGCTTATCTGCTGTTATGCTGTACCCGGATGCTTCTGACTGGCGGCGACGGTGCCGCCGGGATGGGGACCTGGGCGGGCCGGAGGTGCGATTGCCTTGGTGGAAAGGCGGATAGTCGACGACATGGAGGCGCTCCTCGACAAGCTGCCTCCTCGCATAGAGGAGTCGGTGAGGAGCCGAGAAAACGTGGACGAACTGCTCGAGGTCGTGTTGGACCTGGGGCGACAAGCGGAGGCCCGCGTGCCCAACGAGAGCGTGTCGCTGGGCGCGAACGAGGTTACCTACGAAGACCTTCGACACGTAATCGACCGCGTGGGCAATTTCGGCGAGGACAACAGGGCCGGTGTGGAGCGCACGCTGCACCGCATTTCGGCGATACGCAACCGGCGGGGCGACGTAGTCGGCCTTACGCTGAGGTTCGGCCGCGCGGTCTATGGCACTATACGCATCATCGAGGACCTGATCTTCAGCGGCAAGAGCGTGCTGCTGCTGGGCAAGCCGGGGGTCGGCAAGACGACGATGCTGCGGGAGGTCGCGCGGGTGCTCGCCGACGACGCGGGCAAGCGGGTCATCGTGGTGGACACTTCCAACGAGATTGCCGGCGACGGCGACATCCCTCACCCCGGTATCGGGCGGGCCAGGCGGATGCAGGTGCCCAAGCCGGCGCTGCAACACGACGTGATGATTGAAGCGGTGGAGAACCACATGCCGGAGGTCATCATCATCGACGAGATCGGCACTGAGCTGGAGGCCAACGCCGCGCGCACCATCGCCGAGCGGGGCGTGCAGCTTGTGGCGACCGCGCACGGCAACACGCTCGACAACCTTGTCATGAACCCGACGCTGTCGGACCTCGTCGGGGGCGTACAGTCCGTCACACTCGGCGACATCGAGGCGCGGAGACGGCGCACGCAGAAGACCGTTCTGGAGCGCAGGGCGCCTCCCACGTTCGACGTACTCGTCGAGATACAGGGCTGGAACGTGGTCACGGTTCACCCGGACGTGACCGACGTCGTGGACCGGATGCTGCGGGGATTCGCGGTTTCGCCAGAGATGCGTGAGAGCGACGGCGAGGGCGGCTTCAGGGTGAAGCGGAGCGAGCAGCCGACCGCGCGCACCGACCTGCGTGGCGTCGAAACACCCCGGCGGAGGGAGCCGCCCTTCCCGGCGGCCAGGGACTTGGAGCTTGCCGAAATCGAGCCGCCCAAGACCACACACATATTGCCATACGGCGTGAACCGGGGCCGACTGCAACACGTGGTGAGGAGCGCCAACGCGCCTATAGAGCTGGTCATGGACATCAGTCACGCGGACCTGCTCGTCACGACCAAGAACTACTACCGCCGCAAGACCAAGGCTCTTCGCGATGCGGAAGAGGTGGGCAAGCCGGTGTACGTGCTTCGCAAGAACACCACGGCGCAGCTCGAGCAGTTCATACAGGCGATAACTCGCAGGCAGGGCCACGCCCCGGTGTCGGTCGAGCACGTGGACGGGGCAGTCCAGGAGGCCGAGGATGCGGCGATTCGCGTCCGGAAGGGCGAAGGCCACGTGGAGCTGAACCCGCAGGGCGCGTACGTGCGGCGTCTGCAACACGAGATCGCGGGAAAGTTCGGGCTTGCTTCGTCGAGCATGGGCAAGGAACCGGTCCGCCACGTGGTCATTTTCAGGCGATAGGCCAGCCAGGGCCGCGGAAATCGCGGCGCCCCCATCCCAACCTTCCCCCATCGAGGGAGAAGGGACCGGCATGCGCGGACGCGACAGAAGCGACAACTTCCTCCTGCGGGGGGGAGGGGATCGGCATTTACGGCACGACGGGAGCGACATTTGGCGCTATTCGTATCGTTCGAGGGTGGCGAGGGCAGCGGAAAGACGACCCAACTCCAGATGCTGTGCGAACGCCTCGAGCAATCGGGCAGGCGCGTACTGCCAATCAAAGAGCCGGGCACGACTCCGCTGGGCCGTCACGTCAGGGAGCTTGTGAAGGGCCGCCCCTGGGGAGGCCAGAAGGGCGGGCAGACCATATCGAAAGGCGCCGAGCTGTTTCTGTTTCTGGCGGCCAGGGCCGAGCTGGTGGTTAAGGTGCTCCGGCAGTCGTCCGAAGATGGCAACCTGGTGATTGTCGCGGACCGCTACGCCGACTCGACGGTGGCGTACCAGGGATACGGGCGACGGCTTTCAATCGCCGCCGTTGAGGAGATGAACCGTCTCGCGACCGGCGGCGTCATGCCCCACCTTACGATTCTGCTGGACTGTCCTCCGGAGGTTGGCCTACAGAGGGTAGGAGCCGTGCAGATTGCCTTGCCGTTGGATGTGGAAGAGGTACTGACGCCGGGCCGCATGGACGAAGAGGATTCCCGCCGCTTCGAGGACGAGCCGTTGGAGTTTCACCGCCGGCTGCGCGCGGGATACCGGGTGATGGCCGGCAACGAACCCGAAAGGTGGCAAGTCATTGACGCGACGATGTCCATCGAGGGCGTTCACGAGCAGGTGTGGCGGCAGGTGGAGCCGCTGCTGTCGGCGAGTGCCGGAGCGGCGGCGGCCCAATTGGAGTTGCACAGCCCTACGTCGGCTTAAGGGGCTGGGTCCGGCGGCCTAGTCGCGGAAGCGCAGGCCCTGCGCGGCTTGGTCGTGCAGCACGCCGTCGCGGATCTCCTTTACCTCGTCCGCCATCTCGAGGAGCGCGGAGTCGTGCGTGGCGGCGAGCACGCTTATGCCGCGCTCCTGGACCATCTCCTTGAATAGGCCGAAAATGGCCCTGGCATTCACGGAGTCGAGCTCGCCGGTCGGCTCGTCCGCCAAGAGAAGGGGCGGGTTGTTGACAATGGCGCGCGCTATGGCGACGCGCTGCTGTTCGCCGCCCGATAGCTCGTAGGGCCGGTGCCGCGCCCGCGCCCACAGCCCGACTATCTCCAGCGCCTCGCGCGCCCGCACTGCGCGTTCGCGGGCCTTTACGCCCGCTATACGCAGGGGAAGCTCCACGTTTTCGAGTGCGGAGAGCAGCGGCAGCAGGCCGAAAGACTGGAACACGAAGCCGAGCTTGTGGCGACGGATCTCCAGAAGCTCGCGTTCGCCCATCGCCATGACGCTTCGCTCCTCGAACAACACGTCGCCTGATGTGGGTCTGTCGAGGCCGGCCAGGATGTTCAGAAGCGTCGTCTTGCCCGAACCCGACCTGCCCACGATAGCCACGAACTGGCCGGGCAGCACCGTGAGGTTTACGCCGCGGAGAGCCGTGATCTCCTCGGAGCCGAGGCGGTAGGTCCTGGTTACGTCGATCGCGGCCGTCAGCCGCTGGTACCTGTTCACTCTAAAGCTCCTCCGGTCTGAGCGTCACGGCGTCGTTTTCGACTTCGACCCTGGCCCGGTCTCGAATACGCAGGTCCTCGAGATACTCGCGTGGAATCTGGACGCGCCCGCTGGCGTCCACCAGGATGAACTCCTCAAGCGGCTGGTCGGTGTTGGCCGAGCCCGACACCCTCTGGAAAGTCACACGTCGTCGGATTTCGGTCGACATCTTGCCGTCCCGTATCATCACAACCCTGCCCACTTTGTGGGCGATGTCGGGATCGTGGGTGACAATCAGAATGGTGGTGTCGAACTCCTGGTTTACCACCCCGAACAGGTCGAGAATCTCGGCGGCAGTGGCGTTATCCAGCTCTCCGGTCGGCTCATCGGCCAGCAAAAGCGGCGGATGGTTGGCGAGAGCGACCGCGATGGCGACGCGTTGCTGCTCGCCGCCGGACAGCCGCTCTGGGGTGTGCCCAAGCCTGTGTCCCAGTCCCACCAGGTCCAGCAGGTGCTCGGCGCGCTCCTTGCGTTCCCTGCCGGGCATCTCGGTCAGCATCATGGGCAACGCCACGTTTTCCACCGCCGACAGATAGGGGAACATGTTGCGGCTGGTCTGCTGCCAGACGAAGCCCACCACGTCGCGGCGATACTCCTCTATGTCTCCCATGTTCATACGGAGCAGGTCGTTTCCGCCCACAGACACGCCGCCCGCCGAGGGCGCGTCGTATCCGGCGAGAATGTTCAGCAGTGTGCTCTTGCCGCTGCCACTGGCGCCGACAATGGCCACTACCTCGCCCGGCATGACGCTGAGGTCTAGCCCCCGCAGGGCCACCACCTCGAGGTCGGCAATCTTGTATATCTTGAAAAGGTCCTCGCACAGGACGTACGGTGAAGTCTGGGTGCTTGTCATTTTCACTCCCGTCCCTTCGACTGGCTCAGGGCAGGCACTGACACCCGCCTTCGCGGGCTAAGGCTCTTCCCCCTCGCCCTGACCCTCGCCCTTGGGGGAGAGGGGACTCGGCGGTTCGCTACATCTCTCCGAGGCGCAGGATGCGCTGCAGGGAGATCCGGCGAACGAACCAGATCATGCCGGTTATGATCAAAGTGAACGCCACGGCCATTATAGCGTAGGTTATTGCTAGCGTAATCCAGTTGACCTCGAGGATGAACGGGGGCAGCACCTGGCTTCCCTGGTCGTCGTTGCTCAGGAAGGGCATGATGATGGCGCCGATGCGCCCGCCCATCCACGTGCCCAGGGCGAGGCCGGCGACGATGATGAGCGCCTGCTCCAGCCATATGAGGGTGGTAAGCTGGCGCGTGGAGAAACCGATGGTGCGCATCAGCGCGAACTCCATCTCTCTGCTTCTGAACGACACGTAAGCGTGCACCAGGAAGCCCAGGCCGCTGAGTATGAGAACGGCAGTGAAAGCCATAAACAGCAGGGCCCGCCAGCCGGCCTGGACGAGCGGATCGACTTGGGACTCCGCCAGGTTCTGTTGGGTGTCGTGCAGCCTGCGGGCCGGGAACGGCGGGTCGTCCGTGAGGACTCCCACCAACTCCGCGCGTTCCGAGCCGTTAATGGCCGTCTCGATCCACATCTCGTTGGGGCGCAGCTCACCGGCAGTGACGTCCAGATTCGCGAAGGCCGTGACCGCACTGAGATCGGATACCAGGAACAGCCTGCTGAAGGTATCCAGAGTAGGGAAGAAGTCCAGTTTCTCGATTATGTGGACGGGCAGGCGATGACCCTGGACCGACACCTCGAAGGAATCGCCTACGCGGTGGCCGGTCTCCCTGAGGAAGAGACCGCTGGCGAGCACGGGCACAGGGGTTATGGGTGGACCGTGGAACATGCCGCGGCTGACCAAGGGGTTGCCCTCTGTCCAGATGAACTGGGCCGCAGCGGTGTCACCGTCGAACGATGAGTTGGTTGGTTGTATGGCGTCGGACACGGACTCCGGCGCGGCGCGGATGATGCTCCAGCCGGACACGTCGTCGAACGCTTCCAGGACGTGTTCGCCTTCAGGCGTGATAGCGCTGATCCGGCTTATGGAGATAGTGCCGGCCCGGAGCCTGCCCCGCCCGTCGAATTTGTTGACGCTTACCGAGACTAGCTCCATGGGCCGCTGCGGAGTCAGAAGCTGGCGTCTGCCGCTGAAAATCCTTCCGTCTCGACGGAGCAGCGGTACCGCCATTCGCTCCCACTGTGTTGAACTCAGGGGGCCCATGATGTAGGTGAAGTAGCGTCCGTTGGCGTCCTTGAGGCGGGCGATAACGCCGACGTCGGGCTGGGGCCGGTCGGTCTTGATGACAAGCCAGAGCTCGGATGCGTCGTCGGGCAGCGGCAACCCGACGGGCAGGCTCGGATGTTCGAGCTGGGCGAGGAGTTCAGGAAGCGGTCTTTCCGCGAAGTCTTCCCGGAACCAGCCGACTTCGCTCACCACACTGCTGTCGACGGCCACCATGGTGTAGCTCTCGCCGAGCAGCTCGGACAGGTCGCTGCCCGCTCCGCGGAAGGCCGGCCCGACCACGGACACGCCAGGCAGCGCCAGGTATTCGTCGACTACGGAGACGCTCCGGCCCCGGGTGTTCAGGATTACGCCTTCCAGTCGTATGTCGGCGCCGGAGGAGTAGCGGGCGCGCTCATCGAAGCTGCGCTCGAGCGTGCCGCCGAAGCTTGCGGCGACGATGCCCAATCCGGCCATCAGCACCAGCAGCAGCGAAAGGCGGGCGTAGTGCGTGGGGCGGCGGGCCATCTGCCACATTCCCATGGAGAACCCCGCAGGGGCGTTCAGCCCGTAAACGTGCAGCAGCCGGAAAGCCACCTGAGCGATGGGGACCGCTATCAGAATCGGGGCGAAGACCTGCGGCATAGGCAGGGTCGGCCCGATGGACAACAGCACGGCCACTAGCGCGGCCTGCACCGCAATCCCGGCCCATCGCCGCTGCGGCGAATCCGTCCTCGACGTGAACCAGTACGCCGCCACGAGCGCCGCCAACGCGGCTAGCTGCGCGAGCCAGTTGAGCGGCTCGCCGTTGCCGATGGCCCGCACCACAATCGCGGGCGCCAGGATGGCGGCGGTCGCGCCGGCCATCAGGTGCAGCAGGGCGGGGGAGTCTCCGCTCAGGAAGCGGATCGCCAGCGGGAAGAGTCGCAGCAACACCATGGCGACGGCTACGAGCACGAGCGCGGGCACGGCCAGCAGCGCCTGGTTGACGACAAGCTCGCCGAAGACGCTGCTGGCGACCACGGAGCCCTGGTCCGACAGCTGCCTGAATAACACTACGCTGACGACCAGGAGGAGGACGTCGAGGTAGTACCGGAGGAAGAAGGGCTGCGCGGTGGGTCTCGCAGCCTCCTGCCGGTGGCGGGTTACGCCGACCTTGGACGCCTGGACGGCCGGAATGAGCAGGGCGGCGAAGCTGAGAAGACCGCCGAGCGCGCCCATAGCAAAAGCACCGCCGGAAATCGCCACGTCCAGCCTGTCCCCTCCGCTGAGGTCGGAGAAAGCGGGGGTGTAGCCAAGGACACTTATCAGGAATGCCGCGATCGGGGGCGAGGCCGCGGCTGCGAGCACCGAGATGGTGAGGCCCTCTAGCACGAACACGGCGAGAATCTGTGCGGAACTTGCGCCCCTGCTTCGGAGCAGGGCTATCTCGCCGCGCTGTTGCTCGACAACTAGGGACGATATGGTCACAACGTAGTAAAGAATGACCACCGCGATGAGCACGAGTACGACGAACATGGGCAGCTTGCTGAAGAAGAGACGCCGGTCGTAGTCGGCGAGGGCATCCTCAAGCTCCGTTATCTGGCGGTAGCTGAACAGGTTTCGGGACAGGCGGCTCTTCATGGTGTCGAGGCCGCTTCTGGCAATCCAGGCGTTGCGAGCGTCCAGCTTGGACTGGTCCACCTGGAGCAACCAGGCGTAAGTGCTGTCCATGTCGATGAACGACGCTCCCAGGGAGCCGAAGTAGGACTCCCGCGTCAGGAAGAAAGGGACCGTGCGGAAGTTGCCGGAGGTCGAGGCGGAGAGTACGGCGTCGTTCAGGTGCCAGAACTCGTCGGGGCCGGTGCGTTCGAAGATGCCGGAGATGGTGACAATAGCGTGGGGAATGGCGTCGTTCCAGTAAGGCACGGTGGACAGGCTGTCTCCCACGCCGACCCCGAACAGCTCGGCGGCTTCGGCCGGGACAATGGCCTGGAGGCGCAGGGGCTGACCGGGAGGGCTAGGCGGCGAGTTGGCGCCCCAGTCACCGCTGACAATGCGGATGTGCTCGCCCAGCGTGGGAACGTAGGCGAAGTAGCTGCGGGCGTTGTCTTGGCCGGCGGCGGCCTCGTCGCCCACACGGGAGAGGAAGAACGTGGCCGTCTTGGCTCCCATCACGCGGGACTCGAGGAACCAAGCGACTCTCGCGTCGACCTCCCCGTTCACTGTGCGATCGACCTTGCCAAACTCATCGACCGTGGTGGGGCCGCGGTCCGCCTTAACGAGAACGTTGGCCTCGTCCTCGGTGAGCCTGGCGAGAGTGCTCTTGAGCGCGAGCTCCCTCAGCGCGTCGTAGTAAATCACGGTGCCGGCCATCACGGCGGATGAGAGCACCACACCCACCACGACCGTCGAAAGCAGCCGCCAGTGCGCGAGGCTGCGGCGCACGACCAGTGGCCAGGCGGAAACTGCTCTGGAGGCCAGGTAGATCAGCTGTAGCAACTCAGCCCTCCAGCCGGGATATCGAGTGCAGCTCGAGGCTTCGCAAAGACCTCGCCAGGGCGAGCGTGGACAACAGGAATATCGACGCGGTTACGGCGTATATCAGTGCCAGCATGGGCCAGTCGGTAACCATGATGTAGGGGGGGACCACCGGGTCGCCCACCTCGGTCACGGCGACCGAGGACACCATGATCGAGCTCATCTGAAATCCGGCCCAGGTGCCGATTCCCAACCCCACCAGCACTATGGCGAGGTGCTCTATGCTGAGAAGTCCTAGCACCTGCCGGCCGGTCATACCCAGCGATTGCAGGAAGCCCATCTCGTTGCGGCCCCGGTTGGTGAACGCCAGCAGGTAGATCAGGTATCCCAGGCCGGCGGTGAACACGATGAGCACCAGCGAGAGCGCCATCATGGCGCGCCAGCCCGCGGTAATGAGCGGGTCGAGCCGTACCGCTTCCAGACGCGCCTCGCGGTCGAATACCCGGTCGGTGGTGCCGGTAAGCCTAAGAATAGTCTCGCTCACCGAGTCGCCGGCGCCGAGCGCCTCTGAGATGAACAGCTCGTTGGGAAAGAAGCTCGTGGTAGGGCTGAGAATGTTCAGATGCCGCAGGAGGTCGTCCAGGTCTGTCAGGATGAAGCCGCCCCCCCGTGACTGCATCGTGGGGAAGTAGTCCACACGGTTCGTGAACTGCACCGACACCAGGCGGCTCATGATGTCCAGGATCATGACGTCGCCCACGCGGGCGCCGGTCACGTCGAGGAATCTGGAACTGGCCACGACGGGGAGCGGCCCGCCGCTGGGGCTTCGGTAGAATCCCCTGATGCCGCGGTCGGTGTCCTTGCCGAATACGAACAGGCCCGCGGCCTGGCCGCTTCGAACGTCCTGTGACGTTTGCCCGATGCTGTCGGTCGAGAGGGGGGAGGTGGCCAGAGGAGTCCACGTCGAGCGTTCCTCGAACCCGTCGACCAGCACCAGATCCTGGCCATTGCCGAGAGTCACATGCATGTCGTCCATCAACAGCGATCCGGCGGTGCCGGCCGGGCCGAATACGGGTTCGTAGGTCTGGATCGCTGCCAGCGTCACCGGCGGCACCATGCCTGGCGGCATTTCGCCGCGCATCAGGCTCCATTCCTGCGGACCCACCTCGCCCAGGGAGAGAATCTTCACAATTCCGGTCGAGTCCTGCATCGCTGCCCAGAGAAACATGTTGGAGTACTCGCCACCCGACTTTACCCACATTCCAAAGGTTTCCGCGTCTGGCGGCAACACAAGCGGCTCCTGGCGGGAGATGGGCTGGAGGGACCTCATTATGCCGCTGAGCGGCACGTCTGAAAAGTCGTCGCGGTACCAGGACATGTAGTGGAAGTCGTCGGACTCTACGGCCAGCAGGTCGAAGTGGATACCCGAGACCGTCGTGCCCACGAGGCCTTGCCCCCTGAGCCCCAGCGAGACCTGTGTCACACCTGGAATCTGGAGATACGTCTGCTTGAGGGACCTGGTGCCACGGGCGATGTATCCCGGCACGTCGGCCACGCGAACGTCCGTGGCTACGTCGTAGAGTATGCGCTCCTCGTAGCTGCGGTTCAGCGTGCCTCCGACGGTGGTGGCGAGTACGCCGAGTCCCGTAACAAGCACCAGCAGCAGGACCAGCCAGGTGTACTGCAGCGGGTTGCGGGCCATTCTCAGGAGCGCCATGGAAACCCAGACCGGCGCCGCGCCTGCGAACTGTCGCAGCCCCAGAAACAGCAGGTGCAGGGGCACTAGCGCCGCTAGAGCGATGGTGGGGGCGAATGCGAACTCGTCGGGCGAAGGGGGGTCTCGGGAAATGAACAGGGCTGTGGCCACCGCCTGCGCCGCCAGTGCGGCCCCCCGTGAGACTGCGCCGCCGGCCCGGTGGGAGGACCAGTACGCCACGGTGGCGACCACGAGAAGGGCGAGCGGCGCGGCGAATTGCTCTGTGTCAGAGCCCAGCGCGTCCACCGCGACGCCCACGCCGAGCGCGACCAGCGCGGCGCCCGCGACCAGGTGCAACAGCGTGGGCGCGTCGCCGTTTATGAAGCGCACGAACATCGGGAACAGACGCATGAAGAGTAGTGCGACCGCGACGAGGAAGAGCACGGGAGCGAGCAGCATCGCCTCGTTGACCTGCACGTCCTCGAACAGCCCGCCCGAGACGAACTGGCCTCTCTGTCGCAGCTCCCAGAAGATCAGGCCCCCTATGATGAGCAGGCCCACGTCGACGTAGTACCGCTGGAACAGCGGCACTGACGGGGGGCGAGACGAGCGCAACTTGTGCGCGATCAGTCCGGTTCTGGATCCTATCAGGGCGGGCACCACGAACATTGCGAGGCACCCGAACCCGACGGCGGCAGAAAGCGCGAACGGGTACCAGTGTAGGTCGACCGGGAGCAGCACGGTCTCCTTGATGTCGCGGAAGTAGGGCAGTGCGCCGGAGAGCGAGACGACCGCCATCGCGAGAAACGGCGCTACCACCGCCGCGGTAACCGCCAGCGTGGCGCCTTCCAGGGCGTAGAGGCGCATCATCTGGACCGCGCTTACGCCGCGGCTTCGCAGAAGCGCTACGTCGTCTTCGCGGCTCTGTACAAGGTAGGAGACCATCATGGCGATGGAGTAGAGCACCGTCAGGAGCATGACTGTCATCAGCAGCAGCAGAGGGATGCCGGTAAAGAAGCTGCGCCGCTGGAAGTTGTCCAGCAGGCGCGTTATGCCGGTAAACACGGCCGCGCCGGGCAGCGATTCGGTGAATTCGCGCTCCATCTGTTCGATCCGGTCCTTAGTAAGCGGGATTGACCACGTCTTCAGCGGCTCCTTGTCGATGAACAGGTTCCAGTGCATGCTGGCGACGGAGCCGGGGTAGGCCTCACCCACGCCGGCTATGAGCGTTTCGAGCGTAACGAACAGGGATAGCGGCGGCTCAGCCGGGTCCACGTTGACCTCGGCGTCGACCTCTTCTTCGAGCGGCGCGGGATTCAGGTAGGCCTCCGCGTTGCGGCTCCAATACTCTTCCGAGGGGTCCGAGGCGTCGATCACGCCTACTATAGTGGCGGTCATGCGCACGGGGTCGCTGAGCGACGGGGTTAACACCAGCTCGTCGCCGACTTCCAGGTCGAACACACGCGCCTGCCTGGAGCCGAGCATGGCCTCGAACATCGTGCCACGCGGCTCCCGCGACAGCGCGTCTGTTGGGAGCCGCCCGGAAAGCACGTCGACGTGCTCGCCCATGTTGGAGAGGTATTGCACGTAGCCGCGAGACACCTGGTCGGCCGCGCCTGTCAGAGTGGGCAGCGGCGAGGTTGGCTTACCGACGAGGAAGGTGGGGGATTGGATGTAGCGCTCGTGGCCCCTGTAAATCTCCGAGATGTAGCGATCTTTGGCGTCGACCAAGTAGGACTCGCTCTTCAGGACGTTGTCCCGGTCAAACTGCACGTGGGGGGCGTATGCGAAGAAGTTGAGGAAGAAGACGGACGATCTGTCGATGGCCGTGTTTACGCTTACCCTCTGTAACGAACGGAAGTAGATGGGCGTGCCCGCAACCAACGCGGTAGTGACCACAAAGCCCAAGAATATGCTAAGCAAGAGCTTCCAATCGTCAAGCAGGCGCTTGACGATCAGCCTGCGTGTTGTGAGGGGTCCCATCGGCCTCCCGGCGCCGGCTGAGCGCCTTTGGCAATTTTAGCACAACCGGCGTACGGCAAGGGGAAGGGACTCGGAGCAGGCGCTGCTCCAAGGTCGCCTTGTGGCGCCTCCGCACCCAGGCCCAGTCTATCTCGTAGCCGAGACTCGGCGAGGTTGGAGCATCGATGGCGCAGCGTTCATTGAGGACAATCTCTTCGACCAAACCGAACTGGTGGGCAGACTGAGGCATCCAACACTCGTAGATGTCGCAGTTGTCCACGGGGAAGATCACGTGGAGGTTGGCGGCCTGAACGAGGGCGTTGCCGGCGGCGCCAATCTCGCAGTTGAGCCCGAATCCCTCCGCAAGCGAGCAGAGTTTCTTGAGGCCGGTTATGTCCAGCTTGGCGGCGACGCCGAGCGCCATGCGGGCCACGCCCATGCGGGCCAAACGCCGGGCTGTATCTTCTAGGCGCGGAATCCCTGAGATACGACCTCCTCCGCCTCCTAGACGTAACCGTCCGGCGTATCGTGGCGCGGTGGGTAGGTGGCCTACACATCGGTCTCTCGCCTGCGGGCGCCAAGCAGGTGGAAGATTGAAACGCCGGCCGCCTTGCCGGCAATATCCTACAGCGACACGTCAACGGGCGCCCAAGCCTCCATGGCAAGGCCGCTGCGGCCACGCAGCATGGGCAGCCTGGACCATAGCCATCTGCGGTATGCGGGGTCGCGCCCGACAAGCTCCGGCTCTACGACGGACAAAATGGGGTCGAACAGCCGGCCGCTGCCCTGCCTGAAGTTGCCGACAAAGGTGTTGCCCTCGACTCCCTCGTTGGTGAGGGCGCCAAGCACATCCTGTTCAACTCCGCCTCCAAACCGGCCCATGTCGGAATCGAGGCCAGTGTGGTCGAGGCGCCGCTTGACGACTTCTATCTGGATGTCGGTGATTATCATCTTCGGTTGCTTCCGCCGCGTGACAGTGCGCGAAACGGCTCGCCTATAGTCTGCGCGATTACAGACACATGCTGCTGCTATTCATAGGGCGACGGCGTGAGGACTGACGTGGCTACGTTCTGAGGAAGTAAAGCCGAAAGACGCCCGACGCTTCACGCCGCGTTCAGGTTTGACAAGGCGGGTGTGGTTTGCTACTTTGAGCGTGGCGGCAACCGTCCCAGACGGGGCCGCGCGCAGTCGAGAGCGACACCAGCGGTTCGGCTGTTCAAAGTGGTTTGCGGCAACACGAGGCGGCGCAAATGATGAAGGAGGATAATTCGATGGCCAACAGAGATGACATCGCCCTTATGTCTCACCTGATGCGGCGAGCCGGTTTCGGCGCGACCCGCGAGGAGATCGAGGCCAGGGCGGAACGGGGATACGAGGCCACAGTCGAGGAGTTGCTGGACGCGGATGCGCAGCCCCCTACGGACGAGTACACACTGTTCAGGCATCATCCCATCACGGAAATGCCCGGCGGAGCGGTGGGCCCAGGGCAGGCGTACTGGCTGTACCACCTGCTCAACACGCAGCGCCCGCTGGAAGAGAAGATGGCCGTGTTCTGGCACCAGGTGTTTGCCACCGGCAACGGAAAGGTCGACAACTGCAACCATCTCATCGAACAGATCCGGATGTTCCGCGAGCATGGGATGGGCAACTATCGCGACCTGTTGCTGAAGCTGGCGAGCAACCCTGCCATGATCTTCTGGCTGGACAACAACGAGAACCACAAGTACGCGCCCAACGAGAACTGGGGACGCGAACTTTTGGAGCTCTTCTCCCTCGGCGTCGGCAACTACACCGAGACCGACGTGTTCGAGTGCTCCCGCGCGTTCACCGGTTGGACCATTTCCGCCAAGATGCCGCGATATCCCTACGGCAGGCATCCGTGGTCGTTCGAGTTCCGGCCAGAAGACCACGACTTCAGCGAGAAGACGTTCCTTGGCCAGACCGGCAACTTCGACGGCGGGGACATCATCGACATTATTCTCCAGCAGGAGGCGTGCCCGCGCTTCATCTCCCGGCACCTGTACAACTTCTTCGTCGCAGACGAGCCGCAGGTGCCGGCGTGGGACATCGAGGAGCCGCGCGACCCCGAGGCGATCAGAATGCTGTCCAAGGTGTTCGTGGACTCCGGCTACGAGATCAAGCCGGTGCTAAGGGCGCTGTTCAACTCCGACTTCTTCAAGGAAGCGATGTACCAGAAGGTTAAGAGCCCTGTCGAAGTCGTGGTGGGCACCCTGAGGATGACGCAGGACGGCTTGGGCGTGGACCCGAGGCTGGAGGCGCTTTCCAAAGAGCCGGGCTACATGGGCCAAGAGATACTGGATCCGCCGAGCGTCGAGGGCTGGCACACGGGCAAAGAGTGGATCAACAGCGGCTCGCTGGTCAAGCGCGTAAACTTCGTCGCCGACCGGCTGAACGACGTTGAGCTTCCCGGCGTGCAGAACATGATCGAGCGGATCGCCGGTTCCAACGGGCAGTCGATGAGCGCTGAGGCGCTGGTGGACCACTGCCTGGACCTGATGGGGCCACTGGAGGTCGCAGAGTCGACGCGTGCGGAGCTGGTGCAGAACGTGGAGTCCGAGGGGGCCATCTCCTGGGCGACAGACGAGGACTACGCGAACTCGTCGAGGCGCGCAGGTGAGACGATGGCGCTCATCGCGGCGACCAGGGAGTACCAGTTCGGCTAGGACTATCCGCCGAGTTACCGAAGTACACAAAGGACTTATAGAAGAGAGGAGCGCGGGCCCATGACCCGGGTCGGGCGCTCGAGGGCAGGCCCGGGACGGCAGCCGGCGCCGCACGGCGCGGCGAGACCGCCCGCGGCCTGCAGCCATATCAGGAGGGCTTCAAATGCTTACGACAACTGTTGCCGGCAGGACCTGGAGCTTCAGCCACGCCCTGGGTCGAAACGCGGCCGCGGGCAACGGCTTTACGCAACCGATAGCGGTAGCTACCGCGCCCGAGGGCGTGCTCTACGTGCTCAGCCGGGGCCAGGAGGGCGCCGGTGGGGTGGTCGCACCCAACAAGCGAATCGGCAAGCTGACCATCGACCAGCAGTTCATCGGCGACTTCGGGCGGGAGCAGTTCGTCTGGCCGGTAGACCTTGCGGTGGACGGCCAGGGAAACCTGTACTGCTCCGACGAGTATTCCAATAGCATCGCGGTGTTTGACGAGGACGGCCAGAGGGTCGGCCAGTGGGGTGAGGAGGGCAGCGGCGAGGGCCAGGTGAACGGACCGGCAGGCCTTGCGTTCGACGCCGACGACAACCTGTACGTTGTGGACGCGGGCAATGGCAGGGTGCAGAAATTCACGAAGGACGGCGAATTCCTGGCGGCATTCGGCTCTTCAGGGAGTGGGGACGGGCAGCTGTCCAAGCCGTGGGGTATCGCCCTCGACGGCGACGGCAACGTATACGTCGCCGACTGGGGCAACAACCGCGTGCAGAAGTTCAGCGCGGACGGCGAGTTTCTGCTGAGCTTCGGCGGCGGCGGACTGGAGGACGGCAGCGATCTTGACCACCCCTCTGATGTGGCTGTGGACTCCGAGGGCGACGTGTACGTCGTCGACTGGGGCAACCTTCGCGTGCAGATATACGACCCCGAGGGCGGTGTGATTACGGCGCTGTACGGCGACGCGACCGAGTTTTCGAACTGGGCCAAGGAGGTCGTGGAGGCCAACCCGGACGTAACGAAGGCCTACAGGCGTGTGAAGGACATCACGCCCATGGGCCGGTTCAACCGGCCGGTCGGCATCGCGGTCGATGAGCAGGACCGGATCATCGTTACAGACAGTACGCGGGGCCGGCTGCAGGTGTACGTCAAAGAGAAGGACTACATGGATCCGCAGTTCAACCTGTAGGTGGATTGGAGTAAGGCGACTTGGGATTCATCCATGTCGATGTAGACGTCTCAAACCCGGCTAGACCCGGCGTGACAGAAAGCGTCCGTGTGCTGGTGGACACGGGCGCGATCCTGAGCGTGTTGCCTTCAAATATGCTGGACCGTCTCGGAATCTTGCGGGAGGGTAGGCGGCGATTCCTTGGATTTGGAGGAGCGGTGGCGCGCGACACAGGCATCGTGCGGATGACCTACGAAGGGAACGCCGCAGGTGTGTCCGTCGTGTTCGGGGCCGAGGACGACTCACTGATCATGGGTGTCACGGCCCTCGAGGCCTTAGGATACGAGGCGGACCCTGTTAGCGGCAGGCTGAATCGCGTGGATATGCTGATGCTCTGAGGGCATCGGCCTTGATTCACCCCAATCCTAATCCTCTCCCTGCGAGGGCGAAGGGACTCTTGGAAGGCTCATTCTTGATGCCTACCCCTGTTAGACCATTTCGAGGGAAGGGACTGAGGTGTGAGTGCCCTACTTGAAGGCTGGCAGCACCTCTTCGGCGAATGCTTGTAGCGCCTCGAAGTTGAAGGGCGCGCGGAGGGCTATGTTGAGCCCCTGCGCGCCGGCGTCGGCGTACTCGCCTATGCGGTCCACCACCTCGCTGGCCGTGCCGAATAGCTGGCCGCCCGACTGCTCGTCAGCCCTCTCGCCGTACTGCGCACGGAAACGCGCTCGCTCGCGTTCGGCGTCGGCGGCGGAGGTGCCCATCCAGAAGCCGACGTTGACCGAGCGGGAGATTTCCCCCGGATCCCGCTCTTCGACGTCGCACCAGTTGTCGAGCACGCCAATTTTGTGGGCGTACTCCTCCGGCGAGATGTACGGGACGTTCCAGCCGTCGGCGTGGCGCGCCACGACGCGCAGCGTGCGTCGTTCGCCCCGCCCGCCGACCCAGATGCGGGGAGGCTTCTGCAACGGCATTGGGTAGCAGTTGGCGTTTTCGAGATGGAAGTGCTTTCCCTGGAAGGTTACCGATCCTTCAGTGAGCAGGGCTTTGATTACCTGTACGCCCTCCTCCATCACATCCATGCGCTCGCGCACGGACAGAAACGGGATGCCGAACGTGGTGTGCTCCAGCTCGTACCAGCCGGCGCCCAAGCCCAGCTCGAGCCGGCCGCCGCTGACGTGGTCCACGGTGGCTGCCGCCTTCGCCAGCACCGCGGGGTAGCGGTAGGCCATGCCGAACACCAGCGAGCCGACGCGCACGTTAGTCGTCTCGGCGGCCAGGGCGCTCATGATAGCCACGCCCTCGAAGCAGTCGCCCTTAGAGTCCCGCATCGGTTGTTCGTAGAAGTGGTCCCAGATGGACACCCAGTAGAAGCCGGTAGAGTCCGCGAGTCGCCACACGCGGCGCAGGTCGTCGTAGGTGCACTCCTGCTGCCCTGTGTGGATTCCCAGTTTCAGTGTCATCGAGCGCCTCCGTTTGTATCGCGTGCCAGGTGGGGCAGCCAGCCCTCTTCGGGAGAGACTCTTTCGACCGGAATGAACTCGAAGCCCGCGAGACCCGCGTAGTGGCGATCCATGTCGGTGTCGCCGACGTGGTAGTACTCGTCAGCAGCGAATTCTGACTTCACACCGTCCAGCCTGTGCTTCAGCGCGGTGAAGTCTACGCCGATGCCCTGTGCCTCCCACATGCGCTGCTGTGCGCTGATGGGACGGTCGGAGCAGCTTCCAATAATGTAGCCGTGCGCCTTCACGCCACGCACCATCCCCATGGTGATCACGCCGGGCGGGTTGCCCGTTTCGAGCGTGCCGTCTATGTCGAAACTTATCAGCTTGGCCAAGTGGCTTTCCCCTGGTTATCGGGTTGTCTTGCCGAGTCCCTGACTCCTCGGGTCTCGTCATCAGGGCACAACCTACAACACCGCGCTGTCGCATGGCAACCCGCGCGACGGATACGGTGGCTTTGGGCCGATATGGGGCGAGCCGCTCCGGCGAGGTGTCCACGCTTATCGTACCCTGGCGGACCCAGGAGAAACAGGCCAGAATCCATTTGACACATATTTCACAAACTGCTATGTTCTTTGGCGGACTCAGCCGCCCTGAAACAGGACGCGGTAGGGTCTATCAGTGTGTGCTCACTGCGGCTCCCGACGGCAGTCGGCCCAGGTAGACCGGGACCAGAAGTGCGTTGCTTTAGGAGGCCTGGGTGGTCGTCTTGAGTTAGTGCGCAGGACACAAAAGCGCACCTGCTAGGAGCGCGGCTACACCCAGCGATTGGCGGCCCAGCCTTCGGGCCATTCTCCCTCTCACCATTCAGACCGGGAAAAGTGTGTTTATGAGTAGTCCCTACGTTCCCAACCTCACAAAACAGGGACTCTACGACCCTAGATTCGAGCGCGACGCTTGCGGAGTTGGGCTGGTTGCGAGCGTCAAGGGATCTAGGTCCCACGAAATCGTAACCATGGGCCTTCAGGTCTTGAGGAACCTGGGCCACCGAGGCGCGTGCGGGGCTGACCCCGAAACGGGCGATGGCGCGGGTGTTCTCATGCAGATGCCGCACGAGTTCTTTGCCCGAGAAGCCGAGTCCCTGGGATTCAAGCTACCGGAGGCGGGCGACTACGGCGTGGGCATGGTGTTTCTGCCGCAGGACGCCGGCGAACGCGATGAGTGCGAGCGCAAAATCGAGCGCATAGTCGACGACGAGGGCCTTCGGCTGCTGGGGTGGCGCGACGTTCCGGTCTCGCCCGACGCCATCGGACGGATGGCCAGGGCGGTCATGCCCGTCATCAGGCAGTTCTTCGTCGCGCGCCCGGACGGCATAGCCGCCGGCCACGCCTTCGCCATTGAGCTTTACCTGGCGAGGCGGCGGATCGAAAACTCCCTCGCGCGCGCCGGACTCGCCGATTCAGGCCACTTCTACGTCTGCAGCATGTCGGACAGGCAGATAGTTTACAAGGGCCTTGTTATGGCCCATCAACTGGAGAGCTTCTTCCACGACCTCGACGACGACCTGATAAAGACGGCCTATGTGCTGGTGCATTCCCGCTTCAGTACGAACACTCTCGGATCCTGGAGGCTCGCCCATCCATTCCGCTACATCATTCATAACGGCGAGATCAACACCATACGCGGCAACGTGAATTGGATGACGGCCCGCGAGGGAATGTTCTCGTCCCCGGAGATGGGCGACCGTATGGACGAGCTGTTTCCGGTCGTCTCTTCAGACCAGAGTGACACGGCCAGCTTCGACAACGCCTTGGAGTTGCTGCTGGCCACTGGTCGGTCGCTGCCTCACGCGCTGATGATGATGATCCCGGAGGCCTGGGGCGACCACATCCCGATGGAGCAGGCCAAGAAGGACTTTTATGACTACCACTCGAGGATCATAGAACCGTGGGACGGCCCCGCGCTGATCATCGGCGCGGATGGCGCGCGCGTGTGCGGAGTTCTGGACCGCAACGGACTGAGGCCGTGCCGCTACCTGGTTACTACAGACGACATACTCGTGATGGCATCCGAGACCGGCGTGCTCGATGTGCCGCTGGAGAAGGTACGGTTCAAGGATCGCATCTATCCCGGGCGCATGTTCGAGCTGGACACGGAGCAGGGCCGGATAATCGAAGACCAGGAGGTCAAGGCGGAGCTGTCGGCCCGCCGTCCCTACGGCGAGTGGCTGAACAAGAACAGCATTGACATGGAGTCGCTGCCGGAGCCCAAACTTACACCCGGGCCGGAGTTCGAGACGATTGGCGCGAGGCAGAAAGCCTTCGGCTACACGCTGGAGGACCTGTCCGTGATAATGCGGCCCATGGCAGAGAACGGGGCAGAGCCGGTCGGCTCGATGGGCAACGACGCACCGCTCGCCGTGCTTTCCGAGAAACTGCCGCTGCTGTTCGACTACTTCAAGCAGATGTTCGCCCAGGTCAGCAACCCGCCGCTGGACGCCATCCGGGAAGAGCTAGTCACCTCGCTCGAGACCACTCTGGGGTCGGAGCAGAACCTGTTCGATGAGACCGCGGAGCACTGCAGGCAGCTCCGGTTAAAGGGGCTGTTGCTGACCAGCCGCGAGATGGCCCAACTCAAAGAGGTTGACCTGCCCGGACTGCGGTCGAGGACGCTGGAGTCGCTGTTCGACGTCGAGGGCGGCGACGGCGCACTCAAGCAGGCCATGGACAGGCTTTGCGCCGAGGCGTCGAAAGCTATCGAGGGAGGCTGCTCCATTCTGGTGATTTCGGACCGCGGCGCCGATTCCCGCCGTGCGCCGATTCCGAGCCTGCTCGCGACCGCCGGTGTACATCACCACCTGATACGCGCCGGCACGCGCGCGAGGGTAGGCATAGCCGTCGAGTCCGGCGAGCCGCGGGAGGTGTCCCACTTCGCGCTGCTGTCGGGTTACGGCGCGGGCGCCATCAACCCGTACCTGGCGCTCGAAACACTGGCGGACCAGTCGCGCGGCGACGGATTCACCGAGCCACTCGATTACGAGACCGCCGAGTATAACTACTTCAAGGCTGCCCACAAGGGATTGCTTAAGGTGATATCCAAGATGGGCGTGTCTACGCTGCAGGGCTATCGTGGCGCCCAGATATTCGAGGCGGTGGGGCTGAACGAGGAGCTGATAGACTGGTACTTCACTTGGACTCCCTCTCGAATTGGAGGAGTGGGCCTCGAGCAGATCGAGGAGGAGTGCCGCCGACGGCATCGTGATGCCTACGGCGGGCACGCGAACGGGCTGCCGGCCGGCGGACGCTACCAGTGGCGGCGTGACGGCGAGTACCACATGTGGAACCCCGATACCATCGCCAAGCTCCAGTACGCCGCACAGTCGAACCGCTACACGAGCTACCGGGAATTCGCGGATGTCGCCGACGGCCTGAGCGAGGAGATGTGCACCATCCGGGGGTTGCTGGAGTTCAAAACCCTGGACGAGCCTATCGACCTGCACGAGGTAGAGCCCGCGAGCGAAATAGTCAAACGCTTTGCCACGGGGGCTATCTCCCTGGGATCCATAAGCCGTGAGGCGCACGAGACGATGGCGATCGCGATGAACCGCATCGGCGCGCGCAGCAACACCGGCGAGGGCGGCGAGGATTACCACCGCTTTACGCTTGACCCCAATGGCGACTCACGCAGCAGCGCCATGAAGCAGGTCGCGTCCGGCAGGTTCGGCGTGACGATAAACTACCTGAGCAACGCCACCGACCTGCAAATCAAGATGGCGCAGGGCTCAAAGCCCGGCGAGGGCGGGCAGCTCCCAGGGCACAAGGTGGACGAATACATCGGCTGGGTGCGCAACTCGACGCCGGGAGTGGAGCTGATTTCGCCTCCGCCTCACCACGACATTTACTCGATCGAGGACTTGGCGCAGCTGATATACGACCTGAAGAACGCCAACCCGTCGTCTCGGGTGCACGTGAAGCTTGTGTCCGAGGCGGGCGTGGGAACCATCGCGGCGGGCGTATCCAAAGGACATGGGGACGTCGTGCTCATCAGCGGCGACAGCGGCGGTACGGGCGCGTCGCCGGAGTCGTCCATCAAGTACGCGGGCCTGCCCTGGGAGATTGGACTGGCGGAGACCCAGCAGGTGCTGGTCCTCAACGACCTGAGGGGTCGCATAGTCGTGCAGACCGACGGCCAGCTCAAGACGGGGCGGGACGTCGCCATAGCCTGCCTGCTCGGGGCCGAGGAGTTCGGGTTCGCGACCGCGCCGCTCATCACGCTGGGCTGCATCATGCTGCGAAAGTGCCACCTCAACACCTGCTCGGTGGGGGTTGCGACACAGGACGCGGAACTTCGCCGGATGTTCACGGGCAAGCCAGAGCACCTTATCAACTACCTGTTCTTCGTGGCCGAGCACATGCGGGAGATCATGGCCGAGCTGGGCTTCCGGACGGTGAACGAGATGGTTGGGCGCGTGGACAAGCTGGACGGGCGGAAGGCCGTCGGTCACTGGAAGGCGAGCGGCGTGGACTTTTCGGCGCTGCTACACCGTCCCGACTTGCCTGATGATGTCGCCACCTACTGCTGCGAGGAGCAGGACCATTCGCTGTCGGAGGCGTTGGACAACGACCTGATCGAGCGCTTCTCGGACGCCATCGAAAACCGGCAGCCGCAAGAGCTTTCCATGCCGATTTACAACTACAACCGCACCGTGGGCGCGATGCTCAGCCACGAGATCGCGAAGAGGTACGGTGAAGAGGGGTTGCCGGACGACATGATCCGTGTTTCGTTCAACGGGTCGGCAGGCCAGAGCTTCTCCGCGTTTCTCGCCAAGGGCGTGTCTATGACAGTCGACGGCGACGCAAACGACTACTTCTGCAAGGGGCTGTCGGGCGGAAAGGTGGTTATCAAGCCGCCGGACGGCGTGAACTTCGTGCCGGAGACAACGATTGTCATAGGCAATGTGGCCCTGTATGGCGCAACGGGCGGCAAGGCGTTCATCCGGGGCCTGGCGGGCGAGCGGTTCGCGGTGCGCAACAGCGGCGCGGAGACTGTCGTGGAGGGCGTGGGTGACCACGGTTGCGAGTACATGACGCGCGGCACGGTTGTGGTGCTCGGCCCCACCGGGCGCAACTTCGCGGCTGGCATGAGCGGCGGCGAAGCCTACGTGCTCGACGAGGACGGCGAGTTCGCCAGTCGCTGTAACCCCGAGATGGTCGGCCTCGAGAGTGTGGAAGAAGAGGAGGACACGCGGGTGTTGCGACGGCTGGTCGAGGAGCACCTCGAGTTGACCGGCAGCGCGAACGCCAAGCGTGTGCTCGACGACTGGGACGGGATGCTCCCGAGATTCGTGAAGGTAATGCCATACGACTACAAACGAGTATTGGCGGAGCGCGCCAGGGCGGTGAGCGCCTGATGGGCAAGGCCACCGGATTCAAAGAGAGCGGGCGGATGACGATGCCGAGCACGCCGGTCCCGGAGCGCATCCAGCACTACGGCGAGTTTTACCTGCGGTGGAGCGAGGAGCAGGCGCGGGAGCAGGGATCGCGCTGCATGAACTGCTCGGTGCCGTTCTGTCACATGGGGTGCCCGCTGGGCAACCTGATTCCCGATTGGAACGACCACGTTTACCGCGGACGATGGAAGGAGGCGCTCGACGCCCTTCACCAGACAAACGCCTTTCCGGAGTTCACCGGCCGCATTTGTCCCGCGCCGTGCGAGGTCTCGTGCGTGCTCTCCATCAACCAGGACCCGGTCACTATCGAGCACATTGAGAAGTCTATCGCCGACAGGGGTTGGGCCGAAGGATGGATCACTCCGAATCCTCCCAGCACTCGCACGGGAAAGACCGTCGCGGTCGTAGGGTCGGGTCCGGCCGGGCTGGCCGCGGCACAACAGCTCAACGCCAGCGGACACAGAGTGACGGTGTTCGAGCGCGACGAGCACGTGGGTGGGTTGCTGAGGCTTGGTATCCCGGACTTCAAGCTCGAGAAACACGTGGTACAGCGCCGTGTGGATCTGATGGTCGAGGAGGGTGTGGAGTTCAGGACTGGGGTTTACGTCGGCCGTGACTGCCCCATCTCCGATTTGCGGGACGCGTTCGATGCGCTGCTGCTCGCCGGCGGCTCGACGATTCCGCGTGACCTTCCGGTGCCCGGGCGCGAGCTGGACGGCGTACACTTCGCCATGGACTACCTGACCCAGCAGAACAGGATCAACGCGGGCCAGTCCGTCGACCCCGGCGAGCGCATCTCCGCAGAGGGCAAGCGCGTCGTCATCATGGGCGGCGGTGATACTGGGTCCGATTGCCTGGGCACAGCCCACCGGCAGGGCGCGGAGCTGGTGTACCAGCTCGAACTGCTGCCCGAGCCGCCGCTCGAGCGGCGGCCCGACAATCCCTGGCCGCAGTGGTCGGCAATCCTTCGCAGCTCGTCCTCTCATGAGGAAGGCGGCATTCGTGACTACAACATTCTGACAAAGGGTTTCGCCGGCTCTGGCCGTGTCCAGGCGCTGCACGCGGTGCGCCTGGAGTGGGGGCCTCCCGACGAGACAGGCAGGCCGGCCATGCGGGAGGTTCCGGGCAGCGAATTTACGCTTGAGGTGGACCTGGTGCTGCTGGCGATGGGTTTCCTGCACCCGGAGCACGGCGAGATGCTGAGCGACCTGGGGTTGGCAACGGACGCGCGCGGCAACGTCGGCAGGGACGCTGACATGATGACGAACGTCGACGGCGTGTTCTCCGCGGGCGACATGTCGCGCGGGCAGTCGCTGGTGGTCTGGGCGCTTGCCGAGGGCAGGGAGGCAGCCCGTGGTATCGACCGCTACTTGATGGGTAGCACCAGGCTGCCGCGCGTGCTGGCCTGAAACCGGGAGAGTAGAGTGTCAGATCCAACGCTCAAGATTGAGAATGCACGGTTCGTGCTGACGCTCGACGCGGAGCGCCGGATCGTCGCTGACGGCGCCATCGTGGTGGAAGGGAGCCGCATCTCGCGCGTGGGCAAGAGCGCTGACCTGGTTGACGTTGCCACGGACAGGACTATCGACGCGAGCGATATGGTCGTCACTCCCGGGTTCGGCAACGGCCATATGCACATCAGCTACGCGCACGCGACGCGTGGCATCTTCCCGGACGACCTGGGCCGGGCCTATCTTCCGAACGTATTCCGGCTGCAATCGGCGATGACTCCGGAGGAGGAGTACTACACTTCGCTGCTCGCTATCACCGAGTTGCTGATGTACGGCACCACCAGTTTTCTCGACCCCGGAAGCACCAAGCACGTCGACGCCTGCATGAGGGCATACGAGGAGACCGGCTGCCGCATCGTGGTCGGAGCGCAAGTTGCCGACGCGCCGAATCCACTGAACCTGCCTGTCTACTCGACCTCGCGGGCCGTGGACGTAATGCGTTCGACTATAGACGAATTTGATGGCGCACTCGATGGCCGCGTGCGGGCGTGGGCCATGCCGTTCTCGGCTGAGTACGCGTCGGACGAACTGCTGATAGCGGCGAAGCAGCTCGCCGACGACCGCGGGACGGGCCTGACGCTGCACCACAGCACGGGACCGGACGCGATTGCGGCGTCTATGTCCGAGCACGGCGTGACTCCAACCGAGCGGCTGGAGCACCTGGGCGTGCTGGGCGAGAACGTGACGCTGGCCCACGGGCTTGGCCTTGACGAGTCTGAGCTCGACAGCATCGCGCGAAGCGGGGCGAGCGTTGTTATGTGCCCGACCGCGGCCATAAAAGGCGGGTCCGGGATGACACGAACGGCAAAGCTGCCGGAGATGCTGGAGCGGGGCATACCCGTCGGGCTGGGCACCGACGCGGGTAACAACTCCAACCTGTTGGAGACGATGCGCTCGATGTATCTGGCCGCGGTTCTGTACAAGGACGGTAGGCAGGACGTGTCGATGGTGCCGGCGGAGACCGCCGTGGAACTGGCGACGCTTGGCTCAGCGCGCGCGATGGGTCTGGGCGGCGAGACCGGGTCCATCGAGGTGGGCAAGAAGGCCGACCTGGTGTTGTTCGACACGCGCCGCCCGGAGTGGCGGACGCTCTTCAACCCGGTCAACAACCTGGTCTACAGCGCGGACGGGCGCAGCGTTCACACGGTGATCGTGGATGGCAGGGTCGTCGTGGAGGACCACAGGGCGCTGTTCGTGGATGAATGGGAGCTGATCCAGCGGGTGCAGCGCATCGGGGCGGGGCTGATGGATCGGGCTGGGGTGTCGTTCGCCCCGCGCTGGCCGGTGGTGTAGATTGCGGCGGTGTTAGTTCCCGGGTATGTCGTGGGTGTGCAAATGAAAGGCCACGACGCTGTTGATGCCGTTCAGCCGCGCCTGCTCAAGTTCCGAGTTAGACACCCTTACGCTTGCGGCCCGCATCTCGTCTCTGAGTTCGCTCCCTTGTGAATAGACTTTGTCCTCGAGTCTGCCGACGTCCGTGTCGATCTTGACCTCGAGTCTGCTGTTTTGCGAGGTCATCTGTCACATCAGCGCGAAGATTGCCACCAGAACAGTTACGATACCCTACATGGTGGCTACGAGGGTGGTCACCTGTGCCGTGTCCAAGACGGACATCTCCTGGAATCCGAGTAAGTGGCAGGCCACGGCCCGCGCAAGCCAACTGTAGCACAGCACTTCAGTCAACTGTGCGTGCCGGTGTGCTCGGCCTCAGCCCCCACCCGGCCCCTTCGGCAAGCACAGGGTAAGCTGCAATCCTCAACGCAGTATGAGAGTTGCTTCCCTCACTCGTAGTCCATGCCTATGTGTCCTTCACGCTCCAACTCGGCGTAACGTTTGTCCGAAATGCTGAGAAGCTGCTTGTAGACGTACTCGTTGTCCTCGCCCAGGCGCACCGGACCGCGCCGGATTCCGGGCGGAGTGCGGGACAACTTGAACGGTGCCCCCGGATACAGGTATGTTCCCACGTCCTCCTGGTAGGCTTCTTCGAACGCGCCACGCTCCTTAAGGTGTGAATCGGAGAAGGCATCCGCCTGGTCGACCACGGCGCCCGCCGCTACACCGGCCTTCTGGAGCGCGTGCATGACCTCGTAGTGGCCGTGCTCGCGAGTCCACTCGCTTATGCAAGCGTCCAATTCGTCGTGGGCCTGGTACCGGCCGTGCTGGGTGTCGAATCGAGGGTCTTCAGTCCATGGCGGTGAGCCGATCGCGGCGCGGAAGGCGGCCCAGTCACCGTCGTCGAAGATGGTAATGTTCACCCATTGGTCTTCGCCCTTGCAGGGATAGCAGCCTTGTATGGCGTATGGATGGCGGTTTCCGATGGTGGACCCATTCCTGCCGTTCATTGAGTAGTCCATGAAGAACTGGCCCAGGAAGGGAGCAACGTTTTCGGCCTGGGCCAACTCGATCAGCTGCCCCTGGCCCGTGCGCCGGCGGTGGTGCAGCCCGGCCAGCACGGCGAATGCGCCCTGCGCGCCGGCGGCCGCGTCCGCCACGTAGACCTGCGTGTTCGCGGAAGGGTCCATGTCGGCGTAGCCCCGCAGCAGGGAATGACCCACCGTGCCCTCCATGTGAATGCCGAGCGAGCGGAAGTTCTTGTAGGGCCCGGTGCTTCCGTACGCAGGCATTCGGAGCATGACGATGTCGCCGCGCAACTCACGCAGCGACTCGTAAGAGATGCCCAGCTTGTCCATCGTCTCTGTGACGTTGTTCTCAACGAACACGTCGCTGACCTGTACCAGCCTGTCGAAGATGTCCCTACCGCCGGGTTGCGGCAGGTTTACAGTCATGCTGAGCTTGTTGCGCCCATGGGCGTTGAAGACCGGGAAGCGGTTCCAGGGGCGGCGTCCCGGTACGCGGCCGGGCATGCCTCCGAACATTGGCGGAGAGTCCCTGACCAGCTCCTCCGTCGGGTGGGCCATTGCGCCCCTGGTGAGCGGTGCGGGGTGCCTGGTCGATTCGACGCGGATGACCTCCGCGCCGAGGTCGGCGAGCAGTGTGGCGCAGTAGGTGCCGGCCCACACTACTGTCATGTCCAGAACTCGAACACCCGCCAAAGGCAATGTTGGCATCGGCATGACTCCCTAGATAGCGCCCGTTTCGCGCAGCCGGATAAGTACTTCACGGTTGTAGCCCAGCTCGCCCAGAACTTCCTCGTTGTGTTGGCCCAGTGTCGGTGCGGCCATTCTCGCGGCCCACGGTGACCGGTCCATGACGAAGGGCCTGCCCGGGTAGGTAAGACGGCCAGCGCTGGGGTGGTCGAACTCGGCGAAGGCGCCCCTTTCGTTGAAGCTGGGATCGCCGAAGAGGTCTCCCATCGAGTTGATGGGACCGCTGAGCACTCGTGCCTCTTGGGCCGCGTACCAAATTTCGTACTTGGTTCGCTCAAGGCACCAGGGGATGAAGAACTCGTCGAATTCCTCTCGCAGGTCGGGGCTGGTCTGCGCCTGCGGCGTGAACCACTTTGGGTCATCAAACATGGCGGGCTCGCCCAGCATCTTGACCACCCTGTCGAAGTAGACGATGCCGCCGGTCACCTCCACGTAGCCGTCGGCGCAGGGGTAGACGCCTATCGGATAGCCCATGACGTTGAAGGGGACCCTCTTACTCAACTCGCCGGTGTACTGATAGGCAATGAGCGAACTCATGCGCCGGTCTATCGAGCCTATCTGCGTTTCCATGATCGAAACGTCGACGTGCTGGCCCTCGCCCTGCGCGCGAGCGGCGAAAAGAACGCCCAACGTGGCCACGGCAGCGGCGGCTCCGGCCTGGTATTGCACCATGGCGCCGCCCAGCTTGATAGGCTCTCTGTCCTCCAGGCCCGCTGAGTACATCTCACCACCCATGCCGTACAGGATGATCTCTGAGCCCCTGAAGTCGCGATACGGCCCGGTCTGCCCGAAGTTCGAGATTGATGTGAACACCAAGGCTGGGTTTTCTGCGCTAAGCGTGGCGTAGTCCAGGCCCAGGCGCGACATCGCGCCAGGTCGAAAACTCTCCACCACTACGTCGGCCTCCGCGGCAAGCCTCCGGGCGATACGATTGCCTGTAGAGGTCTTGAGATCGAGCGTTATTCCGCGCTTGTTGGTGTTGAGATGGAGGAAGAGCCCGCTCCGCTCGTGGTGGGGGTCGTCACCTGGGAACGGGCCAAGCCTTCTCGCTCTGTCGCCGCCGTCCGGGCGCTCGACCTTCACCACGTCCGCGCCGTAGTCCGCCAGCAACTTGGTGGAGTAAGGACCGGCGATCATGTGGGTGAAGTCCAGGACCTTCACGTCCGAGAGTGCGCCCTCGGCCATCAGCTCCTCCTACTAGCGAAACTGCCGCGACGTGCTAGGGCAGGCCGGGGGCGGAGTCGAGTCCGTCTTCCAGGTCTACGCCGAGCGAGCCGAGCGCCCTGGCCAACATGACGTAGTAGGTCACCGCGACAACGAGGTCAACTGTGAGCTCCGCGCCGAGCAGGTGGTGAATCGCCTGAAAGGTGCGATCGGTCAGCGTGCCGTCGCGAACAATCTCGCGGGCGGCCTGCGCGAACACGCCCTCTTTGGCAGGCAGGCCCATCGGCGCCCTGCCGGAGCGTATGGCCTCGATAGTGGCGTCGCGCACGCCCACGCGGCGGGCTACGGGCTCGTGGTGCTTCCAGACGTAGTCGCTGCCCATCTCCATCGCGGCGGCCAGGATCGCGATCTCGCGGGCGGCAGGATCCAGCGGGCTTCCCCATCGCACGTACTCGCCGAGCGCGCCGACGGCCTCCGCGGCGTCAGGGCTGTTGAGGAGCAGACCGAACGAGTTAGGCAATGCGCCGCCGGAATCGGGATCGCCTCTGCGTTCCGCGATATGGTCGAAGATCGTTTGCTTGTCCTCGGGAAGGTCGTCTCTGTCGATGTACGGGAGTCGTGCCATCACGCCCTCTCAGGTAGGGATTCCCCGATACTCGCGCCGCTCCGCCGGCGAAGCCTGGCGGCGGTGCCGGCGTGCAGGCCGGACAGATCGTCGCTGATGGCCACCTCGTAGGCGTCGGGATTATGGAGCTTCTTGTAGCGCATGTCGAGCTTAGCGAATTCGGCGGCGAACCTGCTCTTCAACTCACCCAGGTCTGGAAGGTCGACCGTGATCTCGCCGTTGCGCATCACTTCGGTGAGCATAGGCCGCGCGCAGACCGCCGGCCGCGCCTCGCCGGCCGCGGCCATGACGTCTCGCAGGGGCCGATAGCTCCTGCTCAGGTAGCGGTACACCTGCTTCGAGCCGGGCATAGTCTCCTTGCGGTCACTGAGCTTCATTACAGGTCTGCCGTCGTAGGCAACAACTTTGTAAACGGAGTCCGCCCAGGGCGCGTCATGCGACACACCCGCCTTAGTGCCAACGCCAAAGCCATCGATAGGCGCGCATACTCGAAGCAGTTCTTCAATGGAGTACTCATCGAGCGCGCCGCTCGCCAGAATCCGGACGCCTCCGAACCCGTTCCGGTTCAATAGTGCCCGGCACTCCATCGAGAGCTCGGCCAGGTTGCCGCTGTCCAGACGTATGGCGTTCAACTCATGACCGGCGGCGCGCATTTCTCGTGCAACTTGTATGGCCCTCAGAGTTCCGTTTAGGGTATCATAGGTGTCAACCAGTAGAGTGCTCGCAGCAGGGAATGAGCGGGCGTAGGCACGATAGGCGTCGGTCTCGTCCTCGAACGCGGAGACGAAAGAGTGTGCCATGGTGCCAACTACCGGGATGCCGTGGCGCGCGCCCGCTGTCAAGTTGCTGGTGCCATCGAACCCCACCATGTAGCTAACGCGGGCAAAGATGTCGGCGGCGTCCAGCCCGTGCGTACGACGCGCCGCAAAGTCATACACGTTCCTTCCGTGGGCGGCATGGACAATCCGGGCGGCCTTAGAGGCAAGCAGAGTGTTGGCGTTTACGCTGTTGACGAGGAAAGTCTCGGGAATCTGAGCCTCTATCATGGGTGCAGAAACCTCGATGACCGGTTCGCCGGCGAACACGATCGCACCCTCGGGCATGGCCCTGACTCTTCCAGTGAATCTGAGACTGAGCAGGTAGTCCATGAATTCGCTGTCAAACAGGCCCGTAGAACCCAAGTATTCGATGTCGCGAGTTTCGAATGAAAACCGCTGGAGATGCTCCAAGGCCTCGTGGAGCCCGGCGAAAACGTAAAAGGCCCTTCCGGGTAGGTGTTCGCGGAAATAGAGGCTAAACGTAGCCTTAGCCGTCGTTCCACTTTGCCAAAGAGCCTGCGCCATGGTGAGTTGGTACAGGTCGGCGAACAACGACGGAGAAGGATCGACTCGCTGCATGGCGTAATCACGTCCTGGGAAGCGAATGAACTCAGTGTAAGTACATGAGGCCGCGCGGGTCAAGCGGATGTGTGCGCCTCAAAGGCTATTCCGCTCGCGGGTTTCGAAAGCGGTGAGTCAGGAGATTGGCAGTTTGCGACTGCGAAAGCTTACGTTGGCGCTGGTGTTTGCGGTCTCTGCCATGTCCGCGGCAGCCTTAACTGGATGTGAAACGCCTTCAACTGAGCGTGAGCCGGAGGCCGCCGAAACGGCTCGGCCGGCAGCAGTCCTAAAGCCAACGCCCACGGCCATTGCGGAGCCGACCGCTCCCGCCTTGCAGCCGGGTGCGCCTTCTCAACCGAGAGTGACCGCTGAGCCGCCTTCCTCACCGTTGCCGACGCCGACACTGTGGCCAGTTGAAATCGCCGCGGCCCAGGAGACACAGATTCCAGCACCGAGACCTACGGCCATTCCCGCGGGGCCACCGACTGCTCCACCCGAACCGACGGCTAAAGCCGCGCCACAGCCCACCGCCACGCCGGCGCCATCAACGGCCAACACTGTGGTCTCACCCACCGCAACTGCTGTGCACACTGCCACGCCGGCGCCATCAACGGCCACCACTGTGGTCTCACCCACCGCAACCGCTGTGTCCACTGCCACGCCGGCGCCGCCGACTGCGACGACCGCGCCAGCGCCGGAGACGGGCACGGAGGTCGGGCAGATCGCTCCGTCCTTTACGCTGCCCACGTTTGACGGCGCGACGTTCTCGACGGATGAGCGGCTGGGGCAAGGGAACTTGGTGATCGTCTTTTACCGGGCCTACTGGTGACCGTTCTGCAAGCAACAACTCGTCGAGTTGACAAACCAGTATAGCGCGATCAAGAGCCATAACGCAGTGGTTGTCGCCGTCAGCGTGGACGACCTGTCCAACGCGCAGGCGATGGCCAGGAATTCGGGTGTGCCGTTCCCGATTCTATACAACCCTGAGAAGGACGTTGTGAAGGCCTACGGCGTGCTCAACCCACAAGACAACAATCTAGCCAGGCCTTCCACTTTCATAATCGACAGTTCCGGCGTGATCCGGTGGAAGTACCTTGGCAGCACCTACGACAGGCCTTCCCCGCAGCAGGTGCTGCAGGAATTGGCCAATCTTTCGGGCTAGCCGACGGACGGCGCGCTCGACGCCGCGTGCTACAATTTGACGAACCGAGGTAGGTGAGGCAGAGTCCGCTGGACGAACCGAGGCAGGTGAGGCAGAGTCCGCGTGCAGGCTGAACGGAGGCCGAAACCAATGGCAGAATCTGAAATTGACGGTGCAGTTCTGGGCGTAAGTCAGGTCCCGTTTCGGCTGGACGACCTGTTGTCCGAGTCCGCGAAGACTATAGGCGCTGGCAGCTCATCGGATTCCGGCAGGATGTGGCGGTTGCCTACCGATCATCCCGCCCCGATTGTGCTGGCTGCCGGCATCCCTGACCCTCCAACGCTACCTGTCGCATACATAAGGGAGGCGCTGAGCAACGCGCTCGACGCCAACCCTTCCGCCACGCTCACATACGGCGGCTGGTATGGCTACGAGGGCCTGCGTGAGGCGATCGCCGAACGGCAGAGCCATATCGAGGGGGCCACGATTGGGCAGGATAACATCATCGTCCACAACGGTAGCTCCGGCGCCATAGACAATGTTTCCAAGACTTTTCTCCAGCCGGGTGACGTCGTAATCGCGGAGGCCCCCAGCTTTTCCGGCAGCGTGAGATCGATGCGCGGGTACATGACGGAGATTGTGGAAGTCCCCATAGGAGACGAGGGGGTGTCCGTAGAAGCCCTGGAGGAGACTATCGAGCGCGTCAAGGCTGCGGGCAAGCGGCCCAAGCTGTTCTACACGGTCGCCGACTACCACAACCCCACCGGTGTGACGCTGTCGGAGCGGCGGCGCACAGAGCTGCTGGAGGTGTGCGCACGGCACGGGGTGCTGGTGCTGGAGGACGCCGCCTACACTGAGTTAGGATTCGACGACGGGCCGCCGGCCTCGCTGTACAGCATCGCAGAGGGAGAAGGCGTGCTGCGGCTGGGCAGCCTGAGCAAGACGATTGCTACGGGGCTGCGCGTCGGCTGGGTGGAGGCGCGTCCGGACTTCATAGACGCAATGGCCCGGGTACGGTTCGACATGGGAGGCTCGCCGCTCATTCAGTGGGCGCTGACAGAGTACCTGACCTCGGGCGACCTGGATGAACACGTGCGACAGATGAGGCCGATCTATGCGGAAAAGTGCGAGATTCTGGTGGAGTCGCTGCTCGCGTACTGCGAACCATACGTGCGGTTCCGCAAGCCGGAGGGCGGATTCTTTCTGTGGGTCGAGTGCGTCGGGGCGTCGGCGCGAGACCTGGTACAGGCGGCGTCGGAAGAGGGACTGGTGTTTCCGCTGGGCTCGAACTTCTTCAGCGACCGCGAGAACTCCGACGACAACCACGTCAGGATGGCCTTCAGCACAGCGCAGCCGGAGCAGCTCGCCGAGGTAGGGCCGCGGCTGCGGGCTGCCTTCCAACGGGTGGCGGACTGACTCGCTCTGCGGCGACAGACTTGGCGTGGGGAACCGCTTGCGCCCACTGAGAGGATAGAGAATGAACCTGATAATCACAAACGCCAACGTGATTACGCTCGACGACCGCAGCTCCCGCGCTGAGGCGGTGGCGATACTTGGCGGGCGAATCGTCCGGGTCGGCACGAACGAAGAGGCCATGAGCATGGCTGTCGATCCGGTGACGGTGCTCGACCTGCAGGGCAAGACCGTGGTGCCGGGGTTCGTGGAATCCCACGTCCATCCGGTGATGGCTGCCCAATTCAACCTGGAGATGGTGAACTGCGGAACGCCGCCAAATCGCACCATCTCGGACATCGTAGAGAAGCTCGGCGAGGCCGCAAAGCAGGCGGGCAGGGGAGAGTGGATTTCGGGGCGCGGCTTCGACGACTCGCTGGTCGAGGACATGCGGCACATCACCCGGCAGGACATGGACGCCGCCACGCCCAACAACCCCGTGTACATTTCATACGTGGCGGGCCACCTGAGCTACGCCAACAGCCGTGCTCTGGAGTTGGCCGGCGTCACCAGGTCCACGCCGGATCCGGTTGGCGGGCGCATCGACCGGGACGCCAACGGCGACGCGACAGGTTTGCTGTACGAGCGCGCCGGCAACCTGGTGCGCTTCCTGGTGCCACAGCCGGGCATTTCACAGATGGTGGACGGGCTGGAATGGGCGGCAAAGCAGATGCTGAAGACGGGCGTGACGTCGCTGCACGACACCGGCAACCCAATCGGCGGCTTCAGCGCCTACCAGATCGCCGCGAGGCAGGGAAAGTTCCCCATTCGCGCCTACGTGGCCAGAAGCTTCATGTCCATGCTGGAGCGGGAGTCGCCGCTGGACGTGGTGCCGAAGTACGCTGAGGCGGAGATTCGGAGCGGCTTCGGAGGCGACGACATCAAAGTGGGCATCCTGAAGATTGGAGCCGACGGCTCCATCCAGGGCCACTCCGGTGCACTGACGCAACCCTACTACGACCGGCCGGACGAGAGCGGGATACTCATCATGCCCCAGGAGCAGCTCAACGTGCTCGTAGACCAGGGCAACCGTGCGGACTTCCAAGTGGGCATACACGGCAATGGCGACGCTGCAATCGACGCCATCCTGGACGCATTCGAATACACGCTGGACCGCTACCCAAAGCGCGACCACCGGTTCCGCATAGAGCACTGCCAGGCGGTGCGCGAAGACCAACTCGATCGCATGGCGGAGATGGACGTGCTGGCCTCCTTCTTCAACCTTCACGTGTACCACTGGGGAGACCGGCACCGCGACCTGTTCCTGGGGCCGGAGCGCGGGCCGCGTATCAGCCCGCTCAAGAGCGCGCTCGACCGGGGCATCAAGTTCGGAGGTCACTCCGACTGGTTCGTGACGCCAGTGGACCCGATGCTGAACGTCCACACGGCGGCCACCCGGCTGACGCGCGACGGCAACGAGCTAGGGCCGGAGTTCTGCCTGACGCCGGAGCAGTCGCTGCGCTCCATGACCATCGACGCCGCATACCTGGCATTCGAGGAGAACGACAAGGGAACAATCGAGCAGGGCAAGCTGGGCGACGTCGTAGTGCTGTCGGATGATCCGCTGGCAGTCGGCGCTCGCGGGATCGACGACATCGAGGTCGACGCGACCATCATCGGAGGTCGCGTGCTTTACGACAGGGCCGTCGACGGCGGCTCGCGCAAGGACGAGCGCAACGCCCGCGATCCCGGCAATTCGGACGCTTATTTCTAGGAGCAAGCCAATGGCAAGGACATACTGGAAGGAGACCTACGCAGAGGGTGTATACCCTTACGAGGCCATGCACGGAGGCGACGGAACGGTCCGCATCAGACGGTTCTTCAAGGACGTGAGCAAGGTCGGCGTCACGTTCGACGTGTGGGAGCTGGATCCGGGCGTGAGCGAAGGGAACCATATCCATGAAGGCGACCGCAGCCTGGAGGAGACGTACTACTTCCTGGAGGGCGAAGGCGTGATGTGGATAGAGGGGGAAGACGTGCCGGTGGCCGCGGGAGACGCGGTGCTGGTGCCCCCGGGCGTCGATCACGGTTTCCGCAACACCGGATGCGGGCCGCTGCGCCTGGTGCTGCTGTTTGGCAGGCCCACTGAGTAGCGCCGGAACGCCACTTGCCATAAATGGTACAATGGCGGCGTCACGGAGGCATAGAGTCGCAAGTAGAAGGGGTTGAGAGGTTTTGGCTGAAGGAAATGTAGCTGTACTGGTGGACTATGAGAATGTGGGACTGGAATCCATGGAGTCGCTCCTGGACCAGTTGTCCGACGTGGGCCGGGTGATAATCAAGCGGGCTTACGCCGACTGGTCGGTCCACCGTAACAGGCGGGACCAGCTTCTCGAGTACGGCATCGAGGCGTCTCACCACTTCAGATCGACGAAACAGAGCAAAAACTCCAGCGACATTTCGCTCACCATCGACGCTATAGACCTGCTGTACAGCGCGCCGGTGGACGTGTTCGTGATCGTTTCGTCGGACAGCGACTTCGTTCCGTTGGTCAACAAGCTTCGCGCGGCCGGAAAGACGGCGATAGGCGCCGGGCGGCGGGGCGGTTCGTCGCCCACGCTTGTGAAGTCCTGCGACCGCTACATCTATCTCGACGAGCCGAAGCCGGCGGCGCAGGCCCAGCGGCGGCGGCGCACGTCGAGCGAGCCGCAGGCAGAGGCGTTGCTGCGGCGGGCCATCGACGCATCGATGGACTCGGAGGGGCAGGTCGGCGGTTCCAGGCTGTACCAGACTATGCAGCGAATCGACCCCAGTTTCAGCTACAAGGAGCTCGGTCACAGCACATTCACCCGGTTCCTGGAGTCGTGCAATAACGTAAACGTGGAGAGGCCCGCCGACGGTGGAGACACCATAGTCAGCTTCAGCCTCGCACGGCCCCAGATCCTGAACGGTGGCAGGGCCCAGGCGTCTGCCCCGGCATCGGATCGAGGGACGACGGCGCGCGGGCAGGCGGCAGACGGCAACAGGACGCGGCGAACCCGGGGGGCGCCGGACGGGGCCAAGACCCGCGCGCAGCTCGATGAGGCGGACAAGGCCCGGGCCCAGAGGCAGCCGACGGGAGAGATTGTGCTTGAGATCCGGCCTAAGACCGACGACTCCGCAAAGGCGCACGTGGAGGCGCCGCAGCCGGAGGCCGACGAGAAGCCGGCAGCCCAGGGCGACCCCAAGTGGGACATCAACATCGACGAAGCATGGACCAACCGCGAGCGAGAGCGCATTTCGGGTCAGGCCGCGGCGTCCGACGCAGCCAAGGTGCTGGGCGCTCCCAGGCTGAGCTCCTCGGAGTACCCATCTCTGGACAGCCTGCTCGATGCCAGCGACTACCTGAGCACCCGCTGGCGGAGAGAGCGCAACTCCATAATCAGAAGGTAGCTCCAGCCGGGCAGGCGGCCTGGGACGCCAACGCGAGACATTCCGCTCGATGGCCGTTCTGATAGGGTGAACAGTTAGAATGCTTCTCGCTATCGACGTGGGCAACACCAACATCACGCTCGGCGTGTTCGATGGCGACACACTGAGGGCCAGGGGGCGTCTCGCCACCGACGTCGAGCGCCTGTCCGACGAGTACGGTCTGCTTATTCGGCAACTGCTTCCCATCCGCGGCGTCGACCCGACTGAGGTCGATTCCGTGTCCATGTGCAGCGTGGTTCCGCCGCTCACCGCTTCGCTGGTTGAGGTCTGCGATGACTTCTTCGGAGTGGAGCCGCTTGTCGTCGGCGCCGACACCATCACCGGCATTCGCATACTGTATGACAGCCCGCGCGACGTTGGCGCCGACCGCGTCGTGGACGCCGCCGCCGCGCTGCACATCTACGGCGGACCGGCCATCGTGGTCGACGTGGGCACCGCGACCGTGCTGGATGCCGTAACAGCTGATGGCGATTATCTGGGTGGAGCTATCTCTCCGGGCATCTCACTCGCGGCGGACACCCTCTTCAGGCGCACTTCCATGCTGCGCCGCGTCGAACTGACCACACCGCCGGCCGCAATAGGTGGCAACACCATACACGCCATCCAGTCGGGCCTGCTGCTGGGCTACGCGGAGCTGATCAAGGGCATGGTCCGCAGGTTTGACGCCGAACTAGGCGGCGGGTCGAAGGTGATTGCGACAGGGGGGCTCGCTAGTGTCGTCGAGAAGGAGGTCGGGCTGTTCGACGCGGTCGACCCGGACCTCACACTCGTCGGCCTGCGCATCATCTACGAGATGAACGCAGCGTCTGCCGCAAGCCAAGGAGCGCGCAGCGATGCCTAGTCCGCTCGAGGGCCGTCGCATCGTTCTTGGCGTGACGGGCAGCATCGCCTGCTTCAAGGCCGTCGACCTGGCGAGCAAGCTGACGCAGGCCGGCGCGGCGGTCGACGTGGTGCTGACCAGGGGCGCGACCAACTTCCTGACGCCACTTACGTTCGGCAGCATCACTCACGGCCCCGTCGTGACGGACGTGTACGACCCGCAGTCCGAGCTGAGCATGGACCACATCGCAATGGCGGAGCGGGCTGACGTGATCGTCATTGCGCCCGCCGCCGCGAACACGATCGCCAAGCTGGCGTGGGGATTCGCCGACGACGCACTGACGACCACGGTGCTGGCGTCGCAGGCGCCGGTGATCGTGGCGCCGGCGATGGACGCCAACATGTACGAGCACGCCGCAACGCAGGAAAACGTGGAGAAACTGCGCGAAAGGGGCGTCGTGATCGCCGGACCGGCGCAGGGCCGGATGGCGTCCGGGCTGGTGGGTAGAGGTCGCATGGTAGAACCCGCGGAGATCATCGAGCTCACCAAGATCGCCCTCGGTAAGAACGGTGCGATGGCCGGCCGCAAGATCGTGGTGAGCGCGGGCGGCACCGAGGAGCCGCTCGACCCGGTGCGCGTGATAGCCAACCGCTCCTCCGGCAAAATGGGATTCGCGATTGCCGAGGCGGCCAGGGACCGCGGTGCGTCTGCTGTGATAGTGTCCGCGCCGACGGCGCTGCCGGACCCGGTAGGGGTGCGCGTCGTCAAGGTGGGCACGGCGCTGCAGATGCGGGACGCGGTGTTCGCGGAGTGCCGCGACGCGGACGCGCTGGTGATGGCCGCTGCCGTTGCAGACTGGCGGCCGGTCACCGCCGCCGTCCAGAAGATGAAGAAGGGCGAGTCGGACACCTGGACCATAGAGCTTACCAAGAATCCAGACATTCTCGCGGAGGCGTCGGGCGATCAACTGGTGAAGGTGGGGTTCGCCGCGGAGAGCGAGGACCTGCTGGAAAACGCTCAGGCCAAGCTGATCGATAAGGGACTGCACCTGATCGCCGCCAACGACATCACCTCGCCCGGCAGCGGATTCGCGGTGGACACCAACAAGGTGGTGCTGCTGGACCGCGAGGGCGGCGTCGAGGAACTGCCGCTGATGAGCAAGTACGACGTGGGCTGCCGGCTGCTGGACAGGGTAGAGCGGCTGCTTGGCCGGTAGGCTCCCCTTTCCCAGTGTGTGAGGACTGAGGGAAGGAAGAAGGGACCACATGCGCGGTAGGCAGCCCAGTGTTTCCGTTTCGTGCCTGTACGTGTTCGCGGTCGTGTGCGCTGCTCTGCTGGTTTCGTGCGGTGAGCAACGCGCCGCGCCGTCACCCACTGCCCCGGCGGACGAGCCGGCGACATTGGCCGTAGTAACTACTCCAACGGCTGCTCCGTCTCCCACGTCGACCGCGACACCGGCTCCAACCGCTACGCCTGTGCCCACTCACACGCCCACGCCGACGGACACGCCTACACCTTTGCCTACGGAGACGCCAACGCCGGCGCCTACGGAGACACCCACTCCGGCGCCCACGGAAACACCAACACCCGTGCCCACTGCTACGCCCACGGCGAAGCCAACGGAAACACCAACGCCCGAGCCCACCGCCACGCCCAAGCCAACCGCGCGAGACATCGCCGCCGGTCAGATCTCGGAATTGCTTACTTGGTTCGATGACCCGCCGGACGACAACTATTCGGCTGCCGCCGAACAGATTGTATCCATCTGGCTTGTTGACGTTGAACTGGCCGAGGCAGTCGTTGGACTGGAATGGGTCGCTCAGGGTGTCGGCAGTGGCGAAGTGCAGTTTCTCCGCTGGCTGACCGGTTTTGCCGATACAGACCTCAGACTGAGCCACCGGGTGCTGGGCTATCCGTGGCTTGTGGACGACGTCACCGGAAACGAGATGGCCGCCCTCAGGGCTTTAGGAGAAGTCGCATCCAATAACCTCGATTTAGCACGGCATTTTGCAAGCCTCCATTGGTTTGCCGACGGGCTCAATGCCAGCGAGCGGCGATTGCTAAGGGAAATCGAGCCCGAGACGCGCGATGCCCTTGAGTTGGTAGGACTGTTTGCGACCTTCCCATGGTACGGGGATGGATTGACAACCGAGGAGGAGAGAGGCCTGTTTCACACCCTCCGTCTCATCGCGGCCAGGGACGCCGGTCTGGCGAGGTTGCTGGCTGGGTACTCGTGGCTTGCGGACGAGGTGCTGTATGACGAGTGGGGAGTCGTCCACGCCCTGAACGAACTGGCGTCAACCGACTTGGAACTGGCGAGGACGGTCGCGGGGCTGCCCTGGTTCGCCGATGATGTGGTCGAGGAAGAATGGTGGACTCTCTCCCGCCTGAATGGGATCGCGGCCCAGGACATTGAGCTCGCAAGAACCCTTACGTACCTGTCGGGGTCGAGGGACGATGCCTATCTCTTGCTCACGCTGGCCCGGATCGTGGATCGAGGCGAAGACAAGCTTGCTCAACTGACGTCTCAGCCGTGGTTCACGGATGGCATCGATGACGAAGAGGCCGCGCTGCTGATCGCGATGGAGGACGCGGCCGGGGATGCCAGAAACCTGTTCGTGAGCCTGGCCAACAAGCACCACACACAGTCCAAGAGCGTTACTCTGCCTCTTTCTGGAGAGGTCAACTTCTGGGCCTTCCAGGCGATTCCCTTTCCTCGAAACAAAGACGTGGTGGGAATGATGGAGGAAGCAGTGAGCGCCTCCGAGAGTCTCTTTGGGACTGCCTTCCCGATGAATGACGTCGTCCTGGTGCTTCAACCAGTGGGAGGCGCCACAAGAAACTACGGCGGGCAGTTCCGGGGGGACCACATGAGATTGGTCATGTACGACTTCAGCGACGTAAACAGGCGGACCATTTACCATGAGATCGGCCACTACTACCTCCGAGGAGGACTCGGCCCCACTTGGTTGGTGGAGGGCGGAGCCGATTTCGTGGAGTCGTACGTCATGGACTGGATAGGCGTAGACAGCCTGGAAATCCGTCTACCAACTACGAAGAATCTCGTCAGAGACAACTGCCACAACCAGGGCGTGCGCAAGATCAGCAGGCTGCTCGAGCTTTCTCCGGATCATACCGATCCGCTCTGGGTCTGCAACTACAACCTTGGAGAGTACTTCCTCCACAACTTGTTCGATCTGATGGGGGAAGATGCGATGTCCGCGGCCCTCAAAGAACTGTTGCTCCTGCAAAAGGCCAAGGGCGAAAATCTCACCGAAGTGGAGATATACGAGACGTTCAGAGAGAACGTTCCGCGTGGCAGGGAGGAAAGGTTCAACGAGGCGTACAGGCTGTGGCACGGCGGCGAGTTCATCGAGCCGTAGCGGAGGTTCTTGATCATATCGCGGCAAACGATGTGGGCTGCCGGCTGCTCGACAGGGTGGGGGAGTTGTTGGAGCATCACAGCTCTTAGCTGCCCTCCAACTCGATGCGGCCTCCGAAACGTCGAAAGTCCCGCGTGTTGAATGTAAGCAGCCTGCGCTCGCCATGCGCCAACATGGTCGCCACGATATTGGCATCGTGGATCTGTCGCCCACCGACGGGGACCTCGCGGCAGAGCGAAAGCAAGACTTCGGTAACTTCGTGACCGTCTTCCAAAACCTCGAAGTTGGCCAGAAGTGAGTTGGCGTCGTATACCGCTTCTTCCCGGACTATTCCGAAGCGCCACGACTGTGGTCGCGTGACGACGGCAAGATACTCCCGGACTACCTGTCGGCTTATCCTCAAGGGTTCGTTCCCCAGTGTTGCATCATCCAAACTGGTTCTGGCAACGTCGTGGTGAGGCGCGTTGGGGAAACGGGCGCTTACGAGTACGTTAGTGTCGATGAACATGGCCGGGCTAAATCCTGTCCTCGTACAGATCCTCTCGCCTGAGGCTCAACCCTTCCGGGAACACCGCCGTTGGGTGGACGGGCCAGAACTCATCGAGTCTCGGCCTGCGCCTGGCCTCCTCGCGGTTCTTCGGCCTGAGCAACAGCGTCTCCGCGCTCATGTCGACCTCCGCTGTCTCCCACCCGGCGACGCCCCAGGCAAGCGCATGGCTGTGCCCGTTGCCAAAGCTCTGATTTGCCCACCAGGGCCGGTGAAGACGCGCTGACGCGGGTAACTCGAACCCCAGGATAGACTCAATCTCACTGAAGGTCGTCCGCCACTCCTGGGCGGGAAGGCCGCACAGGTGGTTGTACAAGTTGCGATACTTGCCTCGAAGCGCCATATCTCGGTACATCTTGGCTCGGTCTATCGTCATGCCGTGCATACTCCTCGGAATTTCTTGAACGCGCCTGCCTTGAAACATTGTAGTTAGTTAGTGTTCGACTTGCTAGCCCGTTGCCCGGTAAAGGGTGTCAGCTTGTCACGCCAACTCACGACGCCGCGACTGTTTCGCCTATGCAAGAGCACACCTGGTAGAACGACACTGGCTCGGGGCGAGTGAAGCTGTCTCAGATTACTAGGTGCGCGAGGAATCATCCTTCCCACGCAAGCGGAAACCCGCTCTTAACCTTGCTTCCCGCGTAAGCAGGAACCTAGGGGCGGAGGTCTCCGTGTGTTGTCCGCCTAGTAATCTGAAACAGGCTCGGGGCGAGTCCAACGCTTGACAGTGCCGCGCGGAAGTCTCTATACTTTGCCGGACATTTCAGAATCGAAAGGCAACGAACAGGAGTAGTACGCTTTCAAGCGGAGCTCAGAGAGCCGGGTAAGGTGAGATCCGGCGCTGGCGCGGAAGCCGAATGGACCTGGGAGCCGCCACCCGAATGTCGGTCGTGGGCCGATTGTAGGGCGGGACGGGATGGGCGCCGTTATCACAGCCCAAGATGCGGAGGGTGCGCGAAACGCTGCTCCTCCCCGTCTGCCAGAGATGCCGCTGTGAACGGCGGCTGAAATTGGGTGGCACCACGGATAGACAACCCGTCCCATTGCGAGGACGGGTTTTTTGTTTGTATGCGATATGACGGGCAGTAGCCCGCGACTAGTCAACCGGCGCAGTAGTTACGGAAAACAGAGCGAGGACGGGCGAAAATTGACTACAGAGATCAAGATCCAGCAGGCGCGGGCCGACATGTCCGGCGAGACCAGAAGACGGGTGTTCAGCGGCATCCAGCCGAGCGGCGACGTCCAGCTCGGCAACTACCTGGGCGCCATCAAGGGATGGGCCGACAGGCAGGCCGAGAAGGAAAACTTCTTTTGCATCGTGGACCTCCACGCGCTCACCACGCCGCAGGACCCGGACGAGCTGCGCCACCAGACGCGCTCGCTCGCCGCGATGCTTTTCGCCGCCGGCCTGGACCCGGACAAGAGCACCATTTTCATCCAGAGCCACGTGACCGCTCACGCCGAGGGGTGCTGGCTGCTCAACTGCGTCACGCCGGTGGGATGGCTGGAGCGCATGACCCAGTTCAAGGAGAAGGCCGATAACCAGGAGCGCGTCTCGACCGGGCTGCTCGACTACCCGGTGCTGATGGCGGGGGACATCATCCTGTACGACGCCCACGAGGTGCCGGTCGGGGAGGACCAGCGCCAACACGTGGAGCTGGCGCGAGACATCGCACAGCGGTTCAACCGCATCTACGGCGACACGTTCGTGGTGCCGGAGGCCGTGATTCCCGAAATCGGCGGCCGCGTGATGGGGCTGAACGACCCCAGCGTCAAGATGTCCAAGAGCTTCTCCCATATACGCGGCCACGCGGTCCGGCTGCTCGACGAGCCCGACGAGATCGATCGCTCGATCAAGCGCGCCGTGACCGACAACGAGAACGAGATCCGCTTCTCGGATGATCCCGAGCGGGCGGGAGTGAACAACCTGTTGGGCATCTACAAGGTGATAACCGACAAGACCGAGGCGGAGGTGGAGTCCGACTTCGCCGATGCCCGCGGGTACGGCGACCTGAAGAAGCGAGTGGCAGAGGTGGTCATAGAGGCGCTGACGCCAATCCGGGAGCGCTACAACCGGCTGATGGGAGACGTCGAGGAGCTTGACCGGCTCCTCGAGCGAGGCGCGGATCAGGCGCGCGCGGTTGCCGACCCAAAGCTGGACGAGGTGAAGCATCGGATGGGGCTGATACTGCCGGGGAGGAAGGGATGACTACAGCAGGGAAGAAAGCAGCCAAGCGGACATACTTTCCGTCGCTGGATGAGGCGAAGAGGCTGGCCGAGTCGGCCAACCTCGTCCCCGTCTACGTCGAGATAAACGCGGACTTGGAAACGCCGGTGTCGGCCTACCTGAAGGTCGCACGGCCGCCGTACTCTTTTCTCCTGGAGAGCGTGGAGGGCGGCGAGCAGCTCGCGCGATACAGCTTCATCGGTACCGAGCCAACACGCATCATCAAGACCGGCCCGGGACAGTCGGCAGGCGCCGTTGATCCACTGATACCGGTGGAGCAGACGCTGTCCGAGTTCACAATTGCCGATACGGGGCACGCGGTGCGGTTCAACGGAGGCATGGTTGGCTATCTCTCTTACGAGGCGGTGAACTACTTCGAGCGGCTGCCCTCGCCGGAGGCGGACACGCTGGGACTGCCGGAGTCCATTTTCATGCTGACGACCACGTTCGTGGTGTTCGACCACGTGCGCCACAAACTGAGAGTGGTCAGCCACGCACACGTGGACGGGAACGTTGAGGTCGCCTACCGGGACGCGGTGGGCCGCATCGACGAGCTGGTGGGCCGTCTGCGTGGGCCGCTGTATCCACCGGCCGGCGAGCATAGCGAGTCGCGGGAAGAGATGCCAAACATGGAACGCGAGCAGTTCGAGGCAAACGTCCGGCGCGTCAAGCAGTACGTCGTCGACGGCGACATCATCCAGGCAGTCCCTTCGCAGCGGTTCGCGCGGCCCACAGAGGCCGATCCGTTCGAGATTTACCGGGCGCTTCGAACAATCAACCCGTCGCCGTACATGTACTACCTGGACCTGGACGGCTTCCAGATTGTGGGCGCGTCACCTGAGATGCTGGTGCAGGTCGAAAACGGAAACATCGCCATGCACCCGATTGCCGGCACGCTGCCGCGCGGCGCGACCGACGAGGAGGACGCCGCGCTGGAACACCGCCTGCGCACCGACGAGAAGGAACGCGCCGAACACATAATGCTGCTGGACCTGTCGCGCAACGACGTGGGCCGCGTGAGCGAGCCGGGCAGCGTGCGCGTGACCGAGCTGCTTGAGGTCGAGCGTTATTCGCACGTTATGCACCTGGTCTCGCACGTCGAGGGCAAGATTCGTGAAGACGCCACGAGCTTCGACGCGCTGAGGGCCTGCTTCCCTGCGGGCACGGTCTCTGGCGCGCCCAAGATTCGGGCCATGGAGATTATCGCCGAGCTAGAGCCGGTTAAGCGCGGGCCGTACGCCGGCGCGGTCGGCTACTTCGACTTTTCGGGGAACATGGACACGGCGATTACGATTCGCACGCTGGTCGTCAAGGACGGCGTCGCGTACGCGCAGGCCGGCGGCGGGGTAGTGTTCGACAGCATTCCGGAGTCCGAGTACCAGGAGACGATTCACAAGGCGTCAGCGGTCATGCGCGCCATCGACGAGGCAGAGGGCGCGGGCTAGCAGGTCTTGGAAATCCCTTCCCCCTTGATAAAGGGGGAAGGTAAGGATGGGGGTGAGAAGTGATACTTCTGATAGACAACTACGACAGCTTCACCTACAACATCTACCAGTACCTCTGCGAGCTTGGCGCCGACGTGAGCGTCGCCCGGAACGACGAGATTACGCTGGAGGAGATCGAGGACCTCGCGCCCGAGAAGATAGTCATCTCGCCCGGTCCTTGTACGCCGGAGAAGGCCGGCATATCAAACGACGTGGTGCGCCACTTCGGGCCGAAGGTGCCGACGCTGGGGGTGTGCCTGGGACACCAGTGCATCGGGTACGCCTACGGCGGCACCGTCGGGGGCGCGGGCGAGATAATGCACGGCAAGACGTCGCTCATCCACCACGACGGCAAGGGCGTGTTCGCGGGTCTGCCCAACCCGTTCGAGGCGATACGCTACCACTCGCTGGCCGTCTATCCCGAGGACTTGCCCGACGATCTGGAGGTCACAGCATGGACGAGCAACGGCATCGTAATGGGGCTTCGCCACAAGCAGCACAATGTGGAGGGCATCCAGTTCCACCCCGAGTCGATCATGACTAAGGTGGGTCACGACCTGCTGCGCAACTTCCTGAACTCCGAAGGGTGACGTGATGATTCAAGAAGGCATCTCCAGAGTAGTCGAGGGCGAGTCGCTGAGCCTTGAAGAGGCCGCGCAGGTGATGGACGAGATCATGGGCGGCGAAGCCACGCCGTCGCAGTTCGGCGCGTTCGTGACCGCGCTGCGGCTGAAGGGCGAGACGCCGGACGAGATAGCAGGCATGGCGCGGGTGATGCGCGAGAAGGCGCTGCGGGTCAGAGTCGATGGCGCCTTGTTAGACACGTGCGGCACTGGCGGCGACGGCTCGGGCGCCTTCAACGTCTCCACCACCGCCGCGTTCGTCGCAGCCGGGGCGGGCGCCAAGGTCGCCAAGCACGGCAACCGCGCGATGTCGGGCGCGTGCGGCAGCGCGGACGTGCTGGAGGCTGTGGGCGTCAAGATCGACCTCAGCCCCGAAGGCGTGGCGCGTTGCCTCGACGAGGTCGGCTTCGGGTTCATGTTCGCGCAGCGCTATCACCCGTCGATGCGTTTCGCCGCCGGCCCCCGCCGCGAAATCGGAATCAGGACGGTGTTCAACATACTTGGCCCGCTCACAAACCCGGCAGGAGCGACGAGGCACCTGCTGGGCGTCGCAGACCCTTCCGTCGGCGAAAACATGGCGCGCGTGTTGGAACGTCTGGGCAGCGAGAGGGCGCTCGTGGTGCACGGCCTGGACGGCATGGACGAGATCACGCTCTCGGACAAGACGCAGGTGTGGGAGCTGAGGGACGGTTCGGTGTCTTCGTACCGGGTTTCGCCGGAGGACTTCGGAGTACCCCGCTCGGTCAGGAGCGACATCGCGGTGTCCAGCGTAGACGAGAGCGCGGCGGTGCTGCGCGGCGTGCTGGACGGCAACGCCGGTCCGGCGCGAAACGTAGCGGTCGCGAACGCGGGCGCCGCGCTGCTGGCCGCCGGCCTGGCGGACACGCTGGAGGCTGGGGTGGCGCTTGCGACCGAGTCAGTGGACGGCGGCGCGGCACGACGGGCATTGGACGGCCTGGTCGAGTCGAGCAACTCCCTTGAGTAGGCCGGATCGGCAGGCGCCCGAGGGCTGGCCGCTGGCTATAGTGTTCGACTTCGACTACACGCTCGGCGACTCGTCGACCGGCGTGATCGAGGGCGCCAACTACGCGCTTACCGGCATGGGCCTGCCCCCGGCGACCGACGACGCTATCTGCGCCACGATTGGGCTGTCGCTGGAGAACTCGCTGGTCGAGCTGGCGGGCGAGGAGAACAGGGGCCGCGCGGAGGACTACATCCGGCTCTTCGTCGAGAAGGCCGACGCGGTGATGGCCGACTCTACGGTGCTGTACGATTTCGTGCCCGGAGTGCTGGCCGAGTTGAAGAGTCGACGGGTGGCGATGGGAATCGTCACACAGAAGTTCAAGACCCGCATCGACACCATCCTCGCCCGCGACGGGCTGGAGGGCATCTTCGAGGTGATTGTGGGTGCGGACACCGCCATCGAGCTGAAGCCGCACCCCGGCGGGCTGCTGAGCGCCGTCTCCGCGCTTGGCTGCACGCCCCAACAGTCGCTGTACGTCGGCGACAGCGGGACCGACGCTGAGACGGCCCGCCGTGCATGCGTGCCGTTCTTGCCGGTGCTGACTGGCGTTACGCCGCGAGAGGCGTTCGACGCCTACGACGCGCTGTTTCCAACGCACAGCGTGGCCGAGCTGCCGAAGCTTGTGGATACCTGGCGAGGCGCCCCATGATCGATCCCGACACGCCGGACATTCTCAAGGCCATCGTCGACGCCAAGCGACACGAGGTCGAGCGCTTGAAGGTCGAGGCTCCCATTACCCTGTTGGAGGAACGAATCGAAAGCCAGGACCGGCCGCTCAACTTCGCCGGTGCACTGATGGGGTCTTCCGTACGCGTTATCGCCGAGGTCAAGCGTGCGTCGCCCACGCGGGGCGTGCTCCGTGCGGACTTCGACCCGGCCCGGCTGGCGAAGACCTACGCGGACGGCGGCGCGGCGGCGGTGTCGGTGCTCACCAACGCTAAGCACTTCCAGGGCAGTATCGAGCACTTGGAGGCGGCGCACAATGCTGTGCGGGGGACGGGAGTTCCGGTGCTGCGCAAGGAGTTCGTCTTTGACCCGTACCAGGTGTACGAGGCGCGCGCCCACGGGGCAGACGCGATACTGCTCATCGTGGCGATGTTGACGCCCGACAGTCTGGCCGAGCTGTTCGCGCTGAGCCAGCGATTCTGGATGCAGTGCCTGGTGGAGGTGCACGACGAGCGGGAGCTGTCTGTAGCGCTGGATGCGAGTGCGGAGATTATCGGCATCAACAACCGTGACCTGCGCACATTTGTGACGGACCTTGCGACCACAGAGCGGCTGGCGCCGCTGGCGCCGCCTGGCAAGATCGTCGTAAGCGAGAGCGGCATCGCCGACCGGGCCGACGTGCAACGCGTGGGAGCCGCGGGCGCGCACGCCGTGCTGATTGGCGAGTCGCTGGTGACCGCGCCGGACGTGGCGGCCAAGCTGGGGGAGTTCGTATGACGGTCGTGAAGATTTGCGGGATGCGCGAGACATCCCACGCCCTCGTCGCGGCGGAATCCGGAGCCGACCTGTTAGGGTTCGTGTTTGTGCCCGGCGTGCGGCGGCGGCTGGATGTCGAGGTGGCGAGGTCTATCACCCAGGAGTCCCGTGGTCTGTCCGCGTTCGGGGACGGCCGCGAGCGTTCGGCGGGACCTCGACTGGTCGGATTGTTCGCGAACCAGCCACTGGACGAGGTCAACAACGTCATTGCGCGCTGCGGGCTGGACCTGGCGCAGCTCTGCGGCGATGAGGACGAGGACTACTGGCGGCAAGTGGACGCGGACGTTATCCGTCAGGTGCGGATCGACGACACCGCGCCGCAGGCGGAGGCCGTGGCCGACGCGCTGCGGCGAGTCGAGGCGGCGGCGTTCGCGGGATGCATACCGCTGCTCGACAAGCAGGAGGCCGGGCAGCTTGGGGGAACCGGGCGCACCTTTGACTGGAGCATCGCGCGGGAAGTGGCCGCGCGGTTCGACGTGCTGCTGGCGGGCGGTCTGTCGCCCGACAACGTGGGACAGGCAATCGAGGCGGTGTCGCGTGGGGCGTAGACGTGTCGAGCGGGGTGGAGACCGAAGGCGTGAAGGACACGGCGAAGATTGCGGAGTTCGTCCGGGCGGCAAGGGAGCAGGTCTCAGCCAGGCGTAGTGGGTCAAGCCCGCGATTGGGAGGGACTGCGGCGGAATCTTTGTTCCAGTCCGGGATGAGTAGCCTACGCGTGGACTCCAGTCCCAAGACGCTCCCCGCGCCGGCCATGCTGGCTAGAACGGACAGCCAGAGAGCCATATCGTAGCTGCCGGTCAGTCGAAGATCGGCCGCCGAGCCAGCCGCCCAAGCCATACCGAGACTCGCGCCCAGCATCTGAACGCCGAAAACCGAACCAACCGGCGCGTGGCCGTAGTACTTGCGGTTGAGGATGGGGAATCCGCCGGCCTCGCCGCCGTAGCCGATTCCGAAGATGACCGCGAACAGGTAGAACGACCAAACGTCGTGCGTCCAGAACAGCATCAGCACCGGCAACGCCTGCGCGACGTACATGACCGCCATCACCGGTTTGGCCCCGTAGCGCTCGCACAGCATGGGGGTAGTCATGCGGGTTATAGTACTCACCGCGGAGAGCGCCGTCAGCAGGCCGGCGCGGTCACCAGCGTCAGTCCCTCCCGCATGGCCAGTGGCACGAGATACACCAGGATGATGGCGTGTCCGACACAGCCCAGGAAGTGAATCGAACTCAGGTTCCAGTAGGCCTTGGTACGGCGCATATAGCCGGTGAACTGTGTCACGCGCTGCCTGTCGATCGTCTTCTCGGTTCGCCCCGTGGAAACTTCTGATGTCGCGCCGTACGGGAGCAGTCCTTTGTCGGACGGCCAGTTGCGGAAGAGTGCGATGAGCGCGGCCATGAAGACGGTGGAGGCCACGGTGATGATCCACACCGACGTTGACCAGCCGTACCGGTCGATGAGCAGTCCCACCACCGGGGCGGCGAGCGCCGGGCCGGCGGCCCCACGAGCCCATGATGATGCCCATGGCGAGACCGAGCCGCCTGTGGAACCAGTTCATAGCCGCTGGTATGAGCGGCACCAGGAAGATGGCCTGCGAAACTCCGAGGATGAGTCCGAGGAGACGTAGAAGTGCCAGGGCTCCCTCACCAGCGCGGTGGCCGCCATCCCGACTACGAACAAGGCCGTGCCAGCGATCATGCAGATGCGCGCGCCGTAGCGGTCACCGAGCGAGCCGGCCCAGGGGGAAGCGAGCGCGGTGGTCACGCTGGTTATGCCGTAGGCGAGCGTAACCTCGCCCTGGCTCCAGCCGAATGTCTCGGTGAGCGGGTCGACAATGAC